>JAJFFV010000006.1 GCA_021776475.1 Parvularculaceae bacterium | reverse complement strand
GTGCCTCTCGACTGGGCGATGACCCAAAACAATCTCGGCACTGTCCTTTGGAACCTGGGGGAACGCGAAAGCGACACGGCACGACTGCAGGAGGCGGTCGCAGCCTATCGCCTGGCGCTTGAAGAGTGGACCCGGGAGCGCGTACCCCTCGACTGGGCGATGACCCAGAACAACTTGTCATATACACTAGGAGTAACGGCAGGGCGTTTGGCGGACAGGGACGACCCTCAAGCCGGTCTCGTCTATCGCGATGCCGCAGATGCGGCAGCGGCCCTAACCCCAAACTCACTGGAAGAAATCCGCCCCGACATCGCGGCCACCCTTTCTGCAGAACTGGGCAACAACGAATGTTGGTATCGGGCACATGCAATTGAGCGCACAAAAGATGCCGGAGATGTAAATCAGGCGGCCTCAGCTTGTGAACGAGCGCTATCGATATACGGCGCCGATCGACCTTCTGGCGATTGGGCAGTGACAGCTCACAGCTACGGTTATTTGAATATGGTAACGGGTGAGGTTTTGGGCCAGCCGTCTCTCGTCGAAAAAGCTATTGAGATCTTCCAGGAAGCGCTGTCCGACCCGAATACCGTGGAGTATTCGTCAACTGTCGAGGAGCTTGAACGGGACCTGGCTCGGGCCAGAGCGTATCTGGATCAATGAGCCGGGCGTCTGAGGCCGTGGGCACTAGTGAATCTCACACTTCAAGACAGACTTGAATGTGCGCTTTTGTGGAAAGCCAATGTGTTGCTATCAGAAGAGGGGTCGCCGGTGCCCGCTGATCGCGGCCGGAAGGTGACGAGCGGCGCGTGCCTCACCGTCTTATTTTGGCGTGATTCCCTTCACGGGCGAGGTGGCCGGACGCCCGGATGGCGCCGCGCGGCCTGTCAAGCTGCCCTTCGACACCGTTGCGGAAAGAGAAGGATTTGTTGGACGCATCAGAATTTGAGGTCTCCATAGCTGAGTTCTGCTATCTCGCGGGCAGGTAGCCACGTTTCGTAGCTTTAAATACGTGTAAAGATAATTAGTGGCACCCTCATTGGAACGAGGAACTGCTTGGTAAAGAGTGGCGGAAATGAACCGCCAGCTCTGAAGTGCGATTCACGGAAATCGGTTGTGCATATGCCAGGAATGCAACGAAACCATGTAATCTGACAAAAATTGCGCCAATGTTACCCAGTTGGGCCGCCACCTGGCACGATTTTTTGCCTGAAACCATGAGTTTGCACGATGATCAGATCACTTTGCTCTGCGCAAGTTACCCACTTTGTTACCCAAAAATATTTGGTGAGTTATGAAGTGTCGTGTAAGGAGTAAATAAACCATTGATTTTGTTAATAAATATGGTGGGCCCGGAGGGACTCGAACCCCCGACCTAGCGGTTATGAGCCGCCAGCTCTAACCAACTGAGCTACAGGCCCAGAATGACCAGAGGTCATCCAGGAAATAAGATTGCCTCTAAAGGCCGTCCAGAACGGAAGGGGGCTTCAAAAAGCCCCCAGAACGGCAAGCAATATCAGTGTCTGGCGAAGGTGTGAAGGGCTTTTCGCCAAAATTTAAGAAACCGAAGAGAGGTTGGACCGTCATTTTTTGTCGCTCCCGTCATAGGAGGAGGGGGTCTCGCCTTTTTCATAGCGCGAGGCAAATTCAGTATCGTCGCCATTCGCAAGGATGCCGGCCTGCTCCTGCCATTTATCGCGAATGATGCGCCCCGGAAACGGCAGCTTGTCGTCAATCCAAGCGACATGTTCAGGCGCCCAGTCACGCACTTGCCTGTAATAAAAAACGCCAATACCATTGAGCACGCCCTCGAGTTTCGGACCAACACCGCTAATCTTTTTGAGGTCGTCCGGCCGTCCGTCACTCGGATCGTCAAAAAGTTTCGGCCGGTGTTTGTCGTCAGGAACTGACGACGTCATCGCAGCGTAATCAGAAACCGTGGTTGATGCATCGCTTGCGGCAAGCGGTTTGGTAGCCGCGCCGGTTTTTTCAACCTGTCGTTTCGCCCAGATCCACCAGCCGATCAACAGCCCCAAAAGGAAGGCCAGAAACAGAAGGATCCATTGGTGCATTATCAGCCAAAACATGATTGTCGCTCCTTGTCTGTCTTTATTCAATAACGGTAAATTCAATTCGCCGGTTGGTCGCACGGCCAATGCGTGTCTGATTGCTGGCGACGGGTTGCGCCTCGCCATAGCCATGTGCCGTAATCCGTGAAACCGGAACCCCATTCGCTCCAAGAAAAGTTAGAACTGATTGAGCCCGTTGCTGGCTGAGCTGCAAATTTAACTGGTCGTCGCCGGTTGCATCAGTGTGCCCGGCAATTTCTATCGTGAAATTCTGGCATCGGCGCAGTGTCGCTGCGAGGTCAGACAATACCGTTAGGCTGTTGTCCAGAATAACGGCGCTGGATGACCTGAAATTGATCGTGTTGTCATTTATAAGAATGTTGAGCGCACTTTGACATTCGTTCGCGGCCTCAGGTGTGGCCGCCAGAACTTCCGGTTCTGCAGGGATCACCGAGGCAGACGGCTCGTTGACCTTTAGGGTCAGGGTTACGTTGTATCCTTCAGGTGATTTGCCAAACAGCTCTTCTATTGTGGCAAGGTTATTCGCTTTCTCTGTCTGACCCGTCACGTCAAAACTCTCATCCGATGCCGAAACAGTACCCTGATCAAGCAGCGCCAAGCTTTCCACCGCAGCAAGTGCTACGTCCGGCCAGTCCATTGACGCCGCGCCGCGCGCGAGCTGCATCTCGTCAACGACCCCCCGAGGAAACAATTCCATCGCACGCGCGACAATCAACGCGCGGGAGGCTTCATCGGGTGCATAACCGCGCAATGTCACCAATCGGTCGTCAGCAAGGTCAGCACTCCACGTGTAAGGAGACGCGATCGGTAAAACGCGGCTTTCAGAGTTGCGCAAACCGCTGACATCAACAAATGTGACACCGCCGCCGACCAGTCCGCCAGCCCATTCGGCATGCAAAACAGCTTCTCTGGCGGTATCAATTGCCTCGCTTGACGGTGCAGTTCCGCCGAGTACGGCCTTTTGGCCGTCCATGGTGACGCTCACCCAGTCAATACCGGCATTGGCGAGGGCCGCCTCGGCGGCTTGCTGCAGTTCACCCTGAGCCCGCGTGGCCGTACCATGTGGGGTGATGCCCACATAAAAGCCAAAATATCCGAGCACGACGAGGGCGATCAGGCCGATTAGAAACTTTTGCCGTGTTGTCATGCCACCTCTCTGGCTGGTTTATCTGACTGGCTCGAAGCGAATTAAGGAAGGAGCGGGATGTGACTGCTGGATATATGCTGTCTCTCGGCTCCCTAATTTCTTTCATTAGCTTGGATTTTTCGGGAATTTGCAAGCGCTTTTGACGGAAGTCATTGGTTTTGCACGCTATTTTGTCATACATTCTCGTCATTGACGATAATTCAGGTGCGCGAATCCACTAAAGAGTGTCTTCGGTTAAGGAGCTCACCAACCCTCAAAACATAGCCAGCAGCTGCACTTGCGCGTTGCAAGTGACTGACATCACGCCTACTTTTCGGCCATATTCCGGTGGCCCTGATCGCTCGTCACGGCTGCTATCCAACCAAGTCTCTCGAAAGGACGCATGAAATGGCAGAAGCCTTTATCTATGATGCTGTCAGAAGCCCCCGCGGGAAGGGTAAGCCCGACGGTTCATTGCACGAAATCACACCGGTTCATTTGGCCGCCCAGGTGTTGGAGGCGGTTCGTGATCGTAATGATCTCGATACAGAAAATGTTGATGATGTCATACTCGGTTGTGTCATGCCGGTGGGAGAGCAGGGCGCGGATATCGCCCGTGTCGCCGTTCTTCAGGCGGGCTACGCACAGTCGACGGCTGGCGTTCAGGTAAACCGGTTTTGTGCCTCGGGTCTTGAAGCGACCAACATGGCGGCAGCGAAAGTCATGTCCGGCGAAGCAGACATGACCATCGGCGGTGGCATTGAGAGTATGTCGCGCGTTCCCATGGGTTCAGATGGCGGCGCGATGATGACTGATCCGGCAGTTTCAATTAAAAATTACATCGTTCCGCAGGGCATTTCAGCTGATGTCATAGCGACGAAATACGGGTTCTCCCGCGACGACGCGGATGGCTACGCGGTTGAAAGCCAGCGGCGCGCGGCAAAGTCATGGGCCGAGAATCGCTTTGTCAAATCAATTGTGCCGGTGAAAGATGTCATGGGAGAAATCATCCTTGATCATGATGAGACCATCCGTCCTGACACGGACATGCAATCTCTCGGTGCCCTCAATCCATCCTTCGCCATGATGGGTGAAGGAATGCCGGGTTTTGATACAATCGCTCGCCAGCGCTACCCCGAACTTGAGCGGGTTGAGCATGTACATCATGCCGGCAACTCCTCAGGGATAGTTGATGGCGCTGCTGCGATCCTGATCGGAACAAAAGAGATGGGCGAAAAACTCGGCCTCAAGCCGCGCGCAAAAATCCGGGCCATGGCCTCAACCGGTTCAGAGCCGACCATCATGTTGACCGGCCCGGAATTCGTCACCAAAAAACTCCTGAAGCGCGCCGGCATGGAAAAATCCGATATCGACGTCTGGGAGCTGAACGAGGCTTTCGCCTCTGTGGTTCTGCGTTACATGCAGGCAATGGGACTCGATCATGACCAGATCAACGTCAATGGTGGCGCGATCGCCATGGGTCACCCACTCGGTGCCACCGGCGCCATGATTCTCGGTACAGTCCTCGACGAACTGGAGCGTTCCGGCAAGGAAACCGGCCTCGCCACGCTCTGCGTCGGCGGTGGCATGGGAACAGCTACGGTCATCGAGCGCGTCTAACATCTGAATACGGAAGAAGAACATGTCATACGAAGCACTATCACTGGATATTGACAGCGACGGTATCGCGCTGATCACACTTGACCTGCCGGGCCAATCCATGAATGTCTGGAATCAGCAATTGATGCAGGAGTTCGAGAAGGCGGTGGATCAGGTCCTCGCCGACGACAAGATCAACGGCGCCGTTGTAACGTCCGGCAAAGAGTCCGGCTTTCTTGCCGGCGCAGACCTTCGGATGCTCGGCGATAGCGCATCAGTCGGAGAGCCAACTACCAAAGAAGTATTCGAAGGCGCGTGGAACATGAACCGTATGTTCCGCAAAATGGAGACCGGTGGCAAGACGGCGAAGGAGTTGTTTAATGGCGCAACGACCAAACCATTCGCCGCGGCGATCAACGGTCTTGCTCTTGGTGGCGGCCTCGAAGTCTGCCTCGCCTGCCACTATCGTGTTGCATCTGACTCACCTAAAGTGCAGCTTGGTTTTCCCGAAGCGCTAGTTGGACTTCTGCCTGGCGCCGGTGGCACCCAGCGCACACCACGTCTTGCGGGTATTCAGAACGCACTGATGTTGTGCACCTCTGGCCGTCCGCTTAAGGCGGAAGCAGCGCTTGCACAAAATCTGATCCACGAAATTGTGCCGCACGCAGATATCGTTGCCAAAGCAAAAGAATGGGTGAAGGCCAATCCGAAAGTGCGCCAACCCTGGGATGAAAAGAAATTCAAATTTCCCGGCGGGCAGGGTGCGATGGACCCACGTGTCGTGCCAATTTTCGCTGGTTCTGCTGCCATGGCGCAGGTTCAGACTTGGCACAACATGCCGCAGATCGAGAAAATCCTCTCATGTGTTTATGAAGGCTCAATTGTCCCGTTTGAAACGGGACTGCGCCTTGAAAGCAAGTATTTCACAACGCTTTTGATGAGTGATCAATCCCGAAATATGATCCGTACGTTGTTCATCAACAAGCAGGCAGCAGAGAAGGGTGCTGCGCGGCCGAAAACTGTGGATAAGACGACGATCAATAAAGTCGCGGTGCTCGGTGCCGGCATGATGGGTGCAGGGATCGCCTACGTTACCGCGAGAGCCGGCATAGAGGTTGTCCTGCTTGATCGCGAAATTGACTACGCTGAAAAAGGCAAGGACTACACGCGCAAGCTTAATGAGAAGGCTATCTCCAAAGGCAAGCTTACCAAAGAGAAATCAGAGGAAATGCTTTCCCGCCTCAAGGCCACAACAAAGTACAATGACATCAAGGATGTCGATATGGTCATTGAAGCAGTTTTCGAAGATCCAGGAATTAAGGCCGACGTGATCAAACAAACCGAGGCTGTTCTCGGCGCCGATAAGATATTCGCCTCCAACACCTCTACACTGCCGATCACCGGCCTTGCTAAAAACTCTGAGCGGCCGGCGCAGTTCATCGGCATCCACTTTTTCTCGCCAGTCGACAAGATGCCGCTCGTCGAAATCATTCCGGGCGACGAGAGTAATGATCTTGCTCTCGCCACGGCGCTTGATTACGTGAAGAAAATCAAGAAGACTCCGATTGTAGTCAAAGACACCAGAGGCTTCTACACCAACCGTGTCGTCCCACCTTACATCAACGAGGCGATGTTGATGGTGACCGAAGGCGTAAATCCAGCGCTGATCGAAAACTCATCGCGATTGCTCGGTATGCCGGTTGGCCCGCTGGCTCTTTGCGATGAGACCAGTCAGGAACTTGGGTATAGAATCTCGACTGCAACACGGGCAGAGCTTGGCGAAGAGTCCTATCCAATCACGCCAGTTGATCATCTCCTAAAGAAGTTCGTCCTTGATTTGGAGCGCAAGGGCCGTAAATCCGGTGGCGGATTCTACGAATATCCCGATGGCGGCAAAAAGCACCTCTGGAAGGGACTCGTCGAGCATTATCCGCTGGCTGAGGAACAGCCGAGTACGGAAGATGTACAGGAGCGCCTCATGTACGCGCAACTTGTGCCCGCAGCGCAGTGTTATCATGATGGTGTGGTTTTTGATCCTGAGTCAGCAGATCTCGGTGCCATATTTGGCTGGGGCTTTGCCCCGTGGACAGGCGGCCCAATGAGCCACATCGATACAATCGGTGCCGACGAATTCGTCCGTACCGCCGAGAAACTCGCCCAGCAACACGGTCCCCGGTTCTCTCCACCATCGTCTTTCCGTGACATGGCCGAAAAAGGTGAGAAGCTTTACAAAGTGGCTTAGACAATAGGTAAATCTGTTTCAAAATGGAACGGCGGATCATTCAGGTCCGGCGGGTCAAATGTCATCGTTGCAATTGATGAAAAAGTGAATACCGCGAAACCGATCTCTGACGTTGTTTATTGTGTCGAAGCAAGGTTGCAGTTTCAGCCCGCTGAGTGGTGAAAAATCAAACTGGACAACGTCGTTGATCAACTCGAGATATTACAGGTCGCCGGTCGGGCTGTTTTCCGGCGGGTTACATCAGTCAGGGTCAAGTTGGTGGCCGAAAACGTGCTGGCTATTCGCAGGCAGGATTTTTCAACGGGTCTGCATCCCGCACCGGTTGGTATTGTAATACGGCGTTTTTACGTCGCCGTTGAAGCTGATTTTTAAAGCCGGTTGCTATGCTAAAAAACTTCCGGACAGGGGTTGTACTCGTTGCACCGCGCCCTATCTACCCAATGGATGGTCGGCGCTGTCTGGAAACCCTCCCCCCTTAAATCCTTTCCAGACGGCGCCGTCCAAATTGGACCCTCAGCAAAAAAATCCCGCGTTTGATTATAAATAAAATGAGCATACACCAAAATGAATTCTCTACTTGCTCATCACTGTGAGCTGGACCCGGTGCCTCGTTCGTTTGTCATTTAGTGTAAACGGCGCGTCGGAAAGCGGGTGTGCGACTTCGTATCCAACAAAGAGATTATCGTCGACATAGAGGCGTACGCCAAGGCCAGCCGAATAAAGGGGGTCACCATCGGATGAAATGTTGATACCACGGTTCCACACTGCGCCGCCATCGGCGAAAGCATAGAGTTGCCAGCGGTCGATGGATCGGAAATCATCGCCGTGATATCCGGCTTCAACATAACCCGCGACCCCTGAATCGCCGAGGATTTCGCCGAAGTCGTAGCCGCGTCCATAGGCACCACCGCCGAGCGAAAACTCCTCCAAATAGAGGAGAGAGTTATCAGCATACTGTCCTTTTACAGAAGCGGTAATGCTCACTCTGTCCGAGAGATATTTTTGCACCGTGGCTTCGCCCATCAGTTTCATGAACTTGCCATCGGCATCTGGGCGCGATGTCAAAACACCCGGTTGATCGCTTGCATTCAGTGTATCAAAACCTTGTGTGATCTCAACGAAGCCACGCACAACGTCGCTGTCGTTTAGATTCTGCCGATAGACTCCATTTACCCGGATCAACCGCAGACGATCCTTATACAGCGCGGCGGCGTTTTCAAATTCGTTCGAGTCCGACCATTCGAGCTTGGCCGTGGTAATGAACCGTTGACGTGTTGTCAGCATCACCGGATAGCTGAGTCCGAGAGTCGCGGCGCGCAATTTGCCGTCGAGATCGCGTGTAGTCAGGACGCTTTTTGGCTTGGTGTCAGATGCGGTCACCTCTGTAAACACCACAACACCTTTGTTGCCAACTGGAACTTCATATCGACCGATATAGTATTGTAATTCAGAGGACAGTGCTGGCTTTGTTAGATAGCCCAGCGTGATGGTGTCACCGGCACGAATGATCGAATGAAGTTTCGAAGACAGCAATGCCCGCCATGCTTCGCCTTCGCGAACACCCTTGTTGATAATGTCAATCCGCCCCTGCATGCGGCTTTGTGCCGTTGATAGCGTAACAACATAGCCATCGTTTCGATCCGGATCCGATTCCACGCTATTGCTTTGCAACGGTCTGCCTGTGTTGGTCCGGACAAGCCTGAGCGTACGTGTAAATGTTTCGTACTCGGCAGGTTGCTCCTGCAGCGTTTTGTCAAAATAACGGATCAGTGGATGTTTTGCAGTTCCATCTATCTCGATCCGACTGACGAAACCCTCGCTAATCGTCACAAACAGTTCAGCGTTTGCAAAGGTCTGCGGCTGAATAAGCGCCTTTGCCAGAAAAAAGCCGTTGTCGCGATACGCTCTCGTCAGCGCGTTAGCGAGGTTTTGTAAATCGGTCTTGCCAAGGGGCTGTCCCTCATACCGCTGAACGATGGTGCGCAGCTCATGCTCCGTGAGGGCTGTTGCTCCGGTGACCGTAATTTTCTTGATAAAAACTGTTGTTTCAGGGATTGCTGATGGACCAGGGCGAAACTCACGGAGTGCTGTCTTTGGCGCCACTGCATCGACGTCGAAGCCGTTGCGCAAGGCATCATCAGCCGCTTCCAAACCTTCACGCAGCATTTGCGCTCGAGCAGGATTGAAGCAAACAAGCTGAAACAGGACGCATGCGCATGTCAGCCAACTGCCGATAATGCGGATCATATGGAAACTGCTCCCGGCCACTTTGTCGCCAAACTAGATATGTGGCAAAAGAATTAATGATAATTGAAGAAAATTCGGAAAGGATTTATTTACTAAAATTGTTCAAATTTTCTTAAAAATTTGAGTTGTATTCTGACCAATCAAGAACTCCGGAGGGGAGTGTCGCAATGCAGCGAATCGTAGTTTCATTGACCATATTTGTTCTCATGATCAGCGATAGTTGGGCCGCTGATGCTTGGCGAATTGAAAAGGCCTTTGGATCAGTCGCAACGTCCAGCAAGGCGCCAGCAAGTGTTGGTGATTATCTGGCAACCGGAGACTGGATTTCAACTGGCGAGGACTCGTCTGCTATTCTTAAAAAGGCCGAGCAGACAATTAGGCTTGGCGCAAACACGCGCATTGTCATCGATAATAAAACAGCTGCCAAAACCTTGATTCGTCAGCTCTCGGGTGTCGCAACCTATAACGTTGATCGCCGGCAGAACCCACATTTCGAAGTCCGCTCACCTTACGTCGCTGCGGTGGTCAAAGGTACGACCTTTACCATTCAGGTTGACCATGAATTTAACTCGGTCACTGTTGATGAAGGGCTGGTTGACGTCAGCTCATTGAGTACCAAAGAAAACATGCTGGTTGCTGCTGGTCAGCGGGCAACAGCGACGGGGCGAACGCTAAGTGTCGAAAATACCATTGACGCGGGGTCAGAAGGAGCGGCAACCGATGAAGGCACCGCAGATAATTCTGAAGCGGAAGTTCAGGACGATAATGTTGCAGGTTCTGATGCGGATGGTGATACCACCGCTGAGGCAACACCTGCAGATAATTCCGGCCGTGTCTTTCAAAGTGGCATCGTCAACGGTAATCTTCTGATAGGGTTCGAAAACCGTGTGACAGGCCGGGGGAATATCATCCGCGGTGATATTAACTCAGTAGAGGGTGATAAAAATCGGTTGATGGGCAACCATAACCAAGTCCTCGGAAGCGAGAGTATCGTTTTCGGCAATGATAACATTGTAGATGGAGATCGTAACAAAATCCTCGGTAATGAAAATGTACTCACTGGCGACGACACAGAGATCGCCGGTAACCGCAATTTCGTCGAGGGCAATGAGAACGAGATCTTCGGGAACGACAACACGCTCATGGGTAGCGACACTACCATCGACGGCAAAAAAAATACAGCCACCGGCCTATCTAACATTGTTGTTGGTAATGAGAATGTCGTTGTAGGTGTCGGTAATCAGCTTCAAGGAATGAAGTCCACAATATCAGGTAATGACAATTCTGTCGCCGGTAATTTCAACCAAATCGAGGGCGATAGTAATGCCACCATCGGAATCAGCCATGATATTAAAGGCAGTGGCAACAGTGTGGCCGGTGCTAACGCAGCTGTTTTAGGCAACGAGAACATAGTCAGCGGTACTGACCAGATCGTCAATGGTGACGGTAATTTTGTCGCTGATCACGAAAACGAAGTTACTGGCGACTCGAACTCGGTCAACGCCAGTCATTCAATTGTTATGGGCAATCAAAATTCAATTAGCGGCGAACTGCACTCGGTCGATGGCAGCCTCAATCAGATCACAGGCTTCAAAGTTCAAGTCACTGGTGACGAGAATGTTGCGTCAGGCTCGCATTTGTTGATAACCGGATCATTCAATGATGTTATTGGCAGCAATAATATCATTGACGGCGCGAGTAACTATGCTCGTGGTGTGTTTAATAACATTTTGGGAGAAAACAATTCTGTGGAAGGAGACTGGAACAGAATTGTTGGAAACGATAATACAATCGTTGGTATGCACAATGACGTTAGTGGAGACACAAACTCAATCGCCGGAGACTCCAACACAATCGCCGGCAATTTTAATACCATTAGAGGTGACCAGAATTCAATTCTTGGCGACGCAAATTCCGTTCTCGGTGATTCAAACGATTTAGCGGGGGCAAACAATCAAATCGACGGAAGTTTCAATGACTTTGTGGCAAGTGGTATAGCGTTCGTCGGTGATGGCAACGTTCCAGCTGTCCCGTAGACGATGACGTCCATGCCATTTGGTGACCAAAATCCTGTTACAGACAATCGATCCAAATGGCGTCGGCACATTTTCGCCGCCTCTCTGTTTTTCTTTTTTACCGTCTTGTTGTCTCTCGCCGGTTTGCTGATTAGCTTTGATCACTTCATTCTCGACAAACGATTTAAAGTCCTGTCCCATTCCGTGAAGTCTGATGCCGTCATCGTCGCCATTGACACAAAATCCCTGCAGGCGATGCCGGATTGGCCGTGGTCGCGATCCGTGCATGGTAATCTTTTGCAAATCGTCAGTGCAGCCGGTGCAAAATCTGTTGCCTTCGATATAGATTTCAGCGCACCAGGCGATCCCGCCGGCAATCAGGCTTTTGCTGATGCGATTGATGTGGCAAAGACGCCGGTTTTTCTAGCTGCTCTGCGCCAGCCGATTTCAGCAGATATGCCGAATGTAACGGCGGAAATACAGCCACATCCGCAATTGTTGGCTCATTCACAAATCGCGGGTGTGAACTATCCGATTGATCAAGACGGCATTTTACGGCGCGCCATCGACAGTGTAGAATTCAGCTTTGGCCGCACTGCAACGCTCGCTACCAAGATGGCAGGCAAACAGCCTGATGGCAGGGAGTACTACATAGACTTTTCGATTAGCCCTCGGAGTTTTGAACGCATCTCTTATTCTGATGTGCTGCTGGGCGATTTTGATAAAGAGGTTTTTAGAAACAAAAATGTTCTGGTTGGTGCGACTGCGCTGGAGCTAGGTGATGAATTTGCAATTCCAGTATATGGTGTACAAAGCGGAGTTCTGGTTAACGCGACGACCTATGAGACAGCCCGCAGGGATCGCGAGCTGACGTTGATTGGCGTTGTTCCAACCCTTCTATTCACTGCGCTCCTGTGCCTGGTCCTGACATCCGCAGTGTGTCACAATAACCCTCTGCGGTGTTTTATTCTCAATGCGCTGATCCTGGCCGCCATCATCGTCGGGCCCTTGCCTATACAGGCTGGAGCTGGCGACATCATCTATACGGCAAGTCTGCATCTAGCCCAGTTTCTTTGTATTGTGTACGTCATTTGCCTCGAACTTGAACGCCGCACAAAACAAGCTTTCTACGCCCGGATGGAGGCGAAAGACAGTTACACGCTTTTACAAACCCTAATCGCCGACAATCACGAAGGCTTCATCGTCGTCAATCGCTACGGTGCCCTCGAATTGTGCAATCCACGTGCGCAGGAAATGCTTGGTCTCGAAAAGCCGCCAATTGCAGGAGTACATTTGCGCGACGTAGAGCCCGCTTTGGCAGCGCACCTTGCTTTTAGTCAGGATGAAACCGGGGTTATCGCTCGCTTCACGCTCGAAAAGGAGATAGAGGAGACTGCTGTTCCGTCGGCGCTGGACGTAACGGTCAGTCGGTCTCGTGTATTTCTGGCCGACAGCTCGTTTGAGCGTAGGAAAAATGATCGGATATTTGTGGTTTTTGCACTACATGACATTACAGCACAAAAGAAGGCCGAGCATGCCGAGCGTGCCGCCAAAGACTCGCATGCCGAAATATCCGCAGCTAAAACCCAGCTCATTTCAAATATGAACCATGAACTGCGAACACCCCTGAACAGTGTGATCGGTTTTGCCGACGTACTGAAGAGCGAAACACTAGGCCCTCTTGGTAATGAGCAATATTGCGACTACGCTGACATGATTGGTTCTAGCGGTCGACACCTTCTCTCAATTTTGAATAATATGCTACACGCCGCACAATTACAGGCTGGTGAGAAGAACATTTATCCGGATACGGTCATACCGGCTGAGCTGTTTGAAGAGGCAATGGCTGAAACCAAAGGAAAGAAATCATGGAGCGAGCAACAGGTGGTTGTGCTCGTGCACGAGGTAATTGAAAAAATCACAGTCGACTGGAGCCTGATGAAGCTTGCATTGGTGCACCTCCTGGACAATGCGGCAAAGTTCGCTGGACCTAAAGCCATTATTGAGCTAACGGCGACAACAGGAAACGGTCAGCTGAAGTTAATAGTGACGGACAATGGGCCGGGCTGCCCAGCTGGAAAACTTCCCGATTTGACCGAGATATTCAACCAGGCTGACGCGGCGTTAAACCGTAACTTCGAAGGTTGTGGTCTCGGTCTTTATCTTGTGACGAAGATCGTCGACCTACATTCCGGCAGCCTCGCACTTTTGTCTGATGAGAGCGGAGGCTTTACAGTTGAGATCACGCTGCCTGCGGCCTGCGTCACAACGAGTGTACACGACGCGGCCTGAACTGCCGGCAGCCTTCAATACTGTTAGGGAGCGGTTTAGATAGAGGTTTAGCAAAAGAGAAGAGTGCGAGGGCACGTTTTACAAGCAGCAGTACATTGCGGTTAACCGACAGATACGTGGCTGTAACCTCAGGATTTGGGCGGCTTTTGAAACCGACAAAAAAGCAGCGCCGGCAAGGCGCTGCTTTCATCAAATGATCGTATTAAGCTTAAGCGAGTTCGAGTGTGCTCACAGCTGTTTTACCGCTGCGGGAATCAACTTCTGTTTCGTAGCTTACTTTTTGGCCTTCATTAAGAGCGGTGAGGCCAGAGCGCTGCAGTGCAGTCGCATGGACAAACACGTCCTTGGAGCCATCTTCCGGTTGAATGAAGCCGAAGCCTTTTTGATCATTGTAGAATTTAACAGTACCTGTAGTCATAGTAAACGTCCTTTCACTGACGATTCATTTTGGACATCGGGCCATGCGAAGTGCACAGACTCGTGTCCTGATAGTCGATTTTCGGGGGGCAGTCTAAAACGTCAGCGCCCTTCTTGGGGAACGCACGGCCCAGGTCGTCCGGCCAATCATCGATGGGCGGCATATAAGCGTGTTTCACGGGCAATACAAGGGGTTTTGGTGGAAATCTGGGATCGTCAGCTGTTTGGGTTATTTGTAAGGGAGCTTCTATAAGGAGCTGTTTTTAAAAGAAAAAATGGAGTTGAAAGCTTGGTTAATCTTGCAGCGGACGTTTCTTTCCATTTAAAACTACGCCCCAGATGATGATGTCAGCCCAGGCATCACCTGGTTCTTGCAGCGGATCAGTTTCAAGAACAGTAAAGTCGGCCTTTTTACCCACTTCTATCGACCCGATCTCATCATCGAGACCGAGCGCACGAGCCGCATCAAGAGTTATCGCTTCAAGAGCATCGTAAGGTTGGAGCGCCTGCTCTGTATGATAGGTGCCACCTTCACGAGTGGCTCGCGTCATATGGACACCGGCCGCGCGCAGCGGTTGCGGTGGTGCCAGCGGCGCATCAGAGTGAAGGGTCACTACGACGCCGGCGTCCGAGAGTGAACCAAGCGGTGAGATCCAACCCTCTCGATCCGTCCCGAGCGGTGTTTTGTAGGCACCGGAAAGATAGAATACGTAGTGACTTGCGGCTGACACAATGGCATCCAGATTTGCCGTTCGTTGAATTTGTTTTGGAGAAAACAAGCCGCCATGTTCTATCACGAAATCACGACTGCTGTCATCTTCGCGCAGCGTCGCTAGGGCGCCGAGGGTTCCCTCTTGTGCCGCATCACCATTAGAATGGATGTGTACGGAGAAACCGGCATCCCAGTATGGTCGAATACGGGCGACAATTTCGTTCGGCTCGAGGACCCACAAACCTTCAGTGCCTTCTGATTGTCCGGCAAGGTATCCTGGTGAAGAAAGGCGCATGGTTTGTGAATAAAATGCGCCATCGGTAAAAAATTTGACGCGTGGGAGCAGGGGTGCTGGTGTTTTGATGCCACCTTCCAGAATTGTCTGGATTGTTTGCGGTGCGGTGTCTCCGAATTCTTTTTCAAATCCCCTGAATTCCGGCACCAGATATAGCCGGAATCCGGCGCTATCGAGCGACCAGTTGGAGGAAATTATCATGTCTTCAATAGCCCTGTCGAATGCGCCATAAGCAAGTTCAGCAGTAGTTGTAATCCCTGCTTCGCTCATAATTTTAAAATAGTCGCTGGCGCCTCGGGCAACCGATAAAGGATTAAAAAGATACCGGCCAATCCGTTCAAAAAGATGGGGCAAGGCATCCTCGAACACACGCCCTGAAAGTGTGCCGTCTGCCATTAACCCGATGCCAGCGAATTGGTCGTGCAATTCAGGCGTTATTTCCGCTAGTTCAAGTGCGGACGTATTAAGATAAAAGTCGTGACCGGAATAGTGCCAGACAAGCAAGGGACGCTCACCGGTGATCGCGTCAAGGTCGCTCCGGGTTAAGTCACCTTGTACAAGGTCATGAAACCCATAAACGAACACCGGAGAGCCGTCGTCTGGCGCTTCAGCAACGATATCGGACAACCGCGCCAGAAAAGCACTTCGCGTTTCATATCCCGCCAGGTCCCCGTCGGGCGATGCCATCGGCCACGGGGCTGCGAATGGCAGGGCATAAAGGAGCGATCCAAGCAAAACATGCATATGTGGATCAATCAGTCCAGGAACGATCGTCGCATTGGCGAAAGTATCATCGTGGCCCGCGCCGGGAAACGTCGCCATGAGATCATCGTAAGTTCCAACGCCGACGATCATCTCGTTCTTCACAGCCACAGCCGTTGCTGTCGGCGCCTCGCGGTTCATCGTGTGGATTTGGCTGGAGGTGTAGACGATAGTGCCGTCCGACAGCTCTTTCTGAGCTGTCTCTTGCGCACCGCAGGCCACAAGCAGCAAGCTTGCAGCAATAAGTCTGATGCCGATCACATTATTTCTCCATCGTCGATAGTCTCGTCAGTCTACCCGCCAACACTGCCGGAAACCAGGCTTGGAAGCAGCGGTGGATAGCGCGCTGGCCAGGGAAAACCAGCTCATAGTTCGATAATTTGCATCCATGTTTGGTCGCACACTCATGTTGGTTCCCGATAACGGGATGCTCACTTACTGTGCGGTTAATTCCCAGACCGCGCTATCGATCATCAGCGTACCCATGGAAGGGTTATTCGAGATTACAGCGTTGAGTCAAACAGGAGATGATCTGTTGGATCATTGTCCTCGCAGCCACCCTCATATTATAATACAAGCTCGCGGAACTCAATACATGTGCCTTTAAAACAAAAGGGCTATACGCTGTAATACATCGCGAATTCGATCGGATGCGGCGCTGTTTCAAACCGTACAACTTCTTCCATCTTGAGGTCGACATAGGCATCAATTTGGTCGTCGTTGAAAACATTTCCTTTCTTCAGGAAATCGCGATCAGCATCGAGGGCACTGAGCGCCTCACGCAGCGAGCCGCAAACCGTCGGGATACCTTTGAGTTCTTCGGGTGGCAGATCGTAGAGATCCTTATCCATGGCATCGCCAGGATCGATA
The DNA here is from genome assembly GCA_021776475.1 of Parvularculaceae bacterium. Lineage (GTDB taxonomy): Bacteria > Pseudomonadota > Alphaproteobacteria > Caulobacterales > Parvularculaceae > Aquisalinus. Next base: position 980,860 of record JAJFFV010000006.1, on the reverse strand, counting down.
CGGTTTTCGATCCCGTCAAGGCCAGCCATCAGCAGCGCGGCGAAGGTGAAGTAGGGATTGCCGGACGCGTCCGGAAAGCGGGTTTCAAGACGTTTACCCTTGGGCGAGGACACCCACGGAATGCGCACGGACGCTGACCGGTTGCGGGCCGAATAGGCAAGCAGAACAGGTGCTTCGAATCCTGGCACCAAGCGTTTGTAGGAGTTGGTCGTGGCATTGGAAAAAGCATTGATCGCGCGGGCATGTTTGATGATGCCACCGATATAATGGAGGCAGGTTTCGGAAAGATCCGCGTAGCGATCACCGGCAAAAAGCGGCTTGCCGTCTTTCCAGATAGATTGGTGAACATGCATGCCGGACCCGTTGTCACCGTAAACTGGCTTCGGCATGAATGTCGCCGTTTTGCCATAAGCGGCAGAGACTTGATGAACGATGTATTTATAGATCTGCAACCGGTCCGCCATGACGGTGAGGCTGTCAAATTTCATCCCGAGTTCATGCTGTGATGGTGCGACCTCATGGTGATGTTTCTCGGGCTGCAAACCCATTTCCGTCATTACAGTCAGCATTTCGGAGCGCAAATCCTGTCCGCCATCAACCGGGGGTACGGGGAAGTAGCCGCCTTTCGGTCCAGGCCTGTGGCCAAGGTTGCCACCATCATAGTCAGTGCCGGAATTATACGGCCCTTCGTTGGAATCAATCGCAAAGCCGGTAGCGTTCTGGTCCGTGGTCCAGCGAACGTCGTCAAAGACGAAAAATTCCGCTTCCGGACCGAAAAACGCTGTATCGCCGATACCGGAGGACTTGAGATAGGCCTCGGCCGCCTTGGCGGTTGATCTTGGATCACGGGAGTACGGTTGGCCGGTCGCAGGTTCCAGAATGTCACAGAAAATCGCCAGCGTCGTCTGCGCAAAGAACGGATCCAGTACTGCAGTTGCTGGGTCGGGCATCAATGTCATGTCCGATTCATTGATGGATTTCCAGCCGGCAATGGAAGAGCCATCAAACATCTGGCCGTCGGTAAAAAAATCATCATCGACCAGCGACAGATCGAATGTGACATGTTGCCATTTGCCGCGCGGATCAGTGAAACGCAGGTCGACATATTTAACGTCTTTGTCCTTGATAAGTTTCAGAACGTCTTTGGCGGACATCGGGAAGGCCCCTTTTGGTTGGTGTTGCCAGGGTACGGCGGAAAGTCAGCGACACTCTGCCTAAACCGAAAGGGTGATCAAGGAAAACTTTTGCACTGCAGCATTTTTAGTCAGCTTTAGGAGAATATAGTGAAAAGACGGCTGTCGATTGGCAAAAAGTACTGGCATGAATTGGCAGATTTCCGTTACATTTTGCCTTTTTGGCAGTTTATAGCGTTCGTCAGTTTGGGCCTAAAGGGCGGCACGGCCGGTTTCCCCGGTCCTGATTCGAACGGCATCTTCAACCATAGACACGAAGATCTTGCCATCTCCAATCCTGCCGGATTTTGCGGCATTTGTTATTGCTTCGACTGCGCTCTTGACTGCGTCATCATCGACGACCAGTTCGATTTTGATTTTGGGCAGAAAATCGACGACATATTCAGCGCCGCGATAAAGCTCGGTATGACCCTTTTGGCGGCCAAATCCCCTTGCTTCATAGACGGTCATGCCTTGAAGCCCGACTTCCTGCAGCGCCTCCTTAACTTCATCGAGTTTGAATGGTTTGACGATGGCTTCAATTTTCTTCATCAGATCTGCTTTCAATTGATCAGACAGGAATAGGATCGCCCGTTCATTCATGGTACGATCATTCTGCTTCGTAAAAGGCGCGATTTAGGCGCGAAAATCAAGGCCATTTGAGGCGTTATGCACGAATTGCTGACAGTGGATGAAATGGCAGAGGCCGATCGGCGCACGATAGAAGCCGGTACACCCGGCTACACCTTGATGAAAAACGCCGGCAGGCAGGTTTTTGATGTCATACGCCGGCGCTGGTCGCGGCGACCGGTTCTGGTGATCTGTGGTCCCGGCAACAACGGTGGTGATGGATATGTCGTTGCTTCTGACCTCGCGGATGCGGGATGGCCGGTACAACTTGTTGCGACTATTGCACCGGAAAAGTTGGGCGGGGACGCATCGCTTGCTGCCCGGGATTGCCAAGTCCCTGTGTTGACCCCCGAAGAAATCGACTGGCAATTTCCAGCATTAATTGTCGATGCGCTGTTTGGTGCAGGCCTAAGCCGTCCGATCACAGATGATCTTGCTACTATCGTCCAACAGATTAATGTGCTTGAGTGTCCGGTTGTTGCGATCGACATACCTAGCGGTATCGATGGCAATACCGGAAAGATCCTGGCAGCGGCGGTAAAAGCGCAGCATACAGTAACTTTCTTTCGTGCCAAACCGGGCCACTTCCTTCATCCGGGTAAGGCTCAGTGCGGCGAGGTTAATGTCAGCGATATTGGCATCAGAGATGACGTGCTGGTCGAGATCAAGCCGAAGGTCTTTTTGAATGATCCTGACAAGTGGAGCACTGTTTTCCCCTGGCCCGACGCAACAGCGTACAAGTTTACTAGAGGAAGCGGGTACATCTGTTCAGGCGGTCCGTACGAAAGCGGGGCCGCCCGACTCTCAGCACTTGCTGCGTTGCGCAGCGGCGCGGGGTTGGTAACACTGATCAGTCCGGAAAAAGCTTTGACGGTCAACGCCTGTCACTTGACGGAAGTGATGCTCAAGCGGGGAGACAGTGGCAAAGACCTGGAGGACTTGTTAACGGACAGTCGTGTCACAGCGGCTCTTATTGGTCCCGGTGCTGGCGTAGGTGAGGGGACGGCAAGCAAGGTTCTCTGTCTTCTGGCAAGCGGCGCTAATGTTATTCTAGATGCGGATGCTTTGATGAGTTTTGAACGCCGGCCAAACGATTTGTTTGACATGTTGCGACCGGGTGATGTGTTGACACCGCATGAGGGCGAATTCAACCGGCTGTTCGGTGGGCCTCCCCTGCGGAAAGATAGGCTGACCGCTATCAAAGACGCTGCGGAAAGGGCGGGATGTATCGTTTTACTCAAAGGTGATGACACCGTCATAGCAAGCCCCGGCGGCCGCATAACCATCAATGCAAACGGATCCCCGTGGCTCGCTACAGCTGGTTCCGGCGATGTGTTGGCTGGCATTATCACAGGACTGATCGCACAGGGCATGCCATCATTTGAAGCTGCGTCGGCGGCTGCCTGGCTGCATTCAGAGATGGGGCGGGCAAATGGACCCGGTACAATCGCGGGAGATCTATTACACTCGATTCCAAAAGTCCTTCGCAAGCTGTATGACCGCTATCGGAAACCGGCCCGTAGATGAAAACTACTCACACACGGACTATGACGCCGCTCATGAGCTCGTTATGTATCTGATCTCCTCAACCGAATCACTCCTGTCGGAAATAATACTCCTCGATCGGTCAATCGCCTGCTCAGACGTAATTATATATCTGGGTAGAGATATCGAGTCGTGGATATCTTTGAGGATGCAGGCAGGTACCAACTTGCAAATTCTTAGAGCTCTTTGAGCGACAGGCCTACGCCCGTTTTGTCCAGCTCCCGTCCGTATTCTGAACACAATGGCCGGATGGTGCGTTGTTGATTTGGCGTTCAGCTGTAAGCTGCGCAATGACTTCCACGGTCACGCCATTTTCCTCTGCCAGCCGGGCATAGATGGTCTTGCGCTGCTGGTTTACCGAGCGCACTTCACGGTCAATCGTCACATTTGTTGAGGCCCCGCGCACAGTACCAAGGTAACCATTGGTCTGCTCGCCAACCACGCAGTCGGCCTTGGACTGCTCAATGGTCGCATTCGCGGCGAGTGCGTGTGCGAACAGGGTGAAAATGCTTGCTGCAATTCCTGCAAAAACGGCCTTAAGTGAAAAACTCATTGTGTCGCTCCCTAAAAGAGATCTGGATTATCTGTAACCAGACTTTCAATATCTTTATCCAGTTTAACGCGTAGTTCCTGGGTAATGTTGATGTTCAGATTTATTTCAATTGGTTTGTCAGGCGCTTCAAGCTTAACCGTTGCGCAACCGGAAAGAACTGTTGAGACCCCAATTGCTGCTGCTATACCGGCATTTGTCATTTTGGGTCTTTTCTTAGCCGTGACTGTATTGGTCATACCGTCTGATCCCTTTTCACCGTTGTCATGACATCGTCGCGTGTCAACATCATGGCACTTTCATCACAAAGATGCGAGGCTGCTATTCACCAGGCTGCAGCTTCTCGGCCTCACCAAATTCCAGCTCAACCCCATATCGTTCACTTAATTCGTCAATTACTTTTCGTTTTTCTTCCTGCTGAGCCTGATATTGTTCGCGCAATCCCAAAATGGGCGCGTTGATTCGGATATTATAGTTGATGCCGGCGTTGCTGACTACTGCGTCACTGTTTCCTTCCATACGCACGCCAATCTGAATTTCGCCTGATAATGAGCCATCCACATCGAGTTCCAACCGCTCAAACTCAAAAGAACTAAGGGCGTCAAAAGCGAGTTTACCTGCATCACCTGCGGAATTGGCGGCATTTTCCAGGGCGATGCTTTTATATTCGATTATACCTACACCGCTGGCCCGAAGGCTTCCGCCTTCAATTCGCGCTTCCCCGTCCTCGACTACGATTGGCAATCGCCCGTCGAGTCGTCCTTCGCCCGAAAGTCCATTGATATCCAGAAAATCGAAGAGGTCCGCCATGTCGATATTCTTGACTTCGAGCGGGATCGTCACAATTCTTCCGTTGAGAGGTATCGCGCCTTCATAAATACCAAGGCTGCCGCCGAACCATGGCCAAACAGCCGACTGGATCCGCAAGGTGTCGTCGCCTGGCGCCTCGAAATAAACTTCCCCGTTTTCGAGCTTCAAAGCGTCGAGATCAATAAGGTCTATGGTTGCGGTCTGTACGCCGTTGGTTTTAAATGGTGACAGGCTCTCAAAATCTGCATCCAAATTGAGGCCGGCAGTCTGCGTTACCGCTCTGGTCGGGCCATTAAACGTGAAGTCTTTCAGCGCAAAGTTGCCGCCGGATTGAATACCGCCTCCGGCGAAGTCGATGAAGATTTCTCCATCTGCCTCTCCAGCCGCATTTTCAACAAGTCCTTTCAACAGGGGAAGTATGTCAGCCGGCTGAATAACGGAGTTGAAGTTCGACAAACCAAATTCGATCTTTGCCTGTCCCGTCCCGGTTTTCAAATCATACATGCCTTCTAGGTTCGAAAATTCTCTGCCGGATGGTGTGGCAAGGCCCCCGGTAAAAAGAGCCGCTGCTTCGCGTAGAGAGAATGCGCCACTGAAAACCAGCGGAGAAAAAGTAACCGGCAAGGCGAGGTCCGTTAGCGTAAGAGAATGGATATCTCCTGCCATCATTATGTCACCTTCGCGGTAAATTGCCTGACCACCACCCGTCATGCGAGAAAAGTTGATCCGGTCGTTGAAATTCAACCTGCCGCCGCTGATCGTTGTTTCTGCCACCGCAGTTCTATTGCGGACTTTGAGGTTCAAGGCAGCTTCGGGTGGTTTGCCCGAAAACGTAGTTTCTCCAACTTGCGCATCAAAATTAGACGCCGACAGGACGCCGTCGGCATCTAATGTAAATTCATTGTCTGCACTTTGAGATACGCGAAGAACAATCGGCCCGGTGGTGGGCGGACAGAATTTGGCATCTGCGAAATCAAAGGTGCCATTTGTGGTTTTGGCCTGAGGTTGCTTTACCGTGATGCAGCCTTTGGGTACGGTGACGAATCCTTCTCGGGCGCGGAGGTCGCCGCTGATTGAGAACTCGCCGTCGAGAAGGAGATTACTGAGCACCATGTTGTTGGTCCGCAACCGTGTTGCGCCGCCAGTGAACAATGTATCGCCGTCGATTTTGAAACCGTCAATTAAGCCAGAATATGTAACTCTGCCGGGCACGAGTGAAAAATCTGTGTCGTTCCATGCTGATGCTGAAAACAAACTGTCTATGGTCCACGGTTCGGTCCCGCTGCGCACAAGCGTAACGCTACCATCAGCCGGTGACGCTTTTAGTCCAGCTATAGCATAGTTGAAATTGAGGTACTTGATAAGTGGAGACCACTCGACCAGCCTGGAGCCAACTGGAGCCGAAAGGCCCAGCGCAAGACCTGTGTCCGTTGACACCGTGAGGTAATCCGGCTGCTTGTTTTCAAGAATGAACACGCCACTTTTGTAATAGACGTGACCCGTTGCGGTTATGGCGGCCTCGGACGGCACCGCGCCGGCGAATAATTCGAGCGTTTGGGCATAGGTCGCAAGACTGTCTAGGGCGACAAAAGGTGCTGACGCGCTGAAAACCATTTCAGCATTGGCATTCTCCCTATCGTTCACCAACGCGGTTAAATCTGCTCCAGAAAACTCGGCTGAGAATGTGAGATCTGGATATCCGGTTTCACTGACGACAAGTCCGGCGCTCGACACAATTCTGCCGTAGAAGGCCAGGTCGGGCGTCACTGTAGCGCTAACCGTCGCGACAGCATTTTGAATGGCATGGGTCTGCCAACCATAATTTGCTGTCGAGAGGTCCGCGTCAAAACGCCCACCGGTACCTCGGTCATAATCACCGGCGACCAGAACACTCGCCGTACCGCTTGCGGATACGAACTCGATGTTGGCGTTGTCCAGGCTGACGCGTCCCAGGTGAAAGTTTGTCTGTGAGGGTGTAGCTGGATGGGTTGGGATTAGCGGCGCATCTCCGATGAACAGGCCAGCGTCGGTCTGGTTGATCGATACAGAAACATCAGACACCACTAGAGCGTCGATATATCCGTGCTGCAGCGCTCCAAGGTTCCAGTCTACGCGCATGGCGCCGATCTGCAACGGTGGGTGGTTGTCTGGTTTTCCGCTGGCAAAATTCTCGATTTCGATCCCGTTGACACCAAGTTTGGTGATGTGAAGAGCGACGTTCTCGAATCCGCGCTTCTCAAGGGCGGAGCGGATATAAGCTTCTGCGATCCATATGCGCGAAAGATAGACTGCCGCCACGACCAGAAGAAGTCCCCCACCAACAGCAAAAAGAATGCGCAAAGCTGCTCTCACGATCACTACACTCGGTTCAAATGACGGCCGCAAAATCACATCGCGCACCCATAGGACTACATTGTACCACCACTTGGGCCAATGCGTCATTCTTCTCTCGACAATAGATGCAGTTCTGCTAATTAGTCGCGCTCGAACGGGTTGATATATCTGGGCGGCGCAACGTCTGTCCGAATGTTCACCCAAAATATGCGGATGTGGCGGAATTGGTAGACGCACCAGATTTAGGTTCTGGCGCCGAGAGGTGTGGGAGTTCGAGTCTCCCCATCCGCACCATCAATTCGGGTCGCACAGCGGCCAAAAATCTGATCCGGCGGATCAGATTTGCGAATTGAACGCTCCGGCAGGAGTGTGCAGGAATAGAAATGCCCCGAGGGGGCTAACTGGGCTGGGAATGACCTCCGCCCGAACGTAAGATAAATAGTGGTTGAAGTCAGGAAGCGACGAAAGATGGAAGTAATCGAAAAGACGGCTGAAGGCCTCTCACGGGAATTCACAATCAAAGTCCCGTTCTCTGAGTTGGATAACAAGCTTGTTGCCAAGCTCGAAGAGATGAAGGGCCAGGTTCATCTAAAAGGTTTTCGCCCAGGCAAAGCACCGGTTTCATTTTTGAAAAAAATGTACGGCAAAGGCATGATGGGCGAGCTAATCCAGGAGGCCATGGCTGAAGCTAGTCAAAAAGCGCTGGAGGGGAACAATCTGCAGCCGGCAATGCCGCCGCATCCTCACATCAAGGACGGGCTACTCGATGAAGTTGTCGCCGGCAATGCCGATCTTGAATATGACATGCACGTTGAGGTGTTACCTGAAGTTGAACCCGCAGATGTCTCGAAACTTTCCTTTACCCGTCTCGTTGCTGAGGTACCGCAAGAGGACATCAACCAAACTTTAGGCAATGTCGCCGAGCAGAACCGGACCTACACCCCGCGCGGTAAAACGGCGAAAGCCAAAGATGGTGATCGAGTACTCATCGATTTTGTTGGTAAGGTCGATGGTGAAGAGTTTGAAGGGGGTCAGGCCGAAGACAGTACACTCACGCTCGGCTCGGGACAGTTTATCCCTGGTTTTGAAGACCAACTGGTAGGCTCAAAAGCTGACGACGCGAAAACTGTCAAGGTGACATTCCCGGACGATTATCAGGCCCAACATCTAGCCGGAAAGGAAGCACTGTTTGAAGTAACCGTGAAAGAAGTGCAGGGACCGGACAAGGCGGACATCGATGATGAGATGGCTAAAAATCTTGGGTTTGACGATTTGAAGACTTTGACGAAGAATGTCGAAGAACGACTGCAAGACCAGTTCAAGGGCCAGAGCCGGCTTCATCTGAAGCGCAATATTCTCGATGAACTCGATGGATTGCATTCTTTCGATCTGCCGCCAGGCATGGTCGATGCTGAGTTTGATCAGATCTGGCAGCAGGTTCAAAAAGCCGAGCTCGATGAAGACGACAAGGCAAAGTCGGAAGATGAGCTGAAAGAAGAATATCGCAAAATTGCTGAGCGGCGCGTCCGCCTTGGGCTGGTTCTGGCTGAAATAGGTAAACGCAACGAAGTAGAAGTGCCACAAGAAGATATGAACCGGGCCCTCCAGATGCAGGCAATGCAATTCAATATGCCAATCCAGCAGCTTGCGGAGGTTTATCAGAATAATCCGCAGGCGCTGGCTCAATTACGTGCGCCATTGTTTGAAGACAGGGTTATCGACTACATCATTGAACGCGCCAAAATCACGGACAAAACGGTCAGCAAGGAGGAGCTGATGAAAGATCCCGATGATATTGATATGTCAGAGGCTATGCCGAAGAAAAAACCGGCAGCAAAAAAGAAATCCGCAAAAAAAGCAACGAAGAAAAAAGCTGTTAAAGCAGCCAAAGAATAAGATCGATATTCAACAAATGAAGCCCCGCCAATTGGTGGGGCTTTTTGATAATTGGGTCCATACGGACAAAATAAAATCTCTCGCCACAATCGCTCCGCACCTGTCACTGAGACAAGAGGTTCGTCAAATTATTGCGGTTTGGTAAGGTTGAGACCATCTCCTGAATGGGTAGTATTTGTCGCTGCAGGCGCTATAAAATTGCCCACAGAGAATTTCAAATCATGAGGACAATATGACCGAGAACAAACGCATCAAACAATGGCTTTTGGCAGGCGCGGCGACCGTTCTGATCGCAGGGTGCGGTGAAAAGGGATCGCAGGAAACTGTCGAAATATCGCCAGTTGAGCCAACCGAAAACATGACTGCGGGGGTCGATATCGACAATCCACTGCTGCAGGAATGGGACACGCCTTTTGGTGTTCCACCGTTCTCGCTCGTTAGAGACGAGCATTACAAGCCTGCTTTCGATAAAGGCATCGAAGAGCTTGAAGCAGAAGTTGCCCTAATTATCGGCAGCTCCGAAACGCCGACTTTTGATAATACTATTAAAGCGCTGGAGGTCGCCGGTAAGACGCTTGGCAAAGTGCAGGGAGTTTTTGGCAATATAACCAACACCGACACTAACGATGATCTTCAGGCCCTCGAGGGAAAAATTTATCCGCGCCTGTCTCAGGTCTATGATGGTATAGCGCTGAATGATGAAGTTTGGCAGCGTATCAAGACATTATACGAACAACGCGATTCCCTTGGGCTTGGCGCTCAGGAATTGCGCGTCCTTGAGCTTTATCATCGCGATTTCACTCGCCGTGGTGCCGCGCTTGATGCCGAGACCAAAGAGCGGATGAAGAAAATCAACGCGGAATTATCAGAGTTGACGACAAAATTCGGCCAAAACCTTCTGGCGGAGACCAAAGGATTTGAACTGATAGTTACTGACGAAGCGGACTTGGCCGGCCTCGACCAGAGCTTCATCGATTCTGCTAAAAAGAAGGCAGAGGGCAAAGACATGCCTGATGCCTGGATATTCGGACTTAACCGTTCCGTCTACGAAGGGTTTATGACACAATCTGAAAACCGCGAGCTGCGGGAACAACTGTTCGGTGGCTACACAGGGCGTGCAGCGAACGGTAATGAAAATGACAGTGGTGAGATCATTCTGAAAATCGCCCGTCTCAGGGCCGAAGCGGCAAGGCTGCGCGGATATGAAAGCCACGCCCATTTTCAGCTTGAAACCAGGATGGCGAAAACGCCGCAACAAGCTGAAGAATTCCTCCTGCGCGTTTGGCGACCGGGTCTTGCTCGCGCCAAACAGGAAATTGCTGCGATGCAGGAGATGGTCGATTCGACTGGCGATTCTTACACCGTCGAAGCATGGGACTGGTGGCACCTGTCTGAAAAAGTTCGCCAGCAGAAATACGCTTTTGATGACAGCCAGTTAAAACCTTATTTTGAACTGAGCGCTGTAACCGACGGCGCCTTTTATATGGCAAACAAGCTGTTCGGTATTTCATTCAATGCTCGTGATGATGTGCCGGTATGGCACCCCAGCGTCACAGCTTACGATTTGACAGACGCGGACGGAACCCATCTCGGCGTTTTCATGACCGATATGTACGCCCGGGATTCCAAACGCGGCGGAGCTTGGATGAGTGGGTATCGCAGCGCTAGCAACGTCGATGATGACAACATTCGCCCAATCGTGACCAATAATCTCAATTTGACGAAGCCAGCGGCGGACGATGCACCAACTCTGATGGCGTTCAACGAAGTCGAAACACTGTTCCACGAGTTTGGTCATGGTCTGCACGGGCTGATGACAACCCAGAAATATGATCGGATTTCGGGGGTTGGTGGGCCGCGTGACTACACAGAATTCCCAGCGCAGATATTGGAGCATTGGGCGAGCGAGCCGGAAATGCTGGCAATATACGCGACACATTATGAAACCGGCGAAATTATCCCGACCGAGCTTGTGGATAAGCTGAAACGTGCAGCAACACACAATGAAGGGTTCAGGACAACCGAGTATATCGCTGCGTCTCTTCTGGATCTGCGGTGGCATATGTTGAATGAAGAAGAAGCTGCTGCTGTTACCAGTGCACGTGATTTCGAGCAGCAGGTTCTGGCGGAATACGGTCTGATCCCACAGATCGAACCACGCTACCGTTCACCCTATTTCTCGCACATTTTTGCGGGTGGGTATTCTGCAGGATACTATGCATATCTTTGGTCAGAAATTCTTGACTCGGATGGTTTCGCCGCATTCAAAGAAACCGGCGATATCTTTGATCCGACCCTTGCAAAACGCTTGCGTGAAAACGTCTATGAGTCTGGCGCCAGCAAGGAAGCTGACGTTCTTTATCGTCAGTTCCGTGGTAAAGACCCGAGCATTGAGCCACTCTTGGAGAATAGAGGGTTCACCGACGGCAGCTAGGCTGACGCTGAATAACAATGGAAAGCCTTGCTTTATGCGGGGCTTTTTTTGCGGCTAGGACGTCTCACAATAATCAGCCGCCAAGCCTTGTGACAAACCAGATCAGTCCAAAAAACGCGATAACAGCCGATGCGGGCCAAACAACAAAGCGACGGTAAATCTGTTCACGTTCTGATATAGGCATAAACCGTCGGACAGTTGTTGCGGCAATAAATGCCAACGCGATAATCGCAAGTTGACCAAACTCCACACCGACATTGAAACTGACCAGCGAAACCAGAAACTGATCCCGGATCAGACCAAGTCCGCTTAACACGCTGGCAAATCCCAACCCGTGAAACAGGCCAAAACCAAAAATGATCACCGGTCGCCACTTTGTTAAATCTCGAAAAAAGATATTTTCAACAGCCACGACCGCAATAGAAAGCGCTATCAACGGTTCGACAATATTGCCAGGTACACTGATCAAGCCTGCCGCCGCGAGGCCCAGGCTAATTGTATGCGCCACTGTAAAGCTGGAAATCTGGATCAACAAAGGGCGGAGCCGAATCGACGCTAAGAAAAGCGCAAACACGAACAGGATATGATCATAGCCGCGTGGCAGGATGTGAACAAAACCCAGTTTTGCATACAGCCCAACAGTCTCCATGATAGGCCGATCGAGCGAAATCGGCTCAAGTTCAGTATCACCAAACTCGGTCGCAGGGCTTTCTTCCTCTGCTGTCTCGCTGTCGAGCTTCGCCAGCTCGCGGCACAGGGCAGGGTCCATGCCTGATTCTTCAGAGCAAAACTCGTCCTCAGGATGGGCAAAGGCGGATGAGCCAGCATAACCGGCGCAGCAAAAGCATGCCGCGAATAGAATGATCGGAAAAAAACGCATCATTTTCTTTAAAGCTGACACTCTGGCTAAACCCCGGCCCACAGTGCCTCTAAATCGTGTACCCTGCAAGGTATCGGAAGATTGGACATTTCTGTGCTAGATTCTTGTTTGAGGCCTTGAGAGCGGCAACAAACCTGCTTAACTGAAACATTCTATAGGGATTGTCAGCGACGGTACCGTTATTTTGGGGAAACCTTAACCGCTGGCCCGCAATATCCCAGTTTACACAATACCCGGGTCTTGCGTCCTGCTGCCCGTTTCTTGCACGGAGAATTTGATGAAAGACCCGAACGATATTTTTATGAACACCCTAGTGCCGATGGTGGTCGAACAGACCAGCAGGGGCGAGCGCTCATACGACATTTATTCCAGGCTTTTGAAGGAACGGATCATCTTCCTTTCAGGCCAGGTACACGATACGGTTTCGACGCTGGTAGTGGCGCAGCTACTGTTCCTTGAAGCCGAAAATCCAAAAAAAGAAATCTCATTCTATATTAATTCGCCAGGTGGTTCCGTCACCTCCGGCCTCGCGATGTATGACACGATGCGTTATATCCGCCCGGCGGTCTCAACTATGTGTATCGGCATGGCAGCCTCAATGGGTTCGCTGTTGTTAACAGCCGGCGAGAAGGACATGCGATTCTCGTTACCCAATAGTCGCATTATGGTTCACCAGCCATCGGCAGGCTTCCAGGGGCAGGCGTCAGATATTGAGCGTCACGCCAAAGATATCGTTGAAACCAAGAAGCGTCTTAATGAAATCTATGTGGAGCATACCGGTCAACCTTATGAAATCATTGAAGAAACTCTCGACCGGGATACATTCATGACACCGGATGAAGCGGTCGATTTTGGCCTTATAGACAAGGTCATTGAAGAACGTGTCGGAACCACGGATGACAAAAAAGATTAACTAAACAGCGAAAACCGTCTTTTTGGACGGAAAAATCAGAGGCTTTAAACCTATATTGATCACTTCCGGTCAAAAATGGTCTAATAGCAATTGCCTCATTGGCACTAATCATGCAGATTTTGTGGCGATGGGGAATAGTAAAAAGTTAAGAGGAGCAACCTCGTGAGCAAAGTTGGCGGCAAAAATTCGGGTGGCAACGGCGACAACAAGAATACGCTGTATTGTTCATTCTGTGGCAAAAGCCAGCATGAGGTCCGCAAGCTTATTGCCGGTCCGACAGTTTTCATCTGTGATGAATGCGTCGAGTTGTGCATGGATATCATTCGCGAGGAAAGCAAATCTTCACTGGTGAAGTCTGGCGAAGGTGTTCCGACCCCGCAGCACATTATGAAGGTACTGGATGACTATGTGATCGGGCAGGCGCATGCCAAACGTGTTCTCGCCGTTGCTGTTCACAACCACTTCAAGCGGTTGAATCACGCAACCAAAAATAATGACGTTGAACTGGCCAAATCGAATATTATGCTCATTGGTCCGACTGGTACGGGGAAGACACTTCTCGCGCAAACACTGGCCCGCATTCTTGATGTTCCATTCACAATGGCTGATGCCACGACCCTGACCGAAGCTGGCTATGTTGGTGAAGACGTTGAAAACATTGTTCTCAAACTCCTACAGTCAGCAGACTATAATGTAGAGCGCGCCCAGCGAGGCATCGTTTACATTGACGAAATCGACAAGATTTCACGCAAGTCAGACAATCCATCGATTACACGCGACGTGTCAGGCGAGGGCGTGCAGCAGGCCCTTCTGAAGATTATGGAAGGCACGGTTGCATCCGTGCCGCCGCAAGGTGGGCGCAAACACCCGCAGCAGGAATTCCTGCAAGTAGACACGACTAATATCCTCTTCATCGTTGGCGGAGCTTTTGCCGGTCTCGACAAAGTTATTTCCAGTCGCGGTGAAGGCGCATCCATCGGCTTTGGCGCGGAAGTCAAAGAACTTGATGACCGCCGGGTTGGTGACATTCTTCGTGACGTCGAGCCAGAGGACCTGTTGAAGTTCGGCCTCATTCCGGAATTTGTCGGTCGTTTGCCTGTAATCGCGACTCTGGAAGATCTTGACGAAGACGCGTTGATCAAAATTCTCACGGCGCCGAAAAATGCGCTGGTGAAACAATATCAGCGTCTGTTCGAAATGGAAGACGTCAAGCTAACCTTTACCGAAGAAGCAATGACCGTAGTGGCCCGCAAGGCAATCCTGCGCAAAACCGGCGCCCGTGGATTGCGCTCAATCATGGAAGGCTTCCTGCTCGATACAATGTTCGAGTTGCCGACACTTGAAGGTGTCGAGGAAGTCGTCGTCAATGGTGAGGTTGTAGAGGGCAACGCTCAGCCGTTGTACATCTACTCTAAGAATGCAAAGGACAAGACGGCTGAAGCTGACGCCTCTGCGTAAGTGGTCTTCTGGTCGTTTCCCGAAAAACAGGTTCGTTCTCCACAGCGCCGCTATGGACATAACTATCTGAACTTTAACCGTATTTTAGGCAATAACGCTTGAGCTTGTTAACAGTACAGCATCAAGTAACTTGTAATTCCGTTAGTAGCACCCAAATCACTCAGATGGCTCGGAAAGCCGCAATAGCAGATCTTTCCACAGGCTCAATAAGGGGCTTTTCTATCCGGGCGACACTAACCAAATTGCGGGGTGCTTCCGTTGAAGGCCCGGCGCCAAAGGCTGCCGTTTAGGAGTTAATATGTCTGACATGAAATCGTACCCAGTACTCCCCCTGCGCGACATTGTGGTTTTCCCGCATATGATCGTGCCGTTGTTTGTTGGTCGGGAGAGGTCCGTCAAAGCGCTCGAGAATGTGATGACGGCGGAGAAGGAAATTCTCCTGGTCGCGCAGAAGGATGCCAGCAATGACGATCCGAAAACGGACGATATCTATAGCGTTGGCGTTCTTGCAAAAGTGTTGCAGCTATTGAAGCTGCCGGACGGCACTGTAAAGGTCTTGGTAGAAGGTGCCCAACGGGCATCGATTGTCAGATACATGGAAAATGAAGAGTTCTTTGAAGCTGAAGCGCTGCTCCTCGATGAACAGGAGGTTGATCCTGCCGAAGTTGAAGCGCTTGCCCGCTCGGTCAACACCCAGTTTGAATCCTACGTGAAACTCAACAAACGTGTGTCGCCTGAGGTAATTGTCGCAGTCAGCCAAATTGAAGACCCTTCGAAGCTGGCAGATACTGTCGCGTCACATCTCAACATAAAAATTTCTGAAAAGCAGGAACTTCTCGAAGTCGTGAAAGTCACGGATCGGCTCGAAGCCGTTTATTCCCTCATGGAAGGCGAGATGAGCGTCCTGCAGGTTGAGAAAAAAATACGCAACCGTGTCAAACGGCAGATGGAAAAAACCCAGCGCGAATATTACCTCAACGAGCAGATGAAGGCGATCCAAAAAGAACTCGGTGAGGGCGAAGACGCCCGTGACGAAGTCAGCGAGATCGAAGAAAAAATTTCCAAAACAAAACTCTCCAAGGAAGCCAAAACAAAGGCCGAGGGCGAGTTAAAAAAATTACGCCAGATGTCACCGATGTCGGCCGAGTCGACCGTGGTTCGAAACTACCTCGACTGGCTCCTGTCAATTCCGTGGGGCACCAAAGGCAAAATCAAGAACGACCTTGAGAAGGCTGAGGAATTGCTCGACGTCGATCACTACGGTCTTGAGAAGGTCAAAGAGCGCATCCTTGAGTATCTTGCTGTGCAAAAGCGCACCAACAAACTAAAAGGGCCGATCCTGTGCCTTGTCGGGCCACCAGGCGTCGGTAAGACTTCACTAGGCAAGTCGATTGCCAAGGCAACTGGCCGCGAGTTCGTCCGGGTGTCGCTCGGCGGCGTGCGCGATGAAGCGGAGATCAGAGGGCATCGTCGGACCTATATCGGCTCGATGCCGGGCAAAATCATCCAGTCGATGAAAAAATCAAAAAAATCCAATCCGCTCTTTCTCATGGATGAGATAGATAAGATGGGCCACGATTTCCGCGGAGATCCGGCTTCTGCCTTGCTTGAGGTTCTCGATCCCGAGCAGAACTCGACGTTCAGCGATCACTACCTCGAAGTCGATTATGACCTTTCAGATGTGATGTTCGTTACGACGGCGAATTCCCTCGACATGCCGCAACCGCTCCTTGATCGGATGGAGATCATTCGTATCCCGGGTTACACGGAAGATGAGAAAAAAGAGATAGCCAAGCGCCACTTGATTCCAAAGCAACTCGAAAACCACGGTATGAGTGACAACGAGTGGGAGATCACTGATGACGGACTATCATCGTTGATCCGTAATTACACGCGCGAAGCCGGGGTTAGAAACCTTGAACGTGAGCTGGCCAATCTGATCAGAAAAGCTGTCCGTGAAATCGAGCAGCACAAATCAGAAAAAATTTCCGTCGCCGATGATAACCTCAACGACTATGCCGGCATCATGAAATATAGGTTTGGCGAACTTGACGGCGAAGACCTCATCGGCGTTGTCACAGGTCTTGCCTGGACGTCGGTCGGAGGTGACATTCTGAAAATTGAAGCCGTCAAAATGCCCGGAAAAGGTCGGATGACACCGACTGGTAATCTTAAGGAAGTGATGAAGGAGTCGGTTTCTGCAGCGGCATCATATGTTCGCTCACGGGCAGCAGAGTTCGGCGTGAAACCGACGGTTTTTGACAAAACCGATATCCATATTCACGTCCCGGAAGGTGCAACTCCGAAAGATGGCCCATCCGCTGGCGTCGCCATGGCGACTGTCATCGTTTCTGTGCTCACTGGTAACCCCATTCGACGGGACATTGCGATGACGGGCGAGATTTCCTTGCGCGGTCGTGTCCTGGCGATCGGCGGGCTTAAAGAAAAACTTCTGGCGGCGCTTCGGGCGGGTACTAAAACCGTTCTGATTCCCGAAGAAAATGAGAAAGATCTCGCGGATATTCCGGCAAATGTGAAAGATGTCCTCGAAATAATACCTGTGCGAACGCTCGATGATGTCCTCAGCCACGCCTTGGTTGGAAAATTGACACCAATCGAGTGGAATGAGGAAGAGGAGTTACTAAAAGCGGCCGCCGTTGCCTCTGGCAAGGAAAGTTCCGGACAACCCATCACACATTAAGAAAACCGGCCTTTCACGGCCGGTTTTTGACTGTTTGAGTATGAGAAAAAGTTCATGTATCAGGCTGCGATGACAAAAAAAAATGAACGCGTTGCGGCGCCAAATCAGTGTGAAACTATGGAGGAGGTCAGAGCCGGTGTTGATGCTCTCGATCGCCAATTGGTCGAATTATTGGCGATCCGCCAAGGCTACATGGAAGCCGCGGCGCGCATAAAACCGGCAGAATCTGACGTCAGGGTGCCGTGGAGGATCGAGCAAGTTGTTGAGAATGTACTGGCAGAAGCCCCAAAATACGGCCTCTCAAAACGAATCGCTGAACCTGTTTGGCGCGTTTTGATTGAAAAATGCATTGAATTCGAGGGCGAAGTGTGGCGCGATCTTCGCAATTCGTGATAAAATATCATATATATATCAATCGGTTACGACATATTCTGAATAATTTTCCACTAGCGCACTTTCAGCGATTTGACGGATCACGCGCACAGTTCATATTGCACAGGGTAATCACGAGAAACTTCCACGGGAAAGGGGAAGCAAATGAACAAAAGTGAATTTATAGATCGAGTGGCAGATTTGGCCGATATGAGCAAAACAGATGCGGGTAGCGCGGTCGACGCTGTATTTGATGCCATCACGGAAAGCTTGAAAAAGGGCGATGATGTCCGCTTGGTCGGTTTTGGTACTTTTTCTGCAGCGAAACGAAAAGCACGTGAAGGACGTAATCCACGGACCGGCGAAAAGATCCAGATCAAGGCGTCAATTCAACCAAAATTTTCAGCTGGCAAAGGCCTCAAAGACGCGCTTAATTAATTTCAGATTACAAAACGAAAGCGCAGCATTCCGCTTGCCGAAGCAGAATTGCTGCGCTAACAGTTTCCGCTCCTCTCGAGACGGATCGAGAAAAGGGCGATTAGCTCAGTTGGTAGAGCGCTTCGTTTACACCGAAGATGCCGGGAGTTCGAGTCTCTCATCGCCCACCATTCATTTTCGGTTTGGCTTTGCCCCCGGCAGAGGACTCAGATTTGCTCGGGATCTGGTAATTCAACCGCCGGCCCGAAATCAGTTCAAATTTTATCTTTCGCCGTTCTTGATTACTACCTCTAATCTTCAAAAAGTGCTTTGGTGATTTCATTGCAATACGCCGCGAGAAATTTAGGTTTTAAGAGAAGCAATGAGTATTCGTGTTGATACAGAATATCTGATCATTGGTGCCGGATTTTCGGGCCTCGCAATGGCGTGGAAATTAAAACAATCAAGCGAGGATGATTTCCTGATCTATGAGCGGGCCGCCGGGCTTGGCGGAACCTGGCGCGCTAATACATATCCCGGTTGCGCCTGCGATGTTCCAGCACATGTGTATTCGTACTCATTTGAACAAAAGCCGGACTGGACACATCTTTTTGCCCGCCAGCAGGAGCTGCTTGAATATCTTGAGGAGGTTGCGGACAAATATCATCTCTATGAGCACCTGCGCTACAATGAAGCTGTTAATGAGCTGCGCTATTGCAAAGAGCAACACATATGGCGTGCAAAGACTGCAGAAGGTGGCGTTTTAACGGCTCGGTATGTCATTGCGGCCCCTGGCCCCCTGGCAACTCCGGCCTTCCCGAAAATCAGTGGAAGGGAGGAGTTTGAAGGTGTGATGTTCCATTCGGCGGAATGGCGCCACGATGTTGATCTGACAGAAAAAAGAGTGGCCGTGATCGGAACAGGCGCTAGCGCGATACAATTCATCCCTGAAATCGCCGACAAGGTTGCCCGCTTGACGGTTTTTCAGCGAACTGCGTCATGGGTTATCCCGCGCGACGAAAAAAAATTTTCTGATCGCGAAAAAAAATGGTTTCGGCAACGGCCGGGCCTGGTCAGAACTCTGCGGCGCTGGCTTTATGGACGTTTGGAGATGCGGGCCATAGGCTTCGTGCGCCATCCTCGCGTTCTCAAAATCTATGAATGGCTGAGCAAATGGAACCTGCGGAAACAGGTAAAAGACCCAGTCCTGCGCGAAAAACTGACCCCCAAGTTTCGCTTTGGCTGCAAACGGATATTGCTTTCGACGGAGTATTATCCCGCGATGGCGCTTGAGACGACCGATGTTGAAACCGGAGGGATCGAAAAAATCGTCTCCGACGGCATCATAACAACAGACGGTCGCAAAATTGATGTAGACATCATTATTCTGGGAACGGGTTTTCGCGCCACCGAGCCAATGCCAGAGATCGCGGTTTATGGAACACGAGAACAAGAGCTACATCGGGAATGGGCCAGAGATGGGCCGGCCGCATATTATGGCGCCTGCATGAATGGCTACCCCAACTTGTTCATGCTGCTGGGCCCGAATACTGGATTAGGGCACAACTCAGTTGTTTACATGGCCGAAGCGCAGGTCGAGGGAATTTATCGCATTCTCAATGCGGCAAAGGCGCAAGGAAAAAACACCGTGCACATCAAAGGGACCGCGCAAACAGAGTTTAATAAAACCGTTCAGGACCGTTTGGCACATTCTGTTTGGCAACGCGGTGGTTGTTCAAGCTGGTATCAAACGGCCAGCGGAAAGAACGTCACTCTTTGGCCCGATTACACATTTCGGTTTAAGCGTGAACTTGCTGCTTTGCCCTTCGACGCATTTGAATTTTCAAATCCAGCAAGCAAAGCTGAGGGATAAGAAAATGACCAACGGAAGCGTTGCTACAGAATATTTAATGCTGAAGTTTATTCTGGCGTTGCCGGAATCCCTACGGATGAAAATTTTCAAGGAAACACCTATCTGCGTTCGTGGATCCGCATTGGATCAACACACTAGAACAGCATTTGCCGCGCTGGAGCTGCGTAAACGTCCGTCGTTGGATGACCTTGGGCGAGAGTTTGGGCCGGACGCCGCGCGTTCCGGCTACAGGCACTTTTATCATATCGGTGCTTATGGAGGCCGAAAGGCAAAGGTTGACGTAGCTGACACCACAGTGCCGGGAGCAGCCGGAGATTTGAAAGCGCGGTTATATGTGCCGCGACAAAAGACATCAGATGGTGTGCTTTTGTACATTCATGGCGGTGGCTTCACGATTGGCGATATTGACACCTATGATCTGTTCAATAGATACGTTTGTGAGAAGATCGGTGCGAAACTTTTGTTTTTTGAATACCGTCTCGCACCGGAACATCCCTTTCCGGTACCGGTCGATGATGTAGTTGCGACGGCCAAAGCATTGCCGGAACTGGCTGATAGGTTAGACTTTGACCCGAACAAAGTCACAATCGGGGGCGACAGCGCCGGTGGTATGTTGACTGTCGTGGCGAGTCACGAAGCGGTTGTCGCCGGTGTTGCGATAGACAGTCTTTGGCCTCTGTTCCCGGTCCTGGACTATAGCCGAAAATATCCGTCAGAGGATGATTACGGTATTGGTTTCGGGCTCACCAAGGAGTTGATGGACTGGTTCACTAACTGCTTTCTTCAGAATGACGAGAACAGGTCTGATCCGATGATATCGCCGATATTCCTTCCACATCTCGACAAATTGCCAGCCACTCTACTACGTATTGCGGAATATGACCCCCTGTCAGATCAGTCGCGAGCTTTCGCGGAGAAAGTCAAACCGTTAGGCATTGATCTTGACGTCCGCACGGCTAAAGGTCTGGCCCACGGATACACGAACATGTTCTCGATTATTCCAGCGGCAAGGAAAGCGCTGGATGAGGACCTTATGTGGGTCAAGGACCGCCTTGATTCAGTCTAGCGGTTTACCCGGCCTTCGATCAGCGCATCCACAACAGCCGGTTCTGCGAGGGTCGATGTATCACCCAGATTGCCGAAATCATTTTCGGCAATCTTGCGCAAAATCCGCCGCATGATTTTGCCCGAACGCGTTTTTGGCAGACCCGGCGTAACCTGAATGAAGTCGGGCTTCGCAATTGGCCCGATTTCCTTCCGGACCTGACCAACAAGCTCCTGAACCAGCCCATCCGAGGTTTTTACGCCGGCATTGAGTATCACGTACGCGTAGATGCCCTGACCCTTCACGTCATGTGGCACGCCGACAACTGCCGCCTCCGCCACATCCTTGTGAGCGACCAAAGCACTTTCAATCTCTGCGGTTCCCATACGGTGACCGGAGACGTTCAGCACATCATCAACACGACCAGTGATCCAGTAGTATCCGTCCTTGTCGCGCCGGGCGCCATCGCCAGTGAAATAAAGCCCGGGATAGGTTTTGAAATATGTATCAACGAAGCGCTGGTGATCCCCATAGACCGTACGCATCTGGCCCGGCCATGATGTTTTCACAACGAGATTGCCTTCAGCATCGCCCGTCAGGAAGTTGCCCTCTGCATCCACCAGATCAGGCTGCACACCAAAAAAGGGCCGCGTTGCGGAGCCAGGTTTCAGGTCCGTCGCACCAGGAAGGGGGCTAATCAGGATCCCGCCCGTTTCGGTCTGCCACCAGGTATCCACGATCGGACATCTTTTCTCGCCTACAACGCGGTGATACCAATTCCACGCTTCGGGATTAATGGGTTCTCCTACGGTTCCAAGAATGCGCAGTGAAGACCGGTCGTGACGGGTGACAAAATCATCGCCTTCGCGCATCAACGCCCGGATAGCAGTAGGTGCCGTGTAGAAGATGTTGACTTTGTGCTTGGCGACAACTTGCCAGCATCGCCCCGCGTCTGGCCAGGTGGGTACACCTTCAAACATCAGTGTAGTAGCGCCATTGGAAAGCGGTCCATAGACAATATAGGTGTGACCCGTCACCCAGCCAACATCCGCTGTACACCAATAGATATCTCCGTCGTGATAGTCGAATATAACCTCATGGGTAAAAGAAGCGTAGGTCAGATAGCCGCCACTTGTGTGCATAACGCCTTTTGGCTTCCCAGTGGACCCTGATGTGTAGAGAATAAACAGCGGGTCTTCGGCGTTTATAACCTCCGGTTCGCACTCCGGATGAACATCATCCATTGCTTCATCCAGCCAGATATCGCGACCAGATTCAAAATTCACGTTACCCCTCGTGTGAGGCCAGACGAGAACTGTGCGAACAAGATTGGCCCGGCTAACAAGAGCTGCATCCACGTTGGCTTTCAACGGTAGAGATTTGCTACCGCGCACGGATTCGTCGGCGGTAATTATGCAGGATGCCCCGCAATCCTCAATACGCGACGCGAGTGCTTCCGGTGAAAACCCTCCAAAAACGACCGAATGTACTGCACCTATCCGAGCACATGCTAGCATCGCATATGCCGCTTCCGGTATCATAGGCATATAGAGAATAACCCGGTCGCCCTTGCTGACACCGCGCGCCTTCAACACGTTCGCCATACGGCAGACTTGTTCATGTAGTTCGGCATACGTGATGTGTTTGGAAACGGCTGGATCGTCACCTTCCCAGATAATCGCGGTTTGGTTGGCGCGTTTTTTTAGATGCCGGTCAACACAATTTACAGAGACATTCAGCTCGCCATCTTCGTACCATCTGATGTGCAGATCGTCAGCGTCAAAAGAAAAATCACGGACTTTGGTATAGGGTTTGATCCAGTCGAGCCGCTTGCCGATATCACCCCAGAAACCGTCAGGGTCGTCGATCGAGCGACGATACATTTCATCGTACTTTGTAGCCGTGATGTGGGCTGTTTCCTCGATAGTGGTATCAACCAGTATAATATTGGAATCGCTGTCATGTACGGACATAGTCTTCACTCCTGAAGAATATTTGGTATGCTAAACTCTTTCTGAAGACAGCCTACCGCATTTTTGGCATCTCACAAGACCGAGCTGCATAGGGTGTAAATGGTTGCAGTTGTTGGGAAATTACGGTCGCTCAAGAAAGCTGTCTATCACTTTCTTGGAACCAGCTTTTTCAAAATCGACTTCCAGCTTGTTGCCTTCTATCCTTGCGACTTTTCCGTAGCCGAACTTTTGATGGAACACGCGCTCGCCTATAGTAAACTTGCTGGCACCAGGGGCGCTGGTTGCGACAAGTTCGGCCTTGCCTTCAAGCAACGGTGGTTTGCCGCTATGTTGCTTAGCTTGCCGGGCACGGCGCCAGCCGGGATTGTCATAATAGGTTTCTTCTTCCATCTTCATCCCGGTGAAGTCAGAATAGGCCGCAAGATCGGATGCTTTGGCGCCATAAAGACCAGGCTCTGACAGGACTACAACATGTTCTTCGGGCAATTCATCAATGAAGCGTGACGGCATGGCGCTTTGCCAGCGCCCGTAAATCATGCGGTTAGCTGCAAAGGAAATGCGGCAGCTTTCCATTGCCCGCGTAATACCCACGTAACCCAAGCGACGTTCTTCTTCCAATCCTTCGTTGCCTTTGTCATCAAGTGAGCGAGCGGATGGAAAAATTTCCTCTTCCCAGCCGGGCAGAAAGACAACTGGCCACTCCAGCCCTTTGGCCGCGTGGAGCGTCATCAACCAGACGTGACCGTCGCCGGATTCCTGATTTAGCTCAGACACCAGGGAAACATGGTCGAGGTACCCCTCGAGCGTATCAAATTCACTTGCGGCGTTGACGAGTTCCTTCAAGTTGTCGAGTTTGGTCGATGCTGTTGGGCTGTTAGAGTTTTCCCAGTATTCCGTATAACCACTTTCATCCAACACGATTTCGGCTAATGTTGCTGGATCCATCCCTTTTGCATTGTAGGTCCAGCGATCAAGAGCGTCCAAAAATGAGAGTAAGCCGGAGCGAGCCTTACCCTTCATTTCATCTGTTTCAAGAGCGACCCGTCCTGCTGCAGCCATTGAGAGCCCGGTTTTACGGGACATGATCTCGAGTATCTGGATGGCCTTGTCGCCGATCCCGCGCCGGGGTTTGTTCACAACCCGCGCGAAGGAGAGATCGTCATCACGATTGCGGACGAGCCGTAAATAGGCCAGGGCGTCACGGTTTTCTTCACGCTCGTAAAATCGTGGACCGCCGACAACCTGATACGCGATTCCGGCAATGTTGAATCGCTCTTCAAACGCCCGCATTAGAAACGAAGCGCGCACGAGAACTGCCATATCAGAAAGTGAACGCTTCTTACGCTGTTCAGTCTCGATGTCATCTGTAATTGTTCGCGCTTCTTCTTCACCGTCCCAAACACCGCGGAGTTGAACCTTTTCACCTTCTTTTTGTTTGGTCCATAAAGTCTTTCCAAGGCGCGCTTTGTTTGCGGAAATAAGCCCCGAAGCGGTTGCCAGGATTGGGGATGTGGAGCGATAATTTTGCTCCACTCGAATAACCTCAGCACCAGGAAAATCATGCTCGAATTTCAGAATGTTGGCGACTTCAGCACCGCGCCAGCCATAGATCGACTGGTCATCGTCACCAACGCAACAGATGTTTCGGTGTTGTTGGGCCAGGAGGCGCAGCCAGAGATACTGTGCGATGTTTGTGTCCTGATACTCATCGACCAGCATATACTTAAACTTATGCTGATATTTTGCCAGAATATCAGTATGCTGTTGGAATATCGTCAGGTTATGAACGAGCAAGTCACCAAAGTCCGCTGCATTTAGTGTTACAAGCCGTGCCTGATAATTATTGTAGAGTTCAATTCCTTTGCCTGCACCAAAGAAATGAGCTTCGTTCTTGGGAACCTGATCTGGTGTCAGGCCGCGATTTTTCCAGTCGTCAACAAAAGCGGCAAGCACACGCCCGGTCCAGCGCTTTTCATCGAGACCGGAAAGTTCAATTACTTGTTTACACAACTTGATCTGATCGTCGGTATCAATGATCGTAAAGCTGGGTTTCAGACCGACTAGCTCTGCATGTATTCTGAGGATTTTTGCCGCAACCGAGTGAAACGTGCCGAGCCATTGCATGCCCTCAACAGTATCCCCAATGAGGTGTCCAACCCTTTTCTTCATTTCTCGGGCGGCTTTGTTGGTGAAGGTAACGGCGAGAATCTGCCAGGGCGCTGCACGCCGGGTCGCAAGTAAGTGGGCAAGCCGCGTGGTAAGCGCGCGGGTCTTGCCGGTACCGGCGCCTGCCAGCACCAGAACCGGACCTTCGGTTTTTAGCACCGCCTGCTTTTGTTCAGCATTCAGTCCTTCGAGATATGGCGCACTTTCATTGTCTGGCGGCACTGTCGCCGCAATAGCGCGTTCAGAAAGGGACGGTTCGTTAGACATCATCGATATATAGCTTGAAAGACCGGTTCTGGAACAGGGTTGTCATGCTTTCATATATACCGGCATGCCACATTTGGGCAAAGTGCAACCGGCGCTTTAGAACACTCATTGTGTTTAATGAATGTGTTTGAGAAGTGTTGGACATAGTAATTGACACATCGATAACCAATGGGCGCGTCGTGCGCCCTTTAGATCAGTTGGTCGAGTGCGGTTCGCTCTGTGGTTAGCAAGCTTTCGCCGACAGCGGGATTAACAGCCGACCCTGAATGAGAGATTTCTTGAAACACTCAGCGCCTGTCAGCAAGATTTGCGTTGCAAGCGCAGGGTCCATCGCTGCATGAAAGTGCGCTTTCTTACTTCTGTGACAAATCTGCGATTGTGAAAACTCCGGCCACATCTTGAGGGGATTGCGGCACCTCCCGGTAGTTAGCCAGACGCGATCTCGTATCTCCCCGCTGGGGAATAGTCCGAAGACAAAAAAGTGATAGATCAGGAGTTGCTGTCATTGGTCACTCGTCAGGTCAGAGAACATCCAATAATTTTCAAATAGACCTTATTTGGCGCAAAAACAGGGGCTGGGTAATAAAAACGCACTATTTCCAGACACGCATGGGAAGGTTATAATATCCTTGGCACTTGGGACGAAAAGGGGATTTTACAATGAATAAGCTACCAGTGGGCAAAGCCGCTATCGATGCGGTGACTTTCAGTTTCATCAACATTTTCTCGACAATCAGATTGGGTTGGCTCGGCTTTGTACTGTTTTTGGCGATCTACGGCATAGGCCTAGTGCTTGCGTTCGGCGGGCTGGATCCCGAGATCTTTGAGTCGTTAGAATATGCGGCCGAAGATCCCCACGAGATGGCGGAAGCCCTGCATGAATTGATGGGTGCGTATTCCGGTTCGATCTTGGTGTCGATGGTTGCGTCGATCATGTTCGTTCCCGCGCTCGTCATACTGACGCGAATGGCGGCCGACGGGGTTGAAGCACCACGCGGTATAGCATATTTGAAATTCGGTGGGCGTGAGGTAAGCTACATTCTCGGCTACATCCTTGCCTGTATTGTCTACACGATAGTTACCGTTCTTGTTTTTGGGCCAGCACTCATTGCTCTCGGGATTGGACTTTTCTCTGGTGTACCGCCTGAAGTATTCGCTGATGCCGCAACAAATCCGGAAGCGCTCGGAGAGGCAATTGAAGCGAATGTCGAGGGCGGCCAATTTGGAATGGCCGGTGTCATAGGATTGCTCTTTGGACTGATTGGCATCATTCTGCTCATCTGGTTCAGCTTACGGATGACAACTTTCCTGCCGACGATTGCGGTGGAGAACCGGATCGCTCTGTTTTCCTCCTTGCGCATGACCAAGGGCAATGTTTGGAGGATTGTTGGTGCGATCCTGCTGCTACTTGTTATCGCTATGGGTGTGATGATTGCTTTTTATGTGGGCGTCGCCCTGATCGTAGTGGCGTTTGGCTTGCTCTACTCAGCGCTAAACGAAGTTAGCGAAATCCTTGGCTATGTTACTATTGCTGTAGGGGGTGCGCTTGGGGTATTTGTCTACCTTCTGCTCATCGCATTTGCCGTAGCAATGGAGATCGCGTTCCCGGCGCAGATTTACAAGCATTTGCGTGGAAATGCAGAATAAGGACAATTCGTTTAATGCGAAATTCTGCCTAATCGGCAGCCCTTTTCGTTATTTGAGGTCAGCTGCTCTCCGCGAGGAGGCTTAGCTGTTCGATGCTGGCCTTGCTTTTTGCCTGTATTTGATCAGTCAACGCTGTTGGATAGTCGCCTGTAAAACAATGGTCGGTAAAGGCGGGGTCATCATTGTCGCGTGGTCCCTTGCCGAAAGCTTGATACAGACCATCGAGGCTAAGGAACTCGAGACTGTCAGCGCCCACAACTTTGCGCATTTCGTCAATGCTACGATTTGCTGCAAGTAGTTCGTCGCGAGAGGGAGTATCGATGCCGTAAAAATCGGGATGAGCAATCGGCGGGCAGGCGATGCGGAAGTGCACCTCTTTCGCACCTGCATCACGCAGCATCTGGGCAATCTTGCGTGATGTAGTGCCACGTACCAGACTGTCATCAACCAGAACAACCCGTCTGCCTTCGACCACACCTGCATTTGCGGAGTGTTTTCGGGCGACGCTAGCTTCACGAATTTTCTGCGACGGCTGGATGAAAGTGCGTTCCGCATAGTGGCTGCGGATCAACGCCATTTCATACGGCAGGCCGGCCCTTTGGGCGTACCCGATAGCCGCGGCGACACCGGAGTCCGGGATCGGTGATACGATATCTGCATCGGCCAGTGCTTCCTCCGCAAGTTTGTAGCCAAGGTTCTTGCGTAATTCATAAATGCTTCGTCCGTCCACAAACGAGTTCGGTCTGGCGAAATAGATAAGTTCAAAAATGCACGGCCGCGCTTGTTTGGGTTCCGGGGTAATTTGGCGGCTTTCGACCGAGCCATCCGGGCGGCAAATTACGGTTTCGCCCGGTCGGACATCGCGGACATACTCAGCGCCAATCAAATCAAAAGCGCAAGTTTCAGATGCCAGAACCGGTGCATCACCGAGCTTGCCAAGGACGAGAGGGCGGATGCCAAGGGGATCACGAACGCCGATCAAGGAATGTTGCGTCAGGATACACAGGGCGTATGCGCCTTCCACTTCTGCTAGACTGTCGATGACCTTATCGACCATGTTCATGCCACGTGAAAGGGCAGCCAATTGCAAAAACAGCTCCGAGTCCATGGTGGTTTGGAAAATACTGCCTTTGCGGATCAGCTCTGCGCGCTTGGTTCGGCTGTTTGTAAGATTACCGTTATGCGCAATCGCTAAGCCGCCACGATCAAGGTCAGCGTAAAGCGGCTGTACATTGCGAATGACAGTATCGCCTGTTGTCGAGTATCGAGTGTGGCCAATACCCGCAAATCCTTGCAGTGTGTCGAGTGTTACTTCGTCCGAAAGCCCGTTGCTGACGAGACCCATGCGGCGTTCTGAGTAGAATTTCTCGCCATCCCAGGTTGTGATCCCCGCGGCTTCCTGACCGCGGTGCTGCAACGCATGCAGACCAAGGGCGACCTTAGCGCTGGCGTCCGGATGCCCGATGATACCGAAAATGCCGCACTCTTCTCTAAGTTTGGGCGCACCGCCATAAAGAGAATGAAGATCAGAGGAGTGGGATTTGAAATGACGGTTCTCACGCTTGAGGAACTGAGCAACTTGTTCGTTAGAATTCAAGACAGGTTCTCCGAGCGTATTTGAATGTCACGGTAAGATGTATCGTCAGTATCCAGATTGCGGGCGGATTGCGTGGTTGTTTGGAGGCCGAGATTTTCCAGGATATCTGCGGCGCTTCTGGCGAAACCAATCGTCAACGAAGAAGTAAGCGCAGCTGGTCGGTTCTCGGCTTCAAAATAGTAATTGAGAGCGAGATAACCAAGACCAACAATGAGCCAGCCACGCAAAAAACCGAACACACCACCAACTGCCCGATCGATTTTGCCGGGTGTTTCACCGAGGAACTGACCGAGCAGAAAATTAAGGCCGATGGTTGTCAGCAAAAAGAAACCGGCAAACAGAACGATCACAAGCAACATGTTTGTCATAAGCGACTGGCTCAGGCCGGTCAGTCCGGCGACTGGTCCAACGAGCCAGAAAGCCATCACCGCAGCAATACCAAGCGAGGCCAGTGTCGTTATTTCGCGAGAGATTCCGCGGAAGGAAGCAAACAGGATCGATAATCCCATGATAACGAAGACGATCAGATCAAACCAGGTCATCGGTCATGCCCAAGTCGCTGTGCGCGTTTGCATTTTACCCCTTCGCCCTAACTAGCGTGTTTGAGGATTGAAGGCCACAATTCATTTTGAAACGAAGGCACGAGTTATCGGTTTCTTAACCAGCGCACAAAGTCGTCAAGCGTCTCAAATTTCTGCAACTCTAGCGTGCCGCCGGTAACATTCATCGGCGCAATTGCGCTACTAAATCCGAGCTTTTTTGCTTCTTTCAATCGAGCATCTACCTGGGGCACGGGGCGAATGGCAGCCGACAAACTGATTTCACCGAATATTGCCGTTTCCGCCGGCAGAGCGGTGTCGAACAAAGACGAGACAAGTGCAGCAGCAGCAGCAAGATCGGCGGCTGGTTCAGAAACGCGCATACCGCCGGCAACATTTAGGAAAACGTCATGGCGGCCAAAGTTAAGGCCGCACCTGGCATCAAGAACGGCGAGCAACATGGAGAGCCGCGCGCTGTCCCAGCCAACAACAGCTCGGCGGGGAGAGCTGAGACTTGACTGGCTGACCAGGGCCTGAATTTCAACCAGTACCGGCCGAGTTCCTTCGATACCTGCGAACACAGCGGAACCGGAGACGGGTTTCTCATTTTCTGACAGGAACAGTTTGGATGGATTGGAAACTTCCTTCAGGCCTGTGCCAGTCATCTCAAAAACGCCGATCTCGTGCGCCGCACCAAAGCGGTTTTTGACCGCTCTAAGTATGCGAAATGCCCGGCCTGTTTCGCTTTCAAAATACATCACAGCATCAACCATGTGTTCAACAACACGAGGCCCCGCGATCTGACCATCCTTTGTCACATGACCAACAAGCAGCAAAACACAGTCGCTGCTTTTGGCGTAGCGGACCAATTCCTGGGAACAGGCGCGTACCTGTGTGACGGTACCTGGCGCGGCGGGGAGAGTGTCCGACCAAGTAGTTTGAATAGAATCAATAATTGCGACTTGTGACTGGTTCGCTTTTAATGTCGCTAGGATGTCTTTCAATGAAGTAGCTGAGGCAAGATTTACGGGCGCGTCAACAAGCCCCAGCCGAGATGCTCTGAGGCGAATTTGAGCGACCGCTTCTTCGCCTGAAATGTAGGCAACATTTGCCCCGCCAGTCGCAAGGCCGGCAGCAATTTGTAAAAGGAGCGTCGATTTACCGACGCCGGGATCCCCCCCAATGAGAAGAGCTGAACCCGGCACCAAACCGCCACCTGCCGCTCGATCAAATTCCTTGTTTCCAGTCGCTATTCGCGGTTCCTGGACGATATCTCCCCGCAAAGAAACCAGTTCGATTTTTTTGCCGCGGCTCGACGATTTGGCGGTGTGGCCGCCTGGCGGCGCAGCTTCGGTTGGTTCTAGTTCGATCGAATTCCACTCGCCACATGCGTCGCATCGGCCCGCCCATTTGGAATAAACGGCCCCGCAGGACTGGCAGATAAAAGTGTCATTCTGTCTTGCCATAAGCTTCCTTTGAACGGACTTTAACAGGTGCCAACTGATTCTATTAGCATTCCTATAGCGTGTTCATCGTGCCAAACCGGGAGTCACTCCAATATCTATTTGCGGGTATTAAACACCCATATCGACAGGCGTTGATAAGTTCGCCATGATTGGCGGGTGTAGTTTTTGCGAAGGTTGCGCATGGCGTATTTTCGAATTTTATTGCTGATTTTGCCGCTTTGCGGATGCGCAACGCCTGAGTATAGCGCACCGGTCGTGAATTCTGTCATCTCCGACGCGCAGCGAACGGAATTACAAAGAGATGCAGTTGCATTTCAGCTCGAGCGTCGTGGGCGCCTTTACGATCTTGCCTGGCCGTTGCTGATCGCGAATACGGAGTTGTGCCCGAAAACAAAGAAATCAATCGGCGTTGTTCTAGCGGATCTGGATGCGTATACGGACTTTGTTGGTGGGCTAAGAACCGACCAGCTCGCATCGCTTGGCGTAGAAGATGATATGCACATTCTCCACGTTATGGCGGGCAGTCCGGCCGATGAGGCGGGGCTGACAAGGGGTGTTTTCGTAAGGGCGGTAAATGGCAAGGAATTTGCCGACAGCAAACCCAGCAAGATCGCCAAAGCGATCAGCAAAGCGGTCGAAGATGGTGCGCCCGTGAAATTGCGTATTCGCGAGAACGCTACCGATCGCGAAGTGCAGATTGCCGCCGTTGAGGTCTGCGACGTCGCGGTGAAGCTAAGCAAATCATCGGCCCTGAACGCGATGGCCAGAGACAAGACGATTGTATTCAATGCCGGATTAATGCGGGCTATCGATGATGATGTTGTTCAGCATGTGCTGGCGCATGAGCTTGCCCACGTGGCTCTGCGGCATCCACGCAAGATTGGGCGCAATGTTGTGGTATCAGGCGGTGTTTTTTATGTGCCGGTTTTATATGCTGGCGGATCACTCGCGGACCGGGCGCTGAGGCTTTTTAACATAAAGAGAAAGGGATCCCTCGCTTTGCGGGGCGTTTCAACCGGCGTGCCCTACGGCAAGGACTTTGAAGCGGAAGCCGACTATGTCGGTCTGTATATGTTGGCACGTGCCGGTGGTAATCTAGATGTCGCGGGGGATATTTTTTATCTGTTCGCCAATGAGAGTCCCTCGACCACATGGCTGAGATATACTCATCCCATGACACCAGAGAGAGTTGCTGCGGCGGAACTGACGGTTACCGAGATCAGGGCAAAACAGAAAGCTGGTGTACAAATTCTGCCGGAACAGCGAAACTGACTCAGGTTACATACCGGCGTTCAACCCGATCTCCGAGCGTTACAAAGATTTCGTAAGCGATGGTGCCTGCCAGCGTCGCAATCTCTGCGACCGGCAAGGTTGGGCCGAAACACTCGGCGATGGCACCGACCGCGATCGGGTCCTCGCAATCTGTAATATCGACGGTAATTAGATCCATTGAAATCGCACCGATGACAGGGCATTTTCTACCGCCGAGGATTACTTTGCCGCAATTGGACAAATGCCGTGGATAGCCATCGGCGTACCCGATCCCTAGCGTGGCGACACGCGCATGCTCGCGTCCGGTGAATGTCGCACCGTAGCCTACGCTTTCGCCCGATGACACCTCGCGTATCTGCATCACCGGTGCCTCAAGCGTTGCGACGGTTTGCAACGCATCGACCGGTTGGTCCTGGGGGCTGGCACCGTAAAGAGCGACGCCAGGTCGCGTCAGTTTTTCATCAATGTCAAATGGCAGAAAAATCCCGCCTGAAGCAGAGATGCTTTTCTCCGCTTTCGGAAAGAGCTTGCCGAGTTTGTTCGTTAGATTTTTAAATTCTTCGACTTGTCGCTTATTTTTGGCGGCACCAGGGTCAGAACTACAGGCAAAATGGCTGAGGATGTGGCTCACCTTCAGTCCGCCATGTGCATCGGCATTTGTCGCCAGCGTTGCTACTTCCTTCGAAGTCAGCCCCAATCTATTCATGCCCGTATCCACTTGCAACATGCAGGTGCTTTTCTGACCCTGCCACAGGCTGACTTGTGCCAATGTGTTAAGGACAGGCGTTAGATTGTAGTCGTCATAGTCTGCCAGATCACCTGCAGAAGGGCCGTTGAAAACGCACAGGTTTACTGCATCAGGAATTGCCTCAACCGACTGTCTCAAGCGAACCGCTTCAAAGGTGTATGCTGTAAAAAATGTCCGGCATCCGGCTTCAATGAGGGCCGGGACCACGCGTTCGGCACCAAAACCATAGGCGTTCGCCTTGACGACCGCACCGGTTTCAGCGCCCGGACGTCTTGCGCACAGCGTTTGGTAGTTTGCTTGCAGAGCAGAAAGATTGACCGTTAGTCGGGGGCGGGGCGTTGTTTTCATCGGAATAGTCTAGCCGTGTCATTTTGCCTGCAAAGAGGCAAAAGCGGCAAAATTTGATGGCCAGTCAATAATTCGGACCGCTGTAGTAGGTCGGATTGGCAAGGTTGCCGAATTTCACAATGTCTGCGTTGAACGCAACCTTGATCGTACCGATCGGGCCGTGCCTTTGTTTGCCGATAAGAATTTCAGCCTTGCCGTCTGCTTCACCGCATTCGTGTTGCCACTTTTCGTGCTCCGGCGTACCCTCTTTGGGTTCCTGACGC
This sequence comes from Parvularculaceae bacterium, assembly GCA_021776475.1. Lineage (GTDB taxonomy): Bacteria > Pseudomonadota > Alphaproteobacteria > Caulobacterales > Parvularculaceae > Aquisalinus. The sequence goes on along the minus strand of JAJFFV010000006.1, from coordinate 947,544 downwards.
ATCAAATAGTAAATTTCGCGATAGACGAACATGACGACATCGGCGTCTTGTTCGATTGACCCGGATTCACGCAAGTCAGAAAGTTGCGGTTTTTTGTCGTCACGCTGTTCAACTTGACGAGAAAGCTGTGACAGGGCGATGATCGGGACTTCGAGTTCTTTGGCGAGGGCCTTAAGGCCAACAGTGATTTCGGTGATTTCCTGAACCCGGTTGTCTCTAGCTCTGCCTGACCCGGACAGGAGTTGCAGGTAGTCGACAATCAACAGACCGAGCCCATGTTGCCGCTTCAAACGGCGCGCTCTGGCAGCGAGCTGAGCGATGGAAAGGCCGCCGGTATCGTCAATATACAGCGGAATATCATTTAGCATTTGTGAGGCTTCGTAGATACGCTCGAAATCACTCTTGTCGATGTCACCCCGTCGAATTCGGTCTGACGGAATTTCGGAGAATTCCGACAATATCCGACCCGCGAGCTGGTCCGCCGACATTTCGAGCGAGAAAAACCCGACAACGGCGCCTTCCGCCGCCTTGATTGTGCCGTCTGCTTTCCGCTCCGGCCGGTAGGCTTTTGCTGCGTGAACGGCCATGTTTGTGACCAGGGCAGTTTTGCCCATGGACGGACGACCGGCCAGGATGATAAGGTCGGAAGAGTGCAGGCCGCCAAGCTTTTTGTCGAGGTCGTTGAGACCGGTCGCGACGCCGGCAAGACCACCACCACGTTCGAAGGCGGCGTTGGCAACATTGATTGCTTCGGCAAGGGCGCTCTCGAATGTTTTGAAACCGCTTCCATACTTGCCAGTCTCTGCGAGTTTGTAGAGTTTTGCTTCAGCTTCCTCGACTTGTTGCTGCGGGTCATCGTCTATGTCCGAGATTCGCGCCCGCTCCACCATTTCTGATCCCAGGTTCAGTAAGCCGCGGCAAACCGAGAGATCGAAAACGACGCGGGCGTAATCCGAAGCGCCGACTGTGGACGGTACGCTTTGAGCCAGCTCAGTTAGATATTTGCTGCCGCCGATTTCGGTGAGGGCCGGGTTGTCGGCCAGGTAAGTGTTGAGCGTTACCGGCGAAGCGAGGCGACCCGAGGAAATCAGTTTGTCGCAAGCCTCGTAAATGATCTGGTGAACCGGGTCATAAAAGTGTTCGGCCTTCAGAAAGCCCGAGACACGATAATAGATTTCATTGTCGAACAGAACGGCACCAAGAATAGCCTGTTCTGCGTCAATATTGTACGGTATTTTTTGTTCCGTGTCGGTCTTTTTTAAAGGATTTCCGTCGGGCATTCCGGTACTAGACAAGAAAAGGCCGCAGGAAGCAATTGCTCCCGCGGCCTATTTTTCTACCCCGTTGATTTACGGGGAAAAGTTTTTTCCACAAGCCTAAGCTTCAGATTTCTCGGCTTCCGTATCATCAGATTCTGTTTCTTCAACAGCTGGCGCTTCAGCACCTTCTTCAAAGAATTCCTCGGCGGCTTCTGCCTTGGCAGCTTTTTCGTCGTCGTCTTTTTGAGTGAGAACGTTCTCGCCGCGTGCTTGCGCGTCAGCTTCATCTTGAGACCGGGCGATATTGACGGAGATGCTGACCGACACTTCAGGGTGCAGAACAACACGCACATCGTGGAGGCCGAGCGATTTCAACGGCTTGTCGAGTACAATCTGAGAGCGGTTGATGTGAAAGCCTACGGCTTCCGCCGTATCAGCAATATCTCGGGATGAGACAGAGCCGTATAATTGGCCCATGTCTGAGGCCTGACGGATCAACAGATAGGAGGTGCCGTCGAGTTTGCTGGCAACGCCTTCCGCTTCTTTTTTGGCTTCCAGGTTGCGAGCTTCAATATCGACACGCTGGTTTTCAAATAGTTTCTTGTTGGCTTCCGTCGCCCGCAAAGCTTTCTTGCGCGGCAGGAGGAAGTTACGGGCAAAGCCGTTCTTTACAGAGACCACATCGCCAATCTGACCAATTTTTTCGACCCGTTCGAGAAGAATGACATCCATGATCGTTACTCCCCGACATATGGCAGCAGAGCGAGAAAACGGGCGCGTTTGATGGCGCGCGCGAGTTCACGCTGCTTTTTCAGTGAAACGGCAGAAATCCGTGAAGGCACAATCTTACCTTTTTCGGAAATGTAGCGCTGCAGAAGACGCGGATCCTTATAGTCGATTGCCGGAGCTCTCTGACCAGAAAAGGGACATGTTTTGCGGCGCCGGAAAAACGGTTTCATGTTTTGCGTTCTCCTATTTGTCTTTGCTGCGGGAAAGAATGGGTGAAGGATCCTCAGAGAGTTCGTCCACGCGCAACGTCATGTAGCGCAGGATGTCCTCGTTGATCCGCATCTGGCGCTCCATCTCGTTAATCGCATCGGACGGCGCATCGATGTTGAGGAGGGTGTAATGACCCTTGCGGTTTTTCTTGATCTTGTACTGCATGCTGCGAAGGCCCCAATATTCCTGTTTGGTTACCTTGCCGCCGTGCTCCTGGACGATCTGTTCGAGAGATTGGGTCAGTGCTTCGACCTGGGCCGGTGCAATGTCCTGACGGGCAATATACACGTGCTCGTAATACGCCATTTTAGCTTCTCCCTGTGACGATGGAGATCTGGCTTCCGGAGTGGGAGAGCCCGACCTTCGGCTCGGCAACTGGCGGGACCATCCCACGCTACCTCTGTCAGAGGCGCTGTCGACCATCGCTCGTGAACGACGGCCTATAGGCGAGGGTTTGAGGGATTGCAAGCAATATTGAACTCTAGCCGTCCCTCTTCGAGCTTCAATGCCACAAGCCAAGCGCTCGTGCTAAGCGCAACCCGCGTTTGCCGCCGGGCGAATCACCCGCGAACGCATAATCATTCGAGGGGGTTCCGTCGTCAGTGTGATCGTGGGTCAGATTATATCGACAGCCTGGTTCATTGCCCTGTTTGGCGTTGACATCGGTTGTGACAACCAAAGGGCAACATGCACTAAAAAGACATTTTTACTGATCATGTTTAAGTTGGCTCGGACTATTGTTGCTAACATTTAAAGGTAGGAGCCCGAAGTATAGACGGTTAGTACCGACCGTCCGGTAGCCTATTTCTTCTTTTGCTTCGCCGTGGGCTTCGACTTCAGGGAGCTGACGTTGTCGTAGCTCTTCCTGAACCAGCTCCGGAGCGCACGTGTGTCTTTGTGCATAGACGCAGGGACCGCGACATATTCCTTCTGGAAGAACCCGGGAAAGGCCTCATAGAGCGTGGCCTGATATTTCTCGATGAAAGCCTCGCGGTCGTCTTTGGACAGTCGCAAGCCGATGACGTCGGCCTTCGAGATAGACGAATACATATTGCCGTTTAGAGAGAGGTACGGGCAGGTGGCCCCCTTCATCTCGACACCGGGAACGGCCTTAATCATTTTTTGAAAGACGGCGATGATTGACGGGTCGTTGATGAAATCTTTCTTTTTGGTCATCCGGTTTTCCTTTTCTCTTTAGCCCATCCAGGGCAAACTGCATAGCATGAAGATACTTGCCACAATCGCTGTCGTTTTCGTCGCCCTGTCGCATATGGGGTTTTTGGCACTCGAGATGTTTTTTTGGGATCATCCGATCGGGCAAAAGGTTTTCTCGATGACCCCGGAAGTATCTGCTTCGTCGGCTGTGCTGGCGGCCAATCAGGGTCTGTACAATGGCTTCCTCGCCGCGGGACTGCTCTGGGGACTGATCGCCAAAAAACGCGATTTCGTGTTCTTCTTTTTGATTTGTGTGATGATCGCAGGTGTCTATGGAGCGATGACGGCGAAGCCAACGATCCTGTTTACGCAGGCGTTGCCCGCCGCGGTCGCTTTTGTCCTAACCTTTTTTGCGCGCGCGAAGTAATCTGCGGTTAGTGTTCTTGGGGCCGCAGTAGCCAGAGATAAAGCGCGACGGCATAGCCGGATGATTGCAGCAGCATTGCCATAACGATGATCTGATAGCGCACGGCAATCAGCGGATCGACGCCGGACAGGATTTGCCCCGTCATCATGCCCGGCAACGCGACCAGCCCGACCGCCAGATGGGAGTTGATCTGCGGGATGAGGGCTGTTTTCCACGCCGTCGTTCGGGCAACTTGATAGGAAACCGCAGAGGTATATTCGCTTTCAAATCTCTCAGCGGCGAGAGTGACTGCTGTCATGGAATTCGAAAACACCATCCCGGCGAGGGGGATGATAATACGTGGATCATACCAAGGGTCAGCCAACTGCAGGACGGCAAACAAAACAAACAGAAGAATGGCACCACCACCAAGGCCAATGCCGATGGTGGCTTTCCAGAACGCTGCGAGCCGGTTTCTGGCAACAGTGCGTATGCCGATCAAGCTTGAAACGGCGATCATGACGAAGACCACGAGGCCGCCGACGAGAGGGTTATCCGCAGCGAATATGAAGACCAGAACGAAACCGACGGCCATCAGTTGAAACAGCATGCGCAACGTCGCATAGCTGACTTCAAGACCCTTGCCGGACCATTTGTGTGACAACCAAATAATACCCAGCGTCGGCAACAGACAGATGGCTAATGCGGTGAGGGAGATATCGACCATGTGCCGGGTATAAGCCCCCGGGAACGATTCGTGAACGTGAGTTGGTCAGTCTATTTTTGCGGCTCGCCTGGCAGTAGACTGGTCGGCCCGGAAGCCTTTTCCCGACACATTTTCTCAATTGCCTCCCAGGCTATCGAGACAGCCATGTTCTCGCGCAGGCACTCGTTGTAGGCAACATCCGGTTTTGATGGCGGCGCCTCTTGTGCTATTTGAGGTGCTGTTGTGCAGGCGGTGAGTGCTGCCGCGCCGAGCACGAGAAAAGAGATGAAAGTATGGTTGTTTTTCATATAACGCTCCAACGGCTGAGTGTATCTTAAACTACAAAGGCAAAAGTAGGGCAAACGGGATTATCAATGTCTGATGGTGTTAACTTCGGTGCTTTGCAACGCCTGTGGATGGGAGCATTGTTGGTTGGCGTGATCAGCTTTCTGGTGGGCGTGACCATGCTGGACCAATTTGCACGACCCGAGCTTGCGCCGCTGGTGATTTGTTTCGCGCTGGCAAGCATCGCGTTCGGTGGGGTATTTTATTTTGGATCTCTGATATTTGTGCGCGGCTTGACGCGATATATCCTGTCGGATGATATTGGGATCCGTGGCGCCAATGTCGAGATGGTGACAAAAACAGCCGGCAGTGGTGACCCTGAGATCGATCGCTGGATCAAAAAGTTCGTGTTCGCACGCAATACGTTTGGGCTGGGAGTTGTTCCGGTGCTGTTGTTGGGCGGATTGCTGTTGTTTGGGTGAACCTGTAGCATACACCAAAAGTGATCAGTCGCCGGGAGGCGCGCACACTTGGCGCCGTTCCTGAATCTCCCGGTCATCGCAAGCACCGCCTGCACGAAACTGCTTGCAATCCTCATAACCGACACATTCGCAAGATTGCTTATGCCCTGTTTTTGTAGTTACAGGTATATCCTACTTGGGGTCTGTGGTCGGTGCAACAAAGTCATACACAGTTTTTGTATCTTCTATTTTCATTACACTGATCGCTTGTTGCGCAAGATCGCCCGCGGAGTATGCTTGTTAAATCCCAGGATGGGCAGCATCTACACCCACAAAAACCCTGAGATGGGTAGCACAGTGGTTGAGTGGGCTTTCGACAATAAGCTGAATCTTTGTTGTGTCGGTCGGGGAGCGTGAAACATCAACCCAGGCTTGTTGCGGTAGAGGTTGAAATTTCCATACCCGACATATTGTCAACGCTGCCACCTTTTCTTGACTCATTGTACGCCACACCGTCATTTTCCTCACGACAGAGGAGATGCCGATGACACAGGTCACACAGCTTCAGGTGCGCCGGGATGATGTTAACGAGACACGCTGGGCGGAAGCGAGCCTGCCGGATATCGCTGAAGGCGAGGTTCGTTTAAGGGTCGATGAGTTTGCCTTCACCTCCAACAACATCACCTATGGGGTGATGGGCGAGCAGTTCGGCTATTGGCGGTTTTTTCCCGTAGCCAAAGATGGCTGGGGCATCATTCCGGTATGGGGTTTTGCTGACGTGGTGGTCTCGCGGCATCCGGAATTTGAGGTTGGTGAGCGGGTCTACGGCTATCTGCCGATGGCGACAGATTTTGTCGTGATGCCCGGCGGCGTTCAGGACAACCAGTTCCGCGATGCGAGCGAACATCGCTCTGAATTGCCGGCGGTTTATAACACGCTTGTGCGCGTGAAAGCCGATCCGTTTTATGATTCTACTCTGGAAGCTTATCGCTCCTTATGGTTTCCCCTGGCAGGGACCTCTTTTGGTCTTGCAGACTGGCTGAGTGAAACCGGCTATCAGGATGCGGAGACTGTTTGTCTGGTAAGTGCCTCGAGCAAAACGGCGCTAGCGCTTGCGTTTTTGCTGAAGCAAAGCGAAACCGGCGGGCGCAGGACCGTCGGTCTGACGTCAGCTCGCAACAAGGTAGCGCTTGAAGAGATCGGCTATTACGACCAGGTTCTCTCCTATGAGGAGGCTGGCAAGCTCGATACCGGTTCTCCAACGGTGATTGTTGATTTTTCCGGCAATGGCACAACGCTTGCCGAACTGCACCGACATCTCGGTGATAATATGAAGCATACGGTCATTGTTGGCGCCTCGCATTGGGATGAGGATCGCAAAGGTGAGGGGTATATCGACGCGCGCTCGCAGTTGTTTTTCATGCCGACTTATGCAGCCGAGCGAATCAAGGCGACAGAAGGTGCTTTTATCAGTAACATGTATGCCGCCTCGGAGCAGGTCGCGAAAGCCGCCTCCAAGTGGATGACACTGGATCAAGCTAATACACGTGATGAAATTGACCGTCTCTACAAGGACGTTAAAGACGGCAAGTTGACGGCGGATCAGGGCGGCATTATGTCGTTCGCGAAACTTTAAACAGAGGGCTTCATGAAAATCCGCTTCTATGACTATGCGCCGGCACCAAGCCCGCGCCGGGCAAGGATGGTCCTGGCCGAGAAAGGCATTGAACACGAGAACATCCAAATCGATATGACAAAAGGTGAGCAGCTCTCGGATCAGTATCGCAAGATCAACCCGGGCTGCACGATCCCGACGGTCGTCCTGGAAGACGGCACGACTCTTTTTGACAATCTCGGGATCGCGGCATGGGCGGAAGCTTATCAGCCGGTGCCAGCGTTGTTGGGCGTGACGCCAGCTGAAAAAGGCATCGTTTCCAGCTGGGCCGCGAAAATAGATCATCAGGGCGGGATATCTTTCATGGAGGCGTACCGTAACTGGCACCGAATGATGAAGGACCGGGCGGTCCCCGGGAAGCGCAACTTCGCCCAGATACCTGAACTCGCCGATCGCGGGTTCATTCGGCTGGCCGATTTTATGGAAGACCTGAACGAGCAGCTGGAAGGGCGGGAACATATCGCGCTTGATGGATTTTCCCTCGCAGATATCTGGGCCTTCAGTGTGATCAGCGTGACCCCGTGGATCAAGGTGCCGCCGGACGAGAACCACCCGAATATCCTGCGCTGGTTGGAGATGATGAATGCCAGGCCGAGTGCGAAACTATGAGCGTTGATCTTAAAGCTTCTATCCGTACAATTTCCGACTTCCCGCAGCCGGGTATCATGTTTCGCGATGTCACAACACTGATGAAAGACGCTGCGGCATTCAAGGAAGCGATCAGCCGGTTGGCGGCGCACTACGCGGATAAAGGTGTTGAAAAAGTCGCGGGTGTTGAAGCGCGCGGGTTCATTTTCGGCGCCGCCGTGGCGGAGAAACTTGAAGCAGGTTTCGTTCCCTTGCGGAAGAAAGGCAAGTTGCCTTTTGAGGCAATTTCAGCAACCTATGAACTCGAATACGGCACCGATCAGCTGGAGATGCACATTGATGCCGTTGAGCCGGGTGAAAAAGTCTTGATCATTGACGATCTGATTGCGACAGGTGGCACCGCGGAAGCAGCGATCCATCTTTTGACAAAGGCGGGCGCGGAAATCATCGCCGCCGCGTTTGTCATCGATCTGCCGGACCTCAATGGGGCAAAACGTCTGCACAATCTTGGTATTGAGACCATGAGCCTGGTCGCGTATGACGGACATTGAGATAGTACCTGACCGGAGAGATCCATGTCTGCACAAACAAAAGCAAAACGGCTGACAGCGGCTGATATCACCGCGCGCAAGGGCGGTGAACCGATTGTGTCACTGACGGCATATGACGCGCCGACGGCCGCGCTGCTCGATAATCATTGTGACTTTTTGCTGGTCGGTGACAGCGTCGGAATGGTGGTGCACGGGTTGCCGAGCACGGTGGGTGTGACCCTCGATATGATGATCATGCACGGTCAGGCAGTTATGCGCGGTACCCAAAAAGCGATGGTCGTTATTGACATGCCGTTCGGCTCTTATGAGGCGAGCCCTGAACAGGCTTTTGAAAACGCCTCGCGTGTGTTGCAGGAAACCGGCGCCCAGGCGATCAAAATTGAAAGCGGTGAATATGCGGCAAAAACCGTCGCTTTTCTTGTTGCACGCGGTATACCGGTGATGGGGCATGTGGGCTTGCGGCCACAGGCAGTGAACGTCACCGGCGGTTTCAAGGCCAAGGGCCGCGACCCTCAGGAATGGGCGAGTGTACTTACGGAAGCAAACGCAACGGCGAATGCTGGCGTTTTTGCCATCGTGATCGAGGGCGTCGCGGAAGACCTTGCAAAACAGATCACGAAGTCGATCGATATACCAACCATCGGTATTGGCGCATCTTCTGTCTGTGACGGGCAGATTTTGGTGACACAGGACATGCTTGGTCTATTTGAGTGGACACCGAAATTCGTCAAGCGCTACGCAAACATGAAAACCGTGATCAGCGAAGCCGTTAAGGCCTACGCTGCAGAAGTGCGTGGCCGCAGGTTCCCGTCGGCGGCGGAAGTCTATTCCCTGAAGCCGAAACTGGCGACGAAACGCTGATTGCGATACAATAGAAAGATCGCTAGGAAGCCCCGGTTAGGTCAAGTCAAGGAAACGCATAAAGTGGCAGTCGACGACGGTTCACAGGAAATCCGAGAAGTAAATCAGCAGCTCAAGGATGAGCAGCAGATTCAGGAACTGAAGCAGAGCCTGCCTTGGTTCATTGGCGCGGCAGTCGCCGTCATCGTGATTGTTGCGGGGCGCCAATATTGGGACGCCCGCCAGACCCGTATCTCCGAGAATTACTCCGTTGCGTTTGACAAGGCGGCAGCCCTTGCCACGACTGACAAGCTTGCTGGGCTGGCCGCCTTTGACGCCATTGTTGAAGAAGGTCCCGATGGGTACGCAGCGATGGCGGCCCTGCAGGCAGCGTCGCTCGCAGCAGAGCAGGGTGAGCGTGACAAAGCGATCAATTATCTTCTCGGCGTCGCGGAAAACAGCGACAATCCCAAACGCTTGAAGGATCTGGCCAGGGTGCGCGCGGGCTATCTCTCCTTGGCTGACGGCCGCGATAGAGCGCTGCTGGTGTTGAACGGCCTGGAGGCCGAAGCAACGCCATTTGGCGTTCATGCCAAGGAGATTGCTGGGCTCGCGGCCTTTGAAGTGAACGATTACCAGACCGCACTCAGCCATTTTGAAGCGATCCAGGCGGTTCCGGACGCCGCTGAACGCCTGCGCCAGCGGGCAAAGGAATTTGCGGCGCTGGCCGATCTTGGCATAAGGGGCAAAACGCTCGAACTGACAGAAGGGGCGAGCTCCGAGGGGTTATTGGAATTGATGGACACCGTCAGCACAGCCATCCCAGACGAGGCGGCGTCAACTAACAAAAACGAAACAGAACAGGGCGCGACAAGCGATAACTAAGCCTGTATAGTCCCGTTTCTTCGGGAATACGGGCGATTTTCCTGGAAATTAGCAACAGTTGGAAGTGGGTATGATGAAGCTTGAACGGAACAAAACGCTAAGCTGGTTAATCGTGACAGGTTTGGTGGCTGCGACAACGGCCTGTTCTTCCAATCCATTGAGTGATCTCAATATTTTTTCGCGTAATAACGATGATGTTGAAGAAGCAAATCTGCCCGAAAAGGACAAGCGCAAGCCGGTGCTGGCCCTCGACAACGCGCTGGTCGCAGATGCTGACCTTGCGGGCACTGAAATCAGGCTGCCACCACCTTATGTGAACGCTGCGTGGCCGCAGCCAGGCGGTGATGCGGACCACACCATGCACCATTTGGGTGCAACGCTGACACTGCAGAGGGTCTGGTCGACGGATATTGGCAAAGGCTCGGACAAACGCTCGCCGCTTCTTGCGCCCCCGGTAATCGCAGACAATAAGATTTTTGTGGTTGATTCAAAAGCCCATGTTTCTGCCTATGGCGCCGCCTCCGGTCAGCGTTTGTGGCGGACCGAGATGACGCCCGACTTGCGTCGTAAGGATCGAAAATGGTACCAGGCGTTTGAGCGCCAAAACCCGGCATCAGTTGGCTTTGGCGGCGGCGTTGCCTATGACAGCGGCCGGGTATTTGTCGCTTCCGGCTTTGGGTTTGTCGCAGGGCTCGATGCCGAGACCGGTGAAGTCATCTGGAAACATGAGGCCGCATCCCCTGTGCGCACAGCGCCGACCGCCACGAATGGCAACGTCTACGTCGTCACTAACGCCAACGAATTCCTGGCCCTTGATCAGGCGACCGGCGAAGTCAGTTGGGACTACCAGTCTTTTGAAGAAAACGCCCGGTTCCTGTCAGCCGCGAGCCCAGCAGCTGATGCAGAAATTGTGGTCGCCCCCTTTTCATCCGGCGAAGTAACTGCGCTTCGGGCTGATAATGGCCAGCAATTATGGACTGAGACCATTGCCCGTTCCAGCCGACTGACAGCTTTGTCCAACCTCAACGATATTTCAGGTAGCCCAGTGATTGACCGGGGTGTCGTCTTTGCAATCAGCCATGCGGGCCAGATGAGCGCGATAGATGTTCGGGCCGGTCGGACCCTGTGGGAAGCACCCGTGTCCGGGTTGCAAACACCGTGGGTCGCCGGTGACTTCATTTTTGTTGTCTCGGTCGAGGGCGAACTAATCTGTATGTCCCGCGAAAAGGGCAAGATCGTCTGGGTGCAGCAACTGCCGCGATACGAAAATGAGAAGAAGAAGAAAAACCGTATCACCTGGACAGGACCAATAATTGCCGGTGGTAAGCTCGTGCTATCTTCATCCCGCGGTGAGATTATTCTGGCTGATCCACAAACTGGTGAAACAACTGACCGGCGCCGTCTCGGCAAGGGCACGAGCATTACGCCAGTGGTCGCCAACGAACAGCTTTTTATTCTCTCCGAAAATGGCAAGCTGACCGCTTATCGTTAGGCGACATACATCGCGAGATAATCTCACATACGGGGTCGGACCCCTTGACGTGGTCGCGCTGCAGGGCCAGAACGCGCGACCCTTCAAAGTTTGGTTCGATGTCTTTAAAGATCGCCATCATAGGCCGGCCTAATGTCGGCAAATCGACGCTGTTCAACCGGTTTGTCGGCAAGAAACTCGCGCTGGTCGATGACCAGCCGGGCGTCACCCGTGATCGACGAGAGGGCGAAGGACGCCTCGGCGCCTTGAAATTCACTGTCATTGACACAGCTGGGCTCGAAAACGCCGCACCGGAAGCGCTCGAAGCGCGGATGCTGGCGCAAACAAAAGTCGCGATAGAGGAGGCCCATATCTGCTTGTTCATGGTTGATGCGAGGGCTGGTATCACCCTTGAAGATGAGAAGTTCGGAGCAATGTTGCGCACGAGCGGCAAGCCGATTGTGCTTGTCGCCAACAAAACCGAAGGCATCAAAAGCAATGATGGCATTTATGAATCCTATGGGTTGGGGCTTGGCGAACCGGTTGCAATCGCGGCCGAGCATAATGTCGGGATGGGCGATCTTTACTCGGCGATTTCCACAATTGCTGACACGCTTGAAGTCAATCAGACAGACGATGAAAATTTCAATTGGGACGACCCCTTAAAACCGCTCCGTGTCGCGATCATCGGGCGACCAAATGCCGGCAAGTCTACACTGATTAATCAACTGGTTGGGCATGACCGGCTTTTGACAGGACCGGAAGCAGGTATAACTCGTGACGCGATCAGTGTTGACTGGACGTGGAAGAGCGCTGAACGCGACTGGCACGTCAAGCTGTTCGATACGGCGGGGATGCGCAAGCGCGCAAAAATACAGGAAAAACTTGAGAAACTGTCAGTTGCTGACGGGATACGCGCCATACGGTTTGCTGAAGTAGTCACTGTATTGATAGATGCCTGTGCGCCGCTCGAAAAACAGGATTTGCAAATCGCTGACCTTGCCCTACGCGAAGGGCGGGCGGTCGTTCTTGCAGTTAACAAGTGGGACGTGATTGAAGACAGGGCCGAAGCGTTCCCCGAGATTAAGGAAAAGGTCGCACGATTATTGCCTCAGGCACCGGGACTGCCAATCGTCTGTCTTTCGGCACTGACCGGTCGGTCGGTCGAAAAGCTGATGCCGGCGATCACCAGCGTTTATGAAGACTGGAATGCCAAAATTAAAACCAGCGATCTCAATGTTTGGCTGCAGGATGCAGTGCATCGCCATCCACCGCCAGCAGCAAAAGGTCGCCGTATCCGGATTAAATATATAGCGCAGACAAAAACGCGGCCACCAACATTCGTAGCGCAGTGCCAGCGAGCAGAGGAATTACCCGAGAGCTACCGCCGTTATCTAATCAATGGTATTCGTGAAGCGTTCGATCTGCCTGCCGTGCCGGTCAGGTTATATCTCAATAAGCAGAAGAATCCCTACGCGAAGGATTAGAGATTAGCTCAAGCGGTGTGGGTAGAGCGGAGTCGAATGTGTTCGCAAACAATCAAGATACCACCGCGTTGTTTTAGCGATAGTTGTTATTATCTTCATGAAGAGCAAATAAATACGGCATTGGTATCTCCCCTAATCAAACAACATGATTTTGAAAACGTCTACTGCGCCATTGTTCACTGCCGGGCATTTAGCTGCCCATTTTGGCTTCTTCAAGATCCGGTACATCAATGAAGACGTATCCGCCAAGCTGTTCTTTTTTTTGTGTCAGCAAACGGGCCATCATGAATTCCACGCTTGCCATCGCGAACCCGGACGCAAGTTGCCGTTTCAGTGATTCAAGCACATTGCCGGTGACGTAAACACCAGCGTCGTGCATAGCTTCTGAGAATTGTGCCCATTTTCCCATATACGCCTGGAACGCACCCGTTCCCGGGGTCTTGCTTTTATCCAAATCCTGTTCGAATTCTGTAGCGATAATCATAAACTGCATCACTGTCTCCCTCGTCGCTTCCATCTTCATGACGGATGAGCAACTCCATTTCGACAGGTGCAAGGGCTATTTAAATTCGGGTGCGTCTGTGCGATGAACGGGACCGAAAATCTCCACAAAAGCACTGGCAAGGGCGTCATCGGCCTGATCCATCGACACCGGCAGGCCGAGATCGACAAGACTGGTGACGCCGAGACCTTTTTCCGAAATACCGCATGGTGTGATCCCAGCGAAATGGTCAAGATCTGGTTCGACGTTTAGCGAAATACCATGAAAACTGACCCAGTGGCGAATGCGTATGCCGATCGCGGCGATCTTGTCTTCGCGGGGCTGATGACCGGCTTGTGCCCGATCGACCCAAACCCCAATACGCCCGTCGCGAATTTCTCCTTTAACGTTGAACTGATCGAGGCTTGTGATAATCCAGCGCTGGAGATCTTGTACGAACCGGCGGACATCTTTGGTGCGCCGGGAAAGGTCCAGCATAACATAGACGACCCGCTGCCCCGGCCCATGATAGGTATATTGCCCGCCGCGTTTTGTTTTATGAACCGGGAACCTGTCGGGGATGAGCAGGTCTCCGGGCCGGGCGCTGGTTCCGGCAGTATAAAGCGGTGGGTGCTCCAATAGCCATACAACTTCATCAGCCTCTCCCTTGAAGATCGCCGTCGCACGGGCTTCCATGAAGGCGACAGCATCCTCGTAAACAACCGGTGCCTCTGACACCGCCCACGCAACGGGCTTATCGAGCCAGTTTTGGTTTTCTTGCCCAGAAGTCATGTCGTGGAAGTAGGATTTTGTATGGGTATTCACAAGAAAAAACACTTCACAGGCGAGATGCCATTTGCTAGGGGTGCGCTCGCGCTTACTCAGGCGCGATTCAGCCATTTTGGACATGCGGTCGTGGCGGAATTGGTAGACGCGCAGCGTTGAGGTCGCTGTGGGATAACTCCCGTGGAAGTTCGAGTCTTCTCGACCGCACCAACCAATTTCAACCCTGGCTTCGCCAAGCATTTTAGACGATTCCGTCCCGGACCTGATGTGTCAACACTAGGGGACTAGGGATATCTGTCTCTGAAACGTATCGAATTCAAAAATTTCCATACGCCATCGGTTTGTACGGTTCCAGCTCATACTGTTCCTGTACAAAAGCGACGATATCTATAAGCTCAGAGACGGTCATGGCGTCGTTGTAATTTCTCATCATCGACATTCCGGCGTACTCGACGGGCTGGCCGGAATATTTCTGGGAAATCTCATGTGACGGATTAATGATCGAGGTAACAAGTTCTCCATAGGTTTCAATGCGGGTGCTAGTGCCACCAAGCGGGACCTCCATAAAGGCCGGCAGGCCATCTTCAAGTTTGAGATCTTCCCTGTCATTGATGACGTGGCAATCGTTGCAGGCAAATCGTACAAACGCTTCTTCGCCCTTCGTGATATTGCCGTCAGGCAGTGTAAAACCATACCCGGATTGTGGACGCATATCACAACTCGCGAGTGTAGTAAGGGATAGGCTGACAACAATTGTGGATATCGCGAGTGTGTACTGACGTTGTGACATAGCAACCTCTCCAGTTACAGTGAACCATTAGAAAGTATATCGAATTGTCGGGGGCAAATTGATCCAAGTCAAAATCGCGCGGGATCGCCTGCATGGAAGGTCTCATAACGGGCCATTAAAGGCGGGTTTTGCTACCCGAACCGCGAAAAGTCCGGCTTGCGTTTCTCAAGAAACGCGCCGACGGCCTCACGCAATTCTTCCGATTGGGCACGTTCGCCGAACATCACCATTTCATGATCAATCCAATCGATGAGCGCCGTTGTGTCGCCTTTCATAAGTTTCTTGGTCAGGCGGACAGATTCAGGAGGTTTCGAGGCGATGTTACGCGCCGCGGCGAGAGCGGTTTCTTCGAGTTCCGCTCTTGGGACAACTTTATTGACGAGGCCCATGTCATAAGCACGCCGTGCACTGACCTTTTCTCCAGTTAGCAGAAACTCCGCTGCTCTCTGCCAACCAAGTGAGCCAGGCATCAGCATCGAGGAACCGGCCTCCGGTACAGCGCCCAGGTTGACAAACGGCGTCAGGAAAGTCGCTTCTTCGGCGGCGTAAACTAAATCGAAGCTGCACAGGATGGTGACGCCGATACCAATCGCGGGACCGTTGACGGCGGCGATCAGGGGTTTTTCTGACAGCGCTGCCTGTTTCATCCATTTGAGGGTCGGATTGGTCTGGCTCTGGTCCTGCAAGTCGAGGAACGAAGCCATGTCGTTACCGGCGGTGAAAATGTCGCCCCTGCTTTCAAGGAGGAGGGCGCGGATCGACCGTTCATTGGCAGCCCGGTCAAACGCTTCGTTCAGCGCCACATACATCTCAGGGAGGATCGAGTTCTTCTTTTCCACATGATTGAAGGCAACGCGCAAAATGCCATCTTCCTCGCGGAGCTCTATCTTGTCTGTCATCAACCATTCCTCGCACATTTTCTCGCTACAAGATTTGCCGCATCCACGTTGTTCAATGCAAGCGTTGGCAGCAGCGTCGAATTGGTATCCGGAAAACTTGTTTCTCTCTATTGCAATTCGTTATTAGAATGATTATAAATTTAATATAAGATAATTAGGAGAAAACTGAATGACCAGCCGTATTCCAAGCGGGGTGATTTTCAAGACCCGTATCCGTGATGATTCTATCCCCGGGGACAACCCGTTCCGCTGGCAGGACCTTTCGAATGACGACATCTTTATAGGCAAAAAAGTTGTCCTGTTCGCGTTACCAGGTGCCTTTACGCCGACCTGTTCGATCAGTCATTTGCCGCGGTACGAGGAGTTACACGGCGAATTCACAGCGGTAGGTGTCGATCAGATCATTTGTTTGTCCGTCAATGACGCTTTTGTGATGTATCAGTGGGGCAAGCAGCAAGGCGCAAAAAAAGTCTTACTTTTACCCGATGGCAGCGGGGAATTTACCCGCAAGATGGGCATGCTCGTGAACAAAGATAATCTTGGTTTTGGCTATCGGAGCTGGCGCTATTCAATGCTGGTAGATGATGGCGAAATCATCAAAATATTCTCGGAGCCAGGCTTTGCCGATAACTGTCCCGACGACCCGTTCGAAATCTCAGACGCTGATACGATGCTTGGCTACCTGAAAGATCAGGTAATGAAAGCTGCATAAGCGTTTCAGTCCGCTTCCGTTTTCAGCTATGCTGATCTCAGAACCGCATCGGCCGGGCGCAGTTGGAGTGTGATCCGGCCCACGAAACGGGGTAACAATGGCAACAGACCTTACACTGATAATCGGCAATAAAAACCTCTCCTCATGGTCGCTGAGGCCGTGGTTGTTGATGCGGGTGTTTGAAATTCCTTTCCGCGAGGTTGTGATCCGGCTCGACCGGCCTGAATCAAAGGCCGCTATCCTGGCGCATTCACCATCCGGGCTGGTGCCGTGTTTGCGTGACGGTGAGGCGGTCATTTGGGATTCGCTGGCGATTGGGGAATATCTGGCCGAGCTCTATCCTGAACGGAATTTATGGCCCGAAAGTCTGCAAGCCCGAACCATGGCGCGGTCAATGTCAGCTGAGATGCATACCGGTTACTCGGTCTTGCGCAGAACCTGGCCGATGGAATTCGCCCGTGAAGGCGCACGCGTATATGGCGGCCCTGACGTACGCAAGGATATTGATCGGCTTGTCAGCATTTGGGGAGACGCCCTCGATCTTTACGGCAACAAAACAGACGGACCATTTCTGTTCGGAAAATTTTGTATAGCTGATGCCATGTTCGCGCCGGTTGTTTCGCGCCTGCGTACTTACGGACCTGTCAGAGTACCGACAAAAATCACAAAATGGCTGGATGCAGTGTGGTCACTCCCGGCTTTGCAAACATGGGGTGAGGGCGCGCGGGAAGAAGTGGAAGCTGGCTGGTACACTTAATTCGCCGGTTCGGCACATTTCGAACAGGTGCCCCGGATCTCAAGCCGCGCGGCCGCCATGCGAAATCCTTTTTCGACGACAACACCGCGAATATTTGCTTCAACCGAAGGTGACTCGGCAACAGCGGATTTTATCTCGTCAACGTCGTTGCAGTTGTCACAAACCAAAAACGTCTGGATTTCATGTGGCGCATCATGATTGCACAGCACAAAAGCGTTCAAGGCATCGAGCTTATGAACAAGGCCTTTTTGTTCCAGGCCTTCGAGCGCCCTGTAAATCGTCATCGGTGCGCGGACACCGCTGTCTTTCAGCACGTCAAGCAGGTCGTAGGCTTTTTGGGGCCTATCAGTCATTTTCATCGCTTCGAATACGAGAGACTCATTTTTAGTCAAATTTCCCGGCTGGTGTCCCTCGGGGTTATGATCATGTGGCACGGCTACGAATCCCCAATTTTCAAATGTTATATCAATGTTATATCAATTATGGAAAGAATCTAGCCCCGAATTATAAATATGTGATCCAATATTCAAATACCGACTAGAGAGCCTGAATCCGATCGGCAACTTCAGAAAAAAGTCGCTCGCGAATCCATTTGTGCCGCGCATCATGAGTCCAGTTCGGGTGCCATCCGGCAAATGTTGCCATATCCGGCACATTCAATGGCGGCTTGAATGTGATGAAATTGTTAGGCACCGTTTTGATGAATCCTTCCGGCGCGGTCAAAACACAGTCCGTCTCTGAAAGCAGGTAAATCGCTGAAAGGAAACTGTATGTGCGATACTTGATCCGTCGCATCAGACTGTGTTCGGAGAGAACCTGGTCGACAATGCCGCTGTCCCTGCCACCAGGGTTGATGAGGATGTGGTCCATCGCTGTGTATTGTTTGAGCGATATCTTTCGCTCTGCCATTGGATGGCCTTTACGGATCGCGCAAATATAGCGCTCACGGAAGATCGGGCGCTGGACAAATTGTTCAAGATCAACCCCAGGCGGCACATCCATAAGGCCGACATCCGGCACAATAACCAGGTCAATCCGGCCGGAAATAAGGTCGTTAGCGGCGGCAAAAGTCAAATCCGTAATGTCCAACTCCAGCCCCGGCGCATGAGGACTGATGTTTTTTGCCCAGGTTGTGGCAACAAGAAAGTTGACGTAGTCCTTGCAGGCGATCCGTACACGTCCTTGCTGCGTTTCAGGGTCGAAAGTGTCTGAAACTCTCAGGATATCGCGCATCCGCTCAATTGCATGGGCAACAGCGGGCTGCAACCTGTCGGCTTTAGGCGTGGGGAGCATCGTGCGGCCGGATTTGACGAGGATAGGATCGTCAAAAACTTCGCGCAAACGTCCAAGAGTACGACTCATTGCCGGCTGGGACAGGTCAAGCCGACCCGCAGCCTCGGTCACGTTGCGCTCAGTCAAAAGCCAGTGCAAGGCCAGCAACAAGTTAAGATCGAGGCTTTCGAGGGTTCTCTCTGTCATACCATCCGCGCATAAGTGTCATACTTCACATATATTTGAATTATATCAGCGCCGCTCCCAAATGGCAATTGTTCGGGTGCAACGCCCGGCGCTAACCCCTTCACCAGAAAGACTAATCATGACAAAAAAAACCATTGCTGCCTTAACCGCTACCACACTTGCTCTTGTTCTATCTGCACCGGCATTCGCCGGGACGCAGGACGATGTCCAATCCTGCCGGGCGGCGTTGGCAGCCGAGGGCACGCTTGATGTCGACAATTATCGCCTGAGCTTCAAAGGCAAAAAAGGTGGCAAAAACCGTGTACTGACCCTGGAAGCGAAGCCAAAAAACAATGGCGAACGCTATATGGTGAAATGCTCCATCAGCAAATCAGAAGTGACAGACTTGGCCCTAACCGTAAAGTAAAATGCCCCAAAATAACGGTGAACAGCGGTTTCCTGAAGAGGCCGCCGCTGTTTTACACGATAGCAGCTTTAGCTTAAAAGCTGATGATGACCGATAAACCGCGTATCATAATCGATATGGTCGCCGATCCGCTCTGCCCTTGGTGCTATGTGGGCAAGCGGGCGCTCGACCGTGTGCTGATGGCCTTGTCTTTTTCGCATGACGTGGTCGTGCGATATCGGCCCTATCAACTTGCCCCGGATACGCCGCAACAAGGGGTCAGTCGGCGTGACTACCTTGAGCGTAAATTCCCTGACGCGGCTCAGCGGGACCAGATGGCAATGGTGCTGAAAGATGCAGCACGTCACGCTGGACTTGACTTCGATCCGGCGCTGCCAGCCCTACAACCGAATTCGCTCAACTCATTGCGGCTTTGGCGCTGGTCTCACTATGATGGCCTGCAGATTGAGACAGCTGAAGGAATTTTTGCGGCATACTGGAAAGAGGGTGCTGATATCGGCTCCCCCGAGATATTGGCCGAAATCGCCCAGAAGGTCGGGCTTGATGCGGATGAAAGCCTCGCGCGTCTTCAGACCAGGGAAGACGTGCAGGACATTAACGAGGAAGTGGCGAGCTTTCGGGCCGGCGGCGTGGACAGCGTGCCGACCTATATCGTTAATGAAAGCGCCGGTTTTGCCGGCGCACTGCCACCGGATCAGCTTCTGTCTACCATACGTGATTTGGCAGCCGAAACACCTGTTTGATCTTGGCTGGTGTCGGCGCATTTTTTGCAGGAAGATATACCGGTAACTACTAGTGTTGAGCGATATGCGGACCAAATTCTCCATTGTGCTAACCATGTTGATGCTGCTGTTCTCAGCAGGTCTTTCGGTATCGGCTCAAACCGACATAATCGTCAGCAAACAGGGCCCTTATTTTTCGATCCGCAATGCGATTGCAGATGCTGGACCCGGTGGCACCGTGCGCATTCGTGGCGGGCGCTATGCCGCAACCGATCTGCAGATACCCTATGACATGACCCTGATCGGTGAAGGGGTAGTGTTCATCACATCAGTTCGGCCCGTGGCAAAGGGTTTGCTCGTACCATTAAGCGGTGTCTCTCTGGAAGTGCGTGGGTTAATTTTTGAGAATGCCACGTCAGCCGACAAAAATGGTGCCGGCATTCGTGTTGAAGGCAGCGCGTTGATCGTCCGCGACTGTGTTTTTCGCAAAAACGAAAATGGCATTCTCGCAACCGGTAGTGATGGCGGGCAAATTACGATCAGCGGCTCAAGGTTTATCGATAACGGATATGGGGACGGCTTTTCTCACGGCATTTACGTGTCATCCGCCGCCCGGCTCGAAATTAGCGGCAGCAGGTTCGAGGGCTCGAGGATCGGCCATCACGTCAAAAGTGTTGCCACCGAAGCGACAATCGTCCGTAACACGACCTTTGATGATCAGACCGGGCGAGCAAGCTATATGATTGACGCGACAGCCGGGGGTGAGCTGCTTGTTGAAGGGAACACAATGGTTCGGGCGGCATCAGCCGAACAGGAAACGCTGATCAACTATGACATCAGCCGCGGTGGTGCGCGCGGCACCATCACAATCCGAAACAATCAGGTCGTCAATAAAAAGCCCAATGCTAAACTGTTACGCAACGCTGCCGAAGCGCCGGTTTACCTCACCAACAACAGCTTTGAAAATTCGGAAGGCGGAACATTGGAATTGCCGGTTTCAACACCCGGTCTCTACGAAGCACCAGTTACAATCCGCTATCCGATTGTTGAAGAAAAATCCATCGCTAAGCAGGCTGACCTTGGAAATCTCACGCCAACACAGCGTCGCGCCGTCGAGAGATTGATTGCACAGGGCGAGACGCCGCGGATTATTGAACCAGCGGAGCAACTTGCCAGAGAGCGGGCCGGCCGGGCGGTATCGGCACCGGAAGATTCATCGCAAACATCACCAATCCAGCCGATGCAGACACGTGCACCGGTTCCGCAAGTTGAACGCACCAAAGGCATTATGATGGCGCCAGAATTCCCTCAAACTGAGCGTCCGGGCGATGTCGTCAGTTTCAACCTCGTGCGCAGTGACACACAACGGGCTACCTCACGGATCGTGACTTTTGGTCAGGCCTTCAAGAATGGAGATCTGCAACCGGATGATAGATTGGCCGTGCGCACAAACGGTCTCCTGTTGCCCGTGCAAATGGATATCAAGGCAGCACACCGCGATGGCTCAGTGCGACACGCGCTCTTGACGTTAGATACGGCTTCATTAAATTTGCGCGCGCTGCACAGAGGGATGCTTGTTAAAAGCCAGCCTGTCGCGGATGAGGCTGCACTGGTCCCTCGTCTCGATGGCTACAACCTTGTCGTTTCGGTGATGGGCAAATCCAATGGTGACGAATTTGCCGGAGAGGCTAATCTGAACAGCCTGGCTGCCGAAGCACTTGCTTTGAGGCGCTACTGGATTAACGGTCCGTATGCTACAGAAATCACTGTAAAAAAGGATATTGGCGCGTTCTTGAATGTCAGGGCCGATATCAGGTTCATGGCGGACAATTCAGTACGCACACGGCTTACATTCGAGAATCACAAGACGTTTGAACCTGGTAATCGAGATCTTTCCTACAGTGTTCTGGTCCGTGACGGACGCACACAGGTTCTGAAGCGAAACGGGATCAGTCACTATCGCGGTTCCAACTGGTCTGAAGTGATCTGGAAAGGCCGCCTTCCGGCATATGAAGTTCAGCTTGATCCGGCCTATCTTATCGATGCCGGGGCTATCCCACCATTTGATCTGACCTTTGGGATCAAATCGTCAGTTATCGCTGACGATACAAAGCGACTACGCGAGAAAACTGGGCTTTTTTCAGAAGGGCTCATGAGTAAATACTTGCTGACCACTGGCGGCCGCAGCGACATCGGTGTGTTACCTGACTGGGATGTGCGCTGGCTGAAGACGCAGGACAGTGCCACGCAGAAGGTGATGATCGCCATGGCAGAACGTGCTGGCGCGGTGCCGTGGCATTTTGAGAACGATGCGACCGGTGAGCCGATCCGGATCGATCAGCGTAAGAAGTTCTGGTCCGAGGAGCGCGGTGTAGGGGAGGAATTTGCACCGGACAATATCCCTGCCGAATATTTTGACGGTGGCAATGGCGGTTGGGATCTCGATAGCGCTCATAAGCCATTGTTGTCGTATACAGCCTATCTCGCTACCGGAGACGCCTACTATGCCCGCGAATTAGCGCATGAAGCTGCATTCTCAATCGCTAATATCTGGCCGGAATTGCGCGACGGCAAACCACTGGTCACCGAAGCCATTCAGGTTCGCTCCCGTGCTTGGGGACTAAGGGACATCGCCAATGCAGCCTGGCTGCTGCCTGATGACCATCCGTTAAAGTCGTATTTCAAATCCGCGCTCGAGTCCAATCTATCGCATCTCTATACATCTTATGTCGTGGAAGACCGGATGGCGGCGGCGGGGGAGACGAAAGGCTGGTTCGCGGAAACTGTTAACGGTGAACCTGCCAGGATCAGTCCCTGGCAGAACGATTACATGATAATGGTGTTGGCACAGGAAGCATTGCGAGGCGCACCGGTGGCCGGGGAACTCATTTCCTGGGCAGCGAATTATCATACGGGTCGTTTTCTCGCGCAAGATGCAGATCCGGCGCTTGGTGCTGTCGCCGTCCACGTGGCCAAAGACCCACGCTCGCGCAGGCCAGTCGGCAATTGGGCTACGCTCATGCAAAGAACACGCAGCTATGAAGGCGCAACGGAGAACTATCCGCGAGATGGCGCCGGTTACGTCGCGTCCGCCTATGCTGCGCTCGCCAGCATTTATTCCGTCACAGGATCACCAGAAGCCGCGGACGCTATCAGGGTATTGGCGGCGGAGCAGGGAGATGATCTATTGTTTGACCCGGATAATGATGAAGGGGTTTATGCGGTATCCAACTTTCTCCTATCTGTGAGAGGACCGGATGGCAAATGGCATAGTATCACAGAATTGCTGCGTTAGGCCCAACAACCAGAGATGACAGCGTCTCGACCAGTGCTCGCTTTTCTTTTTCTGTCGCACCATGGCATTCCAGCGTCCAGTTGAGCGTACCGAGAATAATCAAATGCAAGCTTTTGAGATCTGCATCAGCGGGCAGGGCGCCAGTCGCCTGAACAACACGCAGGACATCAAGCCAAATCGCATCAAACGCCCGCCTGACCTCCACGGTCTCTTTGCGAATGCCCTCCGATACCATGGAAAAACATCGGATAGAGGCACGGGTATACGACGAATGCTCCGTCAGCGCCGTTAGATGCGCCTCAATCGCTGCGTGCAATATCTCCGCACTGGATTTTTCGGCGCTCGCATCGGTAACGGCTTCCTTCACGGCCGAAGAGACCTGCGCAACGCCTTCGTTCAGGATTTCGACTGTAATATGATCCTTGGACGGAAAATGGTAATAGATTGACCCAGCTTTCAAGCCTGCCGCGTCGGCGATGCCGCGCAATGTCGTGGCCTTGTAACCGTTCTCTGCCAACAAAAATGCAGCAGCGTCAAGAATACGCCGCCGCATGTCCGGCTGTTGTATGGCTGACGCGTCTGGCATTTACATCCGTTTCGCTACTTCTTCGAGCATCACTTCAGTTGCGCCGCCACCGATTGATTGCACACGGACATCGCGGAACATGCGGTTGATCGGAGTTTCCTCTATATAACCGGAGCCGCCGTGGAATTGGACACAGTCATAGAGGACTTCATTGACCAGCTCACCGCACAGGGCCTTCAGCATGGAAACGTCTTTGACCGCATCGATGCCCTGGCTGACTTTCCAGGCAGCGTGATAAACCAGTTGCCGGCCGGCTTCGACCTTGGCTTGCTGCATGGCGAGACGTTGCCGGATCGTTTGTTTGTCCCAAAGAACGCCGCCGAAGGCCTGACGCTGCTTGACCCATTCGAGCGTGATATCGATAGCGGCCTGTGCTTCACCCATGGCCATGGCGCCAATAACGATGCGCTCATTCTGCAAATTTTGCATTGCAGCATAAAATCCGCGCCCGACTTCACCCAGCACGTTGGCATCTGGCACGAAGCAATCTTCAAAAACCAGCTCTGCGGTGTCAGAACAACGCCAGCCTTGCTTGTGTAGTTTCTGTGCAACCGAAAAGCCTTCAAAGCCTTTTTCAACGATGAACATCGTCGCTGCCCTGGTCGGTTTTTCTTCCCTATCACCCGTCTTGACCAGCGCACAAACGAAGTCGCCGTAAATACCGTTGGTGATAAAAATCTTCGATCCGTTGATGATCCAGCCACCATCGACCTTCTTCGCCCGGGTGCCGATGCCTTTAAGGTCGGAGCCTGCGCGAGGCTCGGTCAGGCCAATCGCACCGATTTTGGTACCAGCAACTACTTCCGGCAGGAAGCGTTGTTTCTGTTCATCATTGCCGGCATTGAGGATGTGTACGGAGGACATATCGGTATGGACGAGGGGTGTGATAGCAAAACCGCCATAAGTCGATTTGCCGAGCTCCTCGGCGTAGACCGCTGTTGCAATAGCATCGAGGTCCGAGCCGCCATATTCTTCCGGATAATGAATGCCGAGAAATCCGTTAGCACCCATTTTTTTGAGGACATCGCGTGGCACCATGCCTTTTTCTTCCCACTTGTCGCCATACGGTTTTACTTCTTCATCGATAAAGCGGGCGAGTTGATCGCGCAGCATCTCATGCTCTAGGCGGAAATAGGGGGACGTGGTTGCTTCTGTTGATGCGTCGGGCATGTCTGGCTCCTCTGAAAGCGGCAAGAAACGGCAAAAGTTTCTACTTGTGACGAGACCTAACAAATGTTAGGCAGAATTGCAAGCGTTGAGCGATGGTCAAAAATACGCCAGAGCAAAGCCCCAAAAGAGGAAACGTCTCATGCCCGTCCTGTCATCTTCCACCGCACCGAACAGCGAGCAGTTTCAGACCCGTCAGGCGGCCTTTGACATCGCATTGAACCGTTTGCGCACCCAACAGGCGCAAGTGTCAGAAGGCGGCGGTGAGAAACAGCGTGAGCGCCATATCAGCCGCGGCAAAATCCCGGTCCGAGACCGCATCGACATGCTGCTCGATCCGGGCGCGCCATTCCTGGAGCTTTCGGCGCTGGCAGCCTGGGGTCTTTACGACAACAAAGTCCCGGCAGCCGGCATTGTCGCCGGTATTGGCGTCATCTCAGGCGTACCGTGCATGATCATCGCCAATGATCCGACCGTGATGGGCGGGACCTTCTACGCCGAGACTGTGAAAAAACATTTCCGGGCGCAGGAAATTGCCCAGCAGCAGCGCCTGCCCATTGTTTATCTTGTGGACTCAGGCGGCGCTAACCTTGCCCAGCAGGATCTGGTCTTTCCGGATAAGGAGCATTTCGGCGGTGCATTCTATCAGCAGTGCCGAATGTCAGCCAGCGGCATCCCGCAGCTTGCCGCGGTCTTTGGCCCGGCAACGGCCGGTGGCGCTTACATTCCGGCATTGTCAGATGAAGTGATTATGGTCAAAGGTCACGGTCATATTTTTCTTGGGGGCCCGCCGCTGGTGAAAGCAGCGACCAAAGAAGAGATCGATGCGGAAAGCCTTGGCGGGGCTGAGCTACATACCTTCGAGACCGGCGTTTCCGATCACATCGCCTATTCCGAAGCTGAAGCGCTCGGCAAAATGCGCGACATTGTCGCCAATCTCAATAGTCCGAAAAACCTGTCTGTTACAGAAAACGCAGCGCCGCCGCGGTTCGATATGGCTGAGATCGGCGGTATTATTGGTGATGATCTGAAAGTACCATATGATATCCACGAAATTATTGCGCGGTTAGTGGATGACAGTGAATTCCAATCATTTAAAGCAGACTATGGCTCGACGCTGGTTTGCGGGTTTGCGAAGATCATGGGAAATCCGGTGGCTATCCTTGCCAATAACGGCGTGCTGTTTCCAGAGTCCGCCGTCAAGGGCGCACACTTCATCGAGTTGGCGGACCAGCGCCAGATCCCGTTGCTTTTTTTGCAGAATATTACCGGGTTCATGATCGGTATAGAGGCGGAGCGCGGCGGCATCGCCAAACATTCGGCCAAGCTGGTTTATGCGGTATCCAACGCCCGTGTGCCAAAATTGACATTGATCTGCGGCGGTTCTTATGGCGCGGGGAACTATGGCATGTGCGGCCGCGGTTTTTGCCCGGATTTCCTGTTCACCTGGCCGACATCACGCACCGCCGTTATGGGCGGCGAAACAGCGGCCGGCGTCATGACAGACTTGCAGCGCTCAAAAGGGGCGCCGGAAGAAAAGATTGCCCAGACTGAAAAGGGCATTCTCGATCAGTTTACGGAGCAGAGTGACCCATATTATTCTACAGCACGTTTATGGGACGACGGTGTCATCGAACCTGAACAGACACGCACCGTGCTGGGGTTTTGCCTGGCAGTTACAGCTGATTTCGAGCGCGATAGGTCGAAGCGCCCGGTCTACAGGATGTGAGGGGATACAAAGAGATGTTTAAATCAATCCTCATAGCCAATCGCGGCGAAATTGCCTGTCGGATTATCCGCACCGCCAGACATATGGGCCTCAGAACCATCGCGGTTTATTCAGAAGCCGACAAAAATGCGCTGCATGTGCGCGAGGCGGATGAGGCGGTTCATATCGGCCCGCCACCGCCTTCGGAAAGCTACCTGCAGATCGACAAGATCATTGACGCCGCCAGGCAGACTGGCGCCGAAGCAATTCATCCGGGCTATGGCTTTCTGTCCGAAAACACAAAATTCGCCGTAGCATTGGGAAAAGCGGGGGTCGCGTTTGTTGGCCCCGCCGCATCTTGCATCGCGTCCATGGGCGACAAAATTGAATCAAAACGCCTGGCCGAGCGCGCCGGCGTTTTGGGTGTGCCGGGTTATTCCGGTGATGATCAGTCAGACGCAGTTTTGATCGAGGCGGCAGAACAGATCGGCTTTCCAGTGATGGTCAAAGCCTCCGCTGGTGGCGGCGGCAAAGGCATGCGCCGGGTCTTTGAGCGATCAAAACTTGAAGAAGCCATTGACCTTGCTCGCCGCGAAGCACAGTCATCCTTCGGCGATGACCGTCTGCTGGTCGAAAAACTAATCATTCGCCCACGGCATCTGGAGGTGCAGATCGCTGGTGATAAGCATGGCAATGTTGTCCACTTGCTTGAGCGGGATTGCTCGGTTCAGCGCAATAATCAGAAAGTGCTGGAGGAGGCGCCGGCACCAAACCTGTCGGACACGGTTCGTGAAAAGCTTTATGATCGTGCGATCAAGCTCGCTGAAGCGATCAACTATGATAGTCTTGGCACGGTCGAGTTCATCATGGACGCGGGCGGCGTTGAACCAGCCTTCCTCGAAATGAACACAAGATTACAGGTCGAACATCCGGTTACTGAACTAGTCACGGGTCTTGACCTGGTTGAATTGCAAATCCGTATCGCAGCTGGTGAAGCAATTCCGTTTGGGCAAAGTGAAATTAAACCCAACGGACATGCTATTGAGGCCCGGGTGACCGCAGAAAAACCGGCGCAGGGCTTTCTGCCGGACATTGGCCGCATCCACCATATTAACTGGCCGACCGGGATGCGGATAGACACCGGCGTCGATGCTGGTTCCGATATTTCGCAATTCTACGATTCTATGATCGCCAAGGTCATCTCCCATGGTAGTACCCGCAAAGAATCCTGCGACCGGCTGATCGGTGCCTTGCGTTCCACCGCGATCATGGGCGTCGAGAGCAATGTGGCGTTTCTTGCGGATTGCGCCCGAGCCCCGGATTTCTACAAGGGCAACGCGACGACATCGTTCCTGAACGAAGTCTATCCCGATGGCTGGCAGGCTGATGAAAGCGAGCGTGAGGAATCACGGATGTGTGCCGCGGTCGTCTGGCAGGCATTGGCGACAAATAACACAACGTTCACCGGCTTCCGATTGCTGGGTGCATCGGGATTGCCCGCGCGGGCATTCCTGACCATTGAGAAAGAAGGCGCAGAACCCGTCGATGTGATCATCGCGCAGGAACAAGATGGCTATTCAGTCTCTCATAATGGCGCGGTCAGCCATATCCGGCTGATCGAGATTGGTGACAATCATGCGGTTCTCTACCGTGATGGTCACAGAACGCGCGTCGTCTTTGCGCAAGCGCATGACAAACTCTATCTCGGCTCAAATGGCCGGGTACGGACTTATTCCATCATGCCGACCGCCGAATATGCGCGCGAACTGGCGAAAGCCGCCGGCGGTGGTGGTGAGGTTAAAAGCGATATGCCGGGTGCGGTCTCAGAAGTGAAAGTGACAAAGGGTGATCATGTGGAGCTGGGCGCTCCGCTCCTGGTCATGGAAAGTATGAAACTACTGATTACCTTGAATGCCCCAGTCGCCGGTATTGTTACTGCGGTCAATGTGAAACAGGGTGACCTGATCAATTCCGGTGATGTGCTGGTGGTCGTACAAAGCGAAGAATAGAACATAAACTCCCGGATTCTAAGGAAACATCCTCACGCGAGGTGATTTCACCGGCAATATAGTTTTTGGCTTTTAGTCCGCTGAATCAGCACATTTAATACCGATACGGAGGACCAAACGGTTTTAGAGTGAGCGCAACATGCCAAACGCAATGTTACGCAAAGATCGCGATCGACTGCCGGGCGGTGAAAACGGCTTCGCCGTTGATGTTCCAGCCGGTCATATCCTGGCTCGAATAACCACCGACCGAATGCTCCGCATTCGCATGCAGCAACCACCAGCCATCGCGCGTTCGTGGCGCATCCGTTAGAAAGTTAATGAGCCAGGTCATAGTGCTGATGGGTGCGAAAATTTTGAAGGCGGACATTTCTGCTGGAGGTAAAGCATCGCCGGCAGCTATCAGCGACACAACATCGCTGTCCGCGTTCTTATCACGCAACCGTACCCATATGTGGTTTTCTGCTTCACCCTCACCGCTGAATGGGATTGATCCCTGGGCAAGCCGCTGTTCAATATGGTGCTGCGCGAACTGCGGTCCCCGTCCGGGCGGGAACAGGGAACTGACGTCCTCCGGCATCGGCATTTTTGGCATCGGTAATTTGTTGCGGTTCTGCTCACTGTCACGGGTGGTGCCAAAGCAAAAAATACAGCTCGTGGCCAACCCTTTTCCAGCTATCAGGTCAGCTTGTACAAAAGTGACGTTGCGCCCCCGTCTTAAAATATTTGCTGTAATCTCAACCTCGCCTGCAGCTGGGCCGATAAACGATATCTGCGCTGAGCGTAGCGGTGGCAAGTCAGAAAAACTGTCCATCGCCGCTTTCAGGCAAAGAGCGGCCGTTAATCCACCAAAGGTCGTTCGGCCCTGGAGCCAGTCCTCAGGAATAAAGGCGCTATGTCCGTTGCCGGTTTGACTAAGTGCGATCAGCTCACTGAACGATGTAATACTCATATCTAAGCCTGCATTAAGCGTTCAATAGGTGATCTTCCACTTGATGGAGGCGATCCTTACCAAACCACATCTCTTCACCAATAAAAAAAGTCGGAACACCGAACGCGCCACGGGCGACCGCTTCTTCGGTGTTGTTGATGAGTTGCTGTTTCACTTCTGGTCCCTGACTGCGCTCAGCAATATGAGCGCCGTCGAGTCCGTAGCTCGTGAGGGCCTCAACAATAACATCCGTATCGTCCATCTTTCGGGACTGTTCCCACATGCAAGCCATTACTGCCTCAACGTAAGCGGGCAAGAAATCTTCCATGTCGGCCACGACAGCGCCGCGCATGATCTTCAGCGTATTGACGGGAAAATGAGTGTTCATGGTGAACTCGGTCAAACCATACTTTTTGATGAAGCGATGTATCTCGAGTTGTTCGTAAGCAATTTTGCCCTGAATTCCGGCCATGGCAACGAACGGCGACTGGTTGTTTGTCGCTTTGAAAATACCGCCGAGCAATACCGGTTTCATGATCAGCCGCACATCGGTGCGCTCTAGCAAACCGGGCAGTGCACCATAAGCGAGATAAGCATTGGGACTGCCAAAATCGAAACAGAATTCAAGGTCGCTCATTTGTGGTTCCTACCAAGTTTCTGCCCACGGCCGCAGGTCAAGTTCATGGGTCCAGGCCGAGCGTGGCTGTTGGTGCAACATCCAGTAAGCGTCGGCGATATGTTCAGGATTAAGTATCCTGTCCTGCTCGCGCAACTCGTCAACATTCGGAACGCTCTCTCGAATGAACGCACTATCAATCATGCCGTCGATGACGGCGTGCACGACATGAATGTTATGCGGCCCGAGTTCTCGTGCCATTGATTGAGCAAGAGCACGCAGTGCGAATTTGCCACCCGCAAAAGCAGCATAACCGTGCCCGCCGCGCAAACTGGCTGTCGCGCCGGTGAAAATAATCGTACCAGTTCCGCGTTGTTTCATCCGTCGAGCGGCTTCGCGGCCCATCAGGAAACCCGCAAACGCGGCCATTTCCCAAACCTTGCGATAAACGCGGCAGGTTGTTTCGGTCACAGGAAAATTGACATTTGCGCCGATATTGAAAACCGCAACTTCCAGCGGCGCTATCTCGGCTTCGATTTTGTCGAACAGTGCGATCATTTCGTCTTCGTCACGCGCATCAACGCCGATTGCGTATGCTTTACCGCCATCAGCCTCGATCTGTTGCGCGAGTGCCTGAAGTTGAACCTGATGGCGCGGTCGCCGCGTGATACAGGTCTCAAAACCCTCCTGCGCAAAGCGTTGCGCGATGGCCCCGCCTGTGGCGTCTCCCGCCCCGATTATGAGACAGCTTTTACTGGTCACGAATTCACTCTCCTTGATCGCCACTTTCAGACTTGCAGTCAGAAGCGTCAATCAGAAGATACAGTCATGTGCAGTTGATGGGTTAGCCGGATGTCTCGGCTAGCCAGTTTTCCAGCCAGTGAATGTTGTAGTCACCATTTCGGAAATCCGGGTTGTCAATCAGCCTCTGAAACAACGGGATAGTTGTGTTAATTCCCGTAATGACGGTCTCATCAAGCGCGCGCCGCAATCTAGCCAGAACCAGCTCGCGGGTGTCGCCAAATACGATCAGCTTGCCGATCATGGAATCGTAGTGCGGGGGAATTGTGTAGCCGGCATAGACCGCCGAGTCGAAGCGGACGCCCGGTCCGCCGGCTGCGTGAAAGTTCGTGATCTTTCCCGGCGAAGGCGTAAAGGTGACGGGATCTTCGGCATTGATCCGACATTCAATGGAATGGCCCTTGAATTTGATATCGCTTTGTTTGTAAGCGAGTGATTCACCGGCAGCGATCCGGATTTGTTCACGGACCAGATCAACATCGGTAATCTGTTCTGTAATCGGATGTTCCACCTGCAGGCGGGTGTTCATCTCAATAAAAAAGAACTCGTTATTCTCGTAGAGATATTCAATTGTCCCGACCCCGAGATATCCGAGCTTCTCGATGGCCGCCCTGGTCGTCTCACCAATTTGTTCGCGCTGCGCTCGTGTCAGAGCGGGAGAAAGAGCCTCCTCCAGGACTTTCTGGTTACGCCGCTGTAGGGAACAATCGCGCTCACCTAATTGGATGACATTGCCGTGAGAGTCGGCCGCAATCTGGATTTCGATGTGTCTTGGTTGGCCCAGATACTTCTCAAGATAGACCGTATCATCACCAAATGCTGCTTTGGCTTCGGCCTGAGCTGTAAAAATAGCCTGTTCCAGATCTTCTGGTCCTTGAGCGAGTTTCATTCCGCGGCCACCGCCGCCGGAAGCGGCTTTGATGAGTACAGGGAAACCAATGTCTCTCGCCACTTTCATCGCTTCCGCAGTATCGGAAATGCCGCCTTCGGAACCCGGCACCAATGGGATGCCGGCATTGCCCATCGTTTCTTTCGCGGCAATCTTGTCACCCATGACGCGAATATGGTCGGCAGACGGACCAATAAATGCGATATCGTGTGCGGCCAGTATTTCAGCGAAACGGGCATTTTCAGAAAGAAACCCATAACCCGGGTGAATAGCATCCGCGCCGGTAATTTCCGCTGCTGCGACAATCGCTGCCATATTGAGATAGCTGTCTTTTGCCGCGGGTGGTCCGATACATACACTTTCATCCGCCAGCGAGACGTGCATCGCCGATGCATCCGCGGTCGAATGAACCGCGATCGTTGAGATACCAAGTTCCTTGCAGGCACGATGAACCCGCAACGCAATTTCTCCGCGATTGGCAATCAAAACTTTTTGAA
Source organism: Parvularculaceae bacterium (assembly GCA_021776475.1). Lineage (GTDB taxonomy): Bacteria > Pseudomonadota > Alphaproteobacteria > Caulobacterales > Parvularculaceae > Aquisalinus. The sequence goes on along the minus strand of JAJFFV010000006.1, from coordinate 915,248 downwards.
ACATGCCTTTAAAAAACTTTCCGGGTTAGGACTTAAAGTCCGGCAGGAACGCACCTCAGGCGAGTATCATCAGGGCTTCACCATACTCAACCGGCTCAGCATCCTTTGCCAGGATTTCCGAAATGGTGCCAGAGCGTGGCGCCTTGATCTCGTTCATCGTCTTCATGGCCTCAACAATCATCAGTGTTTGGCCTTCTTTGATGGTGTCACCGACTTTGACAAAAGTGTCAGCGCCAGGACCGGGCGACATATAAGCCGTTCCGACCATGGGAGACTTAACGGCACCTGGGTGATCAGCGGCGTTTGCCACAACGGGTGCTGGTGCGTCCGTTATTGAGACAGCGGGCGCAGCCGCAGCGGCTGGTGTGGCGGTCATGATTTGCGCCGCGGGTACGCCGCGCGCTACGCGCAGCGAAATCTCGTCCTTTTCAATCTCTATTTCGGTGAGGCCGGTCTCGGTCAGAACATCGGCCAGCGCCCGTATCCATTCGAGTTCTTTTTGCATGGAATTGCCGGAATTCTTTTGCGCCATATGCACCCTAGCTTATTTTTTATTTGGGCTCTTTTCGATGAGCCGTGCGGCGGCGTCAAGAGCCATAACGTAGCCGTCGGTCCCGAAACCGCAAATCAGGCCAGTCACGACCGGGCTGACCATGGATTTGTGCCGAAAGGTCTCACGCGCGTGAATATTCGAGATATGCAATTCGATTTTTGGTATGGAGATGGCCTTCAGGGCATCATGGAGCGCCACAGAGGTGTGGGAATAGCCCGCGGCGTTGAGAACCAGCGCCCTCGCTTTGGTATTAGCTTCATGGACCCAGTCTATGAGGGTGCCCTCAGTGTTAGTTTGACGGAAAACAATTTCTTGCCCAAGGGATTCTGCTCGGATCTTACACATTTCTTCGATGCTCTCGAGGGTGGCGTGCCCGTAGACTTCAGGCTCTCGGACACCCAAAAGGTTCAAGTTAGGGCCATTGAGGATATAAATAACAGATCGGGCCATATGATTGAAATCCAGACAGGCGGGCGCAAAAAAGAGGTGCAGAATAACACTTGTATCCTAACAGAGGATTGCTAGGTCTTACTATGAAAATTGAGATATAACTGAATATGAAGATTACCCTTAACGGTGAAACACATGACCTCGAAGGTCCACTGACGGTCGGTGATTTGCTGGACCAGTTTGATCTAAAACCGACCAAAATTGCTGTCGAACGGAATCTGGAGATTGTGCCAAAATCGGCGTTTGACAGCGAAGAACTTCACGAAGGTGACCGGCTTGAGGTTGTACAGTTTGTTGGTGGCGGGTGAAAATCGTAGGGAGGCCCATGTCAGACACATATGAAATAGCCGGACGGACATTTTTGTCGCGGTTGATTATCGGGACTGGTAAGTACCAGGACTACGCTGAAAACGCTGCGGCTGCCGAGGCTGCCGGAGTTGAGATTGTGACCGTCGCCGTGCGGCGGGTGAATCTGACCGACAAGGATAAGCCGCTACTGGTCGATTATCTTGATCCTTCAGATTACACATATCTGCCTAATACGGCTGGCTGTTTTACGGCCGAAGAAGCGATCCGGACGTTGCGGTTAGCGCGAGAGGCAGGCGGCTGGAAACTCGTGAAACTAGAAGTCCTTGCTGATCAGAAAACCCTGTACCCTGATATGATGGAAACTGTCCGGGCAGCAGAGCTTCTGATCAAAGAAGGATTTGATGTGATGGTCTATTGCACGGATGATCCTGTCTTTGCGCGCAAGCTGGAAGATGTTGGTTGCTGCGCCATCATGCCGCTTGGTGCGCCGATCGGGTCCGGGCTTGGGATCCAGAACCCAGTGAACATAAGGCTGATCGTCGAGCAGGCGAGGGTGCCGGTGCTGGTTGATGCCGGGGTGGGCACTGCCTCCGACGCAGCGATCGCGATGGAACTCGGGTGTGACGCTGTCCTGATGAACACCGCGATTGCCGAAGCAAAAGACCCAATCCAAATGGCGCGCGCAATGAGGTATGCGGTGATTGCAGGCAGGGAAGCGTATCTGGCTGGACGGATGCCGAAGAAACTCTACGCTGATCCCTCGTCACCGTTGGCAGGTCTGATTTAATAAATAACATCTTTCAACAAGAGAGCCGCCCAAAGGCGGCTCTCTTTTTTTTGATAAGTAGCGGTTTCTTACAGACCGCCAGGCCCGCAATCGTTTTCCAGAAAATCGAGCATTTTTGTAAAGAATGCGAATTGGTGCTTGTAGTAAAGCGTATTGGAGAAGTGGTCTGCTTCTTCCAATGTTAGATACTGCGCTTCCTTGCCATTTTTTTCGAGTTCCTTTTTGTATCGCTTGAGATGCTCATAGATAACCCGGCGATCGACGTCCCCATGAACCATCAAAATCGGCACATTCACTTTTGATACTTCATTCATCGGGTTGATTCCGTACTCCGCACCGCGCTGACGCGCAAATTCATCCGCAAACGGAAAGAAGTCATTTCTCCGACCATTGTAAGAAAGCCATGGATCTGCTACGGCGGCGCCTGCGATGACACATTGATAGATGTTTGGTTCTCTAGAGGCAGCAACAAGGGCTGCATAACCGCCATACGACCAGCCAAACATGGCGACACGATCTTTGTCGACCAGACCCTGTCTGATGAGGTGTAATGCACCGTCATCTTTGTCGTCCTGCATGCCATACCCATGTTGTCGCCAGCTTGAGAAGAAGTGATCAACGCCGTAGCCAGTTGAACCACGGTATTGTGGTTGCAAGACCATGTAACCGCGATTTGCAAGAAGCTGACTCCACTCATCGTAAATGATGATCTCATTTACATAAGGCCCGCCATGTGGAAGCACGATCAGTGGAAACGGACCCTCGCCCTTCGGTTTGGTCAAGTAACCAGGTATCGTGCGACCGTCGCGCGCCTGATACTTTATATATTCGACGTCGGACAGATCTTCTGGTTTCAAGAGCGGGTACTGATTGCCAAGAAATGCAAGGGAACTATCTCGAACAAGATAATAGGATCCTGGGTCGCGTGGTCCCCTGTTAACGACGATATAGGTATCGCCGTCTCTGGAACGACTGGTGATAGAAATTTGATGCGCGTTTGGGATTGCCGCTTCAAGATCTTCGAACAGCGTTTTTTCTTCTTCGTCAAACCAATGAGTTTCGAGTTTTGCACCCGGATAGGTGACACCAGTAATCTTGTTTCTGTCATCGCCCCATGAATTTGAATGGAAACGGACAGATAATAGATCGGCTTCGTCGCGACGATAGACCAAATTGGTAAATTGTTTTGAGGTTGCGTCGAACTCCCATAGCCCGATTTTGTCGTTACCATTGTTCGCGAGGAACATCAGTGTATTTGGGTCGCCATTCTTGTCGCCAACAAAAGCATAGGAGTTGACAAAGAAATCCCGATCAACATATCGACCGATCTCTGTCCATGATTTTTCTCCGGGACGTCTGTAGTAGTTTACCAGTTCTTTAGTGTTTGGATCGGCCCCTTGTGCAAAGCGCGGGTTGGCCTGGTCATCAAATGCTGCGGACGGAAACTTATCACTGCCTTTCAAGACAAGTGATTGGGAACCGCGTTTGAGGTCAAAGATATAGTAAGCACGAGGGCGAAACGCGGCAAAAGGATCATCTTGTCCAGAGGTAGAATTGGCACGACCGCTAGACACCAGGATTTTATTTGGCTCCGAAGGCATAACATCTTCAAGACCGAAATTTCCCGGAAACTCGGTAAACTCGCCATCTTCGACAGAGTAAGCAAAAAATTTATATTTGCGCACATCCTGTTCAGGTCCCCGGATCTTTCGCCGGACAATCTGTCTAGCGACGCCGACAAAAATGTCGTCTGATATCCATTGAAGCCCGCCCGTGAATTCCATCGGCTCCGCGGCAAGCCGGATAGGTTTTTTCGCAAGATCGTTCGCTTCATAAAGTTCGATGACAGGATTGCCTTCACGGCTTTCAATCTTTTGAAGCACCATGTACTTACCGTCCGGCGAAACCGCTACGTTAGAGATTGCTTCACGAAGTGCAAAATACTCCACAGGCACGGGGTCGGCAGATGCTGAAATGCTTGCGCACAAGACGGCTAATGCCGAAAACAGACTAAACAAGATCCTCACGACGGGCTCTCCTTTAAGTTGGGTTACTTTTAAAACTTTACAAAAATAATGGCCCGCAAGCAATCGCTTGCGGGCCATATTCGTTTCAACTTTTCGTCAAAAGTCTAGTTAAAGTCTTTTGCGATGTCGATGAAGAATGTCCGACCGTTGAGGTCATAACCGATACCAACTGGCGTATTGTTGAACGCAAGAATTTCAGTACCGTTTACTTGTGGAGGCTCTTTGTCGAAGACATTCCGTACACCTGCACCAAGAGTCCAGGAGTCACCGCGATAATAGACAGACGCGCTGTGAACAAAGTACTCGTCAATAAAGCCTACGTCACGGCAATTGACATCACCTGCCGTTGGACCAAGGCATGTACCGGAGTTGCCCAGTATTGCGTTACCGAATGCATCAACAAAGTCTGGATCCTGTTCAACTTCTTCGATGTAGCGTGTGGACCAAGTGAAGCGGTAGTCGTCAATATCCGCACGGAAAGTTGAAATACCTCTCCATTCCGCGAAACCCGGTTCGCCAGGGAAAGTATCAAAGTCTTGGCTACCATCCGTATTGGTGAACAGAGTCGTTCTCTCCAGGATATGATTTGCCCGCACGTCAACAGCGATATCAACCGGTTGATTCCAGAGCGTCAGCTCTTTTTCAAACAACACGTTGATGTCGATACCAGCTGCCGTTTCACGGTCACGGTTAATGAAGCCAGCATCGATGAAAGTGATTTGACCATCAAATGTGCCTCCGGTGCCGTCAAAGTTCCGCGTAATCCGATTACAGAACGTACTCGCGAAGTTTGCATTGTTGACGTAACAATCAGCGACGATGAATGCCGATGACGGCTCAATCACCGTATTGTCAATCTCGATGTCATAGTGATCAACCGCAACTGACAGATCGAAGCTTTCGAAGAATGGCTGTTCGAAGACGAACCCTACTGAGTAAGATTCTGATTCCTCTGGGAGGAGATCAAACGTACCAGCCTGGGCGATCTCGACACTGAATGCCTGGATCGCACCACCACCACCAGCGAGAACGCCGAGGGTGGTTGGGTCTACGCCGTCTGCAATACAGTTGGCGAGAATGATCGGGTCACGTTGATCCAGAGTTGGATCATAAACGCCACCTAATCCGCCCAGAGCATCATCGGGAACTGCACATGGGTCGGAGATTGTATTAAACCCTGTCTGATCCCGTAGGAACAACTCGCGCAAGTTTGGTGCCCGGAATGACGTACCGGTTGTTGCCCTAAAGAGAAGCGGATCAATCGGTCGCCATGAAGCTTTGGCACTGTAGGTCTCGTTGCCGCCATAAAACTCATCGTCCGTATAACGACCAGAGAGGTTTACTGTTAATTCCTTTGCAAACTTTGCATTAGCAAAGACTGGAATCTCGAGCTCGCCGTATACTTCTTGTGTATCTCGTTCGCCCACGGCACCGCCGTCTGCAAAGAAGCCGAAGAACAGACCATCACGAGCGATGTTGTCTGGATTTGATTCTATTTCATCTCTTCGGAACTCAGCACCGATCACAGCACCAACTTCACCTGCCGGCAACGACCAGATATTACCTGATGCGAAGGCGGAGAATGTGGTCTGCTTATATGTCGTGTCGAAGTCGCGACTGTCGAACAAATAATCACGCTCGGCTTGCGTTGCAAAATCACCGATCCGGGGATTGTACAGCGATGGTGCATACAAATTGACCGGGACACAACCAGCAGACACGTCTGTTGGAACTGGGGCTGAGGTACCTGTTGGATCACAAGCACCGCCAACCAATGGGACGAGATTGCCGTCCAGAACCGATGTGTTGAAGTCGAGCAGTCCGTCTCCATCATTATCAATCGTTGGGTCCCACCCAAGAGCAAACGCGAGGCGGTCGTCCCGGATGCCGGGCCGGCTGGAAGAGCCTGTAGATTCTGAATAGATACCAGACAGTTCGAATGACCAGTCGTTCAGTTGACCCCAGTTAACCCCTGGCAGATCACCTTTAAGGCCGCCCACGAGACGAAGCTGTTCTACCTCCGTGGTCACGAAAGAGCGATCGCCTTGTACGGCAACAATCGGTTCGGTTGGAATTGCGCCAATTGGACCTGAGAACAGGAAGCCAAAGGCAGTTGGCGGCGCGCCAAAATTATCGATGAATCCTTGGACGACCGTAGGTTCAGCAAGAAATGCGTCAAACGCCAAACCACAGTCGACACCGCCCACTGCTGCAGGGTTACATATGTTGAACGGGTTATCCGCGGGTACATATGGGAACAATTGAGGGTTGCCCGATTTTTGCATCGTTTCGCGTTTGGAATAAATCGCTTCAAAGAACGGCGTCAGGTTAGCTTCACCTTCGAAGGTATATTCCCCATAACCCATAAGAGAGATACGTTCGAAATCAGGAAACAGAGTCCGATCGTTGCTTCGTCCGTTTGTCGAGAAATCTTGAAATTGGACATCGTTGAGGCCATCACCATCCTGATCGACACCAACACCAAACTGACCGGATTCTGAGAAACCCGGCAGGTAGTTGTTAAGCCCAGGAGTGAAATAGACGCTGCCAAAACGGTTCGGAATAAACGTCCGCCCAACCAATCCGCCTCTTGTGCAGATTTGTGGTAACATATTGTTGTTGACCTGATCGAACAAGTTGAGATTTCGAAGCATGCCGTTTTCGTCGATTTCGAGGTCCGTATCGCAACCGTCTGTCCACGGACGATCAGCCAGTGTTACCTGATCGGATTTGTTGTACTCGAAGCCGGCACCGAAGAACCCACGGTCAGTATTTTTTCCCCAAGAGCCGTTGACTGTAAAATCGTCACCGATCCCGGACTGGTGGATATTTTCTTCACCAAAAAACTCTAATTCTAGGCCCTCAAAGTCTTTCCGCAGAATTGCGTTTGCGACACCCGCGATAGCGTCTGAACCGTAAACGGAGGAGGCGCCATCAAGCAAGACATCATAACGCTCAATCAGTGAACCTGGAATAAGGTTAAGGTCTGGGATTGAAGGCGCGCCTTCAACGCCAGCTGGCGCAACACGGCGTCCATTGATCAGAACCAATGTACGGTTGGCACCTAGACCGCGAAGGTCGAGGGTCGAAGAGCCCGGGCCGTTGTCGAGCACAAAGCCTGTGAAGGTTGAGTCGATTTGTTGGCCGGTCGCCGCCGTCGATTCTTGAAGGATTTGTGCAGGGTCGATCAAACCGACTTCCCGCGAAATCTCACCTGAAATGACCTGTAGCGGTGCAATGCTGTTGAAGCTGTTGCGCTTGATCCGTGAACCGGTAACGACAACAGTGTCATCATCATCTTCATTGTCAGCTGTTGCTTCATCGTCTTCGATAACAGCGACGCCGTCGTCGTCTTGTGCGTAAGCAGCAGGCACGAAACCCATTGCAGTTACGCCCAGCAAAAGGCTGGAGCCCAGTAGAATCTTTTTCAGGTCTAAACTACCCATTTTACCCTCTTAAGTTTTGATTTATGAGAATTGCACCCAATTTAGAGAATTCTTCCCACGGTATTACCCACAGCGGACACTAATCGGTAATGTGAGATTCACAAGGGGAGAAAATGGTTAAATATTACATTCGGGCAAAGTGTTACAATATAGCCACAGCGCGGCTTGGAGCCAGGTCAGCCTATGTAATCCAGGTGATCAAAAAAGTGAATTTCGGCTAGCAAAAATTGCTACCGGATCGTCAAAATATTTAAACTCAAGAGTGTTTCCGGCTGGATCTTGAACGAAAAATGTACCCTGTTCTCCAGACTCATTTTCAAACCGGATAGAGGGCTCAATAAGGAACGGAATCTCAGCTTTTGTAAGGCGTTCAATCATACTCTTCCACACGACCCGCGTGAGTATCACACCAAAATGTCTGATCGGGACTTCTTTCCCGTCTACATTGTTCGTAGCAATAGGGCCGTCCTTCTCAGACAGATGCGCTACGAGCTGGTGACCAAAAAAGTTAAAATCGATCCATTGTTCCGAAAACCTTCCTTTGGCGCAGCCAAGGATTCCGCCATAAAACGCCTCTGCACTGACAAGATCGTCGACCGGAAACGCCAGATGAAAAGGGGCCTGTTTTGCGGTATCAGCAATCATTAGCCAGCGGCTTTTCTGGCTTCCTTGATCGCCTCGTCAATTTCTTCGGGTGCCCAACCCGGGATCAACCGGGTATAGCTGCCATCCGGTGAGGCGACAATAAAGGCTGGTGTACCGGTCAACCGGATGTCGATGGCGATCTCGCGCGTTTTGTCGAGTGTTTCATCATAGGAAGAATTTTTCCTGGTGGAATGAAGCGATACGAGGTTAACACCGGCGTTTTTTGCAATTTTGTCAATACGATCTTCGGTCAGAACACCTGAGGCTTGCATCAGGGCGAAGTGCAAATCGCGATATTTGCCCTGATCACGTGAAGCGAGAGCTACTTCAGCCGCGTAGGTGGATTCTTCCCGCATAATTGGTAATTCTCGGAAGACAACTTGGACGTCTTTTTCTTCCTTGATCAAGTCGAAAACGTAGTTTGAGGCTTCTTTGCAATATCCGCAGTGGTAGTCAAAAAGTTCGATGACAGCGACTTTTGCCGCACCAGCTTTTGCACCAGCCGTATAACCGTCTTTGTCATCCAGGAGCGATGGCAGATGGCCGACGAGGCTTTCTTCGAGGCGAGCTTGCTCATACACAGCCTCTTTTTCAGCGTATATGTCGAGCGCTTCCGCAATAAGTTCAGGGTTTTCGAGAATGTACTCTCGGACAATCGCTTCGATTTTGGTTTTGTCTGATGATAGCGCAGGCTCAAATTGAGCACTGCTGCTGGCAGTGACACTGTAACCCAGCGCACCCGCCGCAATCAAAGCGGCCGCCGATAATAGTCCTGTTTTGAATTGCATTTTACTCATCCCGCTTAATAAAAATCTTTGTCGGTATTCTCTGACAGTTTGTGCCTCTCATGCCCATATTATCAATTAGATTTGTGGTGAAAAAAAGAACCCAACCTTAACACACGCTGATTTGTGATCGTGGAAGCGTTTATCCGCGTCTGCCGCCCGGGTTCTTGCGGCGATATCTTTCTGCGTCAGCGACCGTGGCCTGGATGATGTCAGTTGCCTGTCGCCATTCTGTCGATTGCTCTGGCAGAAGCTTTCGCGCTCTGGTTGCAAAACGGTGCGCCTCGTGGAGAACACCAGCATTAAAATATGCTTCTGCCGTCGCCAGTGAGGCGAGGTCGTCGCGGCCGACGGTGCTGTAGGCGCGGGCTAGCTCGGTCCAGCCAAAGATGTTCTCCCGCTCCATGTTTAGGGCAGTCTTCAGGATTTCGATTGCCTCCTCGGTCGTGGTTGTTTCCTCGAGCGCCACCAATGAGCGTGCGTGATTGATTTTCAACAAAGCGTACTGAGGAGCAAGTTCGGTCGAAAATTTATGGGGCGCAATCGATTCCCTGATTTTTCCGTGCTCAAACAACATCTGACCCTTCAGTTCCTGAAAGAATGGGTTGCGAGGTTGCTCTTCGATGAGACCATCAATCTCCTTTAGTGCTTTTGGAAGATCCGCACCGCGATAATACGCGACGGCCCGGGCATAACGGGCAGGGGCCGATCGATCAGACAGCGGGTATTGCCGCATGGTTACCTGGGAAGGCTGCACGAATCCGTGAATTTTAGCCTGAATCATTTTGAGCCTTAGGATCTCCGCTTCAGAATCTTTTCCATCCTTGAACGGAGATTCTGATACGCGCTTTTCCATTGAAGACATGCGGGCATTGGCGAGCGGGTGAGTTTGGTAGTATGGGTTGACCTTGTTGTAGGTTATGAGCTGCTCATTGCGCAGCTTACGGAAAAAATCTATAACGCCCTGCCCGGATATTTCGAGCTTCTCAAGGTATGTCAGCGCCGCCTGATCAGCAGAGGATTCCTGTCCTCGACTATAACTCAGAATGTTAGCCGTTCCTATTTGTTGGCCTAGTGTAACGATGCCGATGCCGGCATCAGGTGCACCGGCAAGTATCGCAACCGTGCCAAGAACCATGCTCAGCATCATTGGCCGGGTTGCTGCCTTAATCGCTTCCTCCGACCGCTGAAGGTGTCCGCCGGCCATATGACCAGTTTCATGCGCGATGACACCAACAAGCTGGTTTGGAACATCAGCTGCGGTAATCAGGCCCGTAAAGATATACATATTGAGGCCGTTTGCGACGAATGCGTTCAGCGTCGGATCGCCAATCAGATGAATGCCTACGCTTTCCGCTGGCAGGCCAGCTGCTTCAAAAATCGGACGAGAATAGTCTTCGAGAAATTGTTCTATTTCGGCGTCGCGAAGAGCCGATTGTGCAGACGCTGTTGTGCTGCACAGCACAAAAACAACGGATAAGCCCACCAAAAATCGCAGTATCGGCCTTGCCATAAATCAACCCAATCTTCTTCTACTCAACGTTAGCATACAAATTTTGCCCAGCTCGAAGATAGATTAAAGTGTAATTCGTGTCACAAAGCCGCCGGTGCCGTTAACTCTCGGCAAGAAACAACTTAAACGAGAGCAATGACAGCCTCTGTTTGAATTAGGACCTGCCGAGAGCCTTTTCCCACCAGCCCTTGCGCTTGGGTTTGCCGGGATCATCACGCTGAGTAGCTGTCGCAAGCTGTGGATTTGGCAAGTCAGGATCATTTGCAGCTTCAGGCAGGTGTGCGGCTTCCTGATCTGGTTCACTTTCGATATCCACTGAATCAGCTAAAGCAGGTTCGTTGCCTGGCTCATCCTCGGTCGGAGTGGCTGTTTCTGCTGAGCCGTCAACTTCAACAGACGGGCCCGGAGCGTCATTATTATTTTTCTCTCCGCCTTGAGTGTCAACATTTGTTTCACTGTTTTCATCTGCAGTTTCGGCTGCATCTGCCGGCGTGCGCCGGCGATTGCGACGGCCACCACGCCGACCACGGCGACGGCGGCGAGCGCCTTTATCGTCTTCGTCATCCTGAGTTTCCGAATCCAAATCAGACCCTGCTGCCGTGTCCTCAGCGGAAGGTTCCGCCTCTGCCACTGATGATTCATTAGCATCGTCGACAGAGCTTTTGCGCCGACGTCTTCGGCGGCGCTTTCTCACTGGCTTTTCTTCGTCTTCATCGATTTGACTTGCAGCCGGATCCAGCGAATCTGGTTCGTCTTCAATTTCTGCTAGATCAGCAGTGACGACCGCAACAGGGCGGTCAATTTCGCGCGCTGGTCCCCGTTTTTCGATTTCGTAGTCATCTCCAGCTTTCTTGAAGTCTGCGATAATCTCTACATTAAGGCTGTAAGTCTCTTCGATTCTGTTCAACCAATCACGTTTGTGATTCAGGACAAATAAAGCAACTTCTGGAGACGTTGAAGCCGAAATAATACCGGCGCGACCATTTAACGCCTCTTCCTCGATCGATCTTAAAATTCTCAGCGCAGCCATTTCTTCTGAACGGATAGCCCCCGCCCCTTTACAAGTTGGACACTGGCTGGTTGTGCCATCGACAATGCCGGATCGGCGGCGTTGACGAGACATTTCGAATAAGCCAAAATTCGAAATTCGACCGAACTGAATGCGGGCACGATCCTGTTTCATGGAGTCTTTGAGTCTCTTCTCCACACTGCGATTGTTACGGTTCTCCTCCATGTCAATGAAGTCGATCACGAGCAGACCTGCTAAATCCCGCAACCGACACTGCCGTGCAACTTCCTGAGCCGCTTCAAGATTCGTTTTCAGGGCGGTGGCTTCAATGTTGCGCTCTTTTGTTGCTTTGCCAGAGTTTACATCGATCGAAATAAGCGCCTCAGTCTGTTGAACAACCAAATATCCACCAGATTTCAGTTTGACGATCGGCTGGTACATCTCATCGAGCTGTTGTTCGACTTTATAATTCAGAAAGAGGGGAATTTTTTCTTTGTACGGCTGCACATTCTTTGCATGAGAAGGCATCAGCATCTTCATGAAATCCTTGGCTTCTCTGTAACCAACATCACCTTCTACCGTAATCATGCCGATATCTTTATCGTACATATCTCGGATCGCCCGCTTTATGAGATTTGCCTCTTCATAAATCAGGCAGGGTGCGATCGACTTCATGGTCAGATCTCGAATGTTTTCCCAGAGGCGCAGCAGATAATCAAAATCACGCTTTATCTCGGATTTGGTCCGTTTTGACCCTGCTGTACGAATGATCAATCCGGTTCCTTGCGGGATGCTGAGTTCATTCATTGCCTTACGAAGGCGTCTCCGGTCGGAACTGTTAGCAATCTTTCGCGAGATGCCGCCGCCGCGAGCTGTATTTGGCATCAAAACGCAATATCGTCCGGCCAGAGAAAGGTATGTCGTCAGTGCGGCACCTTTCGTGCCACGCTCTTCTTTAACAACCTGAATTAGGAGAATTTGGCGGCGCTTGATGACTTCCTGAATACGGTAATTTTTTAGCAACCTGACTCTGTCGCGGCGTGCCTGTTGGTAGCGGTCTTCGAGAGACGGTTCTGTTCCCTGAGTAGGTTTCTCAATTGATTCGTTACGGTCCGAATCGTCGATGTCGGTTTCGCCGTCACCTTCCTGGAGCGCATCGGTCGCATCTGCAAAGATTTCCTCGGGTTCGGAATCTCTTTCGAGCGGAATTGCACCATCCATCTGTGATTCGGCAATTTCTTCAGTGCTGTATTCCTCATTGGAACCGTCATCTGAGGCTTCCTCATCATCAGCTTCCGTCACGTCGGCTTCGCTTACAAAGTAAGATTCCGGCGCCTCATCCTTGTTGTGACTGTCCCTGGGGCTTGATGACTCCAGGTCGTGGTCGTGTTCATCCAAGGCCGGCTCAACATCGCCGTCATCGAGATCATTTTCGTCCTCGTCAATGAGATCTCCGGTGAGAGATGTCAGCTGACGTGCGAGCTCGGCTTCAAGCTCCTCTGCGTCGCGCAAAGCTTCTCGGTCGGAAACTGGAATTTGGTAATAGTCGGAGTGAATTTCGCTGAAGGCGAGGAAGCCATGACGGTTTCCGCCATATTCGACGAAAGCTGCCTGGAGCGATGGTTCGACCCGTGTGATACGGGCCAGGTAGATATTTCCTCTTAGTGGTCTTTTTGATGCTGATTCAAAATCAAAATCTTCAACTTTATTGTCTGAGATGATTGCCACCCGGGTCTCTTCCCGGTGGCTTGCATCGATTAGCATTTTCTTGGACATGTGTTTCTTCTCCGCAGCGCACGGGGATCAATCGTCCGCGCCTGCTGGTGTTGGGGCCAGTTTGCACCGGCGAGCGCAACGGTGTTGCGTATCGACAGAACAAATCCATACCGGCACCGCGTGCCTGGTCGAATTCAAATTGTCCTGTTTGGCTCGGCGAAAACATGGCGTTTTCTTCTTCTTTCGTTTGATCCGTCTGAGCTTCATCAGCGGAAATATGATTTGCTGCCTTTTCGCGCACTGTATCGGTGCGCGGCCGTTGGAGCTTTCGGCGATAATCCTCAGGATCGATGAGTGTAACTCGGTGGCCCATTTGGAAATTTCATTGACACTGATATATCAGGTCGTGATCGCAAAGTGCCTGACATTGTAAAAAAGCACAACAGGAAGTTTGCCCGGAATAGGTTTGCAAGCAGTTAATGTAAATTTAATAATAACGACCCAACGATCCTGAGCTACAAATAGTTGTTTTTCTTACCGAAACAGCGTTATTGCTTTTCAGGATTATCGTGAACCGCGTATTTAGTAATGATTTTTGCTGATTTCAAATTCCCCCGACGACAGTCCAGATTAATGGTCGTCCTGTGTATTGCTTTGCTAGGGGCTATGGGTGGCCCGGCGCAAGGTGCGCAAGAGCCAGCAGAGGTTTTGGATGTTCGTTTCGGAGTCAATGATGACGGAGAAACCAGGATCGTTCTCGATTTAAGCGAGAACGTAAAATACCGAGTGTTTACACGGCAACTCTCGGACAACCGGCAGGCGCTTGGCATCGAGCTTGAACAGGTATCGTTTCTTATTGCCGGTACTTCCCAAGCCGCGGGAACCAGAAAGGGGATTGGGCATGTCGGGACCTATGCCTTTGCCAGTGGTGAAGATGGCCGCTCGCGGGTTCTTTTCGACTTGAAAGTAACGGCAGTGCCGACTTCAGTCTTCCTCATCAGTCCGAAAGAGGAAACGGAAAACCATCGGCTGGTTATTGATATGAGCGATTCAACGGATGACGGGTTTGAGAAGTCGTTGGGTCAGGGTTTTGGACCACTGAAGATTGAGACTACCGGAACTGCATCAAATTTGCCCAATAGTGCCAGAGGCGAGGCGTTTTCTGACAAACCTTCGAGCGTTGTGGCCTCAAACGCCATTGAAACGGCGGAAAAAGCAGCCATCGCGGAAGCAAGGCAGGAACGTCTTCTCGCCCGAGCCCCAATACCTCGCAAAAAGCCCGGCACTATCAGACCGACGATCGTTGTTGACGCAGGACACGGCGGCAAAGATCCCGGATCCATCGGGCAGACCGGCGTCAAGGAGAAGGATGTGACTCTCAGCGCCGCAAAACAGCTTCGCAGTGTTCTGAAAGCCCGCGGGTACAAAGTGATTCTAACCAGGAACGGGGATACCTATCCCGAGTTAGAGGATCGTATCGAAAAAGCCCGTGGTGAGAACGCTGATCTATTCCTGTCGATTCATGCCGATGCGGCTACCACGCAGGATATTAGAGGCGCATCAGTCTATACACTGTCAGACAAGGGGTCGGCCAGAATGGCTAACCAGGTCCGAAGTGAGGGGCATTTTGTACTCCACAACAAGGATATGGGTACACTAACAACGGATGTCCGTGAGATCGTATTGGACCTTTCCTCCACGGATGCGAAGAACGAATCAATGGTCCTTGCCAGTATAATGATCCGCAACCTCAGCAAAAATGTAAAAATGGTCAATAATACGCAGCGGGAGGCGAATTACGTTGTTTTGCTGTCACCTGATGTGCCCGCTGTATTGCTTGAGCTGGCGTTTATCTCGAATGCCGATGACGAAAAAAACCTAAATTCACCTGTGTGGCGCGGAAAAGCCATGTTGGCTGTCGCTGACAGCATCGATGCCTATTTTGGAGATAAAAAGCCTGTCAAACACGCTATGAACATAACGGGCGGGCAGTAACCTCCGAAGGGTCGTTCATTGCTGAGTTTTAGCCCCTATGTCGCCATCTTTTTTCTTTAGGCGCGTGTGAATCGCTGGAAAAATCTCATTAAAACTGTAATCTTCCGATTGGTAGAAACGGTATTATCGCGGATCTGGCATGACAGAACGACCTGAAAACGAAGCGCATGAAGGCGGGCAGTTTGATGACAACGATGTTGGCGCGGAGTCAGAACAATCGGAAGGCGCCAAACAGCCGGTTCGGCGCAAAATATCGGATACCGCTTCGATGACCTCAGATGAAAAAAAAGAGACCACTACTGAAAATAACCAGCAGCCGGTTCTTGCGGCGGAACGGCTCGTGAAAGATTCATTGCCGTCACAAAAGCCTCGATCAGCTATTGTGCCACCGAAATGGATGCTCTGGCTGAAGGTGTTGGGTGGAATGATCGCTGTTGGTATTGTGGTCATTCTTGGCGCCTTGATGTACGCGTTAATTTATATCAACGGCCTTAAAGGCGATCTGCCTGACTACGAGCAGCTTGCCGAGTATGAGCCGCCGGTGACGACACGGGTGCATGCGGGTGATGGGACATTGGTTGCCGAGTTTGCCCGTGAACGCCGCTTATTTGTCCCGGTGGATGCAATTCCCAGGATCGTAAAGCAGGCCTTTATTTCAGCTGAGGACAAAGGGTTTTACGAACACAGTGGTCTCGACTACAAAGGGATAGTCCGTGCCAATATCAATAATATTGCCAACGTTCTAAATGATCGGCCGCTAGAAGGCGGGTCAACCATTACCCAGCAGGTCGCAAAAAATTTCCTCCTTAGTAGTGAGCAAAAGATAGAAAGGAAAGTCCGCGAAATGCTCATAGCGCGGCGAATGGAAAAAGCGTTTACCAAGGATCATATTCTCGAGCTCTACCTGAATGAGATTTATCTTGGCAACCGCTCATACGGGGTTGCTGCAGCAGCGCTGAACTATTTTGAAAAACCACTGCAAGAACTGAGTATAGCGCAGGCTGCCTATATGGCCGCTTTGGCAAAAGCGCCGAGTAACTATCATCCGATTTATAACGCTGAGCGGGCGGTGGCGAGGCGGAACTGGATCATCAATAGGATGGTGGAAGATGGCATAATCACGCTAGATGAGTCAAAGGCTGCCCAAAGTGAACCCTTGGGAGCTGTCATCGCGCCACCCCTCGGCGCTCGTTCTGCAGATACGGAGTACTTTGCGGAAGAAATTCGTCGTCAGATTGCAGAGCGTTACGGTGTCGAGGCGCTTTACGATGGCGGCCTGTCTGTTCGTTCCACCCTCAATCCGCGTTTGCAGGAAGCTGCGCAGAAAGCCTTTCGAAATTGGCTAGTCGTCTACGATCAACGCCACGGCTGGCGGGGACCGATGAACCAGATTGTATTACCACAGGACTTCACCCAGAAGGTTGATGCTTCTACTGTGCGTGAAGGGGCGGATCTGCCATATGTTTGGCAGGCCCTGCTGAAGCAGGAAGTTGAAGAATTTGAACGAACCAAAAAGTACGCTGACGATCTAGCGCCGTGGCAGCTTGCCGTTGTCTTGAACAGTGCCAGGGAAAGTGCGAGTATTGGGTTTGCAGATGGCACGATGGGGCGTATTCCGATCGCAGCAGCGGAATGGGCAAAAGCCTATGTGGACGCGGATGAGGTTGGCGCAGATGTAACAGACCTTCGGACAGTGCTTCAGCCAGGCGATGTAATTTATGTGGACGCGTGGAGGCCCGAGGGTCAGGCACTTCCACAGACAAGTGACCAACCGTTATTTTCACTCATGCAATTGCCCGCAATAAATGGCGGAATGGTCGCGATTGATCCGCATACCGGCCGCGTTCTTGCCATGGTCGGTGGCTTTTCGTTCGGTCTGTCCGAATTCAACCGAGCAACACAAGCAAGGCGCCAGCCGGGATCTACATTCAAGCCTTTCGTTTATTCAGCGGCGCTCGACAATGGATATACACCGTCCTCAATCGTTCTTGACGCACCTTTCGTGGCACCGAGCCTCGGGGACGACTGGTGGAAACCAGGCAACTATATTGCCGGTCGTTTTTACGGCGAAAGCACCCTTCGGTTGGGCATCGAGAAATCACGCAATACGATGACAGCACGTCTGGCCCAAGATATTGGCGTCGGCATGATCATTGAGTACGCAGAACGATTCGGAGTCTCCGACAAATTGCCACGCGAACTCGCGATTTCGCTGGGGGCGGGTGAGACGACACTAATGAACCTCACGACAGCGTATTCGATGTTTGTCAATGGCGGGCGCCGGATTGAGCCAGTGTTGATCGACCGCATACAGAACCGATATGGCGACACCGTTTATAAACGCGATCAACGACCATGCCCTGATTGTGAGCAGGTTGACTGGGTAGATCAGTCTGAGCCCTATATTCCTGACACCAGACAGCAAGTGATTGATTCCCGTACCGCTTATCAAATGGTTTCCATATTGGAAGGTGTCGTGCGTAGCGGTACAGGAGCGAAAGTAGGACAGGTCGTGGACAAGCCGATCGCTGGCAAGACCGGTACGACGAACGACTACAAGGACGCCTGGTTTGTCGGATTTTCCCCGGACCTTGCGGCAGGCATATTTGTCGGCTTCGACTACCCTAAAACTCTCGGACAAGGAGAGGGCGGCGGCATTGTTGCGGCACCGATTTTCGGTGATTTCATGCAGGAAGCGCTGGCCGATCAGCCTGGGGTCCCGTTCCGTATACCGTCTGGTATCCGTCTGGTCCGAGTAAATGCAAAGACTGGTAAACCCGCTCGCTCTGGTGAAACTAATGTTATCCTGGAAGCGTTTAAAGCAGAGGATGATATTGAAGGTAGCAGCCGGTTCTCGATTAATGGCCTGTCAGTTGATGAAGGAAACACAGACGAAGGTATTGACGACGATCTTGGCGGACTTTACTAGCGTGCTTCATTAAAAAATCGCAGGAGATATCGCACGCATGCGAGCTGAAATTCTGAATGATGCGGAGAAGATCAGGCAGTCACTGGAACTGCTGAGGAGGCGTCTTTGACTGGGATGCCGCGAAAATCCGGCTTGTTGATCTAAATCAGCAGGCAGAGGATCCGAACCTGTGGAATGATCCAGAAAATGCGCAAAAACTCATGCAGGAGCGCACTTACCTGGAAAACCAGATCGATGCGCTTACGAATATCGATGCTGAACTGACCGATATGCTTGAGTTGGCCGAACTCGCGGATGCTGAAGATGATGAAGCGTCTTTGGATGAAATTCAGGCACTCATAGCGAAATTAAAAAAAATGGCTGCGCGTGCCGAGCTCGAAGCTCTTCTTTCAGGAGAGGCAGATGGCAACGATTGTTATGTGGAAATACACCCTGGCGCAGGCGGTACGGAGAGCAATGACTGGGCCGCGATGTTGCTGCGCATGTATGTAAGGTGGGCTGGACATGAAGGCCACAAAGTTGAAGTTCTTGAGGAACTCGCTGGCGAAGAGACCGGGATAAAATCCGCCACTATCTTGATAAAGGGCAATAATTCGTATGGATGGATGAAGACCGAAAGCGGTGTTCACAGACTGGTACGGATATCACCCTTTGATTCCAATAATCGCCGGCACACGTCTTTTGCGTCAGTTTGGGTTTATCCTGTTATTGATGACAAAATAGAAATTGAAGTCAACGAAAGCGATTGCCGGGTAGACACATATCGTGCGTCAGGCGCAGGAGGGCAGCACGTTAATACGACCGATAGCGCCGTTCGCATTACGCATATTCCCTCAGGGATTGTTGTGCAGTGTCAAAACCAACGCTCACAACACAAAAACCGTGCGACTGCTTTGGACATGCTCCGTGCACGGCTCTATGAGCAGGAGCTGCAAAAAAGGGAAGAGGAAGCACAGGCAACCGCAGCAAGCAAAACGGATATTGGCTGGGGCCATCAGATCCGTTCGTATGTACTGCAACCATATCAGATGGTAAAAGACTTGCGGACAAATGTTGAAAGCCCAAGCCCCGACGCTGTTCTGGATGGCGATATTAATCAGTTTTTGTCGGCGGCGCTCGCTGCACGTGTCGCTGGGACGCAGTAATAAAAATGGCGGCTCCATGAACCGCCTTTTTATTTGTATGTCGAGTTTATTACCGCAAGTCAGACTTGCCGCCGCGACTTAAAAACGAAGACCCTTGTGAAGCTTTGACAGTTTTTAAGACAGGTTTGGCATCACCTGCGTCATTGCTACCATCGGCGAGCACAGCTTCTAGTTCGACTGACTTTTCTTCAGCAACCATTTCAGGCTCTACCACGGCGTTTGTCACTGTACGCGGTGCCTGCTTTGCCACCGCTGGTTTCGCCCGGGAAGCACTGTCTGTCATCGGATCATCCGAATGTCTGCAGTTTCCATCAAAGCGCGCGCCGTTTTCTATAGATAGGGCTGAATGAAGGATATCCCCCTTTACATGTGCAGATGAAGCGAGTTCGACGTGACCGGCGCGGATCGCACCCTCAATTGTGCCAGATACTTTGACTTTTTGCGCAACAACTTCGCCTTTGACCGAAGCGCCTTCACCGATAACAAGGCCTTTGGCTCGAATATCACCTTCAAGGAATCCGTCGAACTGAACTTCGCCTTCTGCTTCGATTGTTCCCTTAATGATCACGTCACCGCTAATCAATGACGGTACACCGCTCGATCGGGTAACAGGTTTGCGATTGCCGCCGCTGGTCATCCTTGACGATGTTTTTGCCTGCGACTTGCTCTGGCTTGTTCGCCCGGGTGCTTTTTCCGCTACGTCCCCAATTTCAACCAGTTCGGAAGTAACATCCTGTGCTTTGTTGTTTTTGTTTTTAGCTTTCGAAAACATATCTACCTGCCTCTATAAAACGCATCGGATCAACTTGCCGCCCCTTGTAGATGACCTCATAATGGATATGCGGTCCTGTGCTCCGGCCACTATTGCCCAAAAGACCAATTGTATCATGAAGTTTCACCTTGTTTCCCGATTTCACCTTGATCCGATTAAGATGAGCGTAACGGGTCACATAACCATTGCCGTGGTCGATTTCCACAGTGTTGCCATAACCACTTCTAACACCGGCGAATTTTACCCTTCCAGGTGCGGTTGCCAGAACCGATGAGTTCCACCCTGCTTTCATATCGAGCCCATAGTGCCTTTGTCGTTTTGAACGATCTTTGGGATCCCATCGCAAACCGAACTGGCTGGTTTTTCGATGTGGTTCAGCAGTAGGAGTTGACAGGGGAACAGTTATCAATGCCGCGCTGAGCAGTCTTAGTTCGTCCATCGTTGTCGAAATGCGGCTTGCGGCCTGATAATACACAGATGGTTTGCCGGAAATATTGTCGATGTGGATGTCAGGGCCACCCAGCCCCTCTTCAATCTCTGCCGCGGCAAGATTAGTCTGGTTGATACGCGCTTTTGCCAGTAAAATATCATTCTCGACCCCAGTATGATCAAGTATTCTCTTGATCTCTTTGATGTTGTCGCGAACTTCCTCTTCAACGAGGGCCATTAAAACAACTTGCTTGGCGCTCAACTTCGCCGTCTTTTGGCGCATATCCTTAAGAACTGTGTTCTCAAGACCTGCAGTGATTTCACTGGAAAGGACTTCTGTCAGTGCGTCTTCGCGGATGCGCGCCTCGCGCGATTGCCGCGGCGTAGGCTCACGGCCTACTGGATCAACCATAATCCTGTTGCCATTGCGGATTTGTTGGCCACTAGGGTCTCCGACCCCAGAAAGAGTTGCCGCCAGCGCTTCGAGATTGTCATCCATACCACGTTTGTTTTGTACAATGGCACGAAGGGTTTCGTGGCGGCTCTCGAGTTGTGAAACCGCCGCGTCGAACTCCTGGGAGAATATTACGTTGAGAGCGTTGATGTCATCGTAGGCTTTTTCAGCCTCACTTAGTTTTTGCTGATACGCGACATTCAGATTTCGCTTTTCCCGGTCTTTGGCGAGAATAATCTGTTCTTTAAAGACAAAATTAACCGAGGAGTAGGCAACCCAAGACAACGCTACCAGCATTACCGTCGCAAGCGCTATTTGTGAGCGTGTGGATAGCTTGATAAAGCGTACTATACCGTCGCTTCGATGATAAATCTGGCGTTCCCGAAAGAACCGACCCAGTTTACGCATGAGCTGGCCAGATTTCTGGCTCATCTTCCTACCCTTACTACCTTCCTGCATCATCGCGAGACAACCATGCAAAAGGTAACCCAGACACCAATCCCCTAATTGCTATTGCAACAAATCTGGACCAAAAGCGCAACAGGGATAATGATAATGGCGTCAAGTTTTTGGCCTCCGCAGTCGATCCAGCAAAATCATATACTACGACCGTTAACTCAGTGTGTTATATTTAGGTAAAAATCCGGGTCGAAACCGGCTTGAGATCGTGCTTTATGGTTAAATGGCTCTTTGAGGCTGCCATTGAAACGCGTTTTTACAAAATACCTGAATCTTTCTTTCGGATCATGCCCTGCGTCGAGAGACAGGTTTTTCATCCATTTTACGCCGACACCGACATGGCCAATTTCGTCATCGTAGATGATTTTGAGTATATCCGCGCTCTCGTGGTCACCGACTTTGGTTAGATTTTCGATCATTTTGGGCGTTACATCGAGCCCGCGTGCTTCGAGCACCAATGGTGCAATCGCCAGGCGTGCCAGAACGTCGTCCTTTGTGGCCTGAGCCGCCTCCCAAAGCCCACCATGAGCCGGCAAGGCACCGTAGCCAGCGCCCAACTCGTGCAATCGGTTCTGAACCAACATAAAATGACGAGCTTCATCATCTCCCACGTTCATCCAATCCAGAATAAAATCGCGTTGATATCGCTTGGAAATCTTTGGTCCGAACCGAGCGAGCATGTCGAATGCGAGATCAATCGCATTTAGCTCGATATGAGCAACAGCATGAAGCAATGCTATGCGCCCAGCCACTGTCCCAAGTCGTCGTCGTGGCATGTTAGCGGGGGAAGTGAGAACAGGCTGATCCGCGCGGGCCGGGCGCTCAGGTGTGGGTAAAAATGGCGCATCGAAGCTGTACCCGGTGTCGTGCATTTTTTGCGTATTGAGGCGGGCAAGGTTCGCCTTTTCCACTGCTTCGGGCGTATGCAGTACATCGTTGGCAGCATCAAAAACGCTACGGATGGAGGCCATCACCACTTAAAGCTCTTTTACGCGGGCCAAGACTTTCCCTACGTGACCGGGCACCCTGACCTTGCGCCAGACCTCCTGAACGATACCCTTTTCGTCGATCAGAAACGTCGATCGATCAATACCCATGTATTTTCTGCCATACATGTTTTTTTCGACCCAAGAGCCATATGCTTCGATCATCTGGCCTCGAGGATCAGATGCAAGTGTAATCCCAAGGTCATATTTTGCCTTGAAATTCTGGTGTTTTTCGACTGTGTCTTTGGAAACGCCCAGTATCGCGGTACCGGCGTCTTCGAATTTTTGCCTGTATTCGCTAAAGCCGATAGCTTCTTTGGTGCAGCCAGGCGTGTCGTCTTTTGGGTAGTAATAGAGTACCAGCTTTTGGCCTCTATAGTTGGCCAGGCTGATTGTCTCGCCAGCATCAGTCTCAACAGAAAATGCAGGGGCTTTTTGACCTAGCTCAGGTCCGCACATTTCTTTCTCCTCAATGTCTCGACGTGAGAGGCTGATAAAGGAGGAATGTCAGATCGTCCACAGCAACCAAAACGTGTTTTATCATGACAGCGGTTGCCGGAATGCTTATGGGCTTGTTAAGTTGATAATGTAACATCAGTTTTGCCCCGGCGGCCTCTCAATGAAAAAGAAAATGCGCGAGTTCATGGTCGTCTGCCTAGAGGGATTTGCTGTTTTCGTTGCTTTGCTCGCAGGCCTCGCGTTTTTTGCGCACTGGAAAATCTCGCATGGTGGAATTTCCCTGGGATTTCTCAAAGGAGAGTTGACCGGTACTTTGCAGGAACGGCTTGAAGAAGGGAGCGAAGTTTCACTCGATGAGATTGTTCTCTCACGGGATCGTGCTGAAGATGCTGCGGCCGGCGCCATAAAATTATACGCACAAAACCTTCTCGTGACGGGACCCGACGGGCAGCAGCTCTTTCAATTGCCCGAGCTTGCCTTCAATCTCCGCGCATCGGACTTGCTGAAGGGACAGATCCGCCCACATTTTGTCGAAATATCGGGAGCTAGTATTTCAATAAAGCGCCTTGAAGATGGATCGTTTGATTTCGGGCTGACCTCGCCCGGAACAGTGGGCGACGCCAATCTGGTTGAAAGTATCCTGATCAACAGAACCCAAAAGCCG
Organism: Parvularculaceae bacterium; assembly: GCA_021776475.1. GTDB lineage: Bacteria > Pseudomonadota > Alphaproteobacteria > Caulobacterales > Parvularculaceae > Aquisalinus. Next base: position 891,716 of record JAJFFV010000006.1, on the reverse strand, counting down.
GCTGCCGAAAGATTGTTTGAGGGCGCGATGCTCAAGAATACCAGTTTTCTGTTTACAGATGAAATGACTGGAAAGATATGGCAGACGACTAATGCGATGGCCGACGTTTGGAGAACCGACAGAGGGTACGCTTCGCTCTTAAAAGCCTCATTTTTGCTTGGTGAGCAGGAAAGTTATTTGGAAATTGCATCAGAACTGAATGATCAAGACAGGGAAATTGTTATTAATCTAAGAGCGGTGGCGACCCCCGTGTCCGAGATATTAACGCTTCTCGTTGGACCCGAAGACGGCGAAAAAATACAGACAGAACTAACAGGTTCGCTTTCTTTTGTCATTGACTACCAAGGAAATTTTAAAGGTGCCAGTGTTGATGTGTCTGCGGACGAAGGAACGGTTGTTTTTGCGGGCCAAGAGATTGCGTTTGATCATGTTGACTTGACATCAGATTATCTTGTTGCACAACGCAGTTTTGACATTGATCTTCTGAAATACGAAATCAGCGGCAATAAAGGTCGATTTAGCGGTATCGTCAGCCTGGGTGCATGGTCACAAGGTGAGCCGCTCGCACCAACCCGGATTTCTTATGATTTGCAAGGACGGGATGTTCTTATTGATCTTCCTGGCGTTTTCGAGCAACCGCTGCCGCTTTCCAAAATAGACTTTGCAGGCGAATACATGGCTCCCGAAAGGGTCCTATGCTTTGAAAGTATAGCCGCTGATTTTTTTGGTAAGATGTTGAGCGGTGACCTTGATTTGTTATTGCCGGATGAAAAAGGTCAGTCCCCGGGTATCAGAGCGCAGGCATCTTTCGATGGCGTATTAGCCTGGGATGAAATTTTGCGAGGATGGCCACTTGCGATCGCAGATGGCGCTCGGGGCTGGGTCGCCACCAATGTAATTTCAGGTAAGGTTACAGATTTGAATTTTGAAATGGATATGCCGCGAGGGGCTATTCAGCCGGCAACGACCATCGGCGAAGACAGTATGTTGCTGACGTTTTCGTTTGAGGATGCAGCGTCATATTTTGTTCCCGGGGTTACACCTTTAACTGGCCTGTCGGGCGATGCGACCTTGCGTGGCAACAGTTTCCAATTGACTGGAACAGGCGGACGTGTTGGTGGGGTCAAGCAGGTAAAGGGGCAAGTTGATATGCCCAAGTTTTACCCGAAGGGCTCACGTGGCATCTTCAAAGTTCAGATAGAGGGCAATGTTCAGGATGTGCTATCGGTCGTCGACGAAGAACCTTTGGGTTATATTTCTAAGGGCGGTTTTAGCCCCGACGATTTCGGCGGTACAGGAGTCTTTGAGTTCGAGATCACGCGTCCTTTGCTTTCGAATGTAGCGATCGACGACTATGAATTTTTTGGCAAGGGTACATTCACTGATCTGTCCCTTGATGATGCGATTGCAACCTTAGATATTACAAACAGCACGGGCGTTGTTGAAGTTTCTTGGGACGGCCTTGATGTCAAAGCGGAAGGGATGGTCGAGGGAACACCGATAAGCTTTGAATATTTACGCGAATTTACCAAAACCGAAGATACGCTGACACGAGCTTCAGGTGTTATCAATGCCAGTTCTGCTGACAGCCTAGGCCTGTCTCTGCGACAATTCCTGCATGGTGATGTTGCGTATTCTGTTGAAGTATCAGAGCGCGACAATGCCTATGAACGGATCCAAGTAACGGCAGATTTGTCCGATGCAGAAGTCCGCCTGGATACGATCGCTTGGGTAAAACAAAAGGGTGTTCCCGGAGACGCGACCATTACCATTGTTCCGCCGGGCGATACGGAAGACCTCGACTTTTGGCGGTTAGATGATGTGCGAATAGATACCCAAGATCTGAACCTCACAGGTAGCGTGCTGCTTCAACCGAACGGGCGATTTGTGAGAGCCTCCGTTGACAAGCTTTCAATCAAGGATCGGGCAGATCTCGCTGTCAGCATTACGCGTGACGTCGAAATACTGCGTACAGATATTACTGGTGCGTATGCCAATGTCGATTTTCTTATGGACGGGCTCACTGGCGGCGAAAAGACCGGTAGTGGCAATGAAAGCATCAAGATTCCAGGCGCGATGCAGATTACCGTCGATCTTGGTGAGCTTGAACTGAAGGAAAGTGTTGGGCTTAAGGGGTTCGAGGCTCGTCTCGGTCATGATGGCGATGGGTTCAAAGACGTGTACCTGTCCGGAAAATTTGAAGACGGTGGATACGTTACTGCAACGATGGCAAAAACCAGTGATTTCGATATTGGCCGGCAGCTGCAGGCGCAGACGGATAATCTTGGCGCCCTGGCGAAGGGTATTTTTGGGATTACGTCGATAACGGCGGGTAGGGCCGATTACACTGGGACGTTCTTAAAAGGTGGACCGGTTGTGGGGACATTTACCGCTGACAGTTTTGTTATTTCAGATGCTCCTCTGATCGCTCGGCTCTTGGCTGCCGGATCGCTAACTGGATTGGCCGATTTGCTGGGGGACGAGGGTATAGAATTTACCAGCGTTGTTGCAGATGTTCAAATGGATGATGGTATTATGAGCATTGTCGATGCCCGGCTTACCGGACCATCGCTAGGGGTTTCGATTGGCGGCGACGTTGATCTAGTGCTTAACGACTTCGATATCAGTGGCGCAATGGCCCCTGCGTATTCAGTGAATTCAGCCCTAGGACAATTGCCGGGACTTGGTCGTCTTTTGGTTTCACGGGAAGGCGAAGGGATCGTCGCATTCGCCTACGGTCTGAACGGGCCTTTCAGCGAGCCGACGGTAACGGTTAATACGCTATCGTTGTTTACGCCAGGAATATTCCGGCGGATTTTTGAGCCTGTGCGGGCAAGAAAAAAATCGACTTCTGAATTGCTCGATCAGGCGATTGAAGCGGCGGAAATGGATTCTCAACTCGAGTTTACGACGACGGCTGAACAGCTGCAGGAACTGGAAGAAAGTCTCGATGCGTTCCTGCCACAATTGCCGGATATTTATGGTGCGACGGCTCAGGACGACCCACGACCTAACTGATTTCAAACTACTTTAACCAGTGCATGCTTTTTCTTGCCTATCGAAAGCTTGATCACACCGTCGGACAAGTCGTTGTTCGTCAGTTCACGTTCTTCTTTGACAATCTCATCGTTCACTTTGAGGGCACCTGCCTTGATGTGCCGACGGCCTTCCCCATTTGAAGCGATCAGGCCAGTCTCCCGGAAGGGAGTGTAGATCGGTAAGCCGCTCGCCAGACCAGAGGCCTTGACTTCAAATGTCGGCAGGTTGCCAGTTGCGGACCCTTCCTCGAATGTACGCCGGGCGGTTTCTGCGGCCTCATCAGCTGCTGCGCGCCCGTGAAGTAGGGCTGTGGTTTCTGTGGCGAGTATTTTCTTGGCATCGTTGATTTCGGCCCCGTCGAGCGCCGCCAGCCGGGAAACGTCAGCAATAGGCAGCGTTGTGAACAGCCGCAACATCCGACCGACATCTGCATCTTCAGTATTCCGCCAGTATTGCCAGTAATCGTAAGGCGAGAGCAGGTCCGGATCGAGCCAGACGGCACCGCTTTCCGTTTTGCCCATCTTTTTGCCCGACGCGGTGGTCAGAAGCGGGGTCGTCAGGCCGAAGACTTCTTCCTGCGTTTTGCCCGTGCTCGAAGCGGCGGCAACACGGCGACACAGTTCGACGCCGTTGACAATATTGCCCCACTGATCAGAACCACCCATTTGCAGAACGCAGTCATAGCGCCGGTTTAATTCGAGGAAATCGTATGCCTGCATAATCATATAGTTGAATTCGATCAGGCTCATCGGACTCTCGCGTTCTAGGCGTAGCTTAACGCTGTCAAAAGTCAGCATACGATTGATCGTAAAGTGGACCCCATAATCACGAAGAAAATCGATATAGTTGAGTTGTGACAGCCAGTCATCATTATTGACCATGATCCCGCCCCTCGGAGCGTTACCGAAGTTCAAAAATGGGGCAAAGGTTTTTTTGATGCCCGCGAGGTTTCGTGCAATGTCGTCGTCCGTTAGAAGCTTGCGTTGAGCATCCTTGCCGGTCGGGTCACCGACTTTTGTGGTGCCACCCCCCATCAGGGCGATCGGCCGATGGCCCGTCTGCTGAAACCAGTAGAGCATCATGATCTGAATGAGGCTGCCAGCGTGCAGGCTGGTGGCCGTCGCGTCAAATCCGATATAGGCGGTCAGTGTTTCTTTGGCGGCGCGCTGGTCGAGCGCGTCCATATTGGTGCATTGATGAATGTAGCCTCGCTGCGAGAGGACATTCAGAAAATCGGACTTGTAAACGACCATTTGACGATCCTGTTCCATATTATGGCTTGAATTCTGGCTCTTAACCGAAAGCCTCCGCAAAATCCATGATCGATATTTGCTGGATCACGAACGCGCAAGTTTGGACTCATGACTATAATCTGCTTGTTTGATGACCCAGGGAAATGTTTTCGATGTCTCATTCCAATCACGTCCTGACTGCCATTGGCTTGATGTCCGGCACCTCGCTGGATGGTGTGGATGTTGCGCTGTTGCGAACTGACGGCGAAGAGGTGGCCGTGCAAGGGCCGACGTTGAGTTATCCGTATCCACGGATGTCCAAGATCTGGATACAACGGGCGATCAAGGCGGCGCTTGAAGGACGTGATGGGGCGCAGGAAATTGCCAAAGCGATTGATGAGGTGACCACGGCGCACATCAGGGCCGTACAAAAGCTGATGGAGCGAAACAAACTGTCGCGCGATGACATTGATGTGGTCGGCCTTCACGGGCAGACCATTTTGCACCGCTCGCCGGTTGATCGCTCGGCTCCGGGGCGCACCTGGCAGATCGGCTCCGGCCACATCCTGGCGCAGGAATTGCGCATCGATGTGGTTGACGGTTTCCGCCTCAACGATATGGCACAAGGTGGTGAAGGGGCACCTTTTATGCCGGTCTATCACGCGTATCTTGTGCGACAACTCCAGCGGAACTTACCGGTCTGTGTACTGAATCTTGGCAGCGTTGCTAATATAACGTGGATTCCGGCGGATGGGAATCTGATGGAAATGGTTGCTTTCGATTGTGGCCCTGGAAATGGGCTGATCGACAAGTGGGTGGAATTGCAGACCGGCGAACGGATGGATAAGGACGGTGCGTTGGCGAATAAAGGGGAGGTGAATAAAGAGACGCTAAAGCTGATGCTGTTGAACCCGTTTCTGCGCAGGGCGGCGCCGAAATCGCTTGATCTTTATGATTTCAAGGTTGATGCCGTCAAAGAGATGAGTGTTGAAGGCGGGGCGGCGACGCTGACTGCCTTCACTGCTGCATGTGTTGAAAAGTCGGTCGCCCTTTTGCCCGAACCTCCGGGCGAATGGATTGTCGTTGGCGATGGCGGGCATAATCCGGTTTTGATGGATCATCTGAAGCAAATCCTGGGCGCACCGGTTAAGCTGGCCGCAGAGGTGGGTTGGAGTGGTGATCATCTTGAGGCGGAATGTTTTGCCTACCTGGCTGTTCGGTCTCTGAGGAAACTGCCGCTCAGTTATCCAAGTACAACGCGAGTGCCGCTGCCCCTATTGGGTGGTGCCCTTCATGGAAAACCGGTTTGATTGTTCGATCACTTCACACACAAACTGAATTCTTCCCCTCTGTGCGGCGGGTAAAAAAGCTTATTAATTAAACCGCGAAGCGGCCGATGGGAGTGGTGTCGGCTACGAACAATCTTCGTTCCAACGACTGGGAGGTATTTGCTGGCCTTCAAAATCAGACAAAAAACAGTTATGTCCATGCAATGCTGACTTCCACAAGTATTGAGAGAGCTAAAATGAAAATTACAAAAAGAGAGCTGATAAAACTGGCTGGGTCGGCGGGTGTTGCTGTTGCTGGCGTATCGGCCTGTGCGAGGAGTGCTGCTGTGTCGGATGACCATTTGAAAGATATGACTGGTGATGTTCAGCCGATACGTGTTGAGGAGCGCAAGGCGCGTGTCGCAAAGGCGCAGGAAATCATGCGCGATAAAGGCGTGTCGGCGCTGATTCTGGAAGCGGGCTCGGCTATGGTTTACTTTACCGGTATCCGTTGGTGGCGCTCGGAGCGGTTAACCGCCGTTGTCATTCCAGCTGACGGTGACATCGCTGTTGTGACACCGTTTTTTGAAGAACCATCAATCAGGGAGAGCATGACATTTGGCGACGATGTACGCACCTGGCACGAACATGAAAGCCCTTTCGACCTGGTTGCAGGTATTTTGGCGGATCGTGGCTTGCAAGGTGGCGATATCGCTATTGATGAAACTGTGCGGCACTTCATCGTTGATGGTGTGCAGAGGGCCGCATCCGGCTTTCGGATGATTGCCGGTAATGAGGTGACGCGCGGCTGCCGGATGTTTAAATCTCCCGCAGAGCTGATGCTGATGCAAAAGGCCAATGACATCACGATCGCTGCGTACAAACATATTTACCCAAAAATCGAGGCCGGGATGGCATCGCAGGATGTCTCAGCGATGATGAGTGAAACGACAACCGCGCTCGGTGGGTCAGTCCAATTTTCGATGGCGCTGCTGGGGGAGGCCAGCGCCTATCCGCATGGGTCGGGCAAGCCGCAACAAGTTGTTGAAGGCGATATTATCCTAATGGATTGCGGGTGTGCCGTATTCGACTATGAATCGGATATCTCGCGCACCTGGGTGTTTGGTGAAGCTTCAACAAAGCAGCGCGATGTCTGGGCGACCGTCAAGCAGGGGCAGGAATTGGCAATGGAGACTGCGCAAATTGGTGTCCCAGCCGGTGCGGTTGATGATGCAGTGCGGGCATATTATGAGAGCAAAGGCTATGGTCCTGGATACAAAACGCCAGGTCTCTCGCACAGGCTTGGTCACGGTATTGGAATGGACGGCCACGAGCCGGTGAACTTTGTTCGAGGGGAGACAACGAAACTGGAACCGGGGATGTGCTTTTCAAACGAACCGGGGATTTATACGTTTGGCGAGTTTGGTGTACGTCTGGAAGACTGTCTCTATATGACGGAAGAAGGGCCACAACTCTTCAGCGCTTTGTCGCCCTCTATTGATAAGCCGTTTGGCTAGAGATATGTTCAACCGTTTTCGGGGACCTTATCTATGTCCGCCGCTGATCTGACCAACTGGACGAACTGTGCGCGCTGACCATAGGCGTCGTCGCCTTTGGCGCTTTGCGCGAGTTTGATGATTTCGCTATATGCGAAACTTTCCGTGTGCCCTGCACGTTGTAGTTTTTGACCGTAAGCGGCAACAGCGGCAGCGAAGCGGGCGTCAGCAGGGGCATCGGTGAGGGAGGTGTACTGGTCTGCAACACGGACGGGGACGGTGATGAGTTCACTCGCATCGGCCTTTGGGAGTTTATAACGTAGCTTGACGAAGGCGTATTCGTTTGTCGGGCCATCGGGCGCTTCGGCCTTTTGATAGCGTAGATCGTCGATCAGTCTTGCGTTAGAATCTACCGGCACCATTTCGTAAAGCGCAGTGACCGTATGGCCGGAGCCAATGTCACCAGCGTCAATCGCATCATTGTTGAAATCTTCCGTATTCAGAATACGTGTTTCGTAGCCGATCAGGCGGTATTCTGCGACAACCGCTGGGTTGAACTCGACCTGAAATTTGAGGTCATGGGCGATCGGGAACACGGTGGAGCGGAACTCTCGCACCAGCACTTTTCGCGCTTCATCAAGATTGTCGATGTAGGCGGCGACACCGTTGCCGGACTGCGCGAGTTTCTGGGCGATCACGTCATTGTAGTTGCCCTGTCCAAACCCAAGAACCGTGAGATAGATACCGGTTTTGCGCTTGCGGGCGACGTAATCCTCAAGACTGTCCGCATCGACAACGCCGACGTTGAAATCACCGTCTGTCGCCAGGATGATGCGGTTGATTTTGTCTTCGGCGAAATTTTCTTCCGCAAGGGAATAGGCAAGGTCAATGCCTTCACCGCCCGCGGTGGAGCCGCCGGCTGATAGGTTATTCAGGGCCCGCCGGATTTTGGCTTTTTGTGACGCCGGGGTTGGCTCGAGGACCACGCCTGCGGCACCGGCGTAGACCACGATGGAAATCGTGTCGTCTGCGTCCATCTCATCAAGCATCAGACTGACTGACTTTTTGACCAGCGGCAGTTTATTTTGTGCATCCATGGACCCCGAAACGTCGAGGAGGAGAACAACGTTCGATGGCGGCGTTTCTTTAGGCTGCAAATCAAAGCCCTTGACGCCGATATGCATGAGCTTGGCGCCGTCGCGCCATGGTGATGGCGTGACCCAGATCGTTGGCGTAAAAGGTTTTTTGGCGCTTTCCGGTTTAGGGTATTTGTAGTCGAAATAATTCACCAGCTCTTCAACGCGGACCGAATCCGACGGCGGCAATGTGTTGTTCTGCCGAATGTAACGTCGCATGACGGAATAGGCGGTGGTGTCAACATCTGACGAAAAAGTCGAGACGGGCTCCTGTGATGTGAGCTTGATCGGGTTTGGTTCAACCCCCTCGTATTGTTCCGTGTTTTGAATCGGTGCCGGTGGCATCACGTAAGCGAGATCGGCCATTCTCGCGCCGGAGACGACGAATTCGGCTGGAGAGGCGAACGGTCCGATGAGTTTTGACTGTTCCCAGCTTTCATCACCGGGCGCGTCGGCCTCGATGATCTCCGGTCTGTTTGAACAGGCAGCGACTAAAACCAGCGCGACGGCTGCTGTTGTGAAATAACGCATTGAAGTCTCCCTTCTCGATATGAGCTGAGGACACATGACTGCCTAAAGCAGGCGAGAAGGTGGCAGGATTGAGGGCTTGCGGGTCTATTGCGATGAAACTTTGGAAAGGAATGGTGGGTTAAAGAAGCATCCCAAGGGCGATGAGTGCTGTTGCGATGGCCAGCAGAACCCAGCCGATATGATTGCCTTTTGTCGCCCAGAAGTTCCCTGCCGCACCTGTGCCATACATTGTACAGACAATAATTGCAGACAAGAGAGTGGCAGATTTGTCCAGGAGGAACGGTGCTGCAACAATAAGTGTGCCGCCCAGGAACCAGTAAACGGCACTCAGGAAAATCAACGCATGGATTACCCGCTTGGAAGATATCTGCGGGTGCGTTGCAAGGCGAGCAACTTTGGTCTCGCCTATGAAACCATGAACGAATGAAACAAAAATTCCAAGGCTTCCACCGGCAACGAGCAAAGTATCTGTTAGTAGCATAATTTACTCCATACATCTGTATGGAGGGTGGCCTGCAAATTGCATTAGGTCAATACACAAGTGTATGGTCGTATAATGAAGATAAAATTGAACAAGAGTGACTGGCTTGAGCATGGATTTGTTACGCTTGCTGCTTCAGGGCATTCGGCACTGCGTGCGGACACTATGGCGAAAGCTTTGGGGGTTTCACGGGGCAGTTTTTATTGGCATTTCAGAGATGTTGAGACATTTTACGAGGAGTTGCTTGAGTTATGGCGCGAACGCATGACAGAGCAGGTGATCAGAGCTATCGACAAGAAAGAGAAAGATGTGCGCTTGTCGTCGCTGATGCTGCGATCGATGGGAACAGTGGGTGAAATCGAGCAGGCAATGAGGGCATGGGCGATGGTAGATAGGAGGGTTGCCAGTGCGCTTTCGGCCGTTGATGCTTTGCGATTGGGTTATTTGCAGCAGTTGCTTCAAGCGACAGGCATCAAGAAGAGAACTGCCGCGACACGTGCGACAATTATTTACTGGGCATATCTTGGGCGTTTGATGGTCTCGTCAGGAGAGATCAGCAACATGGACGCAAAGGCCTTGGAGGAAATTGCTGAGTTGTTTCAAATGGCGGATTGAAACGAAGTCGCTCCGCAGCGTTGGCTTTGTTGGCTGGGTAACTTGGAAAAAACTATTGGGACCGGGTTTGCTTCTCTCTTTTCTTCATAAAACTCCGAAACGACATAATCGAGACTGCACCGAGAAGTGTGAGCGCAAGGGTAAAACGCATTTTGAGCTTCCGTTACTCCGCTGCGAACCTTCCGCCTTTTGCCGCGTAGCTCTGCGTCCCTGTATGGATGACTTCTGCCTGATTCTCGATGTGTTCTACCGGGAAGCGCGCCATACCGGGTAGGTTTTCGTAGAGCGGGCCGAAATCTGTATCAACGGTTGCGCGGAACAGGCTTTCATAGGAATCGATGACAAAATAAGACTGTTGGAAATCGTCTATCCGATATTCCGTGCGCATAACGCGCTCAAGGTCAAATTTCAACCTATTGGGTGAATTGTCCTCGAGTGAAAATCGGGTTTCGGCGGCTGAAGAGACGATGCCGGCGCCGTAAATGCGCATGCCTTTATCTGTATGGATCAATCCAAATTCTACTGTGTACCAATAGAGCGCTGCCAGATTTTTAAGGCAGTCATAATTCAGCGAGCGCAGGCCACCTTTGCCATAGGCTTCCATGTAATTGGCAAAGACCGGGTTCGCGAGGAGCGGGACATGCCCGAAAATATCATGAAAAACATCCGGCTCCTGAATATAATCGAGCTGATCGCGCTTTCGGATGAAGTTACCAGCCGGGAACCGGCGATTGGCGAGATGTTCGAAAAAGATATCGTCCGGTACCAGGCAGGGGACGGCGACGATGCGCCAGCCGGTGAGTTTTTCTAGCTCGTCACTGAGACGATCAAACTCCGGGATCCCACCGCGACCGAGATCGAGACGCTTCAATCCGTCAATGAACGACTGCTCTGCATATCCCTGCAACAGCTTTATCTGGCGCTCATAGAGGATATCCCAGGTGCCGTGCTCAACCGGCGTATAGTTCTCCCAATGCTGGGGAACGGTGAAGTCGGGCGCCATATCGGGCGGGTGCTGATTGGCAACTTCTTCTGCAATTGTCATGGTTGGCTTATACCAAAATTCGGTACATAGATTCAATCAAAACGGGAAGTATTCATGGCAGCTTCTATCAAAGCAGGGCACTGGAGCGACAGGAAGTATTTCGCAGATATTATGTCTGACTCAGACGCCGTTGCGCTGGAGGAATGCCGGTACATGATCGCCGAGCCCGACGGTTTTTTCGCCACGATCCCGGCCGCCTCGTTTGTCATCTCTCACCGGCTTCGGGTTTGATGGTCTGGTATCATCAGATCTTGGTGCCTTTGACTCGGTGGTTGAGCGCGTCGATTTTGAGTCAGAAGATCTCGATGATTTCGACTCGTTGGATCGGGTTGGTCTGCCACGGCCGCGTGCCCTTGCGTTCGCCTGTTCCTGATCAAAAAAGTCACCCATGTCGACCGCTTCGATGTTGTCCAGTCCGGTTGTTTTGAGAACGGCCGCCATCGCTTTGTCGTCGGCCGGTGTCACCAGCATATAAGCGTGACCGGAGCGACCAGCGCGGCCCGTGCGCCCGATTCGGTGGACGTAGTCATCAGCGTGGACCGGCACGTCGTAATTGAAGATGTGGGAGACATCCGGGATATCAAGACCACGGGCTGCGACATCCGAGGCGACCAGCAATTCGATCTCGCCATCGCGAAATTTTTGAAGCGTTTCCGTGCGGTACGCCTGTGGGAGATCACCGTGAATTGGTCTTGCGTCAAATTTATGCTTTTGTAGAGAGGTCGCGACGACGTCTACATTCTTCTTCCGGTTACAGAAGATGATGCCGTTTTTGACTTTTGTGTCGAGGATGAGCTTGCGCAAGGTCGCGCGCTTTAGACTGTCATTGCCGGAGGGCAGGCGGACGATGTGCTGAGAAATATTTTCAGCTGTGGTAGCCGGTCGGGAGACTTCGATTCGAGCCGGCGCTGACAGAAATTGGTCCGTGATACGCTGGATTTCAGGCGGCATCGTCGCCGAGAAAAACAGGGTCTGACGCGTAAACGGGGTCAACTTGAAGATACGCTCAATGTCCGGGATAAAGCCCATATCAAGCATCCGGTCAGCTTCATCGACCACCATCACCTGAACGCCGGTCAGGAGAAGTTTGCCACGTTCAAAATGATCGAGAAGGCGGCCAGGTGTTGCGATTAATACATCGACGCCGCGGGCGAGTTTGGCATCTTGATCACCGAAAGACACACCGCCAATGAGAAGTGCCATCGTCAGTTTGTGGTATTTGCCGTAAGTCTCAAAGCTTTCCGACACCTGTGCCGCGAGTTCGCGGGTTGGTGCGAGGACTAGCGAGCGCGGCATACGCGCTTTCGCTCTGCCCTTGGACAGGCGATCGATCATCGGCAGGGTGAAGCTGGCCGTTTTGCCGGTGCCCGTCTGGGCAATACCCAAGACATCACGGCCTTTCAGGGCCTCCGGAATGGCTTCGGCCTGTATAGGAGTCGGAATGTCATATCCGGCTTCCTGTAAGGCCTGCAGAATTTTTGGCTCAAGGCCAAGATCTTCAAAACGCATGAAAACTCTGTTGGTTGCTAATGATACGTCGCTGTAACTGCGCCCAAACGTGTCGTTCTTCGAGGATGCAAGCGATACGCCAGTTCGTCATATAAGGTGATTGCCCTTTAGTCACCGGTTCGGCGACCGTTTTATTTACCGAAGAGAGGGAGAATTCCTGGCGACGCCAAACTATAGTATTTTGCAGCGCAATAAGGAAGTTCGCTCACTTAGTCAAACACCTTACCGGCCCAAAAGGCAATTCATGGCTTTCCCGTGATATTTGCGCCACGGATTGCGGTGCGAACTGCTATCGGTGCGGGACAAGTGGTCCATGATCTGGCATTGCCACATTTATGAGTATTGAACGACCGAGCCAGGTTTTTTCGCCGGAAACCATAGAGATACAACGTATTATTGACGCAGAGCCGCAGCGATTTGTCTGCCCTGTGGGCGATATCGAGATCAGCTACCTCGTTTGGGGCGATCGGACAAAACAACCGGTCGTGCTTGTGCATGGCGGCAAGGACCATTCTCGCAACTGGGACTGGACGGTTGCAGCGCTGATTGGCGAGTATTGCCTTATCACACCGGATATGCGTGGACATGGCGACAGCGGACGTTCCGCCGGTGGTGGGTATGCCAGCGAACTGTTCGTGTCGGATTTTGCTTTCCTTATGGATCATCTTGAGGCGGAGGGCTTTTCGACGCCACTCGCTCTTGTCGGCCATTCCATGGGCGGCAATATCGTTCTTTATTATGCGGCCGCGTTCCCGGAAAAAGTTTCGCGGCTTGTTTCTATGGAGGGTCTCGGCTCGTCTTCAAAAATGTACGATGCGTTCATGGCGAAACCGGCAGGCGAGCGTTTGCGCAGCTGGCTTGACCGGCGCCTTGCTGGCGAAAGGAAACAGCACTGGCGCTTTCAGGGCCCGGAAGAGATGGTCGCGCGGATGGCCAGCGTGCACAAAAATCTGCAGCCGGAGCAGGCGCGTCATCTAGCGCTCCATGCAGCCCGCCAGTATCCGGATGGTTGGGGCTGGAAACATGATGCAAGGTTCGGGTTCTTTCCGCCGCCTTCTTTGACCTCACCTGACGAATACAGCCGGCTTTACGAGAGCATCGAGTGTCCGGTCCTGTTGATGCGCGGTGAGCAGAGCTGGGCTTCCGATCCGATAGCCGATGGACGTATCAAGGTGTTTAAAGATGCGCGACTGGTCAACTATCCGGATGCAGGTCACTGGTTCCATCACGATGCATTTGACGCCTTTATCAAGGATGTGAAATCATTCCTTGAGGAATGAGGGGACAAAACATGAAGCCAGCCTACGTGAAGCTGATTGCGGCGATTATTCTTGATATTGCCGATTTTACCGTCGGGCGTATTCTCGGCTTCGGCACGGCAATGGATATGATTCTGGTACTGATCGGTTTCTCGATGTTTGGCTGGAAGGGCCTGTTTCAGTTGTGGGAAGTGGCTGATTTGTCCGATCAAGTTGATGGCTTTGTGCCGACATTGACACTGATCGCTCTAACCGAGTTACGGGAAAAGAAAGACTGACGACCAGCGCTTTAATCTTGCGAACTGCAGCTTTTGCTTGTGGCGCGAGGTTGGCGCTCTAAGTTCCTTACTAACCTCCAACAAAGGATATCCTCCATGACAGGCCTCAAATCTCGCGAGCTGCATTTGAAAAAATACCCGAAAGGCAAGCCCACCACCGACCTTTATGAAATGAGAGAGGTGGATGTGCGAGAGCCAGGAGATGGGGAAATCCTTATCCGGATCGTCTGGATGACAGTTGACCCCTATATGCGTGGGCGGATGCGGCCTGACGTGAAAAGCTACATTCCGCCGTTTCAGTTGGGGGAGCCACTTGACGGCGGCGCCGTCGGTCAGGTGGTAAAATCGAAGTCCGACAAGTTTACCAAGGGCGATTATGTTGTCGGGTTTAACGGTGGCTGGCGGGAATATTATACGGGCGCCGCTGAGGGGTATCAAAAGGTTGACCCGGGTATGGCGCCGCTCTCGGCCTATCTCGGTGTGCTCGGTATGCCTGGCATGACGGCGTGGGCCGGTGTGACGCAGATCTTGAAGCCGAAAGAGGGCGAGACAATGATGGTGACCGGCGCTGCCGGCGCGGTCGGCTCGCTGGTATGTCAGATTGGCAAGCTCAAGGGCTGCAAAGTGATCGGCTCTGCCGGCTCTAAAGAAAAGTGTGATTGGTTGAAGTCAGACCTCGGCGTCGATGTTGTATACAACTACAATGAATTTAAAGGGTCCTCGGGCGCGCTGACAAAATTCCTCTCGAAACAGGCGCCCGGCGGGATCGACACCTACTTTGAAAATGTTGGCGGATTTCAGCTTGAAGCGCTTCTCAACAATATCGGATTTGGCGGGCGCATATCTTTGTGTGGTATGATTTCACAATACAATAATACTGTGCCGGAGCCGGGGCCTAACAATATGACTAATCTGATTGGCCGCGGCATCCTGATGAAGGGTTTCATCGTCTCCAATTACATGAACCTGATGACGGAGTTCATTGGCGAGATGGGCCCGTGGCTCGCGAGCGGGAAAATCCTGTTCCGTGAGACAGTTTATGAGGGCCTGGAGGCGGCGCCGGAAGCTTTTGCCGGCCTGTTCAGCGGTGACAATACTGGAAAGGTCGTTATCCGAATCGGGCCTGATACTGCTTAGCCAAGATTTTGCCGGGCGGGTGCGGGTTTGTTCTTGACCTCTTTCGCACCCGGCCCTAGGAAACGCTTTCTGTCGGAGACGGCAATGCGCGGGTGTAGCTCAGCTGGTTAGAGTGCCGGCCTGTCACGCCGGAGGTCGCGGGTTCGAGTCCCGTCACTCGCGCCATTTTAACCAATAAAACCAGTTGGTTATGGCATAAGTCAACGTTATCAGATTTGTCGATTTTGGCCGGGGTACTATGGGGGTACTATAGAAACTCACTTCAATGACGGCTAAGTTCACTATTTGTTTTTGCGATTTATTTTTCAACCGCGAGCTTGAAAGCGTTCAGCTCAATTTTTCAGCGGAAAATTCGAACGTAATTGTCAAATTGCGTAACGAGAATCCAATACCACTCACGACAATGATTTGCGTTACGGCGCTGCTGCGTCGAAACACGATTTCATTTGCTTAGTGGCTTGCGAGAATATCACGGAAAGAAAAGTTCTTAACTAAAGCCAGCGTTTGATGAAAATAAAACACACGCCCGCAGTGTCAGGGATCTCCGGTAACGGCCTGCCTTTCTGATCGGCAATAGATGCTCACTGTTGACGCAGGCCATCCCGAAATGAACAGAAAATTTGCCTGTCTATCTCACAACAATGTTAGAATTCTGCGCCCTTTTTATCTTGTTCCTGTAGCTGCTACAGATGCTATGGAGAGCAGCAATGACACTTAAACCTGCAACACATAAACTAGTTTTGTGGATTGCGACTGCGGCTTTTGTCTGGTCGACGGTCGCTGTTGGCGCACCGATATTGAGCGTGCCCGTCATTGGCGCATCTACAATGACGGAAGAAATTCAATCCGCGCCTAAGTCAGGGTGCGGTCATCACGAGGTAACGCCGCCTGAAGAAGACAGTGAGGATTGCGGTGACGATCCTTCAGTATCATGCGTGTCATGCAAAGTGATGGAGACATATACCCACGCTTTGGCCGCCAAGCCTGCAGCGGACAAGTTTGATGGTTTTTCAACCACTAGCAGTTCGCGGGTCATCAAACCGGCGTTAGACCCCCCTCGCATCTGAAATCAAATAAGCGGGTAAATAAGCCAGTCATCCCATGACCTTCATGGGCGGACCACATGGCTATGCGCCGCATCATCAATACGAGATTCAACACAATAAATGAGGATGGGTATGTTTGAAAAACCCGTTACTCGCGCCTGCGAGGAGATACTTGCCGCGCGCGAGCATGCTGTCATCGGCATCAGCCCGTTTAACAGCTACTTTTCTGAGGAAAAAATCGCGGCGCTTATCGTCTGGGCGAAGGCAAACTTCAACGCGTTTCATGTCTATGTGCCGGATGGTCCATCACGCTTCACCTTGGAAGCGATAGGGTATCCACCTGATCGAGCTCGAAAGAAGGCCGGGCGACAGGCAAGGTGGCTGCTCAACAAAATCCGGCGGGGCCTCGCAGCAGCCGATTGCGATCCAGACACATTTCAGGATTTGATCCTGTGTTCCGCGTCACTTGAAACGAACGTCGCATACAGAGGCCTTTTGGATAACGTTGATACCCTTTGCTGCGCCGATAGCGATTTTCATCAAGGGTGCCTCGAAACATCAAAATGGGTGTTAGATGGGCAAGTAGCGCACCCCGATGAAATCACATCTGATATGCTGGAAAGCGCCATGCGGTATTTCAAAGCGGAACTGCCCTTGTTCATGAATTCACCCGGTCTTATCGACACAAATTCTTCCATTTTCGCTTATCATCAGTGCCCCGGCTTTCTCGAAACCCTGTTGCATAATATGCGCGGCGATGTGGTTAGCGAACGGCAGGGATTTGTTGTGCTAACCGCAGACTAACAATACTTCGCAGCAGGTGGTGACCACGCTGCGAAGCAAAATCTCACTTGGTTACAAGTCGCTCTTGTGCAACTACACCCAAATTGACGTCCGGGAACCGTGCATCATTACGGTGCGTGGCAAGCGTAAAAGCAAGGTCCAACGGCGCACAGATGATGGCATCGGTGTATTTATCCCAATTCAACAGGGCGGTTCTGTTCGCAAATAAATTGACCTGATCACAAAAAGCGCCTCTCAAATCGGCGCAACAGGCTTTCATATCCGGAGCGAGGATCGACATAACGGCGTCCGGTAAATTTGCGTGCGCAATCTCGGTCGGGGTGATTGTGAGGTCAATTTGGTCGCCCGTCGTCGGGCATGAAGTCGTCAGGGTTGCAGGTTCTTGCAAGATAGCGGGTAAAAAAACGGCATCGAATACGCACCATGTGTAGAGAGAGCGGTCCTCGACGCTGAATCTGTGCAACGTCGGTTTTGTACTGAGACCGATGAATGCAGAAAGGGACCCGTCCGGCTCACGTTCATAGGCGCTTGCAGGGACGAAACGGAGAAGCTCTTCGGCGTGTGCCACACTCAAATTCGCAGCGTTTGCCAAGCGCGCAAAATTTACAGCGCTTCCTTCTGCAAGGAGACGATAGGCGGCGACGGACAAATGCTGCAATTCGGGCGGGTTCTCGATGAGATAACCATCCGAAAGGAAGCTTGAGAGCTGCGATACTATCGTGCCTGTATCTTTGCTGGGCTGGATCATCTTCGCATCATTATCTTATCCCGCACAGCAGGAGAGCTTGGTCACATCCTTGTCAAATCCCTGGGCGGCAAGTTTCAACCCTTCAACCGTTGTCAGATACGGGAAAATCGTATCGCCCAATTCCTTGGTCGTCATCGCGTATTTGAGGGCCAGGACCAATGTCTGGATACTGTCGGATCCTTCCGGTGCAAGGATTTGTCCGCCAAGCAATTTGTCTGTGTCCTTATCAGCAACAAGCTTGATCAGGCCACGTGTATCATGAGCTGCGAGCGCGCGTGGGACTTGTTCCAATGGCGCTATCGATGTTTTGATAAAATAGCCCGCAGCTTTGGCGGCAGCTTCGCTAAGACCGACACCGGCAACTTGCGGGTCGGAGAAAACCACCCAGGGCATCGTATCATTGTCGTAGACAAGACTATTGCTGTTCATGGCATTTTTTGCGGCGAGTTTTGCCCCGTAAGCAGCCATATAGACGAATTGATCGCGGCCCGTCACGTCGCCGGCGGCATAAACCCCAGGTAGATTGGTGCGCATACGCTCATCAACTTGAACGCCGCCATTTTCTGTGAGGTTAACGCCGGCCTCTTCCAGACCAAGCCCCGCAATGTTCGCATGGCGCCCTGTGGTCAGCAATAAATGCTCTGCGTCGAGCCTCTCTTCTTTGCCGCCTCGGGTGATGGTCAAGGCTATGCCGTTTGTTGATTTTTCAATTGAGGAATAAGAAAGATCGGTGTGAACGGCGATCCCTTCATCTCTGAAATACTGTGTAAGGGCGTCAGAGATTTCGGGTTCAGCTTCGGGTAGCAAGCGGTTGCGCGTTACCAGCGTGACCTGTGTACCGGCACGAGCAAACATCTGGGCAAGTTCGCAGCCAATATAACCGCCGCCCATGACCAGCAGCGATTTTGGCAAAGACGTAAGTTCGAGCGCTGCTGTACTGTCAAGATAAGGAACGTCCTCCACACCCGGAATGGCGGGGAGAGATGGCGACGTACCGGTTGCAATAATGATCGTCTTGGCTTTGATGAACGTTTCACCGACCACGACGCCGTCATCGGAGAGCCTGGCCGCGCCTTCAATGTAATCAATCCCATCATACGTGCCGAGAAGATCTGTGTATTTTTTCTCGCGCAACATCGCAACAAGATCGTCCTTATCGCCAATCAACGCCTGCCAGTCATCGATATTAGCCTCGCCAGACAGACCCTTGAACCGGCTTGCGGCGCGGGCGCCATGCAGGGCTTCAGCAGCCCGTATCATCGCTTTGGAGGGGACACACCCGACATTAACGCATGTCCCGCCGATAGTGCCGTACCCAATCAACGCAACCCGTGCGCCGGCCTCTGCTGCGGTAATGGAGGCAGAAAATCCGGCTGATCCTGCGCCGATAACTATGAGGTCATAAGTATCCCGGCTATGCGTTTTAAAATTTGATGACATGTCTATTCCTTGCTTTGCCGCTTTTGACGCCGCCATAGAGCGAAAATTGTCAGAAGAATGAACAGACCCAGCACCGGAAACAGGACGTAATCAAGATATCCTGTCAGTGCAGACAAGCCGATTGCGCCGGCCAGAACCGTGACTATCGGTGTGAAACAACACAAGGCTGCAATGACAGTTCCAATCAGGCCGATCCCTAATAAAGAGTCTGATTGCACCTACAGGGCCGTAACTTCGGTAGCGGGGTATCCAACATCGGTCGATGCCGCCGCGATTTGATCGGCAGTAGCCACGCTAGAATCGTAGACGACGGTTGCTGTCTTAGCTTCAAAATCCACCTGAACGGACTTGACGCCATCGACGCGTTTCATTGCAGCCCGGACCGAGATTGGACATGTCGCACAGGTCATATTTTCAATGTCAAAAGTCGAGGTCGTTTCTGTCTCGGCGCTTGTTTCGGCGGCGCTCCGAGATTGGTCTGGGCCTATAGCAAAGGCAGCGCCGCCAATTGCTACGGCAGTGGTGACGAGGATAGTCAATAGTGTTTTTTTCATGGGATCGATCCTTCCTAGTAAAAAAGAGGTGCCCACAGATCAATTGTGAGCGCTAACAAAATCAGTAGTGTGGCAAGCCACAGAGCGATTTGAGTCCTTCGCGATGTTTCTGGCCGGGCACAGTAGGAGCCGTCATCACAGGGCTCCGGTTTTTTTAGATAAACATGCCAGAATCCCGCCGCGAGAAAAATTACAGCCACAGCAATGAATGCCGGTTTGTATGGTTCCAGTGCTGTGAGGCTGCCGATCCATGCGCCGGATACGCCAAGACTGATGAGCACCAAAGGCACGATGCAGCAGGTCGACGCGAGAAGCGCGGCGACCACACTGCCGGTGGCGAGCCATCGCTGGCTCGCAATTTTTTGGTCATTGACCGGTTCCTGTAGAGTGATGGGATCGCTCACGGGCAGCTTTGTCTCCTTATCCGTTACAAGCATAATTTCTGTAGTTCCTACAGGGTCAAGAGAAATTTTAGCGCGCTGATCGACCATGCACAGCGCTATCCATCTACACGGGAAATCCGGGTCGCGGGTCGCTCGCTTCGGCATCTTTCGCAATTTTATCCATGATATCCACAAACGGTGCGATATAGGTTTCGCGATTGACGCTCCACCATGTTCGCGCCCGTCTACTGCCCAGCCAGTAGCGGGCAACGATCTCGTGGCGGTGATAAACGTCGTCATCAATCAACCCGTTGCGCTTCAGCGCGTTCGCCACTTCTAACTGGGTAATGACGACCGAGAGAAATGCGCCCAGCCGCGCCAGTTCACTGTCACTCAACTCCGCCGTATTGAAGAAAGCACGATACATAAAATCGGCTTTCTCCGGTGAATCAAAGAACGACATATTGGAATCAGCAGCGCTATGCCAATGCGCACAGGTCAACTCATAGCGTGCGATCTTGTTAGTCTGACGTGTCTGGAACAGGAGTGCGATGAGCGTGGCGATGATAACGATCACAGCGATCGTTTGGCCGACATAATAGATGTTCTCTAAAATCATTTGTGTCCTGCATAATCGATATTTTCAACGTGCTTTATTAGGAGCGTCGAGGTTCGCCTTATTTAAACTCGACTTTGGGCAGGTGCAGTTGTACGCTCTGTAGTCACTACAGGAGCAAGAGGTTACAACGCTCATGGAATTCACACCTACGAGAGGGGCGATTAAAAGGGGGGAATTAGCAAAGCGTTCGGGCTGCAATCTCGAAACAATCCGCTACTACGAAATCATCGGTCTGCTGCGGCCGCCGACGCGCTCAACAGGCGGACATCGGTTATACTCCGAAAACGATCAGGCACGACTGCGATTTATTCTGCGCAGCCGTGAGCTTGGATTTTCAATCGAGGAATTGCGCAGCCTGCTGTCACTTGTCGACGCGGGAACCTATACGTGCGGCGAAGTATATGCATTGACCCAGGAACATCTTGCATCCGTATCCAAGAAGATTTCCGATCTTAAAAAACTTGAGAAAACACTGAAGTCGATTTCAAGCGAATGCTCTGGCGGTGAGGCACCGGATTGTCCCATCATCGAAACCCTGATTGCCGACTAAGGCGCGAGAACGTCTATTTCAATACCAACGTTCACGTTCGCGTTTGCCTTCAGCATTGACCGCGCAGCCCGATATTTCGCCGGATTGCAAAGTCTGCCTCACGAGCTTGTCAGAAATGCGATGAATTTTCGCCTTGTTCCTGTAGTAGCTACAGGCACTAGAATGACCGCGTTGGCGAATTGAAAGCGACGCTATGAGTAACCACAACCTGCCTGAAAGCACCGCAACAGGCGGCGCCGTTGGAATCAGCGCACTCGCTGCCGCCATCGGCTTTTGTTGCATTGGGCCATGGGCAGTCACTCTGTTCGGCGTAAGCGGCGCAATCTTCCTCAACCGTCTGGAACCCTTTCGGCCAATCATCCTGATCGCCGCCACCGGATTACTCGCTTGGGCGTTCTGGCGCGTCTACCGGCCGCAAAAGGCATGCCCTGACGGCACCTGTGAAACACGTCAAAGGCCTGTTCTGAAAGTGGCCCTGTGGTTGACCGCGGGATTGCTTTTGCTCGCTTACTTCGCGCCGAGCCTGCAATGGATGATGATGGAGCGCCTCGTTATTGGAGAATAAAGATGTCAAAACCAATCACATTATTTGTCGTAGTTGCCACTGTTGTGACCGGATTGTTTATTTTTAATCTGCAAGCGGACAGTGTATCTTCGGAAGAAGCGGCGCCAACACAGAAATATGTAACATTGGATCCTTCTCTCGATCAGTTCATCGGCGATTTTAACGCTGCCGCCGGATCAACCAGGCTGGTTTTTATTGCAGGGCCATCGTGCGGTCCGTGTCTGCGCGGTCTGGTCGACATGAACAAGGCGGTGGGTGATATGACCCGCGACAATCCCGATCTGAAGACATTCATCCTTTATGTGCCGACACTTGGGGCAGAAGAAAAACATTCCGCAAACGCTGTCCGATTGATGGAAGGCAATGACATTTTTCATTATTGGGACCCGGACGGAACAAGCGGTCTTGCCGTTCAGGAGGCACTGGGGTTACGGGTTTACGCGTGGGATGTTTGGCTGATTTATGATGATAACGCCATTTGGTCCGCAGGTAATCCACCTGCACCGGTCCATTGGGAACATCAACTCGGCGGTTTGCCCCGCGAGAACAAACTTGATCCCAAACGCTTTGCCGAAAAAGTGACAGTGCAATTGAAGAAGCAGGCCCAAAATGGCTAACCAGCAAGAGTCCGGTAAGGATCGTGACCTGTCGCAACGTCGCCTGAGCTTTTGGATTGGTTGGGGATTGCCGATTATCATTCTGCTTTCGATGAATTTTGCACGCGGGATCATCCCGTTTGATGGCATCGTCTTTATACTTTCGGGGTCGCTGGCGTGGATGGGAATCGGTTGCCTGATTAACGCACAACGGTGCAAGCGGCGACATTGTTATTTGGCTGGACCGGTGTTGCTTTTAGCCGCCGTGGGCGTGTTGCTGGTTGGATTCGAGGTTGTCGACATTGGAAGCTACGGCCTGAATTATATTGTTTGGGGTGCCATCCTTGTCGGTCTCACCTTTGTCCCTGAATGGATTTGGGGACGCTACCGCGAGACATAGTCGGAGCGAAATGTTGGTACAGCCGGTTAGTTAAAGGGAGGCCGATCATAACCGAATCTTCAGCGAAAACACCAACCAATGATCTTTCAAAAAAGCGTTCCAGCTTCTGGGTGGGCTGGGGCATTCCGATCATTGCGTTGATTTCGGTTAATTTTCTGGAAGCGTATTTGCCGGCCCGCCTGATAATTCTCATGATGGGCGGCGCTTTTCTTTGGATGGGTGCCGGATGCGTGATCAACGCCATGCGCTGCGGCCGGTTGCACTGTTATGTTTCAGGACCAGCGATGCTGATCGGTGGGACACTGATCATGCTCCTCGGATTTGATATTCTCGACCTCGGCCCGATCCGGGTAATGCACATCAGCTACGCGACAATTCTTGTTGTCGCATTGTCTTTTGTGCCGGAGTTTTTCGTTGGCTCCTACGGCCAAAAACTTAAAAGCAACATGAAGGAGTAGCAGCAATGTCCAGCTTTCGAACACTGGCAATTGCTGCACTGATCGCTCTGAGTTGGGCGTTTAGTCCGTATCTCGAATATCTCGGCGATCGTCCAACACAGGATGATTTCGACGGGCTTGCAAGAATGGGATTGTTCAAGAGCTCCGACGCTATTGAAGTTCTTGTGACAATTGATGCTGAAAAAGACCTGCGCACGTTTGACGTTCAAGCGAACATAAAAGATAAAATATTGCCCTTGTCCTGGCGGCTATCGCCCACGGGCGGAAACCACTTCGACATCAAAAACCGTGAAGGTACTGTGGTTGCAGCAGTAGAATTTCCAAACAATGACACAATGACAATCTCGCCAATTGCAGGCGCTTCGGAAATGACGTTTCAGCGATTTGAAAATGGTCCCTATCGACAGTATCTGATAGAATACGAAAGTAATGGCGTAGGGCTTGCCGCAACTGTTTTTGCGCCAAACGCCACCGGCACGACGATCGGTATCGTAATGATTCACGGCAGCGGCCGGAGCGACAGAAACAATCTCTGGTATGTTGCGCAGGCCGATTATCTGGCGCGGCGAGGCTTTACAGTTTTGTTGCCGGACAAGCGCGGCAGCGGTCGTTCGGGCGGCTTATGGAAGACGGCGACGATGAAAG
Source organism: Parvularculaceae bacterium (assembly GCA_021776475.1). Classification (GTDB taxonomy): domain Bacteria; phylum Pseudomonadota; class Alphaproteobacteria; order Caulobacterales; family Parvularculaceae; genus Aquisalinus. The sequence goes on along the minus strand of JAJFFV010000006.1, from coordinate 867,882 downwards.
ATTTGGCGGATGACGCGAACGCCGCCGTACAGGCGCTGTCAGAAATGGATGAAGTGTCGGTCAAGCATATTGGTTTGGTGGGGCTAAGTCAGGGCGGTCATATTGCGCCGGTTGCGGCGAGCGAAAACGAGACAATTGAGTTTGTCGTCAATGTCGTTGGATCGCTTCTGTCATTCAACGAAGGTCTGGACCACGAATCCCGAAACCTGTTCCTCGGACACACGCCGGAAATGTTGACGCCACCATTAATTTTTATTGCGTCGCAGGTCGCCAGAGCGCGCATTCCGATTTGGTGGTTCAAAAACGGAGCGTTTGATTCCAAACCCTATTGGACGAACCTCGCAGTACCGGCATTGATTATATGGGGTGAAGAAGACGAATATGATAATGTTGCGGTTAAACAAAGCACCAGCTTGTTGGAAGAAATTAATAGACATCGGCAACAGCCGATCGATCTCAAAATCTATCCCGGTATGGGCCATGGACTATTTGATGACGACGGCTGGATTTCGGAAGACTATTTGTCATTTTTGGCGGATTGGATTGAGATGGTAGGCGCCGACATTGATATGTCGCGGGACGAAGCTGGAAAGCATTCGCAATGACCCCTCCAATCCCTATAGCGGCTAAAGGGTTATGGGCTGACAACGACATCAACTTTTTCATGCGCATCGGCGAGACATTGGGCGTGATCAGACAGGCATGCCATCACGGTACAAACGCCGATTTTTCCGCCTTCGCAGGATGCGATCATGCGTTTAAGCTCGCCTTCCAGTGATTCCAGTTGCGACAAGCGGCGCCGAACGTCCGTCAGGTGGCGTCGCGCTATTTCATCGACGACGCTGCAGTCGTCGCCAGGCTGTGTCTGCAACTCGATTAGTTCTCGAATGGCTCCGGTAGGAAAGCCGAGTTCGCGGGCGTGCCGGATAAAGTTCAGCCGCTCAATGGCTGTCCCATCGTAAATACGTTGACCGCTGTTGCTCCGGTCTGGTGCGATCATTAATCCGATCTGTTCGTAATACCGGATTGTGGTGACTTTGACGCCTGTCTCCTTTGACAGGGCGCCGATCGTTTTTGGTTTTTGACCCATGTTGATAATTTTCTTGCCTCTACAGAGACTGTAGGGGTTAACCTCGCCTTGTCAAAATACATTTTGGGAGTAGGCGCTTCGATGAGTGACTGTTGCGAAATAAAATCATTTGAGGGCGCCTCGCCCGCCTACAAACGCGCCTTGCTAATTGTGATCGCAATCAACGGGATCATGTTTGTTGTGGAAATGTTCGCGGGTTTCGCGTCGGGGTCGCAAGCGCTGAAAGCAGATGCGCTCGATTTTGGTGGCGATACCGCGACTTATGCCATCAGCCTTGCAGTGATCGGCTCGTCTGTTCGATTGCGCGCACGCGCTTCGCTGCTGAAGGCCGGTTCGCTTGCGGCCATTGCAGCGTTCATTCTGGTGACGACGGCCATTCGTTTCTTTGGCGGCGCGGCGCCGATAGCCGAAACCATGGGGCTGATCGGATTTTTGGCGCTCATTGCAAATGTGGCTAGCGTCATGATTCTCCTGCGCTGGCGCGACGGTGACAGCAATGTTCGGTCAGTTTGGTTGTGCTCGCGCAATGACGCCATCGGCAATGTCGGGGTCATCGCTGCCGGCGGCATGGTCGCGCTGACCGGAGCGGCGTGGCCCGATCTAGTTGTGGCCTGTCTGCTGGCATCGCTGTTTTTGCGATCTTCAGCCTCGATCGTATCGCAAGCCCTGGGCGAATTGCGCAGTGCCGACTTGACGGACCCACCGGTAGCGATACCTGGACAACCGCTCACTGATTTCGCTGACCATCCGGCCCCGCATACCCCGCCGCTTGGTCACGCAGCGCTTACCCCGTTTTATGATTTGGCGATCGCGGCGCTCACGCGCGAGAGCATCTGGCGTCGGCGTCTCGTTCAAGCGCTTGACCCTCAAAGCGACGACCGCATCCTCGATGTCGGATCGGGAACCGGCAGTCTTGCGATCCATGTTCACAACCAAAATCCAAATTGCTCATATCGTGGCGTCGATCCCGATGAAGACGCCGTTCGGCGCGCGCGCGCGAAAACGGAACAGGCTGGATCAAAAGCTGTATTCGATATTGGTTATCTGAATGACACAGATCAGGTTTCCGGCGCAGCGCCTTCAAAAATCGTCAGCAGTCTGGTGCTACACCAAGTTCCTCTCGCTGAGAAGCAACGCATTTTGAATGTCATGTTCGACATCTTGAAGCCTGGGGGACGCATCCATATCGCTGACTACGGCCGCCAGACTTCATGGGTTTCACGCTTTCTCTTTCGGCACACGGTGCAATCCCTCGATGGGCTGGAAAACACGCAGCCGAACGCGGATGGCGTGCTTCCTGAGTTGATGAAGAAAACAGGCTTTGCCTCGATTGAAGAGCACGATCGCATCGCGACCGCAACCGGCACTATCTCGCTCTATCGCGGCGCCAAACCGGAAAACCTCGGCCAGGAGAGCATTCGATGACGCTTCCATTCCCGCCGGCACTACAGATCATGATAGTTGGCGGCCTCGCGTGGCTGCTCGCCGATAATTATCCCGTATATCCGATTGGCGCCGCGATCCGTTTTGTTACCTATGGTCTTGCTGTCGCTGGCGTCATCATTATTGCCATCTCAATTGCTGCATTCATCAGAGAACGGACGACCATTAACCCTGTAAAGCCGGAAGCCGCGAATACACTCGTTGTAACGGGTTTGTATCGGTTTAGCCGAAACCCGATGTATTTGGGCACGACGTTGTTGTTAGTGGGATGGGCTGGTTATCTGGGCGACGTCATCGCAGTTGCACCCGTCGTTTTCTATTTCGTTTCCATGACCGTATTCCAGATCAAGCCCGAAGAAAAAGTGCTTCGGGAAAAATTTGGTGCGCAATATGACGATTACGCAAAGCGTGTTCGTCGCTGGATATAAATTAATGGAGGAGACTATTTCCATGTTTTCGCAAATCGCATTCACAGTCTCCGCGGTGTCAGCGGGTCTCATTTTCGTTTTGTCTATGGCTGCGGCCATATCACGTCGATTTCAATTCTGGCCGCCGCCTAGCAAAGATGCCTGGCAGCACAAAACTTTTATGCTTTTGTTCAGAGGCCTTTTATATCCGCTGATCGGATTGACGGCCTTGCAGTTCGAGCTGCTCCAGGGAGGTCGCGCGTTGGTGCAATATGGGACTGGTGGCGCCCTGTTCGTAATTGGATTTGGTCTTGCCTTTTGGGTTACATTCGGCATGGGGTGGCGTAACGCGTTTGGCGAAAAGCTTGGCTTGCGCACCACAGGCTGGTTCGCGTGGAGCCGGAATCCGATCTATGTTGTGACTTGGATCGGTCTTGCAGGATGGGCGTTGATCGCAAACTCAATTTTTGTATCGATACTTTTAGGCGCATGGGCCCTACTTTATTTAGCCGCTCCGTTTCTTGAAGAGCCTTGGTTAGAGGAGCAGTATGGTGACGAATATCGCGACTACAAAGGCAAGGTACGTCGGTTTGTTTGAGCCGCATGGTGCGGTCGGAACCGAGCTTAAATGATAATTTATAATGATTTGTCAGTAGTTATGCGTTAGGACACTTATACAATGATGAATGCTTTGCGGCATATGCACCGGTATTTAGCGGTATTAATGATTGCGGTTTGGGGCGCGATCGGCATTGTCGCGCCGGCCCATGCCGCAGAAGAAGATATTCATCACGCCACTCAACATGACGGCGCGGTCGAGACGGCGTCCTCCGATGAGGGTATGCCTGTGGACGAAGGCTCCATTCACCCGGAGCATGCGACCCACTGCCATTCCGGCGCCTGTCATTTTCACATTATGGCGCGCGGTGCTTTTGATTTGGGAACTGAACACCTGACCTCCGGCAGCCTTGCCGGACCGCGGAGCGACCTCGTTCCGCAAACGCTTCTGTCCTCACTATTCCGTCCTCCGCGAATCTGACTGATCGCGCACCGGTTGCGCGTTGTTTCAGTCAATGGATTCCAAGAGGACGATGATCAATGAATATCAAAATATGTGGGCTTGCGCTCGCCATACTGGCGGCGGCGCAAAGCCCTGTCGCCGCGCAAACAGTTAGTGGGGCGCCCGAAGGAGCTGGGCTACGGCTTTTTCTTGATGACACGGCGCGCACTCATCCGCGCCTGGAAAGCGCTCGGGCTGAAGTGGAAGCGGTGGAAGCGCGTTCACGCGCGCAATCACGCCCGCTTTATAACCCGGAGATTGAGGGAGAGTTTGAAGATAGCGAGGATGACGCAGCCGATCTAAAGGCCGTCACGCTTTCAAAGTCCTTTGATATCACCAATAAACGCGGCAGCCGCGCGAAGGTGGGTCGGTTCGAAGCTGAAGCGGCAACCCTGGGTTTCGAAGTCGATAAACGATCGCTCTATTCAGACCTTCTGAAGGCGCTCGCCGAATATCAGACACGAAAGTCAATTTTAGGCATTGCGCTACAGCGCGCGGCCGGCGCCCGTGAATTTGCCGACATCGCGCGTAAGCGTGCAAGCGCGGGCGATCTCGGTAAGTCAGAGTTGTTGACGGCCCAGCTTACGCTTTCGCAGGCTCTTGCGGAAGAAACAATGTCCCGAGGCGAATTCTCGTTAGCGCGCCAAAATCTCGTCGGCCTTGTCGGAGAGGTGCGCCCCTCCTGGCCAAGTCTCCCCGAACCACCAAGGGAGATTCCTACGATTGATCCGACGCGTGTTATGGCATTACCGGAAGTGCGGGCAGCGCGCGCACGATCAGAAGCGCTGCGCGCGCAGATCAAGGTCGCGCAAAAAGAGCGCGCTCCTGACCCAACAATCGGCGCCAGCTATGGACGAGAGGGGTCTGCTGATTTCGCCGGCCTGCGCGTCTCCGTACCGATACCAATTTTCAATTCCCGAAAATCTGAAGTTGTGGCCGCCCGCGCGGACAGGCTCGCCGCCGATCTGGCGATACGGGACCAAATTCGTGCAGCAGAGGCGCGGCTAACGGAAACCGGTGCGCGATATACCGTCACTGTGCAGTCATGGAATGACTGGCGCAACACAGGCCTTGGCGCGTTGGATGAACAACGCATCGTACTGCAGCGGCTTTGGCGCTCCGGCGATATCAATGCCGTCGACTATCTCGTGCAGCTGGATCAGACCTACGCGGCGGAACGCGCCGGTGTTGAATTGTTCGGGTCGACCTGGGCGGCATGGGCCGATTGGCTCGACGCATCAGGAACGCTCTTTGAATGGATGGAGACTCTATAATGTCAGTCCTACTGAGAATTTTCTTACTTGCCGCCGCCGCCGCACTCCTTATCGGAGCCATTTTCGTCATCAGCAGGGGCGCTATGAGCGCGAGCGAAAATTCGAGCGCCGGCACGACGCAATCCCATGCGAATCCGGATGATGACCATGGTGGCGAAGGCGGTCATGACGAAGAAGAAGGCCATATTGAAATGACTGCCGCCGAGCGCAGTGCGCAGGGCATCATATCAATGAAATTGAAGCCGCAACGCATATCCGGCGAAATTGTCGTTCCCGGTGAAGTAACAGCAAACCGCTATCGAACCGCGCAGGTCGCACCCCGGATCAGTGCACAGATTGTTGCGCGAAGCCTGGTCCGTGGCCAGGATGTCGAGGAGGGAGAACCGGTGGTGACGTTGTCGAGCGTCGAAATGGCCGAGGCTCAAGGCATGCTCGTGATCAAAGACAAGGAATGGCGCCGCGTTCGCAATCTCGGCCGCGATGTTGTTTCTGAAAAACGCTATCTCGAAGCCGAGGTTGCACGACAGCAGGCATTCGCAAAACTGCTTTCTTACGGCATGGCTGAGACCGAAATTGCGGAATTGTTGAAGACGGGCGACGCCAGCAAGGCGACAGGTCGGTTTATTCTGTTCGCGCCGCAAGCCGGGACGGTCGTGCGTGATGACTTTACCATTGGTGAATTTGTCGACCCGGGCAGGCTGCTTGTTGAGATCAGCGACGAATCGACAGTTTGGGTCGAGGCGCGCCTCTCTTCGGAACAGGCGGCGCGCGTCGAGATCGATGTGCTTGCGCGCGTCAAATCAGATGCAGGCCATTGGGAAGAGGGTCGCGTCGTCCAGCTTCAGCACGCGCTTGACGAAACCACGCGCACATTGATGGCGCGAATCGAAATCGACAATGCCGATGACGACTTTCACGCGGGTCAGTTCGTTAACGCCTTGATTGCAACTGGCGGCGGCGACGAAGCGCTGGCGTTGCCCGAAAGCGCCGTCGTTTTGATGGACGGGTCGCCGACCGTCTTCAAAATCGATGGCGATGAAATCGAGCCGGTTGCTGTGGAAACAATCGCTGCAATCGGCGGTTGGATCAGGATCGCCAGCGGGGTCGTAGAAGGCGATGAAATTGTCACGGAAAATACTTTTCTCCTCAAATCGCTCATCCAGAAGTCGAAAATGGGCGAGGGCCATGGGCATTAGGAGCGTATGAAATGTTGAATAAACTCGTTGAATTTTCTCTCCAGTACAAAGTCCTTGTCCTGATGATCTTTGCGGTCGTTGGCTTTCTCGGCTGGCGCGCCGTGACGACCGTACCGATCGACGCGTTTCCGGATGTAACGCCGGTTCAGGTGAATATTTACACGGAATCGCCGGGTCTCGCTGCTGAAGATATCGAGCAATTGCTGACTTTTCCGGTGGAATCAGCGATGGCGGGGCTGCCTGATGTTCAGGAAATCCGCTCGGTCAGCCTTTTCGGCCTCTCCTACGTCGCCGTCTACTTCAAAGACAGCGTCGATATCTATTTTGCGCGGCGGCTCGTCATGGAGCGGCTCGCAGAAGTACGAGACCGCATTCCCGAAGGCTACGGGTCGCCCGAGATGGGGCCGAATGCGTCGGGCCTTGGTCAAGTGTTCTGGTACACGCTTGAGCGCGCAGATAATAAACTCAACGCTGACATTACAGACATGGATTTACGCACGCTGCAGGATTGGAACGTGCGGCTCATTCTGCGCACGGCGGCAGGTGTCGATGACGTGATGTCATGGGGCGGACAGGAGCGGCAATTCCAGGTCAAGATCGATCCCCTTCAGCTCATCAAGTATGAATTGGGATTCTCTGACGTCGTCGAGGCCCTCGAAGTCAACAACCGCCAGGTCGGCGGCCAATATATCGATCAGGGTTCGGAGCAATATCTTGTGCGCGGTCTCGGGTTGGTTCGCGACGCACAGGATATTGGCAACATCGTTGTCAAAGTCAAAGACGGAACGCCGGTCTATGTGCGCGATGTGGCGGATGTGGAACAGGCGCCTGCTTTGCGGTTCAGCGCTGTCACGCGCGATGGCGAAGAAGTTGTTCTCGGTATGGCGCTCGCCCGCATCAACGAAAACGCAAAGGACGTCGTCGACGCAGTTAAGGAAAAAGTCGAAATCGTAGAGCAGGCGCTGCCGGATGGCGTGGTTGTCAAACCGATCTATGATCGAACGGAACTCGTCGAGAAAGCGGTGGGGACAGCGGAACGGGCATTAATTGAAGGCTCTATCCTTGTCGCCATTGTTCTCTTTCTCTTTCTTGGTGAATTACGATCGGCCTTAGTTGTGATCACAGCATTGCCGCTCGCTATGTTAATCGCATTCATATTCATGAAAGAGGCCGGACTGTCTGCTAATCTCATGTCGCTGGCCGGGCTTGCAATCGGCATTGGCATGATGGTCGATGGTGCCGTGGTCATGGTCGAGAATTCTTTTCGCATCATGGCGGAACGCCGCGCCGAAGGCGGCGAAGTTAATCGCACCGCCGCCGTCCTTACCGCCGCGCGCGAGGTCGCTAATCCGATCTCCTTCGCGATCATGATTATCATCGTCGTGTTCCTGCCATTGTTCAGTCTTGAGGGCCTTGAAGGAAAGCTGTTCAAACCCATGGCATTCAATATCACCTTCGCCATGGCGGGCTCGCTTCTCTTAACGCTGACCATTATTCCGGTGCTCGCCGCGCTTATTCTCAAACCCAAAGAGGAGCGAGACACGCTTCTCGTGCGCGTGATCAAGAACCGATATGTGCCATTTCTGTCATGGTGCCTTGATAATAAGACAAAGGTTGTGATGTCTGCGTCGGCTTTGCTGGTCGCCAGCCTCGCGCTCTTTCCTTTTCTTGGCAAAGAATTCATGCCGCAGCTTCAGGAAGGGTCGATCATGTGGCGGGTTACATCGATCCCGTCGACGTCGCTGGACAAGTCGATCGAGATTTCGAAAGAAATTGAAATTACGCTTTCCGAGTTTCCGGAAGTGGAAACAACGATCGCAATGATCGGACGTGCGGAGAAAGGCGAAACCGCCGACGTTAACTACATGGAAATTTATACGGCGCTTCGTCCGCAAAGCGAATGGCCGCGCAAACGGTCGATTGAATCGCTTGCCGATGAAATGCGCGAAAAACTTGAAGAAACCGTCCCGACGTCGGTTATCGCCTTTACACAGCCGATCCAAATGCGTGTCGAGGAGCTGATATCGGGCGTCCGCGCGACGCTGGCCGCAAAAATTTACGGGCAGGATCTCGGCGAGTTGGATCGATTGAGCCAGGAGATCAAGGACGCCATAGCAGCTGTGCCCGGCGCCGCCGATCTGTCGCTCGAAGCCAATATCGGCAAGCCGCAAATCCGCATTCAGGTCGATCGTGCGGAACTCGCCCGATACGGCATGAATGCAGACGATGTTTTGAATGTCGTGCGGACGGGGATCGGCGCAGAGCCAGTCGGCACGTTGATCGACGGCGTCAGACGGTTTGATATCACCGCGCGCCTTCAGGATGCATCGAAAGCTTCAATGGAATCAATCCGCAATATTCCGTTGCGGACCGCGGACGGCGCGATCATTCCGCTCGGCAGAGTAGCGAATGTGAGCGCAGCGGAAGGCTATTCCTTTATTCGCCGTGAGCAGCTGCAGCGTTATGCCGTTATTCAAATGGATGTGCGCGGCCGCGATGTAGACGGGTTTGTCAAAGACGCCGACGCCGCCATTGCGAGCCAAGTTGAACTCCCGCCGGGTTATTGGATTGAGTGGGGCGGCGCCTTTGAAAACCAACAGCGTGCATTGGCAAAATTGTCGATCATTGTTCCTGCTACAATCTTCTTCATCTTTGTGCTGCTCTACACCGCGTTCAACTCAGTGAAATTTGCGGCTTTGATCATCGCCAACGTACCCTTCGCTGCCAGCGGCGGATTGTTGGCGCTGTTCATTAGCGGACAATATCTCTCGGTCCCCTCCGCAATCGGTTTCATCGCTGTATTCGGTGTTGCGATGTTGAATGGCATTGTTCTTGTCAGCTTCATCAATGAGTTGAGAGAAAAGGGCATGAGCGTGTCCGAAGCAGTTCGCCGCGGCGCGGAGTTACGATTGCGTCCGGTCTTGATGACGGCGAGCGTGGCGATCCTTGGTCTTGTCCCGATGCTATTGTCTTCCGGTGTCGGCGCCGAAACACAGCGTCCGCTTGCGTCAGTTGTGGTCGGGGGGCTTATCACCTCAACATTGCTGACGCTGGTGCTGTTGCCGGTGATCTATGAATGGATGGAAACGCGTGCTGACCGCCGCGCTCAAAAAGCGGTGGAGTCCTTTTCAGAGTCAATAGTGGCCGCTGCCGAGTAGTGCGTCACATGTAACGTCAAATGATCATTTAAACGTATAAGGAGCAACTGTACATGAAAGAGATCAAAGCATTTTTTCACCGCAGCCGGGCGGCGGATGTTGTTCGCGCTCTTCGGAATGCAGACTTTTCAAAGATCACCGTTGTCGACGTAAAGGGTATTCTTCGGGCGCTTGAGGGAAAAAATCAGGAATATTCTACCGAGTTTGGCGCGCGCGTGATGACGGAAGTGAAGCTTGAGCTTGTCTGCGATGAGGAAAAGTTAAGTGAGGCTGTCAGGTTAATCCAGGAAAATGCGAAAACTGATCAACCGGAGTCTGGCTATATCTATACCAGCTCCATCGAGTCGATCAGTTCCATTTGACGATCGGATTTATGCGATGTTGAGCTCAGACATTGATAGCAGTTTTTTTCAAAGCGCTGCGGTTTGGCAGCGCGCTTCGATGCGCGAGTCCGCAATCCTTGGAGTTTTTGCAGCTTCTGGTCCTGTCACCCAACCATTTGTGGGTTAGGCGGCAGCCGGACGATCACGCCTCTTCTTGCGGACGAGAAGAGCCCGGGCGTAACCAGCAAGGAGCCGCTAGGTCTGTCCCCAAGTTCGGCGGCTCCACCTTAAAGGTCGCCGGGCCCGGTAACTGACTTTGTGTTGCGTAGACTTATTCAACAAGCGTGATTGAAAACCGCTAGCGATTGAAATTTCGAGGAATATACAAAATGAACGGCCCAAACCGGCAACTTCACAAGACAGAAAATGGCGATCATCAGCACAATGATGGGCTTAACGCCCTACTTGGCGGTAGGGCGGAACTTGTTTTTCAATTCTATGCGGCGTGACGCTGCTTATTGGCTGGCTAGGCCCGAAGATATCGGCGCTTCCAGAAAACGTCGGCTTTGGCTTTCTAGTCGCGGCGTACTTTTTTGGTGGATATTTCACGCTCAAGGAGGCAATTGAGAAGCTTGCCCACGGTAAGTTTGAAATCGATTTCCTCATGCTTGTCGCGGCGGCCGGCGCGGCGTTGCTCGGTGCATGGGCAGAGGGGGCCTTGCTCCTATTCCTATTCAGTATCGGTCACGCCCTTGAAAATTACGCCATGACGCGCGCGCGAAATGCGATCTCGGCGTTGGCTGAGCTGGCGCCGGAGGAGGCGCTTGTCCGACGGGAGGGTCGAGAGATGACGCTGCCCGTCGGTGAACTCGTCCCCGGCGATATTGTCATTATTCGCTCTAACGAACGGCTTCCTGCTGACGGATTCGTTACGAAGGGCGAAAGCACCGTCAATCAGGCGCCGATTACCGGCGAAAGCGCGCCGGTGGACAAGTCTCCCGCCGCCGATCTGGTCGCCGCTGTCGAAAAACCAGACGCCGTTAAGCCGGCGCATCGAGTTTACGCAGGATCGATCAATGGATCCGGCAGTCTTGAAGTGCAGGTGACGCGGCTTGCGTCCGAAACAACGCTCGCCCGCGTGGTCGATATGGTGAGCGAGGCTGATACCCGCCAATCGCCAACACAAAGTTTTACAAAAAAGTTCGAAAAAATATTCGTGCCTTGCGTGATCCTTCTGGCTGTGGTGACGGCTCTTTCCTGGCTGGTGTTCGACAAGACGCCGGCGGAGAGTTTCTACCGTTCAATGGCGGTGCTCGTTGCCGCCAGCCCGTGCGCGCTCGCGATTGCGACGCCAAGCGCTATCCTCAGCGGCGTCGCCCGCGCCGCCCGCGGCGGGGTTTTGATCAAAGGCGGTGCGCCGTTGGAAGCCCTTGGCCGTCTCGACGCCATCGCGTTCGACAAGACCGGAACGTTGACCTTCGGAGAGCCAAGCGTGGTAGAAATCGCGCCATTTGGCGGTGCGACGGAAAATGAACTTCTCCGTGTCGCCGCCACTGTGGAGGCTCTTAGCGACCATCCGTTAGCGGAAGCAATTGTGCGCGCCGCTCGCGAGCGGCTTGGAGGCTTTGAGCGCGCCGCGACCGATTTCAACAGCATCACCGGGAGGGGAGTGTCTGCTCGGGTCGGGGGTGAATTGGTTCATATAGGCAAGGCCGCTCTATTCTCCGAAACGGAAGGCGAGCCGCTGCCCGAAGAACTGAACGTCGACGTCAAGATGATGTCTTCGCGCGGGCGTACGACGATGATCGTGCGGCGGGGCGATGCCTATCTCGGCGCAATCGGCCTCATGGATACGCCGCGAGCTGCCGCACAACGTGTGATCCAAAGTCTGCGAGATGTGGGCGTTGTGAAGATGATGATGATCTCCGGGGACAATCAAAATGTTGCAGACGCCATCGCGCGCCAAGTTGGTCTCGATCAGGCGTTTGGCGATCTCATGCCAGAAGATAAGGTTGAGAAAATCCGGGAACTGAAGGAAGCGGGCGGGGTTGCCATGGTCGGCGACGGCGTCAATGACGCGCCAGCGATGGCGAACGCGACGGTCGGTATCGCCATGGGCGCCGCAGGCTCCGACGTTGCGCTTGAAACCGCAGATGTTGCGCTGATGGCCGATGACCTTGAAACGCTGCCGTTCGCTGTAGGCTTGAGCCGTGCGACGAGCCGAACTATTCGCCAAAATCTTTGGGTAAGTCTTGGCATCGTCGTGTTGTTGATACCGGCAACGTTACTTGGGTTGGGTATTGGACCAGCCGTATTTGTGCATGAGGGATCAACATTAATCGTCGTTGCAAACGCGCTCCGGCTTTTGGCTTTTAGCGACGCGTCAAAGGTACAACAAATTGTCGGCGACCTAAATCTAGCAGACCAGATACGGTGAAAGATGTGAATTTGAACAATAGAATGAAGGTGCCCGTGAACTTCGCGGGCCGAACGACGCAGAAATATCGGGACAACCAATCATATGCCAATAATTGTCATTAGTCCGTTTGCTTCGGAATAGTGTTTTTCAGGGTTTTCGGCGATCACCTTGGTGGGCGTGATGACATCCCACCGGACTGATAGCGAATTGGATGCCCGGACACTGTGTCTTTAGAAAGACGTATTTGATGTCTCCAGTTTACGTACTAAACGCAGTTCTTGGCGTGTTGCCGGTGATCGTATTCTTGGCGACGCTCGTTCATTTTGACTCATTCAAACTCCTAAAGGCGCGGGCGGTCCTTTATGTCATTGCCGCTGGCGCTGTCGTCGCCATCGCTGCTTATTTTGCCAACCATGCTTTGCTTGGATTGTGGCCATTTGGGTTCGCCGATTACATTCATTTTGTAGCACCGCTTGTAGAGGAAGCTCTCAAGGCCTTCATTATTATCGCACTGATACGGACGAACCGCATTGGATTTGTCTTCGATGCCGTTATTTTGGGATTTGCAACGGGGGCTGGGTTCGCGCTGGTTGAAAACTTTTATTATCTTCAAGTCCTCGGCGTGGACCAGCCCGCTTTGTGGATGATCCGAGGGTTTGGCACGGCCATCATGCATGGAGGAACGACCGCGATTTTCGCGATTGTCGCGCACCTGCTGACGCTCAAGGGAGCCAGAGTAAATCCGCTCCTTTATTTCCCCGGCTTCGTTATTGCGATTAGCCTGCACTCGGGATTCAATTTCTTTTTGGACTACCCAGCGTCATCCACAATCGTATTAATGGTTATGCTAGCCGCGACATTAGCGGCTGTATTAAAGCGCGATAAAAAATCCATTCACGACTGGATTGCTGTTGATTTCGATTATCACCGAACTCTGCTCGCGCAGATCCGATCAGGCGAGTTTTCGGACGGCAAACTGGGGCGGTTTCTCAATGCAGTCCATGATCGCTTTGATGCGGCGGGGGTCGCCCAATGATCTCTTATATCGAACTTCACACCGAGCTGGTTCTTGCCGCGGAAGGAATTTTGATCGCTCATGAACATGGTGAGAACACGCCTATTACGGATGAAGTTAGAGAAAAACTCCTCCTCCTCCACATCGCCGAAAAGGACATTGGCAAAGCCGGTCACTTAGTGCTGCGCACGCATCTGAAGTTTAGCCGCCACGAATTTTGGGAGCTTTACATGCTTGAAAAAGAAGCGGGCTTTAGACACCCACACGCCCACGGCGTGTGATAAATCAGCCTAATTGCATCGCGAACTCAGTCAATTCCCGGCATGGTTCGATTTCTGTACGATCCGCTGACGCCGGACAACCGTCGCTGTTCAGGAATCAGAATTTCATGTTCAAGTTGAATCGCTGGAAGTCAACCGACTGAGTTCGACTTTGACCGCTTAGTTTTGTTTGTCAGTATCGACTATCCATCGCGCAAATTCCGGGTCTTCAATAAGCCATTCGCCTGACCACCGATCGGCAACGCTGAGACTGGCTAACCGGCGCAGTGCTGTTTGAACTTTGTCTATCGATGGCTGTTTTGTGTCCAAGACTTTGCCGATAGCTACTCGCGTGCTTTTTGAAAATGGCTTTTTCGCTCCAAGTGCGAGTTGCAATGCTGTAGCGCGTTGAATGGCAGTAAGTTTTAGCCAGACTTCAGCGTACCCGAGTTTATCGGCCATTTGTCGCCGCAAGACGGCAATACCATCTTCGATCGACAAGTCGGCGCGCAGCGTCAAAAGCTCAATCAATCCCCGAAAAAAGTATGGGCTCCGGTGTAGCTGTTCAAATGCCGAAATCGCCTTCAGCCTTTCGATGCTTCGGCCCGTAGATTTCTTTGAAACTTCCAGCAAATGCTCAACGAAACTTTCGTCTAACGGCTCAAGATCGAGTGATGTCCCGAAATGAAAAAACGGCGCCTCACGCTCACTAAACATCGCCTGAAGGCCTTCGCGCGATGAGCCCGTAAAGATCGCTTTCAAACCCGCGTCGCGCGTGTCGAGGCTGGTTCGCAAGGAAGCAACCAGCGACCGGTTTTCTTTGTCGCGCGCCAGTTCCTGTATTTCGTCGAGCAAAAGCAAAGTTGGCTTCTTTTTGTTTTCAAGCCGCCCGAAAAGGTCATCTAAATACAGGATCAATTCGGCCGGTGGTTCGCCTTTCAAAGACGAAAGGTCAATTTCGGCTTCGGCTTTCGCGCCGGGCAATGGCGCCGATAATTTCAGCTTTGGCCCGAATGAACTTACCGCGCCGCCAATACGGCTCATTATGGAATTTTCTTTCAGCGCAGATTCCAGGCTGTGGAGCAGTAAGGCAAGCGGCGAAAGGGGCGCGCGCCAGAAGCTTACATAGATGACCTGGTGCCCTTTTTTTTGCGCGTAGGGGGCCAGATCCTTTCGCAAAAATTCAGTTTTTCCGGTGCGCCGGGGCGCAAACAGGGTCAGGGCCTCAGCTGGCCCGGAGACCAATACATTGAAGGTCCGTTCAGCTAGATCATTACGGGGATAATGCCATGGGTCATCGGTCATATAGGCAGTTATAGCATAGTTTTCCTATATAGGAAGAGGTTGCTATATTCGCCTATTTTTCAATCCATCGACGATCAAAATTCGGGAGTTAGGTTCGCCGTTGTCGTCGTGCGGGGTCACTCGGCTGCGACTGCGTCTCGCCTAAAATGCGACTTCCGAAAGCTTAGTCACAACATCGAAATCAACTTTGAGTGCATCGAAGTGTCGCCGGCCGCAAACGATTTTCTGATTTTCCTTAGTTCGACGCTCTTCGGAATCGAGTGAGTCTTTCGTCTCGCGGACGAAATAAAGCTTTTCTTCACGCTCGGTTATGAATGCCCAATCGGGATTGTAGGGACCGATAGGTGTGTCCACTCGAAACCAGGAAGGCAGCTTGACGAACAGTTTCACGCTCTCATTGTTATCGAGATCGCGAGCAAACTGCTTTTCGACTTCAGAGTCATATTCGATCGAATCAAATAATGATTTTTCGCGGTTCTGCACTTCATAAAGATTGCTCAGGTAACGAATGATGCCCTTTTCGGCTTCCTGCTCAATCCGGCTCATATCCCAATGCTGGCCTGCAATCTTTTCATATTTGATGCCTTCCAGCATGAGATCGTGCAGGGCGCGGGAGATTTCCTCGGCTACTGCCGCCATGAAGGCCTGTGGATTGATCTTGAATTCGCCAAGACGGCCAGAGCGCTTTAGGATTTCCGCAAGGGTGTGACGCGTGAGTTCTGTCTCTTTTTGAAGGAAGGCGAGAATATCGGGTAAGACAGTCACCGGCGCCACGTCACGAACGCGCGTGGCGATTTGTTTGTCGGCGGTCACGCCAGCATCGGAAATATCGACTTCAACGACGGTCGTAGCGATGCGCGGCGCCGTAATTGGCTCAATCTGCCTGATCCGCGCCAGCGCCCTCGCGACGAGGTCGTCGGTCTCAAAGGTTACGCGATAGCGTGTGCGGTGCTTGATCTTGTCCCAAAAGGCAACAAAGTCATCGCTCAGATGGACTTCTTTTCGAAACTTCAGGGTACGGCGTTCGCGGGCGTTGACGATGCGGTTCTTGAAGATTTTTCGGTTGATCTCATCAATGATCACCGCCGTCAGATCGGTGAATTCATCTGAAACCGTCAATGCAAAATGCGGGTTCTTCGGATCGAATTTATCGAGAATCTCACCATCGGCGTTAAGATAATCGTTTGCAACCAAATCGGCCCAAATCCGCACCGACTCATCCTGACCAATCTCGGTTTCCGTGCCATCGTCGGCTATACGCACCAGTTTTGCGAAGGCTATTTTTTTGACTTTGCCAAACTGGATGCCAAAATCTTCCTCGAATTCTGTCTGAAGTGTTCGGGCGAAATCCTCATAAGATTCGTTGGCGACAACAGTCAGGCGATTGACCGTTTCGTCGTGGACGCGTTCGCCCGTTGCATTGACCGGCAATCGAAGCCCGCGCCCGATTTCCTGCCTCTTTTTTTCAGTCGATTGTGTTTCATTGAGTGTGCAAATCTGGAAGATGTTAGGGTTGTCCCAGCCTTCACGGAGCGCGGAGTGCGAGAAGATAAACCGAAGTGCAACATCGGGATCGAGCAGTCGTTCTTTGTCACGCATGATGAGATTATAGGTATCTTCGTCCACCGCGGTGTTGCCGCGCGTATCTCTGGCGTGCCCCTGTTTATCCTGAGAGAAATAGCCGTTGTGAATTTCGGCCACATCGAATTGGATCAGGTCTTTGTAAATCGGCTTGGCCGTTAGTTCACGAAAGGCTTCCTCAAACCATTGACCGATCTTGCCATGGCCGGTTGAACCGTCCTCGTTGTAGATGCGATAGTTGGCGACACGGTCGATGAAGAATAGAGACAGAACCTTGATGTCCTTGCCCTTGAGGCTGCGCTCCTTCTTCATATGCTGCTCTACGGTTTCATAGACCTGCGCTTTCATGATGTCGTCGCCAAGGCCGCCGATTTCCTGACCGAGCTCCAGGAAACGGCCCTGATTGAATTCGATATATTCCGAGCCCGGCGTACAATCGATATTCTGTACAATGTAGCCTTCCCGATATGTCTCGCGTTCACCTGATTTCACGAATAGGTCGTCACCTTGTTTGGCCCAGACTTTCGCGGATTTTGGGCCAGATGGGCCTCTCTTATGAATCTCAACCTGCGCCTTGATTCCATTCTTGTTGTCGGTTTTCAAAAGCTTCACAAAAGCGTCGTTGAAGCTGTCGTCAGAGCGGATGGACGCAACTTCAATGCGCTTCACCAACCGCAGATCGTAAGCTTTCACAGGGTCGAGTTTATAGAGCAGGTTGTACGGATTCCGGTGCGTCGCGCTGTAGCGCAACGTTACGAGTGGATTGAGATTCCGGATCGCACGCTGCGATTTTTCCGTATTGTCGACGCTTTGCGGCTCGTCGATAATGACAATAGGATTTGCCGCCTGAATGAACTCAATCGGGCGACGGCCGGACATGCGGTCATTCTCGCGGTTAATGACATTGAGCTTCTTCAGGTCGTCCTCGGTCATTTCGGACAGGTCTTTGTCGGCAACATCCTTTTGAAATGACTGAATATTGATGACCATGATCTGAATCTGGTTGCTCGACGCAAATTGCCGGACCTTGCCAAGACGCTTTGAATCGTAGACGAAATGATCGAACGGCATTTTATCGTAGAGCGTCTGAAAATGCTCTTTCGTCATATCAATGCTCTTCAGCACGCCTTCACGGATGGCGACACTCGGTACGACGATGATGAATTTTTTGAAACCGTAGCTTTTGTTCAGCTCAAAGATCGTCCGCAAATAGACATAGGTTTTTCCTGTGCCGGTCTCCATTTCAATGGAAAAATTACAACCTTGGAGCTCGGCGATTTTCTCAATTCCGTTCGCCTCCTGTATGCGGTGAACGTTCTCCAGGAGATCGTCGTCCGCGAGACTAAGCCGGTTCGCAAGCCCCAGTTCCGTCTGAAACAGGCCGCCGATTTGAAGCGACTGGAACGCCGCAGCCCCGGTCTGCACAAAGGGCTGACCATCGAAAACGTTGGTCACCGCGCGGATCGCGTCCTGCTGATATTCGAGCGTGGGGTCGAACTTAAGTTTCATTCCATAGCCTCCGCGACGGCATCAACTTGCTCGTTTTGCCAGTCCGCATATGTTTTCTTGCTGCCCCTTAGCCGCCATTCAAGGCGACCATTTGACGGCCTTCCCAAAACAACGGCTGCGGCTGCGCTTGGGCTCTTGAACGGAACATCAACCGCGAACAGACCGGTTCCGTCCGAATTGAGTGTAATTTTTTCTTTTTTGATCAGGGCGCCATGAAGTTGTCCATAGCTGGTGCCATCACTCCCAACACCGATCCACGACGGTTGCGCAGCAGACCCTTTGAGAACAATGAATTCATCGTCGCGTTCAACCGCGAGAGCAGAAATACCGTGCTTTTTGCTCTTTAGTTCGAAAATGATTTCGTCTGACTCACCCTTGGGATCGCTCATAGGGGTTGAGCGCAAGAAATCCATCCCGAGTACAGGCAAGACGAGCCGAATTTGCTCAATAAAATACTCCATATCGGAAACATCGGCTTCGGGAAGCCTGATGTTGTCGGGACTGGTAGAGTTCGTAAGTTTAGCGCGCGCCTCGTGACTGGCGATCCCAATCAAACGGCTTTCAAGGTATCTGACGTGTGCTTTAGTCAGATTCTGGTCCTTGCTTGTGATGACGCAAACCTTCTCCCAAAAGTCCTTAGAGGCGTCCTTGGCATGGGATCGGAGTCGCTTTCCAACATCATCACCCTCACCAATATAGACTAATACTCCAACCCCCTCTGGGTCCGGTCCCGTCAGAAAATAGATTCCTGTTCGGCCCGCCTCTTCGCGGCTCAACAACTCCGGCAATTTGGACCGCGTACCAACTACTGCGTGGCCGGTCCAGTTCATGATTTCAGCCGTAATGACTCCATTCGCATTTCCGTCAACCAAAAACATTCGAATGGTGCGGCCATTGGGTGAGATTCTTCCCATCGCTGCCTCCCCCTAAACAGTCTTAAACACGATTTCGGATTCCTGATTTTCAGCGCGGGCCTTGAATGTCTGGACGGCATTGGCCTTTAGCTGGTCATTGCCTTTAAAGCCTTCGTCAAGACAGATGACCTGCAACGGATTGGCATCGGCCATGGCGTCGATCAGTTCGGGTGTGATTTCCTTCTCAAGACAGATGAGCAACGCGCCATCCTCGATGGAGAAGACCGATTTGCCGGCCAACTCGATCGTCTCTACCGTTGTAGTGAGCGGAAACCCGGCTTTCAGGAGAAGTTCACAGAGGATGTCTTCAGGACCACTCGCCTCCGACACATGGTCCACATGCATCTCAAGTTGCTCGGCGAGATCGTCGCTCGCACCAGAATCGCCATCCCATATTTTGAAGTTCGAGCGGTCAAGTTTGAAGACTTTGAAGCCAAGATCGAGACTGCCACCGCCTTCAAGGTCGAGCTTATCTTCGCGTTCTTTAGTGATTCTCATGGCCGCACGGCGTATTCGTTCTTTGCCAATTTCCGCGACGGTTCCAAAGCCAGCTTTAGCAGCATCCGTATCGGGCGGGCAGTGCTCCGGGAGCTGAACCATGATGAATTTGCAGGTCTTTCCCGTTGCAGCACTGAACTTCATTGCCGCATGCGCTGATGCAGATGATCCAGCAAAAAAATCAAGAACTAAGTCCCCATCATTGATGGCAATCTCAAGCATCCTGTTTATCAGACGGGTCGGTTTTGGTGTGTCGAAAACACCTGAATGACCAAGATATTCACGAATCTCCTTTTTTGCTTCGTCCGTATGTCCAGTCTCATCATGTGGCCACCAAGTCCAAGGGACTACACCGGAGACTTCACTCAAGTACCGGATCACTCCAGGTGGCGGCCGCATTAGGCCTCGGATTGCAGCTTTGGCTTTTAGGTATTCTGTTCTGGTTTTTAGCGCAGGGCGTCAGCGTTTGGATGACCAAGCGTGACCCGCAATTCCTCGATGCCGCGATCCGTCACCTCCGATACAAGAAGTTTCTCGCATGATGAACCTTGCTGAATATCGTGCCGAGGCGGCTCAACTGGCCGACTATCTCCCCTGGGGTTTTTTGATTGCGCCCGGCATTATTCTTAATAAGGACGGATCTTTTCAACGGACACTCCGGTATCGTGGCCCGGACCTCGATAGTGCGACCCCAGAAGAACTCGTCGCCGTTACCGCCCGCATCAATAATCTCCTGAAACGCTTTGGATCCGGTTGGGTCATGTTTTTTGAGGCCTCGCGCTTGCCCGCGCAGAACTATCCATCAAGCGAATGGGAAATCCCGCTCGGTCGATTGATTGACGAAGAGCGCAAAGCGGAATTTTCAGGTGAAAACAGGTTTTTTGAAAGCCGCTACTATCTCACTTTGCTGTGGCGACCGCCTGAGGATCGAACCAGCAGGCTCGAGAGCCTGTTGCTCGACAGAGAAAATGAAGATGACAGCCTTTCATGGCGTGCGCATCTGACACGCTTTGAAACAGAAACTGCGCGTGCCGTCGATATGTTGAGCGGCATTGTGCCGGAGCTTGAAGAGCTGGGTGATGATGATCTGCTGACTTATTTGCATGGCGCGGTTTCGACATCTTCGCATCCCGTGAACGCTGAAACAGCGCATGCCTATCTCGATTGCTTGTTGTCGGTCGACCCGCTGCTATGCGGCTTGGAGCCGATGCTTGGAGACGAGCATTTGCGCGTCCTGACGGTGCAAGGCCTGCCACCCGCGAGCGAACCCGGCCTGCTTGACGAAATTAACAGGCTCGGATTTTCCTATCGCTGGATGACCCGCTTTATCGCCCTCGATAAAACTAAAGCGAGCACGATTTTGGAGCGAAAACGGCGGCATTGGTTCGCCAAGCGAAAATCCGTGCTCACCTTGTTGAAAGAAACGATCTTTAAAGAAGCGTCGCAACTCATTGATACGGATGCGGACAACAAGGCGGCAGAAACCGACCTTGCCATGCAGGATTTGGGCGCTGACGCTGTCGCTTTTGGCTACGTCACCACAACGCTGATTGTCCGGGACAAAGATGCGGGGCTTGCCGAAGAAAAACGCCGCCGCCTCGAACAGATCTTTAACGCGCGCGGGTTTGTCACTATCGCAGAGACGGTCAATGCTGTTGATGCCTGGGTCGGCTCATTGCCAGGGCAAGTCTATGCCAATATCAGGCAACCCTTAATCCACACGCTCAACCTCGCGCATTTGTCGCCGATGTCTTCGGTTTGGGCAGGCCCGGTGCGTAATGATCATCTGGGCGGACCGGCGCTTTTGCAAGCCGCAACCGACGGAACAACCCCGTTCCGGCTCGTGCCGCATCAAGGTGATGTCGGTCATATGGCGGTGGTCGGTCCGACCGGCGCCGGCAAATCGGTTCTCTTAAGCCTCATCGTTGCGCAATTCATGCGCTACAATCGCGCGCAAGTTTTCTTCTTTGATAAGGGCGCCTCGGCGCGGGCGACAATCGTCGGCCTTGAAGGTCGATGGTCAGACCTTGGTGACGAGGCTGAGGCGGTATTCCAGCCTTTGCGTCATATCGATAATGAAAATGAAAGGATCTGGGCTGCCGGTTGGCTGCTGCAGCTTTTGACCAGTGAAAAAATAACCCCGACACCGGATCAAAAAGATGCGATCTGGTCAGCGTTGCAAAGCCTAGCGGACGCGCCGGAAGAAGAGCGTACTCTGACCGGCTTGTCGCTGCTCTTACAGGACAGTGA
Source organism: Parvularculaceae bacterium (assembly GCA_021776475.1). Lineage (GTDB taxonomy): Bacteria > Pseudomonadota > Alphaproteobacteria > Caulobacterales > Parvularculaceae > Aquisalinus. Next base: position 846,180 of record JAJFFV010000006.1, on the reverse strand, counting down.
TCTCAAAACAGCTTTGCGTCCGTTCACCTTGTCCGGCCCTTACGGCCATGTGCTCGACAGTGACAGTGAGAACCTGAGCCTTGTCGATGTGCATGGATTCGAGATGGAAGATCTCATGCAGGACGAAAGATTGGTCTTGCCGGTCCTCACCTATCTCTTCCATCGTCTCGATTCGCGATTTGACGGCAGGCCGAGCCTTTTGGTGTTGGACGAAGCCTGGGTCTTTCTCGACCATCCGATATTTGCCGACCAATTGCGTGATTGGCTTAAGACATTGCGCAAGAAAAACGTCTCTGTAATATTTGCGACGCAGTCGCTCGCCGATATCACCAGCGCAAAAATTGCCCCGGCGCTGATCGAATCCTGTCCTTCGCGTATTTTTCTGCCCAATCCCCAGGCGCTCGAACCAATCGCGCGCGAAACCTATCGCTCGTTCAGTCTTAACGACCGGCAAATTGCGATGATCGCCGCGGCAACGCCGAAGCGCGATTATTATTTTCAGTCGCGCGCCGGCAATCGGTTATTCGATCTTAAGATCGGCCCGGTCGCGCTCGCTTTTTGCGGCGCGTCGTCGAAAGAGGTGCATCGACGGATCGATCACTGCCTTACGACATTAGATGGAGTTTCATTCGCTGAGGTTTGGCTGAAAGAAAACCGCCTGAACTGGGCGTCGGACCTGATCGGAAATTTTCATGGCCATTTTGAGGAGGAAAATACAAATGCGTAAGCTGATCATGTTTACAATGGTTACAATTCTGTCAACCGTCACGGGGCCTGCCTTCGCGCAATTCGGCGGCGTTGTTTTTGATCCCAAAAACTACAAACAAAATCTCGTCACAGCAATTCGCAATGTGCAGCAGGTCAACAACCAGTTGCAACAGATCGATAACGAAATCCGTATCCTCGCCAATCAGGCGGAAGACTTGACCTCGCTGCCGTTCTCCGCCGCTGGCGTCATTGATGCCAAGCTGCAACAAATCGAGGCGCTCATCGATAGTGCCAATTCAATTGCATTGTCGGTTACGGAAATGGATGCCGCCTACCGGGTGTATTTTCCAGATGACTATGATGCGCTTTCCAATAGTGAAACGATTGAGGCGGCGCGGGCGCAGTGGGCGCTAACGCGCTCGGCCTATTACGATGCGCTGATTGTACAGGCCGAAGTGACTGACCTTGTCGCGGCCGACCGAACAACTCTTGATCAACTCGTCACAGAGAGCCAGGCGTCGGTAGGTAATTTGCAGGCCGCGCAGGCCGGAAACCAACTCGCTGCGCTGCAAACCAAACAGATGATGCAAAACCAATTGCTGCTTGCGAGCCAGTACCGCGCAGACGCTTTGGAGCGCGCTCAAGTAACAGAAGTCCGCGAACAGGCAAATGCGCGATTTTCCAATTTCGTCGGGTCCGGCAAGGGCTACACGCGCTGAACGGCGCCTTGGAGACAGATTATGGACGACCTCAACGTCATTGATCAGTTTACGACCGTTTTCACGACCTATATCGATAGTGGGTTTGGATTACTGCAAGCAGACGTGGCGTTCCTGACAACGGCATTGATCACCATCGACATCGTCCTTGCCGGATTATTCTGGTCGATGAATGGCGAGGCCAATGTTATTGGACAGTTTGTCAAAAAAGTTCTCTATGTCGGGTTCTTCGCGCTGCTCCTCAATAATTTTCAGTTTCTGTCTGGTGTTATTTTCGATTCATTCGCCGGCCTCGGTCTGAAAGCGACGGGCACAACGATTACTGCCGCCGATCTCTTAAAGCCGGGATTTGTCGCAGACACAGGGTTTACTGCTGCGATGCCGCTGCTGCAGGAGGCAAATGATCTCGCAGGGTTTCCGGACATTTTCGCAAATGCCGTCACGATCTTTATCATCATGCTCGCCTGGCTGATCGTTCTGCTCGCCTTTTTCATTCTCGCGATCCAGCTTTTTGTGACGATCATAGAATTCAAGTTGACGACGCTTGCGGGGTTCGTGCTGGTGCCTTTTGCCCTGTGGCGGCAAACGTCATTCCTTTCAGAGAAGGTTCTTGGCAATGTGATTGCTTCCGGGATCAAACTAATGGTGCTGGCGATCATTGTGGGGATCGGATCGACAATTTTTTCATCAGTTACTGCAGCGTTCACGCCGGGCGATGTTACATTGCAGCAGGCGGCGGCCACCATTCTCGCCTCGATGTCGTTATTGGCGCTTGGCATATTCGGGCCTGGTATTGCGACGGGACTTGTTGCCGGCGCGCCTCAACTAGGAGCGGGGGCTGCAATCGGAACTGCGGTCGGTATTGGCGCCGGAGCAGTTGCCGGCGGTGCTTTGGCAACCGCAGGTGCGCGCGGCGCCGTCGGCGCCGGTCAAAGTGCGGTTCGCGCGGGCGCGTCGATGGCGGGCGGCGCCAGTACGGCATACACATTAGGCGGCGCCGGGCGAACTGGTTTTGGCTCGATGGCGGCGGGCGCGAGCGGCGTAATGTCAGCGGCGGCGTCAAGTGTCGGCGACGGCATGAAGCGTTCATTGAGCAGCGCGTTCGGAAATCCTCAGGAAGCATTTGGACAAGGGGCTGAAAAGGCCTTCGCCGTGACCGGCGGCGTCCGCTCAGGCGGCGCATCTTCGTCTTCTGCTGCGTCCAAAGCGACGCCGCCTAACTGGGCTGGCAATTTACGCCGTGAACAGAGCATGCGTGATGCCGGACTTGCGGCCGGTCATACGGTCAGCGCAGGAGACCGCCCCGGTTCTGGTGATGGACCCAAACTAAAAAGCGGAGAGGAGTAGCCCCGCATGTTTAAACGGAGCAGCAATCATTATGGCGAGACGCCGTCGCCTGAAACGCCCTATCAAAAGGCAGGACAAATCTGGGATGACCGGATTGGCGGCGTCCGGTTGCAGGCGCGTAACTGGCGCTATGCGACGTTCTTTTCTTTACTCTTGGCGAGTGTCTTGTCGGCGGGTCTCATCTGGCAGGGAACGCGCTCGATCGTGACGCCGTATGTCGTGGAGGTGAGCGAAACCGGGGTCACACGCGCAGTTGGCCCCGCGATTGGGAGTTATAATCCGACCGATGCGCAGATCGCCTGGCATTTGGGCCAGTTCATCCACCATGTGCGGTCGATTTCTATTGATCCAGTGGTGGTCCGGCAGAATTGGCTTTCCGCTTATGATCACACGACCGATCGCGCCGCGGCGACATTGAATACTTACGCCCGTGAAAATGATCCGTTTGCAGATATCGGCCGAAAAAGTGTCAGCGTCGATATTGTCAGTATCGTCCGCTCGACCGGCGAGACATTTGAAGTCCGCTGGCAGGAAACTATCTTTCGCAACGGTCAGAAGGAACGGGTTGACCGGTTCACCGGCAGTTTGACTCTGATCGTTAAACCGCCGCGTACAGCTGATGTATTGCGCAAAAATCCCCTCGGGATTTACGTTCATGCGATCAACTGGTCGCAAGACCATATTCCGGGAGAGCAGTCATGAAGGGGTTACTCTGCGCTCTTGGATTGGCGTCTTTGACGGCGTGTTCATCGACGGGCGTTACCTCAATCGCACAGCAGATGACCGATCAGCCGATCGTCATCGAAGAGCCCGTTGTGGTGGCGCAAAGTGGAGTGGGCACTCAGTTTTACGACGCCGGTGAAGTTACACATAGCGCCGATCCGCGATTACAGCCTTGGCAGCGCATTGATAAAGCGAATGAAGCCGCGAAGATCGAACCCGGTCTCGAAAATTATGTCAATGCTGTCCAAGTGTATCCGTACACGCCTGGTGGCCTTTATCAACTCTATGCCGCACCGGGACAGGTGTCGCTCATCTCGCTGCAACAAGGCGAAGATTTAGTCTCCGTGTCAGCAGGCGATACAGCGCGATGGATGGTCGGCGACACCGTGAGCGGCTCGGGGTCTGAGGCGCGCGTCAACATTATTGTAAAGCCGGTTTCCTCTGGTCTCTCAACCAACCTCGTCATTACAACCACGCGGCGGGCCTATTTGCTTGAGCTCAGGAGTTTTCGCGAGACCTATATGGCCGCTTTGTCGTGGCGCTACCCTGATGACGAATGGGCAAGCAATGCTGACGGTCATTCAGTTGGCCGACCGGGAAGAGTGCTCTCCCCCGATAAGCTTGCCTTCAGATATGTCATCAGCGGTGACAGGCCCGATTGGCGGCCCGTGCGGGTTTTCGACGATAGTGTCAAAACCTATGTGGAGTTTCCCGTAACCGTAAACACCGCCGAGACGCCGCCCTTGTTCCTGATTGGCGATGGTAGGAAGCCGGAACTCGTCAACTACCGGGTCAAAGGGCGCTTTTACATCGTCGACAGACTATTTCGCGAAGCGCAGCTTCGGATTGGCGAAGCCCCCCAGACTGTTGTGACTTTCAAACGCATCGATGAGGAGGGAGGCCAATTATGACGGTAACGCCTTCACCAGATCAAATGGCATTGCGGTCGCCGCCGCGCCCGGTAACTCGCCTCAGCAAAAAAGCGGTAGTGATCGCGTCTGCGTGTTTTGTTCTTATTCTCTTCGGAGCCTTAACCTTCGCCCTGAATCCGCCATCAGCGCAAGGCGAGACAGGCCGGAATGATCTCTACAACACAGCCTCCAAGCCCATTGCGGAAAGCCTCCAAGGCTTGCCGCAATCCTATGCAGACATAGAGACCGATCCTCTTGGGCCACCCGTGCGCGGCGAAGTCGAGCGGGCGATTGTCCTGGCGCAACAAAGAGCGAGCGCACCCGCACCGGCTCTATCGAACGCGTCAGCGGTGCAGAAACGATCAATTCGCTCGGCGCCGATCTCCGATGCAAACAAATCGGCGTTGTTTTTCGAGCGCGGTTCTGCAGCGCCAATTTCGCTGGCGCCCGAACAACAATTCGCTGAATTGTTAGGAGAGAGTTTGGGCGGTGAGACAAGTCTCCGTCAGCATGCTTCCGGATATGCGATCACTGCCGGCACCCTGATCCCTGCCAGCTTGGTGACCGGCATCAATTCTGACTTGCCGGGGACGGCGATCGCGCAAGTAACGCAAAATGTATATGACAGTTTGAACGGTGACTATGTCCTGATACCGCAAGGTGCACGACTGATCGGTGTCTATGACAATCAGACCAATTTCGGACAGCGGCGTGTTTTTATTTCCTGGACCCGGATCATCAATCCGGATGGCAGTTCTGTGAATCTGCAGGAAATGTCGGCGTCGGATTTGTCGGGTTACAGCGGTCTTAGCGACAGGGTCAACAATCACACGGGCCAATTGGTGAAGGCGGGTATTCTGGCCACAGTGCTGGGCGTCGGCGCTGAACTCTCCGTTGAAAGAGGCGACGGTGAAATTGCCCAAGCCGTGCGTGACGCAATCCAGGGGACAGCGAACACCGCCGGTCAAAAAATCATCCAGCGGCAACTCAATATGCAGCCGACACTGACGATACGTCCAGGTTGGTCGTTCCAAATCATTGTCAGTCGCGATCTGACTTTGCCGCCTTACGAAGCGTGAGTGTTACTATGTCGATTAAGTTGAAACAATTGCCGGAGCGCGAACCAAAAAAAGTGACGATAGCGTTGCCGCCGCAAATTTACAGGGATCTTGAGACCTATGCCGGTCTCTATGAACAGACTTATGGCCGGAGCGAACAACCGGGAGATCTTATTCCCCCGATGATCGAAGCCTTTCTTGCAAGTGACAACGTGTTCAAGCGCGCACAAAAGGCGCGGGAAAAATCAAGTCAACCAACAGAAGTACAGCCAGCAAAGGAGTAATCTAATGGCGACGATTGGAACTTTCAGTGCGACGGACGACAAAGGGTTTGTCGGGACAATACGCACCATGACGATAAATGTGAAAACCAAGTTTGTGCCGAACAAGAATAAAAACGGCAATGACAAAGCGCCAGATTTTCGGATTTACGCGGGCGGCGCCGAATTGGGTGCGGCCTGGCGCTCAAAAAGCAAAGGCGAGGAGGGCGGTGACTATCTCAGCGTCAAACTCGACGATCCGAGTTTTGATAAACCCATACAAGCAGCGTTTTTTGAGAACAAAGATGACAATACAGGCGCGCTCGTTTGGAATCGAAAAGAAAAAAAGAGCTGAGCGATCAGTCAGGATTTGCCAGGCGCGGTATCGTCGCGAAAGAAGGTGAAGATGTCCGAAGTAACAGTTTCAGGTAACGAAATGGGCAGCGCTTGTATGACGCTGCCGCAAGCCGCCGACTATCTCGGTATGGCGATCGCTACGCTCAATAGATGGCGGTGTCATGGGGAAGGGCCAATGTATCTAAAGATTGGCCGGTCGATCAGATATCGAAAATCCGATCTTGATGAGTTTCTAAATTCATGTGAACGAAAATCGACGTCCGAGGTGCACATGTAGTCGTTCATTTTCCGTTGTCAAAAAAAATCCTGTGAGTGACTCGGCGTGAAACGAGCATTCAGATGTTTCACGTTGCCAGCTGTTTTTTAAATAGTGCACTGTGTTTACGCGGCAGACCCTGCTTTTATGTCTAAAACGAACAATTCTGTTCTAGCATAGGAGATCAATGAAATCGTTTGCGTTGTCACCTAGGATACCTGCGTTGATTGTATTCAATAATAGTCACAAGCCTGTTGGGCCACTGTGGGCGCATTCGCCGTAGACACAGTCGGATTCTCTTCCATTGAATCAGAATCACTATAAAAATATAAGTTTGCGCCATTTTATGTACAAGAGGAATGGATGTCCGATGCGCATTTGAGCTTGAATTTTGCGCCTGTGCAAATCACAGGGGAAACCGAAATTGATGTAGGCCATCGCACCTATGACAAGGGCCTATTAGCGGAATTACGCAGTGAATTCGCGTTAACCCACGTCGTGCGACGAGATGGTGCCGACAGCATTATTGATATTCCGATCGTCGAAGGCGTCGAACCTCTCGGCGACAAAGTCAGCACAGTTGATATAAAGCGCGAGTCGTATCTGTGGCAAAACCTGCTGGAAGCGGCTCTTGTACGTACTTTTGCCGATCAACGGGAGATCGTGTCGAGCTACCCAGTGGAAATTTTGGGAAATGTGCGCCGAAATTTTATCCTGCACTCTGACCTTCCTGCATGGGTGCAGAAACGTTCATTGCTGCAATTTACGCCGCGCCGCATTTACAACGACGCAGGGAAAGCGACATTCGGGCTGGTCATCGACGCGCGTGTGCGGAATATGCTGCTCGCCACCTGCGCCGATCTGATGGCACACCAGATTTCGCTTATCGGTCGGTACGTTTTAACGGATGTGCCAAGCCGCGATCCGCGGCTCGCTGATCGTGGGTTGCTTATCGGCCGTGTTAGTGCCGTAGACGGCGACGATTTGGTGCTAGAAGATCACCGCGACGGTTATGATCGGATCGCGGCCGATCAAGCCCGGTTGCAGGCAAGCAAGCGTGACTTTGATTGGGTGGTCCGCCAGATCCTCGGTCAAAAAGCGGACACCGTATTAGAGGCCTCTATGCTGGATGCTGCGTCGCTGCATTGCGGGCCGGGCCGTCATAAGCTCATAACCGAAACTCTCCGTTATTTGCAGAGCCTTGAACTTGCACCCTTTCCAGGAGCGAAGTTAGAGGTAAATGGTTTTCTCACAAACACCGCCGCCAGTTTTCCGCGAACGGAGAAAATTGCCAATCCCGATCTCGTCTTTGATCCGTCCGGTGCGCGCACACAGAAATGGAACGAGCGCGGGATCAAGGAATATGGCCCGTACGATCAACGAACGTTCACACCGAAGAAAAAGAACATCCTCGTGATCTGCCAAGCGCGATATGAGGGTCAGGTCGACAAATTCGTTGCAAAGTTCTTGGACGGTATGCCGGACGTGTTAACTGGGCAGCGTGGCAAAGAACAAGCGCGATATGGTGACGGATTCCTCAGCCGGTTTCACTTAGAAAAACCTAATGTGATGACCTTTACAGCGGAAGCAGCGACGCTGCCAGCCTACGAAGTCGCTTGTGAATCGGCAATGCAACATGCTGCCGACGCTAGTTTCACATGGGATCTGGCACTCGTCCAAATTGAAGAGGAATTCAAATCCCTACCGGGTGATCGCAACCCTTATTACGGCACCAAAGCGATACTCCTGAAAAACCATGTGGCCGTTCAAAACGTCACTCTGGAGACTATGAAGACGCCGGACAAGAACCTCGTATTTTCACTCAACCATATGAGTCTCGCAACCTACGCCAAACTCGGCGGACGGCCCTGGCTGTTGAACACCGACCAAACGATTGGGCACGAACTAATTATCGGTATCGGCTCGCATGTTTCGAGGAGTAGCAAATTTGGTGGCGGGGATCGTTATGTCGGTATAACGACCGTGTTTTCGAGTGACGGCAGCTATCACCTGACAGAGCGGACCAATGTAGTCGCCTTTGAAGAATACGCAGCGGCGCTCGCGGAGACGCTCAAGCATACGATCGCGCGCGTCCGCGAAGAAGACAACTGGAAAGCGTCAGATCAGGTCCGGCTGATCTTTCATATGTTTAAGCCGAGCAAGGATGTTGAAGCTGAAGCCATCAAGACGGCGGTTGAGGCATTGGGACTGGACAATGTGAGTTTCGCGTTTGTCCACATTGCACCCAGCCATCCGTTTGTTATTTTCGATCACGATCAACAGGGCTTTCCAGCATGGGAGCGGGACGCTTCAAAGAAGCGAGGCGTGCTCGGCCCGTCGCGCGGCATTCACCTCAAACTAGGTGATTTTGAATCGCTGGTAGTATTCGCCGGCGCATCAGAGCTCAAGCAGGCGACAGATGGGATGCCACGGGCATGTCTGCTAAAGCTTCATCGGCACTCGACCTTTAAGGACATGACCTATCTTGCACGCCAGGCCTATGACTTTACCGCGCATTCGTGGCGGGTAATGTCACCGGAGGCGTATCCCATCACGATCAAATATTCGGATTTGATCGCCAAAAGATTGGTCGGACTGCGCCAAATCCCTGCCTGGGATGACGATGCTGTGCGATTTCGTGAAATCGGTCGAACACTTTGGTTTCTGTAATGAATTTATCAGACGTCAAAAATGCGTTCGCTCTAACTGATGAGGATTTCAATACGGCTCCGCTGCATATCTCGGCGTTCGCCGCATTCGTAGCGCCATCGGAAAGGCTACGGTTCGACGCCTTGATCGCGGACGACATGGATGTCGAACGAACCGGTGTAACTTACAAAACTATAGCGAGAATGGGATATGCGCTCGCTGCTGGCGTGTCTAACGAGACGTTTCTCCGGCGCTTTAAACAGGAAGTTGACCAATTGGCCGGGCGAACGTTTTTTGCGGAAGGACGAGCGCCCCAATTTGAGATTGACGGTGTTGCGCTTCTTGGCGTTGTGGCGGGAATGGTGACCAGTGTGGAAGCGCGGCAAGACTGGCTACTTTCGGTGTTGGACCGGTCAGGTGACACGCTCAAAGACGATTGCTTCCAGTCGGATCTCGTTACTGCAGCTAAGGCGCTTTTGCGCGGGGACGGTTTTGATGCGCTTGGCAGCGATCGACGCAGGGTGGCCATTGCGCAAGCATTCGGACACGCCGCACCTGAATCATCGTTGGAAGCAGCGTGGACCGATCTGCTTCGGTTTCAGAATTTGGACGACATCACAGAAAAAGCAATCAACGCTGCCGTCTTTGAGGCCTGTGCGTCGGCTCTCGACACAATATCTTTGCGCACGTCAATTCTAACCGACTTAATCAAGGTTCTTGAACGCATTGATACTTCCCTTTCCCATTGGACTTTTGAAACGAAGCAACGCGTCAAAGCAGCGCCGCTGGAGAAATGGGAAATCAACCACGAATATCATGTTCAGAATCTGCTCTGGTCGGTGCTTAAGCCCGTATTCCCGGACTTGGTCGACGAAGAATTCCTTCCGAAAGTCGGTCACGTTTCGCCGAGATACGATCTTGGCGTCCCGTCTTTACACACAATTATCGAAGTGAAATATTTGAAAAAGAGCGGTCAAGGTGCGTTTCGCAAGCTAACCGAAGAAATTGCTGCCGACAGTGCACTCTATCTCGCTAAGTCCACGTCATACAAACATATCATCGCGTTCGTTTGGGATGAAACGAGGCAAACGGAAGAGTATCGGACTCTACGGTCTGGGCTTGAAAGCATAGACGGGATTGAACGCGTCATTGTGCTGCCGCGACCGTCAAAAATGGGGCGTTAATCTCATCTCGTCCGGCGACATAGTGGATTAGCCGTGAAGTGGCGTTCCGCTAATTTCTTCTTTTCCGCCATTCCATAACCTACACTCCTCGTAGAATATCACGAATTTTGTGGCGCAGTTATACGGGGGCAACACACCCAGCGATCAGCGAACGTATCCGACAAGTAGAGATGCGGACTTTGCGCGAAGGGTCGCTACGTCCGCTCATAGGGGCGGCGGGTGCGCTTGCCGGAACCTCGCTTGGGGCGGTGCTTTTGCAGGCGGCTCATCTCGAGTCAATAAACAGGCGCTAGTGATTTGGCGCATGAGATCATTAAATAGAAAAGGACAGAAATATAATAAACATCTATAATAGAAAATATACAACGTATATATACACTGAAAACGTTTACAAACAAGAATTTCTTTTGTTGTCTTTAAATAGATCGCCCTTGAGCGCGACTCATCATTTCTTGCTCGGCCGCTGTTATGATGGAACGTCCTTTTCCTTGTGGCGGAGGCGTGCTATGAAGCAATCGAATCAAAGGAGGTTCATATGCAAGCTGCCCTAGAAACGGACGCCGCGAAAAACAATGGCGATTTGCGCAATGCGTTGCTCAAAACGCGCCCTGTGAATCCGGCGCTTCAACGCCTTCAATCTCGAGTGCTTTCTGGCGCGCAAGTCAGCGAAGTGATCACGAGCTATGACCGCATGCACCACCGGCATAGCCGGTCCTGAGCGTTCATGTGGCGCCCGCCAGAATATCGACGTTTCTTGTAAAGCTGGCGTCGCGCTGTAACCTCGATTGCGATTATTGCTACGTCTATCATCATGCGGATCAGAGCTGGCGCTCTATGCCGCGTTTCCTATCTACTGAAAACAAAAACGCCTTTGCGGCGCGCCTTAGCAAATACGTCCGTGAGACGAAACTCCAACGTTGTTTGGTCGTGTTTCATGGCGGTGAGCCATTGCTCGCGGGCGTCGATTCTATTGTCGAGCTTGCCACCTTGCTACGAGAATCAGTTGGTGACGCTGCAACAGTAGACGTGGCCTTGCAGACCAATGGTCTGCTTCTGACTGAGCACGCGCTCGAGCTTCTCGAATCAGCAGACATTTCGGTGTCGCTCAGCCTCGATGGTCCCCAGCAAGTCAATGATCTGCACCGCACCACGCGAAAGGGCCGATCCAGCTTTGATCGCGTTTTCGCCGCATATAAGCGATTGCAGAAGCGTCCCAAAGTATTTGCAGGCGTCATCGCCGTTATCGATCCGAAGACATCGCCGGAAACGCTTTTCGAGTTTTTCACCCAACAACAGCCCTCAAAGCTCGACTTCCTGTTACCCGACGCACATCACGACCGGCCGCCGCCGGGACGCGAAGAAGATCCAGATTTGTACCTGAATTGGCTGATTTCTGCGTTCGACCTTTGGTTTGACAAATATCCTCATATGCCTGTGCGCACTTTTGAGGGACTGCTCGACGTGTTGAGCGGCTTGCCTTCGCCCACGGACGCGTTCGGACTTGGCGATTTGAGTTTGATTACGATCGAGACTGACGGATCGTATCACGATCTGGATGTGTTGAAAGTTGTCGGCCAAGATGCGACTCGATTGATCGGCGCGGTAGGCGATACTGAAATCGCGGACGTCGCCGCCTCTGCTGCGGTAGCCGCGCACCGGTCCAAGTTGCACAAAGACGGTTTATGCGAGACGTGCCGATCCTGCGTGGTTGTTGAAATTTGTGGCGGCGGATCACTGCCCCACAGATACGGCGACGGCCATTTCGACAATCCAACAATATACTGTCGTGAGTGGCTCGCCTTGATCCAGCATGCTCGAAGACGCGTCGAACAAAGCCTAGGCGAAAGCGTGCAAGCCGAACAGGAACGTCAAGCTTTCTCTGTCGATTATCGCTTTTTCGAACTGGCGGAACGCGCTGGTCCCATCATGGATTTTCTCTACTCAGAAGCGCGCAAGGAGGAACGGGCTAATCTTATCGACGCGCTCAATCTGCTCGGCGATCATGACGACGCGGTCCGCGCACTTTTAGAATTGAATGCTGAAAAATTCGATGAAATTGCCATGTATCCCGGCGCGATAGCTTGGCAACGGACGTTGCGAACGACCGCCGCTGGTCGCGCCCTTCACGCGGTGGACGGCGCTCCGCTGACCGCCGACCCAACATATCTCAACTTTCTAACGGAGGAAAAGGCCAACGCGTCGATTGGGCTGTGTGTCGCAGAAGATGACCCCTGGCTGAGGGCTCCGTTCGGATCGGCGATAGTTTTTGAGCCGGACGCGATTTTGCGTGGCGCGATGACCGTCGTGACGGAGGCTTTGAGCATTGTTGAAGCTTGGCGCCCGGAGCTTTACGTCGAGATGCGTCGCATTTGTCGAGCGATTCAGTTTGTCCGCGACCCTTTAGCGTTGCCCGATAAGATCGTCTCGTTCAGCGACAATACTGTCCCGGGCGCCTTATTTGTTTCAGTTGTTCAGGATGCTGGCTTCATTGATCCATATGACCTAGCAGACTCGTTAATCCACGAACATCGCCATCAAAAGCTTTACCTGCTTGAGCGCGTGTCTAGCATGGTCGAGGCGACCGACGTCAGCGTAGTGTCGCCGTGGCGAGAGGATTTGCGGCCGCCTTCAGGTTTGCTTCACGCCGTTTTCGTATTTGTCGAGTTGCGCAGATATTGGTTGCATGTGCGCGAGCGGGGTCCTTCACGGATGAAACAACGCGCGATTAGCCAATTAGCGGAAACCGATGCGAATTTGGAGACCGCGTTCAAGACGTTGTCGCACTGTCCGCTTACGCCAGCCGGACGAGAACTGGTTGCAGTCCTCGATGCGGCGCGACGACAAGTAGACGCGGTTGCCGCTTGAAATGCTGCTCGTACCTGCGGATCGGTTGCCAGTTTCAGCCCATGACAGGCACGGCGCGCTCCGTGAGTATTTTTGCGACAAGGACGCAATCGCTGAGCGAGCAGGCGACGCTTGGCGACTTAAGCTCTATTGGCCCGGCGATCTCGATCGCCACGTAGACCCTAAACTGCCGCTCGGCTTGGAATGGTGGGACCGGCAGCTTTCGCTTGACCGGATGGCGTTGTCATATCGCAGATCAGGGAAGATTTTAACGGCTCTTTACGACACATGGACATTGCACAGTTGGAGCGAATGGTTGGCGCGGGGAGGCGCGGTCGACGATGTTGTCGTGCTTCACGTTGATGATCATCGGGACCTGGCACCACCTCGGCTAATCGCAGATGAGCGCGGACTTTGGGACGCGATCACTTCAAACATGGTCGAGATCGCGCGCCCCGATCAAGTCCGTAGCGCTATCGAAAGCGGCGCCATCGGCATGGGAAGCTTTCTTACGCCGTTCTTGCACGCGTTTCCGCGCACGGAAGTTCGCCACCTTGGGCAAGCGCCGAAAATAACAGGCGCAACCGACTACGCTATGAGAATGACTTTGGAGGAAGACAGCCTTCTTCATCCCGGCTCGCCGCGGCCTAGCATCGGGCTTGATGTCAAGGAGCTGGGGACAGGACCCGGCGTTTATCGCGCGACTTCGTCTCTTGACGAGTGGCTCTGCGGCATTGGTGACCGCCCCTGTTTGCTGCACATCGATATGGATTATTTCAACAATCGGTATGATGGCGACAGTTCGTGGCAGACGCGGCTTGAACGCCTCGATCCACCGCTCGACGATGTGCTTCTACGTATCGGCGAACTCACGGGCGCGCTGAACCGCGCGCTGCGTCGTGGCCAAATCGAGGACGTCGTCATCGCTTATTCTCCGGGCTTCTTTCCAGCCGAATTCTGGGAGGCCTCGGACAGCCTCTTGCGGCAAGGCTTGGAGGCGCTAGATGGTTAAAAAGCCTAGCGCGAAACGGAGCAAGCCCACCCGGCCGACGCCAAAGCCACGCTCGGTCGCCAAGCGAAGCGATAAAGTGCCCGTTTATCCCGACGATATCAGGCTTGTTCGAACTAAGGGCACGCCGGGCCGAGGCGGCGGGAAGGGCGGGGAGGCATGGCGCATAGATGCCCAAGGCGCGAGAGCTGGCGTCATCTTCATAAATCAAATTGACGAGCCTCCCCTTGGCCCGCACGCATCGATTCAGATTTACTTAAACGCACCAAGCCAAGGCCGGAATATTGGCCGAGTGGCGTATAGGCTCGCATGCGAAGCAAGTGAATACGAAACCATCTACGCTCATATGAGGAAGTCTAATCACGCGTCTCGACGAGCAGCGGAGGAAGCCGGCTTCGTTAACTCCACTCCAACAGGTCATTCCCAATGCATTATGATGCGACAGCGCGGTTGAAACGGTGCTTGCGTTCGCCGCCAGGTCTGCTGAAGCCCTCGGCCACAATCGACCTTGTTCACTTGTTGAGCGGAGTTCGTCCAGTAATTCGAACAGAGATCCAAACGCCATATAATGCGGATGACGTAACGCGATGGCTCTCGCGATTAGGTTGCTACACGTGCCTCGACAATGAAGGTTTTATTGTCGTTGCACTCAAACCTGGCCTCTGTCGACGTGTTCTTGCAATTGATCGTGATCCGTCGGAGCATACGAAGGCTTTCGGTTTAGCGCTTGGTTATCCGAATTGCTGTGTTAGAGCCGCGGCGCGAGTCGGCGAAGCAAGCATCGACGCCTGGGCCGCTCAAATGGCATCAAGAGCTTATGTTGGGAGCTTTAAGGCGATCGATCCCAGCGGATATCTGGCGGGGAAATCGGCAATCAGTCACGTGCCATGCTCCCCGCGGTGTCAACAATCTCTAACCATGGCCCGTCAAGCTGTTCACGGCCCGTTCGGCGAATGTCTGCACAGGAAAGCGCGTCAAAATCTAGTGAGAAGTGGCGTACGCGTATGATGGCGGCGATCGTGATTCCTTGTTTGAATGAAGAGAAAGGCCTCGAACAGACTTGCAAGTCTTTCGGGTTTGGTTGCGGCGCTGATAACGCTGCCGAAAAAGACTGTGTTCTAGTGTTGGTCGATAACGCGTCAGATGACGACACGCTCGCCGTAATGGAAAGTGTCGCCGCTTCGAGCCCGCCTGGGAGTGTTCACATAGAAATTGAAAATCAACGAGGCTATGCGCCGCCGCGCCACGCAGGCGCTCTTCGCGCCGGAAAAGCAGCCGAGGCGAACGGTTTCCGGCCACACGAGACCCTCATCGTGCAAGCGGATGCGGATACGCACTATGGGCCTGGCTATGTCAGGAAAATGCGAAAGCGCTCATGTGAGTGCGGCCCAGGCGTGCTTATCGAAGGGCTTGCCACGCCCACTCCGGAATTTCTAACGAAGCACAGCGCTTTCATTGCTTTGTGTGATCACGTTGATGAATCTGTTGCAGGTATTTGCGTCGAACGGAATGAGGACATTATCGTTGACGACAAAGTCGCTGCGTACCGCCTAGCTGACTTTTTGTCCTGGGGTGGCCATGTTCGAGAATTCAATCAGCGTGGTGATGAACTATTCGCAGAGACGACGCGCCTCTTCATGAAGGCCAAGCTTAAGGGGGCCTCGAAGTCCGTAGTCGTCGAAGCTGTGGCGTATCCATCTCGCCGGAAACTCTACGCGGATGCAGCGCTATATTTTTCAACGGCTGGATTTCCAAGGGAGCGAGCATGGATTGAGCGTTGGCTCCGCGTTGGAGGACCGCCACGGAAATTAGACGAATTTAATTTGGCTTCCGCCCTAAATCTTGAACACGAAATCGAGTTGCGAAGGCTCCACCTGATGATCTTATTCTCGCTGGCGCCGAAATTCATTGGGGTCCTGTTGAGGCCCAATGTTGCTACGCTCTGTGCACCCCGCGAAATGAGCCTAATAACATCGATATTCGGAACTTTTTCGCGCGAAGCCGCGATGGCCAATCCCAGCGCCGTCTTGAGCAAAGGACTTTCAGCAATAGATGAGAGACCGGTGGAACTTATTGAATTCGCGGATTCATCGGCGCATTAGGCAGTAGCCTCCTTGCGCGATAGCGGTATCTTGGCAAGTGGTTGGATGCGTCCGGAATGCGTCAAACGGCAAACCGACGCAGAACGCATTCATTGAATCATTCAATGGCCGATTGCGTGACGAGTTGCTCAATGAGGAAGTATTTACGAGCCTCGCTGACGCTCGGCGCAAAATCGCCCGATGGCGCTATGACTACAACAACATCCGGCCGCATTCAGCTTTGAACGGACAATCACCGGCAACCGCGCGGCGTGCGCTTGAGCTATTGGATGGCTCCACGCACACCGCGCTCGCCAAACCGAAAACTTTGAGCTATTCAGCAGCAGGACTCTCTAAATAAACGCGGGAGCCAAGAGGCGCAGGTCACCTGGATGAGAAGAATTGTCATTGAGGCGTTCAGGCGGCGAGGATCTGCAACTTATTTTTACTGCCAAACAAGCGATGCCAGATCGTTTCACTTACCTGATCAGCTGCATCCGACAACACATGATCAACTTTATGTGCATAGCGACTTGTGACGCTAGATAGATGGTGCCCAAGAAGACCGGCAATGATTAGTTCACTATATCCTAGTTCGAACGCAACTGTGGCATAGCTGTGTCGGAATATGTGAGGTGACACTCCCGACAACTTCGTCGCTTCACAGATGTTATTGAGTTGATTACGCACTTCTGTAATTGGGCCATTTGTGTGGTTAGATGGGAATACCCATTCGCCTTTTCGGCCAGGACCCATAGAAGTAAAAAAATCGAGAGCAATTTTTCCACACGGGCGCATTTGAGGTCCGGTTTTTGTATCTTTCAATCGGAGGCATCGATCTTCGACATCAACTTCCTGCCACTGCAAGTTTAAGATTTCACCGCGACGACAACCGGTCAACAATAACGCGATGAGCGCTTTGCAAATAATCGGGCTAATGTTTGCGTTCAGTGTATTTTTCAGACCGTTACCAAGCGCTTGATATTCGTGTTCCCTTAAATATCGATCTCGTCTCCCTTCTGCTGGCTTTTCAATGCCTAAACATGGATTGAACTCGACAAGATCATTCTTCAATGCGTAACGATACATAGCTGACAGGAGGAAAACTGATTTGGATGCGACTTGCTGTCCGCCGGTGACAATTGCACGCCCCCGGTGACCAGTTTTGACATCGACAGCGGTTTTACCGTCTCGAACGTCGTGCATAAATTTTTCAATTTCGCGCCTTGTTAAGGCGTTAATTTGCCTGTCGCCTATCAATGGTTTTATGTGCCGGGTAATTCGACCTTTGTCGGTCGCAAGCGTGGTCGGTTTTTTGGGCCTGTTTCGGTACAGTATTTTGCCCGCCACGGCTTTTTCGTAATATTCGTCACACAATTCGGCGACGGTCAAAACACCTTTTTGCTGACGTGTTTCAAGGATCGGATCGCGTCCAGCCGCCACTTTTCCAAGCTCTCTCTGCGCCAGCTTTCTCGCTTGTTCGACCGTGATACTGCCGAATTTGCCCAGAGTGGCTTTTCGCTGTTTTTGGGTAGGAGTGTAATACTTGATCTGAAATGACTTCAGACCAGACGGTTTTACGCGTAGGCCAAATCCAGTCAGTTCAGAATCCCAAACCGTATAGTCATTGCCGGTCACCGGTTCTAGGGAATCTATGTATCGTTTGGTCAGCTTTCGGGCGCTTCTACGTGGCATTTAGAAATCATCCTCGGGGTATTTTAAGAATCAGCTTGAAAAGCTCCTATTTCTTGGCTTTAGCTTCGGTGGCTCGACCCTCAGCCGTGTCCGCCGAAGGTCGCAAACCGACAAAATGGCGGATATAAAGCGGGGTACTATGGGGTACTAAAAAGTCATCTCGGTCCTCCTATTATATTGCTCCTCCAATTTGAACTCTCATCCGGGGTACTATGGGGGTACTATACGGGGGCAAATCAGGGACATTTTGGGACAAGACAATAATACAATGCCCACTGATCAACATCAATTAAAACATTGAATCTAATAAGAAAAACGAATTTGGGATTACGTGAGATAATTTGCGAAAAACAAACTGAAAGTGACTGTCACGCCGGAGGTCGCGGGTTCGAGCCCCGTCACTCGCGCCATTTTAACCACATTTTATCAGCAGAAGCCCGAATCTTCCTCCTTCGTCTGACCAGCGTTGGCCGCATTCTTTGGCAGTAGAGCTCAGCGCAATAACAGGTAGCTCTCGTGCTCGTATTTTTCAACTTGCACCGCGTAGATGAAAACAGCCTTCTATCTCTCATCTCGAGCGACCTGTGAGTCAAGATTTACCACAAATTTACGAGTTGCAGGCGTTTGCCATTGCCATTGGCGACGGACCTTTCTAGTTTTCGGCAAACCTTGGTGCCCCGGCTGGTTTTGGGGGCTTTTTGAGTGTGCCTGACAACAAAAGGGAATGACCTGTGGCCAGTTCCGATTTTCTGCTGAATTATCTGCCGATCCTTATTTTCCTGGGGCTTGCCTCTATCTTCGGTGCGCTGTTTCTGGTGCTGCCGATGGTGCTGGCACCGAGCAACCCGGACCCGGAAAAAGTCTCCACCTATGAATGCGGGTTTGAGCCATTTGATGATGCGCGAATGAAGTTCGATGTGCAGTTCTATATCGTCGCGATCCTATTCATTATTGTAGATCTGGACGTGGCATTTTTGTTCCCCTGGGCGGTGGCGCTGTTCAACCCTGAAATCGGGACGGACCGGGATTTCCAGATTTTTGCGTTCTGGTCGATGTTTGTTTTCCTAGCGGTATTTTTTATCGGCTTTGCCTATGAGTGGAAAAAAGGAGCGCTGGAATGGCGATAAACAAAAAGGCTCCTTCTGTGCTTGCTTATGGCGAAGCCGCGCGCTCCACAGCGGAAGGGTATAACCCGTCGGCGAAAGACCCGTTTTTCAACGAACTTTCAGACCAGTTAGCGGACCGAGGATTTTTCACGGCTCCGGCGGATGCAGTGATCAACTGGGCGCGAACCGGCTCGCTGATGTGGATGACCTTCGGGCTTGCCTGCTGCGCCGTTGAAATGATGCAGGCGTCGATGCCGCGCTATGACATGGAGCGCTTTGGCATGGCGCCGCGGGCTTCCCCGCGCCAGTCTGACCTGATGATTGTTGCGGGTACACTGACCAACAAAATGGCGCCGGCACTGCGCAAGGTTTACGACCAGATGCCGGAGCCGCGCTATGTTGTCTCCATGGGCTCATGTGCCAATGGCGGAGGCTATTACCACTACTCATATGCTGTTGTGCGCGGCTGTGACCGGATTGTCCCGGTCGATATCTATGTGCCGGGTTGTCCACCAACCGCCGAAGCGCTGATCTATGGCTTGCTGCAGTTGCAGAAGAAGATCCGGCGCGAAGGAAGCATTGTGAGGTAGGGTCCCAAACAACTACATTCTGTTCGTTGAACGATTTCTAAGAGCGCACGATTCCAAACCGATCGAACAAAGAGGCTTCTGAATGAACGAAGACCTGATTGAATTGAAGGAGCATATTGAGGGCAAGCTGGGCGAGGATCTGCTCTCGGCCGTCGTTGCTTTTGATGAACTTAACATTAGGGTCGATACCAATGTTATCGACCGAGTGCTGAAGTTTTTGCGCGATGACCGGATGTGTCGGTTTATTCAGTTGATCGATTTGTGCGGGGTTGATTATCCGGAGCGCAGCAAACGCTTTGATGTGGTCTATCATCTCCTCAGTATGCACAATAATCAGCGCATTCGGGTGAAAGCAGCAGTCGGCGAAGGCGATAACATCCCGACGGCGATTGACGTTTTTCCATGCGCTGATTGGTTTGAACGAGAAGCCTTCGACATGTATGGAATCCAGTTTGAAGGTCATCCGGATTTGCGCCGTATCCTGACCGATTACGGGTTTGAAGGACACCCCTTGCGAAAGGATTTCCCGCTGACTGGGCACGTTGAAGTGCGCTATGATGATGAACAAGGCCGGGTCGTATATGAGCCCGTGAAACTGACACAGGAATACCGTAACTTTGATTACATGTCGCCGTGGGAGGGCGCTGAGTACGCGCTTCCGGGCGATGAAAAGGCAGGTAAGTGACATGCCAGACGGAACAAAAATAGTTACGGTTGAGGACTCGGCGTCAGACGCATCGTCGGAGCGAAACTTCACGATTAACTTTGGCCCGCAGCATCCGGCGGCGCATGGCGTGCTGCGGCTGGTGCTGGAGCTTGACGGCGAGGTCGTCGAGCGGGTCGATCCGCATATAGGGCTTTTACATCGCGGTACCGAAAAGCTGATCGAATACAAGACATATTTGCAAGCGATTCCGTATTTCGATCGGCTCGACTACGTAGCACCGATGAACCAGGAGCATGCGTTTTGTCTCGCTGCCGAAAAGTTACTCGGGATCGAGGTGCCGCGGCGTGGCCAGATCATCCGGGTGATTTATTCTGAAATTGGGAGGCTCCTGTCGCACATCCTCAATGTCACGACACAGGCGATGGATGTTGGTGCACTGACGCCGCCGCTATGGGGGTTTGAAGAACGTGAGAAGTTGATGGTGTTTTATGAACGCGCCAGCGGAAGTCGCATGCACGCCGCCTATTTCAGGCTCGGCGGGGTGCATCAGGATTTGCCTCAGGACCTGCTGGATGATATTGGTCAGTGGTGTGAGGAATTTCCGCGGGTGATGGCAGATATCGAGACGTTGATCACTGACAATCGCATCTTCAAGCAGCGTAATGCTGACATTGGCGTCGTCTCAAAAGAACAGGCGTTTGACTGGGGCTTTACGGGCGTTATGCTGCGCGGCTCTGGTGTCGCGTGGGATTTACGCAAGAGCCAGCCTTACGAGATTTATGACGAATTGGAGTTCGATATTCCTATCGGCAAGAATGGTGATTGTTATGATCGTTACCTGTGCCGGATGGAGGAAATGACGCAGTCACTGTCGATCATCAAACAATGCCTTGCAAAGATTGAGCCGGGGCCAGTGATGTCGACTGACGGTAAAGTATCGCCGCCGAAGCGCGCTGAGATGAAAGACTCGATGGAAGCGCTTATCCATCACTTCAAACTGTATACGGAAGGACCGAAAGTCCCGGCTGGCGAAGTTTACACAGCGGTCGAAGCACCGAAGGGCGAGTTCGGCGTTTTTCTCGTCTCCGACGGTTCGAACAGGCCATATCGCTGCAAAATTCGCGCACCAGGCTTTTCGCATCTTCAGGCGATGGACTGGATGAACAAGGGTCACATGCTGGCGGATGTGTCAGCAATTATCGGCACGCTGGATATCGTTTTCGGTGAGATCGATCGGTAATGACTTGGGTATTGGTTTTCATTGCTGAGATCATCGAGGCGATGTGCCTGGTGTGCGAATACAAGAGTTTGTGAGGGTAATGTGCTGAGTGAACTTCAAGTAATGGCGACCGCCCTTGTAGCGTTCGGATTTCTGGTTATCTCGCTCTTCATGCTGAAGAAAGAACACACCGATGGCCGATCTTGGGCAGCGCGGGTAGGCGCTCTCTTTTACAGTGTGATTTTTGGAGCGTTTGTTGGCGTCGTGATGGTGCCGCTGAGAATGCAGATGATGGATGCCGGTGTCGCGGAAATGGATGATACGACATTGCTGCTACGCACTTTGCCGACATTGGCGTTTTTTATTCTGGTCATCCGCAGCGATGTGACCGGTCGGTTGCCGGTGATCGGAACGTTCATCCGCGCTTATCGAACCGCGATGCTGCGCAGGACAATTGAGGGGGCCGGAAAACGGCTTAAGAAAATAGCGGCGCTGGAAGAACGCGCTGCGGCAGGAGTTTGACAATGGCATCACGTAAACCACACAGAGAGCAACCGACGTCATTTCAGTGGTCTAGTGAAAATATGACCTGGTGTGAAGGCCAGATGCAGAAGTATCCGGAGGGGCGACAGGCGTCCTGTGTTATTCCGTTTCTCTGGCAGGCACAGAAACAGGACGGATGGATTTCGATCCCGGCGATGGAGGTAATCGCAAGGCAACTAGAGATGCCATATATTCGGGTCTACGAAGTGGCGAGTTTCTACACGATGTTCAACCTCGCCCCGGTCGGTGAGTATTTTGTCCAGCTCTGCGGGACGACACCGTGCATGCTGCGTGATGCAGAAGATTTGAAAGAAATATGCAAAAAAGTGATTGGGGCAGAAAATACCATCAACGATACGGGCAAGCTCTCCTGGCTGGAAGTGGAGTGCCTCGGTGCCTGCTGCAACGCGCCGATGGTGCAGATCAATGACTACTATTATGAAGATCTAACGACGGGGAAGTTCGAGGAAATCCTGTTAAAGCTCGACAAGGGCGAATATGTCGAGCCGGGTACGTTCAACCCGGGCCGGCACACGTCCGATCCGGAAGGTGAGAATACCACTCTCACTGACGAGGGCCTCTATGACGGGTCGATGGCGAAGAAGATCAGGAAGCTACCGAACAGCGAACCGACAGTGACAGAATAAAATATCAAAAGAGAAACATATGCTTCAGGATAAAGACCGCATATTCACTAATCTCTATGGCCTGCAAGACTATCGCCTTGAAGGGGCGAAGCAGCGTGGGGCGTGGAATGCAACCAAAGAGATCCTTGAAATGGGCGGTGACTGGATCATCGACCAAACCAAGGAATCCGGTCTACGAGGACGCGGCGGCGCCGGTTTTCCGACCGGGCTAAAGTGGTCGTTCATGCCGAAGGAAGTGGGTGACCGGCCGCACTATCTTGTGGTGAATGCTGATGAATCAGAACCCGGCACCTGCAAAGATCGAGAAATCATGCGGCATGATCCGCATCTGCTGATCGAAGGGTGCCTCGTTGCCAGCTTCGCGATGAAAGCAAACACCTGCTACATCTATATTCGTGGGGAATATATTTTTGAGCGCGAGCAGCTGCAGCGGGCGATTGATGAAGCGTATGAGGCCAAACTTATCGGCAAAGACAATATCCATGGCTGGGATTTTGATCTTCACGTGCATCACGGGGCGGGTGCTTATATATGTGGCGAAGAAACCGCTTTGCTTGAGAGCCTTGAAGGCAAAAAAGGTCAACCGCGACTGAAGCCACCGTTTCCGGCAGGTGCGGGCCTTTACGGCTGTCCGACAACAGTGAACAACGTTGAGTCAATCGCCGTTGTGCCGACAATTATTCGTCGCGGCGCCGACTGGTTTAAGCGATTCGGGCGGGATCGCAATGCTGGCACCAAAGTTTTCTGTATTTCAGGGCATGTGAACCATCCGTGTAATGTGGAAGAAGCAATGTCGATCCCGTTGAAAACTTTGATTGACACCCATTGCGGCGGCGTCCGGGGCGGCTGGGACAATCTGAAAGCGATTATCCCTGGCGGGTCTTCGGTGCGCTGTCTGCCGAAAGACATTTGCGACGATGTGTTAATGGATTTTGACGCGCTAATGGAGCACAAATCCGGCCTTGGTACGGCGGCAGTTATTGTTATGGATCAGTCAACTGACATCGTGAAAGCGATTGCCCGTATTAGCTATTTTTACAAACATGAAAGCTGCGGACAGTGCACGCCATGCCGCGAAGGCACCGGCTGGATGTGGCGCGTGTTAGAGCGCATGGCGGTAGGTGACTCGTCTACAGCGGAAATCGACAAGTTGTTGAGCGTGGCCGGCCAGATTGAGGGTCACACAATTTGCGCATTGGGCGATGCTGCTGCTTGGCCAGTGCAGGGTTTGATCGAGCATTTCCGCCCGGAGATTGAAGAACGGATCAACAACTATCGTGCTGATCGCGGCCACATGCAGGTGATCGCGGCGGAGTAGGCGTCAGATCCTATATGACGGTTCTATGCGTTGTATGAGAAGTGGTGCCCTTGAATCCACTTGAGCTCTCAACAGCTTCTTCAAAAAAAAGTTCACTGCGGGCACATAGAAATCATCATCGCGCCAGTACCCATTGTGGGATGCCGGGTTCCAGGAGGTGATGATGTTGCCAGAGGAGATCGCGTTTTCTTTCAATTCGCCACACTACTCCAAAGAGGCAGATATGGGACCAATGTCTTCTAAGGAAAAGCCCAGAATATCGTCCTTATCATAGAAGTTAGCCACCACGGTTTGAATTTTTGATTGCCAGGCAGGTCGGAAAAATCTTGTAGGATGCATCGGACACAGTGAACATTGGGTTGTTGAACCCAAACGTCTTTCGCACGCGCTTTTGGATGTTCTCATAGGTATGTCACTTGGATCAGATGTTTTTTGATAGGTGGAAGCGTCACCCAGGTTTTGAAAGACAAACTTCCGCATGTCATCATACCGCGTGCGGCGGCTGATCGCATTTTCTCAGAATCAGTGACAGGATTACGCCCCTGTGCGCCAAGGCCGTGAATACGGCAACAGCGAGTGTTTTGGCCAGTCTCTCCTCATGGTTTTCGACAGTTAGCTGATCAGTTAACGATTTTCTGCTAGTCTTGCTATTGGAATAAACCGGTTCGAGCCTCGATCATGATTAAATCTCTGCAGCACAAATTTGGCGGATACCTGCTGGAGGGGAACGCAATAGTACAGACGTTCTTATCCGAACAGGGTAAACATAATCAAGGCGCGGTTCAGTTTGTTTTATTTGGCAGGGGCCGCTCGGGGTCTACTCTCGTTGTGGAAATGCTGGATGCACACCCACTGGCGACTTGCCTGGGCGAAATCCTGAGGTACCCGACTATCGCGCCGATACCCTATATCCAAAATCGCCTTAGCGTGTGCCCGACACCGGTTCGCGGATTTAAACTTCTAAGCTATCAGGTAAAAGAGCTTTGTTCGGTTCGTAAGCAACAAGCTATTCGCCGCTGGCTGATGGATAATAAAGCAACAATTTTTCACCTACGGCGGGACAATCTTCTTAATCATGCCGTGTCCAACATCTATGCGGCAAGACGCGGCGCGTATCATTCGACGGATCAACACGCAGACAAGCATCAGGCAATACTCATTGAGCCGGACGAACTCCTACGCTGGATGGATGGCAGTCGCAGTTTGCTCGAATTTGAAATGGCCCTACTGGATGGCCTCGAGAGAACGGACCTCGTTTACGAACGCGACCTCGCTACGCCCGAGGCACAAACGGAAACTCATAGCAGGCTTTTGAATGCGCTAAGGCTTCCCACGCATGACTATCGCTCTACGCTCAAAAAAGTCACACCGCCTGACTTGCGGCTACTGATTTCGAATTTTGACGCTATCGCGGAGGCATTGCGCGGCACGCCATATGAACAATTTCTTCCGAATTAATGCAATGAATTGATTCTTGTGCTGGCTATTTGTAAAACCCGCAGATGGCTACAACAGCTGGGTATAAAATTCAGGTCGCGACCAGAGATGACGCCGAAGTCTTGTCTGTGATCAGCAAACAGACTTTTGCTGACTCTTTCAGCCAGTATTACTCACCTGCTGACCTCCAGCAATTTCTCAAAAAGTATCATTCGACCGAGACCTACAAGGATCTGCTTGCAGACCCCGGATTCCGGATATGGATCGTTGCGGATAAAGACGGCTCAGTTGTTGGATACGGCGTCGGTGGGAGATGTATGTTGCCGGTAACGGACATGCCGGTGCGTAGCGGCGAAGTGAAACGGCTCTACGTTCTCCCGTCACATCAATCTGCAGGCCTTGGCGGCCTGATGATGGATGTGATGATGCGCTGGTTCGATGATGAGGGCTTCAAC
This sequence comes from Parvularculaceae bacterium, assembly GCA_021776475.1. Classification (GTDB taxonomy): domain Bacteria; phylum Pseudomonadota; class Alphaproteobacteria; order Caulobacterales; family Parvularculaceae; genus Aquisalinus. The sequence goes on along the minus strand of JAJFFV010000006.1, from coordinate 820,397 downwards.
CCGATTTATATCGGCGTCTATTCAGACAATCACGGCGCCCAACGGCTGTACAGGAGGTTTGGGTTTGAGAAAATTGGCGATTATGAGTTTTTGGTGGGTGACCAACGGGATCAGGAGTTCATTTTGGCCAGGGTATTATAACAGCATTCTGTGACGCACAGAATCACTGTTTTGATGCTGGCGCTTGCAGCTGAACCCCGCTAAACAGGCCAAAATCATTACGAAATCAGAGGTTTCATGGCTGATACCCGTACCATCAAAGTCAACGGCATCGAAGTTGACGTTCGCTCGGACCTGACATTGCTTCAGGCCTGCGAAGAGGCTGGCGAAGAAATCCCGCGTTTTTGTTATCACGAGCGCCTGTCGGTTGCCGGTAACTGCCGGATGTGTCTGATCGAGGTGAAGGGTGGGCCGCCAAAGCCGGTCGCATCCTGCGCCCAAAATGTGCGAGATTTGCGACCGGGCCCTGAAGGCGAGCCACCGGAACTCTTCACCAACACGCCGATGGTCAAGAAAGCACGCGAAGGCGTGATGGAGTTCCTCTTGATCAACCATCCGCTTGATTGTCCGATCTGTGACCAGGGTGGCGAGTGCGACTTGCAGGATCAGGCGATGGCCTATGGCCGTGATGGAACCCGGTTTGAAGAAAACAAACGGGCAGTCGAAGAAAAACACATGGGGCCATTGATCAAAACGATCATGACCCGTTGCATCCAGTGTACAAGGTGTGTCCGGTTCGCGACTGAGATTGCGGGTGTCGACGACCTGGGTCTCGTAAATCGTGGTGAGAACGCTGAAATTACAACTTATCTGGAAAAAGCAGTCGAAAGTGAACTGACGGGCAATCTGATCGATGTCTGCCCGGTTGGCGCGCTGACCTCGAAACCGTACGCTTTTACTGCACGACCGTGGGAGTTGCGCAAGACCGAAACGATCGACGTGATGGATGCTGTTGGCTCGAATATCCGTGTCGATGCGCGTGGCCGGGAAGTGCTGCGGATATTGCCGCGCACGCATCAGGATGTGAACGAAGAATGGCTGGCAGACAAGTCGCGGTTCATTTGGGACGGTCTAAAAAGCCAGCGGCTCGATCAGCCATATGTCCGCAAGAATGGCAAACTACAGCAGGCAAGTTGGGATGAAGCATTTTCCGCTGCTGCCGCTAAATTGAAAAATACCGCGCCCGAGAAAGTTGCGGCCATCGCTGGTGATCTTGTGCCGGCGGAAGCTGTTAAGGCTTTGAAAGACCTGATGGTGGCGATCGGTACACCGCATACGGATTGTCGTCAGGATGGCGCTGGTCTTGGTGTGTCGGCAGATGGCAGCCAGCCGCCGCGCGAGAGTTATCTGTTCAATTCCGGCATTTCCGGGTTGGAGCGAGCCGACGCAGTTCTGCTGATTGGCACCAACCCGCGGGTTGAAGCGCCGTTGATCAATGCAAGGCTGCGCAAAATGTGGCTTGCCGACATAGATCTGCAAATCGGCCTGATAGGCGAAGCTGCAGAGCTTACCTATGAGTACGCTCATCTGGGCGCAGGGCCAGAAAGCCTTACTGCTGTCGCCAAAAGCGAAGGCAGTTTCCTCGATGTGATGAAGAAAGCCGAGCGCCCGGCGATCGTTATTGGTATGGGCGCTCTGACAAGGACTGATACAGGGGCGTTGCTCGCCGAAATTGGAGCTCTGGCCGATGCTGTCGGCGCGGTCAAAGAAGGCTGGAACGGGTTTAATATTCTGCACACCGCTGCTGCGCGCGTCGGTGCTCTCGACCTTGGGTTCCTGCCAGGTGAGGACGGTCTCGGGGTGCGTGGTATCCTGGATGGCGCTGCATCTGGTGATATCGAGGTGGTTTACAATTTCGGTTGTGACGAAATTGATGTTGGCAAGCTTGCCCATGCCTTTGTCATCTATCAGGGCCATCATGGTGATGTCGGGGCGCAAACTGCGGACGTGATTTTTCCATCAGCTGCTTACACGGAGCAAAACGGCTTATATGTGAATACAGAGGGCCGGGTGCAGATGGCGAGCCGGGCCTACTTTCCTTTCGGCGAGGCACGTGAAGACTGGGCGATCCTTCGGGCATTCTCTGACAGGCTCGGTAAAAAACTCCCCTACGATGACCTCTTTGCCTTACGACAAGCGATGATCACAGATGCGCCGGTGTTGGGCTCTCTGGATGAAGCGCCCGCGGGGACGGCTTTTGATGTGAAGAGCCTTGGGAAGGCTGGAAAATTGTCTCCCGAACCATTCGCCTCACCCGTCAAGAACTATTACCTCACGAATGCGATCGCGCGCGCTAGTCAGACGATGGCGGAGTGCTCGGCATCACTGATTGAGCAAGGCAGCATGGCGGCGGAATAGACATCACTAAGGGCCGGACTTGTGGGGATGCTTTCCCTTAATCGTCGCGTAAAACTCCTTAACTGGAATAATGTCCTGCTCATAGTCGCCGGTGGTTTCGATGGTCAAAGAGATCCCGGACGTTTTGTTTGGATAGTCGATGAAACCGCAGACGATTGGCACACCGGCACCATGGGCAATGTGATAAAAGCCCGATTTCCATTTCTCGGCTCGCCCGCGTGTTCCTTCCGGCGGAATCGCGACCATTAATTCATCCAGCGCGCTGTAATGTTCGACCATTTGCGTGACGACGTCATTACTCTTGCTTCTGTCGATCGGTATACCACCAAGAGCCTTCATCAGCCAGCCGAATGGACCCGTGAACAGGCTGTCTTTGCCCATCCATTTCGGCCGTATTCGAAAGTGCATCGCTGCGGCCAGCATCAGGGGTAAATCCCAGTTCGAGGTATGTGGTGCTGCGATGATCACAAACTTTGGCGTGTTAGGGACTGATCCCGAGACCTTCCAGCCCGCGAGGCGATAAAAAAACAACCAAACAGCTCGGACAACCTCGAGAAACGGCGACCATCGTTTTTTCCGCGGGTCTAGTTCTGATTTTTTTGACACCGAAACCCCTTTTTGAATCTGTTGGCTGGAGCGGAAACTAGCGCGCTTTTGTCCGAAGTCATGTTTCTTTTTCCTCACTCAAATATTGAGCAGCCAAATTCTGGGCAGGGCCTGCTACAAAGCCTGATTTTTCCTCAATTTTCCTGTCGGTTTTGCGTGACCTTCCCGGGCAACCACGCTAGAGACACGATCCATGAGCGGAATCATTGATTTTCTGACAACCAGAGATTGGTCGATCTGGTGGGTTGGTGCGCTGAGCACGACACTGCAAACGCTCGCTCTGATGATCGTGCTGTTACTGGCTCTTGCTTTTCTTTTATTGTTTGACAGGAAGGTCTGGGCTGCAGTGCAGATGCGGAAGGGACCGAATGTTGTCGGCGCTTTTGGTTTGCTGCAGTCGTTCGCCGATTTCTTCAAGTTTGTGCTGAAAGAAATCGTCATTCCAGCCGGCGCGGACAAAACTGTCTTCCTGTTAGCGCCGTTCATTTCATTCATTCTTGCCTTCGTTGGCTGGGCTGTGGTGCCGGTCGGGCCAGGATTGGTCGTCTCTGACATCAATGTTGGGATACTATATCTGTTCGCTGTTTCTTCCCTCGGTGTCTACGGCATTATCATGGGGGGCTGGGCGTCAAATTCAAAATATCCGTTCCTCGGCTCACTCCGATCGGCAGCACAGATGGTTTCTTATGAAGTCTCCCTGGGGTTTATTATCATCTCAGTCCTGTTGCTCGTTGGGTCGATGAACCTGACGGATATTGTCAACAGTCAGGATCGCGGGCTCGGGATTTTCAACTGGCATTTTATACCTTTGTTCCCGTTGTTTGTGATGTTCTTCGTTTCAGCGTTAGCAGAAACAAATCGGCCACCGTTTGATCTGCCGGAAGCCGAATCAGAGCTGGTCGCTGGCTATCAGGTTGAGTACTCCTCCACGCCCTATCTCCTCTTTATGATCGGAGAATACCTCAATATCGTTTTGATGTGCGCCATGACGACCATCCTATTCCTCGGCGGCTGGCATTCACCGATCGATCTACCCATTTTGAATGCAGTCCCCGTATTCTGGTTTGGTCTAAAGACGGTTTTCATGTTCTTTATGTTCGCGATGGTGAAAGCGATCGTGCCGCGCTACCGCTATGACCAGTTGATGCGGATTGGCTGGAAGCTGTTCCTGCCGTTTTCAATTGCTTATCTCTTACTCGTTGCCGGTGCGTTGCTGTATATCCCGGGTGCCGCTGATTTGTTCCACAGCTGGAGGGCTGGCTAATGTCGAGAATTGCACAAGCGTTCAACGGGATGTTTCTGACGGATTTTCGTAAAGCTTTCTGGCTTGCCTTGAAATACTATGTCCGACCCAAGGCGACGGTGAATTATCCGTTCGAGAAAGGACCCCTCAGTCCGCGCTTTCGCGGGGAACATGCCTTACGCAGGTATCCCAACGGTGAAGAGCGCTGCATTGCCTGCAAGCTGTGCGAGGCAATCTGCCCGGCTCAGGCGATTACGATTGAAGCCGAACCGCGTGAAGACGGATCGCGCCGGACAACCCGATATGACATAGACATGACAAAGTGTATCTATTGCGGCTTTTGTGAGGAGGCATGTCCGGTTGACGCAATTGTTGAAGGGCCGAATTTTGAATTCGCGACGGAGACCCGCGAAGAGCTTTTTTATGACAAGGACCGGTTGTTGGAAAACGGTGATCGCTGGGAACGGGAAATCGCAAAAAATCTGGAAATGGACGCTCCGTACCGGTAAAGGGGCACGACTCATCTCAAAAGGATCAGCGTGAGTTTCACTGATTCGATCATCACAGTAACGAGGGGCTAATCCAGCCTCAAAAAATATAGAAAACGCTGACGCGTTCGAGCTAAATATGACTTTTGCAAGCCTGGCATTTTATGTTTTTGCAGGTGCGACAATCGGCGCAGGCCTTGGCGTGATTCTAGCACGTAATCCCGTTCATTCTGTGTTGTTTCTCATCACCGCATTCATCTCGGTTGCTGGCCTGTTTGTGCTGATGGGCGCAGAGTATCTTGCGATGCTGTTGGTTGTCGTTTATGTCGGCGCGGTTGCGGTGCTTTTCCTCTTTGTGGTGATGATGCTGGATGTGGACTTCGAAGAGTTGAAGAAAGGCTTTGCAGACTACATACCCTTAGCGGTCATACTTGGCGTGGTGCTGATCGTTGAGATTGGCTTTACTGTAGCCGCATGGCGCTTCACTGATAGTGCAGAGCTTGCACGACAACACCCGTCACCGACCGCGGGTCAGGTGGTGACCGATCCAACGGGTCCAAACAATGTCGAATCGCTAGGGCTAATCCTCTACACCGACTACATTCACTTTTTCCAGATTGCCGGGATGATCCTGCTGGTTGCCATGATTGGGGCAATCCTACTCACATTCCGTGAGCGCGTAGGCATCCGCAAACAGGACGTCACCAGTCAAGTCGGGCGCAAGCGGGCTGAAGGCGTGGAAGTTGTGAGCGTGCCAACGGGCAAGGGTATTCAAGGCTAGGGTTATTATGGAAATGGGACTGGGACATTATCTGACACTTGCGGCATTCCTTTTTTCAATTGGCGCGGCAGGTATCTTCATCAACAGAAAGAACGTCATCATTATCTTGATGTCGATCGAATTGATGCTGCTGTCTGTCAACATCAACCTGGTGGCTTTTTCACAGTTTCTCGGTGACATGGTCGGACAGGTCTTCGCTTTCATGGTGCTGACTGTGGCTGCCGCCGAGGCCGCGATTGGTCTGGCCATCCTTGTGACTTTTTTCCGCAATCGCGGCGACATCTCAGTTGATGGCGCTAACCTGATGAAGAACTAGGAGCCTCGATGGAACCCTTTGTCGTCCTCCTGCCGCTGTTCGGCGCACTGCTGGCGATGCCGGTTGGCAGGACGTTTGGCCCGCGGGCAGCAGAACTTTTGACGACGTTCCTGATGGGGCTCGCCGCCATCTATGCCTGGGTTCTGTTCGCTGACATCGGCCTCGGCCATAATTCGCGCGAAGCAGCGGTGCTGTTCACCTGGATCGCGTCCGGAAATTTCATCGCGGAATGGTCGGTGCGGCTCGACACGATGACTGCTGTAATGCTCGTCGTCGTCAACACGGTGTCGTTTCTTGTCCACTTTTATTCCATAGGGTACATGCACGAGGACAAATCCCGGCCGAGATTCTTTGCCTATTTGTCGTTGTTCACCTTCGCGATGTTGACCTTGGTGACTGCCGACAATTTCATCCAGTTGTTTTTTGGCTGGGAAGGAGTGGGGCTAGCGTCCTATTTGCTGATCGGTTTCTATCACCACAAATCGTCCGCCAATGATGCGGCGATTAAGGCATTTGTTGTAAACCGGGTCGGCGACTTCGGCTTTGCCCTCGGTATTATGGCGATCTATTTCGTTTTCGGGACCGTCGAATTTGACGGCGTTTTTGAAGCGATCCGGACGAATGCGGTCGTAACACCGTTTGCGGTTGCTGATGGTGGACCGATCAGAAGTCTCACGATGATTTTCCTCGACAGGGAGGTACACGCCCTTACCTTGATTGGCGTACTGCTTTTTATCGGTGCCATGGGCAAGTCGGCCCAGTTTATCCTGCACACATGGCTGCCAGATGCGATGGAAGGCCCAACACCTGTTTCTGCGTTGATCCACGCAGCAACGATGGTGACTGCCGGTGTGTTTCTCATCTGCCGATGCTCGGTAATCTATGAATATGCACCACATGCCGCCGCGATGGTGACATTTGTCGGGGCGACAACCGCTTTCTTTGCAGCAACCGTTGGTCTACTGCAGGACGATATCAAAAAAGTGATTGCCTATTCGACCTGTTCACAACTGGGCTACATGTTCTTTGCTGCAGGCGTTGGTGCTTATGACGCGGCAATGTTTCATCTGTTTACGCACGCTTTCTTCAAGGCTCTTTTATTCCTCGGCGCGGGCAGTGTCATCCACTGCATGCATCATGAGCAGGACATGAAGAAGATGGGCGGCTTGCGGGGTATCCAACCTTTTACATACGTGATGATGTTTATCGGCACGATTTCGATTACGGGTGTTGGCATTCCGATGTTCTACCTCTTCGATGCTCCGTTCGGTGCAGCCGGTTTTGTCTCCAAGGATATGATTATCGAAGCGGCCTACGGAGCGGGTGAGGCGGGGCGTAGTTTTGGCTACTACGCATTTTTCATGGGACTTGTTGCGGCGGTCATGACATCGTTTTATTCATGGCGCCTGATGTTTCTGACCTTCCACAGAAAACCACGTGCCGCACATGAAGTGATGAAACATCCGCACCCTGTGCCTGACTGGATGTTGTGGCCGCTTGCAGGACTGGCAATCGGCGCCCTTGTCGCGGGCATGATGTTCCACGGACAGTTTGTTGGCGGAAAATCCGAAGCATTCTGGGGCGAGTCTATTTACAAAGCAGAAGCTCACCATGCTGGGCGCGATGGCCATGCCACCGATGAGACACAAGCTGAAGATCGCGCGGTCGAAGCGGCGGAAGCAACTGGTGAGCATGGTACGGTAGAGGGTCACGGTGGTCACGATTTTCCGGCATGGGTTTTGTGGGCTCCATTTGTCGCCATGATCGCTGGATTAGGCGGCGCTTGGAGCCACTATATGACTGGTGCCGATCCACTGCGCTTTGGTCTGTTGCGGCCAGGCGGGCTGGTTCATGATTTTCTTAAGAATAAATGGTATGTAGACGAACTTTATAGATTCTTGTTCCTTCGCCCAGCCCGACGTCTTGGCCGATTGTTATGGAAGACCGGTGATGGCAGAATTATCGACGGCTTTGGGCCTGACGGTATCTCAGGGATCGCCGGCCTTGGCTCACGCCTGATCGTCAAGCTGCAGTCTGGCTACATCTATCACTACGCTTTCGCCATGCTGGTCGGTATTGCCGTGATCCTGTTCTTCGTTCTGACGGGAGGCGCGTAGTGACCGAGTCCGCTTCTTCTATTCCCTGGTTATCTTTCACAACTTTCTTCCCGCTGCTCGGCGTGTTTCTGATTGGCTTCCGGCGGTGGATGTCGCGTGAAGACGAGCTTGCTTATGTCGATAAAGCAGCCAAGTGGGTCGCATTGATGGCAACCAGCGCCACGTTTGTCGTGTCACTGATCACCTACGTGATTTATCAGCCCGACGTAGAAGGGTTTCAGCTTGTCGAGACAGCTGAATGGATCGGCAATGGCATTGTCTACAAGATGGGTGTTGACGGTGCATCAATTCTGTTTGTGCTGCTGACCACATTTATCATGCCTATTTGTATACTGGCGTCATGGAATTCCATCAACAAGCGGGTCACCGATTACATGATCGCGTTTCTGATCCTGGAAACCATGATGATCGGTGTATTCTGCGCACTTGATCTGGTTCTCTTCTATGTTTTCTTTGAGGGCAGCCTGATCCCGATGTGCATTCTTATCGGTGTTTGGGGTAGTGAAGGAGAGCGGACCTTTCTCGGGAATATTATCAAGAACCGCGTCTACGCAGCATTCAAATTCTTCCTTTATACACTGCTCGGCTCCCTTTTGTTGCTGGTGGCGCTGGTCTGGATGTATCTGACCGCCGGCACGACTGATATTGTTCAATTGCTCGCGTTTGACTTTCCTCCTGAGGCACAGAAGTGGCTGTGGCTCGCTTTTTTTGCTTCGTTTGCGGTTAAAATGCCGATGTGGCCGGTTCATACTTGGCTGCCGGATGCACATGTACAGGCGCCGACCGCAGGGTCCGTTGTTCTGGCTGCGATCCTCTTAAAAATGGGCGGCTATGGCTTTATCCGGTTCTCGTTGCCAATGTTCCCGATTGCCAGCGCTGACTTCGCGCCGTTTATCTTTACCCTATCCGTGATCGCGATTGTCTACACATCACTGGTAGCCTTCGCGCAAGAAGATATGAAAAAGCTGATAGCTTATTCATCTGTAGCGCATATGGGCTTCGTTACCATGGGCATATTCAGCGGCACCGAACAGGGCGTTGAAGGTGCTTTGTTCCAAATGCTCTCACACGGATTTATCTCTGGCGCACTGTTCCTCTGTGTCGGCGTGGTTTATGACCGAATGCACACGCGCGAAATAGCGGCGTACGGTGGCCTTGTTCAGCGCATGAAGATTTATGCGTTCTTCTTCATGTTTTTCACAATGGGCAATGTTGGTTTGCCGGGCACAAGCGGATTTATCGGCGAAATTCTGACGATGATCGGTGTATTTAAAGTCAGCACCTGGACGGCCGCGCTCGCCGCGACTGGGGTTGTTCTTTCCGCTGCGTATGCGTTGCGTCTCTACCGTGAGGTGATCTTCGGGACAATCACACATGAGCCGCTAAAGAAGATTCCGGATCTCAACCGAATAGAGATCGGCATACTTGGTACCTTGATGCTGGCTTCGCTTTGGCTTGGTCTCAACCCAACACCAGCGCTCGACGTTTTTAGTCCGGCAGTCGAGATGATACTCGAGCGATACGACGCAGGCCTCGCGGCGGCGACAGGATAAGTGGCACGATTATGACGATCTGGGACAATATCACTTTTGCGTTTCCTGAAATTTTCATCGCTATTGCGTTGATGATACTGCTGCTAGTTGGCGTTTTCACAAGTGGCAAATATGGTCGTGAAATAGGCTGGGCGAGTATCGGCGTTCTCGCGGTGGCTCTTTACCCGGTATTGTTTGGGACTGCTGCGCAAACGGCAGATCTGTTCAATGGTGCGTTTGCGACGGATGGTTTTGCGAAATTTTCGAAGGTCGTCATTTACACCGGCGCTGCCGTTTCGATCTTGTTGTCCGGACATTTTATGGAGCGGGAAAAGATAAACCGTTTCGAGTACCCAATCCTGATTTTGCTATCGACGCTGGGCATGTCATTAATGGTATCGTCTACGGACCTTATTTCCCTGTATATGGGGATCGAACTACAGAGCTTATCATTGTATATTCTGGCGGCATTTAATCGCGACAGCCTGCGATCAACGGAAGCAGGGCTTAAATATTTTGTCCTCGGCGCGCTTTCTTCTTGTCTTTTGCTTTATGGTGCATCGCTCATTTATGGATTTACCGGCGCGACAACCTTTGATGCAATCGCGGCGGCAGGCCTGACGGCCAATACGACCGGATTGATCCTCGGGTTGGTCTTCCTGATCTCTGGCCTGGCGTTCAAGGTCTCCGCAGCGCCATTTCACATGTGGACGCCCGATGTATACGAAGGCTCGCCGACACCAGTAACGGCGTTCTTCGCAGCCGCTCCGAAGTTCGCCGGGATGGCATTATTTGCGCGGGTTATGGTCGAAGCATTCCCGACAATTATCGCACAGTGGCAGCCAATTCTAGTGATTATCTCCATTTTATCGATGGCAATTGGCGCATTCTCAGCGATCACTCAAACCAATATCAAACGTCTGATGGCTTATTCTTCGATCGGGCATATGGGGTATGCATTGATGGGTGTCGCCGCCGGAACCGCGCAAGGCGTCAGCTCGGTCCTCATCTATATGTCGATCTATTTGATCATGACCCTCGGTACATTCGCCTGCATTTTGGCAATGCGGCGGCCGGAAGGGATGGCGGAGAATATTTCGGACCTGGCCGGGCTGTCGCGAACCCAGCCTGCGTTGGCGCTGATGTTTACAGTTTTCTTTTTCTCGCTAATGGGCATTCCGCCACTCGCGGGGTTTTTCGCCAAATTTTATGTTTTCATGGCCGCCCTTGATGCGGGACTTTTTTATCTCGCCATCGCCGGTGCCCTCGCCAGCGCTGTATCGGCTTACTATTATCTCGCCGTCATCATCAAGATATGGGTAAATGAACCAGCACCCGAGTTTGACAGAAATGTTGGACAATCCGTCAAAGGAATTGCTGCCTTGGCGACGTTGCTGATGGTCATCGGAATTTTCACGATTGTTCCGATGCTGACCGGTTACGCTGAAACCGCAGCGGGCGCGTTGTTCCGCTAGAGTGATCCGGGACCTTCCATCCGGTTATCTCTGCCAGGTGTTTGACGAGCTTGGTTCGACAAATCTGGAAGCCAAACATCAGCTACGGTCAGGATTGTCACAACCCAAGTGGATATTGACTCGCCGTCAGACTGCTGGCTATGGGCGGCAGGGACGCTCTTGGTCGCAAGGCGAGGGAGATTTTGCGGGTTCACTCGTTGTGCCGATCGATCGGCTCCGGCTTTTCGATGAGTTAGCCGTCACAAGTTTTGCGAGCGCCCTTGCTGTGGATCGGGCACTGCAAGATTGCGGCGTCCATTCAAATGATCTTGCGTTGAAATGGCCAAATGATGTCTTGCTCAAGGGCGGTAAACTGGCCGGTCTATTACTTGAACTTGTCGAGCATGAAGGCCGGCGGTCTCTGATTCTTGGCGTTGGGGTCAACATTGCCTCGGCACCGGTAATCGAAGCTTACAAGACGGCGAGACTTGCTGACTACATGCCGGCAGACAAGATCCCGACCCAGGAGGGTTTTTTGCCTATTCTCGATAAGCACCTGATGGAGCAACTTCAGACGCTATCGAGTACTGGTTTCGCGCCGATCCGGCTGGCCTGGCTTGACCGGGCTTTTGGTATCGGCGGACAGATCACCGTCCGCCTGCAGCGTAGTGAACATACGGGTATTTTTGAAGGGATTGACGAGAATGGTGCACTAATCCTGCGCGAAGGTACGATCGTTCATCACATTAATTCGGGTGATGTATTTTTCCTCTCGGCGTGAGAGAGCTTTTGCTGTTAGGCTGCTGAATTGAAAATAAATTTCTAAGAATGCAGGTCGTTCATGCTCCTTGCCATTGATGTCGGTAATACGAATACGGTCTTCGCACTGGTAGATGGCGAGAAGGCAGTGGCCCAATGGCGGGCGGCGACCAGCACCCAGCGCACAGCCGATGAATATGCGGTTTGGCTGCATCAATTAATGCACATGTCTGGTTTCGATCTCAACCTCATCAAAAACTGCATAATTTCAACTGTTGTCCCTCAATCTCTTTTTCATTTGCGCAACCTTTCGAGGCGCCATCTTTCGGTCGATCCATTTATCGTCGATGCGACCAACATACCAGGTGTTGAAGTGCGCATACCGAAACCGGCGGAGGTCGGTGCGGATAGGCTAGTCAATGCTGCCGGGGCATTCGTGCAATATGGAGGTCCGTTGGTCGTCGTTGATAGTGGTACAGCGACGACGTTCGACATCGTGGCGGAAGATGGCGGTTTTGAAGGCGGCATCATCTCACCCGGTATCAACCTGTCTGTCCAAGCGTTGCACGACGCAGCAGCGCGTTTGCCGCGGGTTGCGATTGAACGCCCGGAAAAAGTAATTGGCACTGATACAGTCGGGGCAATGCAGGGTGGAATTTTCTGGGGGTATGTCGGATTGATCGAAGGCCTGATCGCCCGGATCAAGGCGGAATACGGTAAACCCATGGTCGTGGTCGCTACGGGGGGCATTTCTTCTTTGTTTGAAGGCGCAACAGAGTGTATCGATCACTTTGATTCCGAATTGACTATTCGTGGGCTCATCGAAATTTACAAGCGTCTCAGTTAGTCACGACGCATCTGGAAAGCAGGCGTCTTGATGGCCTCACAGAATGAGTTTGTCTTCCTGCCCCTTGGCGGCTCTGGTGAAATCGGTATGAACATGAATCTATACGGTATCGGCCCTGCCGCTGCGCGCAAATGGATCATGATCGACTGCGGGGTGATGTTTTCAGATTCCAGAACACCCGGAATTGACCTTATTTGTCCTGATCCTGACTATATTCTTGATGACATCAAAAGTGGCGGCGGAGAATTGCTGGGACTTATACTCACCCACGGACATGAGGATCATATCGGTGCGGTCGCGAAATTATGGCCGATGCTGGATTGCTCAATTTATGCAACCGCCTTTACGGCTGCTTTGGTTGAACGGAAATTTGAAGAGCATGACATTTTGTCGACGCGGTTAAAGGTTGTAGGCCTCGGCGCTGAGATTGATCTTGGACCTTTTGCGCTCGAATTCGTGACGCTGACCCACTCGATTCCTGAACCAAATGGTATCATTCTGCGAACCGAATTTGGTACCGTGTTGCACACCGGTGACTGGAAACTCGATCCAATGCCTACTCTTGGGCCGGTAACCGATCAGAGCACTCTTGAGGCGCTAGGCGAATCCGGCGTGCTGGCCATGGTTTGCGATTCCACCAACGTCCTTTCGCCGGGAGAATCCGGTTCTGAATCAGTTGTTCGTAAACACCTGACCGAACTAATCTCAAAACAAAAGGGCCGGGTTGCTGTCACAACCTTCGCTTCGAATGTTTCGCGCCTGGTCAGCATTTGCAAAGCCGCAGAGATGAGCGACCGCTCTGTTTGTCTGCTTGGCCGTTCGATGTTGCGGATGATCGATGTGGCAAGAGAAGTTGGCATCTTGCCGCCGTCTTTGAACTTCGTAGATCCGCAGGAAGCCGGTTTTTTGCCAAACGATAAAATTCTATATCTGTGCACCGGCAGCCAGGGAGAGCCGCGTGCGGCACTTGCCCGTATGGCCCGCGACGAACATCCAGAGATAAGCCTAGGCAAGAGCGATACAGTGATTTTCTCCTCGAAGATCATTCCTGGGAATGAACGGGAGATATTTGATTTACAAAATGCACTGGTTGATCGTGGCGTACAGATTATTACTGAAAAAGATGAGTACATTCATGTCTCCGGGCATCCCTGCCGGGATGAGCTGGCGAAGATGCACGGATGGGTAAAACCGAAACTGGTGGTGCCGGTGCATGGTGAAGCGCGTCATCTCGAAGAGCATGCTGTTTTTGCAAGGGAGTTAGGGGCGACGCACAGTATCGCCCCGCGCAATGGCGATCTGATCAGACTGGCACCCGGCGATGCGGCGGTTATTGATGAAGTGCCATCCGGAAGATTGCTGCTTGATGGAAAGATATTCGGAGCGGAAGGCGGGTCAGCCATCCGAGAGCGCCGGAAACTTGCCTATGGAGGATTCGTGACGGTTGCCGTGGCCTTTGGCCCAAAAAATATTCCAAGCGCGCCGCCAGAAGTCGCTATTGCTGGCTTACCGCCGGAGGCCAGTAATGGTGAGGAATTTAAAACGTTGATTGAAGATGTGTCTGAGGATGCAGTCGACGCCATGTCAAAAGCATGCAGAAGTGATGATGAAGAAGTGAGAAGGATAATTAAGCGCGCTATTCGCGATCTTCTCACTCAATACTGGGGTAAACGATCTATCATCAATGTGCTCATTATACGGAGCTAAACCATGAATATTGCAGGCGGTGTTATCATCTACTTATTGCTGTGGTGGACTGTGTTCTTTGCGGTACTGCCGTGGAATGTACACGGGAGCTGGGAAGCACCGGAAAAGCAGGTGAAAGGAACCGATCCGGGCGCCCCGCAGGACGCGCAGGTATGGCGCAAGATGAAACGGACGACCTGGATCAGTGCACTGGCCTGGCTCGTGGTTTTCGGGATTATCCAAAGCGGCGTTATTAGTTACCGGGATTAATTCAGTTCTGAACCGCGCAAATCCTTGTAATTGCAGGCAAGTCGCTCTATTTCCGAAGTACTCACTAATATTTGGAAGGGAGATCGCCGGTGATGACAGAGCAGTCCGGCATCGAAGAGACGCGCGCAACCGAACCGGATGTCCCATCGGAATTGCCGGAGGATTCTGATGATACTCTGCCAACAAATCAAAAAGATGAAGCTATCTCGAAAACGAACGCCCTGAATACCGAATTCGTCAAGGCAGTCGCTCTCGCGATTGATGATGGCAACGACACAGAAGCGATCCATCTTTGTGAAGGCCTGCACCCAGCCGACGTTGCCGATCTTCTGGAACAGCTTAGCCAAGATGAACGGACAATCCTGGTCGCCATGCTTGGTGACACTTTGGACGCCAATGTGCTGGCGGAACTGGATGAAGACGTCCGCGACGATGTCGTTGACGCCTTACCGACAGAGCAACTGGCAGAAGCGGTCGCGGAACTTGAAACCGACGACGCTGTGTTTGTTCTGGAGGATATGGAAGAGGACGCCCGGGCTGAGGTTTTGGCCGAAATACCGGTCGCTGAACGGCTCGCGTTGCAAGCTGCGCTTGATTTTGACGAAGACACCGCCGGCAGGATCATGCAGCGGGATGTGTTCGCTGCACCCTCTTATTGGACAGTGGGACAGATTATTGATCGCCTGCGATCGGCGGAAGACCTGCCCGATCTATTCTACGAAGTGTATATAATTGATCCGGCCTTCAAACCTCTTGGGTCGGTATCCCTGTCCCGGTTTTTGAAAGCACCGCGTGAAATGGTTATCGGCGACCTGGTCGAGAACAACGATTTTAAACAGATTGTTGTGGATGTAGACCAGGAAGAAGTCGCCTACATGTTTGAGAAGTACAATCTCATCTCTGCCCCGGTCGTTGATGGTGGTGGCCGACTGGTCGGGATGATTACGGTCGATGACGTGATGGAGATTGTACACGAGGAGACCACGGAAGACATGTTGGCGCTGGCCGGGGTTGAAGCAGACCAAGGCGGTCTTTCTGGTTCCCTTACGGGTACTGTGCGATCCCGTTTTACGTGGCTATCGATTAATCTTTTTACGGCCATTCTGGCGTCACTTGTCATCTCATTTTTTGATGCAACAATCGAACAGATCGTTGCGGTTGCCGTCTTGATGCCGATTGTCGCGAGCATGGGCGGCAATGCTGGTACGCAAACCCTCACAGTTGCGGTTCGGAACCTAGCGACCAAAGACCTGACAGCTTCAAATGCTTTGCGGACGGTCTCGCGGGAGACGGCGATAGCCTTCATCAATGGCGTTGCCCTTGCCATATTAATGGGTGCCCTGGCGGGCATCTGGTATGGTTCGGTTGGCGGTGGCGCTAGTTATGAAGCAGGCCTCACACTTGGGCTTGTTCTCGCTGCCGCCATGATTATCAATATGCTGTGCGCTGGTCTTGCCGGTATTCTTGTACCACTTGGCCTGCAGAGGGCCGGAGCAGATCCTGCGGTTTCCTCTTCGGTTTTTGTGACCACCGTAACTGACGTAGTCGGGTTTTTCGCGTTTCTTGGACTGGCCGCTTTATTTTTGGTCTAAGAACGAGAAAAGCTGGGTGTTTTTCACACCCAGCTCGAAGTCTTGTCCCGTGGAAAGACCCGTTTAATAGTTCAGCATCGACATCTGAACGGGATAATCAGATCCGCGAGGGCCGAGAGTTGTGCGTGGAAATTCCGGCCCGTAAGTCTGATAAGGCGAGGTCCAAGCCGGCGGAAGCTGGGCAACGACTGGTGGCTGGGCTGGCGTATCCGGCGTTATGACAGGCGGAATCCCAACCTGGGGTACGTCAACTACCCGATCCGGAATTTCAGTTACTTCGGTCACGCAGGGATCAGTTTCCTGTAGAAATTCATTGATCTGTGGCAACATCCGGCCCTCTTTACACGGATCATCAAAGTCCGGCGGTTTGTAGGCAAATTGCTGTTCCACGAGGCATGGATTGCCGAGCGCATTCGGGTCGCTCGCTGTGCCGGGACCGGTGTATGGTGTACCGTCTGCATAGGTGCAGGGATCTGCATATTGCTGCACGGACAAGCACGGATCACCCACCGCAAAGGGATCATCAGCTGTACCGGGGCCGGTATAGACCGTTCCGTCATCGCGGACACATGGGTCCTTCAACGGCTTATACTCCGTGAAGTAGTCAGATGAATCAGGCTTGTCGATCGGCTTGCCGTCGATTGTTCGGTTCTCGGTGAAAAATTGGTTGCTGTCAGGTTTATCGATTGGATTTGGACCTTCGGTATCTCTCAGACGGCGGTTCTCAGTGAAATACTGATTGCTATCAGGTTTATCGACTGCTTGCGCGCCTGAATCATCTCCGCCGAGCGAGGCGCCGAGCACGGCTGTCTTACGATCTGCGACATAGGTTTCGGATGATGTAGCAGTGCGACCCGTATCCACCTGCGGGCCATCGGAGGCTTTTTTGTCAATGTCGGAGACAGCGATACCAGAAGTGTAGGGCTGTTCCAGCGCGCCAAGCCTTCCGATTTCTGCCTGACAGTTGGCACTGGCTTCAGCGAGCTGCGCGTCACAGCTGGCGACCGCACTTTCCTGTGCTTCCTTGATGTACTCTTCCTTGAATTCAGCAAGTTGCAAAGGTGTCAGCGCTTCCGCCTCTTGGTTTCTGGAAAATATCCAGCCACCGGCAATAATAGCGCCTCCCAGGACAAGCGCTGCAAAAACATTCAAAGCCCCATTCATGGCTATCCCACCGAATCTGCTGCTTTTGTACGCAATATCCAAACAAATTTTTCCGGCGCAGCGTCCCGGAATGGATAGAAGGTTAAAGAATTATAACCAAAAGCCGTGCCAAGTCATCACCGAATGATGGTTAAAATGCGAGAATCTATCGTTAAATCTCTGAATTATAAGGACTTTTAACCATATCACACACGCGACAGGCGAGCCTGGGCCAGCCTCTCTTGTTTTTGGAATTTGTTTAAAATACCGGATACGGGCTCTTGATCAGCAATTCTCTGAGTGTGCTCTTCAAGTGACTGTTTTTGCCACCGACACCATGGTAAGAATCGTTAATCGCGCATATACTCGGCGTAACGGGGTATCTAAACGGTAGGGTATCGATGACGATGAACACGGGAGAGACCGGATTAAACCTGATCAAGGCTTATGAAGGTTTGAGAATGACAGCCCACTACACTCCCAACGAGGAGTGGACGGTGGGCTACGGTCATGTTTCTAGCGCCCGCCATGGCATGAGTGTCACGGAAGGTGATGCCATCCGGCTCCTCAGGGAAGATGTCAAATCCTATGAAACGATCCTGGAAGAGAATGTCCGGGCACCTCTGAACCAGAACGAGCATGATGCGCTGGTCTCCTTGATCTTTAACATTGGCGAAGACAATTTCAAACGCTCGACGGTGCTGCGCAAGCTGAACGCCGGTGACAAATTGGGCGCTGCGGAAGCTTTCGAAAAATGGACAAAAGCCAAAATGAATGGCGAGCTTGTCACGTTGGATGGCCTGGTACGAAGACGCGCTGCTGAAAAGTCTCTTTTTCTCATGCCAACAGATGCTTCACTGGTGGTGCCAACTTCTGAGGTTGAGCCTGCGCCGGAATGTGACGGGGCGCTGGTTAGCGAAGAAGATTTAAAAGCAACACCACTGGTCGATTTTGACGAGTTTCGCGATCAAAAAAACCAGCAGCTCTCACAGGAAGAACAAAACCTTCGATTGCGCGCACTCTATGCTGCCAGCCAATCCTTATCTGGCGATCCGAGTAAGATGATCATTTCCAAAGCGGAAGAACGCGAAGATCTCGGTGTGACGATTGGTGCAGCACTTGCCGGACTTCTCGCTCTGACACTGACCTTGATGGGCGGCGGACTGATGTTTGGCCTACAATGGCCGAACGTTGCTGCGGCCGTTGGTGTTTCCGAAGACATTCTTCTAGTTATGCTGGAAAACTTACCGGTTTGGCTCGCAGCCATTGGTGCGGCAATGTGCTACTTCATTATGTATGTTTTGGTGAAAAGGGCTGCGCGTCATGATCTCAAAAAGCAACGCGCGCGCGAAGTGGCCCGTGTAAAGAATATTACATAATTTCATTACACCCAAATCTGATTTAACCGAATTACAGGTTCCACGTTTTCAACTGACCGGGCTTTGGCAAGTCAAACGATTACATCTGATCAAATTTTGTGTGGGCGCTACATAATTCGCCGACTTGAATTAAGTAGCAGCAAGAAAGTTTGCGAGAGCGGATCGAGAAGGGTCTGTCTGCCCACATGTTCCATCTCACCCGCATGTGGCTGCGCCGTGAAACAAGAGGCGGTTCTCTTTTTTTGTCGGTGATCAAGGGCATCGTTAGCGTCATACAGATTTGGTCTGGAGGAGCGAAATTGGTGACGATGAAAAGAGCCGGAATTTGTAATCACGGGCGACTTGCTAATTGGAGCGCACTCCACCGTGCTCGTGACCAAACTGGCTAATCTTGGCCTGTTGTAAGCTTCCCTTTTCCTCTTCCCGATTATAGCGTAATATTTTTTATCGAGGCGGAAACTTGGGGATATGAAGATGGGCAAAACTGGCATCATTGCGACGGTCGGGGCTGTGGTTGCAGCTGCTGCAGGTACGGTGACGGTAACGACGACGGATATCCTGAAACCGGTGCCACAGACGATCATCGAACAACCGGCTGAACCGCCGCTGCCAGACCTGTTCAGTTACGACGAGCCTGACGCCGAAGAGACCTTGTCGGCGCAAGATCAAATTGAGTTCTGTGTTCATTGGCTTGAGGTCAATGCGGAGTGCATCAATAGAAAGGAACTACTGGCGCTAAGCGACGACCCATTGATCCGGCGCGAGTTGCGACTGGCACTCAGCACCCCAGCGGCAAGGGAAAAACCTATGCAGTTGAGCCTGGTTCATCCAACGGATATCAGCATACCTGCACGAGTGGTGCTTAGTTGTGACCAATTTAATGACGCAAAGGCTGAAGATTGGGGGCCTCTCACATCCGCCGATATGGTTGAAGAACAATGGTTTATCGCACGCTGCGGTATCTTTAAGATGGCGGCGTTGGCCAATACGCATACGACAAGTGGTTTCGAAAATGGCCGTATGTCTACGAATGATCTTCAAAATATTGATATGTCCCGATGGCCATATATGGGAGAGATTCCCGAAGAAATGACGCTTTCCCTTCGCAGACCTGCCGACGCGATTACGAGACGCGATAATGACCGTCTGTGGGTTGCAGACTACGGCGATATGGAAACGCTGGTGTCCGACATCGCCCATGCTGACTTCAACAACGACGGCAGCGCGGATATTCTTGTGCTGTTGGGAGGCAGATTAAAAGGTGGTACGGCAAATATCGCCACCTATGCGTTGGTGGAAAAGACCGATGATGCAGTCACGATGACCGCTGTAGAACTATACTAATCCTACGGCTTCAGCTTCATGTTGTCGATCAACCTGATTTTGCCAATAAGCACTGCCGCAAAGATACGGGCGTCCTGCAACTGGCGTGTGGATAATGCGCCAGGTCCATAGAGCGATAAATCAGTTCCACTGCGGATTTCCAAATAATCCAGCTCATCAAACCCAACATCCCGCAGAGATTGTGTTGTATCGTGAAGTGTTCTCTTGACCGCAGCACCCTGACAAAGGATTGAGATCGCGCTTTGAAGGCTAGTATTCAGTTGTCCGGCAATTTTTCTGTTCGCATCTGATAGGTAAGCATTGCGTGATGACATGGCGAGGCCATCACTTTCCCGAACAATCGCGCCACTGACGATCTCCACCGGGATGTCAAGGTCGCGAACCATGCGCATGATGACCAGTAGTTGCTGGTAATCTTTTTCGCCGAAAATTGCGAAGTCAGGCGTGCACTGGTTTAGCAACTTGCACACAACCGTCGCGACTCCGCTAAAAAAATGGGGCCTGGATATGCCACACAAATTGCTGGATAAATCGTCGACATTGATAGAAGTGGAAAATCCGCCCGGATACATTTCATTTGAATTTGGCAGATAAATCGAATCGCACCCTGCACCCGCGAGCTTGTTCAGATCATCCTCTTCCTGCCGTGGATAAGTCGCCAGATCTTCATGGGGTGCGAATTGTGCCGGGTTCACGAAAATGCTGGCAATGGTTTTGTCAGCTTTTTGTCTCGCCAGCTCTACCAGCGAGAGATGGCCAAAATGAAGGGCGCCCATCGTTGGTACGAACGCGACTTTATGTCCTTCACGATGCCACTGTTGGACCTGTTGGCGCAGGTGCTCTATCGAATGAGTCAATATTGGTGCAGAATCATTGTTAATAGTGACCATTGGTTCGAAATCCCGTCAGGTTTAACTGAAGACTATATGGAGACAGAAATGGCGCAGCCTGAGACAGGAAACAAGACGAAGCATGCCTTGTTCATGGGAATACCGCTTGCGATGGTTTTATGCGCCTGCGAATCGATTGGATCGGGTCCAATGTCCGACGCGCCTCGCTCTGTCATGACTACGACACCTGTTGTGCAACAAACGACGCCTGCAGCTATTGTTGTCGATAACGAAAATGAAAAGATTCCAGAGGCACCCCCTGTAAAAACTTATGTTTATGACACTGGCTACGGTACGGTCTGGCAACAGACCCAACGGGCGGGCGATGTCGTGACCGCGCCATCACAAGCGGAATATTCTGGCAGCTACGATGATCTCGGTCTGGCAGAGGATTCTAGTTTCGCCGGGGAGACTTATTCTCTGATTGATCCAATACATTCCGAACCAGCTGAGGCCCGTCAAGCTGCGGTTGGCGCGCAGAGTTACAATGAATCCTACAATAGTGAACAGGGTGTCGGTTACCCCGAGCCGGTAAGTACCGCAGCTCACAATTATTCTTATGGATCTGGTGAAGATTTGTACGGCTTACACCTTGCCAGCTATCGCCTTGAGAGCAATGCAACCAAGGGCTGGTCGTTGCTGGAAACCCAGTATGCGACTGTCTTGGCAGGGCTTGAACCACGCTTGCGCATGATAGATATACCTGGCAAAGGCGCGTTTTACAGATTGGTAGCCGGCCCGTATTCTTCGCGCAATGCAGCGCTCGAGGCCTGCAAGATGATCAAGATGACAGGTGATTATTGTATTGTGACCGAGTTTGGCGGCGCGCCCTTTTCCAGCTGAGATTTGACTGTCCCCTGTCGTGGTTGTCCGGACCCTACATTGAATATGCGCCGGGCAAATATTTTTCCGGCATATTCACCTCGACCCTCGAACGTTATGTCAAACTGACCTTCCGGCAGCGTCGCTACGCCCAAATCAATTGAGACAAACCGTTGGCTGGTCTCCGGATACAGCGAGATGTTCTCCCGCAAAGCCACAATTTGGGCCGGCATTTTGGGCGCCGCTATCGCTTCAGCTTTTATGGCGCCATAAATACTGTGGTCACCCTCCCTGTTCATCATGATGTCGAGGGAGAGTCCCCCGTCCGCAAGACGGCGCAATCTGGTGTCTTTAATCCGGACGCCGTTTTGTAACGCCGAGCTTGCCCGCAGAACGACGGGCACGCTGATGGCGATCGACATATCGATTCCCAGTCGTGCGGAGACGGGCCGCAAACGATCCCATCGCGTCTCTGATTCAATCAGAAGATGAGAGCGCCACTCTGTTCGGGTTGTCAGAACAGCGTTTTTACGCAAACGAACATTTATTTTACGTGTTTCACCCGGTGCCAATTGAAAAGCCGCCGGACTCAGCGACAAAAAAGGCGCGGCACTTGCGGTGAGCTGGTCGGGCGTTGAGCTGTGATGGTAGGCGCCGTTTTCGTCTGCGGTCAGATGCAGCCAGCCGAGGCGAATGCTCTTTGTCTGCCCGGTCGGATTGGACAGGGAAAATGTTGCCTGGTTTGTTTCGGGGGTCAGAACGGCACGCAAGGGCGTTACAGTTTGAGCAGAGGCGGGCAGGGCTGTTGTAAAAAAAAGCAGAAATATCAAATGAATCAACCTATTGTTGTACCTGGGATTAGATTCAAGGTGTCCAACAGACGGCAAGCGAGACTTAAGCCAAATGAGCACTTCCATTCATAACCCCTTTGCCAGCTCGGTTGAAAAGCCCGTATCAAGGATGGCTGGCATATCAACACACGTTATAATTGTAGGCAACGAGAAGGGTGGGTCCGGCAAAACAACCGCCGCCATGCACCTGATCGTTGCCCTGTCACGGGCAGGTTTCAAAACCGGTGCCATGGATCTTGATATTAGGCAAAAAAGTTTGTCCCGATATCTGGAAAATCGCGCCAAGTGGGCCATAAAACACGATCTGGAGCTCGAAAGCCTGCCTATTCCTCAACTCTTTCCAGCACCATTCAGCAATGATGACAGCCGCCAGCGTGCTTTCACACTCGAAACGGCGGGCTTTCAAGAAGCGTTACAAAAGTATGCAACCTGTGATTTTCTGGTAATCGATTGCCCGGGGGCGAACACTCACTTGTCCAGATTGGCACATGCTCATGCGGACACGATTGTCACACCGATGAACGACAGCTTTGTTGATTTTGATCTGCTCGCGAAGGTTGACCCCGATACCGGTGAAATTCTTGGCCCAAGTCTTTATAGCGAAATGGTTTGGGAAGCCCGTCAGACACGGGCAAAGGCCGGAGTCATGGGCGGGATCCAGTGGATCGTGATGCGCAACCGAATAGGTGCTGCAAATGCCCATAACAAAAAGCGCGTCGGTGAAAAACTTGAAAATCTTTCAAAGCGAATAGGCTTCACCCTCACCAGAGGATTTGGCGAACGGGTTGTTTACCGTGAGTTATTCACGATGGGTTTGACCTTGCTTGATCTGGGTGCCCCTGGAATCCCTACACGCCTTTCTTCGATGAGCCATTTGACGGCAAAACAGGAAATCCGGAATTTCATCGCAGCTCTCAATCTACCGGCAAAAGCGGAGACCGCTGATAAACGAGTGGCTTGAACAAACGCCAATGGCTGCTTTACAGGCTTCAACAAAATCGAGATGATAGGCCGGATGTAGAATCGGGCGCACCGTGGTCTGGATATTTTTTCTCATTGCACTGATTGCCAGCATTTGTCTGTTGCCCGAAGGAGAGCTTCGCAAAGTTGGCGTTATTATTCCGGATCAGGCGCGACGAAAGCGTGTCTGGCAGGGGCTGTTGTTTGCAGGGTTGATTCTCGCAATGTTGGCGCTCCGGTTGGCGCCGTTCGCGCTGCTCTTATTCTTGGTCGGGTTGGGTGTCATCGCTAACAGCGCCTGGCAGGAGAAAGCTGTTGGAGATGATCTTCGGGATAAGCCCGAACAGGGGACAGGCACATACACACCCTCCATTCACCCGCGAACAATGTCCGTTGATGAGGCACACGATGTACTGGGTCTGAAACCAGGCGCGACGGGCAAGGAAATCGATGTGGCATACCGTCATCTGATGGCGCAAATTCACCCGGATAAAGGCGGCACGGATTACCTTGCCGCAAAAATTAACGAAGCGCGCGATATCATCAAGAAACAGTTGTCAGGAGGCGAATAATCAACCGGCCCAGTCGAGCACGACTTTTCCTGACTTGCCGGACCGCATGATATCGAAGCCTTCCTGGAAATCATCGATGGACAAGCGATGCGTGATTATCGGGTCGATATTGAGACCGCCCTGCAAGAGCGCCCCCATTTTATACCAGGTCTCAAACATACGACGCCCATAGATGCCTTGCAGTGCAAGCCCTTTAAATATGACTTTGTCCCAGTCGATACCGGCGCCGTTTGGCATAATGCCCAGCATGGCAATCTTTCCACCATGGTTCATGGTATCGAGCATTGATGAGAAGGCTAGCGGGGCGCCAGACATTTCCAGGCCGACATCGAAACCTTCCGTCATGCCGAGGTCACTCATGATGTCTATCAAACCTTCATTCGCAACATTGACGGCGCGGGTTGCTCCCATTTTTTTAGCCAGAACAAGGCGATAGTCGTTGATATCGGTGATCACAACATTCCGGGCACCAACGAATTTGGCGACAGCAACAGCCATTGCCCCGATAGGCCCCGCGCCGGTGATCAGAACGTCTTCACCTACGAGGTCATAAGCAAGAGCGGTGTGAACAGCATTTCCGAGCGGATCGAATACAGCACCCAGATCATCTGACACCGATTCTGGCAGTTTGTAGACGTTGAAGGCCGGCACAGAGATATACTCTGCAAAGGCGCCCATACGGTTGACGCCAATGCCTACTGTATTGCGGCACAGATGCCGTTTTCCGGCGCGGCAGTTACGGCAATAACCGCAGGTTACGTGACCCTCAGCGGAGACCCGCTGACCGATCTTCATCTTAAAGTGCTCTGGATGCACTTCCGAACCGATTTCAACAATTTCACCCATGAATTCATGGCCCACAGTCATTGGTACGGGAATAGTGTTTTGCGCCCAGTCATCCCAATTATAGATATGGATATCCGTGCCGCAGATCGCCGTCTTTTTTACTTTAATGAGAACATCATTTGGGCCCAGCGTTGGCAGCGCCACGTCCTCCATCCAGATACCTTCTTGTGCGTGTGCTTTAACCAGTGATTTCATGGGACACCTTAAATAATGCCTAGTTCGCGGCCGGCTGTAGAAAATGCGTCGATTGCGCGTGCAATTTGGCCTTTCGTATGAGCCGCGGACATCTGTGTGCGGATACGAGCCTTGCCATGCGGCACAACCGGATAAAAGAAACCTGTGACATAGACGCCAAGCTCCAGCAAGCGGTTCGCCATCTGCTGTGACAGTTTAGCGTCATACAGCATGACCGGAATGATCGGATGCTCGCCGGGAAGAAGGTCAAACCCGGCGGCGCTCATACCTTCGCGAAACTGTGAGGCGTTGCGGAACAATTGCCGGCGCAAATCATCGCCGTTGCGAACCAGTTCAATCGCTTTAAGGCTGGCGCCGACCAATGCAGGGGTTAACGCATTAGAGAACAAATAAGGTCGCGCCCGTTGTCTTAAGAGATCGACGACGGCCTGGCTCGCGCAAATGTAGCCGCCCATGCCGCCGCCCATGGCTTTGCCGAGCGTACCGGTCAGAATATCCACTTGATCCATGACGCCGTGATGCTCCGGTGTTCCGCGACCGCTGGCACCCAGGAAGCCTGTTGCATGCGCATCATCGACCATGACGAGAGCATCGTATTTTTTTGAGGTTGCACAAAGTTGATCAAGATCGGCGATATAGCCGTCCATTGAAAAGACGCCATCTGTGACAACGAGTTTTGTTCTAACTCCGTCAGCGTCTGCCTGTTTCAGCTGTTGCTCAAGGTCGTCATGATTGTTGTTTTTGAAACGGTAGCGCTTTGCTTTGCATAACCTCACCCCGTCAATAATGGAGGCGTGATTGAGTTCGTCGGAAATAATCGCATCTTGGGGACCGAGCAGCGCTTCGAAGACACCGCCATTGGCGTCAAAACAGGCAGCGAACAGAATTGAATCATCATAGAAAAGGAATTCGGCGATTTCCTTTTCCAGCAACCGGTGAATATCCTGTGTGCCACAGATAAAGCGCACCGACGCCATGCCGTATCCATATTCAGCCGCCGCGTCGCTGGCAGCTTTGACGAGCGCTGGATCAGCGGCAAGGCCAAGATAGTTGTTCGCGCAGAAATTAAGAACCGTCCGGATCTCACTGTTGTGTCCCACTCTGATTTCCGAAGACTGGGGTGACAGAATTTCCCGTTCCACCTTGGTTAGCCCATCTTTTTCTATTTCCTCGAGGGTGGATTTTACCCGCTGATAAAATTCAATGCTCATTCATTGCTCCGATCCGTTTTTATGCAGAAATTACCTTTATTGTGCAGAAAAAGATAACGCCAATCAAAGTCTCCGGATCCTTTCTTTCTGCAAAGATTGAAAGCGCATTCATCGTCGCTGGTCGCTGATCATTATGTGAAGACAAATCTAACTAAAACTGGGAAATTTCTGTTAATATTCAACAACTTGGGCCGTGCCCGTGTTCTTTGTTTGACTCATCGGCAATGTTCCGCCTAAGTCGTGCAGGGAATGGTTAACACTGTCAGCCTGATTCTATCGAAGTTGCGTTATGGCTTGCATTCCATTCTGTCATTGGTACGGGCCCTCAACGGTCATTGAAAAGCGGGGAATGGAGATCGCTATTATGAATATTAAATATGGAATTGCGCCGCTCGCATTAGCGGCATTGCTAGTCACAGGGTGTGAAAGCACCGGGTGGAATAGCACAGGTTCAGACGGATCAACAACGGCGTCTACGTCGTCTGGTGATTCCCAACGCATGGCTCAACTTGAAAGAGAATTAGCGTCACTTCGGAGTGAGAATTCGCAGCTGAAGTCCAGCAGCAGAAATTCATCAGGGAAACCTGTTGCGATGAGTGGTAATGCAGATCTGCCACCAGCTAAGCCAGGTGAGTGCTATGCTCGTATCCTGATCCCTGCGAATTATGAAACTTCAACGGACAAAGTTGTTGATGTTGAAGCTGCTGAGCGCGTCGAAATTATCCCGGCGAAATATGAGTGGGTAGAAGAGCGTGTTCTGGTCGCAGAAGCTTCGGAGAGACTAGAAGTCATTCCGGCTACTTACAAAACTGTTACAGAAATGGTGACAGTTGAGCCCGCTCGTGACGAACTCCGGACTGTGCCGGCGAAATACAAATCCGTTACCGAGCGCGTTCTGGTTCGTGAAGGCTATACGACCTGGAAAAAAGGCGAAGGCCCGATCGGCGGATCCTTTAGCGGCGGTACTGTAAAAGATACGCGCGAATTGCCAACAGGTGAAATCATGTGTCTCGTCGAAGTGCCGGCTGAGTATCGCACAGTGTCCAAACAGGTTCTCGTGGAGCCTGCCCGTACGACAAAAACCGTCGTGCCAGCTCAATCCAAAACTGTGACAAAACGCGTTGTCGCCACACCGGCAACTACACGTAAAGTTGCGATCCCCGCAAAGTATGACACCGTTCGTGTTCGTAAACTGGTGACACCAACATCTGAACGCCGTATCCCGATCCCGGCGACGTACAAAACCGTTACGAAGCAAAAGAAAGTGACGGAAGAGCGTCTCGTTTGGCGTGAAGTGTTGTGCGACACAAACACAACACCAGGCGTCATCAAACGGGTACAGGAAGCGTTAAATAAGCAAGGCTTTACTGTCGCCGTTGACGGGGTGCTTGGCCCATCAACACTGCGGGCGCTTGATGCTTATCAACGCCGGAACAATCTTGGAACAGGTGGCCTGACGATGGCGACCGTCAAGAAACTCGGCGTAATGTAACGAAGCACTAAGTGCTTTAAGTAACAGCGAACGGCTGGAGAGTGTATCTCCAGCCGTTTTGCGTCGGTACCCTCATGCTTGCACAAAATATCATTGCTGTTTCTTCAGGCTTGCGTTAGGACCGACTTCCCAAAACTACGACCCTGATAGAGGTGTAGCTCAGTTGGTAGAGCATCGGTCTCCAAAACCGAGGGTCGGGGGTTCGAGACCCTCCGCCTCTGCCATTTCGGCCAATAATCCAGCAGTTACCGGACTCTGTCCTGTCGAATTTCGACTGCAAAACGAAAACAGCCAACTCTTTCAGCGCTCGCAATCAGTTTGATCTTGACACTCGCGAGCGAAAGATTAAATGAGACCAATCTCCCCAAGAAGACAGTCAGGCGTAGCACAAAATCGGTGCAGCACCGGGTGTCCATCTGAAACACGGAACAATCGGCGCTATGGCAAAGAGCAAAAAGCAAAAAACCAAGAAAAAAACAGTTGAGCCGGAAGTCACGGTGACCGCCGACCCTGTTAAGAAAAAACCCTTCAACCCATTGGAGTTTTTTCAGGAAGTCCGCAGGGAAGGTAGCAAAGTAACTTGGACATCACGTAATGAAATGATGATCAGTACGGTCATGGTTATCATCATGGTCATTATTATGTCTGGATTCTTTTTCGTTGTTGATTGGGTTTTGCGGTTGTTGATCCAGTTCATTCTTAACTTAGGCTAATACAGGAAACCTGCTGTGGCTACTCAATGGTTTATCGTTCACGCTTACTCGAATTTTGAGAAGAAAGTCGCTGATTCAATCAAAATGTCCGCCAAGGACAAAGGACTCGAACTTTTTTTTGAAGAAGTGCTTGTTCCGACCGAGGACATTGTGGAGATCCGGCGTGGTCGGAAAATAAATACCGAACGCCGTTATTTCCCGGGGTATGTTCTTGTTAAGATGGAAATGAACGACGACACCTATCACCTGGTAAAGGATACGCCCAAAGTAACCGGTTTCCTCGGTTCAGGTAAGAAGCCGCTGCCTGTAAGCCAGAAAGAAGTAGATCGTATCCTCGGTGTTATGGAGGAAGGGGTCGAGCGGCCAAGACCAACAATTTTGTTCGAAATAGGCGAGAATGTCCGCGTGACCGACGGCCCGTTTGCCTCGTTCTCCGGCGTGGTTGAAGAAGTTGATGAAGATAATGCCAGGTTGAAAGTGGCGGTCTCGATCTTTGGCCGGGCGACACCGGTTGAGCTGGAATACTCACAGGTTGCAAAAGGCGACTAGCCTGCAGGCTAAAGTAGGCGGAGTACGGACGAACTTAACAAAACTGCTTTGTTTTTCAACGGTATGGAATTTTGAGTACGTCGCATTGATGCGCGCGGTAGCGTTCAGTCTTTCTCCCCTCCGGCCCTCTTTTGCCTACGCTCTTAAAATGGTTGCAATTCCCGAATTTCCTGATATGCCGCTCCTTCCCGTGGGAGGCAGCGGCAAAGACCTGCTGAAGCCGCACCACATCCCCTTCAGTCAATTGATCCCTTTTGCGGGAATAGGAAGGTTTAGACATGGCAAAAAAAGTAACCGGTTACCTGAAGCTTCAGGTACCAGCTGGGGCGGCTAATCCGTCTCCGCCAATTGGTCCGGCGCTCGGTCAGCGTGGTCTCAACATTATGGAATTCTGCAAGGCGTTTAACGCCAAGACGCAGGAAATGGAAAAGAGCATGCCCGTGCCGACGGTCATCACGATCTATTCGGACAAGTCTTTTACATTTGAGACAAAAACACCGCCCGCATCCTACTATCTGAAAAAAGCTGCCACGCTCTCAAAAGGTGGCGCAGAACCGGGCAGGGTAGTCGCCGGAACGGTAACCGTCGCGCAATGCCGGGAAATAGCGGAAGCCAAAATGGCCGATCTGAATGCCAATGATCTCGATGCAGCGACCAATATTATCAAGGGTTCTGCAAGGGCCATGGGTTTGAGCGTGGAGGGTTAGGCAGATGACAAAACTAGGTAAAAGAACGGTTGCTGCACGTCAGAACGTCGACAGGAAGCAGGCTTATTCCGTGGATGAAGCTGTAAAGCTCATCAAATCAAACGCAACCGCGAAATTTGATGAAACGATTGAAATTTCCATGAATCTCGGTGTTGACCCGCGACACGCGGACCAAATGGTGCGTGGTGTGGTCAGCCTCCCGAATGGCACAGGACGAACATTGCGCGTGGCCGTTTTTGCCAAAGACGACAAAGCAGAAGCCGCAAAAGCAGCCGGGGCGGACGTCGTCGGTGCAGAAGATCTAATGGAGCGCGTGCAGGGCGGTGAGCTGGACTTTGATCGCGTCATTGCAACCCCGGATATGATGCCGCTGGTTGGTCGTCTTGGTAAGATACTAGGCCCTAAGGGGCTAATGCCAAACCCTAAGGTTGGTACAGTGACACCGGACGTCGCGAAAGCGGTCAAAGACGCTAAAGGCGGAGCAGTACAGTTCCGGGTCGAAAAAGCTGGGATACTTCATGCTGGTGTCGGCAAGGCGAGCTTTGGCGAAAAAGCACTGTCAGAAAATATCAAGACTTTCATTGACGCGGTCGTCAAAGCTAGGCCATCGGGCGCGAAAGGCACTTTTGTCAAAAAAGTGACTGTGTGCTCAACAATGGGACCCGGTGTTCGGGTTGATCACACAACCGCTTAAACGTTTATGATCTTGCCACCTTGATTTTTTAGGTGGACAAGATCATCTTTTTCCGCCAAATGGCGGCACCCGAGAGGGAGTTTTCCTTCTCACCCTGTCCAAGACCACAGGTGCCTGACGGCTTAAACATCCTGTGCAGATGAGGGATACGACAGTTTCTGAGACCGTTGTCTCATTGCTGAAGGATTCCGGGACAGGCTCTCGCAGCAGCGGAGAGCCTTCTTATTGAAGCTTTCCATTTTTGCGATTCTGAAGGACGAGAAGTGCTCTAGCCCGCCTCGTTTAACCGGCTCAGGCATCCGAGAAGGTGTCCGTGCAAAACCGCAAGGAAGTCTTTTGCTATGCCAATGGACAGACAAAAGAAAACAGAAATGGTCGACTGGATCGCCGGTGTTTTCGATGCGAATGAAGTTGTCGTCGTATTTGAAAATGGCGGTTTGACCGTTTCGGAAGTCTCCGATCTGCGCAATCAAATGCGTGAAGCAGGCGGCGGCGTGAAGGTGGTCAAAAACCGTCTTGCCAAGATAGCCATCGAAGGCAAATCTGGTGAGAAGATTTCCCACTTGTTTACTGGGCCGACTGTGCTGGCCTATTCTGAAGATCCTGTGACGGCGCCGAAAGTCCTCACAAAATACGCCAAAGAAAATGATAAGTTGACGATCCTTGGCGGCGTCATGGGCGAGACAACACTGGATCAAGCTGGTGTCAAATCCCTTGCTTCCATGCCGTCTCGAGAAGAAATCCTCAGCTCAATTGCGGGAATGCTGATGGCACCGGCTGGAAACATTATCAGTGCAATCACAGCACCCGCAACGCAACTCGCCGGGGTTCTTGAAACGCTGGAAGAGCGTGAAACTGCTTAATTAACCTAACAGGAATGGAATATAGACATGGCTGATATCAAAAAACTGGCTGAAGAGCTTGTAAATCTGACCCTATTGGAAGCGGGCGAACTGAAAAACCTGCTCAAAGACGAATATGGCATTGAGCCAGCAGCGGGCGCAGTAGCAATTGCTGCAGCTCCAGGCGCAGGGGCCGCTGATGCTGCTGAAGAACAAACAGAATTTGATGTTGTTCTGACGGCTGCAGGCGAAAAGAAAATCAACGTAATCAAAGAAGTTCGGGCCATCACCGGTCTCGGCCTGAAAGAGGCAAAGGATCTCGTCGAAGCCGCACCGAAACCAGTCAAGGAAGCCGTTTCAAAAGACGAAGCCGAAGAGTTGAAAAAGAAACTCGAAGAAGCTGGCGCATCCGTCGAACTCAAGTAATCTGATATTGATTATGTTTCAGGAAGGGCCCCGTCGGGGCCCTTTTTGATATGTTGGTAGGCGCGTGAAGCGTTGTTTCATTGACAAAAAAACTCTGACACCAAAATATCAAGTCGCATCAGGAGCTTGAAAGGAATTGGGCCATCAAAAGCCAAAAACAGCGCTTTTGGGCACAAATATTCCCAAAAAACCCTTGCGAAATAAAAGCGATCTGACTATGTAGCTCGTTCACCTCCTCTGAAGTTTGTGGAGGGGGTAAAGGCTTTGCGGCACGTGCGAGATACATTCGACAAGTAGAATTTTATAATTTGATCAACGCGGTCAGCTGGTAGCGGTCCGTGGGATTTGGCGTATGTCGGCCAGAATCCCATGTTGCCACTGATTGCGTGCAACTATGCGAGGAATTAATGGCGCAGTCCTTCGTAGAGAAAAAGCGTATCCGAAAGAATTTTGGTAGAATTGGTGATGCCACCGAAATGCCGAATCTCATTCAGGTACAGCGGGATTCTTACGAGCAGTTTTTGCAAAGATTTGTGAAGGCTGACGAACGTAAACGAGATGGCCTGGAGGCTGTTTTCAGGTCCGTCTTCCCGATAAGGGATTTCACCGAGACCGCTTATCTTGAATACGTCTCGTACGAATTCGAAGATCCCAAATATGATACCGAAGAGTGTCAGCAGCGGGATATGACCTATGCGGCTCCGTTGAAGGTAACCCTGCGTCTCATCGTATTTGATGTGGATGAAGAAACCGCTGCCAAATCGGTAAAAGACATCAAAGAGCAGGATGTCTATATGGGCGATATTCCGCTCATGACGGACAACGGTACGTTTATTATCAATGGCACCGAGCGTGTCATCGTTTCGCAGATGCACCGTAGTCCTGGCGTGTTCTTTGATCACGACAAGGGTAAAACCCACTCGTCCGGCAAACTCCTCTTTGCAGCCAGAATTATTCCTTATCGCGGTTCATGGCTCGATTTCGAGTTTGACCCGAAAGATATTATCAATGTCCGTGTCGACCGCCGCAGAAAATTGCCGGCGACGACGCTCCTTTATGCACTTGGCATGGATCAGGAAGATATTCTCTCTGCCTTTTACGACAGTGTTGAACACGCCAAAGCCGATGGTGGCTGGACAATCCCATTCAACGGCGACCGATTAAGGGGCGCCAAAGCTGCTGTAGATTTGGTCGACGCTGCGTCAGGGGACGTTCTTGTTGAGGCTGGCAAGAAGGTCACAGCCAAGACTATCAAGAAACTACAGGAAGATGGATTGAAAATGCTGCTCATCAGCGATGAGCACATGATCGGGCGCTACTTTGCCCGTGATTTAGTCAACCGTGAAACCGGTGAGATTTATGCTGAAGCCGGTGAAGAGATCAGCGCGGAAAAACTAGAAGAGCTTGCCGAGCGTGGCATCGACAGCTTCCAAACCCTTGACATTGATCACATCAATATCGGCGGATACGCCCGCAACACTCTGGCCGCTGACAAAAACTCAAACCGCGACATGGCGCTTATTGACCTCTACCGGGTCATGCGTCCGGGTGAGCCGCCGACGCTGGAAACGGCAGAAGCGCTATTTAGCGGCCTGTTCTTTGACGAAGAACGCTACGATCTTTCTGCTGTAGGCCGGGTAAAAATGAACATCCGCCTTGGTTTTGAAAATATGGATGAGCCGCGGGTTCTGCGCAAAGAAGACATCCTTTCTGTTCTTAAAACGTTGGCAGATTTGCGCGACGGT
The DNA here is from genome assembly GCA_021776475.1 of Parvularculaceae bacterium. GTDB lineage: Bacteria > Pseudomonadota > Alphaproteobacteria > Caulobacterales > Parvularculaceae > Aquisalinus. The sequence continues at coordinate 786,967 of JAJFFV010000006.1, read as the reverse complement.
AAGGGTGAGATTGACGACATAGATAATCTCGGTAACCGCCGGGTGCGCTCAGTCGGCGAACTGATGGAAAATCAGTATCGGATTGGCCTGCTGCGCATGGAGCGAGCGATCAAAGAACGGATGTCGTCTGTTGAAATCGATATGATCATGCCGCATGATTTGATCAACGCAAAACCTGTCGCCGCAGCGGTCCGCGAGTTCTTCGGCTCGTCACAGCTTTCGCAATTTATGGACCAGACCAACCCATTGTCAGAGATTACCCACAAGCGGCGTTTGTCAGCGCTGGGGCCGGGTGGACTGACGCGCGAGCGGGCTGGCTTTGAGGTGCGCGATGTACATCCAACCCATTATGGTCGTATCTGTCCGATTGAAACGCCCGAAGGCCCGAATATCGGTCTGATCAATTCACTGGCGACCCATGCCAGGGTCAACAAATATGGATTTATCGAAAGCCCGTATCGCCGGGTTGATAACGGCAAGCTCACTACTGACGTTGTCTATCTGTCCGCGATGGAAGAGGCCCGGTATAATATCGCTCAGGCCAATGCTGACGTTGGTGCCAAGGGCGTGCTCGCGAATGAGTTTGTGAACTGCCGCGCAGGGGCGTTCCGTGATGCCACTTTGGTGCCGCGGGAAGAAGTAAACTATATCGACGTGTCACCGAAGCAGCTTGTTTCTGTTGCCGCTTCTTTGGTTCCGTTCCTTGAAAATGACGACGCTAACCGGGCCCTGATGGGATCAAACATGCAGCGCCAGGCAGTGCCGCTGATCCAGTCTGAAGCACCGTTTGTGGGCACGGGCATGGAATCTGTTGTGGCAAGAGACTCAGGGGCCGCTGTTGTGGCCCGCCGGGCCGGTGAGGTGGAGCAAGTCGACGCAACCCGCGTTGTGATTCGGGCGACAGATGAAAAAGACCCAACCAAACCAGGTGTTGATATTTATAATCTGCGCAAATTCCAACGCTCGAACCAGAACACCTGCATCAACCAGCGTCCGCTGGTAAAAATTGGCGATAAATTAAAAGCAGGTGACATCATCGTTGATGGTCCGTCTACGGATCTCGGTGAGCTGGCTCTCGGTAAGAATGTACTGGTCGCGTTCATGCCATGGAACGGTTACAACTTCGAAGACTCAATCTTGATTTCAGAACGTATCGTGCGCGACGATGTGTTCACCTCAATTCACATTGAAGAATTTGAGGTGATGGCGCGCGACACCAAGCTGGGTCCGGAAGAAATCACAAGAGATATCCCGAATGTCTCGGAAGAGGCACTGAGAAATCTCGACGAAGCCGGTATCGTCGCAATTGGTGCAGAAGTGCACCCTGGCGACATACTGGTTGGCAAGATTACACCAAAGGGCGAGAGCCCAATGACCCCAGAAGAAAAATTGCTCCGGGCGATTTTCGGTGAAAAGGCATCTGATGTTCGTGATACCTCTTTGAAACTGCCACCCGGTGTTGCTGGTACGGTAGTCGAAGTGCGTGTGTTTAATCGTCACGGCGTCGACAAAGACGAACGTGCTATCGCTATTGAGCGCGAAGAAATCGACCGCTTGGCAAAAGACCGCGATGACGAACTTGCGATTCTTGAACGGAACATTTTTGGCCGTGTAAAAAGCATCCTGATTGGTAAGGATGCAGCTTCAGGGCCGAAGGGTTTTGAAAAAGGCGAAGTCACCGAAGACATCCTCAATGACCTTTCACGCGGTCAGTGGTGGAAGATTGTTCTCTCCGACGAAAAATCGATGGAAGAAATCGAAGCGATCAAGAAGCAGTATGATGAAAGCCGCTCGCGACTCGAGGCGCGCTTTGAAGACAAAGTCGACAAACTTCGCCGTGGTGATGAACTGCCACCTGGCGTCATGAAAATGGTCAAGGTCTTCGTTGCTGTGAAACGCAAGCTGCAACCTGGCGACAAAATGGCCGGTCGCCATGGCAATAAAGGCGTGATCTCCAAGATTGCCCCGATGGAAGATATGCCGTTCCTTGAAGATGGCACGGCTGTTGATATCGTCCTCAATCCGCTTGGCGTGCCATCCCGGATGAACGTCGGACAGATTCTTGAGACCCATCTGGGCTGGGCCTGTCGCGGCCTCGGTCGCCAGATTGGCGAAGTCCTGGAAGCGTTTGAACGTGAAGGCAAAAAAGATGAATATATTGCCAAGCTAAAAGATGTTTACGGTGACGATCAGGAATTACCGCGTACCAATGCTGAGTTGATTGAACTCGGCAAAAACCTGACACGCGGTGTACCAATTGCCACACCGGTTTTTGACGGTGCCGAAGAAATCAACATTGTCGAGATGCTAAAAAAAGCGGGACTTGATGAGTCCGGGCAGGTCACGTTATTTGACGGCAGAACCGGCGATCAGTTCGCCCGTCAGGTGACGGTGGGATATAAGTACCTGCTCAAGCTGCATCACCTGGTCGACGACAAGATCCACGCCCGTTCAATAGGTCCTTACTCGCTTGTAACCCAGCAGCCGCTGGGTGGTAAGGCGCAGTTTGGCGGGCAGCGGTTCGGGGAGATGGAAGTTTGGGCGCTCGAAGCATACGGTGCGGCGTATACCCTGCAAGAAATGCTCACTGTCAAGTCTGACGACGTCGCCGGCCGGACCAAGGTGTACGAAGCAATCGTCCGTGGGGATGATAGTTTCGAGGCCGGTATTCCGGAAAGTTTCAATGTTCTGGTCAAGGAAATGCGTTCTCTCGGCCTGAATGTAGAACTGCAGAACAAGTAATTTTCAGGTCAGATCAGTGAGTGACCTGACCTCGTGTCAAGCAATTGATACACGGTTGAATTTAGGAGAGGCCATATGAGCCAAGAACTCGCAAACGTCTTTAATCCGCTGGCAACGCCGCAAACTTTTAACCAGATCAGGATTTCTCTGGCATCGCCGGAAAAAATTCTGTCTTGGTCTTATGGCGAGATCAAGAAACCGGAAACGATCAACTACCGGACCTTCAAGCCGGAACGTGATGGTCTGTTCTGTGCCCGGATTTTTGGTCCGGTGAAAGACTACGAATGTCTGTGTGGTAAGTACAAGCGGATGAAATATAAAGGCGTCGTTTGCGAGAAATGCGGCGTTGAAGTAACGCTTTCTAAAGTGCGGCGTGAACGCATGGGCCATATCGAGTTGGCAGCACCAGTTGCACATATCTGGTTCCTAAAGTCTCTGCCATCCCGGATTGCTCTGTTCCTCGACATGACATTGAAGGATGTCGAACGTGTCCTCTATTTCGAACAATACATTGTCATCGAACCCGGCCTGACACCTCTGACCCCGCGCCAGATGCTGACAGAAGAAGAGTATCTGGAAGCACAGGAACAATACGGAGAAGACAGCTTCACAGCAGGCATAGGCGCCGAGGCGGTGCGTGAAATTCTTCAGAGCATGGATCTGGAAATGGAATGCGAAAAGATCCGCATCGATATTTCTGAGACAACGTCAGAGCTGAAGCCTAAAAAACTTGCCAAACGGCTGAAGCTGATTGAAGCGTTCATGCATTCCGGAAACAGGCCTGAATGGATGATCATGACAGTCATTCCAGTGATCCCACCAGAATTGCGGCCATTGGTGCCGCTTGATGGCGGCCGTTTCGCGACATCTGATCTCAACGATCTTTATCGCCGGGTTATCAATCGGAACAATCGACTGAAGCGCCTGATTGAGCTGCGCGCGCCGGACATTATTGTGCGCAACGAAAAGCGGATGTTGCAGGAATCTGTTGATGCATTGTTCGACAATGGCCGGCGTGGCCGGGTGATCACCGGCACTAACAAACGCCCGCTGAAATCATTGTCTGACATGCTGAAAGGTAAGCAGGGTCGCTTCCGCCAGAACCTGCTCGGCAAGCGAGTAGATTATTCAGGTCGTTCAGTTATCGTGGTCGGGCCAGACCTAAAACTGCATGAGTGTGGGTTGCCTAAAAAAATGGCGCTCGAACTGTTTAAGCCGTTCATCTACTCTCGTCTTGATGCTAAAGGGCTGTCGGCAACCGTCAAACAGGCCAAGAAACTGGTTGAGAAAGAACGGCCAGAGGTTTGGGACATCCTAGATGAAGTAATCCGGGAACATCCGGTTCTTTTGAACCGGGCGCCAACCTTGCACCGGCTCGGCATTCAGGCGTTTGAGCCGAAGCTGATCGAAGGCAAAGCCATCAATTTGCACCCGCTCGTCTGTACAGCTTTCAACGCTGACTTTGACGGTGACCAGATGGCTGTGCACGTGCCGTTGTCGCTCGAAGCGCAACTTGAAGCACGTGTACTAATGATGTCGACAAACAATATTCTATCCCCAGCGAATGGCAAACCGATCATTGTGCCCTCTCAGGACATCGTTCTTGGCCTATACTATATGACGCTTGAAAAAGAGAATGAAATTGGCGCGGGGATGATATTCTCCGATCTTGCAGAGATCGATCACGCCCTCAGTGCCGGTTTTGTCACATTGCACACCAAGATCAAATCACTCTGGAAAACGGTCGATGCGGCGGGCGAAGAAGTCATTGAAGTCGTTGAGACGACACCAGGCCGGATGAAAGTGGCAGATCTATTGCCGCGTACTCCGGAAATTCCATTTGAGTCAGTCAATCAGCATCTGACCAAAAAGTCTGTTCAGAATTTGATAGATGTCGTCTATCGCCACTGTGGGCAGAAGAAGACTGTAATTTTTGCCGACCAGGTCATGGATCTGGGTTTCAAAGAAGCCTGTAAAGCCGGAATTTCTTTTGGCAAAGACGATATGATAATCCCGGAGAGTAAAAAGGCGTCTATTGAAAAATCCAAAACGCTCGTCTCTGAATACGAACAGCAATATGCTGACGGGCTGATCACGCGCGGCGAGAAATATAACAAAGTTGTTGATGCGTGGGCGAAATGTACGGACGAAGTCGCCGATGCGATGATGACGGAGATTTCGCAAACCAGGTATGATCCGGAATCAGGTAAGCAGTTGGAACCTAACTCCATCTACATGATGTCTCATTCGGGTGCACGTGGTTCACCGACACAGATGCGCCAGCTGGGTGCCATGCGTGGCCTAATGGCTAAACCGTCAGGTGAGATCATCGAAACACCGATCATCTCGAACTTCAAGGAAGGCCTGACCGTTCTTGAATACTTCAATTCGACACACGGAGCACGGAAAGGCCTTGCCGATACGGCTTTGAAAACGGCGAACTCAGGTTATCTGACACGTCGTCTTGTTGATGTTTCACAAGACTGCATTATCAGAATGGAAGATTGCGGTACCGAGCAAGGCATCACTAAATCTGCCGTGATTGATAGTGGTGATATTGTTGTACCGTTGTCGCAGCGAATCCTCGGGCGGACCTTGCTCGAAAATGTGGTGCACACTGAGACCGATGAAATTGTTGCCGCGGCAGGCGATGAAATCGACGAAAGTCTTTCAGAAATAATCGAAGCATCCGGTGTTCAAAAAATACGTGTGCGCTCGGCTCTGACCTGCGAGACGACTTATGGTATATGCTCTAAATGCTACGGCCGTGATCTTGCCCGTGGCATTCACGTAAACCAGGGCGAAGCCGTTGGCGTTATCGCTGCCCAGTCTATTGGCGAGCCTGGCACTCAGTTGACCATGCGGACCTTCCACGTAGGCGGCACGGCCCAAGTTGGTGACACGTCTTTCACTGAGGCGAGCCATGAAGGCAAAATTAAGCTGGAAAACCGAAACGTCGTGAAGGATTCCGATGGCGACCTTATTGTCATGGGGCGTAATACAATGATCAAGATTCTCGATAAAGATGACAGGGATCAGGCGTCTTTCAAGGTTACTTATGGTACCAAATTGCGGGTCGATGACGGCGACAAGGTGGAACGTGGCCAGCGTCTTGCCGACTGGGATCCGTTTACTGTACCGATCTTGACAGAAGTCGCTGGTAAGGTTGTTTACGAGGACCTGCTAGAAGCGGTCTCTGTTAACCTCGTCGTTGATGAAGCGACTGGTTTGACGTCAAAAGTGGTCATGGATTGGCGATCAAGCCCGCGTGGATCGGACCTCAAGCCCGCAATGGTAGTGGTCGATGATGAAGGCAATCTGCTGAAATTCGAAAACGGCAATGAAGCGCGGTATATACTGCCGGTTGACGCTATTCTCTCGGTCGAGTCTGGCTCGATGGTGCGTCCCGGTGACACACTTGCCCGTATCCCGACCGAGGGTGCTAAAACCAGAGACATTACCGGTGGCCTCCCACGCGTGGCCGAATTGTTTGAAGCGCGCCGTCCAAAGGATCATGCGATCATAGCCGAAATTGATGGCCGGGTCGAATTTGGCCGCGATTACAAAAACAAACGTCGCATCAAGATTGTGCCGACTGATGAAAGTATGGAACCAGTTGAGTATCTGGTACCCAAAGGGAAACATATCACTGTTCAAGACGGTGATTTCATCATGAAAGGAGAGTATCTCCTGGATGGCAATCCAGCGCCACACGATATCCTCGCAATTTTGGGTATCGAAGCTCTCGCTGATTATCTGATTGATGAAATTCAGGATGTTTACCGTCTGCAAGGCGTGCCGATTAATGATAAGCACATAGAGGTGATTGTCCGGCAGATGCTTCAGAAAGTGGAAATCACCGATCCGGGTGAATCAGGATATCTGAAAGAAGAGCAGCTTGATCGCTTCGAGCTACAGGAAGTCAACGAACGTCTGGAAGCAGATGGAAAAGAACCTGCGGCAGCGCAGCCCGTCTTGCTCGGTATCACTAAGGCTTCATTGCAGACCCGCTCATTCATCTCGGCGGCTTCTTTCCAGGAGACAACCCGTGTTTTGACAGATGCTTCGGTCAACGGCAAAGTCGATCGGCTGGAAGGCTTGAAAGAGAACGTGATTGTCGGACGTCTGATTCCTGCCGGTACTGGCGGGATGATGGCACAGCATCAGGTTGTTGCTGATCAGCGTGATCAAAAACTGATCGAAGAACGTGCCGCACGGAACGCTGTCGCGTTGCCGCCGGCTGATGCTGCGGTTTTTGGTCCTGGGCCGGACGGAAACCTCGAAGATCTCGAAGCCAGTGTGTTCGGGACCGCGTCTGAGGAAAATCCTGAAGAGAATGGAGCTGAGGTGGAGCAGCCTGCCGCTGAATAATTGTTGCCTCGCAATCGCGATTTCAAAAAGGCCGCTCGTTATAGGGCGGCCTTTTATTTTGTAGATACTTACAAGCTGGATTTTTGGTGTATTAACGGGTTCTCTAGGCGGTTAGATATAGAGGCATTTTGGGGAGAATGACATGACCAGCGACCCAGTCACGCACTACTACTCGGCCTCTGTCAGTAAGACCATCGGGACCGTTCATCTGACGCTCGGCGTGATGGCAATTGCAGTTTATTTAAGCGCTTTTTTGACAAGTAATACGTTGCCCTTTGTCAGCCTTGGGTCATTCGCCGTTTTGTTGTTTTTTATCAGTGGATTCCTGCAACGACTAATGCGGCTCACCGTACAACGAACAATATGGTTGATCGCTGCGGCAGATGTTCTCCTGTTTACATTGGTGATCTGGTCTTTTGCGAGCCTTTATGGCGGCTTGTCCGCTGCAGCACTGAAATCGCCGAGCTATGCTTTTGTTTTTGCGCTGATCGCTCTGCAGGCGTTACGGCAAAGCCACAGATTGATTTTGTTTCTGGGCGGGGTTGCAATAGGTGCGCGATTGGTAACGTTTGTCACGGCAACAAGTTCCGGCGCAGATACAACAACGAGCTACACCTGGTATCAAAAATCACCCTCGCTGATGTACTCAGGAGAAGGAGAGCTGCTTATTGCTTTACTACTTTTTACTGTGTTCCTGGCCAGCGCTGTCAAAGGAGCGGTATCGCGACGGGACACCTCTAGCGTGGTATCTGCCGCCGGCAAAACAACATTACCCACCAAAGGTGCGCTGAAGGAGAACACGAACAGGCCTGCTCGAAACACTGATCAGCCTCAAGAGGCGCTCCTGCAAAGCCTGACGCGGGGGGGAGTTGTGGCGGGCGATGAACACAATGCTGCAGAGAACCAGCCGCTCGAACAGGCTCGGGAGCCAGACCCGCAGGTAATGCGGGTGCTTGTAGCGGAAGATAGTCAGGTTAACATGATGGTTATTGAGAAATTTTTGGCACCGCCTGAATTTGAACTGCATATGGCAGAAGATGGCCAGGATGCCATCTCGTTGTTCAAGAACTTACACGAACAGGGAACACCACCAGATGTTGTGCTTCTTGATATTGAAATGCCGTATATGACCGGGCATGAGGTCGCCCGGGAAATCAGAAAATATGAGGCTGAGCGCGAGTTACCATCGCGTCCCATCGTCGCCGTAACGGCTCTCAGTGATGATTCGAGTATCGAAGAGAGCAAAAATGCCGGTATGAACGATCATCTTGTTAAACCTGTAAAGAAGGATATTTTGCTGGCTTCAATATCTAGGGCTTTGGCACTTTCTGCCCGAAAATTGAGCTGAACAGTAGGTCAGTTTTCGATTAGCTGAACAAATTCCGTCAGGCGGCAAAAAAACTCTAAACAAGTCTTGACCAACGCGATTCACTCCAATAGACCTCACGCCACGCTGAAAGGTGGCTGTCAGGATTCATTCTGAAACGCTCCTATGCATGTCGTTAAAATCTAGTGCTTATGCGCCTTGTTGGCTTGGCGCCGTTCCAGTATGGAGCTGCGTCTAAATGTAGTGCTGACAAGATTTTTCTTCGTGTGCTCAGTTTAACAAGTTTAGAGGATCCAGAGAATCGAATGCCAACGATCCAGCAACTGATACGGAAACCTCGCCGCCCTAAGCGGAAGGTGAACAAAGTGCCTGCGATGCAGGGAAATCCGCAAAAACGCGGTGTATGTACGCGCGTTTATACAACGACGCCTAAGAAACCAAATTCCGCTTTGCGGAAAGTCGCTAAAATCCGCCTCACAAACGGGTTTGAGGTGATCGGTTATATCCCGGGTGAGGGGCATAACTTGCAGGAGCACTCTGTCGTCATGATCAGAGGTGGTCGGGTGAAAGACCTTCCTGGTGTTCGCTACCACATTATCCGTGGTGTGCTAGATACCCAGGGCGTGAAAGATCGCAGGCAGCGCCGGTCTAAATACGGCGCCAAGCGACCCAAATAGGATATAGAAGATGTCAAGACGTCACCGCGCAGTTAAAAGGGAAGTCCATCCGGACCCTAAATTTGGAGATAAGGCTGTTTCCAAATTTATGAATTACGTCATGCTGGATGGCAAAAAGTCCGCTGCGGAAAAAATTGTCTACGGCGCTTTCGACAATATCGAAGAGAAGCTGAAACGCCCGCCAGTCGAGTTGTTCCACGAAGCGTTAGATAATGTTCAGCCTGCGTTGGAAGTTCGTTCACGACGGGTTGGTGGCGCGACCTATCAGGTGCCGATGGAAGTTCGTCCAGATCGCAAAGTTGCTTTGGCGATGCGCTGGTTGATTGATGCGGCTCGTAAACGCAATGAAACCACCATGGTTGATCGCCTATCAGGCGAGTTGATGGATGCATCACAAAACCGTGGCTCGGCAGTGAAGAAACGCGAAGACACACACAAAATGGCGGAGGCGAATCGTGCCTTCGCTCATTATCGTTGGTAACGGATTTATCTGAGGTTCTAAGGCAATGGCCCGCGAGTATAAAATTGAAGATTATCGTAATTTTGGCATCATGGCTCACATTGATGCTGGCAAAACGACGACGACGGAACGTATTCTTTACTACACCGGAAAAAGTTATAAAATCGGTGAGGTCCATGACGGAGCGGCCACAATGGACTGGATGGAGCAAGAACAGGAGCGCGGAATCACGATTACGTCCGCAGCTACAACTACGTTCTGGAACAACAAGCGTCTTAACATCATCGACACTCCGGGTCACGTTGACTTCACCATCGAAGTAGAGCGTTCACTGCGAGTGCTTGACGGTGCGGTTGCGCTTCTCGACGCCAATGCTGGTGTTGAACCTCAAACTGAAACTGTTTGGCGCCAGGGTGATAAATATAAAGTGCCTCGTATGTTCTTTATCAATAAGATGGATAAGACCGGCGCGGACTTCTATGCATCTGTTGATTCAATCGTGGACCGTCTTGGTTGTACGCCGGCTATTATTCAATTGCCGATTGGCGCTGAAAATGAATTTCTTGGATGTATCGATCTGGTGGAAATGAAAGCGATCATTTGGCACGAAGAAGAGCTGGGTGCGAAGTTTGATATCGTTGATATTCCAGATGATCTACAGGCAAAAGCTGAGGAATACCGCGAAAAATTGATCGAGACAGTTGTTGAAGTCGATGAAGTCGCAATGGAAGCCTATCTGGAAGGCGATATGCCAGATAGGGAAACACTGAAGCGGTTAATCCGCAAAGGCACAATTGACGTCGTGTTCCACCCGATTCTGTGTGGCACAGCATTCAAAAACAAGGGCGTTCAGCCACTTCTGGACGCTGTGGTAGACTATCTCCCATCACCGGTTGATATCCCGGCGATCAAGGGCATACATCCTGATACTGGGGAAGAAGTTGAGCGTCCAGCGACCGACGAGGCACCGCTTGGCATGCTAGCATTCAAAATCATGAATGACCCGTTTGTTGGAACTTTGACGTTCTGCCGGATTTATTCCGGTGTCCTTAATCAAGGAACATCGGTGCTCAATACCGTTAAGGGTAAAAAAGAGCGCGTCGGTCGGATGTTGCTGATGCATTCCAATTCCCAGGAAGAAATCAAGGAAGCATTTGCCGGAGATATTGTCGCGATTGCTGGACTGAAAGATACCACAACCGGTGATACGCTGAGTGATCCACTGAACCCTGCGATTCTTGAACGGATGGAATTTCCTGAGCCGGTGATTGAACTTGCCGTTGAGCCTAAAACCAAGGCCGATCAGGAAAAAATGGGTGTCGCATTACAGCGTCTTGCAGCAGAAGATCCGTCCTTCCGCGTCTCATCAGATGAAGAATCGGGCCAGACGATCATTGCCGGCATGGGCGAACTTCATCTCGACATTCTTGTCGACCGGATGAAACGCGAGTTCAAAGTCGAGGCAAATGTTGGTGCACCGCAGGTTGCCTATCGTGAAACGATCACGAAAGAGGCCGACATCGACTATACTCACAAAAAGCAATCGGGTGGATCAGGTCAGTTTGCGCGCATAAAAATGATCGTTGCACCGCAAGAAGCGGGTGCCGGCTATGAGTTTGTGAGCAAGGTTGTTGGCGGCAATATCCCCAAGGAATATATTCCAGGTGTTGAAAAAGGCATCAAATCAATCATGGAGGCAGGTCTCTTGGCTGGCTTCCCGATGCTCGACTTCAAAGTCACGCTTTATGACGGCGCTTACCACGATGTCGACTCGTCTGTTCTGGCATTCGAAATAGCCGCCCGTGCTGCTATGCGTGAGCACAAGGGCGAGCTGGGGCTGGCGCTACTTGAGCCGGTTATGAAGGTTGAAGTTGTTACACCGGAAGAATATACCGGCACCGTCATCGGTGATCTCAACTCTCGGCGCGGTCAGGTTCTGGGGCAGGAGGTGCGTGGCAATGCCAATGTCGTGAATGCTATGGTGCCGCTCGCAAATATGTTCGGCTATGTCAATAATTTGCGCTCTGCAACGCAGGGCCGCGCAAACTATACGATGCAGTTCGATCACTATGAGAAAGTGCCGCAAGCCGTTGCGGACGAAGTAAGGGCCAAGCTTGCTGGATAAGCTTGGGTTTTGGTTTTAATGTTAAGTGTCGTCAGAGGACGGAGAGAAAAATGGCTAAAGAGAAGTTTGAACGTACGAAACCGCATGCGAACATTGGTACCATTGGTCACGTTGATCATGGTAAGACCACGCTGACAGCGGCAATCACCAAGTATTTTGGTGAATTCCAGGCGTATGATTCGATAGATGGTGCACCGGAAGAACGTGAGCGTGGGATTACGATCTCGACCGCACACGTTGAGTACGAAACAGACGGTCGTCATTACGCTCATGTTGATTGTCCTGGACACGCCGACTATGTGAAAAACATGATCACCGGTGCTGCGCAGATGGATGGTGCAATCCTTGTCGTGAACGCTGCCGATGGTCCGATGCCACAGACACGTGAACACATCCTGTTGGCCAAACAGGTTGGTGTTCCGGCGATGGTTGTGTTCTTGAACAAAGTTGATCAAGTCGATGATGAAGAATTGCTTGAGCTAGTTGAAATGGAAGTTCGTGAACTTCTGTCATCTTACGACTTCCCCGGTGACGATATTCCGATCATCACAGGTTCTGCTCTCGCTGCCATGGAGGGTAACAACCCCGAAATCGGTGAGAACAAAATCAGAGAGCTGATGGCAGCTGTAGACACCTACATCCCGACCCCAGCTCGCCCGGTTGACCAGCCGTTCCTGATGCCGATTGAAGACGTTTTCTCGATTTCTGGCCGTGGTACAGTTGTAACGGGTCGTGTAGAGCGCGGCGTTGTTAATGTTGGTGATGAAATTGAGATCGTTGGCATCAAAGATACTTCAAAAACAACATGTACAGGCGTTGAAATGTTCCGCAAACTGCTTGACCGTGGAGAAGCGGGAGACAACGTTGGCGTTCTTCTTCGCGGTGTCGAACGTGAAGGAGTGGAGCGTGGCCAGGTGCTTTGCAAACCTGGCTCTGTAATGCCACACAAAAAATTCATTGCAGAAGCTTATATTCTGACAAAAGACGAAGGTGGTCGCCATACGCCATTTTTCACAAACTATCGGCCTCAATTCTATTTCCGTACGACAGACGTGACAGGTATCTGTTCACTTCCTGCAGGTACTGAAATGGTGATGCCTGGGGACAATGTGAATCTCGATGTTGAGCTGATCGTGCCGATCGCGATGGAAGAGCGTCTTCGCTTTGCTATTCGCGAAGGTGGCCGTACAGTTGGCGCCGGTATTGTCGCCAAGATCACCGATTAAGCTACTTTAACTGGTGACGGGTTGCGCTTTTGCGGCCCGTCATTTTGACTCTAAACGGAAGCATCAGATAACGACATGCAACAGAATATTCGCATACGATTGAAAGCCTTTGATCATCGCGTCCTCGATGCTTCGGCTATAGAGATTGTGAACACCGCAAAGCGGACAGGTGCACAAGTGCGCGGACCCATTCCGCTGCCAACGCATATTGATCGTTATACTGTTCTGCGGTCACCACATGTGAACAAGAAAAGCCGCGAACAATTTGAGATGCGTACTCACAAACGTATGCTTGATATTGTTGAGCCGACGCCACAAACGATTGATGCACTGATGAAGCTCGATTTGTCTGCTGGCGTTGATGTTGAAATCAAGCTCGGCGCTTAAGGAGCAGAACAATGCGTACTGGTGTCATTGCAAAGAAACTGGGCATGTCGCGAATTTTCAGCGAAGACGGCACCCATGTGCCTGTGACCGTCATGCAGATTGACGAGTGCCAGGTCGTTGCCCAACGCACCCAGGATAAAGACGGATATACCGCTGTGCAACTTGGCGCCGGAACCGCAAAAGTTAAGCGTACATCCAAGGCTATGCGCGGCCATTTTGCCAAAGCCAACGTTGAACCGAAGCGAAAGTTGGTGGAATTCCGCGTGAGCGAAGACAATCTGGTCAATGTTGGGGCCGAGCTTTCGGCCGAACATTATTCTTTAGGACAAAGAGTTGATGTCACCGGCACATCGATTGGCAAAGGCTTCGCTGGCGCTATGAAGCGTCACAATTTTAGTGGCCTGAGGGCTACGCACGGTGTGTCGATCTCACACCGGTCGCACGGATCTACGGGTCAATGCCAGGACCCCGGTAAGGTATTTAAAGGCAAAAAAATGGCAGGTCACATGGGTGATGTCCGCGTAACAACGCAGAACCTCGAGATCGTCCGTACAGATTCAAAACGCAACCTTGTCATGATCAAGGGAGCTGTGCCTGGTTCGAAAGGTGGGTGGGTTCTGATCCGGGACGCGGCTAAACGCGCGCTTCCAGACGAAGCACCGAAGCCCGCTGGATTGCGCTCTTCGGGAGAGAAAGCGTCGAACGAGACTGCTGCAGACTTTGTTGATGATGTTGTTTTGATCAATGGCATTGGTGAAAAGACGGCTGCAGCACTTAAGAAAGAAGGCGTTAGGTCTCTCACGGCCTTGGTCGCTCTCTCGTCAGAAGATCTGACAGCCCTGGAAGCAAAACTCGAAATTATTGGTCAGTCCGAACGCGAAGAATGGATTGTCCAGGCCGAAGAGATGATCAGTGGCAAGCCGCCAAGGGCAAAAGTCGATCAGGAACTGGCTAAGAAGCTGAAATCCGATAACACAGCAAAAGAGGGTGGCGAGTAATGAAAATCAACGTTTTCACACTCAAGGCTGGCGCCAACCAGGGTACTGTGGAGCTCGATGAGACCATTTTCGGTCTTGAACCTCGTAAAGACATCCTGCATCGCATGGTGACGTACCAGATGGCGAAGCGTCAGCAGGGTACCCATAAAACCAAAGAGCGCGGTGAAGTCACTGGCTCGACGAAGAAGTTTGTACGGCAAAAAGGTTCAGGTGGCGCTCGCCATGGTAACCGCAAGGCACCTCAGTTTGTTGGTGGTGGCAAAGCTCATGGCCCTCGTGTGCGCAGTCATGCAATTGCGCTGCCGAAAAAAGTGCGTAGTCTCGCCCTGAAGCATGCATTGTCGGCCAAATATTCAGCATCTGAATTGATTGTTGTAGATCATGTGGACATGGGCGAAGCCAAAACAAAAGCCTTGTTGGGGTATTTCGCCAATCTTGGCCTCGACAACGCTTTGATTGTCGACAGTGAAGTAAACGAGAACTTCAAGATGTCTGCCCGCAACATTCCCAACGTGGATGTCCTGCCCGTCGCTGGCGCAAATGTTTATGACATTTTGAACCGGGACAAATTGGTTTTGACAAGAGCAGCACTAGAAGGGCTGGAGGCCCGCCTAAAATGAGCGAGCTGAGAGAAGAACACTACGACACAATCGTCGCCCCGGTTGTCACGGAGAAATCCACGATTGCTTCAGAAAACAATCAGGTTGTTTTCCGGGTGGCGCTTAACGCAACGAAACCGCAGATCGCTGAAGCAGTTGAAAATCTGTTCAAGGTGAAAGTGAAGTCAGTCAACACATTGCGGACAAAAGGTAAAAGTAAACGGTTTAAGGGTCGCCCATATACCCGGACCGACATCAAGAAAGCCGTTGTGACGCTCGAGGAAGGCCATTCCATCGACATCTCAACAGGTCTGTAAAGGTCAGGATTAGGATCATGGCGCTTAAAAAATTCAACCCGACATCGCCTGGCCGCCGCACATTGGTGCTGGTGGACAAGAGCGATCTATGGAGCGGGCGACCGGAAAAGAAACTGGTTGAAGGCCTGTCATCCAAGGGTGGCCGCAACAATAAAGGCCGCATTACAATGCGCCGCCGTGGTGGTGGAGTCAAAAAGTTATACCGCAAAGTTGATTTCCGCCGGAACAAGGCTGACATTGAAGCAACTGTCGAGCGGCTTGAATATGACCCAAATCGTACGGCATTTATTGCTCTGATTGAATATGCGGATGGCGAAAAATCCTACATCCTTGCGCCACAGCGACTAAAAGCAGGTGATAAGGTTATTTCAAGTGACCGTGTTGATGTGAAGCCGGGTAACACCATGCTGATCAAAAACATTCCTGTAGGGACAATTATTCATAACGTTGAAATGAAACCTGGCAAGGGCGGTCAGATAGCTCGCTCCGCCGGAACCTATGCACAGGTTGTTGGTCGTGATGCAGGGTATGGGCAACTGAGGCTCCAATCTGGCGAGGTTCGGATGGTGCCGGGCGATTGCAAAGCGACAATTGGCGCCGTGTCCAACCCGGATCATGGCAATATCAAAATCGGCAAAGCAGGACGCGCACGTCACATGGGCAAGCGTCCATCAGTTCGCGGCGTCGCAATGAACCCGGTTGATCACCCGCATGGTGGCGGCGAAGGACGCACATCCGGTGGGCGGCACCCGGTAACGCCATGGGGCAAGCCGACAAAAGGTAAACGCACACGCAGTAACAAGACGAGCGATCGGTTGATCATCCGGTCCCGTCATGCTCGCAAGAAAAATCGGTAGAGGTTAGCTATGGCTCGTTCAGTTTGGAAAGGTCCGTTTGTTGACCGGTACGTACTTAAAAAGGTCGATGAGGCCCAGGGTGGAAATCACAAAGGTGGGATCAAAACCTGGTCTCGGCGATCAACTATTTTGCCGCAATTCATTGGCCTGACGTTCAATGTTTACAATGGACATAAGTTCATACCGGTCCACGTAACCGAAGATATGGTCGGGCATAAGCTCGGGGAATTTTCTCCGACCCGGACTTATTACGGACACGGTGCTGATAAAAAAGCAAAACGGAAGTAGAGGCAGTCATGGGACAGACTTCAAACTCTCGCCGAATCTCGGACGATCAGGCAATGGCCAAAGGACGGATGATCCGGACCAGCCCTCAGAAGCTGAATCTGGTGGCACAGGCTATTCGGGGCATGAAAGTCGAAAAGGCTTTGTCCGAACTGGATTTCTCGCGCAAGCGGGTTGCCAAGGATGTGAAGAAAGTTCTGGAAAGCGCTATTGCCAATGCTGAAAACAATCACGATCTCGACATAGATTCACTCGTTGTGGAACAAGCGTTTGTCGGCAAAAATCTGGTGATGAAGCGCTGGCGGCCACGTGCGCGGGGTAGGGCTGGCAAAATTTTGAAACCATTTGCAGAAGTGACAATTGTTCTGAAAGAACTAGAGGAGGCGGCCTAATGGGTCAGAAAGTTAACCCAATCGGTCTGCGTCTGGGAATTAACCGCACTTGGGATTCCCGGTGGTATGCGAGCAAGGATTCCTACGGCGATCTTCTGCATGAAGATCTTCGCATTCGGAAATTCTTACAGAAAAGACTATTTGCAGCTGGGATTGCACGCATCGTGATCGAGCGTCCGCACAAAAAATGCCGCGTGACCATCTACACGGCGCGCCCGGGAGTCGTGATTGGCAAAAAGGGTGCTGATATCGAGAAATTGCGTCAAGATCTGATGAAACATACTTCATCAGAGACAGTTCTGAACATTGTCGAAATTCGCAAGCCGGAAATTGATTCAACATTGGTCGCTGAGAACATCGCTCAACAGCTTGAGCGCCGTATTGCTTTCCGCCGCGCCATGAAACGAGCCATGCAAACGGCGATGCGAATGGGTGCCCTAGGCATACGGATTAACGTTGCGGGCCGTCTGGGCGGTGCAGAGATCGCGCGGATGGAATGGTATCGCGAAGGTCGCGTGCCGCTTCATACGCTCCGTGCTGATATTGATTATGGCGTTGCGACCGCACGTACAACTTATGGTGCCATTGGGATCAAAGTCTGGATCTTCAAAGGCGAGATCATGGAACATGATCCAATGGGCCAGGAGAAGCGTATGACGGACACCCAAACAGGTGGCAATCATGGTGGACGACGTGACGGCGGCTCGCGTCCGGCGGCGGCGGCTTAGGAAAATTTGGAGATTAAGTCATGTTGCAACCGAAAAAGACCAAATACCGCAAAATGCACAAGGGTAGGATCAAGGGTACCGCTAAGAGCGGTACGACCCTGACGTTCGGATCTTTCGGATTGAAAGCTGTACAGCCGGAGCGTATTACCGCGCGTCAGATTGAAGCCACCCGCCGTGCTATCACGCGTCACATGAAACGAGCTGGTCGTGTGTGGATACGGATTTTTCCAGACGTGCCAGTGTCGAAGAAACCAACCGAAGTACGGATGGGTAAAGGCAAGGGGTCCGTTGAATTTTGGGCTGCTAGGGTAAAACCCGGTCGGATCATGTTTGAAATTGATGGTGTGCCGGAAGATATCGCGCGTCAGGCGTTGGAATTGGGGGCAGCGAAGCTACCAGTAAAGACCCGCATTATTAAGCGCATCGGCGAGTAAGGAACAAGTCCAATGAACGCTGGAGAAGTTAGAGAGATGTCCGAGGATCAACTGAAAACGAGGCTCCTCGACCTTAAAAAAGAGCAGTTTAACCTGCGCTTTCAAAAGGCGTCCGGACAATTGGAAAAGACGTCACGTATTAACGAGGTCCGCAAAGACATTGCGCGGATCAAAACCATTTTGACCCAAAAAGCGGCTTCCTAAGCCAGGTCTACGGAGAAGATTGAGAAATGCCAAAGCGGATCATGCGAGGAACAGTAGTGAGCGACAAGACAGAGAAGACTGTCGTCGTGAATGTCGAGCGAATGTTCACACACCCGCTCTTGAAAAAAACCGTCCGTCGCTCAAAGCGCTATCAAGCGCATGACGAGGCAAACCAGTTCAAGGAAGGCGATCAGGTACGGATTCAGGAATGCGCGCCAAAGTCAAAAAACAAGCGCTGGGAAGTTATCGGGCACGAAACGAAGGCTGAGCCCGCAGTAAAAGTTTGAACAAAGTCGCTTCTTCGGGAAGCGGATTAAGGAGGATCAAGATATGATCCAGATGCAGACAAATTTGGACGTTGCCGATAATTCGGGCGCAAAGCGCGTTCAGTGCATCAAGGTGCTCGGCGGCTCTAAGAGGAAGTACGCTTCGGTTGGCGACATCATTGTGGTATCGGTAAAGGAAGCAATGCCGCGGGGCCGTGTCAAAAAAGGTCAGGTCATGAAAGCGGTTGTTGTCCGCACGGCAAAAGACATCAATCGTCGCGATGGCTCGGTTATACGCTTTGACCGCAATGCCGCCGTTCTAATTAATAATAACCGGGAGCCAATCGGCACTCGTATTTTTGGGCCGGTGACTCGTGAATTGCGTGCAGCAAAACACATGAAGATCGTCTCGCTGGCACCGGAAGTGCTGTAGGAGAGTAAGATGGCTGCTAAAATTAAAAAAGGCGACACTGTTGTTGTTCTTGCTGGCCGTGACAAAGGCCGGGAAGGCGAAGTGCTTGTCGTTAAACCGAAAGAAGATCGTGTTGTTGTTCAGGGTATCAATATTGTTGCCCGTCACACGCGACCGTCACAGCTTCAGTCTGGTGGAATTATCCGCAAGGAGGCGTCAATGCACGTTTCGAACGTCGCGCTGAAAGATCCGTCAACAGGCAAGCCGACACGGGTTGGGTTCAAAATTCAGGAAGACGGAAAAAAAGTCCGTGTTGCGAAAGGTTCAGGTGAGGTTCTCGATGGCTGAGGCTGGTACATACACCCCGCGCTTGAAACAGCGCTATACGGATGAGATCCGCACAACGATGCAGGAACAGTTCTCCTACGCTAATCCGATGATGATTCCAAAATTGGAAAAAGTTGTCATCAACATGGGCGTAGGCGATGCCGTAAATGATCGCAAAGTGATTGACAAAGCGGTTGAAGAAATGACCGCTATCGCTGGCCAGAAGCCTGTGATCACTAACGCGAAGAAATCGATCGCTGGCTTCAAGGTCCGTGAAGAGATGGCTTTGGGCGTCAAGGTTACATTGCGTAAAAACCGCATGTATGAATTCATCGACCGCCTAATCACGATCGCGTTGCCCCGGGTGCGGGACTTTCGTGGTCTCAAACCAAAAAGTTTCGATGGACGCGGGAATTTTGCAATGGGCTTGAAAGAGCAACTTGTTTTTCCGGAAATCGATTACGACAAGGTGGATAGTATCAGGGGAATGGACATCATCGTTTGTACAACCGCACCAACAGATGACGAGGCCCGCGCCCTTCTTAAAGAATTTAACTTTCCCTTCCGCAACTAGGTCAGGTCTGATCAGGAAACCGGCTTAACGGAGAATACAAATGGCTAAAAAAAGTATGGTTGAACGCGATCTGAAAAGGCGTCGTTTGGCTAAGAAATTTGAAAGTAAACGCGACCGCCTGAGAGCGATCATCAGGGATGAAAATCAGACTTCTGAAGATAAATTCAAGGCTTCGCTTGCGTTGGCAGAACTGCCCCGTAACTCGGCGCCGACACGCATTCGCAATCGTTGTCTGGTGACGGGCCGTCCACGGGGATACTACCGTAAACTGAAGATGTCCCGCATCGCGTTGCGTGAACTCGGCTCCAAGGGGTTAATCCCTGGCCTTGTTAAGTCGAGCTGGTAAGGGGAGGCAGAACAATATGTCTATAAATGATCCTATAGGTGATATGCTGACCCGCATCCGCAATGCACAGTTGCGTGGTCACAAAGTTGCGGTCAGCCCGGCGTCTAAAGCACGTGGTTGGGTCCTCGATGTGCTTGAAAAAGAAGGCTATATCCGAGGCTATTCAAAGGTTGAGGAAATCAACAACAAGGCGCGCTTTGAAATCGAATTGAAGTATTTCGATGGATCGCCTGTAATCCAGAAGATCAAACGGGTGTCCAAACCTGGACGCCGCGTTTACTCAGGAGTAGATGAAATACCGGCAGTTCGTAACGGGTTGGGCATTTCGATTTTGTCTACATCAAAAGGCATTATGTCTGATGCAGCAGCGCGTGAAGAAAATGTCGGTGGAGAAATTATTTGCCAGATCTATTGATTCGGCAGCTTGATAAGGAATTGGAGGCTATTCGATGTCTCGCATAGGTAAAAGAGCAGTTCCCGTCCCGAGTGGTTTGGACGTCTCCATTGACGGACAAACTGTACGGGCCAAAGGGCCAAAGGGCGAACTTAAGTTTGTCGTCAACGATCTTTGTAAGGTCGCGATGACCGACGATGGTGTGTCGATCACTCCTGTCGACAGCAGCAAACCAGCACGCTCCATGTGGGGAATGTCCCGCACGATGATCGCGAATATCTGCGAAGGTGTCACGAACGGTTATAACAAGAACCTGGAACTGGTTGGTGTTGGCTACCGGGCGCAGATGAAGGGCAAGCAACTGTCTTTGGCACTCGGCTTTAGTCACGATGTGAATTTCGATATTCCACAGGGAATCGACATTAAGGTACCGAAACCGACTGAGATCCAGATCACGGGGATCGATAAGCAGAAAGTCGGTCAGGTAGCTGCGGTTATAAGGTCTTTCCGGCCACCAGAGCCTTACAAAGGCAAAGGGATCAAGTACGAAGGTGAATACATCTTCCGTAAGGAAGGGAAGAAGAAATAAAACACTGGCGGGTTTCGATCCGGCAGGTTTTGTTCAGGGATTTGGCAAATGGCTAATACAGTTAAAGAAAAACTCAAAGAGAGAACACGGCGCACCCGTTCCCGATTGGTGAGAGTCGCCAATGGTCGTCCGCGTCTGTCAGTGTACCGTTCATCGAAAAATATTTCAGCGCAGATCATCGACGACCGCGACGGCAGAACTGTTGCGGCTGCATCAACGCTCGAAAAAGACTTTCGATCTGCAACGCCAAAGGGTTCTAACACCGACGCAGCAACCGCAATTGGCAAACTTGTTGCGGAACGTGCGGTGAAAGCTGGTGTCAAAGACGTCATCTTTGATCGTGGCGGATACATCTATCATGGCCGCGTCAAAGCGCTGGCAGAAGCGGCCCGAGAAGCCGGTCTTAAGTTTTAGGAGACGAGAATGGCACGCGAAGGAAATCAGGGCAGAGGTCGCAATCGGGACCGTAACCGAGACCGCGAAGAGGACCGCGAAGAGTTCGTAGATCGTTTGGTTGCGATCAACCGCGTCGCAAAAGTGGTCAAGGGTGGTAAAAACTTCGGTTTTGCAGCGCTTGTTGTGGTCGGCGATCAGAAAGGTCGTGTTGGCTTCGGCAAAGGCAAGGCGCGTGAAGTCCCTGAAGCTATTCGCAAAGCATCACAGGAAGCAAAACGCAGCCTCATTCGCGTGCCGTTGCGTGAAGGCCGGACATTGCACCACGACGCGGAAGGTCGTCACGGTGCAGGCAAAGTGGTCCTGCGCAGTGCCCCTCCAGGGACCGGCGTTATCGCCGGCGGGCCTATGCGCGCCGTTTTTGAAACCCTCGGTATTCAGGATATTGTTGCCAAATCCATCGGGACATCGAACCCGTACAACATGGTTCGCGCGACGATTGATGCCCTGAAAAACCAGACTAACCCTCGGGCAATTGCAGCAAAACGCGGCATGAAGGTGTCCGAGATCATATCCCGCCGGGCCACAGCGCAAAATGATGCGTCGGCTGTCGACGCCGCCTGAGCGTGAAGGAGATCAGTCATGGCAAGTAAAAAGACGCTTAAAGTCCGGCAAACCGGCAGCCCGATACGCCGCCCAAAAGATCAGCGTGCGACATTGGTAGGTCTGGGCCTGAATAAGATCGGGCGCGTGCGCGAACTTGAAGATACACCATCGGTGCGTGGTATGATCCATAAGGTCAGCCACATGGTGGAGATAGTTGAAGAGTAAACCTTTATTTAAGGTCAGGCGAGGCAGGGGCACTATGCGCTTTGTCGCAAGTCAAGAGGAAACCCATGAAACTCAACGAACTTTCGGATAATCCAGGGGCACGTAAACCGGCTAAACGCGTCGGTCGCGGTGTCGCATCAGGTACCGGCAAAACTGCAGGCCGCGGTGTCAAAGGCCAGAAGTCACGCTCAGGCGTGGCCATCAAAGGTTTTGAAGGCGGTCAGATGCCGATTCATATGAGACTGCCGAAGCGTGGCTTTAACAAACCAAACCGCGCGAAATATGCAGAGCTCAATCTCGGCCAGCTGCAGGCAGCTATCGATTCTAAAAAGCTGGATGCAGGAGCTAAAATCGACGCAGCCACGTTGGTCAATGCTGGTGTTTTGCGCCGTTCATTTGATGGCATCCGGCTTCTTGGACGCGGTGAACTAAACGCGAAGGTCGAGCTCGAAGTGGTTTACGCCACCGGTTCCGCGAAATCTGCGGTTGAAAAGGCTGGTGGCTCCGTCAGCATGACAAGGCCTGAAAAGACTGAAAGTTAATCGACACCAAAGTTGGCTGGAGGGTTGTGAATACCCTGGGCCAACGCCACATGGGACCGGTATTTCTTGCGAGTGCGCAACCCAGAGTTTCAGGACGACGCAATTTTATGACTTCAGCTGCTGAACAGTTTGCCTCGAATATTAATCTCGGTTCTTTCGCCAAAGCCGAGGAACTGAAAAAAAGGCTATTGTTCGCGCTGGGCGCGTTGATTGTCTATAGACTCGGGACTTACATTCCGATTCCGGGCGTCGATTCAGCAATTTTTGCGGCCGCTTTTGGTCAGCAGAGCGGTGGCCTTCTCGGAACTTTCAATATGTTTGCCGGCGGCGCTGTGGAACGGATGGCAATCTTTGCCCTCAACATTATGCCCTACATTTCCGCTTCCATTATCATGCAGATGATGACAGCAGTTGTGCCGTCGCTTGAGGCTATAAAAAAAGAAGGTGAGCAAGGACGTCGGCAGATAAACACCTATACACGCTACCTGACAGTGGCGCTGGCGCTGGTTCAAGGCTTGTTTATCGCGCAAACGTTGATGACACCTAATGCCGACGGGGTTACTGCCGCGATCAATCCCGGAATTTTCTTCGCTTTCACAACTACGGTGACCTTGGTAGGCGGCGTTATGTTCCTGCTCTGGCTCGGGGAACAAATCACCTCGCGCGGTATCGGCAACGGAATCTCATTGATCATTTTTGCCGGTATTGTTGCTGAGTTACCTCGCGCTGCTGCCGGCATGCTTGCCCAAGGGAAAACCGGTGCATTGCCTGTCGGAACTATCTTACTTGTCCTCGTTGGCGCGATCGCTCTAATTGCATTTGTGGTCTTCATGGAACGTTCGCAACGTCGGCTTCTGGTGCAGTATCCGCGGCGACAGCAGGGCAATCGTATGATGCAGGGAGAAAAATCACACCTGCCGCTGAAGCTGAACACCGCCGGGGTTATTCCGCCGATTTTTGCCTCGTCGTTGCTATTTTTACCAGCGACGGCGGTCGGCGCTATTGGCACCGATGCGCCTGTATGGCTTACGGATATCGCAAGCACATTCTATCCAGGTCAACTCGCCTATATGTTGACTTATGCCGTCGGCATCGGATTCTTCTGCTTCCTCTACACATCGATTGTATTCAACCCGGTTGATACGGCTGACAACTTAAAAAAATATGGCGGCTACATTCAAGGATATCGTCCTGGCGCAAGAACCGCAGAGTATATAGATTTTGTGCTGACGCGACTGACGGTCATAGGTGCCGGATATCTTATTCTTGTGTGCCTGTTGCCTGAGATCCTGCGAGCGAATTTCTCTGGCATTCCTGTATATCTCGGCGGAACGTCGTTGCTGATTGTGGTGACTGTGACCCTTGATACTGTGCAGCAGATCCAGGGGCATCTGCTGGCCCAGCAGTATGAAAGCCTGATAAAAAAATCAAAATTGCGGGGAGGGCGCAGATGATTCTGATCTTTTTGGGCCCGCCGGGCGCCGGCAAAGGCACCCAGGCTCAGCGGATAGTTGAGAAATTTGGCATTCCCCAGCTTTCCACGGGCGACATGCTTCGAGAGGCGGTGGCCGCTGGCACGGAAATTGGAAAAAAAGCCAAGGCCGTCATGGATACCGGAAACCTGGTGTCTGATGAGATCGTTGCCGGGATAGTCTCTGAAAGGCTCGATCAGTTAGATTGTAAGCCAGGTTTTCTGCTCGATGGGTTTCCGCGAACGTTAGTTCAGGCGGAAATGCTGGACTCCATTCTGGCAGAAAAAAAACGTGAGCTTGATGTCGTGCTCGAACTCAAGGTCGATGAAGAAGCGCTGGTCTTTCGGTTGAACAACCGAATCGCCGAGACGATCGCCGCGGGAAATGAAGTTCGGGCCGATGACAATGAAGAAACCTTCCGTCACCGGCTGTCAGTCTATCACGAACAAACGGCCCCGCTTATTCCCTTCTATGAAAAAAAGGGGCTTCTCAAAGAGGTAAATGGTATGGCCTCGATTGAAGATGTATCAGACCAAATTCATACCCTGTTTGCAGAGCTGGAAAACGCATAAAAATAGAGGGTTTCTGCAGGTTTTAAGTTGACGGGTGAAGCATCGCGGCTATACATGTCGCACTTCGCCCAAATTATGGTTGGCGCGACCGTTTTCTCGCGCGTATTGGAAAGGTTCCTGTAAAAAGGGACATATCTTGAAGAGGTTTTAAACGTGGCTCGTATCGCAGGCGTCAACATTCCGACAGCAAAGCGCGTCCCTATTGCACTGACCTATATTCATGGGATCGGTTCGACCAAGGCGAAAGAAATCTGTGAAAAAACCGGCATTGACCCAAGTCGCCGCGTTCATGAACTTTCGGATGCAGATGTCCTGCAAATCCGCGAGGCAATCGACGCCGACTACATGGTTGAAGGTGATCTACGCCGTGAAGTTGCGGTGAATATAAAACGTCTGATGGATCTTGGTTGTTATCGTGGTCTCAGGCATCGCCGGCATCTGCCAGTCCGTGGTCAGCGCACGCATACAAACGCGCGCACCCGTAAAGGACCAGCTAGACCGATCGCCGGTAAGAAGAAGTAAAGGAATATCATGGCTAAAACACCTCAGGGGCGTGTTCGCAAGCGTGAGCGTAAGAATATTACGAATGGCGTGGTTCATGTGAACGCGTCATTCAACAATACCGTCGTTACCGTTACAGATGAACAGGGTAATGCGATTGCATGGTCCACTTCCGGCCACATGGGTTTCAGGGGATCCCGCAAATCGACACCGTTTGCCGCACAGATGGCAGCTGAAGACGCTGCAAAAAAAGCAATGGAACATGGCGTGAAGAATGTGGACGTGCGCGTTCGGGGTCCTGGGTCTGGTCGTGAGAGTGCCTTGCGTGCGCTTCAGGCTGCAGGTCTGACCGTTACGACCATCAGGGATGTGACGCCCATACCACATAATGGCTGCCGTCCGCGTAAAAGACGTCGCGTGTAATGATTTGCCTACAATGACGATGAGCGAAGCGACACCACCCGCTTCTTTGACGAATACAAAATGGCTTGATGCCGTATCGGAGTATGAAAGTGCTGGAAAAAAACTGGCAGGAGTTGATCCGTCCCAACAAACTGGAAGTTGAACAAAGTTATGACCCATCGCGCCGTGCAACAATTGTTGCCCAGCCCTTGGAGCGTGGATTTGGCCTGACGCTGGGGAATTCTCTGCGTCGCGTTTTGATGTCTTCCTTGCAAGGGGCCGCGGTCACGTCGATCCATATTGATAGCGTTGTGCACGAATTTTCGTCGATCCCAGGTGTTCGCGAAGACGTCACTATTCTGGTTTTGAATATCAAGCAGGTCGCTCTGCGGATGCACGTCGATGGGCCAAAGCGCCTGACCTTGCATAAGACAGGTCCTGGTGTCGTAACCGCTGGGGACATTCAAGAGACCGCTGACATTGAAATCCTCAACAAAGACCACGTGATTTGCACATTGGATGACGGCGCTGATATTCGTATGGAACTTACCGTTCAAAATGGTAAGGGGTATGTTCCAGCGGACCGCAATCGGCCTGAAGATGCGCCCATTGGATTGATCCCGGTGGATAGCCT
Source organism: Parvularculaceae bacterium (assembly GCA_021776475.1). Lineage (GTDB taxonomy): Bacteria > Pseudomonadota > Alphaproteobacteria > Caulobacterales > Parvularculaceae > Aquisalinus. The sequence continues at coordinate 760,583 of JAJFFV010000006.1, read as the reverse complement.
GTACAGCCCGGTTCGCCGGGTCGCCTATAAGGTTGAGAACACTCGTGAAGGGCAGGTTCTTGACTATGACAAATTGTCTCTCGAAATCGAAACAGATGGCTCGGTTACACCCGAAGACGCTGCCGCCTATGCTGCGCGCATTCTGCAGGATCAACTCCAAATCTTCGTCAACTTTGACGAGCCCGAAAATGACTCCAAGGAAAGCGCGGAAGAAGAGCTTCTCTTCAATGCGGCGTTGTTGCGCAAAGTTGATGAGCTTGAGCTTTCTGTCCGGTCGGCCAACTGTCTCAAGAACGATAACATCGTCTATATTGGCGACCTTATCCAGAAAACAGAAGCTGAAATGCTTCGCACACCAAATTTTGGTCGAAAGTCACTGAACGAGATCAAAGAAGTGTTGGCACAACTGGGACTGCATCTTGGTATGGATGTACCCGACTGGCCGCCTGAAAACATCGAAGAGCTTGCAAAAAAATACGAGGATCAGCACCACCAAAGCTGATTTCTGATCTCAAGGAGAATACACAATGCGCCACGGATTTGCGCACCGCCAGTTAAACAGGACGGCAAGTCATCGCCGGGCGATGTTTGCCAACATGGCTGCGTCGCTCATTAAGCATGAGCAGATTAAGACCACATTGCCCAAGGCTAAAGAGTTGCGGCCTTATGTCGAGAAGCTGGTGACCCTCGCTAAACGCGGCGATCTTCATGCTCGCCGCCAGGCTATTTCGACCATTCGTGACAAGGATATGGTTCGCAAATTATTTGAGACGCTCGGACCTCGGTACCAGGGACGCAGTGGTGGTTACATACGAATCATGAAAGCTGGGTTTCGTTTTGGCGATAACGCACCTGTTGCCGTCATCGAGTTTGTTGATCGCGACGAAAGCGCTAAAGGTCTGGATTCAGGTCCAACAATGACCGGCGACGAGGATGAAGACACGGACGCTTAGATGTTCCTTTTATACAAAGATTTTAGAACGGTCCTTCTTCCCGAAGGGCCGTTTTTTTTGGTATAAGGGATAATCTCAAATTAGTTTTTGACTGAGGAAAGTTGTGCAACCATATGAAAAAACTAGGTATTATCATCATAACTTTGGTTACTTTTATCGCAGCATCAGCCGCGGGAGCTCAGTATGTGCCACAAGACACCGCTGAACTTACAGTCAGTTTTTCGCCCATCGTGAAGCAGGCGGCGCCGGCAGTGGTCAACGTTTATACCAAAGGTGTTGTGCGAACTCGCTCAAGAAGCGTTATGGGCGATCCATTTTTTGATGAATTTTTTGGTCGCCGAGGGTTTGGCGGAATGCCACGCGAGCGCGTCCAGAGTTCTCTGGGCTCCGGGGTCATAGTCCAGCCGGACGGTGTCATTGTCACGAATAATCACGTCATCCAGGGAATGAGTGAAATCAAGGTCGTTCTGACTGACCGGCGTGAGTTTGAGGCAGAGGTTCTGCTCGCAGATCCTCAAACCGATCTCGCCATCCTGAAAATCACAGTAGATGAAACCTTGCCCTATCTGGCGTTCGCCGATTCAGATTCTGCTGAAGTTGGAGATATTATTCTGGCGATAGGCAACCCTTTTGGTGTCGGGCAGACCGTTACCAGCGGCATCGTGTCGGCTCTGGCCCGAACTCAAGTAAATGTTTCCGATTTTCAGTTCTTCATTCAAACTGATGCGGCAATCAATCCAGGCAACTCAGGTGGCGCCTTGGTTGATATCAACGGCAACCTATTGGGCGTCAATACAGCGATCTATTCGAGGTCCGGGGGCTCGAACGGAATAGGTTTTGCCATTCCCGGTAACCTCGTCCGGCAGGTCGTCGCTTCAGCCGTTGATGGCGGGCAGGTGATCCAACGTCCCTGGATCGGCGCATCGACCGACACCGTCACCTCAAACCTCGCGAAAGCCCTTGGTTTGAACCGCCCCGCAGGCGCCTTAGTGAATGAGATTTTTCCAGGTGGCCCGGCGGATGAGGCCGGGATTAAAGAGGGTGATGTCATTACCAGAGTGGACGACAACGACATCTTTGATGCCGAATCATTACGCTACAGAGTGGGAACAAGTGAACGTAATGCAGTCGTGACGGTCACCGTTGTTCGAGATGGTCGTGACCGCATGTACCGCGTGTCCCTTAACGTACCGCCTGAGACTCCGGCCAAGGATGAAACGCTGATCGAAGGAGCGAACCCTTTTGTCGGGATAAAAGTAGCAAACCTGTCGCCAGCCCTAAACGTGGAGCTCGGCCGTTCCTATATGGATCAGGGTGTTGTGATAACGGATGTTTCCGATTCTCCTTACGCCAGACGCTTTAGATTTAGGGAGAAGTACAAAATCCGCACAGTAAATGGTGTTGAGGTAAATGAGGTAAACGACCTCGTCGCTGCTGTTGCCGTGAACGAAAACGGATGGACGATCCAGACAGAAGATGAACAGGGCCGTGTATCAACGGTTCAGTACAGAGGTAATTTTTGACGAACCTTTTCCAGTCAGCGGGTCTCGAAGTGACCGCGCCACATCCTCTGGCTGACAAACTACGCCCAAAGACGCTTAACGAAATTGTCGGCCAGGATCACATTCTGGGAGAGGGCAGGCCTCTCGCCCGGATGATTGCGTCTAGGAAAATGTCTTCGATCATTCTTTGGGGGCCACCAGGTGTGGGTAAAACGACCATTGCCCGGTTGTTGGCTGACCAGGCCGATCTGGAGTTTCATCAGATTTCAGCAATTTTCTCAGGCGTTTCCGATTTGCGAAAGGTATTCAAACAAGCCGAAGGGCGGCGGATGACCGGCCGCGGCACGCTGCTTTTTGTGGATGAAATCCACCGTTTTAACAGAGCACAACAAGATAGTTTTCTGCCTCACGTAGAAAGCGGTCTGATCACATTGTTTGGCGCGACAACGGAAAATCCGTCTTTTGAACTAAATGCCGCGCTGCTTTCACGTACACAGGTCCTGACTCTGAACAGGCTTGACGAGGACGCACTCGAACAACTTATTCTTCGTGCTGAAACTGAAGAAAGAAGGCCCATGCCGCTTACTGATGAAGGCAGGTCCGCCTTGAAGATCATGGCCGATGGAGATGGTCGGTTCTTGCTGAATCTCGTTGAAGATTTACTCTCACAACCGCTGGCCGGGGAGCTTGGTCCGAAAGAACTAACAGAAATCGTCCAGCGACGGGCGCCAATCTATGACAAGGCCCAGGAAGGGCATTTCAATCTTGTCAGTGCGTTACACAAAGCGGTTCGAGGATCTGACGCGGATGCTGCACTGTACTGGCTCGCGCGCATGTTGGTCGCTGGTGAAGATCCGCTTTATCTTACGCGGCGACTGGTGAGGATGGCGGTTGAAGATATAGGCCTCGCTGACCCACAAGCACTGCAGCAATGTCTGGCTGCGAAGGAAGCATATGATTTTCTTGGCAGTCCTGAAGGTGAGCTTGCTCTCGCGCAAGCGACACTCTATCTGGTGACCGCCCCAAAATCGAACGCGGCGTATACGGCATTTAAAACTGCTACAAGGTCCGCGCGCGCAACCGGCTCATTGATGCCGCCGCCCTATGCCATGAACGCACCGACAAACCTGATGAAAGAACTCGGGTATTCTGATGGCTATCAGTATGATCACGATGCGCCAGATGCTTATGCTGGCCTTGATTACTTTCCGCCGGATATGCCGCGCGAAGAATTTTATGCGCCGGTACCGAGGGGATTTGAAAAGGAAATCCGAAAACGTCTGGAGTTTTGGAATGCCCGCCGTAAGCCGCGTGGTAATTAGGTATGGATCAACAATCCGTCTTTAAATTCATCGCACTTGGCATTTTTCTGGTGTTCTTTTTTGTTGCTGAACGGTTGAGACCATCTGCGCCGCTAATCCATGAACGGGGTCGCCTGATTTCAAATGCAGGCTTGTGGGCATCTGTTCTGCCCATATCGCCCCTGTTTGTCGTACCAATCTCACTTTGGGCTTCCCAATACGCATTATGGCAGCGGCCTGACTGGTGGAGTGGTGGTCACGGCCTGTTACTGGATCTTGTGCTGCTCGATTTCTGGATTTACTGGATGCACAGAACATTTCATGTTGTGCCATTTTTCTGGCGCTTTCATGAAATTCATCACCGGGACGAAACGCTGGATGCTACGTCAGCTGTTCGTTTTCACTTCGGTGAAGTGATGATATCCGCCAGTGTCCGGTGCGGCTTCATCATCCTGCTGGCCGTACCGTTTTCAAGCGTTATCCTTTTTGAAACAATCGCCGCGCTTTCAGCTATCTTTCAGCACTCTAATGTAAAAATGCCGCGGCAGTTCGAGAGAATTGTGAGCTGGTTTTTGGTGACGCCATCGATCCACTGGATCCATCATCACCAACGTCGCGAGGATACGGACTCAAATTACTGTAATATATTCAGCTGGTGGGATCTTGTGTTCGGCACGCGCAGCAAAACGGTAAGGACCCCGGAATTGCCCATAGGTCTTGATTATACGCGTGACATTTCGTTGCTTCAGCTTATTGTGAAGCCCTTTCGCAAACGGGAACGGTGAATGCGTGATGTAGGGTTGTGGCTAGCCATCGCAACGGGTGGCGGTATCGGTGCAATGGCGCGGCATGGTATCAATATGCTAGCGATGCGTGTTTTCGGGCCGGGCTTTCCCTGGGGAACAATGGTAGTCAACATTCTAGGTTCCTTTGCCATGGGCGTATTAATCGCGTGGTTGGTAGTACGTGAACCACATGGTCAGGCGTTTCGCGCATTTTGGGCTATCGGTGTGCTTGGGGCGTTTACGACCTTCTCGACTTTCTCGCTGGATTTCGTGACTCTCTTTGAGCGCAAAGCAATTGCTGCGGCAGGAGGATATCTGTTCGGATCAGTCGTTTTTTCAATTGCAGCGCTGGTGGCTGGTTTGTGGTTAGGCAGGATGGCGACATGAGTGGTGTGCAGATGATAGAAGTCGTCGAGCAAGATGAAGATATGCGCATTGACCGGTGGTTTAAACAGCATTTTCCGCAATTGCGGCACGGTGAGCTTGAAAAGCTACTGCGCAAGGGAAATGTGCGCGTCAACGGCAACAAGGTTAAAGCAAACCACCGTCTTATGATCGGAGAGGTGGTTCGAGTGCCACCTCTCAAAGTTCGTGAGCCTGTTCATGAGGCACCTGCAGCTGAAGGACTGAATTCAGAAGACAGGGAGTATGTCCGGTCGCTGGTTATCTATGAGGACCATCACATTATCGCACTCAACAAACCGTTCGGGATTGCAGTGCAGGGCGGCGTGAACACGCGCCGGCATATTGATGGGCTATTGGAGGGGCTCACCGGCAACGGGGAGAGGCCAAGACTAGTGCACAGGCTCGACCGCGATACGGGAGGCCTCTTGGTCCTTGGCCGCTCGCGCAAATCTACCGCATTTTTGGCTGAAGCGTTTAAGCAGCATGAAGTCCAGAAGGAATACTGGGCTTTGTGTGTCGGTGTGCCTAACCCGTTGCAGGGGTCGATCAACATGCCGATCGCCAAAAAAATGGTGCGCATCAACCAGAGCGACCAAGAACGTATGGTGCCGGCAGAAGGTGAAGAAACAAAAAAGGCGCTTACGGATTATCAAGTCGTGGAGCAGGTGGCCCTCAAAGCTTGTTTTGTCGCGTTGCGACCACTGACGGGGCGAACCCACCAGTTGCGAGTTCACAGCAGCGCTATCGGGCACCCGATTGTTGGCGATGGAAAATATGGTGGTGAACGGGCGAAAATAGAGGGTGTGTCGCAAAAGATGCACCTGTTTTGCAGGGCGATGACGATACCAAATCCGGCTGGTGGCCGGCCACTTGCGCTGCGCGCTGAGTTGACCGGCCATATGCAGAAATCGTGGAAGTTCTTCGATTTTAATACTGAGCCCGAGATTATCTGGCCGGCGTGACGGGCATGGAAAATCAGGCCTTCCCGAAACGGTTTTACAAAAGCGTCACGGTCGAAAAAACAGACAGTGACGACTGGTTGATTGCGCTCGATGGGCGGCCAGCTAAAACGCCCGGCAAGAAACTTCTCGCTATGCCTGTTCGCAGCCTGGCGGAGGCTGTAGCGGATGAATGGGAAGCGCAAACGGAAGAAATCAACCCATTCAAGATGCTTCTTTGTCGTAGAAGAATGGTGGTGATTGATCGAGGTGAGGCTGATTGTCGAAAATGGGGCGAACTTATCCTTTCTTTTCTGCGGTCTGACCTACTTTGTTACCGGGCTGAAAAACCCGAACCGCTAACGGTTCGCCAAACTACAACGTGGTCTGAGTTTCTTGAGTGGATCTCCGGCGAATTCGGTATCCGTCTCAATGTCACTACCGGTATTGTCTCTGTAGAACAACCAGATGATTCTCAAACGAAAACCAAAAACCTCCTTCGAACTGCTACCGCCGATGAACTTTCCTGTCTCGCAGCAGCGACTGAAATTACCGGCTCAGCGGTTCTGGCGCTGGCGCTTTGGCAGAAGTACCAAACGCCCGATGAAATTTTTGCGGCAAGCCGCGTCGACGAAACATATCAGTCCGAGAAATGGGGGATTGATGAAGATGCTGCGAAAAACGAAGCACGACTTCGTGAAGACTTCCTCAGTGTTGCGCGTTATCTGGATCTCATTCAGGAACGTTAGGCGTTTCCTTCCAGTCGCGGTAATTTATTTTCACGCCGTTTTCCTGGTACTCAGGCGAACACATTTCCAGAATCAACTCTGCGACTTCGTCGGGATGGGGCAGGGTCATCGGGTCTTCGCCGGGCATGGCGACCTTCCGCATTGAAGTACGTGTTGGGCCCGGGTTGAGAACATTGGCACGGATAGCGGAGCTTTCGATCTCGTTTGCATATGTGTGCGCGAGCGCTTCAAGGCCGGCTTTTGAAACCGTGTAGGCGCCCCAGAATGGTTTGAAGGATTCTGTTGTGCCGGTGGATACATAAACGACGCGGCCTGCATCTGACTGACGCAGCAAAGGATCAAGCACCTTTGTCAGATGCCAGTTCGCCGTGAGGTTCGTTGCCAAAACACCGTCCCATATTTTCCGATCGATATCGGGAACCGGGCACAGATCGTTGAGGACCCCGGCATTGGCGACGAAAATGTCGAGCTTGCCGAAACGTTGCAGGAGCGCCGGGGCCAGCTGGTCGATAGCCTCAGCGTTGGTAACATCGACCGGGATCAAAGTCGCGGACCCGCCAGCCTGCTGTATTTCATCGTCAAGTTCTTCGAGCGCGCCGGTGGTTCGGGCGAGCGCAATCACGTGGGCGCCGGCAGCCGCGAGAGCTTTCGCTGTGCTGTGGCCGATGCCGCGCGAAGCGCCGGTGACAAGAGCGTAACGCTCGGAGAGATGATGATTATGGTTGGCCATTGTATATCTATATCTTTAAGAGAAAGCGTTCTTTCGGTGCTTCATACTCATAATAACCCAACACACCTGGCAGGCATGAGATGAAGGTCCCGTAACTGTATCCCACCACCTGTTCAAGGGTCATTTTCAGGTCTCTAATGGTGGTGTCCAACCCTGAATCTTCAGAAATTATGTAACATTTTTTGGGAGCACCCAAATTGAAAAGCAGGGAGAGTATTTCTTCGGCTGATTGTTCATGTGGGTTTATTTTTGACGAAAAAGCAGGGTTTAGCACAATATTATGCCCCATTAATTGGTGAAATGTTGACCGTCCCCTGGGGCCTCCTGCTAATAGTGCTGAGATACGTCGGGCCTGTGATGAATCGATAAACTTCAAAAAACCTGCCTCATGCGGATTCAACATCAACGACTCACAAACAGACTTTGATTTTGTCAGCGAGCGCCTGAAGCGCAACCGCATCAGCCGGATTTGAGCTATGCGGCTGCATCTGGCAGCCCGTCCAAGCAGGTATGATGTGAAAATGAAGATGAAAGACAGTCTGGCCAGCAGCTTCACCGTTAAACTGAATGATCCGTATGCCATCTGGGTTCAGTGCGTTATTGACGGCGGTCGCGAGTTTCTGGGTGCGTTGAATAAGTACTGCCAGAGTGTCCGGGTCAATATCGAGGAAGTTCGTCGCCTGCGTGTTCTTCGGGATGACGAGTGTGTGGCCTTCCGATTGCGGAAAAATATCCATGAACGAGAGCACGTCATCGTCTTCGTAAACAGTCGTGTTTGGAATCTCGCCACGCATGACTTTGGCGAAGATGTTGTTGGTGTCGTATGTTGTCATTTCTACCATCACCATCTCCAAAATTCATGAGTGAACCAACCAAGACGGTGAGTTTCATCTATCGCTCGTGCCGCCCGATCCAATTCGGCAGACTCACTGTTTCCGATAAAAAACAGGAAAATCGATGCGAAAATAGCGACCGTCAACAGTGTTTTTTTTCTGGTCCAGCCAGGTTTCACTGCATCGCCATCGTCACTCGCCTCTGCTTCGGCCTCAACCTCGGCCAGCAACCTGCGCACCTGGTTTTCATCTTCCTCAGCGACCATCAGCTGGTAGGCTCTCCCGCCCATACCAAGATGCGGCATCACCGACAGGCTTTCTTCGCCGGCGATGATCGCCTCAATGCCGTTGGCACTGAGGAAGCCGCGGGCAACTTTTGCTTCTTCAGGGTTTAAAAATGTTGCGACTGTTTTCATGTTTCTGGCTGCCTCAACCTTTTTTGAAAGGCGTGTAGTTATTCAAGATGGCGATGTCCCCCTCCACATGCAACCGTTCGCTTTCCAGATATTTCTCGATTGCACTTCGAAAACCGGTGTCCCTGATCCAGTGGGCCGACCAGATCGGTACCGGCTCGTAGCCGCGGGCGAGTTTATGCTCTCCTTGGGCACCAGCCTCGACGCGAGCGAGGACGTGAGCGATAGCGTAGTCAATCGCCTGATAATAGCAGAGCTCAAAGTGAAGATTGGGGATATAAGTCGTACACCCCCAATAACGTCCATATAAAGTATCGCCACCGATCATGCTGAACGAACCTGCTACATATTGCCCACCTTGTCTTGCCAGCATAAGAAGTACGTGGTCGCCCATTCGTTCGACCAGCAACTGAAAGAACGCCCTGGTCAGATAGGGCGAGCCCCATTTGCGCGCGCCAGTATCCTGATAGAATACCCAAAACTGGTCGAGATGGTGATCCTTGATATCGCTGCCGGAAAGCCAGTCAATCTCGACGCCTTCATCCTTAATTGAGGACCGCTCCTTGCGCAGATTTTTGCGTTTGCGCGAGGCGAGAGTGGCGAGAAAGTCGTCAAAAGATTCGTACCCCTTGTTTTGAAAATGAAACTGCTGGCCCATCCGTTTCAAAAATCCGAGCCCTCCGGCAAGATCTGCCTGTTCCGGTGAGAGAAAATTTACGTGCAGGGACGAAACATCAAACCGACCGGCCAGCTGCATCGCTGCGTTGACGAGGATCGTCCTGGTCTCTTCGTCAGGTGACAGCAGGCGGGGCCCGGGCACTGGTGTGAACGGGATTGCCGCCAACAGTTTCGGGTAATAACTGCCACCGGCGCGTTCATAGGCGTCGGCCCAGGCGTGGTCGAAAATATATTCGCCCTGGCTGTGGCCTTTGAAATACATCGGCAGAGCGCCTATGAGGTCGTCCCCGCGCTCGAGCAAAACATGGCAGGGCGCCCAGCCTTTTTCCGGATCTACGGAGCCCGACAATTCAAGTGCCTCGAGGAAATCATAGGCGACAAACGGATGAAACGGCTGGTCTGGCGGATTGGCGAGGCGATCCCAGTCGGCTCGGTTGACATCAGCAAGAGTGCTGACTGTCTCAGCTCGTAACTCTGTACCACCGCCATCCGCCATCAATTTGAGTATACCTTTGGTTTTCTGATGCTGTATAGCAGGCAATTCCCTGCCAGCGACGGCCCAATAACCACGCGCGTTTGTTGTAAGATGGGATCTGGGTGCGATCTGATATCCCATGGACATGATACACCCTACAAAGCAATCGTTGTATTTCTTCGGATGGATCCTGAATGCCGTGCGAAGCTGAAGCGTGCGGGAATGATGACCGATAATCCAACAATATTGCATGTTTATTACTCATGCGTGATTTGACCATTGAGCTGGTAGGCGATTACACCGCAGCAAGTCTAACAGGAGAGAGCCGTGGCTAAATACGACAATATTCTTGAGACGGTGGGAAAGACGCCCGCCGTCAGGATCAATCGACTGGCGCCCAAGGGCATCAATCTCTACGTAAAAATTGAAGCGTTCAACCCGCTTGGGTCGGTTAAAGATCGGTTGGCGCTGGGTATCATCGAAGCGGCGGAAAAATCCGGCGATCTGAGACCGGGTCAGACCGTGATTGAAGCGACAAGCGGTAATACTGGTATAGGGCTGGCTATGGTCTGCGCGCAAAAAGGCTATCCGCTTGTTGTCACAATGGCAGAACCGTTCAGTGTCGAGCGGCGCAAATTGATGCGGTTTTTGGGTGCGAAAGTGGTGGTTACGCCGGCGACAGCTAAGGGTACTGGCATGGTCGCCAAGGCCAAGGAACTGGCCGACCAAAATGGCTGGTTCCTGACAAGACAATTCGAAAATGAGGCGAACCCCGACATGCACGCGCGGACGACCGCACGCGAAATCGTTGATGATTTCAAAAAGCACGGGCTCGACTACTGGGTAACTGGCTATGGCACTGGCGGCACGCTTTCGGGTGTTGCACGGGTTCTCGCCAAGGAGATGCCGGATACCAAAATTATCGTCAGCGAACCAGATGTGGCCGCACTGTTCAGCGACGGCGGCGCGCAGGAGCGCAACGCTGACAAGTCACCAGCAGGCAGTCATCCTGCCTGGACGCCGCATCCAATCCAGGGCTGGACGCCGGATTTCATTCCTTATGTGGCGCAGGAAGCGATTGACACTGACGCCATCCACAAGGTGCTGAAGGTTGCCGGCAGTGAAGGCATGTACTGGTCCAAGGAGTTGGCCCAGAAGGAAGGGATTTTCGTCGGCATCTCCAGTGGTTCGACATTTGCGAGCGCTATGGAAGTTGCCAACCGGGCAGAAAAAGGCACAACGATCCTCTGTATGCTGCCCGATACCGGTGAGCGCTATTTATCGACACCGCTGTTTGCGGATGTGGCGGCGGATATGACTGACGAAGAGGTTGCGATTTCGAAATCGACGCCGGGGTATCAGTTGTAACAAGCGATTCATGAGTGGAACGGAGGAATACCGTTTTGCTTGCCTCTCGCATTTGGCGTTTCGAGTGGTATTTGGAAGACGTTGGTGATCGGGCTTCTTGGCATTGCTGTGGCCGTCGCCTAGTGGCCACCGTAAAATTAGAAAATTCTTTTAATTGGCTGTCATGCATGGTCATCCGGCATATCAACGCGATCAATTCCCGTAAAGCCTGTCCGGCAGCCAGGTGGCAATCTCCGGGAATTGAGCAAGGAGTGCGAGGGCCAAAATCTGGATCAACACAAAGGGAATCGCGCCGCGATAAATCTGTAACGTCCGTACACTATCGGGTGCGACGCCGCGCAGATAGAACAGGGCGAAGCCGAATGGTGGCGTCAGGAATGAGGTCTGCAGGTTGACGGCCATCATCACCCCGAGCCAGATCGGATCGACGCCCATCAACAATAGGGCTGGCGCGACGAGTGGCACGACGACTAGGGTGATCTCAATAAAGTCGAGGAAAAAGCCGAGAATAAACATCACCAGCATAACGGCGATGACTGCCCCGACAACCCCGCCTGGCGTATTGGAGAGAGCATGCGCGACCGTTTCATCGCCGCCAAGACCACGGAAGACCAGCGAGAACAACGCCGCACCAATGAGGATCGTGAAAACCATGGTGGTAACGGAAGCGGTTTTTTCGACCACCGGCGCCAGCATTTTCTCCTTCAGAAGATGGTGCAGACTGGTGAGCAGACTGAGAGCAATGAAGACGCAGCAGGTAATCGCAGCGAAAATCGCGGCTGTCTCAAGTCCTGACGTGATCTCTTTGCCCATTCTTAGGTCGATAGTTGAAGTGAGGACCACAAGGAGGCCAGTTGCCAACGTGCCGCTGATCAGGAGGGGGCGGCCGAGTAGCCCTTTCACCGGACAGAGACGAAAACCGGCGATCAGCATTGCACCCGCAGCGCCGACAGCGGCTGCTTCAGTCGGGGTTGCAATTCCCCCAAGGATTGAGCCAAGGACGGCGATGATGAGAAGCAGGGGTGCTGGCAAGGTTTTAAGCGCACTTACCAGCGCCTCGTTGTAATTACCGCGATCAGCCGCCGGGATTGCCGGGGCGCTTTTTGGACTGACGATGGAAACACCAATCTGGTAGGTGAGATAGAGACCAACCAGCATCAGGCCGGGCATCAGGGCACCGGCGAACAAATCGCCGACCGAGACGGTCTCCGGCGCGTAGACACCCTGCTGCAATTGTGCCTTCTGCCAGGCATTGGAAATCTGATCGCCCAGCAGGATCAGCACAATTGACGGCGGAATGATTTGCCCAAGAGTGCCGGCGGCCGCAATCGAGCCCGCCGCAAAGCCCGGTTCATACCCACGCCGCAGCATGGTCGGCAGGGAGAGCAGGCCCATCGTCACGACGGTCGCACCGACAATACCGGTTGACGCTGCCAGGAGGGCACCGACGATTGTTACTGAAATGCCAAGGCCGCCATTCATCGAACCGAATAGTTTTGCCATGTTGTCCAACAACTCTTCGGCAATTTTTGATTTTTCGAGAATCACACCCATCAGTACAAAGAGGGGTACAGCGATCAATACTTGGTTGTTGATGATCCCGAATATCCGGATCGGGTAGGGCTCTGAGAAGAACGTAACATCGAACGCGCCCATCGAGAGGCCGACCAGTGCGTAGATCAACGCCGTCCCGGCGAGGCTGAAGGCCGCCGGATAACCGGCTAGGAGCAGCGCACACAGGGTGAAGATCATAGCGATATCGAGCCAGGTGGCGCAGGCGCACCAGCAGATGATCATGTTGTCGACGATGCCATCCATATCAACCTGCCGCGACCTCTCTCGATCTGAGGTCGTGTGCCGCAGCGGTCGCGAGCGAGAACCCCGCCAATGCCAAAAGGGTGGCGAAGATCGGGATCATGCTTTTCAAAAGGAACACAGCCTGAATACCTGACGCTTCAGTCGATCCTTCCATGACCTGCCATGACCGCGCGACATATGCGCCGCCGGCCCAGATGATCAGGATGCAGATCGGAAACAGGAAAATGTAGGTGCCGACGAAATCAACCAAGGCTTTTCGTTTCTTCGGTGCCTCACGATAGAAAATATCGACCCGGACGTGCTCGTCATTGATAAGGGCGTAACCGGAGGTCAGCAGAAACAGGAAGCCGAACATATAGAGAATGCTTTCCTGCAGCCAGATAAAGTTGATGCCAAAAACATAGCGCATGACGACGATGGTGACCTGGGTCAGCGCCATCAACAGGGCAGCCCACATTACCGTGCGGGCGACACCGTTGTTGATGCGGTCAAATAGTTTTGCAATTGACGTGCAGAGACTGCCAAGTTTTGCCGAGTTCGTGAGCACAAAGAGCAACGGCAGCAACAAAAGCAACGAGGCCGCGGCAGCTATCAACGTCAACGCATTTCCGATCAGGTCCAGCATTTACAGGGACAACTGCCTGCGCCGCACAGCCATATAAGCTTCGTCGGAAATGCGGTTCCACTCGGCGCCAGCGAGGAGCGCTTCCTTGTAGCTTTCGTATATGCGGCCCGAGAGATCATTTTCGGCAGCGATTTCCTCGAATACAATTTTCGTGTTGTCGGCGAGGGCCTCCATCACATCATCCGGCATCTGGCGCAGCTCGACGCCGTATTCTTCCTGCAGGGTTTTGAGGCCGCGGGAATTGTTGTGGGCATACTGCGCAATCATCTGGTGATTGGCTGCTTTGCAGGCGTTTTCGACGATGGCTTTTTCCTGAAGCGAGAAATCATTCCACTTGTCGAGGTTGATGCCTGTAGAGAGCATGGCACCCGGTTCGTGAAAGCCAGGCCAGTAGTAGTATTTGGCTTCGCGGTAGAAGCCGAAGGCGATGTCATTCCACGGGCCGACCCATTCGGTCGCGTCAATCGCGCCGGATTGCAGTGCCTGGTAAAGCTCGTTGCCGGGCAGGGTGACGGCGGTGGCGCCGGTACGGCGCATCACTTCGCCGCCAATACCCGGCATGCGGATCTTGAGGCCGCGCAGATCTTCCAGCGAATTGATCTCCCGCTTGAACCAGCCGCCCATCTGGTGACCGGTATTGCCGGCGCCAAATGGTTTAATGTTGTATTGTGCCGCAAGCTCATCCCATAGCTGCTGGCCACCGCCATATTCGATCCAGCCCATGATTTCGGAAATCGTCATGCCGAAGGGGACCGATGTGAAGAACGCATAGGCGCGGGCGCGTGAAGTCCAATAATATTCCGCGCCGTGATAAAGATCGGCTGAGCCGCCTGAGACCGCGTCAAAGGAATCGAAGGCGCCGACAAGTTCGCCGGCGGCGTAGAGCTTTACCCGCATTTTGCCACCGCTCATCTCGGTGATGTAGCGTGCCACATTTTCTGCGCCGTCGCCAAGGCCGGGGAAATCACGCGGCCAGGTCGTGACCATTTTCAATTCGCGCTCGGTAATGCCAGCTGATCCGGCCGTTGCACTGGCAGGGCCACCGCAGCGGTCCTTGCAATCGCAGCCAGCGGCGAGAGTGGCCGCACCAAGCGCGCCAACGGTCATGAATTTTCTGCGGCTGAAAGGTTTTTTTTCTGCCGGTTCCGCTTCGCTCGCCGGTTGATCGGTGGTTTTGCCCATACGCCTCTGTTCCATCCCGTTTTCCGGGCCAGTGTGGCGGGATTTTTAGGACAGGTCCAGCGACGAGAGCGTGCCTTAAAATGAAGCTAGCAAGATCGACTGGTAGGTGGCCTTGTCCTACTAAAAAGCCGCTGGTGCGGCCTTTCGGCGCCCAGTTTCAAGCTCACTCGAACCAGTCCTTGGAGGTCACACCAAGTCGCTTCGGTTGATCGCTGTCGTTGCGCCGAAATTCCTCGGTCTTCAATTTCTGATCGATCTCATCAACACCGGTGATCAGCCTGTCCATGGAAATTTTCAATATGGACGGAACTTTTTTTCGGAAGTGCTTCAACAACCTATTAATTCGGTTACCGCCTGTTGTCCTTGGTCTCGTACTCATCCAGCGCCGGATCGTTTAAGGGGCCGTAAAGAACGTCCTGCTCGCTCATAACGAGGATGTCCGTGACCTCATAGCGGTATTCGACGTCGCGTTTGTCAGGATCATATCCAGGACTGCCATCATCGTAAGGCTCCGGCCCGAATTCTTCGACCTTGACCGGCAGCTTGCCGGTTTCTGCAATCTGGCGGGCGCAGCCAACCGGACCGACCTTGCCACCGGCGCCTTCAAGCGGCAACGCACGGATCGTAGCCATCAATTCCGTTCCGTCGGCAACGTCTTTTGGATTTGCGACGCAAACACGACCGATCGGACCGCCCATGCGGTTCATGATCTTCCAGCGGCATTTAATGAGAGCATTGTTGAGTTCAACCTGGTCACTGAGATCGGTGTCTTCGAGCTTGATCTCGTCTTTCGGGTCGAGGCGTGGCTTGGTTAGCATGCCAAGCATGCCGCGCAGCGCCAGCCCATCGTTTTTGGAGACCGATTTTGTGGCGCCACCGAGAATCATGTCTGCCGGGTTGCCAATGGTGAAGACGGTATTTTCGATCTTCACGTTCCTATACACATGGTTGATCGTATACTGAGTGTTTTCAGCGATGTTGTAGAAAATCTCTTTCTCGGAATTCATGTTGACGGGTGTCGCTCTGTTTCCGTTCGTCCCGGTTGCGCCGCCGCTTGCCTCCGCTGCATCTGATAAAATCATTGCAACAGCCTGATCAGACGATGAGGAAGAAATACTGCCATCTGTACGGCGGATGATTTTGCCCTCGTCATCTACTTCGAGGCCATTAAAGTCGCGGGGATGAGAAGCGTATGACCGGATGACGTCATCGCTGATCAGCACCGAGCCTGTGCTGATTGTGTCACCGGTTTCGGATTTATAGTCGATGTCGATCCGAAACTTGCCCGCATGCGCAGGCGCCGTCAGCAGCATCAAAGCACCGATAGCTGCCACAGTTGTAGTTATAATCTTCATTTACCTCTCCGTTCGCGGCGGCCGCAGGCACGCATTGTAACTTGAGATCGGGGGGCACGCGCAACTAGGGCAGGTGTGCTAGAGCGGTCGCAGGAGACCGCTAAATGAAGCCAGGCCGGAATTCGTGCAGAAGAAGCCGCGGAAAACTTTCTTGGCGCTGGCTGCCAAAGCAGGACACTAGCTCCGCTTGAACCGCCTCTGGCGCAGGGGTTTCCAGCCGGCGCTGGTCCAGTGCTCGAGCGGTTGAAATCGGGCCTTGTAATCCATCTTGGAGCTGCCATCGACCCAGTAGCCAAGATAGAGATGGCTGAGGCCCAGCTCCTGAGCATAGGCGATGTGATCGAGGATCATGTAAGTGCCGAGGCTGCGCCCATCTTCATCAGGCTCGAAAAAGCTGTAGACCATCGAAAGGCCGTCGGGCAACCGGTCAGTCAGTGAGCAGCCAACAAGGCGTTCATCCGGCATACCGACGTTGACGCGGTATTCGAGGAGCAACGTATCAACGGCGGTTTGTTCAACCATGCTCGTATAATCGAGCACCGTCATATCGGACATGCCGCCATCGGCATGGCGAGCATCAAGATAGGCCCGCAGGATTGAGAACTGTTCGCTGGTTGCCTTCGGGGCGACTGCAACACGGCTCACATCCGCATTGGTATTGCGGATTCGCCGCCATGACGGTTTCGCCATGAAATCCTTGACCACAACCCGCACCGGTTTGCAGGCGGAACAGGCATCACACGCGGGCAGGTAGACAATATTCTGCGAGCGCCGGAACCCGCGCTGGGTCAGAAGAGCATTCAGCTGTGAAGCTGACGGCCCGGACAGAAATGAAAACACTTTCCGTTCATTCCGCCCATTGAGATACGGGCAGGGTGACGGCGAGGTCAGGTAAAATTCAGTTCGGGAATGTTCAAAAGGCTTGGTCAAACGGGATCACTTAAAGTTACGCAACTGAATCTAGGAAAAGCCGCTTATGGGCGCAAGGTGCAAAGATCATGCTGTTTTCTTTAGCGGCAAAGAGGCATCAACCAACCTGTATGCTGCATTTTTGTTAAAGAAGTCCCGTCATCCTGAAATAAATAGGCGCCACGATTGTATAGGCGATCCAGAGCAGCAGGATCAGCGGGATCCCAACCGTGATATAATCCCTGAATTTGTAATGGCCAGGCGCCATCACAAGGAGGTTGGTCTGATATGAGATCGGCGTTGCGAACGAACAATTGGCGCCAAAAATGACAGTCAGAACAAGTACTAGTGGCGCAATTTCGGCCTGAAGCGCTGCATTTACGGCAATCGGTGTGAACAGAACGGCGGTCGCGTTGTTTGACAGAACATTGGTGACGCCAGCTGACAGGATGAAAAATACTGAGATCAGCAGAACCGGACCGCCCACTTCAGCAAGCGACACCAGCCATCGGCCAATCATTGCAGCACCGCCGGTCTGATCCAGCGACAAGCCCATGGCCAGAGCTGAGCCGATGAGCAGAAAAATGCGACGATCCACGGAACGGGCGGCCTGTCTGACGTTCAGGCAGCCTGAGGCAACCATCAGCGTTGCACCAAAGAACGCCGTTATCGCGATCGGGAATATGCCAAGAGCGGCCGTTCCGACCACCAGCCCGAATATCAGGGCCGCCTTGCGGGCGTTGCCGGGCTCGGGCAATCCCGTCATGGACCATTCAAGCAGTACAATATCGCGGTCGGTCCGCAAGGAGCGCACATCCTTGATGTCGCCCAGAATGAGCAGCACGTCGCCCGCTTCAAGCCGGATCGAGCTCATCTCCGATCTGATCATCCGACTGCGCCGCTGGATACCGACAATGACGCAATTGGTTTGATACTTGAAACCGATCTGGGCGATGGTCCGGCCAATCAACCGAGACGCGGGCGCGACAATCGATTCAACCATCGCCAGTTCACCGCCAGCTGTCGAATCTTCCTGAATGTCTATCTCACTCAGAACTTCGACGAGAATTTCCGGCCGCGATTTCAAAAGGTTGGTGAGAGCCTTGCGTGTAGCGGCGACAATCACCGTGTCATGGAGGCGAAAAACGAAGTCATCATAAGGCGGTAACAGAGCCTCTTCACGCCGTTGAACCATCCGGACCGTAACGTCTGGCAGATCAGGAAAAAGCCCGGCGATGGCGGTTTGACCGATAAGAGGGTGTCCACGATTTAGTTGAATCTGCGCGATAAATTGCTTTCCGTCATTATCTGAACCTCTGACATTTGGTACAGACCGGTCGGGCAACAGCCAACGCCCGGCAGTCATAAGATAAACCGCGCCGACGATCGTCATGACGAGGCCAATTGGTGTGAGATCAAAAAAACCAATCCGCTCGCCGGTGACATTGGCATATGTCTCAACCGCGAGCAGGTTGGTCGACGACCCGATCACCGTCATCATGCCTCCGAAAATCGACATGAACGACAGCGGGATCATCAGCCGTGAAGGCGCAACTTTGCTTTGCGCCGCAATCGCCGCCATGATCGGGATGAACATGACCACGACCGGTGTATTGTTGAGGAACGCGCTGATAACAATGATTAGCGTGAAAACCAGTATGATCACCAGAAAGTTGTGCTTGCCGTAAGCGTCAACCAGCATGCGAGTAGGGTACTCAAGAGCCCCCGACTGGAACATCCCCTGACCGATAATCAAAAGCCCCATGATCGCGAACAGAGCCGGGCTGGCAAAACCGCTAAGCAGTATTTTAGCGTCAAGAAGGTTTTCACCGCTCCCGCCCGTGACGGGAAAAAGATGGAAAAACAACAACAAGGTGATGACTGCCGCAGCCGACACGAGTTCCATTGAAAACCGGTCGAGACTATACAGCACAATGATCACGCCGATTACGATCATCGTCGTCCACATCTGCCAATCCGAAGAGAGGAATTCTTCCATTATCAACCTATAGCCAGAGTCAGAATTCCGAGGCTATAGGCGAAACCAGAAAGCGGTAAGTAAAGCATCTGGTTTTGCAAAGAGATGAGAACATGGTTACGTCGTTTTCTGGTTTGCTCAGGCGGTGATAACGTGACTTTTGGCCTGTGCGATAAAATACGAGATTGGTATCACTTGATGGAATTTGACCCCAACGCCCTGAAAAATACTTTTGCGCGCTTCATCACGGGGGTGACTGTGGTTTCGTGTCAACCAGCTGGTGAGGGTGTAAAGCCTGTAGCAATGACGGTCAATTCTTTCACCTCTGTTTCTCTCAACCCGCCCCTCGTACTTTGGTGTATCGACAGGAAATCCAGTATTTTTGATGCGTTTCATTCTTCAGATAATTACGCTGTGACGATCTTGCGAGGTGATCAACCCCGTCTTTCAGAGCGGTTTGCAAGCCCTGACAGCCATGATTTTGATGGTCTCGAAACTGATATAATGCTCACCGGTGCACCTCTCTTGAGAGACAGACTTGCTGGCCTGGATTGTAAAATTGAAGCCAGGCATGATGCTGGCGATCACCTGATTTTGTTGGGGCGTGTCGTAGATTTCGACTATAGGGACGATCGACCTCTCATGTATATAGGTAGGAACTATTCAGAAGGACCTGTAATCACTGAGGAAAAAGGATAATGAAATATGTGTTTATCGGCCTCGGTATTATGGGTTACCCGATGGCCGGCCACCTTTCAAAATCCTCCGGCCGCTTAACCGTTTATAATCGCACGATTTCTACCGCTCAACGCTGGGCTGGGGAGTTTGACGGCGAATTGGCCCCCTCATTAGCTGAAGCGGTTGCAGGCGCACAACTGGTTTTTGCCTGCGTTGGCAACGATCAAGACAGTCTTTCTGTCGGCGAAGTCGCGATCAATGCGATGCCGCCAGGCAGCATCTATGTCGATCATACAACCACATCAGCCGCCTGCGCCGAACAGCTTGAAACAATTGCCAAAGCGCGTGACGTCGGCCTGATAGATGCACCAGTCTCTGGCGGTGAAGCTGGTGCGGTGAACGGGGCTTTATCGGTCATGTGTGGCGGCGAACTGAGCCACCTGGATCGGGCTGCTCCAGTAATGGACGCCTATGCGAAGCGGATCGTTCATATTGGCCCAGTCGGGCATGGACAACTGTGCAAAGCGGTAAACCAGATTGCGATCGCCGGGCTCCTTCAGGGACTTTCAGAGGCCGTTCATTTTGCCAAATCGGCGGGGATTGACACCGACAAGACCCTAGAGGCGATATCAGGCGGTGCCGCCCAAAGCTGGCAAATGGAAAATCGCTGGCTCACGATGGTGGATGGGGAGTTCGATTTCGGCTTTGCGGTGAAATGGATGCGTAAGGACCTTGATATTGTCTTAAAAGAGGGCGACAGAACAGGCGCGCACCTGCCAGTGACACAGCTGATAGACGACTTTTACAAACAGGTCGCACAAAATGGTGGGGCCGGGTGGGACACATCAAGCCTCGTCACATTACTGGAACAAGACAAGAACAAAAGCTAGCCGTTCAGTAATTCTGCGGCTTCAACACCGAAATACGTTATCACACCGTCTGCACCGGCGCGCCGGAAACACATCAGGGATTCCAAAATAACCTGCTCGCGGTTCAGAGCACCTGTCGCCGCCGCAGCCGAAATCATCGCGTATTCACCAGACACCTGAAACGCGAAGGTTGGAACGCTGAATTGCTCTTTTACCCGGCTTACCATATCGAGATACGGCATTCCGGGCTTGACCATGACGCTGTCGGCACCTTCTGCAATATCAAGGGCTACCTCGCGCAACCCCTCCGCCGCGTTCGCCGGGTTCATCTGATAGGTCTTTTTGTCGCCGGTAAGGACACCCTCAGAGCCGATTGCTCCACGATAAGGACCATAAAAGCATGACGCGTATTTGACGGCATAGGACATAATCTGAGTGTCGACGAGCCCCTCGGCTTCGAGAGCGCACCGAATAGCACCGATTCGGCCGTCCATCATGTCCGAGGGCGCCACGACATCAAAGCCCGCTAGTGCCTGCAATACGGCTTGCCGGCATAAAATTTCCACTGTCGGGTCGTTGACGATTAATCCGTTTTCAACAAGTCCATCATGTCCGTGATCGGTATAGGGATCGAGGGCAACATCGCAGATCAGACCGATGTCCGGGACCGCATCCTTGATCGCTTTTGCGGTGCGGCACATTAGGTTATCCGGGTTTAGAGCTTCATCGCCGTTTGGTGTGCGCAAGTTCGTTTCTGTAAAAGGGAACAGGGCAAGGGCATTAATGCCAAGATTGCTGGCCCGCCTGGCCGCCAGCACCGCTTTATCGGGTGATAAACGAAAGACACCCGGCAAGTGCTCAACCGGCTCTTCAACGTGATCGCCGTCTTTGAGGATAATAGCCCAGATCAAATCATTTGCTGATAACCTGCTCTCCGCATAAAGATTTCTCGACCATTCGGACCGCCGAAGCCGCCGCAGCCGGGTATACGGATAACTTCCGTGGATTGATCCTTGTAGTGTCATGGCGCATCCTTAGCCTGTCCCGTAACGGGTCACAATATCGCAAAGCCGATCTCAAATGGAAACAACCGGCTTAACCACACCTTAGCGGTTAACGGCTAGATTATCACCACTTGTGGAGTTCAGTGTGTAAGAGGCTAAGTATGGTAGCTGAGGCATCATTTAATACAGAATTGGGTGGCAGTTTTGACGAAGGTGACGGTGACCTGAAATCGGTTTATCTGAAACTCCTTCATTTGATCGAACGCCTGCACCGTCAGCTTCTTGATGTGATCAAGGATGAGCTGGAAAGACTAGGGCAGGCCGACATCAATGCTGTGCAGGCCTTGTTGCTTTATAATATTGGTGATGCCGAGTTGACAGCTGGCGAACTTCGCTCTCGCGGTCATTATCTGGGCTCAAATGTTTCCTATAATCTAAAAAAGATGGTTGAAGCCGGTTATATCAAACATCAACGCAGCGACACCGACAAACGCTCGGTGCGGGTGTCTCTGACAGAGAAGGGCACTGAGGTGCGCAACACGCTCGTGCGACTGTTTGACCGTCAACTTGGATCTGTTGTTCAAGTCGGTGATGTGAACGCCGGGATGATCAGCGGTACCAACGTCGCGCTTGAACGGCTTGAGCGATTCTGGTCAGACCAGATCCGTTTTCGCCTCTGAGAATTATTCTCACACCTAATCCGGCAATTTGAGCCACCCTTCTTTCATTGCAGGGGTGGTTTTTTTTGCGCAAAAGCGCTTATATAAGAACCGGTAATTCGGGGAACTCCTCATGGTTGACTACGAAAGCGCATTCAAGGCGGCCGTGAAGGCTGTGAAAAACGAAGGCCGATATCGCGTCTTTGCAGATCTTGAACGCTGCAAAGGAAAATTCCCTCAGGCGATCTATCACGGGCCGACTGTCAGGAAAGAAGTAACGGTCTGGTGCTCGAATGATTACCTCGGCATGGGCCAAAATGATCACGTAGCGAACGCGATGAAAGCGGCGGTCGACAAGGTCGGTGCCGGTGCCGGTGGTACCCGTAACATAGCCGGAACAACTCACTATCACGTGCGTCTTGAAGAAGAACTCGCCAACTTGCACGACAAGGAGGCTGCACTCCTGTTTACGTCCGGTTACGTCGGTAACGAGGCGACATTATCAACACTTGGTCGGGTATTGCCGGATTGTATTATCCTTTCAGACGAGATGAATCACGCGTCCATGATCCAAGGAATTCGAGGTGGCAAAAGTCCAAAACTTATTTGGCGGCACAATGACCTGCAGCACCTCGAAAGCCTGTTGCAGGATTTACCAGCTGACAAACCCAAGATCATTGCCTTTGAGTCAGTTTATTCAATGGATGGCGATATCGCCCCAATCGAGGCAATCTGTGATCTTGCCGACAAATATAATGCCTTCACTTACCTTGATGAGGTGCATGGGGTTGGTCTTTATGGCCACAAGGGTGGCGGCGTCGCTCAACGGGACGGCGTGCAAGATCGTATCGACCTTATCGAGGGAACGCTGGGGAAAGCGTTTGGCGTTATGGGTGGTTATATTGCCGGTTCGTCAAGTGTGATCGATGCGGTTCGTTCGTATGCATCAGGGTTTATTTTTACAACAGCGCTGTCGCCGGTACTTGTGGCTGGCGCTCTGGAAAGTGTCAGGTTCCTAAAAAAAGCAGGCGACCTCAGGGAAAAACACCAGGAACGCGCGGCCCGAATGAAGACGATTCTCTCAGAAGCCGGATTGCCGGTCATGCCCTCTGTCAGCCATATTGTTCCGGTATTTGTGGGTGACCCGGTTCGCTGTAAACAGGTTTCAGATGTATTACTTGATGAGCATAATTTATATGTTCAGCCCATCAACTATCCAACGGTACCAAAAGGGACTGAGCGGCTACGCTTTACACCAACGCCGCTCCATACTGATGATCATATCGAGCAGCTAAAGATAGCACTCGACAAAGTGTGGAATGAATTTGACTTGAAACGGGGCGCGCCGGAGAACAATCTTCGACTGAGGAACTAACTCTAAAGTTATTTTTTGCGCTTAACCGTCTTTTTAGCCGTTCTTTTTGCACCTGCCGCCTTACCAAGACCAATTTTCTTGGCAAACGCTGAGCGCTTTTTCGCGTAATTTGGCGCAACCATCGGATAGTCAGCGGGCAGGCCCCATCTGCGGCGATATTCTTCCGGGCTCAGACTATACTGAGTGCGAATATACCGTTTCAGCATTTTGAGTTTTTTACCGTCTTCAAGGCAGATAATATAGTCTGGAGAGATGGACCTGTTTACAGGTATGGCAGGTTCCTTGTTTGTCATCCCGCCTGCTTCACCTTCGTTCAGCGCATTTAGCGTAGAATATGTGCTGTGCAGCAGTCCTGATAACTCATCAGAAGTCGCGGCGTTGTTACTGACATATGCGGCGACAATATCTGTCGTAAGATGCAGCAACTCGTTCAACTCGGGCGCTTCACTCTTTCCGGCCATTTTACTGGTCCTTTCTTCTAAATATATCCATGACAATTATACTAACAGGGATCAATACTGTACACATTCATGGCAATGAATGATATACTATAACCTTAGCGGTAGATTTCTCGCATACCGGTATGTTTTAATGTTATCAAGTGTAAACTTCCCAAATTTACAAATTTAGTAGCAGCATACTTCAGATTATGCGCATCTTGAGCAATCAATTGGTAAGTACATGGTATTATGTGCCTTATGAAGGAGAACAGTGCGGTGTTGACATACTGGGCAAGCGTTTTACGCATGTCGGTGATCAGCAAATCGCCTAAATTCTGAAACAAGAAAGACAAGCCACAATGGCAAACCCAAACATATCCTTCTTCACTGAACCGCTCATTGCCTCTGATCCCGAATTGCACGCGTTTCTGGAGCTCGAACTCGATCGGCAACAGCATCAGATAGAACTTATTGCGTCCGAAAATATTGTTTCCCGGGCGGTGCTGGAAGCACAAGGCTCCGTGCTCACGAACAAGTACGCTGAAGGCTACCCAGGCCGAAGATATTATGGTGGATGCGAGCAGGTGGACAAAGCTGAGAGACTCGCTATTGAGCGTGCAAAGAGACTGTTCAACTGTGAAGAGGCGATCGTTCAACCTCATTCAGGCAGCCAGGCGAATCAAACAGTTTTTATGGCTCTGATGGAACCCGGAGACACATTCCTGGGTATGGATCTGTCCGCCGGAGGCCACCTAACTCACGGCAGCCGCGTTAATCAGTCCGGGAAGTGGTTCAATGCCGTTCATTACACGGTAGATCGCGAAACACATCAGATCGACTTTAATGATTTAGAACGTCTGGCCAAAGAACATCGGCCCAAACTCATTATTGCCGGTGGATCGGCATACTCACGAACCATTGATTTTGCAAAGTTCCGGCAGATTGCCGACGAAACGGGGGCGCTATTGATGGTCGATATGGCGCATTTTGCCGGACTTGTTGCTGGGGGTCTGTATCCAACCCCAATTGATCATGCACACGTGGTGACGACAACAACACACAAAACATTGCGCGGTCCGCGAGGTGGCATGGTGCTGACAAATGACAAGGACATTGCAAAAAAATGTCGATCCGCATTATTTCCGGGCCTGCAAGGTGGCCCGCTGATGCACGTGATCGCGGCAAAAGCAGTTGCTTTTGGAGAAGCTCTGCAGCCTGAATTCAAGATTTATGCAAAAGCGGTCATCGATAATGCCAAGGCGCTGGCGGATGTTCTGGTCGAAGCTGGCTATGCGGTAGTTTCTGGCGGTACGGATACCCACCTTGCTCTCGTTGACCTGCGACCAAAGGGTGTTAAAGGCAACATGGCCGAGGAAAGTCTTGAACGGGCAGGGATCACTTGCAACAAGAATGGCGTGCCGTTCGATCCGGAAAAACCGACGATCACATCCGGCATCAGAATCGGGTCACCAGCGGGTACAACCCGCGGTTTTGGCGTTTCGGAATTCCAGTTAGTCGGAAGACTTATGGCAACCGTGCTGGACGGTCTCGCGGAGAAGGGCGAGGACAACAAACAGGCCGAAACAGGGGTTTTGGTTCAGGTGAAAGAATTGACAGAGCAATTCCCGATATATAGCCGATAAGGGCGGCGGCGGCGGATGCCGTTTCGGAGATTGTAGACCGGAGGCGTCATGCGTTGCCCCTTTTGTGCAAGTGAGGACACACAGGTCAAGGATTCGCGACCAACCGAGGATGGGGCAGCGATTCGGCGACGGCGATTATGTTCGTCTTGTGACGCGCGGTTTACGACTTTTGAACGGGTTCAGCTAAGAGAGCTTGTGATCCTGAAACGATCCGGAAAAAAAGCACCCTTCGATCGCGATAAGCTGATGCGGTCGATCAGTATTGCGGTGCGAAAAAGAAATATCGATCCGGACAGGGTGGAGACGATGGTGTCGGGAATCGTTCGGCGCCTTGAAGCACGCGGTGAGACGGAAATTGAGTCCAGTGTTCTCGGGGGTATGGTTATGCAAGGGTTGCAGGAACTGGATGAGGTTGCTTTTGTCAGATATGCATCAGTCTATAATAAGTTTTCGCGAGTTGAGGACTTTGAAAAATTTCTCAGCCGAATGGCGAGCAGTACGGAGTAAGCAATAAAGTGGCCCAACCAGTATCCAAGATCAGCAACCAAGTCGATGCCCGCAATATGGCGCGGCTTGCAGCTGTTCAGGCCTTATACCAAATGGAGCATTCTTCTTCCGGTGTCGAAATCGTGGTGCGCGAATTTGAGGAGTTTAGACTTGGTGGGGAACTTGAAGGGGAAGCTATTCGGGAAGCCGACGGTACGCACTTTCAAGAACTCGTGCGCGGTGTCGTCGAGCTGCAACACAAGATCGATCCCCTCGTCAATCGCCTGCTAAGTGCTGGTTGGACACTGAAACGCCTCGATGCCACCGCGCGCGCCATACTGCGGTGCAGCACTTATGAGCTGATCAAACGCCCGGATATTCCTTATCGGGTTGTAATTGATCAGTATGTCGACCTCGCTTCATCTTTTTTTGATGGCGATTCGGACGAGTCTGGTTTTATCAACGCTGTTTTGGACCGCGCAGCTGCCGAAGTCCGCGGTGATGAAACACAATCTGACTGAAAGTCATGAAGTCAGAAAAAGAAAATCTTGACGAGTTTCTTCTGATAAAAAAATACTTTCAGCCTTTGGCTGGCCCCGGCAGTTTTGACTTGACGGATGACGTCGCGCATTTGTTGTCTCCAAAATTGATCTGTAGCAACGATATTCTTGTCGAAGGTGTCCACTTCTTTGCTGATGATCCAGCTGGGCTGATAGCAAAAAAGGTTTTGCGAACGAACATATCGGATATTGTCGCAAAAGGAGCCGTGCCCGAATATTATATGCTCGGCGTTGTCTTTACGCAGAAGACTGATGAATTATGGATCGAACGTTTCGCCAAGGGATTGCAGGAAGATCAGGACTTGTATGGCATGCGGTTATTGGGCGGCGATACAACACGCCACCAAAAACCATCACCCCTCGTTGTTTCACTAACGATATTCGGACGCCCTTTGTCAGACAGAAGCCCTGTGCTGCGATCCGGAGCAAGCACAGGTGATCTTGTTTTTTTATCTGGTACGATTGGCGACGCAGGTCTCGGACTGATGGTCCGATCCGGTGACCTAAGCCTGTCTGCCGGTGCCAACAGATTTTTGAAACGACGATATTTGCTGCCAGACCCAAAAATTGCGTTGGCGGAGAAGGTTTCAGCATACGCGTCGGCGGCGCTCGATATTTCAGATGGCTTGCTCGCGGATGCCGACCACCTATGCAAAGCGTCTGAGGTGTCGATGGAACTATCTGCGGAGAAACTACCGATTTCTGATGCTGCAAATTCCTGGCTTAAGCAACGGAAAGAGCATGATCCTGGTCTGGCCGCATTGGCAGCGATGGGTGATGACTATGAAATTCTCTGCACCGTACCAGCGGATGGAGCGCAGCTGTTCCAGACTGAGGCAGCAGGGGCTGGCGTAAGCGTGACAGCGATAGGACGGTGTGTTGCGCCAGAAGGGTACCCGAAAGTCACCCTACTGAGTAAAAATGGCGCGATCATCGTCGCGCCAACACATGGCTT
Source organism: Parvularculaceae bacterium (assembly GCA_021776475.1). GTDB lineage: Bacteria > Pseudomonadota > Alphaproteobacteria > Caulobacterales > Parvularculaceae > Aquisalinus. The sequence goes on along the minus strand of JAJFFV010000006.1, from coordinate 732,917 downwards.
CAATCATTTCAGCCAGAATTAAGGGCCGCCGCCAGGGCCTGTGCCTTCTTCGGTTCCCGGGAGCTGCCCAACATTGCCGATCAACTGTTCGAGAATTGACAGCTCCTTGCCGCGGGTCGGTGTTTCGCGATCCACCAGACTGAGAGACATGCCGTCTGTTAGGTCATATTCGACAACCTCTGTCACCTTTCCACTACGGTCAAAGTTGAACGCGACTACCTGCCTGGATTTGGTTTCGGTCGAATAAAAAGCCCGCGCATTGGAGGTGGTTGAGATATAGTACCAAGAGTTGGCGTTGAGGGACGGGATGATCGACGGTTCTCCATACCGGGCGAGAACACTATCTTTAGTATCGACACCGACCTCAGCCGCCAGTTCACTTTCACCGCGTTCCATAATATATCCATTCCGCGTCCTCGTAGAAACACAGGCCGTCAGAGTGGCTAAAGCGGCCAGAAGAGCAATATAACGGAACATAAACACACCTACTTAAAAGAATCCTGTGATTACAGGTATGTAGAATAACTGCGGTAGCTTTGCCAAGCCAGTTAGTCCACCAGATAGTTACAAGTCTTCCATTTTCGTTCAAGGAGCACCACCCGATGTTTCCCCGGCTATTCCGGAAAGATCAAGAGCATGAGGCCGCATTAGAGCTATACGGTGATATCATTGTCCAGTCCCGACATCCTATATTCTATGCTGATCTGGCGGTTCCAGATACACCTGAAGGCCGATTTGACATGATCACGTTGCACACTTTTATGGTTTTGCGGCGGCTCAAGGATGAACCCGAGATAACCGCACGATTTGCCCAAAAGCTGTTCGACGTGATGTTTCAAAATATGGACCATTCTTTGCGTGAAATGGGGGTCGGTGATCTGTCGGTCGGCAAAAAGGTCCGGGGCCTGGCTGAGGCCTTTTATGGTCGGGTCGGCGCCTATAATAAAGCTCTTGAATTCCCCGAAAAGGCAAAATTTCTCGATGCGTTGGCTCGTAATATTTATGATGATGAAAAATTGGCGCAATTACACGCGCCGAAACTGACGGAATACGCTTTTTCTGTGATCGCCGCCCTGCAAAACCAGCCAATTGGTCGGCTGACAGCAGGGATTGTCAGTTTCCCCAAGGTTTCCCCACGGAGCGAAGCGGCCATAATCAGAGGTCAACATGACTGATGCCGGTCGGATCGGAAAAGCCAACATCATTCAGGTCGCCGACGTCAGCGATTCCGGGCTCGACAGAACGATGGAATTTGACCGTGAACAATTGAAAATGGTCGCGGATCGCCTGAAAATACCTGCTGTAAACATCTCGAAGAAATGGCCGAAATAGTTTCAGAAACCTTTCAGATAGATTTTCTGCCCACAGAGCCTGTTGAAGGTGGCGTTCAGGAAGAGGACCTCTACCTCGGCGGCGACGCACCAGAACCGCTTTATGAAACCCTGCTTGATTTGACAGAAATCGCGATCCAACAGCTGTCGCTTGATATGGCACCATACCCGCGAAAGCTGGACAGTGAGCCATTGGAGGATGTTGCAGCGCAACCTGAAATCTCTCCATTCGCGTCATTGGAGCGCTTATCTGCACCTGACCAGGACTGACACGTGTTATGATCGGGCTAACTTGATCATTGCAACGAATGGCGGACGCTGTATCGTGCGGCCACAAGATGAAAGCGACAGAGGGCATGTCAAATTCACAAATATCCATAGCGGTTGATGCAATGGGGGCGGATGGCGGGATCATCACGATCCTTAATGGCTGTAAGGCCGCCATGGACAAAGGCCTGAAAGCCAAGCTCTTGCTGACTGGGGACGAAGTACAGATCCGCGAAGCTGCGGCCACGGCTGGCGTAATCTTGGACGGAGGACAAGTCACTGTTCGGCATGCGGAACAAGTCGTATCGATGCAAGACAAGCCGTCGCAGGTGATGCGGCGAGGCCGCAAAACGTCGATGTGGGCAGCGATTGAAGCCGTCAAAAAAGGTGACGTTGTAGCGGCCGTTTCTTCTGGCAACACTGGGGCTCTCATGGCCGTATCCATTTTGCAATTGCGCAAGCTGGAAGGAGTTGATCGGCCAGCCATTACTGCGTTGTGGCCCAATATCAAAGGCGGCAAGGGCGTTGTTCTGGATGTTGGTGCCAATGTTGAGGCAACCGCTGAGCAACTGGTGCAGTTTGCAATTATGGGTGAAGCCTACTACCGCGCCTTGACCGGCAAGGAAAAGCCAAAGGTCGGCCTCTTGAATGTTGGTGCAGAGGAACTCAAAGGCCATGAACTGATCCGGATGGCCGCGACTACTTTGAAAGAATCAGACCCGGAGATGGCGTTTCACGGCTTTGTCGAGGGAGATGACTTGGCCAAAGGCACAGTCGACGTTGTTGTGACGGACGGGTTCACAGGTAACATTGCCCTCAAATCCGCTGAGGGCACGGCACGGATGATCGGCGGCTGGGTCAAGGAAGCACTAACTGGTTCTATCATGTCGAAACTCGGCGCGGCGCTAATGATGGGCTCACTGAAGAGCCTTAAATCACGGATGGATCCGTCCACCGCGAATGGCGCACCTCTGTTAGGTCTTAACGGCCTTGTCCTCAAAAGCCACGGCGGCGCTGACGCGGCCGGCGTTGCATCTGCGATTCTCATCGCACAGAGCCTCGCAGAGCAGCCGTTCCAGGAAGAAATCAAGTCAACAATTGCCAAAGTCGCGAGGCGGGCTGAACAAGCAGCAGCAGCCCAGCCGGCACCGGAATCCGAAATCCAAAACCAGGAAAAGGCTACAGCGTAATGAGTTTGAGTGCAGTAGTAGACGGTGTAGGCAGCTATTTGCCGGAAAAAGTCCTGACGAATGCCGATCTGGCCAAGTTTGTCGATACTTCAGATGAGTGGATAACCGAACGCACTGGGATACGACAGCGTCACCAGGCTGCCGACGGAGAATACACATCAGACCTCGCGGTTGAAGCCGGTAGAAAAGCGATGGAGCACGCCGGGGTCACGGCAGCAGATATCGATCTGGTTGTAGTCGCGACCGCCACCCCTGATTTGACATTCCCAGCAACCGCTGCAATTACACAAGCCAAACTGGGTATCAAACAGGGCGCTGCGTTCGATTTGCAAGCCGTCTGCACCGGATTTGTTTATGCCGTCTCTACGGCAGAAAAATTTCTCATCACTGGCCAACACAAACGGGCATTAGTTATCGGTGCGGAGACGTTTTCCCGGATCCTCGATTGGAAAGATCGCACAACTTGTGTCCTTTTTGGCGACGGCGCAGGGGCCTTTGTCATGTCAGCGGTGCCCGAAGAAGAAGCTGGCGGTCGGGGCATCCTCTCCAGTCACCTGCGGTGTGATGGAAGCATGGTCGACCTCCTCTACGTTGACGGCGGTGTTTCAATGACCCAGACCGCCGGACATTTGCGGATGCAGGGCAACAAAGTCTTCCGGGAAGCCGTGAACCGAATATCGTCGGCAATGATTGAAGCCGCCAAGGTCGCGGATATAAACCCGAGCGAAATTGATGTTTTCGTGCCGCACCAGGCCAACCAACGGATCATTGATGGGGTAGTCAGGAAACTCAACATATCGAATGAACAAGTCATCTCTACCATAGCACATCATGGCAACACTTCGGCGGCATCCATCCCTCTGGCGTTCGACGAAGCTGTCACAGACGGTCGGATCAAACGCGGTGACCTCGTTATGCTTGAGGGAATGGGTGGCGGCCTCACTTGGGGCGCTGCGCTGCTACGGTATTAGCTGCTTTTCACCAAACTCCATAAAATCGCCGTATTTCAAAGGCTTATCTTATATAGTTTGTTGACCTACTGCAGCTTCGCTGGTTATCTTGCGAAGCAGTCTTGGTCTTACAGGGGTGAAATGATGGCAGGAAATACTCTAACACGGGCTAATCTGACAGAAGCCGTTTATCGCAATGTCGGATTGTCGCGGAACGAATCTTCCGAACTGGTTGAGAACATTCTGGAAACTATTGCCGACAAGCTGGAAGAAGGGGAGACCGTAAAACTTTCTTCATTTGGCACCTTCTCGGTTCGATCCAAAAATGAGCGTGTTGGACGCAATCCCAAGACTGGCGAAGAGGTCCCGATCAAGCCGCGCCGTGTGCTGACCTTCCGCCCGTCCCATGTCCTCAAAGATCATATCAACAAAGCCATGCGCGAACAGCATGAGAGCAAGAAATAACAGGACAAACGCGTGATAAAGTCTCCCGATGCATTCAGGACCATAAGTGAGGCGGCAGATCAGCTAGATCTGCCGCAGCATGTTCTGCGGCATTGGGAAGAGGTGTTTGGCCACATCCGCCCGATGCGGCGTGCCGGTGGCCGAAGATATTATCGAACTTATGACATTGAGCTTTTAAATGGCGTTCGCACGCTGCTTTACGATGAGCGGTACACCACCAAAGGTGTGCAAAAAATATTCAAGGAAAACGGCGCCCAGTATGTTGCGGAAATCGGGCGCCGGGCGCTTTCCGGCGAACCGCTTGAAGCAAGGCTTAACGCCGGTGAGGATGACGTTGTCCTAGGTGACCGCGGGTCGGCCGTCGGCCAAGAGGCCATCACTGCCGATTTGAAAGATGAGCTGAAACAGTTGCTGGCGAAACTTGAGTCTGTTCAGGACAGTCTCGATGAAGCGATCCTTGCCGTCGATACAATCGCTGCGATGGACGAAGATTGACCGAGACGATGAAAATATTGCGCGAGCATTTGCGACTGCCTATAGTTGCATCTTACGCCTGATTACAAGATGTCGGAACGTAGCGCAGTCTGGTAGCGCACTACACTGGGGGTGTAGGGGTCGTGGGTTCGAATCCCGCCGTTCCGACCATTTTAATCAGTCTAATGATCATCAATCGGACGGGCTGGCGTATTCATCCACAACATCAAGGGTTTTAGGGGAAACGCCCAAACCGTACCCGCGACGACGAAATACAAACCCATGACCGCCCAGTGCTGCGGTAAATAATCTGCCACGGTCACGATCAGGCCGATGTAAAGTATGAACGCCGGTAAAAAAGCGATGAGCCCAATCAGTTTTTTTATGCGTGGTTTGAGGTTCATGGTTGCTCTCCGACGGCTATGCGACGACAGACTTGTGGTGCTTCGCTGGCTGTTTATGTATACAGCATTGTCCATTTAAAAAGAGGTTTTATTGTGGTCACTGCCGCCGATTTGATGCCGTATTCAGGCGCGCGCGATGCGCGCGCAGCGCGGCAGATCGCGGTCTGGCTTTTTGTCATGTGCGGCTTGGTGGCGTTGATGGTTACGGTCGGCGGGGCGACCCGGCTGACCGATTCCGGCTTATCTATCACTCAGTGGGATCTAATCATTGGGTCTTTGCCGCCGATGGGTGACAAGGACTGGATTTCAGAATTTGAGAAATATAAACAGATTCCGGAATACGAGCGCGTCAACCGAGGGATGAGCCTTGCCGAATTCAAGACGATATATTGGTGGGAATGGGGTCATCGTAATCTTGGTCGTTTCATCGGCCTTGCTTTCTTGCTCCCGGCGTTTTGGTTTGTGATCAGCGGCGCTGCGAATAGTGCTCGCTTGAAACTAAAACTGGCGGGTGTGTTCCTCCTTATTTGCGCACAGGGTACTCTTGGCTGGTACATGGTCTCCAGCGGTCTGGTTGACAGGGTGGATGTCAGCCAATACCGGTTGGCGGCGCATCTCGGTCTCGCCGTCCTCCTGTTCGCAATCATGTTTTGGATGGCGTTGCGCTTTGGCCAGCCCACCGACAAGCAAACGCCGGAGAAAGTGTCGCCGAAGACCTGTCGGCTCGCTTCCCTAATCCTCCTCGCTGCAGTTTTCGCACAGATTATCCTCGGTGCCTTCGTCGCCGGTCTGAGAGCTGGAAAAACGTATACAACATGGCCGCTCATGGATGGGCGATTTTTCCCGGAAGGCTATTTCCTAGGCGAGGCTGATTTTCTCCATGCCTTTGAAACCATGGCGGCCGTCCAGTTTAACCATCGGTTTGGAGCGTATTTGGTGACAGCAGGGGCTGTTGTGTTCTGGCTTTACTTGCGCCAGGCCGGGGCGAGCTATGGCCGGCGAGCCTTGCTCGTTGTTGCCGCCGTATTTCTTCAAGCAACCCTCGGCATCTGGACGCTTGTATTGGCTGTACCAATTAGCCTAGGTCTGGCACATCAACTGGGCGCCCTCTTGGTCCTGATGTCGGTAATCTACAATCATCACCATTTATTGGTCGCCCAGGCCTAGATCAGGAAGATCGATAATCAGGCCCTCGTTATCAGGCCTCTCGATTTCCCCAATAAACCGTCTGTCGAGTGTTTCAGCCTCGGGTAGTTCCAGGATATTTGTGACGGCGGTCCACGGTGCGAGCTTTAAGGCATAGCTTTCCTCGCCCTCAACAATTGCGATAGCGCCGTCGCGATAAAGCCCACCGAAATTACTGCCATCGACCGTAAACGCACTGATCGTGTCAACCGAATTAATCCCGGAGAATTCTCCCAGCGTGAACGCGCCGAGCGATTCTGCCGTCTTCAGATCATAAACGTAGATGACATAGCTGCCTGAAGAGACCATTGCAAGAAGTTGACCGTTACCGTCACCTTGCAGGTTCACTGCCAATTCAACCACATCGCCAGCGGGTAACTTAACCAAAGGTTTTAGGTTCGTCGTTGCCTGTTCGGAAAACATATCTGCCGCAAAAATTTGACCATCTTCGGAAAGCAAAAAGGCCGTGCCATCTCGATCATCGCTTACGCAGCCAACAATGTCTGCAATCGGGGTGTTTTCCACATCAGAAATCACCAGAGCGCCTGTGCCGTTTTCGCTTACAGATGCGTGGCTTAGCTGGTTGGTTTTGGTCAGCGTCATAACAATGACGTGCTGCTCGGATTCTGACTTGACGATGCAGGCTGCAGCGGTATTCCGTTCTAGAAATGAAGTGTCTCCGCTGACCCACCAGTCTGTCATTTCAAGAGGGGCGAGTGTGGTTGTAATGAGCCGGATGCGATCTTCTGCATCATCTCGCGCGGCAATGATGGTTTTTTTGCCGTCAGCTGTCGAGATGTAGGACAAGGTGACACCATAATTAAAAGAGCCCTGCAGTGTCGCTACGGCTTCGCGCTCAAAATTTATCATGATCAGCCCAGCCTCGCCGTTTGCGGCAATAACCGTACTTTCAAACGGCACTGCAGGATGGTTCCACAAACTGATCCCGGAAACCGGCGTCTGAAAACTGCCGAGTTCGTCTGTTGCGGGAATTGTCTCAATCTTAACTGGAAGAGGGGCAAGTTCTGGCGCCGCTGGTTCCGTTGTCGTATCGGCGCACGCTGCTAACATCCCTGTCGTTAGCAAAAGGATGCTCAGAATTCTGGCGGATGAGTGGGTCATACTGACTCCCGTAAATGATCTACACAATGTGGTATTTCTATACCGCTTATGAAGAATATTGTTTTTGTTGAATTTTTCCGAATAGATGTTGACGTCGTAAGCATCTTACCTATAACGCACCGCTCAAGTGAATACAGGATCATAGCCATGAAAACTTTCAATGCCAAACCCGCGGACATTGACAAAAAATGGATCTTGATAGATGCGGAAGGATTGGTCGTTGGCCGTCTGGCATCGGTCATCGCAGCCAGACTCCGCGGTAAACACCTTCCGATTTATACGCCGAATGTCGATTGTGGGGACAATGTTATTGTCGTGAACGCCGACAAGGTTGTTTTTACTGGCAAAAAACGGACGGACAAAAAATATTATTGGCACACAGGATTTCCTGGTGGCATCAAGGAACGGACAGCCGACAAGATTCTGGATGGCCGTTTCCCAGAGCGCGTGCTCAAAAAAGCTGTTCAGCGCATGTTACCAAAAGAAAGCCCACTGGCTCGCCAACAGTTGTCGAACCTCAAGGTTTACGCGGGCGGTGAGCATCCACATGACGCGCAGAGCCCCGAAAAACTCGATGTTGCTGCAATGAACCCCAAGAACACCCTACGGGCCTAGAGGAATATATTGATGAGTGAAACAACAACTCTTGATGATCTGAAGGATGCCGTTGCGGCAACTGAAGGTATGGATGCGCTGGTCGAAAAAGCAGCGCTACCGGACCCAAAGATCGATGATCTTGGCCGATCGTATGCGACCGGCAAAAGGAAAACCGCAGTGGCACGTGTCTGGATTAAGCCGGGCTCCGGCAAGATCGTGGTAAACAAAAAAGACTACAGCGACTATTTCGGTCGACCGGTCCTGCAGATGATAATTCTCCAGCCATTGGTGGCAGCGGAACGCAAAGACCAATTTGATGTCTTCTGCACAGTCAAAGGTTCTGGCCCTTCAGGTCAGGCCGGCGCCGTTCGTCACGGGATTTCCAAGGCGTTGACCTATTACGAACCTGGGTTACGTGCTGTTCTGAAAAAGGGCGGATTCCTGACACGAGATTCACGCGTAGTTGAACGGAAGAAATACGGCAAGGCAAAAGCGCGCCGCAGCTTCCAGTTTTCCAAGCGTTAAATTGTGCCTATACAAAACAAAAAGCCCCGCCGCGAGCGGGGCTTTTTTGTTGCCTTTTTGGGCTAACTTTCTGTTCCTGAACTCCTGAGGAGACCATCTGTGTGCTGCCTGCTGGTTTTTCCAAAACCTGTTGCTGCAGCGCTTGCACCGCTGCGTTTCAGCTCGCGAAAGATTTTCTCAGCGATCGTGCTTCTTCTATGGGCTGTCGGGGCAAGGTTTTGGAACATCACCTTTGTAGTTCCTTCGTGTATTGTCATCTCCATCACCCGGCTCTTTACTTCTCATTAACCATGGTGATTCGAGGGGGTTAATAAAAGATTAACTCAGAACACCGCGTTGATCCGGCTACAGAGCCTTCACCCTTACGTAAGAGCCGGGCGCATCTTCGATGACCGTCAACGCCCCGTCGCCCGGTTGTCGGGCAAGAACTTTCTTGCCGGTTCCCTGTTTTTGTAGCCACGCCATCCAGTACGGCCACCATGAATAGTCATGACGTCGTGCGCCAGCGATCCAGTCTTCAACTTTTTCCGGAAGGGCTTCATTGGTACTGTAGTGGTACTTCTTCTTTCTTGGATGATTGATGACCCCGGCGATATGGCCAGACCCCGCAAGCATAAAAGTAACCGGCCCGCCATACAGCTTGGCGCTGCGATAGATTGACCGGAAAGGCGCAATATGATCCTTTTCCCCAGACTGCATAAAGATCGGTATAGTAACTCTACCAAGGTCCAGATTAACGTCGTCGATGGTCATTTTGCCGCGCGACAATTTATTGCGCTGATAAAACTCCCGTAAATAAAATAGGTACACATCCTTCGGCATGTTCGTCGCATCATCGTTCCAGAACAAGAGATCGAAACGTTTGGCTTCTTTGCCCAGTAGGTAGTTGTCTACGTAAACAGACCAGATAAGATCAATTGGCCTCAGCATATTGAATGTTTTGCTCATGGCGGCGGCCGAGTAAATGCCGCCGGCAGCGTCAATCTGTTTTTCAATGTTATGAATTTGCTCCTCATCAACAAAGAGCAAGAGGTCTCCCGCTTCGACAAAATCCATCTGAGCTGTAAAGAACGTCGCGGATTTGATGCGGTCGTCACCTTTATCAGCCATATAGGACAAGGCGACCGAGAGGAGCGTGCCGCCGATACAATAGCCAATCGTGTCAACTTCACGCTCGCCTGTTGCCTCTTCTGCAGCCTCGATTGCCGCAAAGACTCCCTCGTGCATGTAATCCGTGAAGGTCTTGCCCGCAAGATCAGGGCCCGGATTGACCCAGGAGACGACAAATACAGTTTTGCCCTGATCAACCAGCCAGCTTACCAGAGAGTTCTCAGGTTGCAGATCGAGAATATAAAACTTATTGATCCACGGTGGAAAGATCACAAGCGGACGTACATCAACTTCAGTCGTCGTCGGCGTATATTGGATCAGTTGAAGAATATCATTTTGAAAAACTACTTTGCCGGGCGTCGTCGCGATATTTTTACCGATCTCGAAAAAATCAAGATCGACCATTTTCATTGCCAGTTCACCGTCACCCCGTTCAGTATCTTCTAGCAGGTTCTTATACCCGCGCAGGAAGTTTTCCCCTTTCGACCGGAGCGTCTCCTCAATCACTTCAGGGTTCGTCGTCGGGAAGTTAGTCGGTGCGATCGCCGCCAGAAACTGCTCCGTGTAAAACAGGGCCTTTTTTCTTGTGTGATCATCGAGATCAGGTGTGTGCTCAACGAGGTCCCGCGCGTGTCGGCTCATAATCAAATATGACTGTTTGATGAAGTCCAGCGCGTAGTTTTCTTTCCAAGCTTTGTGCGAAAACCTGCGATCGGCAACATCCGGTTCGATTACAGGGTCAGCCTCCTGAGTCGTTACTTTGCGCCCCATACTTTGCGCCAGCAGGACATAGTCCTCCCACATTTTGAACTGTGTACGCATTATGTTTTGTGGGTCCGAGAAAATGCTCTGGAAGACGGTTGTCATTGTCTCAGACAGGTTTAACGGATCTTGAGAAGCCTCACCACTGTTCCGGCCAAGGTTAGCTTGCTTCTCCACGATATCTGAGAGGATTTCCTGATTGTGACCGCTGACATCCTTGATGTAATGGGTCAGGCTTTCGACGTCTTGCCAGACTGACCTATCAGGCGAGTCATCTGCGGCTTGAGGCAGTTTAGGCACGCTGATCTCGGTTGTCTGCAGGATCGTTTTGGTTTTCTTATCACCTGATTTAGCTTTCCCAGAACTCCTTTTCTTTTTTTTCGATTTCGTACCAACCACTTTTTTCCTTTTGCGCGGGTTGTTCTTTTTAGGGGACTCGAAATCGGAGAAGTCAGTCATGATCTGTGCTTTTCAATTTTTTGATTGTCGACAGCTAGTATACTGCTGGTATAGTGACCATAACAGATAAGAGACCTCTTATCATATGCTTATGCTGAAAAATTATCTGATACTTAGCGTGTTGTTTTTTGTCTGTGCCTGCCAGAATGGCGGCACAGTGGGCACACCTGGCGCTGAAACCGAGCCAAGGATAGTAAATCCTGAAATCGCCAAACGGATAGAAGTAAAACGAACTTCTAGTCCAGCAGCGGGATTCCCTAGGTTCTCAGATATGCCCAAAGAGATCCCGGAAATGCAGAATCGGAAAGAGACAAAACGCTATGAAAATGATTTACTTGCACTCAGGGCAACGATGAACGCTGGCCTCGCAATTGACCTTCGGCAAACAGCCCTCGACCGAAAAATCAGTGCGAATATAGTTGAAGATGGCAGGATAATTAGTTTGAGCCTCGAAGAAGCGGCGAAAACATTACAACGACGAATGGCCTCTGATCAGGTTCGCGTACGAGCGCTAATGAAGAAACCTATGCCACTATTAGGGGGCCGGCCGCCAAAAAATCTGCGTTGAATTGTATAAAATGGGCACAACAGCTGGAATATAAAGTCTGCGGATTGCGACCAGAACCAAGCGGGAACAGTCAATGAAATCACTAAGAATCGGAATCGCCGGCCTCGGTGTCGTCGGGTCCGGTGTTCTGGATATTTTGGTCAACCACTTGGAGCGAATCGAAAGAGCCGGAGCAAATCTATGCGTGACCGGAATAAGCGCCCGTGACCAAGCCAAAGACCGCGGTGTAACCCATGGTCCGATCGATTGGTATGCCGACCCGATAGAACTTGCTGTTTGCGACAAGATTGATGTCTTTGTTGAGCTCATTGGCGGTCCTGAAGGCGTCGCCCGCCACGCTGTGACAGCGGCGCTGGAGAGCGGTAAGCATGTGGTCACAGCAAACAAAGCGTTGCTGGCAAAACATGGTCTAGAACTTGCTACATTAGCTGAAGGAGCAGAGCTAAGCCTTTGTTATGAAGCGGCTGTCGCTGCCGGTGTTCCGGTAATACGGAGCCTTAGAAGTGGCGCAAGCGCCTGCAGAATTAACAAACTCACAGCTATGCTGAACGGCACCTGCAACTACATTCTGTCTCAAATGACCCATGCTGGCGTGAGCTATGAAGATGCCCTTAGAGAAGCACAGCAGCTCGGGTTTGCTGAGGCCGATCCGAGCCTTGATGTAGGTGGTGACGATGCAGCTCAGAAACTCGTTATCCTTGCGATGATCGCATTCGATTCGACTGTAGAATATGGTTCATTTCCTGTTCTTGGGATTGAAAATCTCACGTCGAACGACATTGCCGCTGCGGGCAAGCTTGGGTACCGGATCAAGCTCGTGGCGGTGGCGGAAAGGAACGATGATGGGTACGAGTTACGGGTTCATCCGGCTCTAGTTGATAAACACCACAGCCTAGCGAAGGCTGACGGTGCCGACAATTACTTGATTATAAACGCTGATCCGCTGGGGCAAGTTTCTTTGGCAGGACCTGGTGCAGGACAGGGCGCCACAGCGGCCGCTATTGTGGCTGACTTAATTGCGTTGTCACGCGGTACAGGCGGACCAGTGTTCAACACTGCCGCCGAAAATCTTGTGACGGCTAAGATGCTGCCCTCGAAAACGCGGCCAGCCCGGTTCTTTCTGCGCTTGACGTTAAAAGACGTGCCCGGAGCGATTGCCGGTATCTCCGAAACGCTGGCCGAGCATGGTATCTCTATCGACAGCCTCATCCAGCCGTCGGTGATGGCGACAGGTGATAATTCAACCAATCACGACGCGATGGTAGTTCTGGCCACTCACGTAACGACTGAGGCTGAAATGATTCAGGCGGCGAATGAAATTCGACAAAAGCCATTTGCTTTAGGCGAGCCGTCCCTTATCAGGATAGAAGATTTCTCTTAAGTCAGGGCAAAGGACAAAAAAATGGCGAGCGAAGAAGCCTATCTCGACAGAATTCTAACCATTGAACTTGGGCGCTGTACCGAAGCGGCAGCTGTTGCAGCTTCGACCATGATTGGTCGTGGTGACAAAGAAGGGGCAGATCAAGCAGCGGTTACTGCTTTGCGTAATGCGTTTAACATTTTGTCGATTGACGGCACCGTGGTGATTGGAGAGGGCGAGCGTGATGAAGCGCCGATGCTCTACATCGGTGAGAAGGTCGGTATGGGCGGCCCGAAGGTTGATATTGCTTTGGATCCGCTCGAGGGTACAACGTTAACGGCCAAAGCCATGTCCAACGCTCTTGCGGTCGTTGCCATGGCACAAGGCGGTACTTTGCTGCATTCGCCTGATGTTTATATGCAGAAAATTGCTGTTGGTCCTGGCTACAGTGAGGGTGTCGTCGATCTGGACGCGTCAACCGAGGATAACATCGCGACGCTGGCCAAAGCCAAGGGCACCGACACATCAGAGATCACGCTATGTGTCCTAGATCGCGAGCGTCACCAACACATCATTGATGCGGCGCGAAAAATGGACGCGCGTGTTTTCCTGATCCCGGATGGCGATGTCGCAGGCGTTTTCCACACGACCGAGCCGACCACCGGGATTGATATGTATATCGGGACTGGCGGCGCCCCGGAAGGTGTTCTTGCCGCTGCGGCGTTACGCTGCGTTGGCGGGCAGATGCAAGGTCGCCTGGTTTTCCGTAACGACGATGAACGAGCAAGAGCTGAAAAGGCTGGGATAACCGACCTCAACCGGAAATACGACCTCATGGATATGGCGTCTGGTGATGTCATGTTTGCCGCAACCGGTGTGACTGATGGAACAATGTTGCGCGGGGTTCGCTGGGACGGTGGGAAAGTGCGGACACACACTGTGGTGATGCGCTCAAAAACCGGCACCATCAGGTATATTGATGCGGTCTCAGCAGCGCCGAAGAAATCTGTGCAAAAAGGGCCATCGGAAGGTCAGTGAACCCAGAAATAAAAAGTATGGAATCTGCAACGACCGCCCCGGGCGGGATGCTTTGAACCCCGCTCCTGAAAACATCCTGGTGGCTCAGTCGGTTTCCAGCAAGCGTTGGCTGCGCCGCACGTTCGACGAACGAGATGTCGAAACCATGTGTCAGCAGCTTGGCTTGGAGACGGTACTCGCTGAAACTCTCTCTGCCAGAGGGATCAATTCAGCGAATGCAGCAGCGCACCTGAATCCCTCTTTGCGCACGTCCATGCCCGACCCACTTATAATGGCTGATATGGAAAAGGCTGCAGCGCGACTCGCAATTGCAATCCAATCTGACGAAACGGTGGGTATTTTTGGAGATTACGACGTCGACGGCACAACCTCATCTGCACTCTTGTCACGTTACTTTCAGTCACTTAATGTATCACATGAAGTATATCTACCTGATCGCATTACAGAAGGCTATGGTCCAAATCTGCAAGCCTTCAGGTACCTGCAGTGCAAGGGCGCATCACTCTGTTTGACGGTTGATTGTGGTGCAATGGCCCACGAAATCCTTGAGCAGGTGGCATTAGATGGCCTTGATGTCGTCGTCATTGATCACCATCAGATGACGTTGCCGGCACCGCCAGCGGTCGCTGTGGTCAACCCAAACCGGCCAGACGATATATCGGGCCTTAACAATCTTTCAGCGGTAGGCGTCACATTCATGGTTCTTGTGGCGCTAAATCGCAGGTTGCGGGAGGACGGTTTTTTCGAAAACCAGCCAGAACCAAATCTCATTCGATGGCTCGACCTTGTGGCTTTAGGGTTGGTTTGCGACGTCATGCCATTGACTGGACTGACCCGGGTCCTTGTTGCGCAAGGACTTAAAGTCATGGGTGATTTTGACGTATCTGAGACCGATGTAAGCCATCCGGGATTGTTTTCTCTGGCACAGCGGGCAGGAGCCAAAGGCAAAGCCAGCGCCTACCATCTTGGATTTGTTATCGGGCCGCGCATAAATGCGGCCGGACGGATTGGTCACGCGAACCTCGCATATCACCTGATGAAAGAAAAAAGCTATTATAAAACAGAGTGTTTAGCCGAAAAACTTGAAGCGCTGAACAAGGAGCGTCAGCACATCGAGAGCGGTGTCCTGGATGCCGCGATCGCGCAGATTGAAGGCGAACGCCAAAATGAGAACTTTCAGTTTGTGCTGGCAGCATCCACCGGCTGGCATCCGGGCGTCATCGGTATAGTCGCTGGCCGCCTCAAGGAGAAATACAACTGTCCCGCAATCGTCATCTGCCTCGATGACAATGTGGGCAAGGGATCCGGACGATCCGTCGAAGGAATTGATCTCGGCGGATTGATTGCAGAAGCAAGCAGAAATGGTTTATTGGTGTCGGGCGGTGGTCACGCCATGGCCGCAGGCCTAACCATCGAACGTGAAAACCTCGAGGATTTCCGCCAATTCATTTCAGACCGGCTCGAGGCTGATACCGCTGCCACCCCGGATCCGCAGCAAGTCAAAATTGACGGGATCATCGGCCTGCCAGCAATTTCCCGCGAGCTGGCCGACAAGCTCGATCAAGCAGGTCCATTCGGCAACGGGTATCCGGAACCAAGGATGATGATCAAAGATGTGCGCATACGATTTGCCGATGTTAAAGCTGGGAAGCACGTTGCGTGTACCTTAAGCGACAATATGGGCAATACGGCACGCGCAATTGCTTTCCGATGCGTCGGTGAACAATTGGGCGATACATTGCTCTCCAACACGACTGTGTCACTGCATCTTGTGGGCAAGGTGAAACCGGATGAATGGCGTGGCGGCTCCGCTGCTCAATTGATTATTGAAGATGCTGCGCTTGCCTAAAAACGATCGCGATAAATTGCTCAAATTCACGTCGATTGTACTTGCATAAGCAACGGAGCCAAAATATATGACGGCCCTCTACTGAGCTTTGCTCCCTTCGTCTATCGGTTAGGACGCCAGGTTTTCAACCTGGAAAGAGGGGTTCGATTCCCCTAGGGAGTACCACTCCAAGTGGCCTCCAGCTTGCCTTATGTTAACAAATAACCTGTAATGACGGGCATGATTGTGCCAGAAACGGTCATTCTTGTTCAGGGTTAAGGAGTTCTGTGTCAGCAAGCGCAATATCAGAAGAAATGTGCACCAACAAAGACGCCTATCACCGTGATGGCTTCGCGGTTATGCGCGGTGTGTTTTCTGTTCGGGAGATAAATGAGCTCGGCGCCTTGCTCGACCCCCTTTTCTGCAATTTCGAGCACAAACTTAGCCGCAAAATCCGCGATGTCGGAGCCCTGGAAGGAATGCAACCTGGGTCACAACAACCTGAAATTGATCGTGCAACCTTGCTGGAACCAGGATTATTCGAGAGCGCTGTATTTCGCAAAGTTCAAGGTATTGCCTCGGATGTCCTGAATCACAAGGCTCGATATGTTTTTGATCATGCAATTTGCAAGATGCCGCACACAGAAACGAATACAGTCTGGCACCAGGATCGCGGCTACATGAAGGCCAATACTACGCTCGACACAGTTAATTTCTGGATCCCGCTGCAAGATGTAACGCCGGAAAACGGTACCTTGAATTATGTGCCAGGGAGCCATGAGGGCGAATTCCTTGATCATCACGGTGATTCCACCCTGCATCCGCATGTTTTGACTGCCGAGGTCGAGCCAGAGAACGTTTGTTCACCCAGCCTCGAAGCTGGTGACATTTGCTTTCATCACCCGTTGACGATCCATAGCGCTGGCCCCAACCGGACGGATCGCAGCCGACTGGCCTGGTCGGTGCACTTTGGTTCTTATGGCCGGCTTGAGTACCTCAAACCCGCGAATTTGCTGAATATGATACGTAAAGGACTGCCTCAATTGTAGGCTCCCATTGCTGACAGCTCCGGTGCAACACCGTCATCAGAATGAGCACAAACACCCTTCTACTGATTGCATTTCAAGCCGAGTTAAGCTTTTATGGAATAGTTAACGGCGTTTTGGCCGCACGGTCGGTATCGCCAGCAGAAAAGAACTGTGTGAGGGGTGTGATGAAAAAGTATCTGGCCGTGTTTTTGTCCATCACGTTCATTTTGGGTGCCAGCAGCGCCTATGCGGTGACACCGAGCGAAATCAAATCCGCAATGGACGCCAAGGGCTACACTGTCGTCAATGTCAGTGAAAATACAGTAGCCGTGATGTATCGCGGGCTCGCGGTGATGATCGCCGTAGACGGCAGTGATGGCGATGTCACGTATTTGACCTATCTGGATGACGTCTCGTCGGACATGGTGGGATATGATTTCCTCAACCGCTACAATAACGACATCAAATTTGGTCGGGCCTTCGTAGATCGACAGGGCGATGTTGCCATTCAGATGGATCGCAACTCCGCTGGCGGTGTGTCGCTCAAAAATATCGAATCAGATTTCGTTGTGTTTCTTTCTTTAGTCAAAAAATTTGTCACCGATGTTAAATCTCAGGTTGCAGCATAACGATTTGCACTGAGAATAATTCTCAGTCGAAGTTGGATGCAACCTTTGGGCGTTTTTTTTGCAATAATACACCAAATTGGAAAAAAAACGTCCGTCCGTCAGATGACATAGTTTTCGAATAACCTTATTGTTGACATGGTTAAATTGCTAGGGCCGTGTAATGGACCAAGATCCGGGGACTGAGGGCAGCGACACAGAAACGTCCGAAGGGTCTTTCGAGGTAAAAGGCATCATCAAATGGTTTGATACCGTAAAGGGCTACGGCTTCATCATTTCTGACGATGCAGAAGACGATATTTTACTCCATTCTTCCTGCCTGAAAGAAGTTGGCCATTCTTCCGCTCTGGAAGGCTCCACTGTTGTCATCGAAGCGGTGCGGCGGCCAAAAGGCCTACAGGCAACTCGGGTATTGACAATCGACGAAAGTACCGCCGCAACTATCACCCCCGCCGTAAGCAATATTCCGCCACCTGTCGAAGCAGCAGGCGCCTTTGAGCCGGTTGAAGTAAAGTGGTTTAATCGAGCAAAAGGCTATGGCTTCGTCACACGAGGTGATGGATCGGAAGATATATTCATCCATATGGAAACATTGCGCCGATCAGGGCTTAATGGTCTCGTCACCGGCCAGGTTGTATATGTGTCGTTCGGCAAGGGTCCGAAAGGGCTTCTCGCGGTGCAGGTTAAAGTCGATGGCGTAAACTGAATTTGCGCCGGTAAATAACTGACTGATCGATGACCCAAAAATCTGACATGGTGACCCCGGCAGGATTCGAACCTGCGACCATCTGCTTAGAAGGCAGGTGCTCTATCCAGCTGAGCTACGGGGCCGTGAAAACCTACATGCCGTAAATTGTGCCTGATAAACAGTGGCCAATTCCAGAATATTCTAGTGGGTCCAGGGTTTTCGTCTGTTTACGGCGAAGTTGTCCGAGTATGACTTAACGACTGGCTCAGGCCTAGCTTTCTCAACAACCTGATACGGGATGTTGTGGTCCTTTGCGTAGCTTACCGCCGCCGCCCTAGTATCAAAGTTGAGACGAACCTGACTGGATGTCATATCTTCGGCGCTTGTCCATCCCATAAGGGGGTCGATCCGCCGCGCGGCTTCTTGCTCAAATTCCAGTGTCCATTCTTTGGTATTTGCCGTGCCAGACTGCATGGCATTCTTTGATGGACGATAGATTCTGGCAACCATAAAGCTAGTCTCGTTCCTTAATTTTATTGGTCGGGGCGGAGAGATTCGAACTCCCGACCCTCTGGTCCCAAACCAGATGCGCTACCAGGCTGCGCTACGCCCCGATCCGAAACGCCTTTATGCCGAGTTATGTTTTTTCTTCAAGTCAAAAATTGACCTTTCGGTGTTAGAGATCCGGCATCGCCGTTTCTTCGATGATAGTTGTAGGGGCGGCGAGTTGCAGCGTCAGGCTCAATGAGCCTGTTTGGCCTACTGTCAACGGATGCTCCTGAGCAATATAGCCAGCCTTGGCGATGGTAATTGTCGCTGGGTAATCCACGGTAATCGGGCACGGCGTTGTACATGTCCGCCCGTCCTGAAACTTGATAAGAGCGCCAGAAGGATCAGATTCTACCAGCAAATAACTTGGCGGCGTGACACATGCTGTCAATAAACCGAAACAGAAAACGAGCAAGACTGCGATTAATTTCTTCACGGCTTATCCCTTCGTGTCTTTGGCCGCGTTGAAAGCAGCAAAAGCCAGATCAAGATCATTAACAAGATCGCCAACATCCTCAAGGCCTGCGTGAACTCGCATAAGAGTGCCATTATGCGTCCAGGGCACTGTACTGCGGTACTTCTGAGGCGGTGTGGGTATCAGAAGGCTTTCAAAGCCGCCCCACGAATACCCCATCCCGAAATACGTCATTGAATTGCAAAAAGCAGCAACCTGCTGTTCATCGCAAGGTTTCAAAATAAACCCAAAGAGACCACTCGCGCCGGTAAAGTCCCGCTTCCACAAAGCATTATCCGGATGGCTGGTAAGCGCAGGGTGAAGAACCGTCGCAATTTCCGGCCGCTCGCTAAGCCATTTGGCCAGTGCCAGCCCGTGGCGCTCATGAACGGGCAGTCTTGCGGCGAGCGTCCGTAAGCCTCGGTGTGCCAGAAAGACATCGTCAGATGACACATTGGATCCGATTTGCCGCAGTGTACGGCCGATTTTCACGGACAGGCTCGCATCATTTGTAGCTATGGTACCAAGCAAACAGTCAGCATGGCCGGCAATATATTTAGTCGCAGATAAAATACTGATAGCGGCCCCCGCGGTCAGCGGTTTAAAAAAATAGCTCGCAGCCCAAGTATTATCCACCAGCAAAGGGACCGATTTCTGCGCCGCAACTTTCGCAATCGCCGGGATATCCTGAACTTCGAAAGTGAGAGAGCCGGGGCTCTCAGCCAAGATGACGGTCGTCTCGGGGCGGATCAGTTGCTCAATATTCTTACCAGTCCGAGGGTTATAGTATTCCGTATCAATCCCCAATTGGTTGAGCAGTCTGTCGCAGAATCCACGCACCGGATCATAGGCATTGTCGGTGACCAGGACATGACTGCCCGGTGCCGACAGCGCAATTATCGTCAACGTAATTGCCGCGAGGCCCGAAGGAGCCAGATGGACGTATGTGGCTTCCTCAAGCGCTGCAATAGACTGTTCAAACGCCCGGTGTGTTGTTGTGCCAAAACGGCCGTAGAGCAGCGGGCGATCGCCTGAGGTAAAGTCTTCGTAAGTTGGAAAAAGGATGGTCGACGCGCGCTCAGGCGGATAACTGACTGTATGAGCCGGCCGGCGTTTTGGCCGGCCGGTCGCGGCAAGCTGTGTGTCTGTCTTGGAAATTTTGTTGCTCATCCTACCCCCGCCACTCAATAATACCGGTGTCCTGGCTGTACACGGTAAAACCCATCTTTTGGTAGAGCGGTAACGCCGCAGGATGGTCTGCGGTGCAGGTCTCGAGGATAACCCGTCGGGGGTCCCGTGCCCAGGCGAGGTCGATAACGTTGTACAAAAACCAGCGGCCCAGCCCTCTGCCAATAAAATCCTGCATCAGGCCAAAGAACTTGATCTCGACCGTGCCCGCATCGTGAACATCCGGGCGCGCATCCACTTCGCCTATGCCACACGGCACGCCGCTAAAATAGAGCACGTAGAAATAAACATCCGGATCGTGAACAATCGCGCGCAGATCATCATCCGGCATATATCTGCGGCTGGCCCAATGGTAGGGTTTGCCGACCCGGTCAAACAAATAACGGTAATAGTGAAGGGGCGGATTCTCGGCGCGCATCAGCGCTGTCTTGCCAGGCGGGCGGGCTTGAGGCGGGGACGTCGACCGCGCCGTCTGTTCAAGATAGGTGATGGTGACATCAACCGTCTTCAGCATTGGGACGGTCCCTTTTGTGCCACGGGGGTAGGGGCAGGTTTTTGGATTTCAGATACTCCAGAATGTACAAGGTTGATCCGTATCTGTTACCATAGTCGCACAGAACTGTAACGATGGTATGTCCCGGACCCATCTGTTTTGCCAGTTTGATCGCACCGGCAATATTGATCCCGGAAGAGCCGCCTAGGCAAATACCCTCCTCAACTATCAGCTTGTACAGAATATCGAGCACCTCTTCATCTGATACCGGAAATGCTTCCTTCCAGATTGACTGTTACCCGTCCCTGGCCAATCCCCCCGGGGATTGATGAGCCCTCGGTTTCCAGTTTGCCGTGATTGTACCAGCTGTAGAGCTTTGCGCCAAACGGATCGGCGAGCCCCATCACCACTTCTGGATTACGTTCTTTTATGGCGAAGCTGATCCCGCCCAAGGTGCCGCCAGAACCGATCGCGCCGTTGAACCCGTCAATGTCGCCGTCAAAAGCAGTCCAGACTTCAGGACCTGTTGTTTGATAGTGCGCGGTCTGGTTAGCGATATTGTCAAACTGGCTCGCCCAAATTGCTTCAGTCGAGTGGCGAGACGCCTGGAAAATCGAATATAGTTGTTAAGGTCAGCATATGGTACTGCGTCAACCTCAACCAGATCACCGCCAAGCGACCGGACAGCCTGTTTTTCCTCGCTTTGCGTTCGTGGCATGACAATTTTAATGTAATATCCCAGCGCCTTGCCAACGGCGCATAGACCTATCCCGGTATTTCCCGCGGTCCCTTCGACGATAGTACCACCCGGCGCCCGCGTACCACTTTTTTCAGCATCACGAATGATGCCGCACGATCCTTAATCGACTGACCGGGGTTCAGAAATTCAGCTTTACCCAGAATAGTGCAGCCGGTTTCGTCAGAGGCGCGGCGAAGTTTTATGAAAGGCGTGTCGCCGATCGCATCGATAACAGACTGATGAATAGTCATTCTCATCTCCTGACAAATGAAGCTAGTCACGCCCGAGCCATGGATCAAGCGAACACACGATCAAGTTGAACCAATGCGATTTTATCTGATGACGGAAGTAGAAAAAGTAAGACCTGCATTTGGTCAAACCTTGGCGAGGGTTACCTGTTTAACGTCCGTTGTCTCCGCACGAAAACCGGCCTCACAATAGGCCAAGTAGAATTCCCACAGCTTCTTGAATTGATCATCGAAGCCCATTAGCTGCAAATCGTTCCACACTGCGAGAAACCTTTTATGCCAGCTGTTCAGTGTTCTGGCATAATCCTGGCCAAATGAAATCGTGTTAGTCAGTGTAAGGCCTGCGTCTTCCACATGTTTCTTGAAAACCGACGGGCTTGGCAACATACCGCCGGGGAATACATAGCGTTGGATGAAGTCCGTTCCTTTGACATAGTTGTCATAAAACCGGTCGGCGATAGTAATAATCTGCAAGCCAGCACGGCCATTGCTCTTCAGGCTGTCTCGTATTTTTCCAAAATAGGTTGGCCAGTATTCTTTGCCGACTGCTTCGAACATTTCGATCGAGGCGACTTTATCAAACTGACCACTAACATCACGATAATCCTGAAGCCGGAATTCGACTTTTTCGTTCAGACCTTGCTTGTATATGCGTTCTCTGGCGTATTCATATTGCGCTGGTGATATAGTCAGCCCGGTAACATTTGCACCGACCTCTTTCGCCGCAAACTCTGCAAAGCCACCCCAGCCGGACCCGATCTCCAAAACCGACTCCTCCGGTCGGAGTTCAATCTGCCTCGCCAGTGATGCGTATTTTGAAGTTTGAGCTTCACTCAACGATTGCTCAGGCGATGTGAACAGCGCTGAAGAATAGGTCATCGTCGGGTCAAGCCACTTTTCATAAAACGCATTGCCGAGATCGTAGTGCGCCATAATATTCTTGCGCGATCCTGTTTTGGTGTTCTTGTTCATCGTGTGGGCGAGATTGTTGACGGTTCGCAAAACAGGGTGCGCCGTCAGGACTTTTTGAATCTCGTCCGCGTTTCGGGCGAAAACATATATCGTCTGCGCGAGGTCAGGCGTCTGCCAGTGATTATCGGCAAAGCTCTTATAAAACCCGATGATGCCGCCAAACAGAATTCTACGCGCCATCACATAGTAATTCACTGTGACAACGGCCATTTGTTCAGGTTCATTGCCTGAATCAAATTTGATGATCCGGTTGTCGGGAAGGATGAAGACAACAGAGCCAAATACCATCCTATGGCCAACATTCGCCAACAGCCGGAAAAAGAGCGGTGTGCCTTTCAACAACTCCTCCCGGTTTTCAGGAGTAATGGTTCTTGCCTCATTGAGATTCACAAACTCTCTCCCTGGTGATTCTCATTTCTTCAATTCTATCACACACTTAGGCATATTATCACCGTTGAGATCAAACTATTCTCACCGCATGTTTCATGATCAATGGCGTGGTACAGAGCGCAAAACCGACCGAATGAGCTAAACAACCCCAATGGACAAACAATCGTGAACATGAAGCAACCCAACCGGCTTTTCATTTTGAAGAACAAATAGGGCAGTAATGCGCTGGTCGCTCAATATAGACAGCGCTTCAGCCGCGAGAGTATCGGGCGTGACGGTTTTTGGGTTTTTGGTCATTATTTCAGCTGCACATTGGCCCGGATTGTTATCGTTGTAATGACGTCTCAAATCGCCATCGGTAATAATCCCGGCGAGATTACCATTTTTGTCTAAAACGCCGATGCACCCAAAGCCCGCTTCACTTACTTTCTTAACGGCGTCGGGAATAGGGGTGTCCAGAGAGCACAACGGCACGGAAGTTTCACTGTGCATGAGGTCCTTTACTTTTCGTAGCGCCGCACCAAGTTTCCCACCGGGATGGTAGTTTTGAAAATCTGAAGCGGTAAAACCTTTGGATCGCAGGAGCGCGACTGCAAGAGCATCGCCAAGGGCCAGGGCCATTGTCGTTGAGGTTGTTGGGGCCCGGGTCTCGCCGCACGCCTCTTGTGCCGCAGGCAGTAGAAGGGACGCGTCAGCCGCTTGCTCGAGTGTCGAACCAGCACCTGATGTAATGGCGAGGAGCGGGATATTGAAACGGCCGCAATAGCCAAGAACATCCCGTAGTTCAGGCGTCTCGCCTGAGTTTGAGAGGGCAAGAACAATATCGTTCTGGCTAATCATGCCAAGGTCACCGTGGCTCGCTTCGCCAGGATGAACAAAACTCGCCGGCTCGCCAGTCGAGGCAAAGGTAGCGGCGATTTTTTTGGCGATATGACCGGATTTGCCCATGCCGGTTACGATCACGCGGCCGCTCGATTGTTTGATAAGATCCACAGCTTTCAAAAAGGCGACAGAAAGTTCGGACCCGGTACCATCATCCAGCTCGGTTAAAATGGCCTCAAGGCCCTTGATTTCGATCGCCAACACTTCCTTGGCTATTTTTAGATAATCGGTCATCTTTGTCTCTGTGCCAATGTTCTGATAAAGAACAGCCCTCTTGCACGAAGCTGAGTGACACGCCATCTAGGACGAATTGACACCAGGGTCCAGCGTGCGTTGCGCGAATTGAAAGACAGATAGCATGAGTAATCAGAACGGCGTCGTTACAGTCAAGTGTGGCGACTCAAACGTCGAAATCGGTAATCACCTGCCATTGATGCTGTTTGCCGGTCCCTGCGCAATGGAGAGCAGGGAGCATGCACTAGAAGTCGCGTCGGCAATTAAAGAAATCACGAGTGAGCTGCGTATTGGATTTATATACAAAACATCCTTTGACAAGGCCAACAGGACCAGCATGGCTGGCGCGCGCGGCGTCGGTTTAGCCAAGGCGTTACCGGTTTTTGCAGAGATTCGCGAAAGTCTCGGCATCCCGGTTGTAACCGATATTCACGACAAGTCACAATGCGCACCGGTTGCGGAAGTTGTTGATGTTCTTCAAATTCCAGCATTTCTTTGCCGGCAGACTGATCTACTGATTGCCGCCGCCGAAACCGGCCGGGTCATTAAGGTCAAGAAAGGCCAATTTCTCGCCCCCTGGGACATGAAAAATGTCATCTCCAAGGTGACCGGTGCCGGTAATCCAAATGTGCTTATTACCGAGCGCGGCGCCAGCTTTGGTTATAACACCCTCGTTACCGATTTTCGTGGGATACCAACAATGGCGCGAGACACAGGAGCTCCGATCATTTTTGACGCCACGCACTCGGTTCAGCAACCCGGGGGGCAGGGCGCAAGCACTGGTGGTCAGCGTGAAATGGTACCGACGTTGGCGCGCGCAGCGGTTTCGGTCGGGGTGGCAGGTATTTTTGCCGAAACCCATCCCAATCCGGACAAGGCGCCATCCGATGGGCCAAATATGATCCCGCTGCATCTTCTAAAAACATTCCTGACCGAATTGCTAGAAATAGACCGGATCGCCAAAACCCGACAGAATCTGCATTTCTTCTCGGACTAAATTTATCTCTGCTTTGGCACTTTGTTGATCGGCGCCTCTTCAACATCGACTGCCTGGACCATTGGCGGGGCCAGCCTGGCTTCTTGCTCAAGAACTGTTGCCAGGGCGATGAACCGCTGTTCTAGGTTTACCCTGATATCTTCATAAAAAAGATTGTAATCCACGGATTGCCACTGTTTACCAAACCCGTGAGGCCGCTGCAGCCAGCGCTGACGCGGTTTAGAGATCGTGGCGATACCGCTGTCACATTGGACTGATACAGCCTTTTCAATCAACGCGGGCCTTTCGCCGAATTTCAGACCCGTCGAAGACGCTGCACCCAGATGGCTTTCTCTTGAGATGAAGTCATCTGTTAGTTTCCAGTCAAGAGGATTTGTGCACAGCAGAGGGCGCTTCTCGATCGATTTCAAATTGCCGTCACCATCCCAGACCATGAGACGATTTTGTTTTCGCCAAATTTCGTCTTCATGACGCGCCTCATAAGCGTTCCAGGAAATGACACAGCGCACATCGGTCGGATATTTGCAGGGTGGGGTTTCCGCAAGCGCATAGTTGAACATATCTAACGGCGTACTCTGATCAATGATATAGATACCAAGCACTCGCTTACGCAGGCCAGGATTGTCCTGAAAATAGTCAATCAACAACCCTTGAAGGTGAAGCCCTCCCTGACCGTAGCCGACAAGAACGAGTGGTCGCGTTTCGTCTGCCTGGGCCAGGAAATACATGAACGCTTTGCGCACGTCAGCATAAGCGGTCTTGCGGGCTTCGTGCCCTTGATGTTTTTGTGTGAAAAAGGCGAATAATGTCGCTTGTCGGTAATGTGGGGCATAAATGTCGCCGATCTCGCTAAACGGACCTGCCTCATTTGGAAGCAAGACCTTGTTCAGTGTCGCAAGGGCCGGCGCATCATCTAGTGGCGCATTCCAGTGTTCGGGGGATCGATAGGCTGTGCTGGGTATGTAGAACACGTCAACCAGTTTCTCGGAGTTTGCCGCTGGCCAGCTCAGCCAGGCCTCTGATGTAGCGTACTCAGGCGCTTGTGGGGGGACATAGGTTTCATATGGTATTCTGGGATTAATTAGGAACTTTGCCAGATTTTCTTGCAACAGAAAAACTGCAACGATGATAAAGGTGATTGCACTGGCAGCAATTCCGCCGATTATCAGACGCAAGTTCATGGTGTGCTCTTGGTTTCTGCTGGCGAGCAGCTTATGAGCAATTTCTCAAATAACAATCGGGAATGCCCGCAATAGAGCATATATAGGTCACCAAATTGTCACTACTAGGGAATAGAATACAAACGCATTATATTGAGCAAACAAATATGCCGAAAAGAGAGAGACAGTGCCCGACGAGCCGCAAAAAGATGCCGCAAGCAAGCTGATTCATCCGCAAAAGCCGAGCTTTTTTTCGCGGCTGCGCAATGACCTTCTAACCGGCATAGTCGTGGCGGCACCGCTCGGGATCACCTTTTGGTTGGTTTACGTTCTGGTGACAGGACCGCTGGCTGATCTCGACGGTCTTGTGAAGCGGGTTATTCCGGGCCGATTCATCCCTTCGAATGTGCTCGAATATTTGCCCGGGGCTGGAATTGTGGTGGCAATCATTCTGCTTGTGTTGCTGGGCGCCCTCGCCAAGAACTTTATTGGCAGGACCGTGATCAAAACCGGTGAACGGCTCGTTGATTCAATGCCGGTCGTGCGCAATCTTTATGGCTTCTTTAAAAATGTATTCGAAATGGCGCTGCAACAGTCTGAGCGTTCCTTTAAAGAAGTCGCACTTGTCGAATATCCAAGAGAAGGCCTGTGGGTGATGGCGTTCGTTGTGACGTCGACAAAGGGCGAGATCAGCCATAAATTGGCTGATGTCAGTGATAATCTGGTCAGCGTATTTGTACCAACCACACCGAACCCGACTTCAGGGTTCCTGCTTTTTGTCCCATCGAGTGACCTGCGAATCCTCGATATGACAGTTGAAGAAGGAGCCAAGTTGATCTTTTCAGCCGGGCTCGTTTCACCTGCATATGAGCCGACGGGTTATGTTGAAAAACTCGAACAAATCGCCGCTGGCGCGATTGAAAATCCGGACTCTAGAGAGACCAAAAACGGATCGAGTTTCTTTTCAAAAAATAATCGCAAGACCGAAAAGGTTGATTAAACTCGATCTGTGCTCAAATCAACAGAGCCGGCACATCGACTGTCGCAGAATTGAAAGCATGATCGTGTTATTAATCTCATAACAACTTTGTTTAGAGTTATCCCGAACGCAACAATCTGACAGCGTCATCGCGACCAAAAAGATACAATAGAATCCGCAACGCTCTTCCACGCGGGCCAGCTAGCTGAGGGTCATTTTGGATGATCAGCTTGCTGTCATCACGGGCTCGTTCAAGCAGCGTTTTGTCACGGGTCGCGTCGGCAATGCGAAACTCAGGAAATCCTGATTGCGCAGCGCCCAGAAGGTCACCAGGCCCACGCAGGCGTAAATCTTCTTCAGAAATCAGGAACCCATCGTCGGTATCGCGCAATATCTTAATCCTGGCTGTTGCTGTCTCCCCCAACTGACTGTTTTTATTTGCCTTGTACAACAACAAGCAAGTGGACTTTTTTGTACCCCTGCCGACACGGCCACGTAATTGATGGAGTTGGGCGAGACCAAACCGTTCAGCGTGCTCGATCACCATAATCGTCGCAGCCGGCGCGTTGACACCCACCTCGATTACAGTAGTGGCGACCAAAATATTGATGTGTCCCCGATAGAACGCGTTGACGACTGCTTCTTTTTCAGCGCTCTTCATTTTACCGTGGACGAGGCCAACCTTGTCGCCAAACATACCTGCCAGTTCTGCAAATCTGGTTTCAACAGAGGTGAGGTCGATCTCATCGGACTCTTCGACCATCGGGCACACCCAATAAACCTGGTCACCTTCAACGATCGCTCGACCGACCGCACTTACGACATCACTGATCCGCTCTAGTGGGAGGGCCCGGGTGTCAACTGGTCTTCGCCCGGGCGGCTTATTACGGATCTGGCTGATCTCCATATCCCCGTAAGTTGTCAGCGCTAGACTGCGGGGTATCGGCGTTGCCGTCATTACCAGAACATCAGCCTGCCGGCCTTTGTCCTGTATCGCCATGCGTTGATAAACCCCAAAGCGATGCTGTTCGTCGACCACAACCAGGCCCAAATCATGGAATCTGACATCGTTCGAAAAAATTGCATGGGTGCCGATGAGTATATTGATATAACCTTTTGATAAACCAGATATCTTTGCACTTCTTTCGCTGCTTCCTGAGCGTCCAGTTAAAAGCTCAACACTGACATTGGTGCCTGCCAAAAGAGGTTGGATGAAATCATAGTGCTGGCGGGCGAGGATCTCGGTCGGCGCCATCAAAGCCGCCTGCAATCCCGCTTCAACCGCGTTTAAAATGGCCAAAAGGGCAACGACAGTCTTCCCCGACCCCACATCCCCCTGAACCAGTCGAACCATACGGTGACTTTCAGCCATATCATAATAAATTTCATCCAATGTTTTCGCCTGGTCCAAAGTCAATTCAAACGGTAATCGTGATTTAATTTTTTCCCGTAGTTCATTGTTTCCGATAATAGATCTACCAATTAATTTCCGCCTTTGCTGTCGAATAAGGGAAAGCGCAAGCTGGTTGGCCAGCAGCTCGTCATAAGCAAGCCTCTGCCGCGACACGTTTTCATCAGACAAGTCAAGACGGCTCTCCGGGGCATGGGCCGACCTTAAAGCCTCGCGCAGTGTTGGCCACTTTTCCCGAGCAACGAGATCAGGGTCCAGCCACTCAGGCACCTCCGGTATGAAGTCGAGTACTGCCGCTGCAGCTTTGCGCATCGTTCTGCCTGCCAAAGAGGTCGTAAGTGGGTAGATCGGCTCGAACAACGGCAACTCATCTGCTTTCGCCGGATCAACAATGTGATCAGGGTGCACCATCTGCAGGCCACCCGAATATCGCTCAACCTTACCGCTGATCAGCCTCGTCGAGCCTACCGGCAATTGGGTTCGAAGATAATCTGATCGCGCATGAAAAAAAGCGAGTGTAATCAAACCGCTGTCATCAAAACATAAGACCTTGTAGGGGAGGCGCGCGAGGCCTCTGGGCGGTGGCCGATGCTGTTCAACGGTCACGGTTAACGTGACTAACTGGCCTTCCACAGCCTCAGTGATCAGCGGCCGAGCCGACCTGTCTATGAGACCAGTCGGCAATGTCAGTAGCAGATCTACCACACGCGGACCAGCAACTTTGCTGATCAACGTTGCTACCTTTGGGCCGACCCCGGGCAATACCGTGATATCGGAAAACAGCTGGTTGAGGATCTGAGGCCGCATATGTTTAATTAACGATTATTTGCGGATTGGCAAAACAGCGGGTGACGAACTCGGCAAGAACTTTTAAACCAAGACGCAAGAGCCGGAGGCTTATGAAAGATCCTTACCGCAAAAAACTGCTTTATCGGGCCACCCATCGAGGCTTCAAGGAAGCCGACATCGTGTTGGGCAGCTTTGCCGCAGCAAAATTGCCAGAGATGAGCGGCGAACATCTCGCCGAGCTTGAGCGGCTTTTGGAGGTGCCTGATCGCGACCTGTACGAGTGGATTTTGAAACAAACACCGGTGCCGGCGGCCTTTGAGGGCCCAGTCCTCGAGATGCTTCAGGCGTTTCAGCACGCCGAAGCAGTGCAATCGTGGGAAATAAGTGTCTCGCGCCGTGATGCGTGAAAAGGAATGGCGGGCGCAGCGATGCCGTTAAGCGGCTGTGTCGACGCGGGGGGATCCAGATGAATCGGATATGAGTGCGCAATACCTGCCATTTCAGGAAGGCTTCATGTTTGAACATGAAGAGATAGAGCACCCGGTTTATCGTCAAGGCAACGGGCCCGGCGTTCTACTCATGCATGAACTGCCCGGCATGACCGCTGAGTTCTGGCGGTTCGCTGGCTGGCTAAACAAAGCTGGATTTACTGTTTATGCGCCAGACTTATATGCCGATGCTATGAAGGGGCCAACCAAACCCTCTTTGATGGGCAATACAATAAGAGCCTGTATGTCGCGCGAGATACGGCTTTTTGCGCGTAATGCGTCCAGTCCGGTGACAGTCTGGTTGCGGGCATTGGCGGCCAGGATCCATCAGGAATGCGGCGGGCCGGGCGTCGGCACCATTGGCATGTGCATGACTGGCAATTTCGCGCTGTCGTTGGTCCTTGAACAAACGGTGATTGCCCCGGTCGCCTCGCAACCGGCAATGCCTGCGAACTACTGGGTCGCAAAAAGCAAAAAGGCGCTGCATATGTCGGAACAGGAGCGGGATGCCCTTCGCGACCGAACCGACATCGATGTGATGGCGTTGCGTTTCGAAGGCGACCCGACTTGCACCGCGGCCCGCTTTGACGCACTCCAGGAACTTGTCGGCACAGAACGCCTCCGCCGCATCGAGCTTGAAGATTCAGCCCAGAATCCCGATGGCAATCCCTACCCGCATGCAGTTCTCACCAAAGATCTGGTTGACGAAGAGGGTTCACTAACCATGCGGGCGCGCGATAGTG
Organism: Parvularculaceae bacterium; assembly: GCA_021776475.1. GTDB lineage: Bacteria > Pseudomonadota > Alphaproteobacteria > Caulobacterales > Parvularculaceae > Aquisalinus. The sequence continues at coordinate 702,224 of JAJFFV010000006.1, read as the reverse complement.
TCATTTCGTTCCTGCAGGAAAAGCTGCTGCCACCGGTGAATCGATAGGGGGACCAGGTGAACAAAGCACTGCTAAATCGGCGTTTGCGTAAAGTGCATCTGTGGCTTGGTACAGTCATCGGGTTGCAAGTCGGCTTGTGGCTAATCTCCGGGTTATTTATGACCTGGTTTCCTATTGAAACTGTCCGAGGCGAACACCTTCAAGCCGAACATGAGCCCTCTTCGCTGGTTTGGTCCGATTATGAAGTCGATCTGGCGGGTGCCATCGCGAAAGTTGATGAGCCAATCGAACGGGCGACTGCGATTGTGCTGAATAAAGAGCCGATCTGGCAGTTAACCCAGGAGGAAAGCACCTGGCTTGTGCATGCCAAAAGCGGTTTTGTCATTTCGCCACTCGCTGACAACTGGGCAAGAGACCTCGCCGCCGCGTCATATATTGGCGGAGGAGAGATCACGACCGTAGCACTGCTTACCGACCCACCTCAGGAGTATGGCAGAGCGGGTCCGGTTTGGCGCGTAGACTTCGGACCCACCGAACGCGCCAGTTTTTATGTCGATGCCTCAACTGGAGAAGTCCGTGCCGTACGCACGTTGCTTTGGCGCACATTTGATTTCATGTGGGGTCTACATATCATGGACTGGTCAACGCGCGAGAATTTCAATTCCTGGTGGTTGAAAATGACCGCCTCTCTCGCGGTGTTGTTCTTCCTCGCCGGTCTTGGCCTTGTCGTTCTTCGCTGGTCAGGCGTGAACAGTAGACACCCCTAACTCAGCCCAATCGTTTTCTCGCTGAACTGACCCGTTTCACCTTGAAGCGAAACACCTGCCGCGCTACCTCTTCCACATCGCGCGGTGCCCAAACAGGCAACCGCGTTTTTTGGCTTGGATATGATGACAACAATATCGCTTACACAGCAGATTTCCAGAGACGTCGCATGGCATGATGACGGGAGCCTGACCATCTACGGCACGCCGGAAGGCGCGGATGCACTCGCCATTATTGAAGTGGCTAAGGCGCGCGGTGGTCTTGTCGTTCACATCGCACGGGATGGTGCCCGCGCTGCAGCGACAGCAGCAGCGGTTTCCGTTTTCGCCTCTGATATTCCTGTACTGACTTTTCCTGCCTGGGATTGCCTGCCTTATGACCGCGTTTCCCCATCAAGTGATGTATCGGCACAACGGATGGCGGTTCTGTCGGTACTGACGAAACGGGAGCCGAGAACGCCGCTTGTTATCATCACATCAATCAATGCCGTCACCTTGCGCACACCGCCGGGAGAGCTTGTGCGAAACGCGACGTTTGTCGCCCGGCCGGGACAGAATGTCGAATTAAGTAAACTTGTGGCCTTTTTGCTGGCCAACGGATACGCGCGCGCCAGCACTGTCAGAGAGCCTGGTGAATTTGCCGTTCGGGGTGGGCTTCTCGATATCTACCCGCCCGGCGCTAATGAACCTCTTAGGCTCGATTTTTTTGGCGATACACTAGAGAGTATCCGCGCCTTTGACGCAGCGACTCAACGAACAACAGCCAAGCGCCTGGAAATAGATCTGACCGCCGCATCAGAAGTTTTGATCACGGAAGAAACGATCAGCCGGTTCCGGAAAAAGTTCCGGGCCGAATTCGGGATCGTCAGCGATAACCCGCTCTACGAAGCCATTTCAGCGGGCCGGAAACATGCAGGGCTCGAACATTGGTTGCCATTTTACTACGAAGAGACCGGAACTTTTTTCGATTATGTTCAAAACGCGCTGATCTTTCTCGATCACCTTGGTCTGGAAGCGGCAGAGGAACGATTCACACAGATCACGGATTATTATGAGGCTAGAACTATTACAGAAAACCAGTCAGGCAGAGTGACGGAGTTTAGAAACCCCGCCTATTGCCCGGTCAAACCCCAGAGCCTCTACCTGTCAGGAAAAACGCTTGAAGCAGAACTCAATTCCCTGCCTTTGCGGCAGCTGACGCCCTTCGCGCCACCAGACAATCAACGTGCATTCGATTTTGGAGCAAAGCAGGGCCGCAGTTTCGCGGCCGAGCGAAGCGCCGGAAATATCAATGTGTTTGACGCTGTGAGGCAGCACATCGATGATCTGCAGAATGCTGGCAAGAATGTCATCGTTGCTGGCTGGAGTGACGGATCTACCGATCGTATGGGCACCGTGATGACGGATCACGGTATTGAGACGACAGCAACCGTCGTGAAATGGTCTGAAGTTGCATCTCTCGACATTTCTACCACAGCGTTGATGACGCTTGGTGTTGAGAATGGGTTTGAAACTGACGCACTCGCGATCATAGCGGAACAGGATATACTTGGTGATCGGCTGATCCGGCGGCGCAAGAGACGCGCCGACAATTTCCTGACGGAGGCCGCGACCTTGTCGCTTGGAGATCTCGTTGTCCATGTTGAACATGGTGTTGCACGCTATGAAGGTCTGCACACGATTGATGTAAGCGGTGCACCTCATGATTGTCTGCATTTGACCTATGCCGGCGGTGACAAATTATATCTTCCGGTCGAAAACATCGAACTCCTGTCACGTTTCGGGTCTGACGATCCGAACGCCCAGCTTGACCGTCTTGGTGGTCTCAGCTGGCAAAGCCGGAAAGCGAAGATGCGCGATCGCATTCGCATGATGGCAGCAGAATTAATCAAAATTGCCGCCAAGCGAGAGATGAGGCGTGCGGAAGTAATGGCACCGCCTGCCGGTGCGTATGACGAATTCTGTGCGCGCTTCCCATATGCAGAAACTGAAGATCAGCAAAATTGCATCGAGGACGTTCTGGACGATCTTGCAAAGGGCCGGCCAATGGACAGGCTCGTCTGCGGTGACGTTGGTTTCGGCAAGACCGAGGTGGCACTGCGCGCCGCTTTCGTGGCGGCGATGGCCGGGCGGCAAGTCATCATCATCGCACCAACGACATTGCTTGTGCGCCAGCACTACCGCAATTTCGCCGAACGCTTTGCCGGTTTCCCGCTGGAAGTGAGACAACTCTCCCGCATGGTATCGGCGAAAGAAGCGAGCGAGACCCGCAAAGGGTTAGCAGAGGGCCGTGTTGACATTGTCGTCGGCACCCATGCGCTCCTTGCAAAAACTGTCAAGTTTCAGGATGCTGGTCTGATTATTGTCGATGAAGAACAACACTTCGGCGTAAAGCATAAAGAACGCCTGAAAGAATTCCGAGCAGACACTCATGTGCTGACTCTGACGGCAACACCGATACCGCGTACCTTGCAGCTTTCGATGAGCGGCATTCGCGATTTGTCCCTGATCGCGACGCCGCCAATTGACCGGCTGGCCGTGCGCACCAGCATCGGCCCATTCGACGGCGTCGTCGCACGAGAAACATTGCTGAGAGAGCACTATCGGGGCGGTCAAAGTTTCTTTGTGGCGCCGCGCATTTCAGACCTTACTTTTATCGCCGAATTCCTGACCGAACAGGTGCCGGAAATCAATTTCAAAATTGCACACGGGCGAATGCCGGCCACCGAGCTCGAGGACATCATGAACGCGTTTTATGACGGCAAGTTTGATGTGCTCGTTGCAACGACAATTGTTGAATCCGGAATTGATGTTCCGAGTGCCAATACACTGATTGTGCACCGCGCTGATATGTTCGGCCTCGCCCAGCTCTATCAGATCCGGGGGCGGGTGGGCCGCGCCAAAGCGCGCGCATACGCCTATCTCACAACATCGCCGCGCAAGAAGCTGACATCCGGTGCTGAGCGCCGCCTAAAAGTTTTACAGTCCCTCGATACACTAGGCGCCGGGTTCACCCTCGCATCCCACGACCTCGACATCCGCGGTGCCGGGAATCTTCTGGGGGAGGAGCAATCTGGCAACATAAGAGAAGTCGGTGTTGAGCTTTACCAGCACATGCTGGAAGAAGCAGTGGCGTCTTTGCGGGAGGGCGGCGCCGATGCAGAAGAAACCTGGTCACCACAAATCAACATCGGTACAGCGGTCCTCATTCCTGAGTCATATGTCGAGGACCTCGACGTCCGCATGTCGCTTTACCGCCGCCTGTCGGGTTTGACGGAACAAGAAGAGATTGACGGATTCGGTGCTGAGCTGATTGACAGGTTCGGCCCGATGCCTTCTGAAGTGGAACACCTGCTGGACATCGTCGCCATTAAGGGCATGTGTCGCCGGGCCGGTGTTGCGAAAATTGACGCCGGGCCGAAAGGTGCACTCGTCAGTTTCCGCAACAATGAATTCGCTAATCCCATGGGTCTCATCGGCTACATCGCAGCTTCACCCTACGACGTAAAACTGCGTCCGGATCAGACGCTGGTATTCAAACAGGCATGGCCCGATGAAAAAGCGCGGCTCAAGGGCTGCAGGCGGGTTTTGACCCTATTGATTGAGATTGCCGATGAGACCGGCGCTGCGTGACGCTTCGGCCTATTGAACGAGCGTCAGAAGCGGTCGCGGCTTTTTTGTCACCGGTCGCGGAAGCTCGGTCAGTGTTTTCAATGCTCGCGTGATCATCTCTTCCGGTTTTTCCTCGAGCCCGTAGAGCACTGTGCTCGATGCAATAGACAGATCCTCATACGCATCCGTCGCTAGCGCAGTTTTGAACTTTAATTCCTGAAGCAGACTGACAATACGCTTTCGAGTTTTGTTAGCATCAATGATCGCCTTGCCAGGTTGCGAAATAAGGATGAGATCGTTGCGCACCACGGTCATAAGATCCGTGTCCTGTATCATCATCTCTGCATAAGACACCGCCTGTCGGCAAACCGTCGGCGAGGGAGGATGGTCACGCACTGTCTTCAACTGAAAAACCGAAAGGCACAAATGCCGCCCGGACATTTTGCTGCTAGAGCATTGTCTTGCAAGATGAGTCTCAAAGAAAGGCAAATCGCACGCAAGCGATTTCGTTGAACGATCCGGCATCACAGATTTGCGCAGAAACTGTCGCATGCTCTTGGTCAGACGGTTGCGTTTTGCAAACGCCTTCACTTCGGACATGATCGCTTCTTCTTCGTCCCGCCCGGCGAGAACAAGATCTGCGCCTTGCGTCAGATAACGATACCCCGCTTCATCAGATGTTTCAGTCAATTCTTCCGACAAAACCAAAACCGGCAATGTCCTTGTCTTGTCATTTCGACGCAGCAGCTTGATCAGGGAAGAGTAAACAGCCGCTTTGTTGCCCGGCAACATAACGAGGCTGTCAAATGATCCATTTTCGAGATAGCGAATAGTCTGCGGCACCGAAATCGCGGCTGTTACCTTGAATCCCGCCTTTTTGAGTGATGAAAATGTGCGCAGAGAAAGCGGCGATGGTGTTCCCGCGACCAGAACCCGCATGTCAGCAGATGATGGGCGCAAACTGGTTTGGGCTTCGAAAGATTTATTCAGACTGGAGAGAGTCTTAAGTCGCTCACCGCATTCATCTGCAAGTGCCAAATTCTCCAGAAGGCGCTCAAGCCGCGGTAACAAAAGCTCAGGCTCCTGACCAATGGCGCAAACAATTCCGTACTGTTTCAGGCTTTGCCTGAGGCCATATGGCGCTGCGATATCCGTCACGACCATCAGCGAAGCTTCCGGATGCTGATGCTTCAAGCCATCGATCCGGGCAAAATGATTTTCTGTTACAGTTTTTACTGAGCGTGCATCTATGATGACAATATCTTTACGCAGACCAACGCATGATCCATTTCTATCATCAGCAATGTGATAATAATGGTCAGTCAACAACGGAATACACGACCGACGCGATCCGTCATCGGTGAGGCTTACATAAAGTATATATGCCCTGAAACTTTTGTTTAGTTTCCCCATAGCCCAATGACCGTCTGGCCTTCATACCTTCCAGTTGGAATGTATGGTGCCTCAATTAATCGGTCCGAACAACAGCTTTATCGTCGTAAATACCAGAAATTACGGTATTTTCAGGGGAAATTGATTCGTTAACGGAAAAGTTAACGTTAACACCTTCGAGACAGACATCCTTTTCGTCTGCGATCGACCAGATGCCTGCCATTGCCCGTTCTTCATAGCATGGTAGGGCTGCAAGAAACTCCTGCGGTTTGTTAATAGGTCCGGCTTCGCGATAAAGCAGGGCGGTGCGTCGGCCCACATAGCGCCAGTGCCACGGCTCATACGTGTCCGGTCCAGGGAGGTACTTATTTCCCTGTGGATACGACAACAAAAATCCGTAACGCCAAGCATTCTCTTCGAAGCATTGATAGGCCCTGTCAGTTTGCCGCATCAATCGCCGATCAACATCAACATCCACGGCAAGACCGAGTTGGTGTTCGGATGTACCGGGTTTTGTCACGGTGCCTTTTTGACCGATGTTTTGGTATAGAACACGTTGCGTATTAAATGATCTGTAGCCGGAGCGAAGTGACAATCTCTCGTCACTGTATTGCTGGCAGACTCTCAAAAGCGTGCCAAGTTCATCGGGTAGGGTGGCTTCATTTTCGGCGTCAAGTTCACGGGCAAGACGAACGGACATTTCTTCTAAGTCGGCATTTTTGCTGAGAAGAATTTCATATTCGATCGCCTGCACAAGGTCACCCGGCTTATAAGTGTCATCGAGCGGAAAAACCGAGGAGACCGGCCGGTTGACGTCCATGCGGCGATCCCGCGTTTTGTTTGAAACATAACGCCTTGCACCAAACGCGTCACGAAATAGGCGCTGAATGTGGGTGTTGAGAGCTTCTGCCTCGGTTACACGGCCCTGGCTTTTGTAGACGTCTGCCAGCAGCCGGATATAAAGACTAAGATCCGGATTGTTCGATCCCTTGGCGCGTTCTTGTGCATGAAACGCAGACAAATACAGAGCTTCTGCGTCCTTGTCGCGGCTGATCGCCTGGTAGATGGGGCCGAGCATCAGCGCAGTATGCAGCGTGTCCCTATGGGCCGGGCCCAAAACGGTTAGCCGAGTGCGATATGCTGCAGACAACAATCCGGCTGCAGCATATTCGCCGTTTTCCTGCGCCGAGTAATATCCACCAAGCGCCGCCATGCTGTGCGCATCGGTGAGCTGCACGGCTCCAGCACCGGTAGTAATCTCTTCTGCGTGAGCTGGCGGTAAGGCCTCCGCGAAGTCGTCCATCGCGTCTTTGACAAGATCGACATAGGCAGCCTCGGTTGAGCCCGGGAAGCGTGGTGTTTGCCGGGCCGCTTCATCACCAGCGATATCAAGGAATTCGGCATAAATGCCAGCAGCGGCGGTGACGTTAGTGAGCAACAGCTCCATTTGCGCCACATGTTGCTTGATCGTCCGCCGTTCGTCGAGATCCATGCGCACAACCTGCTTGGACGCAAGAACTTCACGGTAAAGCACAACAGCTCTGTCCGGCTTGCCTTTCAGGCGGTGCGCATTGGCCAGATCTTTCTTCAGAGTAACAAGGTCTTCAGGATCAACGCCTTCTTTGGAACGCAGCGCGAGTACCTGCTCTCCATGACCGATCGCTCGACCGGGCGCGTTATCGGCTATCAGGATGTTGAACCGGCTTTCGGCAGAATCCGCATCGACAGTCACCAAAAACCAGAACGCCGCCACATAACCGACGGCCGCCGCGGCAAAAAGCATAGAAAGGCTAAACGGAGATTTGATCATCAGATGTGCCTGAATTCCCCAAGAGTACTATGTGCCAGCAAAAAGCACCTCAATCTCTATAATACCTGAAATGCGCTACACCTGAAGAGCAAAACCGATGCCTTTCGAGCCTTCTGCCCTAAATTTTCTCTAAGATATCCTGTGTTGCCCGAAATCAACGGTTGTGCGGGTATCTGAAACCAATCATAGGATGCTGCCATGACGAAGATGTATGGTCGCCGACGCTTGTATTTGATGCGCCACGGACATGTGGACTACTTTGCGCCGGGTACGACAGATTTCCGCCTTGTTGACCTCACAGACGATGGCCAAGCGCAAGCAAAAGCAGCTGGAAGGGCGCTTTCTTCGATCTCTTTGGACAGGATTTATCATTCTGGCCTCCCTCGAACGATTCAGACCGCAAAGTTTGTAGCTGCTGAAAACGAAGCCTCACTTGCGGAAAAGGTCCCAATGAGCATCGCGGATGGAATGGAAGAGCTTCGTGGCGGTGTTTATGTTACAGAAAGCCGCACAGAACTTGCGGCACGGCTTGCATTTTCCTTTGAACAGGCGACAGAACCCGGTGCCGCATTTTTGCCAGGTGGCGAAGAGTTCGCGTCAGCCTACGCCCGTATTGTCAAGGGATTTGAGACCCTGATTCTGCAGAAATCCTGGAAAACTGCCCTTCTGGTAGCTCATGAAGGGGTCAACAGGCTGTTGCTCGGCTACGCCTCAAATGCTGGACTTGCCGGTATCGGGACATTTGAACAGGATTTGGGCTGTATAAATGTTCTCGATATTGATGTTGTACCGAAAGACGGCGCGGCGAAAATTCAGCGCATCATCATTAAGGCGGTTAATCTGACCCCTTACGATGATGTCAAAGCAGGGCTGCCCAAGACCAGCCTTGAGCATATGTTCAATGTCGATTTTGACGGTGCGCGTCCAGACTTCACCAGCGATGGCCTGTTACAGAAATAACCGATTTTTGACCTCCCGTGGCCCAGTCAGTATTTGTTCTGCACCAGCTCCTGTGCTAACTCTCTAGGGTGTGGGTGCGACCGGTTGAAAAGGTCAGTAACAGAGTGGGAGAATACCATGGCTTATGGTGACAAGCGCGGAAACAAACTGCCGGGCGAGTATAGAACAACGGATTATTTTGGTTTTGCAATGGCAGGCGCTTTCGGGATTGTTGCGGCGACGCTCACCGACCTAAATCAACGCGGCGATGCGTCAGCGCTTTATCAAGTCAGCCACTGGGCTGTAGCAGCTTCAGAATTGGTAGGCCTAGGGCAAATTCCGCTCTATGTCGTAGTTGCATTGCTCATGGCGGTGGGCGCCTCTTCGATTTTTTTCCTGCAGCCGGTGAGTATGCGAGAAGCTTTCTTGCAAGGATTTGGCGTCCTCGCCGTTCTTATGACCATTGTTCCATCTGATCTTGGCGCTGCTCTTAACGCACCGATTGATGAACTTCCCGTACCGCAGGAAGCCCAACTGCAGGCTCAGGCGCAGGTTGCCGCCTTTATGGGGCAAGCTGGAGGTGAGAGCGTTCGGACAGGCATTCAAAAAGCTGTTTATCAACCGAATATCGATCCCAGTATGCAAAAAACTGCACTACAGCCAGACGCTGGCAACGTTGGTGGCTACAATATCACCATTGAAATCAACTTTCCGGATGTCCTCGAACAAGATGTCAGTGAAATGGTCCGCCGGGGAACCATGCGGGGCCGCCTCTATAATGATTCCACTCGTAAATCCTACAACCTATTCAGAAACGGCGGCGCTGATGCCAATTTACGCGGCAACGTCTTGGTAATTCGCGCTAGTGTTCCTGGTGATGAGGCCACAACAACGCTGTTCACGCGGGTAGAAGCGGCTGGATACAAGATTACTCTTGAAGAGTTCGAGGCCCGGCAGGGAAGGAACTCAGTTTGGGTGATCAACATGACTCCGAGTAATACGCCTTTGTTCATTCAGCGCCTCGGCAACTCTTACCGGTTCTAGGCAACTCTTGCCGAAGCCGCGCGTAAGGCCAATAAAAGCCTCCCTCGGCGGGAGGCTTTTGTAAGCCTGGCATCCAAACTGATATCGCCGCTTAAGAAGCGACGGCTTTTGGGACAGCATCGGTCCAATCGATCTCATCGTGTTCCGGGCTGGCATCTCCTGCCTGTAACCCTTTAATGAGCGCAGTGAGACCTTCATGATGTTGCGGATTCATCTCGACGCAGCTTCTGAGCAGCTCAACCATCGATTCTTCACGCATGGAATGCAGAATAGCTAGAACCAGAGCCTCTTCACCTGTTTCTGAAACAAGAGACTCGTAAACACTTTTGGTAATGGTCATCTTTACTTACTCCTCGTTCATCCCACAACCTGAACGGTAAATGATTCCTTACTGAACTCAATCATTACTTGTTGTTACTATATAACAACAACCCACAGTAAGCATGCCACAAATGTTAGATGCACGGGATGCGCCTCAGCGGGTTAAGCCTCCGGCTGGGGACAAAAAAAATGAAATCACGGTGGAGGAAATCAGTGACCGGTTCCAAAAATGCCGGTGCGCACGGAATAATCCGCGGCGATTTGATAGTCCGGGTCATCATCCGAATCTACCATCAGTTGTCCGGCGCGGTTCAGCAAACGGTGACAATCCGGGGACAGGTGGCGCAAGCGGAGGGTCTTACCGAGAGCTGCATATTTTGCGCCGAGATCTTCGATCGCCTGCAGCGCGGACTGATCCACCACGCGTGAGCGCATAAAATCAACAATGACAATTTCCGGATCATCTTCAGGGTGAAATAATTCCGCAAATCCGTCTGTCGATCCAAAAAACAGCGGGCCTTCAAGTTCATAGGTTTTCGCACCCGGTACTGTTATGCTGTCACGCGCATTGATCCGTATGCGTTTGGCGTTATTCCATGCGTATGACAGAGCCGACACAATCACGCCAACGACGACAGCCGTCGCGAGATCATATTGCACCGTAACTGCGGTCACTAGCACAATCACAAACGCGTCGGTGCCCGGAATTTTGCGCATGATCATCACACTGCGCCAGGCAAAGGTGCCGACAACCACCATGAACATAACGCCAACCAGTGCAGCCAAAGGGATTTGCTCGATCAGATCAGACGCGAAAACAATGAATGTCAGGAGCAATAGGGATGCGACAAGCGCCGACAGGCGGGTGCGGCCACCTGATTTCACATTAATCATTGACTGGCCAATCATCGCGCAGCCGCCCATGCCACCAAAAAAAACCAGTTGCGACATTTGCTGCGCCTTGAGCGAAGCACTCCCGTGAAGCTCCGCCACGTTTGCCGGTCATCTCACCGACCAGATTTAAAGTGAGCAAACTTTCAATCAGACCGATCGCTGCAAGTATGAATGCGTATGGAAAGATGATTCGGAGTGTCTCGAAATTTATCGGTACCGCGGGCAGATGAAACGATGGCAGACCGCCCTCAATACTGGCGAGGTCCCCAACCCGGGGCACATCAAGCCCAAAAGCAATGACAATAAATGCTACGATTCCGATCCCGGCAAGCGGAGCAGGAACTGCTTTGGTCAGTTTCGGAAATCCCCAGATGATAGCCATTGTCAGAGAGGTCAGGCCGATCATCAGCAAAAGAGGCAGGCCGCTCATCCATTCGCCGTTGGCCATGCCGTGGCCGCTTGCGTCGGCGCTGCCGGGCGTTTGAAACTGACTGAGCTGGGCCAGAAAAATGACAATCGCCAGACCGTTGACGAAGCCGAGCATCACCGGGTGCGGGACCAGGCGGATAAACTTGCCAAAACGGAACACGCCAGCGCCAAGCTGCAACGATCCCATCAGTACAACGGTCGCAAACAGATATTCAACGCCGTGATTGGCAACCAGCGCGACCATAACGACTGCCAGCGCACCCGTCGCGCCTGAGACCATTCCCGGGCGTCCGCCGATCAATGCAGTGATCAATCCAACGATAAATGCCGCATATAAGGCAACCAAAGGATGAACACCTGCGACGAATGCAAATGCCACCGCTTCCGGCACCAACGCTAATGAGACCGTAAGGCCCGCCAGTATTTCGGTTTTGAGGCGACCAGGCGTAAACTCCGACAATTCGTCTGCACCGGTAATCTCGGCAATGGGGAGACGTTCCGCGAACGCTTTTAAAGTGGGCTTCACAATGGACCTGTGGGATAATTAATCGGAACCGGAAGTGGCCCAGCGCACCCTCATACACAGGTCATGTTGCGTTGCAACATAATCCATTCAAATAAATACGTCGCATTTGCGCCTTCGAGTTGATTCCAGAAGTCTTCAGTTGACTCAGGTTGAAACTGGCGGGCAGGGAGGGATTCGAACCCCCGGAACGCGCAAACGCTCAACGGTTTTCAAGACCGCCGCTTTAAACCACTCAGCCACCTGCCCATCAGAGCGGCTACCTAGCGTTCGTCGCGCTCAAACACAAGCACAGACTTGCGATTTAGCTCTGGAAGAATACCACTCTTCGTAATCATGGTTAATACTCTGGTAAGAGACTTGAACGAATGTGTAACTAGTCTCTCACCTGCATAAAGGGTCTTCCATGACTATTGCCCAATCGGTATTTCGTTACGTTTCAATAGGTGTCGCGATCGCGGCTTTGGCAGCGTGTGCATCGAACGACAAATTGCCACCCGCACCTGGATCCATAAGCGGTAAAGCCCAGACCCCCGGCACCGGCAGCAACCCCTACGGGGCCGCCAGCCCGCATCGGAAAGTCGGCAATCCCTATAAGGTGGCAGGCATTTGGTATTATCCAAAGGAAGAGCCCGATTACAGTAAACAGGGGATCGCTTCCTGGTACGGTCCGAAATTTCACGGCCGCAAAACATCTAACGGCGAAATCTTCGACATGAACCGGCTGACAGCGGCGCATCCGACTTTGCCTTTGCCGTCAATTGTACGGGTCACCAACCTCGAAAACGGGCGCACGATAGATCTTCGACTTAACGACCGCGGCCCATTTGCACATGGACGCGTGATTGACCTCTCACGGGCGGCAGCCGAGAAATTGGGTTACCGGGAAACCGGCCTCGCCAACGTGCGTGTGCAATATATCTCGCCCGCCAGCCTTGACGATGCCGTTCTGGCCCTGGGCGAGCCGGAAGCATATGCCACAGGTCGTCTCGCGCGCGTAACTTACTCGGCATCACAACAAGCCAATCCACAATACGACACCGTCAAAACCCGCATCGCAACAGGCCCGGAGATAACCGTCTCGCAACCGCTTGCGAAAGCCGAAGACATGAATGGTGCGCTGATGAAAGACGCGCGGGCGTCTGTCGTAAAGGCTGAGCGGATGGTTGTCGAAACTGTCGTTCCGTCACGTATTGCCAGCACATCGCCAAGTATCAAACCAACGGCTGGTATCGCACAAAACAAACCCGTTTTCCCAACCAGAGTAAGCGTACCGACATCTACCAACACTGAAATTACGTCAGGAACCTGGCTGGTGCAGGTCGCGGCATTCTCGTCACGCGAAAATGCAGATCGGTCACTCGGCCGTTTCGATTCGACCGTACCGGTGCGTACCGTTCGAGAGCCGCGGGCAGGGGGCGATTGGCTCTATAAAATCCGCCTCGGGCCATATCAAACCAACGCCGAGGCCGAAAAGGCGAGATTAATCGCAGTAAATGCCGGGTTTTCAGATGCACGTATTGTCCGGTTTTGAGAAGACTCCTATAACAGGAAAGCCATCCGGCCTTTATCAGTAAGATACGTTATGCCCGCGCGTTTTGCGTCAGTCATTTTTTCAGTTCTTTTTTTTTCCTGGCTCAACGGACAGGCCAGTGCTGCTGAGCAATTTTTCTCAACCAGAGCTGCACACGCCATCATCATGGATTATGAAACGTCCACCGTTCTCTACGACAAAAACGCTTACGCGCCTATCCCACCAGCTTCGATGAGTAAACTAATGACCTTGGCAGTCGTTTTTGACTATTTGAAGCGAGGGGAAATAACGCTCGATACGGAGTTTTATGTCAGTAAAAAAGCATGGCGCACCGGTGGGTCCAAAATGTTTGTCCTCGTCGATTCAACCATCAAGGTGCGAGATCTTCTCAAGGGCATTATCGTCGCCTCTGGTAACGATGCCTGTATTGTCGTTGCTGAGAATATTTCAGCACCGCGCATCGGTCAGGTGAGCATTGAGACAGAATTGGGCAGCGAAGCGAAGTTCGTGACGATTATGAACAGCAAAGCACGTGAGTGGGGCCTCGCCAATTCGACATTCGCTAACCCGACCGGCCTGCCTGATCCTGAACAACTGATGAGTATGTACGATCTTGCGATGCTCGCAAGTCATATTATCACGACTTATTCTGACTATTACCCGCTATTCGGCCTTCAGGAATTCACTTGGTCAAAGATAACGCAGAACAACCGCAACCCGCTGCTGGCTGGATTCGATGGCGCCGACGGCATGAAAACCGGTCACACGGAGGATGCAGGCTTTGGTGTCGTTGGCACTGCTTTTCTTGATGGCAAGAGACGGATCGTAGTGCTTGCCGGGCTTGAAAGTCAGAACAGTCGCGCGCGCGAGGCAAACCGGATGATGGGGCTTGCCTTCTCCGAATTCGACAGCCGCACATTTTTCATGAGCGGTGATTGGGTTGGGGAGGCTGAAGTATTCATGGGCCGTGAAGGAACCGTTCCTCTGAAGATCAAAAGCGATGTCAGGTTCACGACCCATCGCCGCGCGCTGGCTGGCGCCAAGGCACACATCGTCTATCAGGGTCCGCTGAAAGCACCGATCCGTGCCGAACAACAGGTGGCCCTTCTGCGCGTCGAATTGCCCGGTGAGCCGGCGCAGGAATACCCACTTTACACCATGGAAAATGTTAATGGGATGGGATTTTTCGGCAAGTTGTCCGTCGGTCTGCAGGCCTTGCTGACACCACCAAGCGCAACTGATATCCAGTAACGTATGAGCGGTATTTTCATTACTTTTGAAGGCGTCGAAGGGGCAGGGAAATCAACCCAGGTCGCCAAGACTAGCGACTTTTTGAAAAATCTCGGCCATGACGTCATCATCACCCGTGAACCTGGTGGCTCGTTTGGTGCCGAGCGGATCCGCGAAATGCTGGTTAAAGGTACGGCCGATCAATGGACCGATCTGACCGAATGCCTGCTAATGAACGCCTCACGAGCGGAGAATCTCGACAAGCTTATCCGTCCGGCATTGGCTGACGGCAAAACGGTCCTGTGTGACCGATTTATGGACTCGACCAGAGCCTATCAGGGTGGCGCAGGTGGTATTGACCAAGATATCCTGTTGCAGATCGAAGCAGCAGTGGTCAGCCCGACACAACCCGATCTCACCCTCATTTTTGACATGCCTGTCCCAACGGGACTGGCCCGCGCTAGCGCCAGAGGCGGCGACGACCGGTTTGAAAAAAAAGGGGCGGATTACCACGAAAGGGTGCGCCGGGCTTTTCTAGCGATAGCGAAGGCCGAACCTGCGCGCTGCGCCCTGATCAGCGCCGATCAGCCTGTGGAAAACGTCTTTCAAGATGTCCTGGCGGCTTTACAAAAACATCTGAAAATAGGGTAAGCCGTCCTGATGACGGATAATCGAGACAATGACGGCGAAATACTGGCCCCGCAAAGCCGGCACACGTTAATCGGCCACACCGAGCAAGAGCGCTTTGTCGGCGATCTTCTGGCTAAGAATGCGCTCAACAACGGCTGGATGATCACCGGACCTGACGGTATCGGCAAAGCAACTCTGGCATACCGAATTGCCAGAGCTGTTCTCAGCGGCGCTGACCTTCGGGTGGCAAACTGTTTGAGCGTTGATCCCGATAGTAAAACAGCCCATCTGATCGCGAACAAAGCCCATCCGGATTTATTCGTTGTAGAGCGCGAATGGGATGAGAAGAAACAGCGTTATCTTACTGATATATCAGTAGAAACTATCCGAAGACTGATCTCATCGTTTGGTCGCACCACAGACTCGGGTCGACGTGTCGCAATAATCGATACCGCTGACGACTTAAATCGCAATTCTGCCAATGCTTTACTGAAAGTTCTTGAAGAACCTTCAAAAGGAGCATTGATCCTCCTTCTAGTCAATTCGCCTGGCCGGATGCTGCCTACGATCAGGTCGCGCTGCAGAGTTTTACACCTGCACCCGGTACCGGATGCTGCCCTAACCTTATTCCTTTCTGACGAAACAAACCTCGACAGCACCGCGATCGAGAAGCTCGCGGACGTGGCTGATGGGCGGCCAGGATATGGCTTGAAGCTCGCCAGCAGCCAAGGCGCTACGGCGATGCAACTGGTCGACGGTTTTTTTACCTCTGTTGCAGCCGCAAAAGGCCTCAGCCAGCTCGCTGATAAGCTGGCACCAAAAGCAGCCGAAGACATCTGGCACTATTTCCGGATGATCCTCCTGCAACAGATTGGGAGGGCCGTCAGGTCTCAAGCCACCAGCGGAACCGACGTAAGCCACCGTGTCTTTCAAGCCGCGCCGGTGCACCGCCTTTTGCAAATATGGGAGGAAATCAAAACCCTGATCGAGCGCGGCGAAGCTCTGAACTCAGATCGCGGCCAGCTTGTTCTCACCATGGGCATCAGGATGCGCGCCATCTTAAATGGAGACCCGTAATGCTGGTCGACAGCCACGTTAATCTGCATGGCGAGAAATACGCCGATGATCTGGACGAGGTGCTGGACAGAGCAAAGGAGGCAGGGGTCACAGCCATGCTTGCGATCTCCGATCAACTGACCTCACAACCAGCCATTCAGGAGATCGCCGCGGCCCACGACCATATCTGGCATTCGGTCGGCGTCCATCCGCATCATGCCAGCGACTATCAGGATCTGACTGCAGCGCAGCTGGTCGGAATCGCGGAGAACTCCAACGCGGTTGGTATCGGCGAGTGCGGTCTCGATCTCTATTATGAGTATTCAGACATCGACCTGCAGGAGCCGGTTTTCCGCGCACATATCAATGCGGCGCAGACCCTGAAGCTGCCACTCATCATTCACAGCCGCGATGCCGACGAGCGCATGGCCGCGATGCTCACCGAAGAACACACCCGTAAACCGTTCATACCGCTGATGCACTGTTACACGAGTGGCCGTGACCTTGCCGAACGGGCGCTGGCTCTAAACGGCTACGTCGCGTTCTCCGGCATCATCACGTTCAGGAATGCTGATAACGTCCGTGCCATCGCCGAGATGGTGCCGCTCGACCGGTTGCTGATCGAAACCGACTGTCCATATCTGGCGCCAGTGCCGCATCGTGGCCGTCGTTGCGAACCGGCTCATGTGGTCCACGTGGCCGAGAAACTGGCAGAAATCAAAAATGTCACGCCGGAGGAAATCGCCGCCGTTACGACCGACAATTTCTTCCAGTTATTCACGAAAATTGATCGCCAGAAGGCGCTCAAATCATGAAATTGCGCGCGATCATTCTCGGTAGCGGCTCCTCCGGCGGCGTCCCACGTATCGGCGGCAAAGACGGGAAGGGGCAGTGGGGCGATTGTGACCCGGAAGAGCCCAAAAACCGCCGCATGCGCTGCTCGCTGCTGGTCCAGCGTGCAGACGAAACGCGCGGCTGGCACGCGGAAGAATTCACGACCATTCTCGTCGACACATCACCGGACTTACGAGCGCAATTGTTGATGGCTGGCTGCGGACGGCTCGACGCTGTTCTGTACACCCACGATCATGCCGACCAGTGCCACGGTATTGATGACATCAGGGTCGTCGCCATGAATATGAGATCGCGGATTCCAACCTATATTGATTCCGCCACATCGCCCAATCTCACGACCCGGTTCTCCTATTGCTTCGAACAGGCAGAAGGCAGCTATTATCCGCCAATCCTTGAGGAATTGGACATGCCGGAACCCGGCTCATGGGCCGAAATAGACGGGCCGACAGGCAAAATTCCGTTCACACCGTTCCTGCAGCACCACGGTAATGTAGACTCTCTCGGTTTCATCTTTGGTGAGAAAAATGGTATCGCATATTCAAGCGACGTGCACGACTTGCCGGAAGAAAGTTTCCGGGCGCTCAGCACCATGGACGCCTGGATCGTCGATGCGTTAAGGCCAACACCCCATATCAGCCATGCCCATCTGGGCAAAACCCTCGGGTGGATCGAGCGCGTGAGGCCGGGCTTTGCTGTCCTGACAAACCTGCATGTGGATATGGACTACCGCACCCTGGAGCGTGACTTGCCAAAGGGCATTGTGCCGGCCCATGATGGATTGACGATTGAACGCGAGTGCTAAGAAGCCTTCAATAATAGGGCAGTCGGGCCGCGGTCATCGCCACGGCAGGCCTCGATGAGCAGAGAAATTCAGAATTTTCCACCTCAGAGCTACACCCATAAAAGGCGCACAATTTATATTGTCGCAAATTTAAATCAACACTAAGCCATTGAGATAGTTAGATATTAAAGGAAAAATCATGTCCGTCCAACCGATCAAATTGACGTTTAAGGGCGCCTCCGGTGCCGACTTAGCAGCACGGCTGGACGTACCTGCAGGTTCCATCCGCGCCTACGCCTTGTTCGCTCATTGCTTTACCTGCTCGAAAGATCTGATCGGTGCCCGGAAGATATCAGAATCATTGACACGGCAGGGCATCGCCGTGCTGCGGTTTGATTTTACCGGTCTTGGCGGATCCGGCGGTGATTTCGCTTCGACTAATTTTTCAACCAATATCGAAGACCTGTTCAGCGCCATTGATTATTTGCGGCAACATTTCGAGGCACCCTGCATTCTGATCGGCCATTCGCTTGGCGGCCGTGCGATCCTCAGCATCGCCGGCGATATCGAGGAAGTAAAAGCCGTCGTCACAATCGGCAGCCCGGACAGCCCGGCCCATGTGGCTCATCAACTTGGCAGCAAGCTGAAAGAAGTGAGAGGCAATGTGGCGAGGCAGAAGTTCTGTTGGGACAACGGCCGTTTGTCATACGTCGGCAATTCCTTGAAGATCTCGAAAAACACTCTCTCGAAGAAATCATCGGCAAGCAAAAGTACGCCCTGCTCGTCCTCCATTCGCCGATTGACGATACCGTTGGGATCGAGAACGCTACTGCGATTTTCACCGCCGCGCGGCACCCGAAAAGTTTCGTCTCTCTCGACCAAGCAGATCATTTGCTGACCAGCAAAAAAGATGCGGCCTACGTGGCCTCGGTTATTGGTAGCTGGGCCAGCCATTACATCGACGATGCAGAAAGCCTGGAAGAAGAAGAGACGGAAACCGGGTTTGTGGAGTTAAAAGAAACTGGCCTCGGCCGCTTTCAGAATACTGTTCGCGTCGGACCTCACAAAATGCTGGCGGATGAACCAACCGATGTCGGCGGCCTCGGGTCTGGTCCCTCACCTTACGAGTTTTTGTCCACTGCCCTCGGTGCCTGCACCAATATGACCGTGCGCATGTATGCAGATCGTAAAAAAATTCCGCTGGAGCGCGTTTCCATTCGCGTCCGCCATTTCAAGGCGCATGCAACCGATACTGACGCGATTACTGATGACGGCAAGCCGGACGGACCAAAGCTTGATCATTTTGAACGGGAAATACGCTTTGAAGGCGCGCTCGATGCACAAACCAGAGACCGCCTGCTTGAAATTGCTGACAAATGCCCCGTACACAGGACCTTGGAAGCTGGCGCGAAAGTGCTGACCAATGAGCTTGAGTGAGC
Organism: Parvularculaceae bacterium; assembly: GCA_021776475.1. GTDB lineage: Bacteria > Pseudomonadota > Alphaproteobacteria > Caulobacterales > Parvularculaceae > Aquisalinus. The sequence continues at coordinate 682,971 of JAJFFV010000006.1, read as the reverse complement.
AAAGGGAACCAGAGCGATGACAACAGCACCGGAAGACTGCGCAAATATGGATGAGGTCCGAACCGAAATCGACCGGATTGATGCAGCGCTGGTGGATTTGATGTCGGCGCGCTGGGGTTATGTTGATCGCGCCTGGCAACTAAAAGCATCTCCCGCTGAAGCGACCGTTCCATGGCGCATCCAGCAGGTTATCGACAAGGTTCGCAGCAGAGCAGAACAAAAGAATTTTCCGCCTGCCCTCGCTGAAGCGCTTTGGCGCCAGCTCATTGGCTGGGGCATTCAGCACGAAGAAGAAAAATTGAGAGACAAAAAATCATAATGGAACAATCGGAACCGCCCTCCCTCTTGTCCCCAATGCTCGAGGCCGCCCGGGGCTTCATCGAAGGCGAGCATCCTTTGTTCAAGAGTCTCGCGCTCAAGACAACGCGCCTGTCTGAAGGAGAAGTCTGCTTTCGATTGACCGTTCCGGAAGACTACCTCGACGGTGATCATATTCACGGTGGCATCTTTACGATCATGCTCGACACAATTCTTGGCTATTCTGTATGGACATCCCTCGATACATTCAGACCAATCGCAACAATCAATCTGAAAACAGATTATTTTGGCCATGTTACGCCGGAAACGACGTTGATCTGCAGTGGTGTATGCGAAGGCATCCGCGACGAGATAGCCTACTGCACCGGTCGAGCTACGACGGAGGAAACAGGCGAGCTTATTGCCACCGCCACTGGCACCTTCATGGTTGGCACGCGCAGCATGACCTCAAAATCGCGGCTGTAAGGGGGCAATCATGGAACTGTCTTTACCTGAAAACGCTCTTGATCGGATCAATAAACGCATCACGATGTCGTCGATGTGTGCGTGGTTGAACATGACTGCGACGCTTGAAGACGATCAGCTTCGCTTTCACCTCGGCTTTGGCGAGGCTCATATCGGCAATCCGATTATTCGCGCAATCCACGGCGGGGTCGTCTCGACCTTTCTGGAGACCGCATCCTATCTCGAAACATTTGCCCGGTTGCCCGACACAGCACGTATTCAGACTACCAGCGTCCATACGAGTTATCTGAGATCGACAAAGGCGATCGATATGCACGCGTCAGTCACCATCCACCGGCTCGGTCGCCGGTTCGGTTTCCTCGAAGCTACGTGCTGGCAAACCGACTCGGCGACACCGGTTGCGTTCGCGGAAACCGGAATTCGGATCATGCGATCTGGTGAGTAATCAGGCGCGACAGCCGAGACAAAGTTCTGCGACCGGATCAATTTCAAGGCGTTTTTCCGGAATTTCTTCATCGCATTCAAAGCAAAGACCGTAAGTCCCTTCGTCAACCCGCTGCAGCGCCCGATTAATGCGCGCGAGGTCTCGCCGCCGAAGCTGTTCCTGCGCTTTCGCCATCGCTTGTTGCTGCAAGGCATCCTGCCGCGAAAGGCGGCCGACAGACTGTTGATCGAGTTCAACCGGTTTGCGAGAGTCTGACGCACGATCCGAGAGAGCAAGAAGTTCTCCTCGTTTCACGCCAAGCAGCGTACGGAATTTCTCAATATCGCGCGGCATCACCCTTGCCTCTCCCATTTCCCATTGGCCGATTGCCGCCAATAAGTCGCATCGTGAGAGGTGTCTTTGATCTGCTTCCAGAACCCGCGCGCGCGTCCCAGCGCCTGATCATCCCCTCCATCAAATATCGTGATACAACGTGTCAGAGGGTCAAGCTCTGTCAGTTCAGCATCTGCGCCTTCAACAAGAAAGAGAAGGTCGGGCTGGTTCGGCATATCGTTTTCAGCCGTCAGCCAAACCGGGTGATCTGCAGCATCCCCCTCCAGGCCATGCGGCAGAAAGCTGTCGTCAGCATATGTCCAGAGTAACGCATTAAGCGCTTCGACATTTTCCGACGAACCAGCCCGGACAACCGCTCGCCAGCCTCGTTGCAATGTCTTGTCGAGAAGGCCCGGCAGGACTTGTTCCAGCCGCGCGCGTTCAAGATGATAGAAAAGGATTTCCGCCATACTTCTCCGACAAATCAGTCTTCGTAGTTCGCCCGGACAAATTCATCGAGCAACCGTACACCAAATCCGGAGGCACCTTTCGCGCAAAGCGGCTTTTCCTTGTAGGCCCAGGCCATACCGGCAATATCAATATGCGCCCACGGAATGCCGTCCTTCACAAACCGTTTTAAGAATGCCGCCGCCGTGGACGAGCCCCCTTCCCGACCGCTAATGTTTTTCATATCGGCGATTTCGGACTTGATCATATCATCATGCGCTTTGTTCAACGGCATCCGCCAGACTTCCTCGCCCGTTGCCTTGCCGGCATCCGTCAGCGCGGAAACGAGTTCGTCGTCGGGAGAAAAGCAACCGGCATATTCATGCGCGAGCGCGATAATGATCGCGCCAGTCAGCGTTGCCAGATCGACAATCACCGCCGGGTCAAACTCTTCTTGGGTGTAAGTCAGCGCGTCTGCCAGTACCAGCCGCCCTTCGGCATCAGTATTCAGAACCTCAATTGTCTGGCCCGACATCGAAGTGACCACATCGCCTGGGCGCTGTGCATCACCATCTGGCATGTTCTCGACGAGGCCTATTATACCAACCACATTCGCCGTGGCCTTCCTTTTTGCCAACGCCAGCATCACACCAGTTACAGCTGCAGAACCACCCATATCCCATTTCATGTCCCACATGCCCTCGCCCGGTTTCAGCGAGATACCACCAGTGTCAAAACACACGCCCTTACCGACGAAACAAACAGGCTTTTGTGCCTCATCACCGCCCAGCCATTTCATGATGACCAGTTTGCTCTCTTTTCTGGAACCCTGGCCGACACCAAGGAGCGACCCCATACCGAGTTTCGCCATCGCCTTTTCGCCAAGCACCTCAACTTTCAGGCCGTGGCTCTCAAGTTCTTTGCACCGTTCGGCATAACTTTCCGGATGAAGAATGTTCGCCGGTTCTGACACAAGATCTCGTGCCAGGAACACACCATCAGCAATGCCATCTAGGTCTACAAAGACCTTTCTGGCTTCCAGTGCTTCGGAACTATTGATCGATATCTTTTTGAGGCTTGGCATTTCGGACCGCTTAGCAGTAGTCCGGTACACATCAAAGGCGTAGGCCCGCAATCTTGCGCCGTAAGCGATTGCTGCGTGCAGCTCATCGGTGGCAATGTCATTAGCCGTAAACCCGTCTAGCACAAAGGTGAGTGCTTTTTCATGGCTCTTGAAATATTTGGCGACCGGGCGCGCTCCAAGTTTGTGTGCGTTCACCAGCGTCATTTCACCCGGTTTGCCTGCACCCAAAAGTAGCACGGATCCGTTTTCAAACCCTTTTGGGCTAATCAACTCAACCTGCTGACCGGTTTTCCCTGAAAAATCACCGACCTTTGCTGCTCGCTCAAGCGCACCACCTGTCATCTTGTTCAAACTCCTGAAACCGACAGTTCTATTGCCACCTTGAAACACAGGCACCACAATGGCACCTGTTTTTGGCAGGGCAGCTTTAGAGAAAGTTACGTTCATCTTCGATCTCCGCTTAATCGTTGTTCTTTGTGATCAACGCTTACCCCGATTTCATGTTTCGCTGGAGTGGCTTTCTTTGCCACAATCAGCAATTGTGTTAATCGAAACAGGGCACTAGTACATGTCGCTGGACATCGCATTGTGCGCGAAAGAAGTATAGAGGTTTTGTGTGAATAGGCTGGACAGATACATCTTCACGCAAAGCCTGAAACCGCTTTTGATCATGACCGTATGTGTGACAGCCATCGTCTGGCTGACTCAGATTCTTCAAAAATCCGAGATAATGGTCGATGACGGCGGAAGCTTCATGGCATTTGCGCGAATTTCAATTCTTATCATTCCCAATCTTCTGTCGGTGATAACTCCGTTCACTCTTTTCGCTGCGACGATTTACATCCTCAATCGCCTGAAAATGGATAGTGAGCTGCCGGTCATGTCTGCATCAGGCGCAAGCACGCTGCGCATCGCCCGCCCGTTGCTGTTCCTGGCGATTTTGGGCACTGGTCTGACATACTATATTAATCTTGATCTCATGCCGAAAAGCTATCGGGTATTGAAGCAAATCGTTTATGATGTGCGGAACGATATCGCTCACTCTCTGGTACGAAGCGGTGTTTTTACAACGGTTGATGATGGATTGATGATCTATGCCGAGGAAGTGCGTCCCGGTGGACAATACCTTGGTGTTTTGATTCATGATCAAAGAAATCCGCAAGAACCAGTAACCTACATGTCCGAGGGAGGTCTTTATCGAAACACTGAGTTTGGGCCCCGCTTACATCTGGCTAATGGCACCATTCAGCGTCATTTGCAAGACACTCAGACTGTCGATATTGTTCGGTTCGTTGAAACAGCGGTGGATTTAAACCCTTACCAAAGACCGCCTGATGCCGCTTATCTCGAAGAAACAGAACGGTATATATCCGAGTTGCTCACTCCCGACATGACGAATGCATATGACGTTCAGCGAGCAGATGCACTGGTTGCCGAAGGCCATGCGCGGCTTGCCACGCCGTATTACAACTTGCTTTTTGTGCTGATCGCCATGGTGGCACTGCTGCGAGGTGGCTTTAACCGGTATGGGTACAACAGACGGATCGTGGTCGCAATTATGGTTGCGATAGCCGCGCGCGTAGCCGGGTTTGCATCACAAAACCTTTCGTCTGATACTCCGGCGTTGAATTTTGTTCAATACGGTGTCCCTTTTGCGGGTATTATCATTTGCCTGGTTCTTCTTGTTGGCACACCAAGATTTGGTTTGCGCGAACTAAGGCGGAATGTCTCCAAATCTCAACAATATATGCCGGGGCATTCATGACAGCTCCGTGGACAGTCTACAGGTATATCGCTGTTTACACTCTTCTCGGTGTGTTTGGACTCTTGATCTTCTTAACAGGGCTGATTCTCCTGATCGATATGATCGAAAGTCTGCGGGAAGTTGAAAGTATCGAAGGTGCCGGATTTGGTTTTGCCCTGAAATTGACTTTTCTGCGCGCCCCGAAGCTGGCATTGACCTTGACCCCCTTTATATTTCTGTTTGGATCAATGTGGGCGTTTTATGAGCTAAACCGCCGATCTGAGATTGCTGTTATGCGTTCTGCGGGAATGTCTGTTTGGGAAATTATCAGCCCGGCGGCACTTCTGTCTTTTTTTATTGGTATACTGGTCCTTACATTCGCGGATCCGCTAGCTTCAAGAATGAGTGCACAAGCCGAAATAGAAAAGAACCAAATCCGGGGAAAGAGTGCTAACCTGCTGAAAGTTCTTCAGGGCGGGATTTGGCTCAGGCAACGTGATGGAGATACGGCACTTATTCTTCACGCAGAAGATTATAACGAGGACAACAACGTCCTGACGGATGTTACTTTGTGGAAAAACACTCTGACCGGTGTATTCCTGGAACGCTGGGATGCTGAATTTGCCCTGATTGGCGACAAACAATTTATTCTGCAAAATGCGACGTTGAGCACGCTTGATTCAACAGACAGTGAAATCATTGAGTCACAAGTTGTTCCATCCGTCTTCAATCTCAGTGATTTACGAGATGAAGTGGCCAAGCCAGAAACTTTATCTGTGTGGGCTCTTCCAGACTTCATCGAATTGGCGACAGACGCCGGTCTGCCGGTTGTAGAATACAGGCTGCGCTATCACGACCTGATTTCACTGCCGTTTAAACTGTTCGCCATGGTTTTGATTGCCGCGACGTTTTCCATGCGCCCAGTCAGGGGAGGCGGAACGCTGCCATTAATTTTGTCTGGCATTGCGGCAGGTTTCGTTCTTTTTATCGTCGCGCAATTGTCGAACGCTACGGCAGAGGCCCATGTGGCACCGGTTTGGCTGGCGGCATGGGCGCCTGCGGTATTAGCTGTTTTGCTCTCACTCACCTTATTGTTGCATACTGAAGATGGATAAGTATTTTCGATTTTTTCACAGGGTTGCGGCCAGATTTTCCAGACTCGCATTTTACGAGTCGGTCTACACCGCCGGAATGATTTTAAAGACAATAATCCGTACCAAACTATCCAGGAGAGCCGTGGCAATATTGCTTGCAGGCACAACTGCATTCTCGTCCATCGCTCATGCTCAATTGAAACAGGAAACCGATGACGTAGCGCTGTTCGAAGCTGATTTCGTCACACGTAAAACCACTGAAAGCCCAGTTATTGCAGAAGGGAACGTAAAGGCATATTTCGGTGAACGTTTCATGACCTCGGACAAAGTCGTATACGACCCAACGACCGATATTGTGATGGCAACCGGCAATGTCTCTATCACGGATACTGAAGGTCAGACATTCTTTGCCGATGAAGTTGAGTTGACGGGTGATCTCGCTGACGGCATAGCAACAAATTTCTCAGCGATCCTTGCCGACAATTCGCGCCTGGTCGGCTCCTCTGTCATCAAAACTGGGGATAAACAAAACGAACTCGTCAACGCTATGTATACAGGGTGCGATATCTGCAACGAGAACGGAGACGCAAAACGACCAAGTTGGCAAGTCAGAGCGCTGAAGGTCACACAGGACAAAGACAATAATGTTATCCGCTTCAACAACGCTTTTTTTGAAGTGCTTGGCGTTCCGGTTATATACTCGCCCTATCTGCAAATCCCAGATCCTTCAGTAGAGCGTCAATCAGGATTTTTGACCCCAAACTTTGGAACGACGACAAGCCAGGGACTCTATCTGGAAACGCCTTACTATTTAGCGATATCCGATTATCAGGACGCAACATTCAAGCCCAAGATAATGGAAAGACAAGGTGTTTTGTTGCAAGGCGAGTACCGGATACGCCGCCGTCGTGCAAACGCCGTGCTTCAGGCTGGTATAATCGATGCGCGCGATTCTGAAATCATAGAACAAAGAATCAATAATATTCGCGTGCCGAACCATCGGTTCCATTTTTTTGGTGAAGCCAAACAGAATTTTCTAGAGAATTGGCAAGCTGGTTTTGATGTCGATCACGTCTCTGACAAAGCCTATATAAAAACATACAACGTATTGCCAGAAGGAGACTTGCGCAGTCCGTCAGGCGTATTTCGACCAGACCGGCTGGCAAGCAATATCTACCTAAACCGGCGAACTGAAGATTCCTTTTTTGCGTTTGAGGTGTTAGGATTCCAATCATTGCGGCGTGCCGAAGACAATGACTTTGCGGCGCAGGCCCTGCCGCGCATTCGATTAAACAAAAAAATATCCGATACGCCGGTAATTGGCGGCCAAACAAATTTCGAATTAAATTTCCTGTCGCTTCTCAGACGAGAAGGCTTGGACAGTTTTCGTGCTGTGTTTGCGACACAATGGGATCGGGTTTTCACGACCTCTGGCGGACATCGTTTCAAGATTTATGGTGAAGTTCGCGGAGACGCCTATAATTATCAGGATCTCGACCAGGGTAACGAAGGTTGCAATGATTCGGTGAGCCGATTCCTGTCTCCAAGCGTTGGTCTGATAAATAGCGCCAACGCTAACTTTCAGGCCTGCCTCCAAGGGTTTCCTGAAAGTGGTGTGCGGTCAGCCTCAACAAAGACTAGAATACTACCAACCGTCGGAACAGAATGGTCTTATCCGCTCGTGCGTCAAACAGATAGGGCAACGATTATTATTGAACCCAAAGTCCAACTTGTGGTCAGTACCGATAATGACTTTAACGATGATATCATCGCAAACGACGGCTCGTTGCTTGTGGTGCCGGAAATTGTGAACGAAGATTCTCAGTTTTTTGAATTTGATACCACAAGCCTGTTTTACTGGAATAAATCATCTGGGTACGATTTGTGGGAAAATGGGCAAAGAGCAAATATTGGCGTTTCAGCGACCGCGGTTTTTGACAATGGATTTGCAGTCGAAGGTGCGCTTGGCCAGCAGTTTAGATCTGACAAGACGAATATTTACACTATTTCCGGAGTGGATTCTGGCATCGGGGATACTCAATCCGACATTGTCGGATCTTTGGACATGCGGTGGCAAAAATATTTCAGTTTCGACAACAGTTTTAGGTTTGACAAAGGAAACGGGACACTTCGACGTGCCGAGAGTGCATTTCGCGGGCGCTTTGGAAAGCTCGGCACTAACGTTTCCTACGTAAATGTACAAAAAAGCGATACCGCGACCGATGCGGACGAGTTCCTAACCACGGCGCTTTCCTACGAGATAACAGATCATTGGACTGTCGGCGGTCGTTGGCGGGAAGATCTGACAGCAAATAAAAGCACGCAGCAGATCGTTTCTCTTGGGTATCGTGACGAATGCAGCAAAGTTCTGCTTTCGTATCGGATCGATAACACCAATAGCGATGGCTTTCAGTTCGGAGATTCCCTTACCATCAATCTCGAGCTGACTGGATTTAGCAATTAATATCAATTATTTAGCGGATGCGATTCAAACCAATAGAATTTCGCGATAGGCAAAATTTTACGGCTTTTTCACTCGCTACGAGCTTGCGCATTATGCTTAATAGGGTATTTTCAGCACCAATCTTCGAGTGGCGTATTTTTCACAGGAAACCAGGCAGTGATCAAGCAAAAGACGAGCAAATCTATTCACGAATTGGTTCTTAGCATAGCTTTGGCCGCAGTTGTTATCGCATCGCCTGCAACGGCGCAGCAGGTTCAGGTGTCAGAAGCGGTAGCTGCGACTGTGAACGAAGAAATGATTTCGACATTTGATGTCAGCCAGCGCATGCGCTTGATGCTGCTAACATCGGGCGGACGCATTCCTGAATCTGCATATCCTCAATTGCAGCGGAGAGCGCTTCAAGATCTTGTTGAGGAAAGACTCAAGCTTCAAGAAGCGCAGCGTCTCGAGTTTGAAGTTGACCCAAGTGAAGTTGAGAGCGAAATCGCGCAAATTGCAGCTTCAGTGAAAGTAACCGTTCCTCAACTTGAACAACAGCTACTGTCGCAGCAGATTGCGCCTGATACACTACGCGACCAAATCGAAGCGCGCCTTGTCTGGCAACGACTCGTCGCCGCACGTTATCGTAATCGGGTGCGGGTAACCGATGATCAAATCGATGTGATCATGGACAGGCTACGGAGCGACTCCGGCAAAGAACAATACTTGATCTCTGAGATTTGTCTTCCCGTTGAAGATGAAGAAGGCGCGCGCGAAATATACAATGCGGGCCTTCAGATGATTGATCAGATGCGAAACGGCGTCCCATTTGATGCGCTGGCGCGACAATTTTCTTATTGCACCTCCGCCGCAAACGGCGGAGATCGCGGTTGGACTACTTTGGGTGAGCTTGATCCTGAATTATCTTCCGTCGTCGAAAAGCTCAATGAGGGTAGCGTGTCGGTACCAACGCCGCATGACGGCATGATGTACATTATGGCGGTACGAAAAAAACGGGCGCCAACGGTTGCCGGAAGGAAAGCTTACGAAGTCGCTTATGTCGGAACATCTCTCAGTACAGGTGAACAAACTGCGCGCGAGGCTTTTGCAAAATTGAAGCAAACAAATGTCTGCCAAGGTGACGAATTAAGTATCGATTTGGGCCCGGGTATTGGCGTTACTCTGCTCCCTCCGCTGCCGATCGACGCCATCGCGCCATCTTTTCACGCGGAAATTGACCGATTGGAACGCGGTGAAGTATCTGACGTGATCCAAACTACCAATGGCTATCATGCCCTTCTTCTTTGTGACAAAGACGAAGGGCTCGGTCTGCCACCGCGCACGGCCATCGAAGATAAACTGTTTGCTGATGAATTAGAACTTCTGGCCAGACGCTACCTGCGTGACATCAAACGGGACTCCGCGGTGGATGTTCGGTTAACCGAAACGCCGGATAACAGCGACAATAGCTAGGTTATATCACAAATAGTGTCGCCAACGGATACTGACCCTTCCCTCCCAATCGCCCTTACAATGGGCGAGCCGGCTGGAATAGGCAGCGAAATAACACTAAAAGCATATCGCTTTTTTCTTGAGCGGTTTCGCGATGGCGATCCCGGATTCTTTTTGATTGATGATCCGGTTCACGTGGAACGGGTTGTCCGCGATTTGAAAGCAGATATCCCTGTAACAACTATATCGGACCCGGGTGATGCACCTGCCGCTTTTTCCAAAGGGTTGCCAGTTCTTCCTGTGTATCTTCTTGGTGAGGCACCACCAGTTGAATCCCACCCTGGAGCGCCACAAAAAAAAACCGCTAAGGTAGTTCTTGCATCGATCGAACAAGCAACGAGACTGGCGTTGAGGGGTAAGATAGCGGGAATCGTAACCAACCCGATCCACAAACACACCTTAATCTCGTCTGGGTTTCCCTTTAAAGGGCATACGGAATTTTTGGGAAGTCTCACACAAACGAAAGAAATGCCCAAAGGAATGGCTCGAGGACCCGTAATGCTGCTCGCTAGCCAGGAACTGCGTGTATCGCCGGTGACAGTGCATATTCCTGTCTCTGAAATAGCGGCAACTTTGAACAGTGAAACGATCGTCAACGTGGCAACCGTTGTAGCACAGTCGCTGGTCCGAGACTTCGGTGTTCAGGAACCTGTTCTCGCGGTTTGTGGGTTAAATCCACACGCTGGTGAAGGTGGTGAAATTGGCTCGGAAGATCAAGATGTTATCGCGCCAGCGATCGCCATGCTGCAAAAAAAGGGCATCAAAGCATTGGGCCCAATTCCTGCCGACACGATGTTTCACGCAGAGGCGCGCGGTCGGTATCACGCTGCAATAACTATGTATCATGACCAAGGGCTCATTCCGATAAAAACAATCGCTTTTCACTCTGCTGTCAATGTGACTTTGGGCTTGCCTATAGTCCGCACGTCACCAGATCACGGCACGGGGTTTGATATTGCAGGCAAAGGCATTGCGCGGCCAGACAGCTTGGTTCAAGCAATCATACTGGCAAACACTATTTTTGGCCGTCGACGAGCTTTCGACGCCCGGCAAAATGAGAATCACGGTCAGTGAGCACATCCCCATTTCCCCCGTTGCGCGAGGTGATCGATGAGTTTGGCCTCAATGCACGAAAATCTCTCGGTCAGCACTTTCTCCTCGATCTTAACATCACGCGCAAAATAGCGCGTCTCAGCGAGATAAATGCCAGTGACGTTGTCATCGAAATCGGACCAGGTCCCGGTGGACTAACACGGGCGCTCCTTGAACCTGGTGCCCAGGTCATTGCCATTGAACGAGATACAAGGTGTATTGAGGCACTGGGACCCCTTGCTGCTGCATATCCTGGCAAGCTAATTCTACTCGACGAAGATGCTCTTAGAACCGACGAGCCGGTGCTGTTGCAACAACTCGATATCGCGCATCCGATAAAAGTAACGTCCAACCTGCCGTATAATATCTCTACAGAGTTGTTGATAAAATGGTTGAAAGCTTCCCCTCGCTGGTGGTCCGGGTTAACACTGATGTTTCAAAAAGAGGTTGCCGAGCGAATCCTCGCACCCCACGGCAACAAGACCTATGGACGGCTTTCTGTTATTACGCAGGCGATTGCGAATCCACGCAAAGGGTTCGACTTGCCCGCTCGCGCATTTACTCCTCCACCAAAAGTAGATTCCACAGTTTTGCAGATCTTGCCCAAAGATAACCTCGATTTCGAAATCGCATCGCTGGAACGCGTGACAGCTTCAGCCTTCTCTCAAAGACGAAAAATGCTGCGTGCATCCTTGAAGCCGCTATTCGGGGACGAAACTGAACCAACCCTGACAAAAGCGCGCCTGGATCCGACTCTGCGTGCAGAGCAGGTTTCTGTCGATGGGTTTATTTGCCTGGCTAATCTATTAGCACGCTAGTTGTGCGATATAATATTGCTGACTGCGTCACTCAACCCAGTTTGCCTTGTGCGCTTCAGTCGCTCCGCGACTAGTATGCAGCGCATCAATTGCTCAGCTTCATCAAGGTTGTAGTTGACTACAGCATAATCGTACTCGGCCCAATGTGAAATTTCACTTTCGGCCTTGGCCATGCGTAACGCGACCACGTCGTCTGGATCACGCGCACGCTTCTTCAGCCGAGACTCCAGTTCCGCGCGCGATGGTGGCAAAATAAATACTTTAACAAGGTCGGTCGGAACAGTTTCTCCCAGTTGTTGGGCCCCCTGCCAATCGATGTCGAAAAGAATGTCTTTGCCGACGGCGAGAGCCTTCTCGACTGGTTCCCGCGGCGTCCCATAACAATGATCAAAAACTTCAGCAGACTCAAGAAATTCATTGTTATCCCGCATACGGAAAAATTCGTCCTCTGAAACGAAATAGTAGTCTTCTCCGTGCACTTCTCCCGGGCGGCGAGGTCTGGTGGTGGCGGAAATCGACAGTCTCAGATCCTTATCAGTTTTGAGCAGGCGATTGCACAAAGTTGTCTTACCTGCCCCAGATGGACTTGAGACCACAAACAGAAGTCCTCGGCGTTGGATCTTATTGACGGTTACAAAAGACATATTACTCAATATTTTGTATCTGTTCGCGCAATTGGTCGATGACCGCTTTGAGATCAAGGCCAATTTTTTTTAGCTCGATTGTTTGCGCCTTGGAGCACAAAGTGTTTGCTTCGCGGTTATACTCCTGCATCAGAAAGTCAAAACGACGACCTATCGCAACACCCTCTACCAACAAGGTTTTTGCTGCTGAAATATGAGCGTCCAGACGGTCCAACTCCTCACGAACATCAGATTTTACGGCCAGCAATGCGGTTTCTTGTGCTATTCGTTCGGTTGGAAAATCGTCTTTCAACAAGTCTTTAAGTTGTGCTTCAAGGCGTGCCTGGATTGCTCTGGGAACTGTTTCGGCGGTTGTCCTCGCGTCACCAACAAGCGTTTCGATATCTGCAACTTGCTGCAAAATGACGCTTTGGATTTTTTCACCCTCACTTTGACGGGAGACGATCAAAGTGTTGAGAGCTTCAGCGAAGTTACTCAAAATAACTTTTACAAGCGTCTTCCTCGATTCAGGTGCCTCCTCTATTTCTTCCAGACTAAGAACGCCGCGCAACCCAAGGATCCCATCAACAGTCGGGGGTGCACATGTCAGTTTTGTTTCTACAACTTTTGCTGCGGCAATGATTTGCGAGAGAACCTCTTCGTTTAGTTGAACACGGCTTTCGTCAGCGTCGGAACGTATCTGTAATCCGACGTTGATGGAGCCACGTGAAAATTGCGCTGTTGTGAGTTTCCTGACATCCGCCTCGAGATTATCGAGCCACGACGGCAACCGGCACTTGAAATCAAGGCCCTTGCTGTTCAGACTACGAATTTCCCAAATCCAACGATATGACCCTCTTTCGGTCTCATGCTCGCCCTCCGCACGCGCAAACCCTGTCATGCTTTGGAGGAACCGTTTTGGATTGTCCGGCAAGTTAGCCACCGTTCCTTTGGCGTTCGATTTCGCGCCATTTTCTCACGTTTGCATTGTGCTGGCTCAAGGTATTCGCGAAGGCGTGCCCACCGGACCCGTCTGCCACGAAGAAAATATAATCAGTGTCAGCTGGATTCAACACGGCATCGATGGAGTCGCGTCCCGGATTAGCAATTGGTGTCGGTGGAAGCCCTCTAATAATATATGTATTATAGGGTGTTTCTTTCTTCAGCTCACTGACGCGAATGCCGCGGCCAAGAGGTTCTCCTCCAGTCAATCCATAGATAACAGTGGGATCTGATTCAAGCCGCATCCCCTTGCGTAACCTGTTAACGAACACGGACGCTACCAGAGGGCGTTCATTGGCGACGCCTGTTTCCTTTTCAACAATCGAAGCAAGTACAATCGCTTCATCAATAGTATTGATCGGCAGATTTTCAGAACGGCGTTCCCAAAGTTCACCGATAACGGCATCCTGGGCTCGCTGCATACGCTTGATTAAGTCGTCACGTTGGTCACCACGAACAAAAGAATATGTTTCTGGAAGCAGCTCTCCTTCTCCGCTTTCGATAGTAATTTCTCCATCAAGCACATTGTTCGATGCGATCACCGTATGAATTTGCTTTGTCGTTAATCCTTCGGGGAATGTGATGTTGTGAAGAAAGGGCTTTCCCTCAAGCAATATATCAATGATGTCATTTACGCTGGCATTTTCTGGAATAAGATATTCGCCAGCCTGCAAGTCTGTTTGCACGCCGCGCAATCGCACCGCGACCTTAAATAGCATGTCAGATTCAATGACGCCGCTTTCTTCCAATTGCTTCGCTATGGCATTCACGCCCATACCCGTTTTCACAAGGATTACTTTTTCTTCAGCTAGCGGACCCGGCTCTGTTATCTCCTGATTTAGTTTGTATGCTGTAAAGCCAAGGCCAATAGCGCCTGCAGCCAGAACAACTAGAATCACCCAAATAAATGCCTTCAAGATGCCCCCATGCTGTTCATGCCTACATTTTTGACCTGATAAACTGGTATTCATTCTAACTCAGCCCTCAAGATATCCTGGCTAAATCTCACGCATCACAATGGAGGCGTTGGTGCCACCAAATCCGAAGGAATTGGACAAGACAGCTGAAATATTTTTCTCGACCTTCTTGTTTGCGGCTAGGTTAATTGCGGTCTCCACTGAAGGATTGTCGAGATTGATGGTCGGCGGCGCCACGTTGTCGCGCATAGCAAGAATGGAGAAGATTGCTTCTATCGCCCCTGCGGCGCCCAACAGATGGCCAGTACAGGACTTTGTTGACGACATAACCAGCCCATCTGTCGCGCCAGCGAAGAGTTTTTCGACCGCACGTAATTCAATCTCGTCACCCTTCGGGGTCGATGTTCCATGTGCGTTGACGTAATCAATATCTCCAGGTGCCAAACCGGCTCTTTCCAGCGCCGCTTTCATTGCCCGATAGCCGCCATCTCCATCCTCCGCTGGTGCAGTAATATGGTAGGCATCGCCGGACATACCGTAACCAATAATTTCACCATAAATATTGGCGCCTCTGGCCCTGGCCCGTTCGTATTCTTCAATAATCACAATGCCGGACCCCTCACCCATCAAAAAACCATCCCGATCCTTGTCATATGGCCGAGACGCTTTTTCAGGCTCTTCGTTGAACGCTGTTGTCAAGGCTTTACATGCGGCGAAACCGGCGATCCCAAGCCTGCAAACGGAGGCTTCTGTGCCGCCCGCGACCATGATGTCGGCATCACCGAGCGAGACAAGACGTGCGGCATCTCCAATTGCGTGCACCCCGGTTGCGCAGGCGGTCACAACCGAGTGATTAGGCCCTTTGAGCCCGTGCTTGATGGATACGTTGCCTGAAACGAGGTTTATCAGAGCACTGGTGATGAAGAACGGAGAAACCTTGCGGGGGCCCTTGCCGTATAAAGTATTTGCAGTCAGTTCAATTGTTTCAAGCCCACCGATACCAGAGCCGATCATGACCCCAGCACGCTCTTTTTCGGCCTCCGTAAGTTGATCAAGCCCGGCATCTTGCAGCGCCATTTCAACTGCCGCCATGCCAAAGATAATGAAGCTGTCTATTCGCCGCTGTTCTTTCGACGAGACCCAGTCATCAGGATTAAAAGCAAGTTCACCGGCTTTTGCCCCACCTCCGGTGCCATTAGCGCGCGGTACCTGTGCAGCAATTTTGCATGGCAGATCACTGACATCAAAGCTTTCGATCTTGTTGGCACCTGAGTCCCCGTTGAGGATTCTCTGCCAGACGCCTTCGATGCCTTTTCCCTTCACACCCGCCCCTAGAGGTGTGACCAGTCCCAGGCCTGTAACCACGGCACGCCTTAACATATTCTATCTCTCCTGAATTTCTTTGCCCTCATTCGATGACATAGCATATCAGCCTAGAATACCGACACCAGCAAAACGAAAACCACCGGTGGCCAATTGCCCAAAACGGTGGTTTTGAAGAAGGTGCAACCCAATTAAGGGTTTTGCGCACATGAAAAGGCGTTAGCTGTTATTTTTTTCGATGAAACTGATCGCATCTCCGACCGTCTGGATGGACTCAGCTGCGTCATCAGGTATTTCGATATCGAATTCTTCTTCAAAGGCCATCACCAGCTCAACAATGTCGAGGCTGTCGGCGCCGAGATCGTCAATAAAGCTCGCTTTCGGCTCGACTTTCGCAGCATCCACATCGAGATGTTCTACAGTTAATTTTTTTACGCGTTCCGCGATATCTGACATTCATATGCTCCTTCTGTGGCAATTCTGTCTGTGGCACTTTTTAGGCCTCAGCGCCCCGTAATATCCTTGTGACAGGCTGTCAATGTAGGGGCGATAAGGCATATTGCAGCTCAACGCAACTCTTCGCTCCCAAACTTAAATCATCACCATGCCACCGTTGATGTGCAGTGTTTGCCCGGTAACATAAGACGCTTCATTGGAGGCGAGATACACCACTCCGGCGGCTATATCTTCAGGCTTCCCCATCGCGCCGGTAGGGATTTTTCCGTAGATAGCCTCTTTTTGCTGGTCATTCAGTGAAGCGGTCATGGCGGTTTCGATGAATCCTGGTGCTACACAGTTCACCGTTACCCCGCGTGTGGCTATTTCCTGTGCCAGCGACTTTGACATACCGATCATACCAGCTTTGGACGCTGCATAGTTGGCCTGTCCGGCATTGCCCATCACGCCCACAACCGAGGTAATCCCTATAATCCGGCCAAATCTTTTTTTTGTCATGCCTCGCAAGGCTGCTTTGGCAAGTCGATGATAAGCCGTCAGGTTGATCCTTAGAACGGCATCCCAGTCGTCTTCTTTCATCCGCATGAAAAGTTGATCTCGCGTAACACCGGCGTTCGATACGACGATATCGAGACTTCCCATGGCTTCAGTCGCCTGAGATGGCAGTTTATCGACGGCTTCGAGATCGGACAGATTGCACGGTGTGACGTGAACGCGTTCACCCAACTCTAATGCCAGGGTTTCCAGCTTTTCAGTCTTTGTGCCGGAGATAGATATAGTCGCGCCGTGTGCGTGCAAAGCCGTTGCAACCGCACCACCGATACCACCAGTAGCGCCAGTGACCAGAGCTGTTTTTCCTGTTAAATCAAACATTTATAGTCCTCTTTTAATTATTCCCAGGCGGTATATCTCAATATCGGCAGGTGTACTGACTGCAACCGTCTCAGATTCTTTGAAGATTTTTCGGATCAGGCCACTGAGAACCTTACCGGATCCAATCTCTATAAACTTACGGACGCCTGCCGTTTTCATCGCGAGAACTGAATCCGTCCACCGTACCCTGCCTGTTACTTGCTGTACGAGAAGTTGGCGGATCTCGTCTGGCGCCGTAACCGGTGACGCCGTTACATTGGCCAAAACGTCAGTGCTGGGTGCTGTAATTTGAGCCTGTCCCAATGCCTCCGCCATCTTTTCTGCCGCAGCTTGCATCAAGGAGGAATGGAAAGGAGCTGAGACCGGAAGAGGTATCGCCCGCTTTGCGCCAGCTTCCTTCATCGCTACCATCGCGCGCTCGACCCCAGAAGTGGTGCCTGAAATCACAACCTGTCCTGGGCAGTTGTCGTTAGCGATCTCACAAATCCCGTCGGTTTCGTCCAGCACTGTTTCGACCTGTTTCAGGGTCAACCCTAGAATTGCTGCCATTCCGCCTTCACCGACAGGTACGGCTGCCTGCATCGCATCGCCGCGAATTCGCAGTAATTTCGCTGTCAGCGTGAGACCCAAAGCGTCGGCAGCACACAATGCTGAATATTCACCGAGTGAGTGGCCGGCCACAAAAGCTGCCGCAGGAACCGTGAGCCCCGCTTCGGTCTCTAGAACTCTGAGTGCAGCGATAGAGTGCGCCATAAGAGCGGGTTGCGTATTGCGCGTAAGAGTAAGGTCCGTTTCGGGCCCTTCCCACATTATGCGACTGAGTTTCTCGGATAAGGCGTTATCGACCTCATCAAACACGGCCTTTGCGACCGGAAACTGATCGGCGAGGTCTTTGCCCATACCGATCGCCTGACTACCCTGCCCGGGAAAAACCAGCGCTGTTGTCATTTTTTTCTCCATTCCGCCGCCCGTTTAAGTCTCGTGGGGCCAACGTGCAAGACAAGAACATAACCAATACGAATGGTTTTGGGCATGATTATAATGCAGCTGCAAACTGGCGGGGGATTTTCAGCGCGTAAAGGCGTTTTTTAGGAGAGGCCCACCCGACCGATCGCCAGAAACTTCTCACGGCGCTGTTTGATCAATTCTTTTGGTGATAGATTTTCGAGATCGTGAATGGCATGTTCGATAGCATCGCCGAGCCGCTCAATCATAAGTTTTTGATCCCGGTGCGCCCCCCCCATGGGTTCGGCGACGATCTCCTCGATAACCCCAAGCTCCAGCAGGTCTTGAGCAGAAATTCTCATGGATTCTGCTGCTTCAGGTGCTTTGTTGTCCCCTTTCGCAGCTGCATCTTTCCAAAGAATTGAAGCGCAACCTTCGGGCGAAATGACCGAATACACGGCGTGTTCTAACATCAGGACGCGATTTGCCCCGGCCAGGGCCACTGCGCCGCCGGATCCGCCTTCGCCGACGATGACAGAGATGACGGGTGCGCCAAGGCCGAGACACTTCTCGGTTGACGTAGCTATCGCTTCAGCTTGACCGCGCTCCTCGGCGCCCAGGCCAGGATAGGCTCCAGGTGTGTCGACGAGCGTGACCACCGGCAGATCAAATTTCTCAGCCATATCCATCAGCCGGATCGCTTTGCGATATCCCTCAGGACGGGCCATACCAAAATTGTGTTTTAACCGGCTATCGGTGTCGTTGCCTTTTTCGTGACCGATCACCATAATCGAACGACCGCGAAAACGGGCCGGGCCGCCGACGATGGCGAGGTCCTCGCCGAAAGCACGATCGCCGGCGAGCGCTGTGAAATCTTCCATCAAGCCACCGACATAGTCCTGGAAATGAGGCCGAGACGCGTGCCGTGCAACTGAGGTCTTCTGCCAGCGCGACAGTTTTGAATAGGTATCTGACAACAGTTTTTCCGCCCTGCTTTCCAGCCTTGTGATCTCATCGGTCACATTGACATCCGCAGCCGCATCCATCCGGCGCAGATCGTCAATGCGGCCTTCAAGTTCTGCAATCGGTTTTTCGAAATCGAGATAGGTACGCATACTCTTCATTCTCCTTCTCAATGCGTGTTTTTAGAGCGTGTTTGGCGCAAAATTGCAAATCCTGACGACGCTTTAACCATAGAACTTAACAAGATGTTATTTCCGTCGCCATAGCCTGTTCTCAGTCATAGAGTTGGGTGGATAAGTGGCAGACGGTGTTGTTGTTTTCGGAACAGACGCGGACGAACTTTTTGTCGGCACGGATTTTGACGATGTTCTCAATGGGTCTGGCGGCAATGACGAGCTGTTGGGCAATGACGGTGATGACCGGCTCTTAGGGGCCGACGGTGACGATCTCCTGTTCGGAAATGCGGGAGACGATACTCTTTTCGGCGGAAATGGAAACGATACGCTCACAGGCGGATCCGGAAACGACTTCCTTTCAGGTGGTGCAGGTAGTGATCGACTGGAAGGCGGCACTGGCAATGACCAGCTTTTGGGCGGCACTGGTGACGATCGTCTGATAGGCGGTAGCGGCAATGACGTTCTTTCCAGTGAAGGCGGCGCCGACAGTCTTTTCGGAAATAACGGTGATGACGTTCTAAATGGTGGCGCCGGGGACGATCTCCTGAACGGCGGTTCTGGCGCCGATCGTTTGATCGGCGAAGCTGGTCAGGATCGGCTGATTGGCGGCAGGGGTAATGACAGTCTCTTCGGTAAAGATGGAGACGACAATCTCACTGGTGGTGACGACAATGACCTGCTCGACGGCGGAGATGGCAACGATACGCTTAATGGAGGCAACCAAGATGACTTGTTGCTTGGCGGTGCTGGCGACGACCGGCTCAAAGGTGGTAGGGGCAATGATGTCCTATCAGGAGAACAAGGTAACGACACGTTAGATGGCGGTCGGGATGCTGACGTTCTGAACGGCGGTGTTGGTGATGATACCCTTCGGGGTGGTCGTGATGACGACCGGCTTTTTGGTGATGACGGCGACGATAGGTTAATCGGCAACAATGGGGACGACTTCCTCGATGGTGGCCTCGGCGATGACTTCCTCAACGGTGGCCGCGGCGCTGATATTATTGTATTTTCCTTCGGGGCTGGCAGCGATACTGTTCGTGGGTTCACTGACAATCAGGATGAACTCCACCTTAATAGCAATCTTTGGGGCGGCGCCAATCTAACCATTGAAGAAATTGTTACCACATTCGCCACGACATCTGGTGGAGATACGATCCTTGATTTCGGCACTGATCAGATTACGTTACAGCGGTTTTCCGATCCGACTGACCTAATCGATGACATCGTGATTATCTGATTACTCAATCTTCGAGCCTGCAAGCGGATGATGGTCGAGCACGAGTTTGCGTAAGCGCTCCTGTTGAACATGTGTGTATATCTGGGTTGTGGTGATATTGGCGTGGCCAAGCAACTGTTGAACAACCCGCAAATCGGCACCACCTTCCAGCAAATGTGTGGCAAATGCATGCCGTAATACATGCGGCGAAACTCTATTCGGCTGGATGCCAACTCTGATCGACAGGTCCTTAAGAATCTGCGCAAATCTGGCAGTCGTCAGGTGCCCCTGTTTACCCCGTGACGGGAACAACCATCTCCGCGCGGTTTGGGCTCCTTTGTGTGGCGGCAGCAGCTCAGACCATGCCCGCTCAAGATAGTCTTCGGTCGCTCTGATTGCCTTTGTTGACAAAGGGACGATGCGTTCCTTGTTGCCCTTGCCGATCACAGACAAATATTCGCGCCCCTTACCTATGGAGTCCTTTGGCAAACTTACCAGCTCAGACACGCGCAAACCAGTCGCATACAGAATTTCCATCAGACAGCTAAGGCGCAACGCTTTAGCCACATCCCTGGCGTTTTCGGGATCGTCTGGATGCCCTGCCCCGTCAAGCATCGCTTTCACTTCTTCGGTCTTCAGAACTTTCGGCAAAGGTCTTGTGGTTTTAGGGCGTTCAAGCTTTTCGGCAGGATTGTCGGTACGAATCTTTTCTGCGTACGCATAAAGATAGAACTGTCTCAATGCCGAGACGCATAACGCCTGCGTGGCCGCCGCTATACCGTTACTTCGAAGGTGCTTGGTGTAAGCGATTAAATCGTCGGTCTCGGCAGTCATCAGGTCGCTGCCACGCTTGACCACAAAAGACCGAAACCGATCAATATCACGACCGTAGTTGCGGATCGTGCGCTCTGATGCGCCGCGCTCAACAAGCATCATTTCAAAAAAAGCTTCCTTTACCGCCAGGTCAGAAATGATGTCCTGTTGATTCACCTTACTCATTGGGTGATGGCTTTACCCTCGGTTTAATATTAGCAGCTGAGCCTGCGGTAGGAGAAGACCGCTGACCATTTGTGGTCCCAGCTGAAGAAGAAGTCGAGCGTAAGCCTTTGATCAGACTCTCCGCTCTTTTGGCGAACGCACGCTCGTTATAGAGCTCTCCAAGTGCGGAAACCCGAAGACTGTTTGCTTGGACAATTTGGCGCACGCTTTCCAAATCGCCTGACGCACTAATTGCTGATGTCAAAAGGGTCACAAGCGCCGCTTGACCCTTCGAGCTTTGCCCGCCAGATGACAAGCTGATCCGAACCAGATCAGGTATCAGGTTTGAACCACCATCCAATACCGGATTGTTCAACGTTTCCATGCTGATTTCAGGCCGTGTAATTGTTAACCCGGCATATCCGCCAACGACCTGCGCTCTGTTTTCATCCCGCAGCGACCACAATTGCAAAAGCGCAACCGCCGCCTCAAGACTTTCCGGCTTTGTAGTATCCATCGCAAGAGCAGTCACCCAGCGCGCCGCAAGACCATCATCACCTGCCAATATGCCCGCCAACGCAAACTCTGTCGCATAAGGAGCATAATTTGAAACGACCTCGAACTGACTGATAGTTGGAGCATAAAGTCTCGCAAGAGCGCTGAAGCGCTGTAGGCTGTCAGCTACTCGCAACGCTTCTCCCGCCAGCGCAGCCCGATCGAACGAAAACTCGATGGTCATCATTTGTTGTATCGCCTGGTAGGCAAGCGCGTCGACCAGATGGTTTTCCGGCTGTTCGATCAGGAGTTGTTTCACTGACGCAATCCGATCTATCGGGAACTCGAAGCTTGAGAATATCCCGGCGAGATCTTGACCTGACATAAACCCAAAATGGACCGCTCGCTCCGCTGCATATACGCGAGCTTGCTGCGGCGCACTGGTTTCACCTGACAGCGCGACGAGGACGGCACCATCAACTTCATCGAATCGATCAAGATCAAGTGGCAATTGCAACTGTCGAATCGTGACATACTGGAATCCGGTTTTGGGTGATAGGTTCCCTTTGGGTTTCGAACCGGTTGCAAGCGCCGTGAACAGAACCTCATCAAGGTCGGATAGAATTTCCTGTTCTTTTAGCAAGCCGAATGTCAGATCAGCCGCCGAAGTTTCACCCGACAAGGAATAACACATGAAGCGCAACTTCAGCCAGAATGCACTATTTCGGCCGGATTGTAGGTTCGCCCCACGGCGACAGGCAGCATTAAGGTCGCCCCGCATCATTTCGGCATAGGCAGCGCTTTGGGCAAGCTCTGGTTCGTTACTTAGGCGACCAGACAGCTCTGCGAACGATGACGCCTGCTCATAAAATCCGGCCTGGGCCAATGCCATCAGTTTTTTGCCAGTCAGCTTCGAATTGGCACCTTGTGGCCCATCGCCAGGTGTTAACAAAACCCGACGCAGAAGGTCCGCCTGGGCCGGGTCAGAAAATCTTGCAGGCACATGGTCCAGTAAAAACGCGAGATCTTCTGCTTGAGCACCAAACCACAAATCGGCCGGCAGAGCACCGTCCGCAGCTGACAGCGAGCCCATACCAAACGTATCCTGCCCAAAAGCTGAAGTTTCAACCTCGACTGGATCGGTGTACTGAGCCAGAGCGACACCGCAGGACAGCGCGAATAGCGCACCCATCAGCCAACATGTTTTACCTTGCTTCAAGTTCAACCTCCTGCTCGATCAGCCGCGTCTGAGGGGAACGGCTGCCCCCCACGACATAGAGCACAATAATTATCAAGACGAACAGCACAAACAAAAACAGAAAAAAACGCAATCCCAACTCCTCCGAATGACCCGGCGTGATTGTGTATATTAAACTGTTTGGACTGGAAAGCGGCAGGAATATGAACAAGCGATCATGTATTTTGGCAATTACTTGCAAGCTCACTGGCGGTCGAAAGCAGATTCGGATAGATGATGTCGTGATATGCCCAATTCTCTTGCCGGTAACGTTCCAGACAATTTGTTGCGTCGCACAACCATCGTACTCGTGGGGATAATGGGCGTTGGCAAGACGACGATCGGAAGACGACTGGCCGGTCTCTTGGAGCTGCCTTTTTTTGATGTAGATGTTGAAATTGAAAAGGCAGCCGGCATGGCGGTCGGAGACTACTTTCGGCAATATGGCGAAGCCGAGTTCCGCAAAGGCGAGCGCCGAGTGATCAGCCGGCTCCTCAATCAGCCGCCGCACGTATTGGCGACTGGCGGCGGCTCTTTTGTTGATGAAAAGACACGAACCCTGATAAAGGAAAAAGCAATCTCCGTTTGGCTCACGGCTGATCTCGATGTCATCATTGAGCGGACATCGCGCCGTGATACGCGCCCGCTTTTGCAACATGGAAGCCCGAGCCAGGTCCTTGAACAGCTTTTGAAAGAGCGCACACCATATTACGAACAGGCAGATATTCACGTAGACAGCAAAGACGGGCCGCATATGCGGACTGCAGAAAAGATAGTTCAAGCCCTGAATGACCATATACAGTAGACGCAAATGAACACCTCCGAAAAGATATCGGTTAATCTCGGCAACCGCAGCTATGACGTTCTCGTCGCTTCAGGATTGCTGACCGCCGCCGCCGATCACATCAGCCCTTTCTTAAATAGACCACGCGTCGTGATTGTAACAGATGAGACCGTTGCAAGACTGTACCTCGACCCTCTGGCCGACAATCTTTGTGCCGCCGGAATTACCGTCGATCAGCTCGTTCTTCCGGCTGGTGAAAAAACCAAGAGTTTCAATCATCTTGAAAATCTGTGTGAGGAGTTACTGCGATTGCAAGTCGAACGGGATGACATTGTCATCTCGATGGGTGGCGGTGTCATCGGGGATCTTGCGGGATTTGCCTCAGCAATCCTGCGGCGCGGGTGCCGGTTTATCCAAATCCCAACCACCCTTCTCGCTCAAGTGGATAGCTCGGTTGGGGGCAAGACCGCTATAAACACCAAGCACGGCAAGAACCTTGTAGGCGCGTTTCATCAGCCTGCATTGGTGCTGGCCGATGTTGGTGTACTCAATACGCTCCCCCCGCGTGAGTTGCGCGCAGGATATGGTGAAGTCGTCAAATATGGCTTGTTGGGAGATGCAGACTTTTTCGGCTGGCTTGAGCAACATGGCGCTAAGCTGCTTGCTGGTAATGCCGCATACAGGGTGGAAGCGGTGAAGCGCTCAGTCGAGGCTAAGGCCGGAATTGTTGCTCAAGACGAACGTGAAAACGGAATCCGAGCCTTGCTCAATCTCGGCCACACATTCGGGCACGCGCTTGAGGCTCATGTTGGTTTTTCGGGCAAGCTGCTGCACGGTGAAGGCGTGGCGCTCGGCATAGTCTTGGCTTTTGAACTCTCCGCACAACAAAAGTTTTGTAACAGTCAAGACACGCAGCGTGTCAAAAAACATTTTGCAGATGTCGGATTGCCCGTTTCGATACAAGATATCGACGGCTTTGCCGCGACAGCGGATGATCTGATGAGCCATATTTATCAGGACAAGAAAGTATCTGGCGGCAAGCTGACTTTTATTCTAGCTAGGGGAATCGGCGAAGCCTTTGTCGCCAAAAATATTCCGCCCGCTCGCGTATCAGAATTCCTTAAGTCTAACCTTTAACAGCGTCCCGGTTGAAAATCCTATGACCACTGAAATTTATACGACCCTTTCGATTATCCTTTTGCTTCTGGTCTTTTCAGCCTTTTTTTCAGGTTCGGAAACGGCGCTGACAGCAACATCGCGTGCTCGTATGCGAAGTCTTGCAGAGCAAGGAAGAAAATCTGCAGCCCGGGTCAACATATTGATCGAGGATCGTGAAGGGTTGATCGGCGCTATTCTTCTTGGCAACAACCTTGTGAACATAATGGCGACCGCACTGGCGACCGCTCTCTTCAGCACACTGTTTCCGGATGGATCAGGCGTGATCTATGCGACAGTTGTGATGACCATTATGGTACTGGTATTCGCCGAAATCACACCAAAGACTGCAGCGATTGCGCGACCAGAAGCGATGGCGATGTTCGTCTCATGGCCAATGAGCGTCGTTGTCCGCATATTTGGACCGATAACAGCCCTAGTTCAAATATTTGTCAGGTTTGCCCTGAGAATATTCGGGTTTGATGTTTCGGAACAGGCGCATGTTCTGTCTGCTGCTGATGAGATTCGCGGTACACTTGATATCCATCTTGAAGAAGGCCGCGTGGACAAAGACGCGCGCGATATTATACGCGGTGCATTGGAACTCGACGACATTCGCATTGAAGAAGTTATGATTCATCGCAAGTCCATGGAGATGCTCGACATCGGGATACCGGCAGCCGAAATTATTTCGGCATTGATGGCAAGTAACTATACGCGTATTCCTCTGTGGAAAGATGATCCGGATAATATAGTCGGCATCCTTCATGCTAAGGATGTTTTGAGGGCATTGTGGGACGCAAAGATGAACATCGACAAGATCAACATCTCAACTTTGGCAAAAGAGCCCTATTTTGTCCCGGAGACGACGACGCTTCTAGAACAACTCGAGGCCTTTAAACTCAATCAGCAGCATTTCGGACTTATTGTAGATGAATATGGCGCCCTGATGGGGCTGGTGACGCTCGAAGATATTCTCGAAGAAATCGTTGGCGAAATTGAAGATGAATACGACGAACCGATTCAAGGCGTTCGCCCACAAACTGACGGTACCGAAACAGTCGTTGTCGATGGCAATGTCACAATCCGTGATTTAAACCGGGCGATGGATTGGCGGTTACCAGATGAAGCGGCGGTGACCATCGCCGGTCTTGTTATTCATGAAGGGCAGTCTATACCCGAAGTGGGGCAGATTTTCTCCTTTTACGGATTCCGTTTTGAAATCCTGAAACGCCGGCGCAATCAGATCACGGCGTTGAAAATCACGCCTCTGGAAAACTGAACAAGGGCATACCCATGATACTGAATCTGCCGCAGCCGAAGCTGACCAAGCATGCGCTTGGCTTTTTATTCATGGTGATTCTACTCGACATCATCGGTCTCGGTATCATTATTCCAGTCTTGCCTCAGTTACTGATAGAACTCACCGGCTTGGCTAAGAACGAAGTTGCCATTCGCGGTGGCTTTTTGCTGCTTGTTTACGCTGCCATGCAGTTCATTATGTCACCCATTCTGGGTGGGTTGAGCGACAGGTTCGGGAGGCGGCCTGTTATTCTATTCTCGCTTCTTGGCTACGGTTTCGATTTTACGCTAATGGCTCTGGCACCAACCTATGCCTGGCTTTTTGTGGGGCGGATGTTGTCGGGTGCTTTTGCGGCAACCTATGCAACAGCCTACGCCTTCATCGCAGATACAAGCCCGCCGGAAAAACGCGCCGGCAATTTCGGTATTCTCGGTGCCGCGTTTGGGATCGGCTTTATTTTGGGGCCTCTGCTGGGCGGCGTTCTTGGTGATATCGACACCCGGTTGCCATTTTTTGCCGCTGCTGCAATCGCTTTTGCTAATTTCATTTACGGCTTTTTTATTCTGCCGGAATCATTGGCGCCAGAAAACCGACGAAAATTTGATATTCGCCGGGCCAATCCGCTTGGTAGCCTCCTGCAGATACGGTCGTACCCGATTGTGCTTGGTGTGCTGCTGACTTATTTTCTGATGCAGTTTGCCCACAACTCCCTGCCTGCGATTTGGTCCTATTATTCGACTGTCAAATTCAACTGGAGCCCATTAGATATCGGGTTCTCACTGACTTATGTCGGTGTGACTGCAGCCTTCGTGCAGGGCTGGTTGGTCCGCAAGGTGATCCCGATCATCGGTGAGCGAAAGGCGGTCTATATCGGCCTTGTCACGATGACATTCTCATTCATGGGTTATGCCTTTATGACGCCCACAGGCTCCTGGGTCTATGTGTGGATCACGGTTGGAGCCGCTGGAGGCTTTATGATGCCGGCGATGCAGGGGCTGATGTCGCGCGCGACGCCTGAAAACGCACAAGGCGAACTACAGGGCGCGATTGCGAGTGTTATGAGCATCACAATGCTGACAAGCCCAATCACTATGACATATATATTCGATCAGTACACTGCACCTGGTGCCGACCCATTCTTTCCCGGCATGCCGTTTCTAGTTGCCGGCATCATTCTGGTTTCGTGCACGATCCCATTCTGGTTAACCATGCAGAAGGCTGATCTGCGCGAGCGTGCAAAAGGCGGCCTTTCATCTGCTGTGGGAGATGAAACATCTGAGGTCTCTTCGCAAGTGGAATGATCCTGCAAAAACCCTGATAGACCGGCTACTTCTTCCTACGATTGAGCCCGGCCTTCAATTCCCGCGGGTCCGGCGCATAAAGAAAGCCGTAAGAAACACAATCTTCTTTTGTTTGAAGGGCATGATGCAGTTTGTGGGCGACGACGAGACGTTTCAAGTAGCCGCGTTTCGGGAAATAACGGAAAGGCCAGCGTTGGTGAACGAGGCCGTCATGGACGAAACCATATAGGAGACCATAAATTGTGATTCCGAGCGCGATATACCAGAGTGGTGCCCAGAATGCCGAGCCGATGATAAAAAGGCCTATCGCAAAGAAGCCGAAAACCACTGCGTAAAGATCGTTTTTCTCAAAAATGCCCGCAGTCGGCACATGATGGCTTTCATGCCAGCCCCAGCCCCAACCGTGCATAATGTAGCGGTGCGCGAGCCAGGCAAGGCCCTCCATGGCGATAATACTGGTAAAAACAATCAGTGTGTTGCCGAAAATAATCACGCGGTTTCTTTCCGCGCCTTGCATTCAGACCGACGCACAGGCAGTCGCCACCAAGGATCCTGCGGGAACAAATGGTGTTCATGGTGATAGCCGAAATGGTAGCAGGTCAGCAACGATAACCATTCCGGAAAATCATTGGTACGGGCATTGTGCTGATCCGAAAAGCCGCCTTCCAGATGCCGATGTGGCAAAAAAGTGCCAAAGTAGAAAAGCTGGACTGAAGACGCGATTGACGCAACACCGTAAAATAGCACGACATTGAAATAGTTCGCGTCAAGCATCAGGACATAAATCACTACAACGGTTAAGACGTACAAGAACGATCTCAGACCAAAATAGCGTTTGAAAAATGTGAAATACCAGGGCCAAAAAGCACTTGGGTCTTCCGCATTGAAGTCGGGGTCATCCGTACTGCCCGGATGGGCATGATGCTCCATATGGGCGTCTCTCAGTTTGCGCCAGCCAAAGCCTGCATAGACATAGAGCAGGAACCCGCCGATAACGGCGTTCAATTTCGGTCGGCCTGGTGTCAGTGCACCGTGCATCGCATCGTGAGCTGTTATGAAAAAACCGACAAACAGCCAGCACTGAGCCGCAATCAATAGGATCGCCAATGGCGCATTAGTCCAAGTCAAATCGAAAAAAAATACGGTCCAGATATGTAGCGCAAGCAGCAGCGTAACGATCCAGGCGAACAGCCCGAGGCCAATCAATGTCTGCTGCATATGTCCAATTGTCTTGGCGATGGCTTAACTCCTCATAGTTTGGTGGGAGACGAAGGCAGCCCCGGCAAACCCGCTCACCCCTACCCCTAAAAGTATCGCGCAGCCGGGAAAAATGCCAGCGAATGTGTCGCCTCTGGCTAAGATGCCATAGACCACTTCGATTGCCCAAGTGTTTGGTGTAACGTAGCCGATTGACTGTAACCAGTCCGGCATCATAAAGCGCGGCACCATTGAGCCGCCGATGGACGAGAAGATCAACACCAGAAATGTCGAGACAGTATGCGCCTGTGTCGGAGTTGAACAAAGGCTGGTTACAAAAAGAGCAAGACCAGCAGCGCTTGCTGCCATAGAAATGCTGGCGATAGTCAACAGCGCGGCATTTTCGATGATCGGTACGCTAAACAACAGAGCCGCGACAATGAAAATGACAATTGCCTGAACCGTTCCTTGCAGAGTCAGATAAAGAAATTTTCCAAGAGTCAGCTTGATCACACCAACGGGCCCAAGCAGCAGGCGCTCTGTGATGCTGTTACGGCGTTCATCAAGCGAAATTGTCGCGCCCTGCATCAGTGAAAACAGCAGGAAAAGAATTGCCGTGCCGCCGGCATAATACGCAATCGATGGATCAGCGGTCGCCCTGTCGGTCTCTTCTAATGCCGAGATACGACTGAATAATTCTTCGCGATCGGCATTTTCTTCCGTTTCTGCACTGTTACGGAGTTCAACGAGGGCCGCCTCAATCTGTGCCGATTGACGGGGGGTGAATCCACCAGCAAGAGCGGAGATTGTGATCGCATCGCGGCGGATCATCAAGTCAGGTGCTTCCTCGCCGATCAACTGCTGCAGCTGCCCGGCGAGAACGGTGGCAGCGATTTCGCGCGAGGGTTCGATAATGAGTTCGATCTCCGCATTTTCAACATCTGCAAGGTCCGTTGTGAAAACCACGCCGGTATCCGCGAACCCGAGACGCACCTGTTCACGGATCTTATCGCGGTCCCAGTCTTCTTCCGTGAAGACATTGAAATTACCCGATCTTGCAAAGGCATCGGCAAATTCCATCGTGCGTGGGGCATCGCTGGTTACTGCCATCGCCACATCAAGATCGAGATCGCCGTTGGTTGCGTTGGAAAAGATCGCCGCAAAAATCGCAAAAATCAGCGGCGGTAGCAAGAAAGCGAGGACGAGAGCGCCACGATCGCGGATCAGTCGCAGCAACATAACGCGCATGATACCGGCAATCACGACGTAGTCTCCATCTCATTGGTTGGTGTTTCCGCGACAATCTGGTGCACCAAGGTTTCAAGACCTGGCCGGCTAACACTGATCTCCTGAATGACGTTACCCGTGCTGATGATATCCTGTGTGGCTGTTTCAACGAGCTTGTTATGGTCACCTGAAATGAGACCCGCCCATGTGGTTTCAGAATCGCTGACTGCAAACCCGTGCAAAGTCAGTTTTTGTTTCAGAAAATCTTCCGGATACCGACGCAGACGCAAGGTCACCAGTTGCTGCCCGGCAAAAATCTCCTCAAGCAGATCGTCCGGTGCCGCAAGATGGCGTTTGTGACCCCGTGCCAGGATCAACACCCGATCGCAAATTAATTCAGCCTGTTCGAGCTCGTGGGTCACGAGAATAATACCCATGCCATCCCCGGCAAGTTGGCGCGCAAGTTTGTGGATCGTATCACGCGCAGCAACATCAACCCCGGCGGTCGGCTCATCGAGAATCAGGAGTTTTGGACGGTTCAAGATCGCGGCGGCAAAATTTATGCGGCGTTTCATGCCACCGGAGAGCTCGCTGACTTTCTTATCTGCATGCGGTGTCATATCAACCGCGGCGAGAGCGGTCGCTACGGCCTCGGCGCGAGCCGAGCGTTCAAATCCGTGAATGCGCGCAAAAATATCGAGATTCTCTGCGGCAGTTAGAAATGGATAAAGACCAATTTCCTGTGGTACGAGGCCGACCAGACCCGGCTTGACCGCTTTTGGCCGGATCGCATCACCCGCGATGGAAATTGTACCAGCAGATGGATTTATCCGTCCGCAGATCGATTTAACCAATGTCGTTTTGCCCGCGCCGTTGGGGCCGATCAATCCGAGGACTTCGCCGGCCATCGCCTCAAAATCGAGACCGTCAAGCGCCGCGAACGCACCGTATCGCACAGACAGGCCAGTTACGGACAGGCATGGAGCGCCAGTCTCAACGACATCGCGGTCAGGGTTCATTTTGGAACTCCGGATCAGGCTTTCAGAAAGGAAAACTGCAAATCAAGCAGTGCCCCGATTCGTCCATCCCTCATGAGGCCAGCGCCATCCAAACCATCG
The DNA here is from genome assembly GCA_021776475.1 of Parvularculaceae bacterium. Taxonomy (GTDB): domain Bacteria; phylum Pseudomonadota; class Alphaproteobacteria; order Caulobacterales; family Parvularculaceae; genus Aquisalinus. Next base: position 651,905 of record JAJFFV010000006.1, on the reverse strand, counting down.
CGCGCCTGCGCAATGTAATCCTCGACCATCGCTTTGGCCTTGTCGTCGTTGGTGATCGACAGGATCGTCGCCTTGTTGATATCCTGATTGACGTCCTTTTCCGCCTCTTTCACGCTTAACACCCGGTCTTTGATGTCATCCATCAACTGAAAGGCAAGGCCGATATTGTGCGAAAAATGCCTGAGGTGCACGCATCTGTCTTCTGGCAATTCACAAGCGATCGAGCCCGCTTCAACCGCGTAGTCGATCAGCGCGCCGGTTTTGAGAGCATTCAGTCGTTCGACATTTTCGATTGAAGTCCCCTTGTTGGTATTCGCAAGATCCATCATCTGACCTGCAATCAACCCGTTTGAGCCCACACAGTTTGAAAGCAGCCCAGTCAGGTTGATCCGTTGCTCTGCACTCAGCGCACCGAGCCCCGCGAGAACCCCGAACGCCCGGTTGAGGAGCGCTGTCGCTGTGAGAATGGCGGTACTTTCGTCATAGAAAATGTGTGCGCAGGGCGCGTTGCGACGGGTAACGGCGTCATCCATGCAGGGCAGATCGTCGAGGATCAAGGAAGCGGCGTGTACCAGCTCTGACGTACAGCCGAGGTCGTAGACAGCGATTTCCTCCATGCCGGCAGCTTCTGCAATCAACACCGTTAACAAGGGTCTGAAGCGCTTGCCAGGTGCAAGCGTCGTCCTTCGCATCGCCTGATGGAGTCTTGCAGGGGGCGCATTTTCGGCGGGAAGCAACAGCCCCAACCGCCTGTCAATAACCGCTTGTGTGTAAGATATCGACCCGGCGAGATCGGACGTCGGATCTGGGCGCGCACTCAATTCCCCGTCCGTATCAGGCTGTTCAGCTTTATTACCTCGCACTGGAATCTTCTTGTCTCCTACCCGCAGTTCAGGTTTCTTCATCGTCAAATTTGTCTTACAAATGTAGTACTGACAACCTTAAAGTGATGCGGATCTTATATGCACGACAAACTGCCAGATCGCCCCAAAATTTTGTCCCGTAAGGAAGAACATCTGAGCCTTGCGCTGGAAGATGAAAAGCGGCGTCAGGGATTGCGGACCGGATTTGGCGCGTTTGACTTCGTCCATTGCGCCCTGCCTGAGGCCCGACTTGGTGATGAGGAGTTGGCCACTGTTTTCCTGGGCAGAAAGCTCAAAGCACCGTTCATGATTGGTTCCATGACCGGCGGACCACGCCAAGCAGCAACAATTAACAGTCACCTGGCAGAAGCCGCCGCAGAACTTGGCATCGCGATGGGCGTCGGATCGCAGCGGGTGGCCCTCGAGAACGCCGGTGACAGTGGGATAGATGTGAATTTGCGGAAAATCGCGCCAGAAATCATGCTGATCGGCAATATCGGCGGTGCGCAGCTCGTCGGGCATACTGGCGTCGATCTGGCGAAGCGGGCAATCGGAGCGATTTCGGCTGACGCGATATTTGTGCACCTCAACCCGCTGCAGGAAGCGTTGCAGCCGGGTGGTGACACAGATTGGCGCGGCGTTTTGGGCGCGATTGAGAGATTGTGCAAGTCGGTCAGTGTACCGGTTATCGTCAAAGAAATCGGCTGCGGCATCTCAGCGGATGTCGCACGACAATTGGCGGGCGTCGGGGTTGCAGCGATCGATGTGGCCGGCGCCGGTGGCACGAGTTGGGCATGGATTGAAAGCCAACGGCAAAATGCGGTGGAGGCCCGGTTTTACGCCGACACATTTGCCGACTGGGGACTACCAGCGGCAGATGCCATTCGCGAAGTGTGTCTCGCTTGCCCTGACCTACCATTGATCGGTTCGGGCGGTGTTCGCAATGGAGTCGATGCGGCGAAGGCATTTTATCTTGGTGCTGATCTTGTTTCAATTGCAGGCGGTATATTGCCTGCAGCGCTGAACTCGACTGATGCTGTTGTTTCATATTTCGAGAAGGTGATTCGGCAATTGCGGATCACCTGTTTTGTGACGGGTTCGAAAACCCACCAGGATTTGCGGCAAGCGAGAACTTTCAGGCGCGCTTCGGTTTAGCGTGGCCCCATGCGAATGGCACCATCAAGACGAACATCCTCGCCGTTAAAATAGCTGTTGCGACACATCTCCATTGCAAGACTCGCATATTCTTCGGGCCCACCCAGCCGTTTAGGGAAATTGACCGATGCTGCCAGCGCGTGTTTTACATTTTCCGGCATCATTTCAAGCATGGGTGTACGGAAAATACCGGGCAGGATCGTATTGATCCGAATGCCTTCGGGGTTAAGGTCACGGGCGATAGGCAGCGTCATGCCGACAACGCCCGCCTTGGAGGCGGCATAAGCGACCTGACCGATCTGGCCATCTTCTGCGGCAACCGAGGCCGTGTTCACGATTGCGCCGCGCTCGCCGTGCTCAAACGGATCGAGCGTCATCATGCCTATTACCGATTTGGCGATGCACCGGAACGACCCTACAAGATTGATCTTCACTACATGCTCGAAGTGTTCTGTCTGATGCGCGTAAATTTCACCAGTTTTCTTGTCGCGACCAGCTGTTTTTTTGGCGCTGGCAATGCCGGCACAGTTAACCAAAATGCGTTCCTGGCCATTGGCGGCCCGTGCTTTTGCAAAACCTTCGTCTACTGACTCATCAGATGTCACATCCACTTTGCAAAAAACGCCATCAATTTCTTTGGCAACAGTTTCGCCCTTTTCATCATTGAGATCGAATATGGCGACTTTCACACCTTCCTGCGCAAGTCGCCTGGCGGTCGCCTCGCCAAGACCGGAGGCACCACCTGTCACAACTGCTGAAAGACCCTTAAGTTCCATAGAATTGCCTATCTTTTGTTCGAAGAAATGTCAGGCTTTTCTGACGATACCCGCCTGTAAAAGTTGATCAATCTTTTCTGCATTGTATCCAAGACTGTCAAGCACTGCATGTGCATCGCTTCCTGCCGGTAACGCAGCCGTAGGTCGCTCGGCAGGTGTCGCAGAAAATCGGGGTGCCGGCGCCGGTTGCGGGTCTCCTGCAACGTCCAGAAAAATCTGGCGTTCCTGGTTGTGCGGATGAGCAGGTGCTTCAGCCATTGACAGGACTGGCGCGAAACAAACATCCATGCCCTCTAACAGGACGCACCATTCAGATCGGGTCTTGCCTTGGAAAACGGCCGTCAGCTTTTCTTTGAGTGCCGGCCATGCCTTTTCGTCAAGCTGCGCATCGAAATCCCCGTCTTCTTCAAGCCCTGCCAGCTGCCGAAACCCTGCATAGAATTGCGGCTCTATACAGCCGATTGAAATCCATTTGCCGTCCGCGGTTTCGTACGTGTCATAAAAATGGGCACCGGTATCCAAAAGGTTTGTGCCTCGCTCATCGGACCATATGCCTGCATTGTGGCATGACCAGGTCATGCCAGCCAAAGCTGCCGCACCGTCGATCATCGCACAGTCGATTACCTGCCCTTTGCCACTCTGTTTCGCAGACAAGATGGCTGCCAACATTCCAAAGGCCAGGAACATGGCTCCTCCTGCATAATCTGCAGCGAGATTAACGGGCGGTGTCGGTTTATCTCCAGCCCGGCCATAGGTGTGCAAATTACCGGACAGGGAAATGTAGTTGATGTCATGGCCAGCGACCTTAGCCAAGGGGCCCGTTTGACCCCAGCCGGTTACACGACCATATACAAGGCGCGGGTTGTCCGTTAAAAGTACATCAGGCCCAAGCCCTATCCGCTCCATCACACCTGGCCGCAAACCTTCGATTAGTCCATCGGCTGTTTTTGAAAGATCGCGGACTGTCTCTATACCTTCGGGGGTTTTGAGATCGACGATGATCGATTTTCGGCCGCGGGACAGAACGTCCTTTTCACGCGGTATCATGCCTTCAATGCCGGGATTGGGTCGATCTATCCGGATGACTTCCGCACCGTGATCAGCCAACATCATCCCGCAAAATGGCGCCGGGCCAATACCGGCGAGTTCGACTATTCTGAGGCCCTGAAGTGTGGTCATTGTTGCCCGTGGTGTTTAGCTGATCCGCTATTTTTATACGTTGTAGTCAAATCGTTCGGCCCAGGGTGTGATCAACGGAAGGACACTCGCCATCTGCTCCCTGTAGCGCTTCCATCTGCCTGCTGCGTGCGTGTATAACTCCTCCGTGACCTGATGATAGCTCGGGGTATTGATATTCGTACGCTTTGTTGCAGTACTCTGATGATCAAGAACTGAGTCACGCCATTCAACACCAAGAAACTCAAGCAGCGGGGACAGAGTTTCTTTTGGAGCGCTGACAAGCTCTTCGTATCGGACATGATAAACCTGCAGTGGCAATAGTTCGGTATAACGCAACCACATGCCCATCGCCCGGTCGTAGAGATGCGCCGCATCTTCAATCGTAGTGAAGTTCACCATCGCATCGTTTAGAGCAAATTGTTGCATGAAACAGCTCAAGACAGCGTCACACGGATGACGTAACGCAAAAATAAATTTTGCTTCAGGAAACAATCTATGAATAACTCCCGCTTCTACCATGTTCAGCGGCAGCTTGTCGATCCAGAGGGATTTGAAGGTGCCTTCGGTGTTCAGGTTCAGCTGATCGAAATATTCCGAACGAAACCCGGTCATTTGGTCGTCAGTCGCCGGGCCGTAAACCGTTGCGCGGTCTGCTTTTTCCAAAACATTTTCGATGATCGGCACTTCTTCCAAAACACCAATCTCACCATGACTGCGTAACATTGTATCCAGCAGCGTCGTCCCGGATCGTGGAAAGCCAACAAGAAAAGCAGGGGGCGTTCGTTTCGTATCCCGCTCCACGATGTTCCATGAAGCTATAACTTCTGGAGTAATTTGGGTCTCCAGGAAGCTTATGTGATCAAGATATGCTTGCTTGTTAATTCTGGCGGCATACGGGCGTCTGGCCTCGGCCTCGTTCATTTCAACAAACGCTGCAAAAGCAGCAGTACTGTCACCAAGCCGATCAGACACCTGGCCCATCAGTGTTGCCCGCAAGAGCGACGTTTCCGGATTTCGGTTTTCATTCACTACTGAGAGCAAATCGCGCGCCTCTTCAAACCGACCTTGCCGTTTGAACAAAGATGCCCGAAGGACCGGTATCGTCGGATCTTCGCCGAGAGTTGCCTCGACATGGTTAAGGGCTGCCTCCATCTCTTCCAACTGACTGGTTTTTTCCAGTTGTGAAATCAGATTGAAATGAGCTGGCCAAAGTTCCGGTTGAAGTTCGATTGCGCGCCTGAACGCGACAAGGGAAGCGGGCGCATCACCCGTCATTGCGACCGCAATCCCCAAGTTAAAATGTGCATTCGAATTATCCGGCTGTAGTTCTACTACCCGGCCGAAGATAGTCGCGGTTTCAGACTGTAATCCCATGGCGATCATCGCCTCACCGAGCTGGCTCAAAGCCTCTGCATTGTCTGGGTCCAGGTCGCAGGCACGCTTGTGCGACTGTGCAGCTTCCGGATAGTTGCCTGCGTCCTTGAAGGCATTCCCCAGATTAAAGTGGAGTTGCGCAGTATCGGGGCTCAGGGTCACCGCAGTGTCGAGAGCAGTTATTGCCTCTTTAAACTGACGCGTGACACGAAGAGCGTTGCCGAGATTATTCCACGCTTGGAGCGTTTTCGGTTGAATGTGCAACGCGTGCCGATATGTATCTGCTGCTGCTGCAAGCTGTCCGCCTGCCTTTTGTATATCACCATACAGGCACAGAACATTCACGGCATTTGGATTATCCGCCAGTGCTTTCTGGCAAGCATTTTCAGCATCCTCAAGGTTCCCAAGTTGATAGAGCGCCTTTGCCAGATTGTAACGCATTGATGCGTTATCCGCACCCAGATTGATCGCCTGGCGCAACAACGCCACACCCTCCTCCAGTTTTCCGTCCTGACATTGCACCATAGCCGCAAACTGGAATGCCGCTGGGTGCCGCGGATACTGTTGCATGATCTGCCTGCACAAAAGCATTGCACCGGCAAAATCACCCTTCTGTTGCAACGACAGGACTTGCTGAAATTCCAGCGGCGGCGTTCCGACTGTCATAAAAAAAATACCTGCATCTTTTGGTTACATAAAGGCCTGATGGCCTGTTTGAGCACGGCCAAGAATGAGCGCATGAATATCATGTGTGCCCTCATAGGTATTGACCGTCTCAAGATTCATGCCGTGACGCAGTACGTGATATTCGTCTGAAATCCCGTTGCCACCATGGATGTCTCTGGCGACGCGTGCGATATCAAGCGCTTTGCCACAATTGTTCCGCTTCATCAGGGAAATCGATTCCGGCGCGAAAACACCCTGATCGAGCATGCGGCCAAGTTGCAGAGCCCCCTGCAAACCAAGCGCGATCTCAGTTTGCATATCGGCCAGTTTTTTCTGCACCAGCTGCGTTGCTGCAATTGGTTTTCCGAACACGATGCGGTCCATTGAATAATTGCGGGACGCATGCCAGCAGAATTCTGCGGCGCCCATAGCCCCCCAGCTGATACCGTACCGAGCCTTGTTCAGGCAGCCGAACGGCCCTCGCAATCCTTCGACGTTAGGCAAAAGGTTTTCTAAAGGTACAAACGTGTCGTCCAGTACGATCTCGCCGGTAACTGATGCGCGCAGCGACAGTTTACCGTCGATTTTTGGTGTACTGAATCCTTTCATCCCGCGTTCAACAATGAACCCCCGGATCACATCATCAAGTTTCGCCCAGACAACCGCAATATCCGCGATCGGGGAATTGGTGATCCACATTTTCGTACCTTTGAGAACATAGCCACCATCCGCAGAGGTCGCACGGGTACGCATGGAGCCAGGATCAGACCCGCCGTCAGATTCCGTCAGACCGAAACAGCCTACCAATTCACCCTTTGCCAGCTTCGGCAGGTATTTCTGTTTTTGCGCATCGCTGCCGAACGACTCGATCGGGAACATGACCAGCGACGACTGAACCGACATGGCGGAGCGATAGCCGGAATCGACCCGCTCTACTTCCCGGGCGATCAGTCCGTAAGCCACGTGACTGGCACCACCCCCGCCAAATTCTTCCGCTACAGTAGCACCGAGAAGGCCTTGCGCGCCAAGTTCCGTCATGATTTCCCGGTCAAAGCGTTCTTCGCGGTTTGCCATAAGGATGCGCGGCATCAACTTGTCCTGCGCATATCCTCGGGCGGCATCGCGGATCATCCGTTCTTCATCTGTTAACTGTGACTCGAGCAGTAACGGATCATCCCACTGAAATGTTTCGGTCGCCATGTCCTTTGCCATATCGGTCGTCTTTCCTGTTCCGGGGGCGCTAAGTGCCGAGGGCGAGCGCGCGCTGGTCGGCTAGACCCATGCTTATAATGTAAGGTGCCTTGACCTGTAAGGCCTTAAAATCAGTTTTGCTGGTGAGGCCGTGCCAGCGGTGTTGAATCAATTCCTGAGCAACCGGTGCGCCCATAGTAGTACCCGGCCCTGTCACGATGACCTTTTCAGGCGCGAATTCTTTGACTGCTACTTCGACCGCCTTGGAAAAATTGTAGGTCTGGTTGATTTGTGTGCCCAACGTGTAGTCGTAAAGTCCTTGAGTATCCGTCGAGTACGGCGACCATACATTACCGAGACCATCGACCATCGGAATTTGCGGTTTGTTGAACATTTCTCGCGGTAACCGCGATTGAGCTTCCGGCACAATGTGGTTGAGCAGCGCACTATGAAATGCCGCGTGATTGTTGAGCCGCATGGGATAGCGGTCAGTTTCCGGCAGGCGTTCTGCCAGAAACTTCAGACCTGGTTCACACGCGGCAAGAACGATCAGACCACCCAGATGGATAGAGATCGTAACCGAAACATCGTCCCGCGCCTGTGATTCGGTGAGAACATCGTTGATCAACTGTTCGCGGGAAGGATCGCGATGCCACTCGTCATCGACAATCGGATAAACAATCTGTCCGCCAACACCTTTTTCGTGCATGAGCGCGCCCATTTCGTTGACCAGGCGCGCGCCATCTTCGAGGCTTACAGCGCCAGCACAAGCAAGCGCCAGATACCATCCCATAGAGTTGCCGGTTACAGCTAGGATATCATAGTGCTCACGCAGATCCATGAAATCGGCGATCACACAGGCGAAAATCAGGAGTGATGCATTCTCGCCCGTACCGTGAAGACCCATACGGAACTTTTCAGCGCTATCGAGTTCAGAGACCGTGACCTGCCCTTTGACCCTTCTAACCGCATCCACGAGCGCGCGAAATTCGTTCTTGTCGGCGTGATGCTGCGCCAGATAGCCAAGCTCGGCGGCGTTGTAAGTGCCACGACCGGGGCAAACGACGATCGCTGTTTCCTTCGCGCTCATTTTCCGGCCTTTCCGCATAGGTTTTTGGCAGTACCGACAATGCCTTCGACGCTGGGCAAGGTAACGGTTGCCGCCGTGCCGAGCGGAATAAAGCTGTCTTCGGCGGTAACGCGAGCGAGCGGCTTTACCATGTTATTTTCGGCGAATAGCGTAAAAAGCTGTTCGCTCAGGGAAGCCGTCTTGCGGCACTCATCAACCACCAATACATGATCGCAGGCCTCGGCGTGTTCAATTATCGCTGGTTCATTTAGGGGTTGAAGCCAGCGTAGATCGAGAACGCGGACGTTGAGGCTGTGCTTGTCGGCCAGAAGTTTTGCTGCCTTCCGGCTTAAATAATATCCGTTGCCGTAAGTGACAATACACAGGTCTGTTCCACCTCCGTGAATACCGGGTTCACCGAATTCAATCGGTTGGTCCTTGTCGGGCGAAATGTATTCGGCAAGCCATTCCTTGTCCCCAGCCCTGTGCAAATCTGGCGTCATATACAAGGCGATGGGTTCAACGAAAATAACGACCCGGCCTTCTTCATGGGCCAGCCGGACACACTCGCGCAACATGCGTGCTGCGTCCCGCCCGTTTGTGGGGCAAGCAACAATTACACCGGGAATATCCCGAAAAATCGCCAGTGAATTGTCATTATGAAAGTGGCCGCCAAAGCCTTTTTGATAACCAAGGCCGGCAATGCGCACGACCATAGGATTAACGAACTGGCTGTTTGAGAAGAATGACAGGGTTGCCGCTTCGCCGCGAATTTGGTCTTCCGCGTTGTGGACATAGGCGAGAAACTGGATCTCGGGTATCGGCACAAACCCATTATGCGCACTCCCGATCGCGAGACCGAGGATCGTCTGCTCATCAAGCAGCGTATCCATGACACGAGCCGGGCCAAATTTTTGCTGCAGACCTGTTGTGACGGAATAAACGCCGCCTTTGCGCCCGACATCTTCACCAAAAACGAACGTACTCGGATAATCGAGCAACAAATCAGCGAGCGCAAAGTTGATGTGCCGCGCCATTGGTTGTGGTTTTTGCAGCAGGCGGGCATCTTTACCCCACATTTTTGATCGGGCTTCATTGTCACTAGGTACGGGCGATGGCCTCTTAGGTCGCTGAGGCACAATTGTTTGCATCACGTCCGCGGCAGTTTCAAGTTTCGGACGAGTAAAAGCCTCTTCCGCTACCCGCGCTATTCGCGTCTTTGTTTCCTGATAGATCGCGCAAACTTGTTCGGATGTAAGCAGACCTGAATTAACAATCTCTGCCGCACTCTGAAGCAACGGATCTTGTGCTTCAATCGCTTCAATGTGCACCGCGTCAGTGTAAGATACCTCGATATCGGCACCGGCATGTCCCATGAGCCGAACAGTCTTCATGTGCAGAAAAACAGGTTTTCTCAGCGCTCTCGCATACTGAGCGGCTTCAGCCGTTTTAGCATAAACCTCCGCAAGACTGGTGCCATTACAGAACATGTATTTGAGGCCAGGTCGGTTTTGATAGCTCGCCCTAATCCAGCCTTGCGGTGTACGGACAGAAATACCGATACCATTGTCTTCACAGATAAAGACAATCGGCATCGGTGAATTCTGATATGCAGCCCAGGCGGCGGAATTAATCGCGCCTTGCGCTGTCGAATGATTGGCTGATGCATCACCAAATGAACACAGGATGATCGCGTCTTCGGGCAGCACAGCCTCATGATTGGCCAGTTTTCGCGCAAGGCCGATCGAATGCGCCGCGCCAACCGCTTTCGGCAAATGCGACGCAATCGTACTGGTTTGCGGGGGTACGAAAATGTCAGCACCTCCAAGAACTTTGTGGCGGCCGCCGGACACCGGATCGTCGCTCGAAGCCGCAAATGACAGCATCATGTCATACAGAACCGATGTGCCGTTCTGTTGGCGCAGCCGTTGAATCAGGTAAGCGGCATCACGGTAGTGCAGGAACGCCATGTCAGTCTGACGCGTCGCCCTGGCGACTGCGGCGGTCCCTTCATGTCCGGATGAGCCGATCGAATAAAACGTCTTACCCTTGGAGCGGCGAGCAATCAGATCAAGCTGGCGGCTCATAACCTGGGATTCAAACAATTCGATAAAAGCAGCCTGACTGAGACCCGCCTGAGTGAAGGACAGGTTGGAAACCGGCACCGGAAAGTCCTTTGCCGTCACACGGGCAACAAAGCCCTGATCAATAGCTTCTGCGCGGTCAAACATTTGGCGAATTCACTCCCGAAAGAGGGGTCATAGAGCTTTCGCTGGAAACGTAAATATGGGAGGCAAACCTTTGGAAACAAAGATAAAAACTGGTTGGCTTGACGCGGTTGGTAGACGCAACTGCCAATGGCTCCGGCGATTTGAATGGTTTATGCTATTACCACACCGGACGGCATCCCTCAATCTTTTCACCTGACGCATCCAGGGCGTGAGCACTTCACCGATGATCTCCGGCCTGATTGCCAATTCATCACGATAATGAACACTTTCACTCCTGCACAAAACAGGCGAAACCGCAGCTGCAGTTTTACCTCCAGAGACCTTCCCGAATAAGGCTCCTGCCTCTATGCTGCAGGGCGCAATTCGGAAAATGGGGACATCATGACAAAAATCTCACGCCGTCAGGCACTCATTGGAACACTTGCCGCGGGCGCCACTGGCTGCTCCAGCGAATATGGGCATGAGACCTTCACATCTCCGGAAAATGCCAAAGCCGGCGCTTTTGCCCACGGTGTTGCCAGCGGTGATCCGACCGCGACCAGTGTGATCATGTGGACAAGACTAGCGCCCGCGAGCCCTGAAGGCACTTCAGTTGTTCCACTTCGGCTCGAAATTGCAGAAGATCCGGAATTTGCAAACACTGTTTACGCTGTCGGGGTGGAGGCCAACGCGGCCGCCGACTGGACGGTCAAGCACGATGCAACAGGACTCGAACCTGGCCGTTCATATTATTTCAGGTTCCTGTCTGCAGACAGCGTTTCCCGGATCGGAAGAACCAAAACCCTGCCGTCAGGGTCTGTTGATCAGGCTCGGTTTGCGGTCGTTTCCTGTGCCAATTGGCAATATGGTTTTTTTAACGGCTATGATCATATCGCCCGCAATGAGGCGTTCGATGCCGTTATTCATCTCGGCGATTATTTTTACGAATATGGCCATGATGGTTACGGAGGAGAGGTCGGAAAAGACCTCGGCCGCCTCCACGAACCGGCACATGAAGTTCTGACCCTTGAGGACTACCGCGCCCGTCATGCGCAATACAAAACCGACCCTGCGCTTCAGGCGATGCACGCCATACATCCGATGATCTGTTTGTGGGATGATCATGAAGTTGCCAACAACTCATGGGAAGGCGGCTCTAACAATCATCAGCTTGATGAGGGCGACTGGGTCGCAAGACGCAGAGCCGCCATGCAGGCCTATTACGAATGGATGCCGGTACGCGATGCCGAACCTGGCAGGGCGCGAGAAGCTCTCTACAAGTCTTACGACTGGGGCGACTTGTTAACGCTTGCGAGTGTTGAAACCCGTCTGACTGCCCGCGCAGTACAGATCGAACTTGAAGACTATTCTTCCGAATTCACTTCGCAAGATGATGTCGACGCCTTCATGAAGAATATCGTCGGTGCGGAAGACCGCTATATGCTCGGTGATGCTCAGCTTGATTACATAAGTAACGCGATGGTTCGGTCTAAAAGCGAAGGAAAGGCTTGGCGGATCGTCGCCAACCAGATTTTAATGGCGGATGTCAGAACTCCGGATCTTGTGCCTTATATCTCCGAAGAAATAATACAGAAAGTCGAGCCTGTTTTCTCGGGCATCAGGGATTTCGTCGAAAACTCCGTGTTCAAATTGCCCCTCTACCTCGATTCATGGGGCGGATATCCATACGCGCGCGAGCGCTTTTATGACCGGATGATCGAGAACGAGGTTACCGATATCGTCGTGCTGACAGGTGATGCTCATGAATTCTGGGTGAATGATCTAATTACCGATGATGCCAAGAAGGTCGGAATTGAACTCGGTGCCACTTCGATTACCTCACCAACAATAGAAGCATTTCTGGGCAGCGGTACCAAGGACTATGCGTTGCTCACAACCCGCGAAAACGACTGTGTTAGGTATTACGACCCACAGCACAAAGGGTATATCGACCTGACCTTCACCAAAGACAAAGGCAAAGCAGATTTGATCGGCCTTGATACTGTAACCGAGCGCGATTACACCGCTTTCATCACCGCCTCGTTCGAATTCAAACACAAACAAGATACGGTGGAGTTCACGAAAAACAAGGGCCTCGGCTTAAAGGAACGATTCGTGTACTAATAACAAAATTCAGCAGGTTCAATTTCCAAAAAAAAAAGCAAGGCAACAATGAGACGCCAAGTAAGCGCAGGCGCCAAATTATTCAAGTTGTGTGAATAAGAACAATACTCAAACTAAATGCATCGTGCCTTCGGCAATTACGTATCAGAGGCTTCACTTCCCGTACAGCTCCCCGAAAAAATCACCTTCGTTCCAGGTCGGGCGCTCATCAGCATTGGCGACAGCCTCCGCAACCAATGCATTCAACTTAGCGAATCGTGCGCCTTGCTCAAAGTCCAGCTCCTGAGACAAATCATCACCCGGCCGGTGATAACGCTTCGCCATAAAATCGTTGAATGCCGCTTCACCGCCATTGCCGAAACCAAGGAACAGAAAGACCGACGGCACGCCCTGTTGCACAAACCGGTAATGGTCCGAACGTGTAAAAATCGACATCTGCGGGATCGGGTCCGGGATCAACGCAACATCCATGGATGCGGCCGCTTCACGCACTATACCGCCCAGTGACGACCGGTCCGCGCCAAACGCAATTACGTCAATAAACGGATATGTAATGACTGGCATATCGAGATTAATATCCGCAACAATCGCCCCTGCCGGCACCGTCGGGTAATGCGCAAAATACTCGGAGCCAAGCAAGCCTTTTTCTTCCGCCGTCACCGCTGCAAAAATAACGGACCGACGCGGTGCTTTCCCGTTGCCAGCGGACAGCATCCGCGCCGCCTCGAGCATCGTTGCAATGCCAGATGCGTTGTCGAGCGCTCCGTTGTTGATCGTGTCCGCTTCTGGATCATCACTGGTCGTCTCGCCTGTGTGGTCAAGGTGAGCTGACAGCACGACATACTCACCAGCCAGTTCCGGATCACTGCCAGGCAATATTCCCAATACATTGGGGCTGGTTGTATCTTCAACGATCGCCGCGCCCTTCAGCGTTACGGCGCCTTTAAGAGGAAATCCCTTCGGTCGCTCCTCCGCATTTTCTGTCAGCTCAAGAATTTCCTCATACGACATTTCGGCGCCGACAAAGAGCAGCTTGCTCCCCTCTGGTGACATTGTGGCGGAAAGTTTGATCCCCGGGGCTGAAGAGAAAGTCGCTCCATTCTTGCGAACCCAGCTCATGCTCGACCGGCCCGCCGCCCGCTTTACGCGATCCCACGGGAATCTTTTCGCCGATGCCTGATCATAGATGGAGATCACTCCAATCGCACCGCGTTCTTCCGCCAGAACACTCCGTGTTCGACCGGAGTTATAATGTGCTGCAATTTCGCTCGGCATATCTGTCGCTGACCCGGCAAGCCTGACGACTATTTTGCCGTCAACCTCAAGGCCCTTATAATCGTCGATCCCAAAATCCGGCGCAACAATACCATACCCGACAAACACCATTTCGGCGGTAACTTCAGAAGCTGCGCCGCTCGAGGGCAACCCGATCAGGTAGTCTTCAAGATGGATTAGTTCTTTGGTCTCACCATCAAGCGTCAAAGACATGAACGCCGCGTCGAGGTCTCTTTTCGAAGCCCGCAACTGAACCTGCTGGTACCAGGCCCCATTATCGCCCGCAGCTTCCAGCCCGAGCTTTTTGAACTCACCCGAAACATATTCCGCCGCGATATCATAGCCCGGCGAGCCAGCTTCGCGGCCCATCAACCGGTCATCGGCCAAATACGTAATATGGTCCTTGATGCGCTGCGCCGCCGCAGAAAGCTCAACGACCTCGACCTCCGGTATAACCTCAGCCTCAGTTGTCTCGCAGCCCGTTAACAGCAGAAAACTTAGCCCAGCTATTACACCGGCTTTCAGAAAATCACGCATCCTGGAATACCCTCTCTTGCTATAAAATTGCGTGGATTACGCCCGAAAACACAGGCAGAATCAATGCTTTCTCTGGCACGTTAGGTGACTTTGTAGGTAGAGTTGTCGTTGAGCCAATTCGACTAATTTCCGCGGTGCAGCAGAGTTTTTCCTCACAGAATCAACACCTTCGGTGGTTTTAGGCCGGTTCAAGGTAATCCGGCAGCCCCTCTCGCACATGTTACGGGCCCTGTGCCCCTTTTTTCCTTGCCCGCGCCTGAAACAGCTTTAATGGTATCTCCTTATTGTCTGGAGAAAAGGAAACCGCATGAACGAGCAGATCGTCCGCGAGTATTACGGCAAAGTGCTGTCGAGTTCAGAAGACCTGAAGACAGACGCCTGTTGCACGACCGAGGAAATCCCGGGATTCCACAAGAGTTTATTGTCCAACATTAGCGACGAGGTCATGGCGAAATACTATGGTTGCGGGCTGATCGCGCCACTGAACCTTCAAGGTGCCCGTGTCCTCGATCTTGGCTCCGGCTCTGGCCGTGACGCCTTTGCGCTGGCGCAACTGGTTGGACCTGAAGGTGAAGTTGTCGGCGTTGATATGACCGATGAGCAACTTGAAGTCGCCGTCAACAACCAGGACTGGCACGCTGAGAAATTTGGTTTCAAAAACACACGCTTCCTGAAAGGCTATATCGAAAAGCTGGGTGAGCTTGATCTCGAACCCGGCAGCTTCGATGTTGTCGTCTCCAACTGTGTGATCAACCTGTCGACCGACAAACCTGCCGTACTGGACGGTGTTAAAAGGCTTCTGAAGCCCGGCGGCGAGTTCTATTTCTCGGATGTATATGCGGATCGGCGCCTGTCGGACGCGATCCGCAATGATCCCGTTCTATACGGTGAATGCCTCGGCGGCGCGTTATACTGGAATGATTTCATGAACCTGTCTAAGGCGGCAGGCTTTGCTGACCCGCGTCTCGTGACGGATCGACCGCTCGCGGTTGAGAATCAAAAGCTGCAGGAAATGCTCGGCGAAGCAAAATTTTTCGCGGCGACATATCGTCTGTTCAATATCGACTCTCTGGAGCCGGCCTGTGAGGATTACGGACAGGCCGTCATCTACAATGGCGAGCTCGAACACTCAGAGAACATCTTTGAGCTTGACGGCCACCACCTGATCGAGTCCGGCAAGGCATTTCCAGTTTGTGGCAATACCTACCGCATGCTGAAAGAAAGCCGGTTTGCAAAATATTTCGAGTTTATCGGTACATGGGATACGCATTACGGTATTTTTGAGGGGTGCGGCACAGACCTGCCTTTCAATGTCGGCACCGAAGCACCTGAAGGCGGCTGCTGCTGACAGGCGCAAACCACACCGGAGCTTGACACCCCCGAGGTTTCCGCGGTCGGTTGCGGCGCCTTTGATTATGCGTGCAATAATTGAACCAACAGAAGAAAAATCAATCATTATATTGATCTACTTATAGGGTGAAATTACCGGTACGGCGGCAAAACCTTAAAAACAGGTAATGGCTAGCTCGTTAGGTGTTGTTTCTGTGATATAGGTTTTAGTCTCTATACATTGTTTATTATCTTACAACTGCGACAATTGAGACGCTACCCATGCAGAAAACATGTCTCGCGAGACTGGCATCGCTATGGTGGCCTCAACATCCGCATATGCTGATACATTTTGCGTCAGGTTTGACAGGGAGAAGCTGGAAACCAGAAACAGAGAAAGTCATAAAATGATCGAGCGAAAGGTAATCCGATTTTGCACAGCCGCCGGGCAAAGAAGTCTGGTCGAAAATATGAGAAGCAATATGAAGAGCAGACAAGGCGGCAGGCTATCCGGTCGATTAACCACCCTGCCCTGACTGTTGCTTTTCAGGGTTGTGTTCAAAAACTGGCCCTGCCCCCCCTTAGAAAATCCCTCCAACAGCTGGCACATCGCGAATAAAAGCGGTGTGCCAGTAAGGACTACTTTGGCGACTTACCCGTTACCAGTCCGCGCGCCTCAAAGGGGGTGTCGGAGGTGACATCGATGGTTACGACCGTGATGTCACGCGTCCCATAAGGAAGACCGGTACCACCAATACCAGCGTCCCCGGCAGCATTGAGGCGCCAAAGGGTTGCCGCCTCTTCCCCGGCGAAGTCCTGGTTCAATGTGAATGGTGCTGTGTCACCATGGATAATCAGGATAGGTTTGGCAAAATTATTTGCCGCATCGCGCAATGCAGATCGCAAATCGGTGAATGCGTCACACTCATGTTTATCCGAATCAGCAACAGTCACACACATGACATCTTCCGGTTTGTCTTTGATATCCGTCATATCCGCATGCAGACCGATAACGATCGCCGCCGCCTCATCACGCGTGGCTATTTCAAACCCTCTACTTAGCCAAGACAAATTGTTGACGTCGCGTGTCGTGACGGCTGCCAAAGCTCGCTCAAGCGGGTCACCCTGCACCCAATCACGAGCGTTGTTAGTGCCCGCAACGTTCAGCATCAGAAATTGCACGTTCTGATATTTCCAGGACGCGTTCTCCGGCTGCCCCTCCTGACGGGTGTATTGAAAACTTTCGGGCGCGCCGGGCAGTTCAGACAGAAACAACGCGCGGACCTTTTCAAGCCGATCAAGATCCGAGTATTTCACGCCCGTTTCAGGGTCCTTGCCACGATCGCAATCCGTCCATTCATTGTCTCCGGGCGTGTAGAAAACCGGTATGGGTTTCAGCTGTTCAATCAGGCTTCGCTGGTATTTGTCATGATCGTCGGTGCAGGTTGCACGGCCGCCCTTGTAGTCGCCGACATGAATAACAAACGGGAAGTCGCCGGCGCGCACAAGTGGAATCGCCTTCTCAAGCATCTCCTTGTCAGCACCACTATAGGGTGCGTCGCCCATGACGATAAATGAAAGCCCGCCCTCCAGCGGCGGCACATCGCTGTCAGAATTGCTGTTACAGGCAACGGCTAACAGCCCCGCCAACCAAACAATGGCGTTTTTCAAAACCAATCCTTCCTTTTTACTATGCGCCTGAGAGCACAGTATCATCGGTTGCAGAAGGAGAGGCTATATTGATTCATTGACCGGTGCCTGTGTAAAATCAACACCCTAGTTATCAAGGAAACTCCGTAGTTTGCGTGACCGGCTTGGGTGCTTCAGTTTTCGCAAGGCTTTTGCTTCAATCTGCCGGATGCGCTCGCGCGTCACCGAGAATTGCTGGCCAACTTCTTCAAGTGTGTGGTCGGTATTCATACCAATACCAAAACGCATGCGGAGCACTCGTTCCTCCCGCGGCGTGAGCGATGCCAGAACCCGCGTTGTTGTCTCGCGCAGGTTCGACTGGATCGCCGCGTCAATCGGCAGGATTGCGTTTTTGTCCTCAATGAAATCTCCAAGGTGAGAATCTTCCTCGTCGCCAATAGGCGTTTCAAGAGAGATCGGCTCCTTGGCGATCTTCATCACTTTACGGACTTTTTCGAGCGGCATGGAGAGTTTTTCCGCCAATTCTTCCGGCGTCGGCTCACGGCCAATTTCGTGTAGAATCTGCCGTGACGTGCGCACGATCTTGTTGATCGTCTCGATCATGTGCACCGGAATACGGATTGTTCGGGCCTGATCAGCGATTGACCGCGTGATTGCCTGACGGATCCACCAGGTCGCATAGGTCGAAAATTTGTAACCACGGCGATATTCGAATTTATCGACCGCTTTCATCAGGCCTATATTGCCTTCCTGAATAAGATCGAGGAACTGCAGACCGCGATTGGTATATTTCTTGGCGATCGAGATTACCAGGCGCAAATTGGCTTCGACCATTTCTTTTTTGGCCATGCGCGCCTCGCGCTCGCCCTTTTGCACCGTTTGTACAATCCGGCGGAAATCTCTGACCGTCAGGCCTGTCTCCTGGGACAGGAGGCCGATCTCGGCTCGCAAAAATTCAATTTGCTCGTTGCCTTTTGTGGTGAAACTGGTCCAGCCGCGTCCTTCAAGCGCCGACACGCGGTCCAGCCAGTCAGGGTCGAGCTCGTGGCTGAGATACTGATCAAGAAATTCCTGGCGGTTGACGCCGTGACTGTCAGCCAGTCGTACGAGTTTGCCCTCGAGCGCCATCAAGTTGCGGTTAATGTCGTAAAGCTGCTCAACCAGTGCTTCCATCCGGTTGTTGTTCAACCGAACGGCCCGCACGCGTTCGACGATGTCTTTCTGCAATTTCTTGAACCGGCGCAACTGCGATGGTGAAAGATCTTCACCCCGCAACTGCTCTTCAATCATGATATCCTGCAGTCGGCGGAGCTTTTTGAAATCACCGGCGATATCATCAAAGCTCACCATCACGCCGTCGCGCAATTCGGCTTCCATTGCCGACAGGGAAAGCGCACCCTCGTCGAATTCTTCTTCATCTTCGACGTACTCGCCATTGGCCCGGCGTTCCGCGATTTCCGCTTCCTTGTCTTCCTGTTCCTTGTGAATTTTTTCGGCGATTTCAGGTTTGGTCATGTCCGGCTTGGATTCCGGACCGCCGCCATAGGTCGCATCTAGATCAATAATGTCACGCAAGAGGACGCGGCCTTGCATCAATTCGTCGCGCCAGACAGTAATCGCTTCAAAGGTCAGTGAGCTCTCGCACAATGCCCGGATCATTGTTTCGCGACCGGCCTCAATCCGTTTGGCAATGGCAATTTCGCCCTCGCGGGAGAGCAACTCGACCGTGCCCATTTCGCGCAGATACATGCGCACCGGGTCATCGGTCCGGTCAGAGCCCTCTTTGGTGTTAGTGGTCACAGTCGCGCCGGCTGCTTTCTTGGCCAGCGCGCCACCGGTTGCCTTGTCCTCGTCGTCGTCCTCGACTTCATCCGCATCAACAATGTTGATACCCATACCGGAGAGCTTCGCCATGACGTCTTCGATTTGTTCGGACGTAAACTCCTGGGACGGCAGCACGGAATTTATTTCATCGTATGTGATGTAACCGCGCTTTTTTGCCGCCGCGACCATCTTTTTGACCGACGCGTCGGACATATCGATGATTGGCGCATCACTGCTTTGCTCTTTGGTCTTCTTGGTCGCCTTGCTCATATTACCTAAACCTGGTTATCCGGCTGAATACAGCCAGCGGCGTGTTACCGACTTTTCCCCGCCGGATACCCACACCACTATTGAAAATTACGAGTTGCCAACTTTGGTGTCAGAAACCGCAGTATCGTTGGTGTCGTCTTTGCCAGTCGCCACAACGGATTGGCGATGGTTATGCGCGACGCGCCAGCGTTTCTCTGACGTTTCATCGAGACACGCTTCCTCGGCCGCTTCGGCCTCCTCTGCAAGAAGTCTTCCGTGATGCAAATGAATCGACAGCGTATTAAGCCATCCCTTTTCTGCTTCATCCAAAGTTGCTGTTGTGCTGGCAAATTTTGTCAATTTGAGCTGCTGATTTTTTAGCAAAAGCTCCAGAGCGCCAGCATCGTTCGCAACTTGCCTGATGTGGCGTGCAAGGCCCTCCCTGTCAAGACTGGAATCCCTTGTTAATCGCTCGATAATCTGCCGCAACAGCCCAAAAACAGAGGGATCGGAGAGGCTGAGGTCCAAAATTTCCTGTTCCCGCCGCTCAAACAGACCGGGATGGTTCAGCAATGTGAGTACAAGCAGGGCTTCGCGGTGGCTGACAGCATTATTCGGTGAGGCCGCGGTTCGAGTGCCACGGCGCGATTTGAGGGCAGTACTTGCCTGCAGCGGTGGTTGAAACCGCGGGCGCTTGGCAAATTCCCCGTGGCTTTTGCGAAAACTCGTCAAATGCGGGGCATTTGCGGTTAATTTCTCCGAGAAATAGCTGCCATAAGCGGCACGCACATCCTTATCGGCAATGCCCCTCACCAGTTCGCGCAAATGACTGCGAAAAGCGGCTTTGCGCTCCGGCGTCGTCAGAGGCCGCACGTCCCGCTCCCGATCCCACAGAACGTCAGCGAGCGGTTGCGCGCCCGCCATTACGTCCTGAAAGGCCGCCGCCCCTTTGTCGTTCACCAGATCATCGGGATCCTGCCCCTCCGGCAGGAACGCAAAGCGCAGTGACTTACCTGGCTTCAGCAATGGAAGCACCCGGTCGACAGAGCGATACGCCGCTTTGCGCCCAGCCGGGTCGCCATCAAAACAAAGTATGGGCTCGTCGCATGCCCGCCATAAAAGCTCGATATGTGCTTCCGTCAACGCAGTTCCTAGCGGCGCGACGACATGGCCAAATCCGGCACCAGTTAACGCGATTACATCCATGTACCCTTCACAGACGATCAGCGGCTGGCCAGTTTCTTTTGGCAAATCGGCGGCAACCTGCCGCGCCTTCCTGTAGTTATAGAGCATGTGGCCCTTGTGAAAGACCGGCGTCTCCGGCGAATTTAAATATTTCGCCGACACATTTTTTTCGAGAGCCCGACCGCCAAATGCGATCACCCGGTTCCGCGTATCAAGGATCGGAAACATCACCCGGTCGCGGAACCGGTCAAAGAGCGCACCGCCAGCTTCCGGTTGGATCAACAGTCCGGCCTCAACCAACAGTTCCGGTAAAAAACCTTTATTGACCAGGTAGTCCCTCAACGCCGTCCGATTTGCCGGGGCATAGCCGATCCCGAATGCTGTTTGCAGAGCTGGCAAGACGCGGCGCATTTCCATGTATTCGCGCGCCTTGCGTCCCTCGATCCGTTGCAGACTGTCGGAAAAAAATCTTGCCGCAGCGGCGCATGCTTCTACGACACTTTTCGCTTGTTTCTCCCGCGCAAGCTCCTGCGGCGTATCTTTTGGGATCTCCATCCCAGCTGATTCTGCCAGCCGTGTAACCGCTTCGACGAATGTAAGTTTCTGGTTGTCCATCAGGAAACCTATGATGTCACCATTTTTGCCGGAGGAAAAATCGAAATAGCGCGCCTTCTCGTCGTTGACGTAGAAACTCGGCGTCTTCTCGTTTGTGAAAGGCGATAGGCCCCGCCATTCGCGTCCCTGTTTCTGCAGCTTCACATAGCGCCCGATCACATCAGACGCCCGCACGCGGGCGCGCAACTCATCGAGGAAATCAGGACTGAACCGGGGCATTACCTAAAGATAAGCATGGGAGTGATTCGCTTCAATTGCTGATTCTCCCCATTGCGCCTGCCCATGAGCGATCACAACCACTCACATTCCAGCGGATTGTCAATTCCAGTTGTGGTGAATGAGGTAGAAAACCTGTTAGAATACGAGTGTCGACCGATGGAGAGAGACGTTCATCCATAGAGGAGCCCCCCAATGACGAAAATATTCAAAGCTGCGCTTGGCGGCATTGCCCTCAGCCTGCTTGCCGCCTGTGTCAGTCCCGGAAGCAACCAAGGTTATCAACAAAGCCAGACCAGCGAGGGTTACAGAACATATGATCAGGGTACGGTAAGCGACGAGGCCGAGAAATTTTTTGGCGGCGCATCCGCTGGCCTCGCCAATATCCTAAACCGCGTCTTCACCAAAAATGGTCGGCCGCAGGGCTATATTGCCGGTGAGGAAGCGTCGGGGGCCGTCGGTGTCGGCCTCAGATATGGCAACGGCTACCTCTATCGCCCCGGCCAGAAACCAGTCCGCGTCTTCTGGACAGGACCGTCGGTTGGATTTGATGCTGGTGGCAATGCCTCAAAAGTCTTTGCACTCGTCTATGACCTAGGAGAAACTGACAGGCTGTTCCGGAGGTTCCCCGGCGTCGATGGATCGGCTTATTATGTCGGTGGTATCGGTGTGAATTATCAGCGTGACGGCAGCACGGTTCTCGCCCCGATCCGCACGGGTGTCGGCTTGCGCGGTGGCGTCAATGTCGGATACTTGAACTACACGCGCCGTTATGCGGTCGTGCCGTTCTAGGCCGGCAGCAATCGCCAGCGGACAAATTATCCAAAAGAAGCGCAGATCAACCGGTCAGCGCTTCTTTCATTTTCGCGCCCGCGATCCCGAAATCCATGGCGCCGGCATATTTTTCTTTCAGCGCTGCCATCGACCGGCCCATATCCTTAAGGCCCGTTGATTCAAGTTCAGCAATGACTTCAGCTACAGCTGCCTCAACCTCGTCCTCATCCATCTGACGAGGCATGAATTCTCGAATAACTTCGATTTCTGACCGCTCCTGCTCGGACAGATCAACCCGACCGGCATCCTCGTAAGTCTTTGCCGACTCTTCGCGCTGTTTCACCATCTTAGTAAGCACAGCTAGCACTTCATCGTCGGTTAGTCCGGAGCAGCGATCGGCCGAGCGGGCGGCAATATCGCGGTCCTTGATCGCTGCGCTCATCAAGCGCAGTGTCCCGATTTTTGTTTTCGTCTCTCGTGCTTTCATAGACGCTTTGAGAGCTTCGTGAATCTGTTCGCACAACATGCGATTCTCCTGAACTTTCATCATCGCCCGATCAGACCGTTCATGGCCCGGGGCAAATATATAAGCGTTACAACGCCTTGATGAATTCCTTGATTTGTTGACTTAGTGTGAGTCCGTGTTTCTTGACCCTGTCAGTGCTTTCAACTAGCTTCCGCGCAATTTGCGTGCCACCCAACTTGTCCTGCACCTTTACTCCCTGCCGGACACCTGTGGCCGCATTCGCCAGCCCCTGCGGGCGCCCCGGAAAGAAGTGGAAATTAGAACTCTATGCGTCTGTGTCAAGAGACTGACAGGTTAAGTTTTGCAACGGGCGTCTTGGTCCTAGCGGACGGCACCTCCTTTAAAGGAGAAGGATTTGGCGCGGTCGGGACGGTCGCAGGCGAGGTTTGCTTTAATACGTCTATGACTGGCTATCAAGAGATCCTCACAGATCCCTCCTATGCGGGGCAGATCATCACTTTCACGTGTCCGCATATCGGTAATGTCGGCGTTAACCCAGAAGATGTCGAAAACATCTCCCCGGCTTCCTCAACCGCGGCGCGCGGCGCAATCATGCGCGCTCATGTTAGTACACCCTCCAACTACCGCGCCCAGATGGAACTGCCGGCATGGATGAAACGACGAGGCATCATCGGCCTCGCCGGGATCGATACAAGGGCCTTAACCATCCGCATTCGCGAGCATGGAATGCCGCACGGCGTGATCGCCCACAGCCCATCCGGTGAGTTCGATATCGAGAAACTGCAAGCGCACGCAGCTGCCTGGACCGGTCTGGAAGGCGTGGACCTCGCCAAAGATGTAACCACCCTTAAACCCTACAAGGTCGATGAAACAACGTGGCAGTGGGGCAAAGGCTACGGCACCTTTGAAGGCACGGACGCGCCGCATCTGGTGGTGATAGATTTCGGTGTTAAGAAAAACATCTTGCGCCTGTTGGTGACCGAGCACTGTCGCGTAACGGTGGTCCCTGCCAAAACCACATATACTGAAATCATCGCGCTCGCCCCCGATGGTGTTGTCCTCTCAAACGGTCCGGGCGATCCTGCCGCGACGGGTGAATACGCCGTGCCGGTTATCCGTCAACTGATTGACCATAAGATCCCGACTCTCGGCATCTGTCTTGGACATCAGATGCTGGCGCTAGCCGCCGGCGCCCAGACAAAAAAAATGCCGCAGGGGCATCATGGCGCCAACCATCCGGTGAAAGACCACACAACCGGCAAGGTTGAGATCGTCTCTATGAATCACGGCTTTACTGTGGATGAAAAAACGCTGCCCGATGATGTCATTCAGACGCATACATCTCTTTTTGATGGCACCAATTCAGGTATTGCCCTCAAAGATGCCCCTGCTTTCTCCGTGCAGCATCACCCCGAAGCCAGCCCAGGACCGCAAGACAGTTACTACTTGTTTCAGCGGTTCGTCGAGCTGGTGACTGAAAACAGACGTTGAGCAAGCAAATCGTGAACTCTTCTGCCGGGATTCGGCGGAACAGAAGAGCTGAATAGCTTTGTGAGTAAAAAGGAGCCTTCATGTTACGGATAACAAAAATTTTGCTGATAGCGGCCGTTGCGTTATGGGGATTTATCAGCGCCTTTTTGAATATCATTGACTGGAGCGGTACACTCCGCGCCGTGACAGCGGCGACATCCATGGCGACATTTGAAGGTGCCGCCGACTGGAAGGCGACAAGTAATCCGGCGGTGATTTGGGTGGGTTCGCTTTTTATCTTGCTGTCGAAAATCGGCGCCGCAATCTTGTGTCTAATTGGCCTCATAAAAATGTGGTCGGTGCGAAAAGCTGACGCGGCGACCTTTCAATCTGCTAAGAAGTTTGCTCTCACCGGATGCACTGTTGCGGTCTTTATGTTGTTTAGCGGGTTTATCGTCGTGGCGGAAAGCTGGTTTGAACTTTGGCGTTCTGACGTGATGCGCGGTCCGGTTCTTGAATCTGCATTCCGTTATGGCGGGATGATCGCCCTGATCGCGCTCATTGTCGGAGCGCAAGACGATTAGAAAAGCCGCGACAGCAGCGTTGACAAACAATCACCCCATCCTGAACCGCTTTGACCGGCGGCTGTCCAAGTGTGTCGAAGCACACCAACCGATCCTCCCACCTGGTGCCCATTTCGAAAACTGGACAGATCGGTTTAAGCTTTGGCAACGCAAGCTGTGTGGCGGCCGATAACATAGGTGGGCCTACGCAAGGTGTTTTGGGTGGGTGAATGGTGCTTGGTAGACCCGTTCATCAGAGGTATCGACGCACTCTCATTCTTATACACATACATTCGCAAATTTCATTTGGCGTCTATAAAAGCTATGTGAGTGGTGAAAAGAAGCCTATGTGAAGAGGAATAAATACCCATCCTTTGAGACCCCTCGCCCTGAGGCCGCCACGTGGCGAAGAGCGAGCCCTTCTCGGGATGGGAATAAAAAGAGGACTACGGATTAAAATGTCTATCGCTCTGCTAGGATTTCCCTGGGACGCTAATTCTTCATATGCACGCGGTCCCGCTCTCGCACCGGCGATTATTCGCTCGGTCTTGTTCTGTGAGGCCGCAAACCCCAACAGCCTATCCGGCATGGAAATTCGTCCGGCGATCACGGAATATACGTTTCCCGAACTGCCGTCTGATGCGGCTGAGTGCCGTGAAGCAATCTACAGCGCCATCAACTCGACAATCGAAAAAGGCAACAAGCCACTCAGCCTCGGCGGTGATCATTCTGTCACTTACCCGATCCTGCGCGCGATCCGGGAAGCATATGGACCGGTAAATATTCTTCACGTTGATGCGCATCCGGATCTTTACGACGAATTTGAAGGAGACCGCTATTCTCACGCCTGCCCGTTTGCCCGCGCCATTGAAGATGGCTGCATCGACAATCTTGTTCAGATTGGCCTTAGAAGCGTCATGCCGGCGCAGCGCGCTTTCGGCGAAGAAAACGGCGTTGTTATGCTCGGTGCTGATGCGGTGGATCAAATCCCGTATGACCTGTTGAAAGCACCGCTCTATGTATCAATCGATCTCGATGGGCTCGACCCGGCTTTCGCACCCGGTGTCTCCCATCCGGAACCTGGCGGCCTTTCAACCCGGGAAGTCCTCAGCATCCTGTCAAAACTGCCCGTATCCCCGATCGGCGCTGATATCGTTGAACTCAATCCCGAAAAAGACATTCAGTTGGCAACCGCCAATGTTGCGGGCCGCCTGATCAAAGAATTGACGGCAATGATGGCGTGATGCGCCAAGAAAAATTCAAAAAGCGATTTCGACATCAAGGACAACAAAACCTTCATACCCGGTGACATGGTGCCGGTAGAGGTCAATTCAACAGGTCCTTCATAACCGCTGGAACCGCCACCCGGTGGAGCCGCCACCCGGTGGAGCCGCCAGTGAACAGACCAGCCTTGCTGTTGTTTTGGTGACAACAGGAGAACCGGGTACCAGCTGTATCATTCAAGGTCAGGATAATGCCGGTCAATGCGGTATCAGCGGTGAGGTGATAGTCCAGTTGCGAGCCAACCGGCGCACCTGCGGATACCTGGGAAACCGCAATAAGGCAAATGCCGGTGTTTCATGCAAGGAAACTTCGACATCGCGTTTTAAGTCTATAACACTCCAAACCTGGATGCCAAGACCCAATCCCGCCTTCTATCAGGTTTCAGGATACCCATTCCAAATTGAGACACTGTGAAGGAGATGCCGACAATTTTGCGAAAGCCGGTAGGGCTCTGAAAACCATGAATCCGGTTGCTGGCGGACAGGCTTACCCTTTGACCTTCTGCGCCATTTGTGGATAGCTAATGGTGAAATTCTGGAGAGATAATATGCGTTTGATGACAAGCCTTGTAGCAATTCTCGCGGCGAGCGCCTGCAGCCAACAGCATGCTACTGAAACTGATCCCAGCGGCGCCGGTTTACCCATCGCGATATCTCCCCTCTCAGATAACACTTGGTATCAAATCGGGCAGGAAACGCTGAAAGCGAACTTAGCGAAAAAACCCATTGATCGGACTGCACGCAACGTAATTTTGTTTATTGCTGATGGCATGGATCCGACAACCGTCACCGCCGCTCGTATTTACGACGGTCAAAGCAAAGGTATGAGCGGTGAAGAAAACGTCCTCACATTTGAAAACCTGCCGCATTTGGCGATGGCTAAAACCTACAACACCAATATGCAGACACCGGACTCGGCCGGCACCGCATCCGCGATGATGACCGGGGTTAAGACCAAGGCAGGTGTTATCAATATCACCGATGACGTATTGCGCGGTGACTGCACCGGTGCTCTCGCTCACCCGGCGATGTCGATTGGCGAACTTGCTGAAAAAGCTGGCATGTCCGTCGGCGTTGTCACAACAGCTGGCATTACCCATGCAACACCAGCGACTGTCTATGCCCATTCCGCCGACCGTGGATGGGAAGCAGACAGTAACCTACCGGAACAAGCGTCAGATTGCACCGACATCGCCAGCCAACTGATCAATTTCCCAATTGGCGACGGATTAGAAGTTGCACTCGGCGGTGGCCGCAGAAATTTTTTGCCTGTTGAAGCCCCTGATCCGGAATATACAGATAAAACCGGCCGTCGAAATGATGGGCGCGATCTAACATCAGAATGGACAGACAAATCTGATTCTCACAGTTATGTCTGGGATACTGTAGGCTTCAATGCAGTGGATGGGTCGAAAAGTACAAAACTTCTTGGCCTGTTCGATATGTCCCACATGCAGTACGAGGCTGATCGCGAAAATGACACTGCCGGAGAACCATCAATCGCGGAAATGACCGTCAAAGCCATCGATATTCTCTCGCAGAATCAACAGGGGTTTTTCCTGATGGTCGAAGGTGGACGTGTTGATCACGCCCATCATGCCGGCAACGCCGCACGGGCCCTCAGAGATGTGCAGGCGTTTGACGAAGCGGTCCGCGCAGCCCTTGAGAATGTAGACACCAGCGAAACCTTGATCGTTGTCACGGCAGACCACGGCCACACATTGTCAATCCAGGGATATCCGAGGAGAGGCAATCCCATTTTAGGCCTTGCTGTCACGGTCAACAGTGACGGAACACCCTCGGTCGAGCCGTCGAATGCTGCGGATAGCAAGCCTTACCCGACATTGGCTTATGCAAACGGTCCCGGTTCCGCGTTTTTGGGGGTTAAAGAAGGTGCGATCGTCACGCGTCCGGAGGTGACCGATGAAACAGCACAAAGCCTCGATTACAAACAGCAATCAGTAATTCCGTCCTATTCCGAAAGTCACGGCGGACAGGACGTTACGATCTATGCACAAGGTCCAAAAGCGTGGCTGTTCGACGGAGTTGTGGAGCAAAATTACGTTTTCCACGTTATTGATCACGCACTAAATCTTCAGCAGCGCGCCAGCGTGGAGGACACCAAATAAATCGGCGTGTCATTGTCGGCCTTCTTTCCTGTTCGGCCTATTCCACCGGTGTCAACCAGTCCCATTTGTCTTCAGTTTCGCCACTAAAAAGACCGAAGAAAATTTTCTGCAAGCTGTCACTAACCGGATAGTCTCCTGTACCGATCTTGATATCATCCACCGACTGCACTTTGGTCACTTCCGCCGCCGTCCCGGTAAGAAAAATTTCATCCGCAGCATAAAGCATTTCTCGAGCGAGCGATTGCTCAATCACTTCATAACCTAACTCGCGCGCGAGAATGATCGCTGCATCCCGTGTGATCCCGCCAAGAATAGAAGCAGCATGAGGCGGTGTAATAATTCGCCCATTTTTAACAACAAATAGGTTCTCACCCGCGCCCTCAGAAACTGTGCCGTCATGGGCAAGGCCGATCCCTTCAACATAGCCGTTTCTTTTAGCTTCAATTGTAATCAATCGAGAGGAAAGATAGTTTCCCGCCGCCTTTACCCCTGCCGGGATAGTTCCCGGTGCTGAACGACGCCAGCTTGACACACACACCCGGATGCCTTGCTTCATAGCCTCTTCACCAAGATAGGTATCCCAGGGAAAAGCAATGACACTCACATCAGTAGGGCAATTAAGCGTATACGGACCTACTTCTCCATAACCAAGATTGGCATTAATTCGAATATATGCCGAAGCCAGCCCATTCTTATGAACAATCTCGCGGCTGGCATCTATGATTTCCTGTTCGGAAAAAGGCATGTCGATATGATAGACTCTCGCTGAATAAAACAGCCGGTCGATATGTTCCTTGAGGCGAAAGACACATGGCCCTTTGTGAGGCGTATCGTACGCTCTTATACCCTCAAACACACAAGTGCCGTAAAGGAGCGCATGCGTCATCACATGTGTCGTCGCATTCGCCCACGGGACCAGTTTGCCATTATGCCAGATAGTTTCCGTTTCTTTGATAGGCATTTTATCCTCGCATGTTCGGTTTTGAGATAGCGGCATCTTGGCGCAGAATTGCAACCATTGCATGTTGTATTAATTTAATCAGACCGGGAACAAAAGCACTTTTAGAAAAAAATATTTGTCTGCCATCAAGCGCACGTATGGGAGCGCGTTAATGCCAAAATCCGGGGAATTTTGGTCAATATTGCCATCGCAGTAGATGGCCCGAGCCCTTCTTTCCACAAAGAAGCGCTTTACACTGGCGAAAGTGGGAATCTGCAACTACCATTTGGTTATTAAAACCCGAACCACGAGACCGAGCCATGCCCTTCAACGCTCCCGAAAATACGCGCGATATCCAAGCGCTGCTCCAAATCATGCGAAACTTGCGCGATACTGAAAGTGGTTGCCCTTGGGATATAGAACAAGACTACAAATCCATCGCTCCTTACACCATTGAAGAGGCTTATGAAGTTGCAGACGCAATCGATCGTAAAGATCTGGGTGACTTGAAAGATGAGCTTGGTGATTTATTGTTGCAGGTCGTGTTCCATGCACAAATGGCGACAGAAGAAGCAGCGTTCACTTTTGATGATGTTGTTCAATCTATTTGCGACAAAATGATCCGGCGTCATCCCCATGTTTTTGGATCGGCCGAAAAACGCACCAGCGAGGAACAGCTGTCAAATTGGGAAGATACTAAAGCCCAGGAACGCGCAAAAAAGGGCGAACACCATGCCAGTCTTCTTGATGACGTCCCTTTGAGTTTGCCGTCCATTTCCCGCGCAGTCAAACTGCAAAAGCGTGCTGCCAGAGTTGGCTTCGATTGGCCGAATGCTAAGGACGTTGTCGCAAAGATTGGTGAAGAAGCTGCGGAATTGACCGAAGCCATAGCTATCGGAGATGATGATAGAATAGAAGATGAATTTGGTGATCTGCTATTCACAATCGCAAACTTATCCCGCCACCTAAAAATCGATCCGGAAAATGCCGTTCGACGTACTAACGAAAAGTTCCGTAGACGTTTCACCGCGATAGAACGAAAACTTGCGAGGTCAGGGGAAAATTTTAAGGACTTTAAGCTACAGGAACTGGAAGAGTTTTGGCAGGATGCAAAACGTTTTGACTAGGCACTCAAACTGAGATCAACAGATTTCTCGCTCTGTAGCAAAATCGAAAACTGTTTTTCAAATTGACCCGCCGTCTTTTCAGAGAGCCGCACCGAAATTGCTTGAGTGTTGTTCTGTTCTGTGACTTCCAATACTTCTCCATTTTCGTGAAGCCAGGCCAACGCTGCGCCTTCAGCGTGTTCTATTGAACCGCAGTACACACGATGATGGGCTGTAAGTATACGATCCATTTCTTCATACAGATAATCAAGACCGCGCCCTGTCAAAGCCGACACAGGGACGACATTAGGATCAACCAATGTACCCTTAGCTTCCTGTTTTTTGCTCAGCGCAAGCTGATTCAACACCGCTCCACTTTCTGTCTCGATCAGGTCTGTCTTGTTCCAAACTTCAATTACCGGCCGATCATATTCATCATCTATACCCAACTCGTCCAACACGGAGAGAACGTCCTGTTTCTGGGCTTCAGTATCTTCCTGGGATATATCGCGAACGTGCAAAATAAGGTCCGCTTCCAAAACTTCTTCCAACGTTGCCCGGAAAGCCGCAACCAACTGGGTCGGCAGATTGGAAATAAAGCCGACCGTGTCGGACAAAATAATTCGAGTGGCGCTTGCCAGATCTAGCGCACGCATTGTCGGATCAAGTGTTGCAAACAGCTGATCCTCAGCCATTACCGAAGCATCTGTTAACCGGTTGAACAGGGTAGACTTGCCGGCGTTTGTATAACCGATGAGGGCGACAACCAGGTGAGGCGCGCGTTGGCGTTTTCTTCTTTGTAGCGCGCGTGTCCGCCGGACATCGTCTAATTGCCGGCGCAATCTTGCAACTTTGTCGGAAAGAATCCGTCGGTCAGATTCAATCTGCCTTTCACCCGGGCCTCCCAGAAATCCCGCCCCGCCACGTTGCCTCTCCAGGTGGGTCCATGAGCGGACAAGGCGTGAGCGTTGATAAGTCAGATGCGCCAAGTCCACCTGCAAACGGCCCTCCTTCGTCTGTGCCCGTGCACCAAATATCTCAAGGATCAGCGCTGTGCGGTCCAGAACCTTGAGGTCCAATTCTTTTTCAAGATTCCGATGCTGCACCGGGCTAAGTATTCCATCCACAATCACCAGCTCGACTTTGCCGTTAAATTCAGCCAAACGACCTCGGATTCCATCGACTCTTCCTTGACCAAACAAGGTGGCAGGTTTGGGATTGTTTATGCGGATAATTTCAGCGTGCGATACCGATAATCCAATGGCCTCTGCGAGCCCGACAGCTTCCCTGAGGCAAGTGTCCGGATTCCTCAAAGAATCGTTATCTTCCTGGAAAACGGGATGAATCACAAAAGCAAAGATTGTATCAGTCAAAGCGAATTATTCCGACAAAGAACCATTGTCGTCGTCATAAAGTTGGATGGGGCCCGCCGGCATGATCGTAGAAATAGCGTGCTTGTAGACAAGTTGAGCATGTCCATCGCGTTTCAGTAATACACAGAAGTTGTCAAACCACGTCACGATACCCTGCAATTTCACACCATTCACCAAAAAAATAGTGACCGATGTTTTACTTTTTCGAAGCTGGTTAAGAAAGGTATCCTGAAGGTTCTGCTTTTTATCGTTCATTTTATTCTCTGATGGGTCTTAAAGGACATGCGCACTTTTATGTTGCAGCGCACCAAACACTTTCCCCTACTCTAGTCGTTCTGACAAGAGATTTCGTCATAATGTATGGCTATTTTTGGTGTGGTGTACTCTCTCCAATCGCTCGTATGACAATCACCCACGTTGGTGTCAAAATTATGATCTCCAAAAATAGCTGCTGAATAACGCAAGCGCGACAACCATCTCAAGCCGTCCGACAATCATACCAAGAGCTAGAACGACGCGGAGCGACGGCTCGAAAACAAGATAGTCAGAATTTTCCGCCGCGATAGCAATGGTCGGACCAGCATTGCTAATTGCCGCCGCTGCTGCGGTTACGCTTAGTTCCAATGGATGGCCAAAAACACTTATAACAAGAACCAGCAGCGCCAAGATAATTGTAAATGAGATATAATGTATCCAAACAGCCAGCTCGTTTGCCGCACGATCCCGACCAGAAACACCGCTTGGATGGATTAATTTCCAGACCTCTTGCCCCGCTCGTCGAAAAGTCACAATCCACCTGATCAGCTTCAATCCACCAGCGGTGGAAACAGCCGCTCCCCCAATAACAGTGGTCACGAGCACCGGTACCAGAGCAGGGAACTCAGGGAATAGAAATCCGTTTGTTGAAAGAATGGACGCCGCGTTTAGGACTTGGTTGGGAAGAGCGCTTAGCTGTGGATTGTCCGATGTCAAAAGAAATATAAATCCGACTAAAAGAATGCAGAATAAAAGCGCGGGTGTTTCAATATCTTCTTTGACTCGTATTTTTTGACCGGAAAAGCGGACCGTATTCACGACTGAAATGAAACTGACGGCACTTAATACCATCGCCGAAAAGCTGATCATCTGTACGGGCGCGGAATAGTTGTTAAAATCCACACCCGCCGGAAGAAACCCACCGGAAGCTGGAAGAGACAGTGCCATCACCAACGCATCCGTCAACGGTGTTGAAAACAACAAAAAAAGGATCGCGATAATGACAGTAATGGCAGCATACAAGGGGGCAAAATTGATCATCGCCGACCTGAATGCAAGCAAGTAAGACTCTTCCTCACCGCGTGAAAATGGTGTTGAGA
Organism: Parvularculaceae bacterium; assembly: GCA_021776475.1. GTDB lineage: Bacteria > Pseudomonadota > Alphaproteobacteria > Caulobacterales > Parvularculaceae > Aquisalinus. The sequence goes on along the minus strand of JAJFFV010000006.1, from coordinate 618,938 downwards.
TGCTGGCGATACCTATAAATTCTGGTCGCACAAATACCGCGGCCGCCGCTGACATGGACACGAGCCCGCCCAACCATTGCAACTCCGCCCGCCAAATCATCCCACTCGCCGACGAGGTCGCGTTCTCCCATGACAACCAGGCACCGGTCGTTGTCATGGCGCTTACGGATTCATACCAGGCATCGATCAAATTGAGACCAGTAAATAAAAACGGCAACCCGGCAAGAATCGGGACAGCCAGCCACCACAAAAGCAACAACAGGACTACTTCTCTGATACCACTCTTTGCATGACTCTTTTCTGTCCGAACAGCAGATGCAACTACGAGCGCGGCACCCAGAAAAGTACATATGATGACGCTGATAACGAATGCTGGAAGCGCTCGCGATTCGTCAGAAAACACCGCCACCAATACTGGCGCTAACATGGCAATACCAACGACCAAAACGGCCATCCCCAACCACCAAAGAACCGTGGGAAGATTCATGGACTAAAAATATTCCAAACTAACACGGAACATTTGTTCAACGTCTTTTACGTTCTCACGTAACGCCATCAGAACAACCCGGTCACCAGGTTCGACGACGGTTTCAGCGTTGGGGAGCATAACTTCTTGTCCTCGGAGGATAGCGCCGATAACCACACCTGAAGGAAGAGCAACTTTTCTTAGAGGCTCTCCGACAAGCGGTGATGTCTCAAGCGCGATGGCATCAATCAGCTCTGCTTGACCATCGAGGAGCGTGAATATGCCCTTGATGCGTCCTCTCCTGACATGTTGCAGGATCGTTGAAATAGTTGTTGCCCGTGGGTCGATATAACGGTCGATACCGACAGATCGCGTTAGTGGTCCGTAATCTGACTCGTTAATCAAAGCCATGGCGCGGCGAGTCCCTTCCCTTTTAGCAATAACCGCGCTTAACACATTCGTTTGATCATTGTTTGTAAGCGTCACTATCGTTTCAGCATCTTGTGCGCCCGCTTCCCTCAACACTTCCCGGTCAAGACCGTCACCGTGCAGAACAACGGTTCGCTCCAATTGCTCTGCTATCCGGCCAGCTCGCTTTTGATTCTTCTCAATAATCCTGATCTTCATACTGCCCATTTTTTCAAGAGAGCGGGCTACGTGAAAACCGATATTGCCACCACCGACGATGATAACACGTCGTGCCTTTGTGGAAGAGTCTCCAAGAATTTGCAGCGCCCTTTCTACCTTCGCCCGGTCAGCAACGAAGAAAATGTTGTCTTTGCTTTCAAGCTGATCATCCGAGTGAGGGCGAAACACCTTATCACCGCGCTGCACCCCGACAATTGTAATATTCAATTCAGGAAACAGCTCAGCCACATGGCGGAGAGGTGTGCTGAGGATTGGGCAATCCTCAGTCAACCGAACTCCAACGGCCCAGATCCGCCCATCAGCAAAGGACTTGATCTCAAAAGCACCTGGCGTGCTCAATTTCTGCAATACAGTTTCCGCGACTTCCTGTTCCGGCGAAATAATGACATCAATCGGTATGTGCGCTCTACTAAACAGATCCGCATACTTGGTGTCCAAATAGCTTTGCGCACGGATTCTGGCAATTTTTGTTGGCACATTGAAGACGGAATGAGCGATTTGCGCAGCAACAATGTTGACCTCGTCAGAATACGTGACCGCGATCATCATGTCTGCGTCCTTGGCTCCAGCCTCGGCCAACACATCTGGGTATGATCCGTTGCCGACGACACCACGGACTTCTATGCGCTCTGTAACACCGCGAACAAGCTCCTTGTTCTGATCTATGATAGTTACATCGAATTTTTCCTGAGCAAGTCGGGAGGCAATCCCATATCCAACTCGACCAGCACCGCAAACAATGACTCTCATGTGTCCATACTCGGGTTTCGATTTTTGTTGTTGTACGCAAACACTGACATCGAATTATTCAGCGTGTCTGTCTAACTGACAAGATTATTTTCTGGCCTGACATGTGGTGTAATGCCGAGCGCCTTGAGCTTTCTGTGGAGAGCGGACCTTTCCATGCAGATGAAGTTCGCCGTGCGGGAAATATTACCACCGAATCGGTTAATCTGAGCCAATAGGTATTCTCGCTCGAATTTCTCGCGTGCCTCTCGCAGCGGCAACGTGATGATTTGCTCGAGATTATCACTACTAGGTAGCGTTGGACCAGCGTTCACAATGTCAACCGGCAGCTTGTCAATTGTGATATCAGGATCAGGGTCCCGCCCCATCAAAATGAGAGTTCGCTCGAGCACATTGCGCAACTGACGGACATTGCCTGGCCAATGGTAAGCCTGCAGAGCGGCCAGGGCCTCCTGCGACAACGGGCGCCGCTGTAATCCGCCATGTTTCGAAATGCTGTCGATAAAGTATTCAGCTAATTCTGCTATATCTTCCCGGCGCGCAGCAAGAGACGGCGTTGCAATCGAAACAACATTGAGCCTGTGATAAAGATCCGAACGAAAATTTCCGCGTTCCGACTCAGCCAATAGGTCCTTAGCTGTCGTTGAGACAATTCTAACGTCCACCTCAACTGACCTTGATCCACCTACTCTTGTGAAACGCTGATCGACCAGAACCCTGAGAATTTTGCTTTGTGTTTCCAGCGGCATGTCGCCGATCTCATCAAAGAGCAGCGTGCCGCCATGCGCTTCTTCCATGAGTCCAATTTTTTTGGGTCTGCCGTCAGAATCTTCAGTTCCGAATAGTTCCTGTTCCATCTTGTCCGGCGCTATCGTAGCCGCACTCGCGACAACAAATGGCATATCAGCCCGATTGGATTGATTGTGAATCGTCCGCGCGATGATTTCTTTTCCGGATCCGTCGGGGCCACAAATAAGAACTCTTGATCTCGCGTCAGCTATTCTTTGTATCAGAGACCTTAACTGCGTAATGATTGTTGAACTTCCAACAAGACCTAGTTCTGTCGCGCGATTGCGCAAATCGCTGTTTTCACGTTTGAGCATTGCTGTTTCGAGGGCGCGAGTCGCTGCAAGCAGAAGTTTCTCCGCATTAAAGGGTTTCTCGATAAAATCATAAGCACCCTTCTTAATAGCCGCGACTGCTGTCTCAACATTACCGTGACCGGAAATTATTAGAACGGGCAACATGGGATGCAGCTTTTTCAACTCTTCCAGTATCTCTAATCCATCAAGGCGGCTTCCCTGAAGCCAGATGTCAAGGACAACCAGGGACGGTAACCGCGTGCTGATAGCAGAGAAAACGTCGTCGCTGTTCGCCGCAGTCCGTGGCGAAAAACCTTCATCTTCAAGAATACCCGCAATAAGTTCCCGGATATCCTGTTCGTCATCTACAACAAGAACATCAACTGCCATCAACTAACCCTCTGTATATTTTCTTTTTGGGCAGTATTTTTAATACTGGTACGATCAGTTTTTTCATTATCAATTTCCAGGCCCTTACGGAAAATCAGACTGACACATGCACCGGTTTCACCAAGCGTGGTATCATTATTCAAAATAATCTTGCCCCGATGTTCCTCGATAACTTTCCGGACGATTGCAAGGCCAAGACCAGTACCTTTTTCACGGGTCGTCATATATGGCTCGGTCAATCTATGCCTAGCGCTGTCAGGTAAGCCGACACCGTTGTCGGTTACCGAAAGTCGGGCCACCTTGTCGTCTTCAGCAAGGGTGACAAGAATTTTGCCAACATAACCTGAAGAAGTTTGAGTGCATTTTTCTTCTATCGCTTCGACAGCATTCTTGACCAGATTAGTACACGCCTGAACCAGCAAACGTCCATCGCAACTTGCAATAATAGGCTCCTCTGGCAACTCAAGAATAAAATCTATATCAGGATGCGCAACCTGAAATGGAAATACCGCGCTTTTAACTACCTCCCTAAGATTTTCAGATCTCATCACAGCCTCCGGCATCCTTGCGAAGGATGAAAATTCATTCACCATACGTCCGATGTCGTTTACATGACGGATGATCGTATCAGTACATCTGTCAAAAACTTCACGGTCGGAGACGATCTCTGCTCCATATTTTCGTTTCAATCTTTCCGCCGAAAGTTGTATTGGCGTCAACGGATTTTTGATCTCATGGGCAATCCGCCGAGCAACATCACCCCAGGCTGCATTTCTCTGAGCAGAGATTAATTCTGAAATATCGTCGAATGTCACTACGTAGTTTACGGTATCTTCGGTTGTATCACCGCCGACTCGCACATTCAGAATTTTGGCCTGGCCTGCCACACCAAGCTCAAGTTGCCCGCTGGCTTCATGTGTTTTACTGTCTTTCGCCTCGATAAATAGGGCATCCAACTCTGGTGCGATATCGCGCAGAAGCACACCGGTCATCCGTGTTATCTGGACACCAAGAAACTCAGCCGCAGATTTATTGGCGGCGGTTATTTTGCCGCCTTCTGAGACACCAAGTACGCCGGCGGAAACCCCCGACAACACTGCTTCAATAAAACGCAAGCGACCATCAGATTGTTTGTTGGCTGAGATAAGATCATCACGCTGGGTCTCCAGCTGACCCGCCATATGATTGAAGGCCTGACCAAGATCACCCAATTCGCCATCACCGTCTTCAACCTCTACACGTGTGGTCAGGTCGCCTGAAGAAATCCTTTCGGCAGCGGCGGCAAGTCTGCCGACCGGGGCGACAATAGTCGTCGCGATCAAAAGACCCATCCATGCAGCAAGCAGCAATATTATCAGAGCCAGCAGGCTATAGCCTGTCGTAAAGGCACTGCGCAGGTTGTCCAGCCGATCATTGAAACTAAAAGTGCTGTCCCTAAACTCTCTCACCTCCAGCAATTCCCGGGACATGATTGGCCTCTCGCCCTTGTAAGCGATTAGATACCCTCCCTCATAATCTTTGATTTTGAAGGTGGCCCGCCACAAATTTAGTTTTGCGCGATCCTGAGCGTCAAAATTAAAGCGCGAAGCAACATCGGCTCCCATATCCAAGAGATCGAATATCTTCGCTTCTGGAAGAGAGTAATAATCGCCCGGAACGGTCTCAACCCGCGCCAAGATACGTTTATCTCCATCTAGCAGATAGAGGGCTGCCCAATCCCGGATTAGCGCTTGTCCGAAAAGATACTGCCGAAAGCCGATCGGATTATCTCCCAAACCACGACCCGTTTGCTCGAGAACACTCAGATCTAAGGCGACGCGCAGGAGGTCATCACCCATTTCCGAAGATCTGCTGTCAAAATAGGTATTGGCGAGATTGCGAGCTGTTGTATTGGCATTATCAACCCGATCAACGAAAAACTCCTGCGAAAACGTTTGCAGAATGAATGCTGAGAAAAAAAACGCTATCACCGCTGGAACGATTGCAACCGCCGACAATATGCCGACCAAGCGAATATGCATTCTCGATCCGGCAATTCCGACCCGGCGGTTACGCCAGACCTGCCAAAGTCGCCCAAAAACAATGACTGTCATCAGGGCGACAAACAGCACCGCGATTGAAAAGATCACGGCGATGAAGGGCGGCGCACCGTCGATGAATGTCATGAAGAAAAAGGCCGTTAGCCCAAACACAAGTATTGCAAGTCCGATCAACGCAACCGTAACAAGCACGGACAGCCTCGATTGCCTCGGCTTGTCACTGCCAGCTGCCGACATACTGATGCTATTTTCAGCCTGAACCATGAGATTGAACCACCAAAACCCACCAGCACTGAAAGGCGTGCCTGCAGACAATCAAGCAAATCTGCTCCAATTGTTGCAAAATATCAACACAATTGTTGTGAAAATAGCTCAGTCAGGCGTCGAACCGAAGATCATCATGCTGCCAACTCTGTCAATTCTTCGATTTCACCACAAAAAACTGTTTTCAGTAAACCTACGATTTCGGTCGGTTCATTTAGCGTGCAAACTGTCCGACACAAGGATCGCCGGATAGTTCCGCTCATTGGGCGATCTAGCTTGGCGATGTACGCTGCAAGATGTTTTCGCGCCATCCGGATGCCACGCGCCCGTCCGAGCTCGGGCCCACGCCCATCGCCGTAAGAGTAATGATCAATTGTAGCTGTGTAATGCGCGATCGCTATTTCTGCCATTTGCGCCAAAGACAGCGGACTATGGGCTTGACCCGAAAGCTGCGTTGCGATTTGCCCTGGGAGCCAGGGTTGTCCTTCGCATGCGCGACCGATCATCACACCTTGGGCACCAGATTCACTAAGAGCCATTTTCGCATCTTCGACGCTGGTAATGTCACCATTTACAATCACCGGCACTGATACTTCGTTGACGGTCTCCTTCACGGCAGACCAGTCCGCGATATTCTTATAAAATTGTTGCCTAGTTCGGCCGTGCACGGTGAACATCTTGATTCCAATGGCTTCAGCTTTGGCAGCGATCTCGGGGGCGTTCAAAGAAGAATGGTCCCAACCCAACCGCATCTTTAAGGTTACCGGCACCTGAACTGCATCGACCGTTGCCTTAATCAGATCCAGAGCATGATCGACATTTCGCATTAAAGCGGAACCAGACAGTGCACCCGTCACGTGTCTTGCAGGACAACCCATATTGATATCGATAATATCTGCACCAGCCGCTTCTGAGATACGGGCACCTTCGGCCATCCATCTCGGTTCTCGTCCGGCGAGCTGAACCACAAAAGGCGATATGCTGCCATCATCGGAAGCACGCAGTAAAACGTCCGGACAGCTTTTGGCCAACTGCTCGCTGGCGACCATTTCCGTGATGACCAAGCCAGCTCCCAGATCAAAGGCTGCCTTTCGAAAAGGCAGATCGGACACGCCCGACATGGGCGCGAGAAACACGCTATTTCGAAGTTTGATATCACCGATTTGGATCATGTCTTGTGTATCGGTCAGTTTTCTGAATAAAGCTGCAAGGTATCGCTGACCGGATTACATGGCCTAATGGACAAGACAAGAGATAAGACAGCTGCAATTGTTGTGGCCGGCGGTCAGGGGATCAGAGCCGGTGTTGATAGCGCATCTCATTTGCCAAAACAATACCAGCTACTTGCCGGAAAACCCGTCATCGCCTGGTCGTTAGAGACGCTGCTTCGGCACCCAAATATTGATATCGTGGTTCCGGTTATCGCCAAAGATGCGCTTGAGATTTATTCTTCGACGCTCAACCTTCTCGGCCATCCAAAGTTACGTGAGCCCATTTTCGGCGGCGCGACCAGGCAGCAATCGGTTCGAAACGGGCTCGCAGCTTTTGCATCCAAAGGGGTGAAAAATGTTCTTATTCACGACGCGGCAAGACCTTTTGTCTCAACGCGGATTATTGATGATATATTATCGGCGCTCAAAACGAGCGCCGGAGCGGTAACTGGAATTCCACAAACTGATACGCTTAAACAATCTTCTGAAGATGCTGATATAATTGAAAAAAATATAGATCGGCGAAAAATATGGTCTGTCCAGACACCACAAGGATTTGACTATGACACGATCAATCGCTTGCACGAGAAGTTCAAATTAATGAAGCTGACTGACGACACATCACTCTATGAGCACGCTGGGTTACCAGTCGCCCTATGCACGGGTGACAGGCGTAACTTCAAAATCACTCATCCCGAAGACTTCGAACTTGCAGAATTGCTTATGAAAAAAACTAATTTTGAATTCAGAACCGGCCAGGGGCTTGATGTTCACCGCTTTCAACCTGGTAATTCAATCACCCTGTGCGGTATCAAGATATCTCACACTCATGGATTGAAAGGCCACTCCGACGCGGACGTTGCGATGCACGCTTTGACTGACGCAGTTCTGGGCGCGATCGGTAAAGGAGATATCGGCACGCATTTTCCACCATCAGAGAATCAATGGAAGGACGCTTCCTCACAAATTTTCCTGGAGCGTGCATGTGACCTGGTTCAATTGCAAAATGGCTTCATAACTAACTGTGATATAACGATAATATGTGAACTTCCAAAAATTACACCACACCGTAACGCGATGCGGCAAAAACTGGCGGAAATAATAAAGATTTCGAAAGACAGAGTCTCGGTTAAGGCCACCACCACTGAGGGATTGGGGTTTTCAGGTCGTCAAGAAGGCATATCTGCCGTAGCAACTGCAACTGTGAAACTGCCGGAGCCGTTTTGCGATGAGTAATCCCGTTATTTTTGACCTCGCGACTCGAATCATCAGGCTAGGTGCCGAAAAGAGGATTGGGATCGCAACCGCTGAATCCTGCACTGGTGGATTAATCAGCGGTGCCTTGACCGATATCTCAGGATCCTCTGACGTGTTCGAGGGCGGTTTTATCACCTACTCCTACGAAGCAAAAAGAGACATTTTGAACGTTCCCTGGGATCTTCTGACAAAAAAGGGGGCAGTAAGCGGAGAAGTGGCCGAAGCGATGGCGCGAGGTGCGTTGATCCATATGAGCGGACGAGCGCATGTTTGTGTTGCAGTGACCGGGATTGCCGGCCCAACCGGCGGCACTTCGGAAAAACCCGTTGGTCTGGTTTATTTCGGTATCGGCCAGACATTAAAGCAAAATACAATATCAACGACACACGAAAAGATTGTCTTTGATGAACCAACGCGCGAACTGACCAGGAGGTGTGCTGTCGAACACGCTTTGAGATTGATCCTGGGTGTTATGTCTTAATCGGGCCATGGACCGCATGCGCTCGATCAACAAACGCGCCGGACATTTTTTTAAAAGCTCTGTCAAATACCTCCATCGCGACCGTTTGGAGAAGTTTATTTTTAAACTGAAAGTCGATCGAAAAATCAACGACGCTTCCACCATCAGGTTTGTCGACGAAAGACCAGTGATTTTCGAGTGTTTCAAACGGTCCCTTCAGATAATGAGCAGAAATCTTTAACTCGGTAGGTTCCAACAAAACGCGGCTTTGAAATTTTTCCAAAAAGAGTTTGTAGCGGACAACCATATCGGCCACCAACTCCCTTCGCCCCTCTATCAGATTCTCCTCGGTGATCCTAAGAGCCTTGCACCAAGGGATGAATGAAGGATATTGATCGATATCGGCGACCAGATCATACATCTGTAGTGCAGAAAAAGGCACTTCCCTCATATCATGATGAAATGGCAAGTCGGCCCTCGATTATGTACGCGCCGCCCGCAATCGAGCAAAGTCGCTATCCGCGTGATAAGAGGATCTGGTCAGCGGACTTGCCGACACCATCAGGAATCCTTTTGCCCTCGCCAGGCTTTCATAAGATCGAAACTCGTCAGGTGTCACAAATCGATCAACGGGTGCGTGTTTTCTAGTTGGCTGTAGGTACTGACCGATTGTGATAAAATCGATTCCGGCGGACCGCATATCGTCCATCACCTGCATTACCTCTTCACGGCTTTCTCCCAAGCCAACCATGATCCCGGATTTGGTGAACTGTTTTGGATCACGTTCCTTGACCTTCTCAAGAAGCCGCAGAGAGTGGTAATATCGGGCGCCGGGCCTTATCTCTAGATATAATCGCGGTACCGTCTCTAAGTTGTGATTAAACACATCCGGCTTGGCGTCGATCACTTTTTCTGCAGCGCCGTTTTTTCTCAAGAAATCGGGAGTCAATATCTCAATCGTCGTTTGCGGAGCCTCAATTCTGATGGCTGTGATAACGTCAACGAAATGCTGTGCGCCGCCGTCGTTCAGGTCGTCACGATCAACCGAGGTTATCACAACGTGATTGAGCCCCATTTCAGCAACTGCGAGAGCCACATTATTCGGCTCCCTGTTATCCAGAGCGGACGGCAAGCCGGTCTTCACATTGCAAAAGGCGCACGCACGCGTACAAGTGTCGCCCATGATCATCATGGTTGCGTGTTTCTTATCCCAGCACTCACCTATATTTGGGCACGCCGCTTCTTCACAGACGGTGATCAGGTTTTTCGACCGTACAATTTCCCGGGTTTTTCTATAGCCCTCTGAAACAGGCGCCCTTACCCGGATCCAATCTGGCTTACGCAGGATTGGCGTATCAGTATTTTTTTGTTTTTCGGGATGCCGCGGTTTGGCCACAGAACTGTCAATTAAAACTACCATGCTTGGCATTTAGCAATCATGGTCACCTTTTGGTAGAGCTAAAGAGATTTCATAGGAGGCGCGAAATAGTGTTTTCGACCTCGCTCACCGACTTATCAACAATGTCACCGTCCCGGGGTTCCCCTAGAGCGATCGAAATCGCTTCCCATGCGTCAGGCGCCTCGACATAAGGCGTATCGCCAATCTTGGCGAGGCGTTGCCCGTCTGCCTTGAAGTCAGCGACCGCGCCAGAACCCATTAGCTTGATCCATGACCAGTTTACCCGGTGCATATCGCCGTTAATGTATAAAAACCAACGAGGGTCATTATCAAAACTATCGACATCGAAATATATCGTGCGCCCGTCGCCGGCGTCGGCAAGACAAATGACGCCGTGCTCGTGTTCATAGAACACTGGTTGGGTTTTCATCGTCAAAGAAACTGCCTGCCCCACACCCGCCCGAAGATCAGCTTTGGCTTCTTTTCGGGCGCGTGTTTGACGCACATACAACTCACGGATGCGCCTGCGGTTCACGTACCAACCGCCCAACAAAAACATGGTTGCCGATAAGCTGAAAGTCAGACCGACTTCGAGTAAGGTCAAAAACCCGGCGACTTGGTACACAAAAGCGAAAAGGATTGGACCGATAATTGCCGCAGCAATTGCAGCAGGTCGACGAAACCCAATTAGGTTTTCGCGCGTGAATTGGGAAAAGCTTTCCGCGAACGCCGCTTCTTCGCGCAATCGCTTCTGTAAAGATTGAGGTAAATCGACTTCGGCGACAGTAAGCATTGAACTCTAACTCGACTAGCTTGAGGACTTTTATCGCACAGAAGCGTATTTAGCTGGTTAATTGCCATGTCCAAAGTCTAAGGATTTCGGCAATATGTCCTTTGGACTCCTACAGTTAGAAAAAGGGCCGATCAAGCACCGACCCTTTTATCATTCAATATCAATGTTTTGTGTAACGCTTATGCAGGTGTGCCGCTGAAATCAGCTTCACCAAAGGCACCAAGTTTAACTTTCCCGCCAATGTTTCCTCCGTCAATTTTTGCAGAAAACCCAAGAGTCAAAGGCATAGGCTTTGTTACTTTCACATCCCAGGTTGCCTCACCACCTGCTACGGAACCGTTCTCAATCTCAGCGCTGTCGCCGCCAGACGCCATGGTGCCAGATACGTTGTCACCATTTTGTGCAAGCGTCAGGTTACCCTCTTGTTTCCCCATCGGGGTATTTATTTCTATGTTCCATGAACCGTTAAAATCCGCCATCTTTGTCTCCTTATGTTCAGGCTGCGTGTTTTCTATGTGGTCCATGAGTTTCTGTCTATCAGCCTATGCAGTCTTGCCTCAGACCCTAGCTGTGTATGACCCGGTCATACGCATCAAGGACGCTCTCATGCATCATTTCTGATAATGTTGGATGCGGGAAGATCGTGTGGAACAAATCTTCCTCAGTCGCCTCCAGGGTTTTTGCGATCCCAAACCCTTGAATTAGCTCAGTTACCTCAGCACCAATCAGATGCGCACCAAGTAACTCGCCTGTCTCGTCATCGAAGACTGTCTTGACCAGACCTTCCGGCTCTCCAAGGGCAATTGCCTTTCCATTTCCCTGAAACGGAAACTTTCCAACCTTAATCTTGTGGCCTGCTTTCTTGGCGTTTTCTTCGGTCAGGCCAATTGAAGCGATTTGTGGCTGGCAATAAGTACATCCCGGAATCAACGCCGTATCAAGCGGATGGACGTTGTTCAGGCCAGCAATCTTTTCGACACATATGACGCCTTCATGAGATGCTTTATGCGCAAGCCATGGCGGTCCGCATACATCACCGATTGCATGGACGCCTTTAACGCCGGTTTCCATCCATTCATTGATAACGATGTGACCACGATCGACTTTGACACCGATGTTTTCAAGACCGAGGTCCTCCACATTTCCGGTAATACCAATGGCCAGGACAACCCGTTCGGCTTCTACTTCAGATGTCCTGCCGTCTTTGGATTTCACGGTTGCCTTGACCGACTTGTCACCTTTCGACAACCCTTCAACAGTTGAACCGGTCATGATCGTCATGCCCTGCTTCTTGAAAGATTTCTCGGCGAAAGCCGAAATTTCTTTGTCTTCCACAGGTACAACGCGATCGAGCATTTCAACGACGGTCACTTCGGCGCCAAGCGCGTTATAGAACGAGGCGAATTCGATGCCGATCGCGCCGGATCCGATCACCAGCAGGGACTTCGGCATAACGTCCGGTACCATCGCTTCTTTCGCTGTCCAAATGAATTTACCATCAGGTTCAAGTCCGATTGCGGGGATCGTTCGCGCTCGCGCGCCCGTCGCGACGATAACATGTTTGCCAGAGACAGTTTTCTCTCCATCCTTCGTCTTGACATTAACGACGGGTGTAGATCCATTGTTACTCTTGAGGCTAGCTTCTCCTTCAATGACGGCAATCTTGTTCTTTTTCATCAGGAACCCGATGCCACCTGAGAGCTGTCCGGCTACGTTGCGGGAGCGCTTGACCACGGCGTCGATATCGAAACCGATATTTTCAGCTTTCAGGCCGAAAGCCTCCGCATGCTTCATATTCGTATAAACTTCAGAGGTTCGCAGAAGGGCTTTGGTTGGAATGCACCCCCAGTTCAGACAAACCCCACCTAACGCGTCTCTTTCAATGATGGCTGTTTTCATGCCTAACTGCGCTGCGCGGATTGCAGCGACATAGCCGCCCGGGCCGGACCCGATGACAACGACGTCAAAGCTATTACTAGCCATTACTCTCTCCTTCTTGTTCAGCCTTCTTATAGATAGAGAGCCTTTCGGGTCAAAGTTTTAGTCAAGCTGCTGAAAGGCTTTGCCGACAAAGAAATGAGGGCGCAAGATTTGTCTGTCGATAAGGAGACTGATATGCCCGTAGATGCTCTTCGCACCTCCGATGCTCGTTTTCACAACCTTATAAACTGGCCCTATGTGCCAAACTACGTAGCGGATCTTCCGGGTTACGACGGGCTTCGAATGCACTACATCGACACGGGACCAAAAGATGCGCAGGTCACCTTCCTCTGCCTGCATGGAAATCCCAGCTGGAGTTATCTTTTCCGTTTCATGATCCCGGTTTTTACTGATGCCGGACACCGTGTGGTAGCGCCGGACATGTTCGGTTTTGGTCGTTCCGATAAACCAGTCAACGAAGACACCCACTACTATCATTTTCATCGAGACAGTCTGACTGCATTTCTTGATCAGATGGACCTCAAAAATGTCTGCCTTGTTTGCCAGGACTGGGGCGGCCTGTTCGGTCTTACCCTGCCGATGGATTATCCTGATGTTTTTACAAGGATGATCGTCATGAATACTGGCTTGCCGGTTGGCACCGGAACTCCGTCTGGATTCGCAGCCTGGCAAGCGTATTCCAACTCGCAGTACGACTTGCAATTAGCACCGCTGTTTCAGCGGGCGAAATCAGATCTTTCTGATGAAGAAGCAGCAGCGTATGATGCGCCCTTTCCGGATGCCTCCTATAAAGCGGCCATCCGACGTTTCCCGAATCTTGTGATGAATGAACCCGGCATGGCTGGCATAGATACAAGCAAGCAAGCGCTCACGTTCCTGTCAGAGCAATGGTCCGGCGATAGTTTCATGGTTATCGGGGCTCAGGATCCGGTTATGACCCCTGAAATGATGCTGCACTTGCGAAGCGTTATTCGAAACTGCCCGGAGCCTCTGGTCGTCAAAGAGGCCGGTCATTTTGTCCAGGAATGGGGTGGTCCTATTGCTCGGAAAGCCCTCAAGCATTTTAATCTGGTCTAGAGTAGCATCGCCGACGGCTCTTCTATGAATTGTTTAAACGCGCCGAGGAATTCCGCACCGACCGATCCATCAACGACCCTATGATCACACGTGAGCGTTATCGTCATCACCGTGGCAATTGCCAACTGACCGTTTTTGACCACTGGCCTTTGTTCGCCGGCGCCGACTGACATGATCGCGCCATGAGGCTGATTCACAATCGATGCGAAGCTCTTGATCCCAAACATGCCAAGATTTGAAACGGAGAATGTGCCCCCTTGATACTCTTCCGGCTTCAGCTTTTTGGATTTAGCTCTTCCCGCCATATCCTTGATTTCACTGGATATTTGCGCTAGACCTTTTTCTTCTGCTTTCCATACGATGGGCGTTATCAGACCACCATCTATTGCAACCGCGACGCCAATATCTGCATGTTTGTGGCGAAGGATCGCTTCGTCTGAATAAGAGGCATTCGCCGCAGGCACTTTGATTAACGCCATCGCAGACGCTTTGATAATAAAGTCGTTAACCGATACCTTGAAGAAACCATCCTCGCCTTTTGGGGGTGCCAAAGCGTTGATCTTTGCTCTCGCCGCCAAAAGGCCATCAAGCTCACAATCGACCATCAGCGGAAAGTGTGGAACTTCGCCATTGAAGCTTTGGGTCAGGCGCTTGGCGATGACTTTGCGCATGCCGTCGTTCTTGATCGCTTCGTAGCTGTCGGCCGGATAAAGTCGGGAATCAATCTGAGCTGCGCTCGGCATAAACGCAGCTGCAGGCGCGGACGCTGCAGTTCCGTCTTTCAGAGCCCTCTCAACATCTCGTTTGACAATTCGTCCGTGCGGTCCAGAGCCCTTGACCAGGGACAAATCCATGCCTTCGTTTTTTGCCAGCCTTTTTGCCAAGGGAGACGCAAAGACCCGGCCGGCAGCCGTTTTTTGCACAGGGGCCTGGGTGGTACCAGACGCTGCCCCATTTGGTTTTGACGCTTGCGTCGGCTCTTCAACTGTTGGTGTTGGAGAAGTCGATGAGTCAGCGGCGCTTGCAAAACTTGCCTCGTCGATATCTGAATCTGTTTCACCCTCTTCGAGCAAAACAGCAATCATCGCGTTGACTTTTACCCCTTCGGTACCCTCGCCTATCAGAATTTTGCCGACCCTTCCTTCGTCAACAGCCTCGACTTCCATAGTGGCCTTATCTGTTTCGATCTCGGCAATTATGTCCCCAGAAGAAACTTCATCTCCTTCCTCGACGAGCCATTTGGCCAAAGTGCCCTCTTCCATCGTAGGCGACAGTGCGGGCATCAATATAGGTGTTGGCATCGGCCTACTCTCCGTTTGGCATCATTGCGAGCGGACATTAACGTCGTAAAAGTTGCGTGCAAGCCTAAATCAGCTATCACATTTTGCCGGTTCGGCTGTACAGAGATTTACCAGACTCTTAATATCATCAATGTAGCCTTCGAGACTTACCAATCCGGCGACAAAACCGGGCGTTGAACAATTATTCGCACCAGCGACAGCCTCAGTAAATGAAACCATCCCCACGACAAAAGTCTGACCGTCAACAGTACCGGTTACGGGCGTGCCGCTGTCTCCCTGACAAATGCCCTGAACGCGTCCGTCGCCATCTGCTACCCGGATTACGCGCAACGTTGATTCTTGAACTTCCAATTCCACTTTCTTGAGCGATTCAGCGGCCATGCCACTTTCAGTGACGCCAAACCCCCTGCCGGTCACTTTTGTAACGGCAGGGATTAGCAGTGCTTGGTCATCGGTGGGCCATGGGGCGATGGGGATAAAACCTGGCAGCGGCTCACTGAGCTCAATCAGGGCTATATCTTCGCGCAACACATCCCGCTCGTAACCGGCATGAATGAATGTACGTTGGGATACCCTGCGCACCGCTTTGTCGCTGGTCAGGCTGCTGCTGCCGGCTATAATCTCAATTTCGTTATAGTCGCCTTCAACACAATGCGCAGCAGTGACAATCCAGCGATCAGCGTAAACGCCGCCACCGCATATCTCAACCGCCGTAGCCAAGGCACCCTGGTATACAATTTCAGTGTAAATCTGCAGGCCAACAAGCCAGGGTACTTCTACAATATCCTCTTCGACCCCGCCGACAATCGCCTGTATCTGCGATCGCGACAGTTCGGTATTTTCAGGGGTGACCGAGACCACCTTGGGAATATCGGGTTTCGTCGAATGATTTGTAATAAACCCCGCCTCGCGCAAACTACCCGGCAGTTCAGGCGCATCGATCAGAACTTCCTGAGGTATATCGGGACCGGGCAAAAATCCAGTCGAACCAGCGTCTTCATCAATGGCCGGCTCCACGACCGGTAGGTCAGGCTGCTCGTCTGGCACAACTGGGTTTTTCCCAGACCTTTCACTGGCTGATTCGATCGTTGTTTCGGTTGTTTTTTTTTCAGCGGTATCCTGGGTATTTTTCTGCTCAGCTCTTTGTTCGAGCCAAGCTTTGGACTTCTCAGCCGCAGGGTCAATCAACCGGATCAGCAAGTCAGGTTTAACCCAGACCAAGCCAGCGAATGTTACAACCAGTAAAACAATAATAATTCTGATCAACGCCATGACCCCACCTCCCTGCGCTTACCAAACATAACATGGCAAATATGACGACGCGAGCGCCGTTATAGGTACATAACCGACTTCACCGCAGCTACAACCTTCTCTGCGTTTGGCAGGCTCAACGCTTCCAGGTTAGCAGCATAAGGAAGGGGCGTGTCTTCCTGCGTCACACGCATAGGTGGCGCATCGAGGTAGTCAAACGCGTGCTGTGTTACTTGCCAGCCGATTTCAGAGCCAACCCCAAACGGTGCCCATCCTTCTTCCACGGTGACGAGACGGTTTGTTTTCTTGACCGAGTTAATGACCGTCTCTGCATCCAGTGGCCTGAGTGTTCTTAGATCGACAACTTCCGCCGAAATTCCCTCGTCAGCAAGAATTTCAGCAGCAGCAAGAGCGAAAAAGACGCCTCGTGAGTGAGTTGAGATTGTCACATCAGATCCGTCCCGGACAACTTTTGCCTTGCCGATCGGCAATACGAAATCATCCATGTCTGGAACGTCGCCCTTGTCGCCATATAACAGCTCGTGTTCAAGAAATACGACGGGATTTGGATTACGGATTGCAGCTTTAAGTAATCCCTTGCAATCAGCAGCGCTGTAAGGCGCAATTACGATCAGCCCGGGCACGTTGCCATACCAGGCGGAATAATCCTGGCTGTGCTGTGCACCCACACGCGATGCAGCCGCGTTTGGACCGCGAAAAACGATCTGACATCCCATCTGACCGCCAGACATATACCGGGTTTTTGCGGCTGAGTTTATGACATGATCAATCGCCTGCATGGCGAAATTCCAGGTCATAAACTCCACAATGGGCTTCAGGCCGGCGAAACCGGCGCCAACACCCAGACCAGCGAACCCATATTCTGTAATCGGCGTATCGACAACGCGTTGTTCACCAAATTCCTGTAGCAGGTCCCGGGTTACCTTGTAGGCACCTTGATACTCGGCGACCTCTTCACCCATCACGAAGACATCCTCATCACGGCGCATTTCTTCCGCCATCGCATCACGAAGAGCGTCCCGAACAACTGTTTCGACCATTTGTGTTCCGTCTGGAATTTCGATATCGGGAACCGACACAAAAGATGGCTTGGTTGCCATGGTTGGTTGGGCCGCGGGCATATTACCAGGAATTTCAGGTGCCGAGGTGGCAGCGCTCATCGATGCAGCATCAATGTCATTAGCATTCTCACCGTCATCAAGGATGATCGCAATGGTATCGTTGACCTTTACGTTCTCCGTCCCCTCCTGAACGACGATCTTTCCGATCGTGCCTTCATCCACGGCTTCCACTTCCATCGTCGCCTTGTCGGTCTCAATTTCTGCAATAATATCCCCGGAACTTACAGTATCCCCTTCCTTTACTAGCCACTTGGAAAGTGTGCCTTCTTCCATTGTTGGAGAAAGAGCAGGCATGAGGAATGGTGTGGGCATAATTGGCCTCTTATGTAGATTTCCGTAGAACTTGGAGGAAAAAAAGCTCCCTGTGGGAGCTTTGATTAGCAGCTTGTTTGCTGGATGCAAACTACAGAAAATGGATCGTCATCCCAGTATCACCATAATTCAATGCCTTGCGGTGCTGGATCTGTTGTTTTGGCGCTGATGAAATTGAAACTGAGAAAATGATACCATGATCAGGGCGACGCACGACGCCATGTTCTTTCCGATACTCACTGTACTCTGGGAAGTTGAGTTCCATTTTTCGGTCACAATTTGAGGGCGCCAGAAGCATCCCCCAGGGATGTGCCACCTTCCACTTCAATAATAGTGCCGGTGACGTAACGTGCGGCAGAACTGCACAACCACAGAGCTGCATCTGCAATGTCATCTTTGGCGCCAAGATCTCTGAGCGCTAAGCTGTCTTTGGTTTTCTTGAGTTGTTCGGTGCTTCCCGCAAGACGGCGCATCCCTTCTGTATCGTCGATTGGACCCGGAGAAATAGCGTTCACGCGAATACCTGAAGGGCCCCATTCCAGTGCCAGGCATTTGATCAACATGTTCACCCCCGCCTTCGCTGCACACACGTGGGACTGATACATCCACGGAGAGCTGCCCTGCGGCGCGGTAATCGCAATGATGTTGCCGTCGGTCTTGTTAAGGTGCTCGACAGTTGCGCGGCACACATTGAATGTTCCCAAGAGGTCAATGTCGATCACAGATTTGAACGCGTTAGACGACATTTGCGCTGCGCCAGCGGGAAAATTTCCTGCCTGACCCGCCAGCACCATGTCGATCTTGCCAAATTTCGCGATGCAATCCCCGACCGCCTCCTCGACATCCGGGTAGGACCGCACATCGACGTTTTTGCCCGCTGCCTCGGTCCCGAGACTGGACAATTCATCGACAGTTGCTGTCACTTTATCAAGACTCCGGCTGATCACATAAACTATCGCGCCCTCCAGACAAAATCGCCGCGCGATCTGCCGGTTGATGCCGCTTGTGGCACCAGCCATAAAACAGACTTTTCCGGCCATTAGGTTTTTTGTGAATGATGCGTTGCGTTCGTCAGCCATAGCGTTCTCCTTTTGCAGAGATCTTAGAGAACTCACGCGCAAAGGACAGCCGGAACAACAGTCAGATACAGGGGTTTATGCGTAAATGTCTGTGTAAAGCTCACTAAGTTGCGGCTCAGGGCTCTCGAGAGAGAAATCAGCGGCTTCTTTTATGATCTGCTTTAATTCCTTATCGATCGCCTTGAGATCTTCGACTGTCGCATGGCCCCCATCGAGTATGTAAGCCTCACATTTTTTTATCGGGTCGGAGTGCTCACGCACCTGATCGACCTCCTCCCGGGTCCTGTACTTGGCTGGATCCGACATAGAATGACCGCGGTACCGATAGGTTTTTATCTCAAGTACAAAGGGACCTTTTCCGGTGCGCGCGTGCTCTATGGCTGCCCGCCCCGCCTCGCGCACCGCCAAGATATCCATCCCGTCGACCTCTGAACCAGGAATGCCGAAGCTGGCACCTCGACGATACAAATGCGTTTCTGAGTGCGCGCGCTTGACACTGGTCCCCATGGCATAGTGATTATTCTCAATCACGAAAATGACCGGCAATTTCCACAGCTGAGCCATGTTCATCGCTTCAAACACCTGCCCCTGGTTGGAGGCCCCATCACCGAAATAGGTGAGGCTGACTTTTCCATTATTCTTATACTTATTCGCAAACGCGAGCCCGGCACCCAGCGGTATCTGGGCCCCGACAATGCCATGGCCGCCGTAGAATTTTTTTTCGCTCGAGAACATGTGCATTGAGCCACCCTTGCCTTTGGACAAGCCGCCCACACGACCGGTTAGTTCGGCCATTACACCTTTCGGGTCCATACCACAGGCCAACATATGCCCGTGGTCGCGGTAGCCGGTAATTACCTGGTCTCCCTCCTGTTTGACGGCTTCCATACCGACCACGACGGCCTCTTGACCGATATACAAATGGCAAAAACCACCAATGTGACCCATGCCGTAAAGCTGACCAGCCTTTTCCTCGAATCGGCGGATCAAAAGCATGTCTCTGTAATAGGTAAGAAGCTCTTCCTTAGTTGCTGACAAGTTGGTTTTCTTTGTGGTCGCGTCGGCTGAAGCCATAGATGTCACCCTGAAAAATTACTCTCTTCGGACAGTCTATACTCTCGATATGCCCGAATTGGGAACAAAGAACTGAAGTTTTTAGGGAACTTAAAGTAATTTATGAAGGGATGTCTGCAATTTATTATACTGTAACGAAATCGGACTTTTTGTACGATCTAAGGTAATGTACTTAATTCAATATATTAACCTATTGAGGGCTTTTTCGCCTTATTAGGCGCTCAAGTTCATTCATCGACAGGACATACTCGTCCTCAGCGGCGTAGCCCAAGATCTTGCGGGCGCTTTCATCGAGCATGTCGTCATCGAGGGTTCGCAACGAGAGAAGGGTGGCCCTGTTTTCGAGTTGGCTGTGCTGAACCTTAGCATCCGCAAGTTCGACCCGTTTTTCGACGAGTTTTTCGCGGACCAGCTCTCTTGCACGGATCCCTTCTTCTCCGTTCAGGGCGATGAGGAAATTATAGATAATGCCCAGGACACATATCGCCGGGAGGAACGTGTTAACGAGGAAATGGCGCAAGCTGATCATGAACACCGGTCGGGGCAACTATGGCCTAAAGTGGGATGATCAGGGTTACTAAAGCGTTAAACGCATCACCGTGTTGCAGCGTTTGGTTGCGTCACTTTCAGCTTCGTTTTCAACAAATCCGTAGCGTTTATAAAGCGCGATCGCTTCGATCAGTTTCGTGTCCGTTTCCAGCTGCATTGTTTGGTAACCATTTTGCCGGGCAAACCCCAGCGCACGCTCAAGCAGCAGTCGTCCCAACCCCTGCCCTCGTTCGCATTTATCGAGGAACATTTTTGTCAGCTCACAAACAGAGTTGTCGATCTGCAGCACACCGACCGTTCCAGTCAGTCGATCTGCTTCATTAAACAGCAAATCCAGCCTGCCATTTGTGAAAGATGCGTCGATATCTTTCAGCCCTTTATCCGCGTGTTCCGGATCAGGATTAATGCCGTATTCCTGTAATATCGCGTTCACAAGCCTTCGCACCGGCTCGCCGTCGGCACTGGTTGCAGATCTGATTGAATATCCTTCTGGCAAATCAGGCATCGGATTTTTATCTTAATACGCTCTTCCCCGCATAGATCGCCGTACTGTCAAGCTCTTCTTCGATGCGAAGCAATTGGTTGTACTTGGCCAACCGGTCCGATCTTGAAAGAGAACCGGTCTTGATCTGCCCACAGTTCGTGGCAACAGCGAGATCTGCGATCGTTGTGTCCTCAGTTTCACCGGAGCGATGTGACATCACGGCTGTGTAGCTCGCGCGATGTGCGGCATCTACCGCATTCAGGGTCTCGGTCAGTGTCCCGATCTGATTAACTTTAATCAGGATCGAGTTGCCGCAGTTCTTTTCGATCCCCTGGCGCAGACGCTCTTCGTTAGTAACAAAGAGGTCATCGCCGACAATCTGGCAGTTGTCACCAATCGCCGATGTCAGCGCTTTCCAGCCGTCCCAGTCGTCTTCCGCCATCCCGTCTTCGATAGAAACGATCGGGAACCGCTGTACCAGTAAGGCCAGGTAATCGACCATCTGATCTGAGCCGAGAGATTTGCCCTCGCCAGCCAGATGATACCTGCCGTCCCGGTAGAATTCCGTTGCTGCAGCGTCGAGCGCGATAAAAATGTCATCACCGGCGGTATATCCTGCTTGTGAGATTGCCCTCATGATGAACTCCAGCGCCTGATCGGTCGACCCGATATTTGGCGCAAAACCACCTTCATCACCAACGTTGGTGTTATGTCCCGCGGCAGACAGCCCTTTTTTGAGTGCTTGGAACACTTCAGCTCCAGCGCGCAGTGCATCGGAGAAACTTCCCATGCCAAGCGGCATGATCATGAATTCCTGAATATCGATTGGGTTATCGGCGTGGGCACCACCATTCACGATATTCATCATCGGTGCCGGCAAAACCCGCGCCGATGTGCCACCGACATAACGGTACAGCGGTAACCCAACCGCGTCCGCAGCCGCTTTTGCCGTCGCCAGAGAGACACCGAGGAGCGCATTGGCGCCAAGCCGAGACTTGTTCGGGGTGCCATCCAAATCGATTAAAATCTCATCGATCAAAACCTGTTCTTCGGCATTATACCCTGCCAGGGCTTCCAGAATTTCACCATTAACAGCCTCAACTGCAGCGAGAACCCCTTTGCCACCGTAGCGATCACTGTCCCCATCACGCAGTTCATGTGCCTCGTGGGCGCCCGTGGAGGCGCCAGACGGCACACCAGCGCGGCCGAGAGAGCCATCTTCAAGGGTCACCTCGACTTCAACCGTCGGATTACCGCGGCTGTCGAGGATTTCGCGGCCCAAAATGTCAATAATTGCGGTCATTCAATTCTCCAGTGGATCGAGATGAAAATTTCTGCGCCTTTCTATGCGTGCCTTTCGCAACCGCGCAAGCGGGAAAGAGGGTGCCATCGATCTTCGCCCTCGCTGTCACGTCCAGTTCGGCTCGCTGTTATGCTTCGGTGGACAAGCTGAGCGGTATTTTGCCAGCTGGTGTAGAACCTGCGGGCGCCGCGCCGACTAATCCTCGATAGAAACAACGCATGGAGCACCGTTCGACAGGAGAAGGATAACCCGGTCCAGTGGAATTCCGCCGCCTTAGATATATCTCTGTACAGATCAACTGACCTTCCAGGCCTGGCTACCTTTCAGGCGCAACAACAGTTAATCTGAAAGACGGGGCGTATTTTCTCTTCAACTGCGGCCCCGACAACCCTGCGAAAATATCCGTTCTGAGTTCCCCAGCGCTCGCATAAACATCTTTGATCGCGACAGCTTCTGAGATTACCGCGTATACAAAATCATATGATTGGTTTTCAAACGCACTTTCCGCTTCTTTCAGGTTGGCGAAAATGTCGTTTTCCACCGCGATTTGCATCGCTTCGCCCCTTGTGGCGCGGCTGTATTCGTTGCCGCCGATAGTCATTGGACCTTGATATTTCCCTGTGACGACGGCGTATTTTTCAGCTGATTTCAAAACAGACACACCCGGTGGTGCATAGCTCTGCGCGTTTTGGCAGCCGCAGAGTACACAGAAAACAAGCCCCAAGATCGCAAATTTCATAGTGCACCTCTCCCATCAACCCAATTCCACCCAACCTCGACAGGCTAATCTCCTGAGCTTGGCCTGCTGTGATCCCCGTCACACTTCAGTCCAATATGGTTAATTCTGCTTAACGCGCGCAGTACCGTTCCAATGTACATGACAATCGCACGCCCTGGTTGTTGAAAACCAACAATGTGCTTTCTTGGAGAATAATGCGAAATTTACCGGCGAACCTCTAACAAGGAGGCAATTTTGAATATCGACGAAATATTCAACAAGCTCATGAACGGCACGGCGACTCGATCCGAAATCACCCAGATGTTTGCCGTGCTTGCAAATGACAGTCTTCCCAATCTTCGAGGGGCCGGCATCAGTGAGGTGAAACAGTTCGTCGATGACAAAAATATCGTCGCTGGCGTCTGGAACACAGAAAATGCAGCCAGTCCAATAGGCTGCGCCATCATCAAAGGCGAAGACCTGTTCAACACTCTGGCGCACAACTCGAAACCGACTGAATTCAAACTGGCTGCCCTGCCATGCCGAAGTGCGCGTGAAGCGGAGGCCTTGTGCCTGGCTATCGGAGATTTAGCCCCCGATCACAACTTGAATTGATCAAGCTGGATTAATCTAACGCAGAACCACCGATTAGCCCGGATAAAACCAAAACAGCTTCGCCTTAATGGTTGATTGCGATCAGGTCGGACTGCCGCATCAATCGTCTTGTTTCGGCGGCTGGTTTGGTTTGGTTAGCGGCTTGCGCGGCTTCGATGGTGTTTTCCCGGCCGGCTTTGATGGTGGTTTGGTTGCGGGAGGTGGATTTGGTTTGTTCGGACCAACCGACGGTTGCGGGGCGTTTGGTTTACCCGTGGGCTTCGTCGGCGGCTCGCTGGACGGAATCGGAAGCTTTGGCAGCGACTTGGGATTCGGGTTATTTGGCTTGCCCGTGCTTCTCTTCACAACATCGCCTTCGTCATCATCACGGCGATCCCTGTCGCGGTCGCGATCACGGTCGTAACCATAGCCGCCATAGCCGCGGCCGTATCCACCATAACCACTAGACCCGTATGAATAACTAAACGGATACCCGTGGGGACCATAACGGTAGCCACTCGACGGGTACCATGCGCCATAGCGACCGTAGAAATTGCTCCGGGCATAATAGGCAGAATCCTGTTCGGCCAGGCGTGCTATGTCGCCAAAACAGCGGTCTGCTTCGTAAGAACAGTCGCTCTGGCAGCGATCCCTGCCCTGCTCGTAAGAATAACTATCGCATTTTTGATAACAAACGCCGGCACGCTGATCGCAAGCATCGTAAAGCCGCGCGTACTGGTCTTCATATGTGGTGCAGGCACCGAGAACTACTGTCCCACCGAGGGCGGTAAAGCCGAATTTCCAAAACGAATGATTTGATTGCACGCTCCGGGTTCTTTTTTTCATGACCACCTACCCTTTTTTTGACCATACACAGAAGCATTAACCCTAACCAGCGCGAAAGAGTTAATGTAGCGCCTCGCGCACGACAGTGTGGGACGGAAATGGCAAAAAAAGGGCAGCCGCACGCCTGCCGATGAGGCTCACCGGAAATTGATCGATTTGTTGATGACTGGGCGCGGTGATTCGACCCCTATTTTACTAGTCTTGGGGATCAAGTACCTGGCGGCCGTTGTATTCGCCAGACTTCAAGTCAATGTGATGATTTCGGCGAAGATTACCGGTTTTCTTGTCTTCGATGTAGGCAGCCGGAGACAGCTTGTCGTGCGACCTGCGCATGCCTCTGCGCGAACGTGTAATCTTGCTCTTAGGTACGGCCATTTGAGTTTCTCAATGTCTTCTAAACTTGTAAATTCGGGTGATTTGAACGGTGGTGCCTAACGTATCGGACTTGCTTTGGCAAGGGGATAAAATCTTACCTGTGGCCTAGCCCTTGGTTAATGTTGACCGTTCAAATTGAACGATTTCGCTTCAACGCCCCGCAACTTCATCATGCTAAAACTTCCTTGTCGTTGGGAGGTGGTATGAAGTTGGGTAGAACCTTTGTAGTGGGATGCGTAATCGGGTTTGTCTGCAGTATTTCCTATCCGTCGATGGCATCGGCGCAGGAACAGACAAACCGGGAAGTCCCGTATACTCAAGTGTTGTCTATCTGGGAGACCCTGGACCCGGCACAAAAGAAAGTCGTCGAGCTCGTCGCGGCTGATTTCTTTCAGCACGAATTGTCGTCGCTTCAACAAAATCGGATCATTGATAGTCAGGCCGGAAAATATCGCACATCCTCTCCGGAAACCCGCGATCAGATGCGTCACGCCCGTAGATCGGAATGGTCGTCGAGATCGGACAGCGAACGACGTGAAGCGTTGTTGACTGCCGGCAGCACCTACGGCGTCCTGACGGAAAACCAAAGAGCGCCCTTCAGACTGTACGCGATTGAAAAACTTGGCTTGAAAACAGTTCGGCCAACAGGCGCCTCGGTTCGCGGAGATGCCGTCTAAATCAGTCGGCTTCGGGTCAACGCTGCCTCAACAAAAGATGCAAACAATGGATGCGGTTCAAATGGCCGCGATTTCAGCTCCGGATGATATTGGACACCAACGAACCACGGATGGTTGATGTTCTCCATGATTTCCGGGAGCAATCCATCTGGCGATACACCGGAAAAAATAATGCCTTTTTTAGCCAAATCATCAGCAAGCGCCATATCAACTTCATACCGATGGCGATGGCGTTCCGAGATCTTATCTTGTCCATATATTTTCCGAACCAGACTGTTCTTTCTCAGAATTGCGTCATAGGCGCCAAGCCGCATTGTCCCGCCAAGGTCACTTGACCTATCGCGCAACTCTTTACTGCCACCTTTTTCCCACTCGGTCATTAAACCAACCACCGAACGACCCTCTTTTTCAAATTCGCTTGAACGTGCGTCCGTGATATCAAGCAAATTTCTGGCAGCTTCAATGACCGCCATCTGCATCCCGTAACAGATCCCGAGATAAGGAACCTCACGCTCGCGGGCGAAACGCGCAGCTCTGATTTTACCTTCCGTTCCGCGTTCGCCGAAGCCACCAGGTACGAGGATGCCATGAACATTTTCGAGACGCCGGATTGCGTCTTCCTCCTTTTCGAACACTGATGAATCGATCCAGTCGATGCCGACACGGACATTGTTCGCGATGCCGCCATGCGCCAGCGCTTCCATCAATGACTTGTAGGCGTCTTTGAGAACTGTGTATTTGCCGACGATTGCAATGTTGACTTCGCCATCGGGTGCGGTGATCCGTCTGACGATTTCCTGCCATCTTGCAAGGTCTGGCGCTGGCGCATCGGCCAGCCCAAACAATTCGAGAACTTCGTGGTCAAATCCTTCCCCGTGATAGGCCAACGGCACCTCGTAGATAGTCCGGCAATCAATTGCCTGAATGACCGAAGTGTCCCGCACGTTGCAAAAAAGCGCAATCTTGCGCTTTTCGCCTTCAGGGATCGGGCGATCAGCTCTAACCAGAAGAATATCCGGCTGTATGCCGATGGAGCGTAGTTCCTTGACCGAATGTTGAGTCGGTTTGGTTTTCATCTCACCGGCCGATGAAATATACGGCATCAACGTCAGGTGAACGAAAAGAGCGTTCCCTCTCGGCAGTTCGTTTCCAAGCTGACGAATTGCTTCAAAGAACGGCAGGCCTTCAATATCCCCCACTGTGCCACCGATTTCGCACAGAACAAAGTCTGCATCGCCGGCGTCATTCAACACGAACTCCTTGATCGCGTCCGTAACGTGCGGAATGACCTGAACGGTGGCACCCAGATAGTCACCGCGCCGTTCTTTCTCGATGATGCTGGAATAGATCTGTCCGGTGGTAACGTTGTCACCCTTATTGGCGGAAACACCGGTAAATCGCTCATAGTGGCCAAGATCAAGATCGGTTTCGGCGCCATCATCTGTGACAAAGACCTCGCCATGCTGATAGGGGCTCATTGTCCCGGGATCGACGTTGAGGTACGGGTCTAGTTTCCGTAAGCGGACTTTATAACCACGTGCCTGCAACAGTGCCCCGAGAGCCGATGCTGCCACGCCTTTTCCGAGAGAAGAAACCACGCCGCCGGTAATGAAAATAAATCGCGCCATGGAAGTCCTTCTTACGCTGGATTCTTCATCCGCGAAAGCTGCTTTCTCTTGGAAACTGAAAACTTATTGGGGCGTGCCGGTTTCGTCAGGTTCTTCGGCCGTTTGCTCTTCGTCCATCACCACTGGTTGTTCAGGGAGGGTTAGAAGGTCATCCGAGGTTGCATCGGCAGGTGTTTCTTCGCTAGTGCCAAAACTTTCCAGAAGATCGTCAGCAGTTACCTCGCCATCATCTGGCGTTCCGGGAATGGCGCTCTCGATACCCGTCAACTCTTCTGTGATATCCTGGACAGAAACCGGTTTCTCGCCAAAGATCGCAAGGCCGAGCGATGTCATAAAAAACAGGCCCGCCAAAACGGTCGTGGCGCGCGTAAGCGCATTTGCTGCGCCTCGGCCAGACATCATTCCGCCGCCGCCGCCGCCGCCAATACCAAGTGCACCGCCTTCAGAACGTTGCATCAGCACGACACCAACAAGGGCGAGCACGATAAATACGTGGATGATTAGAACAATGGTTATCATGGGTCTGGTCTTTGGTTCTGGAAGCTTCGGGCGTCAAAGAGACTGCATATAGGCAACGCAGTGGGTTATGCCAAGCACTAGCTTGCCCTTCGTTCTATTTCGACCTCGAGTAATTTCAATTCCTGTTCAATTTCTGCGAAAGCCCCGTGATGCAAAGGATGTCCAATCTGGGGCAGATACTTGAGGCTTGCATCTGCGACCTTCTGTTCAAGTGAAAATGCATGGATGGTGGAGAGGACAACCGTATCGTGTGTGCCAGCAAGCATCCGAAGGGGGACTTTGATCTCGTGATAGTGGTCTTCCATTTCGGTTACCTGATCGTACAAGGAGACAAGGTCTTCGGCATTTGACCTGAATGTAGCGGGTCTGAAAAGCAACGACATCCCGGACTGATCGAAATAGCCTTCAGGCGCGGTACAGGGCCAGAAAGCTGCACTCACAGCCTGACGGCCCGCGAATCGGCCAAACAGAGGAATAAGGCAGTACAGCAAAAACGGACCGACGACCGGACTCAACACCAAATGGTTGTACAAAGCGACACCGCCCGGCCAGCGATGACTAACCGGCGCCAGCAACAGTAGACCAGCGAGATTGACAGGATATTTAAGGGCGTAAGCCAGCGCAACGGCGGTGCCAAAACTTTGGCCAATCACAATGGGCGCAGTCACACCCAACTGCTGCAACACCCCCTCAATACAAGTTGCTTGGCTTGAGAGCGTAGTGCCTGTTTCAGAGCGATCTGAATATCCGAAACCGGGTCGGTCAACCAAAATGACCCGGCGACGTTCTGCCAGGGCACCGAGCGCGACCTGCATGTCGAGGATGTTCGTGCTGGCACCATGTATCAAAACAAGTGGCCTACCTGCGGCAGCAGGGTTTAAATCCAAATAGTGAATTTTGACTTCATTGACGAATACAAAGCGCCCGATAGGCGGATTATTCCTTTCCGCCTCGCGCGAATATATAAAGCCGTGGATCGCCAGAACAATGACAATAATTAAAATAAGAATCACGTATATCATGTTGGTATTGCTGTGTTTTTCTTATTTATAGGCATCAATGATGCCATGAAAATCATCTGCTTTCAAACTCGCCCCACCAACTAAGGCACCATTGACGTTGGCTACTTGAAGAATATCGCCAGCATTCGAAGGTTTCACTGAGCCACCGTATAATAAGCGAACTGCGGGTGCGGTTTTGCCGCGAATGACGCCATGCATTTCCTCGATGTCCGCGAGCGTCGGCACCAGTCCTGTCCCGATGGCCCAGACCGGTTCATAGGCGACCACAAATTCGCCAGAGTTAGGTAGGGATCCTAAAAGCTGGTTGGTCACAACGTCTATCGCCCGACCGTTTTCACGCTCGTTTTGGGTTTCACCGACACATATGATGGGCATCATCCCAGCACGTTGGGCGGCTTCAGCTTTTGCCTTGACCAGAACATCCGCCTCTGCATGATCTGCCCTCCGCTCGGAATGACCAACGATCACAAACTCGGCACCGGCCTCGCTCAGCATTTCGGCACTGACGTCTCCGGTATGCGCCCCTGATGCGCTGGCATGACAGTCCTGAGCACCACATTTCACAACCGTTCCCTTGGCTGCCACCACCAGCCGTTCCAGTAATGTAACCGGCGGGCAGACAAGCACATCAACTGCACGCTGGGATGCAGCGAGAAGGGATTTGAGCTTCGTGATTTCGTTCAGCGAGGAGCGCAGACCGTTCATTTTCCAGTTGCCGGCAATCAGATGTCGCATTCAGTTCTCCTTCTCGCACTTGGCTGGGCATTCTTCTGAGCAAAGCCATCATGAAACACAAGTCTCTTGCCAATATCGCCCGTGATGACGTATCGCTTCGTCCTGAAATGCCTGTCTGATATTGGAGCCTGAAAATGCTGACTCAAGTTCGCAATTCCCTAAAAGGAGTGGTTGCCTGGTTTATCGTCGCGCTAATGATACTCGCGTTTGCTTTTTTTGGCGTGCCGGACCTGCGCAACTTTGCCCAAAGCAATGCGCTGGAGGTTGGGAAGGCGAAATTCTCAACCGTTGAAGTGCAGCGCGAATTTGATCGCCAGCTTGATTTGCGGCGGCAGTCAGGGGAACAGATCAACCGTCAAGAAGCGATTTCATCAGGTCTGCTCACACGAACGTTGAATATCATGAAAACGAGAGCGGCGATCACCGAAGATGCAAGAACGCTGGGCCTTACTTCAACGAAAGAGATGGTTGCGGATTTTCTCCAGTCGCAGGACGGATTAAAAAATCCTCGTACAGGAAAATTCGATCAATTTATTCTCGATCAAATACTCCGGCAAAACAGCATCAATATCCTTGAGTTTCGGGAAGACGTGCGGTCCGATCTGGTGCGCCAACAAATATTCAATTCGGTTGCCTCCAGCATGAATGCACCGGAGGCGTTTGTTACCCCCCTCCTCTTACGCGCTGCTGAAACCCGCGACATTGATTTCATAAAGATAACTGCCGATGATGTTGGTACTCCCGGAGAACCAACTGACGAGGCGCTGCGAACCTATTTTGAGACGAACGCTGCGACCTATACCGACCCTGAATACAGGACTTTTCAAGTGGTCATCCTTAAGAGAGACGATTTCCAAACCGAACTGCAAGTCGACGAAGAAGATATCCGCAAATTGTTCGAGATCCGGAAAAGCAGGCTCGATGTGCCGGAAACACGCACAATTATTCAGATATCCTATTCAAATGAAGCCGAGGCAAGAGGCGCCATCGCCAAACTTAACACTGGCGCGACCTGGGTAGAGCTAGCACGCGAACAATCCTTCAAAATCGAGAATGTGACATATCAGGACCTCAGCGCGTCAGACTTGGCCGATGCGAGAGTGGCTGAAGCGGTCTTTCAGGCCGAAGTCGACAGCGTCGTCGGACCTATCGCGGATTTGTTCGGCAATTATGTGATCGCAACCGTTGTCAGTATCACGCAAGGGCAAGAAACTAACTTTGAGGACCAACGTGAAACATTGGTCGCGGAGCTTTTGCAAGACGAGACGACGAGAAGATTGCTCGACGCAATCGAGGCTATCGAAGTCGCCCGCGATGAAGGCGCCACGATCAGCGAAGCGATCGCCGGCGTGAACGAAGCAAGCGCGGTTACATTCGGCCCGGTCGATGTGAATTTGATTACACCGGAAGGCGCAATCATCAATGACTTGCAGGCAGGGATTTTGAGGGAAGCGTTTGCACTGCAACAAGGAGATGAGTCAGACGTTGTCGAATTGGAAGATGGCAGCGGCTACTTCATGCTGGTTGTCGAAGACATCACCAGCCCCGCTCTCCAGGATTTCGAAACTGTGCGCGACGACGTCGCAAACAGCTGGATCGCCGCGGAAATCAGAAAAACGATCAGCGACAAGGAGCAGGAAATTCTTCGCAATATTACTGCCGAAATATCTTTGGCCAGTCTCGCGGCAGAAGCCGGACTGGAGACAAAATCGGTCGCCCTGACAAAACAGAATGAAGCGGCTGAACTGCCTGTATTGCTGGTTGATGAGATCTTTCTGAGCAACATCGGTGGTTCAATCTCCGGTAAAAGCGTTAGCGACCTATCTTCCTATGTTGTCACAATCAAGGATGCCCGATTCCCGCCAATGCTGCAGGCTGATTTGTTGCTACAGCTCTACCAGGCAAATGCAGGTCAACTGATTACTCAAGAACTATCGGACGCTTACATTGTCACGCTCCAGCAAGAGGTTGGTGTGAAGCAAAACGATGCTCAGCTGGCGCAAGCGTTCGGCTTGGGCGATGAATAATGTCGCAGGATTTTGATCCCGCCTCAACACGGCCTGACGAACTAACGTTTGACGCGACCTATAAACGAAACCGACCTCAAATTGTCTGGCGAAAATCAGTGAATGACACCGATACGCCCGTTTCGGCATATCTGAAGCTGGCCGGTACCAGCACAAATGCTTTTCTCCTCGAGTCAGTTGAGGGTGGAGAAAATCTTGGGCGTTACTCCATCATCGGCATCAATCCGGACATCGTCTGGCGGGCCAAGGATGACGTTGTCGAAATCAATCGCGAAGCTGACGCCGGCGGCGGTCAATTCAAAACAGAAAACTATCCTATGCTCGACAGCCTGAGAGCACTACTCGCGGAGTCGCGGATCGACCTGCCTGCAACTATCGCACAAGAGTTGCCCCCTATGTTCGCCGGCGTCTTCGGATATTTTGGCTATGATACGGTCAACCAGCTGGAAAAGCTGCCGGCAAATGCTGATAACGGACTCAATTTTTATGACGCTATTTTCATCAGGCCTACAATTCTCGCCGTATTCGACAATATCAGCCGGGAGATTACATTCATTACCCCGGTACGCCCAAAAGCTTGTGTAACAGCAGATGCCGCCTACCAGGAGGCGACAGACCGTCTCAACACAGCAATCGAGGCCCTGACCAATTCACCAAAAGAGGCTCCAAAGCCGATGAGCAAGGACGAGGTCATCGATATTCGCTCGAATCTTAACGACGGCGAGTTCAACGCAATGGTCGAAACGGCGAAGGAATATATCCGCGCCGGTGATATTTTTCAGGTTGTTCTCAGCCAGCGGTTTTCAACGCCTTTTGCCGCAGAACCTTTCGCTCTATACCGGGCGCTGCGCCGTTTGAATCCCTCGCCTTTTCTATTCTATTTGAATTTTGAGGACTGTGCTTTGGTCGGCTCCAGCCCGGAGATACTGGTCAGGGTACGAAATAACGAGATCACAATCAGACCCATCGCAGGGACCCGGCCCAGAGGAGACACGCCAGAACAGGACAAGGCGCTAGAAGCAGAACTGCTGGTCGATGCCAAAGAAATTGCTGAACACCTTATGCTTCTTGACCTCGGCAGGAACGATGTTGGCCGGTCTGCATCGCTTGGCTCCGTCAAAGTATCTGAGGAATTTACAATCGAGCGCTACAGTCATGTGATGCACATTGTCTCCAATGTAGCTGGCGAATTGGCAGAAGGAATTGATCCTGTTGACGCTCTGATGGCTGGCTTTCCAGCTGGTACAGTATCTGGCGCGCCCAAGATTAGGGCGATGGAAATTATCGCCGAACTGGAAAAAGACAAACGCGGCCCCTATGCCGGTTGCATCGGATATTTCTCAGCCGATGGCAGCTTGGATACTTGTATAGCACTCCGCACTGCTGCGGTAAAAGACGGTATGATGTACATTCAAGCTGGTGCAGGAATAGTAGCAGATTCAGATGGTTATGCTGAAAATATAGAGTGTCGAAACAAGGCGAATGCATTAGTCATGGCAGCCAAGATGGCATTCTAAAACACGCCCGCTATACGTGCTACCTAAATGCGGCCAAAGCTTGAGTGCCACTTTCAAATTCAGCCTGTAATTTGGTTATAGTCGTTAGGTTGAACCCGCGCAATTCGACCGACAAGAGCCACACCTCCAACGTTTCAATCGTGGATGTATAAGGGTGCGCAATCGCAATTGCGTATCCATTTGCCAATGCCTTTTGCTCGAGTTCGTCAAGCCGGGCCTTTACATTCGGTGCGCCCGTATCACCGTGATCCGCGTCAAGGAACACATCTCTGTTCCACGCGTTCGCGCCAATCTCTTCTGCTACCTTTGAGGCGACCGTGCGCCCTGTTGTGACCGAATCGACGAAATATAGGTTTCGACGGTTTATTTCCTCAAGGACAAGTTTCATGGCGCGTTTATTGGCAGTAAGCCGACTGCCCATATGGTTGTTGACGCCGACATAGCCATTAAAGAGTTGCAAATTTGTCTGTAATTTTTGCTTTAGCTGGGCGTCGCTGTCAGCCGTAGTCAGGGCATTTGGCCCGGGATTATTTGCCTTCCTTACTGGTTCCATCGGCAAGTGCAGCAAAATCTCGTGGCCGTCCCTTTTGGCCTTCTCGACCATCTGATTGACATTTGGTGCATATGGCAAAAAAGACAGGGTGAGTGGCCCTGGCAAAGCGCGGATGCGATCGAAGGCGGCGCCGTCAAATCCGACATCGTCAAATATAATGACGATCCTGGGGCCTGAGCTTGCTTCCAGCCTTTCTCTTGTGAGCACCGGACCCAATGCCTGCTGACCCAGCTCAAGTGGCAGGCGTGCCACCGATCTCAACTCCTGGGCAAACGGATCAAGTGGTTTGGCGAGGTAGTTTTGTTCGGGACTACCCGAATCAGCAAAGAGTTGACTGCCAAAACCGGTCACGTTCGCCATCAGAGCACCGACGGTAACACCGCAGACGAGCGCTGCACCGGAGATGCAGTACTGGCCAAACCGTGATGAAAAGCCGCTGGTCATCCGTTTGAGTAAGTTAGGAGAGTGACGCATCTTGCGTGTTGCCCGATCATCGGTAAGTAAGTCGAGCGGAGCTTTTCATGATTCTATTGATCGATAATTATGACAGTTTTACCTACAACCTTGTCCACCTGATTGGCCAAATCCGCAACGATCTTGAAGTGCGTAGGAACGACAAACTGACTGTCGCAGACGCCCTTAACCTCGCTACTGATGCAATTGTTCTGTCACCTGGCCCGTGTACACCAGATGATGCCGGTATTTGCGTTGATCTCGTCAGGGAAGCCGCCAAGCAGAGTGTACCGCTGCTCGGTGTGTGTCTTGGACATCAGGCGATTGCTCAGGCATTCGGGGCGCGGATCGTCAAAACTAACCATTTGATGCACGGCAAAACCAGCCAGATCATACATGATGGGACAGGCCTTTTTCACGATATTCCATCCGGTTTCATAGCCACGCGCTATCATTCGCTTGTGGTCGAAAAACAAAGTGTACCGGGCAGCATCGTACCAATCGCGGCTTCGGGTGATGATCAGGAAATCATGGCTATTCGAATTATGGACAAACCAATTTATGGTGTTCAGTTCCACCCTGAAAGTATCGCTACAGAATATGGTGCCACAATGATTCAGAATTTTTTTAACGCGGCCCTGCCGTCACGGTCAGCGGTATGAGTGACAGCTTTCCAGATATTGTAAAGTTGGCGGCTGACGGTCAAATCCTGAGCCGCGCCGAGATCACCACCGCCATGCAGCAAATGCTGAACGGCGATGCGCTGCCGGTGCAAATCGCAACTCTTCTGACGGCGCTCAAAATGCGCGGCGAGACTCCGGCGGAGATTGCTGCAGCGGCTGAGGCCATGCGGGCTGAAGCGACCAGAATCAGCGGACCATCTGACTGTCTTGACACCTGTGGCACAGGAGGCGACGGCGCACAAACCTACAACATTTCAACAGCTGTTGCCTTTGTTCTCGCCGGTTGCGGTGTTCCCGTCGCCAAGCATGGCAACAAGGCCGTGAGCTCCCAGTCAGGCTCTTCGGACGTGCTGGCGGAGCTTGGGGTCAACCTCATGGCGCCGATGGACACCGTCAAAGGCTGTCTTGACGAAATCGGGATTGCTTTCCTGTTTGCGCAGCGCCATCATCCGGCCGTTCGCCATGTGGCGCCGGTGCGCACCGATATGGGGGTGCGTACAATATTCAACTTGCTTGGCCCGTTGACCAACCCGGCCAGAGCACGCTACCAGCTTCTTGGTGTCTATGACCATTCGTTGACCGGACCAGTCGCCGAAGTTTTAAGAAAACTGGGCACGCTCTCAGCTTGGGTCGTGCACGGATCTGACGGCCTCGATGAACTGACGACCACTGGACCCAGCTATGTTTCGGCGTTGTCTGGTGGTGATATCAAACACTTTGAAGTGTCGCCGGCAGACGCGGGGCTCGGAACGGATGCGCCCGCTGCGATCAAAGGTGGCGACGTAACCCACAACGCCGCCGCCTTGCGCGCACTTCTCGGGGGCAAATCTTCTGCCTACAGAAATATTGTTCTCTTGAACTCGGCAGCAGGCTTGGTCGTCGCCGGTCAAGCTCAAAACCTAGAGGACGGCGCGCAGATCGCAGCCAAGGCGATTGATACTGGCAGCGCCCTCAAAAAACTCGAGCAACTGGTTGAACGGACCAACCTGTGACCATACTCGAAGATATTATCCTCTACAAAAAAGAAGAGGTGGCGACGGCGAGGAGAGCAATTGGATTAGGTGACCTCGAAGGCCAAGCAACCGAAGCGGGGCCGGTCAGACCATTTGCCCAAGCGCTGCGCGCCGCATCGAAAACCGGATACGGATTAATTGCTGAAATCAAGAAGGCAAGCCCTTCTAAGGGTCTCATCAGGCCTGATTTTGACCCACCTGCCCTGGCCCAGGCCTACGAGAAAGGGGGTGCGACGTGCCTCTCGGTCCTGACAGATGAACCGAGTTTTCAAGGGGCACCCGAATATCTCGGGCAAGCCCGCAGTGCCACTGGACTTCCCGTCTTGCGCAAGGACTTCATCATCGACCCATATCAAATCGTGCAATCGAGAGTTCTTGGGGCTGACTGCATCTTGCTGATCGTTGCCTGTCTGACAGACCCTCAACTGGCCGAACTTGACGATGCAGCAAGACACTGGTGCATGAATGTGCTGGTTGAGGTTCACAACGAACAAGAACTTGAGCGCGCTTTGGGGCTCTCAAGCCCGCTTATCGGGATCAACAACCGCAACCTTAACACCTTTGAGACGTCGTTGGAGACAAGCGAGCGACTTGCGGCACTGTGCCCCGATGATCGGCTGGTCGTCAGCGAAAGTGGCCTTTGCGCTCCGACTGATCTCCAGCGTATGAGCCACTCCGGCATCTACTGCTTCTTGATCGGCGAAAGTCTGATGCGGCAAGAGGATGTCGAAGCCGCAACCCGCAATTTGCTGGCTTGACCGCCTTTTTCTCCCTTGGCGATTGATTCGATTAGGTTTTCTGGCAATCCAGATTGACGCGCGGGGTGAACATCAGTAGAACGTATATGATTTGTTCTCAAGTGGTTGCACCCTCCTGAGGGTGGACAGCCAGAAAGGTAAAACCATGCTGACAGCCAAACAGCGCGAACTGTTGGTCTATATAAATCAACGTATCAGCGAGAGCGGTATTTCTCCTTCTTTTGACGAAATGAAGGAGGCGCTTGATCTGAAGTCCAAGTCCGGCATCCACCGGCTCATTACAGCGCTCGAGGAGCGCGGCTTCATCCGCCGCCTTGCCCATCGTGCCCGGGCGCTGGAAGTCCTTCGAATGCCGGACGACGTAACGGTGGAGGCAATTTCAGGTCGGGCAACAGGATTTTCTCCCTCTGTTATCGAAGGCAGCCGCGGAAAAGCTTCAGGCAAGAAAGGCAATGTTGAAGAACTGCCTGTCAACACAAACGAGAATGTTGTCGAAATTTCCGTGTTGGGCCGGATCGCGGCCGGCACGCCCATCAGTGCGATCCAGCATGAGCAGGACAAATTCTCTGTCCCCAAATCCATGCTACGATCGGGCGAGCACTTCGCCCTGGAAGTACAGGGTGACTCGATGATTGAAGCCGGGATCCATGATGGTGATGTGGTCTTGATCCAGCGATCCGACGATGCGGGCTCAGGCGATATCGTGGTGGCGTTAGTCGACGAAGAAGAAGCGACTTTGAAACGGTTGCGCAAGAAGGGCGCCTCTATTGCGTTGGAAGCAGCTAACCCAGCCTATGAGACACGGATATTCGGCCCGAACCGGGTCAAGGTCCAAGGCAAACTCGTCGGGCTGATGCGGCAGTATTAGGGAGGCTTGGGGTTACGTCCCTTGGTCAGTTCTGGTCGCCTACGGCCTGTTACCCCGCGATAGAGCGTTAATATCACCTTGTTGCGCCTGATAATAATGCTTGCGATGCCTTCCCTGCTTAGCAAAGCCTGTACTCAGCCCCCTGATCAGTTTCAATCCTGAAGGTCTATATATTTTTTTGCCTCACAGGCGTACCCATGAAGGGCACCTAACAGAATTTCTGCACCAGGCACCCTCAAAGAGCTCCGCAAAAGACAAAAAACAATCCGCCGACAATAAATAGGCCGCAAATTCGCAAGATGCTGTCAGCCAGACGATTTGTTCTTTTGAAAGCCAAAATATATTCCGCTACAAATGCCGATCAGTACCGCGACGCGCAAAGCGAGATTTTCTTTGCTCCCGGTCAAGCCACTGTGTGGCGCCGCCGTTGATTGCGCTTGTGGAAAACGCTCAAATCTCAAACGCTCAGGCGTGGCGACTTTTCCTGTAACGTGTTAAGTCGCGCTTTTTAAGATGGGCGACCTTTGGTTGCGTAAGGAAATATATCACAGCCATGAACCAGATAGTTACTCGTTTTGCTCCTTCTCCCACAGGATACCTCCATATAGGTGGTGCGCGTACGGCTTTATTTAACTGGCTTTATGCACGGCGCACGAGTGTAACCAAACAGGGTAAATTCCTTCTGCGAATCGAGGATACTGATCGTGCCCGCCACAATGAAGAGGCCGTCAACGCTATTCTTGATGGTTTGTCGTGGCTCGGGATCGACTGGGACGGAGACCCAATTTCTCAATTCTCGAGATCCGAACGTCACGTAGCGGTCGCTCATCAATTGCTTGATGCCGGACATGCCTATCGCTGCTGGCTCGCCGGGGAACAACTTGCCGCGGCCAAAAAACAGGCGAGAGACAACCAGACGCGGTTTGAAAGCCCCTGGCGTGACCATATGGGCAAGACACCAAACGAGCCTTACGTCATAAGATTGAAAGCGCCCCAGTCAGGCGAGATTGTTGTCAGTGATCTAGTACAAGATGATGTCAGGTTTTCGTCGGTTAGCCTTGATGACATGGTGCTTCTCCGATCAGACTGTACGCCAACCTACATGTTGGCTGTCGTTGTAGATGATCATGATATGGCGATCAGTCATATTATCCGGGGGGATGATCACTTGATCAACGCGGCCCGCCAGCAACAGCTCTATAAAGCACTCGGATGGCCAACACCAGCATTTGCCCACATTCCCCTGATTCACGGAGCTGACGGCGCGAAGCTCTCCAAGCGCCACGGTGATCTTGGCGTAGATGCCTATCGGGATCTTGGGTATCTGCCGGAGGCGCTGTCGAATTACCTACTGCGTCTCGGCTGGTCACATGGCGATGATGAAATTATTCCTTTACTCCAGGCTAAGCAATGGTTTGATCTGAAGGGAATAGGCAAGGCGCCTTCCCGTCTTGATACGGACAAACTTGATAGTGTGAATGTCCATTATATGCGCCAGCTCGGCGATGACGCCTTTATCGAACTTTCAATGCCATTCATTAAGCAGGATGCACCCAATATTTCGAAACCGCAAACCGAGCAATTGCTGCGGGCGACCACATTTCTAAAACAGCGCGCAAAAAACCTCGCCGAGGTGCCATCTGCCGCTGCGTTTATTTTGATCTCCCGTCCGTTCGAACTCAGCGGCAAGACCTCCAAACCTATTCGGAGGGACGGCGCAACTGAGATCCTTCGTGAAGCGCATGAATTATTGGCCGCTGTCAGCGACTGGACCGAAGACAAGCTGGAGAAGTTACTACAAAGTATCGCTGATGAAAAAGGTGTTAGCTTCGGCCAGATAGGTCAGCCATTGCGGGCCGCACTCACGGCAGGAAACCCCGCTCCTTCTCTGGGGCAAACCCTTTTTGTCCTGGGGAAAATAGAGGCGCTTGCACGCCTTGGTGACCAAATATCCTGATGTTCGGCCTGTATTTTTGGGGCCGGTTCATGCTAAATGTATTGGTGGAGAGACTGAATAATTTCAGCTTAGTGCTGGCTACCGCGTGATAATTTAACACGATGCGCTGCACAATGGAGAAGAGAATGGAAAGCAAAATGAAGGCCGCCGGCAATGTGTCACTGAACGTTGATGGCAAAGAAGTGCTGTTTGACGTTTACAGTGGGTCACACGGGCCAAATGTCATTGATATCACAAAATTATACAAAGAAACCGGCATGTTCACACTGGATCCGGGCTTCACTTCCACTGCAAGTTGCGAATCACAAATCGCCTTCATCGATGGGGACGAAGGCGTATTACTGTATCGTGGGTATCCGATTGACCAGTTGGCCGAGAATTCGGATTTTGTCGAAGTCGCTTATCTGCTTCTGGACGGGCAGTTGCCGACAGAAACTCAATACCGTGAGTTCCGCCACGATATCACGTACCATACGATGGTACACGAACAATTTAAGAATTTCTTCAATGGATTCCGCCGGGACGCTCACCCGATGGCCATCATGTGCGGCGCGGTAGGGGCGCTTTCAGCTTTCTATCACGACTCAACAGACATCACGGACCCTGAGCAACGCCGGATTGCGACGTATAGAATGATCGCAAAAATGCCGACCATAGCGGCTATGGCCTACAAATACAGCTCGGGTCAGCCTTTCGTCGCGCCGAGAAATGACCTCGACTACACTGAAAACTTTTTGCGGATGTGTTTCGCGGTCCCGGCCGAGGACTATGAAGTAAACAAAGTTCTGGCGAGTGCGCTGGATAAAATCTTCATTCTCCATATGGACCATGAGCAGAACGCTTCCACCTCCACCGTCAGGTTGGCTGGTTCATCGAACGCTAATCCTTTCGCCTGCATCGCCGCCGGTATTGCCTGTCTTTGGGGACCTTCTCATGGCGGCGCTAACGAAGCGGCCCTCAATATGCTCGCCGAAATCGGCTCGGTCGACCGTATTCCGGAATATGTGGCGAAAGCGAAAGACAAGTCTGATCCGTTCAGGTTGATGGGCTTCGGTCACCGCGTTTACAAAAACTACGATCCGCGCGCCAAGGTGATGCAAAAAGCGTGTCATGAAGTGCTTGAAGCGATGGATATCCGGGATGAACCGCTCCTCGATATTGCTTTGGAGCTGGAGAAGATCGCCCTCGAGGACGAATATTTCGTCAGCAAAAAACTGTACCCGAATATTGATTTTTACTCCGGCATAACCTTGCGCGCACTCGGATTCCCAACCGACATGTTCACTGTTCTCTTCGCCCTGGCAAGAACGGTTGGTTGGATTGCCCAATGGCGCGAGATGATTGAAGATCCAAGCCAGCGCATTGGACGCCCGCGTCAAATTTACACGGGCGCCGCACAAAGAGATTTTATTGACCGAACTAAACGCTAATTTGCTCTGCTGATCGAAGAAGATCCAACACGGCTTCGGCTGCGCGTTCCGCAGCTGGTGCTTCGTTGATAGCAAGGTCGTCCAAAAGCTTTGTAAAAGCTGAGCGCTGTAAGTTTTGCTTGTCTTCATCCATCAACAAATCGCGGACAGCCGGCACCAACAATTCCGGTGTACAATCGTCTTGAAGCAACTCAGGGATGATCTCCTTTTGTGCAGCATTGTTGAGAATTGAAACATACTCCGTTGTTGCTACACTGCGCGCCCAGAAATATGTCAATGGATCGAGCTTGTAGGCAACAATCATTGGGGTGCCCGTAATAGCCAGTTCGGTTGAAACGGTGCCGGAGGCGGCCAGCGCTGCATCGGCGATATGAAATGCGGCGAAGCGTTCGTTCGGTTCAATATATGTAATTTTGTCACTATAAGGAGCGAATAACTCCTTAACGAGGTTAGACACTACCGGTGCCGGAGGGATAATAACTCTTAGATTGTCAATCTGGTCTGTGAGGGTTTCGATTGTCTCGCCGAAAGGTTTGGCCAGATATGATACCTCACTTTTTCGACTGCCTGGCAAAACGACCAATATCTTCTGGCCCGTCAGACCGTATCTCTCAATGAACGCATTCTTGTCGACAGCCTGATTATATACAGACTGGAAATTTGGGTTGCCAACGAACTCCGCTTTCATCCCGATGCCCTGGAAATACGGCGGTTCAAAAGGCAGCAATGTCAGCACCGAGTCAAAATGCTGCTTCGCTGTATGGACCCGGCCCGGCCGTGACGCCCACACCTGGGGAGCTGCATACTTCACGGTCAATGTCTTTGGGGAATACATTTTTGTGTATCTGGCACTTCGCCAACTGAACGCCCAACCGTCGATGAAAACAGCGGCGTCAATGCCATTTACTGCTGCCAGCTGTCCGATTTCTTTTGCGCGTTTTAGGCCTTCGGGAATGGCTTTTAAAAAACCGGTTAATCCGATGATCGCGAACGCATCGGTCGGGAAGGCGCTATGAAAACCTTCCTGCTCCATGAGCAATCCACCGCACCCAAAGAATTCAGTTCCTTCCGGTGTTTTATTTTTCAATTGCCGATAAAGAGCAGCACCCAAACTATCCCCGGATGGCTCAACCGCCGCCAGTAATATTTTCAGGGGTTTTAATTTGGTTGGAGTCATTATGGCAGCAAGTCACTATCCTTAAAGCCGAAAACAAAAATCCCCGCTGCGTCAGCCGCAGCGGCTACCGCGTCCCGTTCAAGGATCAGGGCTGCCTCAGATTCTACCGCGATGCCCGCGAGGCCCGCTCCGGCAGCGCGCCTGACGGTTTCGACACCAATCGTTGGCAGATCAACCCGCAGTTCCTGTCCGGGTTTCGGCCTTTTCAATAATACGCCGCGCGGTCCCGGCGGCTCATCTGGTTCGTACCCTTTGACATCATCGGGCAAAATCGCACATCTGTGGAGCATAGCATCAGTGCCCTCCACGGCTTCAATCGCGAGTACTAGGCCATTACGTACGACAGCTCCCTGACCGATATCAAAGGGGCCGATCGCCCGAACAAGTTCTGCAGCCTTCCTCATATCAACAAAATCTACGGCTGTTGGTGCAATTGACCCCACCCGACCTGCTGGCGCCAACAGATCTTCAGACACCTCTTCTGCACCAATTACGAGAAAGCCTTCTGCCTCAAAAGTTTCTACCAGAACGTTCAAAATGGCACCGTCTCCCCTTCGGGCAGCTGAAATTGCTTTGGGAAGAAGCGCAGCGCCGCGCCAGTCAGGCCGCAGAGCGGAAAAATTTGGCCTTGGAACGAGGCCCGCCATGACAACGGCATCACATCCTTGTTGTTTTAGCGTACGTATCAATTTGCCTAGTTCGGCTAACCCGCATTCCTCGCTGTCAAACGACTCCAGCGCTGGATCAGCATATCCTCTCAGGCGTACAACAAAATGCGGCAAACTGGCAGTTGCGCATGTTTGCGCAAGCTTCAATGGCAACTGACCACCACCGGCCACGATCCCCAGTTTTGACCAACGCTGCATAGCTATCCTCTTGGTATACAAAGCGGCCTGGAACTGTCGGTTTTAATGAAATCGATTATTGTCATAACTTCCGAACGGTGTTTGAACATTTCAGCGACGTCCTCAATTCGTTCCTGCAAGGTTCCTTCTTGAGCAAACAGCAACCGATACGCGGCCCGAATATCGTGAATGACAGGCCGCGGCGTGTTGCGTCGCTTCATGCCAACTATATTTAGTCCTTCAAGGCGGGCGTGATTCCCAATAACCGAACCGTACGGAATAACATCAGCCGTTACGAGGGCGGCCGCGCCAACAAACGAAAAAATTCCGACGCGGCAAAATTGATGTACTGCAGACATCCCACCCATGAAAACAAAATCCTGGATGATCACGTGCCCGCCAAGCGTAGCATTATTTGCCATGATTATATTATTTCCGACAATACAGTCATGCGCTACATGTGTAGCAGCCATAAACAAACAGTTATTGCCGATAATCGTCTGCCCTCGTCCGGCGACGGTTCCAGGATTCATCGTCACATGTTCGCGGATAGTGTTGTCAGCACCGATGATGAGCTTGGTGTCCTCGCCTTTGTAACCAAGATGTTGGGGCGGGCTACCCAAGACAGCAAAAGGTGAAATTTTTGTTCGTGCACCTACCGTCGTGTGTCCATCAATCACAACATGGCTTGTCAGAAGAACATCCTCCTCTAGGCTAACGTTTGCACCAACCTGACAGTATGGCCCAATAACGACAGACGGCGCTATTTTTGCGCCTTCCTCAACAATAGCGGTTGCATGAATATTACCGGTCGGCATTATCAAACGCTCTCCGGATCCGCCAACATGGCCTTGTAACTTGCTTCGGCGACGACTTGGCCATCAACAGTTGCTCTGCTCTCATATTTCCAAACGGGTGGCCGTTTTTGTGTGATAGAGACATGAATTTTGAGCTGATCGCCGGGTATCACAGGCTTGCGAAATTTCACTTTGTCGAGCCCCATG
The DNA here is from genome assembly GCA_021776475.1 of Parvularculaceae bacterium. GTDB lineage: Bacteria > Pseudomonadota > Alphaproteobacteria > Caulobacterales > Parvularculaceae > Aquisalinus. Next base: position 575,270 of record JAJFFV010000006.1, on the reverse strand, counting down.
AACAAAATTATTTTTCCTTCAGTATTTACATTACCAGCATAAGCGGTATAGGCAGCGGCTGTTTGTGCCATTGATTCGATAATCAGCACACCTGGCATAACTGGTTTACCAGGAAAATGTCCCTGGAAAAACGGCTCGTTGATGGTCACATTCTTGATCCCTGTCGCCCCGTCATTCTCCGTGATATTGATAATTCGATCGACCAAAAGCATGGGGTATCTATGTGGCAATATATCCATCAATTTGAGTATATCCATCGGCTCCAGATAATCATGTTTGTCAGTGTCGGGCATATTTTTGCTCCAATAAACTTATCCGCGCTTGCTTTTTCCAAGTTTTGAGATCGCCGCCAGCTCTCTGAACCATTGGCGTGCCGGCTTCGCCGGGATCCCCCCCCATTTTTCGTTGGGCGGAACATTTTTCAGCGGCGCCGAAAGTGCCATGATAGTAGCGCCATCTCCTACAACCATATGATCCATTATACCAACCCTGCCACCCATCTGCACGTCATCACCTATGATCGCGCTGCCGGATATCCCAGTTTGCGAGGCAAACGCGCACCTCTCCCCGACTTTCACATTGTGGGCGATCTGAACCAGATTATCGATTTTTGTCTGATTGCCAATGACGGTGTCCGAAAGGGTGCCACGATCGATTGTTGTATTAGAACCGATTTCTACTTCGTCTCCAAGAATGACGCGACCTAACTGGGGTACACGAATTTGTTTACCTTCATGCAAAGTAAATCCGAAACCTGCCTCACCGATAGTTGCACCGGCCAGTACCCGGCAGTCTTTGCCGATAATCGCGTGTGTAATCGTGACATTGGCACCAATACAGGTTCGCTCGCCAACAATCACCCCCGGCCCTATTACTGAGTTTGGACCAATAGTTGCCTCCGGACCAATATATGCACCAGCACCAACGACGACCGACTCATGAAGGACCGCGTTATCATCAACATCAGAGTTGTCCTGATTGCCGTACCCAATTTTTTCAGAAATGCTCCAGTGCAGATAATCAGCGATCAGAGCGAACCCTGCTTTGGGATTTTTGGTTTCAAAAATAATAGACTGTGACAGAATGGGAGCTAACTTCGCTTGCTCGCTTATTTTGGAAGAAACAAAGCAAACTGCCGGATGACTATTTACCTTCTTATCGAGGTATTTTGCATCAGTCATGAATACTGCAGCAGAGCTCAGATCTTCGTCCGAAAGAGACGCAACTGTCGTGATCACCCTGTCCGAATCGATCTCACCCAGAGCGACCGAAGACGTGAGAGTCGCAATATCCGCAATCGGTAGAGGCGCGTTTGTTTTGTAAAACCGTGGGTCAATCATGACGGAGAAGCTTCCGATCGAGTTCACAAGTCCTAGTACAATATTTTGGTGCGCGAAAGCCAGTGCGACAAAAAAGCCCGTCAGAGTTGACGGGCTTTTTTCTAGGAATTTTCAGTTATTACTTCTGTTGATCCTTAACCAAGGACACTTGTTCTACTTTTACTGATGTGATTTTCGCATCAAGTTTGGTCAAAACTTCGTCGGTAATATCAGTATCGGTTGAGGCATACATCACAGCGGATCTGTCCAGCAGGACCGTCGCACCGCGCGCATTAACAATTTCTTCCAGGATGGGACGCATCACTTTTGATACCTCGCCGATCGCTTTTTGCTCGGACAGGCTAAGCTCACGAACTTTGATGTCTCGCAGAACAGGAATGTTGTTTTGCTGAAGCGCCAGTTTCTTAGCCTGATCAAGGTAGGCTTTGTCTCCCATCGAGCCTTGTTTGGATTTCAACTCTTCGGTCTCTTTAATAATACGACCAATCTCGGATTCCAGTTGTTTGTTTGCAGTGTCCTGCAGACTTTTCATTTGCTCCGCGATGGACTTGCCAGCTTTCGACGTGCCAATGAGACGAGCTTGATCAACAATCAAGATAACCGGCCCATTGCTGTCGGTTTGCGCCACAGCCGGTGCAAAGTACTGAAATACGCCTACCGCTCCGAACAGGATTGCTGCCCCAAGCCCCACGAAATTAAACACTGATTTACTACTCATCTTGTCACCTACCTGTCCCAAAAAGGTTGCCCCACTCCAATTAATTGAAAATTTCATGCCAGCTTTAGAACTGGCCCCCGGCACTAAACCTGAAACCCTCTTCTTGATCGTAATCTTCCTTAATCAACACTTCAGATAAATCGATTTGAACCGGCCCAAATGGCGAGCGCCAATTGATCGAAAGACCGGCGGAAACGCGTATCGACAGATCGTCCTGAACCGGTGCATCAAAAATTCCATCCCCATCAAAATCAACGAACTGAGTAACATCATTATTCAGCCCTTTGCTCGCCTCGTCGATAATACCGACGGTACCAAAATCTGTGAATAATGCTGTTCGGATCCCATACTCTTCCGGCAACGGCAGCGGCACCAGAGCCTCAAGCGTACCGACGGCATAAGCTTTGCCGCCCAAGGCCCGGCCTCTGGAGCCACCTGGAACACTTTGATCAAAAACCCGTCGTGGGCCGACCCCAGCAACTTCGAAACCACGGAAAGATGAGGCGCCCCGGAAAAAGCGATCCGAAATGCGCACATTGTCATCGGACCAGCCATCGACATAACCAATGTCCATTTTCACGGTCCCTACCATATCGAAGGGCAACGGTCTGTAGTATGCGGCCTGGAGCTGAGATTTGAGATTTTGGACATCTCCTCCTAACCCGGAAAACACCTGGCTGAAACCCACTCGCCAGCCGCGGCTTGGGAAGAACGGATCGTTCAATTTGTTGTACGAAAGGCTGTAGCCAAGCGCCGACGTCAAAAACTGGCCTCTGGACTCACAAGTCGATTCCAGCTGATTGATGATGAAATCGCAGAAATCAGCAACTACAAGGTTTTGGCCGGAGCCGTCCAAGGTCACGGACCGGGGGGTGGCGCCTGGAATGAGAACAGAGGTCGGATCTAGGTTCACATTCACAAACTGGTTGCCACCTGTTTCAATTAAAACGTCATCGTTGCGGATCGTGTAATTAAGTCCAAGACGGCCGGATTCAGATACAGGAAAACTGACGTTAACGCCTGCACCCAAACTATCTCTGACGAACCCAGATTCCTGAAAATCGACATTGCTGTTAAAAATATCAAAACCTGCCGCTAGGTTGCGCCCCAAGAAGTAAGGTTCACGGAAACGCAGATTTGCTTGCCGTGTTCGTGAACTCGCCCTTAGATCCAATTGCAAAAATTGTCCGCGACCGAGAAGGTTTCTCTCGGAAATCGCGAGGTTGGCAATAAAGTTGTCGGTCGAGGAAATCCCCGCACCAACGGAGAAGGAACCGGTTGACTGTTCCTGGACCTGAACATCGAGGATCGTGCGATCCGGCGCTGAACCGGCTAATTCATTAATTTCGACTTGACCAAAGAAACCAAGACCATTGACCCGCCGCTGTGAACGATCGACGAGAACACGGTTAAACGCATCTCCTTCGGCTACCCGCATCTCACGGCGGATGACAGTATCGAGCGTCCTTGTATTGCCACCAATATTGATCCGTTCAACGTAAACGCGCGGTCCCTCGTTCACTTCAAAGGTAATATCGACCGTCTTTGCTTCAACGTTGCGCTTCAATCTTGGGTTAACGTCAACAAAAGCGTAACCTGAAATACCCGTTGCATAGGTGATCGACTCAGTCGCGTTTTCGATTAGCTCGCTGTTGAACGTGGAACCCGGCCTGATTGGCAAGCTTGATTCAAGAAGTTCGGAATTGATTTTGGAAAGTGTCGTTTTGACGTCTATTTTGCCAAAATTGTACTCTGGGCCTTCTTCAACCTGAAACGTAATGAAAAAATCTTCGCGGTCCGGCGTCAGCTCGGCGATCGCAGACACTACTTGAAAATCAGCATACCCCTGTTTTGTGTAGAATTGACGCAATAGCTCGCGATCATATTCCAGGCGATCCGGATCATAATTGTCGTTGCTCTCAAAGATGTTCCACCACCTGCTTTCGGCAGTAAGAACAACGTCATTCAGTTGCGAGTTCGAAAATTTCTCATTGCCGGAGAAATTGATTTTGGCAACGCCAGTGACCGGACCTTCGTCTATTTCATAAATAACATCGACGCGGTTTTGCGGGAGCTCAACGATCTTTGGAGTTACGGCTGCAGCAAAACGACCTGACCGCCGATAAACTTCGATAACGCGCTGCAAATCCGATTGGACCTTGGCCTTGGTGTAAATAGCGCGCGGCGCAAGTTGAATCTCTTCTGTGAACTTGTCCTCTTTTGTGCGCTTGTTGCCCTCAAATATCACCCTGTTGACGATGGGGTTTTCTTTCACCTCAACGAGCAAGACTGCATCATTCAAGCTGACATTGACATCTTCGAAAAGCCCGGTACCGAAAAGCGTTTTTAGAGCAACGTCCAGAGATTGTTGGTCAACCCGTGATCCGGGCTGAACAACAAGATAAGAGCGCACAGTATCAGCTTCGATGCGCTGATTACCTCGAACGAGAACCTGCTGAATGAGAATGCCGCCTTGCGCCTGCGCGTAAGCGACGCCTGAAATTCCAACATTTATAGCTGCAAAAGACAGCGCAGCGGTCGCGGCCAGAACACCTGAAAAGGCTGCTTTGACTACTTTACCTGGCTGCATTGATTTGCCCCACCCAATTGAACTCATTTCATACCCTTTTTGTTTTGAACGCTACTACCCGGTCATCTTCGAGAAAAATTCCTGGGTTACGTCATTCCAAGTCACGAATACCATCAAGGACAGCAAAAGAACAATCCCGATTTTGAAGCTTACAGCTTGTAAACCTTCGCTGAGTGGCTGACCTGCAACGGCCTCATAGGCATAAAATACCAGGTGACCACCGTCCAAAACTGGCACAGGCAGCAAATTCAGGAAGCCAACGCTTACGGAGATCATGGCGGCAATCTGAACGAAATCTACCAAACTGATCAAAAGTCGGCGTCCAAGACTGACCTCTTTTGGTATTGCTTCATCAAACCCTGACATTGACGACTGTCCGGCATATTTAGCTATTTTGACTGGGCCGCCGAGCTGAGACAAGTCCTCTTTCCCGCGAATAATGCGTCCGAGGAACTTGACCGTCAGACCGATCATCTCACCCACTGTTACGGTTGCGGTTCCAACGGCTTTGATGGGTCCGTACCGCTCAAACGTGTAATCGCCGGTAGAACTCACTCCTAAGTAGCCGGCGCTGACTGGGTTGCCGTACCTGTCCGGCAATTCCTTGCGGACGGGTGTTGCGATCAGAGTTAACAAGGTGCCGTCACGCTCGACCATAAATGCCAACTCTTCGCCGGTACTCAATTTCACCGTCTGGGTGAGATCACTCCAATCGTTCACCTGTTTGCCGTTGATACTAACGATTTTGTCGCCCGGGATAAATCCTGCTTCGGCAGCGGGCGATCCTTCTGTGATATCTGATATTTTAGCTTCAGCTATCGTTTTGCCAACGGCCATGAGGAGCGTGGCAAAGATAACAATCGCCAAGATGAAGTTTGCGATCGGGCCAGCTGCGACAACAGCTGCTCGCTGCCATAACGGTTTGAAGTGAAAACAGACGGCTTTTTCTTCTTCAGTTAGGCTTGACACCAACCGGTCTTTTTCGCTGACTTTGGGAAACTGGGTCATTCCCGGGCCAGCGCCGTCATTGTCGGCTTCTTTCCCGTGTTTTTTTTCTTCTGAGATTTCCGCGGACGGGTTTGACGCCGGTCCGGCATCTCCGAAAAATTTGACAAATCCACCAAGCGGCAGGGCACTAATCCGCCACTCTGTTCCATGTCTGTCGGTCCGTTTGAGCAAAATCGGACCAAATCCGATAGAAAACACATCTACGCGTATGCCGCACCAGCGCGCGACCTGAAAATGACCCAACTCGTGAAAAAATACGATGAAGGACAACAGCACCAGAAATGAGATGATGGTAATCGCCAGGCTAACAATCATAGTCAAAAAGATCCCGTCCGGTCCTGATCAGGTTTAGGTTACCACAAAGTCAGATCATGTGTTTTCTGATTTCTTCAGCAGCTTTATGGCGTGCTTCTGTGTCAGTTTCCAGAACATCCTCCAGTAACAGCTCGGCACCGAAAGCTGCTGTGGAGCCGAAGTCAAACGATGCCAAAACCTGCTCTGTGACATGGCTAATGTCCAGAAATTTTAGATGACGATTCAGAAAGGCCGCCACCGCCAATTCATTAGCGGCATTCAGGACCGTCGGTGCCAGCCCGTCAATGTCCAAGGCCTGACGTGCGATCCTTAACGCGGGAAATTTTGTTTCATCGGGAATCTCAAAACTGAGTTCACCAAGCGATCCAAAATCAAGCTTGGTGCTAGGCGATTCTACTCTATCGGGCCATGCCAAGGCTGAGGCAATTGGCGTACGCATATCTGGTGTGCCCATCTGGGCGAGCACCGAACCATCCACATACTCAACCATCGAATGAATAACTGACTGGGGGTGAACCACTACTTCTATCTTGTTGGCTGGGGTTGGAAAAAGCCTAGCAGCTTCAATGACTTCCAGCCCTTTGTTCATCATCGTTGCACTGTCGACGGAGATCTTGGCGCCCATAGACCAGTTCGGATGATCAACGGCCTGCTCAACTGTAACGTTAGCCATCTGAGCCTGCGTCCATGTTCTGAACGGGCCCCCTGACGCAGTCAGTAACAGTCGTGTGATGCGCTCAGGTCGCTCAAAATCATAAACCTGAAAGATAGCGTTGTGCTCTGAGTCCACCGGGAGCAACCGTCCGCCGCCCTCTCGCATCGCTGCCAAGAACACGCCGCCAGCGCAAACCAGACATTCTTTGTTGGCAAACGCGATGTCGGCACCACTTCGAGCCGCTGTGAGCGTTGGCTGCAAACCTGCGGCCCCCACAATGGCCGCCATGACCCAATCTGCTGGATAAGAAGCTGCTTCGATCAGCGCGGTGGTGCCAGCACCACACTTGATCCCAGTACCAAAAAGCAACTCGGACAGCTCGGCAAATTGGCCTTCGTCCGCGATGGCAACAAAGGCCGCCCGATATTTGATCGCTTGCCGTGCAAGCAACTCGACGTTGCTATTGGCGGTTAGTGCCACAATTTCCAGTTGCGCACTACCAGTTGAACAGGCAAAATCGATCAGCTCAAGTGTGCTCACACCGACAGAACCGGTGGAACCCAGGATGCTCACGCGGCGAGGTTTGATCGTTTTTAACTGAGGCGCCAATTCGCGCTCTGTTTGCTGCAGTGTAGCGGTCATATTGTGCCTCATTACCCCGTGACATGGAAACTATAGACGTAGAGCACCAATGCCAATGCTACCGTCGCGAAAAGCATACCATCCAGCCTGTCCAATAAACCACCATGGCCGGGTATATAGCCGCCTGAATCCTTGATCCCAAAATATCGTTTGAGCGCAGATTCCGCAAAATCGCCGACGACCGTTGCAATTGACAGGCTGATCCCGATAAGCGCCAGAATCCACACCGGCCAATTATCGGAGGCAAACAAGGCGAACATCGCGCATCCAGTCATTGAGGTAAGGATTCCGCCAAACGTTCCGGCCCAGGTTTTGCCGGGTGAAATAGACGGTGCCATGCGCGGACCACCGATTAGCTTTCCAAAGATGTACGCGCCAATATCCGTTGCCCATACCGCTATCAAAAGCAGCAGGCTCAGGCTGCGCCCGGCAGCCGGGCCATTTCTGATCCAGACGAATGCGATACATGGGATGATCAGATACAAAACACCAATCAGCGGCCACTGGGACGAGCGTCCCTTTAGTTTTTCTGAAACAGCACTGACAGCGCCGCCAAGGAGTGCCCCCCCATAAGCCAATTCATAAAATCCACCAGCAGCCAAAAAGATCGAAAAGATTGCTGTGAATGACAGCACATAAAACGCCGTCGAAAACTCAGTGCGCTCGACTATCCGTGTCCACTCAAAAATCAACATGATGCTTGCGAAGGCGATCAACGCCGAGAACAACCGGCCGCCATACCAGACAATCGCCAACGCAATCGGTGCCAGCAGAACTATCATAATGATACGCTTGAATAATTTGCTCGCAAATACCGCGCGCCAGTCAATTTGGTTTGCTGACGCCATGAGTAACTACCCGGTGTTTCGACGTCCGAAACGACGGTCCCGCGCGTAGTATTCCTCGATAGCTTTGACAAACACGTCACGTGTGAAGTCTGGCCAGTATTCGTCAAGGAACACGTACTCAGAATAAGCAGCCTGCCACAAAAGGAAATTGCTAACCCTGCGCTCTCCGCTTGTTCTGATCACAAGATCGGGATCCGGTATGCCGTTTGTATCCAGCGCAGAAGCAATATCAGTTTCGTCTATTGTTTCGATAGAAAGCTTTCCGTCACGCACTTCCCTGGCCATAGACCGGACAGCGCGCAAAATCTCATCACGACCACCGTAATTGAACGCAATCTGAAGAAAATGACCGGTATTGTGAGCGGTTTTGCGCTCGGCGCGTTCGACCAAAATTCTGATATCTGTTGGGAGATTTTTCTTGTCTCCAATTATTTTTACACGAACATTTTCTTTGATCAGGCGCGGTAAATCGGATTCGATGTAGCTTCGCATCAACCCCATCAAATCACGAACCTCCGACTCGGGGCGGCCCCAGTTTTCAGTCGAGAAGCTATATAATGTGAGGTGGGTCAGCCCTAGGTCCTGGGCTGTTTCTATCGCGCGGCGCGCGGCAGCCACCCCTTCCCGGTGTCCAGCTGTTCTGGGCAGCCCGCGTTCTTCAGCCCAACGCCCATTACCATCCATGATGATCGCAACGTGCTTTATTGGAGGCTTCGCTTCCTTGACAGTCGTGTCTTCCGAATATTCCAGTTGCTCACCAAAAGATGTGACTTTTGCCTGAAGGTTCCGGACACCTTCAACAAGCTGCGGTTTCACGCCCGACATTGTACTGACGATTCCCTCCGCTAACCCTGTTGTACTCTTAATCGACACTTCTTGATTAACTCCTTCCTCGAGAATGCTTGAAATAAATCCTAGACCTGCATTATTTCCTGTTCTTTTGTCTGCAACGCAGAATCGACCTGCTTTACTTTTTCATCCGTGAGCTTCTGCACTTCTTCTGAAAGCTTCTTTTGTTCATCTTCCGACATACCCTCTGATTTTTTCAGTGCCTCCATACCGTCACGTCTTACATTGCGAATTGCAACTCTTGCCTGTTCGGCATATTTGCCGGCGATCTTTGAAAGCTCAATGCGTCGCTCTTCTGTAAGAGCTGGCAGAGGCACGCGCACATTTTGTCCATCAGTGACAGGATTGACGCCCAAACCGGAGTCGCGAATTGCTTTTTCTACGGAGGCAACCAATCCCTGATCCCAAACCTGAACCGAGAGCATGCGCGGTTCCGGCACATTGACGTTTCCCAGTTGGTTCAACGGCATTGATGAGCCATAGGCACTGACTGTTATGTTATCAAGCAAGCTCGCAGAAGCCCGGCCTGTTCGCAGGCCGTTAAACTCGGTCTTGAGCGAGTCCAATGCTCCTTCCATTCGACGATTCAAATCCGCCATGTTTGCCGCATTGTTAGCATCTGCCATTTTTGATCCTCATTTTCTTACGTGGCCCTAGTCCTTGATAATTGTGAACTTGCCTTTGCCTGTCAGCGCCCCAGCAACGCCGCCTTCTGTTGCAATGGGAAATACAATAATTGGAATCTTGTTTTCCCGTGTCAGCGAGATGGCTGTTTGATCCATGACACGCAAATCATTCTTCAAAATATCCATATAGGTGAGGGTGTCGTATCTTTCAGCACCGGGATTTATTTTTGGATCATCAGAGTATACACCGTCGACTTGTGTTCCCTTCATTAAAACGTCGCAGCCCATCTCTGCAGCTCGAAGCGCAGCGCCCGTATCTGTCGTAAAAAACGGGTTACCGGTGCCGGCTGCAAAAATAACCAAACGCCCTTTCTCCATATGCCTCAAGGCACGTCGCCTGATGTAGGGCTCACACACGGATGTCATTTCGATCGCTGACATGACACGCGTTTGAACGCCGATGCTCTCCAGCGCGTTTTGCATCGCGAGCGCATTCATCACCGTTGCGAGCATTCCCATATAGTCCGCCCCGGCTCTCTCCATGCCGTTTTCAGCCATTGAAAGGCCGCGAAAAATGTTACCGCCACCGATGACCAAGCAAAGTTGCACTCCAAGATCAACACCGGCTTTGACCTCGGCAGCCATCCGCTCGACGGTTTTTTGGTGAATCCCAAATGAATCGGGGCCCATAAGTGCTTCGCCGGATACTTTCAAAAGTACTCGTTTATAAGAAGATCTGGATTTGTTTGATGTGGTCATTTCAACTGTGTGTACTTTGGCCGGCTGGCTCATGTTACGTAATCCTCGCGTGCGTACCGCATAGCACCGGGGGTTGATTCCAACCAGCCCGAGGCCTGCTGGTGACAGGCATTTTATGCCAAATTATGTCGTAAGAGCGGCTTTTTTTTAGAAAAAGCGCCAATCACGCCTCTGATGCAAAAAAGCGCACCCCTTACGGATGCGCTTCTTGCTCGTCATGCTCGCACGGTGACCTAGTTACTGCCCGCCATTGCCTGCACTTCTGCGGCAAAATCATCTACTTCGACCTCGATGCCTTCACCAAGTTCAAACCGGGCAAATCCAGTCATTGTCACGTCGGCACCAACGACGCTGTTGGCATTTTCCAAAACCTTGGAAATTCTTGTTTCACCATCAATGACAAAAATTTGCTCCATCAGGACGGATTCTTCATAGAATTTGCGCAACCGGCCCTCGACCATTTTCCCAATGATATTCTCTGGCTTGCCAGATGCGCGGGCTTGTTCAGACAGAACATCTTTTTCGCGCGCCACGATTTCCGGATCAAGATCAGATATATTCAGCGACAACGGGCGCGTGGCGGCCACATGCATGGCCAGTTGTTTGCCGAGGACACCAAGCGCTTCTTTATTGCCTGAAGACTTAAGCGCTACCATCACCCCGATTTTGCCGGCACCGTCAGATACCTGGGTATGGATATACGGTACCACTGCCCCATCATCGACAGACAGACCTGTCGATCGCCGCAAGCTCATATTTTCTCCAATCTGCGCAACCATCGAGGTGATATATTCCTCGATGTTTTTATCCGATCCCGGATAAGTCGCGGATTTGAGAGCATCAATGTCACCTTTTCCTTCCAGGGCAACATTGGCAATATCGCTTACCATTTTTTGAAATAGCTCATTGCGCGCGACAAAATCGGTCTCGACGTTGACTTCAACCATAACACCTTTTGTGCCTGCAGTTGCAACAGCCACAAGACCATCCGCCGCTGTACGGCCGGCCTTCTTAGCGGCCTTGGACAGGCCTTTTTTTCGCAACCAGTCGACCGCAGCTTCTACATTGCCATCAGTTTCCTTCAGTGCACCCTTACAATCCATCATGCCTGCACCGGTTTTATCGCGCAGGTCTTTCACCATTGCAGCAGTAATCGCAGCCATTTCTTTCTCCTAACTTTCAGTCATGATCGATAATAGAACATCGTCAAAACATGTTGAGCGGGCTCATGGCCCTGATCTTGACAGTTCAGTGAAAAAACCGACTTTACGCTTCGGGGCGCTGTTCGGTCTCGTCAGGTTTTTTGTCACTGGCCTCAGGCTTCGCTTCGGCTTCAGCCGGCACTTCAATTTCGGCCTCAACCGGCACTTCTGTTTCGGCTTCAGCCGGCACTTTTGTGACGGGCTCGACCGCAATTGCAGCTTCCTGCGGCGTTTCCACCATTTCGCCAATATCAATGCCGAGTGACGCCTGGCTTGCGGACAGACCATCAAGTACAGCATCTGCAACCAAATTGCAGTATAGCGAGATCGCGCGTGAGGCATCATCATTACCAGGAATGATGTAGTCGATGTCAATTGGGGAACAATTGGTATCGACAACGGCTACCACCGGAATCCCAAGCTTTTTGGCTTCCTTAATTGCAATGGCCTCTTTTTTTACATCCACTACGAACATCAAATCGGGAACGCCGCCCATGTCGCGGATTCCACCAAGCGATGCGTCCAGTTTTTCTTTTTCGCGGGAAATCTGCAGCAGCTCTTTTTTAGTCAACCCGGCAGCATTTTCACCAAGTGTTGTTTCCATGGATTTCATGCGCTTGATCGACTTGGAAATGGTTTCCCAGTTGGTCATTGTGCCGCCAAGCCAGCGGACATTCATGTAATATTGCGCACAGCGTACCGCAGCTTCAGCAACTGGTGCCTGTGCCTGCCGTTTGGTGCCGACGAAAAGGACCCGGCCACCACCGGCTACGACATCACGCACCTTAACGAGTGCTTGATGCAATAGCGGTACAGTTTGCGACAGATCTATTATGTGAATGCCGTTGCGGTCACCGAAAATGTACGATTTCATTTTAGGGTCCCAGCGGTGGGTCTGGTGACCAAAGTGTACGCCAGCTTCCAATAGCTGACGCATTGAGAATTCAGGAAGCGCCATCATTAACTCCTCGGTTTAGCTTCCACGAGACCGGACAGCCTTTACAGGCCACCGAAGATTGGTCCCATGTGTTTGATAGCGGCGGGCATTACGCCTTTTGTGGCCGGAACTCAATAGCTATCTGCTATTTCAATTCAAAAAAGTTGGATGTCTGCCCGGATTTTCAAGCCCACATGTCGGCATTTACAACAATTCGACATCTGACACACCTTTGATGGTTTTGAGGGCACCTTTCAAGGCGACAGTGGTCTGGAAATCCCCCGGCAATTTCAATTCAACCTCACATCCGTTGTCCGCGAGAAAAAACAGAAGTGACGCAGCCCCATTTGCCTGCCCTGATTTCTTATTTCCGGCTGTGGCAGCACCAAGTTCATACAGACGCTTACGCACCGATGACAACGCCTCGATACTTTCAACTCGAATACGAAGCTCCGCCCTGGACGAAGCCGCAGCTTCTTCCAGTAGCTTTATGCTTTCTCCAGCAAGCCTGATGTCTCCATCGCGGTCTTCGGCGGTTACCGAAACCAGAACCAAGTTACCCGGTTGCAATAGATCACGCGCATTATCAAGGAGTTCTGAAAAGACGGTAATTTCGTACTCCCCGCTCTGATCTGAAAGTGCAACCCAGGCAAACGGTTTACCCGTTTTGGAACGACGTGGCATAAAAGTCCGGACGACACCCGCGAGCTTCAAAAACACTCGGCTGCTCTCGGCCTGCGCCGCAACTTCATTGAAGGGTGTCACACCTAGTTTTTCGAGACCGGCTGCATAATCATCAAGCGGATGGCCTGAGAAATAAAACCCGATCACTGCAAGTTCATGGTCCAACCGGTCCTGCGGCAGCCAGGTCTCCACTTTCCTGAGAATCGGCCGATCAAGAGCCGTCGCCGGGTTGAGATCAAAAAGCCCAACCTGGTCGCTGATCCGTTCCTCGGCTGCTCGTGCCGAGTACCGCATCAGAAAGTCTGCTTGTTCCAATATTTGTGCACGATTCGGGTGGATGGCATCAAACGCCCCTGCCCGGGCCAGATTTTCTATACCCCGCTTTCCGACCAGTCGTCCGTCAACCCGTTCCGCGAAATCGAAAATATCCGTAAACGGCCCACCTTGATGTCTAACCTCAGCAATATGAGCCGTTGCCTGTTCGCCAACATTCTTGATTGCTGAAAGGGCGTAAATGACTGCGCCGTCAAGCACTGTGAAATCGGCTTCCGACAGATTTACGCTGGGTGCTTTAACATCAATTTCACAGCGACTTGCATCTTTCATAAAAATCGCGAGCTTGTCGGTGTTGGCCCTATCGAGCGACATTGAGGCAGCAAAAAACTCCGCCGGATGATTAGCTTTCAACCAGGCGGTCTGATAAGCAATTAAGGCATAAGCCGCCGCATGCGATTTGTTGAAACCGTAGCCGGCAAACTTGGCAACAAGCTCAAAGATCGATTCAGCTTTGGCCTTATCGACGCCATTTTTTTCTGCCCCATCGACAAATCTGCGTTTCTGCTTGTCCATCTCCACTTTTTTCTTCTTGCCCATGGCACGACGGAGAAGATCGGCTTCGCCAAGCGAATAGCCTGACAGGACCTGGGCAATCTGCATCACCTGCTCTTGATAGATGATGACGCCGTATGTTTCTTTCAGAATGCCGGTCAGCTTATCATGAAGATAGTCCGGCTGCTCGCGACCCCATTTCCGTTCAATATAGGTCGGAATATTTTCCATCGGTCCCGGCCTATAGAGAGAAACAAGCGCGATAATATCGTCAAGATTATCCGGTTTCATCGCTTTGAGGGTCGAGCGCATGCCGGCGCTTTCCAGCTGGAACACACCGGTCGCCGCACCTTCGCCGAGCATATCGTAGGCTTTCCGGTCGTTAAGCGGAATGGCATCAATATCTATCGTAACGCCTCTGTTTTCTGTCAGCTGAAGAGCCCGCTCAATGACAGTCAATGTCTTCAAGCCCAGAAAGTCGAATTTTACGAGGCCTGCGGGTTCAACCCATTTCATGTTGAATTGGGTCGCCGGCATGCCCGAGCGAGGATCCTGATAAAGGGGAACAAGCTCATCAAGCGGGCGATCACCGATGACTACGCCGGCAGCATGCGTGGAGGCGTGTCGGTAAAGGCCCTCAAGCTTCAGGGCTTTCGTCAGCAAATTGGCAACCTGGGGTTCGTTATCGCGCTCTTCACGCAAACGCGGTTCGGTTGCAACAGCTTCCGCAAGAGTGACGGGATTTGCGGGGTTATTCGGCACCATTTTGCACAACCGGTCAACTAGCGGGAACGGCATGTTCAACACACGCCCAACATCCCGCAACACCGCCCGCGCTTGCAGCTTTCCGAAGGTGATGATCTGGGCGACCCGGTCTTTTCCGTATTTTTCCTGAACGTATGTAATCACTTCGTCGCGCCGATCCTGACAGAAATCGATGTCGAAATCCGGCATCGACACCCGCTCAGGATTGAGGAACCGCTCAAACAGGAGACCGAAACGCAACGGATCAAGATTGGTAATGGTTAGCGCCCAGGCGACGAGCGAGCCAGCACCGGACCCCCTACCTGGTCCGACCGGGACACCGTGTTGTTTGGCCCATTTAATGAAATCAGCAACGATTAGGAAGTAACCGGGGAAACCCATACGGTTGATGACGCCAATTTCCAATTCCAGCCGCTTCCAGTAGTCTTCTTCTGGCGCGACCAGTTCAACTTCCACTAGTCGCGCTTTTAATCCGTCCCGCGCCTGTTGTTCTAGTTCGACCGCCTCGGCATCTTTGTCGCCTTCGACAAAGCTCGGCAGTATCGGGGGATGGGTTCGCGGCCGGAAGGCGCAGCGCTGCGCCACAAAATAAGTATTTTCGATCGCTTCCGGCAGATCATCGAAGAGCTTGCGCATTTCTTCCGACGATTTGAAATAATGGTTTGGCGTCACTTTACGGCGGTCATCCTGCTGAACATATGCACCTTCAGAAATGCAAAGCAGCGCGTCATGCGCATCGTAATCATCCTGTACCGGATAATAAGGTTCATTCGTTGCGATCAGAGGTAACTCAAGCTGATAGGCGATCAGCAACAACTCGTTTTCATACGAAGTTTTATGGTGAGCTCTTGCATCGGCCACTCTTTGCAGCTCGACATAGAGACTGTCGGGGAAAATACCGGAAAGTTTCCGAAGTAAAACTTTTGCTTCCGCCGATCTGTCATCTTTCAAAAGCCGATCGGCAGGTCCGTTTAGCCCGCCAGTCAGGCAAATCAACCCTTCGGCTTGCCTTTCAATCATAGTGAGAGATGAGTGAACCGCCCCTTCCCCACCTGTAGTCAGGAAAGCTGCACTGGACAGCTTCATCAGATTTTTATAACCCGTTTCGTTGCGCGCCAACAGCACCAGCGACGGCAGTACTTCAGTTCTGTTTTCCGGCAGGTCAAAATCTGTCGGCAAAATAGCCAGTTGAAGGCCAGTGATTGACTGGATGCCGGCTTCACTCAGTGTCTCTGATGCTTCCAGCGCGCCAAA
The DNA here is from genome assembly GCA_021776475.1 of Parvularculaceae bacterium. GTDB lineage: Bacteria > Pseudomonadota > Alphaproteobacteria > Caulobacterales > Parvularculaceae > Aquisalinus. The sequence goes on along the minus strand of JAJFFV010000006.1, from coordinate 559,250 downwards.
CAGATTATTGGTGTCAGTCACCGCCACCGCAGGCATTTCGTGCTGGATACAAAGATCCCTCAACCGACTGACATGGATGGCGCTCTCAGCAAGTGAGTAAGCAGAATGAAGGTGAAGATGAATGAAGGGCTGCATGTGACCTTTTTATCAGAGTCATGAAGCGGCAGCGCCGCACTTTTTCCCACAACTGAGATGAAGATCAAGCACCGAGCAACCCGCTCCACATATTAGCGGTAGCGATTATGGTGATGAGGACCGCAAGACCCATTGCGTCACGAATTATCAGGGTGTTTGACATCTGGAGTTCCTATTTGTTCATGTTTTGCCCTCTTTATATTTCCTTTTTGTTCCGATTTCAAGGGGTGCTAAATTCCTTTTTAGCTCGGTCGTTCTGAAATACCGAAAATCGTCCCTATGGATTTGTGCATCCCAGCAAAACGACTTGCCTCACCAGCTTGTCGCCATCGATCGGCTATTTAGCGGAGTGCTTTGACGCAAGTAAAACCCGTTTGTGATGACATAAGCCACCGCCATCCAGGGTATCAAATCGACCGCACAGGCAGCATCACCCGAGAGACTAGCGGCGAGGAACATGGCGAAAAATCCACAGAACGGCGTGTAAGATCTGGAAGATTGCGCTACGCATTAAAAACCCTCCCTAATATTGATTTCGGATTAGCTTACCCCGCACCAACCACACCCAAGCAGCGAAAGCCGAGATGAAGGCACTAACAGCAGCTAGAGACGAAATAGAATTGGCGTGATCTACAGGGGCAAACATCCATACCAGCGCGTAAAATATTCCGGCAATAACAAATGCCCATCCGGTAAAGCGCTCCGCTGCCTTTGCCCTGGCTTGATCGCACGCGCCCTTGTTCAACGGCCGGACAACTTTTGGCAGGAAATTACCGGTAACGATCAGTACCATTCCCATAATTATTCCAGAGGCGCGCTCTTCGGCGTCAGCGTTGATGAGGCCCACCTCATTGGCGAGGCCCGCCGCAAGTGAGCCAGCCAAGATCAGCGAGGCACCGAAAAGTGCTGCAGGTATCTTGCCCTCTCCAACGTCAGGCGGTGTTTTCCTGCGCCTCGAGAGCAAGATTGTTGCGCCGATGGCTGCCAGCGCCGCGACCATGAGGCTTGCCCACAGACCGGCCTTATCGGGCGCATAGTACCAATTGGCAGCGGCCAAACCCAACACAGTTAAGGCCGCGAGTTTTACCGGATAGGTGAATTTAGTTTGTATACTCATTTGTGCTCTTCCTTCCTGAATGAGAGTGTCCAGTTGAGAGGTCTAGTCATTAGACTCAGATTTGGGCGCGTGAAATTTCGGCAGAATTGCTATCGCCAAAATGGTGTTGACGACGATGAATACAAAAGCAACCGCTTGCGACACCCCATCACCCCAGATAGAATCCGCCAGGAAGATTGCGAACACCCAAAGAAGTGCATGAAGTATCAGAAACGTCGTCATCCGTATAATGGAAGAGTGATTGAACATAAAACCTCCTGCTTGTCTAATATTGATCGGTTGATTGCTCACGGAGGGTCAGCCAGGCCCAAATTGTGGCGACAAGAACAAAAGCGCTAAGTCCAACAATAGATGAAATCAGCATGGCGTATTCACCCGGCGCAAACAGCCATACGGAGATATAAGCAATCCCCGTCACGACAAATATCCAACCGGCGATTCGCTCCACCATCCTTATACTGACCGCATTGCGGCGCTGTGAATTTAGCGGTTGTGTAATTTTCGGTAAGATATTACCGGCGACAATCAACATGGTTCCAAAAACCATTCCCACAGCGCGCTTTACAATACTGGCATCTAGTATACCAAACTCTTTTGTGGCGGCCAAAACCAAAACGCCGACTACGAGGCCGCCAATAGTTATGGCTGTTAGTTTTCCAAGTGATGTGGAATCCCGTTCGCTACTCATTTGATAATCTCCTGACCTGAAGGCCTGGGCTTCGCCGGCTTGCTTTCTTGCAATTCCCATCCAAAGGCTTGTGCGAAACTTAAAAGCGCATCTTCCAAAACTGACATCTGCAGTTGGTAGACGACCGATTTGCCGTGTTTTTCCGACGCGACAAGATTGGCTTCGCGCAACACTGCGAAATGTGCCGACATGGTCGGTTTAGATACGTTGAACTCGTCCGCAAGTTCGCCTGCGCTCATGGGACGTGCGCGCAGTAATTCCAGTACGCGCCGACGCGTCGGGTCTGAAAGGGCTTTGAAGACGATGCTCACAAATTGACATTTAGCTAATTATCGAATTATTGTCAAGCGCACGACAAAATGCTGTGACTTTGGCTTGCGCAACAATGAAAGGTTATTCCGCGGCTTTGTCCTCAGCGCGGTCTTCTTTCGGGCGTAATCTGACCCGCACCAGGCGACGCTCGTGGATGGCTATGATCCGGTCCATTTTCATGGCCAGTGCCCTATCATGTGTCGCAATCAAGGCGGCAAGATTGTCATTCCTGACCAAATTCAAAAGTTCGTCAAAAACCTGCCCCGAAGTCTTCACATCAAGGTTTCCCGTTGGCTCATCGGCGAGCAACAGCGACGGCTTGTTGGCAAGTGCGCGGGCAAGTGCGACACGTTGCTTTTCGCCGCCAGAAAGCTGCGCAGGCTGGTGATGCAACCGCGCTGAAAGACCGAGGCCACCCAATAGGTGCTCTGCCCTCGCCTCCGCTGCATTTCTTGATTTTCCGGCGATGATTTGTGGCAATGCGACGTTTCCGAGCGCCGTAAATTCCGGCATCAAATGATGGAATTGATAGACGAAGCCAAGTTCATCCCGGCGCATGCTGGTCTTTTCGGCATCCGACATTTTGGAGGTTGCCTTGCCGTTGATGTAAACCTCACCCCCGCTTGGTGATTCCAACAGCGCGGCGATATGAAGCAGCGACGATTTACCGGACCCGGAGGGACCGAGCAGTGCGACGATTTCACCACGCGCAATCCCAAGATTGGCATCTTCGAGAATTTTAAGATCGCCATAGGCGCGAGAAATGTTTCTGAGCGCCAATGCCGGGGCGAGCTTTTTTTCAACCTCTGACATCACTCATACCTCAACGCTTCGACGGGATCGAGTCTGGCTGCCCGCATTGCTGGATAGATCGTTGCCAGAAACGACATCGCCAACGCGAATACCGTTACTGTGCCCACTTCCATGAACTGGACTTGCGCCGGCATTTCGTCGAACAGGTAGATATCAGAATTGAAGATTGAAAAGCCCACCACTTCAGACATGAATTTTTCTATGCCGGCGACGTTAAGACTGATAGCGACTCCCAACAGAACGCCAAAAATAGCTCCGGCAGCACCAATTAGCGATCCTGAAATAAAGAAGATGCGCATGACCGCGCCTTGTGTCGCGCCGATGGTACGCATGACGGCGATATCCGCCGTCTTGTCCTTCACCAGCATCACAAGACCGGTGATAATATTGAGAGAAGCTACAGCGACAATCAATGACAAGATGATCCGCATCAGGGCACGCTCGGTTTGCAGCGCTTGAAAATAACTCTCATGCAGGTCCTGCCAATTATAAATGTAAGTCGCCGGGCCGGCCGCAGCGGCGATATTTTTTTGATACTCCTTCAATAATTGCGGATTTTCGACCCGCACTTCAATTTTGTCGACCGCGATGCCGCGTTTAAAAAATACCTGCGCCTGTTCGAGCGGCATATAAATGAAAAACCCATCATATTCAGACATGCCAATGGAATATATCGCGCCGACTTCATACGTCTTGTCGCGGATCGGTGATGTGCCCATCGGGGTTTCGGCGCCGCCTGCGGTAATTATATTGAGCGGGCTGCCGACCCCAACCCCGAGCTTGCGGGCGAGCCCGACGCCAAGTGCAACCTTTTTGCCGCCTTTGCGACCGTCTCCAAAATCGACAAGGGTTCCCTCAATCAGGTGCCCGTCGCCAGCAATTAGCTCGATAGATCTCAGATCATCCGGCCTGATACCATAAACCACTGCGGCGGTCTGGTCATTAGCGGTGACATAAACAGGCGACTGAATTACCGGGGTCGTCCGGGTGACGCCCGGGATGGCAGCAAGCTCATTTGCCAATGTTTCATAATCCGTGATCGGCGTATCCAATTGACCTTCGACAAAAACATGACCGTTGACACCGAGCAGCTGGTCCAACAACTTCGCCCGAAATCCCTGCATAACAGACATAACCACTATCAGCACGGCGACAGCCAGCATGATACCAGCAAAGGCGATGATTGAAATAAGAGAGACGCCGGCACCGCTTTTAGTTGCGCTGATATAACGGCGAGCAACCATCCACTCGAACAAGCCAAAGGGCCGCGCTGAGGTCGATTTTTTTGTCTCTGGTGGTCGCAATGCGTCTGTAACAGTCATTATTTCGTACCCGTAAAGTAAGCGCTGAACTTGTCTACTTTCCCCGTTAACCACAAGTGTAGAGTGGGTAATTCGCTTATCAAGCTCGGGTGATTTCCTAATAATTTCAAGTCTTTACGATTGGCGCATCAAGTCCGTAATCACGCCAATTCTAACGCCTTTTTGATAGCATCAGTAACGTAGGCAAAAGCTGCGTCCGGTGGCAATTCGTCTTTTGCGCCATCGTTGCGGTTCTTGACTTCAATGACACCATTTTTGAGGCCCCGCGGACCAATAACAATTTGATACGGCAGGCCGATAAGATCCATCGTGGCAAATTTTTCACCAGCCCGGGCCGAGGTATCGTCATAAAGAACCTCAACGCCCTGGGCTTCCAATTTCTGATAAAGTTCCGTACACACGCGCTCGGTCTCAGCATCTCCGGTTTTCAGATTGATGAGCCCAACGTGGAATGGAGCGACCGGGACAGGCCATTTGCAGCCATTTTCATCATGGTATGCTTCAATGATGGCACCAACGAGGCGTGAGACGCCAACACCGTAAGACCCCATCTCGATAAAAGATGGCTTTCCGTCCGGCCCGTTAACGCTACATTTCATGGCTTCAGAATATTTGGTACCGAAATAGAAGATGTGGCCAACTTCAATGCCGCGCGCCGAAAGACGATTCGCTTCAGGCACTTTGTTGAACTCGGTTTCATCGTGCATTTCATCGGTCGCGGCATAAAGCGATGTGCGCTCATTAAAGATGCCGACCAGATCTCCGTCAAAATCTGTGTTAGCTGACGGTACCGCCATATCGACGAGCCCCTTGTGACAGAAGACTTCACTCTCTCCAGTATCGGCAAGTACGATAAACTCATGCGACAAATCACCGCCGATCGGCCCCGTTTCGGCGCGCATCGGCACGGATCTCAAACCCATCCTGGCAAAGGTGCGCAAATAAGCAGCAAACATTTTATAGTAAGATTTCCGCGCCTCATCAGGCGTCAGATCGAAGGAATACGTATCCTTCATCAGAAATTCACGTCCCCGCATCACGCCAAAGCGAGGGCGGATCTCATCCCGGAACTTCCACTGGATGTGGTAGAGCATTTTAGGCAGGTCTTTGTAGGAGCGGACACCGGAGCGAACGATTTCCGTAATCAGTTCTTCATTGGTCGGGCCGAATAACATTTCCCGGTCATGCCGGTCAGTGATGCGCAACATCTCTTTGCCATAGGCTTCGTAGCGTCCACTTTCTCGCCACAGATCGGCCGACTGAATCGTTGGCATGAGCATTTCGACGGCGCCTGCACGGTTTTGTTCTTCGCGCACGATCTGTTCGATTTTCCGCAGGACGCGATGGCCAAGTGGCAGCCAGGAATAGATACCGGCAGCGCCCTGGCGCACCATACCGGCGCGAAGCATCAACTGATGTGAGATGATCTTCGCCTCAGAAGGTGTCTCCTTCAGAACAGGCAGGAAGAATTTTGAAAGTCGCATGGGCAATAACCTGTGAGCAAAAAGCGCCACCTTCATAGGAAGCGCTGGTTTCAATGTCCATGATAGAAATGCTGCAACGCAGCAGAATTGGGGTACCGGAAAGATTTTGCGGTTTGACGCAGTAATAGGTCTTTGTCAGTACACTCCTTCTGTCGACATCAGCGTTTCGCAAGCAATTTCAAAGCCGCTTTCACAGGCCTTGCTGTAATAGGCCTGTGCTAGCGGCTTGTCTTCGGAGCCGCCCTCACCCCGATCCAGCATTTCTGCGAAGAGAAAACAGCTTTTGACCCCGCCGAGTCCGCAGGCTTCATAAAAAAAGACTCGTGCAGCTTTCCTGTTTTCCTCACCGCCTTCACCTTTGTACATCATATTGGCAAGGTAGAAGCAGCCCTCCCCGACGCCGCCTTCACAGGCCTTTTTGTAATAGGTGCGCGCCAGAGCCCTGTCTTCTGGACCGCCAACGCCGTAATCAGTCATGAGGCCCATGTTAAAACAGCCGCCTGTCTGTCCACCCGTACAGGCCCTGTCAAAGAACGCCCGGGCGAATTCGTATTGTTGCTTTTCGTAGGCCGTCAGTGCCATTTCGAATAGTTGTTCAGGCGTTACGTCCACCTGGGGGGCAGCATAGGCCCCGTTGATTATGGGTGCCATCAACAACGCAATCAGTGCACTCAAAAATCGACCAGACCTCAGCATAAATGCACCCCACATACCGCACAAAATTTTGCACCGAAGGAGTGTATTATCCCGGCTATGCACTAGTCAAAGACTATTCGGACCGCCAGAATCTGCTTGCTCGCCCGCTCGGCCCGGTTTAGGTCTCTGCGCGACTGCGGACGTGGTGGAATTGGTATACACAACAGACTTAAAATCTGTCGGCCGAATGGCCATGCGGGTTCAAGTCCCGCCGTCCGCACCATTCATTTTTGGGTTGATGACGTGACTGCACAAGCAGGACGACAGTATTGTGAGCCCGTGATAATTACAGGCATGTCTGGATTTGAATTTCGCACAACCCCGTCGGTAATTTTGCGCAATGGCGCTGCAAGAGTTCTCGGCGTGACGGTGACCGAGCGTTTCCAGGTGCGCAATGTCTTTGTCGTCACTGACGCCAACCTGATTGCCACCGGCGTTATCGAACCGGCAATCCAGTCCCTGAAGCATGCAGGCTTCAGGGTCAGTGTTTTCGACAAAGTTGTCGCCGACCCGCCGGAACGAATTGTACTGGACGCGATCGTAGCGGCGAAAGAAGCGGAGGCTGACTGTGTCGTCGGTCTCGGCGGTGGCAGCCCAATGGACGCAGCCAAAGTGATTGCGTTGATGCTGACTTCGAAACAGCCGCTTGAACAGATTTACGGGGTCGGCAACGTAACATCGCCGCGGACGGTGCCGTTGATCCTGATTCCGACAACGGCTGGCACCGGCTCTGAAGTCACACCCATTTCTATTTTGACAACCGGCGAGACCTCCAAAAAAGGGATCGTCGCGCCGCAGCTCTTTGCTGACCTCGCGCTTCTCGATCCGGAATTGACATTGGGTCTACCGCTACACATCACGGCTGCGACAGGTATTGATGCCATGGTCCACGCATTCGAGGCTTATACATCAAAGCACAAAAAAAATCCGGTATCTGACATGCTGGCACGAGCGGCACTTGAAAAACTATACGGGAACCTTTTGACCGTTTGTGAAAAGACTGACGATCTGCCGGCGCGGTCCGAAATGTTACTCGGAGCGATGCTGGCCGGGCAAGCGTTCGCCAATGCACCAGTAGCGGCAGTACACGCTCTCGCCTATCCGATAGGTGGTATTTTTCATGTGCCGCACGGGCTCTCCAATTCTCTCGTGATGCCGCATGTGTTGCGGTTCAATTTACCGGACGCTTTCAAAGAGTATGCCGCGCTTGCGGCTATCATCGATCCTGGCGTTGCCGGCAGTGACAGTCAGCTTGCGGACATATTCATCGCCCGCATGGAAGGGCTTGCCGAGGCTACAGGAATTCCGAGGACCTTGCATGAAGTCGGTATAGCCAACAGCGATCTCGATCGATTATCAGAGAATGCAATGCTGCAGACCCGGTTGCTGGTCAACAACCCCCGAGAAATGACTCTGGACGCTGCTCGCAACATTTATGAGGCCGCGCTGTGAATAAAGTTGAACAACTTCTTCGCAGTGCTTATAGGCATTTTCTCCTGATACAGACCAGGTGGAATGACAATGACCTTTATGGTCATGTCAACAATGTTATCTATTACGAATTTTTTGACACTGCCGTGAATGAGTATCTTATTCGCTCGGGCGTTCTCGATATTCATCAGGGTGATATTATCGGTCTCGTCGTAGAAACACAGTGTAACTATTTTGTGCCTTCAGCTTATCCTGATACTCTAACCGCCGGTATCAGAGTGGGCAAATTGGGCGCCACCAGTGTGCGCTATGAAATCGGGCTCTTTAATGAGGAAGACCAGATGCCGTCGGCGCAGGGGCATTTCATCCATGTTTATGTCGACCGGCATTCACGCCAACCAATGCAACTACCAGAAGATTTCCGCACTGCGCTTGAAAAACTTCAGACTGTCACGCTGTAAACACTCGCGAAGCCGCCACCGTCTGTATGCATATTTGTTGTTTGTCCCTGATAACGCCGAGCGGCCATCAGCTGTATGTCACCCTGATAGACATAGGCGCGAATATCGAACTTCATTTCGCGGGTCACGCCATCGACCTTGACCGGTGACAATGACGGGGCCACAAAATCCTGTGCGATGTATTCGCCGTTAAGGATTTCCTGCCATACGCGTTTGGTGAGTTTGCTCCCGCGATACGCACCACGGCTGCCAAACCCGGATACCGGTTTGAAGAACAGTTTGCGCCTGTTTTGCCAGAGCATTTCAGCGTTATTTGACGTGACTAAACACGACTTCGGAACGGTTTGCTCAAGCACGTTTATCGTTTGAGCGGGAATATTGAACGACCGCAACAGATCTGCATTGGAGAATATGCTAAAGTTCTTTTTATTTGCCAGCAAAGCGTGATGGCGAGGATTTGATGTAATCAAAACCTCGCCAGACATATGAGCATCTCGAAGTGCACGGCTTTGCCGTTTTTCCAAGTAGAAATCTGTCAGCCGGTTGTAGACCAGATCGACCGTCTTTCTCCGATAGAGTAAAGAGCCGCCGGCGAACACCAGATCTTCTGGCGCCACAATTTCAGCTTCGATTCCTGCAGCACGAAACAGGGACCGGAACAATATCAACTCTGGATATAAATATTGTTGCGCCGGGGTCTCGTCTACGATGACGATTCGTTGCGGTCGGCCCTGCCGACCAAACGCTTGCCATTCTGCCAGAAAACTGGCGAGAATCTTGTTATGTACTTCGTGCACAACCCCGACTTCCCTGATCATTTCCTGAAAGGTGTCACAACAGGCGGTCTGGAAGCGAAGGAGCTGGGCATTAATCAACGCACCACCAGCATTGGTGTTGATTTCGATCAGTTTTGGACCATCCGGTGTCATGTGAAAATCAAATCCCATCAACACGCCGTGCACTTTGCTATTTTGCCGTGCAATGACAGGTGCCCGGCCCAGCACATAGTCACGAAAAGAGGAGTGCCGGACCACTTGGTGGATGGCCGCGACCGCATTGGAGATTTTGCGCAGCTCGCGCTGCGGTAAAATAACCGGTGTTTCCGAAATAATATTCTGGTGGATTGTCTCCGGGTGATACACCGGTCCACCATCGTCGGCAGCTGAACGCATCTGTTCTTCAAATGCCGCTAGGTCAGCGCGGATACACTCGCACTCTGCATTTTGAGCGTCGAATTCAATATCCTCCGCTGGCAGAACAATCCTGGGATGAACCGACCATGGCTGCAGGTCAATCACAGCATCCTCCCTTCAAACAACTGCTGACATCGCGCTTACAGCAATCTGCTACAATAAACTCTAGGAGCGTTTCGACGCCCGGCCATGAAACCGCATAGAGAATATGCCGAGCTTTGCGCGTACCTAGCACCAGGCCGGTCTTTTCCATATGCGCTAAATGCCGCGACAGCGTTGATTCATTGACCTTTAGCGCTTTGCTGATTTCTCCGGCGGCGAGGCCCGATGGCCCTTGTTCGACTAACAACCGAAAAACTGCGAGCCGGGTCTCCTGCCCAAGGGACGTGAACATGCCTATGGCTTCATTTAATTGCATATTTGCACAATAATACAATTAATGAAATTTTCAAGCGATATTGAGGGAGAATTTTGGCCGTTGAACGGCATGATTTTCCTTTGTCGGCAAGGCGATAGATGCCGTTCAAGCCACACCAGTCCTCAGCGATCGGAAGGCGTAGAGCAAATGAAACCTTGGAGGGTCGCGAGCAGAACAATTGTACTGGTCGTTGATCCGCCCTATCCTTTTCGCGAAACAGGGAGGAACGGCCATGCGTATTCTGTCAGGATTTATGGCTGCGATAATTGCGACGATGGGGAATGGATGGGTGGCTCACGAACCGGTCTCCACTAATGAGATCCGAGCGATGGCTTCTGCTCAGCACGATTCCGCCATCTCATTGTTCCGGTCATTTCTGTCTCAACCCAATGATGCAACGTATCCTGAAGATATCAAGCGACTGGTGGAGTGGATGGAGCCGCAATTTGAGGCGCGCGGTTTTGCCACACAATCGATCGAGACAGCGGGCAGCCCCGCCCTGTTTGCTGAGCGCAGGTTTCCCGGTGCCACCAAAACCGCACTCGTCTACTTGCAGGCAGATGGACAGCCTGTCGATCGGGCAAGCTGGGACCAGCCGGATCCTTTTGGCCCGGTTCTGAAGAAGGAAACCGACGGCGTTTGGGAAATTATCGACTGGCCCCAGAGCGCCGATGATCTAAATTTGGATTGGCGTGTGTTTGCAAGATCGGCCTCCGACTCCAAGGGCCCGATGACACAGTTTATGGTAGCGATGGACGCAATCAACGCGGCGGAGATTGATCTACATTTCAATCTCAAGGTCATTGTCGATACAGAAGAAGAATTGGGCTCACCCAATCTCGCAGCAGCTGTGAAGGCCAATCAAGATCTTCTGGCCGCTGATTTCCTGCTCATCTTCGATGGCCCACCGCACGCCTCGAACAAACCGACGGTGACCTTCGGCGCACGCGGGATCACCACCGTTACCCTCACCACCTACGGGCCGATTGTGCCGCAACACAGTGGGCACTACGGTAACTTTGCTCCCAATCCGGCCTTTCATCTGACGCGCCTGCTCACTTCGATGAAAACCGCCGACGGACGGGTGAAGATCAAAGGGTTTTATGACGGCGTAAAGATCAGCCGCGAGGTGCAACAGAAATTGGCGGCAGTGCCGGACAACGAGGTGGCAATTCTTAAAGGCATGGGATTGGCAGTTGCAGACAAGGTTGCCCCGACATTGCAGGAAGCTCTGCAGTACCCTTCACTTAATATACGTGGGCTCGCTGCGGCCTGGGTCGGGCGCGAGGTGCGGACAATCATTCCGGCCACGGCTATCGCTGAGATTGACATTCGGACGGTGAAAGAAACCGATCCCGAACGCTTGGTCCGGCTGCTCCGAGATCATATTGAAACGCAGGGATTCTACATCACTGACGGTGCACCTAGCGATGACGAGCGCGCTGCGTACCCTCTTATCGTGTCTATGAGCTCTGAAGTCAGCTACGGTGCCTTCAGGTCCGATTTCGAATCACTTCCCGGGCTTGTGGCACGCGCCGGGATGAAACGGCTTTATGATCATGAGCCGATCCTGATTCGCTCCTTCGGAGGATCAATCCCAATTGCGCCTTTCGTTGAGACATTGGATATACCAGCAGCAATTATCTCCACTGTTAACATCGATAACAACCAACACAGCCCGAATGAGAATATCCGTGTCGGGAATTTCTTTGAAGGCATCGCGGTCATCCTGGCCGTGCTGACGAGTAACGTGGAGCGCTAAATCATAGCAAAAGATCTTTCCGTTCAATGCAGGTGCGGTGCTGTTAAAGGTGTTTTACGCGATGCATCCTCCAGTACCATGAACCGGTCGTTTGCCATTGCGACGACTGTCAGGCGTTTGCTCATTTTCTCGGCGAGCCAGAAAATTGTCTCGATGCCCATGGGGGTACTGAAATTGCTCAGATCTCCCCGGCACAACTCGAATTCACTCAAGGCCAGGAGCATTTCGCCTGCGTGCGTCTGACGTCCAGTGGTATGATGCGCTGGTACACCAGGTGTTGCAAATCGAAAGTTGGTAAAACGCCCGCGGATATGAAGCTGCTTTTTTGTTGGCGTGAATTACGATAATTGCCGAGGCGCTAATGAAGCCTATGAGGCGGGCACTCCAGTATCCCAGATCACGCCGATCTGGCGGGTGCTGGCTGATAACGCGGCTGTGTGGCATAAAGTGTCGATTGATCCGGCCGATATGAAGGAACAGAAAGCGGCGGAGCAGGGTAGTTGATACCACTCATCCAAAACCGCCAGGCGGTTTTGACCTCTCCCTATGGGAGGAGTAGGATATCGCTCATGAAGTATATTCTCGTTATTTTACTTCTGCTTTTTGCGCCACCAGCCCTTGCTGACGATTTTATTGACAAGCAAGAGGCGCTCCTCGTCGAAGCGACAGCGCAGCTCGCGGCTGATCCTGATGATGCCGATGCAATGATCTGGTTCGGGCGGCGGCTTGGTTATCTCGGGCGCTACGAAGAGGCTATTCAAGTGTACCTGGATGGTTTTGCAAAGCACCCCAACGACGCACGGTTTTTGCGACATATGGGGCACCGTTATATCACCCTCAGGGAATTTGATGAGGCGGTCCGGGTGCTGTTGCAAGCGGCCGACATGATGGCCGGTGTGGCGAACAAGGTTGAACCGGACGGATTGCCCAATGCGGCCGGAATTCCAACTTCTACGCTGAAAGGCAACATCTACTATCACCTCGCCCTCTCCTACTATCTGAGTGGCAATTTCGAAAGCGCCGCCCAAGCCTTCGCCGGTGCCATCGCAATTTCTGAAAACTTCGATTCAGCCGCCGCAAACCGGTATTGGTTGTATCTGTCAAACATACGCGCCGGGAACGAACGGGCCGCCGAACGCGCGATCGCGCCCGTGTCAGCCGACTGGACCCTGATTGAAAATTTTGAATACCACCGGCTGATCCTCTGCTTCAAAGACGATGCGGCGTGTGCGCCGTTGCTAGATGCAGCCAAGAATGCTGACGGGATCAAATCCGGTACTATGCTCTATGGTCTGAAGATGAAGGCGGCTTTTAACCTTGATGCCGTGAGGGCAGCGGAGTTGCAGGCACAGCTTCTGTCATTGGAACAAAAAAACAGTTTTGGCTATATTGCAGCAGAGGCGGATGCTAGCCGTTGACCGTTGCGAATTTTGGGGGGACGATGCGGGCCAATTCAAGAAGCAGACGGAAATGGGCGACTATGCCGGTTGCCGTGTTATATGTTTTTGCAGGACCTGCCGCCACCGCAAAGCTTGATGATGAGGTCGGCACCCCGCAACGCCCTGCCCGCTGTGAAAACAGCAATGACAGGATACCGGTGTTACCCGAGTTCAAGGATCTTGATGCCAACAGCAATGGCAAGATCAGCAAGTACGAACTGGACCGCGCTTATATGCCGGGACGGCTGCCTTCTGAAGAAGTTATTGCCAAAGTCGACGTGAATGAAGACGGAGCGATTTCGCAGGATGAGTGGTATGCTTGTGATAAGGACGTAGGCGGCAATCGTCCAGAGTCTAACTAGACTGAACTTGGTGGCAACGCACCCGCGCCTAATCACCTCGCGGAAACGCCGTTCCGTATCGATGCGCGAAGTATTTCCCAATATCTTTGGCATTATCAAGAATAGAAACACCGTTGGCTGATTTTATGGTAGCAGATTCAGCTGCACCCGCGGAATCCAACAAAACGAGCGTCGGGCAATTCTGATTTTCTTCGCCGATCAGCCGCGACAATTCTGGTCGAGGACGGGCTATCGGTTGGTACACGATATCCAGAGCCTTCAAAATGGCTGGATAATAATGAAGGACACCCCATATTTCTGCGCATTCAGGACAATATTCGCGCCGATCATTGTCTTCAAAACCGGGTGCTAAAAGAAACAAAGTGTCTCTATCGAGCGAAATCACCTGACCCGTTCTTCCTCGTCCTTCTTCTCGTCGTCGCCCTCACCCGGTTTTTCAGATTGGGGTTCTTCCGGGATATATTCAAAGGCGAGCTTGCTTTCGTCCTTCTTATCAATCAGAACACGAACGATACCGCCACGTTTGAGAGAGCCAAACAATAACTCGTCGGCAATCGGCTTCTTAATATATTCCTGAATGGTGCGCGCCAAAGGCCGCGCGCCCATCTCCTCATCAAAGCCTTTTTCGGCGAGCCACCTTGTCGCCGGTTCGGTTAATTCGAACGTGACATTGCGGTCGGCGAGTTGTGCCTCCAGTTGCAGCACAAACTTGGCAACGATGCGTTCGATGATCGGTGCTGACAGGCCGGCAAACTGGATCGAGGCATCAAGCCTGTTGCGGAATTCCGGTGTGAATATACGCTTGATTGCCGCATCGCTCTCGTCGATTTTTTTACCGGCTCCAAAACCGATCGCCATTTTGGCGGCGTCAGATGCACCTGCGTTGGTGGTCATGATCAGGATGATGTTGCGGAAATCGATCTTCTTGCCGTGGGTGTCGGTCAGCGAGCCATTGTCCATCACTTGTAGTAGGATATTGAAAATATCCGGGTGCGCCTTCTCGATCTCATCGAGCAGAACCACCGCATGCGGGTTCTGGTCAACCGCATCGGTGAGCATGCCGCCGCCCTGATCGAAACCGACATAGCCCGGCGGCGCGCCAATCAGCCGAGAGACAGTGTGGCGCTCCATATATTCCGACATGTCAAAGCGTAAAAGCTCTACACCCATCATGTTCGCGAGCTGCTTGGCTACTTCTGTCTTGCCGACGCCGGTTGGGCCGGAGAACAGGTATGAGCCAATTGGCTTTTCAGGTTCTCGCAAACCGGCACGGGCGAGCTTGATCGCGGCTGACAGCTGCTCGATGGCATTATCCTGGCCATAGACCACACGGTTCAGATCATCGGGTAGGGATTTCAGTTTTTCTTCGTCCGATTTCGACACCGATTTCGGCGGGATGCGCGCCATCGTCGCGAGCGTTTCTTCGATCTGGGGCACGTCAATCACTTTGACGCGCTGATCTTCCGGGAACAGCATTTGGCGGGCCCCGGCTTCATCGATCACGTCAATGGCCTTGTCCGGCAGTTTCTTGTCGGTCATGTAACGGGCAGCGAGTTCAACTGCGACCTTGATCGCTTCATCAGTATATTTGGTATGGTGATGTTCTTCGAAATACGGGCGCAAGCCACGTAGGATTTTAATCGTGTCAGGCACGGACGGCTCAACAATATCGATTTTCTGGAATCGGCGGGCGAGTGCACGATCCTTTTCAAAATGCTGTTTGTATTCCTTGTAGGTGGTCGACCCCATGCAGCGGAAATTAATATCCTGTAGGGCGGGCTTCAACAAGTTCGATGCATCCATGGCGCCGCCGGATGTGGCACCGGCGCCAATCACTGTATGAATCTCATCGATGAACAGGATCGCGCCATCTATACTGGTGATTTGTTTCAAAACCGCCTTCAGACGCTCTTCGAAGTCGCCGCGATATCTCGTACCGGCAAGAAGCGCTCCCATGTCGAGGGAATAAATGCTGGCGTCCTCGAGTACTGCCGGGACTTCTTCATCGACAATTTTTCGAGCAAGACCCTCGGCAATAGCGGTTTTGCCAACGCCCGGATCGCCGACTAGAATCGGGTTGTTCTTGCGGCGGCGACAGAGAATCTGAATGGCGCGCTCAACTTCTTTTTCTCGGCCAATAAGGGGATCGATTTCGTCCTTACGCGCCTTTTCGTTGAGATTGACCGTGTAGGAAGAAAGAGCGTCAGCGCCTGGTTTGCCCTGGGCGTCTTCATCCTGATCGGCACCTGTCGGGGTTCGCGGCTCGCTTGGCTGGCCATTCTTGGTGAGCCCGTGGGAGATATAGTTGACGGCATCGTAGCGGGTCATCTCCTGCGCTTGCAGGAAGTAGGCAGCGTGGCTTTCGCGCTCGGCAAAGAGCGCAACCAAAATGTTGGCGCCGGTTACTTCAGAGCGACCGGACGTTTCGACGTGAATCAGCGCGCGCTGAACGACCCTGTGGAAGCCGGTTGTCGGTTTGGCTTCATCGCCGTCCTCAACCACAAGCTTGGCGAGATCATCGTCCAAATAGTCTTTCAGGTTTTGCCGCAATTCCTCAATATCGACGGTGCAGGCATTAATGACGCCAATAGCATCTGGATCTTCCGTCAGCGCAAGAAGCAAATGTTCAAGGGTCGCCAGTTCGTGCTTGTACTCATTGGCGATTGCAATGGCGCGGTGAATGGATTTCTCCAAATTCTCTGAAAAACTAGCCACTGGTTACTCCTGTAGTTGCGCGGGCCTGAGCACGAGCTTTATGTGGGGGCTGCCTCATTCCTTTTCCATAGTGCATTGCAAAGGGTGACCGTTACGGCTGGCGAGTTCCATCACCTGCGCCACTTTGGTCTCTGCAACTTCAAACGTAAATACGCCACAAATCCCAACGCCGGTCTGGTGCACATGCAACATGATGCGTATTGCGTCTTCGTTCGACTTATTGAACACGGCCTCCAGCAGCCAGACAACAAACTCCTGCGGTGTGTAGTCATCGTTGAGCAGGACCACTTTGTAGAGCGCCGGGCGTTTTGTCTTGGGCTTTTCGCGCGTGATCGTCCCGGTCTCTGACTCCGGGTTATCGGTCTCATCAGGGTTCGCCATGACAAACAGCGTGTTCGGGTAATATGTTTCAGCGACGGTCATCTGGTCCCATTATTTGGGTTTTTCGGGCGCGCCTGCAACCTCTGAAATGTCACATTGGGTGAATTAGGTGTCAGATAGGTTTATTGACGCCCGAGTTCCTGCTCTAATATGGTTAACCAGGCACGCACGCGTCGGGCGTTGACTCCCCAGTCAGAGTAACCGATTTTTGAGGCTGAATAGACGACAACTTTTGTACCTTTACTGTTGCCTTGCGCCGCAAACCGGACGGTGATCGTGTCTGGAAACCGCATAACGCCTGAGCGCTGGATGTATTCGTACGTCATGGAAGCCTTGTCAGCAACGGTTTCACTCGTCCGAGGTTGCTGAGAAATGACCCTGCGCCACGCCTTGCAAACTGTTTCCGGCGGGTGATCGTATGTCGGAGGTTCACGATCCGCTTTCGCCATCGGACAGAAACTCGCATCAGCGACCAAATAATCGTTGGGCCGAGGCGAGCGTTTAAGTGTGTTGAAATTAATCATGAGAACGATCTACTCCGGTTTGTGGATGACTAATAACAAAGGCCCGGCAAAAGGGGCTGCCGGGCCTTGTGTACACTACTTAGGTCTTCGTTGGGGGCGAAGTTCTTAGAATCGATAAGTTTGGGCTTTCTCAACGACCTCTGTGTAGCGCTTGTTCAGCGGTTCAGAGGCAGTCTTTGCTGTTGTTGTCCAAACATCAGCCATCTTCTGCATTTGTGCGATATTAGATTCGAACGCACCGCGAAAGAAATCTGTTTGCGCCTGCATAAATTCTTGCGGAGTTTTCACAGAGGAAATCGTTTTGAACTGTTCGACAGTTTTCTCAACGGATTCTTTGGCGAAAGAAGCTTGCTCTGCGGCAATTTCTTCAACGCCTTTTGCGTAAACTGATGCAGATTCGACGACGGCTTCAAAGTTCTCCTTGGAGAATTCACCTACTTCGGCGAAGCTCTTGGACGCCTTTTCAAAATTGTCTTTGAATTTTGCATTTGTTTGCTCGGCAAAATCCTCGAATTGTTCGACGGATGGCGCTGCGGTCGCTTTTTTCTTGGTTGCACTCATTGTGGGTTCTCCTGGGTGTGAAATATTTGAACGCGGGTTTACTGTTCGTTGTTGCAATGCAGCATATGGATAGGATTTATTGCGATGTCAAGAAAAAATGCTGCACTGCAACAAAAAATCTTACCCGGCATATTGGCCTGAAAATTGAGTGCTGAAGCGCGATAGGTAAACGATTTGTTAACTCGCTGTTTACCGGATTAACGCATCTTCTTGTGATGCCAAAAACATGTTACATTCTATCAGTCGGTAGTTGGGGATTGAGTAAAGTGTTCGGGGTTTGCGAATGAAGTCAGGTTTATCATACATTTCATTCACAACCTGGATTGCAGCGTTCCTGTTGACATGTGCCGCGAGCGGGTTTGCGCCGGCTGCCGCCAACAGCAAATACGCCGCTTTGGTGATTCACGCAGACACCGGGGATATCCTTTTCGACAAATATTCGACTCAGCGCCGCTTTCCCGCGTCTCTCACGAAAATGATGACCCTCTACCTTCTTTTTGAAGAGGTTGAATCTGGAAGGCTATCTCTGGACTCGTCAATGAAAGTGAGCCGATACGCCGCATCGATGCCCGCTTCTGATCTCGGTCTCCAGACTGGAGAGAAGATCACTGTTGAACAGGCAATTGATGCACTTGTGATCAAATCGGCCAATGATGTGGCTGTCGTGGTCGCGGAGAAAATTGGCGGGTCAGAAAAAGGGTTTGCTAAGAAAATGACGAACAGAGCCTGGGCGATGGGTATGCGATCGACGCAATTTCGAAATGCCTCAGGCCTGCCGAACCGAAAACAATATACCACCGCGCGTGACTTAGCAGTTCTGTCACAGCGCATCATGCAGGATTTCCCGCAATATTGGTCCTATTTCCAAAAGAGCAGCTTCGTTTGGAAAAGCAAAACCTACAAATCGCACAACAAGCTGATTGGCAAGTTCAATGGGGCGGATGGCCTGAAGACAGGTTACACAAGGATGTCGGGATACAATCTGGCGACAAGTGTAGCGCGCGGCGATAATCGGCTCATCGGCATTGTCCTCGGCGGGCGCAGTACCCGCACCCGCGACGCGCACATGAAGAAGATTATTGATCAGGCTTACAGCACAATAGCGCGCAAACCTTTTCTTATCAGCTCGGTTCACCGCATCAAACCGCGCCCAAATCTAAAGCCAACAACTTTGGCTGAAGTTGGCGGCTCATGGCCGCCGATAGAATTGCAAATCGCTTCTGCCAATCTTACCGATGCCCCAATCATTGCCGGCTCAGCGGCCCTTCCAGGGCAACTCTCCTCGCAGGCGGCTGTTTTTGGTCAAGAAGCAGATGACAACTCGGTTCAACCCGATGATATGACACTCCTGATCTCAGAAAACATGACTGAAGCCGAGAAGCTCAACATTATTGCTCTGGCTGAAGCATACGCCACGCGAGAATATGCCGAAGGTGACATCGACGACACCATGCCTTCAGCAGACATTTCCTGGAGCATTCAAACGGGTGCTTACAGCACCAGACAACTGGCCGAGACCGAGCAGACGGACATTCAAACTCTGTTTGCCGATCTGATCACCGATTCTTCACCAGAAATATCTGAAATTATTTCAGACGGAAAATCCGTGTACCGCGTCCGGTTTAACTATATGTCTGAAAAACAGTCCGAAGATGCATGCGCCGCCATTATTGGAAATGGCGGCGACTGTTTCAGTATGCGCGACCCATCAATTTCCGACGGATAGTAGAGCGCAAGGTTAAATCAGGTTACACCGTAAGAAGTCATCGCGGCTGCAATTTTTTCAAATCCAGCTATGTTGGCACCCTGAACGTAATTTACGTTTTCGCCGCCCTCTCCGAACTTGACACATTTCGAGTGAATGCCCTTCATAATATCCTGCAGCCTTTGATCAACTTCTTCCGCGCTCCAAGAAATACGAAGCGAGTTTTGACTTTGTTCAAGACCTGAACACGCAACCCCGCCGGCATTGGCAGCTTTGGCCGGGCCAAATAGGACGTTGTTGCCAAGGAAGTGATGCACCGCATCGAGTGTCGAGGGCATATTCGCGCCCTCGGCGACCAGCTTGACACCATTGGACACAAGCTCCTTCGCCGCATCAAGATCAAGCTCGTTTTGTGTGGCGCAAGGAAGAGCAATATCGCATTTAACACCCCAGGGTCGTTTGCCTTCGAGATATTTTGCAGTTGAGTACTTGTCTGTGTACTCACTGATGCGGCCTCGACGCACCTCTTTTATATCCTTTATGAATTCTAGCTTTTCTTCATCAATACCATCGGGGTCATAGATGGACCCGCCTGAATCCGAGAGTGTCAACGGTTTGCCACCATAATGCAGTACTTTTTCAACGGCATAGGTCGCAACATTGCCGGAACCCGAGATGACAACGTCCTTGCCTTCGACGCTATCACCAATATGGTTCAACATATTCTGCGCGAAATAAACGGTTCCATAGCCGGTCGCTTCTTTGCGGATCAAGCTGCCACCAAATTCGAGACCTTTACCCGTCAAAACGCCAACGAAATTGTTTTCAAGGCGTTTGTACTGGCCGAACATGTAGCCGATCTCTCGGGCCCCAACACCGATGTCGCCGGCAGGGACGTCCCTGCTTTCGCCGATATGCCGGAACAGCTCCGTCATCAGTGAGTGGCAGAAGCGCATTATCTCAACGTCCGAACGCCCTTTTGGATTGAAGTTAGAACCACCTTTGGCGCCGCCCATGGGCAAGCCCGTGAGAGCATTCTTAAAACACTGTTCAAAACCAAGGAATTTCAGAACACTCAACGTCACACTTGGATGAAACCGCATGCCGCCTTTGTAGGGACCGATCGCATTGTTAAATTGCACTCGCCATGCTTTGTTGGCGCGGATCTCGCCGTCATCGTCGGACCAGGTGACCCGGAACATGATGACACGATCCGGCTCAGTCATCCTTTCCAGAATCCGCCATCGACGGTATTGTTGGTGATCGAGATAATACGGCATCACCGTTTCGACTAGTTCCTGAACTGCCTGATGGAACTCAGGCTCATACGGGTTGCGATTGTGCAAACCGGTCATAAACTCTTCAACTTCTTTCTTAACTGCTTGAGAATTAGCCATCTGGTGTTCTCCCCTTAGTGAGTTATTGTTGTGGCTTGGATCAGATTTCTCCTTTTTGAAAAAGTTAGCAAGCGGTATTTTGTTAGGTTGTGCATCTTTCTGTTAAAGTGACGTTGCCTGCGCAAAGCTACTCAGTGAATTGGCTTTTTGTGGTTCA
Source organism: Parvularculaceae bacterium (assembly GCA_021776475.1). GTDB lineage: Bacteria > Pseudomonadota > Alphaproteobacteria > Caulobacterales > Parvularculaceae > Aquisalinus. The sequence continues at coordinate 538,177 of JAJFFV010000006.1, read as the reverse complement.
CTGATTTCGATAAAGTGAGGCCAGGTAGCGCCGGAGATAACCTCTGCCCAACGCGAAAAATTTGCCATAAATAGTTAATATTACTTGATCTTTTTGTTTTGTCACAGCTGTTAGGCGTCGGCCCCAACCAACCTGATCAAAGAGCCGCTACCTTCGCACTTCATTGAAAATCGACGCATTCAATATTTTTGGAACGCAATCCCGACAACGCCGAAACAAGACGGCCTTTGCTTCTTCTCGCGTGTGAGTGTCAGGACCACGCCGGTGTTAGTTCGCGGCTAAATGTGATCAACCATGCACGCCGTGAGTGCGACGTTGTTATAGTGCCTAAGTTGGATTTGCGGATCGATCCAGTTCTCGATTCCCTCCTCTTTGCATTTCATGCTGAAGTAATAATCCTCGTTAATAAAGCCGCTCATATTGTGTTCTTCGTTGTAGTAACGGACGTAGTCAAACCACGCGCGCGTCTCACCTCCACCGTGTTGATAGGCTTCAGCGTAAGTCAGTTTTTGAAAAACACTTGTTTGAATACGCAAGAAAGCCGTCGCCGTGATACCGGACAGGAGGCGTCCCGTGCTTGCCTTCCTGTCATCAAGAACACCGCAAAACTTTACGCCTTCTTGGTCCCGGCGCTGTGGTGCGCCGGCGATGACCTGGCATTCAGGCGGGTGTTCAAACAAAGCCGCAAACGCATCCGGCTCCCAGCCGATATCGGAATCAATAAAAACGATATCATCGACCCCCTTCTTGATTGCCTCGGACACAAGGACATTACGGGCCTGCGCCAAATTGGCATTTCCGACCATATTGAGCCAGGCGAGATTATTGGAGTTTTTAACCGCGCGGAACGTTTTCAGGAGCGATGCCGTAAAGTCCGCATGCGTATATCGATGTATCGGAGTGCAAATCGCGACTTTTCTATCCATCACGGAACACTACGTTTCCAAATGCAAAGGATCAAGACCAACCAGCGCATGGAATAATCTTTAAAATCAATAACATCACCCGGTGTGAATGACCTGTTCATTAAGAGATTCCTGATTTATGATTTCCCCTTGATCGCAGGTTCACGAATGCGTAACCGAGGTGTCCGTACTTCCCGAAAAAAATGAGGCTTAAGACTGATCATGGTATTGTTTGTTGTTTGCGCCTTGCTGACGTTCGTCATCGTCACGATCCTCATCGTCCCGTATTTTCGAGGGCTTGATGAAAAAGCAGTCAAAAGCGAATACAATATCTCAATCTACCGCGACCAGCTCGCCGAACTCGATCGTGATGTCAAACGCGGCATGATCGTACCTGAAGAAGAGGCCGCCGCGCGTACCGAGATAGAGCGGCGCATGCTTGCCGAAGCTAAGTCAGAAGATATGAGTCCATCCGGTGGCGCGAAAAAGACGCCATTGCTGTGGTTTGGTCTCCTCGGGCTGATGCCGGTTGTCGCTGGCATCATTTACTTTTTGCAGGGCAGTCCGGATCAGCCTGCATCCGCGTTTGGTGAACGGCAAGATCTGGCGATCGCGCCAGACGGTGCTGATGGGATGCACTCCGGTATGGGCGATATGGTCGAGACCCTAACGGCGAGATTGCGAGAAAATCCTGATGATGCAGAAGGCTGGGCATTGCTGGCGCGATCTCTCGTTAACTTAAATCGATATAACGAGGCGATTGAAGCCTACCGCGAAGCCAACCGAATAGTCGGCGGCAGGGACCGCCAACTGGCGGCCGAGTATGCCGAAACGCTGGTCGTTGGGAATGCCGGCATTGTAGGACCTGAATCACGCATGATCTTCACCGCTTTCGTCGAGGAAAATCCCAATGACCCTCAGGCGACATACTATCTCGGGTTGGCAAAAGCTCAAAATGGTGACACCGTTGGCGCCATGGCGGACTGGCAACGACTAATTGACAATTCACCACCTGATGCACCATGGCTACCGGTTGTCCAACAGCAGATGACGGCGGTTCGGGACGGAGGCGAACTTGCGGCGACGACGCCCGCGCCAGCTCAACCTGTTACACCGCCTTCAAGTGACGGTTTTGAGGGACCAACGACGGCCGACATCAGCGCCGCGCAAAACATGACAGGTGATCAACAGGGTCAAATGATTGAGGGGATGGTTGCCGGCCTCGCCGCACGACTTGAAAAAAATCCCGACGACCTCGCCGGCTGGCAACGGCTCGCACGGTCATATACCGTTCTGGGACGCCTAGACGAGGCCCAGAATGCCTATGAACAAATCCTGCGATTGTCGCCAGATGATGCAAAAGCCAAAGCGGCGCTGGACCTTGAGTAACAGCCAGATCCAGACGAGGAAACTCTAACTCTCGTCTTGGTTTTTTATCAGATCAGCCAGTGCGACCTGTTCATCGGCGTCTAGCGGCTGAGGCTCGGCTGCCGGTTTTTTCTGCTGACGGAGGAAATAGACGGCAAGGAACCCGCCGGCACCAAGCATGAACAATGGCGCCCCCCACAAGAATAGGTTCTTCGATGAAAACTGTGGGCGTAGCAGAACAAACTCGCCATATCTGTCGACAATGTAGCTGGTAACTTCTTCATTCGAATCGCCGGCCATAAGACGTTCGCGGACAAGCAACCGTAAGTCCTTCGCGAGTGAGGCGTCTGACTGATCAATCGACTGATTTTTGCACACGACACAACGCAAGCCTTTTGAGATTTCCCGCGCCCGTTGTTCAAGCGCAAGATCTTGAAGAACTTCGTCAGGATCTACGGCGTATCCGGCTTGCAAGTTAACTATTGATGCAAGGCAAAATGCAGCGGTAAGTTTCTGGAAATTGGTCATCGAAACTACTCCGCCGGCACCGCGTCGGGCATTGGACCCACCGCGTCAGGTTTCTCAGCCTTTCTGGCTTTTGGTTTTGGTGCGCCGACCCTGTAGCGCCGGTCCGTTATCGAGACAATACCGCCAAACGCCATTAACACGCTGCCACCCCACAGATACATGACCAGCGGGTGATGATAAGCCCTCACGATACGTGCTTCATTATTCTCGCCGCGGGGATCACCGAGTGCGACGTAGACGTCTGCCGCCCAACGCGGCTGAATAGCCGCTTCTACGGTTTGCTGCTGTGCAACCGGATACCAACGGCGCTCAGGTTTCAGAATATTCACCACAGTGCCATTTTTGATCAAACTGAAAGTGCCCATTTCGCTTTGGTAGTTAGCAATATTTAGGTTTTCGATCTTTTCCATGCGCAACTGATATCCGGCGATTTCGATGGTGTCGCCTGGCGTCATGATGGTTTGTTCCTCAGTTACCCACAATGAAGTCCCGACCATTCCAAGAATAGTAACACCAACGCCGCAATGCGCGAGTGAACCGCCCCAAAACGACCGCGGAAAGCCAGACGCGCGACGCAAACTTGTTTGGATCGGTCCGTTAAAGAGTTTCATGCGCAAGGATATGTCGGTCAATGTGCTCAGGATAATCCAGAATCCTATCAGGCACCCGACAACAGCGAGGATGTTTTTGAAGCCTGACAAATAGAACGCCACTATCGTCAAAATAACCGCGATCCCGGCACCCCATTTGAGCCGGATCATAACCGTCTTGAGATCACCCCGCTTCCACGGTAACAAAATCCCAAAAGCCATAAAAACAGCCAGCACGGTCATCAAAGGTATTGCGAAGATATTATAATATGGCGGGCCAACGGACGGACGGTTCCCAAAAATCAGCTCCGATATTGTTGGCCAAAAGGTGCCGAGCAAAACGATGAACAAAATAACCGACAAAATAAGATTGTTCATAATGAGGGCGGATTCGCGGCTAACTGTTTGAAAAGTGCCGCCCGCTTTCATCGCCTGACCACGGATGGCGTAGAGGACGAACGCGCCGCCTGTCAGAATTACACACAAAGCGAGCAATAGAACCCCGCGATCCGGATCGTTGGCGAAAGAATGAACGCTGGTCAGCACACCAGAGCGCACAATGAACGTGCCAAGCAAAGACGTTGAGAATGCGGTTATCGCCATAAAGATGGTCCAAAGCTTTAACGTATTGCGTTTCTCGACAACAATTGCGCTGTGCAACAAAGCGGTGCCCGCCAGCCAAGGCATCAATGAAGCGTTTTCTACTGGATCCCAGAACCAATAACCGCCCCAGCCCAATTCGTAATACGCCCACCAGGCCCCCATCGCGATCCCAAGTGTGAGACTTGACCACGCGAGCAATGTCCATGGGCGGACCCAGCGCGCCCAGGCAGGATCTACCCGCCCCTCAAGAAGGGCTGCTACGCTGAATGAAAAAGCAACTGACATGCCGACATAGCCCAAATAGAGAAATGGCGGGTGGAACGCGAGGCCGGGATCCTGCAATAGCGGGTTCAGATCTTGTCCATTTATTGGCACCGGGTCCATTCTCAAGAACGGATTTGAGGTGAACAATGAGAACGCCAAGAATCCTGTTCCGACCAGCGCCTGAATGCCAAGCACCCTCGCCTGCAACGATGGTGGAAGATTGCCCCCAAAAATGCCTACTAACGCACCCAAAAAAGAAAGCATCAAAAGCCACAACAGCATTGATCCTTCGTGGTTGCCCCATACGCCGGAGATTTTGTAAATCAGCGGCTTCTCAGAGTGGCTGTTCTGGTAGACATTCTGCACACTGAAGTCAGAAGTCACATAGGCATTCATCAGCGCAAAAAAAGCTATGAGAATAAGGACAAACTGCGCAAACGCCGCATATTTAGCAAATGTCATGCCCCTCTCATCGCCTGTATGGGCAGCGCGCAAGGGGATGATCACCTGCAAGAAGGCAACGATTAGCGCGAGTACCAGCGCATAGTGTCCAAATTCAGCAATCATGCGATTCCATAGAAAAACGGATTTTCAGTAACTCTATTTGCCACCGGCGATCGTCGTTGACAACTCCATCGCCGCAGCAATAGCGCTGTTGTCGGCGGTGTCATTTTTGCGAGATGGCCACAAGGCCGCGTGCCGGGAGGTCTTAGCCGGGGTCATGAATGGGACATGGTCCTCGTCATGATACTCATGGCACATGAGGCAATTTGACGGGATGAAGTTGACCGTCGTCTCACCGCGGTGACAGTCGAGGCAATTATCGATACCCGGCATCAAGACATCGCTGGCTTCGCCAGAAGTTTCTGCGTCATGGCAATCAACGCAGTCCATATTGTCGTGACTGTCGTGGTGGAAAATAGCCTTTGGCATGAAGGTCTCTTCGACCGAAACCGGCGAAATATTATAATCGACTGACTCTGGATCAGACGGCTGCACAATCGTGTGGCAGTCAAAACAGGCCCCGCCTTCGTTAAAAATCTCTCTGATTTTGTCATTGCTGCGCTCATCCGCGCCGACTAGCGCGTCTACCAAACGGCGATCCTGGCGCAACCTGGCAACATCTCCAGGCCGGCGGCGGCCACCGACTTCATTGGAGCTCTCAAAAAGAACAGCCGCAGTTGAATTATAGAAGTCACGCATACTTGCGACAACATCTTCCGGTTCACCGTGTCGAAGGGTTCGGACGTAGCCAGTCTCGGGATCCTTGTCGAAGCCCAGCGAATGACACATACCACAGTGTTTTTCCATTTGAATGGGCAGAAACAATGCACCAGCTGTGTTCGCTTTGTGACAGTCTTCGCAAACCAGTTTCTCGCCAAAACCGTATGTATCAGCGAGCCCCTCAAGGTCATTCTCAACCGCCCCGCCGGCCTCCATGTGAATATCATGAGGAAATTTGAGGCCTGAATTGGAGGTCGGATTTTCATCAAGGCTGACACGCCTGGTCAGCGGATTTTGCCTATCAGGTTCAACAACAACGGTTGCGCGGAAGTTCGGGTGATCTTTGTCAAAGTACCCAACATTGATCAAATCTGTGTCTGCCAGCCGCGTATCCATTTCGTTGTGGCAATCACCACAAAGAGATTCTGTTGTCAGTATGATACCATCACGCCCATTGTGCTCAAGGTGACAAGATGCGCAACGCATATCGGCCTTGCCGACAAAGTCCGCAGTCTGGCGTAACATCATACCGAAAGGAGACAAGGGCTCTCGTGCGGTTTTCAAATCGGTCGTGTCCGCATGATTTCTGAGACTGTCGTGACATCCTGATGATAAACAGGTTTCGTCTTTGACCGACTCAAAAGCGTTCAAGTGGCATGAATTACAATTGTCAGCCAGGCTCGTGTGAGCAGTCGACATTTCACCCGACAGCCACCATTGGTCAGACCGGATGCCGATAAGTTCCTGGTCTGCACGGGTCTGGATCGGCTCGGCGACGTCGGCTTTTCGATCTGTATAGAAATAATACAAAGGAACGAATATGGATCCCGCGACAGCCAGCACTGTCAAAAACCAAGCCGAAGATCGCTTGCCGGGCAGAGTTTTTTTCAATGAGAAGAGTTTCGATTCGTCTTCGGGCTGCAACGTTGGCGTTTTTTCTTCAATCCGTTCAGTAGCAACGACAATTGAGTCGCTACCTTCTTCCTTGTAAATCTTAAGTTGGTAGGGGCCGATCTCAACTTCCGCCTGATCCTTGTGCGAGAAAACAAAGCGGTTTCCGAGTTTGTTTTTAACTTGTACCGGCCGGTCGCTCGTTGCAACGACGCGAATGCTGGTTCCCGCCGCTTCGATCTGCGCGTGATTGAGGCTGACACGAAGGTCTGGCAAGTAGATGTCACAATCCGTCGCTCGCCCTACAGTCAGTTCGCTTTTCAGTACCGGTTGATCACGAACAACTTCCTGCCCATTAGGCCGACGACGGATTTTTCTGATAATAAAAGTCATGAGCCGCCTACCAATAGAAGAATACGCTGAGAATATGCGCCGTTAGCGCACCCAGCAGAAAAATGGTGAATGGCACGTGGACATAGAGCCATAACTCGAGCAAGGTCTTGTACCTGATATGCCTCCTGACCCGATTGAGCATAACGGATTTGCGATCGAGAATACTGATCACCGATCCGAGGTCCTCACCGGCCTCATCCACAGATGTCGTCGATCCCTCCGTTACCGCTCGCAGTCGAGATAATGCTCGCATCGATGCACATTTATTCACACGGCCAGACAGCCGTGTAAATAGCCCGCCGGTTATCTTGGTGTCATTGATGGCACGTTGAACTTCTGAGACATACTGAGCGGATAGCGGTCTGGCAGCATCCTCAAGCTGGGCATCGATGGCGTTGAGTTCCGCAATCATTTCCTGCTGTGTGTTGTCAGCCCTGTTCTCACTCATCATCCGAGGAACATTTGAGTAAAAATAAATGCCAAACGCCCCGGAAATGATCACAATCATCATCAGTGTATAAGCAAGCGTGTGCACATTCCAACCAAACTGAAATCCAGTGTGCAGCGTTGCGATGACGAGCAGCGAAAGTCCAAGGTATACATGAGCGGATGTCCACGCTTTCAAACTCCAGGCACCCTGGGTAATTGCGCGCTTACGAATGCCGAGCAAGGTCAACCAAACGATAAGGCCAGCACCGATTGTTCCCAAAGTATATCCATACCAGGTTCCACCATTGTGTCGCGGTGTTGGATCAACAAAGAAATAGGCGATTATCGCAACTATTGAGATCAGCATCGCCAATTTCAAATATCTGAAATTCCGATGGCGGAGGAAACTCACATGTTGCGCATCGTCGCGGTGCGTTTTTCTATTGGGTTTTGTCCGAGCCATGTTAGACACTCCCCTTGCGCTGAGCGACATTTAAATACTGCTCTGGAGAGACACGGATGGCAGCACCTGTCGGGCACGCCCGGACGCAAGCGGGGCCGCCTTTGATCCCTTTACACATGTCACACTTAACCGCGACTTTCATACCCGTTTTTTCTGCTTCTGTAGCAACCTTGTTGACCCACGCCTTGTCTGCTTGGCCCGGCCCCGGCCCTGCCCCGAACAACAACCACTGAAGAAGGCCAGGCTTTTTCGGTGGAACGCGGTCCATCTGGATCACGCCATAGGGGCAGTTTCGCTGACAGTTTCCACAGCCGATACAGGTCTCGTTGATAAAGACCTCTCCGTCTGGCGCACGGCGGATTGCATCAGGCGGACAATCGCCCATGCAGTGTGGATGTTCGCAGTGCCGGCATGATGTCGGGACGTGGATATTGGCATATGTCTTCCCGGCCTCACGGTCGAGGCGCGAAATGCCCAAATGCGTTTCAGCACACGCAACTTCGCAATTGTCGCAACCAACGCACAAGCTTTCGTCGATGAGGAGGGCATCCGTCGCCTCGCCCAAGCCTTCCTCCAGCAGAAAGTTTGCAACCGAACTATACAAGTCAACGACCGATCCAAAGCCACTTTTTTGTGACTCAATAAACGAATTGACCTCGCGTCTTGCTGCGATCGTTTCCTCTATTCGCTTACGGATCATCGGGCGCTCGTCCATCATCGCGCTGAATATGTCGCCAGGCAATTTGATGACTTCTGATTTAATTGTCGTACGGACAGTCGCCGTTCTTTTTCCTTCCTCAAAGAGCGCCATTTCACCAATAAAGGCACCAGCAGCAACATAAGACAAAAAGATTTCTTTGCCGCCAATGTTCTTTTCGACGATCACGCTGCCTGATCGAATAATGAAAACGTCGGTACTGACATCACCTTCCTGAATAATTGTTTCGCCGGCTTTTAGCTGCAGCAATTCGGCGGTGGCTTTGAGGCGGTCGATCCACTCTGGCGAAATATCATTACCGAAGATTTGTTTGATCTGACGCTCGGTCGCAATATCGTCCACTGCCCGTTTAACTGCCGGCGTCGTTGCGATCAGTTTTTTCGCCGCGCGCGCAGGCATCTCGACCAGGATTGACGGCGCTCCGGCGCGGATAGTTGCGCCACGACGGCGCCCTGAAATCAGACCGATCTCACCAAAAATCTCGCCATCGCCCAACGGTACAACGATGCTGGTATCAGCAGGGTTAATCTCAACATTCACCGTGCCGCCGACAACTGCGAACAACGAATCTCCAAGCGCGTTGCGTTCAAATACAACCTCACCTTTCTTTTTATAATGCATGGTCGATTCGAGCATGAATTCGCGAAGCTGCAGCACTGAAACATCCTTGAAGATATCAACCTTGTTACGCAGAATTTCGAGCCAATCCGAGACTTCGTACTCACCAGGGAGGCCGTCAAAAATATCTCGTAGGATGGGTTCGTCAGCCGGTTTAAGCTCAGTATTGCCATTAATAAACTCAACAACATCGTAGCCCTGGTTGGTACAGTGTTTGATCAAAGGATAACCAGCAAGCGCGCCAACGACAAAGACGCCCGGAACACTGCTTTCAAACACTTCCGACAAGACCGGTAGGGCGTCACGGTCGGGGCCGCCAAACTCAATACCAATTGATTCGACGAATTTACGTGGCGGCGCGCTCCCAAGTCGCGCAATGATCCGATCGACCGGCAAGTCTGCCTGACCGTCCGGGGTTTCTACAGTCAACACGCCCGGTTCAACTTTCACAGGCGTTGTGCCCGTCAGGAAATCCAGTTTGCCTTGTGCCTTGGCTGATTCGAGGAGTGCTACGTTGGCGGGCTTTGATCGAGGAAAGCCATCGCTACGCTGAAGCAATGTGACGTTGTTGCCCTGACCCGGATCATCAGCGAGACCAAGTGCATTTTCGATACCGGCATCACCGCCACCAACAACAACAATGTTTTCGTCAAAATATTCTTTTGGATCATCCAGCTGATACTGGATGAACGGCATGTCACCGCCTGGGCATCTCATCGTGTTGGGGTTACCCTGCGTTCCGATCGCCAGAATTACGTGCTCCGCGAGTATGGTGTCGCCAGCTGCGGTTTGAATGGTGAAATTACCTTTTTCGCCGGTAATCTTCTGAACATCTGCGTTTAACTGGACGTTGGTTTGGTGAAATTCACATTCGTTGTCCCAAACGCCAAGAATTTCTTCGCGCGTACCCGCTTGGAAAGAAGTATCCGACCGCAGCACCAGTACATCTGGTGTCGCCATGACGTATTTTCCTCGCTGGTACTTATATATGGTATCAGAAAGATGGTCCGTCTTTTCGAGGAGAACGTGAGGCAGTCCGAGTTTGGCGGCATGCACGGCAGCGCTAAGCCCCGCTGGCCCAGAACCAACCACCGCAATCTTATAGACCTGCCCCACTCGATATCTCCCCTTCTTTCAGAATCACTATAGCCAATAGCTTGGAGATTTTAAATAGCCACAACAGTAAAACTTCAAGGATTCCAATAGCAAAAAATCTGCTTGTGGTGGTTAACAAAGAATCCACAGTACGATATGGTAGCGCTGGTCTTAAAGGGGGACTTCCATGAAACTGCGTGCTTTACTGATAGCTATAGGCTTCGTGACCATAGCCGGTCAGGCGGCAGCTCAAGAAAATCCGACACCCATTCTGGATAGTTATACCCATGAAGGCGTCATCTCCTGCTACGGCTCGACCTGCCACAGCAGGCAGTCCGCGACTGGCAACAATGTTCGCCAGAATGAAATCATCACCTGGCAGGATCAAAGCGACATAAGCGGCGCGCACTCTCGCGCTTACAAGGTTTTGCTGAACCAAAAATCTCGCATTATTGCGCGCAATCTTGGGATCGGACCGGCGCACGAGGCGAAGGAGTGTCTCGCCTGCCATTCAGATTATATTCCTGAAGAACAGCGCGGCGAGCGGTTTGATATTTCCGAAGGCGTCGGTTGCGAAGCATGCCACGGCGGCTCCGAAAACTGGCTTACCAGCCACTATGCGCCAGGCCAGACGCACGAACAAAATACCACCAATGGCTTGTATCGAACCGAAGATCCAGTCGCCCGAGCGAAACTTTGTCTCGGCTGTCACCTTGGTTCGGAGGCGCCAAACCAATTCATCACCCACCGAATCATGGGCGCCGGTCACCCACGGATCTCTTTCGAGCTCGATCTGTTTACTAATTTACAAAGTCATCACGACGAAGATACGGATTATCGAACACGTAAGAACGCCGCCGGCGGCGTCAAAACCTGGGCGATCGGGCAGGCGATGGCTCTGCAAAGGCAGCTGGAACTTTTCTCCGATCCGGTACGTGGCCGTGAAGGGGCTTTCCCAGAGTTGGTTTTTTTCGATTGCCACGCCTGCCACCTGACATTTTCCAACGATCCTGATTGGCGGCCAACCTGGCGGGCGAATCCTGATCGGGCACTCGGACCAGGTGTCCCGGTATTTAACGACGCCAATCTCATCATGTTAAAGGCGGCCGTGAAAACTGTCGCGCCTGAGATGGAAGACGAACTTCGGCAGGCTGGTATCCGCTTTCACCGTTCTGTGTCTTCTGCGGGAGGCGGGTCGTACCAATCCGCTACAGGCAATCTTCTGGGCATGGCTAAAAACCTGTCAGAGCGCATGGCAGCCGAGGAGTTCAGCAAGAGCGAGACACTGTCGATTATGAAAACGATCGTGAATGATAATGTAACCAACCGCTACACAGACTACTCAGCGGCTGAGCAGGCTATTATCGCAGTGGATACCTTTCTTGAAGCGCTATTGGCAGAAAACCACATTTCATATGAAGCCGCGACAAATATGCGCCCGTCGATTGACGCGGCTTACGACGTCGTAAACGAACCCAACAGGTATAATCAAAACAGAATGCGCGACGCATTCAAACGAATTGCAACACAAGTTAACAGACTTTGATGCAAGTGACCGGATAAAATATAGGCAACACCCGCGACATTTGGTTGCAGGATCACGACGATGGTTTTAGTCTTGAGATGAGATTGTGAGGACCTGAGCTTAAAAGGCTTCGGGGGAGGTGGAAATGAAGGTCAGGAATATCCTGAAACCCTTGCTTTGCGGGTCTGTGCTGGCGCTCGCAGCTTCGTGTAGCGGCGGCGGCGGCGATCCTGCACCGCCACCAACCGGCGGCCCTCCTCCACCAGGCGCTAAAGCAACGTTTGATGTTCCTGCCCTTGAAAACCTGACTGTCGGCGATATTGAAATTATTATCGCTCAGGCGGTTGGAGAAGCTTCCGCTCGCGGTCAACCGGCCGTGATTGCGATCGTCGATCGTGTCGGAAATGTCCTCGCCGTTTTCTCGATGACCGGCACCGAAGATGACCGGGCAACGTTGGATAATCTTGAAAATTTCGTTGAAGTCATTCGCTCTGGACCATCGGGCCTGGTTGCCGATAATCGCGGCGTACAAGGATTATTCATCGTACCGCGATCGATGACGGCGATTTCAAAAGCGGTAACGGGCGCCTACCTTGCCTCGATGGGCAACGCCTTTACATCACGAACGGCGAGCCAGATTGTACAGGAACATTTTCCGCCATCACCAACGACAATCGGCCTCGAAAGTGGCCCGCTTTTTGGTGTCCAATTCAGCCAATTACCCTGTTCTGATCTTATCAGCCGGGCAATAAATCCAGATGGGACGATTAATACGAACGCGGACGGCATGATCGGACCGCAAAGGGCGCCGGTTGGTCTTTCTGCTGACCCCGGAGGCATGCCGCTTTATAAGAACGGTGTTGTGGTTGGTGGCATCGGTATCTCCATCGACGATGACTACGGCTTCGATACGAACACACTTGATTTTGATACGGATATTGAAGAACTCGTAGCGGTGGCAGGAACGACGGGATTTGCCGCGCCAACAAATATTCGAGCCAACAGGATCACGGTTGACGGTACCTTCCTGCGTTTTTCCGATGCGGCACCTGCCGACCTGATGACCGACCCGATCACGGCACCATCATTTGCGTCGATCAATGGCACCTCCGGGAGCCTGACGCAGGTCAACGGATACTTTGGCGATTTTGAGGACCCGACGAGCGTAGCGATCCGCGCCGGGACAGCCTATGGTTCCGAGGCGTCAGGCATCAGACCTGTTACAGCAGGTGAGTTTGCAAACCCCGACGCTTATATTCTGACCGACGGCTTTGGTAACAACCGATTCCCGCCAATAGCGGCCACAGACGCGGGTACTGTCGCCCAACCGCTGACGGCGACCGAAGTGCAAGTTCTGCTTGAAGAAGCCTTTGGGATTATGGCACAAGCGCGGGGGCAGATCCGCCAACCCTTAAACAGCCTGGCACAGGTGACGGTTTCGGTCGTCGATACAAATGGCGTGATCCTCGGTGTTGTCCGTGGTCCAGACGCGCCGATTTTCGGGACCGACGTGTCGTTGCAGAAAGCGCGCACAGCGGCCTTTTTCTCCGGCCGTTTCGCGGCACCCGACTTACAGGGCCACGGAACAAGCGGTCTCGCTGATCTTGTCAGAGGTGATCCGTCGCTGGTTTTCGGACAAATCGTCCCTGACCCTAACGAACGGGATTATGTTCAGATCGTCCGGGATTTTGTTGGTGATGCAAACGCTCTGACTGGTGACGTCGCTTTTGCAGACCGGTCGGGTGGTAACCTCTCTCGTCCGTATTTCCCGGATGGCGAAGTCGGTACCGTAAACGGACCGCTCTCAATTCCAATAACATCGTGGAGTCCTTTCGCCGTCGGACTGCAAGTGGATCTGGTGCTGGACAACATCGTCGAGCACGTCGCTTATGTGCTGCAACCTTTGAAACGGATCACCGGCGATGATAGTCAGTTGATTACAACAGACACCGCGCAGCGATGCACTTTCCTTCCGGAGGCTGATAATCCAGGTGATGTCGGAGAAAACCGTCTACAGAACGGAATTCAGATATTCCCTGGAAGTGTACCGATCTATCGTGACGGCAACCTCGTTGGCGGCATTGGCGTTTCAGGTGACGGGATCGATCAGGATGACATGATCTCCTTCCTTGGTCTGCACAATGCAGGCTTGAGGCTCGGGACGATCAACAATGCACCGCCAGCAATTCGCGCTGACAACATAACCGTAACGGTGAACGGTGAGGAAATCAGGCTACGGTACGTAAGTTGTCCGTTTAATCCGTTTGTCGGGTCAAGCGAACAAAATGTTTGTCAAGGGAAGTGAGGTATGTCGATGGGCGCGAGGACTAACCATCAACGTCTGTTGATGTCGACAAGCATTCTGGTCCTGACAGCTTCCGGGTTGTCTGCCTGCAGCTACAATGCGTCTAATGACTCTCACGGGCTCAGTAAGTCTGAAGCGGTGCTCCTGACCGCCGCCGACATCATCGACGGCGTCAAGGCGTCACTTGAAACTGACCCTTTGAAACTCGATCTTACACGTATTGCAAAATATCAAGATGTTGAGATTGTGGTCACAGATACTTGGCGACACCGCCTTGAAACAGATGTCGTCGCTAGCATTAATACTTCACTCGAAAAGGATCCACTAATACTGGATTTTGCGCCTGTTGCGGAATATCAAAATGTCGAGATACTGCATACTGACACTTGGCAGCAACGCCAGAATAGTGTGCCGGATCATGTCATTGTCGCGCATTTTGCTGGTCAGCCCGAAGATTTGCTCGAGGCAACTGATCCTGAAACGGAAGAGTTGATGGGTGAGCTTGAGGCGGCACTGGAAAGTAACGACGCTATTGCCGGCGCGCTCTATATAAAAGATGAAGATTGGACTGCGGAAGGAATTATCGCTGACATCAAAGCCTCTCTCGGCGATCGTGGTCCGGCGGTTAACCTGACACCAGTTACATATTACGCGGACGAACCGTCTAACGGAACGGTAAATGGCAATGGCCGTCGCAGACCTGGTCGGCCCATAAAAATTGGTGAAGAAAACCGCGTGTCTCCAGCGGAGGCAGGTGCGGTGCCACCGCCGTCACGGTTTGACCTTACCGGCGATCCGATTCCTGTTCCCGATCGCTGGCGCTTGGCATCTAATCTCGGTTTGATCAATCACAGTCTACTCAACCCCTACGGCCAAAACACGCTCAAGGGTGACAGGCCGATCAAAGGGTTTGACGACTGGTTTCTTGCCGTGAGCGGCATTTCAGACACGATCATTGAGCCACGGACTTTCCCCGTTCCTGTTGGGGTACAGACAACTGAGTCGCCCGGCCGCCTTGACGTGTTTGGCGATGCCTACAGCTTTGTCGCAGCGCAAACATTTATAGCGCAGGCGGCCTTGATCAAGGGATCGACTGCCTACAAACCACAGGACTTGGAATATCGTCTGACGGCTGCGTTTAACTACAATTATGTTGATATCAACGAAAAACGTATTCTTTTTGTTGAACCTTCAAAAGGATCCACCAGACGGGATTTATGGGTCGGCCTGCAAGAAGCGTTCATCGACTACCATATCAGAAACGTCTCTGACAGGTATGATTTTGACTCTCTCCGCTTTGGCATTCAACCGTTCAATACGGACTTTCGTGGGTTCCTGTTTCAGGACAACCAGTTTGGCCTGAGGTTCTTCGGTAACCGCGACAACAATCGCTGGCAGTACAATCTTGCGGCGTTTGCCCGACTAGAAAAAGATACTAATTCCGGGCTAAATGACGTCACGAAATCAATCCGGGATGACTATATTTTCCTCGCCAATGCCTACCGCCAGGATTTTCCGTTCCCGGGCATGACCAGCCAGGGCACGATTGTCTACAATATGAACCGAGAGAAAGGCCAGATCACAATCGATGATAACGGCTTTCCGGTGCGCCCTGCCCTACTTGGTAGTTTGCGTGGCCGAGACTACGATGTCACTTATTTAGGCTATAATGCCGACGGTCGCTGGAAGCGCCTGAACCTGACCGCTTCTTTCTACTATGCACTCGGCGAAAACCGGAACAGCATTTTTACAAACCAACCAGCCGACATCAGGGCATATTTCGCTGCTGTCGAGCCCTCATTGGACTTTAACTGGATCCGTTTTCGTCTTTCAGGCCTTTATGCCAGTGGCGACAGCGATCCATATGATGATAAAGAAGAAGGCTTCGACGCGATTTTCGAGAATCCTCAATTCGCAGGAGCGGACACCAGCTACTGGATCCGGCAGACGATTCCATTTGCCGGCGGCGGCAGGGTCATTGGCGTCAACGGTCGTAATGGTGTCCTCAATTCATTGCGCTCGTCAAAAGAACAAGGTCAGTCTAACTTTGCTAACCCAGGGACGGTTCTTCTTGGTGCAGGTGCCGACTTCGATATTGCACCGCCGCTCAGAGTAACGTTGAACGCTAATCACATATGGTTTGACGATACCAGCACGGTCGAAGCGCTGCGCGTCCAAGGCGACATCGATCCGGCCATCGGCTGGGATGTTTCAGTTGCCACGATTTATCGCCCGCGGTTCATTCAAAACTTCGTGTTCCGGCTTTCGGGCGCAGCATTGCTCCCTGGACAAGGATTTGAAGATCTTTTCGAGAACAAAGAGCGCGATGATTATTACTATTCCATACTCTTTAACGGCACAGTGACGTATTAAGGACCGAGATGATGCGTACGGAAATCAAGACATATCTGCTGACTGTGCTGTTCCTGGCCGTTGGTTCTCTGCTGCTAGCATCGATCTCACCGACATTTGCAGCGGGCGATAAAGAGAAACCACAAAAAGTGAACTACGTGACCGCGCCGTCGGCACCGAAGTCACAGTCGGAAGAAATGGTTCGAGCGAAGAGCGATGGCTGCATGAGCTGTCACACCGAAACCGATGAAGAATCCATGCACAATGTGCCGGGGATCAATCTCGGATGTGTTGATTGTCATGGTGGTGACTCATCAATTTTCCTTCCCGCAGGCGTTGAGCGATCCAAATATGCCGGTAGTCACGGTGGCGACTCTCATGGTGATGCGGACGGCTCTCACGGCGACGATCATGAAGGTGATAGCTACGCGACAAGCGACCATAAGGGAGATGATCACGCGGACGATGGTCATAAAGGCGACAAGAAAGGCAAGAAGAAAAGCTACTTCGAACCGAAAAACGAATATGAAAAATATCGCAATGCGGCCCATGTTCTGCCAACTTACCCAGATTCTTGGCACTGGCCTTCAGCAGCGAACCCTAAACGTGGCTACACACTCCTCAACAAAGAATCTCCAGAATACTTGCGATTTGTAAACCCGTCTGATTATCGTGTTGCTCGCGAGGCATGCGGTGCTTGCCACCTGGAAATCATTCAAGCAGCCGAACGCTCAATGATGGCTACCGGTGCAATGCTGTGGGGCGGCGCATCTTACAACAACGGGATCCTTCCCTATAAGAACTATGTTATCGGTGAGGCTTATACACGCGAAGGCGAGTCAGCCGCTTTATGCTCGCCCGGCGACGAGCGAACCGAACCAAACGCCGTATTGGATCTCGTTGGATGCGAAAAAATGCCATCTGCCGAAGCGATGGCGCGTGGCGCGTTGCCCGTATTTGCGCCCCTTCCGACCTGGCACGTTATTCCGCCAGCAGATGTGTTCCGCGTGTTCGAGCGCGGTGGTCGCAATGTCATAACTCAATTTGCCGAAGTTGGCCTGCCAAACTCTCTCGGTCTGATTCAACGCCTTGAGGAACCCGGCCGTCCTGATTTGCGACAATCGAACCGCGGACCGGGCACTGGATTACGGGTGGCTATCCCAGTCCTGAATATTCACAAAACCCGTCTCAACGACCCGTTCTCCTGGTTCATGGGATCGAATGATCAACAAGGTGACTATCGCAGCTCTGGATGTGCTTCCTGTCACGTTGTCTACGCTAACGATCGGGAGATCAGACACTCCATGGTCTATGCCAAATATGGTCGGGACGGCACTTCAATTTCCAAAGATCCAACCATCCCTCATGATGAAAGCGGTCACCCGTTGGAGCATAAATTTACGCGGGCGATTCCCACGTCAATGTGCATGAATTGCCACATGCACCAACCAAATATGTTCTTGAATACATATTACGGATACACGATGTGGGATTACGAATCTGATGCGCCTTTTATGTGGCCGAAGGAACAGAAATATCCAACAATCGAGGAACAGCGGACTATTCTTGATCGTAACCCCGAGGGTGCCGCCGTCAGAGGCAAATGGGGTGATCGCGAATTCTTGCGCAACGTCTATGACCTGAATCCGCAGCTTAAAGACACACAATTCGCTGATTATCACGGCCACGGCTGGAATTTCCGGGCCATTCTGAAACGCGACCGCAAGGGCAACCTGCTCGACGCAAACGGAAATATTGTCGCGAATGATGACCCTGAGAAATGGCGCAAAAATGGCGAAGGAAAATTCGTCGAGCCGGGCACCAACCCTGGTAAAACTGTTCATATGATGTCCATACATGCCGAAGTCGGTATGCAGTGTGCTGACTGCCACTTTGCACAAGACAGCCACGGCAATGGCTATATTCACGGAGAAGTCGCCAATGCGGTCGAAATCAGATGCCGGGACTGCCACGGTAGCGCTGACAAATATCCAACACTACTCACTTCCAACGTCGCGGCCCGACCAGGCGGTACGGATCTTATGGCTCTGCGAAATCCCGATGGCCGACGACGTTTTGAATGGATTAATAGCGACAATCGCAGGGTACTGATCCAGCGATCAATAACCGACCCGACCTTGGAGTGGAAAGTTTCGCTGATTAAGGACTCAGTGACACGGGGGCATCCCGACTTCAATGAAAAGTCCGCTCGCGCGAAAACCGTTTCTGCGATCAAAAACGCAAATGGCAATTTCATTTGGGGCGCCGGTGTCGCCAGTGCTGACAAAGCGCACAACGAAGACGAGATGATGTGTTACACCTGCCACCTGTCCTGGACGACATCTTGCGGCGGCTGTCATTTGCCGATCGAAGCGAACTGGAAGGCTAAAGCGAACAAATACGAAGGGGATACGACACGCAACTACGCGACGTATAACCCGCAGGTCGCGCGTGACCAGATGTTCCAGCTTGGCAAACACCAGACAACCAAAAACAATGCTATTGCTCCCGTCCGGTCAACATCGGCCCTTGTTCTGTCTTCAACAAATGTAAACAGAGAGCGTATCTATGTACAACAGCCGCCGGTTTCCGCTGCCGGCTATTCGTCGCAGGCATTTGCACCCCACTTCCCGCACACTGCCAGATTGACAGAAACAAAGACCTGTACGGACTGTCATGTCTCTGACGAAAATGACAACAACGCGATCATGGCGCAACTGCTATTGCTTGGTACAAATTTTGTCAATTTTGTTGGTTTGCATGTATGGGTCGGTGAAGAAGGTGCCTACGAAGCAGTCCGCGTCACGGAATGGGATGAACCACAAGCGGTCTTCGGATCCTACCTCCACAAATATGCGTATCCCGATTACTACGGCTATCATGTCGAACGTAACGGCAAAGAGCTGATCAACTGGATCCGTGGCAAAATATTCGATACAAACAACAAAGGTTCCGGTGAAACCGGTGCCGTAGAGGAAATTGCCAACGTTCGTCAGACCACTGGTGGCACCGTCAACTGTCTCCAGGCGCGCGGCGAATACCTTTATGTCGCCGAAGGCAAGGGCGGGTTCCGCGTCTATGACATCGCTAGTATCGGCAATAAGGGTTTTTCAGAACGGTCGATAACCGCACCGTTCTCACCCCTCGGACATGACACGCGCGTTAATACCGCTAATGCGACCTGTATGGCGCTGTCGACCAACCAGCCAATCAATCCGCTCAGGAACCAGGGAGAGTTGATGCGGGTTCAAAATCAGGAACAGCCGTTCCATCCTCTGTATTCCTACGCAGTTGTTGTCGATTCACTCGAAGGACTGATCCTCGTAAATATTCTCACCATGGGCGACGGCGAGCCGCGCAACAACTTCCTCAAACGCGACCTTACCTGGAATGACAACGGCGTTCTCAATGGTGCTCGGCACATTACACTTGCCGGTCACATCGCTTATGTCGCCACCGATGCCGGTATTGCGGTTATCGATCTTGATGACCCGATGACGCCAATCCATAGAGGCACAATACCACTCAACGACGCCCGCGCGTCAGCGGTACAGTTTCGCTATCTTTGGGTTACGACAGCAAATGGTCTTGAAGTGTTGGATATCACCGACCTTAAATCACCAAGGCCTGTGCCGTCTGCAACTGTTTCATTGGCAGACGCGAGAAAAGTTTATTTGGCACGAACCTATGCCTATGTTGCCGCAGGTTCTGAGGGTTTGATCATTGTTGATATCGAAAAACCGGAACAGCCACAAATCTACAAGCGCGTTACTCTTGATGGTCAATTGAGCGATGCCCAGGACGTTATCGTTGCGACGACAAATGCATCGCTTTTTGCATATGTCGCGGACGGCAAAAATGGGTTCAAAGTTCTGCAATTGACAAGTCCATCGCTGCAACCAAACTTCTACGGCTTCTCACCAGAACCCAATCCGGAAATGATCGCGTGGAAGAAAACCAAGACTCCAGCGATCGCTCTGTCCAAGGGATTGGACCGGGATCGAGGAGTCGATGAAACAGGCGCGCAGATGGCTGTGTTTGGACGCCTTGGCTCTCGGCCATTCACGCGGCCAGAAATGGAAGAGCTGTTCCTTGACGACAACGGCGCTGTCTTCACAGTGAACGACACCCCAGATATGGGCAGCTATGTGCCCAACTAGGCAACCACCCCGCGACGCCTTTTTTGAGTTCGGGACATTCAGTCAGCTTCAGACTTGCCCACCTGCATAATCGACAAGCGCGCTGATGCGCTTTTCGATTGGCGGGTGTGTCATGAAGATGCCGGCAAATGGCTGGTCATTATCGATACACATCTGCTGAACATCACCAGGCACACCAAGGTCTGACTTGCCGCTGATCTTTTTCAGGGCAGAGATCATCGCATCAGGATCCCGTGTGAGATCGACGGCTCCGGCGTCGGCCAGAAACTCACGCCGGCGTGAAATCATGAAACGGACCACAAGGGCTAGAAGATATGAAATGACTATTATGGCAAGTGCGATCAATATTATCGCCCCGCCGCCACGGCTATCGCCATTCTTGCCACGCGAGTACCCACCAGTGTGGCGCCCTATACGGAACATATTTCGAAAAACCAATTCGCCAAAGAAGGAAAAGATTCCAACAAAAATAACTGATATAATCAACAGCCGAACGTCACGATTGCGTATATGCGTCAGCTCATGCGCGATCACAGCACGAAGTTCCGTTTTTTCAAGGCGACTGATCAGTCCTTTTGTAAGAGTAACCGCATAGCTTTTGTCATCGATACCGCTCGCAAATGCATTGAGCGCCCCACTATCAATGATATTGAGTTTGGGCATCTTCAACCCACGCTCGATGCAGAGGTTTTCAAGGATATTGTATATCTCCGGCTCTTCCTTGCGCGTCACGCCACGCGCGCCAGTGCTCGCATTGATCATTTTCTGGTGGAATAACCCTGCGACGACGAACCAAGCCCCAGCCCCGATAAGCGCAAAATACCAGTACCGGCTAAAGAGCTGCCAAGCTTGAACTAACGCGTTATCAATTGATCCGTAACTGCCACTAACCCCAACGCCCAGAAGCAGCAATGCGTAAATCAGAATACAAAGCAAAACTGGAAAACCCGCCAGTAAGATGGCGGACTTTAGATTGTTGTTCCAGATATGGCTTTGCAGGCCATAGGCGCGCATGAGATTGCCCTAGAATTTAACTTCCGGCGCTGCTTCAACAGCGGCCCGGCTTGCTTCAGGAACCTCAAAGAATTCGCGGCTTTCAAAGTTACCGATTGGCGCAATAAAGTTGCCCGGAATTTGTTGTATTTGCGTATTATATTCCTGTACGGAATTATTGAAGAAGCGCCGCGCCGCAGCAATCTTGTTCTCAATGTCTGATAACTCTCGCTGTAATTCGAGGAAGTTGGTATTCGCTTTCAACTCAGGATACGCTTCCGCCAGCGCAAAAAGTTTTCCTAGCGCTGCACCCAGCATTCCTTCCGCTGCTCCTTGCGCCGCTGGACCGGAAGCAGAAACTGCCGAATTGCGGGCCTGAATAACCGCTTCCAGCGTTTCTTTTTCGTGCTTTGCATATCCTTTAACCGTTTCCACCAAGTTGGGCACGAGATCGTGGCGTTGCTTTAGCTGAACGTCCACATCAGCGAATGATTGATCGCATCGCTGATTGAGACTCACTATACGGTTGTAAATATTGATGAAAACAAAGGCCAAAAGGGCTAGTAAGCCCAGAATGATCAGAAGACCGCTCATATCGTATCCTTTTGTCAGAGCCACGCTCGGTTGCATTGTGGCCCTGTTTCGGTTTTAGGTCAAAAAACAAACAGATTACAATTCAAGAAGACTAACTTTCAAATCCGTCAGATTTCTAAGAATAGTGAAACACTCCGATATTCTGTTGGCGTTGTTCTCCGTGACATTGCATCGGTTCAAACCGAAACTCGTTACCGAATTTTTTATTCGATTTTCTCGTCGCTGGGTCCCGAATCTAATCCCTTCCGAAACTCACGGCACGCGGAAAGCCCTTCGGTACGATTTTGCCCGCTTGCGCCCGTTTACCAACCCAGTCTTTCCATTTGGCCTCAGACTGAATGCGGCCGGCACGGTCTTTCCAGCTCAGGCCTTCTTTCTTTCCGAAAACTTTTGCGTCAACCAGCATACCGGACGAGAACTTTTGCAGGAGTACACCTTTGCCGCGAGACATGACCGGTAACTCCTCAGCAGGGAAAATCAGGAGTTTCCGGTTGCTGCCAACAGACCCCAGCATCGCTTCTTTACCAGGTGGCTCAGCCATCACGCGGCAAACAATTGCTTCGGCCCCTCCGGCGACATTCAGGACTTGTTTGCCCTTCTTCGTCGTCGCAAGGCAGTCTTCCTCGTTGACAAAAAAGCCATGCCCAGCGGTAGAAGCTACCAAGAGAGTCCGTTCTCCCCGATAGATAAACATAGCCGCAATGCTTTGATCGTTGCCAAGGTCAACCATCAGGCGAATGGGTTCACCGTGCCCCCGGCCACCAGGCAAATCGCGGACATCGAGCGTATAGAACTTACCATTCGTACCAAACACCATGACCTTTTCATTAGTCATCGCGTGAACAAAATGTGCTTCACGATCGCCATCTTTGTACTTAATGTCAGCCGGATTCTCGACGTGCCCCTTCATGGTCCGCATCCATCCCTTTTCGGACAAAATGACTGTGACAGGCTCTTTCTCGATGAGCTCATCCAAGTCAATCTCGATTTCGTCTGGGGCATCTTCAATCGTTGTGCGGCGGTTGCCCAGTTCCAATTTGGGATCAAATACCTTTCTCACATCGCGAAGCTCGCCGTTAATTTTCTTCCACTGGTCATCGTCAGATTTGAGCAGGGCCTTGAGTTCCCGCTGCTCTTTCTTGAGAGCAGTGTGCTCGCGCTTCAACTCCATTTCTTCGAGTTTGCGCAGAGACCGCAGGCGCATGTTGAGGATTGCTTCAGCCTGAACATCGGTGAGGCTAAATGTCGCGATCAATTTCTCTTTCGGATCGTCTTCATAACGAATGATCCGGATCACTTCATCGAGATTAAGGAACGCGATTATGTAACCATCAAGGATCTCAAGGCGGTGTTTGATTTTTCCGAGCCGATAATTGGTGCGTCTAACGAGCACTTCCTTGCGATGAGTAAGAAAAGCTTGAAGGGCCTCGCGCAGAGACATGACGCGCGGCGTCCCCCTCGCGTCCAATACGTTCAAGTTAAGCGACGCACGTGTCTCCAACTCCGTCTGCTTGAATAGCGTTTCCATTAGGACAGACGGGTCTACGTTCTGTGACTTTGGTTCCAGGATCAATCGAACATCTTCAGCGGATTCATCGCGAATGTCAGCGAGTAACGGCAATTTACGGTTCTGAATCAGCTCTGCGACCTTCTCGATCAGTTTAGATTTTTGAACCTGGTACGGAATTTCCGTTACCACGACCTGGTACTTACCCCGCGCAAGATCTTCCGCCTGCCAGCGCGCGCGCAATCGAAAACCACCCCTGCCCGTCGCATACGCCTCTATTATGTTTTCCTGCGGTTCAATACATATACCCCCAGTCGGAAAATCTGGACCTTTGACGTATTTCTCGACCAGGGTTTTGGCCGACGCATTTGGGAATTTGATGATGTGGATCGCTGCGTCAATCAACTCCGCGACATTGTGCGGTGGGATCGACGTTGCCATGCCGACCGCAATACCTGATGCGCCATTGGCAAGAAGATTGGGAAAGGCTGCAGGCAAAACCGTTGGTTCGGTGTCGTTGCCGTCGTAGTTGTCGCGAAAATCTACGGTGTCTTCGTCAATTCCGTGAAGCAGGAGTGTGGCTGCTTCGGTCATCCGGGTTTCTGTGTACCGCATGGCGGCTGCATTGTCGCCGTCAATATTGCCGAAATTACCCTGACCATCAACGAGCGGATAGCGAACGGCAAAATCCTGGGCAAGCCGTACCAACGCGTCATAAATAGACTGGTCACCGTGCGGGTGGTATTTGCCAATAACATCACCGACAACCCGCGCTGATTTTTTGTGCGCCCCACCCGGATTGAGCTTCATTTGCAGCATCGCATAAATGATACGGCGCTGCACTGGCTTCATGCCGTCCCTCACATCGGGGAGCGCACGAGACGTAATTGTGGAAAGCGCATACGCCAGATATCGCCTGGAAAGCGCGTCCGACAACGGTTCAAGAAAAATGTCTTCTGTAAGATCAACCATAGTTTCTGATTAAGGCTCTTCGGGTGAAATAGGCAAGATCACAAGCGACCAAGTCTCTCCACCAGACGTTTTCGAACATCCGGAAGCTCCTTGTTGGCGGGCGCCAGAATACGATCTTCTATGAAAAAGGCGGTCAGTGAAAATGCAGCCATAATATCCTGCTTTGTCGGCTCCCCCCGGCCGGTCAGGAATGGTGCCAGGGGTAATAGCTTGTCGCGGTAGGGCATCCCGGCCGTGTGGGAAACCGCACCACCAGACTTCGGGGAGACGAACACCAGGTCAGCCCCATCCTCGAGCTTTGCCCCGGTGGCGGCGCAAACATCGAGACGGAGGCCAAAACCAAGGGACGACAGAAGTCCCAGTTCCCATTTGGTCATTGCTATCGGCCAAATTGTTTTTTCCTCAAGCAGGTCGAGAATTATTTTTGTAGCATCATAAAGCCGCGGTACGGACTGGCGTTCAGGCATACACATGGACAGCAGTGTCGTCATAGAGGACAATCCCACAAGCGCCAGCGAATCGTGCATCAGGGCGGCAGCCCGCGGCATTGTCAGCTCAATCGAGAAGTGGCCGAGGCTTTCTTCTGATCGACCCTTCCAGGTGACCACGACGCCGTTGCCGGATTGTACCAGCGGCTGTTTCAGACGCCCCTGACCACCGTGGACAAGAGCCACCACGCGGCCTGCTGATGGTGTAAACACTTCCGCAACCGCATGATTCTCACCATAAGGACGGGCGCCCAAGATAATGCCCTCGTCAGTCCATTCCATGAGTACCAATCTTTATGTCTATTCCGGCTGGAGGCCCATTTCACGGAACCGCGCTGGATCATCAGTCCAGTTTGCCCTGACTTTTACAAACAGGAACAAGTGGATCTTTTCACCAAACAAAGTTTCCATTTCTTCCCGGGCGGTTTGACCGACTGCCTTTATCGTATGCCCACCTCGCCCCAGCACCAGCGCTTTCTGGCTGTCGCGCTCAATGTAAATGACCTGTTCGATCCGCAATTCTTTTTTCTTGGTACGTTTCCAGCTTTCAGTCTCAACGGTCAGTGAATAAGGCAATTCCTGATGAAGACGCAGAAACAGTTTTTCCCGTGTAATTTCCGCGGCCATCAACCTGTCGGAAATATCAGATAGCTGATCTTCCGGGTACATCCACGGCCCCGCTGGCATGCGCGCCGCCAGGTAAGCTTCAAGGTCTTCAGTACCCATCCCCTTTTCAGCGGAGATCATGAAAGTTTCATCGAACAGGTCCGTTTCGTTGAAATGTTCAATTAAGGTCAAGAGATGCTGGCTTGGAATAAGGTCAATCTTGTTTAGGACGAGTATCGCTTTGCGGTTTTCTTTTTTTAATCCATCAATGATCAGATTTGTATTCGACGCGGCTCGTTCGCTCGCCGCGCCCGGGCGGTCATCAGCCAAATGGGAGTAGTAGGACGGTGCGTCGACAACCAGCAAAAGCACGTCCACGTTGGTCGCCCCGTCCCACGCCGCGCTAACCATCGCTTCGTCGAGCTTACGCCGTGGCTTGAATATCCCTGGCGTATCGACATAGACAATTTGTGCTCCGTCTTTTAGTGCGACACCGCGAATTCGCCGGCGGGTCGTTTGTACTTTCTGAGTTACAATAGAGACTTTTGCTCCGACCATCTGATTAACAAAAGTAGATTTACCAGCGTTTGGGGCGCCAATAACTGCGACAAACCCGCATTGACGGTTTGGGTTATCAGATAATGTCATCTTCGGTCCAGATATTTTCCCGCATAAGCAGCTTCTGCGCCGCCAAGGATTGCGCGTTTCGCTTGGAACTCCCGGAAGCCGTTTCGGGAGCCAGCCCTTTAACAGATACTTCAATTTCGAAAACAGGTGCATGTGCCGGTCCGCGGTTCTTGAGGACGCGGTAGGCGGGTGTTGTTTTCAATTTTGCCTGAGCCCATTCCTGCAAAGCAGTTTTACTATCCTTATATCGGGAGGCCAGGAAGTCAAAGTCCTTCATCCAATACAAATCATACGCCCTGTGCGCCGCAACAAGCCCGCCATCGACGTAAAGCGCGCCCAGCAATGCCTCGCAGACATCACCCAAAATAGCCGGCTTTGAGCGGCCGCCACTGTCCTCTTCAGCGGGTGACAAACGAACAACTTTGTCCAACCCAATCGCCTCGGCGGCCTTCGCACAAGCTTCCTTCCGGACAAGTGCATTTAGACGCGGCGCCATGTCACCTTCAGAAAACTCCGGATAACGACGCCATAGATTCTCCGCAGTCAGCAAACCAAGAACCCGGTCGCCCAAAAATTCCAGCCGCTCAAGATTGCGTATGTTCTCGGCCTCGTTCGACAGGCTTGAATGTGTGACGGCGCGCTCAAGCAGTGTGCGATCCTTAAATCGATATCCAAGCTTTTGTTGCAAGGTCTCAAGGTCTTCAGCGTTTTTTTTGTTCATTTCACAGGATCAAAAATGCGGTCAAAACGGATCGCAGATGGCCATTTCCAGACCTGCCAAATCCTGGATTCAGCACCATCGACGGAAAAAACCAATCTTTGCGCTTTTCCGACAATCTGATCAGCGGGCACCATCCCAACCATCGGGGTGCGGCTGTCCTGAGAATTATCGCGATTGTCCCCCATCATAAAGAAGTGACCTTCGGGGACAACGTAAGGGCCAACGTTATCCAGCCGATAATTGTTCCCATTGCACTCCTGAATAGTATAGGAAATGCCGTTCGGCAGTGCTTCACGATAGGTCGCCGCCAGACTCTGATATCCGGCGCAACGAACAGTTTCATTGCCGACCAACTCACGCGTTATTTTTTTTCCATTGAGATAAAGCGTTCCATTAACAGTCTGAACTTCATCACCTGGAAGCCCGATAACACGCTTGATATAGTCCCGGTTTCTGTCACGGCTGTTTTTAAAAACAACAACATCTCCGCGTTCCGGTGACCCGGCAAAGATGCGACCGTCAATCGGCAGACGAGTAAACGGATAAACAAGCGAAGCCTTCGAGTAGCCGTACTCGAATTTTGACACGACCAGAAAGTCACCAACCAACAAATTTGGCCGCATTGAGCCGGAAGGAATGTTAAATGGTTGCCAGGCAACCATTCTGAAAACGAGGGTGATGGCCACAGCCAGCAAGATGGTCTTTAAAATATCCCAAGCCTCTTCAGCGGCTGTCATCTCGGCCGGTTTTTTTGAAGACTTGCCAATTTTGTCGCCCTCAACGCCGGTCTTCCCGGAAAAAGCTTTTTTTATCTTATCCATACTCAACATGTTGAATGTCATTTTGTTTGTCGCCCTACCCCAGTTTCCGATTACCGTAAATGATCACAAATGCCTGCGCCAAGGGAAAATCATCAGTGATTGTTAAATGTATTTCTGCTTCCGACCCTGCTGGCGTCAAATCAGCCAGCCGTTGTGCCGCACCGCCAGTCAGGAGCATGGTCGGTTTGCCGCCCGGTAGATTTACTACCCCCATATCGCGCCAATAAACACCACGGGACAGACCAGTACCGAGTGCCTTGGCGCAGGCCTCCTTGGCGGCAAAGCGTTTCGCATATGATGCAGCGCGATTATGCCTTTTGTCCGATTTTGTCCGTTCAAGGTCAGTAAATATCCGGGTGACGAACCTGTCGCCGAAACGGGTGAGGCTGTTCTCAATCCTGCGGATATCGATCAGATCGTTGCCGATACCCAAAATCATACGAGTGTTCCGGTTCGGGCATCGTCGATCAGCCGACGCATTTCGCGTACCGATTTGTCCAACCCCATAACTATAGCTTCACCGACCAAAAAGTGTCCGATGTTTAGCTCGCGCACTTCCGGTACCATTGCGACCGGTTGGACATTGTCAAATGTTAAGCCATGGCCTGCATGAATTTCCAACCCAATTTCATTGCCTTTACAAGCGCTTGCAATGATTTTCTGTAGCTCCTGGTGAATTAAATCAGGCTGGGTCTTGTGCACTGCTTCATGATAGGCCCCAGCATGCAACTCAACTACTGGAACCCCAAGATCACGGGCTGCCTCCACTTGTTGGATCTCGGGATCAATAAACAGCGAAACCCTGATCCCAGCGGCCGTGAGTTTATCGACATAATATATTAGCTCTTGTTTATGATCAGCAACATTCAACCCACCCTCTGTGGTTTGTTCCGAGCGCTTTTCTGGTACCAGGCACACCGCATATGGGTGAACATCCAGCGCGATTTTCAACATTTCCTC
Source organism: Parvularculaceae bacterium (assembly GCA_021776475.1). Classification (GTDB taxonomy): domain Bacteria; phylum Pseudomonadota; class Alphaproteobacteria; order Caulobacterales; family Parvularculaceae; genus Aquisalinus. Next base: position 509,457 of record JAJFFV010000006.1, on the reverse strand, counting down.
AGTAGCCGCCATCTCGAAATTGAGCGGCAGCCCAACTTCTGTGTTGAGACGGTACATATCGTCATCTCTTATATGACGTCTGTCCTCACGCAAATGCGCAGTTATACTGTCTGCTCCGGCTGCGGCGGCGAGCTGAGCTGCCCTGACCGGATCCGGGTGGTCACCATTTCTGGCGTTTCTCAATGTCGCTACATGGTCAACATTAACGCCTAGACGACAGCGAGAGGCATCCAGTTTTTTATCCGTCACGCTTTTGTGCGGTGACATCAAGAAAGACCCCTACTGCCGGGTTTGATAGGAGGTAAATCCTTCAGGTGATCGGGCAGATTATCGGGCGCCCATGCATCAACTTTCAATGATGCAAGAGCAACGATTGGAACCCCAATATCTGTGACACCATCCGAGCGATCGATGAGACATGCAACAGCGACCGGATCGCCGCCATGCTCTCTTACAGCCTCCACACATTCTCCGGCAGACAGACCCGTGGAAATAATATCTTCAACGATCAAAACGGGAGCCCCTTTCGGCACCCGAAATCCTCTCCTTAGTTCAAACCGACCGTCCACACGCTCCGTGTACATAAAAGGTAACTGCATCGCCCGGGCTGTTTCATAACCATAGATAATGCCGCCCATTGCCGGCGAGATGATGTAATGCGGTTGCCGGTTCAACACGCTGCGTGCCTTCTGCGCCAGCGCTCGGCAAAGCTTTGTGGTTCGGTCAGGATACATCGAAACTATAGACTTGTTGAGATATGTGTCACTCCGCAAACCGGATGATAGTATGAAATGCCCAGAGAGCAGCGCGCCGCAGGCGCGAAATTCCTCCATTACATCTTCAGTGGTCATATCCTTGTACAACTCAGTCATTTCCCTCTGCCCTTGTTCCCGAAACGGGTTTGACGTAGCGACGATCCGCACCAATTACATGTTCTGAGGCTCTCAGGCCCGTTAGTACATTACTCAAATGTTTGGCATCGCCGATCAACACATCCATCAGGATCTCGTTAAATTCAATTTCGCGATTAACCAGTCTGATATCGACAATATCCACTTCATAACGGGCAAGGATCGTGGAGACATGCGCTAGCGCTCCAATGCGATTGTTTACTGTGATGGTAATTGGCGCGACAAACCCGCCCTCCAGGTTGGTCCGCCATTGCAAGTCGAGCCAATCATCCTCCGATACAGATGTGGTCCCAAGTGAATCACAATCAATCCGGTGAATGGCAATGCTTCCTTCACCGGTTGGCAAGCCGACGATTCTTTCCCCTGGCAACGGCGTACAACAAGGCGCCAGTGTAAAAGAAACCCCTCGGGTCAAGTCTTCGACAGATATGGCTTCGCGCAAGCGTTGCTTTTTGGTGATCATTCGAGACCCGACGGCCTCGGAATCAGCTGTATTGGCACCTGGATAGATCGATTTACGCACCAAGCGTGGCTGCAATTGTAACGCCCCTACCGCTGCATAAGTATCTTCGACTGATTTTTGACCGAGGCGTTCCAGAGCACTTTCCACGCCACCGTCCGAAAGATTGAGTCCGTGCGCACTAAACTCAGATTCTAGAATACGTCGGCCGAGCTTCATTTGCTCATTGCGCTTCAACTGTTTGATGCGGCGCCTGATTGATGCGCGAGCTCGACCGGTGACCGCCAAGGATTCCCAATTTTGCGGTATCGGGGCTTTGTCGGACCGCAGAATGTCAACCACGTCGCCATTGTGAAGAGACGTTCTCATTGGGCGCGTGACACCATTGATGCGCGCACCGACACAGGTTTCACCAATATCCGTGTGAAGGGCGTAGGCAAAATCAATGGGCGTGGCGCCGGTCGGCAACGAAATAACCCGCCCTTTCGGACTGAAGCAGAATACCTGATCTTGAAAGAGTTCGAGTTTTGCATTTTCGAGAAACTCGTCCGCGTTCTCACCATGCTGAAGCATTTCAACCACATTGCGGGCCCAGTCGTATGGATCATATTCGCCCGCATTTGTAATTTCGATAATCCGCTCGCTTTTAGCTTTTGCTGATGCGTCTTTATAGCGCCAATGTGCAGCAATTCCCCGCTCAGCCGTCTCGTGCATTTCCTTAGTTCGGATTTGAATTTCGACGCGTTGGCGTATACCTGTTTTGTCGATGGGCGCTAACACAGCCGTATGGATCGACCGATAGTTATTTGGTTTGGGCGTGGAGATATAGTCGTCGAACTCACCCGGAATCATCGGAAAGCTATGATGAATAATTCCCAATGCATGATAGCACTCTTCGACTGTATTCACGATTATCCGAAAGGCATAAATATCTGCCAGTTCCTCAAACGCATGCCCTTTACGTTGCATCTTCCGCCAAATTGAAAAGGGCCGTTTCTCACGGCTGTGCACTTCGGCGTTTATGTTCTGGTCCACAAGCTTTTGGCGCAAGGTTTGGCCAAGAAGGACAACCGAGCGAACTGTTTCCTTGCCAAGTTTTTCAAGGTTGCGCTTGATGGTCTGATAGCCTTCCTGATTCATATACTTGAATGAAAGGTCTTCCAGCTCTTCGCGAAATTTCTGTACGCCGATACGGCCCGCAAGCGGAACATAAATCTGCATTGTCTCCAATGCTATACGATGACGTTTCTCCCGCTTCGGAATATAATGCAGTGTACGCATGTTATGCAATCGGTCAGCGAGCTTGACGAGCAAAACCCGGACATCCTTCGACATCGCCAGAACGAACTTGCGAAAGTTTTCAGCCTCTTTGCTGGCTTCAGATTGCATCTCATATTTTGAGAGCTTCGTCACACCGTCGACAAGGGCGGCAACTTTTGATCCGAAAAGTTTATCGATTTCTTCTATTGTTGCATCTGTGTCTTCGACCGTGTCATGCAGGAGCGCGGTTATGATGGTCTCAGGGTCCGCTTTTAGTTCTGTCAGGATAGCCGCGACCGAGATCGGGTGTGTGAAATATGGGTCACCGCTTTTTCGGGTTTGCTCACCATGCGCCTTCATTGAAAACACATACGCCCGATTGATCAAATCCTCATCGCAATGAGGATCATAGGCTTTTACACGCTCGACCAATTCAAACTGCCGGATAAAGCCGATCGGATGTGAATTGCGCTGGTCCACGCTCTGCTGCGATCGGTCTTTATCAAGCCCTTTTGCTTTGCGCCCAGAGCTGCCTTTTTTGGCCGAAGCGGTATTTTGAGTTTTTTTTCTCGTATTTGAAGTTTTGACAGATGGCTTTTTGGCCACGGGATCAGAGCTCGCATTGTGAGTAGTCTGCGTATCCGGGACACCCGAAACCGGCACCGTCCCGTTTTTTGCAGCTGTTGTCCCGGTATCGTCTGTGCTCATCTCATACTGCCCGTGGCAAAGGTGACACCTGCCCTGGCTCTAAGACTTTCAAGACCGGGATATCAGGATCTGTTTAAAGGTTGCACCGGTGACATACCTGAATTTTGCAGGGCACGTAACAGGTCCTCTTCACTAACTTGATCGTGCTCTGGCAAATCAGCTTTTTCCGCCGCGGCACCTTCTGCTTCTTCAGGCTCATCAACATCAAGCTGTTTCTGCATTGATGTGATTAAATCGTCTTCGATCGCAGGCACTTCGATTGCGGCGTCAGCAATCTCTCTCAGCGCAACGACAGGATTTTTGTCATTGTCGCGTTCAACGTTAAGAGGGGCACCGGAAGAGATCGTTCTAGCCCTGTGTGCAGCGAGCAACACGAGATTAAACCGGTTCTCAACCTTGTCTACGCAATCCTCAACAGTCACGCGCGCCATATGATACTCCTTGGATATTGGAAAGAAACGCTTATTAGCGGGCTGCGCCAGCGAATGCAAGAAACCTTTCCGTTATTTAATTTCCAGCGATCGCCGGCGTTGAGCCGTAAGTTTCGCGCCCTTGCCCTGTAGACTGGCGAGCATCTCTGCTGGTGTTTTTTTTGTGCCGGAATGACGCCAGTGCGGCACTATTTCAAGGAGTGGCAGAAGCACAAAATCACGATCTTCAATCGCTGGGTGTGGCAGCCGCAAGCCGGCTGACCCATTATGACATATCGTGAGGTCGTGGTATGAAAGCAGGTCGAGATCAAGCGTCCGGGAGGCATAGCGTTTCACACCTTTTTCAGCGTCAGTTCTCAGGCGTCCATAAGCTGTTTCGATGACATGAAGCCCATTCAATAATTGTTCGGGGGACAATGGCGACTCTTTGAGGCACATTGCAGCGTTTGTATATCGCGGAACGGTTGGATCGGGCCATGCTTCACTCTCATACAACGAAGAAACTGTAACAACTTGGCCCAACCTAGCGACCGCGGACATGGCGTTACAAAGTATTTCCGCTGAAAATAAATTTAAGAACGGCAAGTTGGAGCCAAGAGCAATCAATATCATACTTCAGTATTTGATTTCTTATTGCGGTGTTATTAGGTTACACCGCTTAAGGCTCAATCGAAATATTTTAAGCAAATTATATTGGAGACAATAATGACCGGCTGGCTAGGTCTTGATGAAGACGACAGGTGTGCAATTTTTATCGACGGGGCCAATTTATATAAAACAGCACGTAATCTCGGTTTCGATATTGATTACAAGACCCTACTGACCAAGACTCAACGTGAATGCCGCTTGATCAGAGCATACTATTATACGGCAATGCAGGAAGACCGTGATGAGGACTATTCTCCTTTGAGGCCGCTTGTCGACTGGCTGGATTATAACGGTTACACAATGGTGACCAAAATTGCCCGCGAATTTACAGATAGCCAGGGCAAAAAGCGTTTCAAGGGATCAATCGATATTGAGCTGGTTGTCGATTTGATGCAGTTGTCAGATAAGATTGATGCAGCTGTCATTTTTACCGGCAACGGAGACTTTCGCCGTGCGATCGAAGCGGTGCAAAGTAAGGGTGTCAAAGTGACACTGGTTTCGACAGTTAAATCATCGCCGCCAATGGCTGGTGATGATATTCGTCGCCAAGCGGATCATTTTATAGATCTTGCCGATCTACAAAATTCCATTGGTCGGAAAGGCGCTCCACAAAAAAAGGATGTCGAGTTCGATGACGATGATATGGCTACCGATGAACATAATCACTAATCCCCGATAGTTATGTCCGGCCCAAAGAATCCATCCGAACCTGCTGCAGATTGCTCGCTTTGCCCGAGGCTTGTAGCATTCAGAAAAGACAATCAAGCCAAATATCCTGACTGGTTCAACGGCGCTGTACCGTCCTTCGCGGCGCCCGGTAAGGATGATGATATTGAGTTTTTGATCGTGGGTCTTGCACCGGGATTGCAAGGGGCAAACAAGACGGGTCGGCCTTTTACCGGCGACTGGGCCGGAGATCTCCTGTACACGACGTTATTGAAATTCGGTTTTGCCAAAGGCGAATACAAAGCTCAGCCTGACGACGGTTTACAATTGTCCCGCACCATGATTACCAACGCGGTGCGGTGTGTGCCTCCGCAAAACAAACCAATTGGCTCTGAAATGAAGAATTGTCGCCCGTTTCTCGGCGCCCGAATTGCTTCCCTTCCCAATTTGAAAGTTATTCTTTGCCTTGGACGTATCGCGCATGACAACACACTAAGTACCCTCGAGTTAATTAGATCAGCGCACACATTTGTCCATAATGCGCCACACAAAATAGACGTAGACGGTAGAACCATCACATTGCTAGACAGCTATCATTGCTCCCGATACAACACTAATACCAGACGGCTCACCGAAGAGATGTTTGAAGATGTTTTTCGCCAGGCGAAATCGATCCTGGGTTAATTTCTCGATCGCGTTTTGAAATTTAGACCGAGGTCCACTTATTTAACACGGAGCACAGCAAAATGCTGGCTGCCTTCCTATATCTTACAGACTATTCCAGGGGGAAATATGGCAGGCGGGGTGAGACCAGTTGTGAAAAACAATCGTCCTACCCTTCATACCTCGCGGCGATCGTTGTGAATTCCTGTCCAAGCATTCTTCGCGCGATCCCGCCATATTTATCCATGATCCCGCATCAAGCGTTGTTTCTGACGATTCCAATCGCGCGTTTTTGCAGTGGCGCGCTTGTCATGCAGGGCTTTACCCTTTCCAAGCCCGACTCGCAGTTTGGCGATGCCCCGCTCGTTGAAGTAAAGACGCAAGGGAACAATAGTGTACCCTTTCCGCTCGACGGCACCAATCAATCGGTCGACCTCACGCTTGTGAAGCAAGAGTTTTCGGGACCGTTTGGGTGCGTGGTTTTCCCGATTGCCCTGTTTGTATTCTGGTATATTGGAATTAATCAGCCATAATTCAACGCCGGCGGGTCCCGCCTCAGGTGCCGCGTAGCTCTCCGCGATATTGGCCTTTCCAGCACGCAGGGCCTTTACCTCGGTCCCCGTTAACACCAGCCCTGCTTCAAACTCTTCTTCGATACTGAATTCGTGGCGGGCTTTCCTGTTGTCAGCAATTGTCTTAGAACCCGCATCATTTTTTGTGGCCATAATTCTTGTTTAAACCAATCCGAGTGCTTCCAGCGCCGCATCCACCTTGTGACGGGCCGTTTCCGACGGGCCGACCAACGGCAAGCGCAGATCTGGCGCGCAAAGCCCCAATCTGGACAGCGCATATTTGGTCGGCGCAGGACTTGTGTCTGAAAAGAGCGCATCATGAAGAGGGACCAACCGGTTTTGCAACGCTAACGCGCGCTCCCACTCCCCTGCCAGACAGGCATTTTGCATTTCTGCGCATAAGGCTGGCGCTACATTGGCTGTTACTGAAATGCATCCTTGTCCGCCCATGGCATTGAATCCAACAGCGGTTATATCTTCGCCGGAGAGTTGAATGAAATCTGCACCGCACACTAAGCGTTGTCTTGCCACACGGGCAAGATCACCCGTTGCGTCTTTGACTCCGATCACCCTGTCGAGGCGACTGAGCTTACTCAGAGTTTCAACTGAAACATCAGACGCTGTTCGCGCAGGCACGTTGTAGATGATAAGAGGCAGTGAGACCTCATCGTGGATCGCCTTGAAGTGAGTATAAATCCCTTTTTGAGACGGCTTGTTGTAATAACCGGTGACCGCCAGCAGCGCATTGGCCCCGGCCTCTTCAGCGGCCCGAGCCAATTGGGTCGCTTCTCTAGTCGAATTCGACCCGGCTCCCGCAATGACAGGAACCCGGCCGGAGGCAACATCAACACAGAGCTGAACGACACGACAATGTTCGTTCAGGCTCAGCGTTGGAGACTCGCCAGTAGTGCCCATGGGCACAAGTCCATGAGTCCCAGCGTCTATCTGTCGATGGATCAGCTTGGCGAACGCATCTTCGTCAACGTCATCACCATCAAACGGTGAGATCAGGGCTGTAATCGACCCTCTGAAATCTCGAGCCAGTTCTTTTTTCATTCTCAATTCTCTTCGCCAGTCGATATCAATGCTTGCCCACAGCCTTCAAGCAGGTTGAGCAGTTGTTGTTCAATCGTTTAACCACAATGACAGAATCTTGTTCTCCAAAGACCCTTTTTGTGTTTGACTCTATGTTTATCATGCCTCGATGCGCCGAGGACAAGTTTTTGAGAGATAAACACGTTGTGGTTATGAAGTTTGGGGTAAAAAACGGCAAATCTGGTTCTGATTTTGTGCTGGCGGCGCTCACTTGCTTATTGTCTATCGCTCTACAGGCGATCGCGAGCACTGCTTCGGCCGCACCCATGCCGCGCATCAAACCTCAGGCCCCGGAGCCGGTTTACCTTTCGCAAGCCGATTACGTTACACTCGATCAGTTCTTCGAGGCTGTTTCCCGCAAAAAGTGGTCCCTCGCTGCCCTTCACAGAAAAAGCCTTACCGATCCTGTTGCGCGCAGCATCGCCGACTGGTCTTATTTTCGTGAGGATCCACCAGACCTCGACTACCGCGAAGCCGGCGTATTCCTCGACGCCCACACCGACTGGCCCAGCAGCAACTACATCCAGCAACTGGCAGAAAAGAGCATCCCCGAGAAGGTAGCGCCGAGTGCCGTGCTTCTTTTCTTTGAAAACCGTCAACCTGCGACAGGAACTGGCAAACTGCGATTAGCGCAGGCTTTGTTTGCCGAAGGTCAACCCGGCGCTGGTGCAGAATATTTGCAATCTGCCTGGGTTGAGCACAACTGGAGTTCGACCAGGGAAAAGCAAATTCTGCGACAATATGACGCTTATCTCACCTCCAAAGACCATGCGGCGAAAGCCGACCGGCAATTGTTCGAAGTTCAAGCAACAAACACCAAACGTCTTCTGCCATACCTGAGCGGCAGCACCCAGCGGATGGCGGCAGCCCGGATCGCCCTGTTACGACGGGACGCCGATGCGGTCGCGCTGCTAAACCGGTTGTCAAAGAAAGAGAGATCCGATTCCGGTGTCCTGCATGCCGCAACACGCTATTACCGCCGCGGCAATGAGGAACTATCGGCGATTAGTTACGCCCGTCAAGCGCCGTTGGGGGAACAGCAACTGCGAAACATCGAACGCTGGTGGACGGAAAAACGGGTTTTGGCGCGCTGGGCCCTAAAAAACGGATTTTATGAAGATGCCTACGCGATGGTCGCGTATACTGGGCTAATAGACGGGGAGGCCTTCGCCCAGGCTGAGTTTGAAGCGGGCTGGATTGCCCTTCGCTTCCTTAATGATCCGGAACGGGCAAGACCACATTTTGCCTATCTGAATGCGGGCGTGACCGCACCAATCAGTACAGCTCGCGCACAATACTGGCTGGGTCGGACATTTGAAACGGCAGGTGATCAAACGCGTGCGGATCAGCACTTTCTGGTGGCCGCTGAATATCCGCTGACATATTACGGCCAGCTCGCCTTCGAGAAAGTACAGGACCGCGCAACGCCGCCGCAATTCCCTGCTTCCACTGAGGTTTCCACAGACGCGGAAACGATCTTCAATGCCCGGCCTCTCGTATACGCGATGAGGGTTCTGGCAGAACTCGACCGCGAAAAAGAGTTCATATTCTTTGCCAGGGCGCTTGACGATCAACTACAAACGCCAGGTGAATATGCCGCCTACGAACAGTTAATGATCGACGAAGGCATGATCTTCCTGTCCGTTCGGGCAGGCAAGGTCGCGGTTAAACAGAATGCCGATGCGCCGAGTGTTTCCTACCCGCTTGTACAAGTGCCGGAGGAAGCGCGCGCGCTCGCAGAGCATGCCCTGATCCTCGGCCTGTCGCGGCAGGAAAGCGAGTTTAACCCGAGAGCCTATTCGTCAGCCCGTGCCCGTGGCATTATGCAGCTTCTTCCATCGACCGCGAAGATCACGGCCCGCAAGGAGGGCCTACCCTATCGATTGTCACGCCTGCTCGATGATCCTTCCTACAACATGATTATCGGGTCGGCGCATTTGAAACACATGCTGGCGCGGTTTGAGGGCTCCTACATCATGACTCTCGTTGCCTATAATGCCGGTGCCACCCGTGTTGACCAGTGGATCGACACTTACGGCGACCCCCGCAATCCTGATGTAGACCCGGTTGACTGGGTCGAGCTGATCCCGTTCAGCGAAACCCGCAACTACGTTCAGCGGGTCCTGGAAAATACCCAGATTTATCGCGCCCAGATAGAGCGTCAGCCAATCCCAGGTCAACTCGCGCGCGATCTCGTCCGCGGCGGCGGTACTATTTCCGCAATCGGTATTCAACCGCCGACGCCGGTTCTGAGCCGTGCAGCAGCACTGAATATGGCGCAGACTTCGCCACCGAAAGCGGAACCGATCGCATTCGCAGCCACAGCCCAGATGACATCAGCGGACATGCTGCGCCCAAACAAAATTCTCAACTCAGTTACCTCTTCTGACCAGTTGATGCTTGACCAGCTTGAGGATACCGCCGTGTCAACGAGCGCAGCGCTGCCCCTCATGATGGCACCAGCCGCGCCGATGATCGCGACTCCAGGCGCCACCCTGCCATCCACTGATCAATTGATGTCCGAGCAGTTGCGCGATGACAAACTTGCTCCACTTCCTCCCGATACGGAGACCCTCCTTCCGCCGATTGCCGAAATCCAGCTCCCGGCGGTCATCAGTGAATTTGCCGAGCCTGAGCTGATCGCCGGTTGCGATCTTGGCGAGGATACAACGTTTTTGGAAGCAGATGACCTTAACAGCCGGCAGCTCGCTGAATTCAAAGACGGCGAACACGACTGTTGGAACCGCTGAAGCCAGTCGGTTTTTCTCCTTAAAAATTACGCCCAGGATCGATCTTCTCACTTGCATATCTGTTAAATTCTGTCAGTTTCCGCGGTGGAGACGTGGCCGAGTGGTCGAAGGCGCTCCCCTGCTAAGGGAGTAGGCGGCTTAAACCGTCTCGAGGGTTCGAATCCCTTCGTCTCCGCCAGCGCCTTTCTTTATCTCATTGAAATCAAACAACTATTTAGGCTGGCGCGGTATTCGTTCCCACGTTTGTTCCCACAATGCATTCTAATGTCCACTTATTTGTGTTAACGCTTATTGGGCTACCACAGGCGATCATTCAAAGCCCGGTTGCAACATGCTCCAGCGCCGTTGATCAAAGGCATGTGTTGTTTAGGACTCCTCTGGGTACTGTACAATGCTGAATTTCCTGCTCTAAGCGTGTGTTTGGTACCGTTGCGCCGACTTGGCGTCGGACAGATCAGCCCTTGCAGCGTCAAAATGCGATCACAGACTCGATCTTCCGACCATGCCGGCTGTGCGCCCGGAACGGGGTACCCCGCCACCCCCAGGAAGAATTGGTTCGAGCGGGTCCCATTAACCGCGCATTGCACCAGGATCTGTGCTGGAAAGCCCGCAGCTCATTAGAAACTCATATGTGTCATCATAAAAGGCCCTCGGCCTCGTTGGGTCTGCATCATCGCCTTCGGGGACGAACAAAACCATGCCCTGGCGCGCTCGCGTGAGGAGAACCCGATAGGCATTTCTCAGATACAGTTTTCGTTCTTCCTTTCTGACGTTCTGCCATTTAGTTCCGCGAAAGGCATGGGATTCCCATCCGGATGGGCCAAATCTCAAGTCTGCATCCCAGCACACTCCCACCCAATCGAGCTCAAGACCCTGGATGTCAAACTCGGTGGCGACATCTTCTAAATAGTAAGAGGATCGAATGTCAGCCTTGTCGTTCAAGAACCAACTTTTCGGATCAATTGTAGATTTAATATGAATGCCCTCTGGACGAAGCCGTTGGGCGCCAGAAGGGGCAACGAGGCCAAACCGTTCGCTGCCGCGGGAAACCATCCGAAGCCAGCCGCGCGCAGCCCCAAGATTGCGTGTCACCCAGATTGGATATTTGGCCCCTGTAAGGAGGTTTTTGGCGTCTTCTGCTTCGCCATCGAGCAAGGCGCCAACGAAAGCAGATAAACGCTCCGCTCGGAATGACCGCATGGAAACTGATAGATGCAGGTCAGGGTGCTTGGCCACGCGTTCTGCTTGCAGTAACCTAACCGCCGCAGGGGCGACCGTGTAATGCCGGTCATCCAGGAGAGCGGAGGCGTGCACGTCCCAATCATGAAACCGATCCTGCAGCGCGGTCAACCATTCGAGAAGGCCCGCCTCGCCGGTGTTGATCTCTTGCCCGCCACCTATGAGGCAAATAATTGTGCACCAGTCGGTATGGCGATGCATTACGCTGACTAAGAACTCCGGCTCTGACTGCGAAAACCCAGCATGACCGCGCTTCGACAGCATAAATTTTGACGCTTGTTCCTTAGTCCAAGCGCGCTGCGCTTCGTCAAACACGACTACTTTTTCGATCGGCGCCTTTAGGTCCTGCAGGTATTCGTCTCGAAAGTGATGAATATTCTGAACGAAGGTGCGCACTTTTCGCAGCGCATCGGATTTCTTGATGCCTTCGCGTCTGGCCTGATCGCGTGCCAGAGCTTCACGAAGCACGTCGACTAGTGGACCATTCCCAGAGAGAAACACCGCATGCTCATCTGCATGCTCGGATCAGCGCGTGGCGGCAATATTGAGCCCTGCAAGCGTCTTGCCGGCACCTGGAACGCCGGTAATAAAACAGATAGACTTTCGTCCTTCGGTTTTCGATCGCTCGATGATCTCAGCTATACATGCATCTGTAGCCTGCAGGTTCTTGGCTCCCGCATCGGATCGGGCGATGTCCTGAACGGCGTGGTTTTGATAGAGTGCCTGGGCCGCTTCGATGATCGTTGGCGTCGGTTGGTAACCACTAGCGGCCCATTGTTCTGGATCGAGGATTGCGCCATTTGTGACTGCAAGAACACTTTGGATGGCGGCGCGAATGCCTGTTGATCCAGTCATTAGTGGCGACGCTACTTTGTCTGCAGCGTAAGTGACGTTGGTAACACCGACGGTGGATTCTGTCGCGATAAGCATTGGTACGATGGCCGCATTGTGGCTTCCACGGTGAAAATTCTTGAGATCGAGCGCGTAATCGTGCGTCTGATCGATTGCATTTCTATCAAAGCTGGCCGAGTTAACTTTGAACTCTAGAACAAATACGATCCCATCAAGCAGAACCACACAATCTGCACGCTTTCCCATCCTTGGAATGATGAACTCGAAATGGACATACCCATTCGCAAACCCGGCCAGATGAATTTTCAGGACATCGATCTGGGTGAGCCAAGCGTCCCGTTGCTGATGCTCAAGATCGTGACGATGGTTGCGCGTAAGTTCACCGAGGATTTCCATCCGCGAGTGCTCCGCGAACTCTGACAAAGAAGCGCTGTAATATGAAACCGCCAATCTTTTTTCGACCTTTCAAATCATCTTCATTCTATTGAGTCGGCGCCAACGATTCAGCGTGAGAATTTGGCGGGCGGACCAAAGCCAGCGAAATAAGGAAACAGCACTCGTACGAGACTATCCTCCCATGAAAGCGAGTTTCCATTACTTTTCAGGCGGTCCAGCCAAACCAGAGGGATTATGGCTCGTCGCGTCGTGACGAGAAATATTCGACCTTTTACCGCTATCGAGCATGGCGGCATTGGCGATGGTGAGGGGTACCCCGCCACCCTCCTAATAGAGCCTATTGGGGAGCCATTGTTCTGATGGCAATCATCGGGTTCATGCATCAAATTTGAGCTTGTTCGAAAGATTGCTCTTTTAACTGGAGTTCTGGTGTCTACTACGGACGTGGGCCAACTATTTTACTCAACCGAGAAAGGATCAAACGTAAACCATCGTACCAAAGCGCTTGCATCACAACCGTGCTGCAGATTAGATTATGACCAATTGATGAGCCAAAATCTCGTGAGTTGGTGATCGGAGCTGGAATATGACAATTCAGGAGAAAAACATGCTTTTTTTGGGTGGCACACTCAGAATTGACATTTCTGGAAAATTACTTGCAATCGCGATGTTGGCTTTGAATCTAATCGCTAGTTCAGTAGCTGCACAAAACATTGGCAGTGAACCTGTTGTCATACCTGAGTCAATTGAGGAACTGGATGCCTTGATCACAAAAGTAAAGGCAGCGCTCAAAAATGACCCCCACAATCCGTATCTCCATGACGATCTTGGTCGGCTTTATGAAACCCAAATGGCAGTGGAGAGTCAGGCTGGTAATCAGCTAAAAAGTGAAAAGCTTTTTAATTTGGCCATTTATCATTTTGAAAATGCACTCAGTTATAACCACAATGAAGTATACAGAATAACTTACAGTATCGGGAGGCTATATTTCAATAAAATGGAGATTATACGCAACCAAATAGATAATGATTTTAGTAGTGGCGGATTAGCTAGACAGGCACAAAGGCAAAAACAGATTTTGCAATTAGCAGACCTTGCACTGCCATATTTTCAGCAGTGCGAGAAATGGAATGCAAATGATATTGAAGTAATTGACGCGTTGATGCAGATTTATGCGATAAAAGATGACCTTGCAAAAACGCAAGAATACAAAAGTAAGCTTGAAAGAATCCGAGAGGATCGAGATACCTGAGTCAGATTGTTTGGATGCCTGGGTTGAATCACGTTCTGTCAGTACATCGCTTGCTCACACGTGAACGGAAGGGTTGCCATCGGCTTGATTACACCAATATACGCCCGGTTGGCCTGTGCCTTACCCAACTACTTGATTTAGCAAACGGAGTGCAGAGAACTGCAGGATGTGGAAACCCACTTGCGCCCGATAGCGGCATGGTGGTGTGATATTCAGCTCGCCGACCCAACATTGGATTTTCTTACGGTTACCGATCATGGCGAATATCTGGGCGTTGTACCCGGACTTGATCGAGGTCAATTTGCTGCTTCAGGGTTGATGTATCGTTAGCGAAAGCTCGGAGTTGAACAATGGAGGACGCGAATCCCCAACTGATGGTCGACGAACGTAAAACTGAGCTTTCAACCGAAGCCCCGTGGCGCTGGCTGTCAAAAGGCTGGGCCGATCTCTGGCGTACGCCAGCGCTCAGCCTTTCTTATGGTGCGGCTTTTGTCGCCATTGGTTTGACCATCAGCTTTGGCTTATGGAATATCGGGCTTTCCGCAATGATCCCAGCTGCAGCAGGCACATTTGCGCTGGTTGGTCCAATGATGGCTGTTGGTCTCTACGAGATGAGCCGGCGGTATGAGACCGGACTGGATTTCTCGATCTTCGATATCATCTTTGTAACAACAAAGTCACCGATCCACATTGCTTATATCGGTTTCCTGATAATGTTTGGTCTGCTCGTGTGGGCCAGAATTACGGCGATACTGTATGCATTATTTGCAAATACATCTTATATGCCGCTATCCCAGTTTACAAAATTTATACTTGAAACGCCAGACGGACTGTTATTGCTTATATTTGGCACAATTATTGGTGCCGGAATAGCGCTCGCTCTGTTTGCCATGACCGCCTTTTCTATTCCCATGCTCCTGGATAAGAAAATGCACGCGCTCGAAGCTGTGAAACGTAGTGTTCAGGTAGTGAAGCGGGAACCGGGTATTATGATGCACTGGGCCTGGCTCATCGTGATTCTTGTTGGCCTCGGCATCATCACAGGGTTCGTCGGACTGATTATTGTGTTTCCTCTGCTCGGACACGCTACATGGCACGCCTACCGTGAAGTTTTTCCTGAACTAAAGAACTCTTCGTCAGTCTGAAGCCGAACCATTAAAAGTTATACGTCGGCCTGAGACTTCCTGGAGATCACCTCTTTTTTTAAGTACCGCAAGCGTCCGGCTCAATGTTTCCAATCTTAAGCCAAGGTAGTCAGCCACGTCTTGCCTGGACATCGACAGGAATATTGTATCGTCATCTGCCTCGTTCTTGTCGCGCAGCGATTCGAGGAAACTCATAACACGCTCTTCGGCGGTTTTTTTGCCGAGCAGCACGATATGTTCTTCAGCTTTGTGCATTTCGGTCTGGCCTCGAGCCAGCAGCCGGTTTTTTATGCCTGGGTGCCGGACGCTCAGCTCATCAAGAAGCGAATGCGGAAACCGACATACCAGGCCCGGCTCCAGCGCTTCGGCCGTATGAAAACTCGACTCGGTTGGCTGCATTCCCAGATAATCACCGCGGAAGAGAAATCCAACAATCTGGCGACGCCCGTCGACCAGATGGCGCACCAATCGAAAACTGCCGTCTACTACAATATACAAGCTGTCATTCTCTTCACCTTCAGCGATCAGAGCCTTGCCCTCCTTTACGGGTCGGTGCGCCATTGTCTTGGCGAGGTCTTCCATTTCCCCTAGATCGAGCTCCGCACAAATCGACTGCTCGCGCACTTTGCAAAGCGCACAGAAACTCGCGTTAGCCCTTTGAAATGCGCAATCGTGTGCTTCCGACATATCCACAGCCTAAACCTGTTGGTCAGTGAAGCAAGGCCAGTTTCAGGGGCTGGTGGTTTATACAGCTTGTGACAGGGAAAAATTCCCACGATTTATATAGGGATCAAAGGCGGCCGCTACTACCCTTGAGAAGTGTTTTGCCTGATCTGGAATGATCACAATACCGTCTCGCCATTCAGCGAGGCCGTCTTTTTCAAGGGAGATGATTCGTTTTCTAGACACAGCCATCAAATCGCTCAGCGAGCCGCCGGAAATATGAGCATGCTCATGCAAGTCAGTTTTGCCATAACACAACAAATCCGAAATAACTTTCGCCCAGAATTCGTCCTCCATCGTCTTGATCCAACCTTTTGCAGTCGGCAATTTTCCCTTCGACACCCGGGACGCATATTCATCAGACCGTTTGATGTTCTGGGCGTACACCCCTCTTACCAAGCTAACGGACGAAACACCGAGACCGATAGTTGCATTGGCAATATCATCCGTGAAGCCCTGAAAGTTTCTCTTCAGAGTGCCCGCGTGCACCGCAACCGCGAGAGAGTTCGACGGTTTCGCAAAATGATCGAACCCGACACACACGTAGCCTTCATCTACCAGATACCTGCCAGCCATTTCTGCCAATTGATAGCGTGGCAATTTGCCGGGCAGCTGTGTCTCATCGATAACGCGCTGATGCTTCAGCTTCGATGGCAGATGCGCGTAACCAAAAAGTGAAATCCGGTCAGGAGACAGGGATACGGCTTTCTCCAGAGTATCGACAAACCCTTCCGTACTTTGGCGCGGGAGACCGTACAGCAGATCAAAGCTGATATCAGCTTGCGCATTTTCCCGCATTTCCGTGACGCAGGCTTCAACCAATTCGTAGGGTTGCTCACGATTGATCGCTTCCTGGACGGAACTATCAAAATCCTGCACGCCTATGCTCAATCTGTTGATGCCGATCTTCGTGAGCATTTTGATCAAGCCTGTCTCACACAGGCGCGGATCGATCTCTATCGCGATATTTGCCTTGTCTGTCAGTCCGAGATTGAGTTCGATGCTGTCGAAAATCCTGCCAAGGTCTTCAATATTGAGATAATTCGGTGTTCCGCCACCCAGGTGGATACTGACGACCTCGCCGCAACCGCCGAGAGTATCGGCTACCATTTCTATCTCTCTGATCAATAAATCGACGTACCGAACGGCTCGTTCATACTGATTTTCGACGACCATATTGCAGCCACAATACCAGCAAAGCTGTCGGCAAAAGGGAATGTGAATATATAACGAAAGCGGCTCATACATTGAAACACGAGACAAGGCGCTCTCGTAAACATCGGCGCCGACACGCTCGTCAAAAAAAAGCGCCGACGGAAAACTTGTGTACCGTGGTGCGTTGACATCAAGATATTTAAGCCATTTCGGGTTCATGATGACAACCGTGGACGCTGCCGGGTCCCGTTGTCGTGATATAAATCAAATTCCATCGCGACCTACCGGCTATACCGGGGCACATTTGCGGCATAGCGTTGTATGCGGCAGCACGGTAAGACGTTCGTCAGATATCTCACCATTACAATTTACGCAGACGCCATATGTATCCTCGTTCATCCGAACGAGTGCTGCGCGAATTTGCTTAACTTCCGCGAGCCCCTTGTTCCCCAGCGCCTCCAGCACTTCGTCATCTTCTCGCTCGACAGCACGTTCCTCGGAGTCTTTGCTCGCCGGTGCGTCCAGCTCATGCTCAATATCGAGCAACCGACCATCAAGCTCTTTTAATCTATTCAACAACTTTTGTTTGTATTTTTCGTTTCTCACCTAATTTCTCCTCGTACCTGACATGCTTAGTATCAGCAAAAACTAATATGGATATTTACCGCCACTGATCTGGTTCGGTTTCTTTCAACGGATCGGATAAAGCTGGCGGAGTGTTTTCCTGCGCCTCGGTCAAGCGTTTACTCAACCACGGCCAGCGTTCGCGAATCCATTTTAGAAATGGTCTCGCATGTGGATTGGCCAATGTAAGAATGATCAGTCCCAGAAAAATGACAAATATGCCGAGAGGCACCGGACTGATCATCGCGATGAAGCCCATCACGATCATCGCAATTGCCAGCACAGAGATAACAAACCTGATCACCATCATTGTATCGCACCCGCCATAGACCGGTCTCCATCAATCATTCGTATTAATGAGCGATAAAAATGGGCGATGTCGGCGCGCGTATCAATTCGTGTGTCACGCCACCAAACACGCGCTCGCGCACCCGGCTGTGCGAGTAGCCACCCATGACGAAAATATTTCCGTCGCCATCATCTAAGCGCTCGGCGATCTGTATCGCAATTGAGGATTTTGATCTTTCAATCGTCTCAACATCCGCTTCGACACCATGAAACTTCAGATATCTCGCAACCGATTCCGTGTCAGGAGAATTTGGCGGCAACTCACCTGCCACAAGCAGGGTGACGCTATTTACTTTCTTCAACAACGGAAGGGAACTGGCAAGCGCGCGCGTCGCCTCTAAAGACCCATTCCAGCCGATCACTGCTTTCGCCGGAAATTCTTTCAAGCCGATCTCGGGAATCAGGCAAATGGGGCGACCAATTTCCGTTACCGCTTGCCGACACAGTTCAGTTTCTTGGGATTGTGGCGGATAGGCGGTAGGTTGCATGAACACGATATCGGTCATGCGGCCGTACCGATTCAGAATATCCAAGGGATCACCCGTACGAAGCATCCACGATGCGCTTGAAGACGGCGTTACCGGCTGTCCGTTCAGAGAAACTTCCTCGCAATCATAATCTCGGGTTATGGATTCAAACTGGCTCCTTAGGTTCCTGATCAATGCGTCCATAGCTTTTTCGTGGATGTCTCGTGCCTGCGACAACGAATTCAATTCGAGTGGATATGGCAGCGGCTGAATGTATTCTTCAAACGGCTGACGCACCTGACAAGCAACAATATGACTTTCAAACTTGCGGGCAAAAATCAATGCTGCTTCCAAGGTAGGACCGAAAGTTTTTTTGGATATTGCAGGGACAAAAATTGATTTGTAGGTCATGCTCAATACCTCCTTGTTTCATTCAATATCGAAATCGGCGCTGCGGTTTTGACTTAGCTCAAGTCCAGTTGAATTCCTCCCTCGTGGAAATCACTGGATACCTTGCGATAATCTGGGCTGGTTTTCTTACCGCCGTTTATTTTGACCGCAAAACACGATTAACCCTGTTTTGTTCTTCGGCTCGCTATTTGTTAATTTTGGGTAGCTGCCTCGCTTGCCCTAGTTTGCGGTTTTGATTTCAATCGCCGCGGGAGACGTGTGTCTAAAGTTCCCCAACATATCTTCTGTAAGGGAAGTTGTTTTAGCTCAAAGCCGGGTGTGCAATTTAACGGGATATACACCCCGAATTGAAACCGCTGCGTTTGATATTTGCGAAACCCACACAATGTCGCTTATATCGGATCGATCAATGTAATGCTACAGTCGGATGGTCTGCTTTTTTTGGCGGATAAATTTGAGAAAGAAAACGACTCTTGGAAAATTCTATCAGAATTGGTGGCGCGAGCGGGTATTGGGGTGAAAGTGTGATGGCAACGCCGCAACTGTTGGGGACTGATGGCCTCAACTACCTTGTCTATGACTATCTGGCCGAAATCACTATGTCGATCATGGCAAGAGCCAAGGCCAAAGATCCAGCTCTCGGTTATGCGACCGATTTTGTTACGGGTGTCATGAAGCCATTTGCACGGCAGATTGACACGCAGGGTGTAAAGGTGATTGCCAACGCGGGCGGCATAAACCCACGATCCTGCGGCGAAGCGGTTCGCAATACGATCAAAGAATTGGGGCTGGACCTCAAGGTGGCAATAATCACTGGTGACGATCTTGTGAGCAAGAAAGAACAGCTCGCAGCGACCGGCGTGACGGATATGTTTTCGGGCACCCCCCTCCCGCCGGTGGAAAACATTGCCAGTATCAACGCTTACATTGGCGCATTTCCTATCGCCAAAGCTCTCACCGCGGGCGCTGACATTATCATTACCGGCCGCTGTGTCGACAGTGCGGTAACCCTTGGCGCTTGCATTTATGAATTTGGATGGAATACGGAGGACTGGGACCTGCTTGCAAGCGGCTCTTTAGCTGGCCACATCCTGGAATGTGGCCCTCAGGCAACCGGTGGTAACTTCACCGACTGGGAAAAAGCGAAGAACATCAGCAACATAGGTTATCCGGTCGCCGAGATCAGATCCGACGGATCGTTTTCGGTAACAAAACCGGACAGCACTGGTGGACTTGTATCAATTGGTACCGTCTCCGAACAGCTAGTCTACGAAATAGGTGACCCACAATCCTACATCTTGCCCGATGTCATCTGTGATTTCTCTGCCGTATCAATTGAAGAGGACGGGCCAAATCAGGTTCGCGTTTCATCGGCGAAAGGCAGACCAGCCCCCGATAGCTACAAGACCTGCCTGACCTATACAGATGGTTTCCGCGCCGGTACGTATCTTACTTTTTATGGCACCAATGCGGAAAAAAAAGCGGTGGCCTTTGCTGAGGCAGTTCTTACACGCGCAAAGATCATGTCGCGTTTTTTTAATATTGGGGAATTTTCCGAAATCAGTACAGAAATTATCGGCGCTGGCAGTCAATTCGGTGAAGCAGTTGCCAGTCCACGTGAAGTGATTATGAAATTCGCTGTAAAGCATCCTGATATCAGGGGAGCCGGCATGTTCCTAAAGGAAATTGCAGGTATGGGCCTTGCAACGCCACCTGGCCTGTCCGGCTTTACTGGCATCAGGGCAAAACCGTCACCAGTCGTGCGTTTGTTTTCCTTTCTTACTCCCAAACGTGAAATTGCCGTTTCCATCGACGTCGACGGCGATGTTCAATCTCATACTGATTTTTCGGCTGGCACAGATGACAAAAACATCTGCCGGCCCGAACGACCGCCGGTGCCGACGGACGCCAGCGTCGCAGTGCCGTTGGTCAAACTCGCATGGGGTCGCTCAGGCGACAAAGGTGACAAGGCGAATATCGGCATTATAGCCCGCCGACCGGAATATTTACCGTACATTTGGGCTGCACTGACAGAAGATGTGCTCAAAAATACGTTTGCGCATTTTATGGAGCCAGAAAGTACAGTTGAGCGATACTATCTCCCTGGTCCAAACGCGATTAATTATCTTATTGATCGCGTACTTGGCGGCGGCGGTGCCGCAAGCTTGCGTAATGACGCGCAAGGCAAGGGATATGCTCAGATTTTACTCACCCAAAACGTTCAGGTTTCAGAAAAGATTGCCGCGAGTTTTTGAGCACCGTGACCCGAAGGTATATCGATTGAAAATCCGGTCATCGCCGTACAAGGACCTCAGAACAAGTGCGCAATAATTGCGCATTTTCATAATTTGTTTACTGATCTAAATAACCAAAATAACGTTAATTAATGCGGGTTTCGGCACTCCTTAAACACTGGATTAACCAGTAATTCCTATGCTGCCTTGTGGTTGCGAGGTAGTTCATGCGTTTAGCCGGCATATTCTCGGCATTTTTGGGATCATTGTCGCCCGAAAAGTCCGTTTCAGAGAAACGTCAGATCGTCGAGGTCTTCAAGGGCATGTCGCCGATGCTGTTTGCATGCATGGGTACGACATCGCTTCTTGCAGTTTTTGCCTTGATGTTCCTCGGCAAAATGCTGATGGCCTGGCCGTTTTTTCTTGTCGGGTTGTTCTCACTTAGGCGCTACCTCTATTGGCAAGCCGCAGACGTTTCGTCCTTCAGTATTTCGAAGCTCAACAAATCGATGCGGTTCATCAATCTCAGTGCCCTGTTTTTCGCGCCAATCCTGACATCCTACTCGCTTTACTTCATAAACATTATTCCGCCCGAAAGCGCTTTCATCATAGGCGGCTGGATGGCTTTAATGGCCTGTATCACCGGCATCAGTCTGTGTGCCACACCGGCCACAGCCCGCGCTGTTATGCTTGTGTTACTGTTACCCTCAAACCTCGTGATGTTTACGTTCGAAGAATATCAGTTTAAGCTGTTTGGGGCCGCCATGATACTGATGAGCCTGTTCTGCATGGTCTGCTTTTCGACGGTCCTTCGCGTCATGACCAGGATCAAAAGCGAGGCACTGGAACACGCCGAAAAAAGCCAGAAGCTGGCTGTTGCCATGCAGGATTTCGTTGACTTGTCCCATGATATCGTCTGGGAAACCGACAAAAGCATGCGCTTGACATTCATGTCAGACGCAATTGAAGCGTTTTCAGGCGCACCGTCCCATAAACTGATCGGTAAAGATCCCATCGCTCTTGTGAACGGAGACGACGCAGAAACGGCGGCGTCAATTGCTGCCTATCACGAAGCCCTAAAAAACGAAGGCTCGTTTCATCACTTGGTCTGTAATGTCATCACAACAGATGGGAAAACCCTGTATGCGGATATTTCCGGTTCACCTGTATATGACGATGCGCTTGAGATCATGGGATATCGCGGTGTAATCACTAACATCACCAGGCAAACCTTCCAAAGAAATGAAATTTTGAAAAGCGAAGACCGTTTCCGTGATTTTGCGGAGCTGGCGGCAGATTGTTTATGGGAAACTGACGCTGAACACCGTTATGTCTACATCTCTGATATCGTCGAAAAATGGACCGGAAAGAAGTCTGAAGATATCATTGGCAGCGAACGTGGTGCATTTTTCGGCGACACCTCCCCCGACGAAGAGCTCGCCAATTGGCGGGAACATCTGAAGGATCTTGAGACACAACGCCCATTTATGGATTTCTTGATCAAAACCAAAAATGATGAGATCCTCAGTACCAGTGGCATTCCAAAATTTGGTCAGAACGGCGTTTTTCAGGGGTATCGTGGTTACACGAAAGAAATTACCAAGGAATTCCAAGCTCGACTCGAAGCCAACGCGGCACAAGCTGAATTGCAACGCGCCAATCTGATCCTCGAAGAGCGGATCACAGAGCGAACTAACGATTTACAAAAGCAAACGGATCTGTTGCAGGAAATTCTCGACACGATGGGTGACAGCCTTGTTGTGCTCGATTCTGATCTCAATATCGAAATGGTCAATGAAAAACCGGATGTCTCTTTACCTCCCGGAAACTGGCAAGTCGGGCACAACGCGCGCGAACTTTACGCAACTGCTTGTGACATGAGGCTCTATGACACAAAAGGCCATGAACGGAATAACGCCCCGGACCAGAAAATATTGGAATGTCTGGACCAACGCAAATCGTTTCGCGCTGTGCGGATGGACGTGTCCGGACAACACATTAACGAGATATTTTATCCCCGCGCCGATGATGGCTATGTAATTTTGTACGCAGACGTCACTCGCGACGCAAGACGTGAAGAAGAACTACGTGAGCTATCCCGAGATTTGCGCAAGTCAAAAGAAATGGCGGAGGATGCGAGCCGCGCCAAATCAGAATTCCTAGCCAATATGAGTCACGAGATCCGAACACCAATGAACGGGGTTCTTGGTATGGCGGAACTTCTCTTGAAATCCGGTCTGACCAAACGCCAGCTCGAAATGGCGCAGGTGATCATGCGTTCCGGTGATAGTTTGCTAACGATAATCAATGATATCCTGGACTTCTCTAAACTTGAAGCTGGCAAAATGAATATCGACAAGGGGCAGTTTGACTTGCGAGCTGCAATTGAAGATGTTGCGAGCCTGGTTTCGCCGAACGTTCAGGCTAAAGACTTGGAGCTGATGATTAGGTACCAGCCGAACCTGCCACAGCACTTCATCGGCGATGTCGGGCGGTTGCGTCAAGTAATCACCAACTTGGTTGGCAACGCCGTCAAGTTTACAGACGGTGGGCACATCCTGATTGACATAGCAGGCAAACCGCGCGGTGAGACAGTCGAACTTTGCGTCTCAGTAAAAGATACGGGTTGTGGCATCCCTACCGAGAAACTCAGTAAAGTCTTCAACAAATTTGAACAGGTGGATGGCTCCAATTCCCGCAAGTTCGAAGGCACCGGGCTGGGACTAAGTATTTCCAAAAAGATCATCGAGCTGATGAACGGATCTATTTCGGTAACTAGCACGGTCGGCATCGGATCAACTTTCTTTTTCAATATCTCGCTACCGCTTGATCAAGCAGCCCCCCAAATCAAACGACTGACAACACCGGTTCTCAGCGGGATCCGCGTTCTTGTGGTCGATGACAATCCGGTCAACCGCGATATTTTAAAAGAGCAACTCACAGATTGGTCACTCGTACCCGTTCTGGTGGAAGATGGGTTCCAAGCACTGGACACACTCAAAAAAGCCGAGGAAGGGAATCAGCCATTTGGCCTGGCGATCCTCGATTTCCAAATGCCCGGGATGGATGGCGGCGAGCTTGCTCAGAAGATTCGAAAAGAGTCGCAATATCCAGACCTGCCATTAATCCTGCTGACATCTGCCGGACAGCGCGACGACACGTCTTTGCAACGCTCGCTAGACCTTGCCGGCTATCTGGTGAAGCCCGCCCGTTCATCGCTTCTACTTGATACAGTTATCTGTGCCTTACACAACAAAAACGTTGACACGTTGAAACAAACTAGAAAGCAGCTTCAGGACAACGCCCCAACTGATATTGCAACGGCAGATACGGCACCAACTATTGACCTAGCACCGGGTTGCCGGATTCTTGTCGCCGAAGATAATATTGTCAATCAAATGGTCCTTAAGTCCATGTTGGAACCCGTGAGTTGCATTGTCGATATTGCCAGCAACGGGCAAGAAGCAGTCTACAAATACCGGGAGAATAAATATGATATTGTACTGATGGATGTTTCGATGCCCGTTATGGATGGGTTTCAGGCGACCGCAGAAATTATAGCAATCCGAAAAACAACCGGCGTCCACATACCTGTAATCGGTGTCACAGCCCACGCGATGCGCGAGGATGAAGCAAAATGCCTTTCTGCCGGCATGGATGGGTATATGCCCAAACCAATAAAGCAGGAAAAGCTGATCGAACTGGTTAAGGCCTGGGTTGCCGAAAAATCCTTGCCACACCCGGCAGAAAAAAGCGCCTGATCCTCCAATTGACAGGCTTGACGCGCGCCAGCTGCATACCCACAACCTGTCTTATTCAATTGGGAGAAAGATTGTTGGCCTGCGACACAAATGACCTTGTGGACAACCTAAAACGTCGCCTGATGGAACTGCGCGCCTTTATTCGAGAAGATCCGCTGTCCAACCCCGTGCGTCTGGTTGCGCACGAGCTATCGGTTGATCTGGAGGCCGGTAACCTGACGCTGACCGACTTGTCGGCACTGATCAAATTTCTGTCTGACGGCTCTCTTGAAACAAGACGGGAGCATTTACGGAGATATCTCAACTTCACTGCTGGAACCGATACAGAACAACACCTAGCTAACATTGTCGAAAACGAAAGCAGGCGCTTTGACCTTTTCGAAGATTTCTCCGCCTACTGGCAACAGCGGCGTGATGTAGTTGTCTTTACCGCGCACCCGACTTTCATCCTGTCCCGGAAGCAAAGCCAGTGGCTTTCAGATAATGCCCTTGAAAACAATACGCCACCAACAGCCAGCCTTAAGGCAATTGATCACTGTCCTGATGAAGGTATAACGCTTGAGTATGAACATCAGGCTGTGCTTGAAGCGATAACAAACGCTACCCTTGCTATCTCGCTGTTAAACCGGCTCCTCCTCGAACAGGCAAGGCGCCGGTTTCCAGGTCGCTGGAGAAGTTTCATACCGTCGCCGGTCACTCTCGCCAGCTGGGTTGGTTATGATATGGATGGCCGAAACGATATTGGTTGGCAGGATGTTATCCGGCATCGGCTCAAAGAAAAACTGTTCCGCTTGGAATGGTATAAGCAAGAATTGGACAAAATTTGTCTCCCTGCACTGCCTGAAGCCATCGAAACACTTGACCAGCTACTCCGCCAGTCAATCAAGCACACCGCAGCGGCGTTACGGAGCTTTTCAAGTGAAAGCCTCTCGGCGGATGCGCTCGCGAAAGCCGCTGACCTTCTGACGGAGCAACCACAAAAACTCATCCGCATTTCCCAATTGACGGACCTCCTGGATCAAGCAATCGTTGGTACGGACGACGGCTCAGCCCTTCAACTCGCGGTCCTCAGAGCCAATATGCACACTTTCTCCCTCGGCGCCGGGGAAATTCATTTCAGGCTGAACGCAGTACAAATACGCAACGCTGCCAGGCATGTCTTGCAACTCGCAACCGATCAAGATCTTTTTGGCCGCTCAGCGCTTGATCGGGTTCAGGAACTGATTGACGCTGTTGAACCGGTACAGGTCAACTTCGCCTCACTTTCCATTGAAAAAGCATCCGCTGCGCGGCTCGTAATCGCCATGGCGCAGATTTTAAAACACATCGATGCCGATCAACCCATAAGGCTGCTGATCGCTGAACTGGAGAATCCAGTTACCGTGCTGGCAACTATCTACCTGGCAAAACTCTTTGGCATTGAACAACGCATTGATATCTGCCCGCTTTTCGAGACCGCCAGAGCGCTGGACCGGTCACGTCGCATCCTGGATGTTCTGTTTCAACAACCCGCCTTTCGGACTTATGCTGAACAAAGAGGCCGCATTGCAATACAGGCTGGATTTTCAGATGCAGGACGATTTATGGGGCAGATTCCAGCCTCGCTGGCGATAGAGCGCCTGCACGGTCATTTTGCCGATCTGATGGCAAAGCATGGCCTCGCCCATCTCGAGGCTGTGGTTTTTGATACTCACGGCGAATCTATGGGGCGAGGCAATCACCAAGAGAGTGTAGTAGACCGGTTCCTATATGCACTCTCGCCGTGGTCTCGGCAGAAATTCGCGACTCAAAATATCCGCCTGGTTCACGAGTCAAGTTTTCAGGGCGGCGATGGGTACGTGTTATTTGGCAACCAACCCCTCGCCAGGGCTGTCTTGAGTGGTGTCCTCTCGGCACATGCAACGGCGAGGGACGTTTTAGCTAAACCCGATTTATTTTATGAAGACATCAGCACCAGCCTCGATTTTTATCGCACCGTAAAAGCACGGCAGGAAGATCTATTTGCTGACAAAGCCTACCATGCGACCCTCTCAGCGCTTGGCCTGTCGCTGCTACCCTCAACAGGATCCCGAAAATCTCGCCGCCAATTCGAACGCCGTGGTGATGAAGATACATCTTTGCGGAAGATCCGTGCAATTCCCCACAACGCCATCCTTCAGCAACTCGGTCAGCTTGCAAACATAACCGCCGGGATCGGCCAGGCACTTTCATCCGAACACGACTATTTTGTAGGTCTCGCTGTGAGTTCAGATCGTTTTGCGCGACTGATGTCCCTCGTTGCACGAGCACGTGGGTTGAGCGATCTCAAAACGATGATCGCTTACATGAAACTGTTCGATGGTTCGTTCTGGGCGACCCGTCCGCTTTCAGGCCGTGAATCTGAGCTTGAACAACCTTGCGCTGAACTTGCAAGCGCCCTTTCTGCAGACAAGCGATATTTTGGTGCGCTTCAGCTTGCTGCCCGATTGCGTTCCGACGGTATCGCGCTGACGCGTTCACTTACCGATATGAATCTGCGTGATCTGGAAAATTCAACGCCGCTTGACCTCGATCTGTTGCACGCTGTGCGCATTGCTATTATCCAGCACCTGTTTTTGATGGCAGCTCGATTACCTGGTTTTGCTCCCCAGACCGGTCATACCAAAAACGATGTGATGGAAATGATTTTTTCTCTTCATATCGATGAGGCGCATGAACTTTTGTGTGATATTTTCCCGGTTGATTCGCCGAAATTGAGCGATTTTAACCTGAAGGAAGACGCTGATTATCCAAACAACATCACTCCTACATACCGGGAAATCAGGGTCGAACTGGTCGACCCGCTGCTAGAATGCCAGTTATTACTTAGACACATAACCAACGGGATCAGCCATTATTACGGCGCGATTGGCTGATCGTCGCCTCACAATTCTGCACAGGGGCTGTGGCATGTGTTCTGTGGTGTATTATTTTTAAGAAAAGTCCCTAAATGACACTGTTATTGCAAAGGACCTGTAGACCAGTGGGTCTATTCGCGGAATGTGAGTATGTTAAGCCAAATCCCAAGTTCAGTCAGAACCGCCTTCGTAATGACGTTACTGGTCATTTTATATTTTGGCGGGAGTACCCTTTTTCGTGCTGAAACGGCTGTTACGACCGAAAGTATCGAAGATCCGTTACCGCGTGTTGTAACCCGTATTATCGAGCCCGGAATCCAAAACCAGATCATTGAAATCAGAGGCCGCACCAAAGCTAAGAGGATCGCAACCCTGCGGGCTGAAACCGCCGGCCAAGTAGAGGCGACACCTGCCGAAGAAGGTGGATTTGTCATAAAAGGCACAACGTTGTGTCTAATCACAAAAGGGGTCAGAGGCGCAGGGCTCGCGGAAGCTGAAGCAGCTTTCCAAAAAGCCAGGATAGACTACCAAGCCGCGCTTGAATTATCACAAAAGGGATTTCAGTCGGATGCCGCCGTCGCTTCTGCTAAGGCGGCCTATGATTTGAGCGAAGCCAACTTAACCAGAGCGCGCACGGATTTTGTCAAAACCCGTATCACCGCCCCTTTTGATGGAATTCTGCAGACCCGTCACGTTGAGGTGGGAGACCTCCTCAGCTTGGGCTCTGCCTGCGCCACCGTCTCTCAACTCGATCCGGTCATCATCGAGGGCTCAGTGTCAGAGAAGGAAATTATCCTACTCCGCAATGGTGTCTCTGCGAAAGTGACGGTCTCAACCGGCGATACGTTGGAGGCGAACGTAACCATGGTTTCAGCGATGGCGTCTCCGACTACGCGTACCTTTATGGTTGAGCTTGAAGCGCCCAACCCTCAAATGTTGCCGGATGGGTTGACGGCCAATGCCAGAATTGAACTAGGCGGCGCCGAAGCGCACATCGTTCCCCGTAATGCGCTTCTTCGGGATGACACAGGTAGCCTCGGTGTACGTGTCGTTGAGAATATTGCGCCTGATACGGGTATCGGAGATGTAAGATTCGTGCCGGTTTCAATTTTGCGCGACGAAGCGGACGGTATCTGGGTAGCAGGGATGCAGGATACTGTTGAACTCATCGTTCGCGGGCAAGACTATGTTAAACAGGGTCAACGGGTAGAAACAGCACAACCGGGTGATACCTTGAGTACGGGATAACTGAGGGCTTGATGCCGCACATTGTTGATATAGCTTTTAAACGCGCTAAGGTCACGCTGCTGGCATTGGCGGTGCTGGTGTTCGCAGGTGTCAGCTCGTTCATCAATATTCCCCGTGAAGCCGATCCTGATGTTACGTTCCCAGCGGCTCTGATTATTATACCGTTGCCAGGCATCTCACCAGAAGATGCTGAACGCTTGCTGATCAAACCCACCGAGCTTGAACTTCAGACCCTCGAGGGTCTGGAAGAAATGAACGCGCTTGCTTATGAGGGCGCAGCACAGATTTCATTGCAGTTTGAAGTAACTGTCGACATGGACCAGACGCTTATTGATGTGCGCGAAGCTGTCGACAAGGCACGTGGAGAATATCCGGCAGAAGCTCTGGAGCCGCTCATTGAAGAATTCAATGCACAGCGGCAATTCCCAATTATTTCTGTGATCCTTTCGGGAGATGCGCCAGATCGAACACTCTACCAAACAGCAGACCGGCTGCAAAAAGCCATTCAAGCTGTGCCGGGCGTATTGGAAGCAAATCTTGTCGGTAAACGGGATGAAGTGCTTGAAATTGTCATTAGTCCCGACACTTTGGAATCTTATGGATTGAATGCGCAGGAAGTCGCGTTGGCCATACGCAACAACAACAGCCTTATTACCGCAGGTTCGATGCGGTTTCGGGATGGGGCGTATGCCGTCAAAGTCCCGGGTCTCATTAAAAGTGTTGAGGGAATGCAATCTGTTCCAATCCGCAGCGATGGGGAGAGTGTGATTACCCTTGGTGACATTGCAGACATAAGACGGACGTTTGAAGACCCTGATGGCTTCGCTCAATTCAACGGCGAGCAAGCAATAGGAATAAATGTCAACAAGCGCACTGGTGCAAACATCATCGAAATGACTGAGGGCGTGAAAGTGATAACTGCCGAAATGGCGGCCGCCAGCACATGGCCTCAATCGGTTCGTTATGACTTTATTGGCGACCAGTCTTATTTTGTAGATTCGATCCTGAGTAGTCTGACCGCGTCCATCATGCTGGCGATTTTGTTGGTGATGATCGTCGTCGTTGCAGCACTTGGCATGCGATCATCTATTATGGTGGGAATTTCCATCCCGTCTTCATTTCTTATTGGCATGGGCTTCCTAAATCTCATGGGCTACACGCTCAATATGCTGACAATGTTTGCCATGGTGCTTTCGGTTGGCATGCTGGTCGATGGCGCTATCGTGATTGTGGAATATGCGGACCGACGAATGACCGAGGGCGCAAGTCGGCGAGAGGCATATTCAAGTGCTGCCAAACGCATGTTTTGGCCTATCGTTGCTTCAACAGCAACAACACTAGCAGCCTTTGTGCCTTTCCTTTTCTGGCAGGATATTCCTGGTCAGTTCATGCGGCTTCTCCCGATCACTCTGATTTTTGTATTAACCAGTTCGATGTTCATGGCTCTGATATTTTTGCCGTTGCTCGGATCATATTTTGGCATTCCTGATCTGCTGAAGAAGAAACTAAACTTGAAGGGCAAGACAGACAGCGAGCCGAAGATCGACATCGATAGCATTGATCCGACGACACTTAACAACTTAACCGGCCGATATGCGCGATTTGTCCAATGGGTTCTTAAAAAACCGCTGGCAACACTTGTGCTGGCATTTCTGGTATTAAATATCTGTATACTTACATTCGAGCGCGCGGCCCCCGAATCTGAATTCTTTATCCGTGGCGACAGTGAACAAGTCTACATTACCATTCAGGGACGGGGAAATATTTCCGAGCAAGAAAAACTCGCGATTGCCAACGAGGTCAGGAGCAAAGTCCAAGATCACAAATCTATCGAGAGCATTTATACGCAAACTGGCCCGGCCCTCAGCCGTGGCAACAACTCGCCTGTCGAAACGATCGCCCAGTTGAATATCGACCTTACGCCGTATGAAGAACGGGAGCATAGCCTTCTCATCCTTGAAGAATTTCGGCAAATGACACTCGGGTTACCTGGTGTTGTGCTGGAGATCGGACAACCGGAAAACGGTCCGCCGGTCGGCAAGGATGTACAAGTTGAGATAGTATCTGAAGATGAAACCAAGGGACTTCAAGCGGCCAGTCTGGTCCGCGAGTTTATCGAGAGCAGCAAGACCGTCACGAACGGGCTCGAAGTGCCTACCTTCATGGATGTCGAGGACAACCGGCCTCTGCCCGGTATTGAATTGGCCTTGCAGGTCGACCGTGAGCAGGCGGGCCGCTTTGGGGTTTCTGTCAACGAAATTGGGACCGTGGTGCAGCTGGTGACTGACGGCCTGTTGATTGACAAGTTTCGCCCGGACGACAGCGAAGAGGAGATTGATGTCCGTATACGCTTCCCTGAAAATGAGCGCACAATCACTGCCCTCGAGAAGTTACGCATTCAAACAGCCAATGGCGCGCTACCTATTTCCAACTTTGTCCAGCGTGTGCCCCAGGCGCAGATCGATCGTGTAACACGGCGCGATAGCCGCCGCGTTCTCGATGTCAAAGCCAACGGCAATACCAATGTTTCCGGCCACATCGTCGGCCAGGACAAAGCCATCGCAATTATGCAGGACTGGCTCGACAGCGGTGAATTAGCCGAAGCAGTCGGACCAGCAGTTTCCTGGTCGTTGGTTGGCTCGACAGAAGAACGTGATGAAGCGTCAGCGTTTTTTGTCGGCGCCATGGCGGCAGCCATGTTTACAATAGGACTCATCCTGCTCCTGCAGTTCAACTCCTTCTACCACGCCGCACTTACACTATCGGCAGTGGTACTGTCCGTATTCGGCGTACTGCTGGGTATCGGGCTGTCAGGACAATATATTTCTGTGATCATGACCGGCACGGGCATCGTCGCGCTCGCCGGTATTGTTGTGAACAACAACATTGTGCTGATCGATACGTATCAACATTTGCGTAAGACGGGCCTTTCCGTGGAAGAGGCTGTAGTACGTACTGCGGCTCAACGGCTTCGACCCGTATTGATGACCACCGTAACCACCATCATGGGTCTTCTACCGATGGTGTTTGAGGTCAATGTGAATTTCGCTAGCGGTCAAATCGGTATTGGCAACGCTACTTCTGACTGGTGGGTGCTTCTATCTTCAGCAGTGGTTTACGGCCTCGCATTTTCAACTTTGCTCACTTTGATCCTGACACCAGTTTTGTTGGCGGCACCTGTGCAGATTCCAAGAAATATTCTTGCCGCCTATCGTGAGATCAGAGATTTCAGTCCGGTTGCGCTGGCTCGGTTGCGCGGACAAACGCCTCTTCCGTTAGGACAATTGACAGTCTCCCAAACTTCCGAGAAAATCTCCTTGTCCACCAGCGATGACGAATATCACCGAACGGCCGCCGAATAAAATACAATAAGGACAAGTAGTATGAGTGAGCCTGAGAACTTGCAGGTAAGAACCCTTTTTCCAACGCTGGTTCTTGATGCGACCATCCCCGATGCCGCCAGCGTGAACGAAGGTCTCCGTCAAACAATTATGAAAAAAAAATCAGAAGATCCGGGCATCAATCGGTCGAACTTCAACGGCTGGCATTCCAAAGACGATTTGCTCGCCTGGGGTGGTGAGGAAATGAAAACCGTTGCTGTCACTGCAATAGAGATGTGCAACAAGTTCACACATGACGCGGGCATGAAAGATGATCAGCCTCGTTACGCCTGGTCCATGCAAGCCTGGGCAAATGTGTCACCACCGGGTGCGTCAAATCAGTACCACGCACATCCAGGTGCATTCTGGTCAGCGGTTTATTATGTTGATGATGGTGGAACCAATGACAGCGGCTATCTGGTCCTGCAAGATCCACGGTTTCCGCTAAACAAGATGACAGTACCTGATCTGACGGTACAAGATGCTGAGGGCAATAAAGAGAGAACCGAAATTACAGTGTTGCCCAAACCGGGCCGGCTTATCGGTTTTCCGTCATGGCTAACGCACGGTGTTCGCCCCCACAAGGGTACACATGACAGGATTTCAATTGCGATGAACCTGATCGCCGTTCCCGTACCAAAACCACCTCAGAATGCCGCCTGATTATTCAGCTTCACCGTCTGGGCTTTCTTCGTTTTCTTCGGGAACAGTGAATATTTGGCCTGGATAGATAAGATCAGGATCCCTGATCTGGCTCGCATTCGCTTCGTAGATAATTGTGTACTGAGCGCCACGCCCGTAAATGCGGCGGGAAATGACCCAAAGCGAATTGCCCGGTTGAACGATGACGTTTCCATCCTGAAACTGCACATCGCTGAAAGACGCTCTTTCAAAGGGTAACTCAAGCGCGTATGCAGGCTCGCCAAATTCATCCAGTTGGATGACCTGGAGCGTATATCGGCCAGGATTGATTGTTGCTGATATGGACCAGCGCCCGTTTTCGTCAGCGACCGCCTGATCGATAAAACTGCTGTTGGCGTACACTGTTACCGTGGCACCGGGGGAAGCGCGACCGGCAAAGATCACATTACCCGCATCGTCATAGTCAATAGTCTCGAGCGCCAACGGGCCGAGGCTAATGTCAGGATC
This sequence comes from Parvularculaceae bacterium, assembly GCA_021776475.1. Taxonomy (GTDB): domain Bacteria; phylum Pseudomonadota; class Alphaproteobacteria; order Caulobacterales; family Parvularculaceae; genus Aquisalinus. The sequence goes on along the minus strand of JAJFFV010000006.1, from coordinate 476,033 downwards.
GGTAGGTCGTTGCAGGATTTCACTGGCACCGCCCGGCGTCGTCCGCAAAATGAGGGGTTTATCCCCTTCACGCTCCGGCACATAAATAACGATAGTCTCATCTGACTGCACCGTTAACCCATCCTCTGTCGTCATTGACAATGTAAGTTCAACCGGACCGGCTTTGAGGGGTGTTTCGGTATTCATCGCCCAGCTGCCATCCGGACCAACCGTTTCGGTCTCAAGAATGTCGCCATTCGCGAAAACGGTAATTTCGGATCCCGGTGCAGCAATACCTGCGATTACTGCGAAGCCGCTCCGATCAACCCGAACGATGTCGAAACGCGGCGGTTTCAGCCCTGTGTCGGTGTCTTCACCAACGGTCTCGCTTTCTGGTCTCGTTTGTTCTATAGTATCCGGCTCGGTGCCATATTCACCAAGCCATCCTGCTTTCTGGGCAAAGAAATAGCCAACTACCGCAAGAGCAACGACGAGAAGAAAGAAGAGAACAACGCGCATTTCCGAAGCCTTTTTGAAAATTATTTTAGTCTACAGATTTAACGCCCCGACGATCCCGTCCGGGCTTGGGCCGAGTGACACTCTAGCATGTCTGGTCAACATGACCAGCGAACAAAGAAACGGATATTAATGACGAACCTCAACTCATTATGTGTTTATTGCGGCTCCCGGCCAGGGGACAGCCCGATATTCGAAGATGCAGCCGCAAAACTAGGTCGCGACATGGCCAAGAGAAATGTCCGCCTGGTTTATGGCGGCGGAAAACTTGGTTTGATGGGCACCGTAGCAGGTGCGGTTCGCGATAATAAAGGCGAAGTTTTCGGCGTCATACCTAAGTTTTTGGTCGAGATGGAGGGTGTGCTGGACGGCGTAGATCACAAGCTCGTCGATACGATGCACGAACGCAAAATGCTGATGTTTGAGCAATGCGATGCCATCTGCACGATGCCGGGCGGTATCGGCACACTCGAAGAGATTATAGAAATTCTCTCTTGGGCCAGGCTTGATTTGCACCGAAAGCCAGTTGTCCTTCTCAACCTTGAGGGTTTTTGGTCACCACTGGTGGAATTGTTGAACCACATTATCGACCGCGGATTCGCCGCAAAAGAGCTTCGTGATGATCTTGTTGTCGTCGAAAGAGCGGAAGATGTTATATCGGCAGCCGAGGAGCGTTTGATGGCATCAAGGCTTTAGGCGCGCTTTCCCTGCAGTCTCGCCCGCGCTTTTTCAGCGCCAATCATCCGGAAGAGCACCGACATATCAGGGCCGTGCTCCTGGCCGGTTAGCGCTAACCGAAGCGGCATAAAAAGCTGTTTGCCTTTCCGGCCTGTTTTGTCTTTTAGCTGCTCGACTAGCGTAGCCCAACTGCTTTCGTCCAAATCATCAGGTACAAATGCTGCTGCCTCATCCGTATAGGGTTTGTCACCGATTACCGGTTCGATTTCGCCGTGAACAACTGCCAGCCAATCAGCGGCGTCTGACAGTTTTTCGATATTCCCTTTGACGGATTCCCAGAGGTCCTCATTCACCGCCATCGATTTAAGTCGGTCAGCTACATTCGCAAACGGCGTTTCATGTAGAATCTTGGCGTTCAGCTGTTTCATTTCATCGAGGTCAAACCGTGCAGGGGCCCGACCCATCTTTGAAAATGAAAACCCTTCTACGAGATCATCAATATCCGTATGCGGCGATACCGGATCCGATGTACCGAGGCGCGCTAGGAAACTTGTGATGGCTTGTGGCTCGATGCCCTGGGCTCGAAGAGCGTCAATGGAAAGTGAGCCTAGCCGCTTTGACAGTCCCTGCCCGTCTGCACCGACAAGCAAGGAATGATGGGCAAACGACGGCATCGCTCCGTCGCCGTTGAATGAAATCAAGCGGCGAAAGAGCTCGACCTGTGTCGCGGTATTCGTGACGTGATCCTCCCCCCTGATGACATGTGTGATACCAAGATCAACGTCATCTACACAGGACGGCAATGTATAAAGGTATTGACCATCTTCCCTTATCAAAACCGGATCGGAGACAGCAGCCGTGTCTACTGTGACCGATCCCCGGATGAGATCTTCCCAACTCACCGGTAGTTGAGACAGTTTGAACCGCCAATGAGGACGCCGCCCTTCCGATTCGTAATCGCTTCTTTGCTCACTGGTCAGATCCAAGGCTGCTCGATCATAGACAGGCGGCAACCCTCGTGCGCGTTGAAGTTTTCGTTTTCGGTCCAGTTCTTCTGCAGACTCGTAACAAGGATAAAGGAGGTTTTGGTCCTTCAGCCACCGTGCGGCCTGATCATATAGGTCAAATCGTTCGGATTGACGAGCGAACTCCTGATGTTCCAACCCGAGCCACGCCAAATCCCTGAAAATGCCGCCTTCGAATTCTTTTGTTGAGCGGGCCTGGTCAGTATCATCTGACCGCAACATGAATACACCGCCTTCTTTTCTAGCAAACAGCCAGTTGAGGAGCGCAGCACGAACATTGCCCACATGTATTTTGCCCGTCGGTGAGGGAGCAAAACGTACTTTGACAGACGACATAGTAGGAACCTTCATATCCAGAGGAGCGATGCCATATACCTTCCCGCAATTCGGGTCAAATTTCCGGAGAATAATCAGAATCTTACAGAAAATTTGCTTGAAATACGCGGTTGCAATGACGAGGTTGGCGCCATGGGCGTTTTTGAAGGAAAATCCTTCAGTCAATCCAGGGGAAATTCATGAAGCGACTAATTTATACGACTATCTTGTGCGCGGCGGTTGGGGCATGCGCAACCAGTGGGCCTTCGTCAGACACTGCCGTCTCTCGACAGTCTGCTGCCCTTGAGCAAACACCAACGGCTGAACTACCACCGAAGCCAGAGGCTGCTGCAACCTATTTGGTGTTTAAGCCGGCACCCGCAGTGAAACGTAACCGGGTTACGATAGACTACGCGATCTGGGGCGAAATGCTCCGCGCCATGGTTATCTATATGGGACCATCGGAGCGAACCCGCGCTTCGAGACCGGAACCGATGGTTGGAACGCGTTTAATTCAAGGTCACGATTCTGCGTTCAGGCTCGAAGGGAACAAGATTTTCTTCTCTGGTCTTGATGACGAACTTAAATCAGCGCTTACGGAGTACAAAATCGATCTGGAGCGTGTCGGCAATCAGGTCGATATTACAAGACTGAACCGGAACGAACAGCTCGCCTACTGGCTTAATCTGTATAACGCGATCACGATCGAGCAAATAGCGATAAAATATCCAATGCAAAATCCTTCGACCTTAAAAGTGGGTCCTGGCAAGGAACCACTGGATGTCGCCAAGCTTGTAACAATTAAGGGAGTTCCTCTGAGCCTTAACGATATCAGGACACAGATTGTTTACCCGAACTGGAGCGATGCCAAGGTTATCTATGGCTTTTTTCGGGGTGACCTCGGCGGTCCCACAATTCAGAGCAGTGCCTTTACAAGAGAGAACATAACCAGCCAGTTGGATAGAAATGCACGCGAATACGTCAACTCTCTGCGCGGGGCCTACAAAACTAGAAACGCTGTCAAGGTTTCACGAATATATGAAGAAGCGCGCCCGTTCTTCTTCGCAAACTGGCCCGCTGACATAAAAAATCATTTGATCAGATTCATGGACCTTGAGGTTCAGGTCGAATTTGACTTCACCTTACCGATAGAATTTCAAATCTATGAAACACGCGTTGCGGACTTGTCGGGCGGTGAACCTTTTTCAGCGAAGAGTAATATCACTAGCTCTGATATCGGATCAGCGGCGGCATATAACTTACCGGCTTCTGCCTTGCGGATGATGCGCGAGTTGAGCACCAAAGTCGAAAATCTGAAAGAGCAAGGCAAATTGCGTGGACGTGTGATCATCGTCGATGAAATAACGCTGCCATCGCGAGAAGAAGAAGATCGAGATCAAGTTAAATAAGCACGCCTAACTGTCTCTGAAACCGTTGGTGATCGGGTAGCGCCGATCACGACCGAAACTTCTGACCGTAACCTTTGGACCGGGCGGCGCCTGGCGGCGTTTGTATTCAGCGACATACAACAGGTGTTGGACCCTGCGAACGACCTGTTCTTCCTGTGGCGGGCGCCCATTTGCGCCGGCAACGATTTCCCGGACTGACAGTTCATCTTCTACCAGTCCCTGCAATATATCATCAAGCACTTCATAGGGCGGCAAACTATCGGCGTCTTTCTGGTCCTCTCTCAATTCGGCTGAGGGTGGTTTGGTGATAATGTTTTCCGGAACAACTTGGCCTTGTGGCCCAAGTGCGCCCGCTGGAATATTTTTATTTCGCCAATAGCACAACGCGAACGCATCTGTTTTATAAATATCCTTCAACGGATTATACCCGCCATTCATATCACCATACAGGGTTGCATAGCCCACAGACATTTCGGACTTGTTTCCCGTCGTCAGAACCATATGGCCGAACTTGTTGGAAAGTGCCATCAACAGAACACCCCGGATACGAGACTGAATATTTTCTTCAGTAATGTCCGCTTCCCTGTCTTGAAATATAGGAGAGAGCATTTCATCGAATGCCCCGACCGCTGGTTCGATCGATATACTTTCATAATACACACCAAGACCGGCCGCACATTCTTTAGCGTCCGTCAGGCTCTCTGTAGAGGTGTAGCGTGACGGCAACATCACACATCGCACCCGATCCGGCCCAAGAGCATCTACAGCGATCGCCGCTGTGAGAGCCGAATCCACACCACCAGAAAGGCCTATAAAAACACCTGGAAAATGGTTTTTGTTGACATACTCCCTCACCCCGACGACCAACGCCTGATACATCATTTCACGTTCGGTCGGCCAGATCGCTTCCGGGCCTTCTGTACATACCCATTTATCGTCCCGTTTGGCCCACTGCGTCAGAAATACACCTTCTTCAAACGCAGGCGCCAAAAACCTGTCGCCATCACTCCCGGCAACAAATGATGCGCCGTCGAAGATCAACTCGTCCTGGCCGCCAAGCTGATTTACGAAAATCACCGGCAAGCCGGTTTCGGCGATCCTGGCGTCGGCTATAGCAAATCGTTCAGCCTGCGCTGTAACCCGAAACGGCGAGCCATGCGGCACGATCAGCAACTCCGCGCCTTGTTCTTTTAATTCTGTCGCTGCCTCCGGATACCACATATCTTCACAAATCATGATCCCAAGTTTAACGCCACGAAACTGAACCGGCGCATGCCCTTTCCCAGCACGGTAGCGGCGTGGCTCGTCGAAAACGCCGTAGTTGGGCAGCCGGGTTTTGTAGACGATCGCAACGACCTCGCCACGATCACAAAAAAGGGCGGCATTGAAGGGTTTGCCCCCGCCCTGTTCGGTTTCCGTCCAAGGTGCACCTATCAAGACCGCCGGGCCGCCATCATTGGTTTCGCGCGCAAGTTGATAAACCGCTTCGCGGCACGCGATTTGATAGGCAGGCTTGAGCACCAAGTCTTCGGGCGGATAGCCACTGACGACCAGTTCCGGCAAAATCACAAGATCAACACCCCGCGCCGCCGCTTTTTTTCGAGCCGCGGAAATTTTTTTCACATTGCCGTCGATGTCTCCAACGACCGGTGCGATTTGAGCTATGCTTATTTTGAGCATATCTGACATAGCCGTTATTTAGTGCCCCTTGCCAAGATTTGCCAGTGATTTTTAAACGGTCTGCGCGGCATCACACCAGTTGCCTCATCTAGGACATATGATGAACGTAACGTTTTGATTTAAGGGGTGTTCTTCGCAGAAGCGGTTCGTGATCTAACCCTTACACACTTTTCAGACTAAGCCGCTGTTTTGCTAATATAGGTTTCAAAAAAATGATTGTTCGTTTTCCACGGACACTTATCCGACCAATCCAGCGGTTTGATTTTTTTCTCAGGTTTTTCCGACTAAATGTCATCAAGCAACGATGCCTACGCACATGGTTTGGGCGAGAGGCTTTGGCACCGACCATGGCCACTAGCAGCGGATTATGCAGTGATGGCTGTTGACGCATTGAAATCGCAACGGAGGCTGCCATCGTTGTTAAGAAAGAACTCTTATAGCTCGCGAGGCTATAATGTAGGGTGCATAAGCACCAGTTCAATCCCAACCACCTTCTCTAAAAATTCCAGAATATTCATTGAACACTCTGTGCAATGTGTTCTGGTGATACCGCTAAAGTAATCTCGCCTGGAGCAGCGCCGACCGCTGCAATTCACATAGGGGCTGCATAACACTACTTTGCTACGTACGTGCTGCGCCAAAGTGGTGACATATATCTGCCGTGACCCTAATCTCTCACCTATGTTCATAAATTTTTTTCAGGAACTGAAAGCTGCAAGTATCCCTGTGACCTTGCGCGAGTATTTGACGCTCATGGAGGCGATGGAAGCAAATCTCGCTGGCCGGAAAGTTGAAGATTTCTATTATCTCTCGCGCGCGTCTCTGGTGAAAGACGAACGCCATCTGGACAAATTCGACCGGGTTTTCGGCCATGTGTTCAAAGGCCTCGAGACGGTTGACGACGGCCTTCTGGCGGAAGCGGAAATTCCTGATGAATGGCTGCAGCGGCTGACCGAGAAGTATCTCACCGAAGAAGAGAAAGCCCAGATCGAGGCGCTCGGCGGCTGGGACCAGCTGATGGCGACCTTGAAGGAGCGCCTGGAGGAACAGGCGAAAAGGCACGAAGGCGGCTCCAAATGGATCGGCACGGGGGGCACGTCCCCGTTCGGGAATGGCGGCTATAACCCGGAAGGCATTCGGATTGGCGGGCAATCGCAGCACAAACGCGCCGTCAAAGTCTGGGAGAAGCGGGAATACAAGAACCTTGATGACTCGATTGAGCTGGGCACCCGCAACATCAAAATGGCGCTGCGCAAGTTGCGCCAATTTGCCCGCAAAGGCGCGCTCGACGAATTCGATCTTGATGGTACTATAGATGCCACCGCCCGCCACGGCTATCTGGACATCCAGATGCGCCCGGAACGGCGTAATACCGTCAAGGTACTGATCTTTTTTGATATTGGTGGGTCAATGGACCCGTATATCAAGTTGATGGAGGAGCTGTTTTCCGCCGCCAGGTCAGAATTCAAACATATGGAGTATTTCTACTTCCACAACTGCCTTTACGATTACGTCTGGAAAGACAACAATCGCCGCTGGACCGACAAGACAAAAACCTGGGATGTGCTGCATACCTATGGCAGTGACTACAAGGTGATCTTTGTCGGTGATGCGTCGATGAGCCCTTACGAGATAACTGTCCCTGGTGGATCTGTTGAGTACTTTAACGAAGAGGCTGGGGCCACCTGGCTGCAGAGGGTTCTCGATATTTATGAACGGTCCATCTGGATTAACCCGATCGCCGAGAATTCCTGGCGTTATGTGCCCTCAACACAGATGATCGAGCAGCTTTTTGGTGATCGCATGTATCCGTTGACACTAAGTGGGCTTGATAAGGCGATGGCTGAGTTAAAACGGTAATGCACCCGAGCACCGCGGATCCAACAGAAAAACTAGAAACAACCACGTCAGAGTTCTGCTTTTCCAGCAGCCAGTGACAGGGCAACTACAACTATAGTCTTGTTAGTCAGGAAGCGTCGCGTAACCGGCGCACTTCAGCGACTGTTTCGTGTACCTTTTGGCGCAATTCTTCAAGAACAACCGAGCGCCGAGCAACATCCCGCTGCTCTTCGCCGACGAGTTTTTCTGCTTCGGCGCAGATATCACCAACGTCCCATGCGCCAACACCACGTGAAGCCCCCTTCAGCGCGTGTGCAGCATCTTTCCAGGCAGCATCGTCAGCATGTGGCTCAAGCATACGTGTCCACATATCTGCCTGTTCTTCAAAAATGCCCAAAATTTCGTCACGTAAGGAACGATCACCCGCTACATAACGGTCAAGGTGATCCAGATCGATTAATACCTTGCTACTCATCACTATTTCCCCTGATTAGACACACTCGGTTTTACCCCAACATGTTTAACAGGTCGTTATGGATAACAAAAAAAACGCGCTTCAGAAAGCGCGTTAAGTTTAATCACTCTGTTAACTGATCATTCAGAATTTCACTCAGGCGCTGGTTCTTCATCGCCATCTTCTTCAGGTGGCGTAGCCGCAGTCGGATACGCCACGGTTTCTGATTCCTCTGCCACATCCGCCCCTGCATCAGCGACTACCTCGGCCGAACCAGCTACCTCTTCGGTTACATCGTTTACACTTTCTTCAACTTTATCAACAGCGACATCCTTCGCCCCGGACGCCAAATCGACGACTTCTTCAGTCACGTCTGCAACGGCTTCCTCCGCAACAATTTCAGCCGCAGGTGCATTGAAAGCCGCGGCCAGCGCGGCTGCTTCGTCGGCTGCGTCTTCATCGCCCGACAGTTCTGCTGTTTCGCCGGGTGTGTCAGTGGTATCCCCGGTCTCATCGGTGACAGGTGCTATACCGTCTTCTTCGACGACGACAGATTCTTGAGAAGCACCTGTTAACTCATCCGCCACATCCTGGACCGTATCAACGACATCTTCGGTTGTGTCCGTGGCCGCGTCTGCGACATCATCGGCAACGCCTGCGCCCTCTTTGACGACATCCGTCACATCGCCGCCCGAAAACTTAATTGCGGCAATGATCGCAGCAAGCACCACCGTAGCAACCAATAATAATCTCAACATCCCGCAGTCCCCTTATCCCTAACTCGCTGATCGATCTGGCAGCGCCAAATCTTACCCCTTATTCTCTTTTGACTCAACAAAGCGCTGAGAAAACGCAGTTTCGCCTTAAATGGTTGTGATTGGTGCGAAAATCCAGCTATGCACGCCTTCAAATGATCGCAGGAGCGGAGAGTAACCATGTCTGAAACAGGCATATTCATTGGCAAGGGTAAAATCCCGGTTGAGCTGACGCTGAAATATGCCAACCGGCATGGCCTCGTTTCCGGCGCGACAGGCACCGGCAAAACGGTGACCCTGCAGATCTTGGCAGAGGGGTTTTCCGACGCCGGAGTACCGGTCTTCGTTGCTGACGTGAAGAGCGATCTCGCGGGTATGATTATGGCGGGAACCGAAAAAGACTTCCTCGAGAAACGCGCTGAGACAATCGGTCTTGATCCCTACGAGTATCGAGGTTTTCCGGTAACTCTTTGGGACCTGCACGGCAAACAGGGCCACCCGATCCGGGCGACTGTGAGCGAGATGGGACCTTTGTTACTGGCGCGCCTGCTTGGGCTCAACGATACGCAGGAAGGCGTCCTTGTCCTGGCTTTCCGGGTTGCCGACGACGAGAGTATGCTGCTGCTCGACCTCAAGGATCTGCGGGCATTGCTGGTCAACATCGCCAACCGGCGCAAGGAACTGTCTGCAGAGTACGGCAATGTTTCCACAGCTTCAGTCGGGGCGATCCAGCGCAAGCTTCTGGCGCTCGAGGAACAGGGCGCGGACAAGTTCTTTGGCGAACCGGCGCTTGAACTGAATGACTTCATCGCAACAGATGATGCCGGCAAGGGTATGATCAATATTCTAGCCGCGGACCAGCTGATGATGACGCCGAAACTGTACGGCACTTTTCTGCTCTGGCTCCTGTCCGAACTGTTTGAAGAACTGCCGGAGATCGGCGATCCCGACAAACCGGTATTCGTGTTCTTCTTCGACGAAGCGCATTTGCTGTTTGACGATTGCCCGAAAGCCTTGCTCGAAAAGATCGAACAGGTTGTCAGGCTGATCCGCTCCAAGGGCGTCGGTGTGTATTTTGTCACGCAAAACCCGATGGATGTGCCGGACAGTGTGTCCAGCCAGCTTGGCAACCGGGTGCAGCATGCCTTGCGCGCCTTTACCCCGAAGGAACACAGGGTGATCAAGGCAGCAGCCGAAACCTTCCGCCCAAACCCGGCCTTTAAAGCTGAAGACGTTATCACCGAGCTTGGTATTGGCGAGGCGCTTGTCAGTACGCTGCTAAAAAAAGGTGTGCCGTCAGTTGTTGAACGCACACTTGTCCGGCCGCCCTCCTCACGCATGGGACCGATCACGAAGAAAGAACGAACGGTCGTCATTGCGGCTTCTGACTATGAAGACAAATACCGCAAGCGGATTGATCGTCGTTCGGCCTACGAAATCCTGCACGAACGCACTGAGCGGGCGGTGAAAGAGGCAGAGCGCCTTGCCGCACAAGAGGAGAAGGAAAAAGCCCGGACGAAGAAGTCGTCGAGCCGTGCTTCTTCGTCGCGCGGCACAACGAGGCGGCGTTCATCGCGCCGCCAGAGCACAGCCACAACCGTTGCCAAACAGGCTGCACGGACAGCAACAAGCCAGATTGTGCGTTCTTTGATGCGCGGCATCCTCGGTAGTTTCAAACGATGACAAAAAAAGCCCACTGACGGGAGCGTCAGTGGGCTTTGGGTACAACCGGCCTCATCTGAGGGAGGGGAATGGAGAACTTTCGTTCTAGTCAATAGATAGGCATTGCTTTGCTCAATGTCCCGTCACGCCTGTTCTCGCAAGCTTGAGAAGACGAATATTCCGTGAGCACCATAAAGAACGCCGCCCGTTTAACGGAGCAGCGCTCATCGCCTTGGGGTTTCGTCAGGCTTACCGATTGATCGTGTCTGAAGGAGCACCACCAGCCTTGCGGGCATTCCACTGAGACTGGAAGCGGTCGAATTCTTCCCGGTCACGGGCCCGGCGTAGTTCAGCCATATAGTTTTCAAACTCGCGTCTGGCTTCTTCAAGCTTCTGACGCTCCTCTTCAAGGCGCTTTATTTCTGCTGCGCGCCAGTCGTCAAACGCAGCATTGCCGGTACGGCTCGATTTTGCAGTGCCGTCGAAAGCAGATTTCAGATTGTCACCCATACGGTTCACACTGTCTTCCACGTTTCCCCATGATGAAAAATCAAAGCCCCAGTCGCGACCCCAGATCATGTAAGCAATCATGAAAAGGCCGACCCACCAAAAGACCCCGGTCATAAACGAGATGACCATGATGGCTATGTTCAGCGGGGTCCAGGCAGGACGAAGTTGGTGTCGCCAGTTACCCTGGCGGGTTGTTGATTGAGTAGATGTGTTCATCTCTTCCAGTTCCTCTCTTAGTCCAGTTCCAAGCACCCTGACCTTGAGATGGGATCACGAATACAGGAAATCAAGGGCGCGCGGGGGGTGTGGGCGGTTTTTTAACCTAACGCGCGCACCAGGTGCGTAATTCTAGGTCGTTATTTTAAAGCGCCTGCCGGATATCCTCGTCGTGCGGCCGGGATGACAGCCACTCGCAACAACCCTATTCTTCTCTCCATTATGACAGATCGACGCCATATCCTTGTCGATGCGGATGCTTGTCCGGTGAAGGAAGAGATTTACAAAGTCGCGCTTCGTCACAGCGTGCCGGTTGCGATTGTCTCGAATTCCTATATGCGCCTGCCCGAGCATCCATTGATTGAACGGGTGATCGTCAGTGACGGATTTGATGCGGCAGACGATCACATTGCTGAAACGGCACACGACAAATCAGTAGTGATCACTGCGGATATCCTGCTGGCCGAGCGCTGCTTGAAAGCTGGGGCCAGAGTGTTGTCACACGATGGTAGGCCGTTTACCGAGGATTCTATCGGTGCGGCGATCGCCACCCGCGCAATCATGGCCGATTTGCGCGGCGGCGGAAATCAGGTTGGCCACAATCCGCCCTATTCAAAGACGGACCGGTCGCGATTTTTGTCAACGCTGGATGAGGTGCTGGTAAGATTGACCCGTGGTTAGATTTGCGCCATCGCGCGTTCACCCCGTGTCATTCGCACCTGAAGCCATGCTTATCTGGGCGTTTCGCAAGCGAAGTAGTCTTCAAACTGAAAAACACCGTTTTAACAATGTCGAAAGCCCGCTCCCGGTTGTGTCAATGGACTGCGGATGAAGCGCGAGCTGGCTGATATAGCCCGGGTGAAAGACCAGAATGTTGTTTGGGAAAATGAAACGGGCGAAGGAGGCGTGGCACGATCGCTCCACTGGCGACAATTCCAGGGTTTCCGGAAAACTGGCACGAGCAACAACAGGCGGAGGTTGACGCCGACCCTGTCCAATAAAACTGGACCGCGATTTGCGCGTTTGTTTCAACTCCGCACGCAGGTGCGCAAACAACTACATATGCGGCTGCATATTGTCAGTTTGGCTCAACGGATAACTCCTGCGGTTTCTTTCATGCAGAGACAGAATCGCCGTGTCCGACCAGCCGGATCAATAATGTCACACAGGCAACGCCAACCTCTTTGCATCAGAGAACGACACGAGCCGCTGCCGGGTTTCGCACCACAGATGCAGATTTATGGAGGCAAGGCTGCGCCACAGGGTAAGACGGCGGATATTCCCCAGCGCCGGATGATCCTTCAAAATCTGGGGCAATCGGTAAGACGGGATGCGGCTGTTCAAATGGTGGACATGATGGATTCCGATATTGCCGGTGATCCAGCGCAGTGGCCGCGGCAGATCATAATGCGATGATCCGTAAAGCGCCGCGTCGTGCAGCTGCCAGTCATCACCCCGCGCCCAGTGCGTGTCTGCAAACTGGTGTTGAACATAAAACAGCCAAACCCCGATGCTCGCAGCCATCAACATCATTGGCAGCCAGATCATAAAAAACGGGGCAGCGCCCATCAGATAAATCATCGCGCTGACAAACAGGAGGATGCCGAAATTGGTGCCCATGGCGCTGATCCAGTAAGACCAGCCACCGCGCATAAATTCAATTGGCAGCCGGTTTTGCAGAAAGAATACATAAGCGGGCCCGAGGCCAAACAGAATGACTGGATGGCGAAACAGACGATAGGTCAGGCGTCCGAATAATGGTTTCGCGCGGTACTCTTTGACCGTCAGTGTATGGACTGCACCAATCCCCCGGTCGTCAAGATTGCCGGACGACCCATGGTGACGTGAATGAGCACGGCGCCAAACATAGTAAGGTGTGAGGGTGAAAACACCGATGCTGCGCCCGACCCAGTCGTTCAGTGTTTTGTTGCGGAAATACGAGCCGTGGCCGCAATCATGCTGGATCGTGAACAGCCGGACTAGAAAGCCGGCAGTCGGCAGGCAGATAGCAAGCGTCAGCCAGTAACTGACCGACAAGGACCACCAAGCAGCCAGCCACAACAGGGCCAGCGGCACGGCCGTCAACGAGAACTCGGTGAGACTGCGTGGCAGTGACGGTTCTCGGTAGCGCGCCAGGATTGGCATCCACTCGCGCGCTGGTTTCTGGTGCGCCGATGCGACCGGCACATTGAATTCGGTCTGTTGTGGCATGTGGTTCATCAGGTTACACATACTCCTGCTTTTTTTGATAAGCCCCGTAACGTGGAACCTAGAGGTGTTTTCGGTCAAAAGGCAAATGCCACTTGCTGCTGGGCGACTAAGGAATCACCCGTATCTGCTGAATGTAAGGACGGTAAAGGTGCTCGATTAAAGGATTGTAATCGAGTTTTGGGGCATTTGATCCGATCCCGGGTGAAATTCGTGCCATTTTGACAAATTTCACCGAATTCGATTGACATTAAGGAAAGGCTTCTGCACAGCTCCGCCTCTTGATGTTTTGGCGACGCGTTCTGTCGCTGCCGGTCCGACCCTAGTTTCGATTTTGTGTCCTCAAGCCGGATGAAGCATACCCGCCGGATCGTCTGGTGGGCCCCGGTTGAAGGACCATTATGATGACTGATTTTGCAGCGCTCGGATTGAGCGCGCCAATACTTCGTGCGCTTAAAGCACAACAATTCACCACCGCCACCGACATTCAGGCCCGTGCAATCCCACCGCTCCTCGATGGCCGCGACCTGATCGGCCTTGCCGAAACAGGCACCGGCAAGACGGCCGCGTTTCTCCTGCCACTGATGGATCGGTTGCTGGCCAATCCCAAAAAACAACAAGCAGGCAGACCAAGGGCCTTGATCCTCGCACCAACCCGCGAATTGGCGCAACAGATCGGTCAGGCAATTAATGTGCTCGGCAGTTTCTCAAAACTACGCACTACTGTTATTTTCGGCGGTGCCCCTTTCGGCAAACAGCTCCAGGCGCTACGCGGCGGACTTGATATTCTGGTGGCAACGCCCGGCCGGCTGATGGATCATTCGCGGCGCGGCAGTGTCTCGTTTGACCGTACCGAAACATTTATTCTCGATGAAGCGGACCGGATGCTCGATATGGGATTTATCCCGGATGTCACGGCGATCGCTAAAGCGTTGCCGCACGGACATCAGACAATGCTCTTTTCTGCGACGATGAACCGCGCCATCGATAAACTGGCTTCTACGTTGCTCAACGATCCAGTGCGGATCGACATTGCGCAAAAAGTTGCCGTCTCCCAGTCAGTTGCACACTGTGTACTGCACGTGTCAGCCGGCAACAAAAAAGCGCTTTTGAAGAATCTTCTGACCGACGAAAGCACCGGCCAGGTGATCATCTTTACCAAGACCAAACATGGTGCTGACCGGCTTAGTCGAGATCTCGCCAGAGACGGACTTAAAACCGATGCGATCCATGGCGATCGTAATCAAAGCCAGCGCCAGCGGACCCTGAAGGGGTTTCGTGAAGGCAGAGTGGATATTCTTGTTGCCACCGATGTGGCGGCGCGCGGGATTGACGTACCAGGAATTGATCGGGTGATAAATTTTGATCTGCCGCGTGAACCTGAAGCCTACATTCACCGCGTCGGGCGTACCGGCAGAAATGGCATGGAGGGACGCGCGTTATCGCTTTGTGCGCCGGATGATATCGCTTTGCTACGCGGCATCGAAAAGCTGCTCAAGAGTGTTATCACAGTTGACGCCGAACACGCGTATCATGCTGAACCGCAAGCGCGCGGGAGCGACGAACGCGGCGGCCCTGCTCGCGGCAAGAAAAAATCCGGTGGCGGCTTCAGATCGGGTGGCAATGGCCGGCCAAATGGAAATGGAAAACCCGGCGGCAATGGTCGTCCAGGTGGCAACACAAAACCGGGAGGCAAGCGCCGTCGGCCCCAAGCCGGACGCCCGCAACGCGCCGCCTGAAAATAACCGTCCGAATGCTGTCAAAACGGCGGCGTTTATTTGATAAACTCCGCAAGTTGTTCTGGCGTTGGATAGGACTTGCGGTCTGTTTCACAAACACGGTTTCTTTCGTTTTCAAGTGTCGCGAAGCCCGGTTGGTCAAAGGCCTGTGTGGATAGAAGCGCGCGTATACATCGGCCAGTCCAAACCTGCCAGACTTTCTTACGCAATGCGTTTGAAAGACACGCAGTTTCAGCTTGCGCGAGTGATATCCTACCGTTCGACTTCTCAAGCACAGGATACGTCTCCGCCTCAAGCAACCCGCTTATCATTGCGCACAAGGACAATTAGGCGGTGACACCATGCTGTTTCAGGAACTTGGTAATTTCGTCAAAGGCCTGATGCGCTTCGGGCAACATCCGATCAAACGCATGCCAGACATGCGCCATATGCGCCCAGCTCTGCAACGTCGCAGGAGATCCAGCCGCCTGTGCCTTCGCTACATAGCGCCTTGCGTCATCATATAGCATTTCGGCGGCGCTGACATGGACCAGGGTCGGCGGGAGGTTTGAGAGGTCAGCAAATATCGGCGAAATTTCAGGAGCCGCTGGCGACACCCGATAGGCCCTCCACGCCATCCACAACAAAACCGGACGCGGGATTTTCAATATTCTGCCGACCAGTGGCTGCAGCATGATGTCTGTTTCATAATTTGTTCGAATACTCGGGCCGGATAGGGTCGCGTCCACCGCCGGCGAAATGGCAACAACGGCGTCAGCCGAACGGAAGCCACTGTCACGAACCCAATTGATCAGCGACAATGTTAGATTGCCGCCAGCACTGTCGCCGGCAACAGCGAGCCTATTGACTGACGCTACTCCCTCCGGGCCATTGTCGATAAGCCATCTGTATACGGTGCGGCTGTCCTCGACGCTAGCCATTCTAGAATTTTCCGGCATCAGCCGATAGTTCGCTGCAAAGACACTCGCGCCGGTACGGGTCGCGATGTTGGTTGTTATCGAGCGGTGACTGACGGCACTGCCGACAGTGCCGGCACCGCCGTGGAGATATAATATGCGTCGGTCAGGATCTGCGCCCGCCGCCCTCACCCACTCCCCGGCGACATTGACTTTCCCGCTGGTCGCGGTAGCTGGTGTGAATGTGCAGTTAAAGTCACGCGAGAGCCCAACCTGATCGAAGCTCGCGCGTTTTGCGTTCAGTTTTTCGCGACGTGACCCGCCCTCTTTTGCCGGTTTGACGAAGTTCTCGCGCAAATATGCCTTGACGGCCTGGTTGGCTTTTGAATTGAGGTCCGACATGAAGGTCACCGGCAGGTCGGCCTCATCATACTGGCTGAGGTCCTCACCCTTCAGATGATATTTGGTGACAGCCGCAGCTGCTGCAACGCCCAGGACAGGAACGACAAGCGGAAGAGCCAGAAGCATAATTTTTCCTTTCGCGCCCGAGCCTATGCAGCTTCCTGCTGCGATGGCAATGCCGGGAAGCAGGTCGCTGTAGCTGACGGTTGTTCTACTGTGCGCTCTTCAATAGAAGATGCGCTGATCAGAAACGGCGGACAGAGTTCCCATGAAACCAAGTATTGTTGAAACAGGTGAATTCGCCGGCTGGAAAACCTGGCCACAGGACCCATTCGAGTATGGTCTCACCGGGCCTTTTCATTTTCACAAAGATGACCGCGGTCCGGTCTGCGCCTTCCGGGCCGAGCACAAGCATATGAACGGCATCGATGTCATGCATGGCGGATGCCTGATGACATTTGCGGATTTCGCCCTATTCGGGATCGCGGCATCGGAAATCGGCGAGGATGCCTACGGGATCACAGTTGCCTTTACCTCCGAGTTTCTCGATGGACCGCGTGTAAAAGAATATATTGAGGCGCGCGGCGAGGTGTTACGAGCCGGCAAGTCACTGATTTTTGTGCGCGGTATTGTGACAGCAAACGAGCGTCCGTGTCTGAATTTTTCAGGCACTATCAAACGTGTACGGAATGTAAAACAAATCTAACTGTTTTCGACTAACCCATTCTCTTAGTCGTCGACTGGCCTTCCGATATGGGCATAAATAGATCTTCCAGAAAATAAGCTGATAGTTCAGTCCGGCCGGCGAGATTGGATTTTGGATTGTCGCTTCTGAAGTATTCGTAAGCGGGCGATATGTTTCAGAGAAAGATCACTCAACGATGTTCCGAGCAGTTTGTTGGTAAAACTGTAGCGAACCGGTTCACCTTTTTTCGCATCGGCGAGAGGCCATCAGCCTGACCGCTATTCAAAAACCGGCTTGCGACAACGAGGTCTGCCTCGCCTGACCGCATTACCTCCAGCATCCTCGTCAGTAGTCGCTCATCAGCTGCAGATCAGCATCCATCACTGCGACATATGGCGCGGCGCTTGCTAGAACACCTTCGCCAAAGCGCCGCCGGCGGCGAATCATCCAGATGTCGAAGAGTGGTCACGGACCATTAGACGTATATTTGGGGGATGCGAGCAAAGCGGGCTTCAGGTTGCAACCGTAGTGTTAGATTCGCTCGTGGGTAAACAGCCCCTTGTCCGCGCCGATAAACCAGCCTGAATTGCGCCAGATCGGACCGTTCCATTCGACCTCTATAAGAGGGAATCCATTCATCAGGAAGTGTTTCGACGGATTTGCCTCGGCATAAGCGATGATCTTATCGAGCAGGAATTCCCGCTTCACCATGATCGACTGATTGGTCCAGGGTAGACATGCGGCCGAGACTTTAAAGTAGCCTTCGGGTGTGCGCTCAATCAGGTCTGGAAATTTTTGTACGGGATTGGGATCAGCATATAAAGAGCCACCCGCCAGCCGTGTCGCTTTGCCCGGACGCACCAACCTGCGCACGGTAGGCATAAATCCGTCTTCGTGATAGCGCTTATACTTGTTCAGCAGAGGAAATTTCTGTCCTGGATGTTTGATGCTGCGCATCCGGAACATGACCACATCGTCGGCCCGCAACGCCTGTTCGGCTACGGCGACTTGCCTCTTTGCCTCAGCGCTATCTTCGATCAGGGGGCAGTCATTTTCCAAAAGCATGACAATGTCGGATGACATCGCCCCTCCGAGCGCTTTGAAACCGCCACAAATACCAAGATTTGCGGCGCTGCCCTCGAACGGCAGGTCGAAGCGCTTCGCGAGCGCCCGTGCCTCTTCGTCTATCTCTGGAAAGAAAATCAGCTTTTCATCGAACAGGGAAAAGAGATCCTGTGCAGCGTATGTCTCCAGCGCCGCCGCGAGGCTCTCATTTCCTTTCCAGGAGAGTATTCCTAATCCGGGTTTTGTCATTTGGGACTTATAGGTCGAGTTCTTTTTCTACGGAACTCCTATTACCGGTCTCTTCGATATCCTGCAACTCGGCTTTTGCACTAATATTGGTGGAACCTGCGCCAGCAAAAAACTTGGACGGCATCCTGAATCTGTTGGCGGCTGGCGGTAACTCAGCGGTGGTCCTGTGAACACCTATCGGTGTCGGGATCAAACATACCTGACTGAAGGCGCCATTGAAGAATGAGATCACCGACGTCAACATTTGTCGGTAACAGCATGAACGGCGGACATCGCAGGTACGATGTTTCCGGTGCCGCCCGCAACCTTCCAGCAGCGTTGCTCTCAACTGAAACTTCATACGCTCCCGGATCGTTTGTCAATTGGTGGTTCATTGCTCTCAAAGAACAGCTCGGTTAGGGCAAAATCCGATGAGCCTGAGTTTGTTCGAACAGTGATGGCATCCAAATCACCCTTGGGACCCGAAATTCTGATCGTTTCCCAAGAGACAGCATCAAACAGGCCATGAAGACCCAGATCGCGATCGGTTGCATTTAACTAAAAATAAAGTTCTGCCTCGCTGATCGGCTCTGCACCGAGCGATGAAGCCACGAAAGGGCACATGCTGGCAGATATGCGGCCAGTCGTGGCGACCGTATTTTTCAGTTTTCGAATTAGTCTAGCGTTGGATTGGTCACTTCGGAAACTCCGGTTGGACGTTCTGTTTTAAGGGCGCATCAACAAACTGCACCCCCCTGTCACAGTGAAATTGACGGCATATAGTTCATCCAAAAACCATCCGACAGACTGCCGCCACCTATAAACACAGTTGTTTGTTACAGGTAATCCGACATCCGTTGCATTCACATTCAACAAGAGGCATTTGCAATTGAGAACTGCTCTTACGCCTGAAGCTGCTTTCGGAAGTACTTAATTGTTTCTTTCAAGCCGTCCTCGAGAGCGACTGTTGGCTCCCAATCTATCACTTTTTTAGCAAGTGTTATGTCAGGTTGGCGTTGTCTTGGGTCATCCTGCGGCAAAGGTTTATGAATCAATCGGGACTTTGAGCCGCTTAGATTCAAAACCATTTCGGCAAGCTCGAGCATTGTGAACTCATGAGGATTTCCAAGATTGAACGGTCCGGCAGTTTCCGGTCCGGTCGCCATAAGACGAACAAAAGCTTCAATTAGATCGTCCACATAGCAGAATGACCGGGTCTGCAATCCGTCACCATAGATGGTGATGTTCTCACCGCTCAGCGCCTGAACGATAAAGTTTGAAACGACCCTGCCATCGTTTGGATGCATCCGTGGGCCATAAGTGTTGAAAATTCTCGCTACCTTGATTTCAAGATTATGTTGACGGTGATAGTCAAAAAACAGCGTTTCAGCGCAACGTTTCCCTTCATCGTAGCATGAACGGATACCGATTGGATTTACACGTCCCCAGTAGTCTTCAGTCTGGGGATGAATTTCTGGATCTCCATAAACTTCGGAAGTCGATGCCTGAAAAATCTTAGCCCGCAAGCGTTTCGCCAAGCCGAGCATGTTGATGGCGCCGTGAACGCTTGTTTTTGTCGTTTGAACCGGATCGTGCTGATAGTGAACAGGCGATGCCGGACAGGCGAGATTATAGATCTGGCTGACTTCAAGATAAAGCGGGAATGTGACATCATGCCGCATGGTTTCGAAGCGAACATCGCCCATCAGATGGGCGATGTTTTCTCGGCGGCCAGTGAAATAATTATCCGCACAGATAACATCATTACCATCGGCCAAAAGTCGTTCACACAGGTGCGAGCCGATGAATCCGGCACCGCCAGTGATCAATATCTGCTCTGTTTCAAAATAATCTCGCATATTATCCGTTCTCGTATGACCGTGACTGGCTGGAACCAATTGAGGTTAAGTCCCTGGCCAGCAATGTAAAGCCCCGTTTTTACAGCGGTTTGCACATCGCCCGGCAGAGGCATATTGCGAATAGCGGCGAACTGTACAACTCTTCCTTTCACTTCGGCGCAGGACAGCAGGCTACTCCTTGCGCGTGTTACGGGAGATCTCTTGGACGGTCTTGCTTCACTGGTTCTGGTCCTGGCCGTATGGTTGGTTGTTACACCAATTCTTGGGGTTATCGCGTTCGCACGAATAAGCGATCTGGAGCGTAAGATTGCAGCGTTGAAAACGTCTAGCGGTTTAGTTGAACCTACCGCAGCGTCGGTTAAGGAAAAAAGCCCCGCTGCTGCCCACCAACCTGTAACAACAGCTTTAGCAAAAACGAAACCCTGGGCAACCGGCACTCCCGGCGGACCTGAACCGGAGGCGGTTGGCTCTCCGTTGCAAAATACCGCCAAGCAGGACAAACCCGCACACACAAAATCGGAACGCGCGAAGCAAGACTGGGAGCAGCTGATCGCCGCTAACTGGCTGATCTGGATCGGCGGCATTGCCCTCACGCTGGGTGGTCTATTCCTTGTACGGGTGGCAATTGATGCCGGCTTTTTCGGCCCTCTGGCCCGAACCGCGAGCGCCGCTGTTCTCGGCAACGTGTTGGTCGCCGCATCGATGCGGGCCAACAGATGGAAGCTCGTGACCGAGGCCAAAAACGCCATCCGCCATTTGCCGGCGATCTTGGCAGGCGCGGGGATCATTGCACTTTACGGCGCCTGTCTGGCAGCGGGTGCTCTTCACGGTCTGGTCCCACCACTTGTTGCCCTTGTTCTTTTTGTTCTGGTTTCGGCTCTGTCTGCTGCCCTCGCGTTCAAGCACGGACCAATGATTGCTGCGCTTGGACTGGCTGGCGCTTATATTTCTCCAATACTGACCGGTGCGGCGGCGGGCTCAGCGATCATCACCTTGCCTTATGCTGCGAGTGTCACTGCAGCCGGGCTATTACTCTCGCGCCTCAAGCGTTGGCGATTCTTGTCGTGGCTGACACTGGCTGGTAGCGTGTTCTGGGGACTGGTGAACCTAGGTGGCGTTGCAACAGACCTGAGCGACTGGGCCGTGCCGGCATATGCTCTCAGCATCGGATTGATGGGGTTGATTTTTGCCGAGCCGTTTACGCGAACACCCCTCGTTCCACCCATCGCCTTAAACACAACGGCCATCAAAAGCCTGCTCCGGCGCGAGAGCGAAAGTATTTTCGCAGCACACCTTTTGTGGATTTCAGCTGGCGCGTTTATTTTTCTTCATCTGCTGGAGCAACAGGCCCTCCAGCCTACATGGATCGCCATGGCTGCCTACGCGGGTGCCAGTCTTTATGCAGCACTGAAGCGTGAAGGATTTGGCCTGATGCCGATTATCTCAGCCGGCGCAATCGTTACCGCCCTGCTATTCTGGCCTCATTCGATGCCGGGGCATCTTGCAACATCGCTAGGGTTTGGCGCCGGGTTTGGCATCATCGGGACGCTGCTAATGTCGCGGGTCCGGACGCAAACGCCGCTCGCGGCGTGCGGCGCCCTCGCACCGGCGACTGGACTATTGCTGGCATTCTGGTATGCCGGATCGCTTGAGCCCAAGCTATTGTGGGGCATTGGTGCCCTCGGGGTTGCGTTCCTGCTGGTCGGGGTTATCGAGACGCGGCACCGTCAGTCTGCTGACCTTAACGCACATCCCGGCGCCATCACGTGTTATGCAATGGGCGCGGCGTTGATGGCGATCCTTGCACCGTTCCTGATGCTTTCCGGCATTTGGCTCGGCCCGGCGGTTGCTGTGGTGGCGTTGTTGATCGCCATCCTGCATCAGCGGTTCACCTTGAAAGTTCTGACCTGGATCGGCCCATCCACCGCCGGCCTCGCCGCAGCGTTGCTCATCAGACCCGGCGCGATTTCACCCTCCGAAATTTCATCCGTTCCCATCTTTAACGAACTGACTTTCGGATTCGGCCTTGCGATCCTGGCGATCGGATTTGCCAGCCGCTTCTGGTCCAAAGGATCGCGCACTGTGACCGCCTATGAGGCAGCCGCCCTCACTATCGGATTTGCCTTGATTGGATTACTGATCCGACACACAGCAGGCGGCGGCAGACTGGACGCCCCGTTTAACGGCTTTGGCGAAGCGTCATCCTACGCAATTGCCTATCTCGGCCTTGCGGCAACGCTCGCCTGGCGGTTTCCGGCAAGCGGCAAAGTCTGGCGTATTTTCGAGTTGATCGCGGCGGCAATCGGTTTTGGCGGGATCATTACTGCTCTAATTGCCACGGGGTCCGACGAGGCGCATGGCATATTTATATTTAACCTTCTACTGCCTGCTATCGCGATGCCGGCATTGTTGCTGGCAGGGTATTCGAGAGGATTGCGCCGGGCGGCGCGCCTTAACGGTGCCCGGGCGACAAATGCAAGCGCGATGATTATTGGGTTTCTGTGGCTCTCATTTGAAACAAGACGCGTCTTTCACGGGCCTGGTCTTGATCCCTTTGGCAACAGCTCGGATGCCGAAATGTGGGCATATTCATTCGTATGGATCATATATGCACTGGCGCTGCTGTTCTGGGGCGTATTGCGCAAAAAATCCTCTGCCCGATATGCGTCTCTGCTGGTGTTGCTTCTCGCCCTTGCCAAGGTCTTTCTCGTTGACCTTAGCGCGCTCGAAGGCGTCATACGGGCTGTCAGTTTCATTGGCCTCGGCGCTGCACTTATCGGGGTGGCGCTTTTCTACCAGCGCTTTGTGTTGACGGCCCCGGACCCAAAAACCGAGACGCAGCCCGACTAAACTTACTCGGCTCTTACGCTGTTGTTACCAGTGCCAACAGGTCGGCTTTTGCGTCCATGGTCGTCTCATACCCTAGCGTGATCATCTCATCGGGACAGTCAAATGCGGTCGGCGGAAAGGCGCGCAGATCCGGTGCGAGCAAAATGTCTGTCGTTGTTTGGGCCATTTTTGCCCGTGACAGATGCATCTGAAAAATATCGAGTGAGGCAATACCCGTTTCGACGAAGTGCGGCTCGGCGCCTATCTTGGCTTTAGCGAGCGCGACCTGCTCTTCAACATACGACCTTGTTTTGTTCACAAATGCTGTAACTTGTTGAGGCAGTACATTTGAAGACTGAATATCGGGTTCGTGCCGAACAGTCAGAGCGCGGGTTTTAGGCGGATCGAATCGATCCAGCGTTCTGCTGCGGGCATGAAGATCAACAGCGATGATTTTCTCCGCGCCCAGTTGTCGCGCCAGGTCTACTGGCACAGGATTGGTGAGAGCCCCATCGACAAGCCATAAGTCGCCGCTTGCTCCGTCAAGTCGGGCCGCAGGAAAGATGATCGGGATGGCGCTCGACGCACGGGCAGCGTCGATAACCGATCCGGTGGTGAGCTGCACCTCTTCGCCGGTCGCAAGATCGGTTGCGCTTATGCCCAGCGGGATCGACAGATCTTCGATGTTTTTGTCCGCAGGCTTAAAAATCTCAAATGCAGATTGCGGATCAATGACACCGGCTTTTGATAGCCGGAATTCGAATTCCTTCAAGGCGCCCAGCGGACTTAGTTCGCGCGCCCATTTTTCGAGTTCCGGCAGAATGCCTAGAAGATGTGCACCGGCGACCAGCGCGCCCACCGAGCAACCTGTCATCACGTCCGGTTTGATCTGCAGTTCACCCAGCGCCTGAAGCACGCCAACATGAACCCAGCCGCGTGCAGCGCCGGACCCGAGAACGAGGCCAATTTTTGAGGTCTCGGTTATTTCAAACTCTCCAAGTTAAATTCAACACCGCTGATAAGATACAGATACATAAGATCGGTTGGTAAGGATCGCAACGTGACGGTACAATCCCCTATCACTTTGTCCCAACAGGTCTTAAATAGTCATCATGAGTAACGCCGAGACACCAAAAGAAGCCTTTAAGCGAGCATTGATGCAGACCGCGCGGGCCCTTTCCGCCGACAAGGACGCTGAGATCGGCTTCGGCGGCGATCGGACGGTCGTCACCGGGAAGAAAGCACGCATCCCCCAGCCACCGCGAAAATTGTCCCCTGAGACAGCCGCCATCGCGCGTGGCCAGGCTGACATCGCGGCCCTCAGACTCGCTTACCATGACGAGTTAACGCACGCGAAGCTGCAACCGGTCAACGGGGATGGTCGCGCTATTTTCAGGGCTCTGGAAGATGCGCGCATCGAGGCTGTTGGTACGAACGCCCTTAAAGGTGTCGGCGACAATATCGACGCACAGCTTGAAAGAACCTGTCTCGACAAGGGGTATGCCCGGATCGAAAACCGGACCGATATTCCGCTGGCGGAGGTTATGGCAATGCTGGCGCGCGAGCAGCTCACCGGGCGCGCAATACCCCCTTCAGCCAGAAAACTGATCGATCAATGGCGGGACGAGGTTAAGAAGAAGGCTGGTACGTCCCTTGAGGCATTGACAGAAGCGGGTGCCTACAAAGATCAGACCCTGTTCGCCAAGCTTGCGCGAAATATCCTCGATGATCTTGGTCTTGCGGATGAAGCTGGCGATGAGGAAACCAATGATGATTCTCATGACGAAGATCCGGAAGAAGACGAGAACGAGAACAACGACGATGATACACAGGACGACGGCGAGACCGGTGAAGACATGCACGACGATCCTACGCCAGACATGGGCGACTCGCCTGACGGGGATAGCGATCTTAGCGAATTCGATGACAGCGACTCACAAATCGATCCGGATGCGGGCGATGAAATGCAGGGCGTGGTCGTCCGGCCAAACTGGGATCGGGACCTGGGCGGCACCTACAAGATTTTCACCCGCGACTTCGACGAGATAGCACAGGCCGACGAGCTCTGCGATCCAGAAGAGCTGGCGAGGCTGCGCCGCCTGCTCGATCAGCAGCTTGAAAGCCTACACACGGTTGTATCCCGTCTTGCCAACCGGCTACAGCGCAAGTTGATGGCGCAACAGAACCGCGCTTGGCAATTCGACCTGGATGAAGGTGTGCTCGATGCGGCAAGACTTGCTCGTGTCGTCGTCGACCCGACACAGCCGCTCTCGTACAAACAGGAACTCGATCAGGAATTCCGCGATACCACGGTAACGCTCCTGATTGACAATTCAGGGTCGATGCGCGGCCGGCCAATATCGATCGCCGCAATTTGTGCTGATATTCTGGCGCGGACGCTTGAGCGATGCGGGGTGAAGGTGGAAATCCTCGGGTTCACCACGCGCGCCTGGAAAGGCGGGCAATCCCGCGAAAAATGGACGCAGAACGGCAGACCCGAAAAGCCCGGCCGACTGAATGATCTGCGCCATATCATCTACAAATCGGCCGACGCACCGTGGCGACGGGTACGAACCAATCTCGGCCTGATGCTAAAAGAAGGCCTCCTGAAAGAGAATATTGATGGTGAGGCATTGCTTTGGGCACATGAGCGGTTACTTGGTCGGTCTGAATCACGGCGCATCATGATGGTAATCTCCGACGGAGCACCAGTTGACGACACAACCTCGTCGACCAATGGCGGTGCTTATCTTGAGAAACATTTGCGCGAAGTGATCGGCTGGATTGAACGACGCTCACCTGTGGAATTACTCGCGATTGGTATCGGCCATGATGTCACGCGGTTCTATTCGCGTGCACTGACGATCGCCGATGCTGAACAGTTGGGCGGTGCGATGACCGACAAGCTTGCGGAGTTATTTGACGAGGACGCCAGCAGCAAGTCAGCGCCGCTTCGGCGATCAGCTTAGGCGTGCTCATGCCCAGAAAATGCTTCATATCTGTTGCTTCCGCCGTGAGCATTAGTCTGTTCGCCGTACCTGCCTGGGCATCTGCGTGGCTTGGCCATTTCGCAGATGCTCCGTCCCTAACCAAAGCGGCCGAGCTTGCAGTAGGTGAATGGCGAGATGTGAAGATTGTCGCAAAACCTGTCGGCACATCCGGCAACGCGCCAAAGGGGACAATCGAAACGGCGCCACTCGTAGTTGGCAAACTTCAGTTTCGTGGTGGTCTAGTGATAACGTCGCCCGACAAAAGGTTCGGCGGATTCTCGGGTCTTCGGCTGTCCGACGACGGCCAGATACTGTACGCAATTTCGGACCGTGGCCAATGGCTGACGGCGACCGTGGCCTATGATGACCAACGCGCCATCGCGAACCTGCAAACGGTGCGAATGGCGACGATGATGCGCCACAACGGAGAAGCACTGACCGGCACAGCTGGTGATGCAGAATCGCTTGAACTGACGCCGGATGGTGGCGCGATTGTCGGGTTCGAGCGCTATCACCGGATTGATCACTACGAACGCGACAACAATGGTCGATTTGCCTTTCGCCAAAGGATTTTTCACAACCGCTTGGCTGAAGGGCTGCAAGATAATAGTTCGCTTGAGAGCCTAGTCCTGTTGGGCGATGGCCGGGTGCTGACGATTGCTGAAGGGACTGTAAAGGCGGGGACGCCGACCAATGAAGCCGGGAGTCTGATCGCGGGCAACGAGCGACCCGGCTGGGTCTCACCTCCAGCGATATGGTTTGAGGGCGGCGATGACTGGCGGCCACTTGCCTATCAGCCAGCGGATGAATTTTCGGTAACCGACCTGGCGCGGGATAAGCAGAGCGATGACGTTTACGTACTGGAACGGGCGTATTCTCGGACAAAAGGTGTTCGGGTAAGAGTTACACGTCTATCCCTAAAAGATGTTCAGTCAGGCGCAATACTTTCCGGTGAAGAAGTTGCCCGACTTTCCATGATACACGGCATCGACAATTTTGAAGGTATGGATCTAAGACGGACGGATGACGGCCGGCTGATGTTGTATCTCCTGTCCGACGACAATTTCAGTATCACACAGCGAACGATCCTGATGAGCTGGGAAGTACTGGAATAGCCCTATGTAATCACGAATGTGTGCCACTGCCGAGATACGGTCGAAACACGCGCCGCATGCTGTAGTATATAGGGAGGAACAGCACACAGAACACTGATTTCATTGCGAAATCTAATATCATCCAAGTGATCCAAGGTGCCCCGGTTTCGGCATACACAACCGGGAAATAGATCCCGCTTTGAACAGCAAAACCGAACACGCCGCCATAAAGCGGTGCCCGCCACCAATTACCGCCGCGGGTGTAGTCATAAACATAGACCGCCATCAGCTGGCCCAAATACCAGCTCACCAAGAAACCGGTCAGAAAGCGCCTGTTGGGCATATCATCCGGAGCCAACTGCGGCGCCAGGTAGATCAGCATGACACCGACGAAAACAGCGCACAGAAGCCAGGAAAGACCAACCAAGCGTCCGGCGAAAACCGAGCCATGGGACCGTGTCACCAGCATCAGGAAAAAGAACGTCGAACAAAGGAATATGTCACCGCGGCTCAGCCAGTTGCTGATTGCGAGTGCCGAAGAGTTGCCGACGAAGACATCAAACACCCGAAACGGCACATCCAGCAGCAATAAAGACACGAGGGTTAAGGGCACGAGAATGAGCGAGAGGCGCGCCACCAGCCACAGGCGGTATAAAAGCCATACGGTACGGCGGCGCAATTTCGCGATGACTGTTTCATCCCGAACGCGCAACCCTTCGTTTATGACTGGGCTTCCTGCGTTTATTTCCATCGGGCCGCGAGTCTCCGAGTTATGCCGCGGCTGATGTGCCAAGGTTTACGCCTTTAGGATGCGTTAGCGATCTCGCGTTTCACCTTCAATGCCGTCGGCGACAGCTGGCCATCGTTTGCCTTAACCAAAAAGGCATCGAGACCGCCTACATGGTCAACGGAACGCAAGGCGTGTGCCGAAATCCGGAATTTGAACGACCGATCAAGTTTGTCGCTTAACAGCGTCACCTTACAAAGATTTGGCCGGAAAACCCGCTTAGTCTTGTTGTGTGCGTGTGACACATTATTGCCACTCATCGGCCCTTTGCCGGTAAATTCACAAACGCGAGACATCGTTCTCGTCCTTTATCGGTTATTAAAGCGTACTCTGGTACACATGATCTGCAATTGAGCGGCGTGTCATAAGCGAGGCACCGCCTTGCGTCAAGCCGTGTCGCAACTGCTGATTGTCGGGCCAATTTCACCGGTCAATAGAGCGCAAGCAGCACCCACCGGAATTGTGATCACCATCCGCATTTCCGCCTGATTTTGCGCCCCTCCCTGTCGAAAAGATAAGTTGAAATAAAAGTATGACCCAAATAACTCTTTTGTCAGGCAATGTAGAGTGTTCTTCTTCATGACCAGAAATCGTCTTCACCTGTCTATTAAAGCGCTCGCAGGTGTATCAGTTTTGACCATTGCGGTCTCCGCGATAGCACAGCCGACGTTCACACCGGGCATGGTTATTGAGAAGGGCGCGCTGGAGCCCGGCTCTGAAGAATGGCGCGCCGCTTTTTCGGTCGATCAACATGACACACGGGACCCCTCGCCGCCCCAGGTCAATATCGACGGGGCGACCAAACTGACCGTTGCCTACAAAGGCAAAGCACTCGGTCTCAAGCTTGGTATTGTATATGTCACCGCGGCGTTGACAGATGAGACATATGAGATGACCTATAAGGTCCAGCCCGAGGGTGTGGTCCGCTGGCTCGACCAGTCGGAACAAGACGTGCTCTCATACGGATTGCTCAATGGTCGCGACATGACATCGCTCTACTATTTCCGCAACGAGCGCGAACCGGGCAAATCAAAACAGGTTGAGTTGACCCGCACGGCACCTGGCGAGCGCTTTCGTTATTGGGATGCTGATCCAGGCGGCTGGCTCGCTTATCCGGTGATGCCGGAAATTGGTCTTGATACGGTAGATCCACTCGCGGCACTCGCGCTGCTTGGCTTCGTCGAACTGGAAGAAGATGTAAATCCCTGTGAGCGAACGGTGGAGGCCTATGACGGGCGCCGGCGGTTCACGATGCGGATGGAACCAGCGGGCACCGCGACCCTTAAGAACCGCGGCAGGAACCGCTATGAGGGCTTCGCCTACAAATGCCGGGTCTACATGGTCAAGGTTGCGGGCTACAAAAAGAAAGAGCTGGACGAACAATCTGCAGGCGAAGGCTATGTCTACTTGGCACCGGTGCCGGAAGCCGCGAGCTCCGCCAATTTCACGTACCTGCCCGTCTATCTCACCGGCAAAGCCGGTATGCTGAGCGCTTCCCTCGAAGCCAAGCTCCCAATCATCACGCTTAGCGACGGCACGGTTATTAATATGGGCCGCCAGTAAACGCTTAAAGGGCTGCGATTTCCACCACCCGGTCGGCAATTAGATCAGCATGCTCACCGAGTAGAATGCTGACATGGTTTTCCTTCGGAAACGCGCCGAACCAGCCGTAACCGGTATTCTTTTGCGCAATGTCTGCGTCAGACTCATTCATTCCGTTGACAAGGGTCGATGTGAAAATCGCCAGCGGCAGCTTCGTTATCCCATCCCCGTGCAGATAGTCCGCTTCATAGTCGACGGCCAGCACTTCATCGCGCGAGGCGGCGTGGTGGCTTTCCGATGCATATGACCAGACTTTATCTGCCCGAATTGCTCCATCGAGGGCGAAATTGTTGGGCGCAATTTTGGATACAGTCTCCGCGAGGCCCAGTTTCGCGCCCAGCACCCCCGCCTTTAGAATCCAAGCAAATTGCTGGCCAAGAAATTTGCCGTGGGTATTTGTGAGTTGACGTGGCGACAACGCATCGACGAAGATGACGCCACGTATTTCTTCTCGATACAGATTGACAA
The DNA here is from genome assembly GCA_021776475.1 of Parvularculaceae bacterium. GTDB lineage: Bacteria > Pseudomonadota > Alphaproteobacteria > Caulobacterales > Parvularculaceae > Aquisalinus. Next base: position 446,143 of record JAJFFV010000006.1, on the reverse strand, counting down.
ATGTATGGAGCCTGAGACCCGACATGGAATGTCCGATCAGAATTATTTTTGTTGTGACGCCCAGCGCCCGAACCAGCTTTCGAATGTCCTCCACATGAAAGTCCGGCGACGGTGTGATCCCTTCAGGCACCGGATCACTCGCTCCCATCCCAGCCCTGTCGTAAAGGCAGACCCCGAATTTTTTTTTCAATGCCTCTTTAACCCACCAGCCATCAGCATAAATTCCGAAGGCACCGGCATCGAACAGGACGAACGGCGCCTCGTTCCGCCCCTCATACAGACAATGCAGATGCCGGCCTGGGTCAATTTCAATTCTTGAAAAGAGTGGTTGATTGGGCATGGTCTCATTTTTTATGTTCAATTTTTTTGTGCATGATTTCCTCGACGCGCCAACCGACATTTGTCACCGTCCTCGGGCGGCTAGGAGGTGCATTCGCTGACAGGCAAGGCAAGGAGATCATTCTGAAAGGGAACTGCAGCTTCGTCTGCGGACATGGCTTTATTCTCTTTATTTGAGGCTGCCGGTTGAACCAATCGCGCACCGGCGGTCAAGTGACACCGAATTAACCTTGCTGACAAACAAATATTTATACGCAGTGCGTAGTTCTCTATGGTAACGACGGGTTTGAATCGGTTGGGTTAATGGGTAATTTGTTAAAATCACGATATTTCTGGGCGGCGATGGTTGTAGCGGTTGTCGCTGTGATCGTCTTTTCCGGCGGATTTTCGCGGCAAGACACGCCGGATGAACGTGGCTACGTCACGCTCATGCTCGATATTGGTGATATCAAGCGGTCTGTTTCGACTTCCGGTAGAGTGCAGCCGTTAGTCAGTGTCGAGGTCGGCTCGCAGCTATCCGGTCAGCTGATTGAAATTCTGGCCGACTTCAACAGCGAGGTCGAGGAAGGCGAATTGCTGGCTCGGATCGACCCTGACACCTTTCGTTCACGCAAAGAAGAGGCGACGGCGCAATTGAATATCGCCAAGGCCGGCCTATCGGTGGCACGGGCGAACCTCAAACGGGCACAAGCGAACTTAACCCAGCGGCGAAGCGACCTTGCCCGGTTCGCACCACTTCTCGAATTTGATGCGATTTCAGAGATCGAGGTTGATGCGGCACAAGCGCAATTTGATGCTTCCGTTGCCGACTATCTCGCGGGTGAAGCGCAGGTTGAAAATGCGCTCGCGGTCGTCTCACAACGTGAGGCCTCGCTGCGACAGGCACAGGTTGATCTGCAGCGCACAAACATTCGTGCACCAATTAACGGCGTTGTCATTTTGCGTAATGTTGATGTGGGACAGACCGTTGCCGCGAGCTTGCAAGCGCCGGTACTTTTTGAGATCGCCCAGGATCTGTCTAAAATCCAGATCGAAGCGGATGTCAACGAAGCTGATATCGGCGCGATCCGGGAGGGCAACGAGGTGACCTTCTCTGTCGATGCCTATCCTGATCGAAATTTCAGTGGCGCCGTGCGGCAAGTGCGGTTGGCGCCGAAAGAAGAGTCCAACATTATTTCGTACACGGTTATTATAAATGCCGATAATCCAGGCAAAATTCTCTATCCTGGTATGACAGCGAGCGTTGAAATTGTAACCGGGGAGCGCCAAGCGGTATTGCGCGTGGCAAATAGTGTCTTACGGTTCAAACCGGACGGCGCAGACGCGCCGAGCGGTCGGCCCGGGCAAGGCGGCGGCGGACGAATCGCAGCGCTGGCAGAGCAACTTGAGCTAAGCGACGCACAGCAAAAGGAGCTGCGGGAGAAAATGCGGGCGGTTTTCTCCGGCGCTGAACAGCAAGGCGGCGGGCCTGGTGGTGATGGAAACCCGCGAGAAGCCATCAACAAGGCGTTGAAAAGCATTCTGACCGAAGAGCAATGGACAAAATATCAGGAGGCCCCTGTCGCCGGTGACAGCCCACGGTCCGCCACATTGTGGGTGCTGGACGATCGCGGTTCTCCGGAAGCCGTGCGCGTCCGACTTGGTATTTCCGATACATCTTATACGGAAGTGATTGCGAAGGAATTGAGCGAAGGCAGCGCCGTCATTCAACGGTTGACCAAGGGGTAGCCGATGGAAGCCGTGGTTACCTGCCGTGAACTCTACAAGATATATACAATGGGCGGACAGGAAGTGCGCGCGCTTGACGGGGTCAGCTTTGATATTCACGAAGGCGAATTTATCTCAATCATGGGCCCTTCGGGCTCCGGCAAATCGACATTGATGAACATGATTGGCGCGCTTGACGTGCCGACGACGGGCTCACTGCGGATTGCCGGCGAAGATATCGCAACGATGACGCCTGACGACCTTGCCTCACTGCGCAACCGGACTGTCGGCTTCGTGTTCCAGCAATTCAACTTGCTGCGCCGAACGACGGCGCTCGACAATGTCAAACTGCCTCTGCTCTATCGCGACGGATCGCTGGATGAAGCGAAGATCCGCGCGATCGAGGCACTTCGCCGGGTTGGCCTTGAAGATCGCATGGACCACCACCCCTCTCAGCTTTCAGGCGGTCAGCAGCAGCGCGTAGCGATTGCGCGGGCGCTGGTAAACAACCCGAAAATCATTCTGGCCGATGAGCCAACCGGCGCGCTCGATAGTCAGACATCGGAAGACATCATGCAGCTTTTTTCTGAATTGAACGACCATGGCGTGACGATTATTGTTGTTACACATGAACAGGAAGTCGCCGATCTGACCCGGCGGATATTGCGATTGAGGGATGGCCATATCATCGCCGATGAGCGCGAGGATTTGGTCGCATGAGTTTTGTGAACTCATTCTTTACGGCACTGCAGGCATTGCGCCTTAACGGCTTACGGAGCCTGTTGACCACGCTCGGGATCATCATCGGGATTGCCTCCGTCATCGTGATGGTGGCAATCGGTAACGGTGCGCGCAAATCTGTTGAGGAACAGATTGAACGTCTCGGCTCTTCCATGCTGACAGTTTTCCCCTCAACTCGGGCGAGCCGGGGACAGGCGTCTGGCCGGTTTATGCCGTTTTCAGAAAAAACCATGTATGCCCTAGAGCTGGAGCTGCCGGACGTTCTCGCGGTTACAGGTGATATTTCGGCGCAGGTAACACTCGTCAGTGCCGAGACCGACTGGGCGACGACCGTGCGCGGTGTTAACGCGACTTACCCGCTGGTGCGTAACCAGTTGGTCGCCGATGGAGATTTCTTTGCCGCAGAAGATGTAACCTCGGGCCGGCGTTATGCTGTCATTGGTGCGACCATCCAGCGCGAGGTTTTTGGTGAAATATCAGCGGTTGGCGCCTCGATCCGGCTCAACAATGTGCCGTTTGAAGTGATCGGTGTTCTGGCGGCAACCGGCGAGACTTTCCGCGGCCGAGATTCTGATGATGTCATCCTGGCACCGTTAAAAACCGTTCGTGATCGTCTCGCCGGTAACTGGCGACCCGTGCCGGACCGGATCGACAGTATGTACTTCCTGTTCAGACAAGGGATCGATATTGACGAGGCAAAGGCCGACCTTGAAACGGCTCTACGGCTCGATCGCAATATTGAACCCGGCCAGAACGATAATTTCCGCGTATTGAGTTTTGCAAGTTTCGTACAGGCCCGCAACGAAACCTCAAAAACTTTCAGCTATCTGCTGGCAGCGGCAGCTGGGATTTCCCTGCTCGTTGGCGGGATCGGGATCATGAACATCATGCTTGTCTCCGTCACCGAGCGGACACGCGAAATTGGCCTGCGCATGGCGATCGGTGCCCGGCGACGCGACATTATGATACAGTTTCTGATCGAGGCGGTTGTTTTGTGCACCATCGGTGGCCTGATCGGTCTCGCTCTCGGCCTTGGCGGCGCTTATGCTATCACCAGCCTGGCCGAATGGGAAATTCTTATCGAACCATCGCTTGTCATCATCGCCATTGTGACGTCGCTTGCGGTGGGGATTGTATTTGGCTTTTTCCCGGCCCGGCAGGCCGCACGGCTCTCACCAATTGACGCGTTGCGGTATGAGTGAACGGCTGGAATATGAGGACTATTATCCCATATCGCCGATGATAATGGATGACAGCAAATGACAGCACGCTAAACTCCTCCGATGACCATCATTCGACGACATCTTCTCTCCCTTGTTTCCGGCACAGCGCTCGCCGGCGCTTTGGCTGGCTTGCCGGTGCTGGCGCAGTTCAGAGGTAATACCATGCAGGACAAAGATCGCTACCAAAGCAGAGCCTATTGGGACGACGCCTATTCTAACGGCGCCTATATTCCGGATGCGAACCAGTTTTATACAAGCTGGGTGGAGGATGCGGCAGCATTCCGCGCATCGGACTTGGGAACACTCGATATTGAGTACGGCTCCAGTTCGCGCAACCGGATGGATTTATTTATGCCGGCGGGCAAGCCGAAGGGGCTCGCGGTGTTTGTTCATGGCGGCTACTGGCTCGAGACCGACAAGTCGATGTGGTCGCATTTGGCAGCCGGTGCGGTCGCGCGCGGCTGGGCCTGCGCTGTCCCTTCTTATGATTTGTGTCCGCAGGTGCGTATCGGCGAGATTACGCGGCAGGTGGCAACGGCGATTGGAGTTGCAGCTAAAGAAATTGCCGGGCCGATCCGCATCACTGGCCATTCGGCGGGCGGGCATTTGTGCATGCGCATGGCCTGCACCGACAAGCCGCTGGGTGATGATGTCACGGCGCGCGTTGATCGCGTGCTGGGGATTTCAGGACTTTATGATTTGCGACCGTTGATGAAAACATCCATGAACCAGGGCCTGCGGATTGACGACGATGAAGCGTATACGGAAAGCCCTGCACTGCTCGGCCCGGTGCCGGGGATTAGTATAATCTCCTGGGTCGGCGGTAATGAACGCCCGGAATTCATCCGCCAGAGCGAATTACTGGCAAAGGTCTGGGCCGGCCTCGGCGAACCACCGGACCTGATGATTGATGAGGGGTATCACCATTTCGATGTAATCGCGGGACTGAGTGACGGGGATAGCGCGATTACGGAGCGATGGTTGGGGTGACAAACTTTTGAGTATTGCTAGAGCGTAGCCTGTCGATCGAACTTATTCCGGTGCTTGCGCTCTCGCTTCAAGCATCTGCGGTTTAATAAAGCCGGGCTCCGTTCGGGATATCCTTGTCTGGCGTGACCAGCACCACCTGGCCTTCTTCATCCGGCATGCCCACCACTAGCACTTCCGAGATGAATTTGCCGATCTGGCGTGGTGGAAAATTAACGACGGCGCAGACCTGTTGGCCGATCAGGTCTTCCACCGGGTAATACTTTGTAATCTGGGCGGAGGATTTCCTGACGCCGATTTCCGGCCCGAAATCAACCCACAGCTTGATCGCTGGTTTACGAGCCTCCGGGAACGATTGCGCCTCGGTCACCGTGCCGACACGGATGTCAACTTTGAGGAAGTCGTCGAAGGTGATTTCGCGAGTCATTTCTTACTCTCAGTCTGGGTACACTGGTATTGGGGATCCCTCGTCCTTCGAGACGCCGCCTTGCGGATGAATTGGATGTGAAACCAATTCACCTTCGGGATCAGGATGTCTCGAAGGACGCTAACTACTCCTTATACACCACGCCACCTTTCATGACGAAGTCGACGCTGAGCAATACATTCACATCCTGCAGCGGGTTACCGCTGACGGCGATGAGGTCGCCATATTTGCCGGGCGCCAGGGTGCCGAGATTATCCGTCTGGTTGATGTTATCAGCACCGGCGACCGTTGCGGCGTAAATCGCCTCTGCCGGTGTCATCCCCGCTTCGACCAGAAGCGGAAACTCTTGCGCATTGTCACCATGCCTGGAGACGCCACTGTCCGTGCCAAAAGCGATCTTTACGCCGCCGTCATGGGCTGTGCGCGCCATGTTCAGCATTTGCGGGCCGACAGCGAGCGCTTTTTCCCGCTGGGGCGGTGTCAGGAATGACTGCGGGCTCTCAGCAATCGCCACCACAGTGGCGCCGGCGAGCAAAGTCGGCACCAGATAGGCACCGGTGCGCTTAAACAGGCGAACCGAGTCCTTGTCTAGATACGTCCCATGCTCAATCGCGTCGACGCCTGCTTTCAGGGCTGAATCGATACCGCGCTTGCCATGAGCATGGGCGGTAACTTTGCGGCCCATGGAATGAGCAGTATCCATAATCGCTTGCAGTTCATCCTCGAAGAACTGTTGCTCGGTTCCAGCTGACGTATTGCTCAGCACACCTCCGGTTGCTGTAAGCTTAATGTGATCAGCACCACGGCGCACCTGTTCACGCACGGCGCTGCGGCAGGACGCAACACCGTCACAGGTCCCGGAAGTCCCTGCTTCCTTAAAAAAATGCGCGAGATCGTCGCGATAGCCCTGAGTCCCGTCACCATGCCCGCCGGTGACAGAGATGGTCGAGCCAGACGCGAAAATACGCGGGCCTTCAACCCAGCCCTTAGCCGTTGCTTCCCGCAAGGCAAAGATTGCGTCGCCATTGCCCGCCCCAACATCACGGACAGTGGTGAAACCCGCCATCAAAGTGCGGCGCGCATGCAGCGCGCCAAGAAGACCACGATCTGCATCTGACATCTGCACATTTTGCAGGCGGCCTTGCGAGTTCAATTCACTGGTCAGATGAACGTGACCATCGATCAGGCCGGGCAGGACAAAATGATCTTTCAGATCATGGACCATGACCGTGTCATCTGTGCCGGCGCCGAGCGTCATTTCACTATAAGAACCGGTTGGCAGCACTTTCGCGACACGGCCATCGCGGATGATGACAGTATGATTCGCCTTTGCTGCCTCGCCAGGCTGATCGAGCAATGTGCCAGCATGAACGACTGTGATGTTTTCTGCCAGCGCCGGGGCTAGCGAGCCCACAACAATCGCAGCCGCCATCGCAGCAGATTTGGTTATCCCCATGATATTCCTCCACATTTATACATGTTTGACTGAACGGTCCCATATGCTCTGGAGCGTGGCAAGACCTTCTATCATCACAGGTATCATCAACGGGCAATCATGTTATAGTGATGAGAATGGGCATGGGGTAATGCGTGGAAGAACCATGAGCGGGGAGAACAGGTATCAGTTCAAGCAAAACGACCGCAAACGGCTGAATGCCGTTTCGCAGCGTATCTTCGACCGTCTGGTTTCGATCGACGACAACTTCGTCAACCTGATCAACACCGCTGAAAACGCTGTGACGGGCGTGATGATGATCGCCGGCCTGATCGCGATTTTTGCTCTCAATGTGTTTCTTGTGGGTTTGTCGGTGAATTGGTTGCCTTTCATGGCCGGTCAGTCTGAGACAACACGGCTCATTGTCAGCGGCGTCTTCACCCTGCCGATTTTCTTCTTTGTGGTCTGGCGGCCATTGCAAATGCTGTCCGATACGATCCTCGAATATGTCGGACGCTGGATCATTGCGACGCGTAAGTTTGGCGGCAGCGCACCAAAAAAAACAGCCGTCCTTGATGCCGTCAGCAACTGGATGCGGACGCGGCCGGAACAAGCCGCTCGGATTTATGAACAACTCTACAAGAAATCGCCTCTCGAACTGTTTCCGGCATCTTTCAGGCAGAGACTTGAAGGCCTGACCAACGGAAAAGGTGAACCCTATCTTTTGGTCGAACGGTTTGCCGAGCGCAAGCCGTGGACGGAGTATTCCAAGCACTGGTACAATTCGCCGCGCGACGAAGAGCGGAAAATTTATTTTCTGCGATCACGGGCGCTGCGCAACGCTATCAAGATTGCCCTCGCCTATCGTATTATGAACACCGAACTGCGCGACGAAGTGCCGGCAGGTGACCGCTGGGTCCGTGAATACAAAACTGAACGAAACCGCCAAATCACAGCCTTGTTTGACGAGATTGATCTGCATCGGCGGTTCAGGACCAGTGCGCCGCATTATCGCTGGCCGGATCAGTCGCGGGCGAAATCCGTTGGTGAGACCGCGACGATCCGCGCGATCACCTGCATCGAAAACCCCAGCAATATACCTCTATTTGTCTTGCCGGTAAAAGCCATCATGAACGAATTCAGCGGCGTGATCCGGGATTTTTATGAGGATGCGCAAGGCGAAGACGAAGGGTCGCTGGAAATCAGGCAGGAACGCTATCAGGCGGTTGTTGCTAAGGTCGCGGACATCAATGTAAAGATGTTCGGCAAGTACAGCCGCAAAACTTTGCTGACTACATCAGAGACCGGTATTGAGCCACAACCAATATTGCGCGATCTCTCCCTCGGCAAAACCGGTATTGCCGATATTGAGGATGTTCTTTCTGACGAAGCCCATGAGCACGACTGGGCACTTCGTTGGGACCCAAACTTCATCGACTGGACGGAAATTCAGGATGATGCGGAATCGGACACAAGCCAGTCTTTTGCTGTACTCTTTGAAGCTGTCGAGCGGGCCAGCAAGAAAGCCCTTCCGATTGTACTGAAGCGTGGCGATTGTCTGTTCATTGACAATCTGCGTTGCCTGATGGCGCGCAAAGAAGTTGACCCTCTGGGGCGAACACAGGCTGTTGGCGGCTTGCCTCAGGAATGGTGGCTGCGCGGATATTACGGTTTCCGGACTTCAGAGCAAACGAGTGTTGATCGTAGCGGCGGCATGACAAGTATATATAAGGATGAACACGGGATCACTTGGCCAACTGAACCGATGGCCGAAGATGATGAACTGCCCGAGAAACCAGATACCGACCGCGCGGTCTCATTCACGGAGGATGCCAAAGCGCCTTTTTGCCGGGTTGATATTGAGATGCGGGAGGAAGGGGTAGAACTGGCACCGTCGCCTTCGCAACAGCAAGAGCCAGCTGTGCTAAATCGTAAGTCCCGGTTCGCAGATCGCAAACCGGGGACAATCGCACCTTATCTCAAAGACTAGCATATGGTCAGGCCAGATAGCTGCGCAGCATCCAGGCTGTTTTCTCATGGATCTGGATGCGTTGTGTCAGCAGGTCTTCGGACGCCTGGTCACCGGCATCACCGGCGAGATCAAGCGCTTCACGGGCCCGCCGGATAAGGGTTTCCTGATCGTGCAGCAGATTTTGCACCATCTGCCGCGCTTCCGGCACGCCTTTGGCACTGCCGTGGATTGTCGTCAGGTCGGCAAACTCACTGCCCGATCCCGGCGCGAAAACGCCAAGTGAACGAATACGTTCAGCAATCTCGTCCAACGCCTGCCACATTTCCGTATACTGTTCTTCAAACATCAGATGCAGGGTGCGGAACTCCGGCCCGGTGACATTCCAGTGGTAGCCGTGGGTCTTGATATAGACTGCATAGGTATCAGCCAGGGTGTTCTTCAGCGCCGCCGCGACGGCTTCCCGTTTTGCTTCATCAATACCGATATCAATTGTCATGCTGTCTCTCCTTTGATTTTCTAACAGATAGGAAGTGCAGATCACTTAGTCCAAAGAAATCTGCGTGTGAATAATGTTCGGGGACGTCACAAAAATTTCACATAAAGCACCTCTTGAAAACAGCGTCCTCCTTACCAATATGTAATGGAACCAAGGAGGGCTTATGGGAGGAACACTGGTTCGAATATTACTCTTACCATTCAAATTATTATATTGGCCAATCCGCATGCTGCGCCAAATCATAGGCAAAAACACTGGCAAGGCCATTCGAAAATCCAGCGGCAGTCTTGTTGCGTCCACGCAGGATGATCACTTTTCCGAAATCAAAAGACCGGCGGAAAACGGTGAAGCGGTTGAAACCCGCCCGGCGGGTCTTGAATCTCTGCTTTTCAGACAGCTCGAACGCCCGCGCCTCATTGAGCGTGCCGCCGCGGACATGACGCTTGAGGAAGCCCAGTTCGAAGTCGATCATGCCGTGCGCTTCTACACCTATAATTTTTCTATGTTTCCGAGCGGCGATTTTTTCTATGAGGAAGTCGAGCAGAATTTCCTTGAAAAGGCGCTTGGTCTTGAAAATAAATCGACAGATGCGCGTTTTATTCGCATCATGACCCAGTTTCGCCGTGTGCTGAACGATAATTCGCGGCGGCTGTTTCTCTACTACGCGCCGTTTGTGTTTGCCTTATGCCTGATCGCCAGCCTGATGATCAATCTACCAGGTGGCCAGGTCCATTTGTCCTTTGTGGAAACAAGCGGCATTTCAGTTGCGCAAGCCGGCATGGTCACGAGCTTGCTGGTCTCCGGCGGTATCTTTCTTAGTGGTCTTTTGTTGCTTTTGCTGCTCTATCAATGGCCGTACAAAGTGACCCAACAGCGCAATTTGCTCGGTCTTGATAATTACATCACCAGTAAATTCTCTCGCGTAAACCAGAATTTCCTCGTCGCGAAACGCCGCGCGCTCAATGTCGAGCGCAACAAACGGATGAACCAGGCCGACGAATTGAAAGAGGAAGCCGGTATCTGGACCCTCGCCTATAACTGGTTCGGAATGCGGCTTTTCCTGTGTGAGAAGCTGGTCCGTAACAAGATCTATCAAATCAGACGCAACACGACCCTGTACAACGTCGGCGGCGTTGCGTTGTGCCTGGTGTTTGCGCTGACGGCGATGATGCTGACGTGGTTGATGGCATCGATTGGACCAAGCATCACATTGTTGATCGGCAGCGGCGTTTTCAGTGTCGTGTTTGTGGCGGTCGCCTATTCCATGATCATGGGCAAGGCGATGCCCGAAATCCTGAACGTCCTCCATGCCAATGAGTGGGCGCGGTTCAACCAGATGTCCCTACACAAAACGATTGCCGATCACGTCGGCGAAGACAAATTGCAGATCGTGACCTTCAGGGATAGAAATAGATTTGAGTAATTGCCATTTCGCGCTTTCGAAAACAATTATATCTACGCCTAACGGATCTTTAGGGTAGATGTAATTGGCGCCCCATGGGTGATGCGTCGACTTCGAAGGCTATCTTGGGTAAGCGAATATAAGACCTGGTCTGCAGAATTTACTTCAACTGTAGCCCAGTGCCTGCGAACAGCGCCTATAACCATAATATCACTGTTGGTTGAGTTTTGCGAATGGTCGTTTTATTCGAGTGCCCAACTGATCTCGTGGTTCGTCATCCCAACCGAACGCAAATTCTATCCATACCACTCAATCGTTGTTCTGGTCAGTGGACCTTGAATGCTGTGCTCACTAGATTTGCTTGTTCAGGGTGACAAAAAGGTGACTTGACCGTCAATCGAGGTTTCCGCAGAATCGCTGGATCCGGGTGCAGGCATCGCGTAAGCTCTCCGTATCCGTTGCATAGGAGATGCGGAAGAACGGTGAGAGGCCGAAAGCCGCGCCAAAGACCACGGCTACGGATTCTTCTTCGAGAAGCGCAGCAGCAAAATCTTCATCACTGTCTATCTTGGTTCCGTTCTTGGCTGTCTTGCCAATGCAGTCGGCACAGGAAGGATAGACGTAAAACGCACCGTCCGGTGTCCGGCACTCGAGCCCTTCGGCTTCATTCAGCATTGCAACCACCATGTCACGGCGCGCCTTAAACGTGTCATTGCGCTCCTTTAAAAAAGAGTGGTCACCGTTCAGGGCTGCGACAGAGGCCCATTGGCTGATCGAACACGGGTTGGTCGTTGATTGCGAGATCACTTTGCGCATGCCATTAATCAGGTCGAGCGGCCCGCCAGCATAGCCGATACGCCACCCGGTCATGGCATAGGCTTTTGACATGCCGTTCATGGTCATGGTGCGATCATAAAGTGCCGGCTCAACCTGCGCCGGGGTCACGAACTCGAAATCGTCATAGACAATATGCTCATACATATCATCCGTCAGTACCCAGACATGACCGTGGCGCTTGATGACGTCCGTTAGTGCCTGAAGCTGCGGCGCATCATAGGCAACGCCGCTCGGGTTTGAGGGCGAATTAAAAATGAGCCAACGGGTTTTGGGTGTGATCGCTTTTTCAAGCGCTTCGGGCATAATGCGGAAATCGTCCTCGGCTCGCGTCTCCAGAAACACAGGGGTACCGCCGGCAAGCGTCACCATATCAGGATACGAGACCCAGTATGGTGCCGGGACGATCACCTCGTCTCCTGGATTGAGGGTCGCCATAAAAGCCGCAAAAATCGTGTATTTGCCGCCGGAGGTGACCGAGACCTGTTCCGGCGTATAGATCAGGTCATTGTCGCGTTTGAACTTGTCGACGATCGCCTGTTTCAGTTCCGGCATGCCATCAGCCGCCGTGTACTTGGTCTCGCCACGCCGGATCGCAGCAATCGCCGCTTCTTTCACATGGTCGGGAGTATCAAAATCCGGCTCACCAGACCCAAGGCCGATGACATCCACGCCTTGTGCCTTTAACTCGCGCGCCTTTTGCGTGACCGCCAGCGTCGGCGACGGATTTACACGCGACAAGGTTTTGGAAAGGGTCAGATCAGCCATCAAAATTCTCCTCCTGCTGGGCACAGGATTAGGCGAGTTGGGTGGCTTTGTAAAAGGGGTAAGTGACAGGATCGTAATCTCGCTTAGGGCGAGGACGCCATATGCTCTAAAAAGCAAACGAGAGGAGACGACTATGTTGGGGACATTGGTTTTCGCGAGCAGCATCGCCCTCGCCGGCACCTGCGATTATGGCTTACGCCATGCCGAGGCGCCCGAAGAACTGGAACAATTTGCTTTTCTGGTGGGTGACTACGAAATTCATGCCTATGGCCGACAGGGCGATGGCTGGACGCAAGGCTATCTGACGACGGAATGGAACGGTCGCTGGGCGCTTGACGGGTTTGCCATTTATGACGAGTGGTTCGATGTTCAGTGGCCCAACAAACCAATAACCACCGGGCGCGGCGCAAACTTACGCATGTATCAACCCGAAACAAAAGAATGGATCATGGTCTGGACCCACACCGCCAGCAAGGACGGCCAGGACTTACGGGCTCAATTGCGGGGCGACAAAATGGTCATGTGGCAGGTGCACCCGAAAAAAACGACCGACTGGAAGGCCGAGTTTGAAGTCTTTGACGACGATCATTGGATGCGGGTTTCGTACACGCGGCCTTACGGCACCGATAAGTGGGAGCTGGAAGGCAAGCTGGAAGCATTCAGGAAAACATGCCAAGCAGGGTGATCGCCTGACAGGATTCACTCGTGAACGAAAAACCCACCAAGCCGCTCTTCCCGGCCGCAACGATTTTGTTGTTGCGGGACAATCCGGCAATGCCGCATCATCCACTCGAAGTAATGATGGTGAAACGGCATCATGAAATCGAGTTTGCTGCCGGCGCACTGGTTTTTCCGGGCGGCAAGGTGACAGTTGGCGATAGCACAGTATCAGCCGACCGTATACGGACTGGCACTAACATGCCGGACGGTCTTTCGTCGTTTTTAGCCGCCGCCATACGTGAGTGTTTTGAGGAATGCGGCCTATTGCTTGCTTATGACGACACCACTCGTGAAATGGTCAGCGGCGCACGTGCTGCAGAGTTAACCCGGTATCGTCCGTTGCTCGACCAGGGAACTCTCGACCTCGACGAGTTCCTCAAAGAAGAACACCTTGTATTGGCAGTTGATCGCCTGGAACATTTGGCGCATTGGGTGGGACCGCAATTCGCGCCGAAGCGGTTTGATACACACTTCTTTGTAGCGGCGGCACCGCCTGACCAGCTGGCGATCCATGACGGACACGAAGCAGTCGACAGTCTCTGGGTCGCACCGGGCGATGCCCTGGTACAACAACGGGCCGGCAAGTGGACGATCATTTTTCCAACAAGATGCAATCTCGAACTGCTCGGCGAAAACGAAAACGTTGAGACCGCGTTACGAAGCGCCGCCGATTCCTCCGTGGTCCGTGTCGAGCCATGGGTCGAGCAACGCAACGATGGAAAACATTTGTGCATACCGGGGAATGCCGGATATCGCACAACCGCCGAACCCCTGTCGCTGGCGTTTAAATAACGCCGCGCTTGGCCCTCGCGCCGGAACAGGCTAGCCTCACAAAAAATCAGGGGTCTCCTCCATGAAACAACTCTACAAAGCCGCCGCCTGTCTTTCTCTTTCAGCCTGTGCCGCGGATACTAGCGCTGCTGCTGAAAACGCCGCGCCGCCCGGCGAAGTCCTGGCCCTGTACGAAATCGCTGAGGCGCCCTCGCCCGGACGAATTGGTGCAGATATTCAGATGCTGGTTGATTTCGGCACGCGGCACACATTGTCAGATACGCAAAGCGAGACAAGCGGTATCGGCGCGGCGCGGCGTTGGATCTACGATGAGTTCAACAGGATTTCCGCTGACTGCGGCGGTTGCCTAGAAGTGATCTACGTGTCGGACTTCGTTGAAGGCGAGAACCGCATTCCAGAGCGCACGGAAGTCGTCAGCGTGCTGGCGATCCAGCGCGGTACGCTCGATCCGAACCGTTTCGTCATGATGTCGGGCGATATCGACAGCCGGATCACGGACCCAATGAACGGCACCGACGACAGCCCTGGCGCCAACGATAACGCCTCCGGTATGGCCGGAACGATTGAAGCAGCGCGCATTCTTTCCAAGCGAAAATTCGCTGGCTCAATTATCTATGCGGGTCTGGCGGGCGAAGAACAGGGCCTATTCGGTGGCAAAATAGTCGCCGCGCACGCGCTGGAAAAAGACTGGGAGATCAAAGCCGTCATTAACAACGACATGATCTCCAACATATCGGGGATTGATGGCGTGATCGATAACACAACGGCGCGGGTCTTTTCAGAAGGCACGCGAGCAACGGAGACAGAAGAAGACGCCCGCAGCCGCCGGTTCACCGGCGGCGAGGTTGACAGCGCTTCCCGAAACCTGGCCCGCTACATCGACCGGATGGCCGATCAGTATTTGACAAATCTGGATGTGATGATGGTCTACCGGCTCGACCGCTATCGCCGCGGCGGCCACCACCGGCCGTTCAATCAGGCCGGGATACCGGGTGTACGGATCATGGAAACCCATGAACATTACGACCGGCAACATCAGGATTTACGGACGGAGGATGGTATCGAGTATGGCGATACGATGGAAGGGGTCGATCCTGACTACGCGGCAAAACTGACAGCGCTGAACATGGTGACGCTTGCCGGCATTGCCGGTGCGCCGCCCTTCCCGGCCAATGTCGAGGCGGCTGGCGCGGTCTCTGCGTCCACTACCCTCACCTGGGAGAGAACTGAAGGCGCCGGTGGCAATCTCGCCGGCTACCGGGTCTACTGGCGGCTGACAACCGAACCGCAATGGACCCATTCGCGCTTTGTCGGAGATGTTACTGAATACATGTTTGAAAATATCGTCATCGACAATTATTTCTTCGGTGTCGCGGCTGTTGCAACTGATGGATCAGAGACACCGGTCGTGTTCCCAGGACCAGCCGGCAGGTTTTAGTTCCGCTGTTTGTGCTGCGAGAACTAGCAGACCTGCGTTATGCTGATCAAGTTTCGCGTCACAGGTTTCTCGCGTGTAGGTGTTCCAGAAAGCGTGGATTACACCCGGCACAAAAGCAAGAACGGTCAACATCAAGCTGGTGCCAAGTGGCTATATCGCGAGCGCACCAGCCGCGAGATACATTGCACCTGCAAGAGCTGCTGCCATGAGAGCATACGGCAATTGGGTGCGTACATGGGACAAATGATCTGAGCCCGCCGCAACGCTGGCAATCAGCGTCGTGTCTGAAATCGGCGAGCAATGATCACCGAAGACGCCGCCGCCAAGAACAGCCGCCAGTGCCAATGACGGTGGTATGCCAAGGGCTTGCGCCAACGGTATAGCGATCGGCACAAGGATGCCATAGGTCCCCCAGCTAGTGCCCGTCATAAAACTGGTCAGCCCGGCAGCTATAAACAAGATCGCCGGCACCGTCATCGGCGGCAAGGTTCCGGCGGCCATGGCAGCGACATAATCGCCCGTGCCCAACTCCCGCAATGAAGCGCCTAGCGCAATCGACAACAGCAACACCGTAACCATCGGCACCATTTCGCCTATTCCCTGGAATGCTTTGTTTTGCAACTGGTCAGAGGTGAATACATGATCGATACGGAGCAATACGGCGGCAACCGCCACCGCGAGCGCTATAGACCACAGGATGGACTGCGAGCCTGATCCTTCAATTATGTTGCCTTTTCCAGTCCAGAACATGAAAACAAGCGCGCCGCCGACCATCACCAGAAGCGGCAACCACATATAAATTGCTTTTGACGGTGCCGCCCCCTCTTCGGCTGTATCGGCGTTCACGCGTTTGTCCGCCATCCGCATCGGGCCAAAGACTTTGCCGCTGAACGCGGTGAAGAAGACGATCGCAAGGGTCAGCAGGGCATAAAAATTCCATGGGACCGAGCCGATAACAACGCTTGCCGCATTCTCAAACCCGTAAGGCTCGACCAAGGTTAGCGCGTAAGCGCCCCAGCCGTTAATGAGTAAAATAACACTGATCGGCGCGCTGGTGGAATCGATAATATAGGCGAGCCGCTCCCGGCTAAGGCCGTGGGCATCATAAAGAGGTCGCCCAAGGACACCCGAGCTCAGCAGGCTGACATTTGTTTCCACGAAAATCGCGGAACCCGTTGCTGCAACTGCGAGCTCCGCTCGGCGCCGGGTTTTCGCAAAACCGCTGTTGATCAGGCCTCGTGCCATTGCGGCAACACCACCACTGTCGCGCATGAAAGCTATGAGCGCCCCGATCAGCAGGCAGAACAATAAAATGCGGGTGTTGCCAGCTCGTTCAAAGACTGCAACCGTCTGATCAATTGCGCCGAGTGCCCCGAGGCCGGGATTAAATCCCGCAATAATTGTCTCCGACAGAACGATAGCCACAATGAGCGCGGCATAGACATTGCGGGCGACGATCGCGATGGCTATAGCGACGACAGGCGGCAAAAGGGTCAGGGGTTCCATGCGGGTCTCGTTCCAGATTTGCGGATTGGAATATCAGAAAAAAGCCGCAGATTTATTCTTTATACGGCGGGTTTGTTGGTTTCTAACTTTGGGCTGGAGGCACCATACAAAAAGCGTTCAGCTTGTTACCGTCGGGATCACGGAAGTAGCCGCAGTAAAATCCGGAATCGCCGCGAGGACCGGCGGCACCTTCATCTTGTGCGCCAAGCTCAATCGCCTTGGCGTAGACCTTGTCGACTTCAGCAGGCCCGGGCAGAGCTAGGGAAATCATCGTGCCATTGCCAACCGTCGCCTTTTCGCCATTGTGAGGTTTGCAGATTGCGAACATGGGTTTGTCCATGGCGACGCCGTACCCCACAAATGTGTCATTCGACCACATTTGACCGACGCCCATTTCGCCGAAAAGGGCGTCATAGAATTGAGTGGCCTTCTCAAGGTCATTGCTGCCCAATGTCGTGTATGAGATCATCTCTCTTCCTCCTTAGTTAGTGAATTATGCGAACCTTATCGGCGAAGGCGAGTCCAAGGCCAGATAAAACTTCACGTCCAACTATTCATGTGAATTGCCAGAACGTGACTTGACATTTTATCGAATAACAATAAAAACAATCTCAGGGCGTTGATGATCGAGAGAGGGATAAAATGACTCGCATCAACCGAAGTACCCAGTCTGGTTCTGGGACAACTTTCACCGTTACGCTTTTGCTTTTCATCGCTTTAGTCGCCGCTGGCGTCTGGGCCGTTTACACATATGGGGACGGCCATATCGTTATAAACGACCGCACGCTTGACGACCTGCAGCCATGGGAAGTTGTTCTTGGAGTCGTGATCGGCATCATCGGCGCCATTATCGGCATACTCGCCGGTCTGGTCGGCGTGATTATCGGCCTGGTCGCTGCCTTTTTGTCAATCGTCATGGCGCTGCTCGGTGTCGCTGCAGGTTTGTTTATCTTTGCTGGTGTCCTTGCCGGACCAGTGTTGCTGCTCGCAGGGATTATTATACTCATGACACGGAGCAAACGGCAACAGGCAACCGGCGCGGACGATACAAATCCGATGATCGAAAGTTCAGCCGAAGCCTGACCTAGGAATGATTTTAGCTGGTTCAATCAAGCCCTGGCGCGCCGCGCTGGGGCTTTTTAAGGGTTTTGCTAAGCTATCCGGTTGCCGGATCAAACAGACAAGCCCGACCGCCGCGACACCGCCGGGAAACCCTATCACCAGCCAGAAGGCTTCGGCGAAGCCCTGAAACAAGGCCGGCAAGGTAATACCGAGGCTGCCGGCCCGCGCGCCGCCGCCGAATAGATCAGAAGGTCGCCGCCCGTTGCCTCAGCACCGTCGTCGCTGCAGTCTACCGGGCAAACCCACCGACAAACCAATGATCAGGCCCATAAAAGAGGCAGATATGTCCGCCACCGGCATTGGCCTCAATGATCGCCGCGACGCCGCCACAAAAGATGCAATGAAAAGTCTGAATAGTTGTCGCATGATGATCGCGGATTGTACCTTCTCGCTGGTGCCTGACCCAGTTCAAAATACCGGAAAAATAGTCCGACAATTTACGTCAACAAGGCCATTAAGCGAACCCGAAGTTCCGGAATTTTTGACCGTCTTTTTAGTGGCGCTTTCACCCCTCATCAGAGCAAGGAATTACGCGCCATAACACCCTTGGTACGATTAACCAATTAACACACTTTTTGGGCGGTTTTTTGGCCCCTGCCGCGCCTCTGAGGTGGCCAAGTGTGGCCTTGGTGCCACAAGCCGTCTCAATGGGCATGCACACCCTAGAGTTATGCTTGCAATAGTATAACAATTATGTCGAAAAAGTAGGGAACGCTTGTCTGGACGGTGGTCCACTATCGTCGGGGTTTATCTGGGTAGAATACTAATCAACTGTAAAGTCGTACCGGGAGGGTCGAATGTTAAAAAAATCAGTCTTAATGGGCACATCAGTTCTAGTGGCAGCTTCAATGCTGGCACCAGCTATCGCACAAGATGACGAGATCATCGTCACCGCAACCAAGCGAGAGCAAACGCTGCAAGAGGTACCGATTTCAGTCAGCGTGACGGACAAAACAACGATTGAGCGAGCCCGTATCCAGGACATCCTCGACCTGCAATCAGTTGTGCCTTCACTGCGAGTTTCCCAGCTGCAAAACTCGGCACAAACCAACTTTATTATTCGTGGTTTCGGTAATGGCGCCAACAACGCGGGTATCGAACCTTCCGTCGCCGTCTTTATTGATGGTGTCTACAGGTCCCGGTCTCTTTCACAGATTTCCGACCTGCCAAATCTTGAGCGGGTTGAAGTTCTGCGCGGACCACAAAGTACATTGTTTGGCAAAAATGCTTCAGCTGGTGTGATCAGTGTTGTTTCTTCAGCTCCGGAATATGAGTGGGATGGCTATCTCGAAGGCACCGTTTCTAATTTTGACGGCAGAGCTGTTAAAGGATACCTGACCGGACCACTCGGCGACAACGCAGCGTTCAGCCTCGGTGGTTCTTACAGCGAGCGTGATGGTTACACAACCAACCAAGCGCTGGGCACAGATGTCAATGACCGCAACCGATACTCTGTACGCGGGCAACTTTTGCTCGAACCAACCGAGAATTCGAAATTCCGCGTAATCGCCGACTACGACGAGCTTGACGAGATCTGCTGTACCGTTGCCAATCTTGTGAATGGTCCAACTGGTGCCATTGTGGTCGGACTTGGTGGCAATGCCGATTTTGAAAACCCATTTTCGTTCAATACGTTCTTGAACTTCGACCCGACAAACGTCGCACAAAACAGCGGCATCTCTGTGCAAGGCGACATCGATTTTGAGAATTCAACACTGACTTCAATTACGGCTTTCAGGGACTCGTCCATTGACCGTGAGGGTGATGTTGACTTCACCAGCGCTGATTTGATTGGCAGCAACGCCCAATCTCTCAACATTGAGACGTTCACCCAGGAAATCCGACTGGCGTCCGATCTTGATGGACCGTTCAACTTCTTGGTTGGTGCGTATTATTTCGATGAGAGTATTACTCAAGAAGACTCGGTAAAATTTGGTACAGGCTTTGATGCCTATGCCGAATTTCTAACCGGCGCACCTGGCACTCTTGCTGCCGTTGAGGCTTCGCTCAGTCTGGCACCTGGCACTTTCCATCGTACAGGTGACGGCGTTGAGGAGTTTGCAACCCAAGACAACACGTCTTACTCTATCTTTGGCCAAGGTGACTGGGAAGTCAGCGACCGTCTGACGGCCACTCTGGGCATCAGCTACGTCAATGATGAAAAAGATGTCACGCTGACTCAGAACAACACTGATATTTTCTCTCAGCTGGATTTTGCAGGTGCTGACGGGTTCCAGTCGCTTGTCGTGCAGGGTATTGCTGCGCAATTCCCTGGCGTTGCGGCAGCTTGTGGCTTGGGCCCATTGCCATTCACACCAGCGAATGTAGGGGCCGTTCTTGCGGTTTCAAGTTGCCCGGGCGCAGGTGGCGCTCCAGGCTCGGCCGTATTTGCAGGCCTTCAAGCAGGCGTCACCGCCGCGGTTTCCGGACTTGATCTGACCGATCCGGCACAAAACCCACTGCTTGGCCTGCAAGCACTGCAGTTCCTGCCAGAATTGCTCGGTGTTCCGAATCCAGGCGAGGGCGGTTCTTCCAGTGACAGTAACGTCGACTATACGGTCCGTCTGGCATATGACGTTAACGACAACATTAATGTCTATGGTAATGTTTCAACTGGCTACAAAGCGACTTCATGGAATTTGTCGCGAGACTCGCGTCCAACGGCAGCAGAGCTTGCCGCAAACACCACGATTCCAAACAATCTGGTCGTTGGCACACGCCTCGCAGGTCCCGAGGAAACAACGGTCTACGAGCTCGGCCTGAAAGGCAACTTCGACAAAGGCTCAATTAACATTGCTGTGTTTGATCAGGAAATTAAAGGCTTCCAGTCTAACACATTCACCGGTGCAGCGTTTACTCTTGCCAATGCTGGTAAGCAATCCGTACAAGGTGTAGAATTTGACACGGTGTTCTACCCAACAGACGACTTCACTTTCTCGTTTGCCGGTACGCTGCTTGATCCAAACTATGACGACTTCCAGAACTCAACGCTTGGGGATATTTCAGGCACCAAACCTGGTGGGATTCACGAGGTCAGCCTTTCGACATCGGCAACTTGGAACTGGGAACACAATGGCTATGACGGCTACGTCCGAGCTGATTACCAGTACGAAAGCAAAGTTGACATTCAGGATGGTGGCGACCTCAGCCCTGCCAACCTTGCGCTGGGAGCGACGGGGTCCCGTACCCGCGAAACCAATACACTTAATGCGAGTGCCGGATTCACAAAGGATAACTTCGATGTCACGATCTGGGCGCGGAACATAACCAATGATCAGTATCTGATTTCGAACTTCCCGTCTGTCGCCCAAGCGGGCAGCTTCAGTGGCTATCCAAATGCACCTAGGACGATTGGCGTATCGCTTCGCGCCAACCTCAACTAGAGGCAGGAGACAGAGACACTTATTGAACCGGCTGGGCCAGTGCTCAGCCGGTTTTGCTTTGCCCAACGCCTTTTTGACAGTAATTTAAGTTTTAGAGCTCTGTACGGAGGTTCCATAGCTCCGGAAACAGAACCACCGACAGCATCCGCTGGAGATATTCGACCCCCGACGTGCCACCGGTGCCGCGTTTGAACCCGATTATTCGCTCGACAGTCGTTACATGGTTGAAGCGCCAGCGGCGGAAGTAATCCTCAAAATCCACCAGCTTTTCTGCCAGCTCGTACAATTCCCAATGGTCGAGCGGCGAGCTGTAGACTACAGCCCAAGCCGCCTGCACTTCCTCGTTAGCCCGATAGGCCAGCGCCCAATCGCGCTTCAGCGCCTCTTCGGGCAACTTAAATCCTTTGCGGGACATCAGCATGAGTACTTCATCGTAAAGGCTCGGCGCCTCGAGAATTTCCTTGAGCAGGCTGTGATGTTCAGGCGTATGCTCATGCGGTTTCAACATGGCCACATTTTTATTGCCGACCAGAAACTCGATTGCGCGATACTGATAGGACTGAAAGCCCGACGACGATCCGAATTTATCCCGGAACTGCGTATACTCGCTTGGCGTCATGGTGCGCAATACATCCCAGGCAGAGTTCAGTTGCTCAAATATGCGGGCGATCCGTGACAGGATTTTGAAACACTCGCGCAGACGATCTTCTGTTATGGCGAGGTGCGCGGCTTTTAGTTCATAAATTGCAAGCCTCATCCATAACTCACCGGTCTGGTGCTGGATGATAAACAACATCTCGTCATGCGCCGACGACAACGGATTTTGCGCTGTTAAGACGGCATCCAGCTTCAGGTAGTCCGCGTAAGACATTTTCTTGCTGAAGTTCATTTCAGCGCCATCTTTGCCGGGATTATAGGCTTTGGTCATGTCACTTTGGCCTTTTTCTGATATCGGGGATCCTGCCAGAGCTTTTGCCCCAATACACGCTCCAGTATTTCAGCCGCCTGGACAATTTCGGCATATTTCAAATAAAGCGGTGTGAATCCGAAGCGGATGATGTCCGGCGCGCGGAAGTCTCCGACCACACCGTTGGCAATCAGGGCCTGCATCACGGCATATCCGTCGGGGCATCGAAACGAAACCTGACTGCCACGTTTTGTAGCATCGCGCGGGCTGAATAGCCCCAGGCTGTACCCGGCACATCTGGCTTCAACCTCTTTGATAAAAAGGTCACCCATCTGCTTAGATTTTCGGCGCACGTCTCCTATCTCGACATCCTCCCAAACATCCAGCGCCGCATCAAGCGCCGACAGAGCGAGGATTGCCGGCGTGCCGACCAGCATCCGGTCAATGCCATTGGCGGGGCGATACTCAAGGTCAAACGCAAACGGTTCAGCGTGACCCATCCAGCCCGACAGAGACGGCTCGAAGCCACGCAAATGATCCGGTCTTACATAGACAAAGGCTGGCGCGCCGGGTCCACCATTCAGATATTTATACCCGCAGCCGATCGCAAAATCTGCTTTTGACGCTGTGACATCGACCGGCAGCGCGCCGGCAGAGTGCGCCAGATCCCAGATTGTCAGTATGTCCACATCCTGCGCGGCCGATGTCAGTTCCGGCATGTTATGGCGACGGCCAATCCGATAGTCCACTTCGGTCAACATCAGGACTGCCACTGTTTCATCGATCGCTGAGGCTACGTCTTCAGGTTCTACGAGCCTTAATTCATGTCCTTTGTCGAGCGTGCTGATCAGGCCTTGCGCCATGTAAAGATCAGTCGGAAAGTTACCCGTGTCGGAGAGAATGACCTTCCGCTCCGGACGCATCGACAGCGCTGCAGAGAGCACTTTCACAAGATTGAGGGATGTCGAATCCGCGACAATGACAGATCCGGCTGGCGCACCGATGAGCGCAGCGATTTTATCTCCTACCCGCCCCGGTAATCCGATCCAGTCGTGATCGTTCCAACCCTTGATCAGGCTCCCGCCCCATTCCCGGCTAACGACGTGGCTGACGCGTGCACTTACTGACTTTGGCAGCATGCCCAGAGAGTTACCGTCAAGATAAATAACACCTTCCGGAATCTCAAAACAGGAACGCTTATCTGCTAACGGATCATTTCCGTCCAGTTCTGCTGCATCCATTGTGATTGTCCCGATCAGGTGTCACCTATCCCGGCATCTTTAGTGAAGGCATTGAAGCAGATGATTGTTTTTGTATCAATGATGCCTGGTACTTTGTGGACCTGTTCATTCACAAATCGACCAATGTCCATTTCGGCGTCAAGGTGGAACTGTGCCAAAAGGTCGAAGTCACCAGATGTGGAATATACTGACGGCACCTGCTCGATTGAGTCCACCAGCTCACCGGCAACATCGTAGGCCTGTCCAAGCTGGCACTTGATCATCACAAAAATTGTTCTCATTCTTTTTCCTCCCTTATCCGTGTACGATATAAGAGTCTGTTATTACAAACCAGACAGCGCTTGATCGAGATCGGCGATCAGATCGCCTCTGTCTTCGACACCGACCGAAAGACGCACGAGCGCATCATCAACACCAAGCTCAGCTCGGCGCTCCGGCGGGATTGACGCATGGGTCATGATCCCTGGATGTTCAATTAGGCTTTCAACACCGCCCAAACTCTCAGCCAGCGTAAATACATCGACCCGCTCGAGCATCAACCGCGCAGCCTCAAGGCCGCCTTTAAGGAAGATTGTGATCATACCGCCGAAATCATCCATCTGGCGCCGCGCGATGTCATAATTCGGGTGAGATTGAAGCCCCGGATAAAGGACCCTGTCGATTGCGGGATGGGCCTCCAACCACCCGGCGATGGCAGCGCCAGACTGACAATGACGCTCCATGCGCAGAGCCAGCGTTTTAATTCCACGTAACGCCAGGAACGAATCAAACGGTCCAAGTTGAGCGCCGACAGAATTCTGCAGGAAAGCGAGCTGATCGGCCAGGTCATCATCTTTTACAACCAATACCCCGGCAATGACATCCGAATGCCCGTTCAAGAATTTTGTCGCAGAGTGCATGACGATATCTGCGCCCATATCCAGCGGCCGCTGGCAATAGGGAGAAGCAAAAGTATTATCCACGCCAACCGTCAGACCGGTGGCTTTGGCAATTTTTGCAACCGCCTCGATATTGATGACCTTCAACAACGGATTGGTCGGCGTTTCTATCCAGACTAGTTTTGTTTCCGGCGTGATTGCCTCTTTAAGATTTTCGGGGTTGGTCAAATCAACATACGAAAAGGAGAGATTGGCGGATGCCTTCCGAACACGCTCGAACACACGGAAGGTACCACCATATACATCGTCACATGCAATGATGTGCGAGCCCGCCGGAAACATCTCCAGCATTGTCGAGATCGCGCCCATGCCTGATGAAAAAGCAAAGCCCCGAGAGCCGTTTTCGAGGTCAGCAATTGAACGCTCATAGGCAAACCGGGTTGGGTTATGCCCTCTTGCATAGACAAAGCCCTTGTGTTTGCCCGGACTTTCCTGCGCATATGTTGATGTCTGATAGATCGGTTGCATCACCGCACCAGTGGTCGGGTCATGCTCCTGCCCCGCGTGAATAACACGCGTTGCAAAGGCCTGGCGATTTGGTTTGTCGTTTTTCATCGTTGGTTCCGTTATCAGGCCAATTGCAGGCGCAGGTGGTTGAGGAGATCAGATCTTGTTATCAGACCCTGAAACTGTCCGTCCTTCATCACAACAGCGACGTGACCCTTGGCAAAAATAGGTAATAGATCTTCAATAGCATTGTCTGCTGTAACAGTCTGTACACGATAGGTCATCGCTGATTGCACAGGATCTTTGAATTTTTCGTCATTTCGCACAACGGCAAAAAGGATATCCTCTTCGTCAATGATACCTACAATTTCCCCGCTCTCATCAAGGACGGGAAGTTGTGAAATATCATAGAGTTTCATCTGCCCATGAGCCTTCACCAATGTATCGTCAGGTTTGCACACGACGGTTGCCCTCTCAAGATGGCGCCGGGTTATGATATCTGTCAAATCCCCCACCGACTTGCGCTCAAGCAGGCCTTGATCCAGCATCCAATAATCGTTGAACATCTTGGAGAGGTATTTGTCGCCGCGGTCACAAACGAAAGTTACGACCCGTTTTTTTTCAGTTTGCTCACGGCAATATTTTAACGCAGCGGAGAGAAGTGTTCCAGACGAGGAGCCGCCGAGGATACCCTCTTTTTGGACAAGCATGCGGGCAGCTTCAAAACTCTCCTTGTCACTGATCGGATAGGCTTTGTTGACGTTTTTCAATTCGCATGTGTCCGGAATAAAATCTTCGCCTATCCCTTCCACGAACCATGAGCCAACTTCATTCGGAATGTTGCCGGTGTTGACGTAATCCGCGAGGATCGAACCGACCGGATCTGCCAGAATAACTTCCACATGCGGCGCTGTACGCTCAAAAAAGCGCGACAGACCGCTGATCGTGCCGCCGGACCCGACGCCGACGACAATTGCGTCCATGTCTTCCTTCATCTGTCCCCATATTTCAGGTGCGGTCATTTGCTCATGGGCGCGGGGGTTTGCCTCATTGGAAAACTGGTTGACAAAAAAGGCGCCAGTTTCGTCGGAAATTCTTTGTGCGACATCCTGATAATATTCAGGGTGCCCTTTGCCGACATCGGAGCGGGTCAGATAGACCTCTGCGCCCAGTGCCTTCAGGTGAAAAATTTTCTCCTGCGACATCTTGTCCGGCACCACAATTGTGAGTTTGTAGCCTTTCTGGGACGCGACAAGAGCAAGGGCAAGACCGGTATTGCCGGCAGTTGCTTCCACAAGGCCGCCGCCGGGCTTCAGCTTACCGTCTTTTTCCGCCTGCTCGATCATGGCAACACCCATTCGGTCCTTTATGGAGCCCCCTGGGTTTTGGCCTTCGAGTTTCAGAAAAAGCTCACACGGCCCGGTATCGATATTGTGGACCTGCAGCATCGGTGTGTTCCCGATGCCTTCCAACACGTTGTCATAAACCGGACCAAACGGCGTTTCTTTCATGTGAGTCTCCAAAGAGCTGACGTTTTCTCTCCCTAACCAGTTATATCACGCGGAGCAAGGCCATGAATAACTTTACCTAACGCCTTGTTTTTGAACTTTAATCCCGCAGCTCTGAAGCGAGATTTCGGGCCATATCTTGAATACCGTCAAGAACAGCCTTCAGATGCGGGCGAACCCGTGTGGCCAGAGCTGGCAGATATTCCCAGGGTACGGTTTCGCTCATATAGGTGGATTGCGCGAGTTCCATCTGGATTGCGTGAATACCGCGGGAGGGTTGTCCATAGTGGCGGGTTGTCCAGCCGCCCTTGAAACGCCCATTGAGAACGCTGGAATACCCTTCTGCCGCGGTACAGGTCTCAAATACCTCTTGCTCAATCTTCCGGTCACAGGTGACCCCGTGGTTCGTACCAATATTGAAATCCGGCAGTTTTCCTTCGAACAGGAAAGGTACCTCGGAGCGTATGGAATGACAGTCATACAGCACGGCTAGACCATATGTTGCGCGAACACGCTCAATTTCAGTTTTCAGCGCCTCATGATATGGCGCATGGAACGCAGCGCGCCGGCGCTCAATTTCTTCGTCATCCGGCTCACATTTGTCGCGATAAATGGGGACATTCAGAAAATCGATTGTTGGACAAAGCTTCGTCGTATTTTGCCCCGGATAAAGGCTCACCCCAGTAGGATCGCGATTTGCATCTATCACATAGCGGTGAAAAGTTGCGCGCACGATCGTCGCTCCTGGCAGCAGATCCTGATAAAGCCGATCAACGTACCAGTCGGTATCTGCGAGCGCCTGACCAGTGTCGTTCAGCGACGCTTTTACCTCATCTGGTACATAAAGTCCTGTATGGGGCATCGCCAGAATGACAGGACTTTCGCCTGGGATGGTTTCAACTGGGTTCATTTCATGTTCCTCGGCCAACCTGACTAAGTCGCCTCAATGATCGCACATATTGCGACAGCGCGTGTTATGTTTGTACATAATTCGTCGTCATGGTGAGAGACAGGGTCATGAAAAACATTTGGGCAGAGCAAGTGCTTACGGCGCAAGGTTGGGCGTCTTCGGTCTGCATCGAGATTGGTGTTGACGGACGAATCGAAAAAATCACTAGGGAGGCCGCCCCGGAGGGTGATTGCGTCGGTATCGTTCTGCCAGCACCCGCCAATCTTCATAGCCATTCTTTTCAACGCGCAATGGCAGGTATGACCGAAAGCCGGGGTCCAAATCCACGCGATACTTTCTGGACGTGGCGTGAGCTAATGTACCGCTTCCTCGATCATCTGTCTCCTGATGATATAGGAGTAATTGCGGCTTTTGTCCAAATGGAGATGCTTGAAGCGGGCTTTGCCTGCGTAGCGGAGTTCCACTATCTGCATCATCAGCCGGATGGCACCCCGTATGACGATCTGGCTGAACTCGCCAACCACATCGTCGCGGCAGCGGCAACAACTGGTATAGGGCTGACACTGTTGCCGGTGTTATATGAGCACGGCGGCTGTGACGGGCGGCCACTCGGCCTGGGTCAAGTTAGGTTTGGTAATGACACTGAACGCTTCGCAAGGCTTCATAAAGCTGCGGCAATGGCTGTTGCCAGACTTCCTAACGACTCGCGGATGGGCGTCGCCGCACACTCCTTGCGCGCGGTGAGCCATGAGGGGCTGTCCGCTTGCGTCAAAATAGCGCCGGAAGCGCCGATCCACATTCATATCGCCGAACAAACTGGGGAAGTTGACGAAGTCAAAGCTGCATGGGGCAAACGCCCAGTCGAATGGTTGTTCGCGCACCACGAAGTTAATAAACACTGGTGCCTCATTCACGCAACACAGATGGAGACACATGAAACAGAGATAGTTGCCAGATCGGGAGCCGTCACCGGTTTGTGCCCCATAACCGAATCCAGTCTCGGGGACGGTATTTTCGATGGCGTGCATTATTTACGCAACAATGGCCGATTTGGCATCGGATCCGATTCCAATATCCGCATCTCCCTGTCTGAGGAGCTGCGAACCTTTGAGTATTCACAGCGTTTGCGTGATCGCGGACGCGCTATCCTTGCAACCGAGAACACTTCCACCGGTCGGGCTCTCATACAAAGCGCAGCAAAAGGCGGAGCCCAGGCGGTGGGTCGTGACAGCGGTGAGATCGAGGTGGGCCGCTTTGCCGATCTGGTTGCGCTTGATAGTGGTGCGACCGATCTTCTCGGCAAGGAAGGTGACGCCGCTCTTGATAGTTACGTATTTGCCGGTGACGACAATATGATCACAGATGTCTGGTCAGCTGGCCGGCATCTGGTGACAGGTGGTCGTCATGTCAGTCGGGAAGCCATTACCGCGCGCTATCACGACACGATCCGGTCTCTGAAAGCCAGAATTTAACCAGCTCGCGAAACCGGTCCGGTTAGGCTATAGGCTTGGCAGAGGAAAAACTGAATGTGGGATACCTTGTTAATCAACGCCAATCTGGCGACCATGGCCGCTGGCGATGAACGGTCATACGGGGCGATTGAACGGGCCGCTCTCGCCGTCGAAGACGGCAGGATCGTCTGGACGGGCAGCGAAAACATGCTTTCCGGCGATACGAGTGCATTGGCGCACAATGTCACGGACCTTCGGGGCGCGTGGGTGACACCGGGATTGATTGATTGTCATACGCATCTCGTCTTTGGCGGCAATCGGGCGAGCGAATTCGAGGCCCGGTTGAACGGCGCGAGTTATGAAGAAATTGCCAGGGCTGGCGGCGGTATTTTGTCTACCGTGACTGCGACCCGGAACGCCTCGAAGCGCGAACTTTACGAAAGCGCTGTGGGCCGCCTGCGCGCAATGCAAGGTGAAGGCGTGACGACGGTGGAGATCAAATCAGGCTACGGGCTTGATCTCAGCACCGAGATTGCCATGCTCGAAGTAGCGCGAGAGCTTGGTGAACAAGATCACCTCCGTGTCTGCGCCACTTTCCTGGGCGCTCACGCCCTGCCCCCTGAATTTTCCAACGACAGATCTGGATACATTGACCTTGTCTGTAACGAGATGATCCCGGAGGTCGCCCGCCGTGGCCTCGTCAATTCTGTTGACGCGTTTTGCGAGACAATCGGGTTTTCCTGTGATGAAACGAGACTTGTGTTTGAGGCGGCAAAAGCGCATGGCCTGCCGGTCAAACTCCATGCTGAACAATTGTCCGATCAGGGCGGCAGTCAACTTGCAGCCAGCTACGATGCCCTTTCCGTGGATCACCTTGAATATCTGTCTGCTGAAGGTATCGCACAAATTGCAGCCAGTAATACTGTCGCCGTTTTGCTACCCGGCGCGTTCTATTTTTTACGCGAGACCAAAATTCCACCGATCGAAGAGTTGCGCGCTGCAGGTGTACCCATAGCGATTGCCAGTGACTGCAATCCTGGCTCGTCACCGCTGGTCTCGCCTCTACTGGTTCTGAACATGGCCTGCACGTTGTTTCACCTGACACCGGAACAAGCGTTGACCGGCATGACCCGTAACGCGGCAAAGGCTCTTGGGCTCGATAGCGAAATCGGTACCTTGGAAGTTGGCAAGAAAGCTGATCTAGCTGTTTGGGACGTCAGCGACTTAGCCGAACTCAGCTACTGGGTTGGCGCTAACCCACTCAAAATGCTCATCGTTGCGGGGAACACTATCTCCTTGTAAACTGGTCCCAAGAGAGGTTCTAAGACCCGTATGAATACCAATGCCATTACGCTATCCAAAAAACAGATCGATCTTGGCACACTCCGCCGCGTTTATCGCGACGCGCCTGAAGTGCGGCTCGACGTGGCACTCAGAGTAGGCGTTGCGAAAGCATACGATATTGTTCAGCGTGCAGCCAAAGGGGCCGAAGCGGTTTATGGTGTTAATACGGGGTTCGGCAAACTCGCCCAGAAGCGTATTTCCCCCGAAGAAACCTCGACGTTGCAACGCAACCTCATACTTTCCCATTGCAGCGGTGTAGGTGACACGATGCCGGCCAAAGTGACCCGGTTGATGATGGCGCTGAAACTCATCTCCCTCACCAAGGGTGCATCCGGTGCAAGCTGGGAGCTGATCTGTCAACTGCAAGCGATGCTGGCGCGCAATGTAATCCCTTTTGTGCCGGGCCAGGGATCGGTTGGGGCCTCGGGGGATTTGGCACCTCTCGCCCATATGAGTGCGGCAATGATCGGAGAGGGCGACGCATTTCTTGACGGCGTGCGGATGCCGGCTGCCACGGCACTGAATAAAGCAGGGCTAACGCCGATTGAGCTCGGTCCCAAGGAAGGGCTCGCGCTGATTAACGGAACGCAATTTTCGACGGCATACGCCCTGGCCGCCTGGTTCGACAGCTGGGACCTTGCCTGCTCCGCCCTCGTCACCGGTGCCCTGACGACCGATGCGGCTATGGGATCGACCGCACCATTCCGACCAGAAATACACACTCTGCGTGGACACAGTGGTCAGATTGATGCGGCAAACACCTTGCGCTGTCTTTTGCAGGGTTCCGCAATCCGCGAAGCTCACCGCAACAATGATCAGCGGGTTCAGGATCCTTATTGTCTACGCTGCCAGCCTCAGGTCATGGGTGCCTGTTTTGGGAGCTTGCGATATGTTGCGACGGTTCTCGAAACTGAAGCAAATGCCGTTACTGACAACCCGCTGGTTATTACGGATACAGAGGATATTCTGTCCGGCGGGAATTTCCACGCCGAACCCGTTGCACTTGCCGCGGATCAACTGGCAATTGCCATTGCGGAGATCGGCTCAATTGCCCAACGACGCGTTGCGATGTTGGTTGATCCGATTATGAACTACGGGCTACCAGCCTTTCTCAGCCCCAACCCAGGAGTCAATTCCGGGTTCATGATTGCAGAGGTCACGACTGCAGCCCTGATGTCTGAAAATAAACAGATGGCATCACCATGCAGTGTGGATTCGACGCCAACCAGCGCCAATCAGGAAGATCATGTTTCCATGGCAGCACATGCTGCCCGACGATTGATGGCAATGAACAACAATCTCGGGCATATTCTGGGAATCGAATGGATGACCGGTGCTCAAGGGATCGATCTGCGCCGGCCATTAAGGACCAGTCCATCACTTCAACAAGCGGTCGCCGCCCTGCGCGAAGATATCCCTACCCTGACGAACGATAGATATATGGCCGACGATATTGCCCGAAGTGCACACCTGGTGCGCGATGGTGTGTTGATCGAGGCCGTTGACGGCGACCTGTTTCCAAATCCTGCCTGAGGTGATGAGATGACCGACAGACGATTAAACAGCCGCAAAGTGAAGGCGCCGCACGGTACGGAGCTTTCCTGCAAGTCATGGCAGTGTGAAGCCCCCTATCGAATGATCATGAACAATCTTGACGAGGAGGTCGCGGAAAACCCCGACGAGTTGGTCGTTTATGGTGGCATTGGACGGGCGGCGCGGACCTGGGCCGATTTCGACCGGATTACCGGCAGTCTGAAAACACTAGAGGAAGATCAAACACTGCTTGTACAATCGGGCAAACCGGTTGGTGTTTTTCGAACACATAAAGACGCGCCGCGGGTGCTTATTGCCAACTCCAATCTTGTGCCTAAATGGGCCAATTGGGATCACTTCAATGAACTCGACCGCAAGGGACTGATGATGTACGGCCAGATGACGGCCGGATCGTGGATCTATATCGGGACACAGGGAATTGTTCAGGGTACTTATGAAACTTTCGTTGAGGCGGGGCGGCAACATTTTGATGGTAAACTTGCTGGCAAATGGATTCTGACGGCGGGTCTTGGCGGCATGGGCGGCGCCCAGCCGCTGGCCGCGACCATGGCTGGAGCGTCGTGCCTTGCGGTTGAATGCGATCCCGAGAAGATCGATTTTCGCCTGCGCACTGGATATCTCGATGAGAAAGCTGAGACGCTGGAAGATGCGTTGAAAATTATTGAGGTAGCGCATGCGAAGAGCAACGCCGTTTCTGTTGGTCTGCTTGGCAATGCAGCGGACGTATTTCCGGAGATCATGAAGAAGGGCATTCGGCCCGATATTGTTACCGACCAAACCTCCGCACACGATCCGGTCAATGGCTATTTACCAATTGGCTGGAGCCTCGCCGAATGGCGTGAAAAGCGCGAGCGTGATCCGAAGGCGGTTGAGAAAGCGGCGTGTGCTTCAATGAAGGTGCATGTCCAGGCGATGCTCGATTTCTGGCATGCCGGAACCCCGACCCTTGATTATGGCAACAATATCCGCCAGGTCGCTTTTAACGAAGGCCTTAAAAATGCGTTTGATTTTCCGGGATTTGTTCCAGCCTATATCCGGCCATTGTTCTGTCGTGGCATTGGTCCCTTTCGCTGGGCAGCGTTGAGCGGCGATCCTGCAGACATTTATAATACCGACGCGAAAGTGAAAGAGCTTCTTCCGGACAATCAGCACCTCCATAACTGGCTCGATATGGCGCGTGATCGCATCCACTTTCAGGGTTTACCAGCGCGGATCTGCTGGGTCGGGCTCGGTGACCGGCATCGCCTGGGGCTTGCTTTTAACGAGATGGTTGCATCGGGTGAATTGAGCGCCCCGGTGGTGATCGGACGGGATCATCTCGATTCCGGTTCCGTCGCGTCTCCCAACCGCGAGACCGAAGCGATGCTCGACGGCTCCGATGCGGTTTCCGACTGGCCATTGTTGAATGCACTGCTTAACACGGCGAGCGGCGCGACATGGGTCAGCCTGCATCACGGCGGCGGTGTTGGCATGGGTTATTCACAACACTCGGGCATGGTGGTCTGCGCCGACGGGACGAAGGACGCGGCACGCCGGCTTGAGCGCGTCCTGTGGAACGATCCGGCAACCGGTGTGATGCGCCACGCAGATGCGGGTTACGAAGTCGCCCTCGAGTGCGCCCGCGACAAGGGCCTCGATTTGCCTGGTATCTTGTAGGGCCGAGAAAGTTGGCAGAGGAAAATACTGCACCTTTCCTCTCCCAATAGCCCCGAGCAACTTGAGACCTATCGACAATTTGGATGGTGAACTTGTTGCGCATTTGAGATGCCCTTGGTTGAGCTCTTCCCGGGCGCTCTGCGCATTCTGTTCAGAAAATGATTGTAAATGAGATGAACCCGGTCGGCATTGTCTTCAACCCGTCAGATTTTTATCGAGCTAATCTATGTATACTAAAAGTCTGGGCCCGCTCTCCGCCACGAACTACAATGGTTGACGTCTTTGATTTTCTTTGGAATTTCGGATATTTTAGCGACGGGTTTTCGATGTTGCGCCGTTTGTGCCATGTAGGGGTAGGAGCCAATTTGACCTAAACTCCTGAATTCGATGGCACATTTCAAGTGTTTTTTGTCGCGTGGTCTCAATATCGCCTCACTATATGTCAAATTTCCGCCCAAATCGGCGGCTTTCGGGAGGGACCACATGGGCAAAAAAAAGTCCAGCAAGTCTGTTTTTGACGATCCTGCGTGCAATCCCTTTATCGATCCTGAAGGCATTCCACCGGGCGAAACCTGTCTCGCGCTAAACGTCGATCCCACCCGCATCCCCGAAAGCTTCAAGGCCTATGCGAAACGCGTCGCAGCCGTGTCACCGCGCGATGCACAGCCGGTACCCCTGGAGGAGGTTTTGGATGTTCCCAAACCCGCCGGGTTCGAAACAACTGAATACCAAGAAAAAGTACTGCCATTTGCGTCCGGAACGTCTGGCCTTCAACCCGTTGTGGGCGGCGGTAAACCCCAACAGCCGGTTCTGCCAGATTTGCCAACCGGCGATCCTGCCGCGGTCACCGTAGACGGCATAATCGCTGCCAACAGATTTGGGTTGGGTGCGCGGCCTGGAGAACTGGCAGAAGCTTCCACCAATCCGACAGAATGGTTGAAAGCGCAGCTGACGCCGCAAGCCGTTCTGCTGCCCTATCAATTGCCGAAAAGCCATGAATGTGTGCTTTTGCGGATGGGATTTCTCGAAGACCCCGCCACAACATCCGTCGCCCAGGCCGCGATAGACACAATGGAGCGATACCGGGCTAAGAACACTACTCCGGGCATCCCTCAAATCGATGACATCGTCGAAGCGGACAATATTTTTGGCAAGATATTGTTTCAGGAAATCCGCATCCGTGACTACATCGCATGCACCACAAGGGCGCCTTTTGCAGAACGATTGGTAAGGTTTTGGACAAACCACTTTGCTGTAACAATGAACAACAATACCGGCACCATGGTTGGTGACTTCGAGCGAACCGTGAGCAGGCGTTACTACCTCCACAAATTTTCAGATATTTTCATCGCTTCGACGCTACACCCGGCAATGCTGCATTTCCTTAACAACGTCGTCTCGATCGGCCCGAACTCACCTTACGGCGCAACCATCGGCAATCCGCCTGCAAACGAGAACCTTGCCCGTGAGGCGCTTGAGCTGCATTCGATGGGGTCCGGCGGGGGCTATAGCCAGACTGATGTCGAGGAACTGGCCAAGGCGCTGACCGGCTGCATTACCGGCTACCCGTTCCATGGTCCGGATCTTGCCGGTCATTTTTTGTTTGAGCCGCTGTTTCATGAACCTGGTACGAGAACATTTCTTGGTACGGATTATGGTGAAGAAAATGGATCGCCAGCCCAGGTGATCGCCATTCTCAATGATGTTGCCCGCCATCCAGCAACGATCAGTCGAATGTGCCGAAAAATCGTTGCTCATTTTGTCTCCGACAACCCGCCGCAAACGCTGGTGGATAATCTGATCTCCGTTTGGGAAGCAACAGACGGACAATTGTCGGAAATTTACAAGGCACTGGTTGATAACCCGCTGGCATGGAGTAACGATCTTGACAAGTTCAAGACACCAAACGATCTGGTCAACTCAGCTGCCAGAGCCGTGAGGATGGACCATGTTTTTGGGGCCAATGAAGACAATGCGGAATTCCGACTTTACCTTTTGTATCTTGACCTCGGACAATTTCCGTTCACGCCCCCGACACCCGAAGGCTGGTCTGACGACGGCATCGACTGGGCCCAGCCCTCTCCTATGATGGCGCGCATGCAATGGGCCGATGCGGTCGCAAGCAGAGTTGGTACCATCAACCCAAACGATTTCCTGACCAATACGGTGGGTCCGGACATTTCCGCTGATACTGCATTCTGGACTGGTGGTGCAGCGACACCGCAGCAAGGGATTACACTGTCCATCATGAGCCCCGAATTTCAGCGGAGATAAGAGATGAGCAACCTTCTGATAAATCGCCGCGCCGTACTCCTTGGGCTGAGCAGCTCCGTTGCCGCCGTCAGTTTCGCGGGTCCAGCTGTCGCCCAGGGTGGTCTCGCCGGTAAAAAACTAGTGTTTATTGTGCTGCGCGGCGGCATGGATGGTCTGGGCGCGATGGTGCCGTTCTCTGACCCGTCTTATGCCGGGCTGCGCCAGAACCTCGCTGTCCCGTCAGCCCAGCTGTTGCCGCTTGATGCCAATTTTGGGCTCAATCCATTCATGCCCAACCTGCATGGTATGGCGCTCAACAGTGAAGCGTTGCTGATCCACGCTGTCGGTGCGCCGTTGAATACACGCTCACATTTTGACGATCAAGAAGGTCTTGAACGCGGCGTCTCAGATCTTGGCGATGCGTTCGACGGCTGGCTGAACCGTACACTCGTCACACTCGGCGCTGATGTCGAGGGGATCGCCATCGGCAGCACATTGCCGCAGATTCTGCGCGGTGATGCCGGTATCGTTCAGTTTGCGCCTGCGAGTTTTCCGCCGGTCGATTCCGATACGTTGAACCGGATCGTGTTCATGACGACCAATGACACCCTGATCGGGCCACCAAGCGCTGAGATTGTCGAAGATACGCTGGCAGGTCGGTTTGATCTTGATGTCGGGGCCGATGCCACCGACTTTGAAAAAGCAGCGGCAATTTTGGTTGATCAGGATCCGCAACTCGCCAGTATTGCCGTGATTCAAGTGGATGGTTGGGACACGCACAATGGTGCCGATCCTCTTGGCCGGTTCGGCGTCGGGGGACGGCTGGAGCTGCTCGACAATGGTCTGCAGCTGTTAAAAAACGGACTTGGCGCTGAATGGGCCAACACAGCGGTTATTGCATTGTCGGAGTTTGGGCGCCGTGTTGAAGTAAATTCATCGCTAGGTTTCGACCATGGCACAGGCGGTCTTTGCATGTTGTGCGGCGGCGCGCTGAACGGTGGTGGTAGCGGCGTCCTCGGAGATTTTCCCGGCCTTGGACCAACCCAATTGTTTGAAGGCCGCGACCTGGCAGTTGCAACAGATTGCCGCGCGATCTTCAAAGGTGTTCTGCGTGATTTTCTCGGCGTCAGCCTAACAGACCTTAACGGAACCATCTTCCCCGACAGTATCGGGATTGCCCCGATTGATGGGTTGATTTCCTAAAGCTTAGTCAAACAAACTGTTCTGGCTGACAGCTGTTTTCCTGGCAGCCTTCTTCGATTTCCGGGACACAGATGGTTTCTCGCCTGCATCACCAAACATGGCTAGCCTTGAGCCGTCGGCAAAACGAACCTCTGCTTGCTGACCATTTTTGATTCCGCTGGCCCGTCGCGTAATTGTGCCGCTTTCGTCTAGCACCAGAGTGTAGCCACGCTCCAGCACGTTTTTATAGGAGTAGCTCTCCAAAAGCTTACCGGCATTGATGAGACGTGTCTGGCG
Source organism: Parvularculaceae bacterium (assembly GCA_021776475.1). GTDB lineage: Bacteria > Pseudomonadota > Alphaproteobacteria > Caulobacterales > Parvularculaceae > Aquisalinus. Next base: position 409,163 of record JAJFFV010000006.1, on the reverse strand, counting down.
TTGTTCGAACAGCCGCGGACGCGCGGAATGAAGTCTCTGATTCGCACTCAGCAGTCTCTGCTCGCGGCTGCGCAAACTAGACTCAAGAATCGTTGGCCGCAATCCTGCACTCTTACGGCCAAAATCACTCGTCGCCCGTTCGATCCGCAAGGACAAAACCTGCACCAATTTTTCGGCGGCGCGGTCGAGCCGCTGGGTTGGAATATCAAGAATGGTATCAGCGCGGCCCAGGGCGCGCGTTACTGAGAGCAGCGCAACTCTGCGCGCCTCCAGCACACGGCTCTGAACCGCGGTCATCCGCCGGACTTTGTTCTGGATTTCCAGCCACAATTCACGCCTTACCGGCACGGCCATCTCTGCTGCGGCGGTTGGCGTCGGGGCGCGTTGATCAGCAACGAAATCAATTAGTGTCGTATCTGTTTCGTGGCCCACAGCTGAGATCAACGGAATGTCACTTACCGCAGCGGCACGCGCCACGATCTCTTCATTAAAGCTCCAAAGATCTTCAATCGACCCGCCGCCGCGCGCAATAATCAGTACATCAGGGCGCGGCACGGCGCTTGCCGCCGTGAGAGCGTTAAAACCCTCAATACCGGCGACAATCTGTTTCGCAGCCCCTTCGCCCTGCACCAGCGTCGGCCAGACCAGGACGTGCACCGGGAACCGGTCGCGCAGACGATGCAGGATATCGCTGATGACGGCACCAGACGGCGATGTAACAACGCCAATTACCCGCGGCAGGAAGGGCAACGGCCTCTTGTTCGCCGGATCAAATAATCCCTCTGCAGCAAGTTTCTTCTTACGCTCTTCGAGCACCGCCATCAGCGCGCCGACACCTGCTGGCTCCAGTGTGTCTATGATCAATTGGTACTTCGACTGGCCAGGATAGGTAGTGAGCCTCCCGGTTGCGATCATCTCCATCCCCTGTTCCGGCTGAATTCTCAGCTTCGACGCGTTACCCTTCCAGACAACCGCAGAAATCACTGCACGGTCATCCTTCATGTCAAGGTAGACATGCCCGGAACCGGCCCGAACAACCCGGCCCATCTCACCGCGTACCCGAACATAGGAAAAGGTATCCTCGACGACCCGCTTGATGTCGCCCGATAGTTCGGAAACGGTATATTCCTTGATATTACTCATAAATCAGTAACACTCGCTGTGCGATCGCCACCCGCCGTGCCTGTGTTAACCGCATCGGAGGGCTCGATCATCATGATATGGCACTCCTTGTCGGCCACTGGCCTGTGTTCAACGCCGCGCGGCACGACATAAATCTCGCCTTCACTTAAATTGACCTCCCCGTCACGAAGGAGGATTTTCAGGTCACCCTTGATCACCAGAAACATCTCATCGGTGTCTTCATGGGCATGCCAGACAAACTCCCCTTCAAGCTTCGCGATACGCACATCATAGTCGTTCAACCGCGCGATTCTCTTTGGTTGCCAGTGTTCCGTAAACTGAGAAAATTTGTCCTTGATATTAACGGCATCAGGCATGGGTTCAGGTCTCCACTAGCAGCATTAATCCCTTGAGTCGCCCTCACGGATAATACGATCAATCGTGTCGGTATTTATATTCGGGTCATCGCGCAGGGTCCAGCTTGGCTGCCATTCGTCGCAGGCTGAGGTAAAACACTGCACCTCTCCGCCGAGATTTCCGAGAGATTGGCCGATCAGATTGGTCGTTTGTTCAGTGCCGAACGACGCTTTTTTCAATTGCTGATATCCACGTGCATCTGCGAGCGTCCGTGCCGCGTCGCGACCAATGATCAAGCCCTTATCTGTGGGCTCGTAATATTGCTCATTTTCCGCTAGAGGCGCGCGCCATGCCGGGCCATCATAATTGGATTTCGCCACTGGCAAATTGATACCGCCGCGACGCAAGGAGGCGGTAATGTCGGTCCAATCCTCGTTGGTTTTGGTCCAGCCAGAGCGAATTTCCGGACGGCCGGCGCACTCCGCAGCTTTTTCCGGATCGTCAAATACGTCAGGACAAAAAATCGCAACGACGCCCGACGAGCCACTGGCGCCGACTTCCGGCAGGTCAATTTCCGGCAAAGCTTTGCTTTGGCGATATGCCTCGTCGATTTCAGGACCGGTAAGATCGGCATACACTTCCTCCGGTTCAGGCTCGAAGATGGGCAGTGCCGGTGGTTCGATTTCCTCGACAACTACCTGTCCCGGATCTGGGTCTGGTTTTGGTTCAAGCACAATATCGGCGGCTGATGGGGGTAGTTGCGCAATCAGTACTTCCGGTTGTGGCTGAGGCCTTCTCCGCTGTTCCTGTTCCAGTGGCGGTGTCACTTGAGGTTCAGGCTCTGGCAGGACTTCTGGTTCCACCGCCTCGGCCGGTACCACTTCAGGCACCGGGGGGGCTGCGGTAAGCTGATTCTCGCTCAGAACGATGACAGGGATCGCACCTGCTGGCGCAGGCTGACCGTAGGAAATACGCATTTCCACCGTCGCCGCGAACACCCACAAAATGACGAAATTAATGGCAACTGCATACGCCCACGACCAATACCATTTGTGGTATTGTGTTGGTCCGTCATCGGGAACGATGCGGGTAAAATTGCTACTTCCCACCATTGATTTCAGGTATGCGGATCGCACATAACATTGTCATGTGAAAATTACGTGAGACCCGCGAGGTAATGCCTTGAAAATATTGCTAATTGGCAGCGGTGGTAGGGAGCATTCCCTGGCCTGGAAGATCGCGCGCAGTCCACTTCTGAGCGCATTGTACTGCGCGCCGGGGAATCCCGGCATGGCGTCGCTTGGCAAGCTGGTAGCACTGAAAGATGCAGATATCGGTGGGATTGCTGATTTTGCGCGCAAACAAGAAATTGATCTTGTCGTCGTCGGTCCGGAGGCCCCTTTAGCCGATGGCATTGCTGACCGGTTGAAGACAATAAGCATCCCCTGTTTTGGACCGTCTAGGGAGGCCGCGCAGATTGAGGCGTCGAAGGGCTATCTGAAAGACTTGTGCGCCGAGCACGATATTCCAACGGCCGCTTATGGCCGGTTCTCGGATAGCGATGCAGCAAAGGCGTTCCTGCAAAAGATGACTGCGCCCTACGTCATCAAGGCCGACGGGCTTGCCGCCGGCAAAGGCGTACTAATTGCCGACACGTTGCAAGAGGCAGAGCTTGCTATCGACGAGATGCTGGACGGGCGCTTCGGCGAGGCTGGCACTGAACTCGTGATTGAAGAATTCATGGAGGGCGAGGAAGCGAGCTTTTTTGCGATCAGTGATGGCGAGACGATTATTCCCATGGTCGGGTCGCAGGATCACAAGCGCGCGTTCGACGGTGACAAGGGGCCAAATACAGGTGGCATGGGTGCCTATTCGCCAGCGCCGGTGTTTACCGATGATATCCAGCAGGACGTCATGACACGGATTATCGAACCGACAGTGACGGCACTGCGAGAGCGCGGCTCACCCTATTGCGGCGTTCTTTATGCGGGACTGATGATCGGCAAGGACGGGCCGCAACTGATTGAATACAACGCTCGCTTCGGTGATCCCGAGTGTCAGGTTATGATGCGCCGTATGAAAAGCGACATCGTCCCTGTGCTGTTGGCCGCCGCAAAAGGAGAACTTGCAGGCGCATGCTTTGACTGGTCGGATGAAGCCGCGGCACTGGTCGTGCTCGCGGCAAACGGGTACCCTGGAGCTTACGAGAAAGGCTCTGCCATCAAAGGATTGAATGACGCGACCGCGCTGCCCGGCGTCGAGATTTTTCATGCCGGGACAAAGCTTGCAGGCAGTGAAGTTACAGCAGATGGTGGGCGTGTGCTGAATGTTACCGCAACGGGGGCAACCGGACGGGAAGCTGTTGAACGGGCTTATGCCGCCGTTGACCAGATCGACTGGCCCGAAGGGTTCTGTCGCCGCGACATTGGTTGGCGCATGCTGGAGCGCGAGTGATGTCTGTTGCATTTACGGTAGCAGCACTCTACAAGTTCGTTCCCCTGCCTGATTTCAAAGAAATCCAGGGGTCACTGCAAGCAGCATGCGATGATGCTGGCGTTATGGGTACAATCCTGCTCGCCAGCGAAGGGATCAACGGCACGATTGCAGGGCCCCAAGCCAAGATTGACGCTGTGCTTGCGTGGATCAGCAACCACGAAAGCATCGGGCCGATAGAGGCTAAATTTTCCCTCGCCCATGATCAGCCTTTCCTGCGCATGAAAGTCCGGTTGAAAAAAGAGATCGTGACCCTCGGTGCTGGACGGGTTGATCCCAACGAGCAGGTTGGCACCTATGTCGACCCGCAAGACTGGAATGAGCTGATCGATCAGGACGACATTATCCTGATTGATACGCGTAATGATTATGAAGTGGCGATTGGTACATTTCAAAATGCGCAGAATCCGAAAACGACCAGCTTTCGGGAATTTCCGGACTTTATCGAAAAACTTAAAAAAGACCTGCCCGAAGACAAGAAACCGAGAGTCGCCATGTTTTGTACAGGCGGAATCCGCTGTGAAAAAGCGTCCTCTTTCATGTTGCGCGAAGGCTTTGACGAGGTATTTCACCTAAAAGGCGGCATCCTCAAATATCTGGAGAAAGTGCCCGAAGCCGAGACCAAATGGCAAGGCGACTGCTTCGTTTTTGACAACCGCGTCTCGGTTCGGCACGGACTGGAAGTCGGCGACTATGACCTATGCCATGCCTGTCGGATGCCGATCAGCGTTAAAGACAAAAAGTCGGAAGACTATCGGCCCGGCGTCTCCTGCCCCCATTGCATCGGCACACGATCAATGGAGGACATTGCCCGATTTGAAGAACGGCAAAAACAAATGGAACTGGCGAAAGCACGCGGAGAGCAGCATATTGGTGCAGCGGCCCACAAGGACAAAGCGTGAGTACCCTCCCCATCTTCTATTCCTTCCGGCGATGCCCCTATGCCATGCGAGCACGACTGGCGATTTCAATCAGCGGTGTACAGACAGAACTACGCGAAGTCGTATTGCGCGATAAACCACCAAGCATGATTGAAGTCTCCCCCAAGGCGACAGTACCTGTACTGGCGCTCAGTGACGGCAAAGTGCTGGAAGAAAGCCGCGAGGTGATGTTGTGGGCGCTTGAACAAAACGATCCCGAAGAGTGGCTCGGGCCGTGGCGTCAAAACCGGCACGCTGTTGAAGCCCTGTTCGAGCTTGCCGATGGCCCGTTCAAACATCATCTCGACCGCTACAAATATCCGGGGCGGTATGTGGACGAAAAAATTGACCCGGAAGTACAACGCGCCGACGGACTTAAGATACTGTTGCAATGGAATGATCAACTTGGCGCAACCGGTTGGCTACTGGAAGCCCGGCGCACTATCGCAGATATGGCGATTTTACCATTCGTCAGACAATTCTCCCATGTCGACAAAGGCTGGTTCGATGCACAGACGATTCCGCACGTTCAGAAATGGCTTGAGGATTTCCTCGTCTCCCCTTTGTTCCAATCGATTATGAAAAAATATGATCCGTGGCAGGAGGGGTTACATGGAATTCTGTTTCCGGAAACCGCTTCCTGATCGAGGCAAGGTCAGTTCGCCTAGCCTTACCTAAAACAAGTACCTTACACCGGCAACTTGATATAGCGATCTTTCCTCGAGGGACGTTTTGGCACAGTAGCAACAATAGCGAGCTTGCCGGCACAGCAGGTGCTGAAAAGCCAGACCCAAGATAGGCAGATGCCCGTAGAGAGGCAAATCGACTCGGCGACGCGGCGAGGCTGGAGACTTGGTACGCTGAGGCCCAGATCAATCACAAGCGAATAAACCGAAGAACTTGCGAGGCAAGGCAAAGATGGGTCTGAATCGCTGTCATCAAGGATGCCGAGGATGCTTTGAAATACGCCCAGAAACTTTATGTTGCGTGGGCACAATAATTGGACACCGCCCTCTTCCTCATCGATGGATTGCAACAAGAAGCGCTTACAAAACGGCGCTAAGAAACAACCCAGCCTGTTTATTGTTCTGCCGAATATGCGGTTTATGAGTTGGAGATATATGACATCACAAAAGAAACTGATTACCTGAGCGACCGGCTTGATAGTCAAGAAAAGACAGAACTTGAGTCGACAACCACGGCACTCAAATCAAGGTCATCGGACTGAGTCTGAACAAAAACTGTGCGGCCCTGTTTTCAAGCCGCGCTGTCTTCCAGCTTCCAGTCAGGCCGTACATAGTGACAGGTATATCCGCTTGGATATTTTTCAAGATAATCCTGGTGTTCACCTTCAGCCTCCCAGAATTCCCTCGCCTCTCTGACTTCCGTTACAACATCACTCGGCCACTTATCTGAAGCATTGACCGCATAAATCGTCTCCAACGCAGTCTGTTTTTGAGCCTCGCTCGTATAAAAAATCGCGGAACGATATTGCGACCCTGTATCATTGCCCTGTCGGTCTTTCGTCGTCGGATCATGTATCTGGAAGAACCATTCGAGGATCTTGCGATAAGAGATCACTGTCCGGTCGAACACGATGTCGATCGCTTCTGCATGACCGGTCCGGCCGGTTTTCACGACTTTATAAGTCGCATTGTCGACAGAGCCGCCGGTGTAGCCGACCCGTGTCGAGATAACGCCGGGGATGTTACGGATCAGATCCTGCATACCCCAAAAACAGCCACCTGCGAGAACAGCTCGTTCTAAATTTTGTTCAGTCATCTTGTTCACCTCTCGTGGAATCTCTTCTTAGGGATGTAGTCCTCTCAGCTGTAGCTTCAAGCGGCAAGCTGACACGAATCGGTGAGCCGCCCGTTCTATCGCTCAAGTACTTTTCGCGGATGGACCCCGTCTACATAACCCATAAACGGCGAGTGAATGGAATAGCCAATTAACTCACGCGCACGTTCCGGCAGCCCTGCAGCAATATCAGGGGGCACCGCGAGCAGTTGATTCTCCAATTGCCGCGCCCAGCCCGGGCAATACTGTGGCGTAATAATCAGCCGCGGTGCGCCTGATTTGTTCGCCCCGCCCCGGTGCCACAATGTGCCTTTCGCAAGCATCAGTGATCCGGAGGAAAGAGTCACTTTGATTGCTCCAGGATGAGCGCCAGGATCATTATCGGTATCGCGTACTGCGGTGTTGACAAAGTCAGTCGGCTGTAGCGCCCCTGCAAGTTCATCGTCAGGCCAGAGGTGGCTACCAGGCAGAATTTCCGTCGCACCGTTGGCTTCGGTCATGTCGTCGATTGCCCAAAAAGCACTGACGCCAAACGACGATCTCGGTCGCGGCAGAACGATGTGTCCATCATCATAATGCCAGGGCTGAGCGCTTTCCTCCGGATGCAGATTAATTGCGAGGCAAGCCGACAGAAGACAGTCGCTACCAAGATCAGCTTCGGCGAACGCCAACGCCAACGGATGCGTTGCAAGGTCAGCAAAAACCGGTGATTTTGCCAGCAAGGCATAAACCCGGTTGGTATTCACACCTTCGAAGTCGTTCCGGCCAGTAACGCCTTTTTCTAGGTGTGGCTTCAGCGCATCGCGGATCACCGCGACCTGCTGGTGCGGCAGAATATTCTCAAAAATCACATATCCATCTCTGTCGAAGTCGGCCCGCCAATCGTCAAATGCCCGCCCGTGCAGCCAGGAAGACAGTTCCGTTTCGTCGATCGACAACTTAGCCACCAGCTTCAATTCCTCCCAAATAACCGGATCTGCGATATCCCTCAAGAATACTCAAAACCAGCGTGAGAGACTACTGCATTCGGCAGTCGCGGCGGCAATTGAGCCATAGAAGTTGCGGTCGTTAAATCGATATTGACAAGTAGTAGAGCCGAAAAACGGCAACCTGTGAGCTTAAAATCAGTGTACATGCAAGGACAGATTTACCTTCAAATTTGATTAATTTTATTTTTAAAACAGTTCGATGTCTCTTACGATCAGGCTAAACGCGGGCCTCATTCGACACCTTAGGGTAAACCGCGCTCGCCTAATCCGGCGATACTCTCGCCGGTTTTGCTGTGGGTAAAGCAAACTGCTGACCTGCTTCGGATGGACGGGCCCTGGCACTTGCCGGGATCTGTTGCATCGATCCTGGTTTTGTCGCTAGGGTCTTTTCACCAAACGGTAGCACGCTGATGCATCGCTTAATCCACGCCCGCAGACATCGCAATTGATCTGGAACGGCACAATCACCTTTTCACCGGGAGAAACGCTTGTAACGTCGTCACCGATCTCAGCAAATTCGCCGGCATTCATGACCGAAATCAAACGGTTCCGCCATCGGGAGCATCCTGGTCGGGAGGTAGAGGTTGCGCCGCGTCATCGCGAGCGGGCGGGCAATCGCTTCACACCGCGCCTGAATCTGCGGTGCCGGAACCTCTTGGCACTCAAAAACCTACGCCGCTATTTAAGTTGCTTCATTGTTGACATGATCGGCTCCAATTAATCAAAATCGTTTGGCTCAAGGCCAAAAACTGAAAAAATTTCTTGACCAATTCGTTGAGGCCGCCTCGTATCCGTATTCAGCATACACCATGTCGTGCGCACTTTGGCCGAGAACCGGTTGGCACCCTGTCGCCTGATATCAACGTGACGATCAAAGCGTGGGCCGGCGGCTTTACCGAGCCATGTACGCACCTGCGTACCGTCGCCCGGCAGTATTGGATGACGATAGTCAATTTCATGACGCAGCACGACAAACAAGACCCGTGCCCGCAAATCTGGCGGCGCCACAAGAGACCAGTGCCGGACCGCTATATCCTGCGCCCAGCGCAAATAGACGATGTTGTTCACATGGCCAAGCCCGTCGAAATCGCCTTCCTCCGGCGTGATCTCCGTGCCGAAGGCGGTCTCGAAACTTTTTGCACCGGTACCGGTTGTGTTCATATCTTTGACTTCGCCAACGGGCTCTTGAGGGCATTGTTGTTTGGGCCTACAGACCACAGTACCTTACCAGCTCGGACCTCGTTGACAAACCAATCGTGAAATCCGTGTGCAAGAAACCACTCGAGCCTGTAAGTCCCCCAATTGATCCGGTCACGGTCGACATCCTGCTTATCCAAGGTTTGCCAGAACATCATGATCGTTTTCAAATCTTTTCTCCCGACCTTACTGCCGCGGATACGTTTCAGCCATCCGGCGATATTGCTATGGCAATCCGCATCAAACGGAAGGCCGACAAAATTCGCACCCGTGACTTGCGGGTAGAGGGCATAGTCTGCCGCGCTGACATCGCCGGTCACGTATTCCCGCCCTTCAAGCTGGCTATGCAACCGGTCGTAAAGTGGCAGGATCGCGCGCTCCGCAGCGTCATCCAGACCTTCCGGTTTCGGATTCATGTTGGCCCACTTCCATAATGACATGTTGGTGACGATGGGATCGAACTGCGTGTCGGCAGTCAGTTCCCATTCTTTAGCCAGCGCATAGTCTGCCGGTGCTCTAGGGAATATTGGCTTCTCTGGAAATTTCTTGTCGAGATAGTCGAGGATCGTCCCTGAGTTTCGGACGGTCACTTCCCCGTCCATCAGGACCGGTACTTCCGCTCTCGGGTTCCACGCCGGGTATCTTTCAACATCGCTGCTCTCAAAGATTTCGTAGTCTAGCCCCTTTAGATCCATCGCCATCCGGACCTTGCGGCAATATGGACTAAACGCGGAAAAACACAATGTCAGCATGGTTCTCTTCCTTTGCATCTATAGACCGACTGGTCTATAGATGACCATGCACCCGTATTTATGTCAAACACCTGATGCAGTAGATGATGAACCATAAAGCAAAAACCAAAAACACAAGAACGAGATTGGTTGAAGCAGCCGCCTGGCTCATTCACCGCAATGGTTATCATGGCACAGGCTTGTCGGACATTCTGGCACGGAGCAACGCGCCGAAAGGTGTTTTGTACTACCACTTCCCCGACGGCAAACCGGCGCTGGGCGCCGCCGCACTTGAACTAACGGCTCTATTTTATAACAGGCAAATAATCAAAGCTGGAAGCAGGGTTCGGACCGTTAAGGGGTATGTACGTGCCCTCGCGGACTTGACCCGGAAAGACTTGATTCTATCGGACTATCGTGCTGGTTGCCCCCTTGCCACGACCGCACTTGAAACCGCGCCGGAAGATGAACGCCTAACAGAGGCCTGCCGAAACGGTTTTGAGCTGTGGATTCAAACAACGGCTGAAAGATTGCAGCAGTTCGGTCTGCCGGCCAAAAAGGCGCGCGACTATGCAGAGATTGCAATGGCCGGTTTTGAAGGCGCGCTGGCAATCGCCCGGACCCGCAAGGACACCAAGATTATAGATCTGTCCGCCGGCGGCCTGATCCGGATGCTGGAGGCGGACGGGTATTAACCCGCTGCGCCACATGCTTGCCTTGTACTGCAATAATCTCGATAAAAGTGCCTCGATGAAGGAGCGCCGCATGGCCGAACCAATCGCCACCAAGAGTACGATAGAAACCCCGGGTCGGCTCAAATTTGATGAGGCTAAACTCGATCAATATCTGTCAGCTCATATCGAAGGCTATGCTGGACCTCTTGAAGTAAAGAAATTCGCCGGCGGTGAATCAAATCCGACCTACCTTCTCGTCACGCCGGGACGCAACTATGTACTGCGCCGTAAACCACCGGGCAAACTCCTCCCCTCCGCACATGCAGTAGACCGTGAACACCGGATCATGAGCGCATTGGGCGCGCACGGTTATCCAGTACCTAAAACATATCTTCTGTGTAAAGATGAAAATGTAATCGGTACGATGTTTTTTGTGATGGATTTCCTCGAAGGGCGGATCTTCTGGGATTGGATAATGAACCAGGTCCCTACAAGAGAGCGCCGGAACTATTTCCACACCGCCATCGACAATATTGCGACGTTGCACAAATTTGATCCGGAAATGGTAGGCCTCGGCGACTTCGGTAAGCCCGGCAATTACTTTGCCCGCCAGATTGGCCGCTGGACAAAACAGTATCAAGCGGCTGAAACCGACACGATCGACAACATGAATAGGCTGATCGACTGGTTGCCAACTGCCCTACCCGACGACGACACAGCAGGCATCGTTCATGGTGACTACAAGATCGACAATCTTGTCTTTCACCCGGAAAGACCGGAAGTAATCGGCACGCTCGACTGGGAGCTTTCAACCCTCGGTCATCCGCTGGCTGACTTTGGCTATTTCTTGATGCCGTGGTGCCTGCCGCAGATCACGACAATGGGCTACAGCGACATAAATTTTGCAGAGACGAACTTGCCGACCCTGGACGAAACAATCGAGCGCTATTGCGACAAGACAGGCCGGACCGACCCACCGGACATCAACTTCTGCATGGCCTATTCGATGTTCCGGCTCGGTGGTATTGTACAAGGCGTATACAAACGGGCCCTTCAGGGTAACGCCTCATCGGAAAAAGCCCAGCGCTATGGCATGTTCGTCCCGATGCTCGCCGACGCCGGCTGGGAATTCGCAAAGAAGGCCGGCGCTTGAGCGAGCCCGTGCCTCACGCAAAATACGCCTTCAGCCGGTTGGACGCTTCACCCAAAACTTCCGGCTTTTTGCAAAAGCAGAAACGCACGAAATTTCTTGGCGCTAGCGGATCACCTTGATCATAAAAAGCGCTGACCGGCACAGCGGCAACACCCGCCCTCTCCGTTAGTTCTTCACAGAATGCCATGTCGTCGCCTCCAAAACCGACATCCTGAATATCCACGGTCAGAAAATACGTGCCCTGAGCCGGTATGACGGTGAAACCAACTTCGCGCAAGCCGGCGACCATCACATCGCGTTTTTCCTGCATATCGGCAATGAACTGCTCATAATAAGCATCATTAAGATCAAGACCGTAGGCTACGGCCTCCTGTAGATGCGGCTGTATCGTATAGGACAGGAATTGATGCGTCTTGGCCATTGCATCAATCAAATGCGCCGGCCCAGTCGAATACCCGATCCGCCAACCGGTAAGGGAAAATGTTTTCCCAGCAGAACCAATCCGTATACATCTCTCCAACATACCGGGCAAGGTCATCAATGGCGTGTGTCTCAATCCGTCAAAGATCAAGTGCTCGTAAACCTCGTCACACACAGCAATCAGATCGTTCGTACTGACTAGGTCCGCAACAAATTCAAGTTCGGCATCACTGATGACCCGGCCTGTAGGATTATGCGGCGAGTTAATCGCGATCAGTTTTGTGTGCGGGGTAATTGCCGCCTGCAGCGCGCTCCTGTCGAGCGACCAGTCGGGCGGGCACAGGTTAACGACAACCGGCTTGGCCCCGGCGGCTTCAACGATTGGAGCATAGCAATCATAAAATGGCGCCAGCAGGATTGCTTCATCACCTGGCTGTAAAAAACCCAGAAACGCCGAGGCGAGCGACTCCACCGCCCCGGCGGTCACAAGCGTCTGCGTCTCCCAGTCTACATCGAGTCCATAAAATCGCTTGTTGGCCCGCGCGACCGCCTGCCGCAAAACCGGAATACCGGTTGTGGGGGCATACTGATTAGGTCCCCGAATAATCGCATCTGCGGCAACTTTCAAAACCTCGGCCGGGCCATCTTCATCGGGGAACCCTTGCCCGAGATTGATCGCACGATGTTTGTTCGCGAGCGCCGACATCACCGCAAAAATAGTTGTCGGCCGACCGGCAAAAACCGGATTGAGCGTTGGCGCCATAACAACCTCTACCCGATCCTTTATTGATTGGTGTGCTTTTTCATCTCCATCCGAGCAATCATGCGGCAATGGACTTCATCCGGACCATCAGCGAGGCGCAATGTCCGCTGCCCAGCATACATATGGGCCAGTCCGGCATCAGTGGTTACACCGGCACCACCATAGGCCTGAATTGCATCATCGATGACCTTGAGAGCAACGCGCGGACCGGCTACCTTGATCATGGCAATCTCACCTCTCGCCACCTTGTTGCCAACAGTGTCCATCATCCACGCGGCTTTGAGACACAACAGACGTGTCATCTCGATGTCGATACGCGCTTCGGCGATACGCTGTTCCCAGATCGAATGCTCGATAATCCGTTTGCCAAAAGCTTCACGGGACGCGAGCCGCTTGACCATTTTTTCAAGCGCGACTTCCGCCGCCCCGACCGTCCGCATACAATGGTGAATTCGACCAGGGCCGAGGCGCCCTTGCGCGATCTCAAAACCACGACCTTCTCCAAGGATAAGATTTTCTTTCGGCACACGGACATTATCTAATTCAACTTCCATATGACCGTGCGGCGCGTCATCATACCCGAAAACCGGCAGGTGCCGCATGATCTTCACACCTTCAGTATCTGAGGGCACCAGGATCTGACTTTGTTGTGCGTGCCTTGGCGCAGATTTGTCAGTCTTGCCCATAAGGATATAAATTTTGCAGCGCGGATCACCGGCGCCAGAAGACCACCATTTGCGGCCATTGATGACATAATGATCCCCATCAGGTTTGATTTCGGTCTCGATGTTGGTCGCATCAGATGACGCGACATCGGGTTCAGTCATCAGGAAGGCTGACCGGATCTCACCCGCAAGCAAAGGTTTCAGCCATCGTTCTTGCTGCTCGGGCGTGCCGTATTTCTCCAGTACCTCCATATTGCCTGTGTCAGGTGCAGAGCAGTTGAACACCTCGGAGCCAATAACCGTCCGGCCCATGATTTCCGCGAGTGGTGCGTAGTCGGTGATTGAAAGGCCGGGACCAAAATCGGGGTTCGGCATGAACATATTCCACAGTCCGGCCTCGCGGGCCTTGGCTTTTAGCTCATCGAGCACCGGGGGATTCTTCCAGCGCCCCTCTCCCGGACCAAATTCATTATGTTGCTGAAAATAGGTCTGCTCGCCGTCATAGACATGGGTGTCCATGAAAGCCTGAACCTTCTCAATATATTCTTTAGCGCGGGGCGAATGTTCAAAATCCATCGATCTCTCCTGACGTGTTCCCCTTTAATATGCCTTGGGGAGCTATGGTTGAAAGCCTGATTAGCAGTTTGTCGGTACGTAATGTCAGCGGCGCACGCGGAAAAAGCCTGTTAGCAAGTTTGACGCCTCGGCGGCCATTGTGCCGTGTTCAACCAAAGGTCGATGATGGCATGTTGGCAGGTCAAAAAACCTCGGCCCGTGCAGGACGGCCCCACCCTTCGGGTCCACGGCCGCAAAAACCAGCCGCCCGACTCGGGCCTGACTGATTGCGCCAGCGCACATCGCGCATGGCTCAAGGGTCACATAAAGCGTCGTATCGCTCAAGCGGTAGTTGCCCAGCTTTGCCCCGCCCTTGCGCAGCACGTTGATCTCGGCATGCGCTGTGGGGTCATGATTGGCGATCGGGGCATTCGATGCGACCGCAAGAATTTCTTTGCCATCTGCTGCGATAAGAACCGCCCCGACAGGAACCTCGTCGGCATCTGCGGCCTGTCTTGCAGCCTCAAGCGCCTTTTTCATGAAATATTCGTCGTTTAATTCGGTCATTTCTATCACTGGTGTTGCATTGCTGGTTCTTCGCCTTAAGATTTTCGATCAAACAATGATCATAACAACAATGACCGGGAGGGGTAATGGTCAGAATGCCAGTTTTGCCGCAAGGGTTAATTGCAAAAAGACCGACGCCCGTTTGGGCCACTGTGCCTGCCTTCGCAAAACCACCGCAAATCAAGTCGAACGAAACACAGGCGAAGCATTTGGCGATCACCAGCCCGATCGTATTAGTCGTGGTTTTCGCGGGGCTCTTGATGCTGAATACGCGTCGGTGCGTCGCATCGGCAGGCTAACCGGAACGCAGTCCCTATGCCAGAACCACATTTGTTCTTCGATCTCGCCAAAACTGGCAAACGTGTTTCGCCGGTCTGGTGGGCAGTGCTGGTAGCCATAGTCGCAACACTTGTTGGTCAGGCGACCGGCGGCACACTCTATATCGTTGCGTATTTTGTTTTGCTGGCCAGCAGCGGGGACTTGAATGTCGGCAGGGAACCTGACGAAGACGCCATCTTGGAAATGATCGCCTCCTTCAATTCAGCCGAACAAGGTCTTTTTCTAATCAGCAGCTTCGTTTTCATCGCTTGCATTATTTTTCTCTGGACAGTGATCTATGAGCGCAGATCAATTGTCAGTATGGGTTTTCACAGCCTCTCCGGCGGTCTTTTTAAATTTGTCCGTGGCGGGATATTCGGTCTCGTCAGCATGGCCGTCGCTGCCTACGGCATGGAGGCACTTGGTTACGCAGCAGGGAGCGGCATAACCACACCGAATAGCTGGCTTATGGTCTGGCCCCTCGGGCTTTTGATGCTTGGTTGGATCGTCCAGGGCTCATCAGAAGAAATCGTCGCCCGTGGACTGTTGTTCCAGTCGGTCGGAGCCCGGCACGGATTGATTGTCGCATTGATTGTATCGTCGACGATGTTCACACTGGCTCATAGCATGAACGCCAATCTGTCTTTGCTGTTTTTTGTCAACCTTGCCCTCTATAGTCTGTTTGCCTGTTTTTACGCGTTGCGGGAGGCAAGCCTATGGGGGATTTGCGGGCATCACGCCATGTGGAATTTTGCACAAGGCAATCTTTTTGGCTTTGCCGTGAGCGGCGAACAATTCGGCGCTGATAAACTGATGCAGTTTACCGAAACTGGCCCCGATCTTATCACCGGTGGCGCAACCGGCCCTGAAGGCGGGCTTGTCACCACTGTCATACTCGGCGTAAGCATGGCCGTTCTTCTCATGATCAAGCCATCGAAAGTCTTATATGATCGACGACCCGCACAACCCAGCACCAACGCCGACGCCTGTTCCATCGACTGATGGCGGCGAGCGGATTGCTAAAGTACTGGCTCGTGCAGGCGTGTGTTCGCGCCGTGATGCAGAAAAGCTGATCGAGCAAGGTCGCGTGATGGTTGACGGCATTACCTTAACCACCCCAGCTGTCAAAGTGTTGCCGAGCCAGGACATCAGGGTCGATGAAGTCCGCGTCGGCGGCCCTCAGGCAATCCGCCTGTGGCGCTATTACAAATCCAACGGACTGGTGACCACGCACAAGGACCCGCAAGGCCGCGCGACCGTGTTTGACGCTCTGCCACGGGGGATGCCGCGGGTTGTGTCCGTTGGCCGGCTTGATCTGACAACGGAAGGTTTACTTCTCTTGACAACCGATGGCGGCCTCGCCCGGGTTCTCGAACTGCCGACAACAGGCTGGCTGAGACGCTATCGCGTCAGAGCCTATGGACGCATTACCAAGAGCCGCCTCGATCAACTCGCAAATGGCGTGACAGTTGACGGGGTTGAGTACGGCGCTGTTAATGCGGTGATCGACAGTGTGCAAGGCGGTAACGTCTGGATGACGGTCTCTATCCGGGAGGGCAAAAACCGGGAAATCCGTAACGTTATGCGCCACCTCAATTTGACGGTGAACCGATTGATCCGAACAGCTTACGGCCCCTTCCAGCTTGGCAGCATGAAAAACGGCGCGCTTGAGGAAGTCCCGACCAGAACCCTAAGAGAACAACTCGGCAAGAAACTGTCAACCGAACTACTGGGGTTGTAAGAAATGCGCATCGTCGGCGGCAAATTCCGTGGGCGCCCTCTCGTCGCACCAAAAGGACTGGGTACAAGGCCGACCACAGACCGCACGCGTGAAAGCTTGTTCAACATTTTGACGCACCGCGATGATATCAACCTGGAAGGCGCCCGCGTCATCGATCTGTTTGCCGGCTCTGGCGCATTGGGTCTCGAAGCGATGTCGCGCGGTGCAATTTATTGTCTGTTCGTTGAAGGAGCAGCAAAGGCGCGGGCCGTCATTCGCGACAACCTCGAAGAATTTGAGTTGCTCGGTACGGCCCGTATTCATCGTCGCTCTGCCACGGCTCTCGGTGAGATGCGCGCGAGCACAGGCGGACCGTTTGATCTCGCTTTTCTTGATGCGCCATATGAAAAAGAACTAACCGAACCGGCGCTGATCAGTCTGCGCGCTGGCTGCTGGCTTGCGCCAGATGCGGTCTGCATCGTTGAACAAAGTGCAAAGGAAGATTTGATCCTGCCCGACAAATTCATCGAGCAGGACCGGAGGGTTTTTGGTGACACTCAAATTATTATTTTGCGGTATCAGGGGGTAGAATCCTAGAGCGAGAGCGCCTCTTTCATTTTCCGTTTATCGGATCGTGAAACGCCCTTCAGGTCATTGATGAAATCAGCTGCTTCGTCAGCATCCGCGCCTTTAATACGCATAAAGCGTTTGCTGGTTTCCTCGCCATCACTGTCATCAGAAAATTCATATTCATATGTCGAGGCATTTCTGTCGTTCACACTTCCTGGAACGGGTGGTGCCGGTGGCTGGGGCATCTTCAAAACCTTGACCCGCTTCCTGACCTCACCCTCAACATCTGACTCCGTATCAAGATCAATCACGACATCGTGGTCAGACAAATTCCGGTGTTTACGAATAACGATGCGCTTTATTTCACCTTCTGTTTCAGTCGATACGATGTCGTGGTCGTCAACCATCACTTCCACTTCGACATTCACACCATCGGTACTTTCCTTGTGGATTTTCTTTTTGATGACTACTTTTTCATCATCACCATCGGTTTCGACCCAGTCTATACCGTGTTCCTTCAGAATTTGGTCAACATCGTCACTGCCTACGCCGTCAGCCTTGAGGAGAAACACGTCTTCGGTGTCCCCGACCAGACGAACTTCATGGTCGCCATCCAGTTCAACAACCGTTTCTTTCGGCAGCGATTTTTGAATATCCTGCTCGACTTTCTCAATAATCTCATCAGCGGCAGCACCGGTCGACACTGACATTTCGCGACCTTCTATTTCCGCTGCAACCGAGGAACCATCTGCAGGATTAGCAACAGCGTAAACCTTGCTATCACCAACTTCATACGTCCACATCTCAAACGTGCCGTGCTCTTTCTTAACGTCAGCGAAAGCTGCCGCGGGCAGCAAAAGCGCGATCGCGGCAATACCAGTCATCGATTTACGGATCATCATTCCCTCCACTTGAAGCCACAGGAGAGGACGGAACCGCCCTCGCAGCAACTTAAACTCGCGTAAGGCATGAAAAAAGGCGGCCCGGAGACCGCCTTTTTCCAAAATCTCGCGATGAGACGGAAGTAAACGCCTACACGTCTTACATCATGCCGCCCATGCCACCCATGCCGCCCATATCAGGCATGCCGCCGCCGCCGCCGCCGCCGCCGTCTTTCTTCGGTGCTTCAGCAATCATGGCTTCTGTTGTGATTAGAATGCTTGCTATAGATGATGCGTCCTGCAGAGCAGTACGGACAACTTTTGCCGGGTCAACAATGCCAGCTGCAAGCAGGTCAGTATACTCTTCAGTTTGCGCATTAAAGCCGAACTTGGTATCATCCTGCTCGAGCAGTTTGCCGACCACAATCGAACCTTCCACGCCGGCATTTTCAACGATCTGCCGGATCGGTGCCTGAACCGCGCGCCGAACAATCGCAATACCTGCATTTTGATCAGAATTGTCGCCTTTCAGGCCATCAAGCGCTCTTGATGCGTACAAAAGAGCCGTACCGCCACCTGGGACGATGCCTTCTTCAACAGCCGCGCGTGTTGCGTTCAGCGCGTCATCTACGCGGTCCTTACGCTCTTTCACTTCGGTTTCAGTGGCGCCGCCAACTTTGATCACTGCGACACCACCAGCGAGTTTCGCCAGACGTTCCTGCAGTTTCTCGCGGTCATAGTCGGAGGAGGTTTCTTCGATCTGGGCGCGAATTTGCGATGTCCGGGCTTCGATGTCAGATTTGTCACCCGCACCATCAATGATGGTTGTATCGTCTTTTCTGATCAGCACACGTTTTGCTGTGCCAAGCATATCAAGACCAACATTTTCGAGCTTAATACCAAGATCTTCAGAGACGACTTGGCCGCCAGTGAGGGTCGCGATATCTTCAAGCATCGCCTTGCGACGATCACCAAAACCTGGTGCCTTCACAGCAGCGATTTTCAGACCACCGCGCAGTTTGTTGACAACCAGAGTTGCGAGCGCTTCGCCTTCGATGTCTTCAGCGATGATCAGCAGTGGTTTCGATGTCTGCACAACGCTTTCAAGCAGTGGCAGCATCGCTTGGAGGTTTGAGAGTTTTTTCTCATGCAGCAGGATCATGCAGTCTTCGAGTTCTGCCTCCATCTTGTCAGCATTGGTAATGAAGTAAGGTGACAGATAACCCCGGTCAAACTGCATCCCTTCAACCACGTCAAGCTCGGTTTCCAGCGACTTGGCTTCTTCAACCGTGATGACGCCTTCATTGCCGACTTTGCCCATGGCTTCAGCAATCATCTTGCCGATTTCGCTTTCCCCATTGGCAGAGATTGTGCCGACCTGCTCGATGCCTTCAGAACCGGATACCGGAACAGACGCATTCTTGATCGATGCAATAACTTTGCTCACAGCCAGCTCAACACCGCGGCGCAAATCCATCGGATTCATGCCGGCGGCAACCGCTTTTGTACCTCCGCGCACGATGGCTTGAGCCAGAACCGTCGCGGTGGTTGTGCCGTCGCCAGCTTCATCATTAGTCTTGGAAGCGACTTCCTTGACCATCTGTGCGCCCATATTTTCAAACCTGTCTTCAAGTTCGATTTCCTTGGCGACAGTGACACCGTCTTTGGTTGTCCGTGGTGCACCAAATGATTTTTCAATAACGACGTTTCGACCTTTAGGGCCAAGTGTCACCTTCACGGCATTGGCGAGAATATCGACACCGCGCAGCATACGCTCGCGGGCATCGGCTTCAAATTTGACTTCTTTTGCAGCCATTTTTGTTAACTCCTGATTTCTTATTCAAATTCCGGAAAAGGGTGTGCCTTAGTCGACAATGCCCAGAATGTCGGATTCTTTCATGATAATGAGATCTTCACCGTCGAGTTTGACCTCTGTGCCGGACCATTTGCCGAACAGAATCTTGTCGCCAGCTTTAACTTCCATAGGAACGATTTCATTGTCGTCACCACGGGCACCGGATCCAACAGCTACAACTTCACCTTCTTGAGGCTTTTCCTTTGCTGTATCCGGGATGATTATCCCGCCGGCAGTTTTTTCTTCTTCTTCGACCCGGCGTACGAGGACGCGGTCATGGAGTGGTCTGAAAGCCATCGAGTAAGTCTCCCTTATTTTGGCTTCTAAATTTCCAATAAAAACAACATCTTAGAGGTAAAGCATCGATTAGCACTCACCTCAATAGAGTGCTGATAAGTTGAAATAGGAGCGATGGGAGTAACTGTCAAGGAGCGCAAGCCACAAAATTGTGATCGGCGTACGATTTTCAACCACCCTCATGACATGGTCACGCCGCAATCGAACCGCATCCTGCCCAGGTCTAGAATTGACATGCACACAGCAGGCGAGAATGACCAAACCTTAACGACCGTTAGCCGCGAAATCCAAATAGAACAATTCGTCAGTCTGTTACTGAGAATCGCCGAGAAATCGGCTAAGAGAGTAAAACAACAGGAGCGAGGAGAGATCTCATGAAGAAACTTATTGCAGTCAGCATTATGGCTCTTACCGCCGCAGCATGTACCACGACCGACCCCTATACCGGTCAGCAAAAAACCTCCAACACCGCCAAAGGAGCCGGCATCGGTGCTGTCGTTGGCGCGGTCGCCGGCGCATTAACCAACACTAGCGATGGCGAGCAGACATTGAAGAATGCGGCCATCGGAGCAGCTGCAGGTGCAGCCATCGGCGGCGGCATTGGCAACTATATGGATCGTCAAGAAGCCGAGCTTCGGGCACAGCTTGAAGCAACTGGTGTCCGGGTTAACCGCGTTGGTGACAATATTCAGTTGATTATGCCAAGCAACATTACATTCGGCGTAGACCAGTCAGCGATCCGGCCGGAATTCTACAGTACCCTCAATTCTGTCGGGACGGTTCTGGCAAAATATGACCAAACACAAATTCTGGTTGAGGGTCACACGGACGCAACAGGATCTGACCAGTATAATGAAGCCCTGTCGGTACAACGAGCAGAAAGTGTCGGCAACTATCTTGTCGGCCAAGCCGTCTCCGTTCCGCGGGTTCGCGCCCTCGGCTATGGTGAGACCCGTCCGATTGCAGACAACTCAACAGAGCAAGGCCGGGCGCAAAATCGGCGCGTCGAATTGCAGATCGCACCAGTCGAGCAATATCAGCGATACTAGGCTATCATCTTTTCAAATTTCGAAAAAGCCGCCCGCATTGGGCGGCTTTTTGTGTTCAGGCGGCGTTTATTTCATCTAACACCGGTTCACCCTGCCCGCCTGAAGTTCATGCAAGCTTGAGGGACGTTAGGCCAAACATTACTACTCGTCAGATTCTTTCTGTCTGTTCTGCCTGTTGTTCCGCAGGGGTTGTTCCCGGCTTGACCGTCGCAATTGTTTCAATATCCCATCAGCATCATCTAGAGATTTCCACAGTGTACGGATGGTTGGGTATCTATCGCCCCTAACGTCCGTCCAAAGACCTTCAGGAAGGCATTGCGACAATGTTTCAAAACGTGAACCGAATTACTCTGGCGAATACACTTAGCATCAATGGCAAGCACTGGAAATCAACCACACTTAAATGCGAAGCGCTCTTATTTCGGTTCCGATGGACATTAGCACAATAGTTTGATACGCTCATTTGGCGTTATGAAGCCACTTTTACGTCCGGCGCGGCCGGATTGGCCTCATATAACAGCGGGACAACGCTAGCGCATGTTGATAATACCGCACTAGTCAGCACACGTTGATCCCGTCAGTATTCGGCATAGTAGCCCGGAATGGGGCCATGCGATTTACTATTCGCGTTACCTACTATCGCGTCGCTTCATTCAGAACATCAAAGATGGGAGCGAACCTGTGAGGAAATTATCATTCTGCATTATTTCGGCAGCGGCATTGATGAGCATGATGCCCGCTTTGGCAGACGACCTGCTGGCGGCATGCGTCAGTGTTGTAGAAGTAGAAGGTCAACCGGAGGGCGTTGCCGGGTGCGAGTGCCTGGTCAAAGCGGTCGGCAATGACGAGCCGTTGACCAACGAATTGCTTAAACTAGCCGCCCTGCCCGCTGAGGAACGCATGCTTTCTTCTGCAGCAAGTGAGGCGGTTCGACAATGCTTCGCCGTGCCTGAAGAGGATGAACCAATCGAGTAACGACAGCTGCGACAATTCCGGATGCCACAACAGCAACGGTTTTACCCCTGCAGGTAATTGGGTCTGCGCGCCGATGCCTCATCACGCCTGATCGGTGAGACCTCCAACAAGAAAGGCTGCTGCGTTGCGTAAAGAAATAAGAGATAAAATGCGGCGCAAGCGGCACGCAATCCGGACAGCGTTGGAAATCCGCGCTATTACAGGATATAAATAAATACAGGTGGGGATATGATACGTTCGTTGGTGTTAAATCGCAATTGTGCACAGGGTACTACAAAATCAGGATGCAGACGGTACTACCGAATTTCTAGCAGCTTCGTTTTCATTCAAGACGGCCGAACGCCGCTTAACAAAACCGGAAGAAGTTGAATAGGTGCGCTTAAACACGTGGATCTTATGTGGTAAAGGCACCAGTACCCGCACCGACGAGGCCGTGAAGCCCTGCGCCCATTCCTATTGGTCGTCCAATACTCTAAGACGTGAAAATGACGCTGGCGTCCTACTATTTACATGTTTCAGGCGTAAAATGCGACCTTGTTGGTGAACATTAGCCGCTCGGACGCTGGAAATTTCTTGTTGATCTTACTTATTCAATCCAATTTCACGGTATAGAAATTCACTTGCGCGCTCGGGAGATTGGCCTTCGAGATCGACAAGCCGGTTGGCTTCACGCATCATGTCATCACTCACTTTATTGGCTAAGGCGGATAACACTGATACAAGCCCGGAATCTTGCGCCGCCTTGGGAGAAAGTAAGACGATCGCGTCATACGGCGGAAATGCCGCCTTTGGATCGTCGAGAACCACTAGATCAAAGGCGGTTATTCTGCCATCGGTCGTATAAGCGCCGATCACATCGACCTTTTTGTCTTGCACCGCTTGATACATAAAGGTCGAGTCCATGCTTCTGGTGGTAACGGCGCCAAGCCCATAAGCATCGCGTACATTCACCCATTCCGGCCGCGCAAAGAACTCCGTATCGCCTCCTACGGTTAGTTCGGCCGCGTGTTCTGAAAGGTCAGCAATCGAACTAAGTCCTAAGCCAGCCATACGGTCACGACGCATCGCAAAACAGTAGGCGTTTTGGAACCCCAAAGAAGCAACCATAAGAATGTTATATTCTTCACGCAAATAATGGGCGACCTCAATTGACATGGCTATGCGCTCTATCGCCTGTTCTTGCTCCATGATCGTCGTCCAAATCGTGCCCGTGTAGTCGACATAAACGTCCACCGTGTTTGGTTTGAACGAGACTAGCGACAGCAAGCACAGGGCCGCGCGCGCGTTCCGAATGGGACGCCAATACACCGAGAGGTATACTGATGGCGATCCCGAGGATCAGGGCGCTGATAGGCGTTAGATGGCCGGCCAAATAGTCAGGAAGTTCAGACAGCCTTTCTCGGAAATTATCGTTCATAATCTGTCTAGCTCTAGCCAGTAAGTGATTTCAGTTGCCGCATCTGTCGCTTAGGCATATCCATAAGGTCGGAAACATAAGGCGTTGCCGGAGACGTGATCAATTCTTGAGGCGTTCCAGATTGCACGACTTCGCCCGCTTTCATGACCAAGATGCGATCTGCCATCAAAAGCGCCTCGGTCATGTCATGCGTGACCAGCACGCCCGTCAAGTTTAGTCGGTGTTGGATTTCCTTGAATTCCCGTTGCAGCGCATCCCGAGTAATCGGATCGAGCGCCCCAAATGGTTCATCGAGCAGCATGACGGATGGTGACGCGGCAAGCGCCCGCGCAAAGCCGACCCGCTGTTGCTGCCCACCTGAAAGCTCGGTCGGCGCCCGGTCTTTGTATTTGGCCGGATCGAGCCTCACCATCTCTAGCAGTTCGGCAACGCGCGCGCCTATTTTGTCTGCACTCCAGCCCAAAAGGATAGGGATGATACCAACATTTTCTGCAACCGTCATGTGTGGAAACAAACCGATTGCCTGAAAGACATATCCGATGGAACGCCTAAGCTCGACAGCGTCCATCGAACGCACATGCCGCCCCTTGATCTCGATAATCCCCTCGCTCATCTCAACCAAGCGGTTGATCATTTTGAGTATGGTCGTTTTACCACAGCCGGATTCGCCAAGAAGTACGATGAGCTCTCCCGGCGCAGCGTCAAAGCTCACATCGTGAACGGCGCGCGCGCCGCCCGGAAAGGTCTTTGCGACACCCTTCAATCTAAGCACGGGTCCATCGTTTTGGTTTTGCAATTATATCGTCCATCAAACTTAGCATCACGTCAGCGTCTCAACGCGAACGCGTGAATATCCATATTCGGCTAGCTGCCAGGTGCGCCTGATTACACGGGGACACGCAATTAGAGTTTAATGTGACTCGCGTTCGCATGGATATATAGTAGCGCAGTCAAATAATCCGACAACCCGCAGACCACCGTATCCCTGCCCAAGCCATGCAGACACTGCTACCGCTTAGTACAAAATCGGACGGTTCGGCCAGAAATTATTGTCCGGTTTTGCCCGCATTTTAGACTTCGGACGCATACCAGAAGAGCGGCCCATTTGTGGCGGATCAAACAATGTGATAGACTGACGGTCAACAAGAGGGGGACCATGATCCATGGGCATTTTTGATTTCTTGAAGGGCAAAAATAAGAGTGCATCACCATCCGTTGATGGCCGGCGCGCAACGATCCAGGCGATGGTCGCTATGGCTGCAGCCGACGGTGAAATTGGCGAGGAAGAAATAGAAGAAATCGATTCGATTTATACGCGATTGACGGGACAGGCAGTAGGTGCCAATTCGATCAGCCAGATCGCCGGCGCATTTCTCCACAAAAAACTTTCCATCGAGGCAATGATGGCAAATGAGCGCGAGGATTTGACTGAGTCCGAAATAGCGCTGGTAGTAAAGGCAAGTTATCTCGTGCTGATGGCAGACGGTGTCAGCGCCGATGAAGAAAAGCAAAAACTCAATGAAATTGCGGCCGGACTTCAACTTTCCGACAAACAGGTCGAGTATATTTTGAAGGACGTAAAATAACCTTGGCTGGCAATACCCTCCGGCTCATGATCTGATCTGCCCTCGGAAGTATTGAAGCTGTCCAGCCATTTTGGGTTTTGATCCAGATATTCCGTATAAATACTACTGAGTGGGGGTAACATTTTAGCCAGTACCCTCCTGCTAATTTCAACTCTTGCTAGTGATGTCTCCTGCTTTTCATCGATTGTGAACCAGGTAAACTCGAGAATGTTTGGGCCGCCATCAATTTCATCAAAAGCAAAAAGCAAATCCTCTTGTCAACTTCTATTGTCTCCTCAACTCACAGAATTTGCTGGCATGTTTTGTCCAAAAAAATGTGTTTGCTCACTGTCGCTTAGGCAATTCAGAGACACCACAATGAGACCTTGCTCACGTAACCCGATCGAAAATCCTGCCTCCGTGAGCTATTGGGCACACTGGTGGTGTGGGGACTCACTAACTACTGGGTTCAAAATTTCCAGTGCAAACAAGAAAACTGCCGTGCAGCGCAAAACTTTTTCTTGAGGCTGGGCAGAAAATGCTACGTTGAAGGCGGGACTGCCCGGCGTGCCAGTAAACAAGAATGACAGCGGATGCTTCACTCTCAAGCGCTAAGGCGCATTGCGCAAAGCGGCGGCTTTGGCTACCACGCCGTTCAGACAGGATAAAAACTTTATGGCTTTACAATGACAGCGCCACGAATGATTTCCGGCCTTTCCGAGATTGCAGGCGAGTACGACGCACTGCTTTGCGACGCCTGGGGCGTCATTCACAATGGCGTCAATGTCTTTGACGGTGTCGTTGAAGCGCTGACGCAATTTCGTGCAACCCGCGGACCGGTCCTCATCTTGACCAACGCGCCGCGCCTCAATGATGTGATCCCGCCGCAGCTGGACCGCCTCGGCCTGCCTCGTGAGGCTTATGATGGCGTGGTCACGTCGGGTGACGCAACACGGGCAGCAATTGAAGCTTTTGCCGGCCAGCCTTGCTTCCGCATCGGGCCGACCAAAGATGACACACTTTTTGAAGCACTTGATCTCAGCTTTGTCAAACTCACGCAGGCCAGCTTTATTCTCTGTACGGGTCTTTTTGACGACGCAAGCGAAACACCGGAAGATTATCGGGATATGCTTACCACGGCGAAAGATTTGAACCTACCAATGGTCTGTGCCAATCCGGATATCGTTGTTCAGCTGGGCAACCGCATGATTTATTGCGGCGGCGCTATCGCCAAGCTTTATGAGCAAATCGGCGGCACAACCATTCTCGCGGGAAAACCCCACAACCCGATTTATGAACTTGCTTATGATCGATTGGCGGAGTTCAGTGACGGAGAAAGACATTCACGGATTCTTGCAATTGGCGATGGTCTGCAAACGGATATTCTCGGCGCTAACCGGCAGGCACTGGACGTAGTTTTTGTGGCCAGAGGCATCTTCAGCGGCGCCGCCAAAAATGACGCCGGTGAATTCGATCCGGCAACGCTTGCAACCCTGCTTGGCGAGCACGACGTTCACGCGGCAACAGCAATGGAGCATTTGGTCTGGTAATGTCTAAAGTCCCTACAATTCTCAACGCGCCGCTTGATTGCGCTCTTGCCGAAGAGTTCCGGCATCACGTCGCAGTGATGGGCAATATGGATGGCGTCCACAAGGGTCATCAGGCATTGATTGGCGAAGCCCGCAAACTAGCCGGCGAACTTGGCAAACCGCTAGGCGCCATTGTTTTTGAACCTCATCCACGACAGGTTTTTAATCCCGGCGGTGAGCCTTTTCTTCTGACAAACAAAGAACAAAAAGCCGAGCTGCTCGGCGAGCATGGAGTAGATACTGTCTTTATATTACCATTCAACCGACATCTCTCAATGCTCGAACCGGATGAGTTTGTGTCGGATATTCTCTCCCGCGTGATGGGCCTTGCAGGCATCCTTGTTGGCGAGGAGTTCCGTTTTGGCCGGCGCCGCGCCGGGACAACGGGCATGCTTGAAGAATTCGGAGCCGCCGTTGGCATCGCCGTCAAAGTGGTCGAACCAGTCGCTCTCGCCGGGGCCACGGAGAAATTTTCTTCGTCACAGGCGCGGCAGGCTTTGCGCGACGGAGACCCGAAACTGGCTGCCAGTATTCTCGATCGCAGCTGGACCGTCAGAGGTATGGTACAAAAAGGCAAACAGCTGGGTCGAACGCTCAACTTCCCGACAGCCAATGTCAGCCTCGACACATATCTCCACCCGGCCAAGGGTGTTTATGCGGTCACGGCGTGGGTGCACGGCGAATCACACAAAGGCGTCGCGAATTTTGGCAGCCGGCCAACCGTTGACGGCCAGGGTGTGCTGCTAGAAGTCTTCATTTTTGACTTCGATGAAGAAATTTATGGAGAAGTGATTGACGTGGAATTCCATCATTTCATCCGGCCAGAACAGAAATTCGCGGATATAGATGCCCTTAAAACCCAGATTATCAGGGATTGCGAACAAGCTGAAACGCTTCTCGCGTGATCGTCAAGGATCGTCGGGCGACGGCCCCATTAATGCCCAATTAACGCCTTAATTTTTGTTAACCATGACCTTGCTGGGGCTAAAATGTGACGAAAGTCAGCAAGGAGACTATGAAATGGAAAAAAAAGGGAGCCGCTTGAGGAAGCAACTAAGCTTCGTTCTGGGACTCGCGGGGGCGCTGGCTTTGGCCGGCTTGTCACCTGCCTCGGCCGACAATAACAAAAGATACGGATATGGCAGCTCAGGTTATTCTAGCTATAACAATGACGGATATGTCCGATGCAGCTCGGTAGATTACCGAAAGTCGACATGCCGCGCCCGAGGCAAGATAAAAAGCGCCTTTATCTACGAGCGCTTGTCGAATTCCAGCTGCCGGAAGGGCCGTGACTGGGGATACTACAATGACTACGTATGGGTCAGTAACGGCTGTCGTGGCGTCTTCAAAGTAGACGTCTACCGCAACAGCTACGGGTCTGGCGGCTATGGTTCAGGAAACTACGGCGGCTCAGGGGGTTATGGTTCGGGCGGTTATGGCAGCGGTAACTACGGTTACGGTGGTAGTGGATACGGCAACGGTAACTACGGTTATGGAGGTGGTGGTTACGGGTTGTCCCGTGATATCGCCATCAGTAACTGTATCGCCCGTGCCGAACGCCAGCTCTCCCGCGACAGGTTTTCTCGTCCCCGTTTCGAGCGCGTAGAACGCGTCAACAATTCCGGCAATAGATGGAATATCGAACTCGTGTTCCGTGTACCTCATGAAAACCACTATCACTACCCGGTTTTTGGCTGCGACACGTCACGGTATGACACGAGGCTAACCAGATATGACTTTGGTCAGGCCGGACGCCAATGTGGCTTTACCTACCGTTTGAGTGGCTACTAAGTTTCGGAAATTTACCTTACAGGTCAACAAAGCCCGGTTATCTGCCGGGCTTTGTCACGCTCACAACCTACTACACGCGAATCAGGAACCCGGTTAGACAAATTCCCGTCAAACTTGCAATTTGCAAAAATATGTGATATTATCTCATAACATTTTCCGGGAAGGATAAACCCAGAAGGTTATGAAAAGGACGCCACGCTTTAGATTTACACCTTTCGTTTTTTTTGCGGCCTTGTGTTCGATACAATCCGTTTCAGCAGAAGTGAACCGCATCAGATGCGGTTCAGAATCATTAGAGCAAAAGACTTATTGCCCCCTGCCCGATAACGCTGGCAAAGTATATCTCTCAGAGCAGTATTCAACAGCGCCCTGTGTTTACGGGTCGAGTTGGGGCCTGCAGGGCGCATTTGTGTGGACGGCTAAAGGTTGCGCCGCAAACTTTGTGGCCGAGCCCAATACAAATGAAGCGCCGAAGGTAAATTCCCCGTATGGGTATGAGGACGGTAATTTTCGCCGAGAAGCATGACGTGATTGGAAAACCTTGCACCAACAGCCCGATCCTGTAGACCTGATGTATGATAGCCTTGATTAATATTCACCGAATTACCGGCCCGATCTACTGAAACAGTAACGGCAGGTCGGGAACATATTAATCGTTGGCGCACAGGCGTAACCCGCGCTAGACACTGAAAATTCATATCTTGGAATCAAAAACGTCATGGCTGATAGCGAATCTGCGCCCAAGGATGAGCGCGACTACAAAGAAACATTATTCCTTCCAAAAACCGCCTTCCCGATGCGGGCAGGTTTGCCAAAAACTGAACCTGTTCAGCTGAAACGCTGGCAAGAAATGAACCTTTATCAGCGGCTGCGTGAAGACGCTAAGGACCGGGAACCGTTTATACTGCATGACGGCCCACCTTACGCAAACGGACACCTTCATATTGGCCACGCACTTAACAAGGTCCTCAAAGATATTGTCGTCCGCTCGCGCCAGATGTCGGGATATGACGCCAATTATGTTCCCGGCTGGGACTGCCACGGCCTGCCTATTGAATGGAAGGTGGAAGAAGCATTCCGCGGCAAGGGTCGCAAGAAGGGTGATGTCCCAGCGTCAGAATTCCGAACTGCCTGCCGTCAGTATGCAACGGAATGGATCAGCATCCAACGCGATGAGTTCCAACGTCTGGGTATCGAAGGCGATTGGTCGCACCCATATACCACCATGGACTTTTCGTCTGAGGCTGCAATTGTCGGCGAACTTTTGAAATTTGTCGCACGCGGAATGCTTTATCGTGGCTCGAAACCGGTCATGTGGTCTCCGGTTGAACAAACAGCTCTTGCCGAAGCGGAAATCGAATACCACGATCACCAATCAACAACGATCTGGGTAAAGTTTCCTTTTATTGATGGCCGCGCCCCGGCTGGTTTGGAAAAAGCATCCGTGGTCATCTGGACAACGACACCCTGGACGATCCCCGGCAATCGGGCAATCTGTTACGGTCCGCATCTTTCATATGGCTTATACGAAGTAAAAGCCATGCGGGATGATCTTGACTTTGCTCCGTGGTCGCGACCGGGGGATCAACTGATCGTCTCCGATGCGTTGGCAGAAAGCGTGCGCGAGGCGGGCCTGATCGATAAATGGGCACGGGTCGACGACGTCTCTCCTGCCGAACTCGTCGACGCAAAATGCCAGCATCCTCTGTATGGTTTTGAAGGCGGGTATCAGTTTGAGGTACCTTTGCTGTCCGGTGCTCATGTGACAGATGAAGCTGGCACCGGGTTTGTGCACACGGCGCCAGGGCATGGCGCGGAAGACTATTTCGCTTGGCTTGAGCATAAACTGCCTCAGGATGATATTCCTTATACGGTAGGGCCGGATGGGGCGTTTACAAACGAAGCACCCGGTTTTGCAGGTGAGAAGGTTATCGTCACTGAAGGCAAAAAAGCCGGGAGAGACGGTGGTGCCAACAAAGCTGTGATTGATCAGTTGATCGCACATGGGCAACTTCTCGCCCGCGGACGCCTCACTCACTCCTACCCTCATTCCTGGCGCTCCAAGGCACCGGTTATATTCCGGAATACGCCACAATGGTTCATCAGCCTTGGCGAACGGGGCCAGGGCGGACTTAGGGACACGGCGCTCAGCGCTATTGAGGAAATCAAGTTCTATCCTGAATCCGGCCGCAAAAGGATCGCTGCGATGGTGGAAGGTCGGCCTGACTGGTTGATATCGCGTCAACGCGCGTGGGGCGTACCAATTACCGTATTTGCGAGTAAAGAAACCGGTTTGCCATTGAACGATCCTGACGTGAACGAACGCATCCTCAAGGCAGTGAATACTCGCGGGGCTGATGCCTGGTTTGATACCCCGGCACAAGAGTTCCTGGGCGACCGACACAACGCTGGCGACTATGAAAAAGTCGAGGATATTCTCGATGTCTGGTTTGATTCAGGCTCAACGCACGCCTTTGTATTGGAGGGACGCGAAGACCTCTCGAGCCCGGCCGATCTTTATCTTGAAGGATCAGATCAACATCGAGGCTGGTTCCAGTCTTCCCTTCTGGAAAGCTGCGGTACGCGAAATCATGCACCATTCAAAAGTGTCCTCACACATGGCTTCGTGCTGGATGAGAACGGGAAGAAAATGTCAAAGTCGCTAGGTAACGTGACGGACCCCGCCAACGTGACTAATCAATATGGAGCCGATATCCTGCGCATTTGGGTAGCAAGTTCAGATTATTCCGAGGACATGCGCATTGGCAAAGAGATTCTCGGCTCTTCGGTCGATGGTTATCGCAAACTCCGGAATACGCTGCGGTATCTGCTCGGCGCAGTTTCAGGCTACTCTGAAGCTGAAGCAGTTAACCTCGCAGAAATGCCGGAACTGGAGCGTTACGTGCTGCATCTCCTCCACAGAGTAGATCAGCAAGTGCGCGCTGCTTATAAAGACTACGACTTAAAAACAGTGTGGCGCACCTTGATTGATTTCTGTTCGATCGACCTGTCATCACTGTATCTCGATATCCGTAAAGACAGTCTCTATTGTGATCGCCCCGACAATTCGACCAGGCGCGCAGCGCGGACAGTCATGAACCTCGCACTCGACCTTTTGATCAGATGGCTGGCACCAATTTGCCCTTTCACTATGGAAGAGGCGTTTTTGGTGCGTTATCCCGACCAGATCGACAATTCAGTTCATCTGCAGCAGTTCAAGGATGTTCCGCCCGAATTCAACGATGCTGTACTCGCTGACAAATGGGAAAAGATTCGCATGGTCCGTCGCGTGGTAACCGGCGCGCTCGAGGTCGAGCGGCGTGAAAAGCGTATCGGCGCGAGCCTGGAGGCAAGCCCCGTCGTTTTTGTAGAAGACGAAGCCTTAAGAACGCTCTGTGCAGCAATTGATATGGCCGAACTATGCATAACATCTTCTGCGAGACTCGCTTCAGGTGACGCCCCTGCCGACGCGTTCCGGCTGGACGACGTGAAGGGCATTAAGGTCGTCTCGAGCAAAGCTGAAGGCGGAAAATGTTCGCGCTGCTGGCGTATTCTTGAAGAAGTAACAGCCACACAGCCGATATGTAATCGTTGTGTTGAAGCTGTCACAGCCTATGACAATTAAACCGATGGCTGAAACAGGTACCTACATAAAACAACGCGGCAATACAGCCGCCAGGCGTTTGGCAATCTGGCGCCGCAAGGCAAAGCGTAACCCCTGTTTTATCCCAGCCCTAAGCCTTACCTTCGCTGTCATTATCATCGACCAGATTTCTAAACATATCGTGCTCTATGCCAGCCCACTTGGTGGCAAATTGTGCTCCCCAATTACGCCTGAATATTGCGGCAGAATTGATTTGTCGCCTATCTTTGACCTTACCATGGTCTGGAATCGTGGCGTCAGTTTCGGCCTGTTCGCTGGCGGGATGACATCACGCGTGGCTCTGTCGTTTCTGTCCCTGACCGTTGCTTGCGGACTTTTAATCTGGCTGACCGGCCTTCGAAGGCGTGTTGCGGCGACTGGAATCGGGCTCATAGTTGGCGGTGCGATCGGCAATGCCTATGATCGGATCGTTTATGGTGCGGTTGTAGATTTCCTTGATTTTTCAGGACTTTACTTCCCTTATATCTTCAATGTGGCTGACGCTGCTATCAATGTTGGGGTCGCCTGTCTGATCTGGGATGCATTGTTTGCTACACCCAAAAATGCAGGAGCAAAGGCGGGCAAGAAACTTGTCTAAAGGCTTTCCTCGGTCTGATCCGCCAGCTATATTCCACGCTACACATGGTTAAGGAGTCAAAATCCATGAATAGTTCTAATCGTGCCCTTCTTGCAGTTGCTGCGTTGGGTGTTGCTGCCTCCGGGTGTGCCGGTGCCGGCAAGGCTATGGGTGCCGGCAAAAGCCCGCCAGATGAATTCGCCATCCTGACCAAGGCACCCCTCACATTGCCGCCTGATTATGCCCTGCGGCCTCCACGGCCAGGTGAAACACGTCCGCAGGAGAAATCTCCATCGGAGCGGGCAAAACAGTTGATGCTTGGGGATGAATCTACAACGGCGCCAACCGACGGTGAACTTGCCCTGATCCAGTCAGCCGGCGCGCTGAATGTCGATCCGAATATTCGCGCAATTCTTGGCGCCGAAAATGGCGGCTGGGCGGAAAAAGATTCAAGCCTTGCCAATCGCGTTTTGTTTTGGCGTGTGAACAGTGGCAAGATTGATGACTCTGCCGCGCCGCTACGTGTCGATGATCCGGAAGCCTGGCTCGACGGACGCAGACGCTCCATCGAACAGGTGACAGCGGGTGAAGAAGTGATTATTGCCAAGTCCAGCAAGATTCTGAACTTGCCCGGCGTGCGATAAGCATCAAAGACGTGACGATTTTAGGAAGCACCGTCTTTATGGCGGTGCTTTTTTATTTCCTCATCTGTGTTCCAGAAAGAGACAATGTGATGTTATCGACAACCCTTTCTGTAGAGGCTGAAACGTCCGGCAGGTTCAAACTGTTTAGGACCACACCGGAGACGACGGAGTTTAACAAACTCCGTAAACGGCTGAACCGGCTCACCCTGCAGGCAATGAAAGATTTCAGCATGGCCGCCGCCAGTGCGAAATGGCTGGTCTGCCTTTCTGGCGGCAAGGATTCCTGGGCGATGCTTGGTATTCTACTGGATTTGAAAAATCGCGGAGACCTTCCTGTGGACTTGCTTGCCTGTAACCTTGACCAGGGACAACCCGGTTTTCCGGCTAACACTATTCCTGATTTTCTGGACGCCTGCGAAGTCCGTCATCGGATTGAATTTCGGGATACTTATTCTGTTGTCACCGAAAAAATTCCTGCTGGTAAAACCTACTGCTCGTTATGCTCCCGCTTGCGCCGTGGCAATCTCTATCGCATTGCCCGTGAAGAAGGTTGTTCGGCCGTAGTTCTCGGACATCACCGAGAAGATATTCTCGAGACTTTTTTCCTCAACATGTTTCACGGCGGGCATCTGGCGGCCATGCCGCCGAAACTGCTGAATGATACTGGCGATCTCGCGGTACTGCGGCCTCTTGCCTATTGCGCTGAAACTGACCTTGCCAGATATGCGGCGGCTCTCGAGTTTCCGATCATTCCATGCGACCTTTGCGGATCACAGGATGGGTTAAACCGCAACCTCATGAAGGAATTTCTAGGGGAGATGGAGCGTAAAACGCCAGGACGCAAGGACACGATCCTGCGCGCCCTTGCCCACGTAAAACCTGGCCATCTTCTTGATCGGAATCTGTTTGATTTTGTTGAATTGTCCCCAAAATCAGACTGAATACCAAGGCAGACTGGCAGGCCTCCCTCAAAAAGCGCATACTAGGGCATGTCGAATCAGCTAGCCGAAAAACATGAACCACTTTCCCCACCTGTGATCCGCCGGTTGCCGCCAGAGGCGGTAAACCGGATTGCCGCGGGCGAAGTGGTCGAGCGCCCTGCCGCGGCAGTCAAGGAACTTGTTGAAAACGCCCTTGATGCCGGTGCTATCCAAATTGATATTGAAATCCGCGATGGCGGTAAGTCGTACATTTCGGTTTTGGACAATGGTTGCGGCATGGACGGCGGCAGTCTTGAGCTGGCCATTGAACGCCATGCAACGTCGAAACTCTTACCATCTGCGCGTGGTGACTACGATCTTGCCAATATTGCTACAATGGGGTTTCGCGGAGAAGCGCTTCCGTCCATTGGCGCAGTCGCGCGCCTCGACATCACATCACGGCCAGAGGGCGCAGCGGCGGCCCTGAAACTCTCCGTGCACGGTGGTCAGGTCTCCACTGCTGCGCCGGCGGCGTTTCCATGTACTGGGACACGCGTTGAAATACGTGACCTCTTCTACGCAACTCCGGCGCGTCTTAAATTCATGAAATCCGATCGTTCAGAAACAATGGCCGTCACGGAAGTCGTAAAACGGCTGGCAATGGTGCGCTATGGTGTCGGGTTCTCGCTGGCATCCAATGGCCGTCAGCACTTCTCCTATCAGGCGGAGACAGAAACGACGGAAGGCAGCCTCGCTCGGCTGGCCCGGATCATGGGCCGCGAGTTTGGTGACAATGCCCTTGCGGTTGACGCAATGCGCGAAGAAGTACGCCTGACGGGCTTTGCCGGGCTTCCTACATTCAATCGCGGTCTGGCTGACAAGCAATACCTCTTTGTTAATGGGCGGCCAGTAAAAGACAGGCTGATCATTGGCGCAGTTCGCGGCGCGTATGCGGACTTTCTGGCGCGTGACAGGCATCCTGTCGTCGCGCTCTTTTTGGAACTTCCTCCTGCTCTGGTTGACGTCAATGTGCATCCGGCCAAAACCGAAGTGAGATTCCGTGATGCAGGCCATGTGCGCGGTTTATTGGTCTCAGCACTGCGGCACGCTTTAGCCAACGCTGGACATCGCGCGTCGACGACTGTTGCTGATTTCGCCCTTGGCCGGATACAGACCAGCGGCACCGCCACGGGATATCGGGGACGTTTGGGCACGCCGTCAGCGCAGGCTTTCCGGCGCGATATCCCGTTTACGAATGCTTTTGCATCACTGGAAGGCGGCATGCAGGAGTCAACAGTTCTTGACGGAACCGACGCACCGACAGCACGGGCCGAATCCCTCGAGCATACGCCCGAGACCGCTGCTCTGCAGAAATTTCCTCTCGGTGCTGCCCGGGCGCATCTGCACGAAACATATATCGTGAGCCAAACCGAAGACGGACTTTGCATTGTTGATCAGCACGCGGCACATGAACGGCTCGTTTATGAACGAATGAAGAAAGCGTTGGCGGCCACTGGAATAGCCCGGCAGGGATTGTTGATTCCCGAAGTTGTTGAGCTCGATCGTGACGACGCGGAGACTTTGGTTGCGCGCGCTGATGAGTTTGCAGAGCTTGGCCTCATGTTGGAGGCATTTGGTGACGGGGCCATTTTAGTGCGTGAAACACCGGCGCTTCTCGGTGAAGTTGACGTGCAGGGGCTGGTTCGCTCACTGGTTGAGGATATTGCGAGCATCGGCGACGGGCTTGCATTGAAAGAGAAACTTGAAGAAATCTGTGGCACCATGGCCTGTCGCGGGTCAGTACGCGCCGGCAGACGACTACTGGCTGATGAAATGAATGCCCTGTTACGCGAAATGGAGGCTACGCCACATTCAGGCCAATGCAATCATGGACGCCCGACTTATGTCGAGCTAAAGCTTGCTGACATTGAAAGGCTGTTTGGGCGGCGCTAATGACAACGCAAGAACATATCCTTCTGTCTGATCTGGGTGACTGGGCGGAATATACCGAAACAGATATGCGAAAACGCGCTGAGCAGTTTTACGAAATGATCCGTAAGCGGCACACGATACGGCATTTTTCGACCGATCCCGTACCAAAAGAAGCTATCGAGGCTTGCATCAAGGCGGCAGGCACAGCCCCTTCCGGGGCCAACCATCAGCCCTGGCATTTCGCCCTTGTTGGCGATCCTGAAATCAAGAAGCAGGTTCGTGACGCTGCCGAAGAAGAAGAGCGGGCATTCTATGCCGGCAAGGCAAGTGACGAATGGCTCAAGGCACTGGAGCCGATCGGGACGAATGAAAACAAACCGCATCTTGAGGATGCGCCTTGGTTAATTTGCATTTTTGCCCAGCGACGCGGCGGTGTGGAAGCTGGCGAAGACCGTAAGAACTATTATGTCAACGAGAGTGTCGGTATAGCCACCGGCCTATTGATCACAGCGTTACATCAGGCAGGACTTGCGACACTCACCCACACGCCGAACCCGATGAATTTCCTCAATCAGATTCTAAACAGGCCGTCGACAGACAAGCCGTATCTCATTCTCGTCGTCGGTAAACCAGACGCACACGCAACGATCCCCGAACATGCGCTCAAGAAGAAACCGCTCAAAGACATTATGTCCGTATTTTGAACTTATTGTGGGCGCGTCGCTCTCAAAACCCAGGCGCCGGGAGCACTATTTTCCTTCAGAACAAATGGTTCGGGGGGCTGACATTCAAGACCAGCCTCGGCCATCAGGGTCATCAGCGCCTCTACATCAATCTTAGATAGTGCCGCCTCTTTCATGCTCTGCATGCGGCCCGTAAACGCTTCGATTTCACCCTTCATACCGCCAAGCCAACCCGTAATATCTTCGAGGGCATAGGCCTGTCGTCCCTCAAACATTTTCTGGAAGCCTTGATAGAGATGCCGGCCAAGACCCGTTGGATCTTGTTGTATGGCCGCCGTCAGTTTCGGCTGGCTGCCTTCAAACGCTGCCCGACCCTCATTTGAGACCCTGTTGTCCTGATAGATCTCGGTAGTGATTCTGATCGCTGCGTCGAGAAAACCGCTGGCCA
This sequence comes from Parvularculaceae bacterium, assembly GCA_021776475.1. Lineage (GTDB taxonomy): Bacteria > Pseudomonadota > Alphaproteobacteria > Caulobacterales > Parvularculaceae > Aquisalinus. Next base: position 371,883 of record JAJFFV010000006.1, on the reverse strand, counting down.
GAATACTTTGGGCCCGCGTCAGGCGGTCTGAAACTTCTTCTTCAATCGCGCCGCCCTCATAGTGTGACACCGCGACAAAAGAGCCACCTTTGCCGACGAGGCGCGCAGCTTCACGGCCAGCGCCCATCGCCCCTGCATATTCAAATCCGAACTGGCTGACGACAAAATCAAAAGCGCCGTCATCAAACGGTGTGTCATCAGCAGAACAGGTGACACCAGTCACCTGATGTAAACGGGCCTTAAGTGCGGTCAAGGCGCCTTCCGAAATATCAGCCCCCGTCAGGCTTCTAATACCTGCGTCCGCGGCATGCTTCAGCGCAGAACCGGCGCCGCAGGCAAGGTCAAGCACCCGGGCTTCCGGCGGCGCATTTTTAAACAGGTTGATCCAGAAATCATTGAGACTTGGCAAATCCTCGACCCCAACGCCCGCGAGTGCGGCACCGGTTTCGGCGCTCGCGCGTCCCTGCCAGTAATTACTCCAATCGGCTGCCGTTTTTTTCGTCATAAACGCACACTGCCTCAGTTGATTTTTTTTCTCAATGCTCCGTCCTTCCGCTTACCTGCTATTGCGCTTCGGCTGAGCCGCCAGGCCGCGAGCGTTATTGTAATATGAGACGTGGCCGCGAAAGCCATGGTCCTCTTGTATGTAATAAGAATGGACCGGTCCATTGACAGATTTCTCATCCGCCTCGCCTCTCATGAATGGGTCTGCAGCTACTCAACGCCCGCTAGAAACACCTTGCTTAAGTCGACCTATGTGAATTTTTTGTTGAGGCAGTACTTACGCGGAAGTTGTGAGCCGAGACGACTTCTTCGATAAATATTGCCATCTCAAAATGACTTTGTACATCAGTCAACACATTTTGGCTGGTTGGGCAAAGGTTAGTGAGAACTAGCAGCCCATTGATTCGCAAAGGAGAAATTTAACCTTTACGCGTAGTCTGCGCTTCATGGAACGCCTGCTGAAACGTGTCGAATTGGCCCTCGGCAATCGCTTCGCGCATCTCGTCCATTAGCTGCTGATAGTAGTGAAGATTGTGCCAAGTGAGTAGCATGGGCCCGAGATATTCACCTGCCTTAAACAAGTGATTGAGATAGGCTTTCGAATAATTTGCTGAGGCAGGACAGTCGCTCCCGGGATCAAGCGGGGATTCATCTTCGACGAATTTGGCGTTTTTGATATTGATCGGACCGTATTTGGTCCAGGCTTGCCCGTGGCGACCGGATCTGGTCGGCAAGACGCAGTCGAACATATCAACGCCGCGGGCAACTGCGCCAACCAGATCAGAAGGTTTGCCGACCCCCATCAGATATCGCGGATTGTCCGGCGGCATGTGCGGGGTCAGGAAATCCAGCACCCGGAACATTTCTTCTTGACCCTCGCCAACTGCGAGGCCACCGATTGAATAGCCGTGAAAATCCATTTCAGCGAGACCATCGAGCGAGCGACGGCGTAGATCTTCAAATGTCGAGCCTTGTACAATACCGAACAGCGCCTGACCAGGATTGGCACGGTCTATAAATGCCTGTTTGGAGCGCCTTGCCCAGCGCAGAGAAAGTTCCATTGAACTCTCCGCTGTTTCCTCCGTAATCGGAAATGGTGGGCATTCATCGAGCTGCATCTGAATATCTGAGCCGAGCATGCACTGGATCTCGATACTGCGCTTTGGTGTCAGAAAATGACTCGATCCATCAATGTGCGACTGAAAGGTGACCCCCTCTTCCGTCATCTTGCGTAACTGCGCCAGTGACATGACCTGAAAACCGCCAGAGTCTGTCAGGATCGGCCCATCCCAGCGCATGAATTTGTGGAGACCTCCAAATTTTGCGATGCGCTCTGCTGTCGGGCGCAGCATGAGATGATAGGTGTTACCGAGGATAATGTCGGCGCCCGTCGCCTTAACATGCTCGGGCAGCATGGCCTTGACCGTCGCCGCCGTTCCAACCGGCATGAACGCGGGCGTGCGGATATCTCCGCGCGGTGTGCGGATCATACCTGTACGCGCGGCGGCGTCAGTTGCGCTGACTTTGAAGCTGAACTCAGTCGTTTTGGTCGAGGTCATGACGGCTCCAGATAGCAGGCATCGCCGTAGGAGTAAAAGCGGTACTGGTGCGCGATCGCGTGCGCGTAGGCCGCTTTCATCCGGTCCGTCCCGGCAAAAGCGCAAACGAGCATGAACAGGGTCGAGCGCGGCAGGTGAAAATTCGTGATCAAGCGATCCACGGCTTTGAATTTGTATCCCGGGGTGATGAAAATATCCGTCTCGTCGACGAAGGGTCTTATCTCGCCATTTGGTGCCGCCGCGCTTTCTAGCAACCGCAATGAGGTTGTCCCGACACTTATTATATTGCCACCGGCAGCTTTTGCTTCGTTGATGGTATCGGCGGTTTCACGGGTGACCTGACCCCACTCCGCGTGCATTTTGTGGTCATCAGTGTCATCTACCGCGACCGGTAGGAACGTACCAGCGCCGACATGCAGCGTGACCTCGGTAATCCGTACCCCCTTGTCTCGCAGTTGCGACAAGATTTCGTCAGTAAAATGCAGGCCGGCAGTAGGCGCTGCAACGGAGCCCTGCGCACTCGCAAAAACGGTTTGGTAGTCTTCGTTGTCTCGTTCATCGACGGCGCGCTTGCGACTAATATAGGGTGGCAGCGGCATCGTGCCGACTTCGTGCAGACATTGTTCAAAGTCCTGCCCAACAGCCGAGAACAGCAACTCGACCTCGGCGGCATCACGGCTGACGACTGTGGCTGACAAAGTGTCTGAGAATCTTACAGTATCACCGGATGTTACACGCTTGGCGGGACGGGCGAAAGCACGCCATCGTATCTCCCGTCCGGTTCCGGGTGGCAACGCCTTATGAATATTGAATTCAACTTCAACATCATGCCCTTCATCAGTCCGCGCTGGCCGGATGCCTTTCAGGGCTGCGAGCAGGACTTTGGTGTCGTTAAGGACGAGGACATCGCCGTCAGTAATCAGATCAATAATATCCGCAAACTGACGGTCACGCATTTCCGGTCCAACATGCAACAAACGCGACGCATCGCGCGGCCTTGCCGGGCGTAATGCAATCAGGTTGTCGGGGAGATCAAACTTGAAATCATCAACACGCATCTGGTCACGCCATATCCGAGCAACATCGCCCTGCTAACATGCCATTGTTGACTTTCTCAAGCAGCCTTCCGGAACTTGATAATCTTAGTCGGATTTTTAGGCGGTTCGCCTTGCTTGATCGCGTGGACATTCTCCATGCCCTCGATCACCTTGCCCCAAGCTGTGTATTGATTGTCGAGGAAGGATGCATCATCGAGGCAGATAAAGAACTGGCTCGACGCCGAGTTTGGGTCCTGCGCGCGCGCCATGGAACAAATGCCTTCCTGGTGGCTGACTTCATTAAACTCGGCTTCGATATTGCCATCAGCGCCGCCCATGCCAGAGCCTTGTGGACAGCCGCCCTGGGCCATGAAACCAGGTATCACCCGGTGAAAGGTCAGGCCGTCATAGAAACCTTCCTCGGCAAGTTTGCTGATCTGTTCGACGTGCTTTGGGGCTTTGTCCGGAAACGTCTCAATGATGATCGTCCCGGCTTCTGTTTCCATAACGAGATTATTGTCGCTCAAAGGTCTACCCTTCCGTCAATTCTGGCAGGAATGTTGATATTGCATATATCTTTAACGAAACCGGTCTCGCTTACCGCTTTTGTCTCACTCAGATATTGCTGAAAAGTTTCACTGTCCGTGCGCATCACTTCGACTTGCTGGCGATCGGCGTCTGGCACATCGGAGGCGACCCGGACACGAACAATCGGCGTCGGCCGCTCGGGTGGTTCGCCGCGATTGATGCGGCGGGCATTCTCATACCCATCGACGATTCGGCCCCAGATCGTGTAGCGCTGATCGAGCGCCTGACGGCTGTCGCCAAACATCAAAAAGAACTGGCTGTTGGCGCTGTTCGCTGCTTCGGAACGTGCCATCGACATAATGCCTTTGCAATGCAGCCCCCAGAAAGCTATGTCGCTGCCGTTCAAAAACTCCTTCAACGTTTCAGGTTCACCCGCGACCGGAATGGCGCCGATAAAACCTACACGCGAAGCACGAGAATCACGGCCAATTTCAGTAAATCCTGAGACCGCTGCCGCTTCACGGATGAACTCGCCGGGAAGGTCTGGCAAATCAGATGAGCCGCGGCCTGTACCCGTGGGGTCACCGCCCTGCGCCATGAAACCTTCAATCACACGGTGAAACATGATGCCATCGTAGAAACCTGCGCGTGTCAGCGTTTTCAGCCGCTCAACGTGTTTAGGCGCAAAGTCAGGTTGCAACTCAATAACGATACGCCCGCTCGGCAGATCCATGTAAAGAGTGTTTTCGGGGTCGATCGACCTCCACGCCTGTGCTGGGGCGTTTTCTGCCACTTCCTGGGGTGTTGCGGCGAGACTAGTGCCGATAAATACACCTGCGAGCGGCAGCGCCGCGCATACTCCAACAACAATCTTACTCATCAAACGCATAGATTGACGCTCCTTGGTCGTTCGTGCCCCCAGGGCTTCCGGCATGATTAACCCAGAATTCCGCATCCGCCTAGGCCGGAGTGATGCTTCAGCCGGTTAATTACCAAATTTTTCGGTTAGCTTTGCCGCGATCGCCTGCGGTACAAATCCGGTGATGTCACCCTTGAGCCTGGCGATCTCCTTAACCAGCTTTGACGCGATGGCCTGATGATGCGGGTCCGCCATGAGAAACACTGTCTCAATTTCAGCATTCAGAAAAGAGTTCATGCCAACCATTTGAAATTCATACTCAAAATCCGCCACAGCTCGAAGGCCCCTGATAATATAATCGGCTTTCACTTCCTCCGCAAAAGACATCAGCAGAGTATCGAACGGCACAACTTTGATGGAATCGTTCCTGCCTGCAGAGACCCTTGCAGCTTCCGCCTCGACCATCTTCACTCGCTCCTCGAGGGAAAATAACGGACCCTTATCGCGATTGATGGCAACGCCGATGATGAGCGTATCGACAAGCTTTAAGGCCCGTCGGATGATATCGAGATGGCCATTGGTCAATGGATCAAATGTGCCGGGATAAAGCCCTGTGCGGTCAGCCATCTGTTTCTTCTCCGTCTGCCTCGTCCTCGTCAGTTATTTCCGGCACATGCTCTACCGAGACGACATTTTCATCGGCTCTTGTTTTGAAAACAGTCACCCCTTGCGTACTACGCCCGGCGATGCGGATGTCTGACACTTTGGTGCGGATGAGCTGGCCGGCATCGGTCACTAACATGATCTCGTCGGCTGCTTCGACCGGGAACGACGCATTGACTTGACCATTCCGTTTGTTGGTCGAAATAGCGATGATCCCTTTGCCACCGCGACCAGATGTCCTGTACTCATATGACGAAGAGCGTTTGCCATATCCATTGGCAGTGACCGTCAAGATATACTGTTCACGCACCTGAAGTTCAGCGATCCGCTGCTCGGACAAGGCGGTATCCGGTGCATCATCGGTGTCATTCGCTACTTCTTCTGCCTCCCCGCCCATGGCGCGGCGCATGGCTGAAGCGTATTTTAAGTAAGCACGGGATTCCTCCGGCGTGACGTTCACGTGACTCAAGATGGCCATTGAGATAACCCGATCCGGCCCGAGGGTTTTGTCTTCTTCAAGACGAATGCCGCGAACGCCGGTCGATGTCCGGCCAGAAAACACGCGGATGGCATTGACTTGGAAGCGAATGCAGTTGCCGTTGGCAGTTGTCAGCAGCACATCATCGTCTTCCCTTGCCAGTTGCACACCGACGATTTCATCTGCTTCATCGAGCTTCATTGCGATTTTGCCATTGCGATTGATCCGCTGAAAATCAGACAGTTTGTTACGCCGAACACCCCCGGATTTCGTCGCAAACATAATGTCCATGTGCGCCCAGGTGCTTTCATCCTCCGGCAGTGGCAGGATACTGGTCACCCGCTCGCCCTGCTCCAATGGCAGGAGATTGACGAACGCCTTGCCTCTGGCTGATGGCGCACCTTCCGGCAGACGCCACAATTTCATTTTGTAGGCCATGCCAGTCGACGTGAAGAACAGCAGCGGTGTATGCGTGCTGCCAACGAAAAGCTGCGAGACGAAATCCTCGTCTTTCATTTTCATTCCTGCACGCCCCCTGCCTCCGCGTCGCTGGGCCCGATAGGTCGAGAGCGGGGTCCGCTTGACATAACCGGCATGGGTGACCGTGACGACCATCTCTTCGCGGGCGATCAGGTCTTCGTCTTCCATTTCAAACCCGGCATCGATGAATTCCGAGCGGCGCGGTACAGCAAACTGCTCTTTAACTTCGGCCAGTTCTTCGAGAATGATTGTCATCACCCGGTCACGCTTACGCAGGATTTCGAGATAGTCGGTGATCTTGTCGGCAAGCCCTTTTAATTCGTCGCCGATTTCATCCCGACCGAGTGCCGTCAGACGTTGCAGACGCAAATCGAGAATCGCCCGTGCCTGCTCTTCGGACAGTTTCAGTGTTCCATCTTCCCGCAGAGAGTGGCGCGGGTCTGCCACCAGCGCCACCAGCGGTGCCAGATCTTTTGCCGGCCAGTTGCGGTCCATCAATTGTTCGCGTGCCGTCGCCGGGTCCGGAGCCTTTCGGATTAGCGCAACCACTTCGTCAATATTGGCAACAGCAATCGCAAGGCCAACTAAAACATGCGCGCGATCACGCGCTTTACGAAGCTCAAACTTTGTCCGCCGTGTGACAACCTCTTCGCGGAAGCTGATAAACGACTTCAAAATGGATTTGAGGTTCATCTGTTCCGGCCGACCGGCGTTCAGCGCCAAAATGTTGGCACTGAAACTCGTCTGCAATTGCGATTGCTTATAGAGGTTGTTCAGCACCACATCGGGCACAGCATCGCGCTTCAGCTCAATGACGACCCTAATACCCTTGCGATCAGATTCATCGCGCAGATCGGCAATCCCTTCAATCTTCTTCTCGCGCACAAGGCCGGCGATCTTTTCAATCATCAGAGCCTTGTTCACCTGAAACGGCACCTCGCTGACGATGATCGCCATGCGGTCCTTGCGAATTTCTTCGAAAGCGGTTTTTGATCGCATGATGATCGAGCCGCGCCCGGTGACAAGCGCTGAGCGCGATCCAGCCTGGCCGACGATATAGGCACCGGTTGGAAAATCCGGCCCCGGTACAATGTCGAGAAGATCGATCTCGCCGATTTCCGGATTGTGGATCATCGCAATAGTCGCATCGACGATTTCACCAAGATTATGTGGCGGGATATTTGTTGCCATCCCAACCGCAATCCCGCCAGCACCATTGACCAGCAAATTCGGAAACCGGGCTGGCAACACAACGGGCTCTTTTTCCTTGCCGTCATAGTTCGCCTGGTAATCGACGGTATCTTTTTCGATGTCCGGCAGCAGAGAATCTGCCGGTTTTGCCATGCGTACTTCCGTGTACCGCATAGCCGCTGGCGGATCGCCATCAATTGAGCCGAAATTGCCCTGCCCGTCGAGCAGCGGCAAGCTCATCGAAAAATCCTGGGCCATCCGCACCAGGGCATCATAGACAGCCTGGTCACCATGAGGGTGATATTTACCGATCACATCACCGACGATGCGGGCGGATTTGGAATACGATTTGTTCCAAACCTGACCATTGGTGTGCATCGACCACAACACACGCCGGTGCACCGGTTTCAGTCCGTCTCTGGCATCGGGGATCGCCCGTGAGACGATGACGCTCATTGCGTAATCCAGATAGGATTTACGCATTTCGTCCTCTATCGAAATCTGTTGAATGTCACTGCCTGGAGGGGGCGTGTCGCCATTACCTGGCTTTAAATCATCACTTTTGTCGTTCACGTTAAATCCATTAGAATCATTGCGATTTTTCTCTTTATCTCTAGCATTTTGCGTGGTGTTGCCGCAAGCAATGTGGCAAGATTCCCGCAGGTGTGGACAAGTGGGGGATTATCCCGTTTTTAAAATTTCAGGAGAGATTTCAATGCGCCTTACTCGTACTTCGATTGTTATCGCTTTGCTCGCTTTGGCAGCTTGCGGGCAGAAAGTCACGGTTAGTGTGGATGCAGATCCACTTCTGGAAACATTGGCACCAAGTGCTGGGGCCGACGCCAGTGCCAAGTTCGTGTCACCAGGGGGTGACCACATCGGTAACGCGACCCTGACAAACAGCTCGAACGGCGTTCTGATTCGTGTGGACCTCGAAGGGCTACCGCAAGGCTGGCACGGTATTCACTTGCATCAGGTCGGAGATTGCTCTGACGGGGATGGCGGGTTCAAGGCCTCGAAAGGCCACATCAATCCCGACGGGAATGAGCACGGGTTGTTAAATGACGCCGGCTATGAACGGGCTGACATGCCGAACATTTATGCTGGATCTGATGGCCGCACGACCGCCTCATTCTTTAATTCTTATGTCCGGCTTAACGCCAGCGAAGAGGCTTTCGCAGCAGTCGGCGATGGCGCAATTTTGATGGATGAAGACAGCTTTGCAATGATCGTTCATGCCAACCCCGATGACCACCTCACCCAACCCATCGGCGGTGCCGGACCACGGATCGCCTGCGCCGCATTTAAGTGATTTTCGCGCAAATAGTCAGCAGAAGGAATCATTTTGGCACAAGCAGAATATAAATCCCGACCATCTGGCAAAGCTGTGACTGAGTTCCTTGAATCTGTTGAGCCTGAAAAGCGCCAGCGTGATGCCTATCGGGCACTCGAAATGATGCAGCGCATTACAGGCCATGAAGCGACGATGTGGGGGGACACTATCGTTGGCTTTGATGAATACCACTATAAATATGACAGTGGTCGCGAAGCGACATGGTGGCCATCGGCTTTAGCCCCCGCAAATCCAGCATGGTGTTCTACATGACACCCGGCTTTCAAGACGATTTGAAAAAACAACTTGCCAAACTTGGCAAGTACAAAGCCGGCAGCAGCTGCCTTTATGTTACTGATCTTGACAAGATTGACAGGATGTCCTCGAGGAAATATGCACTTCCGACTACAAAAATGTGTGCGATAAATATCACTGGCAGATTGGTGTCACCCGGCGCGCAATAACTGGTGAAAGCAAATTATGGCACAAGAGAAAAACAAGACCCGACCTGGTGAAGGCGACGTCGTTCAATTCCTGAAATCCGTTGAACCCGAAAAGCGCCGCCATGATTCTTTCCGAGCGCTGGAGATGATGAAGCGCGTCACTGGCCACGAACCAAAGATGTGGGGCAACGCTATGGTTGGCTTTGATGAATACCACTACAAATATGACAGCGGCCGCGAGGGCGATATGCTGGCGCTTGGATTTTCCCCCCGCAAAGCTAACATGGTCTTCTACCTGATGCCAGGCTATCAGGACTTCAGCGAGCAACTGGCGCGATTGGGCAAACACAAGATCGGCAAGAGCTGTCTCTATATTACAGATTTGGACAAGGTTGATATGGATGTGCTGGAAGAGATGTGCACGACCGCTTATAAATACATTCAGGATAAATATCATTCATGAACGAGCCCCTGCGGCAGATTCTGAAGCGATTGAAGTTCATGACGCCAGGTCCCGCTTTTCTAGGTGTCACGGATGAAATTAATAGCTGGCTATCTGATGAACGCGCGCAGGACGGCCTTTTAACAATCCTGATCCAGCATACTTCTGCCTCCCTTACCATTCAAGAAAATGCCGATCCGGATGTTCAGGCCGACCTGATCGATATCCTGAATGATCTGGCACCTGCGACCCGCCAATGGCGGCATGATGCAGAAGGCCCAGACGATATGCCGGCACATGTTAAGTCCATGTTGTCTGGCGTATCCGTATCAGTACCGGTCGTTCGCGGCCGGATGGACCTTGGCACCTGGCAGGGCGTGTATCTGATTGAACACCGTGAGCGCGGACAAAAACGGACATTGTCACTTTGTTATCAGGGGACGTAATACCCGGCACTCTTCAGGGCACGAGGATTTGCCAGCCCGTCAGGCTGATCTTGGCGGCATGCTCGGCAAGCCAACCATGGCAGCTGCAGGCTCGTGGAAATGCTTTCCGCGCGTGTACCTGACTTGCGGATTGCCAGCCATTGAAGGAAATAGCACCAGCGGTTGTACCTCCTCGCCCGGGGCCGGTATTCCGGTCAGCCGGTGCCAAAACGACAAAGGCACGGTCACCCATGGTCTTTCGCTGACTTCATGATGACGTAGGAAGTTATAGCGAGCGATGAAGACAGCGCGTCGCAGTCTTACTCCGGACCCCTGTCAGACCAGACCGCGAGTTCGTTGCCGCTCGGGTCTGTAAAGTGGAAACGGCGGCCGCCGGGAAAGGAGAATATTTCTTTGGTGATCTCGCCGCCAGCTTTTTTGACCAGTTCAACCGTTGCTTCGAGGTCATTCGCATACAGAACGGCGAGCAAACCAGGTGTTTGTGTGCCGGTCTCGAGCGTGAAGCCACCGTCAATCCCGGCCTGGTCTCTGGCAAAGGCCGCATAGGCAGGGCCATAATCGGTGAAATCCCAGCCGAAAGCTTCGGTGTAGAATGCCTTGGTAGCTGCCATATTGGTTGCAGGAAATTCGATGTAGTCGATGGTCAGGTTTTTTTGGCCCGTCATGATCTCACCTTCCGTATGAGTCGTTATCGCCTGTCCGCAGGCTGTTAGCGCCAGCACTGCCAACATGATGAGTTTCTTCATGACTCAATCCCCTCAGCTGTCCGTTGTCCTGTAAGCTGGGAAGCGGCTATTCAGGACTCTATGTCACTGTTCTATCCTGATCAGAATCCTAATAACATTGCGCGCAGCTGTGCTCCGTTAGTCAGGATAGCGCAGTGTACCGCGTCAAAAAGGAATCTCGTCATCCAGTTCGAAGCTCTGGCCGCCGCCGGATGGTGGTGGCCCGTCGCCCATGCCACCGCTGCCGGAGATCTGCTGACCGTGACCACCACCCATCCCGACACCGTCTCCACCGCGCGCATCAAGCATCGTCAGGTTGGAATTAAACCCGCGCAGAACAACTTCCGTCGTGTACCGATCCTGGCCATCCTTGTCCTGCCACTTGCGGGTTTCAAGCTGGCCCTCCAGATAAACCTTTGAGCCTTTTTTTAAATACTGTGAAGCAACCCGGACAAGGCCTTCAGAAAAAATTGACACCCGGTGCCATTCCGTTTTCTCCCGGCGCTCGCCGGTGTTTTTGTCTTTCCAGTTTTCAGATGTTGCGACCGACAAAGAACACACCTGCCCGCCGTTCTGGAATTGCCGCACTTCCGGATCGGCTCCAAGATTGCCCACCAGAATTACCTTGTTAACACTGCCCGCCATATATTACCTCCAGGCTAAATAGCTATTTACGAGCCTCATACCCTAAAGGGGCTCGTCTTCATCCACACGACCAGTTTTTCCACAAGCTCTGCCCCGGAAAAAAATACCTCTCTTGTTGAAATCGCATATGTTCACATTATGTTCTTTTTGTCAAGAGCGACTCACTGCTCTATCAATCGCCTTTGACCTGTTTTCAGAAAGCGTTCCGAATGTCCTTGAAGAATATCCATGTTGCAGGCGCGCGCGAGCACAATCTGAAGAATATCACGGTCGATATCCCGCGCGACCGGTTGGTGGTGATCACCGGACTGTCCGGTTCCGGCAAATCGTCGCTGGCGTTCGATACAATCTATGCTGAAGGCCAGCGGCGCTATGTGGAGAGCCTGTCGGCCTATGCGCGGCAGTTTCTGGAGCTGATGCAGAAACCGGATGTGGACCAAATTGAAGGTCTGTCGCCGGCGATTTCGATCGAGCAGAAGACGACCTCTCGCAATCCGCGCTCGACCGTCGGCACGGTGACTGAGATCTATGATTATATGCGCCTATTATGGGCGCGGATTGGTATCCCGTACTCCCCAGCGACCGGCCGGCCGATCACGTCACAGACCGTGTCAGAAATGGTTGATCGGTTGATGAAAGAGCCGGAACAGAGCCGCTTTTATCTGCTGGCGCCAATGATCCGGGGGCGGAAAGGCGAGTATCGAAAAGAATTTGCCGAGCTTCTGAAGAAAGGCTTTCAGCGGGTCAAAGTTGACGGCGAGTTTTATGATATCGCCGATGTCCCCACCCTCAACAAAAAGCTGAAGCACGATATCGATGTGGTGGTCGACCGGATCATCATCAAGGACGGGCTTGAGAGCCGGCTTGCTGAAAGTTTCGAGACGGCGCTTGATCTCGCCGACGGAATCGCTATCGCCGAAAGCGCTGAGAGGACGGACGACAAGGGCAGGCCGTTGCGGACAATTTTTTCGGCCAAATTCGCCTGCCCCATTTCCGGCTTCACGATCGACGAGATCGAGCCACGGCTGTTTTCCTTCAACAATCCCTTTGGCGCCTGCCCGACTTGCGACGGGCTGGGGACACAGATGTTTTTTGATCCTGACATGGTCGTCCCGGACAAAGACAAGACCTTACGCGAAGGCGCGGTGGCCGCGTGGTCGAAGACCCAGAGCCCCTACTACACCCAGACGCTTGAGGCATTAGGCAGTCATTTCGGCTTCACGGTGGAAGACACCTGGCGCTCCTTGAAAAAAAAGCAGCAGGAGAAAATTCTCTGGGGCACCAAGGGCGAGGAAATTCAGTTTGTTTACGATGACGGCTTGCGGCGCTATGAAACCGTTAAACCGTTCGAAGGTGTCATCCCCAATCTCGAGCGCCGCTGGCGCGAAACGGATTCGACATGGGTCCGCGAAGAAATGGAGAAATATCAATCTATCGCTCATTGCGACATCTGCGACGGGGATCGCCTGAAGCCTGAGTCCCTGGCGGTAAAAATCGGTGGCTTGCATATTTCCGAAGCAACCAGGAAATCAATCAAAGAAGCCGCCTCGTGGTTCCTCGGGCTGGAAAAAAAACTGACTCGCAAAGAAAAAGAGATAGCCGCACGTATTTTGAAAGAAATCCGCGACCGGCTGCATTTCCTCAACAATGTCGGGCTTGATTACCTGACCCTTGGACGTGGCTCCGGTTCCCTGTCTGGCGGTGAAAGCCAGCGTATCCGGCTGGCTTCACAGATCGGCTCGGGCCTCACCGGTGTTCTGTATGTTTTGGACGAACCATCAATCGGCCTACATCAGCGCGACAATCAACGATTGCTGGAGACGCTGACCAATCTGCGTGACATGGGCAACTCTGTCATTGTTGTCGAGCATGACGAAGAGGCGATCCGCACCGCGGATCATGTGATTGATATCGGGCCCGGTGCTGGGGTCCATGGCGGACGCATCGTCGCCGAAGGAACGCCGAAAGCCATCATTGCCAACAAGAACAGTTTGACCGGTGATTATCTCGCCGGGCGCCGCGCAGTTGTCGTGCCCGAGCAACGGCGTGAAGTGAAGCCGAACAGGTTGATCCGGGTAATCGGGGCGACAGAAAACAACCTGCAGAATATTACGGCCGAATTTCCGCTTGGTGTTCTCACTTGCATCACCGGTGTTTCCGGTGGCGGCAAATCGACCCTCACCGTCGAGACATTGTACAAAGCAGCGTCGCGCAAACTGATGAAATCAAAACAGGTGCCCGGCCAGCATGAAAATATCGAAGGGCTGGAGCTCCTCGACAAGGTGATCGACATTGATCAGTCACCGATCGGCCGGACGCCGCGCTCCAACCCCGCGACCTACACTGGCGCCTTCACACCAATCCGCGAATGGTTTGCCGGTCTGCCGGAATCGAAAGCGCGCGGGTACAAGCCGGGCCGGTTCTCCTTCAATGTCAAAGGCGGGCGCTGCGAAGCTTGTCAGGGCGACGGTGTCATCAAGATCGAAATGCACTTTTTGCCGGACGTTTACGTCACCTGCGATGTCTGCAAGGGCAAGCGCTATAACCGCGAAACGCTGGAGGTCGAGTTTAAAAGCAAATCGATTGCCGATGTGCTCGACATGACAGTTGAAGAAGGGGCAAAATTCTTTGCTGCCGTCCCGGCGATCCGCGACAAGATGGATACCCTTAATAAGGTCGGTCTTTCCTATATCAAGATCGGCCAGCAGGCAACGACCCTCTCGGGCGGTGAGGCACAGCGTGTCAAGCTGTCAAAGGAACTCTCCAAACGTGCCACCGGCCGGACGCTCTATATTCTCGATGAACCAACCACGGGTCTTCATTTTGAAGATGTCCGTAAACTGATGGAAGTGATTCAGGAGTTGGTCGATCAGGGCAATACGGTCATCATTATCGAACACAATCTCGAGGTGATCAAACAGGCCGACTGGCTAATCGACCTCGGCCCCGAAGGCGGCGATGGCGGCGGCCAAATTGTCGCGGCAGGGACGCCGGAAGATGTTGCAAAAGTGAAATTGAGCTACACTGGGCAATATCTGAAAGCGCTATTGGGGCGCACCAAGCCGATAAGAAAAACAGCATCAACAAAGAAACCGGCGAGAAAGAGCCGGAAAGCCGCGTAAGTGAAGGCGAGAGGGAGGCCGACGCAAACCGCCGGTGGATATCTGGCCCCCGGCTGAAATCGACTTTGGTAATGCGCCGTTGCTTAAACGCATCAACTCAAAAAACAATGTCATTCTGCGTGTGCCCGGGGTTTTACTATCAGCCTTCGCTTCAACCAAACTCCGCGTCGCAGGCATTTTATCAGTGATCGGATTTTCTGGGCGTCCCTCTTGCCTATACCCATGGCCCATATATGGGAGAAGATGGCAATTTCTCCCCGATGAACCGGCTTGACCATCTGGCAGAGGAATTCCTTTTTTTGTTGGCCTGCCGGCGGCTCGGTGTCGGCGTCAGCATCGTCATGAGTTCCCTGGTCATTGGGTCAGGCTCTAATGCGCGCAATGCAAGAAAGGGTTGCTAGCGGTGTGGGTGGCAGTGGTGGATCCGACAGCAGCGGCGCCAGCAAGGTTGCAGCGGATGTAGTGGCTGCGGCAGCTCAGCTATCACTCCCGCCAGAGACGGCGATAGATTGCCGCCGGGAAAGCCATCTGGACACCGATCGAGAAAAATATGAACCCGAAATAGACCAGCACGCAAACCAGGATAGCAAGACCGATGATCACCGCCGCTTCCGCACCCGCGGATGCCACGATACCAATCACGATTTGAAGAAAGAACGACATCACCTGGCTTGCCAGACCAAGCGCGAGCGACAGCAAGATATAACCACCGAGTATTGTCCAGAAATGGCCCTTGGTTTTTGTCCAGGAATTCAATAGCATCAGGCGATTTTCACACGCCGAGGCCGCCGGGAACGGCGCCAGTTTTGTAAAAATAAAGATCATGAAGATGAGCGCGACCAGAAATATCGACATCATGGAGCCGAATAAGGAAATCAGCACTTCCGGATTGTCATCTGCCATGTCGAGCTGGCCAAAGACCTCAAACATCCCAGGGTTCAGGCTCCAGACAATAAAAAAAGCAACTCCATAAATGGCATACTGAATAATGCCCCAGATCAGAAAGGCAAAAAAGGTGCGCCACATCGGCCCGTCAAGACGGATAGTGAACCAGCCGCCTGGCTCTTCGCCAAGCCCTATAAGGCGATAGATGCTGGCAATTCCCCCGGTGAACGGCAGCGACAAGACCATCGCCCCCAGAAAGAACAGAGCCATCGTTGCAGGAAGCGACATGCGGAAAATGCTACCAAGCATCGCAAATATTTCCCCGAGCGAGTCAGGATCCGAGGCGTTTTCCAGCGCAGCAATTGCGCCAAAATCCATCAGGCCGACGATTAGCGCAATCATGCCAAAAACAACAATGAGATACGGGACCAGTAGACACCGTAAAACTGTAAAGTATCTGTTGAAACCAAAAGAGAAACTCTCGGTCAAAAGGTCAGTTATCGGCATTTTGTCAGACATGGCTGTTCCCTCCCCTGAATGGTATTTCGACGCCCTTATAATAATATGTAAGGTGCTTGGTGCAGCCGATCAATGCGCCGCTGCCACCTTTTCGCCATGACGGAAAAGGCTGCCACCTAGGCCGGCGTACAGACCATAAACGAAAATAAGATATCCCATGTTCAAAATATAAACGATGATCACGTAGAGAAAGTAGAAAGATCCAATATTGTCAGTCGCCTTCTCATCAGCCGGCAGCAGGCCGCTGACAGACTGAACGAACTGGTAGATTGCGTTGATGGCGGCAGTAATCATGGGAACGATTACGGCGTTCAGTACAAATGAGACGATATAGGTTAGTATCGCAATCACTATCAAAATGAGTAGCAGCCGAAGCGTGTTCCATCCTTTTGTGATTTTAAAAGATAAATCGAAGGAGTTGTACGTCTCGCCTTTCTCTCTCACAGCCGTGAATATTGGCAGCCCAAAAAGGCGCAAGCTGAGGTAAATCATGAATATCGGGAACATGATTGCGAGTGCAGTTCCGAACAGGTTAGCCATCAGTGGATTCCTTTCCTGAAGCTCGATCGTATGAAGGCTCTCGGTGTCGGGAAATACTGCAAACGGATTATTGGTTACGTTTTCAACATACGAGTCAATAAAATATAAGGACATTTGCATTGGCACGTAAGTCAAAACAGCGACGCCCAAAAACACCAAAGCTTGAGCACCGATAAAGCGCAGCTGCCTCCATGTGAACGAAAAATGAAAGGACCCGCCGGATGGTGGGGTGTTTCGGGCCGCATATCGGATCATGGGGACAAGGAAGCTCGAAATAATCACAACGAAGAGGATAAACTTGAAAATAGTGAGCACTGAAGGAAGTAGCGGGTTTGATTCTGCCACTGCCGCAACCGCTTCACGAACCAGCCCGAGAGCTTCCAAATATGACGTGCCGAATATAGTCACGACATCGCCGGTCGCCAAGGAAAGATAAAGATATACTTCGGCTATGGATAATACAAAAAAAAGCATCAGCGGAACCCAGGCAAGACGCGCCGCCGTGTCATACTTATGCCAAGCAAAACCGAGCGCCTCGGTTATTGTGTTGTAGATTGCCAGTTTCATCGATCAGGCCCCCGCCCATACGCTACCCCAAGGGGCAAGAGTAACCTTGTCTTGACCACGAAAGCAAGCGACCGGGAGAGGCAGAATTTCCGTTGAACTGGCGCCGCTTCTTACTATGTTCGCCGTATGAAACAGATACACATTATTGGTGGTGGCCTTGCCGGGTCCGAGGCGGCATGGCAAGCGGCAACGCAGTTGCAGGAGGTCGGTCTTGGCAGCAATGACGCGCGCGTCATTATTCATGAGATGCGGCCCGTTCAAAAAACCGCAGTCCATGAAACCGACCAGCTGGCGGAGCTTGTCTGCTCCAACTCGTTCCGCTCCGATGACGCAACACAAAACGCGGTCGGGCTGCTGCATGAAGAAATGCGGCGTTGCAGTTCGATTATCCTCAAAAGCGCCGATGCCAATCAGGTGCCGGCCGGCGGGGCCCTCGCTGTCGACCGGAATAATTTTTCCGGCGCGGTAACCGACGCGATTGAGGCGCATCCACTGATCGAAATCGTTCGCGAAGAGGTTCTTGGCCTGCCACCGCCAGACTGGCGCAGTGTCATCATCGCTACAGGGCCGCTTACCTCTCTCTCGCTCGCTGCCGCCATTCACAAAATTTCGGGTGAAGACGAACTGGCGTTCTTTGATGCGATCGCCCCGATCATTTTCAAAAACTCGATAAATTTTGATATAGCCTGGCTCCAATCCCGCTATAACAAAAAGGGGCCAGGCGGCGACGGTGCTGACTACATAAATCTTCCGTTCACGGAGGCTGAATACGAGCAGTTTGTTGATGCGCTGCTGACGGGCGAAAAAACAGAGTTTAAGGAATGGGAGAAGAACACGCCCTACTTTGAGGGCTGCCTGCCGGTTGAAGTTATGGCCGAGCGCGGCCGCGAGACCTTGCGGTTCGGTCCGATGAAGCCGGTTGGCCTAACAGACCCACGCACCGGCAGCCGTCCGCACGCGGTGTTGCAATTGCGACAGGATAACGCCCTCGGCACGCTCTATAATATGGTCGGTTTTCAGACGAAATTGAAATATGGCGCACAAGCCGATGTATTCCGCCTGATTCCGGGGCTAAAAGAGGCCAAATTTGCCCGGCTCGGTGGTATTCACCGCAACACGTTCATTAACTCGCCCAAATTGCTCGACGAGACTTTCCGTATGAAGAGCGCTCCCGCTCTGCGTTTTGCAGGGCAGATCACTGGCGTCGAGGGATATCTCGAAAGCGCGGCAACCGGCCTACTCGCCGGCCGCTTTGCAGCACTGCAGTTGCTCGGTCAGAATCCCGCTGTCAGCAATCCGCCTGAAACAACGGCGCTTGGCGCCCTGCACCGGCACATCACTGGCGGGCATCTGTCAGAAGGCGCTGGCAGCAAGGGCGCGTTCCAACCGATGAATGTCAATTTCGGACTTTTCCCCGAAATCGCGGCACCGAAAGTTGACGCCGACGGGAACCGGATAAAGGGCAAGGAAAAAGGCTTCGCCAGAAAACGCGCCCTGTGTGCACGGGCGCTGACGGATCTCGACCAATGGCTGGCGCCAGCGAGCGGCCTGAACTAGGGCACCGATTCTCGGTTACAATCCTACCTAATCACCTGTATGAAAAAACCTGGGAACGCTAAGGGGAATTTCAAAGATGTTGCTGCGGCTATACTTATTGTCTTAGATGGTCACGGCGATGACGATCCCCTCGGACACCTGCGCGTCGCTGGATGATTTTGGGGAATATCCTGAGTATACAGATTTTTCTCCAAAGGCGCTGGCGAAACGCGTGACACGGCAGCCAAACTGGAAATCGGTAACAACTTGATACAACTGGGATGGGTGATCGCACGCTGACTAAAACGCGACAGCAAGGGCATCAACGAGTAAGATGCTCAAAATCTACACATCGAAATTTGTGCTAAAAACGATGCCTACTTGACCGCCTCTATTGGTCGCGACGGCAACGCCGTGGTGGGCTGCCGGAGGTTCAGAGCCATACAGCCTAATCCTCGACCATTTCGACTAGCCAGGCGCAGCCGTTATCGAAAATGCCCCCGGTGAGCCGGCCGTTTGCATCAACGAAACCTTCGAACAGCGTCACGCGTCCGTCACGCCTGATATAATCACTAGAGAAAAAACCGTCGCCCGTAATGAAACCCTTAACAGTTTGGTAGCCTGCCGCGTCAAAGCTGCGAAGAATCCCATTTTTGATGGACAACTGCTGTAACGGCAAGGCACTGCATGTTTCGTTAGATATATCCTGCGCCACAGATGTTACGCCGGCATAGTCACCGTCAAAACGATAGCTGATAAAGCTTGCACTTGCCGATCCCGCCAACAAAACAGCGACCGCACTCAACCCCCCGCAGATTAACCAGTTGCACCCTTTTCGGGACATACTCACATCACCGTTTTTAGCGGCCACATAGTACCACCGCCATGTCCGATAGCACCACCCTGCAATAGAAGGCCGCGCGCAAACGGATGTCTGACCTCGGGTCTTGCAATTGCAGCGTGATATCGCATTGCTTGTTTATTCTCGATTGCAAGCTTTTGAACGCGCGCAATATCCCGCCGATCTCCAGCATTCTGATACGCGTCGATCGCTTGCGCGCACAATGACTTAAATCCAGTTGACATGTTCTTTTTTTGTTCTATGGTCGTCGGCCCTGAACAAAAGGTGATCACTATGCAGATGCCGCTTTCTTTTGCTGCCGACCAGCGTTTTCCTGAAGTGCTGAACCGTCTCAAAGCAGCCTGGCCTCCGCGTGAGGAGCAGCATGCTGATCCCTTGTCACAGCTTGTGTTCATGCTGGTGAGTGCCGATACGCCTTCGGCTATCGCGCTCGCCGCTTATCGCAGATTGCGGTCGAGATATCACGGCTGGCCGGCGGTGCGTGATGAAGCGCCGGAAGTTCTGCTGCGGGTGCTGCGGGGCATCGACAAGGCGGTCGAAAAAGCGGTGACTCTGCCACGCCTGTTGCAGGAAATCGAAGACCGGCACGGTTTACTTGAACTTGAATTTCTGGCCGGCTGGACTACGCAGGCGGCAAGAGAATGGCTCGAGGCCCTGCCCGGTGTTGACGCAATGATCAGCACAGCGACGCTCAATTTCAGTACCTTGCGCAAAACCGTTCTGGCGCTTGACCCAGAAGGTGCGCGCGTTGTCCGCCGGTTTGGTTTCGTCGCACCAGCAGCACCGATGTCAGCCCTCGACCGGCAGATCATGGATAAAATTCCAGCCAGCTGGCAGGCGAAAGAAATGTCCTCACTTTATTCCGGTATACACAAACTTGCCGGTACCTACTGCCACAAGGGCCGGCCCAAATGCGCCAAATGTCCGCTTAATGATCTTTGCCCGACTTCGAAAAAAGCTTCTGCTGCAATCCTGCAGTTCCCATCGAAGTCGCAAAAAGCTGTCGCGGCAACCAGCGACTAAATTCGTCGCGCATCAATGAATATCGAGGACGAAGTCCGGGCCCAACCGCTGGCGTGCAATATCGTTGATATGTTTTTTGATTGATGGATCTTTACGCAGGAGGCTCTTGAAGTCACGTGTGTGCAATTCGAGCAGTGTCGAGAATGCCAATGCCGAGACATCGGCATTCCGCGGCTGTTTGGTAATCAGGGCCAACTCGCCAAAGAAATCGCCAGTACCGAGTGTTAGATCATCCTCTTTCACATGGACGCGGAACGCTCCGCTGGCGATAAAGTACATGCTCGTCCCAACTTCGCCGGTGTTGATGACGGTCTCACCGGGTACAGTGAAGCGGGTTTTGAGCATTTGCGCGATCTGTTTTTGTTTGCCTTTCGACAGCTCCGCGAAGAATGGCACCCTGGCGATAAGCTCGGCCGGTTTCTGATTCAGTCTCAGGTGTGGCAAACGGCTTGCCGCCGCCTGACGGGATGCAAGCTCTCGTTGCAGGTCACTGTGAATTTCCGGTCCGATAATTGAATTGGCTTGCAGACGGTCGTAGGCCCTCTCCTCGAGTCGCAACCCAAGCTGCTCCAGATTGCTTTTCTCAAGCGCCTCAGCATATTTCGGATACTGAAGACACAGCGCGTGGTGGTGTTCTTCAACCAATTCAATGCGCCGATCAATGATTTCAAGAAACCCAGCCTGCGCCTCAACCGGCAGAAGGCCTGTAATCTCAGGCAATCGCGTCCGGCGTTGTTCGCGCAGAACGTCACGCTTCAAGGCGAGAATACCAAATCGTTTTTCGAGAGAATTTGCCAACGGACCCGTAAGGCCAAAACGCCGTTGCAGCTTCATGGCAAATTTGAAATTAGGCGCGAAACTGACACCCTGTTCGATCGCGATCTCAGCCGCCTTATGACTGTTGTTTTTGGTTACACTGGAGAGCGACTCTGAGACTTCTTCGATACTCGCGAGAGTCTCGCGCAGGCGCGAGGTCGAGACAAATCCCTCGCCATATTTCGCAAGATAAAATTGCCGCTCTTGCGCAAGGGCCATTTCAAGTCCGATGCGCTGCCAGTCGGTGTCCGAGAGGCCACTCGCTCCCTCAGCGGTGTCCTCGGCTGTGCCCAGGGCTTCGGTGTAACGTTCCGTTACTGAACTTAGCTTCTCTGATTCCACATCGCTGTTTAGAACCAATTCGTCAATCTGCCCTTTGACATCCGACAAAGCGCTAATCAGGGAACGATCACGCACCGCCTGATCTGTGGGTGAGAGTTTGTTGAGGCCAACCAAAGCGAGAAGCGGCGAAATAGTCGTCGCCTGCCCGAGCAGCGTAATTAACACATAACTCGTGACCATGACGCCAATAAACGCGCGGCCTTCTTCAGGGATATACTCCGCCTCAAGAATAATCAGCGCCAGAGCAAGCGACACCGCGCCGCGCAATCCGCCCCAGACCATAATCGTGCTGAAAGCGGCACTGACTTTTTGAGCGAGCCCGATCTTCGACATGAACGGCAACAAGCCAAAAATAATGATTGCCCGGATGAAAGTCGCAACAAGGAACAGAATCAATATCTCATCCTTGTAAGACCATAAGTTCTCACCCAAAAGCTGCGGCACGGCGAGACCGACCAGCACAAAAATCAGGGAAGTCGCCCAAAAGGCGATCTGGTGCCAAGTATGCTCGATCTCGTGAAAGCTGTGTGGTGGGATGATTCTGCGTCCTACCGATCCCAGAAGCAGGCCGCCCGCAACACAACCCATGACACCGGAGACGTGCAGAAAATGCTCTGCGACAACGAACACGATAAACGGGAGTATCAGGGTGATGGTAACGATCACCATCGGCTGACGCTTGAACGGCTTCATTATCTGCTGGGCAATCCAGGTGATTGCGAGGCCAACAACGATACCACCAAAGAAGACCAGGAAGAACTGGATCAGCCCGCCCAGCCAACTGGTGTCGCCAGGGCTTTGGAAAATCAGGAGCAGAATTGCTGATACGGTAATAGCGGTCGCGTCATTAAAAAGACTCTCGCCCTCGACTAGAACCGTCAGCCGTTTCGGCGCACCAAGATCCTTGAACAGGGCGATCACGGCAACCGGATCAGTTGCCGAAACGACTGCCCCGAGAAGCAAACATAGCAACAAACCCTGCCCGGTATAGGCGCTGATCGACTGGCCGATAACGAAGGTCGAAATGAGCACGCCAATTGCCGCCAAGAACAAGATCGGGCCAATGTCGGCCATCAATTTACGGACATTCAGCGATAACGCACTTTCAAACACCAACGCCGGCAGAAAGACAAAAAGAATGACGTCTGCGGTGATTTCAAGGCTGCCGATCGCGTTAAGCATCTGCCGCCAGAACGGTTCGCTGCCATGCCCGCTATCAGATGAAGCACCATGCGCGGCAGCGGCAGCGGCTTCCGGCTCCCCAGCAAGATAGTGGATCAGCATCCCGAGCAAAATGCCAAGAACCGCCAAAATTACTGTGTGAGGAATCCGGGTTCGTGTCGCGACGGGCAGCATTAATACGGCGAGGAGGAGGATGCCCGCCAAACCAAATACAATTGCCCAGACTTCGCTCCCCATAGAACCCCCATAAATTTAACCCGCCCGATGGACTCTAACAGAAAAATTTGGTTTTGCGTACCGTCTTGTCTGGTAAAATTAACGCTCAAAGACGCCCGAGCAGGATGGTCCGGAACAAAATCAGGCGTTTCTTCACCGACAAGAATGGCTGATTCCTGCTGGTTCCGGCCGGATTCCCTCTCGCCTGTTTTACATAACCAGGGAGCAAGGCGGTCTGAGCTAATGCCGGCATGATTTTGGTCTCTGGCAACCCGATTTTTTTTCTCGCTTTGGAATATTCCTGCGGCAAAAAGGACAGCAGCTCGTCTCTGTTGGTGGCAGCAAATCTCATCAAGCGAGCCGAGAATGTTTCCACGCCTCCACCCTCCCTCGGCGCCACAGAATCTTGCTTTAGTATCGCCAGCATACGCCCGATTGCGGCCAACGCTCCCAGTCGATCCAGCAGATCAGGTCCGGTTTTGACTGCGGAATTTTCCGGGTCAAGCAACGCCGCGCCCAGCCTTGCAACATACCCATGCGTCTTAAGCGCGGTGCAGAGGATGTGGTCAGGAGTTTTGAAGTCACCTGGTTCAAGAAAAAAACCGACCGCTTTGATCGCCTCGTCCATCGCCTGGCGGAACACCGTCTGGTCAGTTCCGATTGCAGAAGCCAGCGCTTCGACAACGGGATGAACACGCGGGGTTTGCCCAAAAACTTCGCCTAAAGCGTCGTGCCACCATTGCTGACGGATTGCACCAAGGGTCGGGTCTGAAACACTGGCCGGGATCCGGTTCACTTCACCAGCGAACGCATAAAGCGCCATCAAACCAGCATGCCGTTCGGTTGGCGCAAACTGTGCTGCCAGAAACAGATCTTCGGAATACTTCTTAGCCCGTTCAGTGCAATAAGCTGCATTTTGCGCGTGGCGAAGATCATCCGTCATCAGCTTCAGTTGACGGACTGCGACCATTCTCGCTTCACACCGAGCATCTGGAGCACCGGCGAAGCAATGAAGACTGATGAGTATGTCCCGATAATCACACCCCAGATCATCGCGGCCGTAAACCCACGCAAGACCGGCCCGCCAAAGATGAATAGGGCCAGAAGGGCGAGCAACGTCGTGACCGAGGTCATGATCGTGCGCGAAAGGGTTTGATTGATCGAAAAATCAAGCAACTCCGGCAATGCCTTTTTCTTGAACTTGCGCAAATTTTCACGAACTCGGTCATAAACAACGACCGTATCGTTCATCGAATAACCAACAATCGTCAACAGGGCGGCGATAATCGGCAGGTTAAACTCAAGCTGGGTCAACGCGAACATACCGATGGTCAGGATCACATCATGCACAAGCGCGACGATAGCGCCGAGAGAAAACTGCCACTCAAAACGGAACCAGATATAGAGCAACATGAAGAAAACGGCGATGATCACCGCACGTGTACCAGCGTTCACAAGTTCACCGGATACGGTGGCACTCACAACGTCGGTGCGCTCTTCTGTGATGCCCGCACCCAGAACTTTATATAAAACCTGTTTGACGCATGCCGTTGCAATTTGCTGATTGGCGTCAGCTGGTTCACCCCGCAATCCTGCCGGTTTTGCCGCTTCACATGTTGCCGTGAACGTTTTAACTGCAGGTTGTTGCTCAAACGCCACGAGCATATTTTGACGATCACCGCCCTTCGCGCTGATTGTCTTTACCTGAATGCTCCCAAGCTCTAGTTCTTCAATAGCAGTGCGCACGCGTCCAAGGTCTTCAATTTGATCAAATACCTGCCCCTCTGCCGGCCCAACCTCGATAACGCCGCCGCCGCGAAAATCGATGCCAAAATTCAGACCGTTCACGAAAAACAGAGCGACGGAAGCGATGACAGCAAGCGCCGAACCGACGAACGCAATCCAGCGCTTAGTCATGAACTTGATGTTTGTTTCGTCTGGGATGAGTTTCAGATACATGGAGGTTTTCCGGAAAAATATACGCTAAAGCGAAAGTTCTTTTGGACGCTTGGAAAGGACGTACCCACCAGCAAAAATACGCGTCAGCACAAAGGCGGTAAACACAGACGAGATAACACCGATCGCCAAGGTCACAGCGAAACCACGAACCGGGCCCGAGCCAAGGTAGAACATGATCGCAGCGGCAAGGAACGTCGTCACATTGGCATCGATGATCGCGCTTAAAGCTTTTTCATAACCGGCTTGCACCGCGGCAACGGCACCTTTGCCTGCCTTCAGTTCCTCGCGGATTCGTTCAAAGATCAGGACATTCGCATCAACTGCCATACCAATGGTTAGAACGATTCCGGCAATGCCAGGGAGCGTCAGTGTGGCGCCGAGCAATGACAGGACGCCGGCGATAAGAATGACATTTGAAATCAGCGCAATGTCAGCATAGATACCAAACCGGCCATAAGAGAGGACCATGAAGATCACGACCGCGACGAAACCATAGATCAGCGCCAGGCTCCCTGCTCGCACCGAGTCATCACCAAGCTGCGCACTCACCGTTCTTTGGTCCAGCACTTCCAGTGGCGCTGGCAACGCGCCGGCACGGATCAAAAGAGCCAGATCGTATGCTTCCTGCGCCGAAAACTGACCTGTGATCCGCATCTGCGGCGAATTGATCGGCTCGTTGATACGCGGTGCTGAAATAATTTTATCGTCGAGAACAATCGCGAATAACTGTCCGACGTTTGTTCTTGTGGCTTCAAAGAACCGGCGCTGGCCGTTTTTGTCAAACGCAACATTAACCTGAAAGCCGCCCGAGTCCTGGTTCGGCGTGGAAGAGGCGTCGGTGATCTGGTCACCGGTTACTTCAGGCGTCTCTTCAATGACGATTTCGATACCACGATCGACATCTGGTAGGATAATCCTTCCTGGTGGCAGAATTTCTCTCGCTTCCTCAATTGGCACCGAGCTGTCGACCATATGGAAACTGAGCTGCCCTTCGGCATTGAGGATGTTTTTCAGTCGCTCGGAGTCTTGATCGCCCGGCACTTCAAGCACAATCCGGTCACTACCTTGGCGGACAATTGAAGGTTCCGTTGTGCCCAGGCTGTCAATCCGCTCGCGAACTGCTTCGATTGAATCGGCGACGGCGTTGTCAGCGTAGTACGCCTTGGCCTCCGGTGTCATCGTTAAGGTAAAAGTCTGCGGTTCAATCGTCTCGACCTCAACGTTTCTGGCCAGCGAGCCAATCCCCCCAAGGGGCTGGATCAAATCGCGCAGTCTTTTTTCAGCTTCAGCGCTATCGCCAGCGTTTCTGATCTGAACCGTTACCGTATCTCCAGAAACTGTCGGCGGTGAAAAAGTAACCCGTGCTGCGCCGTCCGCACTTCGTCCACGCAAAGCACTGCGCACATCCTTGCGGATGTTTTCCAACCGATCTGCGACAACTTTTTCAGTATCAACCTGCAACAAAAGATAGGACCCGCCCTGCAGATCGAGACCGAGAGTTACCCGGCTTTCCGGGAGCCCCCAAGGGGTCGCGTCTTTGGCGAAGAAGTTCGGCAGCGCGAAATAGAGGCCCAGAGCAATAAAGGAAGCAATGAGACCTATCTGCCATTTACTGAATTGAAGCATGGTTGATTTCCCGCATGGGTATTTCAGTGTTTCTCCCGGCGGGAGAAGGCTTTATTTTTTTTTGTCAGCCGGTTCGGTTTTTGAGCGTACATCGCTGAGCGTTGCCTTGATCACGCTCACCTGCACGCCGTCCGCCAGTTCGACAACGATTTCCTCACTGTTTTCAACGACTTTCGTCACCTTTGCGACAAGACCGCCGGCGGTTACCACTGTGTCTCCTCGGCGCACAGCCATGACCATCTCTTGATGTTTTTTTCGCTGCTGCTGTTGCGGCCGGATCATCAGAAAGTAGAAAATCACGAAAATAAGAACGAATGGAACGAGCTGGATAATTGGGTTTGGCGCACCAACGGGATTAGCCGAAGCAGCCGCAAGTGTTTTTACGATCATTTTTTTTCTCCTTTGGTGCCCCGGTAAACCGCCCTCAAAGGCAGCTGGCAAATCAAGTTTTGGGATATATAGCGATTAGCGGCCCGGATGCAATGCGGACCTGCGCGCACGTCGTCTTTACGGCCCATTAACCCCGACTGCCAACAATGACGGTTACTTATTGGTTGAAACCCCGATGGAAGACCTGCAATATATTTTCAATATCGGCTTTGCCGGCAGCGACTTTTGGCGCGCGCTGTGGGTTGGGCTGCTCGCTTCGCTAATCGCGACGCGCAATTTCCGGCCGTGGAAGGTTGGCATTCTGGCTTTTCTGCTGGACCGGTTATGGCCGTATTACGGCATGCATCAATCAGGTCACGAAAACGATGCGATTTGGGCGGCGATGTGGGCCACTTTGATGGCTATACCCCAGGACATTACTTTTTATGTGGTCAGGTATCTTGGCATTCTCGGGCTGGTTTATCTCGGCTATAATATCCGCAAGTTTTTGCATGAGAACGCGCCCAAAGGCGAGAAGCGTACAGGGGGTCTTTATCCTTACTAGATGGTCCTAATCGCGGAAGTTCTGATACTGCATCGGCTGATCCAGACCCATTCCTTTAACCAGCGCCATCACTTCTTGCAGATCATCCCGTTTTTTGCCGCTGACACGTAGTTCCTCACCCTGAATGGCGACCTGGACCTTAATCTTGCTGCCCTTGATTTCCTTGGTAATTTTTTTTGCCAGGTCTTTGTCGATACCTTGTTTGATCAGCAAATTCTGGCGCACAGATTGCCCGGCCGCTTGCTCGACTTTCTGATAGTCGAGCATACCTGGTTCGATGCCACGTTTTTGCAGATGGCCCTGCAGGATCTCGTGCATCTGTTTCAACTTCAGATCATCGTCCGCGTGGATAGTAATAACGCCATCCTTGTTTTCAACCTTTGACTGCGAGCCTTTGAAATCATAGCGGGTGCCGACCTCCCGCATCACATTGGCAATAGCATTATCGACTTCGTTGAGATCGGCTTCGGAAACAATATCAAATGATGGCATTTTGTGGTCCTGTTTTCAGAGTCTTGAGGGAATTTTTTTACTGTTTTTCAGATCAGAGAAAAATTAACAGAACTGATGTCGTGATAATCCCTACCAGTTTTTCTCATAGCCAGCCCGTTCTACTTAACTCTGATACCACCAGCAGGCGTTGTGTTAAAGCTTTCTATCATCTTATCATGACCGCAATGCCCAGCCTTTTGAGCGGTCTTCGACGACGGTCACTGGATCACCAATGCTGATCTTGCCTTCTCCTCGCGGCAAGGCGTTCCAGCCGAAAAGGACACCGGTCACGCGCGGATCAACCGACAAGCGGATGCGCCGCATCGCCGGCATCGGGCTTGCGCCCGACCTTGATCCGGTCTGTTGATCTTGTGTAGTGACAATGCAACGGTCGCAAGGTTTCACGAGGTCGAGGCGAACTCCCGCAATTTCTATAGCTGCCCAATAGTCTTCCGCCCAGGCTTGCTCGCTGTCGATTACAATATTGGGGCGAAAGCGCTCCATCCCCACCGTGTGTTCTCCGTGTGCGGTCATATCTGCATTGAGAGCTTTGAGTGACCCAGTGGTGGTTATCAATATCGGGTACGCGTCTGAAAATCTGATTGCCGCATTGTCCCCGGCCCAATCAGGATTGGCGGTACGTTTCGACGCCGCATCGAAGAAGACGAGGCGGACGTCACGAGCTAGCCAGTCCGACAGCAGCTGGTTGACATTTTCTTCGGCAACAGAGGCACTGACTTCAGATTTCCAGATAGTTACATTGATGCGGTTAGTCCCGTCCGGCCGAGCGGCCTGGAACTGTCCCTTGCCGTCCGCGGTAAACTGAACCGATGCGCCGTCTGCCCGAACCTGGAGCATTGCCAGACCGGGATGCTCTCGTTGGGTAATGAACTTTCCATGCGGGTCAACTAGCATCATCTGCCGGTCACCGGCGAGCCCGTTTACCTCTATTTTTGCGGCGTCTGTATGAGTGCTGCGCGCGCCTTTAAGGGGGTAAGTAAAAAGATGACAGACTTGCACAATGCCTCCCTGGTGACCCTTAGAACGGCGCGCCGACCGCCTTGCACAGAAATGCTGCAACGGGGCTCGTGTCTTTATAGGCCCTGGCGACCTCTTTCACAAAATCTGGCTTGCCTGCGGCGGCCGCTTTGGCCTCGGTGACAGCAAAAAAGTTTCGTTTTTTAAGGTCATCAATAAACGGATGATCGTCGGCATATCCCTTGGGTGGTCTCGTTAGAGGGTTCCCCTCCCCGAGCGCGCCATATCTCGCCTTGAACGCCTTGGCGGATTGGGCGGACTTCCATTCTTTCTGGTTTTTGTCGATCGCCTCCCGGATTTTGTTCAACGCGTTCGACGGCGGCATCCACAATCCACCACCGAAAAAGACCTGATCCGGCTCAAGATGCAAATAAAACCCGGGTGCATGGGCGTCCCTACCGAGGGCATGACGGAAATGCAAACCGGCATTAGTCTTGTATGGCGTTTTGTCTTTGGAGAACCTTGTGTCGCGATAGATGCGAAACATCGACCCACCCACCTTTTTCGGGATCGCTTCGAAATGTTGAGAGACCTTTTTCAATTCAGGCCCCATGGCGGTGATGAAATCGAGACATGGCGTCACTATACTGTCTTCATAACGCTGTTTGTTGTCCTCAAACCACTCGCGCTTGTTATTTTCTTTCAACTCAGTGAAAAACTCAAAAAATTCCCTGGGAAATCCATTAAATGCCATCGACAGTCTCCAATGCTTAATGAGCGCTGTTGCAAAAACAGGTCAGCCAAGGATAACTATATTTGGTCTGATTGACAGCTTGATTGCCAGACCCATTTCATCTCAGGTGAGCTTGCCTGTCAGCAACTTCAGACGCGTTGAAACCCGGTGGTATATGAAGGTACTGAGCAAGAAAGAACTATTGAGTGCCTACAGCACCTGCACTACGGAAATGCAGAAGTCGCCGGGGGTTTCAATGCCGTTGCAGCGTTTTGTTGAGTTATTACAGTATACTGATAAAAGTGATGTGATCACCTATTTTACATCACGCCTGCTAAACAAATACCCGCAATCGGCAAACCAGTTGCACGCCCTCGCGTCAAGGTTTTCTCAAAACCGGCGCTTGCCTGATAGTCTGGCCATTCTGTCAGAGATGCAACGGGCGTTTCCTGACGACGCGCGGATTGATATATTCATTGCCCGCATACATCTGGCGATGGATCGGTACGAAAATGCCAAGATACAACTTGGGATCGCGAACAAAAAATCGCCCGCCAGTGAAGACGTATTCGATTTTGCCTGTCAAATGGGTATCGCCCGGCGGGATTGGAGATATGTGCTTGAGACAGCCGATCTGTGGCTTTCCGCCACGCCCGACACAGTAAAAGCCTGGCAATACAAAAGTCAGGCACTTTTTGAGTTTACCAGGTTCAAAGACGCCGTCGCTGCGTACCGGCATGTTCTTGCATCGGACAACAACAACTCTAGCGCTTGCGTTGTTATGGGCCGGCTCTGCGTTTCTGCGGAAAAATATGACGAGGCGGAGAAACATATCTCAAAAGCGTTAGAGCTTGATCCAAAATCGCACAATGCGATGTATGCAATGAGTAATCTATACAAGGTGCTCGGGAAACTGGAGTTGAGTAAAGAGTATTGCCAGCAGGCACTCTCTCAGAAACCCGACTTTCCCTTGGCGTATGTTCAACTCTCGGCCTTGCAGCAAGGTGCCCTCAGTGAAGAGCAAACGGCTTCCGTCCGCAAACTTTTGACGCAGGCCTTGCATCCGGATCATCGGGCATCGCTGGAATTCGCTTTGGCCGATCATTGTGATCGGGTGGGCCAATACGCCGAGGCGTTTAAGCATTATGAGCACGGCAATCTGATCAACAGCAAAATCTCTGAACAGGAAGGGATCAAATTTGAGCCGCAGAAAATGTTTGCCGATCTCGACAGAATGGAGGGCGTTTTCAGAGCGTTGACTAACGATGCTCCGGGCCACGTGCCGCCTGTGCCAGCGATACCAATCTTTATTGTTGGTATGCCCCGCTCCGGCACGACCCTTCTTGAGAGCATTCTGTCAGCGCATTCCCAGGTTCTCGGTGCCGGTGAACTGCGCGGCATGCCTCCCATCTATACTGATTTTGTTTCTTACGCCTCCGAGCACACTGTTTCAGACACGATGACATTCCTTGCCACCAAGCGTGCAAAGTGGCGCGAAGAATATATGGCAGCAACACCTGATCCAGCTGGACATCAATTCATCATC
This sequence comes from Parvularculaceae bacterium, assembly GCA_021776475.1. Classification (GTDB taxonomy): domain Bacteria; phylum Pseudomonadota; class Alphaproteobacteria; order Caulobacterales; family Parvularculaceae; genus Aquisalinus. The sequence goes on along the minus strand of JAJFFV010000006.1, from coordinate 340,672 downwards.
GATAAACAACCAATAAATTTTCAAGCCGTTGGTCTCGTACGGAGCATTTTTCCAGAGGCAAAAATTCTGCATATCAGGCGCCCGCCGGTGGAGACCTGCTTTTCGATCTTCCGACACAATTTCTCGAAATTCTGGCCGTTTGCACACGATCAACGTGATATCGGCACCTTTTATCATACCTACGCAAAAACTTGTCAGATATGGCATGGGCTGTTTGATGAACAGGACTTCACGGCGATCGAATACGCTACCCTCATCAGCGATCTAGAGGGGCAAGCGCGGCGGATTGTCAATATTTGTGGCCTTGACTGGGAAGGCGATTGCCTTCAACCGCATCTTTCAGATCGACCGATCACGACACCCAGCTCGGTTCAGGTGAGAACGCCGATATCAGTCAAGTTCAGCGGCCGGTCAGACCATTATCTCAAACATCTGCAGCCTTTGGTCGACACGTTACAGGCGGCCTCAATAGACATCGAGACGGGGCGCCTGACTAACATCCCGTAACCGGGCTGAAATCTCGCGCACCGCAAAATGCCTCAACGACGCGCGTTCATTTGTCGTGAACATGTATGAATCAGGGTAACCAAAACAAGTTACGGTACCGAGCGGGTTCCGCGTTGTACGTCAGGGAACATGCGGGCCCCGGCATTATTTAGGTTGTTGGTATATTAATGCAGACGTCAAAAAAATGGCAATTTATTACCGTCGTTAACATTTACGAAAGTAAATTAACGCAACTTGTGTTTATGAATAATAAGGCCGCTTCCGGGGAGGCGGTCGCATAATGGAAGATCAGGAGACAAGTTAATGCGCGTTTTGCTGATAGAAGACGACGGGGCAACAGCACAAAGCATCGAATTGATGCTGAAATCTGATGGCTTCAATGTCTACACTACAGACCTTGGCGAAGAGGGTGTCGATCTCGGCAAGCTATATGATTATGACATCATTCTGCTTGACCTGAACCTGCCAGACATGACGGGTTTTGATGTTCTGAAGCAACTTCGTGTTGCCAAAGTGAACACCCCTATTCTTATTTTAACCGGCCTTGGCGACACTGAGAACAAAGTGCGTGGCCTTGGTTTTGGTGCCGATGATTATATGACCAAGCCATTCCACAAGGATGAGCTTGTTGCACGTATTCATGCGATTGTGCGCCGCTCAAAAGGCCACTCTCAATCGGTCATCACTACTGGTTCACTGACTGTAAACCTGGATGCCAAGACAGTGGATGTCAGCGGCCAACGGGTTCATCTGACTGGTAAAGAGTATCAGATGCTAGAACTGCTTTCCTTGCGTAAAGGCACGACCCTGACCAAGGAAATGTTCCTGAACCACCTTTATGGTGGCATGGATGAGCCAGAACTGAAAATCATCGATGTGTTTATCTGCAAGCTGCGCAAGAAACTCGCGGCAGCCACGAGCGGCGAGCACTATATCGAAACTGTTTGGGGCCGCGGCTATGTTCTGCGCGATCCGGCAGAAGAAAAAGCAGCCTGAGAAACCTGCAAGGGTTCACAAAAAAGCCTCTGATTGTTCAGAGGCTTTTTTAATGCTGAGCAAAAAATCTACTCAGATCGCAAGCGATTGATCGGTGTTCTCCTTTTCGGATACACCGGCCTGTTCGAGGATGGCTTTGATTGTCGCGAGATCATAAGGTTTTAAAAGGTGATGCGCAGCGCCCGCTGCGCGGGCCAGAGCAAATTGCTGGGCATCATTCTCAGTCGCACACAAAACAATTGTCGGTTTCACTTCCGTGTCTAGCTCACTGATCCCCTTCAGAACGTCAAGCGCACCAAGCGATGGCAGATCCCAGTCAAGAAAAACAATATCCGGCTGCGAGTCCTGGCAGACTTTGAGGGCTTCATCGGCCGATGTCGCGTGGACGACAGATTGCTGCAAGCTTTCGAGTATTTTCCGTGTGATAAGCCGAATGACTTCAGAATCGTCCACAACAAGACATAATGCCATCTCGTCTCCCTTTCCGATTAGTAGTCATGCACCGGCACGACACAATATCAGGAGCGCCTTTACGCCTGATAACTGGAATTTACAGCACAATCCCTGAATAGCCCGTTAACCCTGACTTCATTCTGGGAAGGTCACTGTAATCACCACTTTCTCGTCAGTGACCGCGTCCGCGCTTATTTTGCCGCCGCAGTTATGAGCGAGCAAAGCTGCCAGAAAAGCCGGTGTCATCTTGGGTTCAAGCCCCTCGGACTTACCCGAAAGCGCATCGACCAATTGATCCTTTAATTTGGCCCGCGGGCCTTCCGCTGTGAACCTCACCTCGTTTATGTTTCCAGCGATGGTAACGCTGCTGTCGGCGCGCGGAACACAGTCGGCAACCATGAGCGCTATGTTCAGGACGGCCTTGCAATAATCCTTCGGCACCATAGACGTCGGAAGCTCCCAGCGAAGGTCGGCTTTGAGATGCTGATACAGCTGCTCGGTGACGTTTTTTCCTTCTTCAAAGTCGATCTCCTGTCCATACGCACCTCCAGCGCCGAAAGCGATCCGGGCAAAAGATAACATGGCGATCGACTTGTGCATCGACAGGTCTATCAGTTTTTTCGCTTCAGCCTGCATTTCAGGATCAACCTCGTCGTGCAACACTTCAAGGCCCGCGCTCAACGCCCCAACAGGGTTAACGAGATCATGGCACAATCTTGATGCCAACAAGGAAGAAAGGGACAATGCGTCCAAGGGTGTACCCATAGAATACCTCTTTCAGGAGCAGATAAGTGCCTTGATTCTACCGGCGATACCCACCAGGGGTTGATTTTCCGAAATTACCTGGCATTTATTTGACTCGAAGTTTTCCCCACTGCATTATTTCGGCACTGGATGCATTAGTTGCATGCTTCTTGCCTCTGGTGGTTTGAGAACTTGCGTATCCGTTCTCAGGGTATGGGTTTTGGTGTTATTTTTTGCCGACAAAGCGCCACAGCGCTCAGATAGCCTAGGGTCTTTATTAAAGGGCCGGCGATTTGCTGCTTGGATTTCTGTCAGTGCGTTCGCGCTGGCAATTTTGTTCATTGGTTTCGGATATCTGACAAACCGCTCCGCTGATGAGCAAAGCGCCCGTGCTGAGGCCTATGGATCAGACGAGATCGTGATCCTTTCAAGTAATACTCGCGACATTTTTGCTGGCGTCATCGGCAAGCGTTCGATCGCCGTAGAAAACCAGCCTTTCTTCGTGGCCACTGCGCAAATACAACCTGCGGCAAATACCGACCCCGTTCCGAGACTGAAACCCGTTTCACTTACTCCCAGAAGGATTATTGCGAAGACCATTGACATGAATGCGCTATGGCTGGCTGAAGACGGACACTATGGCTTCGCAGAAGAGCGAGACTTCACAGGCGGTAAAGTGCCACTGTTTACAAAATACATCTCCCCGTTCAAGGGTCTTGAGATTGAGGCAGCGGCAGACGATAGTGTTGCCCTGAAGCGCGGCGAGAGCCTATATGCCGCGCTGATCCGCGCCGGGATCCGTGCTGCAGACGCTGATGCGGCAACCGTCGCCCTCGCAGAAGAAATCAATATCCGATCGCTCCAGCCGGGAGACGAATTCAGGATTACACGGATGCCGCAGGCGCAAACTGAGTTTCAGGAAGCAGCATTTGCCCACATTGATCGCCGAACTTCGGGCGACGCTCTTGTCTCCCTTCGGCTCGCCCAGGATCCGGTCAGACGAACCTATGTCAAACAAAATACAACCGGCCAGTATTATGCTGAATCAGAAATAGCCGAGACATCGCTGCACTACGCGGTTATTTCGGGCGATATTACTGACAGCCTGTTTGGCAGTGCCGAGCGTGCCGGTGCTCCGCGAGAAATCGTCGCAAAACTGGCGAATTTGTTCCTTTTCGATGTCGACTTTCAGCGCGAAATCAGGATGGGTGACAGGTTCGAGGCAGTTTACGAAGTGTACTACGACGAAATGGGCAGGCCAGCAGGTTACGGCGATGTCGTTTTCGGCCGTTTAAGCTGGCTCAGTCAAAAACGGGAAAAGGGATACTATCGCTATACGGATGAAAATAAAGTCGTTTGGTTTGATGCCGATGGGAAAAGTGCCCGACGCCTGTTAATGAAAACACCGATTGACGGAGCCCGCATCACATCCGGATTTGGCAAACGCCGGCATCCGGTGCTTGGGTACACCAAAACACACAAAGGTGTTGATTTCGGCGCGCGGCGAGGCACACCGATCATGGCTGCAGGTGACGGTAAGATTGAGCGTGCAAATGTCTTTGGTTCTTACGGAAAATATGTACGCATACGGCATGCAAACGGCTACAAAACTGCTTATGCCCATATGAATGGTTTTGGCAAAGGCATTAAATCCGGTGCTCGGGTGCGTCAGGGTCAAATTATCGGATATGTCGGCACCACCGGCCGCTCAACCGGGCCTCACCTTCACTATGAGGTTTTGAGGAGCGGCAAACAGGTCAATCCCATGAGGATCAAGGTCTCAACCGGCAAGGAATTGAAGGGTGAGCCACTTGAAGCGTTCTGGGACGAGCGCGACTGGATTGACCAGCTGAGAACACAGCAAACACAGCTGGTTCTGGCCCAGAATTAACGCGTCTTAGATTTCTCCTGCCTTCTTCATTTTTTCCAGTGTCGACTTGATGTATTGATCGATATCGATGTCGCCGGAGATCTGGCTGCTTAACTGAGCCCGAACAAGGTGCGGCAGGTCATCCGGTTTGATTGTGCCAGAAGCAGAGATGCTCGACTGGATGATCTTCCGTATTGCCTCCTCCATATCCGGTTTCCATTGCATTTTTTTACTCATGATAATTCCTTATGAAGCTAGTTTAGCAACGCCGATCCCGGCCGGCCGTTGATATTCGGCACACCCGTACCCAATCCAACCGTGTCCCGACCATCGAGAACCCGACCATTTACCGTCAGACTATCGCCCTCGACCGAGAGCTTCAATATCTCTCCATCGCTGATTTCGCCGGCCAGCAACAACTCCGCCAGCGGATCCTGTACTCTCTTCTGCAACACACGCTTTAGTGGCCTTGCACCAAATGCGGGATCGTAACCAGCATTACCTAGCCAAGTGCGAGCAGTGTCATCAAGTTCCAACATGATATTACGGTCCGCCAAAAGCTCCTGTAACCTTGTCATCTGAATATCAACAATACTGCCCATTTGGTCTTTTTGCAGGCGATGGAACAGGATCATTTCGTCAAGCCTGTTTAAAAACTCCGGCCTGAAAGTCGATTTGACCACACTCATAACCTGATCGCGAACTGCATCCGTATCCTGACCTTCTGGCTGTGCCGCAAGAAATTCAGACCCGAGATTGGAAGTCAAAATAATCAGCGTGTTCTTGAAGTCTACTGTACGCCCCTGCCCGTCAGTCAAGCGTCCATCGTCCAATACCTGGAGAAGAACATTAAAGACATCCGGGTGGGCTTTTTCAATTTCGTCGAACAGTACAATTTGGTATGGCCGGCGGCGTATTTTTTCCGTCAGCATCCCACCTTCCTCGTAGCCGACATAGCCCGGCGGCGCGCCAATCAATCTGGCAACGGAATGTTTTTCCATGAATTCCGACATATCGATCCGCGCAATCGCTGCATCATCGTCGAACAGAAATTCTGCTAGCGCCTTGGTTAACTCAGTCTTGCCAACACCTGTCGGACCAAGAAATAGGAATGAACCCAACGGCCGGTTTGGATCTTGAAGACCCGCGCGCGATCGCCTGATCGCCGACGAAACGGCTGTCACCGCTTCTTCCTGGCCAATCACGCGAGTGTGCAAAGAAGCCTCCATTGAGAGTAATTTCTCACGCTCGCCTTCGAGCATTTTCTCAACGGGCACACCCGTCCATTTTGCCACCACGCCCGCGATATGCTCGGCATCAACAACCTCCTGAACGAGATGTTCCCTGTCACCCACAGCCTCAGCAGCCTCCAGTTTCTTCTCAAGTTCTGGCAGTTGCCCATATTTGATCTCCGATGCACGACCCAAATCACCACGCCGTTCTGCATCGACAAGTTCCTGCCTGGCGCGGTCTATTGCTTCTTTGACCTGCGTAACTGATGCGAGAGCCTCTTTTTCAGCTGACCAACGTGCCGTCAATCCAGCGGAGGTCTGTTCAAGGTCGGCAAGTTCATGCTCAAGGTTGTCGAGGCGATCCTTCGACGCGTGGTCTGTCTCTTTTTTTAGGGCTTCCCGCTCAATTTTCATCTGGATGATCTGGCGATCAAGCGCATCAAGCTGCTCCGGTTTGGAATCAACTTCCATTCGCAGGCGTGAAGAAGCTTCATCCACAAGATCGATGGCCTTATCCGGCAGAAAGCGGTCTGTAATATAGCGGTTGGAAAGCGTCGCAGCCGACACGATGGCAGCGTCGGAAATCCTTACACCGTGGTGGAGTTCGTATTTCTCCTTCAGACCACGGAGGATAGATACGGTATCTTCTACAGTTGGTTCCTGAATGTAGATCGCCCGGAAACGACGCGCCAGTGCGGCATCTTTTTCTATGTACTTCCGGTACTCATCAAGCGTGGTTGCGCCTACGCAGTGCAGCTCGCCGCGCGCCAGCGCTGGCTTCAGCAGGTTTGACGCATCCATTGCGCCGTCTGTTTTGCCAGCCCCGACAAGCGTGTGGGTTTCGTCAATAAAGAGAATAATCTGACCTTCGGCTTCGGTCACCTCAGCCAGCACAGCCTTAAGACGCTCCTCAAATTCGCCGCGATACTTCGCACCGGCGATTAGTGAACCCATATCGAGCGCGAGTAATTTTTTGTTGCGCAGGGATTCCGGTACGTCGCCATTCACGATACGCAGCGCCAAACCTTCGACAATCGCGGTTTTGCCGACACCCGGCTCACCAATCAAAACCGGATTGTTTTTGGTTCGGCGGGCCAGAACTTCCATGGTCCGGCGGATTTCTTCACCGCGGCCAATGACCGGATCCAGTTTACCAGCGCGCGCTTCTTCGGTTAGATCCCGAGCATATTTTTTTAGGGCCTCGTAGCCTTCTTCAGCTGACGCTGTGTGAGCTTTGCGCCCTTTGCGAACTTCATTCACTGCCGCGTTGATCGATTGCGGCGTCGCACCAGCTCTTTCCAAGATTTTCGCACTCTCACCCTCTGCTGCCAATGCGAGCAACAACCGCTCTGTCGTGACATAAGAATCACCGGCTTTTTTGGCGAGCTCATCAGCGCGGGCTAAAACTGTAGCAGTAGGCGGCGCCAGCATAAGTTGGGCAGCAGACCCTTCAACCTTTGGCAGTTTGTCGACAGCCTGATTTGTTTCAGCGAGTGCTTGTTCCGGCTTTCCGCCGGCCGCACGTATGAGGTTCGCGCATAGACCCTCCGTGTCATCCAGAAGCGCTTTCAAGATATGCTCCGGCGTGATCTGTTGATGGCTTTCGCGAAGCGCAATGGTTTGTGCGGCCTGGACAAGGCCGCGAGCACGATCAGTATAATTCTCAAAGTTCATGTGTGACCTCTCTTGAGCATCAGCAAGGGGTACCCCGTGATGGCAGCACCTTTAGTGTAGGTAGGGTCATCCTGGCCAGTTTCAAGATGTTCGGGCGACAACGCAATCGACGTGAGAGCCTTTAAATCACATCGTTCGTTCCTATGGTACTTGGAGGACGTGCAAAATTCATGGATATTCAAAGCAGTTTTAAGGCGTTTCAAAAAATCCGGCTAGGGATCAGTACAAAGTTGAACTGGCACAGCCCCGGGCCTGTTCGCGACGTATCGGAAAGCATGGCAAGTATCGCGTCAATTGTCTCGGCTCTGCAGGCTTATGTTACTATGCAGGAACAGGCGTCGTTCACTGCCGGGATAAGCAGCGGGATCGCCGCCAGTACTGGGACATTAAACAACTTATACGATGGGGCCTACAGTGCACCGACGCCTATCAGCGTACCACCATCGATTGCAATGTGTTGTCCGGTCATCCATGCCCCTGCGGGAGAGGCAAGAAAAACAGCTGCGCCAGCTATATCATCCGGCTCACCAAACCGGCGCATCGGCAGCTGACCCGAAATGAACGCCTCGGTCTTCGGGTCTTTCCACAACGCTTCCGCAAAGTGCGTTTTGACAATCCCGGGGCAAATACAATTGATCCGTATGTTGTCTTTTCCATACTCCACCGCGAGATTTCGCGCGAGCTGCATATCGGCAGCTTTGGAAATACCGTAAGTCCCGATCATCGGACTGCCGACAAAGCCGCCAATTGAAGAAATAATGACAATGGCACCGCCTCGATTTTTTTGCATTTGCGGCAAGACCATGTGCGATAGAAAGTGATTAGCTTTGATATTGCAGGCAAAGATCTTGTCGATCTGTTCTTCGGTTATATCCTTAGACGGTCCAAAAGCCGGATTAACTGCCGCATTACAGATCAAAATATCGACATCGCCGAATTTCTTGTTTGTTTCATCAACGAGGCTCTGCAGATGTTCCTTATGGGAAATGTTACAGGAAACAGCATATGCTGCGTCACGGGCCTGCTCTTTGTTGATCTCGTCCGCGACCTCTCGGCACGCGTCCAGTTTACGGCTTGATACGACAACATTAGCCCCGTGCTGGGCCAATCGGGTGGCAATGGCTTCACCAATGCCACGGGACGCACCGGTAACGATGGCCGTTTTACCCGTGACGTCGAAAAGTGTATCCGCAAGATCCGACATGACTGTCTCCTGTTCTGTCAGGAGCCAATGTCGCCAAGTCAGATGCGATGAGCAATAAAAATGCTCAGTTGGAGACTATCACGTCAGACTACCTATTCAGCCGCAGTAGCTTCCGGTTTGTCGGTGGCTGTTTCGCCTTCGTCCACAGTAGATTTGCGAGCGGGACGTCGGCGGCGGGCGCGTTTTGGTTTTTCGGTATCTGCATCGAGGGTCGTTTCTGTTTCGCCTGTGTCACCGGTACTAGCATCTGCCTGAGCCAACGTTGATTGAGTATCAGTAGTTTCCGGATTATCCTGGGATATTTCGGGTTGCGGCTCGCCAGTTTGATCTTGTTGATCTTGCTGCTGTTGTTGTGGCGGCTGAGAAGCTTTCATAAGGCGGAAGTAATGCTCTGCGTGCTGGAGCAGGCTTTCAGCGCGGATACGATCACCTGACGAAGAGGCATCGCGAGCAAGCGTTTGATATTTGTCATAAATCTGCAATGCCGTGCCACGGATTTTCACCTCAGGACCGGTTGAGTCGAGCGCTCGATTCGGGTTGTTCGAATTTGGCCTTCTTCGCTGGTTGCGCCCGCGCTTCATGTTCTGCGCCATATATTTTATTATCCCTGATACTTGGAAAAAACTGCTGAGCCAGTTCCACTTTACTCACAGCATACTGAAAACCAGTACACTAACGTTACGAGCAGGATCGCTCATGAATACTTGTTGAAATAGTATTGTTCCCGGCGCCTTTCAAAAGCTCATTCATCAGATAAGCAATATCGCCTAGCGCAAATGCACCAGTAACAAGCTATATTCTGAGATTAAAGCTGCCTGAAAACCATGTTTTCAGTTTCGTCCCCGGTATATTACCGATATTGAACAGCATTTCAAACCTTTTTTTTCCTGTTAACCACGAGCACCAATTGACCGTGGAATGCCGGAAAGATCGTTCTTAACCGTAACGCCAAGCGGCCTTCCGGCCTGTTCAAAAGTCTTTGTGATTAACGAAATAACGGTGTCCAATTGCCCTTGCCCAACCTCAAATATGATGATCCCGTCCGGCCTTAACAACCGGGGCAACTGCACCACAATTGCACGGTATGCGTCATACCCGTCGCCCGCAAAAAGCGCCGTGGCTGGTTCATAGTCTCGTACATCTACGGGCAAGTCTGAGCACTCTCGCTTGCTGATATAGGGCGGGTTTGAGACAATGAGATCATATCGACCGGTCAAATCGCTTCTGAAATCTGCCTGTTCTAAACAGGCCCTTTTTGAAAACCCCAGGTTACGAATATTTTCAGCTGCGATCGTCAACGCCAATTCACTGATATCAATGCCGGTGCCTGCTGCATGTGAGAATTCCTGGAGCAACGCTGCCAAAATACAGCCCGAACCGGTTCCTATGTCGAGGATCGTTTCTGGCGCCTCTTTCTCGTATAATTCTAGGGCGAGTTCAATGAGTGTTTCGGTGTCTGGACGCGGCGTCAAAACATCGCGCGTCACTTTGAAAGGAAGCCCCCAGAACTCTTTGTGCTGTAGAATTTGGGAAACAGGCTCTCCCTTTATACGGCGCTCGATCAACGCATGGAAACGCCCGGCTTCTTCATCAGTCAACGCCCGATCTGGCGCGGCAATCACATCCTCCAAGCGGCAGTGCAAGCAGTGCATCAACAAAAGCCGTCCATCAAGGCGTGTAACACTTTTGGCCGTTTCCGATACAGACCGAAGTGCACGATCGACCGTCAGTCGTTCCATGTCAGGAGCCGTCTCCCTCCATTGCCGCAAGTCTGTCTGTTTGATCCTGGGTGATAAGCGCATCGATCAGTTCGTCGAGGGATTCGCCTTCAATGACCTTGTCGAGTTTATAAAGAGTGAGATTGATGCGATGATCTGTTACCCGACTTTGCGGGAAATTGTATGTGCGGATACGTTCCGAGCGATCACCGGATCCGATCTGCCCCCGACGATCGGCTGCCCGCACGGCATCAGCTCTTGCACGCTCTGCCTCATAAAGCCGCGCCCGTAGGACCTGCATGGCTTTCGCCCGGTTCTTGTGCTGCGATTTCTCATCTTGCTGAATAACGATAAGACCTGTGGGCAGGTGCGTTATGCGAACGGCACTGTCGGTAGTGTTGACTGACTGACCACCAGGACCTGACGCTCGAAACACATCAACCCGGAGATCGTTATCGGCAATTTCGATATCTACAGCTTCAGGTTCCGGCAACACAGCGACTGTAGCGGCGGACGTGTGCACTCTGCCCTGTGTCTCGGTCTCCGGAACCCGCTGCACCCGGTGTACACCGGACTCGAATTTCATCCGGGCAAAGATGTTATCACCGGATATGCTGGCCTGCACTTCTTTGAATCCACCCATGTCAGACTCTGACGCCGACAAAACCTCCATCTTCCAGCCATGAACCTGCGCGTGGCGCTGATACATGCGAAACAAGTCACCCGCAAAAATCGCCGCTTCATCACCGCCAGTACCTGCTCGAACCTCCAGAATTACGCTGGACTTGTCGGCCTTGTCCTTCGGCAGAAGCATAATTTTAAGGTCTTGCTCAATCTGCGGAATGCGCTCCTTGAGGCCGTCACGCTCTTCGGCCGCCATCTCCGCCATTTCATCATCGTCAGAATTGGCCAGTTCTTCAAGTTCTTTGAACTGCTGGCGAGCGGCTGTCAGCTCACGACCAGATTCAACAACAGGACGCAGTTCTGCATGTTCCTTTGACAGGCGAACGATTTCTTCCGCATTCGTTGCTGTTTCCATTGATTTTTCAATGGCCTCAAACCTGTTAATCAGGTGATCCAGTTTTTCCTGTGGTATCAAAGCGATATGTCTTCTCTGTGACTATTCAGCGGCGGTCAGTTGCCGTGCTGCCTCAATTTCGACAGCCTTCTTTTCCACCAGTTCTACAATGTGGTCGACCATTTTATCGTTAGACATCTTATGGTCCGGCAATCCGGCAATATAGACCATTCCCTGATCGGCACCGCCACCGGTGAAACCGATATCCGTTTCTCTCGCCTCTCCTGGACCGTTCACCACACAACCGATGATCGATAATGTCATCGGTGTCGAAATATGTGCCAGCTTTTCTTCCAGAATTTCGACGGTTTTAATCACCTCAAATCCCTGCCGGGCACAGGACGGGCAAGAAATAATGTTGATGCCGCGATGCCGGAGGCCAAGACTTTTCAGAAGGTCAAAACCGACTTTCACTTCCTCCACTGGGTCGGCAGACAAAGAAATCCTGATTGTATCCCCGATCCCAGCCCATAAAAGCGACCCAAGGCCGATCGCGGATTTGACCGACCCGATTCGGGCACCCCCAGCTTCGGTAACACCAAGATGTAGTGGGCAATCAATCGCGTCAGACAGCCCTTGATATGCCGCAACCGTCAAAAACAAGTCAGATGCTTTCACAGATATTTTGAACTCGTGAAAGTCGTTTTCCTGAAGGATCCGTGCGTGGTCGAGGGCGCTTTCGATCATGGCTTCCGGACAAGGTTCACCATATTTTTCCAAAAGATGTCGTTCAAGCGATCCACCGTTCACGCCGATCCGCATTGAACAGCCATTGTCCTTGGCTGCCTGGATCACCTCTTTGACCCGTGCTTCAGCACCGATATTACCGGGATTGATCCTGAGGCAGGCCGCACCCGCTTTAGCAGCCTCAATGGCCCGTTTGTAGTGAAAGTGAATATCCGCGACAATTGGAACGCTCGAGTACGAACAAATCTCTTTCATCGCGGCCGTCGAAGCTTCATCCGGACACGATACGCGAACAATATCTGCCCCCGCCTCCGCAATTTCTTCAATTTGTTGTAAAGTCGCCTTGGCATCAGACGTCAGGGTGTTCGTCATCGACTGGACAGCGATCGGCGCGCCTCCACCCACAGGAACATCACCGACCATGATCCGTCGGCATTCTCGTCGTTCTATATCACGCCAGGGTCTAATACTCATCATAACCTCAAGGATGCAGGTGAATTCAATTCACCGCCCTGTCAAGGGAAGTTTAGAGGTCGTACAGGAATGTCAGGTTTCGGTCAAAATTGACCAGCAAAACGTCCTTATTCAGGCAGTTTGAAAGAGAATTCCGCGGAGCGGCCAAAAGACGGCACAGGCACCCCGTTGCGGGTTGCTGGCTGGAATGACCACCTGTCTACCGCATTGAGAGTTGCGTTGTTGAAGCAGGAGTTGGTTGTCCGGGCGACACGCTGATTTATCGGCTTTCCAGCACTGTTTACATCAAAATTGACAACAACACGCTCAAGCTCTGTCGCACGGCGCTGGCACCTTGCTGGATAAATTGGTGAGATCATTCTGACCCGCACCGGCTCGGTTATGACAGGCTGGGTAACTGGTGTCGGTGTCGGGTCGACAATGGCTTCAGAGCCTGCCAGCGCGTCATCCCGCTCTGGCAAAATCGTCGGTTGTTCAACATCGCTCAGGAATTGTTCTTGAAGTGCCTCGGCTCCGATCTCGGCATCTTCGACATATTCATCGGCAGGTGCTGACAGTAACCCGGCAGCAGAAACATCATTAGCATCTGTCTCAAAGTCGACGTTTTCAAGCGCCGTCACATCACCGGCAGTATCGGCGACGCCATCTGTGACAATATCTTCTGTGTCAGGAGCAGTCTCTCTCGGCTGTTGAGGAGCTGGCTCGATTTCAGCAGCACGCCGTTCTTCATTTGACGCTGGTTGCTCTGGTTCATTTATCATCAGGTCGATCGTGTTCGCAGAAGCTTCTTCAATCGGTGCAGTCGTATCGCTTGGTATCGCCGGCAATTCGTTTTCAGCGGTATAGGAAATTTCCGGCTCATTGATTGGACGCTGTTGCAACGGGGTACCCTGCACTTCAACCGGGCCGGTATCTTGAGGTGGCCGCGTAATCTGATAGGCGACCCAGATCACAAAAAACAGGATTCCGACAACCGCAAGAAGAGACAATTCACGCCCGCCTGCAAGATCATTCTTTGGTGCAACTGGTAGTTCCGGCGCAATCGGAGAGGTTTCATATCCGGCTTCTTTACGGAAACGAGTAACCAGAGCCTCGTAAGGGAGTTCTAGAAACTGTGCGTAAGCTTTAACAAACCCAGAGGTATAAGCCGGAATTGGCAGGCTCTTGATGTCCATCATTTCGATAGATTCAAGATAATCTGGCCTGACATTCGTCGCTTCGTGAACGTCCTCAAGCGAACATCCGGCCGCTTCGCGCGCAGCCTTGAGCATCGCACCGGCGGTCGCAAATTCATTATCTGTTAGAGGGACGCGTTTGGAACGCTCTTCCTGTAACTCTACAATGTCAGCCACACTGGACATATGCCACTAACCCCACAGCCATCGCTCACTCTGATAGCTATTCTATGTTAACCCTAAAACGGGTCGGATTTAAACCAAATTCGGGAAAAACGATGCCAGAATGATGCCAAACTGGCTAATTTTCAACTATCATGCAATCTATTCGGCGAAATTCTTTATCCGTAGGGCGACAAAATGGTTAACAGAGCGGGAGAAAGCTCACACTTCAATTCAAGGGTAGATTGTGACCTGTCACATAATCCTGCAATTCACTGCGCAGGCTGTGTGTCGATGATTGTAGTCGCGGCTCTAACCACGCCGTCAAATCGTTGAGGTCGAGCGCGCGGATTAATTTTTTCAATGGACCAACTGACGAAGCTGAAACAGAAATCCGGAGAAAATCGAGCGCCATCAGCGCCATTGCCATCAGCGGATCAGCCGCTTGCTCACCGCAATAAGTTAGGGGTTTGCCCGCCCTGTTCGCCTTGTCCGCAGCCATTCCAAGAAAACTCAAAAACCCGGGATGCAGGGGATCGTATCTGCCTGCCATCCTGTCGGACTCGCGATCGGCCGCGAAGAAAAACTGCGCCAGATCGTTCCCGCCGAGCGACAAAAAGTCCACCAATGGTGCAATATGCTCCAACCGCCATGCCGCCGATGGTATTTCGACCATCGCGCCAACGTTGATCGTTGAAGGCAACGGCAACTTCTTGCGCACACGCCGGTCAATTTCCTTGTCAATGATCTCTCGGGCCGCAATGATTTCTTCTCTTATCGTTACAAGCGGCAGAAGAATATTCAGCTCGCGATTTGCACCCGCTGCAAGCAGGGCTCGAAGTTGCGGTCTGATCAACCCTTCCCGATCGATCGACATGCGCAACCCTCTCCACCCCATTGCCGGATTGGATTCGCGCGACACATTCATATAGGGTGCGGCCTTGTCACTACCGAGATCAGCGGTACGGAACACCACCGGTTTACCCTTAGCTTCATCAAGAACCTGCGTATATAATTCCTCCTGTGAAGCGGAAGTTGGCAATTGCGGTCCGATAAGAAACTGTAATTCAGTGCGAAAGAGCCCGATCCCGCTGGCACCGGTTGTCTCAAGATGAGGCATGTCGAGGGCAAGGCCTGCATTAAGAAACAACTCAATTTCGGTACCGTCCCTTGTCACACACGGCAAATCTCTAAGTTTGGCATATTCCTGTTGCGCCGCCGAAAAAAGCGCAAGTTTCTCTTTGTAAGCATCTATAACGTCTTTATCCGGACGGATATGAACTTCACCGCTACCACCGTCAACGATAGCCCGATCGCCTACCTCCACACGATCCACCGCCGCCGAACAGCGGCCGACCATCGGTATTCCGAGCGAGCGAGCGACGATCGCAGCATGAGATGTGTCTGACCCCTCCGCCAGAACGATACCGGCGAGTTTTTTTCGATCAAACTCAAGGAGTTCTGCCGGCCCCAGCGAATGCGCGAAAAGGATTGCCTTTTTCGGCAGTTTCAGTTCGTCTTTACGGGACTTACCCGACAGCGAACGGAGCAATCGCCGGGACAGATCGTCCAGATCATGGAGGCGCTCTCGAATGTACGGATCCGTCGCACGGCGCATCCGCTTACGGTTTTCCGCCTGCACCTGTTCAACGGCTGATTCGCAAGTCAGTCCGGAAAGCACCGCTTCCTCAAGCCGTTTTGCCCAGCCTTTGTCATAAGCAAAAAGCCGATAGACGTCGATTACATCCCGCGAAATCCCACTCAGTTGCTGATTTTGGGCAATCATATCATCGACCGATTTTTGTAGACGAACGATACCAGCCTTCAACCGCTGCACTTCCGCGGCAACATCCTCGGCAAAAACTTTGTGCTTGGGCGCAGGCGGTTCATGCAACGCTGCAACACCGATCATGATCCCATCGACGATTGGCGAGCCCTGCAGCTGCTCAGCTCGATGCAAAACCCGATCAACCTCGGCGGTATCCGCTTTTTCAAGCAAATCGCCAGCTGCAACGATTTCAGCCAAAACAGTTGCAACGAGCTGCGCTGCTTCCATTTCCTCTTCCGTGTAGCGGCGCGTAACCTTGTTCTGAACCACCAATACGCCGATCACTTGCCCGGTGCGGATAATCGGCACGCCAAGGAACGCGTTCAACAATTCTTCTCCGACTTCCGGTCGAAATGAGAATGAGGGATGGCTCTGCGCTTCGCCTATGCTGACTGGTTGGGCGTTCAAAGCCACAAAACCAACTAGACCCTCTCCCCAGGCAAGGCGGGTCTTATGTACGGCAGCCGGTTTCAATCCCACCGTCGCAAACAGCTCCAGCACGTCGTCGTCGCGTCGCAAGTAAATCGAACATACATCGGCAACCATATTCGAGGCGATGGCTTCTGTAAGTTTATCGAGACGCTCCTGCGCGCCTTCCTCAACAGCCATCACTTCACGCAACCGGCGCAAAAGCACTCTTGGTGAACTTCCCCCCGGTCTGTAAGGGTGACTTATGTTATCAGTATCACTCATATTTTATCAGGATGTTTCTGCCATTTCCTGCAATCCGTATGCCTGATGCAGGGCCCGGACAGCCAGCTCCGTATATTCGGAATGGATGAGAACGCTGATTCTTATTTCCGAAGTGGAAATATTGAGAATATTGATGCTGCGTTCAGCCAGCGTCTGAAACATCGTCGCGGCCACGCCGGCATGTGACTTCATGCCAACACCAATGACCGATACTTTGGATACATTCCTATCAGCTACAACATCTGTATACCCGATGTCTTGTTTCAGAGTAGCAAGCAATTCCTGAGCGCGCGCGACATCCGCTTCGTCAAGTGAAAAAGAGATATTAGCAGCTTTTGCAGTTTTCGCTGCACTTTGTACGATCATGTCGACATTGATATCCGCAGCCGCCAGTTCAGTGAAAATACGCGCAGCTCTGCCCGGCTCATCGGGCACGGTCATGAGGCTGATCTTAGCCTCGGAATCACTATGGGTTACGCCGCTGACTATGTGTTGTTCCACAATTTCATCCTCACTACATATAACCGTACACGGTTGAAGGGCGCCATTTCGGGCTTCTTTCGGATCGGCAAAACTACTAAGCACGCGCAGGTTCACATTATGGGCCATCGCCAGTTCCACTGATCTCGTTTGCAGAACTTTGGCCCCCAGCGACGCCATTTCCAGCATTTCTTCATAGGATATGCGTTCAAGGCGTCTGGCGTTCGAGCTAATACGCGGGTCCGTGGTGTAGACACCATCAATATCAGTATAAATGTCGCAGCGCTCGGCGCCAAGGGCCGCCGCCAATGCAACGGCCGTCGTGTCGGAGCCACCGCGGCCAAGGGTCGATATTCGACCTTCTTCGGTGATGCCCTGAAAACCGGCGACAATGGCTATTTCACCGCTATCGACGGCTGCCCCGACAACATCATCGGGTATCGAGGCTATACGTGCCCGACCATGACCATCACTAGTTTTGAGGGGGATTTGCCAACCCTGCCATGACCTGGCCCGATAACCCTGGCGCTGCAATGTAAGCGCCAGCAGGCCCGAAGTAACCTGTTCGCCAGAGGAAACCACGGCGTCATATTCACGCAAATTACTGTCCACGGAGATACCCGTGCCAATAGCACGGTGCACCAGATCGACCAGGCGGTTGGTCTCGCCCGCCATTGCCGAAACAACGACGACAACACCATAGCCTGCATCCGCCTCAAGTTTTACAAATTCCGCCACATTAGCGATGCGGTCTAGATCAGCCACCGAGGTACCGCCGAATTTCAGAACGACCCTGGAATTGGTCATTTTATGTTGTGGCGACGAAGACATTGGCATTTCTTTGACTATATACGAAAGAGAGTAGCCTCTACTATATGCAGTATAAATGAGGATCATCCTCGTAATCAGGCACTCTGGCCAAAGCAAGGCGTAAAAAACGTAAAAGGAGCCGCAATCCCGACATGCCCGCATCAGCGACCACGACCATAGATCAAGAAGAGATCGAGAAGTTTTCTGCGATAGCGGCTGAATGGTGGGATCCGTTCGGTAAATTCAAACCGCTGCACAAATTTAACCCCATCCGGCTCGGTCATATCAGAAACGAGATCTGTGAACATCTAAGCCTCGACCGACACGGCAAAAAACCCTTCAGGGGTTTGCGCCTTATCGATATCGGCTGCGGTGGAGGTCTCGTCTCAGAACCGATGGCACGCCTCGGCGCGCAGGTCATAGGCATTGATGCTGCCGAGAAAAATGTAAAAACTGCCCTCGCTCACGCCGCTGAGCAAGACCTGGAAATCGACTACCGCGCAACCACGGTCGAGGCGTTATGTGAAGCGGGCGAAGGACCGTTCGATGTGGTACTTAACCTTGAAGTAGTCGAGCACGTCGCCGATGTTGAGTTGTTCCTGAGTAAATCAGCCAGGCTCTTGAGGCCGGGCGGGATCATGATTGTGGCTACGATCAATCGCACAATGAAGGCGCTGCTGACGGCTAAAATTGGCGCTGAATACGTCCTGCGCTGGCTTCCAGCCGGCACTCACGATCCGCGCAAATTCGTGCGGCCGACGGAAATCAGAGACGCCCTCGAGAACGCGGGGTTGCAAGTACGGGTGCCCGTCGGCATCTCCTATAGACCATTGCTCGATGCATGGAGGATTACTGATGACGCCTCCGTCAATTATATGGTGACCGCGGTTCGCCCCTAGTTTTTTGAGCGTTTGCAGTTGCCCCAGTATCCCGCTTAAAGTGCGCCCAAACCTCAAAGGGAACACCCATGCGTTATCTAGTCTTCGCCGCTTTGTCTCTTTGCCTTGCGGCTTGCGACAAAGTTGCTGACAAATCGTTAGAAACTGCCCCCGAACAGAGCAAACAGGAGATTGTGACTGACCCTTCGGTCAGGCCGGTTGATGAAATCGCGCGCGCCTATGTCGTGCTGGCACTCGCATTCGGCGAATATGACGAAAACTACGTCGATGCTTATACTGGCCCGGGAGAATGGCGTGAGGAAGCTCTTGCCGCAGAAAAATCCCTGAGTGAGCTTTTTGAAGAAGCCACCGGCCTGGCGGCAGAACTCGCCCTCACCAAACCGGTTGAGAGTGAACTGGCACGCGTAAAAATGCTCCGCGGTAACGTTCGAGCCATGATGGCCCGGATCCGCATGGTGCGGGGCGAAACACTTGGTTTCAACGACGAAACGGCGCTCATCTATGACGCGGTGGTGCCGGTGATTGATACCGCAACATTCGATGCGGCGCTGGCAAAACTCGATGCAGTATTGCCAGGCGAAGGCTCTGTGGCCGAGCGTCGTGACGCCCTTCAACAACAACTGACCGTACCGGATGACAAGATTGAAGAAATTATCCGTACCGCTATTGCGGAGTGTCGCGCACGCACGCTGCAGCATTACGTTTTGCCGGAAAACGAGAAATTCGTGCTCGAACTGGTTCGTGACAAACCGTGGAGCGGCTACAATTATTATCAGGGCGATTTTGAGAGCCTGATCCAGATCAATCTCGACCAGCCTTTCCGGATCAGCAGGGCACTTGATCTCGGCTGTCACGAAGGATACCCCGGCCACCATGTCTGGAACATATTTACTGAGCGCAATCTTTTGAAGGAAAACGGCTGGATTGAATTTTACGTTTTTCCGCTCTTCAGCCCCGGTGCGTTTTTTGCAGAAGGGTCGGCTAACTACGGGGTCGACATCGCATTTCCGGCAGACGAAAAGCTCGCGTACGAAAGAGATGTCTTGTACCCGATCGCGGGCCTCGATCCGGCACTGGCGCCTGTTCAAGGAGAAGTCGCTGAGGCAACGCGCCAACTGCAATTTGTGACCGTATACGTTGCTCGCAAATACCTTGACGGCGAGATCACCAGAGACCAGGCGGTTGAAACCGTTCAGAAATACAGTCTTGTTTCCAAAAGCCGGGCTGAACAGTCTGTTGATTTTATGGAGACCTATCGGGGCTATGTGATCAATTATTCGCTCGGATATAACATGATCAAAGCCTATATAGAAGCTAATGCGGAGACCAATGATCAGCGTTGGGACGAATTTGGAAGACTCCTCAGAACACCCACCGGCGCTTCGGATATCGCATTGGCGAAGTAAAATTGCGTGGCCCCACTGGGCTGTGTAACCGGGGTGAGCTGTGTTATTATTTCAGGAGGCTCAAAGGTTCCGCACCGAGGGGAGCCAAGCAATATCGGTGCACGGGAATCAGCCCCAGGCCGCAGATGCTAGTTAAGCTTCTTTTTGATGTCTTCGTCAGCCGGTTCAGGTTGTGGCACGGGCGCAACTTCAACGCCCTCTTCCACCAGCTCTTTGATCTCAACTGCGGTCGCCTCGCCATAGATCTTGCGCTCGCTCGTTTCCCCGTAATGAATACGGCGCGCTTCTTCCGGGAATTTCTTGCCGACATTATCGAAGTTTTTTTCGACATAGTCTTTTGCTTTGCGCGCTGCCTCATTGATATCCCGCTTAAAGGCAGCCACTTTTTCTTCCCTGGCCGACGATTGAGAAATCGCACCGCTGCGCGCGACGGACGGTGACATCAACGCTTTCTCAATAGTCGAAGATCCACATCCAGGACATTCGAGCAGACCGCGCGCAGCCTGATCATCATAATCCTGGGAGTTACTGAACCAGCCCTCAAATTCGTGGTGCTGATCACATTTCAACTGATACTTTATCATACTGCCTTAATATTGGTTACTTTGAAGTCGCATTCAAGGGACAAGTTCGGGATCCGCTGGCGCACTTCTCTGACTTTTTCAAGGTCGATATCCGCCACAATTACCCCTGGTTCCGTGTCGGCTTTCTCAGCCAGCACCTCCCCCCACGGATCAATGATCATACTGTGTCCCCAGGTATGCCGACCGTCCTCGTGCTCCCCGCCCTGCGCAGCGGCCATGACAAAAGACCCGGTTTCGATCGCCCGCGCCCGGAGCAAGCTTTTCCAATGCGCTTTGCCGGTCTGGTAGGTGAAGGCTGCCGGTATCAGAATAATTTCTGCTCCTGCCTGCGCCAATTTACGGTAGAGCCCCGGAAACCTCACATCATAGCAGATTGAATGGCCAATCCGTCCAACGGTCGTTTCAGTGCATACTATCTTCTCGCCCGGTGCATAAATACTTGATTCTTTCCAACTCTCGCCGTCTGGCAGATCGACATCAAACATGTGAATTTTGTCGTAGGTATTGATCACGACGCCGGCGGGATTGAAAAAATAACTTCGGTTCGCCGCCCGGCGTTCACCAAATTTCTTGTTAAGTGCAACAGCCATGGAGCCGATTACCAGATGAATTTGATGCTTTTTCGCCAATGCCGCAAACGCGTCGATCTCCTCGAAAGCCCCCTCTTCTGGCAAGTTTTCAAAAAGCCGTCTCGGTTTGCGATCAACAATGTTAGTCATTTCGGGCGTCAGGACGAGTTCCGCCCCTTTGTCAGCAGCCTGAGCAATCAACTCCGATACGGCTTTGATATTGGCGCCACGTGACAGCCCTGAGCGCATCTGGATGCAGGCGGCTTTCAAGCAGCTTCTCCCCGCAGGAGAGTGTTGAGCTTGCCTTCCGCCTCAAGAATATAAAGTTCGTCGCAGCCACCCACGTGATAGTCACCGATAAAAATCTGCGGAAACGTATTGGCACCACCTGCGCGTTTGATCATCTCATCACGTTTTTGCGCATCAAACCCCGCAACGATCTCATTTATCTCCGCATTCTTTTCCTGCAGCAATCCAAGGGCACGATGACAGTAAGGGCAAAACGGCTTGGTATAGATATCTACTGGCACCATGTGGGGCAGCTCCTTTTCGAACATTGCGTTTATATTGCAACTACTTCGCACTTAACAACCCATATCAGAACAAGGGCGCTCCATTTCTGCGGCACAGCATAGCTTAACGCCGCACGGGCCCGATCAGGCGATTTGGCGAGATCAGAGCGTCGTGCAAGTCATCTGGCGCAGATGAGGCCGCGCGCAGCAAGTCTAGGTTGGCGGATTTGGAATGGCGCAGTCGCCACAGTAAGCTGCCACCATATTAAAATATTGCCAGCGTCCGGTACAGCTGCCCATATTGCCCCACAGGATCACCACGCGGTGTAAGCACAAGAGGCCCTCACGCCCGAAACACTCGTTAGGTTTGTAAAGCCACCGCTTAAAAGGCATATAGACCGCATGACACTTGATCGCCAGACGCCGTCCATACCACAAATATTTGACCGGCACTTGCTAAGGCAAAGACAAAATCGTGCCAGCAGGCATTTCGATGACCATAGTTTCCTTCACGGGATGATCATTGAAGATGTAGTTGATCGGTTGGAATCTGTCACAAGAAGCTTCCCGCAGACGCTGGTCGTTGGGCCCGGGGCTCATCTTCTTGAAGCAGCGTTGACAGAAAAATGCGGCGTCGAAACACTCTTCGAGGCGGCACTTCGGGAGCTCCGGGCAGATGCTGCGCCTCGCAACACAATTGTTCTCGATGAGGAACACTTTCCTATTGGCCCTCGATCGTTCGACCTTGTGGTCTCGATAATGGGATTGCACATGGTCAATGATCTGCCTGGTGTCCTGCACCTGATCAGACAAAGCCTGCGGCCCGATGGGCTGCTGATAGCCTGCCTGCCGGGAGGCAATACGCTCACCGAGTTGCGTGCATGTCTCTATCAGGCTGAAAGCGAAATTACCGGCGGCGTCAGCCCGAGGGTAATTCCGTTTGCAGCAATCCGCGACCTCGGCGGATTGCTGCAAAGGGCCGGATTTACATTACCCGTCGCAGACATCACAACTTGCCCCATCACCTACCGCAAACCAGTTCGATTACTGAGCGATTTGCGTCACATGGGTGAAGCGAATGTACTCACCGGACGCAAACATGGTACCCTGCGGCGCGACGTTTTGACATTAGCCATGTCAATTTATGAAGAAAAGTTCCCGGACCCATCAGGCAGCGGTGTCCGGGCGACTTTTGACATCGTCACCCTGACGGGTTGGGCTCCACACCCAACCCAGCAACGGCCACAAAAGCCCGGTTCCGCAAAAACATCGCTGGAACGGGCTGTTATGGACCAGATGAGGACAATTGGCGCTTAAACAGCACCGTCGAGTTCAGAAGATATCTCTGAAAAATTTGTGCTCAAGGAGGTTGCAACCGCCTGCAATGCACCGATGATGGCGATCGCGATCAGGGCAGCAATCAAAGAATACTCAATTGCTGTCGCGCCGCTTTCGTCGCGGATAAACTTCTTAACGATCAAATCAAACCTTGGCATGAAACATACTCCTTCTTTGTAAAAGCGCGCCGGATCAACCTTGCTTATTACTTCAATGCGTTGTCGTTGCTGGATCGCTTGGACCCCGCACCAGTCAACATCGCAACCTCTATCAAAACGAAGTTCGGTATATATTCCGTAAATTTCGATCAACTTTTTTTGACGATACGCTGGCAAGTCAACCTGCCCGGCATGCCGTTTTGTAGTGTAAAAAGTGGTCTAAACGGCGCCGTCAACTTCTGAAGCGATTTCAGAGAAATTGGTGCTCATGGATGTCGCGACGGCTTGAAACGCTGTGATGACTGCAATTCCGATTAAGGCACCGATCAGTGCGTATTCTATTGCTGTTGCACCGGTTTCATCATCAACAAATTTTTGGAGAATTGGTTTCATAGATTGCATGGATAATGCCTCCTTTACGCTAAAATGCTGACGGATCGATATCGCTTGCCACACTGGAAATCGTACCGCTTAGCGAGTCTGCCGTTGTTCCAAAAAACGTCAGCATCGCAAGGCTGATCAACGCGACAATCAGAGTATACTCCAAAAAAGTCGCGCCACTTTCATCATTAAAAAAAGCACGAATCTCTTCAGGAATGTTCAGCCTCTTGGTTGATTGTACTGCCACCTTACAACATATCCCGAAGTTGTGCCGCCAAAGGGACATCCGCAGGCGGTAGTTCGTAGTGCACCAAGTCTCTCGACAATACCCAGACCAATTCCTGATTCTCCTTTGGCCTTGGTATCCCCTCCCACTTTCGGCAAACAAACAAGGGCATCAATAGATGGAAATTGTCATAACCGTGCGA
The DNA here is from genome assembly GCA_021776475.1 of Parvularculaceae bacterium. Taxonomy (GTDB): domain Bacteria; phylum Pseudomonadota; class Alphaproteobacteria; order Caulobacterales; family Parvularculaceae; genus Aquisalinus. The sequence goes on along the minus strand of JAJFFV010000006.1, from coordinate 316,612 downwards.
CGCGAATGTCAGCGGCGCCAAACAGGCAGTTTCAGTTTCTATATCCAGTTCTTCTCTCAGTTCACGTATTATCGTTTCTTCCGGCGTTTCTCCCACTTCCATCTTGCCCCCCGGAAACTCCCAAAGACCCGCCATTGATTTTCCCTCAGGCCGCCTAGCGAGCAATATACGCCCATCACGATCAACCAGTGCGCACGCTGCCACCAGCAATATTTTCGTCATTTTTCCGCCTCATTCTTGCCCAACGCGTTTAATATCCCTTTAACAACAAAGTGAAATTTTCTGAATTTTAGATTTTATTCAGTATCCTTACCAAATACTTAAAATTCATCGTAACAATTCACTAATCGCCAGGCAGTTCGGCGGCTGACTCTGCGCTTTGGGTCGCTGTGCCCGGTTCATAAAGGACGATGTCAGCATCAACCCGTAATTCCGCCAAGGCGTCTTCTATGGCGCGGAGCTTCAAGAATTCAAGTATCTCATCCTTGACGGCCGCAAAACTTGGTGGTTTGACAGGCCGGCGCCCATCAACGCGCAAAATTACATACTGGGAGCCCGATTTGAATACGTCGCTCACTTCCCCTACACGCATCGCATAAGCCCTATTGGGGTAGCCGGGCGGCATTTGGGCGTATGATAGGTATCCAAGCGCGCCATCACGCTGTGCCGCGACTTTGTCGATCGAAATATCGCGGGCGATTTGCTCAAAATCGGCGCCCTCCCTAAGGGCCCTTAGAATGTCGACAGCGAGGGAGCGCTCCGCCACAACAATATGTCTGAGCCGCAGTTCATCCCCGAATGCAATGTTCTCACGCTGGCTTTGATAAAGACTAACCGCATTTTGTTCTGTCGCCTGACTGCTGATCACTTCCCGCAAGTAAGCCGCAGAAAGTATCCTGTTGCGTGAAGTATTTAGCCTTGTCCGCACATCAGGATCGGACATTACCGCGCCCTGGCGGGTCGCCGCTCGCGCCAGCAAAAACTGGTTGATTGCTTCGACCACAAGATCTCGTTCGAATACTTCTCCGACGGTAAGTGTCTCATTTTCAGGCAGCTTGCCGGCCTGATGGGCATATTCAACAATATCACTGAGCCTCAACTGAAGCCCGCTAACAGTGGCAAGCAAGGGGTCCGGTTCTGTAATATCGACATATTCAGGCCCATCTTCGGAGATTGGTTGCGCTGGCTGATGAAGCCGAACCGTGTCGATCAGCCAAAATACGCTGGCAATGAGCAATAGCCCAAGACTACTGACTATGGTCACGCCGTCCTTTGCATTGACCCATTTGCGGAACCCGCTGACGACCTGGCGTGCGTTCCTCCACACAGCGTTTCCGGTCACGACGGCGCTTTTGGCCACAACTTTTAGATTCCATACAAAAATCCGCCAAATTGCGGGCTTTTCGTCAGCTTTATCAGGACCTGCGCTTGAGTTCATTTGGCGGCGGCTCGCGATTACATCCGGGACATTACTGACCGGTTCGTTGACACCGGCAAGACCCCTGCTTATGTGTCGCATTCCAGCTGATGGAAATAAACGGACACACCTCATCGTCAAATTAAGTTTAGTCGAGGAAGCGGAGATAACTCCCACGGTGACAGGATAAAAAATGGCCTTTCTGGACGTCGCAAAAAAATTATTTGGTTCATCTAACGACCGCCGCCTCAAACCGATGGCGAAAACAGTCGAAAAAATCAACGCACTGGAAGACGACTTCGCCGCGCTGAGCGATACCCAGTTGATCGGCAAGACCGAAGAATTCAAAAAGCGCTATCGGGACGGCGAAACCCTGGATGACCTGCTGGTCGAAGCCTTCGCGACCATACGCGAGGCTTCAAAACGTGCGCTGGGCCTCAGGCCTTACGATGTACAGTTGGTCGGCGGCATGGTGCTGCACCAAGGTGACATCTCAGAAATGAAAACCGGCGAAGGCAAAACCCTGGTTGCGACCCTTCCTGCTTACCTAAATGCCCTGACGGGCAACGGTGTCCATATCGTAACCGTGAATGACTATCTCGCCAAGCGGGACTCTGAGTGGATGGGGCGCGTTTTCGAAAAAGTGGGCTTGAGAACTGACGTCATTATTCATGAATTGACCGACGAACAACGCCGTCAGGCTTATGCGGCTGACGTGACCTACGCGACCAACAATGAGCTCGGGTTTGACTATCTGCGCGATAATATGAAGGGGTCGCTGGAAGAAATGGTTCAGCGCGGCCATCATTACGCGATCGTCGACGAAGTCGATTCAATCCTGATTGACGAGGCTCGCACGCCCTTGATTATTTCAGGCCCGACCGACGACAAGTCGGAACTCTACATCACGATTGACAAATTTATTCCGCAGCTTACCGAAGATGACTTCGAACTCGACGAAAAGCAGCGTCAGGTTTCCCTTACCGAAGCCGGCAACGAGCATATCGAGCAGTTGCTATTAGAAGCAGATCTTCTCAAGGGAGAAACTCTTTACGAAGCCGAGAATGTATCCGTTGTTCATCATGTCCAGAATGCGCTGAAAGCGCACAAAATGTTCAACCGGGACAAGGATTACATCGTCAAAGACGGAAAAGTCGTCATTATTGATGAGTTTACCGGGCGGATGATGGATGGCCGCCGCTGGTCAGACGGTCAGCATCAGGCCGTTGAGGCCAAGGAAGGCACTGACATTCAACCGGAAAACGTCACTTTGTCGTCGATCACGTTCCAGAACTATTTTAGGCTCTACGAAAAACTTTCCGGCATGACCGGCACCGCAGTGACTGAAGAGTCTGAATTTGCCGATATCTACAAATTGAATGTGCTCGAAATTCCAACAAATATGCCAATCGCCCGAGAAGATCTGGACGACGAACTTTATATCAGCGTTGATGAAAAATATAAGGCAATCGCCCGCCAGATTGCCGACTGCCACGAACGTGGTCAGCCAGTACTGGTCGGTACGGCTTCAATCGAAAAATCAGAACTTATCTCCAACATGCTGAAATCAAAAGATTTTTTCCGTGCTGTTGCAAAAGACACTGAAAAATACCTCGCTGATTTGAAGGCCGGCAAACATGATGAGCAAATTGGCGAAATCAGGCGGCAGATAAGCCTCTTTGAGGAGCTCGCCAAGCGTAAAGAGCCGATTCCGCACAGCGTCCTTAACGCCCGATTTCACGAACAAGAAGCCGAGATTATCGCGGAGGCCGGTGTCCCGGGAGCGGTAACCATCGCCACGAATATGGCCGGTCGCGGCACCGATATTCAGCTCGGCGGGTCGGTCGATATGGCCTTGATAAATCAGCTGGAAGAAGGTGACGATGAAGAGACCATCGCCAGTAAGCGTAGTGAAATTGAAAAAAAAGCTGCGGAGCTAAAACTGCAAGCGCTCGCGGCCGGCGGGCTTTATGTGCTGGCGACCGAGCGCCATGAAAGCCGCCGCATCGACAACCAGTTGCGCGGTCGCTCCGGTCGGCAGGGTGACCCTGGTACGACAAAATTTTTCTTGTCCTTGCAAGATGACCTAATGCGTATATTCGGGAGCGGCATGGAAACCATGCTTAAGCGATTCGGGATCAAGGAAGACGAATCCATCGAGCATCCTTGGTTCACCAAAGCGGTCGAGAACGCCCAACGCAAAATCGAGCAACGCAACTTCGACATCCGTAAAAACGTCCTCAAATATGATGATGTAATCAACGATCAGCGAAAGACTATTTTTGAAGAGCGCATCGATTTCATGTCAGCCGAAACGGTCGATGATATCATAAAAGACATGCGCCACCAGCTCGTCGACGATATCGTGGCCAAACACATTCCGCCAAAATCCTATGTAGAGCGCTGGGATATTGATGGACTGGACACCGAGGTGACGGAAATTTTTGGTAAAACCTTCCCTGTCAAAGACTGGGCGGCTGAAGAAGGCGTCGCCGATACAGAGATCATCGATCGGCTGACCGAACTCACCGACGCTTACGCTGCTGAACGGGCCGTCGACCTCAACAGTAAAGCGCGCCTATACGAAATGCGAGATCCGGACAATTTCGTTCGCCGCGTCGAAAAACGCGTCTTGCTCGAAACGCTCGATCGGAATTGGCGTGAACATATCCAGATGATTGACCATCTGCGGTCGATCATCGGTTTGCGGGGCATGGGCCAGCGGGATCCGCTGAACGAATTCAAGACAGAAAGCTTTGCGCTGTTTGAAAACCTCATTGATGGCCTGCGCCGCGATGTTGTCAGCAATCTGATGCACATTCAGCTTCAAGCGGAATCGAGCGAGGCGGAGCGAATGCTGCGAGAGCTCGCCGCTAAACGCCAACTAGATCAGTCCCGGCTTCAAGAATCACATATTGACGCAACGACGGGTGAAAATGACGCGGGCCACGGCGGACCGGATGCCCCTCGTGGATTTGGCGGCGGTTATGGCCGCTCTGCCGGCGTTGCCACACTGCAGGCAAGGCAGGCAGCAGCTCAGGTGAACCCGAATGATCCGGCGACATGGGGCCGCGTCCCTCGAAATGCCCCCTGCCCGTGTGGCTCGGGCAAAAAGTTCAAGCATTGCCACGGCAGCGTTTAAACACCGCACCCTGATTAACAATTTGTGTTATAGTGCTCCATCCCTCCCGTGGGCGGAATGGAGTAAAATTGTCTAAACGCCGATTACCAAACCGACGAAGTCGTCTTCGGTCAGGCTGGATAGCTGTGTTGACCGCAAGGTCAGGATGTCGCCATCGCCGAAATTAAACACAGTGTGCTGACCGTTCTGGCTCGCGGCAGCCAGGATCTCGTCAAACGAGTCAAAGCTTTCACCGAAGCCGGTTAGATCAACCTGATCACCTTGTTCAGTATCGAAGTCGCGCACATCATCGTGCTCAGACCCTGGCCCAAACACAAAGATATCAGCACCCTCACCGCCGAAAATGCGATCATTACCAGCACCACCGCTAATTACATCATCCCCATCCTGACCAAAAAGCCGGTCATTGCCGCCGCCGCCAAGAACAAGATCACTCCCGGCACCAGAGTGAACGCGGTCGTCTCCGTCGCCACTGAGGATGACATCGCTTCCGTCTCCGCTGGTAACCCGGTCATTCCCGGCGCCTGCATCAACGCCGTTGTCGCCGTCACCTGCATTGATGCGATCATTGCCGTCACCGCCAAAGATCAGGTCGTCACCGTCGCCGGTATTTACGCGGTCATTGCCGGCACCAGCGTCAACTTCATTATTGCCATCACGGTCGATCACACGGTCGTTTCCGCCACCGCCGGATAGCATGTCATCACCGCCTTGACCGTTGATCCGGTCGTTGCCGGCGCCTCCATCTATGAAATCATCGCCGTCACCGCCATTCAGGCGATCATTGCCACCACGACCAAAGATCAAATCAATGCCATTGCCACCATTTAGACGGTCATTCCCGTCATCACCACCAAAGAAGGCAAGTGGCACGCTCGTGTTTTCTTCGCGCGCGCCATCATCCAAATTGGCCTGGGCCGGATTGAACAAGCGGATGTCGAGCGAGCCTGCGAGTTCGCCGACAAATGTCGTAGTATCAACGCCAAAGACATCGTCAAGCGTAACACCAAACACCGCCTCAGTTTCGTCACCCTCGTACAGCACCCGGGTGGTCACCTCGCCGCCGGTCAGACCTATACCGAGACCCACAGATGATGCGATAAACAAGAATGGCGGTTGCGCGGTCAGATTGATTGAGAATGTCAGCACGCCGTCTTGAACACTACCAACTCCCCCAAAAAATGCAGTCGGAACGACTTCAGGCGGTAACGGATCAAACGTGTTGATAAAAGGTGCATCATCAAAATTGATAATTGGCAGCCCGATATCTGCAAGCAGTGCAAGTTCGAGTTGACCGATATCGACCCGGTCGCCCGGAATGACGAAAGGGTTCAACAATGTAAGCGCCGTATCCACGGGTACAGGCCCGCCAGCCGTACCAAGGAAATGCGACAGATCAGAACCCGGCGAGCCAGTCTGGAATTCCAGTGGGACACCGTCGCCGTATGTCGCGACGGATTGAGATCCAAAGAAGGCCGGATTGCCCAGTGAATTAAGGCCGATGAGAAGATCGAATGGCGTCCCGATTGTCACTATTCCTTGAAGCCCAATATTCGCCAGGTCAAAAAGTGGCAGGTCAAACGGTGCATCCGTGTCCCTGATCCCGAGGAAGCCAAGCCCGTGACCGATTTCGTGCAGCAAGACGGAAAAGAAATCGAACTGACCCGGCGGCACGGCATCATCCAGCTCCGGATCAAAGAAAAACGCACCACTGTTGATCAGATCAGGATTAACGTTGATGACAATATCCGTACCGGCACCGTTTACATCAATGCCAGTCCGCAGCTCAAAGAGGCTGCCTGCTTCGATCAGCAGGAAGTCACCGTTATCGAGCTCTCCATTGCCATTCAGATCAAAGAAATCTGAAATTGCGAAAGTACCCGGACCAGCTGAGGCCACCGCATTGGTGCCGCCCACATTCACCGTAACTTCCAGGCTCGCTCCTTCGGCAGCGTCGATAAAATGACCCCAGGTATTGAGCGCCTGGCTAGCGATTGTGTCGAAAAGATCCAGCACATCCTGCGTAGCTTCACCCGTGAGATCAACAATGTTCAATGTAAAATCTAGGGCATTCTGAACCCCGTCAGAAAGCGTTCCGACCGCCTGACTCAGCAGATCAGCTGTTATGGCATTAATACCGCCGGTGACCGAGATACCACCACCGTTCAAAACGCCAGAAAAAGATGGCAAGCTCCCGTGGCTGTGACCGTCATCATCACCACCATGAAGATCAAAAGTGAAACCATCGGATCCAAATAATCCATCATAGGTCAGAACACCGGTATCTTGTTCATCGTTATCGAGGCTATCGAAAGGCATGTACTCTCTCCCAGGAATGTGTTTTGGTTTTGACCCTCTCCCAACGGTCATCAGATTGCACTGTCACACAAGGTTGGCACGCACCAGAGGCCCATAGTATTAGATTGGTACGCTGAACTTGCGCGACATCGTCGCGTAACCAGTGTACCCCAATACTGCACGCACCGCCAGACTTTCAGGCCGGGTAATAGCGATTATTGAACAGAAGAATAAGATTGCGACTGTTGACTTATTTGAACAATCTTCTGCTAAAACTCGCTGTCCAAAAAAATACGATTGTTGGGGCGTCAGGCCGATACCGCCAGATCCATCGACAATGCATGGACTGGTCCGGCCAGCTCTTCAGCCAATATCTGATTGACCATCCGCTGTCGTTCCAGTCGAGACTTGCCATCAAACGCCATAGAAACGACACGCAGTTTGAAATGGGATTCTCCCCCGTCGGGCGCCCCGGCATGTCCCTTGTGGAGGTATGACTGATCTATAACTTCAAGTTCAGCCGGTGCAAGCGCTTCACTTAGCTTGCTGTGAATTGTATCGGCAACAGACATGGCAATCCTTATGCGGTATTTTGCAGCTGCTCACTCACAAACTGCTTTGCAAGTTTGAATTTTTGAATTTTGCCTGATCCTGTAAGCGGCCATTCTTCAACCCAAATCCAAAAAGTAGGCGTTTTCTGGGGCGACAGTCTTTCACGGATAAACGCCTTTAGTTCTTCGGGCGCGGGGGTCACACCCCCAGCTGCCCGCATGAAGCAAGCAACCTGCTCGCCCCATTTGTCGTCAGGCACCCCAATAACGGCGACTTCAGCAACTTCCGGATGCTCTGTCATCGCGTTTTCGATCTCAGCTGGAAAAATGTTCTCACCACCCCGAATGATCATCTCTTTCACCCTTCCAGTAATTTTCAAATATCCACGGGCGTCCATGGTCCCGAGATCACCAGTGTGCAGCCAGCCATCCTTGTCAATCGCAGCTGCAGTTGCTTCGGGATTGTCGTTATAGCCGTGCATAACCAAATACCCGCGTGCACAAATCTCTCCCTGTTCTCCAACCGGTACAACAACGTTGTCTTTGGCATCACGGATTGAAACTTCCATATGTGGCAGCGGTTGCCCGATAGTTTGAGTGAGGTCTTCCAGCGTATCATCACGCCAACACCCGGTAATCACTGGTGAGCTTTCAGTCTGGCCGTAAACAATCTGCACATACTGGCCGAGGATTTCTTTTGATTCACGAGCAAGCTCTGGCGACACCATTGCCCCACCGGAAAACACGGCCTTGAGCGAAGATGTATCGGCACCGGATTTTTTGACTTCCTCGATGATCGCCACAATCATCGTCGGTACACCCATGAAATGCGTCACCCTTTCACGCGCAATCACTCTGGCGATCATCACGGGATCAAAAACAGGCGCCAAAAGCAAGGTGCATCCGACGCTGATGCTGCCGAGCAGCACGACCGCGCATCCCGTCGTGTGAAACAATGGCATATTGTGCAGAACGGTATCTCCGGCCTGCGTTTCAATACGAACACCGGTATCCTTTGCATTTTGCACAAGGCCGTGATGATGAAGTAGGGCGCCTTTGGGAAAGCCCGTGGTCCCGGACGTATATTGGATCTGGGCAATATCGCGTGGACCAACATCCGGTAATTTGTCTGCAGGCGCGCCCGCATATAGTTCGTTCGGATTAGTCAGAAAAATGCAGTGTTTGATAGTGGGCATCTCATCGCACACACGCCGGGCAATCTCACCCATTGGATTGCCGCGGAAATCTTCGACCAGATAGATCGCATCGGCGCGCGATTGCTCAAGCACATATTTCAACTCACGAGCCTGATATGATGGATTAACTGTTACAAGAGTTAGCCCGGCCATTGCGGCAGCGAATTCAAGCAACACCCACTCGGGCAAATTTGGTGCCCACACGGCAATACGGCTACCGGCTGCGTGGCGTCCAGCTAGAATAAGCGCAAGCTTTTCGCTATCTGCGTAAAGTTCAGCATAAGTCCAGATACGGCCAAATTCACCGTCAAAATCGAGTTCTTTCAGGGCGACCCTGTCGGGCATCTTGACGGCCATCTCCTGTAGAAGCCCGCCGACAGTAACCTCCCGGATATCATCATCCCCGATCGATTGAAAAAGTGACTCGGTCAGCTTAACTGCATACATCTATCTCTCCCGTTATCAATCAGCGGAGCTTAGCACAATGAGCACCCCGCCGCATAGACGATGAAATATGCACAACTTTCTATTCAGAAATCCAAAACCCGTGACAAAGCCCAACAATGAGCTTTCTGTCAAGATTGTATCGGCGTACCGAACACCCCATAATGAGTCTTATGTCAGACGATTTTCCATATAAGCCCCGCCATGGGTTCGATATTCGCGTCAAACAGTCGAAAGGTGGCAGAACAGCAGCCAAGAAATGGGTCAAACAGGAGCCGCGCAAATGTGATGCCCCTGACTGTCAAGCTGTAGCTGAAGCGCGCGCACCTAAATCGCCACAACAAATGAATGAGTTTTACTGGTTTTGTCCGCAACACGCCCGCGAGCACAACAAGAACTGGAACTTTTTCGATGCCATGTCGGATGAAGAGGCTCAGAAATTCCGTGAGGCGCAACGATATGGCGGTCGTCCAACATGGCAAATGTCTAAAAACGGACGCGCGGCCGCCGCTTCGCGCGCATCAGCCGATGACGCGGCGGTGATTGACGAGAATATCGGTATATTTGCCCAGAGCCCATTGGCACGGAAAAATATGGATGGGGTCTTCCGCGAAGGACGCAAACTCACCAAACTGCAAGTGCAGGCGTTCAAAACGCTCAACCTGCCGGCCAACGCGCCCGAAAACGATATCCGTAAACGCTATGCGGAACTGGTCAAAAGGTTTCACCCTGATTCCAATGCCGGTGATCGCGGCGCTGAAGAACAGTTGCAAGAAGTGATCAAAGCACACCAGATTCTGAAAAAAGCTGGCTATTGCTGAGGGGCACTGAATCTTCCCTAAAAGTGCAATCCTTTCTTGCCTGCCGATGGCAATTCGGGGATTGTCCGCAAAAATCACCGGAGCCGCCTTTCCATGAGTAATCTGAAGACAGATACGCATTTTGCCGAAGCACCGGACAAAAGCATCTCCGCCAAAGAGGTGTTCGGCGTATCAATTGACATGAAAGTGCCTGCGTTTTCAAAAGCGAACGAATATGTTCCGGCCGTTGATTCGACTTATCGCTTCGACCCCGAGACTACATTGGCGATATTGGCGGGTTTTGCGCACAATCGGCGTGTAATGGTCCAGGGCTATCACGGCACCGGCAAGTCGACACACATTGAACAGGTTGCGGCCCGGCTTAACTGGCCCTGTATCCGCGTCAATCTCGACAGCCATGTAAGTAGGATCGATCTGATTGGCAAAGACGCAATTGTGATTGAGGACGGCAAACAGATCACAGCCTTCCGTGAAGGCATGTTACCCTGGGCCTTTCAGCGACCAGTGGCGCTGGCCTTCGATGAGTATGATGCAGGCAGGCCAGATGTGATGTTCGTTATTCAGCGGGTTCTCGAATCAGAAGGCCGACTGACATTGCTCGACCAGAACAAAGTGCTGACCCCAAACCCCTGGTTCAGATTATTTTCAACGACCAACACTGTCGGCCTGGGCGACACAACCGGTCTTTATCATGGCACCCAGCAACTTAATCAAGGTCAGATGGATCGCTGGTCTATCGTCACGACACTGAATTATTTGCATCACGACGAAGAGGTGGCAATCGTGCTTGCCAAGTTGCCGTCCTACGACAACAAGGCGGGCCTCGCACAACTCGACGCGATGGTGAAAGTTGCGGATATGACGCGCAACGCCTTTATGAACGGTGACATCTCTACGGTCATGAGCCCACGGACCGTTATCACTTGGGCGCAAAATGCGGAAATTTTCCTGAATCTCGGCCACGCCTTTCGGGTCACGTTCCTCAACAAGTGCGACGAGTTAGAGCGGCCCACCGTAGCCGAGTTCTATCAGCGTGCTTTCGGTGAAGATCTACCGGAAGCAGCCCATCAACTCGACATTTCCTGATCTGAACCATCGAGAAAAATCGTTAAACCGACTGGCCAGCCAGTGCGACGAACAGAATAATCAACAATATTGCTACAATAAACGCAATTCCCAAAAAATCGAACATGGCTCCTTCTGACTTTGCTTTTCTTCTTTTTGCGCTATGGGCGCTTGAGAGAGCCCACAGGCGCCGTTCTTCCGGGGTCATCTGTGTCTCCATTTCGCAGATCGTCTTTAAGTCTGCGAGCTGAATGTGGTTATTTTGTGAGACAATAGCAAGGTCACATCGTTGACATTCGTATGAATTTGACATTTGAAACTTCATCGGAGCCTGGTTAGGCAGGTTCTTTTCAAAGTGGTACAAAATGGCGCCGCCCCTTCTCACATTGCAAAACATTCATCTAAGCTTCGGTGGCACGCCCCTGCTTATCGGCGCGGACATGATGATCCGTGAGCGCGACCGGTTGTGTCTGGTGGGACGCAATGGCTCCGGCAAGTCGACCCTGGTGAAAATTGCGGCTGGTTTTGTGGAACCCGACAAAGGTGAACGCGTGACCAGGCCCGATGTCACCGTCAGATACCTCGAGCAGGACCCAGATTTTACCGGTTTCGCCACGACCAGAGAATACGCAAAAGCGGGCATAGCGCCGGGCGATGATCCGTACAGGGTTACATTGATGCTTCATGCATTGGGCCTAACCGGCGAAGAACAACCCTCCCACCTCTCCGGAGGTGAAGCCCGCCGTGCTGCCCTTGCGCAAGTCCTGGCACCAGCGCCCGATATTTTGATCTTGGACGAACCGACCAATCACCTCGACTTGCCGATCATAGAGTGGCTGGAGGCGGAACTTGCCGGCCTGAAGTCGGCTCTTGTGGTGATCAGCCACGACCGTCGTTTCCTCGAGAACACGACCCGCCGCACTGTCTGGCTCGATCGCGGTGTAACCAGGGTATTAAATGACGGTTTCGCCGCATTTGAAACCTGGCGCGACACCGTTCTCGAGCAGGAAGATCTGGAACGCCACAAACTCGACCGCAAGATCGTCCGCGAAGAACACTGGATCACCTATGGCGTGACCGCTCGGCGCAAACGCAATGTCCGCCGTCTGAAAGAATTGGAAGGCCTGCGGATAAACCGCCGCGAGGCGCTGAAAACACCCGGCAAAGTTAAGCTCGAACCTACTCAGAGCGGGCAATCCGGCAAGCTCGTAATCGAAGCCGTCAACATCGCAAAGTCTTACAACGACAACCAGCTCATTAAGGATTTCAGCATCAAGATCAATCGAGGTGACCGGATCGGCGTGACCGGCCCTAACGGCACAGGCAAAACAACCTTGCTCAAGATCCTGATGGGTGAGATCACGCCGGACTCAGGCTCAGTCCGCTCTGGCACCCATCTCGACATTGTCTCACTTGACCAACGCCGGGAAACTCTGAAACCTGAGACCCGGCTAATGGATGCACTTACTGGTGGTCGCGGTGACATGGTCTCCGTTGGTGGACAGATGCGCCATGTCATGAGCTATCTGAAAGAATTCCTGTTCGTACCAGAGCAAATGCGCTCACCAATCTCAGCACTGTCCGGCGGTGAGAAAGGCCGCCTTACCCTGGCGATTGCGCTCGCAAGACCGTCCAATCTCCTCGTTCTTGACGAACCGACCAACGATCTTGATCTTGAAACCCTCGATCTTCTGCAGGAAATGTTAGCGGCGTACACCGGCACCGTACTACTAGTCAGCCATGACCGCGATTTTCTCGATCGCACAGTAACTTCGACAATCATCCCAGAAGGTGTTGGCATTTGGCGGGAATACGCCGGTGGGTATGCGGATATGGTGATGGAACGAGCTACTATTGCGCAAACACTAACTTCGTCCACGACACGCCGTGACAACCCTAAATTAAAACCGGCGCCGAAAACTACGAGTGCCAAACTGTCCTATAAGGAAAAATACGCACTTGAGACCCTCCCGAGTGAAATTGACCAACTCCAGAAAGATATCGCAGCGTTTCAGGCGAAAATGGCTGACCCCAATTTATTTGCCCGCGATCCAGAGAGTTTCAACAACACGGCGACACTCCTTAAAAAAGCGGAAGCAAATCTTCTCCAAAAAGAAGAGCACTGGCTTGAGCTTGAGATGAAACGCGAAGAGCTTGGAGCCTAAAACCAAGGTTAACGGCTTTTTCACAGGACTTACCCCTTTCCTTTTCAACAACAATGTCATTGCTCTCTGTCTCAGATGGCGGCATCGAAACAACAAGTCTTCAACAAAGCTGATCTCGTCCGCGTTTCAATCCCACAACCGCTTTATGCCGAAGACGGATCACTTGAAGTGACCATAAGTTTTCAACCCGCGAACCAGGTGAGCTTGCAACAGTTACCTCGCCTGAAGGGCAAAAGGTGCTCAGGAAGAAGTCCTGGCCGCCGGGATGGCTGACTATCTCGCCAAGCCCGCGACGACAGAGGTGTTATTGGAAGCACTCAACCGCGGCCTCCGACACGACCTCAAGCACAAGCGATCCGCTGCCGCTTAACCCCGAGATTATACTTGGCTCTATCCCGGTAACAAAGGTCCGGGAAGCCATGACGATCCTCGTTTCCCCGCGATCCTTTAACCGGAAAAGCGCTCTTGCATATCAAATCCGGCGCCCAGGAGCACCTTGTGCTCATTCCACTGGTCAATTGAGCTAACTTTTGTTGTTTTTGCAAAACTGTCATAGTCGTTTTGAGGTTTTGTCACAAAACTGCGCCATCGAGTAGTTGCAGCAACAATAGCTGTCTTGGTGTTGTAAATTCAAAGGGTAACAGATGTCTCTGAAGGGCAATATTGTAGTTTCTATTGTGGCTATTACCGCGGCATCTGCGGGCACAGCTGTTGCGGACGAATCAGCCGGCAAGATATCAAAATCGGGAGCTGCACCGACATTCAGGGGTGATGGCTGGGAGTTTAAAGTTGGGGGTCGGGTGCAAATAGATTACGCGATCTCAGAGGCAGACAATACAGATGTCGAATTCAATGGCAGCGAATTGCGCCGTTTACGCCTCGGCGTTTCCGGAAAAATGGGCTCGACGATCAAATATAAGGTCGAATTGAACACGGACAGCGGCAATGAAGTGAACGTCGAAGACGCTTATCTGCAGTGGACGCCTGAAGGCAGTGACTGGTCCGTCAAGCTCGGTCAGCACAAAACAGCCAACTCTCTTGACGAACAAACTTCGTCGCGGTTCATCTCGGTGCTTGAACGCGCTGCCTTCACTGACGCTTTCGAGTTCAACCGCCGTGTCGGCGTCAGCGTCAGCACATCTGGTGACAATCACACGTTTACTGCCGGTGTTTTTGGAGAGAACCTTGATGCCACCAGCCGGGAAGAAGGCTATGCCCTGGCAGCGCGCGGTACTTACACGCCGGTTAATACCGTTGAGGCGCTCGTTCACCTCGGCGCGTCGGTCAGGCATCGGGAAAATGGTGATACTCAAAGTGACATACGCTACCGGCAACGACCGGTTACACACTTTCCTGGTCGGATTATCAGCACAGGACGTATTGCTGACTCTGACAACTTTTACGGCGTTGAAGCTGCCGGTATTTTTGGCAACACCTGGATTGCCGGTGAATATGGTGTGACTAACGCGAGCTGCAGTGAGGCTGCGATAGCTGGCGGCGCGTGCACAAGCGATCCGGATTTCGATGGCGCTTATGTTGAAGCCGGGGCGTTCTTTGGAGGCAAAAAAGCCTACAAAAATGGAAAGTTTAACCGGCCTAAAGTCGACAATCCGGTAAATACAGGCGGCAATGGCGCAGTCTCGTTTGTTGCTCGCTATGACACGATCAGCCTCAGTGATTCTGTTGTGAATGGCGGCGAATACAATTCTTTTGTTCTTGGCGCAGATTGGTGGCCAACCAAATACACGCGACTTGGCCTCAACTATTTCAATGTTGATGCAGACATTGGGACTAGTACCTCTGGCCTTGACAGTAGTTTTGCCGCTCTCGTTACGGCAGGAACACCAACTGAAAGTGTGAGTGGTGTCATATTCAGAGCACAGTTTGATTTTTAAGCCCGCCCGACTTTTCCTGCCGATGCTTTCGGCAGGAACTTTTTCGGCAGCGATTAATTAAGTTTGAAAGGAAATCTATCATGAAAACAAGATCAGCAGTGGCGGCATTTTTTGGCGCTGCTCTAGCGCTAGGCTGCGGATCAGAACAGGTAACTGCACCTGTCCCCTCAGTCGAAGCCGCCAGCGGCGATGAGATTCGCATTGTGGGCTCGTCCACGGTTTACCCATTCTCCACGAAAGTGGCGCAGGAATTCAAAAACAAGACCGGGTATGATGTTGTCGTCGAATCCACGGGCTCCGGTGGTGGACATAAGCTTTTCTGTGAAGGTATTGGCACGGAACACCCTGACATTACAAACTCGTCCCGCCGTCAAAAGAAAAGCGAATTCGATAAGTGTGGAGAGAGTGGCGTCACAGATATCATAGAAGTCAAAATCGGCTTTGACGGTATCGTGCTCGCTAACGCTTTGGATGCGACACCTGTCGACTTGACCCTGAAGCAGGTTTATATGGCCTTCGCGAAAGAGGTACCGGTGAGCGATACCGACTGTACCCTGCAGTTGAACCCGTACAATAGTTGGTCAGAGATTGATGCGTCCCTGCCGGACAGCACAATCGAAGCTTACGGCCCACCCCCAACATCAGGCACGCGCGATGCGTTCGTCGAAGTAGCGATGGAAGGCGGTGCGAAGAAAGTCGAGTGCCTCGCTACCCTGCGTGGTGAAAACAAAAAAGCGTTTCAGCGCATTGCTCACACATTGCGGGAGGACGGCAAATGGATTGACTCTGGCGAAAATGACAACGCGATTGTCCAGACCCTGGTCAACACACCAACAGCGGTTGGCATATTCGGTTTCTCATTCCTTGATCAAAATGCCGACAAAATCAAAGGTGCCAGTATTGACGGCAATGAACCAACCTTCGAGAATATCGCAGCCGGTGACTACTCGATCTCCCGCTCGCTGTTTTTTTATATTAAGAAAGCCCATGTGAGCGTGAAGGAAGGGTTGAAAGCATATGCTCTTGAATTCACGTCTGACGAAGCTTGGGGTCCCGGCGGCTATCTGGAAGAAATTGGCCTTGTTCCTCTGCCTGATGCAGAGAGAGCCAAATACAGAAGCGATGTGGAAAATCTGAACGCGTATCAGCAGTAACGATTGTTCCAATCGGGATACGAAACTGTAGTGTAAGTAGCGTAAACAAGGCAGGGCGGCTTTCGGGCCGTCCTGCGTCGTGTTTCAACGACGGGGTAAATGCGTGGGTAACTATACAGCGTCCATCATCGCGCTGATCGCGATTGTCACAGCACTTGCCTATTTTTATGGCCGGCGTGTGGCACGCAAAAGGCTCGCAGTTTTCACCGGAAACGGCACAGGCAAGCGGTTTCACTCTCAACCCAACTATCACGGATTGTTCCTCGGAGGGTCAGCGGCTTTTACTGCCCTGGTCATTTTTGCCGCTGGAATGTTTGTCAACGCCCAACCCGGAGATGGTGCTGCGATTCCACCCCACCTTGTTGCAATGGCGATTGCGCTGTCCGCTGTTGCGGTGACGCTGATGAACACGCGGCTCATCCGATCGGACTTTCGGGCCCGCCGTTATGTCGAATTCTTCATCAACAGTGCTCTGCTCCTGTGCTCCGTTATTGCCGTGCTGACCACTTTGGGGATTGTCCTCTCCTTGTTGTTTGAGAGCCTTCGCTTCTTCGAACAAGTGTCGATATTCGAATTCCTCACAGGCCTGCAATGGTCTCCGCAAACCGCTCTGCGCGAAGACCAGGCAGGTCAGTCTGGTTCGTTTGGCGCCATTCCAATTTTCGCCGGTACATTTCTGGTGATGGCAGTCGCGATTTTTGTGGCGGCACCAATCGGTCTGATGATTGCGATCTATCTGTCTGAATACGCAACCAAGCGGACGCGCGGTATTGTAAAACCTGCAATCGAAATTCTCGCAGGTGTGCCAACAGTTGTTTACGGCTTTTTTGCCCTTTTGACTGTCGGCCCAACGGTGCGAGCCTTTGCCGAATCGCTGGGTTTTGCCGTCCCGACACAAAGCGCCATCGCAGCCGGATCTGTTATGGGGATCATGATAATCCCATTTATTTCGTCGTTGTCAGATGATGTTATCAATGCCGTGCCGCAGACATTGCGCGACGGGTCCTACGCACTGGGCGCGACAAAATCCGAAACCATGACGAAGGTGGTTTTTGCCGGTGCGCTTCCCGGAATCATTGGTGCGCTTCTTCTGGCGGTAAGCCGGGCAATCGGCGAGACCATGATTGTCGTCATGGCTGCCGGACGCGCCGCAAACCTCACCGGTAATCCGTTCGAAGCCGTTACAACCGTCACTGTGCAGATTGTTGCCCTTCTGACCGGGGATCAGGAATTTGACAGTCCCAAGACCCTGGCGGCGTTTGCGCTTGGGTTGGTGTTGTTTGTGATTACGCTAGTCCTCAATGTGATCGCCCTTCTTGTAGTGCGTAAATACCGGGAGAGGTATGAGTAAGATGGCTAATCAACCCTCCCAATCAATACATCAATCTGACCGTGCTCTAAAGCGTCTCAAAAAGCGCAAAGCCAAAGAAATCCGGTTTAAATTCTTTGGTATCGTCGCAATTATTCTCGCGATGACGGCTCTTGCTTGGTTGTTGGTATCGGTGATCGGCACCGGGTACAAAGCATTTTATCAGCACTCGATTACCATGACAGTTGTTTTGGAAGAGACTACGCTTGACCCAACCAATGCCCGTGACCCGGATGCTCTAAGGCAAGCGAACTACCGCAGAATCATCCAGGAAGCTCTGTACACGCGGTTCCCGGATGTCTCGGATCGCAAAGGCAAGCGCGACCTGTTCCGGGTTGTCTCAGCATCCGGCGCGACCAACCACGTCCGGCAAATGGTCTATAAAAATCCTGATCTCGTTGGCCAGACCCTGACGATTGTTGTGCCTACTTCGGACGATGTGGACCAGCTTTTGAAAGGCAATATCCTACGCGATGTGCCTGAACAGCGGCGAAAAGTTTCTGACCAGCAGATTGGTTGGGTCGACGAACTGGTCGCAAATGGTGAGATCAAGGCCCGCTTCAACGTGATCTTCTTTACCGGGACCGACAGCCGTGATCCGGAACTGGCCGGTATCGCCAGCGCCCTTGCCGGTTCCGCCATGGCACTTCTCGTTGCATTCGCGCTAGCCTTCCCCATCGGTGTTGGGGCCGCAGTCTATCTCGACGAGTTCGCCCCGAAGAACAAATTCACTGACTTCATCGAAATCAACATCAACAATCTGGCAGCGGTGCCGTCAATTGTGTTTGGGCTGCTCGGCCTTGCTGTGTTCTTGAATTTCATGGGGCTGCCGCGCTCGGCACCTCTCGTCGGTGGGATGGTCCTTGCCTTAATGACGTTTCCGACAATTATCATTGCAACGAGGTCTGCCCTCCGCGCCGTCTCGCCCTCTATCCGTGATGGTGCGCTCAGTGTCGGCGCGTCTCACATTCAAGCGGTATTTCACCACAAACTGCCTCTTGCGGCTCCCGGTATTCTAACCGGGTCGATCATCGGCATGGCGCAAGCATTGGGAGAGACCGCTCCGCTTCTGATGATCGGCATGGTCGCTTTTGTGACCGAGATTCCGACCAGTGTTACCGATCCTGCAGCAGCTCTCCCGGTACAAATCTTCTTGTGGTCAGATAGCCCGGAGCGGGCCTGGGCGGAACGCACGTCAGCGGCAATACTTGTTCTACTTACCGTTCTTATCACCATGAACGGCATAGCAATCTTTCTGCGTTCCAGATTGGAGAAAAGGTGGTAGGCATGACGCAACTCCTTACAAGTACGAACAAAGTATCGTACAGAGCTCTAACGCCAGAGTTGGAATTGATGGGCCAAGTGAACGTGACTACAGAAACTGAGTTCGACAACGCAAAATTCACCTGTCGTGATGTTCGGGTGCACTATGGATCGCTGGAAGCATTGCACGGCATAGACATGAATATACAAGACAATGGTGTGACCGCGCTGATCGGGCCGTCGGGATGCGGAAAATCGTCTTTTCTGCGCGTCTTTAATCGAATGAATGATACGATCACCGGCGCGCGCGTCAGCGGTGAAGTTCTGATGGACGGTCAGGACATTTACAGCAATGACATCGATCCGGTTCTCCTGCGTGCACGCGTTGGCATGGTGTTTCAGAAACCGAACCCATTCCCCAAATCGATTTATGATAATGTCGCCTATGGTCCTCGTATTCATGGTCTTGCCGAAACTCGCGTTGAGCTGGACGGTATTGTTGAAACCAGCCTCAGAAAAGGCGGCTTGTGGGAGGAAGTAAAAGACAGATTGGATGATCCGGGCACTGGGCTTTCAGGAGGACAACAGCAACGTCTCGTGATCGCCCGGGCGATTGCCGTCGATCCGGAAGTCATCCTGATGGACGAGCCTGCTTCCGCACTTGACCCCATTGCAACAGCGAAACTCGAAGTCCTTATTGATGAATTAAAAGAAAACTACTGCATTGTGATCGTCACGCACTCTATGGCGCAAGCCGCCCGGATTTCACAGAAAACTGCTTTTTTTCATATGGGTGATCTGGTCGAGTACGGTGAAACAGCAAAAATTTTCTCGAACCCTGAGGATAAGCGAACTCAAGATTACATCACCGGACGGACGGGATGATCTGTCCAATGAAAAACTGAGGTTTCGATGAGCGATCATATTGTAAAGTCCTTTGATGACGACATGAAGGCCCTCTCCGAGGAATTGTCGCGCATGGGTAAACTGGTTCGCGATCAGTTGGGTTCGGCGATTGATGCGCTGGAGCAGCGCAACGTCCAGTTGGCCAAGCGGGTACGCAAGAACGATAAGCAAGTTGATGCAATCAATGCAGATATCGAAGAACGTGTGATGACGATCCTGGCGTTGCGTAACCCGGTTGCTGTCGACTTACGAGAAACGATTGCCGCCCTCAAAATAGCGCGGGAACTGGAGCGCATCGGTGATATCGCCAAGAACACGGCAAAGCGTACAAGTGTTATCGTCGAATCTGAGCCGGTTAACGGTATCGAAAAACTTATCGAGATGGGCCGTCTGGCGACAACAACTGTCGATGCTGTGTTCAATGCTTATGCAGCACGGGATGTTGAGCAGGCCCTCAGGATCCGAATTTCCGACCAAGAAATTGATACCTATTGCAACGAAATCTTCCATATCGTTCTGTCAGGCATGATGACGGATAACAGTAATATCAACGCCTGTTCACAAATGACTTTTATTGCGAAGAACCTGGAGCGTGTTGGCGACCAGGTAACAAATATTGCTGAAGCGATTCATTATGTCGTCACAGGCGACCACATCGAAGCCCGTCGCCCAAAGAACGACAAAACAAGTTCAACGGCCGTTCCCGAGGCAGACAACGACTAAGCCTGTCGCTCGGTGCTCGCATGTTGCAGTGGTCAGCACTCACAAAAACTGTCTGACAGATAAGTCTTTGTTTTTTGGTGCTCGGGATTAGTAACCATTTTGGCTTTATCACCCTGCTCGATAACTTCGCCATCGCAAAGAAAAACGATATGATCAGCGATACGCTTTGTCTGCTGAAGGTCGTGAGTTACGAGTAGGATTGTGTAATCCTTTTTCAGCTTGAGCAACAGTTCTTCAATCGCCCTGCCTGATACCGGATCGACCGACGCCGTTGGTTCGTCCAGCAGTAATATTTTCGGCTTTACGGCCAGCGTTCGGGCAATGCACAGTCTTTGCTGTTGACCGAGCGACAACGACGTCGCGCTATCATCAAGGCGATAAGATACTTCTTTCCAAAGAGAAACGGCTCGCAAATTTTCTTCAACAAGTATCAGCCGTTCTGCGCGCGATAATTTGCGTGTCTTTGCAACCCCAAAAAGAACATTTTCACTGATTGACTTCGGAAACACACATGGTTTCTGGAACACCATGCCGATCTCGGTGCGCAAGATCGTCAAGTCTTTATAATCAGTATAAACATCTTTACCATTGAAGCTGATTGAGCCACGGCTGAGAAAACCCGGCACTTCGTCATTAATTCGATTGATGCTTCGGATCAGCGTCGACTTTCCACTACCTGACGGGCCGACAATACAAGTAATGCCCTTCGCCGGGAACCTTACATTGATATCGTTTAAGATGTGCGCGTCCCGATACCAGACATTGAAGTCTTCAGAATGAACTGACCATTCAGCAAATTCTGGCTCACTTACAGGAACGACTTTCAAGAGGGGTGTCGGGGTCATCGCTGGCTGATCTCCTTCAATCTGAGGCGGCTGAGCAAAGCTGAAACGCTGAACACAAGCACCAATGATAACAGTACCAGGCTTGATCCCCAAGCGTTTTGCAGTGCGGCCTCGTTAGTTGCTTGCTGGGCCAAAGCAAGAATGTGTGTTGGGAGTGAAACGACAGGATCAAACAGAGAACCTGGAACAGTGATTCCAGAAAAAGCAGTGGCAATGAACATAATTGGCGCTGTTTCGCCTATTGCTCGGGCAAGAGCGATCAGCAGGCCGGTAACCGCCCCGTGGAAACTTTGCGGCAACAGCACTTTGACGATCACTTGCCACTTGTTCAAACCGAGTGCATAGGCATTTTCTCTGTAAGATGAGGGAATGCTGTTGACCGACTGATAAGTCGTCAGAACGATTGTCGGCAACATCATCATGGCCAATATGATCGACCCGACAAACCAGGAAATACCGGTACCCAGAATATTCACAAAGAAAATCAGTCCGAAGATACCGAATGTCACGGACGGGATGCCGTTAAGGCTGTAGATCAAAATACTGCTCAATCGGAACAACGCCGGCGATGTAATATATTCGCTCTTGAACAAAGCGGTTCCAATAGCGACGGGCATCACAAGAACCGACGCCATCACTACAAGTAAAAGGCTGCCAACAATCTGGTAAAGTATGCCGCCTGAGGCGCCGAAGTTGGACGCTTCTGAGAGCAGGAACTGGATGTTCATTGAGTTCATGCCATTCCAGACAATCACGCCAATCAAAAAAACGAGAATGAACCCGCAAATCCCCGTTGCAAGGCGGCTGAGAAAGACGAACGCGGTGTTTGCGATTGATCTGTTACTCAACAAGCCTTTGCTCCTGTTTGAAATAAAACTGGGTCAGGCTGGTCAAACTGACGGTGATCGCGACAAGCAACAGGCTCATGAAAATCAAGGCGCTGAAGTGAACGGAACCAAAAGCGGACTCGGCTACTTCACGCCCTAATTTCGAGGTAATCGTCTGTCCTGCCGACAGAGCGTTATAAAACGGCTCCGGAACCCGGTCGATACTGCCTATCACCAGCATAACCGCCATTGTTTCACCAAGCGCCCTGCCCAGCGCCAGCAGGACAGCTCCGTTGATATCTGCTTTTGCAATCGGTAACAGCACATCCTTGACGATTTCGTATTTATACAGAGCAAGGCCTGCAGCTGTTTCGCGATATTTTTGGGGCACATTATGAAGAGCATCGTCACACAATGTGATGATAGTGGGCAAGATCATGATCGCCAGCAAAAGACCGGCAGTCAGAATTGTTCTCCCGGATTGCAGATCAAACAGATCACCAACCCAAACGCTGAAAAAAGCAATACCAATCAGGCCATAAATGATCGAAGGAATACCGGCCAAAATTTCAAGGACCGACTTCACTGGTGCCCGCCACATCGGATTCAAAATCTCGGAGGTAAAAATCGCGGCCATCAGACCAATCGGCACCGCAAGACAGAGCGCAATGATCGTGACGGCACCGGATCCAAAAATCATTGGTAAGACACCAAACTGATCTTTGGCGGGATTCCATTCATACGTGAAAAGATGAAAGCCATTAGCGGCAACAGCGGCTGATGAATTGACGATCAGTGTCACAAAAATCAACAGCACTATGATCGCCGAGACAATCGCGCTACCGGCGATATAGAGCCGCGAAATCCTCATTCAGATACTCTGATATAACCGGATTCCTCAACGATTTTCTGTCCTTCAGGGCTCAGGATATAGTCGATAAAATCCTGTGCTGGCGCTGACAGGTCACTTCGACTAACGAGCAAAAGATTACGGGTGATCGGAAATTGACCGTTTTTGATGTTAGCCAACGTCGGTTCGATTGGAGCACCATCGGCGATAATAATCGACAGCCCTTTGACATCGTCGTTGAGCCAGGCATGCGACAACATACCAATCGCCGCGTCGCTTTGCGCGAGGGCTGTTTGTTCTTCGTTGTTTGAGCCGAGAACCAGCTTTGCACCGGGCGCGGTCGCGTTCTTATTGCCCATAATCTTGCTCATGAACACCTGCCGGGTTCCCCTCGACGCTTCTTTGTCAATTACCAGGATTTCAAGATCCGGCCCGCCAATGGCTGACCAGTTTGTGACCTCGCCCCGATATATGCTGGCAATCTGTGGAAAAGTCAGAGATGTAACACCAGCGGCGTAGATTTCCGAGGAAACGACCGGCACAACCGCATCGACACCGATTGCGTA
Organism: Parvularculaceae bacterium; assembly: GCA_021776475.1. Lineage (GTDB taxonomy): Bacteria > Pseudomonadota > Alphaproteobacteria > Caulobacterales > Parvularculaceae > Aquisalinus. The sequence continues at coordinate 293,115 of JAJFFV010000006.1, read as the reverse complement.
AGTTTTTAGACCAACATCTGCATATTGCTCATATTCACCGTCGGTGATGTCGCGTGAGATCATGCCAATATCGGTTTGGCCCGAACCCAGTTGTTTGACCCCCACCCCTGAGCCGCCGGCATTAACGACGACCCTGACTTCGGGCATTTCTTGAGCGTATTGCTCGGCCGCTCGGGAAACGACCGGCAAAACCGTAGAGGATCCCGAAACATTGATATTGACCGTGTCTGCTTGTGAGCATGCGGCTGAAACAAGTACAAAAATTGCTAACGTCAGGCGCGACATGACGGTTGAATAACGCATAGTGCTACTGTGATCCTGCATTAAAGATGAGCCCCTGTGATGATTATGATGTTGTTGGCTGAAACTACCAAATCCGCCGCTTTGCGCAATTGAATTCATGCTGGATTCACACACATTGTCGTTATTCGGTGGCGCCAGGAATTTTGATCGCTCGCGCCTGGCCGCAGCCGCTGGAAACAGGCCCTTGGGTATGGTTAATCAGCCGTCAGGTTGAGCCAACGTGCCACCGCCGGGCGCTGTGCCCGCGAGCATGTGTTGCAACATTAAAGGTGGTCCCGAAGCCCGTGTTTTGTTGGGAAAGCGTCTACGTAAAAGTTGTGGTGCCTCAACAGTGATATTCATGTGGATATATCTCGCGCATCGACGATTTGTCACCGGGCCACTTTCAAACCCTTCTCTCCTCATTGGTTATTCTTGGATAGGCGCCACGGATAGGTGCTTGCCTCCGCTAGCTTCGGCAGCCACGCCATGGCTATTTGAGAGGATTGTTTGGGCGTCCTTCGACACGCCCTACAAAGAGCTCGCAAGATAAATTACACCATCAATCGGGTTATCATAATATGCGTCGGTTTTTGCAAACCCTAGCTCTTCGTATATTTTGAGCGCTGCTCTAAGGCGCGGTAGGGTATCGAGTTTCATCGTGTGATAACCAGTGACGCGCGCGACATCCAGAATTTGACCAGCAAGTGCGCGGCCGATGCCTTTACCGCGCCCCGGCGGCGGTACGAACATCCGCTTCATCTCGCACACGCCGGTCTCCGACAATGGCCGCATGGCGACACAGCCTACGGGTGTTCCATCGGTCAACCTCGCTAACAAAGCCTCCCCGCGTGGCGGTGCATATTCGCCGGGAAGTGCTGCCAGCTCATCCTCAAAATTCTGGAAAGTCAGATCCACACCCAAGTCACGTTGATAGGCGAGAAACAGTTCTGCAATTACATTCAGATCATCATCAGTCCGTACAGGAACTATTTTGAAGGACATTTATTCCGCCGCGAGACTGGATTCTTCACCCTCCGGCGGCGTCCAGCGCAGGACCGGTTTGCGGGCCGCAGCGGTTTCATCAAGACGGCGACGCGGGGCATGCACCGGCGCCGCTTTGAATTTATCTGCTTCACCCGCTTTGGCCGCTTTTGCCAAGGCCAAAAGTGCGTCGCAGAACTTATCGAGTTCCCTCTTTGATTCTGACTCGGTGGGCTCGATCAACATAGCACCATGAACGACCAGCGGGAAATACATCGTCATCGGATGATACCCTTCATCGATCATAGCCTTGGCAAAATCGAGGGTGTCGACTCCTGTGTTTTCGAGGAACCGGTCGTCAAACAAGGCTTCGTGCATGCATGAGCCTTCAAACGCCGGTGTCATCTCGGTCTTAAGGCGAGCGAGAACATAGTTTGCGTTGAGGACCGCATCTTCCGCCGCCTGTTTGAGGCCATCCGAACCGTGGCTTATCATGTATGACAATGCTCGGACGAACATGCCCATTTGGCCATGAAAAGCCGTCATCCGGCCGAAACTTTCGCTTGCCGGACCTTCACGTTTCTCAACCAATCTGAAGCCGTTGCTACTATGGACGACATAGGGGATCGGCGCGAAGGGGGCGAGCGCATCAGACAGGACGGTCGGACCGGAACCGGGGCCGCCACCGCCATGTGGTGTTGAAAAGGTCTTGTGCAGATTAATGTGCATCGCGTCGATGCCGAGGTCTCCCGGCCGCGCCTTGCCCATGATGGCGTTGAAATTGGCGCCATCGCAATAAAAGTAACCACTCGCTTCATGTACCGCATCCGCGAGCGCGCGGATATCCCGCTCGAACAGGCCGCAGGTATTCGGGTTCGTCACCATGATGCCGGCAACATCAGGGCCGAGCTTTTCGCGGAAGGCGGCAAGATCAACACGGCCGGTTTCGTCAGCCGGGATTGTATCCACCTTGAAGCCGCATTGGGCAGCTGTAGCTGGGTTGGTCCCGTGCGCGGATTCAGGCGCGAGGACGCGGGTGCGGGTGCCAGCTTCGCCGCGCGCCTCGAGCGCCGATTTAATCGCGACCATGCCGCAGAGTTCACCGTGGGCGCCAGCTTTGGGCGACATCGCAACAGCGGGCATACCGGTCAGCTCTTTCAGCCAATGGGCAAGCGTATCAATCAGTTCCAGCGCCCCTTGCACGGTCGAGACCGGTTGTAGCGGATGAATATCACCTAGACCCGGCAGGCGCGCCATCTTTTCGTTGAGGCGCGGATTATGTTTCATGGTACATGAGCCAAGCGGGAACGGCCCCATGTCGATTGCGTAGTTTTTCTGAGAGAGCCGGACATAATGGCGCATTGCTTCTGGTTCGGAGAGGCCCGGCAGGCCGAAACTTTTTACCCGCTCGTTGCCACCGAGACGGTTGGTTTTGGATTTTGGCGCGGGAAGGTCAACACCCGTGCCGCTCATGTGGCCGGTCTCGAAGATCAGTGCTTCCTCGATCTGCAGTGCCTTGTTGCCAGTGTGCGTTGACGTGTCCGGCGCGGCACCTGTTTTGGGGCTGGTTGGACGGCCTTGATTGTTCATAGACATAGGTTACCTGCCATTTTTTTCTGTTGGCATTTTGGAAAAGCAAACGAAGATTTGAAGGTCTTCTGTAATTTCGAAAAACCGGTGCTCGATGCCGGCTTTGACAAACAGGGACTGACCCTGCCTAACGTCAATTGTGGCACCGTCGACGATGAACTTCGCTTTGCCGACAGCGATGTGGTAAAATTCGTCCCATTCATGGGGTTGCTGCGTGTCTTTTGCGCCCGCAGGCAACTCAAACAGCTCGGCACTCATACTCGGGACATCAAGGAAAACGTGAAACGGTTTTTCCGTGCCACGATTAAGACGTTCTAGTTCAGCAAGAGGCCATGATTGCCAGGTCACAGTCATCAGAACGCTTCTTTCAACGCGTCGGCGAGCGCGACAATATGGTCGGATGACGTCACTTCCGTCGCCGCAACGATCAGCAGGTTCGCCTTGTCCCCCTCCTCCGGCCACAATCGGGAACCAGGCACCCCGGCGATAATGTCTTTTGCCGCGAGTTCTTCCACCACTTCCGCAGCGTTGCGCGGCAGGTGGATGGTGAATTCGTTGAAATACGAGGAGGAGATCACCTTGACGCCCGGAACCGCGGACAGGGCATCCGCTGTGTTACACGCCGCTTCGTGGTTTAAAGCGGCCAGTTGACGCAGGCCAGTTTCCCCGAGGAGGCTCATATGCACGGTGAATGAAAGCGCACAAAGGCCTGAATTTGTACAGATATTTGATGTCGCCTTGTCGCGGCGGATATGTTGTTCCCTTGTCGAAAGGGTGAGCACGTAGCCGCGCTGCCCGGCGGCATCGGTTGTCTCCCCACACAGGCGACCTGGCATCTGACGGGTGAATTTCTGGCGTGTCGCGAACAGACCGACATACGGCCCGCCGAAATTGAGGCTCACACCGATCGATTGGCCTTCGCCAACGACTATGTCAGCGCCCATTTCACCGGGACTTTTGAGCGCCCCGAGCGACACGACTTCGGTAACCACCGCGATCAGAAGCGCGCCTTTTTGATGGGCGGCCTCGGCCACGGGCGTCAGGTCGCGAATATTGCCGAAAACATCCGGTGTCTGAACAATGACGCAGGATGTTTTGTCGTCGATTAGATCAAGCACTTCCCCCTTGCCGTCCGGCGTGGCTGGCGCAAGAACGACTTCATCACCGAGCAGTTCCGAATTCATCCGCGTGACCGAGGCATAATGCGGATGGAGCCCGCCGGACATAACGACGCGGCCCCGGCGGGTGATGCGTTTTGCCATCAATGCTGCTTCGGCGCAGGCGGTCGAGCCGTCATACATTGAGGCGTTGGCGACATCCATGCCGGTGAGTGCTGCGACCTGGGTCTGGAATTCAAACAAATATTGCAGTGTGCCTTGCGCGATTTCCGGCTGATACGGGGTATAGGAAGTAAGAAATTCCGAGCGCTGAATGATGTGATCAACAGTCGCCGGCACATGATGCTTATACGCCCCCGCTCCGACGAAAAATGGCCCGGCACCGGCTGCGCGGTTTTTGACCGCTAGTGCCCCAAGGACTTGTTCAACTTGTAATTCGCCGATGTGGAGCGGCAGATCGATTACCGGGTTCAGCGCGTCTTTCGGGACATCCTCGAACAGATCGTCGATCCCAGTGATGCCGATCGTCTCGCGCATTTGCGTGCGGTCAGCGTCGTTTAGCGGCAGGTATCTCATAGTCCCAACTTTCCTTGCCCTCTGCCTGCCGACGCAGGCACCTCTCCCGCAATCGGGAGGAGGATTTATTTATCCGATAAACTCTTTATACGCTGCTTCATCCATAAGCGCGTCAAGTTCTGACCTGTTGGAGAGTCTAATTTTGACGAACCACGCCGTGCCAGCTGGATCTTCGTTTACTTTTGCCGGCTCGTCGACAATATCAGCGTTAGCAGCGACGATTTCGCCAGAAATCGGTGCATAAACATCAGATGCCGCCTTCACGGATTCAACCACAGCCATGTCATCGTTCTGGGCGAAGCTTTTGCCTGTGTCGGGCAGTTCTACAAAGACAACATCGCCCAGTTGTTCGGCGGCGTGAGCTGTAATACCCACGGTCGCAACATCACCTTCGATCAATACCCATTCGTGGTCTTCAGTATATTTAAGTGTCATGTAATTGTTTCCTCCATCCTTGCTTATTTCCCTCGATAATAGTTTTGCGGGACGAACGGCAAATCCGCCACTTCGGCGGGAACGGCCTTGCCCCTGATGATCAATTGCACTTCCGTGCCTGTATCGGCATGGGTTCGGTTCACATACCCCATTGCGACAGGCCCCTCAAAAGTCGGGCCGAAGCCGCCAGACGTGATCTCACCGATCTTTTCGCCAGAAGCAGATTGTATCTCTGTGCCCTCGCGCGCCGGGGCACGACCGGAGGGCTTGATACCAACTCGCAACGTTTCAGGGCCTGCCTGCATTTGCCCGAGGATACGCTCCGCACCGGGGAAGCCCCCTTCTTCCCTGCGGCGCTTGCCGATTGCAAAAGTAATATTCGCTTCAACGGGCGTGATCTCGGCGTTCATGTCATGGCCATAGAGGCACAGACCGCATTCAAGACGGAGGCTGTCACGCGCACCAAGACCGATGGGTTCAACATCAGGATCATCAAGAAGCAGTCGGGCAATGTCCTCAACATCCTTATTCAGCACGCAGATTTCATAACCATCTTCACCAGTGTAACCACAGCGGTTGATCACAACAGGGGAGCCCTTGATCTCGGCGGTCAGTGTCGACATGAACGGCATCGTCTCGGCGGCGAGTACATGTTTGGCAAGGACGCGCGAAGCGGTTGGTCCCTGCAAGGCAAGCAATGAGCGGTTGTCCGCGATTTCGAGTTCGGCTTTGCCCGCCAGCTTCTTCTGCATCAGGTCGAAGTCCTGCGCCTTGACGGCGGCGTTGACGACCAAAAAGAGCCAGCCCTGATTTTCATCTTCCCTTGGACGGGTGATCATCAGATCGTCGAGCACTCCGCCTTCGGCATTCAAAAACACCGAGTAGCGCGAGCGACCAGGTTTCAATTTGCGAATTTCTCCTGGCACCAGCGATTCAATCGCATCAGCGATTGCGAGATGAGCCTGTTCGGTGCCGGTTGCAACCTCGGTTGTTTTTAAAAAGCAGACGCCCATGTGAGAGACGTCGAACAGGCCCGCCTTTTCACGGACATGCAGGTGCTCTTTCATCACCCCAAGCGGGAAGTGCACTGGCATCTCATACCCAGAGAACGGCACCATTTTGCCGCCGAGTTCGACATGCAGAGCGCTCAGGGGCAGCTGTTTTAATTCGGGTTCAGTAGCGGTCACACGGCCTCACGATCTAGCGCTTGCGCGCGCGTACCCCGGCTGTCCGTGAGACCTGAGAGTTTCCGCGGGACGTCCGCTTGCTCCTTCGGTAGGGCATTTTGCCCTTTTCCAGCCTTCCCTGCGCTGTCGCGGTCCCTTGTACCTGAGAGATTCCGGGGCGGTTGCTCCTTCGGTGCCGTGCCTTATAAATCGGCACGGTCTCTCCCGCAAAAACGCTGACTCTTCCAACGAGTCGGGTGAGATTAGCATGAGACAATCTGAAATGGCGAGTCTTCTGATTGCGGATGAGCAACCCGGTCCCACGGAATACTCTTGGAAAACAGTTAGGCGACCGTTATGTGACCAGACATGAATGAACAGCCCCCTCCTCCGTTCCAGATCCAGATCATCCCAGTGACGGTATTTCAGCAGAACTGCTCGATTATTCGTGCCACCTCAGGTAAGGCCGCGATTGTTGATCCGGGCGGTGAACCTGACAAGCTTCTGGAAGCCGCCAAAAAAATGGACGCGACAATTGAAAAAATCTGGCTGACCCACGGGCACCTAGATCACGCCGGGGCAACGATGGAGATAAAGGAGCGCACCGGGGCGGTGATTGAAGGGCCGGCTAAACCCGAGACGTTCTGGCTCGACCAAATCGAGACGTTTGCAGCGGAATACCAATTTCCCGGCAACAACCGCAACGTCACACCTGATCGCTGGCTCGACAATGGCGATACCGTCGAGCTTGATGGTAACGAATTTGGCGTTGTGACCACGCCCGGGCACACACCGGGACACGTCGTCTTCTTCAACACCGAGATGAAAGTCGCTCTTGTTGGTGACGTCATCTTTAAAGGGTCCATTGGCCGCACCGATTTCCCAATGAGTGACCCGCCTGCCCTGATCAACTCGATTGTAACCAAGCTATGGCCGCTTGGCGACGACATGCGTTTCATTCCGGGACATGGGCCTGTGTCAACCTTTGGCGAAGAACGCAGGAGCAATCCGTTTGTGGCGGATAGAGTTCTGGCTGCGCAGTAATCTCAACTGCATTAAATTTGGTACGACAATTTGGCGAAATGTTCATAAAGAAGAACGCTTTCTTAACCCTGCCCGTCTAAATTGAGTAGAAATTTATGGTCACACCGAGGGCAGACATGTTCGATCTGTTGAGAAAAAAAAATAGTCAAGGTTGCAAGGGTACCAAAGGCGCCAATGATGAAGTGCGCAGACAATTGTGCGCAATTGGAGATGACGGCAAGGCTGTCAGACATGTGGTTCATTATGCGCATCCGCTAGGGGCTGGGGGCTCCGCGGATCGCAAAGTGATCGACAAGTATTTGCGCGAAAGCGGTTTCCGGGTGAAAGATTCAGATGGGGGCATCATATTCGAAAACCACCAGTCCGTGGATGGCGGTGACTTCGACCAGCTGACAGATATGCTGCGCTCTTTTCTCGACAAACTGGACTGGGAGTACGGTGGCTGGGAATGCGCGATTGCATCACCGGAGAGCATCGCAAAAGACGTCGCCTGACCGCCAGCAATATAGCTTGAAGACTCGGCATCACCCGACTAAACCTGCGTAGATTTGCGTCTTGGGCAGGGTCTAATGTGAATGCCAAAAAGAACAGACATTTCATCAATTCTTATTATTGGCGCGGGTCCGATCGTCATCGGGCAAGCCTGTGAGTTTGACTATTCGGGTGTTCAAGCGTGCAAGGCGCTGAGGGACGAAGGCTACCGGATCATTCTGGTCAATTCTAACCCAGCCACGATCATGACTGACCCGGAATTGGCTGATGCAACTTATATCGAACCAATCACACCGGAATTTGTCGAAAAGATCATTGAACGAGAACGACCAGATGCGCTTCTCCCAACGATGGGTGGCCAGACGGCCCTAAACTGCGCGCTCGATCTGGAAAATGCCGGTGTTCTTGAAAAATACAATGTCGAGATGATCGGGGCGACGGCTGATGCGATCGACAAGGCCGAAAATCGGGAGCGCTTTCGGCAGGCGATGGAAGCGATTGGTCTTGAAAACCCTCGGGCAAGAACCGTCACGGCACCACCGATGCATGATGCCGATGGCAAAGTGGCCGGCTACAACCGGGCCGCTGCTGTCGCCGAGGCGATGCTCTCAATTGACGAGATCGGCCTGCCGGCAATTATCCGCCCCGCCTTCACGCTTGGTGGAACGGGCGGCGGTGTTGCTTACAATCGCGAGGAATATGAGCATATCGTCCGTGCCGGGATCGAAGCGTCGCCGGTCGGTCAGGTTCTGGTCGACGAAAGCCTGCTCGGCTGGAAAGAGTATGAGATGGAAGTTGTCCGCGACAAGGCCGATAACTGCATCATTATCTGTTCCATTGAAAATGTCGATCCGATGGGTGTTCACACCGGTGACTCGATTACCGTCGCGCCTGCCCTCACCTTGACTGACAAAGAGTATCAGATCATGCGCAACGCCTCGATCGCTGTCCTGCGTGAGATCGGTGTTGAGACAGGTGGCTCCAATGTTCAGTTTGCCGTGAACCCGGATAATGGTCGGCTGGTAGTGATCGAAATGAACCCACGTGTATCACGTTCTTCTGCGCTCGCGTCAAAAGCCACTGGATTTCCGATTGCCAAAGTGGCAGCGAAACTGGCGGTTGGCTACACGCTCGACGAACTGGACAATGATATCACCGGCGCAACACCGGCAAGCTTCGAGCCGTCGATTGACTATGTCGTTACAAAAATCCCGCGCTTTACGTTCGAAAAATTTCCAGGCACCAAGCCTCTCTTGACCACGGCGATGAAGTCGGTAGGAGAAGCGATGGCGATCGGCAGGACGTTTCAGGAATCTCTGCAAAAAGCCCTTCGCTCCCTTGAAACCGGGTTATGCGGTCTTGATCCAATCGAGATTGAAGGGCTTGGTGGTGACGATGATGTCAACGCCCTGCGTGCCGCACTTGCCGTTCCGACGCCGGAGCGTTTGCGGGTAACCGCAGAGGCGTTTCGTCAGGGATTACCGATTGAACAAGTGCGGATAGTCACGAATTATGACCCATGGTTCCTTGATCAGATTCAGGGAATTGTCGACGCCGAAGAACGGGTTGCTACCCGCGGTTTGCCTACCAATGCAGATGGGTTGCGAGCGCTTAAGGCGATGGGGTTTTCTGATAAGCGGCTCGCTCAATTGTGCGATGGCCGGGAGGAAGAAGTTCGTGCCCACCGTCACCAGCTTGATGTCAGGCCCGTCTTCAAAAGGATAGACACCTGCGCTGCAGAATTTGCTGCAAAAACACCCTACATGTATTCCGCTTACGAACCACCAGTTAACGGTGAGCCAATTTGCGAAAGTAATCCGTCAGATCGCAAGAAAGCGATTATTCTTGGCGGCGGGCCGAACCGCATTGGTCAGGGAATCGAGTTTGACTATTGCTGTTGTCACGCAGCTTTTGCCCTGGCAGACGCGGGCATTGAGTCGATCATGGTTAACTGCAACCCTGAGACTGTCTCGACAGATTACGATACATCCGACCGCCTCTACTTCGAGCCGTTGACCGAAGAGGACGTGCTGGAGTTGATCCATAAAGAGCAATCGAAGGGCACGCTTGCCGGTGTCATTGTTCAATATGGCGGACAAACCCCGCTCAAACTTGCTTCGGCACTAGATGCCGCCGGCATTCCGGTCCTGGGCACGCCTGTGCAGGCGATTGACCTCGCTGAAGATCGCGAACAGTTCAAGAAACTGGTTAATTCATTGAGCCTCGCGCAGCCCCAGAACGCAACTGCTAGCAGCCGGGAACTTGCCGCTGAAATTGCCGTGCAAGTCGGCTACCCGCTTGTCACCCGACCGTCTTTCGTGCTTGGTGGACGGGCAATGGAGATTGTTCGCGGGCCCGTTGATCTCGCGCGGTATCTGAAAGAGGCCGACATTGAAATCACCCCTAAACAACCACTGCTGCTAGATCACTATCTGCAGAATGCTGTTGAAGTTGACGTCGACGCAATCTGCGACGGTGATGAAGTGTTTATCGCCGGCGTCATGGAGCACATTGAGGAAGCGGGCGTTCATTCAGGAGACAGCGCCTGTTCACTGCCGGCCTACACTCTTTCAGCCGAGACTATCGCTGAACTGAAGAGCCAAACGCACGCGCTCGCGAAGGCTCTTGGTGTCATTGGATTGATGAATGTTCAGTATGCCATTAAAGATGAAATAATTTATATTCTCGAAGTTAACCCGCGCGCGTCACGCACCGTACCGTTTGTGGCTAAAACTCTGGGACTACCCATTGCCAGGATTGGTGTGCGCGTCATGGCGGGAGCAAAACTTTCCGAATTCGTGTTAACAGAGACGGCGCACAAACACGTCGCCGTCAAGGAAGTTGTCTTTCCGTTCTCGAAATTCCCGGGCGTCGACACTGTGCTTGGGCCCGAGATGCGGTCCACAGGCGAGGTTATGGGGATTGACCGGGACTTCAACCGGGCCCGGGCCAAGAGCATGATAGCCGCGGGTTTCCGCACGCCATTGACGGGCTGCGTGTTCGTATCCGTCAAAGATTCTGACAAGGACTTGATTGTCAAACCCGCCAAACATCTGATCGACCTCGGTTATACGATCATGGCCACCGGCGGGACACAGGAACATCTGGTCGCGCAAGGACTGGAGGTGAAGCGGGTTAACAAGGTGCTCGAAGGCCGCCCACACATTGTCGATTCGTTGAAGAATGGCGAAGTCGTGATGATATTCAATACGACCGAGACATCCCAGTCGATTGCGGACTCACGATCCATCAGAACCACCGCCCTACAACAGAAGATCCCCTGCATAACGACGATTTCCGGAGCGAAAGCCACCGTCCGGGCGCTTGAAGTTCTTCAAAAAGAGACCCTTGAAGTTTTGCCTCTACAATCCTATTATTAGCGATCACGGGGAGTGAACTGAAAATTTAGCCCGCATCTGGCCGATGCGGGCGTTTGCGTTTCCCCCTTGATTGATCTGATCAAAAATATCCGGTCCAGATAAGAGAAAGAACGAAGATGGAAAAATTCCCTATCACCAAAGAGGGATATGTATACCTCGAAGCTGAAATCAAAAGGCTGAAGTCCGTCGAGCGCCCAGCGATCATCGAGGCAATTGCGGAAGCGCGTGCCCATGGCGACCTGTCTGAAAATGCCGAGTACCATACTGCGAAAGACCGCCAGGGGTTTATTGAAAGCCAGATCATCCAGCTGGAAGACAAATACACGCGCGCTCAGATCATCGATGTCAGCAAACTGGAAGGCGACCGGGTGATGTTCGGCGCGACCGTAACGTTGGCCGATGAGGACACGGACGAAGAAAAACGATACCAGATTGTCAGTGAGGTCGAAGCAGATCTCGAAAATGGCAGAGTGTCCCTAACCTCGCCGATCGCCCGCGCCCTCATCGGCAAGGAAGAAGGCGACAGCATTGAGGTTTCCGCTCCAGGCGGTGCTCGTGGTTACGAGATTCTCAAGGTCGAATTCATTTAAGGCTGAAGCTTAAGAGCCGGGTGGCTGGCAGATTTCCAGATAGGGATCTTCCCGGCAGCTTTCCCAGCGTCGCATCCGTTCATTGTCGTCAATTGTCTGATAGTCAGGTTTATTGTTGTCTTCAGGTACAGTGTCACCGGTGATGCATCCAGTGACCACTATGGCTATAGCCAACACTGTCATGATTTATCTGTACATTGACTATCCGCCTTATCCGGTATATCTCCAGGTTTACAGCTCGTCACACTTCTTATCCAGTGTTTCAAACCTGACACCCTTGACCTTTCCTTGCCTGAGTAAAGAAATGTTTTGCTCGGTTAGGCCTATCGCAGCGGCAAGTTCTTTTTGATTTCATCTTACGCATCGCGAGCATCGCATCAAGCCGAACAATGAAAGGCATATCTATATGAACTGCCTGATCCCCCGCCAGATAAGATCATGATGACGACGTATATCGAGTTTAGGCCGGACAAATATTTTATCGTTTTTACGAAAGATCAGGATTTGAGAAAAAAGGCTGACCTGAAAGGATTGCAAGAAGTGCTTCACCCTGCCATCGGGCTTAATTTAGAAAAGACTGCGGATTGAGCGGTCTGCTGAATCTTCTGATCTCGAAATGCAGATGCGGACCGGTGGCGTTACCGGTCTTGCCGACAAGACCAATCTTTTCTCCCGGGGCGACAGAAGCACCCTGCTGAATCTCGAATTTGGACAGGTGGGCGTATCGGGTCTGCCAGCCGCCGCCATGGTCTAAGATCACGACTTTTCCGTATCCACTTTGGGTTTCGGCGACCAAAACCCTGCCAGCCGCGGCTGCACGAATGGGTGTATAAAGCGGCGCCGAAATATCAATGCCGTGGTGGATACGGGTGTGTCCTTTTGATCGGTCTACCGCGAGAGAAAATGGAGAATAAACTGCCCCGTGCAGGGGATTGCGGAATACTGGCTGAGCGCTATCTGGCTTGGTCGATGAGGCGCAGCCCATGATCAGCAAAACCAAGAAGAAACCCAAAAAACGCCGGAATACCATAATAAACATCGTACTGGCTTTTTACGAAACGGGGATAAAATCACTGTGAACATTGTCGATAAAATTTTTGGTAAGTTCGTGCAATTCCTGATAGGCCGCTGGGATGACTGTTCTGAGTAAAAAGACTTGCTGGGTCGTTTCTGACGGCCGAAAGGGTGTGGAAAATCAGGCACTTGGTCTGGCTGAAGCAATTGGCCGCGAAATACCCCTTGCTATCGAGGTGAAGCGTATTGCTGTTAAAGCGCCGTATCGATTTCTACCAGCCAGGCTTTTGGGCGATCCCTTCAAACGACTAACCTCGCTAAGCGATCTAGCCAACACGCAACCAACGATCTCGTCGCCTTTTCCTGATTTGTGGATTGCGTCTGGCCGGATAACGTTGCCATTCTCAATGGCAGTAAAAAAAGCGCAACACAGTTTTGTAGTGCAAACGCAAGATCCACGGATTTCATCTGAGAAATTCGATATCGTTGTTCCTCCCTGTCATGATGATGTCACGGGCGAAAACGTTATCGCAATCCACGGTGCCCCTAACCGGTTGACGGAAACAAGGCTTCATATAGACGCGGACAAGTTGCGGGATGCGCTGCCAAATTTGGCTCGGCCCCTTTTCGCTGTTTTGATAGGCGGCGACAGCAAAGCTTACAAGCTTACTGAACAAAATCTCGACAACGTTATCAGTCATTTAAAGGTAATCGCGGATTCACGTGCCGGGTTGATGATCACCACGTCCCGCCGCACCGGGGACGAAAACACCAATCGGCTCCGCGAAGCTGTGACAGGCGAGAAGGTATTCTTCTGGGGCGGTGAGCCGATTGGTGATCTTGCTAATCCGTATTTTGGGATGTTGGGACTTGCCGATCACATTCTGGTGACGGAGGAGAGCACCAACATGATCACTGATGCGGCATTTACCGGCAAGCCGGTGCATCTTTTGCCCCTTGCCGGAGGGCATCCGAAATTTGAGCGTTTCCACAAAGCGCTTGAGGATATGTCTATCCTCCGCGATTTCGCCATGCCCTTGCGGGAGTGGACGTATGAACCGCTGCGGGAAACTGATCGCGCCGCAAAAGAAATTATCCGGCACTGGCTCGGCAACCAGCCATGACCTGATACCCCTTGAACCTGCTCACACAAACAGTACATATGCGCGAGCGTAAACCCAACAGAGTTGAGAACCCAATGCCCGATAAACACGCAAAAGTCATTATCATAGGGTCCGGTGCTGCCGGTTATACAGCTGCGATCTACGCCTCCCGCGCCATGCTTGAACCAGTGTTGATTCAGGGATTGCAGCCAGGGGGACAACTTACCATCACGACGGACGTTGAAAACTACCCGGGTTTTGCGGATGTGATCCAGGGACCTTGGTTGATGGAGCAGATGCAAAAGCAGGCTGAACATGTGGGTACAGAAATGATTGCCGACATCATTGTCGATGTGGATTTTACGCAGCGGCCGTTCCGGATGAAGGGCGACAGCGGCAAGGTCTATACAGCCGACAGCGTCATCATTGCGACTGGTGCTCAGGCGAAGTGGCTGGGCCTGGCAAGCGAAGAGAAGTTTCAGGGATTCGGCGTTTCTGCCTGCGCCACCTGCGATGGATTCTTCTATCGCGGCAAACAAGTTGCAGTTATCGGCGGGGGGAATACCGCTGTCGAAGAAGCGCTCTTCCTGACCAATTTCGCAGAGAAAGTTATGCTGATTCACCGGCGCGACAGTTTGCGAGCTGAACGCATTTTGCAGAACCGCCTGCTCAATCATGACAAGATTGATGTGTTATGGGATACCGCCCTCGAAGAAGTTCTCGGCACAGAGGATCCACTTGGCGTGACTGGTGTAAAGTTGCGCAACGCAAAAACGTCAGAGATTTCAGAGTTGCCGATGGACGGCGTCTTCGTCGCAATCGGTCATGCACCGGCAACGGAAGTGTTTACCGGCAAGATCGAGATGAAAGGCGCCGGCTATATCCACACCGCACCGGATTCGACGGCGACCAATATCCCAGGCGTTTTTGCGGCAGGCGATGTGACAGACGAGATTTACCGGCAAGCCGTGACCGCCGCCGGCATGGGCTGTATGGCGGCGTTGGAAACCGAGAAGTTTCTCGCGGAAGCCGAGTAAAACTGCCTCACTAGGCGGAGAGGGAATTTTGAACATCACCAAAGTGGCGCGGGCAACCGTCGCCTAGACGATTGCTACTTTTTGTCTCGGACTTGTCTGGCATGTCGTCCTGTTCGCTGAGAAATATCCTTCGGTTATTTTGATGGCGAGCCCAACTTCCTCCTCGGCGTTGTTGCCATCATCGTACAAAGTACCCTTCTTTCCATTTTGCTTTCGCTCGCTTAACTCGAGGGAAGCAGCATTCCTCGGGATTGAAGTTTGCCGCAGTCATTCCGAACCGGAAATTGACGCCGGAGCATGATCTGCGCAGGTTGAGGTTTTTGGCGTTCAGGGTATCTTGGTGCCAAAGCTAGGAGTACTACTTGTCCCTCAGCAGCAGGAAACAGGTCACCCTATGAGCGACATATTGGTCGGCATTGACTGGGGGGCGTCGCAGGCAACTACGGTCGCTGTTGATGTGCTATCCGGTGATCACCGCATTTTCCGGCATGAAGGCGGGCTCTATCCGCGAACGGGATATACCGTCTTTATACAGCGGTTCGTTGCGCTGCTGCGGGATATCTATGCGGTGTTTCCCGAGGAGGAAATCAAAACCTTAAACCTGTCAGTTGGTCTCGCGGGATTTAACTGGCCGAGCCAGGAAGAAGGATTGTCGTCCTTGTTGCAGAGCGCCCTGCCCGCGACGGCTGCGCCCTTGCAGCTCGTCAATGATACGGAACTTGGGTTGTTCCTTGATCCGCGTGTCGACTGGGGGATCAGCCTCAGCTGCGGGACCGGTGTCAATTGCAGGGGCAAGCTGCGCGATGGGACCAAGGCACGGATCATTGGCTGTGGTCGCCATTTCGATGAGTACGGATCAGGGCGCGATATCGTCAACAAGGGGATCGCCGCTGCGAGCAAGCAGTGGCAGAAAATTGGCCCGGCAACTAGTATCACTGAACGCCTGCTTAGATTCTGCGATGAAAAAGATGTGGCGAACCTGATCGAGCGCCTTTCCACAACCGAAATCAAAGTGCCTGCCTCTTTTGCGGAAGAAATCATTCACTGTGCGGAAACAGGTGACGAAGTCGCTGCGAACATTGTCGATTGGATCGTTGAGCAACAGCTTCGGATGCTGGATATTGTTGGCGCGCAAGTTTCGAACACAGAAAAAGAAATTCCTGTCACGTTGATCGGGAGCCTGCTGCAACGGTCAGCGTTCATTCAGCAGCAGTGGAACGATCTGCTCGCTAAAAACGATCACCGCTATGACACGCAGTTCGCCATGCAGGAACCGGTGCTGGGAGCAATCCTCATGACCGACAAATCCCGGGAACTGCACCCAACAGCCCTCAGCAAGCTGAAGACTGCCTGCAAAATTGTCGTTTAGTAGGGTGGTGTATCGAACGCATCCAGATCGGCTCCAGTATTGAAGTCCTGCATTGCCTGGGAAACGGCCTCTTCGACTGAACCGGCGGTTGTATCTATGCCGCCATCGGCAATCCGGAGGATTTCGCCCGTTCGAAAATCAACCAGCTCAATGTAACAATTGTAAGATACGCCACGTTCGGTGACAGAGTTCCCGACACGAATTTTCGCAAGATATTTACCGCCGGCACGTGATGTGGGGTTACCGTTGGCATCAATATTGGCAAGCCATCGGCGGCCGACAATTTCATCATCATCCATTTCCGGTTTTCCATCACGGATAGCCCCGGCAAGATCAGGTCCGCCACCTGCCTCAACACCGCTAATGACGTCCCCGACATCAACAGGGCCGATCGGGGCTGCGAAAACGGCGCCGATCGACAACAGAGTCGCCGCCAGGCCAAAAATAAAACTACGCTTCTGCATGGTCTCCTCCCTCTATTTGCACCTGCCTTCGTCAGCGCACCATGTGTGGATCATACCAACTAAAATCGGCCAAAGCCAGAGAGGTTCCATGTACCCTCTAACCGGCGGACACCGCCTGCATGATCAGGCCGCAGAGCCAGGCGCCATAGGTGCCGAGGACATATCCGAGGACGGCCAGGAGGACGCCGACCGGGGCGAGCGCTGGGTGGAAGGCCGCGGCGAGAACCGGCGCCGAGGCGGCACCGCCGATATTAGCCTTGCTGCCAATCGCCAGGAAGAAGTATGGTGCACGGATCACATAACCAACCGCAATCAGGATCACGATGTGGATCACCATCCAGATGGCGCCGACCATGAACAGGCCGGGATATTCGCCGATCGCTCTGATATCCATTTTCATGCCGATAGTGGCGACCAGAACAAAGATGAAGATTGTGCCGATTTTTGAAGCACCTGCTCCTTCGTAAGTGCGGAGCGGTGAGAACGACAGGAGCACGCCAATGGTGGTCGCGATCACGATCAGCCAGAAGAAGCCTGATGTGAGACTGAATTTCTGCAAACCCGGCGCATTCGCCTGAATCCACGGTGCGATCTGGTCAGCACCGGCATGGGCGATGGCCGTGGCGGCAAAGCCGATGCCGAGAATAATCATGAAGTCGGTTGTTGTCGGGACGCGGGTGATGCTTTTTGAGAATGTCTCCATCTTGTCGCGCAGACGATCAACGGCAGACGAGTCTGCTCGGAAAAAGCGGTTGATCGCGTCCTGTTTGCCAATACCGATCAGCAGGAACGCCATCCAGACCTCAGCGACGATGACATCAATAGTGATCATCACCGAGTACAGACTGTCCGACGGACCGAATATCTCATACATCGCTGCCTGATTGGCGCCGCCACCTATCCACGAACCCGCGACGGTCGCCATGCCGCGCCATACGGCTTCCGGTCCGGCACCGCCAACAAGATCCGGGGCGAATACGGAGGTTACGAGGATTGCTAGTGGTCCGCCGATGATGACGCCGATAGTTCCGGCGAGGAACATCGCAATCGGTTTCCAGCCAAGCTTTGCGATTTCGCGCAGATCCACGCTGAGGGTCAGGAGCACGAGACACGCGGGCAGGAGATATCGTGAGGCGACAAAATAGAGGTTTGAGTTTTCGCCATCGACGATGTTGAAAGTGGTCAGCAATGAGGGGATGAAATAACACAGCAGCAGCATCGGCACGACCGAGTAAAAACCCTTGAGGATTTTGTTGTCGCTGGAGGAGGTTTTAAACACCGCCGCGAGGATCAGCATCAAGATGCCGAGAACGATGGCATCATTGGTAATCAGAGCTTCAGTTTCGTGCATGTTTTGTTTCCCTCAGGATCGCTTGCCAGCTATTCACTCAGCCAGTCATCTTTTCTAATCATTGAGTACACAGTAATTGCCTTGCGTATACCAGCCGGAAGGGCAGATGCCGGACTTCAAAATCACCTGGCTGGCGCCCTTAGACGCTACGCAGTAGTTACCCTGGGTGTACCAGCCCGACGGACAGATCCCTGACTTTTTGATGATGCCCCTAGTATCCTCACTGGCAACACAATAGTCTCCTTGTGTGTACCAGCCGGACGGACAGGTGCCGCTTTTAGCGACAACCTCGCGGTCCGTTGTGCCAGTTACGCAATAATTTCCCTGCGTATACCAGCCTGACGGGCAAATCCCTGACTTTGGTTGAACGTCCGGTGCACCTGCGCTTGCAACGCAATAATTGCCTTGTGTGTACCATTTCGACGGACACAGACCATTTTTCTCTATCGCCGAATACGCACTGGAACCGGGTACACAGTAATTGCCTTGCGTTGTGTAATTTGACGGGCAAATACCGTTTTTCAAAATGGGTTCTGCATATCCGCCCAGAAGTGCGGCAAATGCTATATGCAGAATCAAAGCCGCCATCCTATCGCGTTCCCTTGGATGAAGGGCTACCGTACATAGGAGGCACCGTTAATGTCGAATGTCGAGCCGGTGGCGGATGGGCAGACATCGCTCAGCAGAAAGGCGATCATCTCTCCAACTTCTTCCGGCTGCGCCACACGGCCAATGGGGATTTCTTTTATGGCGCCCTTGCGGGCTTCGATATCCTGCGGCGCCATACGGGTTTCGACCCAGCCCGGGGCGATCGCATAAACCAGAATGTTTTCGCCGGAAAGCGCCCGCGCAAGCGTTTTGGTAATGGCATTGATGGCAGCTTTTGAAGCGGCATAGCCTGCGAAGTCTTCTCCATCACCGCGATAGGCAGCGCGGCTCGTCAAATTGATAATCCGCCCACCGCCTTTAGCACGGAAGTGCGTGACGGCGGCGCGACAAATGTCAGCTGGTGCCTGCACATTGACGGCAAGGGTTTTAACCCAACCCTGATCCCACGCGGCGGCGTCCTTGAGCGGTGTTGACAGATAGATGCCGGCATTGTTGACGATCGCATCGAGGTGCCCGTTGTTTTTGATGGCCGTCGCAACAAGGCGGGCACCGGCGCCTGCTACGGAGAGATCTTCGAGGGCGATTTGTGCTGGTTCGAGGTTCAACTCTTTTGCCAGCGCCTGGATCGCCTCACCCTTCCCCGACGCATGCGCAATGACGCGCGCGCCAAGGCCCGCACAAATGCGCGCTGCCGCCGCACCGATCCCGCGTGAGGCACCAGTGATGAGAATGGTTTTGCCGGAGAGCGTTGTCATCAATGCACCTGGCGGCTTATTTCCAGCTCGAGATCCATTTCACTGGCGCTTTCATCTTCGCATGGAATGGCGTAGGCGCCTTTAAGCCAGCGATGGAGATCAACGTCGGCGCAGCGCTTTGAACAAAAAGGCCGGTATTCCCGGACCACTTCCTTCTGGCACATCGGGCATTTAGACTTCCCGGACATCGAACGTTTCCCTTGCCGTGTTTTCCTGCGCGGTCAGCTTCAACCGCAGACCATATCTTTTTGTCAGATTGGTTGTCCAGTCCGGGTTTGCTGTAATGAGGTCTGTGACCTCAGCTGCCGCTCTTACCTCGATTTTTGCCGAGGGGTTTTGTTTCAGGGCGGTTTCCGCTTGCCTGAGACAGCTCGCGGAGATCGTATTTGCGGTCAGGCGGCGACCCTGTATCGGGCCAGCCCCGAAATGCTCCGTCAGCAGATCAAGCAATGTCGCCTGTTTGCGCGGCAGGATTAATGTGGCAAGCCCGTTGTCATCGATCCGGCCAAGACGTCCGCCGGTCATTGGCTTTACATGTTTCTTTAACAGGCTCTGGATCTGCCCGCCGCCTTTAACCGCCAATGCAGGAAAATCGATGACAACCTGTCCGCCGATACGGCGCAGTCTTAGTTGGCGGAGAATTTCGGGGATCGCGGCCGAACACGCTTTGATGATCGAACCGCGCTTTGACTGTCCCGGCGTCGCGGCGACATCAACGTCTACAGCCGTTAACGCTTCAACTTCGTCGAACACAAGGCGCCCGCCTTCCGGCAAGTTGATCGTACGCGAGAGAGCCTGTTCAACCGCCTCTTCAATACCTTTGTGCTCAAACAAATTGTCCGATTGGTCCTGTTCAACGGCGACAGTATCTTCGTCGGTCAATCCACTGACATGTTGTTGAAGGGCCAAAAAACTCTCTGTGCCCGCAACCAGTACCTGTTGCAGACCCCGGGCGGCAAAATGACTGAAAGCGCTAATCGCCGGGTGGGTTTCGAGGTCAAGCCGGGCGGGTGGCTGTTCACTCTCGATTTTTGCCCGCAGAGACACATCAGGCGTGACATTTGCGGTCAAAAGCGCGCCCTTGCCAGCATTGGCCGGGCGTTTTATCTGCACAAGGATTGATGCGCCTTCGCTAACAACTGGATTATCTCGCAACGGCAAAAACCCATCCTGACCAATGCCAATATCGACAAAGGCGGCTGCAAGCTTTTTGTCGATCCGACCGATTTTACCAAGATAAGTCCCGCCAATCACCTCTTCACCTGAGAACCAAAGGCCATGTAGGGCATCGCCAACAACAAGCGCTGCCCTGGTTTCAGCGGGGCTTTCCTCAATAAGCAAAATAGAGGTCATGTTTTGGGCTTGAGACCCACTCCTTTCAGCAGGTTTCCCGTTTCGTAAAGCGGTAGGCCGACGACACTGGAATACGAACCAATGATGGAAATGACGCAGGACGCGAAGAGCCCTTGAATGGCGTAACCACCCGCCTTTCCCTGCCATTCTCCACTGGCAAGATACATCACAATCTCTTCAGTAGACAGATGTTTTACTTTGACACGTGTTTCAACGAGACGTTGGCGCTGCTGGTCACCCGGTCCCGCGAGACAAATGCCTGTATAAACGCGGTGCGAGCGACCGGACATAAGCGTCAGGCAATCACGCGCCTGCTCTTCTGTTTCTGCTTTTGGCAGGATACGGCGACCGCAGGCAACAACAGTATCCGATCCCAAAACAACCGCTTCCGGGAACGCTTTTGAGACCGCCTGCGCTTTTTCTAGCGCCAGTCGCGCGGCATAGCGATCCGGAATCTCGGCCTTCAGCGGCGTTTCATCAATATCAGCGGCAAAGACTTTATCCGGAATGATGCCAATCTGATCAAGGAGATCTCGCCTTCGGGGCGATGCACTGGCTAGGATAAATTGAACCACTTCAGCAGCGGCGATTATTTAAACCGGTAGGTGATTCGGCCCTTGCTCAAATCATAGGGGGACATTTCAACCAGCACTTTGTCCCCGGCAAGGACACGGATCCGGTTCTTGCGCATCTTACCGGCAGTGTGCGCAATAATTTCATGATCGTTTTCCAGTTTCACGCGAAAAGTCGCGTTCGGCAAAAGTTCTTCTACCGTACCTGAAAACTCGAGTAATTCTTCCTTCGCCATAGTCCTCCTCGGTTGGACGAAATATCCCTCTGGGCCTGATGAAACGGGAAAATGGGGGGGACTGTGTCAAAAAGCAAGTTCTAAGACGCGCCCTACGCGGAAAAGCGCTCTGAAATTCGCTTTTTCAAGAATTCACGCGCTTCGCGATAGGCTTCCATCATTGTATCGCGGTTGCCCCGGACATCGGTTGGGTTCGGCGTATCCCAAAATTCGATTTTGTGGGGATCGAAGTATTTCATCGCCTCTTCTGCTGACTTCGGTGTCAGTGCAATGACGAGATCGAAGTCCAGTGTGTCCAGATCGGAGAATTCCCGGGGCTCATGCCCATCAACATTGATTCCGATTTCCTGCATGATCACCTCGACAAAGGGATCGAGGCCGCCCTGGTAAATCCCGGCAGATGCGATCTCGAGCGTATCGCCCAATATTTGCCGCGCCATCGCCTCAGCCATGGGCGAGCGAACAGAATTCATGTTACAGGTGAATAGAATTCCCTTTGTGGCTGTACGAAGAGTGCCTGGTTCAAGATCCGCCATTCGTGTCATTTCAAATAAAAGCTGCAGATCAACGTGAAGAGCCGGCGCGCGGTGCTAAAGTCGACCAGAATTTTGTCCTTCAATCGCGCCTCAAGGATCTCCGATCCTTCGTTGTGCACCGCCCGCCGCGCCATATCGATCGTCTCGATCTGTTGCGGAGCCGCGTTGCGGATCGCATCATAGTAGCTTTCACAGAGCATGAAGTAGTCTTTGATGATCTTACGTAGCGGTGCCATCGAAAGATGTAGCTGGCCCACAGGGGCCTCATCCTCGCGCCGGACATCCATAACCAAACGCCCCTCAGCAGATGATAAATAGAGGACGAATGGCCCCTCACCGATGGCAGCCGTTTCACCCACAGGCTCGAACTTATTGTCCTGAATAAGGTCATAAACCGCTATTTTGCGCTCATGCTCGATGTCGGCGTTGGCGGGCGCCAGCGAACGCTCATCAAGTTCAATGCGTACAAGCCGGGGCGCTTTTATCGATGATCTGCCGGTGCTCATGCCGATTTAATGCCTCGCTCACTCGTCCTTGCCCTCTTATCAGCGGTTCGCGAATGCGACCAGCACCAGCGGCAGAGACAAATGTACCGTCCGGTCTGATCAAGCAAGCCCGTGCTCGGGTTTGCTTTGGGCCCGCCAGGGCTCCGAGATATCCGTCAGCACCGCGTTAACAGCCTCGACCTTCAGCACAATTTCGCCACCGCCGGCAAATTCCAGCAGTATTTTATCGCTGTTTTCGCTTTCACGCTCAAAGCGCACAGCCAGCAACGAGATGACCGCCGATTTGGCATCCTGTCGGATATTGCGGACTTTGACACCAGTCACATCGTCAAAATGAACGCCGGTACGGACCCGAACGAATGGACCGCGTTTTCGTGAACTACCCTCTTCCCAGATAAAACGATTGGTGACGAACGCAAAGCGCCGCTCTCTTGGCACATAGACCAGGTCCCCTACTTTCATCACCGAGTCCTGCAGGCAGGCAGAGACCACGTCGATATCTTCAGGATCAGCAGCTACGAGGCGCAGGGGCGTATAGTTTTTGAGTTTCATAAACCGTTATCTAGTTCTGGTTGCGCACACGCTCAACCAGCGCGCCGACATTTTGTAGTTTCTCTTCGAGATGCTCAAACCCGCGATCCAGGTGGTAAAGCCGTGAAATCATCGTTTGACCTTCTGCGCCAAGGCCGGCCAGGACCAGTGACATAGACGCCCGCAGGTCGGTCGCCATAACTTGCGCGCCTTTCAACTTAGGCTTGCCGCGGACGGAGGCTACCTGGCCATCAACATGGATATCGGCGCCCATCCGGCCAAGTTCAGGAACATGCATGAAGCGGTTTTCAAAAATGGTTTCCTTGATCGTTGATGACCCATCTGCTGTCGCCATCAGCGCCATAAACTGTGCCTGCAGATCCGTCGGAAACCCGGGATAGGGTTGTGTGACCACATCTGCGCCTTTGATCCGACCACCGTTTTTCTTCACCCGCAAACCATTTTCGGTTTCGGTGATTTCGATACCGCACTCGATCAGTGTAGAGATTGCAGCACCGAGAAGGTCGGCTCTGGCGTTTTCAAGCGTCAGTTCGCCGCCGGTGATACCAATGGCCATGGCATAGGAGCCTGTTTCAATTCGGTCCGGCAGGACCATGTGCTGCGTCCCGCCAAGCTTGTCGACACCGTTTATGGTGATCGTCTGTGTCCCGGCGCCCTTGATATTAGCACCCATCGCAATCAGGCAATTGGCGAGATCGACAATCTCCGGTTCGCGGGCTGCATTGTCGAGCACGGTTTCGCCATCCGCCAGCGTGGCGGCCATAATCGTGTGTTCGGTTGCACCAACGGAGACAAACGGGAAGGTAACCTTTGCACCGCGAAAGCCGCCCTTGGCCTTGGCGATGACATAGCCTTCGTCCAGTTCAATCGAGGCACCCAGTGCTTCAAATGCTTTCAGGTGCAGATCGACCGGCCGCGCACCAATGGCACAACCGCCTGGCAGCGACACTCGTGCCTCACCTTCACGCGCAAGAAGTGGCCCTAACACATTGAAACTCGCACGCATTTTTCGCACCAAATCGTAGGGTGCAAGAGTTGAAGAGATCGAGGCCGCATGGAGGGTCAAGGTGTTGCCATCACGCGAGATCTCGACGCCGTGCTGCGCCAACAGCGCCGTCAACTGCCTGATATCAGCAAGATCAGGGACGTTTGTCAGAGTCAGTGGCTCGTCGGTCAGAAGGCATGCCACCATGACCTTCAAGGCTGAATTTTTGGCACCAGAAATCGGCAGACGCCCGTAAAGCGGCCTGCCGCCGATGATTGCCAGTTTGTCCATTGGGTCAGTCTTTCCTGTCTCGCGCTGCTTGTTTGCGCCGCCTCAGATTGGCACGCAAAGCCTCAGCGAGTTTTTCTTCGCGGGTCTGTTTGTCAGTTTTTTTGGCCGGCGTCGTGATTTTTTTTGCGGCAGGTTCCTGGCGTTTTTCGGATTTCTGATCGTCAGGCTGGTCTGTCACGCGCTTAGCCTCGGGGCGTAAAAAATGGACTCTTGCTTATCATGCTACCGTTCGCCGGCGCTTGCCACCGCAAAGAGATGAATGGTGCCGCGAGAGAGAATTGAACTCTCGGCCTCACCCTTACCAAGGGTGCGCTCTACCACTGAGCTACCGCGGCGAATTCATCAAGCCGGTGTGAGTACGTTTTTCACAAGTGCCGGTCAACCTCATTTTCCAAGCTCGCCTGATCGCCAGTGCTTGCGGCAAAGCGAGATATAACTCTCGTTTCCACCCACAGCGACCTGTTCGCCTTCTTCAACAGGTTTTCCGTCGGGGTCGAGACGCAGAGTCATGGTGGCTTTGCTACCGCACCAGCAGATCGTCCTGATCTCGCGCAGATTGTCGGCGATGGCGAGGAGCGCGGCGCTGCCGGGGAATAGTTTGCCTTGAAAGTCAGTACGCAACCCATAACAGAGGACTGGGATACTAAGCTCATCGCAGACCTTGGCAAGTTGCCAGACCTGCAGGTCTGTCAGGAACTGGGCCTCATCAAACAACACAGCATGACATGTCCCCAGTGCGCCGATCTCCAGGAACAGGTCAGACCCTTGCGTAAAGGTTCTCGCCTCAGCTTCAATACCGATACGCGATGTAACCCTGTCAGCCCCGTCGCGATTGTCAATCGCCGCGGTATAAAGCTGAGGCGACATGCCGCGTTCGCGATAATTCCAAGCTGCCTGTAAGAGGACGGTGGATTTACCGGCGTTCATGGCGGAGTACGAAAAATAGAGCTTTGACATGGGACTTGGGCGAACCTTCATTTTCACAGGGTGATACGAGCCCTGTTGCTGATTTTCCAGCAATTTCAATCAACAGCAGGACTTGCTGCGGGCCACAAAGATCACGCGGTGCAGGATAAGTTAATTGCAGGTAACTTGCGGATAATATTGAATTCTTTAATCTCTCGGGCCTTGGGGCGCGGGTGCGTTCCTTGAGGGAAACAAGGAGACGATCATGAGAAATTTACTGCTGTGCGGTGCCGCCTCACTGGCGCTTGTCGCCTGTGGCAGCGAACCAGCTGAAATCACCGCACCTGAAACGACAGAAACTGAATCGGTTGTGGTTGATACGAGCCCGGAACTTGGCAATTGGGGTGTCACTCTTGCTGATATTGATACAAGGGTCGGTGTTGGTGACGATTTTTTCCGCCATGTAAACGGAATATGGCTCGACAATTTTGAAATTCCGCCGGAATTTTCGAATTATGGTTCTTTTACGGTGCTGTTTGAGCGCTCCGAAGAGCGGACCAAAGGCATTATTGAAGACGCCGCATCGGCCAATGCCGAAAACGGGTCTATCAAGCAGAAGATCGGTGACTTTTATGCAAGCTTCCTTGACACTGATGCCATAGACGCAAAAGGCCTGTCGGTTCTCGAAGCTGATTTCGCCATTATTGACGCGATACAGACGCACGGCGATGTCGCCCGCGCCTTCGGCAATGTACCGCTTGGTGTCGACAGCCCGATCGGCGCGTTCGTCAATGTCGATTCCAAGCAGCCGGACCGCTATGTGACCTATATGGGTCAAGCGGGACTGGGCTTGCCGAACAAGACTTACTATTTCGACGATGATTTTGCCGACAAGCGCGAAGCCTACAAAGCGTTCCTTGCCGAAATGATGATGCTGGTCGGCATGGACAATGTTGAAGAACGGGCAGCAGCGGTTTATGCACTGGAAGAACGCCTCGCTAAGGTGCATTGGGAGCCGGCCAAACGCCGCAACCGTGATCTAACCTATAATCTGTACACGCTTGATGAGCTTCAATCTT
Source organism: Parvularculaceae bacterium (assembly GCA_021776475.1). GTDB lineage: Bacteria > Pseudomonadota > Alphaproteobacteria > Caulobacterales > Parvularculaceae > Aquisalinus. The sequence continues at coordinate 266,740 of JAJFFV010000006.1, read as the reverse complement.
ATGCACCAGACTTTCCGTGGAGTGCGATGCTGGATGAAGCGGGCCTCGGCGCTGAAACAGAATTTGTACTGCGGGAGAACGACGCTATTCGGGGATCGGGTACGGTCTTTCGTGACACACCCGTCGCGGTGTGGCAGGACTATATGAAAGTCCATTACCTGTCAGACAACTCGGCCGTTTTGCCAAGCGCAATCGATGAAGCAAACTTCGCTTTCTACGGTAAAGCTCTGCGCGGTACACCACAACAGCGTGAGCGTTGGAAACGCGGCGTTGGCGCTGTCAACGGTACTCTCGGCGAAGCTGTCGGTCAGGTTTATGTTGATGAATACTTCCCTGCTGACTCCAAAGCGAAAATGGAAGAACTTGTCGGCAATCTGAAGACGGCCTTCAGGGCGCGGCTAGAAAATCTTGACTGGATGACGGAAGAAACCAAGCAGGAAGCTTATGCCAAGCTTGACGCCTTCAACACCAAGATTGGTTATCCCGACAAATGGAAAGATTACTCTGACCTGGAAGTTATTGATGGTGACGCATATGGCAACAACAAACGATCGAACGAATGGGGCTGGAATGACAATATTTCCAAGCTTGGCAAGCCGATAGATCGGACCGAATGGTTCATGAACCCGCAGACCGTGAACGCGTATTACAATCCGCCAATGAACGAAATCGTATTCCCGGCAGCGATCCTACAACCACCGTTCTTTGATCCTAATGCTGACGATGCTGTGAATTATGGCGGCATCGGTGCGGTGATTGGTCATGAAATCGGTCACGGCTTTGATGATCAGGGTCGCAAATCCGACGGCACCGGCCTGTTGCGCGACTGGTGGACAGAAGAAGACGCCGCACGATTCCAGATGAAAGCTGACAAGCTGGGCGAGCAATATGGCGGCTTTTCCCCGGTTGAAGGCATGTTTGTAGACCCAGGCCTTACAATGGGCGAGAATATCGGCGATCTCGGCGGTATGACCATGGCCTATGATGCCTACAAACTGTCTCTTGGCGATGACGACGCGCCAGAGCTCGACGGCTATTCAGGTGACCAACGTTTCTTTATGGCCTGGGCACAAGTCTGGAAGCGGAAATATCGCGAGGATGAGTTGAAAGTGCGCCTTGCAACCGATCCACACTCTCCTTCTGAATACCGAACCAACGGTGTCGTCCGCAATATGGACGCTTGGTACGAGGCGTTCGGTGTGACCGAAGATGACGCGCTGTATCTGGCACCGGAAGACCGGGTACGGATATGGTAGGCAGTCGGTCCCAATAAAAGAAATCAGACGCCGCTATCTTCAGGTAGCGGCGTTTTTTTGGGGGAACCCGTCTCGGTTAGAACCGGTCTCGCAACCAGCCTGCTGCTTTGTACAAGGGGTTGGTTGCAGAAGTCGCAGCCGCGTGTGATGCGTTGGTCGTCGCTGCTGCCAAAAAACGGGGAATGTTGTAGGACTGGCTTTCGCTCTCGACCACAAGATGCCGGATCATGCCGGCGCAAACAGCAAAAGCACTCCCGCTCACCGCTTCCGGTGCACCGAAAATGTTCAAGGGGCGACCGATCCGGACCTTTGCGTCCTGCAGGTTTTCAACCAGCTCACAGATGCCTTGTAGCTGGCTGCCACCTCCGGTAATAACTATCCGGCGCAGCAATGCCGGGTCAAAGCCGGCATTGGCGATCGACTGGGTCACCAGGGAAAAAATTTCTTCGAGCCGGGGGCCTATAACTTCCGCCAGTGAGGCAACGGATACTTGTTTGTTTTCAATACGCTCGGCAACATCAACATAGCGATTATCGTCCCCGGGGGCGCAGTAGCCAGTGCCAAAGACCGTCTTGGCCCGTTCGGCCGAAGCAGTGCCAAGATTAAAAATCTGCGCTATATCCTGCGTAATATGATTGCTGCCAAGCGGTACGGCGCCCGCGAAAACGAGGTGGCCATCTTTGTACACCGTGAATCCGGTCAGATTGGCACCCATATCGAGGCAGAGGACGCCTAGCGATTTCTCCTCTTCCCGCAACACCGCCAGCGACGCAGCATAAGGCGCAGCAATAAAACTCGCAGCAGAGACATGACAGCGATCGAGGCAGTTGATGATATTGGCAATCGCGGTTTGCGATGCGGACAGGCCGACCAGAAAAACCGAAAGCTGATCGCCCACTAGACCACGCGGATCACGCACATCATCAAGACCATCAATTGAAAAAGACGACGGCCAAATGTGCAGCGGGGTCATCTTTTCAGCGGTGGCAAAGGCAGCACCTTCCTGATAACAATCAGCCAGATCTTCTTCCATGACGGCATGGCCGCCAAGATCAAGATCAGCCGCTAGACGGCGACAGGCAACATGACGACCAGAAACAGCCACATGCCATGAGGTAAGTTTCTTGCTGGCCATGCGTTCGGCCTTTCCAATCGCAGCGCGCACGCTTGTATCAGTAGCTAGCTCGACCAGCCCACCTTCGCCGATGCTGCTGCTTGCGTGATGACCGACGCCAATAATTTCAGTGTCCTGACCATCGACGGCATCTGGCATCAGATAGGCGATGAAACAGGAGACTTTTGAAGCGCCAATATCCAAAACACCCACAAGTCCGGGCTCATTGGCGGCTGAAAAAGAGGAAATAGAGAATTTACGTCGATGCATCAAAGGACTTTCAATTCTGTTTTTTTGGCCGATAATAAACCGTCTTTGTGTCACGTACATCCATATATTTGAGACTCTCCGAAAGGCCGCTCTCTTCAGCCTCGAGGCTGACGAGTTTCTCGATGACGGCGCGGTAGTCCTTTTCCGGCAGCATCACCAAGAAATCGTTCCGGAAAACCAGATCCCAGCGTCGATTACCTTGCTGACGAAGCGCGGCAATGCGCGAGGCAAGCTCGGGGAAACGGGAGAGCTCTCTCAGGACACCCTTGGCTTTTTCAGGGTCATCCGTATTTATGATTAACGGCAGACCCGTATACTGATGACCGCCTACTTCAGTGATCACAGCGCCTTCATTATCAATCAGGAACAGTTCCCCTGCCCCAGTTGGTTGCCACAACGCCGCTGGCGTCCGCTCGCTGACGGAAATATGAATGGTATTCGGCCACAGCCGGGCGACCGCCGCATGGTTGACCCAGCCGATATCTTCAACCCGGCGGCGCGCATCCTCCAAATCGAAATGCGGTAGGGACCGGCCGATTGGCTGGCCGTCCTCTTTGTCATACAGCGCATTCAGGATATCGTGATTTCTGGTTTTTTGGCCGCCCTTGAGGGTTACCCTTGTCACTTCAAAACCCGCACCTTTAGAGACCTCTTTAGAGAGATTAGCGATACGGGCGCCGACATTAAAAAAATAACCACCCGCGAAGAGCATCATGACAAAAACGATCACGCAGCCGGTTACGCATACGGCAGTGTATGTCACCAGAACCCGGATCGCCCGTTGTAGAAAATCATCCAGAGCGGCACCTGCCTGCGTCAAAAAACCATCCGGCTTTTTTTGACGGGAACCAGAAGTCTTCCGCCTGCTGTATGTCTGCTTTTTTTTAGTGCCGCTCACCTTCGGCATGACGCATCTCCGATCATCCACGACACCAATTCGTCGAAACTGATCCCTTGTGCGAGGGCCTGTTCCGGCGCGAGAGAGGTAGGAGTTAGACCTGGCTGAGTGTTAATCTCTAAGATGAATAGTCCGTTAACGCCGCGCGATTCATCGTAACGAAAATCAGTTCTGGTGAGGCCGCGGCAGCCGACGAGCTGGTGGGTTTTGAGCGCTAACTCAAGGCAGGCCTCAGTCACTTTATCCGGCAGATCTGCCGGAATTAAATGGGACGAGCCGCCATCTGCATATTTTGCCTCATAGTCATAAAACTCTTTATTTGGCAGGATTTCCGTGACCGCAAGTGACGTATCGCCCATGACAGCCACGGTCAACTCACGGCCGGGAATGAACGTTTCGACCAGCACGCCGTGCGCCATATCTTCATCTGATCCAGTCAGGGCCTCAAGGGGCCGGTTGTCACCCTCTCGCAAGATATGAATATTAACAGACGAGCCTGAGGCGTTCGGTTTCATCACCAGTGGCCTTGCGATATTAACTCTTGCAAGCTCTTCCAGGGAGTAGACGATACGGCCTTGCGGCACCTGAACGCCGTTCGATCGGAGCAGTTGTTTGGTGCACTCTTTGTCCATGGCAAGGGATGACGCCCTGACGCCAGAATGCGTGTATGGCAGGGCGAGTACCTCGAGCAAACCCTGGATACAACCGTCTTCGCCCCATGCGCCGTGCAACCCGTTGAAGACGACATCCGGCGCTGCATCTTTCAGTTGACTGGCGAGATCAGGCGTGGCGTCAATTTCGGTAACATCGTGGCCAAACGCGCGCAATGCGCCAGCGGCAGCTTTTCCAGAGACGAGGCTCACCTCGCGTTCATCCGACCAGCCGCCTTTCAAGACCGCTATTTTCAGGGGTTTGTTCATTATATCGTTTTCTTCTGTAACTCCTAAATTTCGAGTAAATCTGACCCTGCCAGTACAATCTTTTTAGTGGGCATTTTACTCCCCTATTCGTTTGATCTCCCAATGCAAATCGACCCCGGTTTCCCGAAGCACATCGGCGCGAACACTTTCGCCTAGGTTTTCGAGATCGGAGGCCGTTGCGTGACCGCGGTTGATCAGGAAATTGCAGTGCTGCTCGGAGACTTGCGCGTCCCCTAAGATACGACCACGACCGCCAACTGCCTCAACAAGCTGCCATGAAGAGCGTCCGCCTGAGGTTTTCGGCGCGGGGTTTTTGAACGTTGACCCGCCAGTGCGCTCCTTGATCGGTTGGGTTTCTTCTCGTTTGCGCATGATTTCTTCCATGCGGTTGGTAATTTCCGCAGGGTCGCCTTGTTCACCTTTGTAGATCGCTTCAATAAAAATCATCTCTGAGGGAACTTTTGAGTTTCGGTAGCTAAATCCCATTTGATCATTGGTGAAGACATGGCGGTCGCCTTGCCGATCAAGTGCCACAGCCTCAACAAGAACATGACGCGTTTCTGATCCATAGGCGCCCGCATTCATGCGCAAAGCACCGCCGATTGAACCAGGGATGCCGCGATAGAATTCGAGGCCGGTAATCCCCGCGGCAGCGGCACGTTTTGAGACTGTTGCGTCCAGTGCTGCCGCGCCGGCGCGCACGCGTATACCGTCTGTTTTGACTTTGGCGAATGGTGCACCTAAGCGAATGACAATGCCGCGTAATCCGCCATCGCGTACCAGAAGGTTTGAGCCAACACCGATGGGATAAGTGGGGATATCTTTCGGCAGATTTTTTAGAAACTGCGAAAGGTCTGCTTCATCCGCAGGCATGAAAACGACGTCCGCTGGTCCACCGACGCGAAACCAGGTTATTGCTGACATCGCTGCATCATACATATATCTACCACGCACAGCGGGCATTGTTTCTGCCGTCAATTTTATCTGTGTACCCATCAGGTAAATTACCCCGCTGCCGCAAGCTTCTGGACCAGCAAGGTTGCGTGTTTTGTGATGTCTCCTGCGCCGAGACAAACCACAAAATCTCCGGACGAAGCTTTGTTGCGGATCAGCGTCGGAAGGTCGTCCCACTTGCCCAGCGCGATGACATCCTTGTGGCCGTGGCTAGTCATGCCATCAACCAGAGCCTGCTGGTCTATGTTTTTGATCGGGCTCTCGCCAGCTGCATAAACATCGGTGACGATCACCGTGTCTGCTTCGTTAACACAGGCACAAAAGTCGTCAAACAGATCACGCAGGCGGGAATAACGATGAGGCTGCACAACGGCGATGATGCGGTCCGTGCAGATGTTCCTCGCCGCTTTCAAAACCGCGGCGATTTCCACCGGATGGTGGCCGTAGTCATCGATAACGGTGATCCCATCATGGCTGCCGACTCGCGTGAAGCGCCTTTTGACGCCGTCGAACTTGGCAAATCCTTTGCGGATATCATCATCGGTGGCGCCAAGTTCCCGAGCGACAATGGCGGCTGCCACCGCGTTCAAGACATTGTGTTCTCCAGGCATTGGCAGACGGACATTTTCGAGCCGTGCCTCTTCCTTGCCTCGCTTGCGAAAAATGATCGTAAACTGTGCGTGACCGTCGATATAGGAGATGTCCTCAGCGCGGACATCCGCCTGCGGGTTGGTGCCGTAGGTGATCAACCTGCGATCAGTTATCCGGCCGACCAGTGCCTGCACCTCCGGATGATCGAGACAGACCACACCGAACCCATAAAAGGGCGTGTTTTCAATAAATTCGTCAAAGGCGTTTCGGAGGCTCTCAAAATCGCCGTAATGGTCAAGGTGCTCCGGATCGATATTGGTGATCACGCCGACAGTAATCGGTAATCTGATGAATGTGCCATCACTTTCGTCAGCTTCAACGACCATCCAGTCGCCCTCACCGATGCGGGCATTTGTGCCCCAGGCATTGAGGACACCACCGTTGATAACCGTGGGGTCAAGGCCTGCTGCGTCCATCAATGCTGCAACCATTGAGGTCGTCGTGGTTTTACCGTGTGTCCCTGCGACGCAGACATTCCACTTCAGCCGCATAAGCTCGGACAGCATATCGGCGCGGCGTACTACCGGGATGTGTTTTGCTCGTGCCGCCGCAACTTCCGGATTATCGCTGCCTATTGCGGTGGAAATTACAACGGCATCAATCCGTTTGATGTTCTCTTCGGTGTGGCCGATGGAAATCGGAATGCCCTTATCACGGAGGCGTTGTACGTTAACGCTGTCCGCAAGGTCACTACCTTGTACGTTGTAGCCAAGATTATGCATCACTTCTGCAATGCCGCTCATGCCGATACCGCCGATACCGACAAAATGAATACCGCGCATATCAAATGGCAGGCGGATCTTGATTTTGCGGGAGTCAGTCATCACACGTCCTTTTACTCTTACTACCGGGCTGCCAGCTCCTCTATCAGGTCCGCCAGTCTGGCAGTTGTATCTTGCCGAGAGGCTTCAATAGCATTAGCTGCCATTTGCGCCAGATGGACCGGGTCGGTCAAGAGACGCTCAATCGAACCTGCCAGTCGTTCAGGTACAAAATCTTTCTCCTGGATCAGCTCTGCTGCGCCGCGATCAACCAGTACTTTAGCATTCCCGGTTTGATGGTCATCCATAGAAATGCCAAGTGGCACCAATATGGCAGGCCGCCCAATTGTTGCAATTTCTGTTACCGACGAGGCACCAGAACGGCTGATAACAAGGTGCGCGCGGGCAAGCCGGTCCGGCATGTCGTCAAAGAAAGCCTTCAGAACAGATTTGATACCGGCGGCATCATAGGTTTTTTTTGTACTCTCCAGTTCGTCTTCCCGGACCTGCTGGGTTACCTGAATACGAGATCGAAGCGCCTCCGGCAGCGTTTTGAGGGCGGCAGGTACGACGCGGCTGAACAATGATGCGCCCTGACTGCCACCAAAAACAAGGATATCCAGACCACTGAACTCTGCCGGCGCAACAAAAGGCGCCCGAGCGCGCTCCCTGATCGCATCCCGCACAGGATTACCAAGTTCAATGATCTGACCAATACAGTTTTCCGGCAATCGGTCCAGATCCGGAAACGCATGGGCGACAAAATTTGCTTTAGACGCGACCAAGCGGTTGACCCGACCCAACACCGCGTTTTGTTCATGCACGCCGTGCGGTGTTCTAGACAACCGCGCCGCAAGCATAGCCGGCGCCGACGGATAGCCACCGAAACCCACTATGATGTCAGGCTTATACTTTCTGATGGATTGCCATGACTTGATCAGTGCCCTGGCCATTGCCCATGCAGCAGCAGCTTTGGCGACAACACCGTTGGCATTTGGGTTTGCGGCTGGTAGCAATTCCAGAATATCAGCCGGAAAGCTGTCTGCGTATCGCATACCGCGTTCATCCGTGAACAGCATGATGCACCAGTCACGACGGAGCATCTCTTGCGCCAATGCTTCAGCCGGAAACACGTGCCCGCCGGTACCACCCGCTGCAAGGCCTATCAGTTTTTGATCAGTCACGGCATGATTTCTTTGCGGCTGCGCGCCCGCGAGTGCTTACGCGTCAAAGCCAGAATCAGGCCAACAGTTATCGCCGTTGCCAGCAGAGAGGAGCCGCCATAGGACACAAATGGCAATGTCATGCCCTTCGCCGGCAACATACGCAGATTAACACCAATATTGACGATTGCCTGAAAACCAATTTGCGCAGCAAGACCGCAGACAGCGCACTGTATGAAAATGCTGCCTTTTAGAGAGGCCAGCTGAAAGGCACGGAAAACGAAAAAGCCGTATATTGCGAGAATGACGAGGCATAAAAAGAAACCGAATTCCTCACCAGCCACGGCAAAAATAAAATCTGTGTGTGCGTCCGGCAACTGGTGCTTCACACCGGTGTCGGGGTTGCCAAAGGCACCGCCGCCTGAAAGTGCTTCGAGCGCCTTGTCGACCTGATAAGTGTCACCCTCTGCCGGTCGTAGGAAACGATCAATTCGGGTTGCCACATGTGGCGCGTACAAATATCCGAGGGACGCCGCAGTTACCGCAATGCAGCCGAGCACCATAATCCACATCCAGCTCCAACCTGCGATAAAGAACATCATCGCCCAGACAGCTGTCACCAATGCCCACTGACCATAGTCCGGCTGCATGAGGAGCATAAACGCCAGCATCATATAGCATCCCATCGCGATCAATCCGCCTGGAAACTTTTTGTCATGCGAGCCCTCGGCTAGCAGCCAGGCTGCCGCGATAACAAATCCCGTTTTGGCAAACTCCGATGGTTGCAGACTGAATGATCCAAGTGACAACCAACGATGCGCGCCATTGATTTTCGGACCTACAAAAAGAGCAAGCAAGATCAGCGCGAGGGCGGAGACAAACAATAGCACACCGGACCGCCGCGCCATTAGGGGAGACAAGAAAGAAATACCGATCAACAACACGATGGCGGGTGCCAGAAACACCATCTGACGTTCTATAAAATGAAAATTGTTATCAATGCCGAGACGTGCTGCTGTCCCCGGACTCGCGGCGAAACAAAGCACAACCCCTATCAGGATCAGTGCGCCGGCACAATAGACAAGCATATGATCAACCGAGTGCCACCAGCCGGCAACAAGCGACCTAGTATCACGCGGTGAAAACCGCTTGTTGATGATTGGATCATTGAGCCAACTCACGCAGCAGTTCCTTCCATCCTTTTTCGAAGTTGCCTGTTCATCATTGCGGAAAGAGAGGATGATGAGGTGCCGGGACATCCCGGCGAGAGTAATATTGTCACGGCCTGATTGCTTGAGCTTGCCGCGTAGGCCGAAGCTTCGGTGATCGCCTGACCCATGGCTTTTTCCGGACACGCAAAAATTTCTGTATCAAAAGCACTTGCGGTGGCTGCCCTGATTAGCTCAGCGGCGTCTCCATACAGGAAGGCTTTGATAACAGTTTCACCGGCTTCCTTAAACCTGGCATAGTTGACCTTGCCCTTTCGGCCACCGCCCACCCAAAAAATAGTTGGCGGACCTTTCAATGCACCGAGCGTTGAGCGAACGGTGGTCGCTGCGCTGTCGTCAACCAGAACGGTATGATCCACTTCGCCCAGATAATTCATGCAACCGGAAAGACCGGACCAGCTCTGCAGGCCTTTTGTAATCTGGGAAGCTGTCGCTCCGATATGAAGGCAGGCTGCATAAACGGCAGCGATGTTCTGATTAAAATGTGGTCCGACGCACGATAGCGGCTTTGTCAAATCGCCCACTTGTACCGACTTACCGAAACGGGCATCATAGATATGCCCGTCGAGAGAGAATATCCCTTGCCCGAGCGTTGCTTCACCTGAAACAGGAATAATGTTCTCACTCCCATAGGCCTCGTGCATCGTGCTGGAAGAAAGAGCAGTGCATATCTTTTGGCAGATCGTATCATCGGCACCGACAATCAGGGCATCATTCATAGTCTGATTACGGAACACCCGGGATGCCGATTTTATCGATTTTTCAGGTGAGCCAAAGAAACGTACATCTGCGCCAGTCAGATTGAGCAGTATTCCTGCATCGCACCGCAGCTGTCTGGTGAACGCCAATGTTCGGGTTGAAAGTTCAAGAACATAAGTACTGTCCGCACGGCCTTCACCCAAGGTGAGCACTGGGACGCCATTATCGCCACCGTGAAACACCTCCCGGCCTGCTTCTTTTAGAATATGGGTAATCATTGAGCCAGCGACAGACTTACCGTGGGTACCGGCGATACCGATTACTTGCGGCCGCGCCGCATCGGATTTCTGCTCCATAGAAGTTGCGAACAGATCGATATCAGTATGGATCGGAATTTTGCTGGCGATCGCTTTTCGAATGATAACATGGTTGAGCGCCAGGCCGGACTGGGGTGCCGTATCCGGCACCAGAACCGCGAGTTCTTCCCAGGGCCATTCTTGAGGATCAATACATCTTATCTGCGCTTGTTTTAGCCGGGCACGGATTTTCTTGCTTTGGTCCCAGATAAAAACATGTGCGCCTGCTTTATAAAGTGCGCTGTAGGCGGACAGACCTGTCGGACTAGCACCGTAAATAGCGACCGCTTCATCGTGATAGCGAGAAAAGTCAAACATCCGGTCTGAATCCCTCCCTATCGCAATTTCAATGTACTGAGACCAATCAGCGCCAGAATGACGGCGATGATCCAGAAGCGAATGACGATTGTCGGCTCTTTCCAGCCCATTTGTTCGAAATGGTGATGGATCGGCGCCATCCGAAACACGCGTTTTCCGGTCAGCTTGAATGAAGCCACCTGAATCATGACGGAAAGACCTTCAAGAACAAAAAGGCCGCCGATGATCGCAAGAACAATCTCATGTTTTGCAGCAACGGCAATCGTCCCAATGGCACCACCGAGCGAAAGCGAGCCCGTGTCGCCCATGAAAATCATAGCGGGCGGGGCGTTAAACCAGAGGAAACCTAGTCCCGCCCCGATGATCGCACCACAGATGACCGCAAGCTCGCCTGCGCCTGGCACAAAAATGATCTGCAGATACTCAGCATAAATAACATTACCTGTCAGATACGAGATCAGAAGATAGCTGGCCGATGCAATCATCACTGGCACAATTGCAAGACCATCAAGCCCATCGGTCAGGTTCACAGTGTTTGAGGCGCCAACAATGATAAACGCCGCAAACGGGATGAACATAAATCCGAGCGGCAAGAACCAGTCTTTAAAAAATGGCAGCGGCACCGATGTTTCAATATTTTCAGGTAATCCCAAAACTTCAGGAGCGCCGCCAAGCACTTTGACACAAATCCAGGCTGCAACCAGAGCAACCGCGAACTGAAATATCAGCTTGCCCCGGCCGATGACCCCAGCCGTGTTCTGTTTGGTCACTTTCAGATAATCATCAACAAACCCCAGAACCCCAAATGCCGCTGTGACACCAAGCACAATCCACACATAAGGGTTATCGAGCCGCGCCCAAAGCAACACGGAAGCGATAAGACTAATCAGGATCATCACACCACCCATTGTTGGCGTGCCTTTTTTCTCGATAATGTGACTTTGAGGACCATCCTCACGGATCGGCTGACCCCTGCCCTGTTTTTTTCGCATCCAATCAATCAGAGACGGCCCAATTACAAAACTGATCAGGAGCGCCGTCATGACCGCGCCACCCATCCGGAAAGTCAGATATTTGAACACGTTGAAAATCTGGAAATCATCCGAGAGCGGAAAGAAAAACTCGTATAACATAATACTCTACCCTCGAACTGACGCTGTTTCCCGCAATTTGGTCACAAATTCCGATACCCGGGAAGCATTGGAACCCTTCGCCATAATAATGTCGCCTGTCTCGAGTGCAGCCCTGATGCTCTGCGTCAAGTCTACGGCGTTTTCGGCCCACTCGCCGCGCATTTTTTTCGGTAACGCATCAAGCATCGGGCGCATCAAGGCTCCTGCTGCATGCACCTGGTCGATGCCAGCGGCAACGAGATTTTCAGCCAGAGACAGATGTAATTTGGCGCTGGCCTCACCCAGTTCACGCATCTCTCCGAGCACGGCTATTTTACGTGCGGTCCCGTTCATTTGGCCAAGCGTTCTGATCGCGGCGGCCATAGAAGCAGGGTTTGCATTATAGCTTTCATCAATAAGAAGGATGTCGCGCTGGTTGATCTTCAGCCTTTGTGGCAGACCGCGGCCTTCGACAGGTTTCATTTTCCCAAGAGCATCTATGGCGGCATTGAGCGACCCGCCGCTCGCATGAACGGCACCTAGAACAGCAAGCGCATTCATCGCCTGATGTTCTCCGGCCATTCCCATGCAGAACGTCTCAGTCTTGCCGAACAATTCGGCTTTTACAAAAAAAGTGCCGTTGCCAGCCTGATTGTACTCCAGCATGCGAAGGTCCGCCCTCTCGGCTGCCCCGAACGAGAATATGGTTGCACCTTCACCTCCCCCGCTATTTTCTCTAGCGCGCTTCGCAAGTATGTCAAAATATTCATTGTCCCTTGGCAGAATTGCCGTACCAGCCCGGCGAAGGCCCGAAAATATCTCCGCCTTGGCCTCGGCAATCGCGGCGACGCTTTCAAAAAACTCCAGATGCGCCGGCGCAATAGTGGTCACAACCGCAACATGCGGGCGCACGAGTTTTGACAGTGGTGTGATTTCACCCGCGTGGTTCATCCCAATCTCAAAAATACCAAAATCGGTATTTGACGGCAGAGCCGCAAGCGTCAACGGCACTCCCCAATGATTGTTGAAGCTCTTTTCTGCCGCATGAACCTTGCCCGATGGTGCGAGCGCAGCGCGCAGCATCTCTTTGCTGCTGGTTTTGCCGGCGCTCCCGGTGATCGCGATCAGCCTACCAAAACATCTGTCACGGGCAGCTTCTGCCAATGCCTCAAGGCCCTTCAGCGTATCTTCCACAAGTAGTAGTGGGGCTCCGTTTGGCGTATCCTTTGGCGCGCGCGAAACCAGCGCTGCCGCGGCACCTGCCTTGAAGGCATTTCGGACAAAATCATGTCCATCCCGCGCATCCGTCAGCGCAACAAAAATTTCGCCCGGTCTAATGGTGCGCGTATCAATCGAAATACCGCGCGCTGCCCAGCTTTCCTCAGGCAACGCTGCTGCTTTGTTGGCCTCGCCGCGGGCGCACAGCATTCCACCTGTCGCGGCTGCAGCTTCATAGGCGGTCCAAATATCCGGGCCCATGTCAAAATTCTTCGCCACCATTATGATGCCCCTGCGATTTCACGGGCAATTTTGGCATCATTGAACGGTATCGTCATTGTGCCAATTGTCTGCCCCGTCTCGTGTCCCTTGCCTGCGATGAGCAGAACATCGCCCGGGGCCAACATATCAAAGCCCGCTTTTATAGCCTCCTTGCGATCGCCGATTTCGATTGCACCCTTACATCCTCTCAGAACCTCCTGACGGATTTGTGCCGGGTCTTCGCTGCGTGGATTGTCGTCGGTCACAATAACCTGGTCGGCAAGCTTTGATGCAGCCCGTCCCATTTGTGGCCGTTTGACTTTGTCCCGGTCACCGCCAGCGCCAAGAATGATGATTACGAAACCGCGTGCATGCGGCCTGATCGCCTTGAGTGCGGTTTCAATGGCATCAGGTGTGTGCGCATAGTCAACATAGATACCGGCAAGGCCGCCGGGCAATACACGATCAGTCACATGCTCCAAACGACCGGGCGCACCTTTCAGGTTTTCCAACAACGGAATAACCTGCCCTGGTTCATAGCCGCTCGCCATGACAAGACCAGCCGCAACAAGAGCGTTTTCTGCTTGGAAATAACCAACCAGTGGCAGATGCAGATCATAAGTCTCGTGACCACAGTGTACGATCAGTTTCTGACCGTCCGGCAAGGATCTTGTTTCGATGAGCCTTAGGTCGTTACCTGCCCGGCCGACCGTTATTAGCCGCCGGCTTGTTTTTTTGATCGTTTCGACGACCTTATCACTTTCGGCACCATCGACGTTGACGACGACCACGCCCTCTGAAGGCAATAAATCTGTGAACAGACGCATTTTAGCCGAAAAATAGTCGTCGAAAGTTGGGTGATAGTCTAGATGATCCCGGGTGATGTTAGTAAAAGCCGCCAGCGCAAAACGCACGCCATCCGCCCGGTATTGTTTAAGACCGTGACTGGAGACCTCCATTGCCAGATGCGTGGTACCGAGTTTTGCCATGGTTGAGAGCACTTGATGAATCTCAACCGGATCGGGCGTAGTATGGCGCAAGGTATATTCGTAACCGGCAGAAAATGCTCCAAGCGTGCCAAGGGAACCGGCCGGCAGCTCTAGCATCGTCCACAATTGCTGACAGAAACGGGCAATCGATGTCTTTCCGTTTGTACCTGTGATACCAGCGATCATTTGAGGCTGGCCGGGATGGAACCGCGCTGCCAGCTGCGCCAGCTTTTGACGGGGCTCATCAGCTGCAACCAGCATCGCTTCTGTCGATGTACCAGGCTTTGCCACTACCGCCACAGCGCCCGCCTCTTCTGCTTGCGGAATAAACTTGCTCCCATCATCAAGGCTGCCTTGCAATGCTGCGAACACAAAACCCGGTTTAACCTGCCGGGAATCCGAGGTAATGCCGGTTATGTCAGGATCTTTTCCTTTGATGTCTTTCCCAAGAAGAACACTCAGTTTCATGGTCCCAACTCCGACAACAATTTCGCCATTTCATCCGGTCGTTCGGCTGTACGTGATGTCGACACATCTTCCTTCTTCATAGCCAGCTGAATTTCTTCTGTTGCTTTAAATGTCGACATAAATTTGGCAAAAGCGAGATCGTCATTTACCGGCTTGATGCCGAGGGCAGGCGCAAGACGGGAAACAATTCGGCGAAAAGCAGGTGCCGCCACAATTCCCGCGGTTGCGTATCCATATGATTCCGGTGTCGGTTGTGGCTCATCAAAAGACACCAGAATAACATATTTGGGATCATAGCCTGGAAACGCGCCAATAAAACTCGAAAGACGCTCGTCCTTTTTGTAACCGCCAAAAGGGGATGGTTTGTCCGCGGTCGCAGTCTTACCGATTGCATAGTAACCGGCCGCTTCAGCGGCACGCGCGGTCCCATCCGTCACCACACGGCGCAAAATGAGACGCATGGTCGCACTCGTCTCTTCTGAAAATACGCGCTTCAGCTCAATACTCTTTTCAGATTTGAGAAATGTTGGCTTTACATAAAGTCCACCATTTAGAACAGCCGCAACAGCGGCTGTCAGTTGCAGGGGCGTCACAGCGATACCATGGCCGTAAGAAACGGTCGCCAATTCGACATCCCCCCACTGCAACGGCAGCATCGGTGAGCGAAACTCCGGCAGCTCGGTAGTAAGCGGCGTAGTCAGTCCTAGATGCGCCAAGTAAGCCTTTTGCCGTTTTGCACCCGTTTTCAAGGCAACCTGCGCCATACCGATATTAGAAGAATACTGAACGATCTGCGAGATGGTCATGAAACCACCTTTGGGCTTGTAGTCTGAAATAGTCTTGTTCCGGATGGTCAGCGGTTGGCGAACATCATACTGCTCGTCCATATCTGTAACACCGGTCTCAAGCGCCACTGCAGCACTGATGACTTTGAATGCCGAGCCCAACTCATAAACATCGTGCATTGCGCGATTACGCCAGTGGTCGGCTGGCGAGGCATTCGGTTCATTCGGGTTATAATCCGGCAGGTTTGCTAGCGCGATCACTTCACCGGTCGTAATGTCCATGATCACGCCCCACGCGGACAAAGCGCTAAACTCAGTCAGGGTCGAAAACATCTCTTCTTCAAGAATCTGCTGCGCGCGAATGTCGAGGGCGGACTTCAGCACGCCATCAGCGCCCTGTACATCAATCACATATTCCAACCCGGCAGCACCACCCCTGCCTGGTATGACATAGCCAATGGCGTGGGAGCCGAGCGCGCCTTGCGGATACACTCGTTTGGTACTTTGAGTAAACTCGACGCCTGGCAAACCAAGTTCGAGAAGCGCCTGTTTTTCTTCCTGTCCAAGTTCTTCACGCAGCGGTACGTATTTTTTTGTAGCAAGCCGGCGCTTTAAGAATTGAACGTCGATGTCCGGAAAAACCGTGACAAGTTTTTCCGCCGTATCATCAGCATTCCAAACATCGCGCATGTTGACGGCAGCACCGACAACTTCCTGATTCATCGCTAGCCGGCGGTCGTTTCTATCAGTAATCAGGGCACGCTCGAGCGGCAAAGGGTTTGCTGGACTAAATCTCGCAAACCTTTGCGCCTGTGAGCCCATGAGGCTTACATCGGCAAGCCTCACTGCCATACCAAAAAATATCAGTACGAATACGGATAATACCAACCAGATACGGCCCTTCATCTGATAGGCGTGCAAATTCTCCCGGCCATCAAGCGATACACGTGCATCAACAGAAGGCTCTATCTTGCCCAAAGAACCAGGCAACCCGGTGGTGTGCAGGATGCGCACTTCTGGCTGGTTTTTATGACGGCGGGCAAAATATCTGACCATCGGGCCGGATGCCTTTCATTACCTGGTTTTAGCAAAATCTGCCATGGCAATTGCGTTGACGATGAAGTCTTCCGTCTCCTGTGCTCGGGTCGGCAAAGGATCGGGAATATCGACCGATATTACTCGCGCAAATTGATCAGCGGTATGTAACTGATAGGGTTTGACGGATGTCAGCTCAAGCCGATGCAGCGCTAGCTGTGAAAGCCTCGCACTCGATTCAAGAACCTCAACTTCAAGATCGAGCTTGCTGATCTGCCGCTCCTCTTCTGCGATTTCGGCATCAATCTTATCGATTTCGGCCTTGTCCGCCCTGACGCTTGCTTCCGCCCGGTATCTTCCCGCGGCAGCGGCAGCCAAAAGAACGCAAAAGAAAATCGTCGATATACGCATCATGAGTTCAGCTCCAATTACTGAGGGCGGGAGAGAGTGTGAGTTGAGGCAGGCCAATGGCTTTGAAAAAGTCCTTGCCTGCCTCGGTGGCAGGGGCAGTGGTGCGAATACCGACGCGTAACTTGGCAGAACGGGCCCGCGGATTGCGTTGCTGTTCTTCGGTGGCAGGCATGACGGCCTTGCGATAAAGAAGCGAGAAAGTCGGCTCTGTTGTGGTTTCTGCTTTTGGTACGTGGCGCGAAATAGACGCCTCCCACTTGCTTCGCAGAGACAAAAAGCGTTTCACAATCCTGTCTTCGAGCGAGTGAAAAGTAACAACGACAAGCCGTGCTGCTGGCGCCAGAAGTGTTTCAGCTGCCAACAGGCCTCGCACAAGCTGACCCAACTCGTCGTTCACGAAAATCCGTATCGCTTGAAAGACCCGTGTCGCCGGGTGTATTTTCTCTTTGCCACGCGGACCAAACGCATTGCCAAGAAGGTCCGCAAGGTGACCAGTTGTCTCTATCCGACATTTGCCGCGTTCCTGAACAATGGCTCTGGCTGCAACTCTGGACTTTTTTTCTTCGCCATAGATATAGAAAATATCGGCCAAGTCTTTTTCATCGGCGAGGTTTATAAGATCGGCCGCGTTGCGGTCCTGACCATGATCCATCCGCATATTAAGGGGACCATCTTTCATAAACGAAAATCCGCGTTCCGCCTCTTCGAGCTGAACAGAGGATACGCCAAGGTCGAAAACGATGCCGTTTACTTCGTCGACGCCGATCACTGTCAACGCGTCGGCCATTTGCGCGAAAGGATGCGGCAACAAGGTCAACCGCCCGGCATACGCATCGCTCCACGCTGCGGCGCGCTCAATTGCAACGGGATCACGGTCGAAGGCGAAAACGGCACATCCAGCCTGGCCCAGTATTTCGCGCGTGTAGCCGCCGCCGCCCAGTGTGGCGTCAATGTACACGCCGCCGTCAACTGGACAAAGCGCCTGCACAGCCTCGCGGGCGAGAACCGGTATGTGCCCAAACTTTTGCGACATCGCATCAACCATTTGAGCCTCTGCGGTCGGACACGCTCGGTAAACTACGGGCACGGAAAATGTCGCGATTGTCGTTGGTGATTTGCTGCGCTTTAGCCATCAACTTCTGGTGAGCTTCCGGCTTCCAGATCTGGAATCTCTCACCTAATCCGACAATTGTTGCATGGGTGTTAAGTCCCGCATAATCCCGCAAGGGTTTTGGTAAGGTTATTCTGCCGTTGTCATCAAACGAAAGTTGTTGGATCCCCGATGTGATCGCTATTTCTAGAACTTCGCGATCTTCGTCGAAGTAATCATGGTTCGTGACCATATTCATCAGTGTGGTGAGGAGTTTTGGGCCACCGCAATCGATCACCGAACCCTTAAACGCGGGAAAGCAGAAAAGAGTGGCACCCTCCCCCGCTTCGCTTTCCAATGACTTTCTGAATTCAGCAGGAACTGACAAACGGCCCTTGGAGTCTACTTTGTTGGTATGTGCCCCGAGATAACGCGGGGTCATATTAGATCTCAGTTTCTCCAGAGCTTCCATAAGTGAGCCGTTTCCCTCGCCCCGTCAGGCAGCCGCATATAAGGCCAAAACCAACGATCGGAACTCTAATGGGATAACATGGGAAGATATGGGACGTCAATTACAACATTAAAACTAAACCATTGAATCTAAAGAACATAATGCGAACAAAAATCGTTCCAAGACGGCGACTGACGAGGTTTACAAAGCCTAAACTTTCAGACGAAAAAAAGCGTCAGATGGCCTGTAAGCCGGGTTCTGTTCCCTGACGGGAGATGACCATTCATCTTGGACGCTGCTTACGCGGCGCCTCCAGCAACCAACCCGGACAGGCCGACCCAAAAACCGGTCGCCCGCAAAAGCGGGATCCCTGTCCCTATTCGGTTTTGCTCCAGGCGGGGCTTGCCATGCCACCGGCATTACTGCCAGCGCGGTGCGCTCTTACCGCACCTTTTCACCCTTACCCCGGACAAAAACCGAGGCGGTTTGTTTTCTGTGGCGCTTTCCCTCGGTTCACACCGGCCGGGCGTTACCCGGCGCCTTGTTTCCGCGGAGCCCGGACTTTCCTCGACAGCAAGCTGCCGCGGCCATCCGGCCATCTGACACGTCCGAATGTCTCGAAAGAACAGCCTGCGGTCAAGCCTCGCTTTTCGTCCTATTCGTCTTTTGTGACTGATCGCGGCGGCAGTTTCGGCTGAGGCAGAGCGGAAATCTTGTTCACTCGCTGTAGCCTCACCGGTCGTTTCGACCCGTGCGGATATCACAGGCTGGTCGATCACACACTCCCCTGAATCACTCTTTGGAAAGCCCTGAACCGCTGGCTCGGCATAACATTGTTTCGGGATGAATTCGACCGCCTCAATAAGCACTTGCGCCTCCACAAAAGATAGTGGGAATCGTAAAAGACGCCACCAAAAAAAAGGATATTTGATACCCAACCCCAAAAAAGATAGTCGCCCGGCCCTCTTCACCATATTGGTGTAAATTCGTCCGCGGAAGGCAAAAAAAATTTGGCCTGATTTTAACCGTGCCAACTTATTCAGGTTAATCACGGCGTTCGTCGTTTTTTTGTGTATCAGAGCGGTAATCCGTTTCACTACGACACAAAAGAAGGGCTAAAAAATCAAATTTATTCAATAGGTTAGGTGAATATTTACCCTATCACTTAGCCGTTTTTTTACAGCCTTGCCGTACAGTCGATCACGTTAACGACACTTCTCCAGCGTTGTGTAAAGGAGCGAGTTAGTATGGTGAGCGTGGGTAATAATAAATCATTGGGGCTTGTCGCAAGAGAGCCTTATGTCATTGGGCCTGATGGAACGGCCCTCACACTGAAGGATCTTCCTCCAGCTACTACAAAGCGGTGGGTTATCCGTCGCAAGGCTGAGGTTGTCGCTGCGGTACGCGGTGGCCTTCTAAGCCTGGAACAGGCCTGTGAGCGATATTCGCTGACGGAAGAGGAATATTTGTCTTGGGAAAAAGGCATTGACCAACACGGTCTGCAAGGTCTGCGTACAACACGCATTCAGCAGTATCGGTAGCGGCTTGGTTTCTTTTAGGAATTGTCTGCAAGATGGGCCTCCCTAACGGGAGGCTTTTTCTTGTGCAGCGCACTTTCATGGCT
This sequence comes from Parvularculaceae bacterium, assembly GCA_021776475.1. Classification (GTDB taxonomy): domain Bacteria; phylum Pseudomonadota; class Alphaproteobacteria; order Caulobacterales; family Parvularculaceae; genus Aquisalinus. The sequence goes on along the minus strand of JAJFFV010000006.1, from coordinate 246,707 downwards.
TTCAGACGCCCTCAGAACTTCACAAAACCAAACATAAGCGTTATCAAACAGATAGTCGGCAAAACAAGGGACGTTGCGTCTGCCATGAGTTTTCAGACCTTCACCGCGGTCTCTCTTGAAGAGGCCAAGCAAGCCATGCGCTTAGCACTAGGCACCGATGCGGTTATTCTCGCAAGCAAGAAGCGCCCCGATGGGGTCGTTGAGATACGTGCGATCAAAAAAGGAATGCCACTTTTTGAAGGCGAGGGCCCCCGCAGCCTGAGACCGCCAGGACCCAAGATCGGCTCGTCATTGGCCAGCCGCAGTCGCGGCACTCGGGACACTGGCACCGGTGCACATCGCAACGGCGCCGTTGAAGGCTCAGGGTTGCATGAACGGGTCGAAAAGTCAGCCAGCAGCTCCGCTCTCAGCAAGCTGAAAGGCGACTTCACTAGTAAACTGCAAGGTAGCCGCGAGGGATTTAGTGATTCAGTGCATGCCGAACTTTCCGATAAGCTGCAGCCACAAGGGATAACCCCGGGTTTAGTAAAAGCGCTCGCGGTGGAAGTTCGAAACGCCCCTGAAGGCGAAATGACCGCTAAGCTCGAATACGCCTTTGAGCGCGTGCTGCGCTTCTCGCCGATCACGCTTTCTCCCGATGCGCCGATTATGCTGATGGGTCAGACAGGCGCGGGCAAAACGTCTTCAGCTGCGAAGCTCGCCGCTCGTGCGGCCGGGATGGGTGATCGTGCAGCATTTTTATGTGCGGATATCGGCCGTGCCGGTGCTCTTGATCAGATGACGACTTATGCCGAAGCGCTGGATACGCGGTTCTGGCCAATCGAGGACCCACAGGATGTTACAAATGTTCTGCGGCAAGAGCGGCCCGAAGATATCCTGATCCTCGATACCCCTGGGGTTAGTCCATTTGCACCCACGGATATTCTCGCTATGCAAGCCTTCCGGGACGCTCTGCAGGGTGAGCCTATTCTGGTGCTTCCCGCCAGCGGCGACGTGCACGAACATATCGACTGGGCGAATGCTTTCCGGGATATCGGTGTTCGGCGTTGCATCATTACCAAGTTTGATACATCACGCCGGATCGGAGCCGCTGTCAGCGCGGCGTTTGAGAGCAATCTGGCGCTGGCACATTTTGCGGAAGCCCCGTTCATTGCCGATGGCCTGATCGACGCCAATCCGGGGTATCTTGCCCAGCGGCTGATGATGAAAGACCCGGCTCGCATCGGATCCAGCTTCTAAAAAAAGCGGGCTCCGAAGAGCCCGCGTTCAGTTCAACCGTTTCACGCAACTAAACCAAATAGTCCGATTTATTGGATCGCCAATGCGTTGCGACCCTCCAGTGCCGCAAGCGGATCCGTCGGTTTTAAATCATGCCTCAACTCGAAGTGAAGCTGTGGCTGGCCAACCGTACCTGTTGTCCCGACCTTTGCAATTACCTGCCCTCTACGGACTTTCTCACCCTTACGGACTAACATTGCGTCGGTGTGAGCATAGGCGCTTACCCAGCCGCCAGAATGCTTGACCAGCAACAGGTTGCCATATCCTTCAAGATCTGAGCCGCGATAGACGATTTCTCCGTCCTCAACTGCGCGAATTGGCGTACCTACTGGCGCGGCAATATTGATACCGTCATTGCGGCGACCATCAGCGCCAAGACCGTAGCCCATGACAACCTTGCCCTGTATCGGCCACGAGAACCGGGACTCGCCCAGCTTGTCCGGCATCGCAAACGAAACATTTTTGGCCGGATCAACCGCCGGTAGTTTGGCGTCACGCTGATAAGTCGGCTGGTTCTGAGGTTCTATATAGGTATTTCTGTTCGCCGAATTTGATAGAGCCCGTCCGGAAATGATCGACGGTGCTATCGGTGCTGGTGCAATGCCAGGACCATTTGATTGTCCATCTGCAGGGATCGCCAATTGCTGTCCGATTGATAGTGTATAGGGCGGCGTCAGCCGATTTGCCGCAGCAACCGTTGTCACATCATGGCCGAAGGCACGAGCAATCGAATAGAGCGTATTACCTTGCCGAACAATATAAGTCTGACCTCTGGCAATGGGAACCGAGTTTGTCACGGTGACATTCCGTTGCCGATCAGATTGCGTGTACTGAGCTTTGTAAGTCTCCGGTTTTTCAAGGCCCGGAATCTTCAATATCTGGCCTACCTGCAGCGCATATGGCGCTATCATACCGTTGGCAGCGATAATTGAATTAGCCCTTATTCCATATCGGCGAGATAACGCATATACAGTGTCCCCCGGTTGTACCCGGACGTAGCCGGTTGCAGCAACTTCGCGGTATGCCAGATCAGTTCTAGCTTTTGCCGAGGCCTCTTCAGCAGTTTCCGTTATCTTATAGATCGGATCCTGACGATATGGTGTTGCGACCGGCTCATTTTGCACGGGCGCCTGGGCGTAATTTGGGGATCCTTGAACAGAACTCGCAGTGATGATTTCGCCATGGTCGTTAAGTAATCTGGTTGGGCCACTTGACGCCGGCGGATTGCCCGCAACGGCAAGTTCGACCTCATTGGAGGCATAACCGTAGTCAAAACCGCCCCGGTCCGAAGTCGCGTAGGCGGTTCCGGATTGAATTACTTGAGACCGGTCTACCGTTGACACGCCAGGGTCTGATGCCATCAGCATTTCGACCGGCATGGTCTTTTCTTGCGCCTGCAGCTTTGTTTTGGTGCCAGAGCCGGTAGCCAACGCTTCACCAATGTATCGCGGATGCGCGGCACCCGGATCAGTTGCGAACACGACTGGTGCGCCCTGCTCGCCCGCCTGGGCGCTGGTCGCAAGGAAACAGGCAGCGCCTGTCAGCAATAAAAGTTTTGTACGCATCAATGTCCTCCAGGTCACACTTGGTTAACCTCGGTTTAGACATTGCTGCTTCTTGGTTAATAAAGGTTTAAACCCATTATTCCCTGGATCTTTCGTTAAAAAGGCGCGCCATCTCTCGCTTTGCGTCTTCATGCGTGAGGGAAAGATGCAGTGGTGTGATGGAAATCCGACCTTCATAAACAGCCTTTAAATCAGTCCCCTCGGCCGGATTGGAGAGCTTGCCATCAAAACCATACCAATAATACCGGCGTCCGCGGAGATCCGTTCTTTCTTCGGCATAAAGATTGATCTGGTCACGATGTCCCTGTTCAGTGATTTCAATCGAGTCGACATCATCCGGGGCACGATCCGGAAAATTGATGTTAATCACAACGTCATCGGGCCAGCCGGCATCAAGGATTTTTTTCAAAATGCCGGGGGCGTGCGTCTGCGGTGTCTTCCAGCGGGCGGTCTCCCGCGAAAACCGGGCAAGCGACAAGGCCACTGCCGGAATGCCCATCTGCATCCCTTGAAAGGCCGCAGCGATTGTGCCCGACAAGGTGACATCTTCAGCGATGTTCTGGCCATTGTTGACACCGGAAAGGATAAGGTCAGGAGCCTGTCCGTCCTGTGGCAGAAGATGACTGATCCCCATTTGGACACAGTCTGTTGGCGTACCCGCGACCGCGAATTTTTTTTCTTCGACTTTGCGAATGCGGATCGGGTGGCTCAAGGTGAGCGCCCTGGCGGCGCCGGACTGATCCTGCTCCGGTGCGACAACCCAGACATCGTCAGACAGCGTCCGGGCAATTTCTTCGAGGACCGCCAAGCCAGTGGCATGGATACCGTCGTCATTGGAACACAGGATGCGCAGGCTCATGCCATGGTTCCGATCACCGACTTGCCGCTCATATAGGGTTGCAAAACTTCCGGGACCGCAATGGAGCCATCTGGTAGTTGATAGTTTTCAAGAATCGCAACAAGCGTCCGTCCAACGGCCAAGCCAGAGCCGTTCAAGGTATGGACGAATTCTGCTTTTTTTTCTCCCTCCGGACGGAACCGGGCTTTCATGCGGCGGGCCTGGAAGTCACAGCAGTTGGAGCAAGAGGAAATTTCGCGGTAGCGATCCTGTCCCGGCAACCAGACTTCAATGTCATAGGTTTTGCACGCACCGAAGCCGATATCACCCATGCACAGCACAACGGTGCGGAAGGCAAGACCGAGGCGTTTCAGAACCTCTTCAGCGCAATTGGTCATGCGCTCGTGCTCTTCGTTCGATTTTTCGGGCGTCGTGATCGAGACAAGCTCCACCTTTGAGAACTGGTGCATGCGGATCATGCCGGTCGTGTCACGGCCGGCAGACCCCGCTTCTGAGCGGAAGCACTGGGTCCAGGCCGTGAATCGTTTTGGCAATTCTTTTTCAGCAAGGATACTTTCACGGACGAGGTTCGTGAGAGTTACTTCTGCCGTGGGTACGAGATAGTGATCGTTAGTTGTTTTAAAGACGTCTTCTTCAAATTTTGGCAATTGGCCCGTGCCCAAAAGCGCATTGCCCCGCACTAATACCGGGGGGTTCACTTCCTCGTAGCCAAACTCACTGGTGTGTAAATCAAGCATGAAATTGGCGAGCGCGCGTTCGAGCCTGGCAAGATCATTTTTCAGGACAACAAAACGGGAACCGGAAATTTTTGCGGCGGTTTCAAAATCCATCTGGCCGCCCATACTGGAAGGAAGGGCTTCCCCAAGGTCGAAATGTTCTTTCGCGCCGACAATTTTTTTTGCTTCACCGAACTTACGGATTTCAACATTGTCGTCTTCATCAGCACCGTCCGGAACATCGTCAGCCGGAATGTTGGGCAACGTCATCAGCACTTGATCGAGGTCGGCGGCAAGTTTTTTTTGTTTTTCTTCAGCGGCCTGAACGGCATCTTTCAGGTCTGCGACTTCTTTCTTCAAGCGCTCCGCTTCGTCCTTGTCGCCCTTGCCCATCGCAGCGCCGATCAGCTTTGACGCAGCATTCCGCCTTGACTGTAGATCGTTCATGGCCTGCGTTTCGGCGGCGACGGCTTCATATCGGGCCACCAGGTCGGCGGCTCTGGCATTAATTTTCCGCTTTTCCATCGCCGCATCGAATGCGGCCGGATTTTCCCGGATGGCTTTTATGTCGTGCATCAGAAGTACCTTAAGTCTGGTTGTCGGAGGCTATAGGCTGAACTGGCAGGACGGTCCAGCGACCAACAGCTATCATACACCCAAACAAGACGCCTGCGTAAGTTTCTGAGGCTGTTGTCATGAACAGCGACAGACCGGTAAAGTCCTCAAAAAAAAAGGAACGTATATGAGCCAGAACCTCATCCTCGCCATCGACCAGGGCACGACCTCAAGCCGGGCGATCGTATTCTCCCCTGCAGGTGACATTTTCTCTGTGGTGCAGGAGGAGTTTCCGCAAATCTATCCGGCGGAAGGCTGGGTTGAACATGATCCGGAAATGATCTGGGAGACAACCCTCGCGGTTGCACTGGAGGCGATGGAAACAGCTGAAGCCAAGGGCGGCACGGTAGTTGCTATTGGCATCACCAATCAGCGCGAGACCACAATCGTCTGGGACCGAACCAGCGGCAAGCCAATTGCTAACGCGATCGTTTGGCAGGACCGGCGCACCGCTGACGTATGCCGGCAGTTGAAAGCCGACGGGGTTGCAGACACGGTGCGCGATAAAACCGGGTTGTTGCTTGATCCTTATTTCTCGGCGACGAAAGCAGCCTGGCTGCTCGACCATGTTGAGGGTGCGCGCCGCCGGGCGGAAGCCGGCAAACTCGCGTTTGGCACCGTCGATGCCTTTTTGTTGTGGAGATTGACCGGGGGGAAAGAGCACGCGACGGATGCGACCAATGCCAGCCGGACCTCGCTGTATAACATCCGGACGAATGCGTGGGATGACGAGCTTTTGCGTATATTCAACGTGCCGCGATCGTGCCTGCCGGAGGTGCGGGATTGCGCCGCCGATTTTGGCGTGACCGACAAAAACCTTTTCGGGCGCGAGATCCCGATCCTTGGCATTGCCGGTGATCAACAGGCAGCTGCAATCGGGCAATGCTGTTTTTCACCGGGCGAGACAAAGAGCACTTATGGCACCGGATGTTTCGTACTTGTACAAACAGGAGCCGAAATGATTCTGTCGCAAAACAGGTTGCTCTCGACCATCGCTTATCGGCTCGACGGCAAGACGACTTATGCAGTGGAAGGTTCGATTTTTGTCGCCGGGGCGGCTGTCCAATGGTTGCGTGATGGTTTGGGCCTGATCAAACATGCAGCGGACACGGAGGGCCTTGCCCGCGGTATCAGCGGAACGCAAGGAGTTTATCTTGTACCGGCCTTTACCGGCCTCGGGGCACCGCACTGGGCGCCGGGCGCGCGCGGCGCCATTTTCGGCATGATGCGATCCACCAGAAAGGCCGAGCTGGTGCGGGCGGCGCTTGAATCTGTCGCTTATCAGACTGCTGATCTTTTTGCGGCGCTGGCGCAGGACGATATTTCACCGACAACTGTCAAAGTGGACGGCGGCATGGTGATGAACGACTGGATGGTCCAGTTTCTGGCGGACATTGTTGGTGTCGACGTTCAGCGCCCAAAAGTGATGGAGACGACTGCACTGGGCGCCGCTGCGCTCGCCGGGTTGCAGGCCGGTCTTTATGGCAGCCTCGATGATTTTGCGAAGGTGTGGCAGGAAGATGCCCGCTTTTCCGCGACGATGGCACCTGACGAGAAAGAAAAACTGCTGCAGGGTTGGCGGCACGCGGTTAAGTGCACCCTCGCCTACAGCAGTTAATATTTTTCCAGTTTACCGACTGCCTATTGATGGGACGTCACGCTGTTCCGGACCTGTGTAATTCGACAGGGGACGGATGAGTTTATTGTCACCCAATTGCTCCATGATATGAGCCGTCCAGCCGGTAATACGGGAGACAACAAAGATCGGTGTGAACATCGGTATTTCAAATCCCATCAAGTAATAAGCTGGACCAGCCGGAAAATCGAGATTCGGATAGATCCCCTTCTCGCCAACCATCGTCTCGTCAAGTATGCGCGACATTTCAAAATAGTCTTTTGCCTCGTCGGTGCCGATAATATCGACCATTTTTTTGTAGGCGTCGGTCATGGTCGGCACGCGGCTGTCGCCGGAGCGATAGACCCGGTGACCGAAGCCCATAATTTTTTTCTTGGTGGCAAGGGCATCGAGCATCCAGGCTTTGGCATTTGCCGATGAACCGACATCCTTCAGCATATACATGACGGCTTCATTCGCACCGCCGTGAAGCGGGCCTTTGAGCGAGCCGATGGCGCCAGTGACCGCAGAGTAGATGCCGGATAACGACGACGCGATGACGCGGGCAGTGAAGGTCGATGCGTTAAACGAATGCTCCGCATAAAGCGTCATCGAGATATCGAAACATTTGACCATTTGCGGCGCCGGCACTTCACCGAAGCACATATGGAAAAAGTTTTCCGAAAATCCGAGCGACGGGTCCGGCGCGATCGGCTCCTTGCCATTGCGCAAGCGGAAATCCGTTGCAACAATTTGCGGAATTTTCGCGTAGAGCGACATGGCTTTGTCGGGTAGGTTTTCTGTCGCGTGGTCTTCGACTTCCGTGTCCTCAATGCCGAGGAAACTGACAGCTGTGCGCAAGGTGGCCATCGGGTGCGCATTTTTCGGGAATTTGCGCATGACATTGATCAGATCATCAGACAGGCCGCGCAGGGATTTCTCCTTGGCGTTGAATGCGTCAAGCTGAGGCTGTGTCGGCAATTCGCCATTCCAGATCAGATATGCTGTTTCCTCAAACCGGCATTGGGTCGCCAGATCCTGCACCGCGTACCCGCGATAGGTCAGCGAATTGGTTTCCGGCATCACTTTTGAGACCGCCGTGTCGTCAGCCAATACCCCCGCAAGGCCGTATTTGACGTCATCAATCATAAATTCTTCCTCTTGTTTCATAGTTCCTCCCCGTTTGCGGGGACGAAGCCCGGCCCTTGCCGGAGTGGAGGGGGCCAAACACCCCTTTTGCTGATTTCAAACCTGCACTACTACAGCGCCCTTCGGCAGCTACACTGACACAAATCTCTTTGCCCTTCCTACCTGCCCCGCAGGGTGAGGTCAAAACCTGGCCGCAGGCATTTTTTCCCGTTCTATCGGCCTTCCGGACCCGAATAGGCCCGTTCTATTTTTGCGACGCGCAATTCGTAATGCTCATACCAGGAGCTTATCCCCATTTCCTGCGCTGCTGCATGCTCCGCCTGCTCTTTCCAGAGTTTTATCGCTTCTTCGGTTTCCCAGTAGGAAACCGTGATGCCAAAGCCGGTTTCGTCCCGCGTGCTCTCAATGCCGAGATAACCCGGTATGTCCTGCGCAAGCTCGACCATGCGGTCCGCGGTCTCGCCATATTTTTTTTCATCATCGCCTGTGTGCTGGTTGGCAAAGATGACCGCGTAGTATGGCGATTTCAGGTTTTGGGCGAAACGAGAAGTCATTTATTTTCGATCTCCTTTTGCTGTGACGCTCGAAGAAGCCATCATCAGAACGACGACGCGTTCCGGCGCGCGGGTACGGTGCATGATCCCTTTCGAGACGAGGTAGCCCTGCCCTTGCGCATGGACGTCATCGCCGATATAGATCAGGAGTTTTCCTTCGAGGATCTAAAACAGCTTGTCTTCCTCGTCGTGTTTGTGCCAGTGGAACTCGCCCTCGAGAACACCGAGCGCATGACGCCGTCATTCAATTTAACCAGCGTCTGGTTGAACAGCGGCGGAAATTTTATATCCGTGTGGATTGAGTAATTCCCAGTTTGTGTCATCTCCTACTCCATCGGTGTGTCGGTGACTTCGAAGTTGAACAGGTTCTGGTCGAACTGGTTGTATTCTTCGTAGCGCAGGACATCGTAAAGATCGCGGCGGTGCTGCATCCGCTCAAGGATGCCATTCTGGTCACCATCCCGGAGGATCGCATCAAGCCCACGGTCGACTTCACCCATGGCAAGGCGCAAGGTCGTCACCGGATAAATGACGACATTGAAACCGAGGTCCTCCAGTTCTTTTTTGCTCAGCAGGCGACTTTTACCAAACTCTGTCATGTTCGCGAGGATCGGCACATCGAGCGCTTTGCGAACTGCCTCGAATTCTTTTTCTGACTTCATCGCTTCCGGGAAAATCATGTCTGCGCCGGCATCCACATAGGCTTTCATCCGGTCGAGCGTCTTGTCCAGGCCTTCAACCGCCCGTGCATCAGACCGTGCAATGAGGACAAAGTTTTGATCAAGCTTCGCGTCGGATGCGGCGCGGATGCGTTGGGTCATCATGTGGGTGTCGACCATTTCCTTGCCGTCGAGATGGCCGCAGCGTTTCGGCATTACCTGGTCTTCAATGTGACAGCCGGCCAGACCCGCCTCTTCCATCTGCCGAACCGACCGCGCGGCACTCATTGGTTCACCAAAGCCAGTATCGATGTCGATGAAGGCTGGCAGATCAGTGACGCGGGCGATCTGCTGGCCTCTGGTAACAAACTCCGTCAACGTCGCAATACCGATATCCGGCAGGCACAGGTCGGCCGCCATCACAGCGCCGGACACATAAACACCGTCGAAACCTTTGCGCTCGATCAGTTGTGCGCAAAGCGGATTAAAGGCGCCCGGGAACTGGTGAAGCTTGCCGTCTTCCAGCTGGTCACGGAATTCAACGCGTTTTTGGGCCGCAGTTTTTTTTGTGAAAAGCATCATTGTTCCTTTGAGTATTGAGCAGCAATCTCATCTAACCAGTCCGAAACCTGCTGGCGGGTAGCTGACATATCGTGTTCCGTGCGGGTATCGACCAACATTGAAGACCCATGGATGCCATTTTCGACAACAGTGAATTTTGCGCCGGCGCCGGTCAGAATATCGCGCTGCTCATCGGATCCTTGACGCGCCATTTCGGTTGCTGGGCTGAGAACAAACATCGGTATGTGGACGTCTTCCGCATAAAGACGCGCGCGGCAATCGACCATGGGTCCGCCTGATGCGGGCGAAAAGGCGATCAGTGCGTCAATCAGATCCGGGTTGTCTCTCGCCAATTTGAAAACCAATGCGGCGGTATAGCTTGAGCCCCAAACAACAACCGACGCGTTGCCGGCGAGCTCCGAAGTTTGCTGTACGGCAGCTTCCAGATCCGGGTAAGCGTCGCAATATCCCGGTTTTTCACCCTTAAAGGCTTCGACCGTGCGATTTGCTTCACCGTAAAGCCCGCCACCGGTGCGCTGATCCCACGCTATCGCACGATACCCGTTGGTATTCAGCCATGCTGCAATCCCGGTATATTCAGCCCGGCCGTTGCTGCCGCCCTGATGGAACAGGTGGATCAGCATTGTTTCGTCGCCCAGATCCGAGAAGAACTTTGTGCCGTACACGATCACACCATCAGAAGCAGTGACGAAGATATCAGCTGAAGTGTTGTCTAATTGCGCGTTGGCGATGGGTTCATGTTGTTGTTCCGTTTTTGCGTAGTCACAGGCTGCCAGCAACAACAGCGACGAAGCGCACAACAAAGTTACGGATTTTGTTGCCGCATCTCCGATGCTGGAAATGATTGATATGCCTGTCATGTTTTCTTTATTCCTTCTTGTCGTCCTGATCATTTTTCTTGTTTTGCGCATTCATCGTAGTGCCCATCCCCGCGCCTATCGCGACGCCAATGGCGATCCCGACCGCGATGTTGTTCATTGCTACACCGACCGCGACACCGATCGCTATCCCTGCGCCCATCCCGGTTGCCATACTCTTGCCGTTCATGCCGATCACCTCTTTCTTCTTTCGTCTTCCTGCGACGCTTCGCGTCAGCTCAGGATGCTGGGTTGTTTCACACGAATTCCTTTAACTGGCCGCCGATCCGTTTGCCCATTTCTTCACCGAGTGTCGTCAAACCACTCATGGGCCGAACCATCACTTCAAACTCCGTGATCAGACCTTGTTCGTTGAAGCGGATAAAATCGGCTCCTTTAAGTTGTCTGCCATTGACCGTCGCACTGAATTCAAGCGTGACGTTGAGGCCATCTACCGAGGCGAATTCTCGGTGATAGATGAATTCCTCAAATACCTCACTGACCGTGTTGAGGGCCAAGACTAATGCAAAAGCGCCGTGATATGGCGTGTGGGCCATCGGCGAGCGGAACACCGCATCTGGGTGAATGATTTCTGGCAGCTCTGCCAGGTCCTTTTTTTGGACAATAGCATGCCATTTGGACACAGACTTTTGAACTGCCGGCAATAGGTTACTCATTCATCCATTTTCCCTATCTCATCATAACGTTCAGCAAGCTCCATGTATTTGTCAGCAGTCAAATGAGCTTTCATGATTCAGCGATGTGGAGACGCAGACCGCATCAGCATACTTCTTCATTTGATCACCGATAAGGCCCTGCATTTTTCGCGCTACCTCGATCAGTCCACTCACAGGCGCGATCATCAACTCAAACTCTGTGATCAATCCATTTTTGTCAAACCTGATAAGGTCAATACCGGAAAGCGATTGTTGCCCAGTTCGAGCGCTGAATTCATGGGTCACACTCATGCCGTCCTCCGTTGAGAACTCACGGTGATATTCAAAATTCTCAAACAGTTCCGTACCGGTCCTGATCAGCAACGCTAAAGCATCCGTGCCGCGATAAAATATCTCGGATGCGGGACTGCGAAATGAGACTTCGGGATGAAGAATTCGCTCGATGGTCGACATGTCATTTTCCATGACCATTTTGTGCCATTTGACCAATGAATTTCTGACTGTTATTGGGCGCATTATCAGCTCCTAAAAAATCCCTTTCGCGTCGTTTTCCTCTAAGTACCCGGCGGGTGCAACCGGGTTTATCGAAACAACTTCTTCCGCACTCAAATCAGGCAAGCGTTGAACCAATTCGAGGAAACGCTTACTTTCAGCGCTGTCCAATATTTCGGCCGTTAGTGTCTTGAATTTTTTGATATATTCATTTCGGCCAAATGGGCGGGCACCGAACGGGTGCGCGTTGGCGATGCCAAGTTCGTCTTCGATCACGCGGCCATCTTCCAACGTCACGACGACCCGGGCGCCAAAGGCTTTTTCGTTCGGGTCATGCGAATGATAGCGACGGGTCCATTCAGGGTCTTCGATGGTTGAGACTTTGTGCCACAGGCGCACAGTATCTTTGCGTTTTGCCCGTTCCGGCGCATAGGAGCGGACATGGTGCCACTCACCATCTTGAAGCGCAACGGCAAATATGTACATGATCGAGTGATCGAGCGTCTCTCTCGATGAATTAGGATCCATCTTCTGTGGGTCACCGGCACCGGTGCCAATCACGTTGTGAGTATGGTGCGACGTGTGCAGAACGATGGATTTGACTTTGTCAAAATCACCGATTTCCTTTCCCATGCGGAATGCCAGATCAATCAATGCTTGCGATTGATATTCTGCCGAGTGTTCTTTTGTATAGGTGTCAAGAATTGCTCGCTTGGCTTCGCCGGCCCTTGGCAGCGGCACCGTGTAGGCCGGATCATATGGTGACCTGCCTTGATCGCGGGCTGTCCGACCGTTGAGGATGAAAGACAAAACACTGTCTTCGCCTTCATAGATCGGGCTTGGTGCACCCTCACCACGCATGCAGCGGTCCACGGCTTCAATAGCTGTTTTGCCGGCATAGGCCGGAGCAAACGCCTTCCACGACGAGATTTCGCCTTTGCGCGACTGGCGCGTTGTGACAGTGCAGTGCAGGCCCTGTTGGATTGACTGAAAGATCACTTCTTTGTCGAGGCCGAGCAAGGTGCCGATGCCAGCAGTTGCTGATGGGCCGATATGGGCGATGTGGTCGATCTTGTGTTCGTGCAGACAAATGCCTTTAACGAGGTTCACCTGAATTTCGTAGCCGGTGGTAATGCCCCGCAGGAGATCACGCCCGTCCTTGCCGCATTGTTGCGCCACGGCGAGGATCGGTGGAATGTTGTCGCCTGGATGCGAATAATCTGCTGCCAGAAAGGTGTCGTGGAAATCAAGTTCGCGCACGGCCGTGCCGTTCACCCAGGCCGCCCATTCGGCACAGATTTTTTTATCTGCCGGCGCGCCGAACATTGTTGCGCCGCCTGACCGTGGATGGGCACACGCCATTGCGCGGGCTGACTTGATCGGGCCGCGATTGAGCGAGGCGATCGCGACCGACGCATTATCAATGATGCGGTTGATCACCATGTCAGTAACATCAGATTCGACCTCAACTGGGTCAGCCGCGACTTCCGCCATTTTCCATGCGAGTTGTTTCTCGCGCGGCAATTCGGCTTTTGACGGGGAAGCGTGGACTTTATGATCTATCATTCGTAACTCCTGAATTCATGAGGCTTTGCGCTTTTCATAGGGCCTAGTTTGCGCCAGTTCCAGTCTCGTGGACGCTTGATTTTTCTGCACCAGATTCGGGCGCGCTACGTGGTTTCAGTACGCGCTCGCGATGTTGTGTACCTTCCCGTTTGGCAGAAACTGCCAAACCGTTAAAAAAGGTTTGAGGCTACGCGCAGGCAATTTCAACGGGTCTGTCATTTCGATCCTGATCTTGACCGATAGCCTCCCCGGGGCACCGTAAATTTACCCAAGTGATTGAAAAACAGAACCAAAAGCACACGACAGGACGACTCGCCGTGCGCCGAGAACGCTGCAACGTGATGTGCTTTGCTAGAGCAACCCGTTGCAGGATGTTGATTTGTCGCGGGCCTTAGATCGCCAGCTCGACTATTCGCGCAAGCCGGTTGCCGTCTGATAGCGTTTCAAATGATAATCCGAATTACCGAACAACGATTCCATCATGGTTGAGTGCATGAAGTAGTGGCCGACCGCCATTTCTTCGGTGATGCCCATGCCGCCGTGGAGCTGGATTGCACTTTCACCTACGAATTTGCACGACTTGCCAAGTTGCACTTTTGCGGATGACGCCGCAGCTTTGTCGTGGCCGTTGGCGTCAGTTTTCATGGCCGCCATAAAGGCCATTGATGTCATCTCTTCAGTATGGATGAACATGTCGACCATCGTGTGCTGAAGCACCTGAAACTTGCTGATCGGCTGACCGAATTGCTCACGTGCGCGGCAATATTCACTCGTCAGTTCACACATTTTCCGGCAGACACCCATAGCCTCCGCAGAAAGGGCAACGATCGCCTTGTCGATGATTTTTTCGATGGTGGGTAGCGCCTTGCCTTCCTCGCCGATCATGTTTACGGCAGGAATTTTGACATTGTCGAGGTAAACGTCACCTGCCCTCAGACCATCAATTGTTGGGTAGCCGTCAATCCGTACACCATCAGTGTTAGTGTCGAGTAGGAAAAGGCTGATGCCATCGGTATCGCGGTTGCTGCCACTGGTGCGCGCGGAGACGATAAGCTTATCCGCAATCGGCGCTGCAAACACTACGGCTTTACGACCGGACAGGATATAATCCGTCCTCTGCTTTGCTGCCTTGGTATCCACGTGGAACAGATCGAAGCGGCTATGCGGCTCGGCGAAGCCAAAACCCATGACCAATTCACCAGAAGCAATTGCCGGGATCAGCTCTTTCGCTTTGTCGCCGCCGGTCTCTAGTAGCAAACCGCCGCTCAGCACCACTGTTGGCAAATAAGGCTCGACCACCAAGCCCTTGCCAAACTCTTCCATAATCACCATGAGGTCAACGGATGTACCGCCGAACCCGTCATAATCTTCCGGAAACGCTGCCGCCATCAGACCCATCTCAGCGAACTGGTTCCATTTTTCACGGCTCCAGCCATCGTCTGACGCTATGATTTTCTGCCGCTCTTCAAAATCGTATTTGTCACGCAGAAACCGCGACAGCGAGTCGCGGAGCATTTGCTGTTCTTCGGAAAATTCAAAATTCATGGGAATACATTCCTATATTAGTCAAAGGCCGAGAATCGCTTTGGCAATAATGTTGCGTTGAATCTCATTAGTGCCGCCATAGATGCTGGTCTTGCGGCCGTTGAAATAACGCGCGGCTGCGTGGACTGAGTGCTCCGGCCCCGCCGGATATTCGTTGTGGCCTTGGTTGCGCTGGAACGGCATCGCATAATAACCGGCGACTTCCACAGCGAGGTGGGAGATGCGCTGCTGCAGCTCTGTGCCGCGGATTTTGAGGATGGACGATTCTGCGCCCGGCCCCTTCCCGGCTTCTTCATTGGACAGCGCCCTTAGTTCAGTGAATTCGAGCGCCGTCAGGTCAATCTCGATTTCAGATACTTTGCGGCTAAAATCCGGGTCGTCCATGAGCTTGGGTCCCGAACCTGACAGTTCTTGATCGGCCGCAACGTCCTTCAACCGCTTCAGATAGCGCCGCGACTGATGCACCCCGGCAATATTGGAGCGCTCGTGCAGCAACAGGAACTTCGCATACGTCCAGCCTTGGTTTTCTTCGCCGATTCGGTTCTCGACCGGCACTTTGACATCCTCGAGGAAGACCTCATTGACTTCATGATCGCCGCCAAGCGTGATGATCGGACGAACGGTAACGCCTGGGGTCTTCATGTCGATCAGCAAAAAGGAAATGCCTTGTTGTTTTTTGACATCAGGATCCGTCCGTACCAGGCAGAAAATCCAGTCCGCATGCTGCGCCAGGGTGGTCCAGGTCTTGGACCCGTTGACTATGTAATGATCACCCTCACGGACGGCCTTGGTTCTCAGACTGGCAAGATCTGACCCAGAGCCGGGTTCGGAATAGCCCTGGCACCACCAGATATCGCAAGCCAGAGTCTGCGGCAAAAAGCGTTGTTTTTGTGCGGCAGACCCGAATGTGTAGATTACCGGTCCGACCATTGAGGTATTGAAAGCGAGTGATGGGAAAGTTTCGGCATTCGCCATTTCCTGCCCAAAAATGTATTTTTGCGTCGGGGTCCAGTCAGTACCGCCATATTCAGCCGGCCAGGCTGGTGCTGCCCAGCCTTTGGCGTGCAGCTTCTTGTGCCAATCGATGTAATTTTCCCGGGTGAAATCCCGTTTGCGCCCGCGATATTCCGCAGGCCAGTTCTCATCGAGAAAATCGATGACTTCACGACGGAATGTCTCATCTTTTGCAGAAAATGCCAGATCCATGAACCGGTCCTCCTGATCGTCAAATTAGAAGGTCCGTCTTTGGTGTCAAAAGATTGTAACAGTTGAGGCTGCAACCGGTTTGAATACCGCACACCTGTTTAGTCAGGTTTTGGCGGTAAAAGGATTGCGACCTTGATCCGTTCCACCGAACGGGTAACCTACTAAGAAAATAGTATGGAGGATCTCATGCGTGCACTAATGCGATAACGGTTACTAGAAGGTAGGCAAGCTCTCGGGAATTCTGGTTTCCGGAAAATTCACCACCAACCATCATCTCCCTATTTGACCATCAACCGACAGAAGTTTCGATTTCGGGTGACATTGGTATCCTTTATGGCGATTCAAACATGCCTGGGAATTCAATGGTACACGGACGACAATTCCAGACGGAGACCCGTAACTTTTACGGCCCGTGCAGAATGGCTGGCGGATCCGGTCGTGGACCTGGAACGATGACCGGCAGCACTGGCTTCAGGAACACTTTTCCGACAGGGGCGCTCGCGATTGAACCGGGTTGGAGTTAATCAAGCCGGGTTGCTTTGATCTCAATCAAGACTGCAACTTCCTTATCGACCCAATCGGCTTTTGGTCCGAGCCCGTATTCTAGCCTCGACAGGTCCAGCTCGGCGGTAGAGACCGCATCGTCTTCATCGATCGTCAATGTAAACGGCAAACTGACCTGTTTAGTCACACCCTTGATCGCGAGATCACCTTTAGCCACATAGGTACCATCTCCTGTGGAGGAGATATTGTCCGAAGCGAATGTCGCGACCGGGAAGTTTTTTACATGAAACCATTCGCGTGTTGGCAACGCACCGTTTCGGTCATCGCTGCCCGCATCGACGGAGGCAATGTCGATTACGGCGCGGATGTACGCACCTTCAAGTCCATCCGGGTCAAGGTTGATTTCCGCTGTGAATTTTTTGAATTCGCCTTCAAATTCACTGCCATCTTGAGAGGCACGGAATTTGACTGAACTGGTATCGGCGTCGACCTGCCAGTTTCCCTTTACTACCGGAGCTGCGGTACTTTCTTCAGCGGCTTCGCTGGTTGATGCCTCTCCGCAGGCAATAAGCAACAATCCAAAAACGGCACTTGAAATAAAACGCACTATCAACTCTCCTTACGTTTGACCATGGGTATCATGCGGGCAAGCACGTCATCACGCTCAACGAAATGATGTTTTAACGCCGCGCCGATATGCAGCACCAACAAACCGATTAAGCTGAAGGCAAGAAAGTGGTGAACCTGTTTCATAAAATCTTCCAGCCCCTCGCTTGGCGAGATGCCTGGTACATGCGGCCACGGAATAAACTTGAACAGGACCGTATCGATGCCCAAAGTCGATGCGGATACCATTATCCAGCCGACTAATGGCTGCGCAAATATCAGAAAATAAAACGCGATGTGGGTGAAACGCGCCGCCGCTTTTTCCCAACTCTTCATCGTCTCTGGCAAATTCGGTACCGGATGCGTGAGGCGCCACGAAAGCCTGGCGAATGACAGGAGCAAGATCGTGATCCCGAACGATTTATGCCACTGGTATAGCTCAAACTTGAAGCTCGTCGGGGGCAGTCTCTCCATGAACAATCCGCCAGACAACTGGCCGATGATCAAAATAGCGATCATCCAGTGAAGGATGATCGCGCCTTTTGAATAGGTTGACGATGAGCTCGTCATTCGGGCTATTGCTGGACGAATTCGGTTTCAATAATAAGGTCGACCTCATCGCCGACATAAGGCGTATAGATGTCAACACCAAAATCTGAGCGCAGGACCGACCCACGTGCGGAAAACCCAACCTTGCCTTTGCCTTCGCGGCCTAAATCAGCTTTGTTGAATGTCACATCAAGGGTCACGGATTTCGTGTTTCCTTTGATTGTCAAATCACCGGTCAATGTGCCAGTATTGTCCCCGGTTGCAGCAAGCGCTGTACTGACAAATGTGATCTCAGGGTGGTTGGCAACATCGAAAATTTCATCGCTCCTCAGATGATTGTCGAAACGCTCGACACCGCTGTCAATTGTCGCTGGATCAATTGCAACCGTGACGCCACTGTTTGTCGGGTTGTCGACATCAAGGGTGAGATTGGCGTCAAATCCGACAAAGCGAACATAAGGGCTGGAGTAACCCTGATGATTGTAGGTCATCATAATATAACCGTGCCCCTTATCGAGGGCATATGCGCCTGAAGGGACGGCGCTGAACCCCGAGCCGGTGTCTATTTTCTGCACTTCGGCAACGATGGTTTCAGTCGCTTCTGCTTCAGTAGAAGCACCGCCGCAGGCGGCCAGGAGTGCAAATGGAACAGCTGCAGCTGCAACCAGAAGTGACTTGTTCATTAGATAAACCCTCTTTTTAAAACCGGTCTAACTGTACAATCCAGCCAGCCCATTGACGCTAATCGCCGTAAATTGAGCTTATGTTTAGCACCTTGCGGGGTTGATAAAAAGCCTCCTATTGTTCAAAGAACGCTGTATTGCACGATTGTGAAGAGTGTCTGGATCAGTTGTTTTGCCAGTGGCTGACGAGAGACCGAGCGTCGACCCGTTGCCTTTCTCTCGGGTCTTCCTTGGCTGATCCGATATAGACAAAACCGGCAATTTGCTCGTGCTCGTCCAGCCCGATCTGCGTCAGCACCCGCCGGTTATAGGCATACCATTCTGTCAGCCACTGGGCGGCATAGCCAAGGGCATTTGCAGCGATCAGCATGTTCTGGCAGACAGCACCTGTTGTCAGGGTTTGCTCCCAGACCGGGGTGCGGTGTTCCGTTTGCGGAGAAAACACCACAGCGACGATCACGGGCGCGCGCAAGAACCGACCGGCTTCCTGTGCAATAGCTGCTTCTTCCGCCGCCGGGGTTTCCCGCCGGTAGGCTTCGGCAAGGGTTTTGCCGAACTCGGCCCGTGCTTCATCTTCAAAAATCACGAACCGATACGGGCAGACGCGGCGGTGATCGGGCACGCGCGCACCGATTTGCAGAATTTGCTCAAGCTGATCGTCAGTTGGGCCTGGCTTTGTCAACATCACAGCCGTAGTCGAGCGGCGCAAAGACAATAGCTTTAGCGTTTCATCCGACGGATGCGCGGCTTTGAGCGGATCGCCCAGTTCAGGTTTCGGGGTTGCAGGCATAAGCACCTCGGCTGGTATTATCAGGTTACGCCTAACCTGATAAAGCTACTCGGATGCTCAATACAAGATCGAAAGGCGATGCCGTCTTAGCTACGGGGTAATAAAATCAACAATGTCTTCGTGCGCTGATTTTGCTTCTGGCAGGGACCAGTGGAGGTGAAAAAGGTGAAACATGCCGTCAAGGACGCGCAAGGTCATCGGCACCTTTTGCTGCCGGGCAGCTTCTGACAACCGGGCGCTGTCACCCAGAAGAGCCTCTCTGGAGCCGACCTGCACCAACATCGGTGGCAGGCTCCTGAGGCTTGCATAGATCGGAGAGACCCCGGGGTCGCTCAATTCGGCCCTGCCTGCATAATATTTGAAAACATTCTTAAGGCTGGCAACGCCGGCGCGTTTGATCAATGGATCCTGCTTACACAGGGTGATGAGTGTGTCGCTTGACGTCATGCCGTCGAGGCAAGGCGAAAGCAAAACTGTTTTTACCGGCAACGGATGACCTGCATCGCGCAGCTTTGTTATCGCCGAAAGAGCGATGTTCGCGCCAGCGGAATCGCCCATCATGATGACAGGACGGGCTGCGCCGTAGCGCGCCGTCAGTTCGAGGAAAACGGCGACGACCTGATTAATCTGATAAGGATATTTGTATTCCGGTGCGAGCGCGTAATCCACTGAGATAGCTTCACAACCGGCAAACTGTACAGCGGGTAAAACGGCGGCCGCATTGATCCGGGCTGAGCCGGCGATAAAAGCGCCCGCATGTATATACAAAATAACTGGATTATCTGGTTTTACCATCGGGGTCGTAATGCTGACGCAAGGTACATCGGCGATGACGCAGTCGGTCATGCAATAGGCGAAGTCTATTTCCGTTAGCGTTTTTTCCCAGGTCGAGTTGACCATTTTGCGCGCAATCGAACGGGTCACTGGATTGCTCATACCATCCATCGTCGGGTATTCCCTGATGGTTTGGTAGACTTCATGCGCCTCATCGCTGAGTTGCGAACTGATTTTCAGAGCTTTTCCAAACACACGGCACCCTAGGCATTAGCTCGGGCCAACTTCATATAATTTGGTAAAAATTCCCTGTACAAAACATTTATAAAATGTGAATTCTATTTTGTTAACAAGATAATAATCAGTGAACGATGTTCTACTACTATATTAAGGAACCAGAAATTACTTTGTTGTAGTTAACTATAAAGTCCGCGGGCATATATGAGTGACCAGACGCAACATATTGATACGCTATCTGCGCTTTTCACGGATCGGAACCTCGAACGCGAGTACCAAGAATACTCAGCGAAACTGGAGGCCGAACGTGAGCGCGGCATATTGTATTTTGCCATCACGCTATATATCGCTTACGGCGTTCTCGATCTCATGGTTCTCAAAGAGGCAGCTTTTGAAGCCGTTGCCATTCGCGCGATTTGTTCTTTTGTTGCCCTGACTCTCGTTTTCTGGGGTCGTTTTGGCCCTGTCAAAAAACACTTTCAGATCATCTCAAGCGGCATAATGTGCGTCGGAGCTTTTTCGATTTCGTATTTCATATGGCGAGAGGGCACGATCTCTCCGCCATATTATGTCGGTATCATCGAAGTTTGCTTATTGTTTACGGCACTCGTGCGCGGTTATTTTATAATATCTGTACTGAGTTTTTGTTTAATTTACGGCAGCTACATTCTTGCATCCCTCGGCTTTCCTAAAGGGACGGATTATATCGCGAGTCACTTTTTCCTGACCCATTCACTGATTCTTTGCGCGTCTCTCAATCATGTTCTTGAGGTTAAGCGCCGTAATGAATTTCTTCAGCACAGCGAAACCATCAATCTCAACGTCAAGCTGCAAGAGATGGTCGATGAAGCCAACCTTTCGTTGAAGCGCAAGAATGCGATCATGAATATCCTGACCCATGTCTTCAGAACACCACTGCATCAGATTATTGGATATGCGCAAATCCTGGAACAGGAGTCGCTCGGGAAACAGCAGCATCCTGAATATGTTGAGTATAGTGGGCACATTCATTCAGCCGGGCAAAATCTCCTCCGGCTGGTTCAGCGTCTGATGAAATATGGCCGTTTGGAAGCCGGCTCGCTGAAGATGACGATACAGAAAGTCAGCGTGAATGAACTGGTCAATTGTGCCCTCTCAGGTGTGAGCCGAAAAGCCGCCGAACGCCGGGTCAATATTGAATATGCTCGCCAACCTTGTTCGCTCTATGCCGATGGCAGCTTGATGGAGGACGCGATTTTCGAGATTGTCGAAAATGCTGTTGAAGCGTCACCACATGGGGGCACGGTTACAATAAGTGCCTGCGAAGCAGACAATGTCGTTAGTATTCTAATTACGGATCAAGGAACAGGCATCGACGCCGAGCAGCTCGACAACATCAGAAATTCCATGGAGCTGACAGAAGAGTTCCTTGGCGTTAGTGAAAAGATGAGCCTCGGTGTCACATTGACTGAAAAAATTGTGGCTCTTCACAACGGCACACTGGATATCCGGCGCGACGGAGAAAAAGGTACAACTGTTGAGATCATGGTACCGGTGCAACCACATCAGGAAAAAGCAGATACCCCAGAAACATCTGAAGCCCCGAGTGATGAACCCGCGGCTTCTTCGTCGGCAAATGCGCTGTCCAAAATTTCTGCTTAAGCTTGCTTGACAACTTTCAACATATAAACCGCACCATTTTCGTCCATATCAACAGACACGTCAGCCCCTTGGCAACCGGCAGCCATATCAAACATTTCATCTTCGCTGCGGAAGAACAAAGTCCAGTCAAGCACATATTCCATCGACCAGTAGGTACCCATGGGGGCATCGTTGACGTTCCCGACAAGCAGAGTTCCGCCCGGTTTCAAATGTTCGTAGAGTTTTCGGGTCAGGTTGCGGCACATATTCGGACTGAGATAATCAAGCAGCCCGGCTGAATAAATCAGATCCTGTTGTGGTATATGCCGAAACGTGCTCATCGGACGGAGCATTTCCGTGAACGAGGTGTGCATGCCGCTGACAATCACGTTAGACCGGCTCGGAGCGAGGCTGCGATAGGCCGCGTTGATGGCATAGTCGAGGGCATCTTTTTCCTGATCCACCAACGTAAAACTATACCCTTCTCCTGCCTCGTAGGTATCTTCGAGGAAGCGCTGCACTTCTCTCGCAGGGCCAGAACCAATGCTCATCACGTGATACATGCTTTCGCTGCCGTCATTGAGTTCCTTCAAATAACGGCTGATATATTCCATCCTGGAGACAATCGGGCCCCCGCTGATCAGACCTAGCATGTGCAGATATCGGCTATAGGTATCAGTTCCCTCGGGGCGGTGATCATACATGTAGTTCATGATCTTGAAGTCGCCAGGATAGCCCATGGGTTTAAAATAACTTCTGTTCCAATTCAGACCTTTGACCAGTTCGTAGGTCACCAGTTTTTCGGTGAAGGATTTCAGATCCTTCCTGGCTTCCGCGTCGCCCTTGTGTGGCAGAACAAGCTCATTTCCTTGAAAGCAAAGCTGCTGCCATGCGGTCAAAGATGTTTGCTCCAGGCCTTCGGCAACAGATTCCGTTTCTTCCAATGTAAAGTAGTCTTCATACGGTGTAATGTTGCGTTCGATAAAGGTTCGCCGGTCCGAGAGAAAATCGAGCACTTCAGTACAATAGATTTTATATTCTGCAGGGACGGAATAGGTAACCGCCGGTTTGCGCGTCGCCGTTTCGCTGACCGCAAGCGCCGCTGCATTTTTTCGGGCTATAACTTCTAAATCAACACCTTTTTCATCATATAAAACGGTCAGTGTTTTGGTGCTTGATTGCTGAGGCTGCAAAATAACGGGGCACTGATAAAAAGCAGTCCCTTTTTGAAGCAAGGTAAGGATCTGACTTCCCGGAACATCAGTCATCGAAACCCGTTCAGGGATTTCCAACACAAGACCTGTCAGTGAAATTTCCTTGATATCGAAATTTACGCCAAGCAGAAGCGCGCTTGGAGGATGATTATTAAAAAACTCCAGCGCGTCTTTGGATGCAAAAGTAACACGTATGCCGGACGCTTCCGCCCCTTTGAGTTCCTGATAATGTTTTACCGACTGCATTAGGGTCACTCCGACTTGTTTGATCGTAGCCTCCCCCCTCTACGCGCCACTGGACAAAGTCCGATAGCGAACACAATCATACCGGCCGAAAGCCAATTAGCCAGCAAAATTAGTTAGTTGTTAACCATTTTGTTCGGTTTGTGTCCGTCTTTAAAAGTTTAGGGATGTTATGTTATAACTGATCGAGGCTAATTCTGGATTCTAGCGAGAATTTTACGCGCAGTTCGCAGGTGCGGCATATCCAGCATTTTACCATTGAGACTGGCTACCCCTGCCTCGACTGACTCAAATGCAGTTACAACAGATCTCGCCCAATCGATACTTTCCGCGGTTGGGGTAAACGCTTTGTGGATGATCTCAATCTGCGCTGGATGGATCGCTGCCTTCGCATCGAATCCGTCGCGTAACGCATCCCTTGCGTACTGTGCCAATCCGGCAAGATCTTTATAATCAGCATAGATAGT
Organism: Parvularculaceae bacterium; assembly: GCA_021776475.1. Taxonomy (GTDB): domain Bacteria; phylum Pseudomonadota; class Alphaproteobacteria; order Caulobacterales; family Parvularculaceae; genus Aquisalinus. The sequence continues at coordinate 223,085 of JAJFFV010000006.1, read as the reverse complement.
ATCAATTGGCATCACATCGGCAGCCCTTGCGGCAAAAAGACACAGGTTGCGCGCGAGCCGAAAAGGTTCGGTATATTGACCATCGTGCGAATTTGTCGATGCACCAAGGTCAGCTGCCAGATCTTCGGCACCCCACATCATGCCGGCGAGCCGCGGATGAACCCATCCGCCTTGAGCTAGTGATAACACGCCTTGTGCGGTCTCGGTGACGATCGCAATGATTTTGGTGGCGCCGGTGTTTTTTGTTGTTTCTGTTACGGCCATCATGTCCGACAATGTTTGGACATCCTTTGGCCCGTTGCATTTTGGCAGAACTATCCCATCTGGTGTTGCTGGCATCACGGCTCTCAGATCATCCTCCGTAAGACCTGTGTCAAGAGCATTTACCCGGACATACCGTTGAACAGTTGCCGGCAAGACTTTTTTTAAAGCGCTCGCCGTCACCTGCCTTGCTTTCTCTTTCTTGCCAGCGGCAACAGAATCCTCCAAATCAAGGATAATAAGGTCCGCGCCCGAATTACAGGATTTAGCCTGTTTCTTTTCATCATCGCCTGGAACGAACAAGAGGGAGGTAAACATTACGCCTGTTTCTCCGGCCGGGAGCGCATCAGCGCGGCGCGCTCGCAACTAGCGACAACATCCCCGTGCTGATTGATTGCTTCGTGAAAAAATGTGACGATCCCCTGGCCCGGACGGGTTTTGCTGGGCCTAACTTTTTTGACCGTTGTGCGCGTTTTGATGGTGTCGCCATGGAATACCGGCTTTGGAAAGATCACGTCGGTCATGCCGAGATTAGCAACGGTCGTTCCAAGGGTCGTGTCCGCAACGGTCATGCCGATCATCAGGCCAAGCGTGAACAGGCTGTTGACCAACGGTTTGCCCCATTCGGTTTTCGCAGCAAAGTCTGCGTCAATATGCAAGGGCTGCACATTCATCGTCATTAGTGAAAAGTGGATATTGTCGTATTCAGTCACCGTACGGGACAGATCATGGTTAAAAACCATGTCTTCTTCAAATTCTTCCAGCCATAGGCCTGCCATGGTCACTCCTGTCTGTTTGACCCGTTCTCCCACGTTTCTACTTTAGACACGCAGAAAAACGCAAGGAATGAGGCGCGATGCGCTAAACACCCCCGAATCGAAAAACACCGTAAACAAGGTCACGGCGTATTTTTTGCCTAAATGGTTCATAGGAGACTTGTAATTGCCTGTGGATGACACATGTCGTTGGGAGCGACAAATTGATGGAAAAGAACAGAGCATATTTTGGTGACAGGCATTCTCACCCGCCGCTCTCCGGTTGACTGGTCACTGGCGTTTCGATAGCGGCGTGCTGCCTGCTCGTCGTGCAGGTGTTTGTTTGAAATCACTATAGAATGTGTACGGCTGTTTTAGGCGACCGCTGGCTACTAATCCTGAATGGACCTGCCGGTCCCGAGCCATAGCGCTTCCACATTGCGCTTGTTGACTTCAGCATCATAGACATCAACGCCCAGCGCGAGGCCCTGCGCTGTCAATTGTCCCATGACCCGCAATAGCGAAAACACGGTCAGGTAATAGCGCTCACGGGCCTGATAATTAGAAAGAAGCGCATTCAAAAGTTCCCGCTCGCCGTCGAGAACGTCCAGCGTTGTTCGTTGGCCGACTTGGTTTTCAAGAATCAGCCCTTGCAAGGCCAACTCGCTGGCGGCAATAGTGGCGGTCGTCGCCTGGAAGGTCGCGCGGGTTGCTCCAACACGCTCCCAGGTAACCGATACTTGCTCGATCACCCTGCGCTCTGTGTCCTGCAGGGCAAAGCGATCAGCTTTGTTGGCTTCCCTCGCCTGCCTGATCGCAGAATAAGTAGCACCGCCTTGATACAACGGGATCGTTAACTGAGCCCCGATTGTCGTTCGTTCTGAAACATCTCCATCGATGAACTGGTTTTCAACATAGCCGTAAGTTGCGTTCGCAGTCAGCGACGGCGAGAGCAATCCTCTGGCGGCTCTGAGCGCGTACGCTGACGCATCGAGACGCGATTGCGCCGCAAGCAGCTGGGGGTTGCTTGCCGCTGCAACAGCGAGGGCGTCTTCCAAAGTTTGCGGTAGCAGCGGAAGGTCCGGCTCTACCGCAAGGCCCAACGGCATTTGGCCAACAACGCGTTCAAATTGCCTGCGGGCAGCCGCGAGATCGGAGCGCGCGCTGATCAACTGCGCATCGGCACCAGCATATCTGGCCTCAGCCTGCGCCATATCAGTGCGGGTTGCCTGTCCTACTTCAAACCTGACACTGGCAGCTTGTCGCTGCCGTTCAAGCGAACGCAGAGTTGCTTCCGACGCCTTGACACTTTCCTCATTTGTAACGACGGAGAAATAAGCGGCAACAGCGTCACTGAGCACCGCCTGCTCACTATCGATGAGCTCAGCCTGAGCGGCATCGATGCGAGCATCGGCTTCTCGGATCGAGTTGAATGTTCTGAACCCTTTAAACAGGGGTTGTTGCAGTTCAATACCGGCCGTCGTGGAGTTGTCGGTGCCAGTCCCGGAAAACGAACTGAAGATGCCGGCAGTCGGATCACCGGCGGCGCCGCCTCCGGCGGGCGGATCGTAAGACCCACCGGTTTCTTCATACATTATCGACCCGTTCGCTGACGGTCGCCTTCCTGCCCTGGCCTGAGCGGCGAGTTCATCGGTCGCCCGCAATGCCGCGCGCTGTGCCTTTAATCCCGGGTTGGTCCGATAGGTAAGCTCGAGCGTCTCCTGCAGCGTTTGTGCCTGCGCGCCGGATAGCAGAAGACTGGCACCGATTGCCAGAGCCGTTAGATTTTTCACAGCATCTGATAAGAAAATCTTCGTCGATTTCCAGCGTGTTTTACACTCAACCATGGTACTCGTTCCGCGCGCTCGATTCCGTTAGCTGCCAATGTAGTATGCGTTAAAGCGTAAAAGAAGCCTTGTCAGCATGAGAACACGCCCTAACTACCACATTATATTGAATAATTCTGGTCTATCGGCAGTAATTTCGTAGTTGCGACCCTGTCGAAAGTTGCCTATTGCGTGGTGTCAATTTGGTTGATCCGGGCGACATCGCTCCCTTTTGGCGGTAATCGAACCGGAAGTAGTTGAGCGCCATGTGGCGCTGCGGGAATCCATCATCATGAAAGAATTAACTCACCTTGAGCGGCTGGAAGCCGAAAGCATTCATATTATGCGGGAAGTCGCAGCAGAATGCGAAAAACCGGTCATGCTCTATTCCGTCGGCAAAGACTCCTCCGTTATGCTGCAGCTGGCGTTGAAAGCGTTTTATCCCTCGAAGCCCCCTTTCCCCCTGTTGCATGTTGATACGACGTGGAAGTTCCGCGAAATGATCGCGTTCAGGGACAAGACGGTCAAAAAGCTGGGGCTCGAGCTTCTGGTCTACATTAATTCCGAAGGGGTTGAGCAAGGAGTTGGCCCTTTCAGCCACGGTTCCGCGGTTCATACGGATGTCATGAAAACACAAGCGTTAAAACAAGCGCTCGACAAGTATGGGTTTGATGCGGCTTTTGGCGGTGCACGCCGCGACGAAGAAAAATCCCGCGCGAAAGAGCGCATATTCTCGTTTAGATCCGCAGGTCATCGCTGGGATCCTAAAAATCAGCGGCCGGAGCTTTGGAACATCTACAATACAAAGATCGCCAAAGGCGAGAGCATCCGAGTGTTCCCGATGTCAAATTGGACCGAGCTCGATATCTGGCAATATATTTACAAGGAACAGATCAAAATCCCGTCACTTTATTTTGCTGCAAAAAGGTCCGTGGTTGAACGTGACGGTATGATGATCATGGCAGATGATGATCGTTTGCCATTGCAACCGGGCGAAAAGCCCGTGGCAAAGATGGTCCGCTTCCGGACACTGGGCTGCTATCCGCTGACCGGCGCCGTCGAAAGCAATGCGGCGACATTGCCCGAGATCATCCAGGAAACATTACTGACGACAACTTCCGAACGTCAGGGACGGCTAATCGATCACGATCAATCAGCATCCATGGAGAAGAAAAAGCAGGAAGGTTATTTCTAATGTCGCATCAGGACGAACTTATCGCAACAGACATCCTGGCTTATCTTGACGCCCAGGAACACAAGAGTTTTCTGCGTTTTATAACATGCGGCAGTGTTGATGATGGCAAGTCTACCCTGATCGGTCGACTGCTCTATGACAGCAAGCTTGTATACGAAGATCAACTGGCGGCAGTCGAACATGATTCAAAAAAATCGGGCACCACGGGTAGTAAGCCAGATCTTGCCCTGCTCGTTGATGGCCTCGCGGCGGAACGTGAACAGGGTATTACGATTGATGTCGCCTATCGGTTTTTCTCGACCGACAAGAGAAAATTCATTGTCGCGGATACGCCTGGTCATGAGCAATACACCCGCAACATGGCAACCGGTGCTTCTACAGCAGACTTAGCTATCATTCTGATTGATGCGAGAAACGGAGTACAGGTACAAACACGTCGGCACAGCTACATTGCGTCCCTGCTCGGGATCAGACATGTGGTCGTTGCCATCAACAAGATGGACCTCGTCGACTTCTCGCAGCATGCCTTCAACTCAATTGAAGCAGAATATCGAAGTTTCGCTGAAGACCTAGATTTTGAAGAAATCGTTTTTATTCCAATGTCCGCTCTCGACGGCGACAATATCACCCGGCGCAGCGAGCGCTGTGAATGGTATGACCATAAAACCCTCATGGAGCATCTAGAGACGGTCGAGATTACTAAGGCCAGGAACGATTGTGGTTTTCGCCTACCTGTCCAATGGGTGAACAGACCCGATCTTGATTTCCGAGGATATGCCGGCACTATCGCCGCTGGCACCGTAAAGCTGGGTGATGAAATCATCGTTACACCGTCCGGACAGCGGTCGAAAGTCAAGGCGATTGTCACCCAAAGTGGAGAGTTGGAGGAAGCACAAGCGGATCAGGCGATTACTCTTACCCTCGAAGATGAAATCGACATTTCGCGAGGCGACCTTCTCTGCAGCAAAGGCAATCCAGCCGAGCAATCAGACCAGTTCGCAGCGCACCTAATCTGGATGAATGAAAATATGATGTTCCCCGGACGGCAATATTTGCTGAAAACCAACAATCAACTGGTATCGGCGACCATCACAGAACTAAAGCACAAGGTAGACGTCAATAACTTCGCGCATGAAGCAGGCAAAACTCTGGCTCTTAACGAAGTTGGCGTCTGCAACATTTCGCTGGCAAAGCCGATCGCCTTCGATCCGTATAAAGATAACAGACACACGGGTAGCTTCGTGCTGATCAACAGACAAACCAACGAGACCGTGGGCGTCGGTATGCTTGATTTTTCCCTGCGACGGGCGGCAAACGTCCACTGGCAGGCCCTAGAGGTCGGGAAACCTGAACGGGCGACGCAAAAGCATCAAAAGCCCGCCGTGCTCTGGTTCACTGGGCTTTCCGGCGCTGGCAAATCAACCATCGCCAACTTTGTTGAAAAGAAACTGTTCGACCTCGGTCGACACACCTATATTCTTGATGGTGACAATGTCCGACACGGGCTCAACAATGATTTGGGGTTCACTGATGCCGACCGGGTCGAAAACATTCGCCGCGTATCGGAAACAGCTAAACTGATGTCTGATGCGGGATTGATCACGCTGGTCTCTTTTATATCCCCGTTTAGAGCCGAACGCCAAATGGCGAGAGCACTGATGGATGATGGTGAATTTGTCGAAATTTATGTGAATACACCACTGGAAGTCGCGGAGAGCCGCGATGTCAAAGGCCTCTACAAAAAGGCCCGAGCAGGTGAGCTTGAGAACTTCACTGGCATCAGCTCTGACTACCAACCACCGCGACATGCGGAAATCGAGGTCAATACTGTGGGCACATCGGCTGAACAGGCTGCAGAACAGATTGTCGACTACTTGACTGAAAAAGGGTACCTATTGGTCCGCTAAACAGGCGTCGCTATTTTGCGTTGACAAGGGAGGAAGGTTCGCTTTTATACAACCCTCTCGCAAGAGATTTGGCGGAGTAGCTCAGGTGGTTAGAGCAGCGGAATCATAATCCGCGTGTCGGGGGTTCAAGTCCCTCCTCCGCTACCAACCTTTCTCAATCAGATCAGTTGGTTACGTCCAAACGTGTGACGAACTGACGTCGCATCAAGAGTGCTGGGGGTCGTTCTGGGTACCATCAGGATACTGATTTCCTCCACTTGTGCAGACAGGCGTAAATGTGTGTTATGAATTGAGTACGCACCCTCATCACGTCGGGTCTCAACATGGAATACAATACCGTCATAATTGTGATTTTGGCAATTTTTGTTGCCATAGGGATTCTTAGTGCTGTCGTTAATCGAGAGCCAAGCCCCGAAGAAATTGGAGAAGAAGGCGAATACATTGTTCGTAGGTGGATAGAAACTCACCTTTCATCTGAAGAGTATCTCAGTGTTCACGATGTGGTACTTCCTACCACTCGAGGAGAAACACAAATAGACCATATTGTTTTATCCCTATACGGTGTATTTGTAATTGAAACCAAAAATTATACAGGGTGAATTTTTTGGTAGCAGCCACTCCCCAAAATGGACCCAGGTCGTTTACCGGGATAAGTATCCATTCATGAACCCTCTTAGGCAAAACTTTAAGCACATAAAGGCTGTCGAACAGAACTTGGGCTTGGACAAAAATTGTGTCCACTCGGTGATAGTTTTTGTGGGCGATAGTGAATTCCAACAGCTGGGATATCGCCATCTCCATGGCTAAGGAACGAATGAGTAGTTGGAACAATTAGATCTGTTGCAGGCTGCTGGGTGACATTCTGGGTGACAAAGTTCAATTGTCCTAGGGATCCAATCCACCCCTTAGTCCCTCACGCGCGCGTAATCGCCCTCAGAGCAGTCGTCATTCCTGAATTAATTGACCAGTTTTCCGGCGCAAAAACGAAGAGTCGTTAGAAGGAGTTTTGCCCACTGTTTCACGCACCGGGTCCGATCTCATCCTCAGGTGAGGCGCGCGCCCGGTCACACCCTTGCCCGTAATGCCTGTAATCAGGGTCACAGAAACCGCCATACGCCGTTGTGCGTCACTGCGCCGACGCCTATGATGCCAGCAGAGAGGGGAACCACATGGCAGATGTTTTTATCAGCTATAAGTCTGATCGACGGCCAGCCGCCGAACACCTGGCCGAAGTTCTTGAACATCACGGCTACTCCGTCTGGTTCGACTACGCCCTTCTGTCGGGCAACGATTTCGGTCGCCAGATCGAGCAGGAGCTGAAGAACGCAAGAGCCGTTGTCGTTTTATGGTGCGACCTGTCTGTGGACAGTGACTGGGTGCGTTCCGAAGCCCGCTATGCCAAACGCACAGCAAAGTTCTGTCCGGTAAAGATTGCCGCCTGCGACCTGCCGATCGAATTTGACGGCGACCAGACCCAGGACCTGACCAAGTGGGACGGGGCACCCAAGCCTTTTGAACCGGGCGGGCTGCTACGCGAAATTTCAACCCGCATCGGGCGGGAACCGAAGCCGGACCTCGCCGGCCTTGACCAGGCGACACGGGCGTGGCGGCGCTATGGCGGCCAGCCACTTGCCGAACTCGGCACGATCAACCCGATTGAAACGCGGCGAAAGGGCCATGCCCCGGATTTTGCCGGTGGCACATCCACGCCACACTCCACGGGGTTCGTGCCTGAAAAACAGAAATCCCGCCTGCCAGCTTTGGCTGTCGTCGGCGGGATTGCAGGCGGCGTTGCCGTCACCGGTATTGCCATTGCCTTCATGCTCATGAACACCAGCGGTCGACAACCGGCCTCGCTGCTGGCAACCAGTACGGAGCAGCCGGCAGAAACGGCCATGACACAGCCGGTAACAAAGGAACCTGCCCCGAACGGCTCCCAGGATTCATCAGCTAATGAGCCTCCGGAATCTGCCAGCGGGCATGCCACAGACGGGACCGCAGGTTCACAGCCGTCGCCTGTACCAGCCGAACCGCAGGTGACAACGCGGCAACCGGCAACCCAGACAGCTGACGAAAGCAAGCCCGATCCCGAACCGGTCCCCTCTTATGAAAAACCCCGACAACGGAGCAATCAGGAACTGATTGTCGGCACATGGGAGTGCGTCAGCTTCGGAAGCGGGTTCAGCGCGACCGGGACTATCATCTATGACGCATCCGGCACATCCCGCGGATCCGGTACGCTGCAGGGATTCGATCCGGACACCGGGGCCGAGATTTCCATGTCGTTCCGCGGAACCAGCAACTGGCGATTATCCGGAAACCTGCTTTACGATACACTCAGCAGTATCGATGTAGACAATATACTGATCAATGGTGTCAGCCCGCAGGCATTTGCCGGTAGCAAAAGCGATGCTGACATTTTCGAGCAGCAGTTCGAGCAGGAACTCCTTTACGAAGCGCAGCTGTCGGACGAACCTTCAACGATCGAGATGCTGACCGAAACGGCATTGATGGCTTCCACAACAGAAGAAAGCACTACCTGTACCAAGTAATCAGCGCGGACGGACCTTCATTATCCTACAGCAAAAAGACCCTGACGCGCCCGCGCGCTACAAAAGACTTTTTTCAGCCTACTGAGCTAACGATATTCGGGGCAACCTTCCAGTGCGCTAGGATTGTGCAATGAATGGAGGATTGCAATGAATTCCTTTAAGGGACTATCACTCAGCTCAATGGCTAGTCATTATCAGGGAGCCGCAGAGGCTTCGAAAAATCAGGCCGCTGAATGACTGGACCAATCGTGCGGTTTTCTGGATTCAACCGACAATAATCAATCCTCGGCCCATCGCTACTCTGGCAAGCATCGCCGCGACCGTTGCAATCCGAATCGGCCTGGTCCTCATTGGAAACGATACGGCAATTGTCTTCTTCATTTGAGATTTGATCGCCGTCTATGTCAAAATCACAACTATCCGGCGTTCGGTCCCCGTCCATATCCGGTTCCTTATAGTAACCACCAGCCTGATTGGGACACAGGTCACAGGTGTCTCCGAACCCATCTCGGTCTGAATCACTTTGACCATTATTAGCAAGATCAACGCAATTGTCTTCGTAATTCAGGACCCGGTCATTATCGAGATCGCTGTCACACACGTCCCCGATACCGTCTGAGTCACTATCATTCTGATCACGGTTTTTAATTTTCGGGCAGTTGTCCTGATCGTCCCGGATTTCATCATCATCAGCGTCGTTATCATCACACGCGTCGCCAAGACCATCTTTGTCCACATCGTCTTGTGTTTCGTTACGAGTCAAGGGACAGTTATCAACCAGGTTGTGGACGTAATCATTGTCAGCATCGGCATCGCAGAAATCACCTTTTCCATCACCATCCGTATCCGCCATGATTCCAGCGTACGAATATTTTGGGCAGTTATCATCTATGTCCGGAATTGCATCATTGTCGTCATCGTAATCACAGGCATCTCCGGTCCTGTCTTCGTCCCAGTCTGACTGACCCGGATTGGGAATAGAGGGGCATGTATCCAAAGCATCTGGAACACCATCACGGTCGCGGTCGGCTTCAACATTAACTACACACCGGCCATCTTTGCAAATTTCAGTAACCGGGCAATCCCGGTTGCTGTCGCAGGATGGAAGCTGGCACACGTTCGATATACAAATCTGATTTTCGCGAACACCATCCACGACCCGGGGACAATCGCCATCTGCTCTGCAAGAGGCACCTATTGTACGACATTGTTGAAAATTTGAGCAGTATTGTCCCGACCCACAATCTCTGTTTCGTTGGCACTCCCGCGTCTGAGCGGCGGCCGGCAGAGAAAGGCTCAGAATTCCCAAAAACACCAATACGATCATCGCGAACAGATTGAACGTTTTCATCGCTATCTTCCCCAGACAACCCGTCGGATTTGTATCACAGAATTGCCAAAACAACAATGTTCAAATCCGCGTGTCGGGGGTTCCCTCCTCCGCTACCAACATTTTCTAATTAGATCATGTGGTAGCACATTCTGGGGGACAACATACCCTGGCTACTGACTTGTTCTGCTTACTGATGACCTGCAACGAACGCAATCGCTCGATTACTTCGATCTAAGGCGCAATGCAAGTGCACTTGCACGCCTATTGGCACGCGCTGGATTGTTGGAGGCAAAGTATCGCACATTTATTAGTTTGTGATAGCTTGCCCCTGTTCAGAGTTGACAAAAATGGGAGAGCGAAATGTGGATCCGGGAGTGGTGCAAGGCAGATTGTTTCAGAACGCCTGGAACCTAGCAGTATTCGCGCTCGTGGCCCTTGTCGTTGCCATCATGATGAACTGGCGCAATAGTCACACTGGTTATTGGATCAACTGATCGCTGTCTCCACCGCCGACATTGGCTTTATCATATTTGTACTGGTACCCGCCTATGTGTCGTTCTTTCCAGGCATCCTGGGCCCAGCTTTCTGGATTATGGGAGTAATCTTCTCGACTATAGGCTTAATCACAAAACGCTGAGATCTGGGTGACAACATACCATGCGATCAGCTCACTGAGCTTAGCTCTTGCTCTGCAGAAAGACCCTGACGCGCCAGCGACCCTATTCTAGCCTCATCCAAAAACAACAAAAAGGCATACAATTGCCGCTTTTTATCCGTAGACTTACTTATTATCTATCCTACTTTAGAACGATAACCGTCGGGACATCATGTACGTCAATAGTCAGAGCGAGGCATTACCGTACTCACGCTGTGTCCGATTTCATATGTTATGAACACAGCCATAATGCAGTTTTTTCAACCGTTCTTCGGGGCCTACGTACCAGATTTCGGTTCTCTGGTCGTACGCAGAATGCCAGGAAATTGACGGGTTGGTAACGTCATGCAATTATTGCCCTTTCTATATTCGCTTTGCTGAATGGCGAATATAGAAATACTGCTGAAGGTTGGAAAATCACCGCTGAGCGATCTATCCTATGAGCACCTCTACTCTTGTTGTCAGCGAACAGGTACTATGCGGATATACTTTGCAAGGTCAGTCGTTTTCCCCTGGGGGCCAGGCGAACCCTGTATGGTTTCATAAGGGCCAATCGCGTCCCCAAAGACTGCGATCGGGGTAAAACTGACAACGGAACACCAAAGCTGAATCTGCGTAAGACCAGGAATAAAAGGCCATGCAAGGGTCTCATTTGAATCGTAAATTTTGTAGCTGTTAGGAGCTGACTTCGAAAAAACTTCCATTTTTCTCAAAACGTACTAACATTCAATTCCCAGAAAATTAGTGACATCATATGCCCTTAGATGCCGCAAAATCCGATTTCGGGGGGGAACAGGTTAAGCATGCATCTGCTGCTACCGCGTACCCGCTGATAGAAAAGGCTATCGCCAAGGTTGATAGCGGCGATCTGCCGCCATATTACGCAACAGATCTGCAGGTTTTCAGGCGGGTGTTAGCCGATATTGTCGGCTTGCCGATACTTGATGGCGCCGGTCTAGCACCATTGAAAGCGAACTTTGCCGAGGCTCTGGAAAGAAGCACTTGGTTTTGCAATGCAGAATTAGTCAAATTCAATCGAACGACATCAGGGCAGGACGTCACCCTGGACAAGGCCACAGAAACTGAGCTGGACCAGAATTTGAAGTTCCTGCTCCGGAATGGGTTACCGGGTTTATTCAAGGGTATCGATGGCAACCTGTATCACAACTACTCCCACTGTTGGTATATGTCGCAGCGCACCTTGGCCTACACTAGGGAGTTTGGCCTTCAATTTTCACAGGCTGAATCGCAAGCTCTAAGGATCGGGCTGGTTGGTCACGATGGAGCTCACAGTGGCGTCTTGGGCCCACCAGATTTGGAACATAATGTTCAGTACGCTGTTAAAATGCTTTACCTTTTTATGGACTACTACGGATTCTCAAGACGTCAGATCGGCTTCGCCATCGAAAAAGGGGTGCTTCCGACTGTTTCATTTAATTCTGAATTCGTCCCACAAGACGCGATTGGTGTGGCGGCAGAGCTGGGCGACCTGGCATTTGAGATTGAATTACCCCATTTCCTGACAAACTCCCTTAACGTCTTGAACGAACAAATTCCCAGTATTATCCAACCTCCGGATACGATCACCCAATGGCTCAGACAATCTGTTCGTGATGGTTTTGTCGGGACTTATTTGCATACACGAGTTTCTGAGTTGTCAAAAATACCGGGTGCCAATGCCGATACTTTTAGACGATTGACAAAGTGGATGGGACGCGTGCAATCCGAGGTTACCATACTTGCAGACTGCGAAGAACGTAACCAATCGCTGCCCCGAAAATTTCAGTTCTTTACGCCCATAAAAGAACAAGCGTTGGCCACGATGGCCGCTCAAAAGGAAACAATCACCGCTTCTGCAACAACGTTACCTGGACCCAGGATAATTCAACGGCGCCGGACGTCTTTGCTTTCGGCATTGGAAAGAGGTGTGATACCGCATGGGTCTTCGCGGCTGCGACGACAATTTTTCAGCTAGAGTGTCAATAAGATCTTGTGCGCTTTTTCCAAGATGGGCAATAACCTGGTGACGCCCGCGCTTCTCTTTATCGATCTCTCTGAACAGGAAACCGCAACAAGCAGAACGCCAAAAAAGGTCATGATCAGCCACGGTAGTGAGCCGATATTTCTCGAAACGTCTAAGTGGTTGGCAGGTTCATAGGCGTCAATGACTATCGGAACAAAAAGCCGATCGCCAACAAAGGTAAATTCCATCTTCCCGGTTTCCGCAAGCGGGAAGAAATCAACAAATTCCACAAGCACTTTACGCCTAGTTGGCGTAGAAAAAGTTTTTCTATATTTTTTGATTTTGCAGGATCCCGGGCCGGCAATACGAAAGAACTCATTATATGGGCCAAGATATTGTGCTCGAATTGAATCGAAGTCTGATTGGTGCTCTACAAATATTTTCAGCAGCGTCCAGAATATTGAACGAGCCTCTGTCAGCACTGCATCCTAGAACAGCAAGTGGTGCTGCTAATTGAAGCAAATCTCCAAATCCCAGACTCGCGGATTAATTTTCTACGATTCGGTCTAGCGTCGGTGGCAGGTCATTATGTCGCGTCTTGTCCGACCACAGCTCGCCTAAACGGGCTACATTGCGTCACCTATCCCACAGATGTGACGTAGCCTCCAACCGCTCAGCAAAAAGACCCTCGTTCTATTCAAATCTTTATACGCAGCATTTTAGGGTCATACATGGGACGCAGTGAACATATGCAAGGATAAAGTTTGCCTGCGATATCAACCTCCCAGTTGCCGGTCGAGAGGTATTCTGGCGTGACGGGCTCGCCGCTTTCGATCATTGCCAGACCAACGGGACCGCCGAGAGTGTGACCATAGCTTCCCGCTCGCACGTCACCGACCGGCGTTCCGTTCCGCAGTACGATTTCGGCATGCCACAACATGGAATCTGGTTCTCTTACAAGCACCTGCACCAGCCGTCGGTATGGTGCGGCGGCCTTCTGAGCTCTGGCGGCATCTTTCCCTATAAACTCACTGGATTTGCCAAGCGCTACAGCAAATCCCAACCCTACTTCGAACGCGTTGTCAGTATTATCGATGTCGTGTCCGTAATCACGGTAGGCTTTTTCCAATCGGAGGCTGCCAAGTGCGCTGAGACCTGCGTGCCTGAGGCCGTGATTTTGACCCTCCGCGACCAGCCGGTCATAGACATGCACAGCCTGTTCAGAAGGAATATAGAGTTCATAACCCAACTCACCAACATATGTGATCCGCACACAGAGCGCACGTGCAAGCCCGATATCGATGTCCCGCGCGGTGCGGAACGGAAACGCTTCGTTGTTCAAATCAGTCGAGGTCAAGGGTTGCAGGAGCGCACGACTATTAGGACCTTGAACGTTGATTTGTGTCAGGCCTGAAGTCACATCCGTGACGAATGTGTGGGCATCTAAGGGAATATTGCGTCGCAGCCAAGTCTCAACATGACCATGCATGGTGTCTGTCGCAACCACCAAGAACCGTTCGTCGGCTAGCTTGGTTACGGTCAAGTCAGCTTCTAGCTTACCTTCCTCATTTAGCCATTGGGTATAAGAGATCTCACCAGGATTCCCATCTACTACGTTGGCTGAAATGTGTTCGAGGACTCGTCCAGCGTCCCGGCCTTGGACTAAGAATTTCGCCATAAAGCTCATATCGATCAACACCACCGCCTCGCGGCACGCGCGGTGCTCGGCTTTCCAATAGGGCCACCAATGCATGCGACCCCAGGACAAATCACCGACCTCCGCCTCCCTTGGTGATGGCGCGAACCAGCTTGCACCCTCCCATCCGCTCACATCAGTAAAACAGGCGCCGGCGGCAGCTAGACGTTCATGCAAAACAGATCGCTTTGCCCCACGGGATGTTTGTGGCGCTTTTGTCGGGTAATGACACTTGTAAACCTGCCCCAGCATTTCTGAGACGCGGTCGCGGCGGTACTCCGGGTTGCTCTGGTAAGCCTGAAATCGATCAGCATTGAAACCGGAAACATCCACGTCCGGCCGTCCAGTCAATACCCAGTGCGCCACGATTCGACCGAGGCCCCCAGCTGACAAAATGCCGATGGAGTTGAGGCCAGCGCACACGAAGTAGTTTTTTAGTTGCCCTGACTCTCCAACGATGGGGGAGAGATCCGGTGTGAAGCTTTCCGGTCCACAAAAGAACGTTTTGATGCCCGCGTCCAAGCTGATCGGGATACGGCTCATACATTTTTCAAGAAATGGCCCCATCCGCTCCAAGTCTGGCTGAATTTCGCCAAACGAAAAGTCCTGTGGAATTCCTTCGACATTCCACGCGGCATTTTCAGGTTCAAATAACCCAAGCAGAAGACCACCGCCTTCCTCTCGATAATAACCATAATGCGATGGGTCTTCTAGAACCGGCCAGTCTGATTTCACACCATCAATTGCCTCTGTGATCACGTAGTAATGCTCCGCCGCCTGATTGGGAATGATCACTCCATGCTCAGCGCCAAACTGGCGCGCCCACATACCGGCGCAATTGACAACAAATTCACAGGCTATTGTTCCGTGATCTGTCGTCACTCCCGTAACGTTGCTTTGCTTATGCGTGACACCTGTCGCGGCAACGCCCGAAACGATGGTGGCACCTTGCATGCGCGCACCCTTAGCGAGCGCCATCGTTACGTCCACCGGATTTACCCGGCCGTCATCCTTTACGTAAAATCCGGCAAGCACGTCGTCGACTTTGGCCAGTGGAAACAGGCTCTGAACTTCGCTGGCTGAAATTTCTTGTACGTCAACGCCGCAATATCGGTTGAACGACGACACCCTGCGGTATTCTTCCAGGCGATCCTTGCTGGTCGCTAGTTCTATAAAACCACACTGATTAAGTCCCGTGGCCAGTCCGGTTTCGGCCTCAAGTCGTGCATAGAGATCGCGGCTATATTTGCGAATTTCCGTATATGTTTCTGAAGTACTGCCAAATGTGGCCATCAAGCCCGCGGCATGCCAAGTCGTGCCAGAGGTGATGCTGTCCCTTTCCAGTAGCACAACGTCTTTGCATCCCATATGGGCGAGATGATAGGCGACAGAAATGCCAATAATACCACCGCCAACGATCACAACTCTAGCTGACGAAGGCAGTGGCTGATGTAGGTTTATTACTCTGTTGCTCAATGGGCACTTTCTTGGCACTGGATATGAACATTCATATTTGCGCGGTTTGCGTGTAATTACAATTGTCGGAATTATTGGCGGCTTAGCGTTAATATGCAACCAAAGCACCCGCGAAGCAAAAAGACTCTGTCCCGCCCGCGGAGCAACTATGTTGCGGTCTTTTTTGATGGCAAGCCTCGACTGAAACGAAATCCAAGTCATAGCGTTCCGAGCTAGGATTGAGGCAACCATTCTTCAACACACCAAAAGATCGGCAAGTTGCTATGGCATTGGATCAGACGTACTTTAAATTGGCGCACAAATAGCGCAAAAAAACTTTTATGAACGAAGCTGGGTACGAACTATGCCTTTTTTTCACGCCCAAACAGAAGGGCGTTTTGGCTTGTTGTGCTTAGGGCCAAAATTCCAAGTGAGGAGATTTCATGGCTACCGAAGCATACCTGAGTGAAATTCATCCAAGGAGATTGTCAAAACTTGTTGTTTTCGAGTGGATTCTTGCAGAATACGGACGCATTGTGAATTAATCGCTCAAATTCGAGACATGACGTCAGATTTTTGTTCCGTACACTACTTGCTTAATTGAGTGTATGATTTTCAGCCCCGGATATATGATTGGCGTGTCACTTTAGGGGCGCCAAATCGCCACCATACGCTCTGGCGTCTATGAAGGTCATCCACGACACATTGCGCAAATCTTATTGCCCGATGGATCCTTTAAGTAGGCAAGATACAATTTTAGTTCATTGTTTTCCCGCCAACCGGGAGGATCTTCGATAGCCATTCCACCGGTTTCAAGACCTGCCTTGTGAAAAGCGTTTGCCTCTTCGGTTGTCGCTGCGGCAAAACCAATCGTACCACCATTTGCACCACAAGCGGCGTTACCATCAATCGGTTGGGTGAGCATAAAGATGCTGCCGTTGTGCAAGTACATTGCGCGACCTTTAGGATCAACACGAGAAGGTCTGATGCCAAGAGCACCGAGCGCAGCATCATAAAATGCTCGTGAGGCTTCTAGATTATTTGCACCGATCATCAAATGACTGAACATAACAGGTTCCTTTTGTACTCGATCTAAATAATTGATTAACGGGCATACAACCGCTCACCTAAAAAGTCTAACGCCGTTAATGCCACAGGATTAGGGTGAGAAGCAAAGCGTCAAGTCGCCTGGGTGACAACGACCCTTGAGCTCGACCGAAATGAGATGAGGTTGATTTGAATGTATTTGCTTATTGTAATCACCGAGTTATCGGAAGCTGGGGCGGCCTTTTGATCGTCGTAAATTTGCGGTTTTGGGGGCCAATTTATTAACCAAAACAAGATAGATTTTGGACCCTGGACTCGAGATTTGTCAAAAATGAATGCGCAAAAAAACCGTATGGAACATCGGTCGAAATTCAGGCTGCAACTCGATCAGCTTCTGCTTTTAAACATCAACACTTCTCAATATGTTGCGTTAGCGAATTCCGCTTTGCTGGGCTTATTGTTGATTGGTTCAGTCAACCCAATTATTCTTTCCACATGGTTCTTACTAGTCACCGGTGCAATTGCTGCCAGGATTTGTATTTCATGGCTGCAACGGCAAAAAAACTTACCTCTTCAGGGCTCGACGCGAAATTGGTTAGATGTCCTCGCCACCGTTTCAGGCATATTGTGGGGAATCGCGCCATTTTTGCTTCTCCCAGACGCACATAAACTGTCAAATGAACTGATCATTTTCATGATAGCGGGAATGACAGCGGGTGCGGCGTTGTCACTTGCACCGAGCATTAGATCGGTGATCGCGTTCAACTTTCCAGCCATTTTAGGATTGGGATCGTACTACGCGCTCTCGGGTGGCATTCGCGACTATATGATGTGTGCTGTGTTAGTCTTGTACTTCGTTGCCACCTTGGCTCTCGCCAAACGTTCGAATTCGGTCATTCGGAAATCTATCATCAATGAACTTCAAACTGCGAAGCACGAGATTGAGTTGTCGAAGAAAAAGGCCGCTTTAAATCTTGAAGCTCAAAGCCGGGCTAGGCAAGAAGTCGAAATCAAAAATGCACTGAACCGGAGCAGACGATTCAATAAAGAGCTCGAAGCAATTTTCACTGAATTCATTTACAATCGTGGCGGTAGTTCTGAAGCAACAATATTGAATTTGCTAAAGAGAATTTGTTTTGCGCTAGATGTCCACAGGGTTAGCATTTGGCTGTACACTGATGATCGAGAAGCGATTCAGTGTTTGAATTTATTTGATGTTA
Organism: Parvularculaceae bacterium; assembly: GCA_021776475.1. Classification (GTDB taxonomy): domain Bacteria; phylum Pseudomonadota; class Alphaproteobacteria; order Caulobacterales; family Parvularculaceae; genus Aquisalinus. The sequence goes on along the minus strand of JAJFFV010000006.1, from coordinate 205,220 downwards.
ATAAAGGCATTTCGAGTGAACCTATTCGATTGGCGGTTAAAGACTATCCAAGTTATTTCAAGGCTATCGATACCGCCAGAATTGTGGATGCGGATTACGCAGCGACCGATCCCAGAACTAGCGAATTTACAGAAACTTACTTTCGATCTAATAACATTTATTCTCTACTGGACGCGCCGATCTTTTCAAGAGATCAAATTCGTGGCGTTATTTGCTGCGAGTCGGTAGGAGAAATTCATCATTGGAATTTGGATGAAGCAGCGTTTGTCGCCTCCGCGGCTCAGTTTGTCAGCATGACTATGCTCGCAGATGATGCAAGCGCCCTCGCTAGTGAACTAGAAAATGCCCTACATGACGCGCGACGGGCAAGTGCTACTAAGTCCGCTTTTCTAGCGAACATGAGCCACGAAATAAGAACGCCCATGAACGGTGTGATCGGAGCGGCAGTCTCGCTCACCGACACAACCCTCAATTCGAAGCAGAGAAATATGGTACAGATTATTCACGGATCAAGCGAATCCTTGATGAATATTCTTAATGACATTTTGGATTTTTCAAAGATCGAAGCCGGTCAGATCAAGATAGAACACGCACCTTTTTCCATCAGTGAAGTGATCAACAAAGTTGCTTCAGTTCATGGGTTAAAAGCACGCGACAGAAACCTTGAATTGGTGCTGGATATGGATAATACCCTCGCGGATACTAGGATTGGTGATGGGTACCGATTGGGTCAAATACTCCACAATCTGGTTTCAAATGCCGTCAAATTCACAACCGAAGGCATTATCAAGATTTCTGTGGCGGGCAATTACGAAAAACAAACGGCTCAAGTGTGTACTGATATGATTTGTATTTCTGTTTCCGATACTGGCATTGGTCTGACGAGCGAAGAATCTAGGAAAATTTTTGACACTTTTGTTCAGGCAGATGATTCTACAACTCGCTTATATGGTGGGACTGGCCTTGGTTTATCAATCGCGCGTGACCTCGTTCAGGCAATGGACGGTTCCATAAAAGTCACGAGCGAAAAAGGAATTGGAACCTCCTTTTCAATTCTGTTGAATCTCCCTCAAGCATCTAGTGTCGATCTGGACCGACATAATCAGTCAGCGAATTCTATTCTCGATTTGGAAGATTTGCCCAAAACGATTTTGGTCGCTGAGGACAACGAGACAAATCGATTGATTTTAAAAGCACTGCTTGAGCCGTATGATATTGAAATTAAATTCGCCGAGAACGGGATGGAAGCATTACAGTCATGTCGTGTCTTCGATTTCGACGTTGTATTGATGGACATTCAGATGCCTGTGATGGATGGCGAGGAATCGCTGCGTAAAATTCGAAGTATGGAGATTGAATCCGCCAAGCAACCAGTACCGATAATTGCAGTTACAGCAAATGCGATGGCCCATCAGGTAAAACGCTATGCTGCGTCGGGCTTTTTCTGCCATATCGCAAAGCCAGTTCGCCGAGAAACACTTCTGCGCGAGTTAATTAACGCTCATGCACAAAATCGGCATTACGTTACCGGCGGAAATTTAACTCAATCTACGAGTTAGATTTTTTCACCGAAGACAGGTCAACAAACCTTCTCGAAAATGTTATCAACAACGTTAAGAGAGTGTGCTTCAAAGCCTTGGCAAAGTCCCTTCTCCTTATGAGATATCGAAAAACTACCATGCAGCTGGAGCGCGTACGCATTGGTCTGCTTACTTACATTATTTACCTAGAGACTGTGACAGTGTATCCATCCAAGCGCATTTTCACCGCCTAGGTTTACCCAAGCCTTACAGCGCAGTGCAAATTCTACCCCTTACAATAAGCTTGTCGATATTTCTGTCGACGAGCGACGCGAATTATGGGCGTTCGAATTTTGAGGAAAACCAATAGCGGCGAGCATTCTAGCAATGCGCCCACAAGTGATATATTCTAGGTTCAAATCTCCAAGTCTTTGAAAGATATAATCAGACGAAATATCACCATCTTTCTAGGGCGAAATAAAAACTATGACTGGAGGCGACTCAAAAAGTTCGAGTGGGCAATCTGTATCAATTTGGGAGCCCGCCGCAGTTTTTCCACAATAGGCAATTGCGATGGGCCTCTTACATAGTTGATCAGAGCTGAAGTTGAGCTGGATCTTAAAAAAAAACAACCGCACCGCCCCTCCTCTGTCTATTCAGTATCGATTAGAAAAGCATAGATGTAGGGAGAAGAGATTGAGCCAGCGCGCCAGGAGTTAATGCGCTGGAATGTTTTGGAGCCGATCCCTGCATAGAAAGGTACAGAAGTAGCTTCTCGGCCCTTTTCGACGCATTGCATCTTCCGCTGCGGTTCTAAACGGGCTATGCTTGCAAGGGATTCTTAAGTTGAGGCATAGAAATGAGCGGTGATGCAAAACTCGAATTGAAAAGCCTGTTCGTAGACCGGCGTTGGCTGCTGTTTGAATCTAAGAAAGGAAGCGGGATCATCTTTTCGGTGAAGTTTCTGTTTGATCAGCCACCTGAGGGCAGTCGAGCAAATGAAGTCAAGGTCCTATGCGACGGTAAAACATATGAGCTGCAAGTCGGAGAGGCAATTGTTCGCAAAGCGTACGAAAAAATTTGGCTCGATCCAGCGAGCGGCAACGCGCTCGTCGACGTTGAGATCATCCCTCTGACCAAGGGCAACTGATCGCGATGTTTCCGATCCAAGTCTCCAATGACTGGTTCGACTAGCATTTAAAAATGCCGAATAAGCAATTCCAGTGTTAGATCAACAATAATCGAACAATAATTTTTGAACATCGTCTCTTAACGAATTTTTGCCTGGTGCTTTAGTCGGACCCCTCGCGTTCGACCTTAATTTAATGTTATAAGACGGAGGCGGGAACCCGAGGAGTTTTATATGGTCTATATTGATGGATTCGTCATAGCGGTGCCAACCGTGAATAAGCAAAAGTTCATAGATCATGCGCAATTGGTCGATGTTATATTTAAAGAGTACGGCGCGCTTCGTATTGTCGAATGTTGGGGAGACGATATTCCCGACGGTAGTGTTACAGACTTTAAAAAAGCCGTCGATGCAAAGAAGGATGAGTCTGTTGTTTTCTCCTGGATCGAATGGCCCGACAAATCGACTCGCGATACAGCCATGGAAAAAATGATGAAGGATCCGCGAATGGATCCAACAGATCAACCGATGCCATTCGATGGAAAACGGATGATTTATGGCGGATTTTTGCCACTAGTGGAGTTATAATTCGCTGGAGATACTTAGAGGAACGATCAACCGGGATATTCCTAAACACCAAACATTCAGCAAAAAGACCTTGACGCCCACGCCAACTCGTTTGTCGATCTCTACAAAGTAGATTGCGCAACGCAATCACCCCATACACCCGCAAAAAGCTCTCAGGAGAGCCACAATCGCGAGTTTAATCAATTTTGATCGGATGTCCGACGCAGGCCCCCATATTATGGCGCGAATGTGAGCGCGTTATTACGCAACCGTTTCCCGATTTACACTCAGTATACTAACTGCTCGATTGTATTGAGAATTATTCCGCAATATACGATCCGTGTTTCGTTCCAGCTGTGAGACGGCTCTTTCACTGGCAGCAGTAGGAAGAGTCCAACAATAGCTCCGGCTAACCCGATCTGTACCGTAATGAAGGTCCGCCATCCTGCATTGAACTCTTGCATTGTAACCGGCGTGTCACATCCAGCACTCTCAGCAATCTGAGTAGCGATATGAGAACTTATCAGAGGGGCAGCGCCGATCAGAACTGAAATCAAAATCGTCCAGGATCCGACCTTGGTTTTTTTTCAAGTAAATTTCAATGATTGACGATCGTCGCCCTTGGCAGGAATATGCGCTGGTACAGTTACCAAATATCCGCTCTTTTTTTCGACAATTGCAGCCTCTTGCCGAGCAACGCGCGCGCCCTCTGCAATCAAAGTATGAAACGCTTCTATCGAGAGTGCTTGTTCTTTGTGAGACCGTGCGCCATTTTGATGATTGACGCCGGATAGATGTTCGAAAACCTGCGCCGCTAGGAACTTCAAAAAATCACTTCATGTAAGAACCGATCATAATGTAGGACCTCGCTTCGGCGGCCAGGCTTGAGTTCTACCTCGACGCATATTATCCTCCGTTCGGGAACAGGGAAGAGAATGATGAACCAAGAGGCTTTTGATCTGCTGGTACTCGGATCGGGCGCCGCAGGCGAAAAGGGCGCTGCGCAGGCCGCATATTTTGGCAAATCTGTTGGCCTGGTTGAACCCGAACCCAGCCTTGGAGGTGCAACCGCAGGAACGACAGTTCCAAGCAAGACATTGCGAGAAACGGCCGTCGCACTTTCCGGGCTTAAAGCGCGCAAGTTACATGGAGTGGATCTGTCGCTGCGCCGTCAAGCAACTGTCAAAGATTTTTTGCGGCATGAGCAAACTGTAAAAGGCGCTGAACAGACCCGTGTTCTAAATAATATGGAGCGCCACAATGTCAAGATTTTCAGCGGGATGGGATCTTTTGTCGACAACCGAACGATCCGGGTTGATCGCACTGGCGAAGCACCTGTCTATCTTGAAGCCAAAGTAATATTAATTGCTACAGGTTCTTCTCCGCGGCGACCTGACGGTATTCCCGACGATCCACGTATTTATGATTCAGACACTGTGTTGACTATGCAAGGGATGCCCAAGACCCTCACGGTTTTGGGCGGCGGTGTCATTGGGTGTGAGTATGCCTGCACCTTTTCCGCGCTCGGCGTGGATGTAACTCTTGTCAATGCTGTAGAAACACTACTGCCCTTTCTCGACCCCGCGATTTCTAATGCCCTGAAACCCGCAATGGAACGGATTGGTGTGCGCATGCAAATGCCAGAAATGTTCAACACTTGTACGGCATTAAAAAACGGCATCAAGATCAGTATGGAGAGCGGTTTGGAATTGACCAGCGATGCCCTGATGCTTGCGACCGGCAGGAACAGCAATACGGCCGCCCTGAATCTGGACGCTGCTGGCATTACGCCTGGTAAATTTGCACGACTGGAAACAGACAAGAATTATCAGGTGGTACACCCGGAAACAAGGAAACCTGTATCCGGGATATATGCGGTGGGGGATGTGATCGGTGCGCCCGCACTAGCATCCACGTCCATGGAGCAAGCCCGATACGCAATGATAAAAGCGTTTAACCTGGCACCGTACAAGAGCCACGTCGCCCCAATTCTGCCCATGGGCATTTACACTATCCCCGAATGTTTCGGCGCCGGCCTTAATGAGATCGAGTGTAAAGAACAGGGCATAGAATATGTCACCGGCAATGCACATTGCGAACATAACGCCAGGGGCATGATTATCGGTGACGATGATGGGTTTCTAAAACTCATTTACGAATATGATCCGGATATTGAAAAACCAATGGTATTACTCGGTGTGCATATGATTGGTGAGATCGCCTCTGAGATTGGCCATCTTGGCTTGCTGGCATTGCTTTCCAAAGCAACAAGCGATCTGTTCATCAATGCCTGTTTTAACTACCCGACGCTTGGGGAGCTTTACAAATACGCGACTTATGATGCGATGGGTGCACGTGCGCGCCGGAGCACCGGCTGAACGTCAGTTTGGACGTGGAATGAATGCATCGAACGTACGGCTTTCGTCAACCGAACTACCCCTCTACTTGTGAATACATTGACGTACGAGCGCCGGGATGAGTGTGACCAACGCAGCGCCCGAGCTTGCCTGCACCAATATTAGCTTGATCCTGCATGTAAGAACCGAAGTCCTTTTGCCTCGTTTTATATGCGCAAATGCAATCCTGGCATCTGTCGATCGCGTTTCGTTTGCCCGTCGCAGGCGGTAATCTCGCTCTTCTTTTTAACAATCAGCATGTCAGGGTATGATTTGGGACAGGATGGGAGAGCTGAAGAATGTTGGGCTTTTTGCAGTAAAGTGCGCAATTCTCGAGGCATGGGTGTTGCGTTTAGCGGCGCTCGCAATACAACACAACTAGGACCTTCCAATAATACCGACAGGCGCTCGGGAAAAGGGCCTGCCGGTAAACCAATCATCCGTAGTGCAACAACAGATTGATCGGCGATGCTTTATTTGTCCGTGTCAGTCAAGTCTACCGAAACTAGACCGGTAAAATGGTTCAAGGCGGTTTCTATTACCAGATGGTACTGTTCTTCAGTAAGACCCTGACACTTTATTGTTTCAATTTTTTCCGTTCCATCCCGTATCTGGGCTTCCAGAAACTCTTCTGGGTCATCGGAAGCCTTCGCAAGCAGGCCAAATACCTGCTTTAATACAACTTTGATTGCCGTTGTCTCCGCCAAAGTATTGATCTGGAATTCTTCAGTGGCCATAACGCACTCCTCCCTGACCTACCATCGCAATGACCCCGGCCTTTTGTTTAACAGGGCATTCGCACGGTTGCATGAGCCTATCGTAGCTTGTTGTAGTTGTACTCGAAGAAATCTTCTTCAGACGGTGGTTCAAACTGCAGAGCTTCTCGTGCAGGACAATTCTTGCACGCCCCTTTTTTTCGAATGAGGTCGCCGATTGAATAGCCGAGAACCAGGCACAGGAACGCTATAAACGCGATAATCATATCGCCTCCTTACAAATAGCCTTCCAGTAAATCCTGCCCCTCCACAGGATGTAAATTAAGCGAAGGCTAACCGACCATGCAAGGTATAAAACCCAACGCACCAACCCTCTCGGAATTTCCGTCTGCTTGAATATTACTGTTTCTGAGGGCTTTCATGTTTGTGCCTTTTTGTTGACACGATTCAGCCATGTTTGTTTTTTGTCTTGTGGCAAAATTGCATCATTTGCCAGTATACAGATCGGTATGATGTGCTCTGCGTTAAACCTTATCATCACAATTCAAGGCTTTCTGCATTCACAATCCAGGGTCAATAAACCGGAAGAACTATGCCCAATCACCCAGATAATCGGATTCACGGGCTTTTAGATGCATGGCCGGGTCTCACATTTGCTCCGTTTAGCACTGAGCTGTGTGGCTTGTGCAGGCTGCTGTGTTCTTCTTCAAATTCTCCATGATCAGCAGTGACCAGTAAATAGATTGGTCTATGTTGTATTGATGTCTGCGGGCACATCGATATCTGCGAGTATTCGAGGGTCCGCTTCAAGACCGACTTTTTCGGGTAGATCTCTCAGCAAGGATCTGGCGCCGCTGTCACCGACCCGAGACAACAGGTCACCGAACCACCTGCTCCCGAAGATTACGGGTGGCATGCGCCTCTCCTCGCATTTGGTGAATGCGACTTCCAATTCGTTATTCGCCAAAAGAAAGAGGTCTTGAAAATGGCCGATGGGCAAATACGGCATGTCACCAAGAGTAATGAGAACAGCACGAGCGCCTTGCGCTTTTGCCCAGGTTATGCCGAGCCCAATTGATGTGCTGATACCGGATGCTGCTTTTTTATTTTCCAGAGGTATCGCGCCGTTACGCATCATGATTTCAGCATGGTTGTTCCGCCCCGCAGAAACGATACCAGCGTACGTAAAACAGTCCGTACTTTGGAGAACTGCGGCGCTCTTTTCAAGGACTGTCTGACCGTCAATATTGGCGCTCAGTTTGTCCGATCCAAATCGCCTAGAAGACCCAGCAGCCAATAAGATAGCCGCCGTCGTATCCGGTCGAATGTTGCGGTCTAGTGCGGCCATGCCGCAACAATTTCCGCCAGAACTGAAACAGCGAGCGCGGACGGGTCACGTGTCGCGGGAACAAGTCCTATCGGCCCCTTCAATTTTGCCAAAGCGGCATCATCTATACCGGCATTTCGGCATGCGAACAGCCGCTCGGCACTTGTTTTTTTGCTGCCGACCGCGCCCAGATAAAAAGATGAACTCTTCAGGGCTTCCTGCAGCAACGCTAACTCCCATTCACGATCGTGAAACAGCGAGACAAAAGCCGTCCATTGATCAAAGCCAAGGTCGGGAACCAGAGCCGTTGATTTCAACAAAACCGTTTTTCCAGAGCACTGTTCAAGTGTTTTTTCATCAGGCGATAATGCGTAAATGCAGTAACCGGCGGCAATAGCCATTCTGGTAAATAGGATCAATTCCACGCCAACACCCGCAACCGCGATCTGCAATGGCGGTTGGTAGGGACGGATCAATACGTCATCATCGTGAACATCAGTGTCCTGGAATTTGACGTCATTTTCCGAAATCGAAAGCGCGAAGGGTTGGCGAGATTGTACTGCTAAAAGCGCTTCCTCAAGCACCAAGATGGGTATACCCGTTGAGTACATGATATCCATTCCTGATCCACAAGGCAGGGTAATGTCAAGATACCTGGATCCCGCACCATAGCGAACGGTGCTGCCGTTGCCTCTTTTGAGTGCGGCCTGTGCTTCTTCAACTATCGCGCGCTCAAGACAGCCGGATGAAATTGAGCCAATAAACCTGCCATCACTCGTGACTGCCATTTGCGCACCAAGGCGGCGCGGTGATGAACCGTGGATCGCAGAAAGAGTTGCAATCGCAACATCATCGCCGGCAGAGCGCTCTTTCAGTGCAAACGCAAGAACGTTCACGCCGGACGGATCGTGAGCATTGTCATAACTCACAAAGGAATTGCCAATTTCCGACATCGATTGACACTCACTCAGTCGGGGCGGGGCATGGTGCGCCGGCAACACGCCAGCTTTCAAGAAAATTTACAACTTCCTCTGATGAATATGGCGCTGGCTCGCGGCCTGGTCCTGGCGCCCAGCCCCACTGAACAAGTGCATCATGGCCAATATGGTCGGCAACTTCCTGAAGAGACCGTCCGCCATTGCGCTTCGGATCTTTGATCTGCTGACAGATCTCTTGTGAGGACTTTTTCCACCACACCATTTCGACCGGTGCCAACCGCCATGTCGGTGCACCAGGCGGTGCGTGAGGCAATTCTGCATTTGTGCTCTGATGGCAAGCCATACAGGGAATGGATTCTGCGCCGATGCGGCTTTCTCCGCCGGTGATGTTGATCCCGTGATTTAGCCATTCACCTTGCGTCAAGCCGTAACTCGGGCCTGACCAGCGCGGTATGTTATCCTCCGGGACGTGACAGTTTGCACAGCGCGGATGGGAGAACACTTCATATACTTTCTGCCAGGCCGCCAGCGCTTCCGCTTCGCTGGCTGAAGAAGATGTCGCATCTACGTCGCTAGGAGCTTTAGCGAGGCTAGCAGCAGTCAATGCGAGGGTCAGAAAAGCAGTAATGATGGTGTGCAATTTCATTTGAAACTCTCTAAATAAATTGAAGGTGTTTGCTAAACGGCAGCTCGCGAAGTCGCTGCCCGGTTGCATCAAATATTGCATTGGCGAGAGCAGGTGCCGCCGGTGGCGTTCCCGGCTCGCCCGCCCCCCCGGCAGCGTGACCGCTATTGATGATGAATGTTTCGATTTGCGGTGTCTGAGCCATTCGAAGCGCCTCATAGTCGTGAAAATTGCTTTGGACGACAGAACCATTTTCGATTGTAATTTCGCCATAAAGGGCTGCAGTCAGCCCATACACAATCCCAGATTCAATCTGGGCGGTAACACCGTCCGGCGCTACGGCAAAGCCTGGATCGATGACTGCTACGACACGGTCGACTGACGCCTGCCCGTCGACAACGGTCACTTCTACGACTTCCGCCACAATCGATCCAAAGGATTCTTGAAGCGCAATGCCACGACCGCGGCCTTGTGCAAGCGGTTGTCCCCATTCTGCTTCCCTGGCGGCTTTTTGCAGCACGGCGAGGTGACGGGGATGGTCTTTGAGCAGCGATGCGCGGTACTCAAGAGGGTCTCTGCCGGCAGCCACTGCGACTTCATCAATGAATGATTCCGTGAAGAAACAATGCTGTGAATGATCGACGCTTCGCCAGGCGCCCCACGGCACGTGGATCGGGCTGTCAATATGGCCGATGTCCTTGGCGGCAACATCATAAGGAATCAACGGCGCTTCTGTGGGCTCGAGTTTATTTACGTAGGTGTTTTGCCAGGCTTCCAGTTCACCGCTTTCATCAATTGCCGCACGAAAACGACTAAGAATAGCAGGCCGGTAAAAATCCTGGCGAATGTCCTCTTCGCGCGACCAGATCAACTGTACGGGTCGCCCCACTGTCTTTGCTAAATGTACCACTTGAATCGCCCAGTCGGCCCGGGATTTGCGGCCAAAGCCACCACCCATGAGCATGTTGTGTAACGTCACATTATCCGCACGGATACCAAGTGCATCCGCTACCGCTCGTCTGAATCCAAGTGGATTTTGGCAACCAATCCAGATTTCACAATGCCCATCGCGGAATTCGGCGGTGGCGTTCAGAGGCTCCATACAGGTGTGCGCTAAATGGGGCACACGATAATCCGCATTGATTACTTTTTGGGAGGATGCAAAAACGGCTTCAAAGTCGCCCTGCTCCAAATCAATCTTACGGTCTTTCGCGGCTGAAATATCCTGCTCGAACTGAGCAAAGATAGAATTACTCGAAACTGTTTCGTTACCACCACCATCCCATTCGATCTCGAGCGCGCGTAGTCCTCGCTGGGCCGCCCAATAGCCCTCCGCCACCACGGCGACAGCTTCGCCGACCGCGAAGGCTCCGATGAAAGTGTCTGACTCGCTGGCTGAAATTACGACGACACCGAGTACGCCCTCGACCGCGCGCGCAGCAGTATCGTCAATTGATGCAATCCGGCCGCCGAATACGGGAGACCGCTTCACTGTCGCATAAACCATGCCCGGCAAGCGCACATCCAAAGCGAATTTCGCCGTGCCATCCACTTTCGCCGGGATGTCAAAACGGGGTACCGGCTGGCCTATAATCTTGTACTCTTCCAGCTGCTTCAGCTTTGGGGAATAGGAAGGTGTCATCCCGGCTGCTGCGGCTGCAAACACCGCATAGGGTTCGGCGCGTGAGGTTGCGCCGTGAATGAGCATGCTTTTTTCAGTCGTGATCTCGTCGACTGGAACCTGCCAGGCTTTTGCAGCTGCACGTTTGAGCATGTCACGCGTGGCTGCGCCGGCAACGCGCATTCCGTACGTGCCGGTCACACGGACGCTCATGCTACCGCCTGTTACTTGCAGGTCCAGTGAATTGGAGAGGCGCATCATCACACCTTCGAAACTCGGCACCACTATATCCGGGAGATTTAGATCCTTGAACAGATATCCACGACCCACCGTGTAATGAGCGTATCCGGCCACAGGTGGCGCTTCCTCAACGCGCACGCGGTCCCAATCTGCATCGAGCTCCTCCGCCAACATCTGTGCCAGCGCCGTCTGTGCACCTTGGCCCATCTCCGCGTGAGGAACCACAGCTGTTACGATATTGTCCTGATCAATTTTGACGAAGGCGTGAACAAGCGTTTCATTTTCCCCAGCCACCAATTCGGCTAAGTTATCCGCGCGGTTGCCGGGGCGCATGGCGACCCCGACGAGAATTCCGCCACCCGCGAGAACACCTACGGAAACAAAGGCCCGTCTTGTCCAATTACTCATCGCTGGCCTCGTCTGTCTTATCGAAAGTGTGAAGCTCGGATTGCGCGATCCTTGAAGTCGCCGCCGACTTGATCGCTTTTCGTATGCGCCCATACATGCCGCAGCGACAGATGTTACCTTGCATCGCGCCATCGATTTCAGCATCGGTCGGCTCGGGATTGCGCGCTAACAGCGCAGCTGCGGACATCAATTGTCCTGACTGACAATAGCCACACTGAGGAACCTGGTGTTCAATCCAAGCTTGCTGGAGCGGATGCAGTTTTTCATCGCTTGGCGCCAATCCTTCAATCGTCATCACCTGTCTCCCTTCCAAGCTCGCCAGAGGTAGTACACAGGAACGGATCGGTACGCCGTCAATCATGACGGTACAAGCACCACATTGCGCGATACCGCATCCGAACTTTGTTCCGGTAAGAGCAAGTTGCTCGCGCAGCACCCAGAGTAGCGGTGTTGAGGGGTCGACGTCTACAGTATGCTGAACACCGTTAACGGACAATTTTTTTTTCATGCGATCTCCATAAAGCCGTTGTCCGGCACTCCACTTACTGTTGACTCTCTATTGGGGAAATCGCTAAAGTTTGCTTCGGTTTATTAAAAGAGCACAGTTCATGCAATTCCCTCCCCGTAAGTTCAAAGCCAACTACTCAACGTACACACTACCGAAACGTGCCCTTTGCCGCAATGACCAATTGTCACACGGGGTCAGACGATTTGCACCCCTTATGCATTGAACTATCCGCTTGATTGTGGACCTCACTGGGAGTGAGTCCAAAACATCGTTCAAATTAACGAAATCGACGTATTCTTTCTAGCCAGGCCCCAAGCCAATCCATCGAATGATGCCACCTGGTAAATTGGGTTCGTCTGCCATTCCTTGGGCTGCTTGTTGCTTGCTCTTCAGCAAATGTTTACCCATTTTCGGCAATATGGTTAACGGCGCAGGGAGAAAATATGATGCAACATCAAAAAAACAAAATCTCTCATCGCAAACTGGTTTCTACAGTTCTAATCGTTTTGTACGGCTTAGTTCCATCAGCCGCGATTGCACAATCAACTCCAACTGAGTTGGCTAGCATTAGTTTCGAGGACTTACTTAATGTATCCGTAACGACTGACCAGAATGAGTCCAAGGATTCTAAGCGTTGGAAATTCGGATATGCCTACCGAAGTCTAAGTGTTGGAGGGTACAAAAGCGGGTCACAAAGCATCAGTTTCGACGATGTGTTGTTTTCACCAGGAGAATCTAGAACGCTTCAGAATTATCCAGTTGTTCCCACTTTTATTGATCAAGAGGTACATGCTTTTTCCGCCAAATACGCATGCTCGAATAAGTTCTCAGTTAGTCTAATAGTACCGATTATCGAACAATCAACTGACCACATCAGCATCGTTCCCGGATTTGATCAGTTCATACTCTCAACAAAAGGATTAGGCGATATTGCGCTTGATTCATCTTATCATTGGACCGACAAAAAAACTTCGACACGCTCAAGTTTAGGGTTACGTTTACCAACTGGTTCTATTAACGAACTTGGTGACACTCCTCGAAATGGTGCCGGAACATTAGAGAGGCTGCCTTACACAATGCAGCTTGGATCGGGTACATATGACATATCTTTTGCAATAAACCGCGCACACGATATTTCAGGTGGCTATTCCGTGGGTGGTGGTTTTGCTACAACCATACGGACTGGAATAAATGATAATGGGTATCGACTTGGTGACACCGCTAGCGCCAATCTTTGGTTCGAAAATAACAGTCACTTTCGCTTCCAACCTATTGCTCGCATTGGGTTTCGCCACAATGCACAAATTAGTGGCGCAGACACTTCATTGCTTGTACCAGGTCCTTTTCAATTTCCCGCAAGCATAACGGACCCGGATAATTTCGGCGGCGAGAAAATCACAGCAAGCTTCGCAATTCAATCCTGTGCGGTTCAAACTTGTGATCATTATTTAACTGCAGAATTTGGTAGACCTCTTTACCAAGACTTAAATGGTATCCAACCAAAAAAGAGAAACAGTTTCTCGATTTCTGTCGTATCACAATTGTAAGAATACACATATGTCGGCTTCGTACTCACGATTGATTTTTTTGTCGCTCAGTTTATTTGCGATATTCCAAACTCATTCTGCTATTGCACAAACTTCTACTGTTTCCTCTGTGAAGGCCGTCGTACTTTATAATATTGCTCGTTACAGCAACTGGGAGATCTATACACAGACTTTTACAGCCTGCTTCTTGTATGAAGGCAAAATGTCAAAAGCAATGGCAGAGTTATCTGGCAACCTCATTCAATCCATTCCCCTGAAAGTGGAAATCCTGAAGTCGATCGACGATGACATCACGCCATGTCAGCTTTTGTACATACCCGACACAGATCGTCATAATATCAATTACAGTGGTTTGGCGGATCGCGGAATCCTCACGGCAAGCGACAAACCAGCGTTTCTTGAACATGGAGGTGCGATTGCTGTTTATCAGAATGGGGAGAAAGTCGCATTCTCTATCAACCGAGCTGTGATGAAAATTGCCAATGTAACTCCAAGCTCACGATTACTCTACCTTGCAGACGAGGTTCGTTGAGCAATGCTGGAGACACTCTATCATCACAGGCCTTTCAAGTTCAAAATCGCGATTTTGACGACGGCAACGGCGGTTGCGGTCATTGCAGTGATGAGTGCATGCTTTTTGATTCTCGAGTTAAAAAGCTATCGAAACGACGTGGAGAATGAACGACTTCAACTACTTGATATTGTAAGCGACAACATCGCTGCTGCGGTCGTTTTCGACGACGATAGAGTGATCGACGAGACGCTCCAAGTCTTCGATATGCTTCCGGAGTTGAACTCCGCTGTATTATATTCGCTTGACGGGAATATTCGAGCGCTGCACATGGCAGACCCCAATATGCCCGTGGAAGTAGAACCACGGTTGCTCGGAGAATCCTCTTCTCGACGTGTCTCATTCCATAGTGGTATTTTAACGGTACAAGTCCCTGTATATAAAGACGCCGATCTTCTTGGTTCACTTCAGATCAATACCACGCTCCAGAAACTTCACGATAAGATCGAAATATACCTCTGGATTGCACTGGTGGTAACTGTAATAGCAATCCTGCTGGCAGCAGTTTTGGGGCGCCTTTTTGGTTCGTTCCTTTCTCGACCCATCGAAGACCTTGCGCTTGCGATGACAAAGGCAAAAGATGAGAGTGACTATCAGCAACCTGTCGCGAATGGGTCAATGGATGAATTGGGAAACCTTTCGCGGAGATTCGATGAACTGATGAAAGAAATTCATTCTCGGGACTTACGATTGGAGAAAAGAGCGAAAGAACTAGTTATCGAGAAAGAAAATGCTGAGGCCGCAAGCAAAACCAAGTCCGAATTTCTTGCAAATATGAGTCATGAATTGCGTACTCCAATGAACGGTGTGATGGGATTGGCTGAATTACTGACGAAAACTGAACTCAACGAGCATCAAAAAATGTACGCTGAAACCATTTTCAAATCTGGGACTGCCCTTACCACGATCCTGAACGACATATTGGATTTTTCAAAAATTGAAGCTGGCAAATTGGAACTAGATCCAATTCCATTTAGTTTAGCAGAGGCGTTCGAAGATGTTGTGACACTGTTGAGTACAGCGGCTTTGGAAAAAGAATTGAACTTGTCCTTGAATTTGGATCCTAATCTTCCACCTCTTGTTGAAGGAGACAGCGGAAGGTTCCGCCAAATTCTAACAAACCTCATTGGCAATGCTGTCAAGTTCACTCCAAAGGGGCACGTTCACGTGAACGTGTGTAGTGTGAACGTTGGCAAAAACGTGTCCTTACACATATCGATTGAAGATACAGGCATCGGAATATCACCTGACAAGATTGACCTGATTTTCAGCAAGTTTACCCAAGCAGAAGGCACCACAACTCGGGAATACGGAGGAACCGGCCTGGGCCTAGCAATCACGAGGAATCTCGTCGAAGCAATGGGTGGAATAATCAGTGTAGAATCCATTATTGGATGCGGTTCAATATTTCGGCTTGAATTGATGATGCCTATTGCCCGAAAAGAGATCGTTGATTGTTCAACGCGGTCTTCCTTTGTGCACGTTCCAAAACAAATTGAAGGCCAATCTGAAGCACGGATATTGGTTGCAGAAGACAACGCTGTGAATCGATTGGTTATTGAAGCGTTTTTAAATGGCTCAAAATATTCCGTTACATTTACCGAGAATGGTCGTGAATGCTACGACGCTTTCCTATCTGAAACATTCGATTTGGTGCTTATGGATATTTCCATGCCAATAATGGACGGTTTAGAGGCGACAAAGGCAATTCGAGCTCACGAAGAGTATGCCGAACGAAATAGAGTTCCGATCATCGCGCTCACCGCACACGCGATGACTGGTGACAAGAAAAGATTTATCGATGCTGGACTGGATGATCATCTGCCAAAACCAGTTAAACAAAATGATTTGGAAGAAATGTTGAAACGCTGGTTGCGTTCCGAAGCGGAAACCCCGATGCGGCAGACAGGTTCATCTTGAAAGAATTGACTACCTAGAGAAATGAACTCTGTCATTGCCCACCTTATAGTTGTGTAAGGATAACAACTCTGGGCCAGCCCCTCAGGACCTTGAAAATGAGTCAATTGACGATTGCAACAGTTTCTCTTCGAGGGCTGGCTTATAAGTTCCTTGTGCGGTGCATCGATAGCCCCCAATTCACTTACGTTCTGAGTTAAGTGATTGTAGTCGGGATAGGTCGCGCCACCGATGATGACGTATGTCACTAGCACCGCAACCCCCAACAAACCTGTCCAGAATGCGACGGCCGTGCTCATATGCCTGTTTGTTCAATCATGCTTCCGAGCAATAGTGTGTCACTCCAAAACCGTTACATCGGCACGCCGCTCAGTCAACTGTATAGTGCTCGGACGCAACATTGAGAGCCTCAAAACCGAAAGAGATGGACCGATCTTCGCTATTCGAGCACGGAGCAACTGATCCATATTTAGCGAATCCGATATGGTATATCTATATGAGTGCATATCCGTTAGTGTATTTCTTCAACCAAAGGACGATATCGTGAATGAAATCCGCCTTTTTATATTGATTATTGCCAGTGCTTGCATTCATTCTGCTGCCGCAGAACCCACTTCCGATAGCGTGGCACTATCAGAATACCCAAACCTGGCTACCATGCAATGGCAGCATGGGGTTGCGTCATGTGAAGCGGATAGCAATCCCACTATTCAGGTTGTACGCGCAGAAGTGGCAAGTTATATACTTCGGCAAAATAAATGCATCACTTTCGAAGCTCCGTTTATCTATGTTTTGATAGGTGAGAAAACGGTATTGGTAGTCGACACTGGCGCGAATGAATCACCTGAAGAATCGCCTCTATATCAAACCATACGCTCCTTGATATCAAACGGAAGCGAATCGGCTGGTGCCGATAACAAGGCGATACTGGTGGTGCACTCACACAGTCACGGCGATCACACCAAGGGCGATTCACAGTTCCGTGGCAAGACCAATGTCGAGGTCGTGGGAACCAACCATCAGGCTATGATTCAGTATTTCGGCTTTTCGGACTGGCCGAATAACCCAATAGACATAGATTTAGGTGGACGCAGTGTGACTTTGATCCCGACCCCCGGTCATCAGGAACAAAGTATCAGTATTTTTGATGACCAAACCGGTTGGTTATTGACCGGCGATACTCTTTACCCAGGATTGATCAGAGTAAAGAATTGGGATGACTATAGAGCCAGTATTGCTCGGTTGGTTGATTTCTCCGACAAGCATCAAGTTTCAATGATCCTCGGTGCTCATATAGAAACTAATGCGGTTACAAAATCTATCTATCAGATCGGTTCCACCTATCAGCCAGATGAAATGCCATTGGCCTTGAACGTAATTCATTTACGCGAGCTGGGTGAGAAGTTGCAGAAAACAAAGAAGTCTAGAAAACTGACGTTCAATGCCTTTGTTATCTCTCCGCTAAGCCGAATGGAGAAATTGTTCATAAGGATGATGACGCCGAACAAGAAAGATGACTAATGAATTGCTTTGATCGTATCAGGTAGTTCTGTCTTAAGATATGCGGCGCTGGGCGACACGCTCTCACTCAGCAATAATTCTGTGGGGTGATCAAAACCTCAACGTCGAAGAAGTTCTTGATGCCTTGCCTTCTCATCTGGGAAAAATATCATCCTCGATTTTGGAGACGACCAAATAGTGTTACAAAATTTTCCGATATCAACGATCTCATTGATGATATTTTGGTCATTTAACTAAGAGACATTAGCACCGAATTTCTAGCACCTGTCGGTTCAGCTTCCGAAGGGTTTTTCACTGACGTGAGCGGCACGAGGCCAACAATAACTCCTTCCAGCCAAATCTAGCCCAGCGGCATTTGAAGTTATCAGAAGTGCTGCCCCAACAAGCGCTGAGATCAAGATCGCAAAGACCTTTCAGTTTTCCAATCGACCACAATACATCGCATCTTGATTCTCTCTGATCGCTCGCATAACTGAATGATTTTTGGCAAATCTTCGGATTAGCATAATCCCGGTCTCACTGGGTGAAATAACCACGCTTCCGTTTTGTCCATCTACTTGTTGATTGGATTGTGAAAGAATGAAATTAAAACTTTTGCTGCCCAACTGGAGATCATTCACCACAAAATAATTGTCAGAGTTCTGCTGATAGAGCGACATCGACCAGTAATCTGGCCAAGTTTCTCCTGACACTCGAACAGGACCCTTCCTGAGATCGTAGGCCATGATTGAGATAACACTGTCAGGATTAGCTCGAGCAGCACCACCATAGACGGGGCCATATTGGCGATTGTGAAAACAGGCATTCCAGCCACCTGCCGCGTTCGCGACACGCATTTGGATATTCGAAATTACCGTTCTCGGTGCTTGATTGATGACAACTGCACGGGCAGACAGAAACGAGCCAAATCCAATGACCAATATCACCACCGTGAGAAAGAGTGTACGAGCCGTTAGCATGAAACTCGCTCCACGACCGGAAGATCGATGTCTGGTAAAGAGTTTCTAGTCTGCACACTCGGGTTGTACGCACGCAAATTGATTTCAAACTGTTTGTCGGGTTCGATTTGAGTCGGCAACCATGTGTTTACCTGGCGCGATGCGGCCACAAAAATTTTCCAACTGCCATCCGATCCACGAGGAATCGCTGCACTGTTCCAACTAGAGCGATTTTCTTCGTTTGGAACATAGTTTTGGGTCTCAGTGTCATACAAAGTTAGCGACCACCACCTGGAATCGATGGGATTGCCTGAGACAATGTAACTGCAGGACGAATTTAGTCTGTCTCCTTGATCATCCGTAATAGCAATAAAGTATATCACTTCATTCGAAGAAAGACCCAACGGTCCACCCAGGGCTACACGAGCCCTCTCAATATTCGATGCTCCAGGTGAACCGATCTTGTCTGAGAACAACCAACCAGACTCGGTTTTTTCAAAAGTGTCATAGATTGAAGCATTTTCATGGATCGAAACGTAAGCGTCATATTTGCCGAAGCAAGACCCTATCAGGATGACTCCCAAAACACCAACAACCTGCATCAATGTTTTCACTCTAGACTTGGCCTTTTCCTATTATTAAGCACTTCAAAACAGCTGGTGGAACAAGGCCAGTAGTCGGCTCATTTTCGGGGCCGTGACGAACGTGTCGGCTTTATTTTGTGGTTGGCCTTTAGCAAGAGTTTAAACCTGTGTAACGTACCTGGTTTCTGTCAATTCCTGTACGTCTACTTATCGATAGCGAAAAACTTTGGATTGCGCAACATAACAGGGCACATGAATTCATCCCCGATATTACAAGTTGGTGGTCCACCCGACTGGAGTAGGGAGTCTTAGGTTTTCACAGCGGATGATTGTCCGTCATAGGATTAACAAGCGGAATCGGTGTCTAATATCCGCTTGCTCTATGTCGACGTACTTCTTTGTATTCTCTACACCTTCTAGTTTGAATGGTCATCGTCACGGTATAAGAGCCAATTGTGTGCAGACATATCGGCTCTGAACTTTCCGTTTGAATGACTTAATAAAGGTATTGTCAGCGGGTATACTTGGGTGTGAGAAGTTGAGAATGACGTCTTCTTGATATGACTACCGATCGAGATCGCGAAACACTAACTCAGGGCCTTTTTTCGCCCGAATAGGCTTTGTATTCCAATACAGCTTGAGGGCTTGATCAAGGGTTCGAACCATATCATCGCCTTTGAACTGAACCGGCAGTCAATAACCGGCAAAAAACCGGGAACGTGTCCACGCAGAACACGCAGCTAACAACCTGGTGAGTTGATCATGCACCAAAGTCCACGGCTTCATTCACCACAGTTGCATCTTTGCTGTCATCTCAGAAGATGGCGTTCACCCGCCGCCTTGTCCCAAGCTGCACAGGCATTTCATGATCGTAGCCTGGACAAGGCGCCCTGCTCTATTTTTTCTCATCCCGATCAATGAGTTATCGGACAAATTGGGAAGGATTGAGCCGACCGCTTGCTGATTTAAAGCATGACTTAACAACTTAACCACACTGAGTCACGACCACGGCGGGCATCCGAGCGTTAATGCATTTGTACTATTGAAAATGAAATGTTTGTGCTAGTGAGGGGCGGAGAAACGAGGAGATATAACTATGCGTAACAATAAAATTAAGACCATGGGACCAGCGTTGCTGATGGCCGTGTCGGCATTAGCTCTCAATGCCTGTGGTTCAGGTGAGCAGACCGAATCGCCTTCAGACGTTCCAGAGGACACGCAAGTACCGGAAGAACTGGAAGTAGAAAACACCCCAGAGCCCGAAGTTGACACGACAGAGATGGGCAATCCGATGGTTGGTGGTGCAGCCATGTTCGCTGACAAAAACATCATCGAGAATGCTGTCAACTCAGCTGACCATACGACGCTTGTTGCAGCGGTACAGGCCGCTGGCCTAGTAGAAACGCTATCGGGGCCAGGACCATTCACAGTATTTGCACCGACCAATGCAGCTTTTGCTGCACTGCCAGAGGGAACTGTTGAAAGCCTGCTTCTGCCAGAAAATAAAGACAAGCTTACGAAGATACTCACCTGTCATGTCGTCGCCGCCAATGCAATGGCGGGTGACATTGTTGGAATGATAGATGACGATGGGGGTGCCCATGACGTCCCGACGGTCGGTGGTTGTGTATTTTCGGCCACATACTCGGGTGACGCAGTTATGCTGACTGATGGCGTGGCGCGTGTTGCTAATGTTACTATAGCTGATGTCAAACAGTCGAACGGTGTCATTCATGTGGTTGATTCTGTTCTTCTGCCCGCGGAGGAGTAGGGTCCGATACATCAAGGACCATTGATACTGAAAAAATTTACTGACATGCTGAATGTGTATCAGCATGTCAGTTCATTGATGCAATCCCACTACACATCGACGATTTAGAGACTAGTGAAGCGTGCTGCGGGCCTGTTAGCCTTCGCTCGTTATCGTTTATACAAACGCACTCTCGACCTCCGAGGGTGTGCTACTTTTTTAACCCCGCAGCCTTTCGTTATACTCATTTATTAGCTGAGCACTCAGCGATGAGCCGCATACTTCAGTTATAAATACCTCACGGTTGAAGGTGGTTTTAGACCTACTGGTGGATCTAACCAAGTCTCGTTTATCTATACCTGAGCCTATTATATCGGCGAACTGCTAGGCCATTTCGATCGAATCCATATTAATCATTACGTACACATTCACCGTGAACAGGACCTTTTGGTAATGGACGTGACGCGATGCGATTTTTCTTATCACTGAGTGTCTTTGAGTCGCAGTTCTATGGCGCTTGATACTAGACGGACCAAAGCGCATCAGCCCGAGAGAAAAAACAACACCGGAACGTTCCGGTTTTTTTGGTGAGCTAGAGATTTACACTTAGCTACGCTGCAAATGGCTCAGCCCAACAATTGAAAAAACGATTGCGCCGCGGACAAAAAACAAATGGTCGCTGACTTATAATCCTATGACGCTTCAAGACGAGCAAACCCTAGAGACCACTCAGCTTCGGTTGTGGTTTTCATCTGCTGATCGCTCGTCGCCAGAAAAGGGCTGTTACAAGAATGATCGCGCCGATCACGGTCATGAATTCAATTCCCAATTCTCCATTGGAGAGCCCGATCGGTGAAAACAGAACATATACGAATACGACTGTCGCCAGCAATGTTGCTGCCACTGGGATAGCATATCGCCACGGTGTCAGGTCGACGATATTTCTGGGCTGGAAGGCCCAAGGGGTTTCACGGGGTTTCCAACGACCAACGGCCAGCATCAATGACACCTCAATCACAAACAGGATCGCATAAAGGTGCAAGAAGTGCAGTGTCACCAAATCAGCAAAAACAAATTTTAGAAGTCCATAAGCGACAACATGAAAAACAATGACCATCTTCGCTGCAAGTGCGGGCGTTCTCCTAGTGAACAGCCCGACAATCACAATCGCCACAATCGGAATATTATAGAAGCCGGTGAAAATACGGATGATTTGCCAAAGCCCTTCAGGCGCAAGGTAAAGCATTGGCGCCACCAGAAAAGAAAACAACGCGATCACAACGCTCGCAATCATACCAACTTTAACTGCTTCCCGATCACCAAGTTTTCTATTGCGGAGTGGCCCATAAATATCGAGACAAAAAAGTGTGGCTGCGCTGTTGAGGAGTGAATTGAACGAACTAAACACAGCCCCCAGCAGCACTGCGAGAAAAAAGCCCATAAGCCAACCCGGAAAAACGTCCCGGATAAGCTGTGGGTAGGCCTGATCTATTGAGCTTAGCTCAGGTCCATAAAGATGGAAGGCGATGACTCCCGGGATCATCATAAAGAAAGGCACCAGGACTTTGAAAAAGCCGGAAAACAGGACACCTTTTTGGCCCTCAGCGAGGGAGCGTGCGGCCAATGTCCGTTGGATCACATATTGATTTGTGCACCAATAGAAAAGATTGGCGAAGACCATCCCCGTAAATATAGTGCCAAACGGCGTTGGATCTTCAGCACTGCCAATTGCGTTGAGCTTTTCCGGATGCTCCGTCGTCAAAGTGGTCAAGCCGCTAAAAAAGTCTCCCCCACCAAGTGCAACGAGGCCGAGAATCGGTACGAGGATGCCGACAATCAGGAGCCCGATGCCGTTCAACGTGTCAGAGACCGCAACTGCTTTCAGCCCACCGAACACCGCGTAAAGTGATCCTGTAACACCGATCGCAAGCACAGTGGCGACCAGTGCCTGAAATCGCGTCAGCCCAAGCAACGAGGGCACGTCGAATAACTGGATAACGGCGATCGAGCCAGAATAAAGCACTGAGGGGATCGTGACGAGCCCATAGCCCAGCATAAACAAGACGACGGTCATGCGCTGAACCTGTCCGTCGAACCGATCTCGAAGGAACTCGGGCAGCGTCGTAAAAGCACCGGCGAGATAACGCGGGAGAAATATGAATGCCATTGCGACAGTCGCCACAGCAGCGGTCACTTCCCATGCCATACTTGAAAGGTTGAAGGCGTAGGCTGATCCGTTGAGCCCGATCAATTGTTCAGCTGAAAGATTTGTCAGGAGGAGAGAGCCCGCGATGAAAACACCGCCGAGCCCCCGACTTGCCAGAAAGTAGCCGTCCTGATCCTTGGTTTCCCCTTTTGCCTGCGCAAACGAGAACCAGGCGACCAACATCATAAAGCCAGCACAGCTCAGTAGCGTAAATGTCAGCTCGGTTGGTGTCATAGTTGCTCCTTGAGCAACTAGATAAACTGATCTTTTAAGCGCCCGTCAACGACACGAAACCGTTGTGGTTGTCCTGAGCCATTCGGCAATGAACGATACCTAGTTCGCCTCTGGTTTCCCCAAATACAGCCAGGCATAGGTCGCAAGGGACAGGGCAAACAGCGACGAACAAAAGAAGGGTGTTTGCGGCGATACCGAATACAGGCTGAAGGCGACCATTGGCGCGATAATAAACCCGACGGCGGAAGCCGAGTTTGCCAGCCCAGCTGCAGCGCCCTGCTCTTCTGGCTCAACCTTGAGCGAGACTGCGGCGTTGTATGATGGCATAAACATGCCAGTGCCGAGGCCGCTGATCATCAGGCCAAACACAATCGTGCCGAAATCATGACCGAGGGCGATGATCAGATGTCCTGCGAGAATCAGAATTGGTGTCAGCTGCATCAGCAATCTGTGAGACAGTCGAAATCTCTGAACGAGAACCAGTTGCGAGAAAAGCGATGCCATCGAACTGACCATCAATGCGACGCCCAGAAACTGGGAAGCTGTCAACTCATCAAGTTGAAGCACATCGATCAAGTAAAAACCCACTAACTGGATCGGCATGACCATCAAAATACCACCGCCGGCCCCGTATGCCAGGATGCGCCGTAGTCTTTTGTCACTAAACTTTAGTCGCGGCCGATCTACCCGATTTGGCGGACGCGAGCGTTCGGGCAAAAACAGCAAGATTGCAACGAACGAAAGGACCGCAATGCCGGTGACAACAAACAACGGCACGACCGGCCCGAATTGCACCGTGGCACTGCCGATCCCAGGCCCGATGGTCGCGCCCAGTCCAAACGCCGCGGCGAGGCCCGCGAGACTGGATGTGCGATCTTCTGGCTCGGTTCTGTCTGCAACATATGCCTGGGCTGCAGCGGGGCCTCCAGAAGAGAACAATCCGTGTAGGCTGCGAAACCCAACCAGCAGAATTATGGTGGCTGATACTGACATGGCGCCGTTGAGCCCAGCTTGCAAAACGATGGCAAGAGCCGCCAAAGATATGGCGAAAACACCGACGCCCAGAAGGATGATCGGTTTCCGGCCGTAGACATCGCTCTGCCGACCCCAAAATGGGCTCATGAAGACCCACATGATTGCTGAAACCGTGAAGATAATGCCGACGTGAATATCCGCCAGACCGATAGTCCTTGCGATCGGCGGGAGGATCGCGAAAAGAATGGTCTGTCCGAGACCGAGACAAATGATGCAGAGCATCAATATGCCGAAAGCTACACGGCGCTGCTGTGCCGTCGTTGCAGACTGGAGAGGCAGCCTGCCAGCATCGATCCGCGGTTCCGTAACAGGCGGCACCACAACGTTCGCCGAAACGACGTTCTCTGGGATTTTGTCTTCTCGTTCCAAGGTTTTGCTCTTTGATCAAGCTGGGTCTGCAAGGCTCGTCCGTTAACCACCGGTGCCACTGAACGCACGACGATGGAAGGTTTTTTTGCACCTGGTGACTGTGTTTGAACGAAGCGCGCTCGCGACAACCGTTAGTAGTCCCTCTTGTAGTTGGCAGAGACGCTTTGCGCACCATCCTGTTCGATGGTGCTTTCAATGGAAACCTTGTCATTGATGTCATAGGTCACACTGACGGCGCCCTTGGTACCAAGCCCTTGTGTCGCAGAAACATAAATATCTTCCGATACATATTTGCCGACTGAAACAACGCCAGCACCCGTCGTTTCATCGCGGCCAAAGCTGAGGGCATCAAGGCCGATCCGGCGGATGGCCCCGGTTATGCCCTCTCCACCCAAAATGCCGGTTCCGGATAATTCCGTAATCGCCTGTGCAATGCGCAAGGATTCAAAAGCTGATAATTCCGATGGTGCTTTGCCGAAAAGGATCAGGGCCATCACTCGATCTTGTGGTAGGGATGGTATCGATCTGATTTTGACGGAGGGGTTCTTCGATGATCCGCTTACGTCAACGATCGCCTTCACCTCACCCTGAGTGGTCGTGGCATCATACTCTGCCGAGATATCCAGTTCCGCGGTCCTGCCCGCCACCGCGCCAAAGACGATCCTGCCCCGGGTGATTTGAAACTTGCGCCCAGCAAAATCGAGGCTACCTCTGATCGACTCAGCACTGCCACGCAAAGTTGGATTGGAGGCAGTACCGGTG
Source organism: Parvularculaceae bacterium (assembly GCA_021776475.1). Classification (GTDB taxonomy): domain Bacteria; phylum Pseudomonadota; class Alphaproteobacteria; order Caulobacterales; family Parvularculaceae; genus Aquisalinus. The sequence goes on along the minus strand of JAJFFV010000006.1, from coordinate 179,791 downwards.
ATTTTCACATCACCCTTCCATTCACTCTGCAGTCCTCGCCCGGCAATCAGAATCTCATCTTTCGCAGCGACAGTCAGGTCGAGAGCAAGGCTTAGAATTTTGGGCTTCTGCATTTTTTCCTGACCGGATTCAAGCTCGCCGCTGTCATCGACCCTCACGATATTTACAGGCACGTACTTTTTCTTCTGCTTGATAGAAGGGATGAGCGCATCAAATTTGCGAATATCGATCCGTCCCGACAACAGCAGATCAGAGACTGAACCGGTTAGATCAAGGTCGCTGGTTACCTCAGCGGTTAATTCAGATGATTTGATCAGTGTCGCGCGCTCAAGTATAAGCTTGCCGTCAACGACCGAAAAATCGCCACCGGCTTGCCGGCCGAGAAAAACACTTCCCGTGAACTCAATTGTATCCTGATTGCCTGCGGCGTCGGCGGCCGTCAGTTGAAAAACACCTTCTGACCCGTCGTTTGAAAAAGCAAAGTCCAGGCTTCCCACCATCTCCGTTATCAAGGCACCAGTGTTGCGTTCTTCATACCGCCCTTTTGACAATTTTAGTCCGCCATTTACATTTGGCCGATCAACCGTCCCGGCAATTACAACATCAGCGGTCAGGTCGCCGGCAACCAAATCTGTATCAAATGGTAAAAAAGCCAGTAAAGGCAGAAGTGTATCGTCATACGTGAGACGACCATCAAGCACGCCGTCACCCGTGCTGACCCTTAGTCTTTCTCCCCGTTCCAACAGCAACGGACATGTCACGTTTAACAGGCCTGATACGTTATTACGCTCATTTAACAATGTTGCATCTGCGATGAGTTTGGATCCATCCCAAATACTCAATAGCTGCAGATCGTGACGCGACCCATCCTGATCTATCATGGTTCCGGCGATGGTTGCCCTGCCTGCTTCTTCCGCTTCGGTGTCAACAGCAAGGTCAAAGGTGAGGGGCGCATCGAGGAAAGGCAGCTGAACATTTTCGCCGATCACTTTGACGACGATACGGTTGCGCGAATACTCCCCAGACAGATCAAGCTGCGTGTTGCTCGAATATTGAATCCTTGTATCGCCAAGTGAAATCGCGCTGTCCTGAACAACGATGTTGGCAGGGGCAACAAGGCGAATAGCGCCCTTGCCCCCGGAAGCGGCTGTTTGCGCCTGAAACGAATCCACTATCAGTGTCGAAGCCTCGCCGGATCTGACCAACTGCACATCACCATCGAACCGCGCGAGAAACTGATCGCCCGGCAAAGAGAGATTATTCCCGTTAATATTGATGTTCAGTTGCCGGCTCGTGCCGTCAATCGTCAAATCAAGGCTCTCCGCCAACACATTGTTGATCAGCAACTGGTTTGCATTGAGGGTTGCTGTAATCGCTTGCGTGGCGGAAGACCTCGTGCCGAATTCTGCGTCCATTGCAACACTGCCTTGAACCTTGTGCCCTCCCGGCAATGTGGCACCCTCGGATGCGACGATACCCAAGCTTGCCTGAATACTTTCAGTCACAGTGTTACTTGTCACCTCGCCCGTTACTAAAATACCGAGAATGCGGGAGGATATGTTCTCGAACAGGAACGCACCAGCCGTTGGTGTGCTGATGTCCAAACTGAGGGCATGATCATCCGCATTTCCAACAATGGCGATATTGCCTTCCAGCCCGACAGGTACGTCGGCGAGCGTTGCATCAAAGCGGCCAGCCGAAAATTCATTCTTGCCTACCATCCACGGACCATATTCAGACGCAACATCAATCTTGAGCTTACCAACCGGCCCTGTGAGTTTAATTTTCGCCTTGACGCCGTCATCAAATTTGATCGCAGAGTTGAGATTGCTGACCAGATCGGGGCTGACCTCAATTTTTCCTTCATACGATAAGTTTCGATCTTTTAAGGCGAATGAGCCGGCGCCATCAATCGTTAGCTCCGGATCATCGATCAACCGTCCCGTGAAGGCAGACAGATCTCTCCACCTAAGCTCGCCGCTTATCAAGGTTATGGTGGCTCTGGCGTGCGCGCCATTTTTAAGCAATGCCGATACATTTTTTTGGCGAATGGGTGACGTTTCAACACTCACCTCAACATCCGCCAACAACCCATCCGTTTTCGAATGTTTCATGTCCGCGATACGTATAGAGGCAACGGGAGTTTCTATCTTCCCCGAGCCCGTGATGGTTTGGTTTTTGTAACTTAATGTTCCGGCAATTTCGCTTTCGCCCGCAAATAGGGGGATTTTCCTCGCTGAGGCATAGGGTTGGGATAACGTCAACGCCAGATCAAGATTTACATCTTCTACTTTTGACGGCGCCTGCAAACCCGCAACGGCGCCAGACAGACTACCGAAATAACCGGCCATCTTCTCAATGTTGAGATCGTATCGATCACCCTGTTGCCGAACGGACAACGCGAGATCTAGCACCTCGCCAGTTGCTTGCCTCAATTCTGGAGATAGGCGCTCACCGGGTGTAACCTGTCCGTAAACAGAGAAGTCCGATTGGCGGCCGACATTGCCTTCGATCCTTAAATCGAGGTCGCCGTAGCTTCCACCTTGAGCAACCACCTCGCCCGACCAATTTTTTAAAGGTCCAGCGCCGGTGACCATGAATGCAAGCGGCTTTTCCTCTTTCAGTATCCAGGCTAACGATCCTGTTTCAGTAGATCGCACCAACACGTCTACACTTAACTCACGCCGGTTTGTCGCAATCACGATACTGAGGTTATCATTGCCATCGTCAGACGCCGCCGTAATGATTGAACGGACCCGGTTGCTGGCGGTTGAAAAACTGCCGTTGAAAGAATACTCCCGGTTTGTACCCAGAATGCCATCAGCAACACGAAAACGCGCGATTGACATATTTTTGGCCTCGATCCACGGCAATTCAGCCGGAAGCGCAAAACCGACATTCTTGTTTGATGAACTATTGGCCCTTGCCGGCAGCGCCAGGAGATCCGCACCAGTGACGGCGAGGCTGCTGACAACTACCCGTCTTTGAAACAAAAAAGCCCATGGCGACCACTCTAAGTCGATTTTTTCAACCTCCAACCAAACTACCCCATCCGCGCTGGCGCTCAATTCGGTCAAAGTGACCTGCCCAGGAAAATTGCCATCCAACCTTCCGATACTGACATCACTGCCAGAACTCGCCTCGGCCATCTGCTGGATTGAATTCAAAATCTGTTGTTTCAGAAACGTCTTGCCCGGCTCTGTGTTAAAAAGCAGCACCCACGCGATACTTGCAAAAAGGACAAAGCCGATCACCAAGCTGGCGCTTATGCGTAGGGTCCGCGGCATTAAAAAGGTTGTCCCAATGCTATATAGAATTGCAAAGGATCGTCCGTATCCCGTGGATTTAATGGTGTTGCAAGATCAAGCCGTAGCGGTCCCACCAGTGTCAAATATCGAAAACCAAACCCAGCACCAACAAATGCCGCCTCAGAGAAGCTTGGGACGTTGTTGTCGGATACGAGTCCCGTATCAATAAAAGCGGCAAGTTGAAGTTTCTCCCTTTGTTGGTAACGCGCCTCAAAATTGAGTTCGATCAGTGACGCCCCGCCAATCGGATCCAGGGTCGCATCAAGCGGCCCCGCTTGCTGAAATCCAAAACCACGGACAGAACCACCCCCACCCGCGAAGAAACGCTCTGTCGCTGGAATGTCGTCCCGCTCAATCCCAAAACTCGATCCAAGGGCACCGCGGGCGGCGAGAACGAATTTTTTATTGTCACCGAAGGTCCGGCGTGTTGCGCCGGATAGTTTTGTCTGAATGAAATTTACGTCCCCTACAAAAGGTGTTATGGACAACGAAGTGCGGAAACCTGTCGTCGGATTCAGCAGATCATCTTCGCTATTCCACCTGATGGCACCTGGAAATGTCATGAACACGAATTCATCTCTCACGCCCGCATCCTCGACCTGGCTGTAGTTGAGACCCAGCCCGCCACGCAGTTCCAGCTTGCGGTCGAACCAAAATTTCACGAGTGCCACAGAAAGTTCAGCAGATTGTGCTTCAAATGCGTCAGAAGTTTCATTTTTGGTGGTTAGTGTACCTGTCAATGTACCAGGCAGGCCGGGATAGGGGCGTCCGATATTGATCTGAATTTCTTGCTCCGGCGCTGAGACTTTCAATCGGGTACTGAATTTATCGCCTCGGCCAAGAAGATTACGATTTTCATAGAATAGCTGACCCCCCGCTCCAACATCCGTTGCGAAGGAAATGCCGGCGCCGACACTGCGCCGCTTTCGTTCTTTGACATCAACAAGGATATCTACCCGGCCGTCGATACCGGGCCTGCTTGGCGAAACCGAAACTTCGCCGAATAATCCTGTGCCGACAAGTGCTTCGCGATATGCGATCAATTTCTTGCGTTCATATAGAACGCCTGGTGTCCAGGTAATATATTTTTGAATAAACGTAGGCTTCACCTGTTTGGTGCCTGTGACAACGATATTGCCAAAAAAAGCTTCCGGTCCGCTTTCAATCAGAAAGACGGCGATAGCATTTGCCTGCATAAAGTTTGCCTGTACAAAGTGCCTCTTCGCTGCGGCGGCAGGATATCCTGTTTCCTGTAAGTGGTTAGCAAAGGCCTGTGCCAGTTTTTGCAAATCTTCACCGTCAGGATTTCCTGTTGTTTTGATCCCGGCCCTATCGAAAGATTCGACACGAGATTTCAATTGTTTATCCGTGTATTGAATTGCATATCGGGATATTTGAAACTTCGATCCGGTGTCTACGTTAAAGACAACAGTCACTTTATCAACGGAGCGGCGATAGTCAGGTTCGACCCCGGCCGCGTAGTAGCCCTTTGATTTGAGCGCCTCGACAATTCGCCGGACATCCCGAGCGCCCGCACGCCTGATCGCCGAGAGAGATGCATAGGCGCTCTCTGCCACGGCAAGGTCACTCAGCGCCGCTAATTCCTGTTGCAGGGCAATTTGATCCACTCCCTCTATGCTTGCCGCGATCTTGAGCTCGTCGGCATAAACCTGAGCCGACACGAAAATACAGCTCAGCCATACCAGAACCAGCGCCAATCTGATGCTTCTCATCCGCTGAATTGATGGACCCGACAAAATACTGCTCACCGACGCTAACTAATGGTTTACCATCTGTATACTAGGCGGAATTTTAAGATCTGGTGAAAGTTAAAGGTCAGCGAATCCAACTGTCATTCGCTCGAAAAGCAGCTTTCCATTCGCGGTTTTGCAGCCTAGGTCACAGATATGGTCAATCGAGACGAAAACCCTGACGGCGATGACGGACAGGCAAGCACGCTAATGCAACAGCTTGGTTCGCTGAAGCTGTTGTTGCCGCATCTCTGGCCGCACGATCGACCTGATTTCAAACTGCGCGTCATTGGCTCTTTTGCGGTGATTTTGATTGGCCAGTTCATTGCGATTGGCGCGCCATTGCTTTTGGAAGAGGCCGTGAATGCGTTGGCTGCTGAGGATGAACGCATGGGCGCCCTCGGCGCGGTTATCGGTTTTATCGTTGGCTATGGCCTTTTGCGCATTGCCAGTGTTGCGGTGCCGCAGATCCGGGAGCTTCTCTTTGCCAGGGTGGGACAGAACGCCCAGAGAGAAGTGGCCATTGACGTGTTTCGGCACATTCACGCGCTTTCTTTGCGATTTCATTTGGAACGGCGCACTGGTGGTTTGTCCCGGATCATTGAGCGGGGTATAAAATCGATTGATTTTTTGTTCCGTTTTTTACTGTTCAGTATCGGCCCGACCCTCCTGCAGTTGCTTATTGTCAGTGTTCTTTTTGCTCTGCGCTATGAACCCGTGTTTGCCCTAATTGCCGGCGTGACCGTCATTGTCTATTTCTGGTTCACCGCATGGTCTACCGAGTGGCGGTTAAAATTCCGCCGCGAGATGAACCAGCAGGATACCGAAGCCAATACCAGAGCCATTGACAGCCTGCTGAATTACGAGACTGTCAAATATTTTAATAATGAGACTTATGAGGCTGACCGATATAACGTTGCGATGAGCGCATATCAGGAAGCCGCAATCCGCTCGAACAACTCCCTTGCTCTGGTAAATGGAGGCCAGGCGATAATATTCAACGTCGGCCTCATCACCATCTTGATCCTCACAGCACGCGGGATTATGGCCGGTGAAATGGGGATCGGTGCGATCACTTCGATTAGCCTGATTATGATGACGCTGTATCAACCGCTCAACTTCCTCGGCTTTGCCTATCGTGAAATCAAACAGGCACTCGTTGATATGGAGAAGATGTTCAACCTTCTGGACGTTGACACAGAAGTCGAGGACCGGCCAGGTGCCAAAGCGCTCGAGATCGACGCTGGCGCTATCACATTTGAAGATGTTCGTTTTCGTTATGATGCGGACCGACCGATCCTCAAGGGGATCAGCTTCACCGTGCCGCCGGGTGAACGGACCGCCCTAGTCGGGCATTCCGGCGCCGGTAAGTCGACGATCAGCCGCATACTCTACCGGTTTTATGATATCGAACAGGGCAGCGTGCTCATCGACGGGCAGGATATCCGTGATGTTACGCAGGACAGCTTACGCCGGTCCATCGGAATCGTGCCCCAGGATACAGTGTTATTCAATGATACGATTGCCTACAATATCGGCTACGCCAAACCGGGGGCGTCGCGAGATGAAATAGAACAAGCTGCCCAGCTTGCGCAAATTCATGGCTTTATCGCAGGTCTGCCGCAAGGATACGATGCGCTGGTTGGGGAGCGTGGCCTGAAGCTTTCCGGCGGCGAGAAACAGCGAGTAGCGATCGCCCGCACGATCCTCAAAAATCCGCCAATCCTAATCCTCGATGAAGCAACTTCAGCACTCGACAGCGTGACCGAGTACGAAATTCAAGAAGCGCTGCGCAAGGTTTCCGCAAACCGGACGACGCTTGTGATTGCCCATCGCCTCTCCACTATCATTGATGCGGACCAGATTATCGTTCTTCGCGACGGCGAAATTGCTGAAAAAGGATCCCATACGGACCTTCTGGCACTCGACGGTGAGTATGCGGCACTGTGGCACCAACAGCAGGAAAGTGATCTTGAAGCAGCTGAGTAGTCAGGCCAAAGCGGCAACGTATTCCGCTAAAGCAAGAGACGCGGTGAGACCAGGTGATTCAATGCCGAAGAGATTGATCAACCCCGGCACCCCGTGATCTTCGGGACTATCAATCTGGAAATCCATCCAAACACCAGGCGGGCCAATTTTTGGGCGCAGACCTGCGTAGGAGGCGTAGAGCTGGTCCTCTTGCAACGATGGCAGATAGCGCTGTGCGGCCGCCCAGAATTCCGGGCGGGCTGCTGGCGCAACGTCATAGTCATTTAATGCGGCATCCCAGACGATATCTGGCCCTAACCGGCCCTGACCACCCAAATCACAGGTATAGTGCGTACCTTGACTGTCATTGGTTGGCATTGGGTAAATCAGGTGCTCGAACGGCGCCTTGCCGGTAATCATGAAATACCGGCCCTTGGCGTATTTAGTGTCTGGGATATGCGTTTGGGGGACCCCTTCGATGGATTTTGCGACCTTGCTTGCGTGGAGCCCGGCACAGTTGATCACCCATTTTGCCACCAGCCGCGTGGGCATTTGTCCACCTATATTCAGTAAGACGCCAACTGCTGTCACGTTGCCGCTGCTGACCGGTGAATTGAAGACTGCAACACCGTCCGCGTTTTCGAGATCCCCGAGCAATGACAGCATGTAATTGTGGCTGTCGAAAATACCACTTGAGGGCGAAAACAGCGCCTCTTTGCAAGATAACAACCGCTCCTGTGTTGTAGCCTCCTGTGCGGTTAACAGGCTCAAATCATCGACACCGTTTTCTTCAGCCCGCGCCTTGAAGAACGCAAGCCCCGGCACTTCATCGTCAGATGTTGCGACGATCAGCTTGCCACACCGTTTGTAGTCAATGCCGCGCTCATCGAGATAGGGATAGAGCATCTCTTTTCCCCGTACACAGAGCTTGGCTTTCAGGCTACCCGGTTCATAATAGATGCCGGCATGAATAACCTCGCTGTTGCGCGACGATGTTTCTGTGCCGAAAGTGTCATGCTGCTCAAGGAGAATAACCTCGCGCCCGGACAAAGCGAGCGCCCGTGCCACTGCCAATCCAATAACGCCCGCCCCGATGACCACACATTCGACCTTCTCCGTCATCAGGCCCGCCTTTAGTCGGTCGTTGCAACCCACTCTTCATCGTCCTGGACTTCACGCTCGAAGGTCAGAAAATCATAATAGCCGCAACGTTTCTGAGTGGGGAAATCCCGACAGATCGCCGGGCGCGCTTCGTAGATTGTGCAGTTCCGCGTGTCCATATCAATAAATTTGCAGATCGTATCGAAATGCTCGTCCGACTGATGACGCAGCACGCGCGGCGTTTCCTTGTCACCTTTTTTGGTATGGCGCTTTCTGGTTTCTTCAAACGACAAACCAAAATATTTGGCCATGCGTTTAATGTCTTTGTCTGTGGCCGGAATGTGTTCATAAGAACAGCAATAGGCTGGACATTTTAGGCAGTTATATTTTTGCTTACTCATTACCTGTTACTTCTATATTGGAGGAAATCGCTTTTCTCGGCAATCCTGTCGTAGAGTTTTTGAGCAGTGATGTTATCGCCGTTCGTGATCCAGTAAACCCTTTCACTGCCGCGGCGGTCCGCTTCTTCATAGACAGCCTCGATCAAGGCCCGTCCGGTACCCAGACCGCGCCCTTCGTGTCCGACAAACAGGTCTTCCAGATAGCAGTAGTCGTTCAGCGACCAGGTCGAGGCGTGAAACAAATAGTGGACGAAGCCAGCCATTTCACCTTCTTCGGTTATCGCCGCAAAGCCACCACGCGCACGGTCTGCGCTGATGATCTCGGTCCACGCCTTTTCGGTCACGGCTCGGTCCAGATCAGCCTGATAGAATTCAAGATAACCCTGCCATAGCGGTAGCCAGGTCTCTTTGTCCTTGTTTTTAAGCCGCCTGATAATCACGCGGCAAGCTCCGCCGATGCTGCGGTGCGGTCAATCCAGCCGCCGCCGAGGACACGTGAATGACCGCTGTCCGGCGAGTAAAAGACGCAGGCTTGCCCCGGTGAGACGCCCTCTTCTGCTTCATCAAGTTCGACAAAAACACCTGTACTATCTTCACCGAAATGCGCCGGTTCCGGCGGGCGCGTTGAGCGGACTTTGACAGCGACGGGCATGCCCGCTTCAGGCATCCTGCCCACGCCAAGCCAGTTCAGCTCCTTCACATAGATCCGTTTGGTGACCAGTGCTTCACGCGGACCGACGATGACCTGGCGGTTGGCGGGGTCAAGCTTTACAACGTAAATCGGGTCTCCTAGTGCAACCCCGAGACCGCGGCGTTGACCGATGGTGTAATGAATAATGCCTGGATGCTGGCCAAGAACCGAGCCGTCCACATGGACAATATCGCCGGGCTCTGCCGCACCGGGGCGCAGCCGTTCGACCACGGAGGTATATTTGCCTTCCGGTACAAAACAGATGTCCTGGCTGTCGGGCTTGTCGGCAACGACGAGACCCAGTTCATGCGCGATATCGCGCACGGCAGCTTTCGGCAGCTGCCCGAGCGGGAAACGCAGATAGTCAAGTTGTTCGCGAGTGGTGGTAAACAGGAAGTAGCTTTGATCGCGTTCCGGGTCTGCTGCGCGGCGCATCTCGGCACCGTCCTCTCCCTCGGCCCGGATGATGTAGTGACCCGTCACCATACAGGCGCCGCCAAGGTCGCGGGCTGTCTCCAGCATATCCTTGAACTTCACCCGCTCGTTACAACGCACACACGGGATCGGCGTCGCACCCGCGAGATAGGTGTCAGCAAAATCCTCCATGACCGCGTCAGAAAAGCGGTTTTCGTAGTCGAGGACAAAGTGCGGGAGGCCGAGCTTTTCTGCGACCATGCGCGCATCATGAATATCCTGCCCGGCGCAGCAGGCGCCTTTTTTCTGGATCGCGACGCCGTGGTCATAAAGCTGCAGGGTGATACCGACGACTTCGTACCCGGCGTAATGGCACAGCGCAGCGGTGACCGATGAGTCCACACCGCCGGACATGGCAACAATCACCCGCGCGCCTTTTGGCACGCCGAGATCAAGCGCTGCCGCGGTTTTCGCGGTAAGTGGCATCTCTGCCGGTATGTTACGGTTGGTTGTCATCTGCGCGATATAGTCTCTTGTTTTTCAGAATGCCAGCCACCTTCGCCCTGCCGGGTCAAGGTGTGACGAGCCCGCACAAGGAGCCAGTTGCCAGTCTGCGGCGTTGCGGATCCTGCGCGGCCTGCAAAACAAGTCTCAACGCAATGTCTTCGGCCGCTTGCGCGATTTCGGTTGTATTTTTTTGCTGCTCACTGTCCCCTCTTATGTCGAGAACATTTAGGGAACATGTTTGAGCGTTAAAAGGATTGGCAAATTTTTTTTGCTTAGGGATGTTCGCCCGCCCTGGATTGGAACTGCTCTCCTTACTTTGCAGTCGCAAAGTAAGCGTGCGTTCGGTACGTTACACTTATTCGTACAAGGATAATTTGTGGCGTCGCCTTTAAATCACGCGCCAAGCCTTGTGGAGAAGGTCCAAGCAATGCGTCTATATGAACCCACCCTACCCCTTCACGACCGGTTGCATATAGGTGATATGATCGCCATCGTGGCGGCTCAATCCGGGGGCCTCTGCATAGCCGTTTCTCTGACGGTACACTTTGAACGCCGGATCAACTTTCAAATAGCCGACAAGGTAGGAAAGTGGATTTTTGAAGGGGAACATCGTCACGATGTATTGGCCCTCGGGGACAACATCAGCCATGATACCGCTGTATTCAGTCATTTTTGTGACATCGGCCTCTTCCACCTGGAACCCTATCTTGTTGGGCTTGCCTGCATCCTGCGGATAAAAAACATCAAGCGGAGCAATAGCTGTCACCCCTGCTTCGGTCATCTCGCCATGCAGCTTGATTTTCATGTCTTTGATGTCTTTCGAATTGATACCGGCCAGTTCGCGGTAAACGATCTGGAACGAACCCATCTTTTTTTCAGTGATATCGAGCTTCGTCAGGGCGCCGAAATAAGCGGCGCCGGCCAAGCCCAGAAACCCGATCATCACGATTATACCCAGCAAGATTTGCAGTACCATAGGCGCCTCCTTCGATGTGCCGGTTCGACATTATATGTATAAATCGACGCATCACAATCCGCTGTTGATGTTTGGGGAGATCGGTCCATCGGCGTCGTTCTGGTCGCGTTGGTTCCTTAATCCCGTGTGAAAGGTGGATGATCCGGGTTAAGACGGGGGCCGGTGGCATACCGCAACTGTTGTATGCCGCGGCGCGGGTGAAACTAGTCAGTGCAGCAGCCTTGAGATACATCGGAAGCCTGATGACCGCACCGACATATTTGATTGATCCCAACATCACGACGCTCGAGAATGTGTCAGAGGACGATGAAGATCTGGTTGTCAGGTGTAGTAAGGTAACGCATCAGCGCTGACGGCTGGCGATATCAGTAATCTTAGACTGCCGACAATTTCACCAGAAGAATCGTCACCACGTCCATGACCTTGGAGCCCTTTTATGCGCCAACGTCCCTGACCATCAAAAAGGAATCAGTTCGCAGTCCGCGATTTGTCTCAGTTCTCGACCGGGTCTAACTGACAACAACACGCTTCATGCGTGATTGGTGTTTGCCTTCTCGGGCAAGGCGCCGAATAATCCGGCGCCATGGTCTTGAAAATATCCAACAAAGACGCGCGGACAATATGGCTGAACCGGCAGGGGTTAGCAGTCCAGCCCACGGGCACCGCCTCGCCCGACGCCCTGCTCGATATTATCCGGCAGATCGGTTTTGTTCAGCTCGATACGATCCGGATTGTTGCGCGGGCACATCACCATATCTTGTGGAGTCGCAACCAGAATTATCGTGAACACATGTTGGGCGAATTGCTGACACAAAAGCGGGCCGTATTCGAGCATTTCACACATGATGCGTCCGTGCTGCCGATGGAGTTTTATCCTGTGTGGCGACGACAGTTTCGCCGGTTGGAGGCCAAACTCAAGAAAGGTAACTGGGGCAAGGCATTACCGCCAATTAAAGAGCGCGCAAAAATCCGTAAACGGATCGAGTTGGAAGGCGCACTATGCACTCGGGACTTTACAGGCAAAGCGGATAAGACGAAACACCCTTGGATGCGGCCGCCGCATAAATTCGGTCTCGATTACCTGTGGTATGCCGGCGACCTGACGACCTGCCACCGCACCAATTTTATCAAATATTACGATCTCGCCGAGCGGATTATTCCTCCTCACCTGTTCAACGACAGGCGCGACGATGCTGAGCAGATCGATTGGCTCTGTCGTGAAGCGCTTTCGCGGCTCGGCTTCGGTAATGAGAGGGATATCCAGAGGTTCTGGGACGCTGTGGATCTTGCCGAAGTCAAGAACTGGACAGCTGCAACGGCAAAGCAACTTATACCAGCAGAGGTAACAACGGCTGATGGTGGCTGCATCAGCGTACTCCTACCGGCGAATTTCGAAGAGATGATGGCGGACGCGCGCTCGCCGACCTCCCGCCTTCGGATTGTTAACCCGTTTGACCCGGTCGTGCGTGATCGCGAACGCCTGCAACGCCTGTTCGGGTTCGACTACCGGATCGAGATTTTTGTGCCAGCCGCTAACCGTCAGTATGGATATTATATTTATCCGATCCTTGAAGGTGACAGGTTTATTGGCCGGATCGAAGTCCGCGGTGACCGCAAGAAGAGCACCCTGACGGTCGAGAATCTCTGGCTCGAGCCACGGGTTACATTCGGCAAGGATCGCCGCCGAAAACTTGACGGCGAATTAGAAAGACTGAGCCGGTTTATCAGGGTTGCCACTATCATCTGGGGCAAGAGCGCCGATCAGGTTGTCAAATGATGCCTGCGGTGCACATTCTCCGAACGCCTGTACGCGCTTCACCGTCCGGTAGATCGCGTCGTAGAGATATTCCGGAAACTTGATCATGATTTCATGACCGGCGCCCGGCACAACGATCATTTCAACATCCGTGTTCGCTGCCAGTTTCCTCAAAAGGTAGTACGCATTGTCGATCGGCACAAGTTTGTCAGTTTCGCCGTGAATGACCGTGATGGGCATATTGAGAGTACCTGCCTGGTCGATAATCCGGCGGCGCTGGCCCGCGGAGTTGGCGAGTTCGCGCCGCACGGTTTCAATCCCGTCGCTGATATTAATCACCGGGCCGAGCAGTGTACCGGCGAGGGTCGCGAACCGCGCACCGCGCGCCGGCCGCTGAATCAGACCGGACATGATGACGAGGCCATCAACCAGCTCAGGTTCCTTTAAGGCGGTCTCAATTGCTATGGCCGCGGCGTAGGAAGAGCCCAAAACGATGTTGCAATGACCCGGTTCGTCTTTCAGTAGAGGAGTGACAGCATCTGCTTGTTCGCTCAGGTCTGTGACCGGTTTGCCCGGACCGGAGGCACCATAACCGGGCCGCTCCACGACCGAGAACTCGATATTCTTGTCGATCCCGCCCGTAAATTCGATCCAGTAGACATGCTCGCTCGGTGCACCGGGAATACTTATGACACTGATGTTGCCCTTGCCGTCATTTTTCTGCACGGCAATCTCATAACCGGCGGCGTTAGCGGTCGCGACTTTTACGGTATCAACATTCAGATCCACGGCACGCGTTTGCAGAAGGTCAATTTCTGCTTGCCAGTAGTACCGGTCCGCGTCACTCGCCCCAACAGTGCAACCCGTAAAAACCGCAGTAATAATGATCAGCAAGGCTACTTTGGCAATTTTTTTTGGCTTGGTCACTCTTCTGCCCCTTAGATTTAATTCAGGAGGCTAAGGTCGCGGACAAGAGATTGCAACGAGGGATCTGATCACAGTTTGAAGAACACCCATAGCATCATCTGCGCATCAGCCAACATCGATGCTGCTCATGGACAGGCATTCTTCGTGAAATAGAATCTGACAGGTTGCATCACTGTAAGTCTTGCCGAGCATGTCGAAGCGTTCCGACGACGCCACTTCAATAGTAATCTCTAAATAGTAACGCGTACCGCCTTTTCCTTTTGACTCGAATTTGATCGCGGTCTCAGCGGTATCTCCCGGCGGTGCCGATATCGATCTGGACATTCCTGCAAGTTCTCCGACCAAGACACCGCGGGCTGCTTTTTTATCTATGTTGGGGTGTTCGAGCGCCCACTGCCTATCAAGAAGCCGCCAGACCTCGGAGCAAACGTCGCCGACGCGACCCTTCGAGGTATATTCTCCATCACTATCCCAATAATTCTCCTGCAGAATGAATAATGCCTGCATGACGGCGTTGCCAACTTCAACTGGATACTCTCGAAGACCGCCTTGGCTGCGCTGACGGAACGTATACATACGAGTACGTCATATTGACTTTTGTTCGCAGCGGTTAGCTGCCTTTTCATAATGCGCCCGATGGCCTTGAACATCTCCTTAGCAGTATTGAGTTTGGGCTCAGATCTCGGGCCACGCGGCGCTGTCTTTTTGGGAGGTTGCGCCGATTTAGCCATCGTAGCTCTGCGTTTCGTGTGCAAGGCCCGCCGGATTGGCTGGGATCGCTCTAAATCCGTACGCCTCGCGCATCCCAGTGATCTCGTCCAGCTTGGCATCAAATGCTGACCAGTCATCGCTTTCATGGATGGGCGTCCAGATAGATTCCATTTCGTCAATCAGCATCGTGCAGGGTTTTGAGCTGTCAAAATAACCGTGTTTGAGACGCGCCGGACGATCTTCTTTGGCCGCCGTCAGAACGCTCTGCAATGGCAACCAGTCATCATGTTGATAAAGCTCTTTAATTGGACTTTTTTGAGCGCGCTCGCGTGATGCCCCGCCGCAGAACCAGTCGAAGAACACCTGCTCGAACGGGGCCTTCGTCTCATTCATCCAGCGCAGGAGCTTGCCGACAAATTCCACCTCGAGCCCCCTCACCCCGAGCCGCCGGGAAAAATGCGCGGCCATTGCGCCTTCATAGGCATCGGCGTATCCCTTCAACGCGTTATTGAGCTTTTCTTCTTCCGCCAGCTGAACAAGTGTGCCGCCCAGCTGGGCGATACTCCAGCCGACCGCCTCCGGCTGGCGGCCATACGCATAAAGCCCTGTCTGGTCAAAATAGGCGGCAACGAAGCCCGGCTGGACCTCGGGCAGGAACCGCCACGGGCCGTAATCGAAACTCTCCCCGGTGATATTCATATTGTCGGTGTTAAGAACGCCGTGGACGAATCCCGCCGCCATCCAGCTGCCGACCAGCCAGCCAGCGCGCTCAATCACTTCGGCAAAGAATCCAAGCACGCGCTCTTCTCCCTCCAAACTACCAAGATGCGGAAAATAATGTTCAATGCAATGATCAATCAGCAGAGATAAGTCGTCATGGCGGTTATGAAAGGCGAGATACTGAAAGCTACCGAAACGAATATGCGAATGACTGAGGCGCACCAGCACCGAAGAACGCGCCGGGCTCGGCTCGTCACCCCGCTCAAGCTTTTCACCTGTTTCGATCAGTGAAAATGTTTTTGACGTGTAGACACCAAGTGCTTCGAGCATTTCGGTCGCGAGTACTTCGCGGACGCCGCCTTTCAAGGTGAGGCGCCCGTCGCCCTGGCGCGAGAACGGTGTCTGGCCAGAGCCCTTTGTGCCAAGATCAAGCAGCCGGCCCTCCTCGTCGGACAATTGTGCAAATAGAAACCCGCGACCATCACCGATGTCAGGGTTGTACGAGCGGAATTGGTGGCCGTGATACCGCAACGCTAGAGGCTCGGGCAAATTATCCGGTAAGGGTTGGAAGTGTCCGAAATGATTGAGCCATTCGACTTCACCCAACCCATCCAACCCAACCGAGGCCGCCGCCCGCTGATTGCGATAGCGCGGAATTGCCTCGGGGAATTTCGCGGCGGGCACCGGGTCAAAAAAACCCTCGCCCAACGCCAGCTGGGCAGTTTCAGGTTTATAGGTCGACCAGATCTCACTTTTCTTTGTCATGCGGGCCTTATAAGCAGCATCGAGACTGCTGAATACGGGCTTTTCCGGCCCTTTGCGTTGAATGTCCGCAAAAAATGGTTAAATGTTAAGCCGGTAGTAGGGGACGACATTATGAAGACGACCGACGTGCGACGCAGTTTTTACTTTCTTCTAATTGGTCTTGGCGCAGCGATGTTGTTTTCGGGCGCTTTCGCCAAAATCCTAGCGCAAGGCGATCAGATAAACCCGACCGGCGTCATCCTGACGCTCGATGGTGTGGTTGAACCGACCGTTGCAGGTTATCTTGACCGGGAAATAAAGCTCGCCAACGAAACCGGCGCCGATCTGATCATCATGGAGATCGATACGCCGGGCGGGCTGGTCACCTCGATGAAAGACATCATCAAGTCGATCCTCGCCTCGGACGTTCCGGTCGTGACCTATGTGTCGCCTCAAGGAGCACAGTCCGCAAGTGCAGGGCTATATATCATGTATTCGGCCCATGTCTCGGCAATGGCGCCCGCGACCAACACAGGCGCTGCGACGCCGGTCTCGATGGGCGGTGATGGCGGCGGTGGCGACGATGAGCCATTGTTTCCCCTTCCTGACGAAGAACCAGCCGCGACCGATGAAGAAAGTTCTGACGAGACGAGTGACGCGGATGCTGCCAGCGGTGATCTTGTTGAGACCGATGAAGAAGTTGCCGATGAGCCCAAGATCAGCGACTTCCCGGCTGATTCCAGTGAAGATGCGATGCGCCGCAAAGTGATCAACGATTCGGTTGCTTATATCCGCTCGCTTGCGGAAGAACGTGGACGCAATGCTGACTGGGCCGAGCGCGCTGTGCGCGAAGCTGTCAGCGTCACGGCAAACAAGGCACTGGAGCTAAATGTCGTCGATCTGCTGGCCGATGACCTAGACGATTTGCTGGTCAAAATTGATGGCCGGGTTGTTGAAACTGCAGCAGGCGAAGTGACCATCAGGTCACAAGGGATGCAGCTGACAAAAGTCGCGCCAAAATCCTGGGAAATTTTGCTCGCTATCATTACAGACCCGACTATTGCGACGATCCTGTTGTCAATCGGTACACTGGGCATTACTGCTGAAATTTGGAATCCCGGCTCGATCTTCCCAGGCACAGTTGGACTGGTTTGTCTGTCGCTGGCATTTTATTCTTTCTCTATTCTGCCCTATAATGGGTTGTTCCTTGCCTTGATGGGTATCGGTGTTTTACTGGTCATTCTTGAAGCCTACACCCCGACATTCGGGATAGCCGGACTATTTGGGCTCGCACTGTTTGGCACAGGGCTCTATTTTCTGTTTCCCGAAGAGGTTGGCCGTGTGTCGCCAGCCACAATCATTTCGATACTGGCGGTCGGAGGCGTCTTGCTGGGGGCAATTTTGGTAGCCCTTGTCCGATCACGTGGTCATGGCCCGCTAATCGGGGCTGAAGCAATCCGCCGGCGCGAGGGCAAGGTTGACGAATGGGATAACCAAAAGGGCGAAGGCATGGTCATTGTTGATGGCGAGCGCTGGCGCGCCCGGTCAAAACAGCCGCTGTCGCCCGGTGATCGGGTCAGAGTGGTTGAGGTCGATGGGTTGGTGCTTGACGTCAAATCGGCGCAAGCTGATTCTGCCCTGTCGCGCTTGATGCCAGGACGGAACAAGGACGCTGAAGCAAAACAAACCTGAAACGGCATGCCGTTTCAGGACTAAATAATAACGGAGAAATCAATGGCAGGTCTAGCAACATTAATTCCAGTAGTGGTGGTCGGATTTTTTCTGCTCACCTCAATATTCAAGATCCTGCGCGAATACGAACGCGGTGTGATTTTCACCCTCGGCCGGGTTGGCCGAAAAGCGTCCGGGCCGGGCATCATCATTTTGATCCCGATTATCCAACAGATGCGCAAAGTAGACATGCGGACGCTGGTTCATGACGTGCCTAGCCAAGACGTGATCTCACGCGACAACGTGTCGGTCAAAGTGAATGCCGTGATCTACTACCGGGTCGTCGATGCGGTACGCGCTGTTGTGCAGGTCGAGAACTATATCGCTGCAACATCGCAACTGGCGCAAACGACGCTTCGCTCCGTACTCGGCAAGCACGAGCTCGATGAAATGTTGCAGGAACGCGATAAACTGAACAAGGATATTCAGGAAATTCTTGATGGCCAGACCGAAGCTTGGGGGATCAAGGTCGCCAATGTCGAGATCAAGCATGTGGACGTGGATCAGTCGATGATCAGGGCGATTGCCAAACAGGCCGAAGCCGAACGTGAACGGCGCTCTAAGGTCATCATCGCGGAAGGTGAATTCCAGGCCGCGGCAAAACTCTCAGAAGCAGCAGCTGTGCTTGCCCAAGAGCCTGGCGCCATGCAACTGCGGTACCTGAACTCACTCCAGGAAATCGCCAATGATCGCTCGAACACAATCGTCTTCCCGTTTGGCATGGACGATGTGAAGAGCTTTCTCAATCGGGGCTGACGAAACCCAACCACACGGGCGCCGGCCAGTTTGCGTTCTTGACAGGCAATACCGACACAGCGCGTGATACATGTCTCTTTGTTTTGACGGTCACGATATATGTCCCTGCCCGATACACGATCTGCCAATCGACTTGGCGCCTGGTTGAAAGACCAGCTGAGCGTGAACGGGCTCGTCGCCTCTTCACCTGCCCCGGTCTGGAGTATCGACGAACTACCAGATGAGCTGCAGGACCGCCTGAGCCGGCTCGATCATCATCTTCGCGGCGAGGAACTCAGCTTTGCGCCGGCATTGCGTTACGCAAAAGCGGCAGAGCCCAGCGCGTTGCGGCTTTTACGGCGCCACGAGGGGCTCGCCCCCGGCGCTCCGGCGGTGCTTCGCCCAGAAAGCGCCGCGCATCTCGAAGCGCTGACCGCCTCGACACAGAACAACGGCTTGAAGGTCGCCAGTGAAGCTGCCATCTTTCCCGATGTCTCGGCCTTGCCGGTCGACCTCGACGGGATGAAGGCTGTTGACGTTCTGTCAGCGCCGGACGGCCTGGTCCGCTTTCAGGCGGGCGCAAGCTGGGATGATCTGTCTGTTACGGCCGCCGAACATGGACTGGCAGTCCCGGACAAGTTGACCGAGACCTATGCCAGCCCCGCATGCGCTGCTCGTTCTGGGTTTCTCAAATGCAGCAGCACATTGGACACGCGCGGTATCGCCGCCGCCTACGACGTGACGCTGCCCCCTCAAGGTACCAAATGGCTTGAGCGCCTGTGGCTGTTTCGCAACGAGAAAAAAGCCCGGCGCGCCTGTGAACTAACCTGCCGAAACGATCAGGCGGTTTTTGCTGAACTAATACCAGCGCCACGCCTCCAAATTGCACATCAGGCCGGGCTTCTTCGATTGCCGCGCCGATATTTTCAGCAGCCTGATTATACCGCTGTCAGACTAGTATTTGAGGGACCGCTATTGGCGGCCCTGTGCGCGGAATTCGCGGCCAGCTGGCCACTCGAAAGCGCCAATAGCTTTCAGTGGAACAATCGGCCGATCCCGTCCGATCAACAAATAACCAACCGCCTCCTTGAAGCTGGTGCGACAGTTGTTTCCATCTGTACACGAACAACATTTCTATCGTTACCATCGCTGCGGCAAAATGTTGTTGACGCGATGAAAAATGCAGCCCTTGAGTGCTCGCCCGCATCACCATTTGTTCCACTCATCATGGATGCAGCGACGTTTGCTGGCGGTGAACTCACCTTGTCTATTACACTTGTCGCGCCGCGCGACTATTTAACACCGCTGACACAATGGCAGGCGATTTATGCTGCCGGCCTTGCAGCAATCGACGGATTGCCGCTTGCGGCACCCGAAGCCTCGCCGCACCTGACCGAGGAAAGTCCTGAATGGCAGGCCATCCGTGATGCTCTTCTTGATGAACAGGGCAAGTTGCGCCCAGCACCCGCAGACGGCGTTGTGGCGCCGTTAGCCCCCGCCAGAAACCATGGCTAAAACGGATACGCTCGACACAAGGGGTCTAAAATGCCCGCTGCCGGTGATCAAAACCGAGGCCCGGTTACGAAAAATGGGCCCGGGCGAAACCGTGACGGTCCTGGCAGACGACCCGCTGGCCAGCGTTGATATCCCTCATTTCTGCGCCGAGGCAGGCCACACGGTGAAACAACTGGCCTCAGACGGGGATTCTTGCGTCTTTCTGGTCACAGCAGGCGAGAAAATACCGGGGCCGCGTTAAAAAAATCGTTTAGTTTCAGACGGTAACGTTGATTTTGTTAACTTTTGACCGCTTGGGAGTGCACTTTCTCTCAGAAAAGTGTTAACTATGTCGGTGGAGAGACTCGCCGCTATAGTGTTATGGTTAAGGGCGGGTTCAGCTTCAGGATTACCGATGCCGGGTCCTGAATGTGTTGTAGGCATTATATGGTGAGGGGTTATTTTGTGATGAGCGCCAGGTTTATTTCCCGACTGGGTTTTCTAAAGCATCATACAGCGACCGCAGTACTTGCACTCATTGCTAGCGCGATGATCACAAGTCCGGCTGCCGCGGATTACAGTGATGGACTACAGGCGTTTGAGGCTAAGGAATATACCAAAGCAGAGGATTTGTGGATCCGTTACGGTTCGGCCGGAGACATTCGCTCCAAACTGGCGCTGGCTGATATCTATTCAGGCTACTTGCCGCTTAAATCTACGTGCACGGAGTTTGGCAGCGCAAAAGTGCGCAAGGTAAACACGCCTGACCGGAAGAAATGGCGAAAACAGAATGCAGAACTGGAAACGCTTAATGATTCGGGCGTGATGAAACAACAGGAAGTCAGCATTCCGCCAAACCCGACTGAGGCACTTGCCTGGTACATACTGGCCGCCTTTCACGATTTCAATTCCTACAGCCAGACCCCTGAAAGCCACGACTACAAGGCCAAGATTGTCGCTCAGGATTGCGTTGTCACGTTGCAGGCCGTGTTGCGGGACGATGAAGTCTTTGGCGCTTATGAACGGGTTGAGCAGGTTCTCGCCGGCGGCACGGATTACGATCTCTTCCGCCTCGCCATGATGTACAAGGCGGGCGCCGGGTTACCGAAGGATAATATCAAAGCGCTGCAATACCTGATTGTCGCAGACAACAACCGTGCATTCGGCAGTTCAGTCGGTAACGAAGAGCGCGAAAAGCTGATTGCGATGATGCCTGATCTCGACCGCGATCTCGCCGAGAAGCTTGCGGCGAACTGGCAACCACCATTGCCTGTCGCATATTCCGGTAAGACGCCGCGCGAAATCGATCTTGAGGCGCGCGAACAGGAAATTAGAAACCGTGAGCTGAAACTTGAACTCGCAAATATTGAGCGCGAGTTTGATAAAAACGAGAATCTGCTGCAAAGCGCTCTCGCAGCCCTTGGATTTTACCGGGGCCCGATCGACGGTGATGTCGGACAAAAAACACGGACCGCGGTACGCGCTTTTCAATACGCGATGGCTCGGGAAAACCCGGAACTGACGGACATCGAAATCAACGACATGGTTACCGGGTCGTTATCCAACGAGCAAAAAGTGGTGCTGGTTGAGCGCGCTGCTGACCGGCAGCATCCTCAGTCGATGTATGTCTTTGGCATCATGCAGGCCAGAGGGATCGGCATTCCGGTTGACGGCAAAAATGCGATACAATGGTGGGAGAGATCAGCCGGATACGGTTATCCCCTCGCCCATTACGCGCTCGGTCGTGCCTACCGGGACGGCATTGAGGGCAAAAACAGGGTCAATCCAAATCTTACACAGGCGACCTACTACTACGGTCAGGCAGCCGCCCTTGGGTATGCTCCAGCGAGCAAGGAACTCAAGGAACTGCGGTATGAGCCGAGACCGGCAGATAACACAACGGGGAGCCTCAAATGATGACCGACAGGAAATTCAACGCGGGAGTAGCAGTGATGCGCAATTCTAAATTAGTCTCTGGTCTGATCAGTGGGATCTGCCTCGGCGCCCTGGTTCTTCCGGGAACGGCCATGGCCCAGTTTGGCGGCTATCCGACAAAAACGCCTCAAGAGGCAAAAGACCAAGGCAGCAGTAGCACGAGCACAACTAAAGACGAGGACAAGGCAAGCTATCTTGTCGTTGACCAGCGCTTCAAAGGCAAAAACGGCTACACATCCATTCAGGCCGCAATTGATGACGTCGCAGCGGGCGGAGTGGTCCTGGTGATGCCAGGCGTCTATCACGAAAACGTCGTGCTCGATAAACCCGTGAGCTTGCAAGGTGACCGTGGCCCTGGCCTGCGGGTCCGGATTGCACCGAAAGATGGCACATCACCCTGCCTCACCTACCAACCTGAAAATGACAGCGACCACGCGCTGATCTCGAATATCGAATTCACGACCGTCGAGATGGTGGTTGCCAGCAGCCGCACGGAATCAGAAGCCGCTCGGGCAGGCAAAGTCGCCAACCGCGAGTACTTCACGAACGAGCCGTGCATCTCGGTAAAAGGCGGCGTCTTTACGATGAAAGAGTCCACTGTTAGCGGGCTCGTTGACCGCTACAATGCAGACTTCCGGGGGTCGAGCCTGACCGAATATGCGAACAACGAAATCGCAGACAGCTACCTGAACCAAGGCTACATGAACCGTAGCATGCAGCAGCCTGACACACAGGTATTCTACAACGGTGTGATGGTCGATATTCAAGGCGGCACGGCATTTCTAGAAAAAAATACCATCCGTGGCGGCATGGAAGGCATTCGGGTGGCCCAGCAACATCCGCTATGGGACCGCACAACGCTGGTTGATAACAAGATCACCGAAAACAACTCCCTGGGTATCCATTTGACCAGCGCCTCCGGTGTCCAAGCCACAGGCAATTTGATCGAACTCAACGGCATCGGCATCAAATATAATGGTGAAGGTGACGCAACGATCGTTGGCAACAAGATCCTCAACAACTTCAATGACGGGATCCTGCTCGACAAGGGCGCCAAGGAAGTGATGTTGAGCCTGAACAAAATTGCCCGTAACTATGGCAACGGGGTCAAGATAATTCGCGCAAACGGATATATCCGTGATGACAATATCTTCGAAGACAATGGCTGGGGCGGCGCGTACTTCTACGACGTCAACACCATGGATGCAGGCTATAACAATGTGCCGAAAATCGGCAACGGGATCGCCGTGAACGCGAAGAACGCGCTGCAGGAAAGTCGCAATCGCGATGAAAACCAGAGAAACAAACGCTTCGGCCGTCAATAACAACGCCCAAACAAAAGCTTAAAAAGCAGGGCCATCGTGCCCTGCTTTTTTTTGGCGAGCCTACACATGACGTGTTGTCGGCAGACAGCGTTTGATCTCACCTCACATCAATTCCCCGGCAAGCCGCCACGCTTGCGCTAAAACCACAGCTGCGCTTATCTCTGCCTTCATTTTAAGTGTTTGCACCAAGAACAGGGAGCAAAAATGTTTTTGCGTAATATCTGGTATTTCGCACTGTCGAGCCGTGACGTGACTGCGGGCAAGCTAGTGCACAAAAAACTGCTGGGAGAGCCGGTCCTGTTTGGCCGCACCAAATCAGGTGAGGCCTTTGCATTGAAAGACCTCTGTCCGCATCGCGGCGTCCTCTTATCCGCGGGCCGGCTATTGGCGCCAGGCGACAGCGCGGTCGGCGAAACGGTTACCTCTGATCAGGTCGAGTGTCCTTATCATGGTTGGCGCTTTGGCGCGGACGGGCGCTGCGCCGCGATCCCGTCTCTCGTACCAGGACAAGAAATCGATATCGAAAAGATCCGTGTCCAGCGTTATCACCTGACTGAACGCCAAGGGCTGATCTGGATTTACATGCCGCAGGAAGAAATGCGGCCTGGCATGGACACGCCTGCGCCAGAAACGCCGGCACCGGTTTTGCCAGGTATTGATAAAGACGCGCGCCCACGCATGCGCGATCAACTGACATTCGACTGCCACGTTGATCACGCCGTGATCGGCCTGATGGATCCGGCGCATGGTCCCTTCGTCCACAAAGCTTGGTGGTGGCGCTCGGAAAGCTCAATCCACGAAAAAGCAAAGGTGTTTGCGCCAACAGACCTTGGCTTTACGATGGTCGCCCACAAACCCTCCTCTAACTCGGCGGGCTACAAAATCCTTGGCGGCAAGCCGACCACCGAAATCACCTTTCGCCTGCCCGGCATTCGCACAGAGCTTATCACGGTTGGGAAGCATAAAATCCTTGGGCTGACGACTGTGACGCCATTGGACGATGAATCCACTGAAGTGACGCAGACTTTTTATTGGACCAATCCGATTTACAGTCTGATGAAAGTATTCCTCGCCCCCCTCGGCCGCGCCTTCCTTCGGCAGGACCATGAAATAGTGATGCTGCAAAAACAGGGGTTACAGTTCGATCCACGGCTGATGCTGATCAACGACGCCGACACACAGGCGAAGTGGTATTTTCGGCTCAAAAAAATCTGGGATGACGCCCAGACTTCAGGTCAAACCTTCGTCAACCCCATCCAGCCGACAACCCTCCGCTGGCGGAGCTAATTTCTGAAAAATGGCACACCCGGAGAGATTCGAACTCCCGACCCCTAGATTCGTAGTCTAGTGCTCTATCCAGCTGAGCTACGGGTGCCTGATGCAAATATCGTGTTGCAGAACGCGGTTTAAAGCCCAATCGCACCGTGATTGCAAGGAGATTCAGCCATCGTTTTCTGCGCCGTAAACACCGCGCGCAATGGCTCTTGCAAGGCAATCGGCGGCAATTGACCCAAGCCGCGTCAGGGTGAGAAGCTGCGGATCCGGCAGTTCTTTGACACCGGTGCCAAGCGCGAAGACAACGTCCCCGTCGGTCGGTGCATGGACCGGGCGGATCGCCCGGGCGAGCCCGTCTTGAGCCATAATGGCGAGCCGCTTTGCTTGGGCCTTGCTGAGTTTAGCGTTAACAGCCACGGCACAGATCGTCGTGTTGGTGCGGGCAGTCGCTGAGCCGAGTTTTGTATCCGGCGGAAATTCCTGGGCGGGCGCAACATCTCCGGCCGGCCGGCGATTGCCAAACTCGCCGTTCAACTCATATGGCCAGGCCCAGAAACAGAGGCTGCCCGGCATATAAGGCGAGCCGAAACTGTTGACGGCGGCAATCGCCCCGATCTGCCAGCCGTCCGTGGTTATGTAGGACGCCGTGCCGAGGCCGCCGGCGTAGGCACCAGCGCCGGCGCCATATCCGGCGCCGGCCCGGCCAACAGCGATTTCATCTCCGACGGCGGCAAGCGCTTCCTTACCGAGGCGGATATAAGGCGGGCTCTCGCCCCAATTCTTGTCGCCGCCATTCGCAAGGTCATATAAAATAGCAGCCGGCACGATCGGCGACACCGGCACTCCGTCCCGTGGCACCAGTGAAAAGCCACGTCCTTCGGCCCCCATAACAACCGTCACGCCTTCTGCGGCGGCAAGCCCGTAAACTGAGCCCCCTGCCAGTACCAAGGCGTCAATCCGGTCGACCAGTGTATCCGGTAACAACGCCCCCGTCTCCCGCGTGCCGGGGCCACCGCCTCTGATATCTACGCCGCAAACACAAGGCGGGTCAGGCACAATAACGGTGACGCCGGTCACCGCTTTCTCATCCACCGCCTGACCTACCTGAATGCCGTCAACATCGGTGATGGCGTTGTTTGGACCCGGACCAGTTTTGACAGTTTTCGGCATGCGCGCTCCAAGTCGGTTGTGGTGATCGCCGGATTTGCCGATCAGGCCATAGCGTGTGTAGATTGAATGAGACTTTACCCTGTTGTCCCGTGAAAGGACCAGCCATGTCGCGCATTTCGATGATTACCTGTCTTGTCCTTTTTGCTGCGGCCTGTGGTAAACAGCCCGCCCCCGAAATAGCTAGCGACGGCGAACCCGAAAAGACTTATGCAGTGGCAGCGGCGCACCCGCTGGCGACACAGGCCGGGCTTGATATTCTGGCCCAGGGGGGCAGCGCGGTCGATGCGGCAATTGCGGTGCAGGCTGTCCTTGGTCTTGTTGAACCGCAATCATCTGGTTTCGCTGGCGGCGCATTCATGCTCTATCACGATCCGGTAACCAGCGGCGTTGTTGCTTATGACGGCCGCGAAATAGCCCCGGCAAGCGCCTCAAAAGACATGTTCCTTAATGATGATGGCACGGCGATGCCTTTTTATGACGCAGTAACCGGTGGGCGCTCGGTTGGTGTGCCGGGCGTTGTTGCAATGCTGGCAATGGCGCATGAAGAGCACGGGCGCCTGCCGATGGAAACCCTCGTCGCACCTGCCCTCAGCCATGCGCGCGACGGGTTCCAGGTGACACCGCGGCTGCACAACAGCATTACACGGATGGCGACACAGGGGCGGCTCGCGCAAAAAAAGCGCGCCGCTGCCTATTTTCTCAACGACGATGGCGAACCATGGCCCGTCGGGCATGTTC
Source organism: Parvularculaceae bacterium (assembly GCA_021776475.1). Lineage (GTDB taxonomy): Bacteria > Pseudomonadota > Alphaproteobacteria > Caulobacterales > Parvularculaceae > Aquisalinus. The sequence continues at coordinate 153,413 of JAJFFV010000006.1, read as the reverse complement.
TGAGAAATCCCGCTTACGTGACGACGCTTGAGTATCTTGTCGAAAAGGGCCCTGCGGTTTTTTATGCTGGTCCGGTTGCTGAGGAAATCGCGCTAGCGGTCAATGCCGAGGCTGGCGCGGCCACCATGACACTTGATGACTTTTTGAACTATCAGCCAATCAAGCGCGAACCCGTTTGTGCGCCCTACCGGACAAAAACCATCTGCTCGATGCCCCCACCAAGCTCCGGCGGCGTCACAGTCTTGCAAATACTGATGCTCCTCGAACAGACTGATTTTGCCAGCAAGGTGCCCGCGTCTGCGCAGGCCTGGCATCTGCTGCTCGAGGCGAGTCGGCTTGCCTACGCTGACAGAAATATCTTTTTGGGCGATATCGATGCTTCTAAGGAGACGAGCTTTACCGCTGAAGATGTCATTTCTTCCCTCCTAAACCCCGCCTACATAAAGGACCGGGCAACGCTGATCAAGGAAGACAGGTCTTCAATTGAGGTGACGGCCGGTGATCCGCTTTCTTATATCGGGGAGACGGAGAAAAACCTTGGCAAGGATGCATCGCCTGAGCCGCCATCAACCAGTCACTTCTCTATTATTGATGCAGATGGCCGCGTTGTCTCAATGACGACGTCGGTAGAGTTCCCATTCGGCAGTCATCTTATGGCTGGTGGCATGATCCTCAATAATCAGCTAACGGACTTCTCTTTCTTGCCTGTTCGCGACGGCAAGCCTGTTGTCAACGCACCGGCTCCCGGGAAACGGCCCCGCTCTTCGATGAGCCCTGCGATCATTTTCAATGAAGACGGGACGGTTTATGCGGCCCTCGGCTCACCAGGCGGCCCGGCCATTATCGGCTATGTGGCGAAAACACTGGTCGCCTTGATTGATTGGGAGATGTCCCTGCAGGACGCCATAGACCAGCCGAATGTGGTTGTGCCACGCGGCGGCGTGCTGGTTGAAGATGCCCGTCTTGATGAAATACGCCTTGAGGGGCTTAAGGCACTCGGTCATGAAATCAGAAAAACGGACCTTACCAGCGGCGTTCACGGGTTTGTCGTGACCCCTGAAGGGATTGAAGGCGGTGTTGATAAACGGCGAGAAGGGACGTTTGGGACCGGGACGGTCGAATAGTTCATTGTTGCAACATGAACAAACAAGTCGTTTTGCATTGCGATTTGCATCGCATTTGTTTTGCTTGCCTCTCCCATCAACGCGCACGGTGCTCTTGATAGCTGGCCTGTCCACGGTACCATGATTATCGTCGGTATTTTCTTCCCGACAAATCTCATTTGACGGAGTTTGGGGTTATTCCCCGGCGCACACGGGAGCTTCAATTGCGGCCCGATTTGGCTTAACACTAGCCATCCAACTGTCGCTCCCGGAGCTTCATCGTGGCGCGATGGGATCCAGAAAATTAGGCAAAAGTAACCGGCAAGGTAATCCGGAACACCGTGCCCTCTGCTCCCGTTTTTGCCAACCGGACTTCGCCGCCATGAGCGCGTATTGTCTCCGCTACGATCGCCAGGCCCAGGCCTGAACCACCCTGCCGTTTGGATCCCTTGAACGGCACAAACAAGCTGGCCTGCGCTTCTTCTGGAACCCCGGGGCCATTATCTTCAACATCGATCGTCAAACTGTCGGCAGTCTCTTCGGACCTAAATCTGATCACCGGATTTTTGGTGCTAGTTCCTGACAAAACTTCTGCGGCATTGCGCGCAAGGTTGAACAATGCCCTGAATAGCTGGGTGCGATCGCCCTGTACAAACACGTCGGGAGAAACATTGTTCACAAACCGAACCGGCGTATCACCTTCGGAGAAATGACTGAGACCTTCACTTGCCTCCTCAACCAGATCAAACATATTCACTTCTGTAATTTCCGTTATGTCGGCCCGACCATAGTCAAGTGTCGCCTTGCACAGCGCGACGGCTTTGTTCAGCGCCTTAATCAAACGTGGACTGAGCTTTTGTACTCGCGGGTCTTCACTTTTTGCAAGACGATCAGACATGAGGACGGCACTCGCTAGAACATTGCGAAGATCATGATTGATTTTTGCCACGCCTTCACCAAGGGTTGCGAGGCGTGCTTTCTGGCTGAGGGCTGACCGAATTTCGTTTTGCATTGACGCCAGTACCTGTTCGGCTTCGCCCAACTCATCCTGCCGGCCGGACGGGCGCATGAGCCGCGCCTGGTCTTCCGGTTGTTCCTGAAACCTCGCCATATTGGCGGTAAGTTCAATCATCGGCCGCATAAACATGTTCATGATGACGAGGTAAATGCCGGCGGCAACAAAAGCCGCAATTGCAATGGAAAGCGCCAGTACACCAGCGCTGAATCGCCACAGCGCTCTTTGTAAGGGTGCTTTTTCGAGGAACAGCTCAATTGCCACATTGGGTGCTGCATCCGGATTGCCCATCACCAAAAGATAGGCATTGTCTACAGAAAATATATTAAAAAGCGCATCACGAACATAAACGATGTTGTTCCGCTCCCGCAGATCGATTTGCCGGAATTCAAGCCCCGGTTTGGTCATGATGTCCGGCCCAAGGACAAGCTGGCTGCGCCCTTCTACCTCGAGACGTACACCAAGTATTTCCGCCGTTGAAAAAAGCTGACGAACGGTCTCATCGTCGACCATGTTCTCCGGCGCGACCTCAAATGCCAGAGACGCCAGATAGGCCCGCTCAATCCGCTCAGCCAGCCAGTCATAGCGAAACTTGGCAACCGACGGAATAAAAAGCAGGATCTCAGCGATGATGACGAACAAAATTGTCATCAGCAGAAGCTGGACCGGCAATGTCTGCCGGCGCATCCTGAGGTTTCGCCAAAACCCCTTGTTACCCTCCTCAGTCATGTCCCTTTTTACTCTGAAGATCAGTCAAAGGTCGACAGAAGTTTAATAACAAACCTTGTTCGATCAGAGAACAGGGTTGGTGTGTAGTAAGCGCCGGCAACCCGTTTGTTGACCTCACCCAAAGTCGGATAAGGTGCGATCATATTGGTGAAAGCTCTTATTTTGAGGCCATTCGCGACAGCGAGTGCCCATGGATTGATCAAGTCACCGGCATTTTTGCCAACGATCGAGCATCCGAGAATTTTGCCAGCTTTGCCGATAATGGCTTTGACGATACCGTTTGTCGCATGTTCCGCTTGCGCCCGGTCATTCTCCTCAAACTCCCATCTGGCTACGGAATATTTAACGCCTGCCGCTTTCGCCATCTCTTCGTTGAGACCGACATGCGCAAGCTCGGGGTCGACATATGTCACCCATGGCGCGTTGTGTTCGGCATTTTTGGCGGGCACTTTGAAAAGCATGTTCTGAACGAGGATCCCGGAATGGTACCCGGCAACGTGGGTGAACTGACGACCGCCTGCAACATCTCCGGAGGCGTATATACGCTTGTTGGTTGTCCGCAGACGGTTGTCCACTTTGATGCCCCGGCGTGCGTATTCAACGCCGGCTTTTTCGAGATCAAGTCCGTCGAGATTGGCTTTGCGCCCGGTGGCGACTAGCAGATGCGTGCCCTGAACCGACTGCGCTTTGCCATCTTGTTCGTAATTGACGGTGATCGCCCCGGCTGAACCGGAAACTGACGCAACCATAGCGCCTTCAATCAGATTGACGCCTTCTTTGACGATGTTCTCGCGAACAACGTCGACGAGTTCCTGATCATCCTTCGGCAAGATCATTGCGCCTTCGAGAACTGTTACATCAGCCCCTAACCGGCGATGCGCCTGTGCCATTTCAAGGCCTATTGGGCCGCCCCCGATTATGACCAAATGGCCCGGCAGTTCGGTTTGATCAAAAATAATTTCATTTGTCAGAAAAGGTACATCCTGCAGACCGCTGATCGGCGGCACAAAAGGTGACGAGCCTGTACACACGACAATGAATTTTGCCTTGATGATTGTATCACCCGCCTGGACTTCGTTTTTGCTAATAAAGCGACCAGCCTCACGGATCACGGTGACGCCAAACCCTTCAAACCGCTCCTGGCTGTCATTGGGTTCAATGGCCGCGATCACGCGGTGGACATGGTCGTGAACTTTTTTGAAATCAACACTCGGTTCGATTCCCTGGACGCCATATTTATCTGCATCGCGCATGATTTGCGCGGTTTTACCTGCTGCCAGAAGCGCTTTGGAAGGGACACAGCCATAGTTAAGGCAGTCGCCACCCATTTTGCCTTTCTCAAGCAAAACAACTTTTTTGCCAAGTTGCGCCGCGCCGGCTGCAAGCGACAAGCCGCCGGAGCCCGCGCCGATAATACAAATATCGGCTGATACATTCTTTGTCATGATTATTTCTCTTTTAGTTGGATGTAGTATCCGCCAGCGCAGATTTTTTCCCGGTGACCCGTTTGATAACGATGGGCATCAACCCAAGCAAGGCGAGGCCGACAAAGGGAAGAAGGACAGATGGTTTTGAAAAGACAGAGAGCAAGCTTGTATCATCGATTGACGCTGCGCCCTCTGCTATCGCATTACCTATCGACACGTATACGAAGGTTCCCGGAATAATACCTAAAAACGTGCCAATAAAGTAGTTTCGCAGCTTCACCCCAAGAACCCCGGCAGCAATGTTGACCGCGAAAAACGGAAATGCAGGGACCAGGCGCAGGAGGAACATATAACTCAACTCATCCTCGCGAAAACCCTGTTCCATTTTCTTGACGAAACCGCCCGCCTTTGACCGGAGAGAATCGCCAAAAACCGTTTTGGCCATCATAAAGATGATCACAGCACCGATCGTCGCACCGATGACGACGCCGATCGTGCCTTTCCAAAGTCCGAGGAGAAATCCGCCCGCGACAGTGAATATCGTCGCGCCGGGAAAAGATATCGCAACCGCACCTGCGTAAGCCGCGGCGAACAGCAAAACAGCCAGTAAGGTGTTTGCGCTAATCCAGCTGTCCAGAGCCTCTTTGTTTTCACTGATCAGGTCGAAATTGAAGAACCGATCAAGATCGAACACAAAGAATAACATCAACGCCACGACGATAACGCCGACCGGCGCGAGCCGGACCAGCAAGTTTTTCTTCTGCGGCGGGGTCTCCGGCGCCGCTGCGTTGCTTGCGACATGCAATGCCGGTTCGGTTTTGAGCGATTCTTCGGTTTCAGTTACGAGCTGATCTTTTTTTTCAGGATCAGGCGCGCCGGACGATCCGGGCGTGCCCTGCGGTGTCGTATTCATGATAAATTCTTTCTCTATTCAACGGGGCTGGTTCTGAACGACACCTAATTTGCGTCGTTCAGGTTCCAGTCATATTCATACCCGCTAATTTTCGTTATAGCAGTCAGTTGAGCGCGCAGATCATCGTCTGCATACCGCCTTATATGAGCAAGGATCTGTGTCGGTGATGAACCGAAATCCACTTTGAACCACTTGTATATGTTGGAAAGCACTACATCGCCGTTGTCTTTAACGGTCACGCCGCGCGGATCGTTGACATACGCATACGCTGCACGATCAAGTTGATCATCCAGGGTCGGGCCGGAATAAGCCTCCATCGCCAGATTCGGACAGCCGATAGAGGCGCAATTCACAGCATAGTGGACGCGCGGTTCTTCGAAAAATTCCCGCAAAATATCGTGTTCAATGTTATCGAGGGAAAGTTCATCGCCTTTGACCTCGACGAGCTTCATTTTCCAGGGGCCAGCTCTAAAGCCCGAACGGATATCCTTGATCGAATTGACCGGATAATTGTCGAGCACAACATCAATTGTGACCGCGTTATAAAGGTTGACCCAATAGGCAAAAGCTTCATCTTCGGTCAGCTCAGTCGGATCTATCGCTGCCAGGCTGTCAATGTATTCCTTAAGCGCCTGCTTGTCCTCACCAGTGACCTCACTATAGGCAACGAGGTTGATACCGCTGTCTGCCGGACGCACATATTTCGTCAGGAAATCACTCCAGACTACATGATCAATCGTCTTGGTATTTGTCCCCGAGTATGATGAAAAATCCGCTGCAGATGCGGGTAGTTGAAATGAAATCAGGGCTGCCGAAGCCGCCAGAGCCGTAAAAAACGCCTTACACGCGCTCTTCCGGTCTACTGCTGTAGTACTCGTCGTCATAAATTCCCTCCTGTGCTCAACCGCACATTGATTTGTAAAACACTTTGTCCGGTGCGGCCAGATCACTCTCGCCGCGGTCAACTTGATAGGAGCACTCCATAACCCATTTCATCCCTGATGGGTGTCACAGATACGCTAGTCAGAACACACAATTTCGTCAGCTTTACGTGAGTATCTATGGCTGATTCCACCTTTTTCGGGAGATGGAACACTTGACGCTAGAAACCCACTGTCGTAAGCCCGCCCCTTCCAAACGCATATTATCGCCTGAGAGGCTCCTCCGATGAAAAGAACTTATCAGCCAAGTCGGCTCGTCCGCAAGAGACGTCATGGATTTCGTGCCCGCAAAGCAACTGTTGGTGGCCGTAAGATCCTTGCTGCACGCCGCGCCAAGGGCCGTAAAAAGCTGTCTGCCTGAGCGGACCCTAACGCCAGAAGGTTAAATGGCCCAAACCAAGCCGCATCTGGATGCGCAGCCAATCCGCTCCTTAAAATCGAGGGCGGATTTTTTGCGTATAAGGCACCCCGAAAGACACGGGGGTTACTATCGCTCCACCCCGGCATTTCTGCTTCAGGCAGCGCCTGCCCCGGATTGCGCTGAATCGAACCAAAATACGCGTTACGGCATGATTGTGACAAAAAAAATGGGTAACGCTGTCTGCCGCAATCGCATAAAAAGGCGCCTGCGATCCTGTATTAAATCGCTGCTACCTCTTTATGGGAAGGTCGGATATGACTATGTGCTGGTAGCACGGCAGGCGTCGCTGAAGATCCCCTACGCCGTCATGCTTGACGATCTGAAACAGGCCCTTTCTTGGCCCAACGACCGCCAACAAGGGCAAAAAAAGTAAACTCACGCAGGCCGGCAAACCGGCCAAACAGGACAATTTTCCGTTATGGATCGAAATATTATTCTCGCCATCGCTCTTTCCTTGATGGTGTTCATCGGCTGGGATGCTTTTATCCTGGGGCCGCAGAAAGAAGCGCTGAAACAGCAGCAGCAAGCGGCGCAGCAACAGACGACCGAACAAGCTGATTCGGTCGTTGGCGACCTGGGCGCCGATCTTGCGGTCTCCGAAGATTTTGTATCGCGCGAAGCGGCCTTGGAAAATTCAGCCGGGCGCGTACCGATTGATACCCCTTCGCTAACGGGGTCGATCAACCTTCAAGGTGCCCGATTTGATGACCTGATGCTAAAAAAATATCGGGAAGAGCTGCCAGACGATAGCCCTATCGTGACGCTGTTCAGCCCACGCGAAACGGAATTTGGTCATTATGCACAGACCGGTCTTCTGACGAGTTCGGGTGACGGTCGCAAAGAGGCGTGGAGCGCGCCAGAGGGTGCGCGTCTTACGATCGATACACCGGTGACGTTGACGCGTTTAACTGCAGGCCTTGATTATCGAATGAAGATCAGCGTCGATGAAAACTACATGTTCACAGTTGAACAAAGTGTCATCAACAACGCCGCAGATCCGGTGATCATTGCTCCTTACGGCGTAACTGTACAACGCGGCATGCGGCCGGACCTCAAAAATTTCATGATCCTACATGAAGGGCCAGTAGGCGTCATTGGCACAACATTGCATGAACGGAAGTACAACAACGTCTATAAAAAGAAAGAGATCCTCGAAGAAGGCACCGGCGGCTGGATCGGCCTGACAAGCAAGAACTGGCTCTCCGCGGTAATTCCGGAACAAACCCTGCCCTATAAAGCGGAACTTGGTTACGAAAGCAAAACAACGAAAGAAAAACCCTTCTTCAACGCTCTCTACCGCGGGGACAGCACGACACTGGCACAAGGAGAAAGCTTCAACACGACCGCTTACGTCTTCGGCGGTGCCAAACAGGTCAGCTTATTGAAATCCTACCAGAAACCGGTCGCCGATGGTGGTCTTGGTATTCAGGATTTCGATAAGGCCGTGGACTGGGGTAATTTTTTCTTCCTTACCCGTCCTATCTTTTGGCTAATGAGTTTCTTCGCCGGCCTGACCGGCAATTATGGTGTCGCCATTTTGCTGCTAACGATCGTGGTCAAGCTGATCCTGTTTCCTTTGGCCAACAAAAGTTACGCCTCAATGGCCAATATGCGCAACGTCGCGCCGGAAATGACGAAGATTCGAGAACGCTACACTGACGACAAAATGAAACAGCAGCAGGAAATGATGGCGCTTTACAAAAAGCACAACATTAATCCGCTCGCAGGCTGCCTGCCCATGCTGGTGCAGATGCCAGTCTTTTATGCTTTGTACAAAACACTCTTTGTCACAATCGAAACACGGCACGAGGGCTTCCTTTACATTCAGGACCTTTCCGCTGCAGATCCGGCCAAGATTTTCAATCTGTTCGGTCTGCTCCCCTGGGACCCTTCATCGGTTCCGGTCATTGGCATCGTGCTCGGGATTGGTCTCCTGCCGCTGATGATGGGGGCGACCATGTGGGTGCAGATGCGGCTCAACCCGCCGCCCGCTGACCCTGTTCAGGCACAGGTGTTTGCCTTCATGCCGCTTATCTTCATGTTCATCATGTCGCCATTTGCTGCCGGTCTCGTCCTGTACTGGTTCTGGAATACCTTCCTCGGCGTTGTTCAACAGTATTACATTATGAAAAAACATGGCAGCGACGTTGACCTTATCGGCAATATCAAAGAGACGTTCAGTCGAAAAAAACCAGATGCTGATACGGCAAACGATAATGCCAGTGGCAGTCTCTTTGGCAAGCCCGATAAGCGTTCGAAAGACGATAAGCCGGCATCCGATGACAGCGGAACAGACGCCGAAAAGAAACCCGCAGAATAGAGTGGATGTTGTCACCCGAGGAACACGCACCGGAACTTCTGGAAGCAGCACGCAAACTGTTTGCTGGGCCGTGCGATTTCATGCTCGGTGTTGTCAGTATGGAAACCTTGCCGCCCCCTGACAGGGTGGAAGTCGCCTTTGCTGGCCGCTCAAACGTTGGCAAATCCTCTCTGGTTAATGCCATCACAGGACGCAAGGCTCTTGCGCGTACGTCCAACACGCCTGGTCGCACCCGTGAATTAAACTTCTTTGACCTTGGCGGGACGCTGCGCCTCGTCGACCTGCCGGGTTATGGTTACGCCCGCGCCTCAAAGACAGATGTTGCTGCCTGGACTGGTCTGATCAACGATTACCTGCGCGGCCGTGTCAATCTGCGGCGCGTCTGTATGCTGATCGACGCACGTCACGGTCTGAAGGATACGGATCAGGCGATAATGGACATGCTCGACGTTGCGGCCGTCCCCTACCAGATTGTCTTCACCAAAGCCGACAAAATAAAACCGGCAGAAATGGTGATGTTGGAAAAGAAAACCGCGGCGAGCCTCGCAAATCGACCGGCAGCTTTTCCGTTCCAGCGTGCCACATCAAGTGTGAAGTCTACAGGTCTTCCGGAATTGCGAGCCGATATCGCGGCTCTTGCGATCAGCTAGTTTACAGTCGACACAAATTTCACTTTGCCGTCCACGATAACCGGGGCAACAGTGTAGCTGCTGTTCGAGGCATCCATGGTCAGGACCATCGGCTGCACCGTTGAGGTTTCAGTCTCGGCATAGACCATACGATCACCCGCCGACGTGGTCTCTGGGAGGACAAAAGTTGCCCCAATCGCCAGGGCTGCCGTTGCTGCAAGAATTTTTGTGCTTCGCTCTAACATAGTCTTCACTTCACTGTTGAGTTGTTGTTGATGACACACTACGAAAAACGCCGACTTCTCAACATCGCCACATGAGGGGCTATTTATGTACATTTTTATCGACACTGCCGACACTGACGAGTTGAAATCCGCTTTTGACACGGGTCTGGTGGACGGCTGCACGACGAATCCCTCGCTGATTGCCAAATCGGGACGCGACTTCAAGGAAGTGATCGCCGAAATTTGTGAGATGACCCCGGGGCCGGTTTCCGCCGAAGTTGCGTCTATAGAGCACGAGACCATGCTAGCAGAAGCGTTGGCACTTGCTGAGATTGCTGACAATGTTGTGATCAAGGTACCGCTCACCTGGGATGGCCTTAAAACCTGCGCGGCGCTCTCTGCCGAAGAGATTCAGACGAATGTTACGCTGTGTTTTTCAGTTGCACAGGCATGGCTCGCCGCTAAGTCTGGCGCGACATTTATCTCGCCATTCATTGGCCGCCTTGATGACACCGGAGTTGACGGTATGGAGTTAATCCACGACATCAGGGCTTTGTATGACGTGCACGGCTACGAAACAGAAATCCTCGCGGCCTCGATCCGCACACAAGAGCATGTTGAACAGGCAGCGCTCGCCGGTGCTGATGTCGCGACCATCCCGCCAAAGATTTTCAATGAGCTGTTGAGCCATCCGCTGACCGAAAAAGGACTGGACGCCTTCATGGCCGACTGGACAAAAACCGGCCAGTCGATCCTCTGACATTGCCAGGCGCAAAGCAAATGGCAGACCCAATGAAACTGGGCTTTGGCTGTTCTGGTGCCTGGGGGATGCGCTGGTTCAGTGAAAAGCAGGCCATCAGGCTCATTCATGAGGCGATTGACCTGGGGCATCGCGAATTCGACACCGGCAATTTTTATTGCGACGGGGAAGCGGAGCGCCGGCTTGGCCGTGCGCTGAAATCCCTGCCCAGCGGGGTCCGTAAAACCCTCCGGGTAACCTCCAAAACCGGAACCCAAAAAAAACCGCGCGGCTCCCTGGTCAAGGACTTTTCGGAAACCACCATCCGGCAAGATGTCTCGACCAGCCTCACCCGCCTGGCTGTCGACGCGCTCGATGTTCTCTATCTGCATGGCCCGGATCACGCATCTCTCGCATCTTCGCTGCCAGTTCTGATGCAGTTGAAAACAGAAGGGCTGATCAACGCGATCGGGGTTTGTGGCGAAGGTCCCGGTCTCGCAGGGGTCGTCGGCAAGTCCGAAATTGACGTTTTGATGGGTGCTTATAATATTTTCTCCCGCCAGCACGATGCCACCTTCGCCACAGCAAAAGCACACGGGCAGCGCGTTGTCGCAATCGCACCATTGGCGCAAGGGTTGTACCGGCGAGACTTTATGGTCCCAAGATCACTGCCCGATGTCTGGTATCTTGCTCGCGCTGCCACGAAAAACCCCAGAGAGCTACAGCGCGCCCGAGCTGCCAAATGGCTGCATCAAGAGCCCGGATGGTGCGCCGGCGAACTTGCCCTCGCTTTTACGCTGGCGAACCCGCATATCGATGTTGCGATCACAACGACGACCAAATCAGCGCACCTGGCGGCCAACGCCGCTGCAGCGCAGCGCCCACTGACCCCTGATCTGCTCACAAGGCTGACAACACTGGCGGGAGACAGTTGATTTTCGCGGCCAAGAGACCTAGCTATCATAGTGCGAGTAAAAGGAACTTCATGATGTCCGACACCAAAGCCGACATTCAGACCAAAATCGACGCTAACCCGGTGATGCTTTTCATGAAAGGCACGCCGCAATTCCCGCAATGTGGGTTTTCTTCGACGGTGTGTCAGGTGCTCGACTATCTCGGCGTTGAATTTGGCTCGGACAATGTGCTCGCAAGCGACGATTTGCGCCAAGGCATCAAGGAATTTTCCGACTGGCCGACGGTGCCACAACTCTATGTAAAAGGTGAATTTGTTGGCGGTTGCGACATCATTCGCGAAATGTTTGAATCGGGCGAATTGCGCACTTTTCTGCAAGAAAAAGGTGTCCTGTCCGAAGACGCCTGATTTTGTCACAATCTTAATGGCTGTTCTGCGCGTTGTTGATGCGCGCCCGCGTTGCTGCCTGTGTTTGCTCGGCCCTTGTCAGTGATCTAAAAAGCTACCATCACTCTGGGAGAAGAACATGCAAAACTTGAACAGATTTTATATCGATGGTCGGTGGCTCGCAGCTGATGGTCACCAAACCATGGATGTTATCAATCCGGCAACGGAGGAGGCATGCGCGCTCCTCTCGCTCGGCGACGCTTCGGACATCGATATGGCGGTCACAGCGGCAAGACGCGCCTTCCCGGCCTTCTCCCAAACCAGCCGTGCAGAACGCATGGCTCTGCTTGATAGAGTGATCGCTGCTTATCAGGCACGGATGGGCGATATCGCTAATGCCATCACCCTTGAAATGGGATCGCCAGCCTGGCTGGCGAAGGCGGCCCATGCTGCCGTTGGGCTCGGGCATTTTGCCACTGCCCTCAAGACCCTCGAAAATTATCCCTTTGAAGAAACCCGCGGCACCACGCAGATCTCAAAAGAACCGGTCGGCGTTTGTGGTTTCATCACGCCGTGGAATTGGCCGATGAACCAGATCGCCTGCAAACTGGCCCCGGCCCTAGCCACCGGTTGCACCGTCGTCTGGAAGCCGTCCGAAGTCTCTCCGATCTCTGCCGACATTTTGATGCAAGTCATTCACGAGGCGGACATTCCACCGGGCGTCGTCAATATGGTCCATGGCGACGGCGCGAGCGTTGGCGCTGCGATCTCAGCCCATCCAGATATTGATATGGTGTCGTTCACGGGTTCGACCAGAGCTGGCATTAAGGTGGCACAAGCTGCCGCGTCAACGGTCAAACGCGTTGCCCAAGAACTCGGTGGCAAGTCGGCAAATATCATTCTCGATGATTTGGATACGGATGGCTTTGCAAAAGCCATTGCCGGCGGCGTCAACCAGATGACCATCAATGCCGGTCAGAACTGCAACGCACCATCACGAATGCTGGTGCCAGCTACCCGCATGGCGGAGGCGGTAGAAGCGGCGACGGCTGCTGCGAATGCTGTCCAGGTTGCGGACCCGCAGTCAGAAGGAACGGCGATGGGTCCGGTTGTCTCGGGAGCACAGTGGAAACGTATTCAATCCTTGATCGAAGTTGGTATCGCCGAGGGTGCAACCCTCGCTGCCGGCGGGGCCGGCCGGCCAGATCAACTTGATCACGGCTATTATGTTAGGCCAACGGTGTTTGCTGATGTCTCGAACGACATGACCATTGCCCGGGAAGAAATCTTCGGCCCGGTCTTATGCATCCTGGCCTATGAAACCGAGGCGGAGGCCGTCGAGATTGCCAATGACACTGTATACGGTCTTTCGGGTTACATCTCTGGGGGTGACCCTGCCCGGATCAAAAAAGTAGCAGCGCAGCTTCGCACGGGCATGGTCCACGTCAATGGCGCGTCGACCGACCTCGATGCGCCTTTTGGTGGCTATAAACAGTCCGGCAATGGCCGCGAATGGGGCCGCGACGGCTTTGAGGAATATCTCGAAACAAAGGCTGTGATGGGGGCGACCTAACGCGCTGAGGTTACTTTCCTTTGGCGCTCGCCCTGTCGACTTCCTCGGAATAGCGCTCATCAACGGCGATGAACTTGTTCGTCGCTTCATCAAACGCCTGCACAGCGCCGGTTTTGATATCGTAAATCCAACCGTGCAGACACAACGCGCCTGCCGCGATACGTGCCGCAACGCTAGGATGGGTCTTCAGGTGCTGCAACTGCAAGATAACGTTCTGCTCAAGGAGCATGCGCATTTTCTCAGCCTTGCTTTTGCCCGAGCCAATTTCAGCGACAACATCAACCGCCGCCTTTGTAAAACCAAGCCATTTTTTTACATGGGGTAACTTGTCGAGCCCTTCTGGATTCATGGCCCCCTCCATGGCACCGCATTGAGTGTGCCCGCAGATAACGATATGCGGCACTTTCAGGTTGGCAACCGCAAACTCAATCGTGGCGGTGATGCCGCCCGTCTGTTCCGTATGCGGTGGAACTATGTTGCCAGCATTGCGACAAATGAATAGATCGCCGGGATCTGTTTGCGTGATCATGGCGGTTTCAACCCGCGCATCGGAGCAGGTGATGAACAGCGCTTCTGGCGTCTGTTCCTCGGACAGTCTTTCAAACAGCTCTTTCTTCTGCGGATAGATCTTGTTCTGGAAATGAACAACACCGGCGGCGAAACGGGGCATAGAACCTTCCTTGCGTATTACCGATTTATGCAAATTAGTGCACCGCCAAGCAATACGCGATCCGCCGGGACAATCAACCGAAACCGGTACCGGCAACTGGTTGCATATCCTTCCTCTCCCGTTTATCACACGAATCCCTGCAAATGGATAAGCATGAAACAATATCTGGATCTTCTCGCCCTGGCCCTCAATGAGGGTACCGAAAAAGCGGACCGGACGGGCACCGGCACGCGTTCCGTTTTCGGCCATCAGATGCGGTTCGACCTGTCTGCCGGGTTTCCGCTTGTCACCACCAAAAAACTGCATCTGAAATCCATTATTCACGAGCTATTATGGTTCCTCACCGGCGATACCAACGTAAAATATCTGCGCGAAAACGGCGTTTCTATTTGGGATGAATGGGCCGACGAAAACGGCGATCTTGGCCCTGTATATGGAGCGCAGTGGCGCTCCTGGCCATCTCACAAGGGCGGGACGGTCGATCAGGTGTCTTGGCTGCTTGATGAGATACGCACGAACCCGGACTCGCGGCGGCTCGTGGTCAGCGCCTGGAATGCCGCACAGCTTGAGGAAATGGCGCTCGCCCCGTGTCACTGCCTGTTCCAGTTTTACGTCGCAGAGGACAAGCTCTCGTGTCAGTTGTATCAGCGCTCAGGCGATATTTTTCTCGGCATTCCATTTAACATTGCGTCTTATGCCTTGCTGACACAGATGATTGCGCAAGCAACGGGGCTTGGGGTTGGTGATTTCGTTCACACGCTCGGCGACGCCCATCTCTACCTCAACCACCTCGAACAGGCGGAGACCCAATTGGTCCGGGAGCCGCTGCCCTTGCCGACGCTCCAGCTTAATCCCGGTGTGACCGATTTGTTCGCATTCCGGTTTGAGGACATCGCGATCGAAGGCTATGAGGCGCACCCGTCAATCAAGGCGCCGATTGCGATATGATTGAACGCCAAACCAATATCCCCCTTGCGATTGTTGTGGCGATGGCAAAGACCCGCGTAATCGGCAAGGATGGCACATTACCTTGGATACTTTCCGACGACCTTAAATGGTTCAAGCAAGTGACTATGCGCAAACCGATCATTATGGGACGGAAAACGTTTCAGTCAATCGGCAAAGCCTTGCCCGGCAGGGACAATATCGTCGTTACACGGAACGCGGATTTCAGCCAACCGGATGTTACAGTCGCGCAGAGCGTTGAGGATGCTATCGCCATTGCCGAGGCTTTTGCGATTGCAAGAGGCGCAGAGGAAATCTGTGTCATCGGGGGCGGCGCGATTTATGCGGCCGCCATGTCGCTCATCAGCAGGATCTATCTTACCGAAGTAGACGCGAATATTGAAGGTGAGACACGGTTTCCGGCGTTCGACCGCGCCGGATGGGCGCAAAAAGAAGCAGGCCGCATTACCAGGAATGCCCGGAACGATCATGATGCGCGGATGCTGATTTTGACGCGCTCAACCTCAGACTGACATCGCAAACAATATCTGAGCGCCGAAGTATAATGGTGTGATTAGCGCAGCATTGGCGGCCTCGCGCTTGATGAAGCGGTCACGCGCAACCGCCATGTCCGATATGGCAAACATAATCGCTGCCCACAAAATGATCTGCGGCGCGCCAGAGTATACAGCACAAGCTGCCGAAACAACCATCGCCACGATGATGAACGTGTACAAGGTCACAGGGATCTGCATCTCCTGCGGCACATGACGCCGAAGCCAGGCAAAGGCACCGAACCCAACAAAGACGATGAGCGCTGCGAGCCGCAAAAAGGCCCGAGATAACTCGATATCACTCATTGCGAAGGCAACGATATAGGCAAGATGCCCAAGGGCGAAGGCGGCCATACCCGCCAGAAACATTTTTTGTTTGTCACGCGGGATCAACAAGACATCCCCGACCGCACAAAAGACCAAGGCCGCGAGGATTGTCATGCCATAGGCGCTGTCCAGCGCACCGAGCACCGTCGCCTGCAGGACAAACATGCCCGCCGCGAGAGGTTTGAATAGCCACTGGCCCTTTCTGGCGCCGGTCATCTCGGCCCAGACAAGCCCCGCGGCCGCAATCGCACAAATGAGCGCAGGCCAGTGTGTGGTGAGATCGATTGTCATGACTGCGCTTGCCCGTTGTCTGTCCAACAGGCTTAGGCCATTCTTGAGCGTAACGAAATACTACTTTGCGGAGACCGCTCATGGCCTATCAATGTTTCGATATTTCATCAGACAACGGCGTTGCTCATATCAAGCTGTCGAGACCGGAAAAGCGCAATTCCATGATCCTCGAATTCTGGGACGAATTGCCGGAGGCAGTTGATGAAATCGACAAAAGCGGCGATGCGCGTGTCATCGTGCTCTCCTCAACTGGCCCGCACTTTACGGCCGGATTGGACCTTGCCTCCTTTGCCCAGGTGACAACGAATGCGGATGTTGCCAACGAAACTCATCGCGAGGCGACAAAAGGGCTTGGGTTCTACCACAAAGTTAAACGCATGCAGGATTGTTTCACCGCGCTTGAACGCACCCGCGCGCCGGTGATCGCCGCGATCCAGGGGGGCTGCATCGGAGGCGGTGTCGACATGGTGACGGCTTGCGATATGCGCTACTGCACATCCGACGCGTACTTCACGATTTATGAAATCATGATCGGCATGACAGCCGATGTGGGAACTTTCCCGCGCATATTGAACTTGCTGCCCGAAGGTATCGTCCGTGAACTTGCCTATACTGGCCGAAAAATGTCCGCAGACGAAGCAAAAAGTTATGGTCTGGTCAATCACGTCTACGACGGCCATGAAGCGATGCTTGACGGTGTCATGGCGACGGCGCGCGCGATCGCGGACAAGGCACCGATGGCGATATACGGTCTGAAAAACATCGTCACCTACGCGCGCGATCACACAACGGCGGATACGCTCGACTATATCGGACTGTGGAATGCCTCGATGCTCCAACAATCGGAAGTGATGGAGGCAATGGGCGCTAAACAGTCCAACAAACCAGGCAATTTCGCACCGTTGCCACGGTTAAAAAAAATCGCAGAATAAAGCGCTACGTAACTGCCCTTGACTGCTTTTGCCAGTGCCAAAGCGCCCTTGTGTGTGTTAAGACATCGTCAGCTTCAGTGGACCTGAACTTATCGCGGATGCCTCGAAGGCCTCCCGCGCAACGCCAAGGAGAGCACAATGGACGGCTCAGTTGCTACTTCCCTCGATCATTTGCAAGCAGTATTTGACAAGCAAAAGGCAGCGTTTTCGTTTGCCAGCGTACCAAGCATCAAGGAACGCAAGGCGACGCTGAAGCGACTGGAGACACTGTTCGCCAGCCACAGGGAAGAAATTGTCGCTGCGATAACGAAGGACTTCGGTTCGCGTTCACCAATGGAGTCTCTGTCGGCAGAAGTTGCGTTGTCAGTTGCCAATGCACGGGCGATCCGCAAACATCTTGATGATTGGGCGGCGAAAAAACGCATGTGGAACCGCTCGTCAATCCCCGGCAAGACTTATGTCCGCTATGAGCCAAAGGGTGTCGTCGGTGTGATTTCGCCGTGGAACTATCCGTTCCAGCTCGCGGTTGTACCCCTTACCACTGCACTCGCTGCTGGCAATGTTGCGATGTTGAAACCGTCAGAAATTACACCTTACACGTCTGAATTCATGAAACAGATGTTCGCCAAAGAATTTGACGAAACACAGATCGCCGTTGTGACCGGCGGGCCGGAACTTGGCAAAGCGTTCTCCAACCTACCCTTTGATCATATTTTCTATACCGGCTCGACGCAGGTCGGCCGTCTTGTCGCAATGGCGGCTGCAAAGAACTTGACACCAGTGACGCTGGAACTGGGTGGCAAATCACCGGCGATCATGCTCGAGGACGCGGATATTGAAAAATCCGCGCAGACGGTCGCCATGGGCAAGTTCTACAATGCCGGACAAACATGCGTGGCGCCAGATTATCTGCTGGTCCCGGCGGGCAAGAGCGAGGCTTATGCGGATGCCATCCTGAAAGCAGTGGAAGATTTCTATCCGGGTATGGCGGATAATGATGATTATACCAGCATCATCTCAGACCGGCATTACGTCAGGATGAATGACATGATCGACGAAGCACAAAAGAAGGGCGGCGAGGTTCGTCAGGCAGCGTCTGATCATGGCAAGATGGAAGACAAACGCAAAGTCACACCCACGGTGGTCCTGAACCCACCGGCAGATTCACGCGTGATGCAGGAGGAAATTTTTGGACCGGTCCTGCCGATTGTCGAAGTCGGTTCGACCGAGGAAGCGGTCGATTATGTGACCAGCCGTGATCACCCATTGGCGCTTTATGCCTATTCCGGCAGTGAGAAAGCGGCTGAGGCCGTGCTTGAGAAAACAACCTCGGGCGGAGCGTGTATCAACGGCACCGTCTTGCATGTTTCAATCGAGGATATCCCGTTCGGGGGCGTCGGCAAGTCGGGTTATGGTGCTTATCATGGCGAGCGCGGGTTCAAGGAATTCTCCCACGAGCGCAGCGTCCTGGTCATGCCGAAATGGCTGCCGCCAAGCCTCCTTACACCGCCCTACAGCAATTTTTTCAAGAACACGGTGAACAAGCAGATCGGTAAATAGACCCCACTGCAAACCGCCTGTTCGTCAACCCACCGCGGTTCTCCCGTAGCCAGCACTTCTTGCCGTTGGTCTTAGCGTTTACGCAATTTGTTCATCACCAAGCGACGGGTTTCCGCCTGCCTTTGCGTTTTAGAGACAGAGCACAACGGAGCATCGCGCCTGCCTGTTCCAGCATGCCTGGGGGCATTGTTCAGGAAAGGACAAAACGGATATGAAAACTGTACTATTCAGTATATTGACAGTTACTGGACTGTGCGCCTTCGGATCAGCCAATGCCGGCGCGCCGATGCCTGGCTATTGGGCCTTCAACCCCGAACGCTGCCCGGATCTTGTGGAAGACAGACGCGATCGAATCGGGTCGCGCATTGATGAGGCATATGATCGCGGGCCGCGCGATGTCATTGAGGATTATGCAGATCGCAGAGAAAATGCCCGCGACGAAGCCAGGACCTACTGCCCGGCAAGCGCCTTTGTATGGCAGGGCCCGGCCTACCGCCGCGGCATTCACGCCGCGCGTCCTTCGTCTATCGACTTTTATCATGACCGAAAGGCTCGCCTGCACTACAGATATGGCAACCACAACAAGCGCATCGTTGTGGTGAGACACTAATCAGGTTTGTCATATATCTGCCCCTGCCGGTATTCCTACCCTTTGACTGCCGGCGGGGGCCTCCCCTAACCTGATCACAGCGGCAGCGCCGTCGTCCATTTGATCTCTTCCATTGAAAAGCTTGAACTGACATCACTTAAAGGCGCTATGCGGATCAGTTTTTTATACACCCGATCATAATCGGCAATATCCCTGACATGCAGCTTCAGAATATAGTCGATGTTGCCGCTCAGCCGGTGAAATTCGGCGACTTCTGGCATTGATTTTATGCCTTTTGAGAACGTCGCCAGCCATTTATCATCGTGATTACTCGTTCGTATAAAAACAAAAACCGTTACCGACAGCCCAACCCTGGCACGATCGAGAAGGGCCACGCGCGCGGCGACGATGCCTGCTTCCTGGAGCCGTTTGATCCGGCGCCAGCAGGCATTGTGTGACAAACCGACCTGTTCACCGACCTCAACCACACTCAGGCTCGAATCAATCTGGAGCAGATTGAGTATTTTTCGATCAAACTCATCAATTTTTTCCATATTCACCTTCCGGGTGTGAATTTATTGCATGTTCTTACGCCATATGGCATATTCTGTGAAATTATTTCACAATAGAAAATCTAAACTGCTGTTTTAGAAGACCTCGTAACTTTGCCCTCGACCTGGAAGAAACCGATGTTGAAAAAAGTATTTCTGGAGCACCCAGCAACAGTTGACGAAAGCTATTCCGAGCATCTGGCGCAAGCGTCCAGGTTTGGATTTTCGATGATCTTCGCAGGCTTTGCCTGCCTCATCCACGGACTGGTCCCTTGTTTGTGCAAATCTACAGGCAGCAAGGCAATAACGAAGCTGCATCAAGACATGGTAACGCACCGCTCAGCAAAAAAAGACAACCAGCCTGAAAGGTATCAGCATTCCTGAGCATTGATTTTGTTTGGCTTTTTCAAACGATAAAACCGACCTGGCGCTTCACGATGAGTGTTGCGCTTGGGTGACAGTAATTCAAAACAATCGGCTCTATAAGACGTCTCGCATAACATTTTAAAAAAAAGTTCGGCGCGCCATAAGGCGCCCGATAACAGCGAACGACAAACTGACAAGGTAACATCATGAAAAAATCTGTTTCTCGCCGACAAGGCCTCAATGCTCTGCTGTGCACAGCCAGCGCTTTTGCTCTAAGCCTGCCCGCTGTTGCGGCGGCACAAGGAGACGGGCCTCTCGATATCATTACTGTCACCGCACAGAAGCGCACAGAAGATATCAAGGACGTGCCGATATCTGTTGCAACAGTAGGCGGCGAAAAACTCGATGTCCTGAAATCAGCCGGCGCAGATATCCGCTTCCTGTCTGGGCGGGTCCCAAGCCTGCAGATCGAATCATCATTCGGACGCACCTTCCCGCGGTTTTATATCCGCGGCCTTGGCAACACGGACTTCGACCTAAATGGTTCGCAACCGGTCTCTTTTGTCTATGACGATGTTGTCCTGGAAAACCCGGTCATGAAGGGCCTGCCTCTTTTTGACATTGATCAGGTTGAAGTTCTACGCGGCCCGCAAGGCACACTGTTTGGCCGCAACACACCGGCTGGTGTGGTTAAAGTAGCATCGGCCCGGCCGACAGAAGAATTTGAGGCTTATGCCAATGTGTCATGGGCAAAATATAACACCACCGCAACCGAAGCAGCGATTAGCGGACCCCTAAACGATGACTGGGCGATGCGCTTATCCGGCGTTCTCAACCACCGCGATGACTGGGTCAACAATCAGTCCGCTGGTCCAGAAAGCGATCTGGGCGGCTACATCGATTTTGGCTGGCGCGCGCTGTTACTTTACGACAACGAAGGACCATTGAACGCTCTGTTCAACGTCCATGGTTGGGGTAACGATGGCACTGCCCGTCTGTTCCGCGCTAATCTCGTACAACCGGGTACGAATAATATTGTTCCAGCGTTTTCGAGGGATCAGGTGAATTATGACGGGGTAAACAAGCAAAAGACCCGTGGATACGGTGCGACAGCAACATTCGATTATGATCTGGACACACACACGCTGACTTCTGTCACCGGGTTTAAAGATGTTGAGTTCTTTTCCCGTGGTGACATCGATGGCGGTTTCGGCGCTTCATTTATTGGCAACGATGTGCCAGCGCCAATTCCATTCGACGCGGAAAGTGCTGACGGCCTGCCGAAGCTTGAACAGTTTACACAGGAAATTCGGTTCGCCTCCAACGACCTTGGGCCAATCGACTACATTCTGGGCTTTTTCTATTTCGATGAAGATCTGGCGATCGACAGCTTCAATTTCGAGTCCCTTGCACCCGGCAACCCACAAGATGGCTACGCATTCCAGTCACAAAACACAGAAGCGTGGGCCTTGTTCGGTAATGTAAATTATGAAGCCAGCGATCAGCTTACCTTGCAGGGTGGTCTGCGCTATTCCAGCGACAAGAAAGACTTCTCGGCCCAACGTGTTCAATCGCCGCTGGCCTTCCTTGGTGTCCCTGACGTCGCCCTGCCCGCTGATCAATCCAGCGATGATGACTTTGTCAGCTGGGATATTAGCGCCACCTATGAAGTGGACGAGGATACGAGCGTCTTTGGGCGGATCGCGACCGCACACCGCGCGCCATCGTTCCAGGGTCGCCTGCTGTTCGGCGATGTCATAACCAAAGCCGACACAGAAGAAGTGATCTCCTATGAAGCTGGGGTCAAAGGCAACTTTGACGAAGGAAAAGGCTCCTACAGCCTGACCGGATTTTTCTATGAACTCTCTGATCAGCAGCTGACAGCGGTTGGCGGCGGCGCCAACTTCAACCAGCTCGTTAATGCCGACAAAACTGAAGGCTACGGGTTCGAGTTCGACGGACGTTGGGCACCTACACCGAACGCCTTCTTCACGGGCGGCCTTAGCTACAACAGTACCGAAATCAAAGACCCTAACCTGTTCATCCAGCCCTGTGGCGGCGGATGTACTGTTCTTGATCCCGACAGCACAGTTGATCCTTCTATCCCAGCAGGCCTTGTCTCGATCAATGGTAACACACTGCCGCATTCACCTGAGTGGATAGCAAATGTCACCGCCAGGTTCTCGCATGATCGCGACGGCGGCGGCGAGCTGTTCATGTTTACGGATGTTGCCTATGAGAGCGAAAAGAACTTCCTTCTCTACGAGAGCGCAGAATTCCAAAGCGATGGATTGCTCGAAGTGGGCTTGCGTGTCGGTGTCACTAACCCTGAAGGTGACCTCGAATTTGCTGTCTTTGGACGGAACATCTTCGATGACCAGTCCCTGCGCGGCGCGATTGACTTCAACAACCTCACCGGCTTCGTAAATGAGCCACCGGTATATGGTGTTGAGCTGAAGGCGAGCTTCAACTAGGACAAATCAGCTTTGTGGCGGAAAACCCCGGTCTTGTGCCGGGGTTTTTTATGTCAGGCGGTGACAATGGTTTAGTGGTCCGTAACCTACGCCAAACCCTGGGGCCGTCCTGATGGCCCCTTGCGTATATGCGATGCCAGCCCTAACTGACGCTTTCACGCCGAGGCCTTGCGCTAGACTGATAGCAACAGCGGATGCCAGGGTGCAACCCGTACCGTGAGTGCTGGTTGTCTTAAGGCGCGGCGATGAGAATATTTCCCGATCGTTTTCTGTGAACAACAGATCTTCGACAATTTTCCCTTGAGCATGACCACCTTTCAGGAGAACGGCTTTGGCGCCCTGCCGGAGCAAGCCTCGGGCGGCCGCATCCCGGGAGACGCCGTCAGTTATTGTGACGCCGGACAGGGTTTCAGCCTCGGGCAGGTTGGGTGTCAGCACGGTGCTGATCGGTATCAGCTGGTCTTTGACAAAGAGCGCAACACCGTCCTTTGCTAGTCTATCACCGCTGGTGGCGACCAATACCGGATCGAGAACAACCGGAATATCCAGGTTTCTCTTTAAGGCGGCTTCAATCACTTCAGCGGCCGCAAGATCACCAATCATGCCGACTTTGATCACGTCCGCCCCGATATCTGCAAGAGCGACCCGGATTTGATCAGCGATAATGTCGGCGGGTATCTGGTGAACCCCAAAGACGCCCCTCGTGTTTTGCACGGTGACGGCTGTGACAGCGGTCATGGCGTAACCACCAAGCGCCGTTACCGTCTTGATATCAGCCTGAATCCCTGCCCCGCCTGAAGGGTCAGATCCAGCGATGATCAGGACACGACCTTTCATTTCGTTTTCCCAAGGTCAGCATCAGTTTGGAAATCGGCAGTGCTAGTATCACAATAGCGTACCATAGAGCTCCCTTGCTTATTTCGGGTATTACTACCAGCTCAGATCAACATCCAGCAATATCGACACCGTCTCAGCCATTGAACCACGAAGTTTCGTCTTTTCTGAATACTTTAGCGGCAGGGTTCAGCAAACGGCTTCGAGTTCACGGACAATGTCACCGACCACCCGTTTTACCAGCGCTTCATCTTCGCCCTCGGCCATCACACGAATAACTGGTTCAGTGCCGGATTTACGGATAACGACACGGCCCTTGCCGTTAAAGGCAGCCTCACCATTCTTGATCGCTTTTATCACAGAAGGCGCTGCCAGTGGTTCGCCTTTGGCATAGCGGACATTTTCAAGAACGCTCGGATAAGGTGTAAACCTGTGACAAACCTCGCTAGTCGGTTTCGACCCAGCTGCAATCCCCGCGAGAACCTGCAGCGCAGTCACCAGCCCGTCTCCGGTGCGCGCATAATCGCTGAGGATGATATGACCAGACGGCTCGCCACCCATGTTGATATGTTTCTCGCGCATAGCTTCTACGACGTAGCGGTCACCCACTTTAGTTCGTATAAGGTTCAGCTTCATAGCGGCAAGATGCTGCTCAAAGCCCAAATTGGCCATGATTGTTGAGACGACACCGCCGCCGCGCAAGCGACCATCTGCACGCCACGCTTCGGCAATGGTCGCCATAATCTGATCGCCATCAATGACCCGGCCTTTTTCATCCGAAATCACAACACGGTCCGCGTCTCCATCAAGGGCAATCCCAATATCGGCTCTGTATTCGAGAACCGCGTCACTCATTTGCTTGGGAGCGGTCGAGCCAATGCCACGGTTTATGTTGAAACCGTTCGGCTCCACGCCGATGGTTTTTACATCCGCGCCCAATTCCCACAAAACCGTGGGGGCGACTTTATATCCGGCGCCGTTGGCACAATCGAGGACGATGCGCATACCGTCAAGCGACAGTCCGCGCGGAAAAGTGGTTTTAGCAAATTCAATGTAGCGCGCACCGGCATCGTCAATCCGTTTTGCCCGGCCAAGATCGGCCGATGGCGCGAGACCTATGTCCGGTCCATCAGCCATCAGCCGTTCGATTTCCAGTTCCACCATATCAGATAACTTGTATCCGTCCGGGCCAAAAAACTTCAACCCATTATCATGGTACGGATTATGAGAGGCAGAGATCATGACCCCCAGATCAGCCCGGAGCGATCGGGTCAACATCGCCATCGCCGGCGTCGGCAACGGACCAAGAAGGAAGACATCCATCCCGGCGGCAGTAAACCCAGCGGTCAGCGCCGGTTCAATCATGTATCCAGACAGCCTTGTATCTTTGCCAATCACGACCCGGTGCCGGTGCTCGCCGCGTCTGAATACACGGCCAGCAGCCATACCAAGCCGCAGAATATTGGCCGGCGTCATCGCGCCAGCGTTTGCCATGCCGCGCACCCCGTCAGTGCCAAAAATCTCGCGTTCCGTCCTGTTCACGTCATCACCGCGCATGAAACTTACTCCTTACCGCCAGGTTGCCAGCGCTTGGTATGCCGGACAGTCGAATAGCACATTTGGTCCAATCATTGGTTAACACTTTTTATTGCCGAATATGTGGCCAGCGCCTGCCGCGATTCAGCGACTTCATGGACCCGGAAGATCGATACACCCCGGGCAGCCCCTGCCAACACGGCCGCAATGGAGCCGCCCAGGCGTTCATCCGCGCCGGCGCCGTCATCCAGCATCGAAATGAAGCGCTTACGCGATGCCCCAAGCATAACCGGACATCCGAGGTCCCGAAACTCGCCAAAGCCGTTCAGAAGCGCCAGATTATGATCAAGGCTTTTGCCAAAACCGATGCCCGGATCGATGATCAGTTTTTCACGCGGGATGCCTTTTTTTTCACACGCATGGATACGCCGAGCGAGCCACAGTTTCACGTCCTGCACAACATCGCTGTAGTGTGGATCATTCTGCATGGTTTGTGGGCTGCCTTGCGCATGCATCAACACTACTGGCATGTTCAGACGTTTGGCGGTTGCCAGGCTTTCATCTGTAAATGTCAGCGCAGAGACATCGTTCCAGATATGGGCGCCGGCTTTTTTTGCAGCTTCCGCGATTTCCGGTTTGCGCGTATCGATCGAAATCAATTTGTCAGTCCGACCCGCCAACGCCTCGATAACAGGGATGACACGAGCATATTCTTCCGCAGCGGGCACTTCTTCCGCACCCGGTCTTGTTGACTCACCACCAATATCAAGAATATCGGCGCCTAAATCAGCCTGCAGAAACGCGTGCGCAACAGCTTTATTGGTGGACAGAAATTCGCCGCCGTCGGAAAAAGAATCCGGCGTCACATTGACAATGCCCATAATTTTGAAAGTCACATATACCCCATCACCCTCTACCTAGCAGGGATCTTTGCGCTCGGACACCGACAGGACATTGCCGTCCGGGTCTTTAAACCAGGCAATTTTTGCGGCGCCGTCGGGTGTGGTCCAGATACCGTTTTCGTCCTGTTCGATACCGCCAAAACGCGCGAACTCGACCTTTTTTTTGGCCAGATCGCTCATCGCATCAGTTATGTCAGGCACTTGCCAGTCGAGTACGGTCCAGGGGAACGGTTTGAATTCGGGCACTTTGGAAATTCTGAGTTCTGCACCGTGCAGATCGAACACAACCGCAAACGGGGTATCCTCTCGCAATGTCAGGCCGAGGACATCCGCGTAAAAATTTTTTGCCTCCTCTGCCCGCGCCGTCGCCAAGAAGACGGAGACGGGAGAGGACGGCAAGAAAGACATCTATTATGCGCTCTGCGGTTCAGCATCGGGCGCTTCGCCTGTGTGCGCGCCTGCTGTTGGCACGGAAGATGGCGGCTCGGCCTGGTTTTCATCGAAATCTTCCCGAACGATTTTCTCGCCTCGCAGGAGCGCTTTAATCTCTTCACCCGTCAGGGTTTCAAATTCCAGCAGCCCCTGTGAAAGACGCTCCCATTCTTCCCGCCGCTCAGTCAGAATGCGTTTCGCCTCAGCGTAACCTTCATCAACCAGACGTTTTACTTCAGAATCAATTTTCTGCGCCGTTTGCTCCGATACATTCTGGGTCCGGGAAACCGAGTGACCAAGAAACACTTCATCCTGATTCTCACCATAGGCGACAAAACCAAGCTCCTCGGAATAGCCCCATTGAGTAATCATTCGACGGGCGAGCTTGGTCGCCTGCTCGATGTCTGAGGCAGCACCCGATGTAACCTGATCCTTGCCAAATTTCAGTTCTTCCGCGACGCGGCCCCCCATCATGATGGCAAGGCGCGAGGTCATCTGAACATAGTTCATGGAGTACTTGTCACGCTCAGGTAGTTGCATAACGAGACCGAGTGCCCGGCCGCGCGGAATGATCGTCGCTTTGTGGACCGGATCAGACTCAGGCACCGTCAGCGCCACCAGCGCGTGACCGGCTTCGTGATAGGCCGTGTTACGTTTTTCTTTCTCGTCCATAACCATCGACCGGCGTTCGGCGCCCATCATGATCTTGTCTTTAGCGTCTTCAAATTCTTTATTTGTCACCAGGCGTTTGTTGCGCCGGGCCGCGAGAAGCGCTGCTTCATTCACCAGATTGGCAAGGTCAGCGCCAGAAAATCCTGGTGTACCCCGGGCGATGGTGCGGATTTTCACATCCGGGCCAAGTGGTACTTTTTTGATATGAACGCCAAGAATTTTTTCACGGCCAACCAGATCGGGATTTGGCACAACAACCTGACGGTCGAAACGGCCGGGGCGCAACAATGCCGGATCGAGGACATCCGGACGGTTCGTTGCGGCAATCAGAATGATGCCTTCATTGGTTTCAAACCCATCCATCTCGACCAGAAGCTGGTTCAGGGTCTGCTCGCGCTCATCATTACCACCGCCAAGTCCGGCGCCGCGGGAGCGGCCGACTGCGTCAATCTCGTCGATAAAGATAATACACGGGGCATTTTTTTTTGCCTGCTCAAACATATCACGGACGCGGGAGGCTCCAACGCCGACGAACATTTCGACAAAATCCGAGCCTGAAATCGTGAAGAATGGCACGTTCGCTTCACCGGCGATCGCGCGGGCGAGCAATGTTTTACCCGTTCCTGGCGGGCCGACAAGCAGCGCACCTTTCGGAATTTTTCCGCCCAGCCGCTGAAAGCGCATCGGGTCTTTCAGGTAGTCGACGATTTCTTCAAGTTCTTCCTTGGCCTCGTCGATCCCGGCAACATCATCAAACGTGATCCGGCCATGCCGCTCGGTCAGCAACTTTGCGCGCGACTTGCCAAAGCCCATGGCTTTGCCGCCGCCGCCTTGCATTTGTCGCATGGCGAAAAAGATGATCCCGAGCAGAATTATAAATGGCAGCAACTGGAAAATGACCGCAAGAAGAAGCGGTAATTCCTCTTCCGGTTTGATTGTCGTATCAACGCCGGCATCCGCCAGACGATCTGCCACGTTGGCTTCGAGGGGTACCGCAACGAGATAGGGGTTGCCGTTCGCAAGCTTGCCAGTAACTTTCTCGCCATCAATCACAGCTTCCTGGATTTCGCCGCTGGCGATCATCTCGACAAATTGAGAATATGTCAGCTGTGTGGTGCTGGTGCTGGTGCCGGTGGAGCTAATATACTGCACCATTAGCAGCAGTAGGATCAGCATTACGCCCCAGATAAGCCAGTTACGTCCGTTCATGAAAAAGTCCTGTGTTCAGTGCCAGCGGCCATCTTCGCAGGGAAACCTTACGGTAACCTTGCTGTAAAATCTCAAAAACGGATGACCCGGCGATTAAATCGTTCTTCTATCAGCAACCTCATATCTAGGGTACTTGCCCTCGTGTTCCAAGGCGCGGCGGCAGGAGACAACATTTTTTTTGCGTAACCAGGTACAGCGACCAGGTCAGTTTTATACCACAGGCCCGGCAGGCTGCTGGCGAGCAGGGCAGCATCCTTGGGCCCAGACTGCGCCAAGCCGATTGGCGCAAGAGCCGCCCCTTCCGGGGTGTTTTCAGGAACTATCACGATCAGGCGATTGTCCCACAGAACCCGTTCTCCCGCCGTCACCGGCACCTCATAACGCTCAACTTTGCCATCGGCACGGCCAAGAAGCGCGTGTGGCTCGCGCATGACGAACAAATCGCGCTGCGAGAGGCTGACCACCACTCCCCCCAACGTCAGAATTTTCTGTCCCGCGCAGATGCCGGCTACAATTTTTTCGACCCCTTCACGCTCTGGCGGATATTGGCTGCCGCTGACGGCCTCGATCGTGCGTGACAACAACCGGGACTGGCGAGCCCGCGACAGGGTTTTATAAGTATCCCGGGTAAAACAAATGGAGCTTGATCCGTGAAAGTACCCGCCGGCGTCGCGATAGTCTTGGTGCAGCGCTTCTTCCGCCAATTCCACCGCCGAGCGCATTTGCTTGGCCAGGCGCATCAGTGCCGCCTTTTCCAAAAGATCCTGCGCTTCAATTGCAGCCAGAAAGGCCCGCCTTTTAACTCGCTCAAAGGTCATATCATCATTGCTCGGATCATCGACAAACGGCAGCTTTATTAGGCTGGCAGTGGCACGTAATCGGTCCCGGGCAATGTCCAACAGTGGGCGGACGAGTGTCACGGGTCTCCCTGCTCGGGCCGCGATTTGGCTGAATGAGCGCATCGAGGCAAGGCCTGCCGGCCCACTGCCGCGCGCAAGCCGGGCAAACACTGTTTCGGCCTGGTCATCTGCGTTGTGAGCTGTGAGGAGCCAGGTGTGTCCCGTCTCTTCGCATGCCTGCGCCAGCAGCCTGTAGCGTGCGATCCGGGCTGCGGCTTGAATGCCAGTTTCTGGTTTCGGGCCACGCCAGCATAACGTCCGATGCCGGATGTTGTGATCTTTGCACCAACCGGCAACGGTTGCCGCATCGTTTACTGCTTCGGTACGCAAGCCGTGATCGACCGTCAGGGCAAGAATTTTTGGGGCGCCCTTGATTTGGCTTAAGAGCCAAAGCAAGGCAAAGGAATCTGCCCCGCCCGAGACTGCGACGGCAATTTCATCGGGAGCTTTTTCAAGTACTGGCCGTAGAATAAGCTCGGTATCAGCTTTTGTCAGTGGCGCAGGTGTTAGCAACCGGCGTTCCCGCGCTCAACGGCAAGGCGTTGACGTACCGCCGTTGACGTATTTTGATATTTTGCCTGCATCACATCAAAAATCTTGCAGGCTTCCTGCCGCTTCCCAAGGCGGGAATAGGCCGTGCCGAGCTTAAGATAGCTTTCTGCAGCGCGCGCGTCCCGCGGCCAGGTTTTCACATGATTGAGAAAGGCTTTTGCGGCGTCAATATTGGCACCGGTTGCCAGATAAATCTCGCCAAGCCTGAACTGGGCATCAGGCGCCCGCACATCATCGGGGTATCCCTCAAGAAACGCCTGAAACGCGCATTCTGCGGTCAAATAATCGCCATTAAGGAGCGCATCAAACGCATAATCATATGTGCCATTGGCATCAGCTGGCAATGAGGAGGCACAATCGATCCGCGTTACGGTGACTGACGGGTCATCAACACTACCTGCGAGCGCATCTGTACCGGACAAATCCGTCGGACCCGTCGTCGCCGGTGCCAGATCGGAATCAGAGGTCCCGGAGATTCTTCCATACTGGGCATCGAAGCTGTTTTCCTGATCTTCAATCAACCCCGTATCAGAAGAGGTTGACCCGACCGACATGGCCGCCGTCAATGTATCAAGGCGGATGGCGTTCTGCTCGATCTGATAGGCAACCTGCTCAATTCGCCCGGTCAGGGTTTGCAATTCACGTTCAAGCTGGCTGATCCTTACCGTTGCATCGCCGCTGTACCCATCAGTATCCGAATAGTTGCCGCCGGATGCAGTGCCCGTTGATTGCTCCACGGAATAAACAGCGCCCTGCAAATCCTGTACGGCACTTTCCAGCCGGCTCAACCGGTCTTTTACCGAGCCCTGCGCAAAGGCAGGTCCCGCCCAAATAGCAAAAACAGATACCGCTAAAACGGCTTTTAATTTGCTGGACAAAACCATGATGAAACTTCCTTTATCGCCCTACGCACCCACCAAAATTAACATACCCCAGCAGGGATTTGGGTTAAATCTAAGGCAGAATTCAGACAGAAAAAATGCGCCAGCCAGGGCTGACGCACTTGAATTAGCTATCCCAAGCGGGTCAACCCGGTGTTTAGGAACCCGCGCTGGTTGTCACCAGCAGGGTTGTCGCATTCCGGTTTTTCGACCACGCGGTGTCATTGGAGCGCGGGTCAATGGGGCGCTCTTTACCGTAAGAGATCGTCGTGATCCGTGCAGGGTCTACACCTTGTGCAGCTAGAAATGCCTTTGCTGCATTTGCGCGACGGGCGCCGAGCGCGAGGTTGTATTCGCGTGTACCACGCTCATCACAGTTACCTGCCAGACGAATGCGTGTTTCAGGATATTCTTTCAACCAGGCTGCCTGCCGTCGCAAAACGGATTGGGCCTGTGTTGTCAGTGTGTACTGATCTAAATCGAAATAAACCCGGTGACCGGCGTTCGACTTTAGGTCTTCGAGAGAACCAGGAATAGGACCGGACGGCGTCGACGCCATAGGCCGGGTCGCTATTGGTTTGTCCGCTTCTACAATCGGTGGTTTCGAAGCGCAGGCTGCCATGGCTGTCAGACAGACCGCCAGGCCGACATTTAATAGAATTTTCTTCGCTTGCATCTTATGAGCTCCACTTGCCATTAACTCAGGCAGAAAGGCGGCTTCCCCTTCAAGTCCCTGAACTTACTAGATCCGCTCCCCATGTGCCGATCAATCCCTACTAAACTACCCCCGGTAAGCTTATCTTTCAATCTCCGTCTGAAATTTGTTGCGAAAACTTCACCGGAAATTCACCAAATAGGTGCGGATGGCCCTTTTTTTAGGGTAAAAGCGGCGACCAGGCTGGATCAGACGCCTCGCCCGGCGTCGGCACCCGCCGTAAATTCTGACCGGTCAGGTCGACTGACCACAAAGAAACCGGCCCACCAGGGCGATCTTCGCGGAAAAACATGATCACGCGGCCATTTGGTGACCAGGTTGGCCCCTCGTCGAGATAGGCTTCCGTCAATAAGCGCTCGCCGGTTCCGTCTGAGCGGATCACGCCGATATAGAATTTACCCTTGTATTGGCGCGTAAAGGCAATCAAATCGCCGCGCGGGCTCCATACCGGTGTCCCGTAACGCCCATTCCCAAAAGTGATTCGTTTTTGTTTGGTACCATCGGCGTTCATCGTGTAAATCTGCTCAGATCCACCGCGATCCGACGAGAAGGTCACAAAACGACCATTGGGCGACATTGACGGCGACGTGTCGATCGCCGGGTTGGTCGTCAAAAGCCGCTGCTGGCGGGTGCGCAAATCCATAATAGCAATGTCAGAATTGCCGCCACGCTCGACACTCATCAGCACGCGCTGACCATCAGGTGTGAACCGGGGGGCGAAGGTCATGCCGCGAAAATTGCCGATTTCCTCTTGCTCGCCGGTGGCAATATTGAACAGGTAGACTTGGGCCGGTCGATCATCGAACAGCGCAAGATAGGTGATCTGCTGTTGGGTCGGCGAGAAACGCGGCGTCAGGACGTCATAGTCGAGGCCGTCCGTCAACGGCACCGGATTGGCGCCATCCTGGTCCATGATCATCAAACGCTTGGTGCGATTGGCTTTTGGACCGGATTCAGCAATGTAGACGACCCGCGTATCGAAATATCCGTCTTCGCCGGTCAGCGACTGATAAACAAAATCAGAAATCTTGTGGGCCGCCCGGCGCCAGTTATCTGCTGGTGTCTTGAACGCTATTGAGGAGAGTTGCTGGCTGCCATAAACGTCCCAAAGCCGAGTGTTGACCTGGATCCGGCCATCATTAAGGGGGATAATTTCGCCAGCGATCAGCACTTGTGCATTGATCAACCGCCAATCAGCAAAGCGCGGGCGCTCATTAATCGTTTCAAGATTCTGGACATAAGCGCGCTGATCAATCGGCGCAAATAGGCCTGAACGCTCAAGATCACTCATCACCACGCGGGTCAGGTTTTGACGCAGCGCTTCGGCCTCAGGACTGCTGGAGAGATACGTCGGTACCGCGATCGGCAACGGCTCCGCAATGCCCTGGGTGATATCAATCTCAACCCGGGCGCTAGAGTTACTGACAACGCCAGACATTGCAAACAACAAAATGGCCAGAATTTTTGCTGAAATTATCTTCTTACCCATCGCACCATTTTCCTCGTCATCTCTTGTTACGTCCGGTACCGCGACTTCATGGCGGAACCATGACAATCCTTGGTCTTTTTTGCTACCCCTGACGACTTAAAATCCTGCCATCACGCCCGGGTCAAAATTGAACTTGAACTCTCGCCAGACGTCATACCTGTCCTGTTCCAGAAAATCATAGGGTTCGCATTTTAAAATGGCGTTGAGAGCTTCTCTTTCTGCGACAAGCCAAAACCGATTTCCCGAGGACCTTATCTGCGATTGATTAGACACGCGCGGCTGACCCAGTAAAGAACCGTCGCGATTGAGATTAAATTCGATTTCCACCCGTAACTTTTCCGCATTGGGTGCGCCAATAAAGCTCTGCGGGTTCCAGCAGGCCCTCAAATGCGCCTGAACTTTGGAATACTCTGATGCCGTCAACCTTTCACCAAGACCAACGCGATCTTGATTGCGTTCCGCAATAGGCGTTTCAGACGGCGCTTGGCGCGGTGCCGCAACATTTTTGTCAGGATCCAGATCCGTCAGAAGGCTGCCAAGGGCGTCAAGGTCAAGCTCATCACGTTTAGGCTTCGGCTCTGGTGTTGGCTGTTCTTCGATGACCGGTTCTTGTTCCTCAATGAGTGGTTCCGGCAATGGTGGCACGACTTCTTCAGGCTCAGGTTCAAGCTCAAGTTCCGGTTCCGGTTCGATGGCTGCCGGTTCTGGTTCTGACACGGGCTGTTCTTCTGGTTCCGGCTCAGTAATTGATTCGGGAACGGATGTTTCGTCGTCGATTTCTGCTTCCCGCAAAACTTCGATTGGCACGATGATGTCAACCAGCGGATTGCTGCGAAAATCAGGCAGCGCAATGTAAGCGACCATAAAGGCACCCACATGCAGCAAGACCGAAAAGACAATCGCAAAACGCATGACTGAGGGAGTACTCCCTAATCCGTTACCAACGCGAGCTGGTTAAAGCCTGCTGCATTAATCCGTCCAAAGACCTTGGCGACATCGTCATAAAGTGCGCCCTTGTCACCGCGGATATAAATGCGTTGATCATAGCCGGCTTTCGCCACAGCTTGAAGGTGCGGCACCAGATTTTCATAAGCAATCTCAGTTTCCTGGACGAAAATTATACCATCGTCTGTAATCGTCACTGACAACGGCTCGACCACTTCACTGATTTCCCTAGCGTCAGTATCCGGCAGATCAACTTCAACACCCGCCGTTAGCAATGGCGCAGCGACCATGAAAATGATCAGCAGCACGAGCATAACATCCACCATCGGCGTCACGTTGATCTCGGCCATTGGCCGCATCCCTTGCCGGGTGTTCCGGTTGCTGCCGTTGAGCTGGATCGCCATTACCTGGCCCTCTCGTCAAGCTGGCGGGACAGGATCGCTGAAAACTCGTCGGCAAAGCCGGTCAGGCGCGTGGCGTAGGAATTGATCAAGGAGGAGTAGCGGTTATAGCCGATCACT
The DNA here is from genome assembly GCA_021776475.1 of Parvularculaceae bacterium. GTDB lineage: Bacteria > Pseudomonadota > Alphaproteobacteria > Caulobacterales > Parvularculaceae > Aquisalinus. Next base: position 119,233 of record JAJFFV010000006.1, on the reverse strand, counting down.
GCCGGGATAGCCGCCACCAATCCAAGCGCTGTGGCAAACAGCGCTTCGGCGATACCTGGCGCCACGGCAATCAGGCTGGTGTCGCCCTGAATGGCGATCGCCTGGAAGGCGTTCATGATCCCCCAAACCGTACCGAACAGGCCGATAAACACGGCGGAAGAGGCGATTGTTGCGAGGACACTCATCTGGCTCTCGGTCCGTTCAAGTTCCCGGTTGATCGTCACGTGCATAACCTTGTCGATCCGGTCCTTAGCACCGACGACCAGTCCGTTCGCTGATGTGCCCTTGGTGCGATCCCATTCAGCCATCGCCACCGCAAAGACTTTCGCCATCGGGTGATCGGCACGGTCCTTGATCTTGGCATAAAGCTCATCCAGTGGCTTGCCGGACCAGAACAGATCCTCAAACTTGGAGGCCCGTTTTTTGAGCCGGGAGAGCGTGAAGGATTTGTCGATCATCACGGCCCACGACCAGACTGAGGCGATTGCCAAGATGACCAGCACGCCTTTGACGATCGGGTCGGCCTGCATGAACATACCCCAGACGCTGAAATCCAGCCCCAGTTGACCATCCGCGGTAGTGCTTACATTTTCGATTTGCATGAAGTGAAACCCCTCACTTAACTGCCAGAATTGTTGGCTACCTTAAACGCCCGGTTCAGGATTTACCATCACCGGACAGCATCCGAATCGTCTTTTTTCGCGCGCCCTGGCGCGGCTTCAACGGCTTAGCGGGAACCACCCGTGTCCACCTGAATTCTATCAGTAACGTCATTTGTGGCGGGAAACAGGCATAAAGCCCCGGATAACAGGGATTTAATAGTCATTTGACGGTTAAATTTACCTCATATTTTAACGGTTTTTTTTAGCGTCCCCGATATCATTGTCAGCCAGTAAACGGCGTAACAGGCAGGGGACGAGGCGGTGGTCGGTCCAAATTTGAGCATCTTCAGATCTCCGGCGGTTCATCGTCTTGGCCTTGCATGCTGCCTGCTGGCCGCTTTCATCCCCACTGCAGAGGCTCAAATCAGTGCTGACGAGAGCGCGACAACTGCCGCGATGGAAGCCGAAGTTGAAGGCGAAAGTATCGTAATTTCAAACCTGACGGTGCTGCTCGGGCAAGGCCGCCAGAACGGCACATTCTCGGGTGGTACCGCCGCAGTCGGCATTGATCGCGGCATTTTTATTTCCTCTGGCCGGGGCAACAATTTCAACACCGTTGCGACGGTCCGCTCTGACGTTCAAAATAACGGCGATACGCCGGACGCTGACCTGATCGGGATCAGCTCAGCGGCCCGCCGGGATACCAGCTCCGTGACGCTGCAGATCACGCCGGCCAAAAACACTATATTCGCGCGCTTCGCCTTCGCGTCAGAAGAGTACCCGGAATATGTCTGCAGTACCTTCAACGACGCGTTCGGATTGTTTATCAGCGGCGGCGACTTAACCGGTACGCAGAACATCGCTGTCGTGCCGGGCAGCGGCTCCACCATTTCAATCAACACCGTGAACAACGGTTTCAACGATGACGGCAACCCCTGCCCTGGTGAGCCCACCAACAATTCAGCTTTTTATAATGACAACGCGACCGGCCCGAATTTTATTTTTGATGGCTACACGGATGTCTTTGAAGTTATCATCCTCGGGGTAACGCCGGGAGAGACGTATGATTTCAAGATGGTCGTCGCAGATGCGATCGACAATGTTTATGATTCAGCCGTATTTCTGGAGGTTTTCGATTCGCGCTGGATCAACGATTCTGACTTGTCGCTGGCATTGACGTCTTCCGTTACCGAGCCAGTTGTTGGCGAGCCGTTCACGATTACCGCTACACTCACCAATGACGGCCCGGATACAGTCGACTTTTTTAAAGTCGCCGATCTTCTGCCGGACGGATTGACGCTGCAGGGCGTTCTTTCCGGTGGCGGCTACGATGCAGGCGCTGACGAATGGTCGGCTATTGCGCCGCTTGCTGCCAGCAGTTCCGTTTCCGTGACGCTGCAGGCGATCGCCTATGATACAAATCCCTATGCAACCACCGCTGAAATCATTGAACAACACGCTAACGATCCTGACTCAACGCCGGCGAACAAAGCGACCGCACCTCTAGAGGACGACACAGCAACGCTGTCGCTTGGACCGGATCCTGAATACACAATCAGCGGTACCCTGTTTGTCGACAACGGCGCCGGTGGCGGCAGCGCCTACAACGGCGTCCTCGAGGGAACCGAGAGCATCCTCTCAGGCGTTGATGTCTCTCTCCTATTGGCCGCAGACAGCAGCGTGCAAGCTGTGGTTCAAACTGACGGCACCGGGCTCTTCACGCTGCCTCTTGATCAGGCCCTCGCCGGACAGGCTGTGATTATCAGGACCGCCGCGGACGGAAGCAATTACCAGGTGACGGAAACACCGGGGCCCCTGCCGGGTCTTGTCAATCCTGCGATAAATGACGGTGAGGTTGAATTCACCCCTGTCGCAGATACCCGCTACACAAACATCAATTTTGGCCAGCTTGCACAACCCCGCCTGACCGAGAGCCGAACAGTTGCCGTTGAAGATGGTTCTTCTGTGCTGGTGCCGCACAGCTATACCGCGACGGGAGCTGGCTCTGTTATTTTTTCCCTCGAAAGCTTCGCCGAGAATCCTGCAGGCGTTTTTGGCTCCAGTTTTTATCTTGATACAGATTGCTCCGGCACCATTGACAGCGGCGAGACCCAGGTCTCTGGTCCGGCCGTTGTTGTCGCGGACGACATTGTCTGTCTGCTGGTGCGGGTCATTGTGGCTGCCGGTACAGCTGAGGGAAGTTTTCTGACCTATGATGTTCAGTCCGTTACCGATTTCACCGGGCTCTCTTTGCAAAACACCCTGCTCAACAGCGATCAGGTCACCGTCTCACCGGCCGGTGCTGCCGCATTGATAAAGCAGGTTTGCAACATCACCGTCAGCACCTGCAACGTCACAACCGGATCAGGCTTTGCCGGGACGAATTCCGGCAAACCGGGCGACATTTTGCAATACAGACTGAGCTTTCAATCCATGGGCGCTGAGTCACTCGAGAATGTGAACATCTATGATGACACGCCGGCGTTTTCATTCCTCAAGGCAGGCACCGCCATTATTATCCAACCACCCGCTGGCATGACCTGTGCGGTCGTGATACCTGCCGGCGGTGGCGCTGAGGGATATGAAGGCCCGCTGCACTGGCAATGCAATACCGGCACCATGACGCCTGGTGAACAGGGCGTGGTGGCGTTCCAGATTGAAATTGCTCAGTGATCGGATAGATACTCGATTAGACCTTTCGGCAACCGGGTTGGCTTACCTTGCATCGTAATGCAGGCAACAAGCACTGCCGCTGTGACAATCACCTCATCGCCGCAACATATTTCCTGATCAAAAATCATTCGAGCGCCTTTGGCTTCCCTGACCGTTGTCACCACCTCCAGCAGATCGTCAATCCGCGCAGGTTTAATAAACTCGATCGACATTCGGCGCGCCGTGAATGCAAGCGGCTGTTCGCCATCGAGCAAGTCGGCATGGCCGATCCCAGTTGCGCGCAGGGCCTCCGTCCGGCCGCGCTCAAAGAATTTTAGATAGTTGGCGTGATAGACGACACCTGAAAAATCCGTGTCCTCATAGTAAACGCGCACTGATATTCTTGACTGTTTCATGTGCGATCTTTGACCGGTATGACAAGTTTGAGCCCGGACCAGATCTCATCGACCGCGCAGACCTTAACATCGACGAGGCCGTTGTTAAGGGCCAGACGACGAATAACATCTTCTGTTACTGTGGTTGGCACTTTCGATGCCTGCTTCGGCCAGCTGACCCAGATCATCCCGTTTTGCACGAGAACTTTTCGTAAAGTCACGATGTGTTGTTCGAGTTTCTCTGCCTGCTTTTCAAACACATGGACGAGATCAAACGGACCACCGGAAACGCCGCGCCAGGTTTTGACCAGCTTGCGCAAAGCAAAGTCAGGATAGGTCGAGAGTTGCGGCAAGGTCTCCGGGATGCCGAGCAACAGTGCCTTTTGCCCGGGCTTGTAGCCAAGTTTTTTTATCAGCGGCGTGCCGGAATAGCCTGCATCAGTCATGGTTACTTCCCGAACATATCATCTGCTGGCTTCTTCGGCGATGCCAGCCCAAGATGGGACCAAGCACGGGACGCCAACATACGACCGCGCGGTGTGCGCTGGATCAGTCCTTGTTGTAACAAGAACGGCTCGATCACATCCTCTACCGCATCGCGTGCTTCAGCGAGCGAGGCAGCGATGGTTTCAACGCCAACCGGTCCGCCGCCAAAATGTTCAGCCAGCAGCCGCAAATAGCGACGGTCGAGCATGTCAAGGCCGAGATCGTCGACCTCGAGCCGGGTGAGCGCGCGATCGGCAACAGCGGCGTCAACCAGCGCCGAATTCTCAACCAGGGCAACATCCGAGACCCGTCGCAACAGGCGACCGGCGACCCGAGGTGTGCCGCGTGAGCGCCGCGCGATTTCGCGGGCGCCATCGGCTGACATCACCACCTCAAGCTTTGTTGCGCCGCGCGAAACGATACTTGCCAATTCTTCTTCCGTATAAAAATCAAGGCGCATAGGAATGCCAAACCGATCCAGCAAGGGTTTGGTCAACAATCCCGACCGCGTCGTCGCGCCAATCAGGGTGAAGCGCGGCAGGTCTATTTTGACCGAGCGCGCTGACGGCCCCTCGCCGATCAGGAGATCGAGTTCAAAATCTTCCATCGCCGGGTAGAGAATTTCTTCGACACCGGGTGTCAGGCGGTGTATTTCGTCAATGAACAGGACATCACGCGGCTCAAGATTTGTGAGCAATGCTGCAAGGTCGCCCGCTTTGGTGATCACCGGGCCTGACGTCGCACGAAAATTGACCCCGAGTTCATTGGCGACAATATGCGCCAACGTCGTCTTGCCGAGCCCCGGTGGCCCATGAAAAAGCACGTGGTCCAGCGCCTGCCCCCGGCGGGTCGCAGCCTCAACGAAAACTCTGAGATTATCTTTGGCTTGCGCTTGGCCGACAAAATCATCGAGGCGCTTCGGGCGCAATGCCGCGTCAGCATCCTCCGGTCGGCGGTCAGGCTCTATCACTCTGTCAAATTCGTCCGTCATGCTCATAATTGCGACAGCTCTTTCAACGCGGCAGTGATCAGGTCTTCGAGACCCGCGGCAGGATCATTTCCTGCCATCCGGCCTACGGCCTGACGGGCAATAACACTGTCATAGCCGAGATTGACGAGCGCTGAAACTGCGTCGGCTTTGGCGCCGACATCACCGCCGCTTGCCGGTTCGTTTTCGTGCGGACCCGGAACGAGCGTCCCGGCCAGCCCTATATGGCCCGAGACAACCGCCATCAACTCCGGCGCCTTGCCGGCGAGTTCAGAGACAATGCGTGTGGCGATCTTTTTGCCAACCCCCTGGGCTCTGGCAATCGCCGCATGATCTTCGATCGAGATCGCATCGAGTAGCGCGCCCGGCGTCAATACTTGCAGGATCGCGAGGGAGGCTTTCGCACCAACGCCCTGCACCGACTGTAAAAGCCTGAAACATTGCCGCTCGGTTTCATCGGCAAAAGCATAAAGCCGGATGAAATCCTGCCGCACCATTGTATCAATCGCGAGGGATGCCGCTTGCCCGGGCGTTAACCGATCGAGCGTACGCGGCACGGCGTTCACCTCATAGCCAACACCGGCAACATCGATGATTGCCGTGTCGGGCCCAACGCTGAACACCGTTCCCTCAAGATGCCCGATCACGCCGACCTCCGATGCGCGAACTCCGTATGATGTGCGTGACAGATGGCAACGGCGAGCGCGTCAGCCGCATCGGCGCTTTGCGCACCTGCGCGCGGCAACAGCACACGGATCATCGCCTGCACTTGCTGCTTGTCGGCATGGCCAGCGCCAACCACTGATTTCTTGATGGTATTGGCAGGGTATTCGGCGACCGACAGACCAGCGATCGCCGGCGCGGCCAGGCAGATGCCGCGGGCCTGCCCCAGCATCAAAGCAGAGCGAGGATTAACATTGACAAAGGTCTCTTCAACGGCGGCAGTATCCGGCTGCATCGCAGCAATCAGCCGTTCAAGCGCGCCGGCAAGCTCGGCCAGCCGCTGCGCCAGGGAAGCCTTCGGGTCCGGTTGGATTGTGCCGCTGTCGACAAAAGCAAGGCGCCCGGCTCTCGCCTCTATGACACCCCAGCCAGCACATCTGAGGCCCGGATCGAGGCCCAATATACGAATCACATCAGCCATGCGCGGACTTTACCCATGTTCGAACCAAACGCGAACATTTTTGGCGCGCGCGGTAATTTTAGTCGCGCAAGGTGCGTTTCTTTTTGCCTTCGGAAGACTGCTGCGTTGGTGATTGCAGCAGCGGCGCCGGCATCGCTTGCGGCATCATTTGAGACCCAGTCACAGGTGGTTGGTTGCGCACCAGGATCTGTGTTGAAGATCCGGCATTCTGCCGTGTATAGATCATTTCCTGCAATTCATCGCGCAAACCGACCCGCTCGCCCCTGATTTCCTCTGGCTCGCCTTGCGACGCTGCAACAGCCCGTTCGGCCCAATAATACGCTATGTCGAGATCGCGTGTCTGGCCCGTCCCCTCGGCAAGAGCGATCGCATAGAGAAACTGACCTTCCGGGTCACCTGCTTCAGCAGCACGCTGAAACCAGTTTGCCGCCACCTGATCGGACTGCGGCACGCCGCGGCCATTATAGGCGAGCAGCCCCATGGAAGTATAAGCCTGCAGAACACCGTTTTCGGCCGCCTTTTCCATCCAGAATGCGGCCTGTTCCGGATCGGCATCACCTGAAAGCCCGCCCTCGAGGATCAGCGCCAGATTATACTGGCTGTCGCCATCCCCCTGGACGGCAGCTTTGCCAAACCATTCCGCAGCCTGATTATAGCTGAGCGGTTTTCCGGTGCCGGTCAGATAAAGCAGGCCGAGATGATACTGTCCTGCCATTTCGCCCATGGCAGCAGACTTGTCACACAATTCTGATGCCCGATCGACATCCTTGGGTATGCCCAAACCCTCGGCATACATGTAACACATGCGCACCATCGCCAGCGCGTGATTGGATTGAGCCGCTTTGTTATACCAGCCGGCGGCGCGGTGATAATCCTGCTCGACCCCGTCTCCCATATAAGCAAGCTCACCCAATGCATATTGCGCATAAGCGTGTCCGGCCATCGCGGACTTGACATAGAGGCGACGCGCGGATGCTTTATCGACACTGCCACCGAGCCCGTTGTGATACATCAACCCGACCAGATATTGTGCGTCAGGGTCGCCTTGCTCAGCCAGGGGCACGGCGATGCTCCGAGCTGTGCTATAATCTTTTGCCTGCCAGGCATCGACGGCCGGTTGCAAGCTGCCGCCATTGAGCACACCTGAGGTAACCTGCGCCGCATGTGCGCTGACCGCGGCGGCGCTTGCGACCACGAAAACCAGTCCGGCGAGACTGCTCAGGATCAGCCTAATTGGTGATTTTGGACCCACGTGTGCTTCATCCTCTTCATCAGCGAGACCTTATAGCGCAGATTCACGCGCGCGTCAGGTTACCGGCATATTAATCAACAACTTAGGGATGCACGGTTTGTGCCGAAAACACGTCGGCGAAGGCTTTGATTGCTGCCTTGGCCCCGTCCGGATGGTCCCAGATGCTGCCAGAAACCGCGAGGAAATCAGCGCCGGCGGCGATTAACGGCGCTGCATTTTCCGGCGTTATCCCACCAATAGCAACGCTTGGCACCGTCGTTGTCTCACTCCAATACGCCAAAATTTCCGCTTCGGCGTGATAAACAACGTCTTTTGTTGCGGTCGGATAAAAAGCCCCGAAGGCGACATAGTCAGCCCCGGCCTCGCCCGCCTCCATCGCCAGGTGCCTCGAATTGTGACAGGTGACACCGATGGAGGCATCCTTGCCGAGCACGGCCCGCGCTGCTTCATACGCCATATCCGATTGACCGATATGCGCCCCGTCTGCGCTCACCTGCTTTGCAAGATCCGGTCGATCATTAATCAGGAAAGCCGCGCCAAATTCGTGCGCAATTGGAATCAGCTGTTCTGCCGCGCGCACGATCTCGTCGTCGCTCACGTCCTTCAGCCGCAACTGCACACAAGCAATTGCCGCTGCAGTGTCACAAGCAGCGGCAAGGACCTGCCGGTATTGCTGCGCAAAACCATCGAGGTCAGGAATTGCCGGCGGCGAGACCAGATAAAGACTGCAATGACGCCGTTCCATGTTGTTACTATTTGACAGAAGTATTCTCCGTGTAAAGATCGCCTTTGCGTCACTTAATATCCAGTGACGCCGCCTCAACTGCTACGGCATTGTGCGGCCAATCGCCATCGAGAAAAGTCTCTATTGCTTCGACAACAGCTTGTTTTTGCTCGATATAGGGAAAATGTCCCGCAGGAGAGAGCACAATGAGCCGTGCTTGTTTGTATCCCGCCGCCCAAGCTTTGGCGCCCGCAAGCGGAATACGGTCTTCTTCACCGTGAATAATCAAGCGGGGTGTTGCCAGATTATTCAAATCTTCACGCCAGTCATAGTCCCCTAAGCTGGCAAGATAAGCGTTAAAAAACGGCCACAGGTTTTTCGGCCATTCATTTTCATAAAGGCAACCATCCGGAATTAATGCCGCCAGTTCTGGATTGGCAAAATAAGCAGGACCCGTCAGAATATTATAAAGCCTGCAATATTCATCAGGGGCGCCATCAAATTCGCCGGCAGCGGCACGTGCTTTGAGCGCCGCAAGCGCTGCTGCGTCAGTCTGGTCACTATGGGTCTCGCCCAACGCCTGCATTATTGACGCAGCAGGCGGCACCGGTGACATCTGGATCAGACGCGTTACACGGTCCGGATACCGAAGCGCATAGACAGCCATCTCCATGCCAAGCCCCGACCATCCAAGCAACGCCATTTGTTCAAGGCCAAGTTCAACGCGCAAATCCTCCAGATCCTGGATTTGCCGATCCAGCGAAACATTTGAAAGATCGGCGGCATCAGAGCGGCCGCGGTTGCGAGGATCATAGAAGATCATGCGCCGGGTTTTCGACAAGTCTTCGAGTAAGTGTGGCTCAAGGTAGAGCGCCAGCGGTGCAATCAGGACATCTGGCCCCGACCCCTTTTCGACATAATAAAGCCGAATACCGTCATCAACCGTCACAAAGCCTTCCTTCTTATCGGGTATGGCATCCATCTCAAAGTGAGTGCATGCCGCCAGAAAGAAAATTGAAACGTATACGCAGCTGTGTAACATCACTCTGACAGTGCCATTTTATTATCTCCACGCTGCTGCAATTCAATTTCCTAGCAGAAATAGGCGCATCGCTTCCTCACGCTCGAGCGCTCAGGCCGTTTGCTCCATGCTCTCAGTCCAATCGCCAAGCTGCGCCAGGCCGTTCATCCGGGCCCGGTGGGCAAACGCTGCTTGTGCCGCAGGAAGGTTCGCGGCCTTGCCGGCCCAGGCTTGCAAGGGAGCTGCCTGCAGGGCCCGGCCATAAGAAAAGGAGAGCTGCCATGGCATCTGGTCTTTATACTGCGCGTTCATGGCATTAAGATGGGCGCTCGCAGCTTGATCCGACTGACCACCTGACAGGAAGACGATGCCGGGCACTGACGCAGGCACCGCATCACGGAAACATTTAACGGTTTTCTCAGCTACTTCATCGACACCGGCTTGTGATGAAGACAGTTTGCCCGAAACAATCATGTTTGGTTTCAAGATCGTACCTTCAAGCGCAACATTGGCTTCGAAAAGTTCCGCATAAAGCGTTTTCAAGGCCCAATTGGTCACTTCGTAGCAACGCCCTGCACTGTGATCACCATCCATCAGCACTTCCGGCTCAACGATCGGCACAATCCCGGCTTCCTGACATAGTGCAGCGTAGCGGGCAAGCGCGTGGGCATTGGCCTTAACGCAGCCCCAGCTGGGCATCGTCATTTCACCATTGCGGGCAATATCAATGACAGCCCGCCACTTCGCAAAACGGGCGCCCAATTCGTGATATTCATTCAACCGCTCCCGCAGACCATCAAGACCTTCAGTGACCTTTTCACCCGGATAGCCGGCCATATCCTTGGCACCAGCATCGACCTTGACCCCCGGAATAGAGCCGGCATCCTGGATCAGCTTGACCAGGGGCGTGCCATCCGCAGCGCTCTGGCGGATGGTTTCATCAAAAAGGATAACACCGGAAACATGATTTTCCATCGCTTCGGTCGTGCGGAACAACATCTCGCGGTAATCCCGGCGGTTTTCTTCCGTCGATACAGCACCTATTGACTCAAATCGTTTCTTGATCGTTCCAGTGGATTCATCTGCAGCCAGAATACCTTTACCTGGCGCGACGATGGCGATGGCAATTTTGTTCAATTCTTCCAGGTTCATATGAGTCTCCTTCGCATACTTCTCTAAACTATTGTCCGATTGGTTTGTTACTTCTTCAATGCCTCAACGCCGGGTAACGACTTGCCTTCCAACCACTCGAGGAAGGCCCCGCCTGCGGTTGAAACATAGGTGAAATCGTCAGCGGCCTGCGCCTGATTGAGGGCGGCGACCGTGTCGCCGCCGCCGGCAACGGCGACAAGCGCGCCTTTTCTGGCAAGCTTCCCAGCGAAGCGCGCTGCCTCAACTGTTGCGACATGGAACGGCGCTGTCTCGAACGCGCCCAGCGGACCGTTCCAAACTAGTGTCTTGCAACGCTCCATCCGCTCGGCAATATTGTCCACGCTGGCCGGCCCGAGATCGAGAATCATTTCGTCATCTCCGACATCATCGGCAGCTTTGACTGTCGATACTGCACCGGCGGCAAATTCGCTTGCAACTACCACATCTTCCGGCAACACAATCTCACAATTTTTTCTTTGCGCCTTGGCGATGATGTCCTTTGCGGTGCCGACAAGGTTGGGTTCCGCCAGAGATTTGCCAATCGATTTGCCGTTGGCGAGCAAAAACGTGTTGGCCATCCCGCCACCGACAACCAGATAGTCCGCTTTTTCGATCAGATTGGTCAGTACATCAAGTTTAGTCGATACTTTCGCACCGCCAACAATGGCCATCATCGGCCGTTCGGGTGCTGCCAGCGCAGCTGCCAGATAGCTGAGTTCCTTTTCCATCGCCCGCCCGGCTGCGGCAGGCAAAAGCCGGGCCACGCCTTCGGTCGATCCATGCGCTCTGTGCGCCGCCGAAAAAGCATCGTTCACGTAAAAATCGCCGTTCGCCGCAAGCAACCGCGCAAACTCAGGATCGTTGTTTTCTTCGCCTTTATGAAACCTTGTGTTTTCCAACAGCAAGATGTCGCCGGCACTTGCCAAAGACGTGGCGCTGGCCGCCGGCTCACCAATACAATCGGATGCAAAGGCAACTGGCTGGCCGAGCAGTTTTTCCAGCGCCGCGGCAACCGGGGCCAGCGACATCGCTAAGACACGCTCACCTTTTGGCCGGCCAAAATGAGCAAGCAGGACCACGATAGCGCCCTTGTTGCTCAAATCGGAGATCGTCGGCAATGCCCTCTCAAGCCGGGTCGCGTCGGTGACTTTGCCATCGGCCATCGGCACGTTGAAATCAACACGGAGCAAAACCCGCCTGCCCGTCAGATCCGGCAAATCGTCAATCGTCTTGAAGCCCATCTATACCATACCCATAACAGAAACCTCCGCTATCAGCGGAGGTTTTTATTTACTTAGAGAAATTTCGCCATTTCGCGAGCGGTGTCGGCCATGCGGGTCGAAAAGCCCCACTCATTATCATACCATGAGAGCACGCGGACAAGTTTACCTTCCAGGATTTGCGTCTGCGGCGCCGCCAAAATCGACGAATGTGGATCATGATTGAAGTCGCTCGAAACCAGTGGCTCTTCCGTGTATCCAAGAATGCCTTTGAGCGGCCCATCAGCTGCTGCTCGCATTGCACCGTTTACTTCCTCGACAGAGGTATCACGTGATGGCGTGCAGACGAGATCGACAACCGAAACGTTAGCTGTTGGGACGCGGATCGAAGAGCCGTCAAGTTTTCCGTTCAGATCCGGCAGAACCAGGCCAACAGCCTTCGCGGCACCCGTTGAGGTTGGGATCATCGACGATGCAGCGGCCCGTGCGCGATAAAGGTCCTTGTGCAGCGTATCAAGCGACGGCTGATCGCCCGTATAGGAGTGGATCGTGGTCATGTAACCGCGTTCGATCCCAACTGTGTCATGCAGCACCTTCGCAATTGGTGCGAGGCAATTCGTTGTACAGGACGCATTCGAGACAATGATATCATCCGCCGTCAGCGTATTGTGATTGACGCCGTAGACGATGGTTTTGTCGGCGCCCGTAGCGGGTGCGGAAATCAGAACACGTTTGGCACCACCTTCAAGGTGAGCTGATGCTTTTTCCTTATCTGCGAAAATGCCGGTGCATTCAAACACAATGTCGATGCCCATATCACCCCATGGCAACGCTGCCGGGTTACGCTCGGCAAACACCTTGATTGGTCCATTGCCGACATCAAGCGTGTCGCCGGTGGTTTTAACATCGTGCCCGAAACGACCATGCGTGGAATCATATTTCAGAAGGTGGGCGTTGGTCGCAACTGGTCCGAGATCATTGATTGCCACAACCTCAATATCATCAACCCTGTTCTCAACCATTGAGCGCAAAGCCAATCGGCCAATTCTGCCAAAACCATTAATACCTACACGAATTGTCATTCACTTACTCCTTCAGATAAGAAACGTCTTTGCTTTGGCGGCAACTGCCTCCGCCGTTATGCCAAAATGATTGTACAGGTCGGGCGCCGGTGCGCTCGCCCCAAAACTCTCCATGCCAACGAAATCACCCTTGCCGCAGCCGTCGGTAAAGATGAACCGGTCCCAGCCCTGGCGAATACCAGCCTCGACACCGATGCGTGGCTTATCACCCAGCACCCCTGCCATATAGCCCTGGCCCTGTGCTACAAATAGCTCCTGACACGGCATAGAGACAATTCGTGCGCCGATCCCGTCAGCTGCCAGCTTCACCTTCGCTGCCATCGCGATCTCAACTTCCGACCCGGTAGCGATCAGGGTCACCTGGTAGCTGTCATGGTCAGCGAGAATATAGCCGCCTTTTGTGCATAAATTATCGCGCTCTGCCTCAAGCCGAAGCTGCGGCAGGCCCTGCCGTGACAATGCCAAAATACTTGGCGCGGTCTTGAGGCCAAGGGCTGCCTGCCAGCATTCAGCTGTTTCGACAACATCGGCTGGACGGAACACATAGAGATTAGGGATCGCGCGCAGCGCTGCTAGATGTTCGACCGGCTGGTGGGTGGGTCCGTCTTCACCAAGGCCAATCGAATCGTGGGTCATCACATAGATGACCTGTTGCTCCATCAGGGCAGCAAGCCGGATCGATGGGCGGCAATAATCCGTGAACACCAGAAATGTACCACCGTATGGTGTGATGCCGCCATGCAGGGCCAGGCCATTCATCGCTGCTGCCATGCCATGCTCGCGGATGCCATAATAAATATAGCGCCCTGCTGGATTTTCCGCCGTCAGAATATCCAGCTGACCGGTTTTAGTGTTGTTGGATCCGGTCAGGTCGGCTGAGCCGCCAATCGTCGTTGGCACAGCGCTATTGATGATATCAAGTGCCAACTGAGAAGCCTTACGGGTCGCCATTTTTTGCGGCTCGGCAATCAGTCCGCTGATATACTGATCGAGCGCGGCGGCTATCTCCTTTTCGAAATTGTTTGCAATTGCGCGGCGGAATGTCTCAGCATTCCCCGCCCCGGCAAGCCGCGCCTCCCAGGCCTGACGCTTATCCGCGCCGCGGGCACCCGTACGCCGCCAGGCGCTGATAACATCGTCTGGCAGCTCAAATGGCGCATAGTTCCAGTCGAGACTTTTGCGCGCATATGAAATTTCTTCCTCGCCGAGCGGCGCCCCATGCGCCGCTGAACTGCCAGCTTTCTTGTTGGCACCGCGACCGATTATCGTCCGGCAGGCAATCAGGGATGGTCGATCCGCGTCGCGGGCCGCGCCAATTGCCGCTTCAACGGCGTCCATGTCATGACCATCGACCCGGTTCACATCCCAGCCCGATGCCTCAAACCGCTTCAACTGGTCGGTCGAATCGGCAAGTGACACCGCACCATCGATCGTAATCCCGTTGTCGTCCCACAAGACAATCAGTTTACCGAGCTTCAAGTGGCCGGCGAGCGAAATTGCCTCCTGGCTGACGCCTTCCATCAGGCAGCCATCACCAACGATCGCGTAAGTCTGATGATCCACCAGATCAGCGCCATAGCGGGCGCGCTGATGGGCTTCAGCAATTGCCATCCCGACGGCATTGCCGAGACCTTGCCCCAAAGGACCGGTCGTCGTCTCGACGGCCGGCGCATGACCAACCTCAGGATGGCCGGCGGTTTTTGCCCCAAGCTGACGAAAATTCTTAATCTGATCGATGTCCATGCCATCATACCCGAGCAGATAACCGAGCGCGTAGATCAGCATCGAGCCGTGTCCGGCAGAGAGCACGAACCGGTCGCGGTCCGGCCAGTCGGGCGAAGCTGCATCGATCTTCATGAATTTGGTGAACAGCACTGTCGCCACGTCCGACATGCCCATTGGCATCCCTGGATGGCCGGACTGTGCGCGTTCAACGGCATCCATCGAAAGTGCCGCAATTGCAGTCGACATTCTCTGATAGGTGGAACTGTCGTAAGGTGTTGAATTCACTATGAAGCGCCCTGCAAAAATATCGGATTTTGACGGCTACATGCACCCGGCACTGGCAACGGTCAACCCTGACAGAGCGCGGGCAATTCCGCTGCTGGACATCTGGCTCGATTGCCCGCTAATCTTACATGAAAGGTGAAATACTATGTCAAAAATTGAAAAAGCTGTGCAGGATTTGGCCGTCGCGCTTGAAGACTTGAGTGTCCGCGTTGAAAAATCTGTCCTCGGCACAACCGAAAACAGCGAATCACTGGCCACAGCTAAGAATCAAGCGCGGGCAGCACAGAAACATGCCGGCAAGGCCGCGCTCGATCTGGCCACGGTGATCGACGGGCTGAAAAGCCTGATCGCCAAACGTGCCGGTCCAGCGCCAGCGAAAACCGCCGATATCGACAACGGGGAATAAAGATGGCGCAAGTCAGCATCACCATCAACGACCAAAGCTACACCATCACCTGCGACGACGGCCAGGAAGAGCGTCTGCAGGAACTGGCGGCCTATTTTGACAGTCACGTCTCGCGGATCGCAACCAATGTCGGCAAAATCGCAGACTCACGCTTGATGCTACTGGCTGGCCTGACCATCTGTGACGAATTGAAGGAAGCACAGGGCCGCCTGCACCAGATGGAGAACAGCACCGGCATGACCAGTGAAGATGGAGCAGTACGGGTGATTGAAACCGCCACAAAAAAAGTCCGTAACGTCACGGAACGGCTTGAAGAAACCTCCTCATCCTCCTAACTATGAAAAGGCTGCCCGGCGCGTTTGGACGGATTTCTCCGGGGCCTTACATTGCCTATAGGGAGCTACCACTGCATTCGACCGTGGTCTTATGCACGCGGCGCCCACCTGAACCTTAGGGTCCAGGGCGAAACAATGTCCGACGGCCAGGGCGGCACCTTTTAGGAGACAGCCACTGTAGGAGACGTACAGGGAAAATAAGGCCGATGATCCCGTCATTTGATTTGAAGTCTCTGACAAACCCCAAACAATGGTTTCGCCTCCATGCCAAAACCGTGCGCGCTGAGGCCCACAAGGCTCGGCCCAACGCCGCTGTTCATGTCGCAGCGAATTTCATGCGGGCGATTGCCCCTGACGCCGGAGCGACTG
Source organism: Parvularculaceae bacterium (assembly GCA_021776475.1). Classification (GTDB taxonomy): domain Bacteria; phylum Pseudomonadota; class Alphaproteobacteria; order Caulobacterales; family Parvularculaceae; genus Aquisalinus. Next base: position 103,395 of record JAJFFV010000006.1, on the reverse strand, counting down.
TCTCGGTATATTATCCGACAGGGTCAGAACTCGACACTTGGCCCCTGGTGGAAGCACTTTGGGCACAAAGCAATATTGTTTGCTTGCCGGTCGTTATCGGCAAGAAAGACGCGTTAATTTTCCGGGTATATGATCGGGATACAGAACTCATATCCGGCATCTATGGCATTTTGACCCCGCCCGAAGCCGCACTTACCGTTACGCCCGATATTATCGTCTGCCCCCTGCTCTCGTTCAAAAAAAACGGCACCAGGCTCGGCATGGGCGGTGGGTTTTATGACCGCACCTTGAGCGCTTTACGCCGCAGCGGTCGGGTTTTAGCCGTTGGTTACGCTTACGGTGCCCAGGAAGCGAGCCAGCTCCCGGCAGACCCCCACGATGAAAAACTCGACTGGATCGTGACCGAGCGCGAAGCGATCAGGGTAACTTCCTGATCGCCGTGCGTTCTGTAAAAACAAGCTACCCGCGTTTTTCTTCCTTAACCCAAGCCTTCACATTTTCTTCCAGAACTGAAAGCGGCAAGGCGCCGCTGCCGAGCACGACATCGTGGAAACGCCGGACATCGAAGTCTGTCCCCAGCTGTTCTTCAGCATAGGTGCGCAATTCACGAATTTTCAACTCACCAATCTTATAGGCGAGTGCCTGTCCTGGCCAGGTGATATAGCGATCGACTTCAGTCGTGACGTTATTCATGGACAGACCACTATTTTCTGCCATGTAGTCAATCGCCTGTTGCCGGGTCCAGCCTTTGGCGTGCATGCCGGTATCAACAACCAAACGGCAAGCCCGCCACATCTCATAGGACAGGCGGCCGAAGTTTGTATACGGCGTATCATAAAAACCAACTTCAAGTCCGAGGCGCTCTGAATAAAGCCCCCAGCCCTCAACAAATGCCGTGAACCCGCCGAACCGCCTAAATGGCGGCATCTCAAGCTCCTGCGCAATCGCGATCTGCAAGTGATGACCAGGCACTGCTTCGTGCAGCGACAAGGCCTCGAGTTGATAGTTCGGGCGCGTGTTCAACAAGGTTGTATTGACAAAATAGAACCCGGCCCGCGAGCCGTCGCCCGCTGGCTGATTATAATAGGCGGTCGTCGTCTTCTCCGCGATATCGAGCGGGATTTCCTTCAACCCGTAAGGCATGCGCGGTAGATTGCCGAACAGTTTCGGTAATTCACCATCCATTTTTTTGGAAATCCGGGCCGCAATCGTCATCCGCTCTTCAGCGGTTTTGGGGTAAAAATCCGGATTGTTTTCATAGGTGAGAAAGTCCAGCCATTCCGCGAAGCTACCGTCAAACCCGGCTTCCTTGATAACCTCGGCCATCTCGCCCCGAATGCGAGCAACTTCCGACAGTCCGATATTGTGGATTTCATCCGGGGTCAGATCAGTTGTGGTGAACCGCCGCGCCCGGTGCGCGTAGTAAGCATCCCCATCCGACATCGAGTTGGTGCCAACTTCCTGCCGGCAGGCCGGTTTGTATTCTTCAAGGTAAAACCTCTCGAATTCTGCCAATGCCGGCACAACCCTGGCTGCAACAATCCCCGCCGCCTGTTCACGCAGGGCATCGAAATCGCCTGCCGGCATTTGCGCCGGTTTGGTATCAAACGGTTTCATGAACACACTGTCGCTCACATTGTCGACAACATGTATACTGATCGACTGCTCGTATCCCGCCATCGGCGCGCAAGGCTGTACCCAGCCTGCGTCAAGTCCGGCGCGCACTCGCGCTGTTGCCCGGGTCATATATTCCGGCATCTTGCCAAGCCGCGCCACATAGCTTTCGTAGTCGGCTTTTCCAAAAAACGGCAGCCGGTCGGGCAGGCCGGTTATGCTCATATGAGGGCCGCCACGATTGGTGATGATCATGTATTTTCCACCAAAGGCCGACGCCTCGAGTGTATTGGAAAGATCAAGGCTGAGGAGTTTGTGATTGAGCGCGTTGTCGGCGCTCAGCGCAGACGTATTGACGGCGCCGAGCCGATCAAGAAAAGCGCGCGATTTCGCCACATCTCGCTCGTAGGCTTCCAGCGAGGGATCGGGTAAGCGGTCATCATAATCCCGCACCCCGAGAGAGGTCGCAAAAGTCGGGCTCGTCTCAAGACTGTAGGCCCAGTGGTCTTCCATGATTTTTTCAAACAACTCATCGGCGTTTTCGGCTGCTGTGGTGTCAGTTTCCGCCGACACAATAGTCTCGGGTTCTGGCGCAGTTGCTGCAGGCGCAGCGTTTTCTTGTGCGCACGCAGCCAGCGCGAGGATGGAGGTAAAAAGGAATAGATGACGCATTTTGGTCCCCTGTCATTTGTTTGTCCCTGCTTTATCGCAAAAGCGGTCCATTTGCCAGTTGCGATCAGAAGCGCAGATGGCCCTTCAATTGTGTCAGTATTTGCGTTACGCAGCGGGCACGCCGAGGGGCGTTAGAAAGCGAATGTTGCATGCGTCTGGCATTTTTCGGTGATGTGATGGGCCGTTCAGGCCGCACTGTCCTGCTCGAACACCTGCCGCGCCTGCGGCGGCGGTTGAAACTCGATTTCGTTGTCGTCAATGGGGAAAATGCCGCTGGCGGTTTCGGGATTACCGAGAGTATTTGCGAGGCCCTGTTCGATGCCGGCGCCGATGTTATCACCACCGGCAACCATGCCTTCGACCAGCGCGACGACATTTCCCTGTTCGATCAGGAAGAGCGGCTGTTGCGTCCGGCTAACTTCCCGCAAGACAATCCGGGTCGTGGCTCAGGCCTGTTCAAGGCCAGCGCTGACCAACATGTTTTGGTTGTGCATGTGCAAGGGCAGCGGTTCATGAATCCTCTGGACGATCCCGTACCGGCGCTTGAACGCGAAATGGGCGGGCTCGGTCTTGGCCGCGAGGCACACGCGATCATTGTCGATATGCATGCTGAAGCAAGTTCCGAGAAATACTCGCTTGCCCAATATCTCGATGGCCGCGTCAGTTTCGTCGTCGGCACGCACACCCATGTGCCAACCGCCGATGCGCAAATACTGCCGGGCGGCACCGCTTTTCAATGTGATGCCGGCATGTGCGGCGATTATGACAGTGTGATCGGGATGGAAAAATCGGGACCGATCTCTCGCTTCGTTTCAAAAATGCCCGGCAACCGCCTGCAGCCGGCAACCGGCCCGGGGACCGCCTGCGGCGTTTATGTGGTGACGGATGATGCAACCGGGCTTGCCAGCCATATCGAACCGATCCAGATCGGCGGCAGATTGATCGAGCGCCAGCCAGCGCCAGTAGCTTAGGCTGCCTTCTCGGCGCCAACAATCACCTGGCTGATCACAGCGTCCAGATCGACATCTTTACCGGTAGCAATGAACGTCACATCTGTGATGCCGACAAAACCGAGGACCTTACGCATATAGGGCGACATAAAATCCTGCTCGCTACCGAGGACTACACCGCCTGATGCATTGACAACAAACGCCTTCTTTCCCTCAAGCAGACCAACTGGTCCGTTCTTGGTATAGTTGAACGTCAGCCGGGCCCGCGCGATCAAATCGATCCACGCTTTGAACGCCGCGGGAATGTTGAAATTATATGTCGGTACACCGAGCACCAAAATGTCTGCGGCTTTAAGCTCTTCGATAAGGCTGTCAGAAAACGCCAGCGCTTCCCGCTGCGCCGCTGTCCGCTCCTCGTCCGGTGTAAAATTGGCGCCGATCCATTGCTGGTCAACGAACGGGATGGGTTCAACGGCGAGATCACGGACGACGACCTCACCGTCCAGCCTGTTCATAAGTTTATCAGAGGCGGCGCGGGTGTTTGAGCCATCCTGGCGCATGGAACTGTCAACGCGAAGAATTCTGGTTTTGCCTGACATGCTATGCCTTTCGTTTTTTTCCTGTATCGAACGCAGACCTCAAAATAGCTGTTTTGCCGTTGCACAAAACCCGTATAAACGGGAAGATATTATTGCGCAAAAGAGAATAATCATGGGTCAATTCGAGGATATGTCTGTCTTTATCGAGATTGCCCGGGCCGAGGGGATTACCGGCGCGGCGGAACGGATGGGCCTTGCCCCGTCAGCCGTGTCCCGGCGCCTGAAAGATCTGGAAGCAAGGCTTGGCACGCAGCTTGTCAGCCGCACCACGCGGCAAGTCAGCCTGACCGAGGCCGGCCGAACCTATCTTGCACATGCTGAACGGATCCTCAGCGAGGTCGAAGAGGCAAATAGCGATATCGCGCAGCTACGCTCGAGCCTTTCTGGCAAGATTTATCTTGCAGCGCCCCTTTCTTTCGGCCTGGTCCATCTGCCGGACATCCTGTCCGAATTCATGCTGCAAAATCCGGAAATCGAGATCGACGTTGATATGTCCGACCGCATCGTTGATCTGGCAGCGGAGGGTTTTAACCTGGCACTACGTATTGGCAATCTTGACGATTCCATCCTGATCGCCCGCAAGATTGCGGATATTCCAGCCTATCTTGCCGCAAGCCCTGAATTCATCAAAAAGCATGGACCGTTCCGGACGATTGATGATCTGCGCAACAAACCGGCGCTGATTTATACCGGCGCCACTGGCAAGGCCGAAAATTTTTCCGTCAAACTACCCGGCGGAGCACGTCAAAACCTTCCTGTTCGCTCGGTCTTCCAGTCCAACAACGGAGACTTGCTCAGAGCAATGGCGGAACGCGGCCACGGCCTTATCCGAACACCCTGTTTTATTCTGCAAGAGGCGCTTGATAATGGCCACCTCACCCGCCTGTTTGAAGATCACAACTGGGGAAAAACAACCCTGCAAGCGGTTTGGCCACCTACCCGCCACATCACCGCGCGCACCCGCGCCTTGATTGATTTCTTTGTGGCAAGATTTAACGGTTTGGCGGCGCCATAGATCTGACTGCCCAGTGCAACCGCCGCAACTGCCATATCCGTTGGCAGGCTGCCAGCAATCCCGATAGAATATCTTGAAAAATCCGAGGTATTTCCCATGCTCTTCACGCCTGAACACACCCAGCTTCGTGATACAGTTTCCAAATTCATCGAAAAAGAGGTCAACCCTTACGTCGAGGAATGGGAAAAGGCTGAACAATTTCCAGCTCACGAGGTCTTCAAGAAAATGGGCGATCTAGGTCTGCTCGGTGTCAGCTACGATGAAGAATATGGCGGCCTTGGCCTCGACTATACCTATAATGTTGTGGTCGCCGAAGAAGTCGGGCTGATCTCTTGCGGCGGCGTGCCGATGGCCATTGGTGTACAGACCGATATGTGTACGCCAGCCCTGCATAATTTCGGCTCCCATGAATTAAAGCAGGAATTCCTCGCCCCGGCGATCGCCGGGGATATGGTCGGCTGCATTGGTGTGTCCGAGCCCAGTGCCGGCTCTGATGTTGCGGCAACCAAAACCGTCGCCAAGAAAGACGGTGACGATTATGTGATCTCCGGCTCAAAGATGTGGATCACCAATTCCCTGCAGGCCGACTGGATGTGCGTCCTCGCTAACACCTCCGATGATCATCCGCACCGCAATAAATCTCTGATTATGGTGCCGATGAACCTACCAGGCATTGAAAAGCAGAAAATCCACAAGATGGGCATGCACTCCTCTGATACCGGCCAGATTTTCTTCGACGACGTCCGGGTACCACGACGCAATCTGATTGGTGAAGAAGGCGCCGGCTTCATGATGCAGATGGTGCAATTCCAGTGCGAGCGCATCTGGGCCGCGGCCAACGGTCTCAAATCCATGGACCGGTTGATTGACGAGACCATCGCTTACACCAAAGAGCGCCACACCTTCGACCAGCCGATCATCAACAACCAGGTCGTGCATTTCCGCCTCGCCGAGCTCCGGACAGAAATCGAGCTCTTACGCTCGCTCGTCTATCGCTGCGTCGAGAATTATGTCGGCGGCGAAGACATGACCAAGCTTGCCTCCATGGCCAAACTGAAAGCTGGTCGCCTCAGCCGCGAGGTCGCAGATAGCTGCCTGCAATATTGGGGTGGTATGGGATACACGGCGGATAATATTGTCTCGCGAGCCTTCCGTGATTCTCGCCTCGCCTCCATTGGCGGCGGCGCTGATGAGATCATGCTCGGCATCATCGCCAAGTTTGAAGGCACTCTGCCGAGAAGAAAACACAACTAGAAAAATGCAAGGAATGGAAGTCATGTCGAAACTATACCTGCTCATATCGTCTTTTGCGCTTCTTTTAGTGGCTTGCTCGGCAGACAAAATAACTCATACTGACGCCGACACTGACCATGACACCAACCATGAGAACTCCACCGATCACGGCAGCGACGCTTCATCCGTTGCAGATGCTGGGGGCCTTTGCCTGACCTCCGGTCCACAAACACCGAGGGATATTTCCGATCCGCGTGGGCTCAACACAACAACATTCCCGATGGCACCTGCGTCAACGGAATTGAATTTGTGCAACATTCACACCCACACGAACGCCGAGCACAAAGGTCGGGGCTTCAGTGTCTTCGTTGGAAGCGCGGAGCATGGCGGCTATGCCTGCAATGACGCCGGCAGTCTGACAGAAGCAGAATTGGTCGATCCGTCAGATGGGCATGGCGCCATGCACGGTGTGAAACCAGGCGACACGATTGAAGTTCACTGGGTCCATACGTCTTGCGACATCACACCGGGCGAAGGTCTTGGCTCATGTCTCAACGACACCTGCACTGACCCATTGTTACGCGTAGAAGCGCAAGCCTTTCTGGTTGTGAATGATCCGGGTGCGCTCGATTTCATGGATTTTGCTTATGCGGGGACAAGGCGCAATGGTCTGTACCAACCGCGCGCACTCCCAGCGAACACCGGCGCGCCGGTCGTCTTTCGAGGATCAACAACAGGCCCGAGTTACACCCAGTCAAAATGCTCCCCGGTGAAAGTCACCTGGTCCGTTCGCCCGCAATGCGCACGGGTCGATATCAGTTCCCTCAACGCCTGGGCCGAGAGCGGCAATGTTTTCAATGAAACCCACTCACACGGCGTTCGGCAGTTGGTGACCGCGAGGGAACTGCTGGCGCCAATTGAATAAGTGGCAATGGTGAAAACGACTGCCGGTCGTTTGTTGCCTATCAGTACGGATGGAACCCGGCGCAGCGCTGAATTTTGTTTAATGGGCAGCAACGTGCCGGACTTCCAACCGCAAATCACCAAAGACAGTACGACCAAAATGATCGTTAGGCGTCGAACAAGTTTTCGTGCGAGCGAAAAATGCCGCAACATACCAAATCCCCAACCGTGCCAGCATTTGTTGTAGACGATGCTGTGGCTGGGCCCCGGATCACAAAAAAAATTGTTATGTCTTTACCCCGATTGTTGTCCGGTGCAAGAGCCGCGCATGGCCATCATAACCGCTCGTCGCCATATGTAACACCGAGCGGTTGTCCCACATCACAAGCATGTTCTCCTGCCATTTATGGCGATAGACGAACTGATCCTGGGTTTGCCATTGATAGAGTTCTCCGAGCAGGGCCATACCCTCGGCTGCATCCACGCCATCAATCGCCGCAATATAACCCAAGCAGCCGTAAATGCCTTCGCTACCTGTCTCCGGATGCTTGCGGATAATCGGATGAAGTTGCGTTTTTTCTGCATCCGTGGACGGACGAATATCCATACTGCGATCAGTCGCCTGATCAACCTCACCATATGCCCCGTCCGGTGCATAGGCCGCTTTCGCGGTGTGTACCGCCTGTTTGCCTTCGAGCCGCGCTCGCAAACTCGCGGGCATTTCTTCCAGCGCCTTTTGCTGATTAGCGAACAGTGTGTCGCCGCCTTTGGGCGGAATAGTGATGCCGAACAGACACGTGCCAGCTGGCGGCGTTTCCTGAAAACTCCAGTCCGTATGCCACGCCTCGGCGAACACCGGCGCAGTTTCTTCAGCCGCCCGCTTAACGGCGATAACGTGCTCACGGCCAGCAATCGGCGCGATAAAGGGATCGTCGCCAAACGGACCAAAGTGAAGTGTGAACAGTTCAAGGTCGTCATCACTCAAACGTTGGTCCGGGAATGCCAGCACATGATGCTCAAGCCAGGCGGCTCTGATCGCCGCAATTGTCGCTTCGTCAAGCGACGCCGTCAGATCGACACCGCGCACGCTGGCACCGCAAGCTTGTCCTGAAGGTGTTATTTCTAATGGCAAGGGACAGCTCCTTGAAAAATAGCGACTTTGCGCCTGCAGGTTAACATCGGAGGCTGTGCCGAACAATTTATCTGCGCAGTGAGGGGGCGTGACACACTCACCGAGGAGACAAATGCACGCCCGCTAGCATACAGCGGACGGAGCCGCCAGACAGTTCGATCGTTGGAACGTCTAGCGGTAGGAGGTCTGCACTTCGTTCGATGACCGTGATTTGCTTTGTCGTCAGCGCTTTGTGTGCTCGCGATGACAACGCAAGAACCCGCCTACCCCTCCCTTGAAGTTCGAGCGCATTCCCGGCAAACTCCGCAATCTGCTCAGCGCTCAACGTAAGCACCTCGCGACCGGAGGTCTCCAGTCTGCTAATAATTTCTGCCCGGCGCTTTTGGTCCGTAATCATATCAACACCGACCAAGGTAAATTCCGTTGCAATACACATGATGACATTGGTGTGATAAACGGCGATGCCGTTCGCATTCACCGCCTCAAAAACCACCGGCTCATAGTTAAAATCTGTACAGAAGCGCTCCAGCACAACCGGATGGGTTCGGTTCGATTTCGCCGCATAGACAACACGTTCAATATGATCGATGACCATCGAGCCTGTTCCCTCCAGGATCAGCCCGTCCTGCTCCAACCCGGAATAATCGATCACATCGCGCACCCGATAGTCACGTTTCAACATGTCGATCACATCAAGCCGGCGCTCTTTCCTGCGGCTCGATGCGTGCATTGGAAAGATCGCCACATGCCCGCCCGGATGGGTCGAAAACCAGTTATTCGGAAAGACACAATCCGGGGTCTCTTCGCTCACCCCTTCAAAGACATGAACTTTGATGCCGGTCGCCTCAAGTGTTTCTGCCACTCGCGTCGCTTCGTCAAACGCAGTTTTCTTGACCTGATCGGTCTGGCTACCCTCGACGGATTGCTGGAATGAATTGTCCTCAGCTGTTTCCGGATTAGAAAAAAAATGATGTGGCCGGATCATTATGACGGCTGACGGAACCTGCGCACTGCGGATCATAGCACCCTCTCTCTCGGAGATTGATAATTTCTTTTGGCACGAACCTCAACTGGTGATCACAGACGCAACCGTTCTCTTCCGCCATAAAGTTCAGTTTTCCAACCTTGCCATTCCGGTGGCCCTTTAAGGATCGCCACGCTCGCTCTCTCCAGGGTCGGTACCTCAACACCTCCCATGAACGGGTCTACCAAGCACCATACACCCGACGGAATCTCCTTGCCGTCTGTTTACCTATGTGATTGTTTTTGTTGGGTCTTTCTCTTGGCGATGGGGCGTGCCCATATACGACATACGCTCGCGGATGGTGCGCCCGGCGGAGTGCGCCCGTAAGGTGACAGTACCGCAAGACCCTGCCATCATGGCACCTGACGCAAGGAGAAAAAGATGACCGGAAAAAAAATTACCCCGAGCCGCCGCGAACTATTAGGCGGCGCAACCGCTCTCGCCGCCACCGCAACAATTACCAGCGCGCCATCGAGCGCCGCGACGGAAAAAGATTTTTCGGACCGCGCGGTCCTGGTAACCGGGACCAGTTCCGGTTTTGGCAGGTTGACCGCTCTCCACCTCGCTCGCCAGGGCGCCAACGTTATCGCCTCCATGCGCAATGTGCCGCGTCCGGAAGCTATGGAGTTGAAAGATATCGCGTTAGCAGAAAAACTCCGGTTGTCGGTGGTCGAAATCGACGTGACCAAAGACGATCAAGTGGCACGCGGTGTTGCCGAGGCGGAACGGATCGCCGGCGGACCACTTTGCACCCTCGTCAACAACGCAGGTATCGCGTTCGGTGGACCGATCGAGATCCATGATGCTCAGTCCATCAGCAAAATATATGATGTTAACGTATTCGGCTATCAGCGGTTGGCTAAAGCCGTGCTGCCAGGAATGCGGGCGAAGGGCGAAGGCCAGATTTTCAATGTGTCATCGCAACTGGGCCGGATGGTCCTTCCAAACCTCGGGCTCTACTGCTCAACCAAATTCGCCGTCGAAGCAATGTTCGAAGCGATGGCCTATGAGCTCGCGCCAAGCGGTGTTGAAATCACGATCATTCAGCCTGGCGGGTATCCGACCAAAATCTGGGAAAACGGTTCGCGCAATTTCGAAGCATTACTCGGACGTGTCGATGATGAACGCAAAGCCGCCTACGAAGCACACCTCACAATTGCCCGAGGCATGTTCGCAGGTGACCAGAGCACGGATCCGAATGATGTCCCGCGCGCCGTTGCTGAAATCATGGCAATGCCAAAAGGCAGACGGCCGCTGCGCCGTCCGGTCCATCCAACGAATACGGCAGGGCCCGATGCCGCAAACGGCGCAATGGCCCAAATTCAGGCAGCCATGCTCGGAAATGGCCCTTACGCTAGCTGGCACGCAGCCGTCACGGATTAAGTTGTTGGTTCTTCAGCTTCAGCAGCAAGCGGGCTTTTTCTCGCAGCAAGGCGCACAGCGATGATCGAGATTTCATAAAGAGCGACGATCGTCAATCCGAGTGCAATCTGACTGATCGGGTCAGGCGGCGTCAAAAATGCCGCCACCAGAAAAATGCCGACAATTGCAAATCGGCGATTTCGGGCGAGGAAGCCTGCGTCAACGATACCGGCCAGCGCCAGCAAGGTCAAAATAACCGGTAGTTGAAACGCAAAACCAAAAGCGATGATCAGTGTCATGATCAGTGAGAGATAGTCGCCGACGAAAACAATGAGGTTATAGGCAAGGGCCTGCCCCTCCTCCAAGGGTTGCTCCATTGACAAAGCAAAATTGATCACCAGCGGCATGATCATGAAATAAACCAGTGCGATGCCCGCCGCGAAAAGAAAGGGGATCGCGAGTAAGAACGGGAGAACAGCCTGCTTTTCATTCTTATAAAGACCGGGCGCAACAAATTGATAGATCTCGCGCGCGATGATCGGGAACGAGATCATAATCGCCGCAATGAGAGCGAGTTTGACGCGGGCGAAAAATAATTCGAGCGGCCGGTATTCAAGCTCAGCTGCGCCGCCGGTCTTGGCGTGAACTGCATCAATATAAGGCACGGTCAACACGTCATAGAGCGGTTGTGAAAAAATGAAACAGACGATGAAAGCAACTGCGATGATCGCGACACAAACGATCAGCCTGCGGCGCAACTCGATCAGATGCGACAGCAATGGCGCACGGCTCGCCTCAACATCATCCAGCGGCTCGTCCGGTATGATGTCAGGAGGTAAGTCTTCACCCATGCCAGGGTTGTCGTGATCAGTACTCACGCCTTGTCACCGGCCTCCGGATCAAGCGTTGCCGGATCGTGTATCGGCTCCATCGCCTTGTTGACCTCATCACGGATTTCGGTCAGCGGATTCGACTTCTTCAGAGAGTCGATTTCCTCGCGCAATTCGTCCAGTTCTGCTTCACGCGCCATCTGGTCAAATCCCGCCATAAACTCGCGCGCGAGGTTACGGGCCTGTGCCATAAATCGGCCAACACTGCGCATCAGACGCGGCAAATCTTTCGGGCCCACCACCACAAGGGCGAGCACCGCAAGCAGCATGATCTCAAAGAATCCGAGTTGCGGGATCAGGCTCATATATTATCGCCAGTCTGTTACACGCGTCAGGAAGAAGCCTTGGTTGTTTCTTCCACTTTGACTTCTTCTGCCTTCAAAGTCGTGGCGGCTTCGTCCTCTTTCTCTTTCTCGCTGGCAAGGGCTTTTTCTTCGTCCTCCATGCCCTTGCGGAAGGATTTTATGCCTTTGGCGAAATCACCCATGATCGAGGAAATCCGCCCACGGCCACCAAAGAGCAGCAGCGCCAGAACAACTACAACGGCTATTTGCCAGGGACTGGGACCCATAAGCGCCTCACTTTCTTGTATTCTGTATCAATGTAGCGATCCGCGACGGTCAGCGCAAATCAGGAAGATCATTCTTCTTCGAGATGCTCAACGTCTGTCGCATCCAAAATCTCGACCGTCGCATCTTCGTCGTGAAAATCCCGAACAAAATCCTGCTCGGTGGCACCTTCTTCGATCGCCACACCATCTTCGTCTTTCGGTATCGGCACGGCAAAACCTGGGGGCAGCCGGGCATCGAGAAGACCGGCCGCTTTCAGATCAGCGAGGCCAGGTAGGTGCGAGACACTTTCAAGGCCAAAATGCTCCAGAAATTCCTGGCTGGTGCCGTAAAGCAGAGGCCTTCCCGGCGTATCTTCACGGCGGCCGCGCAGGCTTATCCAGCCAACTTCTAATAGCTGATCAAGCGAGCCCTTGGAAACGGCAACGCTGCGTATTTCTTCAATTTCAGCACGGGTGCAGGGCTGATGATAGGCAATGATTGCCAACGTCTCGAGCGCTGCTCTCGACAATCGGCGTGGCTGCGTCTGTTCAATTTCGAGGATGTGAGAAACGTCAGGCGCCGTAGCGAATTGCCATTTTTTGCCCGACTTTTTTAGATTAACACCGCGGTTCTCATATTGTTGTTGAAGCGATTTCAGCAACTCCTTGATATTGCTGCCTTCCGGCAACCGGTTCTTGAGGGTTGCTTCGTCAAGTGGTTCGTCCGCAGCAAAAAGCAGCGCCTCAACCATGCGCACCTGACGGGCAAATTCCGCCGCCGCAGCGAACGGATTCTCATCCGTGTCAAAAAGCTCCCTTGCCTCGTCAGTCACTTCCACAGGCATCTGAAGAACATCTGTCTCCTCATCGGAGATTTCCGATGCGGCATTTTCAGGCTTCTCGATTGCCGCATCGAGCGCCTCTGCCAGGGCAGCTTGCGTCTCTTGGGCATCCAGTTCGCTGAAATCCGTTGCCGAGGCTTCCTTACTACTCATATCTCATACTCTCTATCGAATCGGTTGGATTGGATTATCGCCAGCGGCATTTTGTGCGGCATCACGAACGTAAAGCGATTGAAAAGCACCGCTTTGACGGACCTCCACTTTGCCGTCCTTGGCGTATTCAAGAACGGCGTTGAACGCACTGGCAATAACCGAAGATCGCGGCGCATCTATTTCACCAATCGGTGACAAGGCTGTCAGATCCGCCCAGTCCGGAATACTGCCAAGCATCCGCCGCAGCCGTTCACGTGCTTCTTCAATTTGATAAACCTTGGGCGGGGTGTATTTGATCGTCGCATCGACCGCTTTCACACGCTGTGTCGTGTAGGCTTTTAGAAGGTCGTAAATGTCGGCTGACCATTCAGTTTTGCGGATGACCCGGACCCCTTCCGGCATGCCACGTCCGAAGAAATGGCGCCCGCGCTGTGGCAGTTCCATAATTTTTTCTGCCGCCTCACGCATGGCCTCAAGCCGCTGCAGCTGAAACGCCAGTCTTGCCGCCATCTCGTCGGCCGTGAGCTCGCCTTCCTCGTCCGCCTGTTTAGGCAGTAACAATTTGGACTTGAGGTAGGTGAGCCAGGCCGCCATCACCAAATAGTCCGCGGCCAGCTCGATCTTGCGCGTCCGCGCTTCTTCCATGAAAGCAAGATACTGGTCGACGAGCGTCAGCACCGAAATCTGTAGCAAATCGACTTTTTGCCGGCGGGCCAAATCCAGCAGAATATCCATCGGCCCTTCATAGGCATCGAGTTTTACGACAAGCGCATCCTCGTTTGTCGCCGGCTCGCTTCGAACCGGTTCATCAAATGGATCATCCGTTGCAGACTGGGGGTCTAATTCTGATGAAATTTCGCTCATCCTTTATTCTAACGACGATTCCGGGCTCAGACCATCACTGGTTTCAATAATTCTGCGAACCGTTTTTCTGCCTCATCACGCTTAAACGGGATTTTCTGAGGCAATCTGTCTCTTGCACGCTTAGCGCGTAGAGCCGTGACCCCTTCTAGTTTTGGTGCTACCTTCGAAATGGCCTCCATTTCTGCCATATCTCCATTGCAGTGCAAAAGCATGTCACATCCGGCCGCAATTGCCGCCCTGGCCCTGTCTTCAAAAGGACCCGCCAGGGCTTTCATGGAAAGATCGTCGGTCAGCAACAGACCGTCAAAACCGATTTCACCGCGAATGACATCGTTGATAACGAGCGTTGAAAGTGTTGCCGGCAGCTCCCTGTCATAAGCTGTGTAAATGACATGCGCTGTCATTGCCATCGGAGCATCATTGAGCGCCTTGAAGGGCGCAAAATCGGTGCCGGCCAGATCTTGCTTCGAAGTACTTACAACGGGCAACTCGAGATGAGAGTCGGCCAGTGCCCTGCCGTGACCAGGAATGTGTTTGATCACTGGCAAAACAGCGCCAGCGAGCGTCCCCCTGATCACTTCGCGCCCGAGCAAAGCCACCTGCTCAGGCTGCGATGCCAGTGCACGATCCCCAATTATCTCATGCCCATCGGCTTGGGGCAGATCAAGTACCGGTACACAGTTCACGTTGATCCCAAGGCTGGCAACATCTTCTGCTAAAAGGCGCGCGCCAAGAAAGGCAGCTTCTGTGGCTTTTTTTGGATCAAGCTTGGCAAGCGCGCCGAAGCGATCCATCGGCGGCCTCTGCGGCCATACTGGTGGCTTCAGGCGGACAACACGGCCGCCTTCCTGATCTATCAGGATTGGGGCAGTATCGTCATCAACTGTTGCCCGCAAATCCGTACACAGCTTTTTGATTTGTGCCGGAGAGACGCAATTGCGCGCAAACAGGATAAAGCCCCAGGGGCGTGTTTTGCGAAAAAATTGCTCTTCAGCCGGAGAAAGTTCTTTTCCAGCGCAGCCAAAGATCACGGCGCGGGGCGTCATGGCTCCCATGTCTGCATTTCCTCCGGGGCGCTCGGACACAAAAAAATCAGACTGGTTTAACGAGACAGTCCTGACCTCTTTGCTTCAACTGCGCGCAATATCCGCTCGCCAAATCCTTGGAATTGAAGGGACCGATCCGCAAGCGATAAAATATGCCGCGCTGTCCAAGATCTGCGCGCTGCACATCCGGCGCTTTTTCTCCGACCAGATTACCAAAGTCTCTCTTCATCTTGTCGAAATACCCTTGCGCCTCTTCATCGCTGCGAAATGCACCAACCTGCACAACATGGGACCCGGCAATCGCCGATCCCACAGCTGTTATCTGCGCCTTAGTTACAGGAACAGGTGCAGGCCGGTTTACTTGCGGCTTGGCTGGCGCTGGTGCCGGGTCGTTTTCTACAGCCAAGTCAATCGCGTTGCCAGCCACACTATTGTCGGCTCCAGTTGTTGTCGGCAGCGATGCCGCCGCAGGCTCTGCTTGTACTTCTACCCGGATGACCTCGTCAGATGCCGACGTCGTCTGGGTAAACCCTTCAAGGGGATCGCGGTCTGACCCGGTGTCTACAACAACTTCCGTTGGCGTATTGCCCTCCAATGTGTCGTACACTTCCTGACGGCTGCTGCTGGCATCCGCAAATTCAACTGGTTGTTCAGTTTTGATCGGTTCGGGATTGGCGGCAATGACAGGCGTGCTGCCTTCTTGAATGCCGCGCTGATAGGCAAACCAGACAACGGCGGAAAAGACGACCAGCACAACCACGGCAACGACAAGGACAACAAACCCGGAAACGCCTTCCTCATCGTCATCATAATATTCTTCGTAGTCTTCTTCGTAATCTTCAGCAGCAGCTGCCATGATAGGCTCCAGAAAGATCGCGTAACTTCAATGAGATGCCTAACGTGACTCGTCGCTCGCAGGCAAGTTACACCTTATTAGGGCGTTTTTGCGACGAGCGCGACAAATTTACAACCAGCTTGCGGTTTCAAACAGTTTTCTGTGCTCGGTCATGGCAAAGCGGTCGGTCATCCCCGCGATGTAATCGCATACCGCCCGCGCTTTTTTTTCATCGCTGACACCTTCATAGCGCTGACGCCATTCAGGCGGCAGCACTTCTGGCTCTGTGAAGAAGAGGTCAAACAACTCACGGACGATGCGCTTGGCTTGGCTTCTGGCACGGTTGACCTTCCAGTGACGATACATCTTGTTCCATAAGAAAGCCCTCAATTGCTCGACTTTTGGCTTCATCTCAGATGAGAAATCGACCACATGGGTCGCGGCAACGCGGATTTCATCTGAAGATTTTGGTGACAGGTCGGCCAACCGGGATGTTGTTTCGCTGTGAACGTCGGCGATCATATCGCCTATCATGTCTGACACGGCTTCAGCGATCAAAATGCTCTCCGGCACATCCGGGTATTTATTTTTTGTCTCGCTAATGGCCTCGCCAATCAACGGGACATCGACTGCTTCAGCCAGCGTGAAAACGCCGGCCCTCAAACCATCATCAACGTCGTGGTTGTTGTAAGCGATATCATCAGACAAGGCCGCGATTTGCGCTTCAAGTGACGGAAAGGTGTTAAGGAGAAGATCATGTTGTGCAGCATACTCCTTCAGAGCCGCCGGCAATTGCTTTGCTTCCGGCAGCCCTTTTTCCTGTGCCAGGCGATCGGCCACTTTCCCGATCAGGGGACCATTGTGCTTTACTACGCCTTCGAGGGTCTCCCAGGTCAAATTGAGGCCATCAAATGCCGCATGCCGGCGTTCAAGTTTTGTCAGAATACGCAGCGTCTGCGCATTGTGATCAAATCCACCATAATCCGCCATACACTCATGCAAGATATCCTCACCGGTATGCCCGAACGGCGAATGGCCGAGATCATGAGCAAGTGCCAGGCACTCCGCTAAATCCTCATCGAGCTGTAATAATCTCGCCAATGAGCGGGCGACCTGCGCCACTTCCAGGGAATGTGTGAGCCGTGTGCGATAGTGATCCCCCTCGTGATATACAAAAACCTGGGTTTTGTGCTTCAAACGCCTGAAGGCGATTGAATGGACGACCCTGTCACGATCCCGTTGGAAAGCTGTTCTGGTTTGGCTCTCTGGCTCGTCGTGCAGCCGCCCACGCGTTTCCACTGCCTTGGAGGCATAAGCTGCGAGCGGGGCTGGAAACGAAAGGGACATATGAATTTTTCTCTTTACCGGCAAGCTTGGAGGCAAGTTTGGAGGCGAGTTTGGATCAGAAACGCTGCACCTTGCCGATACGCTCATTTGTACCACTGCCCAAGAGGCTTTGACGAACTTTTTTCGGAATTTCAGAGAGCATTATCAGCCTTTGATAATTTTGTCGTCCGTCCCTATATTCATAACAGGACAGTGGCTTGTGAAGGCCCGAAGGATTGTAGCGAGTGACCGACAAGATTTCCCTTTCTGATAACGCCGCCAAACGTATCACCGAAATTCTTGGCAAAGAACCGGTGGGATCAATGTTACGTGTTGCCGTCGATGGTGGGGGCTGTTCAGGCTTTCAATACAGTTTCGACATTGTCTCTGAGCGCACTGCTGATGACTTGGTCCTTGAAAAAGCCGGGGCAGTGGTTTTGATCGACAGTGTTTCGCAAGAATATATGCCAGGTGCTGTGATCGACTTTTCCGATGAACTCATTGGGGCGGCATTCAAGATTAACAATCCGCTGGCAACTGCCTCTTGCGGCTGCGGGACTTCCTTCTCGATTTAGGCCATACTTAATGCTCGAGCGATTCGAGGAGACACCCGATGGCGACGGATTTGCTGATACCTGTTTTAGGGCAGGTCGCGCTGTCTTTTTTTCTGATGTTCTGGACGGCTCTTGCACGGGCAAAGGCGATGCAAGGGGACCGTGATCTCCTTCAGCGCGGCGCAATCGATGCCAGCGTTTGGCCGGACAAGGCCCGGCAAATCGCCAACAATTACAGTAGCCAGTTTGAGATGCCGGTCCTGTTTTACGCTGTGATTGTCTTCACGATCCTGATGGCGGCAGAAGGCCTGGTGATGACAGTCCTCGCCTGGATTTTTGTACTCTCGCGACTTCTGCATACGCTTCTCCACACCGGCCCGAATATCGTGATGCACCGGTTTTATGCGTTTCTGGTTGGCGTGTTTAGCCTCATCGGCATGTGGGGGGCGCTTGCTTTCCACCTTTTCTTTTAGATTGGTACACAGATGAAGATTGCCAGCTGGAATGTAAATTCGATTAACGCCCGTCTGCCCCGGATCCTTGAGTGGTTTGACGAGGCAAAGCCTGATGTCGTGGTTCTGCAGGAAATCAAATGCGTCGATGAGAAGTTCCCGGCAGGCGAATTTGAAGATCGTGGATATAATGTCGAAGTGCATGGCCAGAAGACTTACAACGGCGTTGCACTTTTGTCCCGCTATCCGGTTGATGATGTGATCCGCGGTTTGCCTGGAAACGAACAAGATGAGCAATCAAGATATATCGAAGCGCTAATCTGTCCGGAGGAAGCCGAACCTTTCCGCATGGGAGGGCTCTATTTGCCCAACGGCAATCCGGCACCAGGCCCAAAATTTGACTACAAACTCGACTGGATGACCCATCTCCAGGCCCACACAGAAAAGCTTTTGGCCGAAGAAGAAGCGTTTATCCTTGCCGGAGATTACAATGTTATTCCGCAGGCCGAGGATACCCACGACGCAGTTATCTGGGAGGGCGATGCCCTATTCCGGCCGGAGAGCCGAAATGCTTTCCGTGCCCTCCTCAATCTCGGTCTCACGGACGCCCTGCGCTATCTCAATCCCGATGACGTGTTCTATACGTTCTGGGATTATCAAGGCGGTGGCTGGCAAAAAGATCACGGTATTCGTATTGACCATCACCTGTTGTCGCCGCAGGCGGCAGATCGGCTGACCGGCGGCGGTGTTGACAAAAACGCCCGTGACCCGGGCTTTGGTACGGATGCCGCAAAACCATCCGATCACGTCCCTGCGTGGATTACGCTGGACTAGGTGGGTGGACTAGCTGATGGATTGGTCGAGCCAACAAGATAACGCCCTTAAAAGTGTCTCGCGCTGGTATCGCGACCGCGATGCACAGGTCTTCCGGTTGTTCGGGTATGCGGGCACCGGCAAGACCACGCTCGCCCGTCATATCGCAGAAGAAGTTGATGGCGACGTCGCATTCGGTGCGTTTACCGGCAAGGCGGCGCATGTTTTGCGGCAAAAAGGCTGCGAGGGTGCCGGTACCATTCACTCGCTGATTTATCGACCTGCGAAGACAGACGATGATGACCCTGAGGCCGAACCGATGTTTACCATCCGGCGTGATGCGCCGGCGGCGGACGCGCACCTGATCATCATCGATGAGTGCTCGATGGTCGACGAAGAACTTGGCCGCGATCTGCTGTCGTTTGGCGTGCCGGTGCTGGTTCTTGGTGACCCGGCACAATTGCCGCCGGTCAAGGGCGGCGGTTTTTTTACTGATGCAGAACCAGACGTGATGCTGACGGAAGTCCATCGGCAGGCAGCCGACAATCCAATTATCCGGCTGTCCATGGATATCCGCGAGGGGCGGACACCGGAATATGGCGATCTTGGCGACAGCCGGGTGATGAACCGGCGGGACGTTGATGCGGACATCATCATGGACGCCGACCAGGTACTGGTCGGGCGCAATCTCACCCGCTCGAAATACAACGAGCGCATTCGCGCCCTGCTCGATTTCGACGGCTCGGTTCCCTGTGTCGGCGAGCGCCTCGTCTGTCTGCGGAACAACAAGCGCAAGGGCCTGCTCAATGGCGGCATCTGGGACGTCAAATCCCGCCACGGTCGCAAGGCGGGTCGGTTGCGCTTTGGGCTCACCCCGGAAGATGGTGGGCGGACCACACAAGTTTCAGTTTACCCCGAATTTTTTGCCGGCGGCGCCGAGACGATCCCGTGGCCTAAGCGGCGCAATTCTGATGAGTTCGACTATGGCTACGCCCTCACCGTGCATAAATCCCAGGGCTCACAATGGGACAATGTGGTTCTGTTTGACGAGAGTTTTGCTTTTCGCGAGCACCGTGATCGCTGGCTTTATACCGGTATAACGCGAGCGGCAAAGAAGATCACGATTGTGCGTTAATCTGTTTGCTGACTTGAAAAGGCACTGCTTTATCATACTATTGGGCAAGCAAAAGGTCGGAATAAGATATTGCCCTGTTTCTCTGCCTGCTGGTCACTGCGGGGTGCACGATAACGGTGAGCGAGCAAACACTGCTGCCGGACATGGCGAGCCCGGCGGGAGCGCCGATCAAGGCCGCGCCGGCGGGTTATGTCATAACGCGGGCGCTTTTGCCGGTTCAGGATCTTGGCCTTGTTAGCGTCATCCGTATGGATAATCCGGCAAGTGAGGCGACGCATAT
Source organism: Parvularculaceae bacterium (assembly GCA_021776475.1). Taxonomy (GTDB): domain Bacteria; phylum Pseudomonadota; class Alphaproteobacteria; order Caulobacterales; family Parvularculaceae; genus Aquisalinus. Next base: position 83,151 of record JAJFFV010000006.1, on the reverse strand, counting down.
CTATTCGGGCGGACGGCGCTATCTGACGACGCGGCCCTCACAGCGAGCGATCCGACTGGCCGAGCTCACCGGCGCAGATCTTGTTTTTTATGACTATCCCGGCCGCAACGGCACAACTATCCACGGCAATGTCGATACGCTAATTGCTTTTGGCCCGGCTTTTGTTGAGGCTTTGCGAGGCCGGGGCTGGATTGGCAACGGGCCACTTTATGCGCATGGCTACTCCTTTGGCGGCGCGATGGCGGCCGGGATTGCCCGCAGCAGCGGCTTTGACGGGCTGATCCTGGAGAATACATCATCTGATATTATTGCCGTAACCAGAGCGAGCATTCCGTTTTTCTTGCGACCATTTGTCGCATTGCGGCTTGATCAACCACTGACGCGGTTCCCGTATGTTGATTATATCGTTGAGAGCAATATTCCTGTTCTGTTATTTTCTGGCGCAAGGGATACGATTGTTCCAGAGCGGCTAGTTGAAGCGTTTCGCGACGAGCTTGTCGCTGCAGGTGTTACGGTCAGCTATGTCAGCACGCCGGAAGTGCATGGAAATGCGATCTATACGGATGTAGGGCTAGAGGCGTTTCGAGAGTTTTACCAACGCCAGTAATCTACCAGGGATCTCAGCCCGCGAGGATTTTTCGTTGCAAAGCGCCACCTCGTACGGTCAGACCCATCATCCCTTCCCTTCGACCGGAATATACATCACCGGATCATTTTCCGTCCAGAAAGGCTCTGCCAATGGATATATGGGCCTGACAAGCACTATACACTGGTCAATCACAAGCTTCCCGAATAACCCACCTATATGGTTGTTTTTGCTATGTTTTTACTGTGTTTTCTATGTTATCACAGGTTATAACAGGGCTGATCGATATCCTATATCGAGCGAATTACTGATGTCGATCGTGCATTGCGTCCCTCTATCCGGTATCATGCCCACCAGAAGACAGAGGGAGTAGGTTCAAGATGAAGGCAATTTTGGTTGCCATCTTCGCGCTATTCATCGGCATTATCGGTTATACCGTCTGGTCTTTTGCACCGCCGCCGATGCTTGCGGCAGCCTCGGATGAATTTGCCTTAACCGATGTCCGGGTGATCGAGCCGATGCTCGGCAAAACCGAGAGCGCCAGTATCTTAATCGCTCGCGGCAAGATCGCGCGTATCGAAGAAATGGGTACGGCGACAGATCCTGATTCGCCGTATAGAGACCACTTTGTCCTGCCAGGCCTGATCAATGCGCATGTTCATTTGCCGAACCAAACACCGCTTCACTTAAGCGAGTTTGTCGGCCTGCTTTATCTGCGCCACGGCGTCACAACTGTCCGCGTTGCCGGGGATACAGATGGAACCGGCAGTCAGGCGGCGATTAAAGCATTTACGGAGGCTGGGCACCCTGGCCCCCGGATAAATTCATGCAGGGCCTTTGTCGGTGGTGCGGGGAAGTCGATATGGGCCAATACGCTGGTACTTGAAAGGCCAGAACAGGCAGCGGGCATTATCAATCAACTGAAAGCGCAAGGCGCCAATTGCGTGAAGGCCTATGACGGGCTTGATGCGGCAAGAACCCGTGCCCTGGTGGCCGCTGCACAAAATGCTGGCTTGCCGGTTATCGGGCACGTGCCAGCCGATCTGTTGCTTGAATCCTCGCCGGTGCCGAATGTCCAACACCTGCTGGGGACCGCCAAACCAGTCGATCCGGGTAGTGCCAATTTACAGTTCCAACGGTTTCACGACTGGCGACAAGTTGACGAGGCCCGCCTGGCGCAAGTTGTCCAAATCTCGGCGACAAACGCGATCACCCATACACCGACACTGAGCGCGGCAAAGAATTTTCTCAATTTTGAAGACTTTGAAAAGGCTAGAGAGAGCCCCGCAGCCCTTATGATGCCGCGACTATTCACAGATGCCGCGTGGCATCCGGCTGCTGGCGTCATGTCCGGGAATATTAGTGCAACAGATTTTGAGACGGTGCGAGACGGATTGCCAAAGAAATTGTCGCTGGTGCTCAAACTTCACGAAGCCGGTATTCCCCTCATGCTCGGTACGGACGATCTCCTGCCTTTTACCACGCCTGGCATTTCCTTATGGCAGGAAATGCGGTTATTTGCTGAGGCCGGTATTCCCCTGCCGGAAATCTGGGCCTATGGCACCCGGCGGGCCGGCAACGACTTTAGCGTACCGTGGCTCGGCTATATCAGAGAAGGGGCACCAGCGGACTTGCTGGTTTTTGAAAAGGACCCGACGCAGGATCTTGCCAATCTGGGCACATTGCGCGCTGTCGTGCGTGACGGAAAACTATATCCGGTTGAAGATCTTGACCAGGCAATTGAGGCCTATCAAGCGTATTACAAGCGGCCCCTGGTTGACTTTGTTTCCGTCAACCTGACCAAGAGGATTGTCGCCAAATCAGCGACCGTGGAGTGAGAACCGACGATACCTCACACACGTAAATTAACCATTTGGCAACTCGTTCGTCCGGAAAACCGGGGCCCAAGCCCATTTTCAAGTCAGCCTCATCCTTAACAAAGTCTTACCATCTGGCACGGGGTTTGCTCCTTATGAGAGTAACAGCTCACCAGGAGAAACGTCATGGGTACCAAATTGAGACTTTCCAGTGATTTTGTCGGGCGCGGATTTCGAGCAAAAGATATTCGCGACAAGCGGACAATGTATTTAAGAGAGCAGCGCAAGAGCCTCGCTGCGACCTATGAAGAAAGCGAAGAGAAAAAAGAACACCGCCGGCAGATGTTTATCTTGTTTGGGGGCTTTGTTCTGTCTTTCACGCTGCTGATGTATTTCTTCGGGTAACACCGGGATCGCCGATACCTCCCCGGGCAGCGAGGACGACTTAACCCGTCACTTCTGCCAGCAGCTCTGCCTGTAGGTCTTCGAGAATTGCCTCCGAAGCGCTGCCATTAATTGCCTCACGGTTAATTTCCATCATCACTGGCACAGCGAGAGGCGAGACCTGTGGCAGGTGAATATGGTTGAGATGGCCCTGCACGCGGGCAAGAAGCGCCGAGAGACGGCCAATATCGAGAAACCCGCCCGAAGCATCCGTCCACGCTGCTTTTAACAAAATATGATCAGGCTCGTGTTCGCGCAGAACATCATAGATGAGATCGGCTGAAAACGTCACCTGACGGCCTGATTTGCGCTCACCTGGATGACGGCGCTCAATCAGACCGGCGATGATCGCGCAATTGCGGAATGTGTGTTTCATCAGGGCAGCATCGGCGAGCCAAGTCTCTAAGTCATCGCCCAGCATGTCTTGATCAAACAGGGCCGCCATATCAACTTCTTCCATATCCTTGCGGGCCCAGATGGAAAGCGCATATTCGGTTGGGCAGAAACCGAGCGGCTGGACACCAGCGCGCTCCAGCCGGCGGCTGAGGAGCATGCCCAGCGACTGATGCGCGAGACGGCCATCGAACGGATAGCAGACCAAGAAATGCTTATCCTTGTGGTGAAAGGTCTCAATTAATAATTCATCCGCTTTCGGAAGGATTGACTTGAGGCGCTGAAGCTCAAGCCATTCCCGCACCTGATCCGGGAGCGCCTGCCAGCTTTCCGGCGTATTGATCATCTGACGGACGCGGGAGGCAAGATAGGTCGTCAGCGGGAACTTGCCACCAGCCCATGACGGCACGCTCGCCTCATTGCCTTGAGCGCGGGTAACAAAGGCCTCACCGTCCTGGATGCCCTGAAAGCGCAGGACTTCCCCACCAAACAGGAAGGTATCCTTGGGCGACAAATGATCGATGAACCACTCCTCAACGGTGCCAAGTTTGCGGCCGAGACGCTTCAACTGGCTATAAGCTTTGCCGTCCTTACCCTTGCGGATTGAGCCAAGGCGGAGAGTGATCGTTTGGGCTTCAATGATTGTGCCAACATTGAGTCGGTATTGCTGGACAGCGCGGCCATCGCGGATTTTCATTTTGCCCTCGCCCGCCGGAACGATCCGGCGGAAGCGCTCATAGGCTTTGAGGGCATAGCCGCCAGTCGCAATAAATTCGAGCGCCTGATCGAAGGTCTCACGGGAGAGATCGCGGTAGGGCCAGGCGGATTTTATTTCTGTATGGAGATCATCCGGGCTGAATGGATGGGCGCAGGCGATGCCCCAGATGTGCTGGGCCAGAACATCAAGCCCGCCTTCGCGCGGCGGTTCACCATCAAGAGCGTTCTCACGGACCGCTTCACAGGCAGCCTGGCACTCCAGCACTTCAAACCTGTTGGCGGGAACGAGGAGCGCGCGCGAGGGTTCGTTAAAGCGATGATTGGAGCGGCCAATACGCTGAATGAGCCGGGAGGAGCCTTTCGGAGCACCGACCTGGATCACCAGATCGACCTCGCCCCAGTCGATCCCGAGATCGAGCGTCGAGGTGCAAACGACAGCGCGCAGGCTTCCAGCGGCCATAGCGGCCTCCACCTTACGGCGTTGGCCCACATCCAGCGACCCATGATGCAGAGCGATCGGCAGCGCATCTTCATTGATCTGCCACAATGCCGCAAAAATCACTTCGGCCTGCAGGCGCGTGTTGGTGAAGACAAGAGCGGTTTTGGCAGTTTTAATCGCTTCGTACACTTCCGTATACGCATGGCGTGCCATGTGTCCCTGCCACGGGATCCGCTCTTTTGTCGGCAGCAGTTGAATGTTCGGCTCGGCGCCGCCCTGCCCTTCGATGAGGTCGGCGAGCGCTTTTGTTTTGGGTCTTCGCTGGGGGACGAGCCAGCGCCGCAAGGGCTCGATTTCCGGCACGGTGGCGGAGAGACCAACAGTGCGCATTTCGGGTGCCAGTTGCCAGAGCCGGGCAAGGCCGAGGCTCAAGAGGTCGCCGCGCTTGTTGGTGACCAGCGCATGCAGCTCATCGAGAATGACGCATTGGAGACCGCCGAAGAGGTCTTCTGCCTGGGGATGCGCGATCAACAATGCCACCTGCTCCGGCGTGGTCAAAAGAATATCAGGCGGGGTGTGGCGTTGGCGCTGTTTTTTGTGGGAGGGCGTGTCGCCGGTGCGGGTCTCGATATTAATTGGCAAACCCATTTCCATAGCCGGGGTCTCGAGGTTTCGGGCGATATCGACGGCGAGCGCTTTTAAGGGTGAGATATAGAGCGTATGCAGACGGGGTTTCAGTGACGGATTTTCGGCCAGTTCGATCAGTGACGGCAAAAATCCGGCGAGCGTCTTACCGCCGCCGGTCGGGGCGATCAGCAGGGCTGATTTGCCGGCCCTCGCCTTTTTTAAAAGCGCTGCTTGATGCGGGCGCAACTGCCAGCCGCGGCCGGCAAACCAGTCCGCGAAGACAGGTGGAAGTGGATTTGTCTGTATATTAGCCATGGGTACCGCAGTTTGGCGGAGGCTGATGCACCTGTCACGCGCCTCGAATGCATTATGGCCCGCCAATAGCGGGCCATAATGGCAAATCGTTTTTGTTGAGGCTAACGCTTATCAACCAAGTGCAGCAAAGATGAAATCGGTGTTGTCGACATCAGCAACCGCTACGCCCTGCAGGAGGATGCTTTGTGTAACACCGCCGCCATCGATTAATGTGATAACGGTGTCGACGCCGCCGCCTGAGGCAGCTATTGAAACGAAATCACCGATGTCGGTGAACCCGAAGCTTGAGACATCCATCAGGTCCTCGCCGTCCTGGAAGTCAGTGATGATATCCTGATCGGAAACACCAGTTGTCATTTCGAAGACAAAGGTGTCGATTGCACCGTCGGCACCGCCGCCAGACATTGTGTCACTGCCGTCACCGCCATCCAGAATGTCAGCACCGGCATCACCCATTAAGATGTCGTCAGCGGCGCCACCCAAGATCATGTCATCGCCGTTGTTGCCCGAGATTGTGTCAGAACCAGCGCCACCATCCAAGGTGTCCCCAAGGGCACCACCGTTCAGAGTGTCGTCCCCGTCAAACCCTTGCAACGTGCTGGGGCCACCATTCGTTGCTGTTAATGTATCAGCAAAATTTGAACCGGCAGCATTCTCAAAACTGGAGATCACATCTCCAGTAGCGTGACCACCTGTCGCGGTCTGATTTTGCAGGTCGACGATCACACCTGCATCGGATGTGATGTAAGAAACGGTATCACTGCCTGAATTTCCGGTCAGTATATCCGCTCCAGCACCGCCGATGATCAGATCATCAGCCGCACCACCAATAATCGTATCATCACCGCCAAGACCCATCAACGTGCCACCGGTGGAACCAGCGGTCAGCAGATCGTCGAAAGCCGATCCGGTTACGTTGGCAAAGTTGCTAATGGTGTCGCCCTCGGCATCACCACCGGAAACTGTATTGGTATCCAAATTCACATCTACGCCCGCATCAGAAGAAGCGTAGGACACGGTGTTTGTGCCGCCCGCCCCGTCGAGAACGTCCGCACCATCGCCACCTTCGAGGGTGTTGTCATTGGCATCGCCGGTAAGCGTATCGACATTACCTGATCCAATCACGTTTTCAATGCTGGTGAAGCTGTCACCTGTGGCATCGCCGCCAGCTGCTGATCCGACACCGAGGTCAATGGTGACACCCGCGAGAGACCCCGCATACGAAATCGTGTCCGTACCGGCATCGCCATTTAGCGCATCGCCACCAGCGCCGCCGATCAGGATGTCATTGCCGCCGCCGCCATTGAGTGTGTCGTTGCCTGCGCCGCCATCAAGGATGTCGTCGCCAGCACCGCCGGTCAGCGTATCATTGCCGCCCTGCGACGTCAGCGTTCCGTTGATTGTACCGCCAGCACCGTTGAAGACGTTGTCGCCGGCGCCAAGGTCCACGTTACCGGTAATTGTGCCGGTGTTGGTGAAATTGGTGGTCCCGTCACCGAAGGTGATGTCACCGTTCACCGAACCGTTGTTAGTGAACATGTTCGTACCATTGCCGAACAACACGTTGCCATTGATGGTCATTGACGAATTATTGGTCAGCGTGTTGTCGCCGGCACCAAGGTCGATATTGCCGGTAACTGTGCCACCAACGTCAATCAGAACGGTGTCGTCGCCAGCGCCGCCAGTGACATCGCCCGTGATGAGGGTGCCGCCGTTCACTGTAAGTGAGTTGTTGCCGTCACCTAGATCAACATCGCCGGTGATCGTGCTACCGGTCGATAGTGTGATCGTGTCAACGCCAGCACCTAGAGTTATCATACCGATGACAGTACCGGCATTTAGTGTAAGGGTTGATCCGTCTGTTGATGTAATATTGCCGGTGATCGTACCGCCATTCATGGTCAGTGCGTCCGCACCTGTACCAAGATCAATATCACCAGTTACAGATCCTACACCTTCAACAGTAATAGAATCGGCACCCGCCCCAGCCATGATTGAGCCGTTGATAACGCCGCCGACACCTTCTGCACTGCTTGAGGTCAGAACGTCGTCGCCACCACCAAGATCAATCGTAGTATTTGTGATCGTGCCGCCAACGTTGGCCACTGTGTCGATGTTTGCGCCGCCAGTAACAGTGCCATCAATTGTCATGGACGAATTGTTGATGAGTGTGTTCGCACCATCCCCCAGGTCTATGTTGCCGGTGATTGTACCAAGGTTCTGGACCGTATCATCAGCGGCGCCCGTCGTGATGTCGTTGTTGATCGCCCCTGTTGCATTGTTAGTGATAGTTGTCGCACCAGTTGCAGTGATGGCGCCACCTATGGTGCCGTCATTGGTAATATCCAGGGTGCCACCGGAATTGATTGTGCCAGTGATTGAGTTGTCATTGTCAATTGTCGCACTGGTCGAGGCGTCAATTGTATCGACAGTACCATTGTCGTTCGTCAGATCCAGTGTACCAACTTCGATATTGGTGATAGTGCCGGAATTGTCAGTGATCGTTGCATCAGTCGAGGTGATATCAGTGATCGTACCTTCGTTGTTGCTGGTCGAAGATGTGCCGCCACCGATCTCATCGATTGAGCCGGCATTGTTAACGGTGAAACTCGCACCCATAACCGTGCCTTCAACACTACTGTTGTTGGTTAGAAGGTCTGTGCCTTCGGACGCATTTGTCGAGAAATCAATGTCACCATTGATAGTGCCATTGTTGGTCATAGTCTCGTCGTTGGTTCCGCCGGTGATATTGCCGGTAACAGTGCCGTCGTTGGTCAGAGTATTTGATCCATTGCCAAATGTGATACTGCCGGTGAAGGTTGCTGTGCCCTCGCCACTGTTGTTGACGGTATCACCACCATCACCAGTGTTGAGGTCAGCCATAACAGAGCCGTTGTTGGTGAACGTGTCCGCACCGAGACCGAGGCCAATGACCGCATTGGTTGGCGTGGAGCCCGCCAGGGCACCGGTCAGTGTCGCGTTGTTAGTGATCGTATCACCATTGGCACCGCCGGTGAAGTTACCGCGCACAGTACCATCATTGGTCAGGCTGTTGGTACCGTCACCGAGATTGATATTCCCCATGACGTTGCCGCCGCTGTTCACCGTAAACGTATCGTTACCACCCGCGGCCGACACGTTGCCCGTGATCGTTGTACCACCACCTTCAGTGATCGTATTATTACCAGCACCGAGGTCGATATCGCCAGTGATCGTGCCGGTATTCATTAATGCATCATCAGTCGCGCCGGTCGTGATGTTGCCGGTGATCGCTGCGCCGGCATTGTTGGTGATCGATGTTGTATCCGTCGTTGTAATATCACCCGTGATGGTGCCGTCATTGGTAATGTCGGCATCTGCCGCACCGATCGCACCGGTCGAACCGGCGTTATCGAGGAGGAGCGACGTGACAGAGATACTGTCAATGTTACCGCCGCTGTTGTTGACGATATCGGTTGTGTCTGTCGTGACCGAGTCGATCTGACCTGTGTTATCAACGCAAGAGTCCTGCCCCGCCACTTCGTCGATGCTGCCGGTGGAGGTGTTATTGACGGAGAAACTATCACCGCTCACAGACCCAGCAACCGTTCCTGAATTGTCGAGACTGTCACTTTCACTGACTAAGTCAAAATCGATATTGCCGGTTACCGTGGCGCCCGCATTGTTGGTGAAACTGTCATCGCCATCACCCAGGTTGAAGTTTGCTGTAGCGCTGCCGGAATTGCTGACGCTGTCACTACCGTCGCCCAAATCGACCATGTTACCGCCGGCGAGTGTGCCGAATGTCGTCACGGTGTCGTTGTTATCACCGCCCGTGATTCCACCAGTGATCGTTGCACCTGCTGCGTTGGTAATAGTGTTGTCGCCATTGCCGAGATCGATGTCACCGGTGATTGAACCAGTACCGACGTTAGAAACAAGGTCATTACCAAGACCTAGACTGATCGTCGTGTTGACGATCGAGCCGCTGTTCAGCACCTGATCAACGCCTGTGCCACCGGTGATGTTGCCGTCAATCGTCGTTGCCGATGTATTGGTGATCGTATTAGCGCCGTCGCCAAGGTCGATATTACCGGTGATCGTGCCATCGCTGGTCAGCGTGTCATTGCCACCGCCGGCAGAAATGTCACCAATGGTTGTCGATCCTACCATACCAATGAACGAGTTTGCTCCCTCGCCCAGGGAGATGTTGCCGGTTATGGCGCCACTATTGGTGACCGTATCGTCACCTGCTTCGGTGGTTACTGCGCCAGTAAGCGTGCCAGTGTTTGTCAGTGTATTCGCGCCGCCGCCAAGATCTACCGCACCGGTAACCGTACCAGCATTGGTCATCACGTCTGTGCCGACGCCTGTGGTGACTGTGCCCATGATTGTACCAGCAGCCATGACCGAAATGACGTTGTCGCCATTGCCAAGATCGGTGTTACCGACAATTGCGCCGGAGTTCATGAGTGTATCGATACCTGCCAAGCCGGAGATTGCACCGGAAATCATTCCGGCGGCGTTATTGGTAACGGCATTAGTTCCATTGCCGAGACTAATGTCACCAACGATATTCCCGCCAGCATTTACGGTCACTGTGTCGTTACCGCCGGCCATGGTTACATTGCCGGTGATGGTGGTGCCGGAGCCTTCCGTGAGCGTATTGTTTCCGCCGCCAAGATCGATATTGCCGGTGAAGGTGCCGGTGTTGGTGAAGCTGTCGTTGCCAGTTGTCGCAGTGAATGTGCCAATGATTGTGCCGGAGTTGTCGACTACATTGTCGCCATCCAGGAAGTTAATGGCGATTGCTCCGCCGCCAGCACCGGTAATTACGCCTGAGTTATTCAGCGTATCAATGCCTGAACCACCACCGATGACACTACCGGATGCCGTAATTGTACCGGCATTCGTGATCGTGTTTGCGCCGTCCATCAGGCTGATATTGCCCAGCATTGTACCGCCGGTCATGTTGTTGATGGTGTCATCACCGCCGAGGCCTGAGAAGGTCGCGTTAAAAGTCCCGCTATTGGTCAAACTGTTATTGCCAGCCCCAAGTTGGACAGTTGTTTGGCTAGATCCGTCGGTATTATTGAGCGTTCCGGTGTTTGTGACCGAATCGTTGCCGGCGCCCGCGCTCAGCAGCGCGGTGTTTATTGCGCCGCCGTTTACAACGGTGTTGTTGCCTTCACCGAGTGTCACACCGCCAGTGATGGTACCGGCTGAATTGTTGGTGACCGAATCATCGTTTGCGCCACCAAAAAAGTCCGCATTCATCGTTCCATCATTGACGATGTCGACCGTACCGCCGGCAAAAATCTGACCCGTAAAGGTACCGTCATTATTGATCGTATTTGCGCCGCCGTCGAAGGTGATATTGCCGGTGAGGGTGCCGGAGTTGTTAACGGTATCATCACCGGTCCCTAGTTCAAGACTGCCGTTTAAAACGCCGCTGCTATTGACAGTGACTGTGTCAGCACCGGTCCCGGTTGTAACACTACCGTTAATTGTCGTGCCGGAGCCTTCCGTGAGCGTATTGTTGCCGTCACCGAGATCGATGTTGCCGGTGAAGGTACCGGTGTTGGTGAAACTGTCGTCACCGCCGAGAGTGGTCAGTGACCCGGTGATCATCCCAGCGTTGGTCACAACATTGTTGCCGGCACCAAGGGTGATCGCTGTTGCACCTTCACCATTGTTGATGACGCCGTTGGCTGTGTTATTCAGCGTATCAGCACCCGTCCCACCATTAATGGTCGCCGCTGTGATCGTGCCGTCATTGTCCAGCTGGTTGGTGCCGTCGGCGAGTTCAATGTTACCGGTGATCGTGCCGCCGGTTTGATTGTCGATGGTATCGTCGCCGCCAGCCATGCTGACGTTGTTATTCACCGCACCCGAGTTATTCAGCGCATTGTTGCCTGTGCCGCCTGTGATCGTGCCAGCGATCGAGCCATTGGCCGTGTTGTTGAATGTGTCGTTGCCGTTGCCGCCAATGATATTGCCTGTAATAGATCCATCATTGTTCAACGCGTTGCTACCATCACTGAACGTAACACTGCCGTCGAGAGTGGCGCCAGTTGTGTTGTTGACAGTGTCATTGTCATTACCGGTATTGATATCGGCAAGCATGGTCGCAGTGTTAGTGACTGTGTCGTCGCCTGCGCCAAGATCGAGGCTAGAGCGGGTTGTCCCTCCACTGCTGCCACCCAGGACTTCACCAGTGAGAGACGAGTTATTAGTAAGTGTATCGTTGCCGCTACCGGTCGTGATGTTAACAACCATCGTTCCATCGTTGAGAACGACGTTGTCGCCATCGCCAAGGTCGACAGACGAGGCCAATATGCCGCCGGAACTGCCGCCAGCACCAGCGTCAAGGTTGCCGGTGTTGTTAACCGTGTCGGCACCTGTACCACCAGTTATGTCGCCGATAATTGAGCCGGCATTATCTATCTGATTGCTGCCATCGCCGAGGCTGATATTACCGTTGATCGCGCCGCCAAGGACCGTCACCTGGTCGTTGCCCGAACCGAGCGTGATATTACCATTGATGGTCGTTGCAGAGTTTTCCGTCAGCGTGTTGTTACCGTCACCAAGATCAATGTCACCATTAATCGTGCCGGTGTTGTTAACGATATCGTCGCCTGCAGCCGTGGTGATACTTCCATTAATGTCGCCACTGTTCGTGATATCAACAACATCGCTGACCAGACCAGCTGTTATGCTACCATCGACTGTTCCACTATTGTCTATCGTTGCCGGGCCGTCGACATTGATGGATAGAACAGTACCAGTATTTGTCAGTATAAGGTCGGATGCACTGATATTACCGATCGAACCATCGTTGGTGATATCACCATCTTCAATATTTAGATCGCTGGTAGTTGCACCGGCGTTGTTCAGCAAAGTAAGCGACGTAACTAAGACATTCGTTGTTATTGTGCCGCTATTGGTGATGTCCGATGTGCCGGAGGTAACCAGATCAATCTGACCGCTGTTAACGATCGTCGACAGTGCGCCAGAAACTTCGCTGATGCTGCCACCAACATTGTTTGTGACCATGAAGTCGTCACCGAGGACCATGCCAACGACGTCACCGTCATTGGTTAGCGAATCACCCAGCATGTCGACACCATTGAAATCGATGTCACCGGTGACGGTACCACCTTCCATATTGGTGAAACTGTCATCGCCTTCACCAGTGTTGAAGTTCGCGGTCATGTCGCCTGAGTTAGTGATCGTGCTGCCGCCGTCGCCGAGCATGATCATCGATGTGGTCGGCGTCGAGCCAGCGAGAACTCCGGTGAGCGTGGCTGTGTTGGCAATCGTGGTAGAGCCAGCAGCCGAGATGTTGCCGCGGAACTCCCCATCATTGCTAACCGTATTAGTACCAGCGCCGAGAGAAAGGTTGCCCATGATGGTACCAAAGTCATTCAACACCAGATCATCACCACCAAGGGTGATAATGTCGCCGATAATGGTTTCGCCGGAGCCTTCCTTGATGGTGTTGTTACCGCCGCCAAGGTTTATGGTCCCGTTGATTGTACCCTCATTGCAAACTTCGTCGTCACCGCTGCCGCCCATGACGTTACCGTCAATGGTCGCGCCAGAATTGTTGGTAAGGAGGTTATCGCCGCCGCCCAGGTCAATGTCGCCGGTAATTTGGCTTGAGTTGGTTACGGTATCATCGCCGCCGCCCATCTGCACCATGCCGGTAAGCGTGCCAGTGTTTTCGAGCGTGTCACCGCCATTGCCCAGGTCGACATCACCGGACAGCGTGCCATTGTTGGTCAATGTGTCGGGACCGGTGCCAGTGGTGACATTGCCGGTGATCGTTGCGCCAGCATCGTTGGTTATGACGTTAACGCCATTACCAAGGCTGATCGCCCCTATGATGGTACCGCTATTGTTGACCGAATCGCCGCTCGTCCCTGCACTGACATTGCCCGTAATGGTAACACCGACCGCGTTGCTCAGCGTGTTTGTTCCATTGCCAAGATCGATATTGCCAGCGACGGAGGCGCTGCCCGTCGTGGTGAAGGTATCATTTCCGTCACCCATTGTTGTATTGCCGGTCAAGGTGCCAGCGACATCCACTGTGTCGTTGCCTGAACCGGTATCGAGATCGCCTGTCAGAGTACCGTTGTTGGTGAACGTATCACCTGAGCCGCCCAAAGAGACATTGCCCATAATCATGCCGCCATTGGTGAACGTGTCGATACCATTACCGGTTGTGACACTGGCATTGATCATTGCACCAACATTGTTGGTGACCAAGTTCGTACCATCACCTAGATTGATGGTGCCATTCATGATGCCGGTGTTGGTTAGCTGGTCATCGAGATTGCCAGTGGTCAGGGTGGCGTCAAACGAATTACCGTTGTTGACAATCTGATTGTTGCCGCTGCCGAGATCGACCGAGCCATTGACTTCGCCGCCTGTCTGGTTGGTGAAGGTATCAGCATCAGCGCCCGTTACCAGATCAACATCCATCGAGCCACTATTGATGACCGTGTTGACGCCGCTGCCGAGATCGACATTGGCGTTGACGCCGCCGCTGCTGCCGTCCTGGTCACCCATCAATAAGCCGCTATTGTTGAGTGTATCGTTGCCGGTGCCCGTGGTCAGATCGAGCTCCATGTCACCTGAGTTGATGACCATGTTATTGCCGTTACCCAGGTTAACGACGACGCTGGTTTCGCCCTCTTGTCCAGGTGTGAGACCGTCTAAAGAGCCGGTATTGGTGAGCGTGTCAGCGCTCGCGCCTGTTGTTATCGTGTCGGCGTTGACGGTGCCGTCATTGGTCAGGATGTTGATACCTTCACCCAGCGCAATGTTGCCGTCGATTGTACCGCCCGTATTGACGGTCGCGGTGTCAGCGCCGCTTCCGGTCGTGACGTTTCCGGTGATGGCACCTGAATTGTCGAGGCTGTTGGTTCCGTCACCAAGATTGATGTTGCCATTGACGGCACCGCCCGAATTAACAGTCATCGTGTCATCACCACCGAGTGTGGTGACATCGCCGTTGATCGTCATCATCATTCCTGATGCGCCTTCAACAATCACATTGTCACCAGCACCGAGATTGATGTCTCCCGTGATTGTCCCGGTATTCATCAGTGTGTCGTTGCCGCCGCCGGCGGAAATCGTACCCGTTATTGTACTGGCAGTTTCGTTCGTAAGCGTATTATCGCCAGATCCCAGATCGATGGTCCCATTGATTGAGGCGCCCATCTCATTGAGGAGCGAGTCACTGCCTGATCCAAACAGGATTGATGCATTTATGTTGCCACCAGAGCTGCCGCTGGCGGTGTTGGTTAGGCTGTTGTCGCCATCGCCAAAATCAAGGTCGCCATTTATTTGGCCGCCTGTGTTGGTCAGCGTGTCATTACCAGCACCTGTGGTCAAATTGACATTCATGAACCCTGTTCCGGTATTAGAGACAGAATTCATGCCATCGCCTAGGTTGACGAGCGCCTGATCGGTCCCCTCACCAAAATCTTCACCCTCAAGGTCACCACTGTTGCTGAGCGTGTCATTTCCGGCCCCTGTGACGAGATCTATTGTCAACTGACCGGTGTTTGTAACGGAGTTGTCACCTTCACCGAGATTGACCGAACTTGTCATGGCGCCGAAACTGCTGCCCTCCAGACCTTCGATTAGACCATCATTGGCGAGTGTGTCATTACCCGCACCTGCACTGATGAATTCAGCAACGATGCTGCTGGTATCCAGGTTCATGATCGAGTTCGCACCATCACCAAGGTCGATTTCACCCTCGATCATACCGCCGTTCTGGTTGAGAACAGTGTCATCTGCCGCACTCGCGCTCGCATCGATTTTGCCAGTGATTGCACCGCCATCATTGTCGATGGCCGTGGTGTCGGTGGTTGTAATGTCGCCATTGACATTGCCGGTGTTAGTGAGATCGAGATCGCCTGAATCGATGCTGTCGATATCACCGTCATTGTTTATCGTTGCGCTGCCGGCGCTGACTGCTCCAACAGTACCGAAGTTATCGAGGAACAATCCGCCTACGGAAATATCATCGATATTGCCGGAATTGTCGATGGTTGCATTGCTTGAACTGACACTGTCTATCTGACCGCCATTGAGGATGTCAGATACCGTGCCGGCAACTTCTGTGATGGAACCCAACTCTGTATTATCTACGGTGATGTTGTCCCCTGACACGATACCCATGACGTCCCCATCATTGGTCAACATGTCGCCGGCTTCACCGCTGGCACCAAAGTCGATGTTACCGTCTACTGTTCCGCCTGTCTGATTGGTAAAGTCGTCATCGTCACCGCCAGTCGAGATATCGCCGGTCATCGTGCCGCTGTTGTCGAATGTATCAATGCCGGAGCCGGTCGTGACAGTACCGGTGATATCGCCGTTGTTGTTCGTGACTGAGTTGGCGCCATCGCCGAGATCAATGTTGCCATTGATCGTGCCGTGATTGACGGTGACAGAGTCATTGCCTGACAACGCAGTAATGTTACCGTTGATCGTTGCTACCAGTTCTTCCGTTACTTCTTCTGTAACTGAATTATTGCCCTCGCCCAGATCGATATCACCCGTGATCGTACTGTCCGTATTGGTTACAGTGTCATCGCCGCTACCACCGAAGATGTCGGCAATAATCGTTCCGCCCTCGGCATTTGTGAGTGTGTTCGTGCCGTCACCGAGATCAATCGTAGCCGTCAAGGTTACTTCGCCATCATCCCCGCCATCGATCTGGCCACCATTATTGTCGAGCGTGTCGTCGCCTGAGGTTGTCGTGACGTTGGCAGAGAAGTTGCCGGTGTTATCAATGTCGTTATTGCCACTGCCGAGATTGACGGATGACGCCAGTGTGCCGCCACTGGAGCCGTCCACGCCGCCATTGATATCGCTGTCATTGTTTAGCGTATCAATACCTGCACCGCCTGAAATGGCCGCGGCGATGATTGTGCCGTTCTGATTGTCAAGCGTGTTTGCACCTTCACCAAGCGCAATATCGCCGGTAATCGTGCCGCCGCTCGCGTTCGTGACAGTGTCGCTACCCGCACCGGTATCCACATCGCCTGTAATGCTTCCGCCAGAGTTCGTTACCGAATCCATCCCGGTGCCAGTGGTAATCATTCCAGTTATGGTGCCGCTATTGCTCAGGCTGTTCGTGCCGTCGCCAAGATCGATCGTACCATTCACCGCGCCGCCTGAATTGACGGTCATCATGTCATTACCGCCCAAGGTGGTGACGTTGCCATTGATGGTCATCATCATTCCTGATGCGCCTTCAACAATCACATTGTCACCGGCACCGAGGTTGATGTCGCCGGTGATCGTGCCGGTGTTGGTCAGCGTGTCGTCACCTGTGCCGGCCTCAATGTTACCAACGATCATACCGGAATTGGTGAGGGAGTTCGTGCCGTCACCCATGTTGATGACGGTTGCAGGCCCTGCAACGCAGTTATCAATCATGCCATCGTTGATGAACGTATCATCCCCCGCACCGGTTTCGATCGTCGCCATGATCACGCCAGTAGACGTATTTGTGACCGAGTTCATGCCATCGCCAAGATTGATTGACGAAGCAGAAGGTGTACTTCCCGCGACAACACCCGTGATGGTCGCCGAGTTTGTGAGCGTATCGTCGCCCGTACCAGCGGTCACCATTGCGGCTTCAATGGTGCTACCACCTGAATTAGTCAAACTGTTGGTACCGTCACCGAGATCAACATTACCCTGGATCAAGCCACCTTCCTGATTGGTCACGGTATCATTATCCGCACCCATATCAATGTTGCCAACAATCGTACCGCTATTATTATCCAGAGCGTCAGCACCGCCACCAAGATCAATGTCACCGGTGATCGTGCCGAAGTTATCGACCTTATCGTCCGCTGTGCCAGTCGTGATCATGCCGGTGATCGTGGCGCCGGTGTTATTGGTGACACATGCCAAGCCGGTTGCTTCGATATTGCCGTTGATGTCTCCGTTGTTGGTCAGGTCCAGAGCGCCTGCACTGATACTACTGTTCAGGGTTGAGGCGGCGTTGTTTGTTATCGTCAGATCGTCGCCGCTGATTGTACCCGTTATCGTGCCATCGTTTGTGAGCGCGTCTCCGTTTGTACCGGCGGCACCGAAATCGAGGTTGCCGTCAAGGGTGCCGCCATTAAGGTTCGAATACGAATCATCTTCTCCGCCGAGCGAGACATCGCCGGTGATCAGACCACCATCATTCTTGACCGTATCCATGCCTGCGCCGGTCGTGATCATGCCCGTAATCGTGCCGGTATTGCAGATTATATTGGTGCCGTCGCCGAGGCTAACATTACCAGTGATGGTACCGGAATTATCAACGGTATCCATCCCTGCCCCACCAGAAACGTTCGCTTCAACTATTTCGGTATTGGTGAAATTATTAGTGCCGCCCCCAAGCGCGATGCCAACAACGACATTTTCCCCTGTACCAGGATCGACAGCGCCTGAAATTGTCGCTCCAGTACCGAAAATGATCGTGTCGTTTCCGGCCCCAGCAACGAGATTGCCTGTGATGTCACCATTATTGTTGACGGTATTGTCGCCGTCTCCGACATTTATGTCGCCAACAAAATCATTATCATTCGTAAACGTATCATCACCCGCTCCAGAAACAAAATTACCCGTTACCGTACCAGAGCTGGCAAACGAATTCATTCCTTCGCCGAGGTCTATGTTGCCGTTGACCGCGCCGCCGCTTTCAACGGTCATCGTGTCATCCCCACCGAGGGTCGTGACATTACCGTTGATGGTTTCGCCGGAACCTTCCGTAATCGTATTATTACCAGCCCCAAGATTGATATTGCCGGTTATGGTGCCCGTGTTGGTAACGTCATCATCGCCAGTGCCGGCGGTGATTGACCCCATGATGAACCCGCTATTGTCCAGACTGTTGTTGCCATCACCAAGATCGATGGACGTCGACATGGTTCCGCCACCGGAGCCCATGACGATCTCGCCGGTCATTTCGCCGGTGTTATTGACGGTATCGGTGCCACTACCACCGGTGATCATATTCGCGCGGATATCGCCGCCGGTGTTGGTCAAGGAGTTTGTGCCGTCGCCAAGAGCGATATTACCCTCAATGGTAGCTGTACTTTCTCCCGAGTTGGTGTTCGACACGGCATCGCCATTAACGCCGCCGGTGAAATTACCGATGATTGTACCATTGTTCGTCAGCGAGTTTCCGCCTTCATTACTGTTACCAAGGTCAATATTACCGGTGATGGTGGATGATTCACGATTGATAACGGTGTCGTCTCCATCGCCAGCAACGATATTGCCGGTGATGAAAGCAGGACTGTTGTTGTTGAGCGTGTTGTCACCAGACCCAAGATCAATAGCACCAGTGATTGTCGCACTTTCCAGATTTGACAGCGTGTCATCACCGTCGCCCATCATGATGGTGCCGGTCAGTTCGGCGTTGGTTTCATTTACCAGCGTGTCGTTACCGGCACCCATGTTAATGTCACCGGTGATCGTCGACGCCGTATTCCGTATACTGTCCAAACCAGTGCCGGTGCTGATGTTCCCGGTAATATCACTGGTGCCTGACGAATTCAGCGTATTGTTACCATCACCGAGATCGATGTCGCCGGTGATGCTGCTGAATTCCTGGTTGGTCAGCGTGTCATCATTCATACCAGTTGTGATGGAGCCAGTTATACTGCCGCCATTATTATTAATGGTATTAGTGCCATCGCCGAGATTTATGGAGGTGGAACCGCCTTCGGTACCGTTGATTGTACCAAATTGATTGGACAATGTGTCATCGCCCGAACCGGTTGTGATACCGCTTCCAGAAATTAATCCGCCGAAATTATCAAAAGTGTTGGTGCCATCGCCGAGGTTTACCGTACCGTTAATCGTACCATTGCTTACGGTGACCGAGTCATCTCCCGCTCCGGCCATGACGTTTCCGTTAATCGTATCCTCACCGAATCCGGACGTTTCAGTGAGTGTGTTATTCCCCTCACCGAGATCGATATCGCCGGTGATCGTCCCATTGAAATTTGAGACGAAGTCATCACCGCCACCGAGATCAATATTGCCGTTGATCGTACCGTTAGAAACGTTGACGGCGTCACTACCGGAACCAGTTGTGATGTTGCCGTTAATGGTCCGGGGCGGCCACATACCGCCAGATCCGAATTCATTTATCGTGTTATTGCCTTCACCGAGATCGATGTCACCGGTGATCGTGCTGTCAATATTGTCAACCGTGTCATCACCGGAGCCGCCCGTAATGCCACCGGTGATCGTGCTGTCAGTGTTAGTCAGCGTGTTGGTGCCGTCACCAAGATCAATGTCGCCGGTGATCGTGCTGCCTTCGATATTGTCGACCGTGTCGTCACCGACGCCAGTTGTGATGTTACCGGCAATGTCCGCTCCACCGGAGTTACTAAGCGTGTTTGCGCCACCGCCGAGATCTACTGCGCCGGTAACGGAACCACCTTCCGAGTTGCTGAAATCATCATCGCCTGTACCAGTCGTCACGCTGGCATTGATCGTGCCCTGATTGTTGTCGATGGTATTAATACCGTTGCCAAGATTTATACTGTTGGAACTACCCTCTTCACCGTTGATGGTACCACGAAGATTATCCAGAAAATCGTCATCGCTTCCGGTATCAATGCTGCTACCGGTAATTGTGCCATCGACGATGCTGATCGTATTGGTGCCATCGCCGAGATTGACGTTACCATTAATAGTCCCGTTACTGACATTAACAGCGTCATCACCCGAACCAGTGGTGATGTTACCGTTGATGGTCTCTTCACCACTAGATGTTTCGTTGACCGTGTTATTGCCTTCCCCGAGATCGATATCACCTGTGATCGTGCTGTCAATGTTGTCAATGGTGTCGTCACCAGAGCCACCCGTGATGCCACCGGTAATGGTACTGTTGTCATTGGTCAGCGTATTTGTTCCGTCACCGAGATCGATGTCGCCAGTGATGTCACCGCCCTCAATGTTGTTAACCGTGTCACTGCCAGTACCGGCCGAAACGCCGCCATCAATCGAGCCACCGTTGTTATCCAGCAGGTCGTTCCCATTGCCAAGATCGACCATACCAACAACCAGCCCGCTGGATTCATTCGTGAACGTATCACTGTTGGAACCAACAAATATAGTACCCGTAATACTACCGCTATTCGTAAATGCATCCGTTCCAAACGCTGTCGTAATATCTCCGACAATCGAACCGCTCGACGTGTTGACAATCTGGTTATCGCCGCCGCTCAGATTTATTGAGCCTACAATGGACCCCGAATTCACAAGAATATCATCACCAAGCTTCGTCGTGATATTGCCGGTGATTGAACCAGAGTTGTCGATCGTTGTTGTATCAGTCGTATTGATATTGCCGGTGATGGAACCAGAGTTAGTGAGGTCAAGATCGTCTGAAGCAATTCCACCGGAACCTATTGCCCCACTGTTAACGATCAACGCACTACTCACGTCAATCAAATCAACCGTACCGGCGGCATTATTGGTCAGATCAAGAGTCCCTGCCTCTATATTGGTAACAGTACCGTCATTCGTGATCGTTGCGCTGGTTGATGTTACGTCCGTAACCGAACCATCATTGTCGATCGTCGACGTCGTGCCGCCAATCTCGCCAATCGAACCACCAGACATGTTGTTAACAGTGAAGGTTGCCCCGGTTACATCACCATCTATCGTGCCGGCATTCTCCAGCAAATCGCCGCCACCAAGATCTATACCAAGATTAACTGTACCAACAACCAGCCCGCCGGCTTCATTCGTAAACGTATCATTGTTGGCACCTGTAAATACTTCACCTGTAATCGTGCCGCTGTTTGTGAACGTATCAACACCAAAGGCCGTCACCACATTACCGGTAATTGATTCACTTGACGTATTCGTTACCTGGTTGTTGCCACCGCTCAGATTTATTGAGCCTACAATGGACCCCGAATTCACAAGAATATCATCACCAAGCTTCGTCGTGATATTGCCGGTGATTGAACCAGAGTTGTCGATCGTGTTGTTGCCATCACCGAGATCCAAATTGCCGGCGACTAAGCCGCTATTATTAACAGCGTCGTCCCCGGCACCAAAATCGAGATCAGTGTTGACTGTACCGGAGTTGATAAGTTGATCGTCGCCACCGCCAAACGTAATGCTCTTGTCAAACACACCTCTGACGTCCAGTATATCGTCCGAATTATCGTCAACCGCTCGAATTTCGCCTGTGATCGTCCCGTCAAAGATCAGCGTGAAAGCGCCGGCACCGAAATCCACATCGCCATCTATTGTGCCTGTATTGTCGACAGAATCATCAAAATCCTCGAGCCAGATATTACCGATGATCATGCCAGAGTTGACGACCACGTCTACGCCATCGGTACTGACAATTGCCGTTCCGCCGGCACTACCGGCACCACCGGACTGAATTGTTCCGGTATTGGTGATCATGGTTAAATCACCGCCACCAGCATCTTTGCCGAAACCTGGAATCGACGAAATTGTCGCAATCCCGGCGAGAACACCGAGATCCGTGCTCATCGAAGTCAGACCGCTCTGGAGGGTACCGGAGTTGGTGATGATCGCATTCTCGCCGCTGACATTCAGGGCGTTAGCGGTACCTACATCGTCACTGTTGGAAATGATCGTTCCAGAGTTATCCAGGTTCAGGTCAAGAAAATTGAAGGCGAGAACGCCGAAAAAGTCATCCGAGGTAATGGAACCTGCGTTATCAACATTAATCGTGCCTCGAGTACCGTCAAACGGATCCGAGCCCCCGAGCGAGAGACCCGATCCGATCGCGTTAACCAGACCGGTAGCGCCAACCGAAATATCAAAATTGAAGACTTCACCTGGAGCCGCCAGGAATCGTATGCCCGCAGTCGCGCCGACAACCGTTCCGTCTACCTGGACTATGACATTGGAAATGAATGCTTCGATTGCTTCATTGGCGGTTGAAGTGATTGTTATGCCAGCATCGATGATGACTGTATCCCCGTCCGCCGGTACAATCGCTTCGGTTTCAGACGTAATGTCTGAAGTTGGACGAATAGTTGCCATGATAGCACCCCCTAAAAACGACTAAAAACGCTGCCGTACGCAGCGCCCACCTTATGAATCAATAATACAGATTATCGGTTGAAACACAAACGATCTAAGGCTTTGCAAATACTATGCGAATCTGAATGGCAACCGTTACGTGCAAGATAGCATACTTCTTAATCGCACCCGTGTATGACAAGCATGATTAATGAACCCACACAGGAACATAAATAGAACATTGATCAATCAAGGGCCAGATAGATTTAAAATTTTTTAAATCAGTCGGAACGGGAACTGTACCAAGTGGAAAACTATTTTCCATCCCCAACGCAGCAAGAATGTACACGCTCAGCCCGGGACTGTCTGTTTAGACCAAAACAGCCGCACATGCAGGCTTAAAGAATCACCAAATCGAGCGATACGGCAGTATTGCAACGCGAACTTGTTGGAATGACATCCCTTACGTACATCCAAACTTGGGAGCTATTCTGACAGATTTTCGTAATACGATATGCAGCTTTCCAGGTCACCGTGACAAGCGATCTCACCATGGTGCAGAACCAGACCTTTGTTACAATTCCGCCTGAGAAGGCCAATTGCGTGAGACGCTAGCACCAAAGCCTTGCTGTTTTTTACAAGTTGGTCCATGCGGTCCGCCGCTCGTTCGCGAAAACGGACATCTCCGGCTCCAAGCCACTCATCCAAAACCAGAATTTCCGGCTCAATCATCGTCGAAATTGCAAACGCCAGTCTTAACCGCATACCAGTTGAATAGGAGCCGAAGACGCGATGGATATCATTTTCCAGCTCGGTGAATTCAATCACATTCGCGATTTTATCCTTGATTTCTCGCAGGGTCATTCCCATCTGCAGCCCACGCAGATAAATATTCTCAAGCCCTGTGGCCTGTTGCATCATCCCCACGGAAATATCAAACAGCCCTTTGGCGCTTCCTCTAATTTCAATAGTGCCACTCGTCGGTTTATAGATGCCAGATATTAACCTCAAGAGGGTACTCTTTCCGGCTCCATTGTGTCCGAGAACTCCAAGCCGATCGCCAGGCATCAGCTCAAAACTGATGTTCTTTAGTATTTCAAACTGAATACGATCAGGCCTAGAAATATAGAAGTCTGCCAAAAAACGAATCGGGTTTGCCAAAACTCTCCTCTCGCTAGGTGAGAGGGCTGGAATCGACAAGTTTACATGATCTGCACGGATTAACGGTTCAGGCATCTCACACCCATAGCGGCAATCGCTCCGCATAGAGGCGATGCAATACCCAGCCCAAAATTAATCCTCCAACTGTGATGGCGCCAACCACTAACCAGCTAGTCTGATCAATGGGCGTTCCGAGTACTGGAGCACGGACAAGTTCCAAGAAATGATAAAATGGATTGTAAACCAGATATGGTCCTATCAAACTTCCCTTGAGCGAAGCCGTGGCCATCCAGATAATCGGTGTAACAAAAAACATCGCACCCATCACTGTTCCGATCACTTCGCTCACATCCCTGAACCGGGCACCCACGATACTGCACGTTAACCCGATCCAATATCCATTTATGACTAACAAAAGTAATCCGAAGATTGATGTAAGTGAATAAAGATCTAATTTCCACGGGTATAATATATAGACAAATAGAATTACGATAATATGATGAAAAAAACGAATAATTGACCCAACCATGTGCACAATTACAAGATCATTAATTTCAAGCCCGCTTTGCAACAAGTCTGCTTTCCCGCGGATTCCGACCTCGGTACTACCTGATACAAATGCAACGATGAGCTGCCACACAACATATCCAATCGACAAATGTGGGATAAATACATTCAAATCTGTATTTGTGATTGTCGCATAGAGCACACCCAACATTGCGACGAAAATTGCAGGCTTTACCAAAAGCCACAAAGGCCCCAAAGCAGTCTGCCGGTACAGCACAACCATCTTGAACCATGATGAGTAAATCCAGTATTGCCAGCGAAGACCTCTCGCATGGGCCATTTTCTGCCTCAAACTATTTCAAGTGTTATTATTACGTGTAAAAAACAGCAATGCATTAGTACACATACCAGCGTATATCCCGCTAACGCATCGCAACCATACTAGCCCTTCCACGAGTGGGATCATCCAACTCTTGGATATTTGTGAAATCAACAAACTTCAGCATCTGAACTATACAGCTTTTTGTTGGAAACCACTTAGGTATATAATGCACACCCTCTTGTGGTGGCTTTAGGTACATATACGGCTCTGCTCCCAGATCCACTGCCGACTCCAAATAAACCTTGTCGGACAATTTTGATATTTTCTCCAAACCCAAAAACGGGTGCTTCAAATGATACAAAAGGCCGAGGAATACTACGAAATCAAATTTTTCAGTCACATCCAGATCCTCAACCCCGCCAACTCTCGCATCAATAAGAGAACTGTAGCCCATTTTAGAAGCGGCAAAGTTCAGCCTATCAATCATTTTTCTAGCCGCATCCTGAGCGACAACTCGAGCACCGCGCTTCGCCAGCTCAATGCTAAAAAAACCGTCTGCACAACCGATGTCCAGTACTCTCGCTCCGCTTAAATCCCGAGGAAATTCATTTTCAAATACCTGCCAACGTGCCAGGGGATGATTGTTGGGTTGCGGCCCGGGGCTCGGTGCGATTTGCCTAGTATAAACACCTGGTGTGATCTCTATATTGTGAAACCACGGACCAACATTCACGATTTGCTCATTTACATCGTCTTGCATACTTAATCTCCTAAGGTTTACGCTTGCATGCAATGCGCAAAGAACGATCCTACCCTGTGCGCGTCGGCGCTGGAAGAGTTCTCAACCATTTTTCAACTTCCGTGAGAGGAGCTAAGTAATTTAGGTCGTTCGCTCCTGTCGAAGAATTAGTCCCCGCCGCAACGATTAAGTCATAGTCTTGACCAATCGCGGTTGCCAATACAAAAAAAGCAGATGTACCCCCTTGGGGAGGGAATAGCTCAAGGACCCGGCATTTATCAGGTGCGAAAAGCAAATTTGTAAGTCCCGCTCCGTGTCCGCCTACAACGGCCTCAGCCGATGCAAAGCTCTGGACTTGATCCCGGAAGCTGTGCTGAGAAGGGTCGAACACTTCAAAACCATAATCAAGAAGCAATGGCACGAGCTTATCTTCATTCAGTATTACCCGTTGACGCTTCCGCGGAATGTAAAGACGTCTCAGATTTCCAGATCGCGGAAATAAAACTTTCGATCGCCACCAGTTCATGAGTTTTGGGTCGGCAAACTGCATCGGATGCGCAAGCTTATGGGTCGAGTTGTCGAGGATCAGCAAACGCTCGAACTGGAACGCGCCGTCATTGGAAATTTCTCTCACCTTGGTAGGGTCATACCCGACAAATGCGAGACTCTCACGCTGGAAAGAACTCGAGAATTCACTAGCGATGATATTGTCTATCGGTTGCTCGGTTTCTTCAATCAGGCAGAGGCGTGGCAGCCAGTCGACAATCCAATGACAGTAATTTGCACGAAGAAATCGATCTCTTATGAAAGCCGAGTTACCCAAAAAACGTTCTCTTGGATTATTAATTCTATCACTAACGCCCGGCCATGTGAAGCGTGAAAACGGGTTTGAGCACTGTGTTACTACACGCATTTCTTTGTCAAAAACTATCACGTAGGAGTTTATGATGACAACCGTCGCATCATCAATGACGTAAAGGTTCACTTCCGGTGCTGTTTTTGTTTCGCTTATTGTTTTTTCAACACTTTTGGAAAGTCTTTTGCCGGGGTGCCAAAAAGAGATTTTTCTTTTTTTACGAAGGTTAAATTCTGGTTGTGAAGCATGTTCGTGAAAGCTGTGACCATTCTCTAAACCATATTTCTTGGAGATTTGCATCACTTCGGCATCTTTTACAGGGTCGACAGGATTAGAAAGATGCTCCTCAAGTTGGTGCACCAATGCGTCTTTGTCACCGACCTCGGCGAGATGGCTTATCAAAACAGTACGTAGTTCTCTCTTTGCGATTGGGTTAATGGGAAGGCCAAGCGCCTTTTCAACTTCATTGCGAGCGCTTTCAATACCTTTGAGTCGCCAATTCGCTGTGGCGTGGTGGAACTCTAGCCAAATGCGGCCTGGGGGGGGCAAATCGTAGCCAGTCTTGAGTAGCTGAAGAACTTCAATCGCAACATCGCTTCGACCGGTCTTTATAAAATGCTCTGCTATCCGAAGGGGTATCGCCCACGATGCTGCATTGGCGCCATTAGAAGGTGCGTTTGGCATATTCCCTCCCCCAAATGATCGATACTTGGCTTCGCATTATCCTGATGTTTCCTCAAACCAGTATCCGCTATTCGCCGACACTGGAGCAGCCTTACTGCGTTCTGAATTACAGTCGCAAGTCAAAATGTGAGGTGCCGGAGCGTAGATTTGAAATGGACTCTTTTTGATAAGCCTTGGGTTTCCCATTGAGGCAGCACAGCACCATATAGTCGCATGTCGTCTTGCGCGGGGTCGGAGATCAAGGATTTAAGTTTTTTGCTCTTCCACGTGCGGATAATTTAGCAAAAATCCTGGTCAAAAACCGTGAGATGGAGCCACCTGTTCTATCGCTGCGCCTATAGATCGAAGTTACGACAGTGTGCGAGATAAGATCGTAGCCTTTTGCTACGAGAAACCGGTGAGTAGCGTTAGCTGATGGTCGACCCAATTCCATCCCGTGTGTCTCTACCGCTATGAAATCAGGAGCAAATTTTTTCCAATCAAGGCCCGTCAGAACCTTTAAATCTAATCCCTCTACATCGACACTCAGCAAACGAAAGTCCGCCCCATCCGGCAGATGGTCTTCGAGAATTTTTGTAAGCGTCGTAGTCTGCACGATATAGGATCTAGTCTTCTGATACTTACCTTCTTGCCGTTCTCGCAGCATCGGATCAGCAGTGTTTACCGCGCCGTCTTTGAATTCGGTAAACTCGATGTCTTCACAAACATTGGATACTGCGCACTTCAAGTTTATGTCGTTGCCGCGGTGTTGCACGAATTTGTCAATAGCTCGTTGGTCTGTATCTATATTGATGCCGGCCCAGTTGCGAAATTTGTGCAACAGGAAAGTGTTCGAGAATCGAAAAGGATCATGGGCACCTACATCTACATAAAATGCCCCCCGGACATTTTTCAGGTAGTGCCAAAGAACAACATCCTCACCGAATTGAGAGGAATACAAGCCTATATTGGCGCCCTCAGAGATCTCTTTTGAATGCTGAATTAACTCAAGCTTATTTGCACGCATGCAACCTCTTCCAATAATTTGCTCGGCGCGTGACTTCACCCTGAGGCGCAATTCGCACGCATTAGGGCCGCCATACCGGTTCCTGTCTTGTAGCCGCAAGTGGTAATGTGTGCCACTGGTGAGTGGATTGCAATTGGCTCACTTTTTGATTCTTGCATTTAGCGCCAGCCTCAGCTGATTAATGAAGAGATCGAGCAAATCCGTTGAATCTCGCCGTGGTAAACGGTGATCAATCTGTCGGCTTGATAGCCAGAGCTCATTTCAGGTTTAGTATTGCGAAAACGCCCGATTGATCTAAACGTTTGGCGCTCTGGAAATATTGAGGATTCAATGACAGTTGCCCTCTTCCCTCAAAATCGTACACGGGACCTTATGAAAGACCTGGGGGCCGCAAGCAGACAAACTACACTGCCCTTGCTCACAAGTGGCCTTTGTGATTTTGACATAATTTCCAGGATTCTTCAAAAAGCGGAAATCGAACTCAATCAGACTTTAACTAATAGAAGAAATGCTATTGTTCCGTTAGATAATTTAGAACAAACCCTAGCGAAGGCACAATCAAAATAATCAATCTTTCACCTCAGATTTGAAAGGCTAAAATGTGGATTTCACTCATTATTCCGTGTTACAATGAATATGAAGGATTACGCCCACTGGTAAAACGGTGTGCTGAATTAGCAGCTCAGCTGGACGGAGAGATTGTTCTGGTTGACAACGGTTCAACCGACGATACCCCTAACCTATTACCGTCACTCCTGTCAGAACATGAAAACATCCACAGCGTGAGAGTGCCGGAAAATCAAGGCTACGGATATGGAATCTTGTTTGGTCTAAAAGCGGCGCGCGGAAAGTTTTTGGCTTGGACTCACGCTGATCTCCAAACTGACCCGATGGACGTACTGAGGGGCATAGAAATTCTGAAGGCGAGCAGCACTCCCGAAAAATTGTATGTTAAGGGACTCCGAAAAAAGAGGCCCCTGGCTGACGCGATTTTTACGTTCGGCATGACGGTTTTTGAGACTGCCGCCATGAGCGTGCCACTGAGAGATATCAATGCACAACCGAATATATTTCATCGAAGTTTTTTCAAATCCTGGGAAGATGACGCTCCACATGATTTTTCTTTGGATTTGTTTGCTTATTACATGTCGAAAAGAAACAACATGGATGTAATACGGTTTCCTGTACTTTTTGAAAGACGAGAGTTTGGCCAATCAAAATGGAATGTTGATTGGAATAGCAAAAAGAAATTCATAATGCGCACCATAGATTTTACAATTGACCTGAAAAAGTCACTGCGCAAAAGGGTTTAAAATTGGCATGCAGTTAATCCGGCACAGAATTAACACGATCGATGAGTTGAAGACTGTTGATAGCTCTCACGGGGTTGAGATCGATATTCGAAGCCATGGCAATGAATTGATTTTACATCATGACCCGTTCGTCGACGGACAACCGATGCTGGAATGGTTGACGTATTTCAATCACGGCACATTGATTCTAAACGTGAAAGAAGAAGGCCTTGAAGAACAGATAATTCGATTGATGGCTTCCAAAGGAATAGAAGATTACTTTTTTTTGGATCAGTCATTCCCGTTTCTCATCCGCACATCAAACAGCGGTGTGCGACGGTCTGCTGTTCGTGTTTCTGATTTTGAAGGACTTGCTGCCGCAAGAGCACTGGCGGGTAGCATAGATTGGGCGTGGATCGATTTTTTCACAGACTTTCCACTAAGCCGCGACAATAATGAGGAGTTGGTCAAACTGGGATATAAGCTATGCATTGTGTCGCCCGAACTGCATGGAAAATCTGCCCAAACGGAAATTCCAAGCTTGCGACGTAGGCTCACTCAACTAAAAATAGCTCCTGCCGCAATATGCACTAAACACCCGGCGCTTTGGGTATGATGCCTGATTTCATCAGCGGCATCTGGTTAAGGCCAACCACATCTAACCCAATAGTTCAATGGCTTTGGGTGTTTGGGTGGGGTATACGGCTTATTCTGATCGCATTTTTGACGCCTCAGATATATTCAGAGCTATTTATCCCGTTTATCCAACACTGGTCTGGTGGTGCTTGGTTTGATCCGTGGACTACCTTTATTTTCGAAGGGGGAGACAAATCAGCTTTTCCATATGGCGGCCTGTATTTGATAGCATTCGGCATACCGACTTTTTTAGGCGGGGTGTTTTTCAACGATACAGGCGCCGCCGTCGGTCTCGCTTTCGCAGTCCTGTTGTACGACTTTCTACTGGCGAGAGTAATTTATCGCATCGTTGAAAAACACAAGTCTCTGATCGCTGTTTGTTATTGGATAAACCCCGTTACACTTTATGTTTGCTATTGGCACGGACAGCTTGACGTGTTTCCAGTACTATTAGTTGTTACAGCAATTCTCGCACTGAAAAACGGAAGATACAGCTGGTCGGGACTTTTGCTGGGACTGGCCTGTGTTGCCAAGTTTTCGATGGCAATCGCAGCCCCGTTCTTTTTGATAGTCTTCTTTCGGGAAAAACGTTTTCGATCAAAAGCAATACCGTTTATGGCAGGGTTGATGCTACCGGCTGCGATTTCCTCTCCTCTCATTTTTTCGTCCGGGTTTCGTGAAATGGTATTGGGAACAACAGAAACGGCGAAACTATTTTCCATTGGCTTGCCTGTTTCCGATGTAGGAAACATTTACATTTATCCGCTGGTGCTTGCATCAATGTTGCTGATAGCCTGGAGAATTGGTCGATTTAGCTGGCGTAGCCTCACTGGGGTAGTCGGCATCGCGTTCTTAGCTATTTATGTTACTACACCGGCTTCTCCAGGGTGGTCGATGTGGTGGCTTCCGTTTTTGGTTTTGAGTTTGGGAGTGCATCGTTTTTTTACCCAGGCGACTGCTGCCCTTTTATCTATTTTAGTAGTTCTGCAACACGTTTTTGTGGCATCAGGACCTACATTGAAAGTGTGGGATATATCGTCTACCACGCGCGACTTTGATTTTACGCGCTGGCTCGACCCTTTTATTTACTCTGCCACAATCACTGCCGTTGTTGCATGCGGAATAGTCCTGATCGTGCAGTTTGCGAGAATAAATGTGCTCAACGATGTGTACACAAGAGCAACATACCGACCATTGAGTGTAGGAATCAGCGGAGACAGCGGCGTTGGAAAAGATACTCTTGCGGACGGTTTACTAGGTTTGTTTGGTGCCACCAGGACGGTTCATCTTTCCGGCGATGACTATCATATGTGGGACCGGCACAATCCGATGTGGCGTGCGTTGACACACCTGAACCCAAAAGCGAACTACTTGAACTTATTTTTTCGAGATATTCATTCGCTGTTGGACGGTCGAAAAATTACAAAGCGGCATTATGATCATTCAATCGGGCGCATGACACGCCCAGACGTACTTTTACCAAGCCAGTTCTTAGTTGTTTCAGGGCTGCACGCGCTACTGGATAAGGAAGTCAACTCACGATTTGATACCAGAGTTTTCCTTGATATGGACGAAGAGCTTAGGCGAGCCCTGAAGACGAGGCGTGATGTTATTTTAAGGGGCCATCCCTTACAGAATGTTGCCAATAGCATAAATCGCAGAGAAAAAGACGGTCACAGATATATTCAACCACAGCGAGCGAACGCCGACATCATTTTTTCACTTCGAGCAAAACGAGGTGATGACCTACGACTGGCATTGAAAGGCGAAGGAGATCCCAATTCTCCGATAGAGATGGTTCTGGCAATTGGTTTACTCAAGGATGCCAACCTTACCGACCTTGAGTCTCTCCTCATTGGCATTGGCTGTACTCGCATTCAGCAGCTGGATCAGAACGACGGCGAACATTCATGGATACAAGTTGAAACAGACATTTCTGCAGAGGCTATCGAAGTAGTCGCTTACAAAAACATGCCTCATTTGGAAGATCTGCTGGCATTAAAACCACAATGGGTTGAAGGATTGACCGGTATTATGCAGCTGTTCATTCTCGACAACCTGTATCATCGGAGGCATCTCGATCAGCAAATCGGATAAACATATGAGTATACGTCCCACTACCCCAAACTGTTTTTTGCTAGACTTGGATAACACGTTTTATCACTACCCACCAGCTCATGAGGCCGGTATGGATGCTAGTACCAAGATGGCAAAAACGATTTTGAATGTGTCGGAAAAAGAATTCCTACAGTGCTTCAAGGATGCCCGTAGTGAAATACACAGACGATTGGGTGGCACTGCTTCGTCTCATTACCGATTACTATATTTCCAGCGAACGATTGAAAGACTTGGCCTCGGCAGCCAACTGGCATTGGCATTCAAGTTGGAGGAAACTTATTGGGCAGCTTTTTTGGCTGAAGCCAAAATACGTGATGAAGCCATGGATTTCCTCGATGACTTGCGTCTTGCCGGGATCCCCGCAGTTTTCGTGACTGACCTGACGGCCGAAATCCAGTTTCGCAAGCTGTTGTTTTGGAGAATGGATCGTTACATCGACTGGGTTGTGACTTCCCAGGAAGCCGGCGCTGATAAGCCCAATGCCCGAATCTTCGAGCTCGCGCTTGCCAAGTTGGGAGGTGTTGAAGGGAACGTGTGGATGCTAGGTGACAACGAAGAACGGGATATTCTCGGCGCGAAGAACGCAGTTGATGCGACAACGATTCATTTCAAAAACACGGGAGAACAACCAAGTCCGAACGCAGATTTCGTAGTGAATTCATTTAGTGAAGTACGAAAAATCTTGCGTAAAACTGGGTTCCCGAAACAGTCATGAGAGTTACTTGACCAATAAATGCCCTGCAAACGAAAGTTCATCATATGTTGAGTGATCTGATCCAAATGTCGGCTCGCCTGGGCGATAATTTCGAACTGGTCCAAGGTGCGGGCGGGAATACCTCCGCCAAAGACAGCGAGCATATCTGGGTTAAGTCATCAGGAAGAGTGCTCGCCGACGCCAATCAGGAAATGATTTTCTTACCTCTGTCACTGGACTGCAGAAAGGCAATTATAGAAGATCCTTCTACGGATGTTTCTCGATATATAGTAGACCCGGACAAATACATCGGCCTCCGGCCTTCAATTGAAACTGCCCTGCACGCTATCCTGGATCATACATTTGTTGCCCATGTTCACGCAATGAATACGATTGCGGCGTCAATTCAACCCTCGCTAAACGATCGCATTGATGAAGTTTTATGCGGCTTAAACTGGGTTCGAATCCCTTATAGAAAACCGGGAGAAGAACTGGCTACAAACATCATTAGCGCAACCCAAAATACTGAAATCGATATTATTATTTTGGACAACCATGGCCTTGTTTGTGGTGGCGATACGACCGAGAAAGTTGAGTCTTTAATTTGCGAGGTTGAAGCGCGCCTAGCACCGTTGATGAACTCACGTTTCGGCACTGACTCGAACATGGCGACCCCTACAACTAGAATAAATGAGCCCGGCTATGAGTACGTTTCCGACGACACCGTACAACAGCTGGCCTTTGATGAGATCGCTTTGGAAGCTCTTAGTGCCGGTAGCCTATACCCTGATCATGTTGTCTTTTTGGGGCCTGGCGTTGCAATTGCTCGAGAGGGTGAGTCAATGTCCGATGCGGTTGCGCGAAGCAACAAGGTCCGCGGAGCCAGTGTAAAGTCAATCATCGTTCCCGGGGTTGGTGTTTTTGCACAGGCGGGATTGAACGAACAATCGTTGACCATGCTTTATTGCCTAGCAAGGATTGGCTTACGGCTACAGTCCGGCACCGTGACCTCTCTTACAAATTCTGATGAACTGGCACTCGTCGATTGGGAGGCCGAACAATATCGCAGGTCGCTAAAAACCTGACATCGTCAGCAAACAGAGCACATAGTAACAATTTCGGTGAAAATAGATGCAGATTATTATTCCAATGTCAGGATTTGGTGAACGTTTTCGCCGTGCTGGTTATACGGTACCAAAACCCTTAATTTCGGTTGATGGAAAACCAATTATCGCGCATGTGATTGATATGTTCCCAGGCGAGAAGCAACTGGTTTTCGTTTGCAATCAAGATCATCTCGCTAATTCAGATTACAAAATGGCGCAAGTTTTGCGCGACTACGCGCCTGACGGGAAAATTGTACCAATAGAGCCTCACAAACTCGGTCCGGTCAACGCGGTTCTTGCAGCACGAGATTACATTTCGGCAGATGAACCAACAATAGTGAACTACTGTGATTTTACATGCTATTGGGACTATACAGATTTTTGTAATATGGTTTCAAAAACTGCCTGTTCTGGTGCGATTCCGGCGTACAAAGGTTTTCACCCCCACTGCCTTGGCTCGACTTACTATGCCTATGTTCGTGAAACCGGACTTTGGGTTAGTGACATACAAGAAAAAAAACCGTTCACTGACCAACCAATGAGTGAGTATGCATCTTCTGGCACATATTATTTTTCATCCGGGTCAATGTGTGTAAATGCTTTTGAGCAACAGATGAAACGCCAAGACTTGCGGATCAATGACGAGTTTTATGCAAGCCTTTCTTACAAGATATTGCTTGAAGAGAATTTGGACGTTGCCGTGTATCCACTTCAACACTTTATGCAGTGGGGAACACCAGCAGATCTTGAAGGGTATCAAGGCTGGTCCAGCGCTTTCAGGCAACTAGCTGCCGACAACCAGCACCGTGCGCGGCATTCAGGTTCTGTACTGATCCCTATGGCCGGCGCCGGATCACGATTTGTAAAAGCTGGCTACGATCTACCCAAACCGCTGATTGAGGTTTCGGGTCGTCCAATGGTTATACAGGCAACACTAGACTTGCCCGATGCTCCTATCCATAGGTTCGTCTTACGCAAAGATCTACCCAGCCTAGAAATGATTACGAAAAAACTTCGATCCAGCTATACAGGAACCGAGACAGCGATCCTGGAGGGATTAACAGAAGGACAAGCCATTACATGCCTTGAAGGAATGGAAGGGCTGGAAGATCAAGAGCCGGTAACAGTCGGAGCCTGCGATAACGGTGTTTTATATGACGTAGCTCAATTTGAAGAATTGATGGACGATGAGGCCACGGACGTGATTGTCTGGGTCGTCAGAGGACACGCTGATGGAAAAGCAAAACCACAAATGTTTGGTTGGGTCGAGGCCGATATTGACGGTACAGTCAGAGATGTCTCTGTGAAGAAAGCTTTGGCGGATCCCGCGACAGACCCCATGATTATAGGAACTTTCACATTCAAAAAAGCTGAGAATTTCAAACGCGCGGCAGAAAGTTTAGTTCGTAGAAATCAAAGGATTAATAACGAATTCTACGTTGACAGCCTAATCTGGGACGCGATCCAACTTGGTTTGAAAGTCAAGATCTTTGAGGTCGACGCCTACTTAGGCTGGGGTACTCCAGACGATCTCGACACGTTCAAATACTGGCAATCTTGTTTTCATAAATGGCAATCACACCCATACCGATTGGACAAAGACCGTCGCATCCCGGTATCCAAGCGTGATGAGTTGGCAGAAGCATACAAGCACATTGCCGCAGATTACCCATCCAGCACAAAATAATCATTACATGGAAAATTTTAGAGATCACCCTATGTATAATAAGATCAGGGAAACAACAACCCAGCTTTTTCGATTCATTCCGATTGGTGGTTTAGCTGTGGGAACTGATTTTTTGGTCTATATCTTACTGATAAAGGCCCTAAATTTTGATCCGAATTTGGCAAAAGCCGTTTCTTTCATTTCTGGTGCAATAGTAGCTTTTTTTGGAAACAAGTACTTTACATTCAGAAAGGACAATAATTCCTGGACAGGTATCATACTGTTTGTTTGTGTCTACTGTGTAAGCCTTGTTCTAAATGTTTGGTCCAACAATATTTTTCTGATGTATTTTGAAAATTGGAACAGCATCATTTTGATTTCTGGATTCATTGTCTCGACTTCAATTTCGGCAATTACCAATTTTGCTGGTATGAAATTCCTGGTCTTTCGTGGTCAAAACTTATAATTGGCTTGCGGCAGGCAAACTTCATCCTGCTCTCTCCCGAACTTAGTTTCGTATTGGCACTCGTTGTTCGGGTCGAACAGCGGTGATATTTGTCCCTGCTCGCGCGAACTGAGCGGCCCACGTACGTGGGCGAGACTTGCAGATTGCTGTATACAAACCAGGCTGTTTATAGGAAATAAGATGGAAATTTTTTGTTTAGGCTATAGACGGTACAAGCTAAAATGGTGGATGTGAAAAATCACTTATCTGACTCTAATAAATCATCTCGGATTTACGATGCGCTAAGCTGGTTGGTGCTCTTCCCTATTTTATGCCTCGCTGCAACTGCCATGATTGTGCCGGATGTGTGGGGCGGGCTGTTCTACAATGACGAGCCAAATTGGCTTAGCTTGGCCCAAAGCACTAGCTTTAGCGAATATTTGTTTAGGCGAGATATCGTTTATTATTCTCCCCTTGCGCGAGCCATAGTGCATTTAGCTGCTCATACCATGCCGGATTTTACCAGTCAGTGGTATATGATCCTTGTTCTAACTTATTATTTCAAAGCTATTTTTGTTGGCTTCCTGATTAACCCAATTTTCGAGTCGGTTTTACCGGGAAAGTGGATTCGATTCTTTATCTGTTTCGTGATTTTCTGCCTGGGCACCACAATGAATTTTTTTGTGATCAACATAGGCTATTTTCAAGTTTTCTTCATATTTCTTCTGGCGGCTGCACTACTTATCCTACAACAGCAAGCAAACAAAAATGGGGTCGGCATTCTAAGTTTGGTACAGCGCAAAATCTATGAGCCAGAATGGATGCTGGCTTGGCTTACAGCGATATTATTTGTTATTTCAATCCCAACCAAAGCGGATCTGGTTGCCATCGTTCCGTCCCTGATACTCGTTGCGATCTTTATTAAGTCAAATTTTCTTCGCTTCATACTTGTTGCTCCACCATTGTATTATCTGTATTTCGTGGTGCAAAATGCCGGAGCCTCCGGCGCGAAACAAAACTGGTTATTTCAGGGGAACATATTCGAGTTAATCTATCAAACTTTCACGTTTCTGGGCCGCTTATTTCTGCAGATGATAGGACTGTTCAAACCATTGTCTGAAAATCAATCACCATTCCAGCAGTATCCATTATTATTTATCACCATCACTGTTGCGGCCGTAACAGCTGTTTCCCTTTATTTTTTGTGGCAAAGCATCAAGAAAAGGGAAGTCAGTAATCCCGTTTTTTTGGCTAACCTTCTTGGGGTGGCGTTCTTGTCCCTGGGCTTCAGCATTTATACTCGCGGAGCTCATATGACCAATGAGCTAGAGAACTTAGACGCCTATGTCTGGGTAAGCCACTGGTACATCATACCTACAATGATGATTTTGTTGTTATTTGTCTATTTGGTTCACAGAGCGGTATCGTTGATTCCAAAAACAAGCAGGTTGCAGCCAAATGTTATTTACTCACTTGTCATTTTTCCATTTCTGTTCGTTGCATTATTTCTGACATCGAGCCACCCCAACCAGCAACAAAGACTGCGATTCTCGGTATTGACGAACATGTCAGACCTCGACGTGAGTAAACAAATGTGTTTTCTTTCACCTCTTAACTATCGGCGTGCGGTGGCCGCTGCACCAATGGGATCTCATTGCCGAACCGAAACCGTCCGTCTTCCACAATTGGCTGGAACCAAGTTCCTGATCGCGCCACAAGATGAAGGTGAAACTTTTTCAGATACGCTGCCCATTCCTGCATCTGGTCGAATCGTTGGGTTAGGGAGTGTTATCACTCCGCGCTATCAAAGGAGCGGTGCTGGTGAAGTGGTTTTGAATATCAAAAACCGAAGTGGCGATACGCTGCGTACTTTTTCCAAGAGAGTCTATTCAGGATCGCCGGGAAAGCTTGTTTACTTTCAAGTTGATGAATTGGATCCTGAAGCTACGGAGTATGAGCTAAGCGTGGTTGGTGATATCCGTCTTGTGAAATCTCCAGGTTCGCCAGAGCCCGCTATCATCATACACTCATTTGGTGAGAGGTAAGTTATACACTTACCTCTCTCGTGAACCACAGCGGTTTATTTTGTAGCCAGATTTCTTAACAATATTCTCAACGTGAGCGCCCTTGGATATTACCCGGTATTTATGTTGAGCGCACACGCAATGAGTATGAACTAAGATCGAAGCGAGCGTTGTCCTTTTGGATAAAAACAAAATCCAAATCCGGTGGCGGCTTCCCAACGATATTCAGTATATCATAGAGTTCAAATCCGTAGCGTCGCATGAGTTCTACTAAGTCGCTAAAACGTTCTGTACGGTTAAACGTCTTACTTAATGCACATTCTACTATAGCGAATTCTACATCAGCCATAATTCCTTCGGCACCCTCTAGAACCGCAATTTCAAATCCCTCGACATCAATTTTTAGCCCAAATGGAGTCGAATAGCGCGCAAGTATATCATCCAACCGCTTGACCGGAACTTCGATTGTGTTGCCCTCTGATCCATCGTCACTTCTTGCATGAAAGCCGCTGAACCAGTCCTTGTCAGTTCGTTCCGTGAAAAGCGCAACACCTTCATTTGCTCCCGCCGCGCAGTGGAAATAATCGAAATCCAAATTCGGAAATAAGCCTCGAATTTTCTCTTCAGTTACTTCTGGGAGAGGTTCGACTAATACGAATTTTGCTCCGGGGAATCCGTCGTACAGGGGTTTTGTACCGAAAGAGGCAACTCCGACATCAACAATAGTCTTTGCACTAAATTCTAGTCGCTGAAAATATCCCCCGTCCCACTTAGGCGACGCGACCGTAAACCCTCGCTCCCGTAGGAAAGTATAGGCGTCTTTCACTTCCATGCCTGTTTCCTCTACTTGATATGGGTGAAAGTTATACATAATTGCAATTGTAGGCAATCGCGCAGGCTGAGGGGATCTTGGACCTTGCGATGGTTGATGTCAATTTTGGACATGTTCGGGCTATGCGATGTAATTAAAAAATGAAGTCATTCGCATCAAGATCGCTAACATCAACATTAGTAAGGGTTATCGAGTTACCGCCGTAGGAAATGACGGCGTCACTGCCTGAATCGGTCAGGTGGTTGGTAGAGAGGTCCGAGAAATCAGATATTTCTGAAACCCCACTCAGGTCAATTTTTTCTGAATCATCGGTAGCATCAAAATCGTCGATGACATCGTCACCGTCGCCACTTTCAAATATGAAGGTATCACTTCCGGTACCCCCATTTAGCTCATCATCATCTTCACCGCCCAGAAGGGTGTCATTACCATTGCCCCCAGTGAGCCGGTCATTCCCGCCGAGTCCTTCGAGAGTTTCACCAAAACCAAATCGGCCCTGGAGAAAGTCGTCAAATTGACTGCCAAGCACTCGCTCGATATCTGTATATGTATCGCCTTCAGCCTCACCGCCGATACCAACACCCGACCACAAACGAACCTCTACCCCAGAGGAGGCCTGCTGAAATGACAATGTGTCTGTTCCAGCGCCGCCATCTATAACGTCAGCACCAAGCCCTCCACTCAGCACATCGTCACCATTGCCTCCGAACAGCTGGTCATCATCACCTTGGCCTCGCAAATCATCATCGCCAAAACCGCCAAGCAAAATGTCATTGCCATTATCACCGGTCAGCAGGTCATTCCCGCCGAGACCTTCTAGCGTCTCGCCAAAGCCAAACCGCCCCTGGAGATAGTCGTCAAATTGACTGCCAAGCACTCGCTCAATGTCTGCATATGTATCTCCCTCGGCCTCGCCGCCGACGCCAACACCTGACCACAAACGAACTTCCACGCCCGAAGAAGACTGCTGATATGACAGTGTATCCGTTCCAGCGCCGCCGTCGATTACATCCGCTCCGGCGCCCCCGATCAGCACATCATTACCATTGCCGCCATTGAGCACGTCAATACCCGTACCCCCGTTCAATAGATCATCACCGTTGTTTCCAAACAGCTGATCGTCATCTCCCTGACCGCGCAAATCATCATCGCCAAAACCGCCAAGCAAAATGTCATTGCCATTGTCGCCGGTAAGCAGATCATTTCCATCGAGACCTTCTAGCGTCTCGCCAA
Source organism: Parvularculaceae bacterium (assembly GCA_021776475.1). Classification (GTDB taxonomy): domain Bacteria; phylum Pseudomonadota; class Alphaproteobacteria; order Caulobacterales; family Parvularculaceae; genus Aquisalinus. Next base: position 43,461 of record JAJFFV010000006.1, on the reverse strand, counting down.
AACCAAACCGTCCCTGGAGATAATCATCAAATTGACTACCCAGCACGTGCTCAACGTCGTTGTAGGTGTCGCCATCGGCTTCTCCCCCAACACCAACTCTCGACCACAAGCGAACTTCAACTCCCGAGGCCGCTTGTTGATACGACAGTGTGTCTGTCCCACCTCCGCCATCGATTGAGTCAGCACCCAGACCACCGCTCAGCAGGTCATCGCCATTGCCTCCAAACAGCTGGTCATTATCTCCCTGACCGCGCAAATCATCATTCCCGACGCCACCAAGCAAAATATCATTGCCATTATTGCCTTCAAGGCGATCATTCCCGCCTAGACCTTCAAGCGTCTCCCCTATGCCGAACTTACCCTGCAGATAATCATCAAATTCGCTGCCAAGCACACGCTCAATACTTGCATATGTATCGCCATCGGCTTCTCCGCCAATACCAACACCTGACCACAAACGAACCTCTACTCCAGATGAAGCCTGCTGAAATGACAGCGTATCCGTTCCGGCACCACCATCGATACTGTCGGCACCGGCGCCGCCGTTCAGTTCATCGTTATCGGCATCCCCATTTAGTGCATCATTACCCGTGCCACCAATCAGCGTATCGTTGCCGGCCCCTCCGTTCAGTGTATCATCACCTCCAAGCCCGTCCACAATGTCATTACCGCCAAGCGCATCGAAGACATCGACACCAGCTGTTCCCGTGACATTGTCATCTCCCTCGGTGAACTGGCTGGTCAATGTGGTGAGGTCGAAATCGACGCCGCCTATGCGGACGAACTCAACACCGCTTAAAGTGTCGGAGCCCTCATTACCTGAAGTCGCGGTAACCGTAACCGTCCCACCCGCGTTTGTAACAAATGTGTAGTCACTTGTTGAAGCCAAGCCGTATACTGCGGTGTCAATACCTTCATCACCGTTGATAATATCGTCACCATCGCCGCCAAAAAATGTATCGTCGCCGGTGCCGCCATTAAGCGTATCGTTTGCACCGCCGGTGGCACTGAAATTGAAGTAGTCCAGAAAGAGAGCATACGGCGAAGCGCCACCCAGTTCATTCTCCACCGAAACATTCAGATCATATGTTGCGCCGGCGGGAATATCCGCAAGGCTGGGGAAACTTCCTACAACAATATAATACGTACCTGCCACACCCGGAACGAATTCCAGATAGGAATCTAGGCTTTGACCATTGCCGTTGTCAGCAACACTTCCGCCCGCCCCTTCCGCTGGATTGGAATCATCCGTGAACGAAAGAAATGTACCACTAGAATCGGCAATTCCAACAAACGCGTCATAACCGGCTGATGTGTTGTCCACATCAACAGTGATTTTTGCAAACGGATTGTTGATAACAAGCTCAAAAATGTCGCGCTCGCCATTGCCCGTGCCCTGCACCGTGACGTGCGGGACAGTAGTAGCATTCTCTATGTCCGAATGTGCCGCCAGACTAAATTCTGCAGAAATGTCGATTGCAGTTGCGATAGAGGCATTGCTGGTCGCCTGTCCTGCTGTTATAGTACCAGTTCCAGAGCTAATGCCGCCGCCAATCGATGCATCGATCGTCAGGAGGCTTGAAAGCCCGTCAAAATCGCCAATTAACAAATCGTTCCCGGCGCCACCATTTAAGGTGTCGGCACCCAATCGACCAACGAGCGCGTCGTTGCCAGCATTGCCGGACAAAATATTATCTGAATCATTACCGTCGAGGAGATCGTTCCCCGAACCGGTTGTGCCGTTTTCAATGACAACGTTCTGCGCCACGGTGAGGCCGCCGGTTATCCCCTCAACGAAGCTGATTAGTCCGCCACCTGTTGCTGTCTGATCAATGGTTGCTTCACCTAGGAATACATAGGCATTACTGGCACCGGTATACGATATTTCATCTGTACCGCCCGCATCCCAAATGGCTGAGAAAAATGTCCCTGCCGCGTTCGCATCAGTCAGGCTGTACGTGTCATTGCCAGTCGCCGTATTCATGTTAGCGCCGTAGATAGTCTGAATGGCGGCGATATCGAGCGCCATCGGCGTACCTTGCCAGCCAAAGCCATCACTTGCGGATCCGCCGCCAAGCAATTTCCATCCATCATTGTACGACATCGTCGTGTAAACGCCCTGATTGAGGTCGTTGGTGCCGAAATCATCCTGCCCCAGAGCGCCGGGGATCAAGTCGTCGTCATGTGCATGCTCAAGACCCAACCCATGACCAATTTCGTGAATGAGCGTTATAAAACCATACCCACCTTGCGCAAGACCAGCTGTATCCCAGCCACGACCATCCTGGTTGTATTCACCTATCGAGGTGAAGGGCGGTAGTGTGATGCCTCCAGATGTTGTGGTGACGGAACTCGTGTTGGGGAAGAAGTGAAATCCGAGAGCGCCATCGGCATCACCAACCCGTTCCACCAGATTAGCGTCGGCTGATTGGGCCACCTCAGTCAGGGTAATATCAGCTACCGCTTCCCAAAGTGCAAACGCAAGCCGCATAGCCGCACCAGAGCCATCCTCATCCCAGTCGTTTACGCTATTTGAATTAAAGTCAGAAAACTCAAGATGGTACGTGATCGCGGAACTATTGTCCCACGCCGAGCCACCGACCAAAGATTGAAGGATGTTGCTGCTAACGCCGCCTTCATTGAAGCTCGATGCAGTCGTTTTGAACTGTGGTCCGCCGGGATCAGCCTGAAAAACAAATTGAAACTTGCCAGCATCGCTACCTAATATACTGGCACCGGTGTCCTCCGGAGCGAAATCAACAAAAAAGTTACTGTTGGCATAGCCAAACGCATCCATATCCAGTGACGTCAGAACTCCGTTTGTAAGTGACTCTTCGTTGAATGCTGTCATGATCATTGAAACTTCCTATTCCCTCGTCACTCCGAATAGATTTCGGAGCATTTGATGATGTCGCTCGCGTTCTTGTACATAGGACTCTGCCTAAACTCAAACTATCAGACGAATTCGACTTTATTGTGACCAAGCGCACACAAAAACGCGTTTTCAAACATCAGAAAAGCCATAAAATATCTGCACTATATTGTTGAATTCACTTATCTTTTTCTCTTCTGAGCCGAGCATGCAAACAATTGCAGCATGTGGCCAAATCTTCCCACCTTCAATACAGTTGCATCGGCAGTCTCATACTGCGATTTCAATAAGGTTCTCCGCTGGAGAGTGGGATCTCGCACACCGTGAAACAACGCTATGGATTTAATGTTTTGGTAACCTTGGTCTCCATTTCGGATAACACGCCAACCATGCTGATCAAGTGATAAAATGTACTTGTCTCCCAATAACCTGGTAAAATTTTGCCGTCTGCTGCGCATTTATCATGCCAACCGTTACCTGTCGGAGTATCAAGATATATCTGAAACATACGACGGATGACGCTCTCGATGTTGGCGGCCATGCCGGTCCGCCCCGCTTCGCTCTGCGCAGCGCTGGCCTTGAGGTACTCCGTAGACGTCCACAGACGACTTGTTGCCTGAATCAGACCGCCATCAATCATCACTTCATCAAACAACAGTCCTGTTTTTTGATTTAACCCCAACCTTAACGCGTTTGAGTATAGATTTGCCGCATATTCCGCTGTGTCTGTGCCAGTTAATTTTTCATAGTTTCTCAATAACCAACACCACTCCATCATGTGTCCCGGGACTATCAGGTGACCCGTTTCATTTGCTGGTGACCAATCGCTATTGAAGAATTCCAATAATACCCCATTCTTTTCGTCATAAAAATGTTTACAAAACAGATCGTACACGTCTGATGCTAGCTTCAGATACAACTGCCGACCAGTCGCTTCGTAACATGCCATAAACGCTTCCATCAGGTGCATGTGAGGGTTCTGTCGGCGCGGCTGTGAGGGTGGCACCCCTTCATGCCAGCCGCCATTAGCTGCCCTCATCTCCGAATTAAGGAAGCGACACGTTTGCTCGATCACTTCTTTTGCCTGATCATCGTCATAGACTCGTACTCGCCATGCCGCCACGAGAAGTAAGAATGATTGCGCATACGTGTCCCGATACCCGTCGGACAGCGATCCATCCGGGTTTAGCAAGTGGGCAATTCCCTGAAAGGACCCTGCCCCACCCTGCATACCCTTGGTATTCAGAAATTCCCAGCCGCGATCAGATATGTTTTTGGCGCCAGGAAACCATCCGAGATAATCGGCGTAGGTATAAACGTATGTTTGCCGCGCCTGGACACGCACCCGACGAGGGCAGTCAATGATCGGGCTACCGTCCGGATTAAGCTTTTCATAAAAACCTCCTTTTGGATCGACCGATGCGTTGGCCCAGAAAGGCAATGCCTTCTCAGTAACCCACGTCTTAAGTCTGGTTATTTCGCTTAGAGACTGGATCATCGGATGCTACAAAATCCGCAAACGATCATGTGAATTTCTCTTTCTTTTCTTCCTCGAGCCAATCAACGACGTCCTTCACCTCCTGCGCACGATCTACCGTCGTGACAAGTACCGCATCATCTGTCGCGACGATGACAAGATCTTCGACACCAATCGCCGCAACGAAGGGGCCGTCGGAGCGAATAAGGGATCGTTTCGTGTGGTCGGCGAAAACGTTGCCAATCGTCACTGTCTTATTCTCGTCTTGGCCGCTCAATATAGTACGCACTGAGGACCAGCCACCCACATCGCTCCAACCAATAGAAACCGGCGCAACAATCGCGCCTTTTTTTGTTTTCTCCATGATCGCACAGTCGATTGACTGGGAGCGGCACCGATAGAAACTTTCAGTATCGAGTGTGATTGTTTCGTTTTTCCGGCGGCTGTTTTTCAATGCCGCTTCACAACTGACGAGAATGTCGGGCGACTGAGCCTTGAATTCTTCCAGGAATAAAGTGGCACCAAACATAAAAATTCCGGAATTCCAGTAATAGTTTCCGTCATGGACATACTTCGAAGCCGTCTTGACGTTCGGCTTCTCGGTGAAACTTTCAATCAAAAAAATATCATCCGTGATTGCTTTGCCGGTTTTGATATAGCCATAACCGGTTTCGGGATGTGTTGGAGAAATTCCCAAAGTCGCAATACAACCGTTCCTGGCTGCCCCAAGGCCCTTTCCAACTGCTTTCCAGTATGCGGGAACATCGGTTATGAAATGATCCGCCGGCATGAGAAGAACCATACCGTCGGGATCCATTTCCTCGATAACTAAACTTGCAATCGCCGCCGCCGCCGCCGTGTTTCGTCCGACCGGCTCCTCAATAAGAGCCTTGAGCTTAGTTTGATTTTTCCGGCACTGATCCAAAACCATGTCCGTGTGATCAACCGAGCAAATAACAATCGGATCCGAAATGTCACCGGCAGCTTTCCCTGCGAGCAGCCTGTTAACGGTTTCTACCAGCATACTATTCTGGGTCAGCATGGCTTGAAATTGTTTTGGAACACGCTTCCGCGACACCGGCCAAAGCCTTGTCCCTGTTCCACCGGCCATTATCACAGGATAGATTGCATTCATGACACGTCCTCCGCTCCCTTCTTCCTAGCAGAGTCGATAGCGGGAATATTCCCCATTACCACTTATCCAGCAGGCTGATATTTCTGCTAGCTATTCAAGCAAATACCCAACAAACGCAATCGGCTGGTCTTCCTGTCGAAAGGTCAATATCATCTTCTACCCGAAATCAGATCGATGCATCCTTCAGAACGGACACAATCCTTGGAGCGGCCTTGCCATCACCATAGGGCGAACTCCCGACAATCATTTTTTTTCTCGCTGACGGGTCATGCAACAGCGTGCTCGCTTCCTTCAGTATAGTTTTCGTCTCTGTACCGACCAGCTTTGCCGCGCCGCAATCGACCGCCTCAGGCCGCTCGGTTGTGGTACGTAATACAAGCACTGGCACGCCCAAAGCTGGCGCCTCCTCTTGTACACCACCTGAATCCGACAAAATCAAATAGCTTTTCTTCATCGCCGAAACGAATTCCCTATAATTTAGCGGGTCACACAAACTGATTCGCTTGTGATCGCCAAGATGCTTCATCGCCGTCTCGCGAATATTCGGATTGGGGTGCATCGGGTACAAAACGACAACCTCAGGATTCTGGTCGACCAGTTGACGTACCGCACTACAGACTCCATCAAAAGGTGCACCAAAATTCTCTCGCCGATGCGCCGTAAAGAGGATAAGCTTTTCATTATCCTTTACCGGTAACGCCACCTCCTCATCACGTTCAGCCGTGTGCAGAAGCGCGTCAATTACCGTATTACCGGTAACATAGATATCTTTTTCAGATGTTCCCTCTGCAAGCAGGTTGGCTTTGGCATATTCAGTCGGTGCAAAATGCCACTTTGCAAATCTGCTAGCGACAACCCTGTTCATTTCCTCTGGAAACGGATTGTACATATTACCAGATCGCAAGCCCGCTTCGACATGTCCAAACGGAATCTTGTTATAAAAACTGGTCATCGCGGCGGCCATGACAGTTGTTGTATCTCCCTGCGCCAATACGATGTCGGGTCGAAGTTGAGAAAGGCAACTGTCAAGTTCGGTGATACATCGCGATGTTATCTCGGCGAGGGATTGATTTTTCTTCATCAAGTCCAGGTCGATATCGGCCGTGATACCGAAAGTCTCAAACACGTCATCCAACAATTCTCGATGTTGCGCTGTGGCAATCATGATACATTCTATATCCGCGTCTTTCACAAGTTCGCGATGAACCGGCGCCATTTTTATGGCTTCGGGACGTGTACCAACTATACAGGCAATTTTTTGTCGCATCTGTTATTCCCTTTACGCTAGATCGACTGCGACCGCCTGTGTTTTATAATACGTGTCGCCTCCTCGAAAAGCTCTCTGTCCTGCGCATTTGCATTCATCAAAGCCTGATAATTTTGATCCGTTATTGCCAATTTGATGGAGTCCAATTTCTCCGCCATGCTAGAACTTGTATCGCCCGATGTCGTGTTTTGTGGCTTGATATCAAACACCTCAAAATCAATGTTAAACTCTTGTAGAATCTTGGGGAATTCTCCCACATCCTCATCAAAGTATTCTGTACGACCCAACAAAGTAACATTCGAAATATTTCGAACTGCTTGCGTCAGATCATGCTGTATGTACCCGTCCCTTCGAAGCATTAACGATTTTTGATTGTATACGCCGCCCAAGAACCGGGTTTGTGCGTTCGAGATGATCGAGAACTCATGAGGTGCTTCAATACAATATTGAATCCAATCATCAAATGACAATTTACCGGCCGCTTTCGATGTTGATGTTCCATCAAAATGACTTCGCTTAAACCTGTAAATCGATTGGATCCGAAGCAACGGCTCTCGAACAAAAACGACAGGAATGACCCGGAACTCCAAAGAAGCAGGGACAGGTAACTGAATCTGATGTGAAGAAAAAGCGATCACGTTTTGCTTGCGCGCTATGACCTTAGAGAGCTGTTCTTGATCTATGGTAAAAAAAGGAAACGGTCCGTCAAAGGCGATATGACGGTCCTTAAAGTTTTTCTCAAGCAGAACATCAAACGATGTGCCTGAATTCTTGTAGATATGATAGTGGCAAATAATATTTCGCATCAATACTAAACTTCCAGTGATGGTCGTGGCCTATGATCACGATACTTGTGAGCATGCCATGGCCCCCATTTTGCTTCATAGGTAGATTTGTTCTTTTCGAAAAGCGCGGTTCGTTCGTCGTCATCCATTTTTGAGAACGTAGCAGATAAATGGTGATGTACGAACGCATCCTCGGCAAGAGCGCAAATAAATCCTTTTGATTTTATTTGCGCACAATGGTCATCGTCTTCAAACATTCCACGACCATAACTTTCAGACAACAAACCAAAATCCTTCAAATTTTCCTTTCGAAACATCACAGCAAAATAAGCAAGCACTGGAATTGATGTGAACTGCCCGCGATATCCCAAAGTTAGGCTTTGCGCGACTTGTTTCATCTCGCCCATATCTGCATATTCGGCGAACACTTTTGCCTCATTACCAATATTATTGGTCAGTGGGCCGACAGCACCTATCGTCGAGTTGTTTTGCAGATGAGTAACCATAGCCGTGACCGCGCCCGGAGCCACGACCGTATCATTGTTCAGCAACAAAATGTAGTCACCTGTAGCCGCCTCAATACCGACATTGTTTCCCTTTGCAAATCCGAAATTCGCTCCATTCTCAATAATATCCGTATGGGGATAGTTTTTTGCGAATGATGTGAGCAGTTGCAAATTCTCGTTTGAAGAGCCATTGTCTACAACAATGATCTCCATATTAGGATATGCGTGACCGTTGTCGTACAATGAATGAAGTGTAGCTTTTGTTAAGTCCGGATCTCCATACGACAAAATAACGACAGAAACTTTTGGAAACTCGCTTATGTAAGCGAGAAACTTCTCCGCCCGGTGTACCCACGTGTTTTCTGTAGCGAACAACTGAATGGTCTCAACAAAATTTTTGTCCTGTCCGCTACTATGGGCCTCGCGAATCTGGGCCTCAAACTCAGATGCACCACTCGCAAAGAAAACCAGATCCCTGACGCGCTCCAACTCCGGCATCTTCGTCGCAACAGTGGGTTTGCCTGCTGCGCAATATTCGTAAAATTTAACGGGATCGCACGCTTGAATAATTGGTACCAATTTAAATGGGATGATTACAACGTCCATTTGCTGTATAAAATGAGGAGCTTCTGCGTAAGGAATTTCCCCGTACATTGTAACATTCGCTAGATCAGCCAACTTGGCAGCCTCTTCGTTGGTAACCTCACCACACAGATGAAACTCCATATCTACCGAGTTATTTGCAACCGCCCGCAACAATTCTGCGTCAAACCATTGCGCAATAGCTCCTACATACCCCACGCGGATAACCTTCCGCGTTCTGTTCGCAGACATAAAAGATGGCACATGCGCTTCTGACGGAGTGATTTTGAAGTGTTCGATTTGACCAGCATTGCGGACCATGCATGGATCGTTCAGATGTTTGTACTTGTCATACAAATACTGCGAACTGACTGTTAACTTATCTGCTCTGCACAACATATCGTGTTCTAGTTCGAGCAAAAACGGTTCGGTATTAGCAAAGCCAGACATATCATCCATGCAATCAAAAATTATTTCGAATTCGGGAGAAAAATGCTTTGCCATCTGCCACCAGAATGGGTGCTGAATAATCACCTGCTTAAGAGAGGTTGCATTTATATCATGCACAAATGCCAAAAACTCCTTCAACCATTGCTTGAGTTGCTCACCCTGAGGTTGCCCGGTGTATGGCTGGATGTGCTTTGTGTTGGATAGTGTCAGATTCACACGGTAGAGATTTTCAGATATTTTTTCGATTTCAGTACCTTCAGACGCCTGATCCATTTCGACAAAAAATACGCGGCGACCTGTTTCAGAGAGATATTTGGCAATATGCTGAGGTCGTTGATACCTGAAATTCCAGGGAATAATTGACAGAACAAAAATGTCCGGCTCCGCATCAATTCCAGGATTCTCAAAAGAAGTTTCCAGGTGTCGAGACGCGTTTTTAGGTTCAGGAAAATAGGAAAGTTGTTTGGGAACACCAAAAGGGTTTGGCACCCGCCTTTTTATCAATTCAACAACTTGGGTTGGCAATGTGTTGCGAAGAAACAACCCAGCGTACTTGTATACATTTCTGTACACAGGCTTGACAATTGTCAGCCTCTCCTGGTGGTATCGCTGGAGTATTTCTTCATATTCTTTGCTCAAAGCGTATTTTTGCTGTTGCAATATATTTGTTTCTTTTACCAGGGAGGCTGTATTCTTCTTTTCAGTGTCAAGGACTCCGAGCAAGGATGTCTCTTTTTCAGTTATCTCTTCAATCTTCCGCGAGAGTTGTTCACTTTGAGTTCGAAAATTCTGCTCAACAGCAGATAGTTGTTCTGCAGTTTTTGTCAGCTCGTTTTTCGTGAAAGAATGCTGTTCCGCCAAACCTTCATAATTCTCACGGAGGCTCTTGGTTCTATCAACCTCCTCTTTTTTCTCCGCTAACTGTTTGGCAAGTCGTTTTTCAAGTTCGGCCGTTTTCTCACAAAGCGATTGATTTTCTGCGTGCACCTGATTCAATTGCAGTTTCGCGCTTTCGACTTCTACCAGAAACCGTTTGGCGGCACTCTCGGCTTCTTTTCGCATCCTCTCTGAAGTCTCCAACCGTTCTGTTGAATTTTTAAGAGCATTGGATACCTCATCCACAAAAGCCGTTAGCTCTGTAACTTTGCCGTCTTGGGTGGCTTTGTCTTTTTCAATCTCGGAGCGAAGCTGTTCAGACACGTCCAAGCGTTCCGTCACATCTTTTAAGGCGACAGATACTTCATCTACCGAAGCTGTTAACTCGGTAACCTTGTCATCCAAAGCCATCGTATTTAATTCCATTTGATCACGTATGCGCTCAGAGGTCTCAAGCCTTGCCGTTTCATCTTCCAAGGCTTCAGACACCTCTTCAACAAAAGTAGTTAGCTCAACAACTTTCCTGTCCAAGGCCACCTTGTCCTGTTCTGCTTGCGCCCGCTCTTGTTCGGAAATAGATTCCCTCAGGTGTTCCTGCTCAACAATTAGCTCAGTAGACATGGAAAAGTATTCCTCGATCTCTCGAGATAGCCCCTGCAGCTTTCGCTGTGCAGCCTCGTCCAATGAATTTGACTGGAGCTGGCAAAAAATATCAAATGCCTCACGAGCAACACCGGCCATTCGATAATCATCGTCACGCTGATCACTCTCCGCATAATGTACAAAATTCTGCTCAAATTGAGTCGCCGCTTTCAAAAGGCTTCTTTTTGTCGAAAGCGGAAATTTCGTGTCTAGTTCTGCCTGAAGTTCTTTTATCGTGTTTTCGAAGTCTGGTACCCAGTCCGGAAACAAAACGAATGACCGATTTATATCACGGCTATGAGATTCTGCACTGATCATATAATTCAGCCAAATCATCAATGATCGGGCTTGAGCAATTTTATTTCTCTGCTCAAGAGATTTCGCCACTGCGAATGGTGAGCGAAATGGAGCAATAAAAAAAAGGCTTACATTGATTTGTTCCGCAAGGTTTTTCCACAGCGGCAAAAGAATGCTGATCCGTGGATCCTTTACCAGGAACGGCCCCTCATCCGAAAAATCTTGTTTGAGGACCTCTTCTAATTCCTCCACGTATGTACCGGCAGCCTCTGAGTCGAACCATGCCGTCGGTATCGAGTCAAAAGTGTCCCAACTCATCCCCAAGCTGGACAGAATTTCGTCATGCTTTTGTACAATCCGAAACGATTCAAAATGCCCTTTTTGATTGTCTTTCGCGGGGGGGGAAATTGACGCTGGCAGAGTCAACCCCAAGTAACTCAGAGCGTGAGCCAAGTACGATGTGCCACTTCTGTGCATGCCGCCTATCAGGAAGATACGTTTGGCCATGTCACTCACTTCATCACCCAACTAGCACGGAACTCATATTAGCTACTTCGTCTAAAAGATCTCGATTAATTGTCAACGAAAACTGGAGATCGTCAGAAAAGCGAACGATCTCGGCAACTTAGCATTGCATCTAAAGCAAAACAATTACTGTTCTTCGAACGACTTTCACGGCTTTACCCGGGGGCCGACGTTTCTAATTCTAAACCACATGGCGGTCCCGATTGATATTGCCGTGATATAGAATCGATGCCCATTTCAGACGAATAGACCTTCAGTGATTGAAAAGTTGAGATTGAGATCTTGATTTCATGATATAAGATCATCTGACGCAGGTTGAGTTGCTATGAAGATTTCACATTTCGACATTCCCGATATCGTACGCTTAACGCCAAAGAGATTTGGCGACAATCGGGGTTTTTTTTCAGAAACTTACCGCCAAAGCTGGTTCGATGAAGCTGGCGTGGATATTAAATTCATTCAAGATAACCACGCCAGATCCAGCTCAAAAGGCGTTGTTCGAGGCCTGCATTTTCAATATGGAAAAAACCCACAGGCAAAACTCATACGGGTCGTGAGCGGGGCTATTCTTGATGTTGCTGTGGATATCAGACACGGCTCGCCGACTTTTGGACAACATGTGGCGGTCGAGTTATCTGCAGAAAACTGGCAGCAATTGTTGGTACCTCCCGGTTTTGCTCACTGTTATTGCACGCTGACGGAAGAAACCGAAGTTATCTACAAAGTCGACAACTACTACTCCCCCACACAAGAAGCGGGTATCCGATGGAATGATCCGGCTTTAAAAATCGACTGGCCCGTGAGTGAGGAAAACGCAAAACTCTCAGATAAAGATCGCGTTGCGCCTCTTTTGGCAGACAGCCCGGTATTTTTTCGCTACCAACCTGATTTAATGCCATTCCACGTTGAAAGTGCAATGGACTAGGAGACGTTGCAATGAAGTACCTTGTAACTGGTGGCGCCGGCTTTATTGGCTCTGCTGTCGTTCGCAAATTGATCAATGAGACAGACCACGAAGTTTGTAATGTTGATGCCCTGACCTATGCCGGTAATCTTTCTTCGCTGGAAAGCATCACAAATATACCCCGTTATTCCTTTATCCAGGCCGATATTTGTGACGGTAAGCGGATGGTCGAACTTATCAGATCATTTGAGCCTGATGTTGTCATGCACTTCGCGGCCGAATCGCACGTGGACAGGTCCATTGATCGCCCGTCGGCCTTTGTACAAACCAATATAGTCGGCACCTACAATTTGCTCGAAGCTGCATTGGGCTACTGGCTGAAATTACCGGATACGAAGAAAGAAACTTTTCGCTTCCAGCATATTTCGACGGATGAGGTTTATGGCTCACTTGGAGCAACGGGGTATTTCACCGAACAAACATCCTACGCTCCCAATTCACCCTATTCTGCATCAAAAGCAGCTTCGGATCACCTGGTACGCGCGTGGGGGGAGACCTACAACCTGCCTGTCATAACGACAAACTGCTCTAACAATTACGGTCCGTTCCAGTTCCCTGAAAAACTTATCCCGCTGATGATCATAAACGGGCTGGAACGGAAACCGCTGCCTGTTTATGGTAGGGGTGATAATGTGCGAGACTGGCTATATGTCGATGATCACGCTGATGGCCTTATTTTGATCAGCGAAAAGGCCCGTCCGGGCGCAACTTACAATCTTGGCGGCGATGCCGAGCGGCAGAATATTGAAGTTGTGAACGCCATTTGCACCGCGCTCGATACTGTTTCCTCCGGGAAGTCACACAAAGACCTGATCGAATTTGTGACCGACAGACCGGGCCACGATGCGCGCTACGCCATCGACTGCACCAAAGTCAGGACGGAACTTGGATGGGCCCCAACTGTTACTTTTGAAGAGGGTTTGCAAAAAACAGTGGAGTGGTATGTAGCCAATCGTCCTTGGTGGCAGGAAATACACGCTCGAAAATATTCGGGAGAACGCCTTGGCGCCAAGATAGCGGCGAGAGGCTGACAGAATGACAAGGCTGTTAATTCCGGGCGGCAAAGGTCAGGTTGGTACTTTTGCGGCACGACACGCCACATCCTTTGGGTTTGAAGTATTCGCTCCAGATCTGGGCGAAATCGATATCACTGACCCTCAATCCGTGGCATCTGTTTTTGCCGACTTCCAACCGGATATCGTGATTAACTGCGCCGCCTACACCGCCGTTGACAAAGCCGAAAACGAACGAGAATTAGCACGCGCAATAAATGTTGATGGTACAGCAAATCTCGCCAAACTATGCGCGCCCGATATTCCATTACTTCATATTTCCACGGACTATGTTTTTGATGGAGACGCTCAAAAACCATATGATGAGGTTATGGTGCCGGCACCGCTGAACGTTTATGGCGAGACCAAGCTGGACGGTGAACAACGCCTGCAAGCTCTTCATCCAAAAAGCATCATTCTCAGAACCGCCTGGGTGTACGGTCCGACACATTCCAATTTTTTGAAGACCATGCTCAGTCTGGGGCAGAAGCTAGATTCTGTGTCTGTCGTGAACGATCAACATGGGTCTCCGACGCACGCGGAAGATATTGCGCTAACCTTGTTGACGATTGCTCAGAAAATATGCAGTGGTTCATTTGCTGCAAATAACTACGGCATTTATCACTATACCGGCAGCGGAGCAACAACCTGGCACGAGTTTGCCCGTGTGATTTTTGATGAACTCGAAATCCAAACCCAAAATGCAACGCATGCCAACCCGATTCCAACGAGCGAATTCCCCACGCCCGCCAGACGCGCAAATTACTCGATTCTTGACAACAGAAAAATCAATCAGGTTTTTGGTGTCACTTCAGTAGATTGGGAGCCAAGAGTTCGTTCGGCAGTCCGTGAAATTCTCAATCAGGAAAGTTCATTATCATGAAGGGCATTGTCCTCGCCGGCGGCGCTGGTACACGTCTGCACCCCCTCACCTTGGGAATATCAAAACAGCTCTTGCCTGTTTATGACAAACCGATGATCTACTATCCCTTGTCAACATTGATGCTGGGCGGTATACGGGATATACTGATTATCACGACGCCAGAGGACAAAAATCGGTTCGTAACATTACTGGGCGACGGTAGCCAATGGGGCATTAATCTCTCTTATGTCATTCAAGAGTCCCCGGATGGTCTTGCCTGCGCTTTTGTGCTGGGGGAGGAATTTATCGGGGATGACCCTGCCTGCCTGATATTGGGTGATAACATTTTCTACGGGTCAGGCTTGAAGGAAAAGCTCGAAGATGCGGCGACCCTCACTTGTGGCGCACGCGTATTTGCTTACTATGTCAGTGATCCAGACCGGTACGGCGTTGTCAGTTTTGACGATAACGGTACGGCCCAGACCATCGAGGAAAAACCGAAAAATCCAAAATCAAACTGGGCGGTCACTGGCCTCTACTTTTATGACAATTCAGTTGTCGAAAAAGCAAAGAACCTAAAGCCTTCTCCACGAGGCGAATATGAAATCACTGATCTCAATATGAGATATTTGGAAGAAGGCACTTTGACAATTGAACAAATAGGCCGGGGATACGCCTGGCTTGATACTGGCACGCATGAGTCCCTCTTGGATGCGGCAAATTACATCAAAACCATCGAGCAACGCCAGGGGTTGCGCATCGCCTGCCCGGAAGAAATCGCCTTCCATCGAAAATACATTACGGCCAGCCAGCTTGAACGCTTGGCGCAGCCTTTGAAAAAATCCAGCTATGGTGAATATCTTCTGTCGCTACTTCAATAATTATGCTGGTTATGTTCTGATAAAAGCCTGATGATCAGGTCCTGTACCCTTTGGGATTCTGCATTTGCCAGCGCCAATGATCAGCGCACATCTGATCCAGCGAATACCCTGCCCGCCAGTTTAGAAGTTGCTCCGCCAGTGCGGCATCAGCGTACATTTCAGCGACATCGCCCAGGCGACGATTTGTGATTTCGAATGGGATGGCACGCGAGGATACCCTTTCGAATGCGGCGACAGCCTCAAGTACGGATACCCCTTGGCCCGTTCCGAGATTGATATCGGCGGTGCAGCCTTGTGTCTGATCATGCAGAAACCTCAATGCCGCCACATGCCCGGCGGCCAGATCCTGTACATGGATATAGTCCCGCACGCCCGATCCGTCCCTTGTGGGGTAATCATTCCCGAAAATTTGAAGTTTTTCGCGCATCCCGACCGCGACTTGCGCGATATAGGGGAACAGATTGTTGGGCACGCCCTGTGGATCTTCGCCTATCAGACCTGACGGATGTGCTCCGACCGGATTAAAGTATCTGAGGTTCGCAATGCGCCAATCTTCGTCTGAAACAAACAGATCTCTCAGGATATTCTCATTGTAAAGCTTGCTGCGGCCATACGGGTTGGTTGGAGAAAATCTTGCATCTTGCTCGACAATAGGATTGTCATTTACGTCACCATATACGGTGGCCGAAGACGAGAAGACGATTGTGTTGCTTTTCACTTCCATCATCAAACGGATCAAATTCAATGTCGCATTGATGTTTGTGTGATAATAAGCAGCCGGTTGTTCAACAGATTCACCGACCGCCTTGAGGCCTGCCAAATGGATAGCGCCGTGCACTGCCAAATCGCCGATCTTAGAGCGAACGATATCGACACTATCTTGGTTTGCCAAATCTGTTTCGATCAAACTAACGCTCGATCCGGTGATCTGCTCTACGCGATTTAGAGCTTCGGGGCGGGAGTTGGAAAAATCATCAATGACGGTAATCTTATAGCCGCTGTCAATCAACGCGGCACAAACATGACTGCCAATATAACCAGCACCACCCGTGACCAGAATATGAGCTGTCATTGTTCCGTTAATCCCAAGGCTATTGTCAGATTTCAGTCAGAAACATAGGGAACGTGGCAGAGGCGTCTATCGTTTTTTGCCTATCTGGGTGATTTTTCTCATCCGCGGCGCCAATTTCCTAATCCTTTCTTCGTTGTCCACCACTTGCACGGGCGATACTTCAAATCAGCGATATGTGCGACGCTGGTTATTCCGGGATAACCAATCCGTCTTAGAAGTATTTGGTAAGCCGCAGCGTCAGGAAATCATCTTCATCAAAGGCGGCAAACGGGTTTGCAGGATCAACGTTTAAAAACAACCGGCTTTCCAGTTCAGCCGTCCACGAGTCACCGATCCTACGCGCCGCTTCCATGAAAACAGCGCTCGAGCGATCATCAGTATCGATGATCGCGCCCGCCAGGAGGGATGTATCTTGCGTATCGTTTAACGCCAGGCGAGCACCTGCAAAAATATCGTTTTCAAAGGCGGTTAAAGGTGCGCTGGTTGTCACACCTTGCGGCAGAACAATAAGATCCGCGTCGCGATCATCGTAAAGATATTCGGAGATAATACCCAAGTCCCACGATTTTTCAAAAATCTGGTAGAATGTGTACTCAAACCCGGCGACAGCGGCGATGAATGTGTCACCCTGCCCTTCGCGTGCAATGCCTTCGAATTTCCACAACCAGGCTTCCCTCGTATACTGCAGATCGACACCAAATTGCGTGATCCGATCATATAGCTGAAAAAGTTCCGACGCGGGCGTTGGTGCAAAAGGTGCAATCAATCGCGGCTCGCGCGAGACGCCATTGAACAGCGATACGCCGACATCCCAATCTCCGAAGAAGTTTGAATATCTGATCGCATAGTCAATGACATCACGCTTTTCGTCATCGGTAAAGAATACGCGGTCATCATTGATCGGTAGAGGTGGCCGCAATCGTCCCTCTCTCCCGGGGAAGGTTCTGTCTCTAAAATAGGGGAGTACGAAAAAGTCGAGCTGGCCCCAGTCTTTGAGGAATGACAGCATGATCATTGGCTGCCCGAGCTTATCTTCTTCATCAACATCTTCGACGCCATCGGTCTGGTTGATGATGTCCACCAGATGGCGTGATTCAGTCGTACCCCAAAATACCTTTGAGGCGCCGACCAGCAAGCTCCAGTCGCCATCGCTCAGATAACGATAGTATCCCTCTCTTACGTCAGCATGGCTGCGGTTGTCATCCTCGCCATCAATCCCGGCGAAGGGAATGAACACCAGTTCGTGTTTGCCGTTATCGCTAGCCCAGCGCAGATCCGCTTCGAGCGTTATCGAGGGCTGGAACTTGCCAGACTGGCCAGGAAACACTGAGTCGCTGAAAAAGCTCCTGGTCTCAACTGCAACTTCGGCAGAATTGTCCCATTCTCCAGCAAGGAGTTTACCTGGATTGAGAGCCAGACTTAAGGTCAGCGTCAGGATAACAAATCGTCGGGACATCAAGAGGCTCCTTTCCTCAAACATTGTGGTGCCAGACGGTTGGATTAACGAATACGCCGGAGGACGCCTTTAACAAAGTCATCCTGATCCAAGCCAAGGCCAAACTCGTAGTCGGAATAATCGAGATCCGTTTCTTTGCCGGTCTGGTGATTGATCATGACAAATTTGTGTGATCGGTGGATCCCTCCTTCGTACTCCCGGTAATCCTCCAACGTCAGCGTTTTAAGGAGCGCCTCTTTGCGATCATAGAATTCGACTTTGCGAACTTGAAAGATTTCCTGATCCGTATAGGCTATTTGTTTCGTGTAGCCTGAGTTTTCATACCGCGGAAACCGCTCAACAATATCAACTGGCATGCCATCGAATTCACCTTCTTCGATATATTTGTAGGTGAACTTGTTGAGTTCCTGGGTGGTGAAATCTTCAAATGCGAATTCTGATCCAACGAACGGGCCCGATTTGTTTGCCGACGAGATACGCTTCTCCCGTTTCAGGGCCGGCAAATAAAGCCATTGATTGTCGGGCTCGAGGATCTTTGCATGCGACAGGAGTGCCGTTCCTTTGACATCCTTGGGTGTATTGAACACCACAAGCGACATATCGCCGACACTCTCGTCAGGTTTTTCCAGTGTTGTAATAGTCACCTCGCGCGTCGTTGTCTGGCCGGCAGCGTTGCGCAAGGTCATGATGAAATCAACTTTGCTGTCGCCAAAACCGCTATCTGTGCGATCGCTGCGAGCGGCAATATCATAGCCCTTTTGTGATGCAGGTGTGCTGCCTCGTGCTTCATCATTGTTGACGAACACTGCGCCCGTTTCTTGCGCTGAGACAACAGACACCACCGCCATCGCAGTGAGGCCGGCAGCACTCAGAATGATCGCAGACGCGATAACGGACTTGATTGGGCGTAATGAATATCTAACAGCCATGATATTCTCCTTTGGCTTAATTCGTGGTTGGTTTTTTATCGCGGCTGACCAGCATGAGCAGCGGCGGTAGAAACAGAAAATCGAGGATCAAGGCAAAAACAATCGACAGCATTGTCAGCAGCCCCATCTCAGCATTGATCTTGAAAGATGACATGGTGAGGACCGAAAAGCCGATTGCGAGGATGACAGTATTAACAACTAGCGCCACCCCCACCGTGTCAAACGCGTATCTGATGGAATCCTCGACGCTGAGGTCTTTTTCCCGCCGTGCTCTGACATATTTAGTCAGAAAGTGGACAGTATCATCAACGACAATACCAAGCGAGATAGCCGCCACCGCGGCAACGGAGAACCCGACAAAACCGATGAGTAAGGCCCAGGCACCAAATGCTGCCAGGATCGGCAAGCCGTTCGGGATTAATGAAAGTAACCCCATACCGACACTACGCAACGCAATGATCAAGATAATCGATATGGCGACGATGGCAACGATCGTCCCAGCGACCATGCTCTCCATATTGCGGTCGGCAATATAGGTGAACATCACCTGCGGGCTGGTCGGGGGCGCTTGCAGCGCGGGTGCGTTTTCATCGAGCCAGGTTTTAGCTTCTCCGAGAAACGCCTTGGTGCCAGCGGTGCTCGTATAGCCACTCAATGTCGCCGTCACCCTTGTCGCCGACTTGTCAATATTGATGCGATCGGTCAGGTCTAGGCCGTACGGCAAAGACAATTCGTACAATAACAGATATTGAGCAGCTAACTCCCTGTTGTCCGGGATCCGGTAATAGGACGGGTCATCAGCGTTGAGGTTCTTGTTGAGCCTTTTCATGATATCTGTGATTGAATAAACATGAATGACATTTTCACGCGTTCTCAAAAAATCCGTAAACGCTTCCAGCTTACGCAAAAATTCGGGCTCGTTGATCCCGCCCGCTTGACCCGCGGGTATGGAGAATTCAATTGCATAAAATCCAAAATGCTCGATGGCCTTGTCTGCCTCGGTTCGAAACTCAACCCGCTCATCAAAATATTCACGCCACTGATCGTCCAGCTGTATTGTTGGAATGAAGGATACCAAACTACCCGCAGCAACACCGGTGACGACCAACCATTTATAGCGGTGACCAATCACGACGTTTGCCAGGCGAACCATGAAACTATCACCTTCCCTGATTGTCTCGCGCGCCGCCGGCTTGAACGGAACAATGCTTATGAGCGCTACCAGAATTGTGATCGAGAAGAACCAGGCGGAAAAAATCCCGGCGGCAGATATATTGCCGAGATCCCTGAAAGGCGGCGAGTCTGAAAAATTAAGTGCAAGAAATCCGATTGCTGTCGTCAGCGAAGTGATTGCAACGGCGAGAAAGTTAACCCGAACCGCCTCAACCAGCGCTTCTCTTTTTGGCATACCACCGCGCATACTTGAGCGCATGGTCATTAAAATGTGGATTGAGTCAGCGACCGCCAGCGTCAGAATAATCACTGTTGCTGAAACTGAGGGCGGTGTGAGCTTGATACCAATAAAGCCAGCCACACCCATGGCTGTTATGATTGACAACACAATCACAACAAACACTGCCAACGTTGCGCTAATTGATCGCAGACTGATTGCCGTCAACACCAAAACAACCAGAAACATCAACGGGATCAGGGTCGCAGCATCATTCAACCCAGCCTCGGTGAATGCGTTGTTCAGCATCGATACGCCGGTCAGATGGATATCGATGTTCGGATGGTCTGCTTCAATCCGGTCTCTGAGGGCTCTTGCATAGGCAACTGCTTCTGGCACTTCGGTCAGACTTTTGTCTTGATACTGCAAGACGACATTGACAGCGGTGACCGCGGCGTCACTCGTTAATAGCTGGTCAAGTAACAAAGGCTCGGCGAGCGCGATCTCCTGCCTTTCCTGGAGTTGTGCCGGCGTTAAAAGAGCGGGGTCCGACACCAGATCTTCGACAATCAGGTCATCTTCTGTTGCGTAGGTATGCTGAAAATTAGTGATCGAATCGACCCGGAGGGCGAACGGAATTCTCCAGGCTTCGTCGGTCAATTCCTGAATAACCGCGAGCGTTTCCGCTGTGAACACTTTCCCGTCGCGCGGCTCAACGACAAACAGCAGATTATCGTTTTTTGTATAGGTGGATTGAAACTCTTCAAAAGTTCGCAATTCCGGATTTTCCGGCGAAAAGAAAACGCGATAATTGTTAGCAAATTCGAGCTTGCTCGCATTCGTCGAAACCGCAACGGCGCCTGCAATCACCACCAACAAAACCAGCCAGCGAAATTTGATGACGAATTCGGCTAACCCCGTCGCAAAATTATCCAATGCGTTATTTGTCGTCCCCATGGTCAGACCCTTTTTTTTCTCGTTATTCAAACCCTAGACAACACTGATGTCATCACTGCGACTTTAATTCCAAATTTGACCGTTTTCAGAATGGTAGTTCTGAAATTCTTGTTATCGATTGATCTACTCATTTTTGCCGCCTTGTATTGGATATTGCATTAAGATAGGCATCAACGACATCCAAAAGCGCGCCGCGAGGGGCGCCGGCTTTCGCTCTGACCGCAAGACCAATTTTCAAGGTCATCAAGGATTGTGCCGCTGCACCCGGATCAAGATCCGCCCGCATATCACCACCAGCTTGAGCCTGTTTGAGAACCGCCCCGACGAAGTCAGTAAACTCAGTCTGGTACTTCTGACAGACTTCAGCAACTTGCGGATCTTTGGGCGCTACGTCGCTGAAAGTATTGCACATAAGACAGCCATTACCGCTTTGTACAATTTGTTCTATCAGGCTGGCGAACATGTGCCGGATCGCCTGCAACGGCTTCATGGAGGTGTCTTCCAGCAGCTCGATGAAGGTTTGTTTTCGCTGCTGAAAAAAACCGTCCAGCGCCGCCAGCAGCAATTCGCGCTTACCACCAAACTGGTTGTAGATGGCGTAGCGGTTTAGCCCTGTCGCCTTGACGATGTCCTCGACCGAGGTCTCGTCATAGCCATGACGCCAGAAAAGACCGGTCGCCTGTTCAACTGTTTGCGCGCGTCCTGGCGGGGTCGACGGCATAAATTTCACCTTTTAGAATGGGTGTTCTGATGGATATTTAGAACACCCATTCTAAAACTTCAACCCCACTGCCCTCTTTTCTTGCGTGAGGGGTTGCTGTTTCTATGATCGGTTCAACGAATCAGTGGGGCGTAAATGGTAAAGACAGTTTTGGGTGTAATGTGCGCGGTCAGCCTACTGGGTCTGGCTGTCTTTGCAGCTTATACATGGACCCCTTCTGCGCCGGCGCCTGATGAGAACCAAATCCGTGCGACCGCCGAGCAATATGATGTTCGCATTATCCGCGACAAATGGGGCGTGCCGCATATTTATGGCGCGCGCGATCCTGACGCAGCTTTTGGCCTTGCTTATGCCCACGCAGAGGACGACTGGGCAACGCTCCAAGAAACGCTGCTGTTTGTGCGCGGGCAGCTCGCGCAACACAAAGGCTCCGATGGGGTGCTGACGGATTATCTGGTGCAGCTTCTGAAAGCCGATGAACTTATCGAAGCAAGATATGACAGCGATCTGAAACCTGCGACCAGAGCGCTGGTTGAAGCGTATGCCGACGGGTTAAATCTGTGGGCGACAGAGAATTCTGGCAAAATCACCCGGGGTTTGTTGCCGATCACGGGAAAAGACATTGTTGCAGGGTTTGTCACCAGAACGCCTTTTTTCTTCGGGCTCGATGATGATTTGCAGGAATTGTTTGCCGAAACGAGGCAGCGCGGCGTCTCAGAAAAGAGCCTCACAGCGTTTCTGGCTGACGGGACGCCCGCGCCGTTGATCGGCTCTAACGCTTTTGCCGTAGCGCCGTCGCGCTCCGACGACGGGCATACACGGCTGATGGTCAATTCGCACCAGCCTTTTACGGGGCCCGTCGCCTGGTATGAAGCGCGGATTAAATCTGAAACCGGCTGGGATGTGATCGGCGGGCTCTTTCCGGGTACGCCTCTTGTCTCTGTTGGCACAAATCCAAACCTTGGCTGGGCCCATACGGTCAACAAGCCTGACCTGCTGGATATTTACGTTCTTGAAACAGACGACCCGGCAAAGCCTACCCGCTACAAATTTGATGGCGCCTGGCGTGAGTTTGAGCGCAGCAAGGCGACGCTCCGGGTCAAACTGTTCGGCAACTTCTCGTGGCCGGTGAGCCGCGATGTCCTGTGGTCGACACACGGGCCGGTTATTGTCGCCAAACACGGGGTCTACGCCTTTCGGTATGCCGGCATGGACAATATTCGCACCGTCGAACAGTGGTACGAAATGGGCCGGGCCCAGAATTTTGACGAGTGGCGCGCGGCAATGGAAACGCTTGCTGTACCGAGTTTCAACACGGTCTATGCCGACCGCGAGGGAAATATCGGGTTCTTTTATAACGCCAACATGCCGCGACGCGAGAAAGGCTGGGACTGGCGGGCCTACTTGCCGGGCGATACCAGCGATACGCTGTGGCAGTCCTACCATTCCTTCGCCGATCTGCCGCAGCTGGTTAATCCCGGCTCAGGCTGGGTTTTCAGCGCCAACAACACACCCTTCAAAGCGACGGATGACGCCTTCAATGCGGACCCGGACGGTTTTCCGACAAGCTTTGGCCTTGAGATGCATCTCACCAACCGGGCGATGCGGGCGCTTGCCCAATACGAAGCTGACCCTGTCATCAGCGAAGCGGATTTCCTTACCTACCGCGCCGATACAAACTACGCACCCGGCTCCAGCGCCCGGGAGCTGGTCGATGATCTGGTGGCGCGCGATTTTGGCGCCGATGAGGACCTGACAGCAGCGCAGGCTCTTTTAGCGACCTGGACCGGCAGTACAGCAAAAACTGATAGGGCAGCGGCGCTCGCGGTCATCACCGCTGTCAGGGCCCGCGGCTACCTTCTGAACGACAGGGTCATGGACCCGGTCGAGGCGTTAAGATCGACGCTTGCCGATCTCAAAACCGTCTTTGGCCGGCTCGACCCGGCATGGGGCGAGGTTAACCGGCTCGATCGGGGCAGCACCAATCTACCCCTTGCTGGCGGTCCGGATATCTTGCGCGCCATCTATTTCGAGGACACGCTGGTCGAGAAGGGTTTCGTGACAGCAGCAGGTGGCGACACCTATATTCTGTATGCAGACTGGAGCCCTGAAGGTGACCTGGAAGTCCAGACGATCCACCAGTTCGGCTCGGCAACGCTTGACACAACCTCGCCGCATTATGACGATCAGGCGCGATTATTCGCGGCCGGAGAATATAAGGCGATGCCGATGACCCTGGAAGGCGTTCTGGCCGAAGCGACACGGGATTATCGTCCCGGGAAATAGGCGCAACTGCCTTGCCCGTTTTGAATGAGGTATCTCTGGATGGTATCTCAAGGCTTCTTCCCGACTGCTGTTGGGTGCCGGGGCCGCGCTTCATGCCGGCGCCGTAAAAACACGGGCGACAAAAGGCGATGTCGCGGCGCGGAGCAAGGCGCTGTAGTTGACCCGGAACGAAATTTCGTCGCCCACCGAAATATGAACACGGCCGGTATTCAAGATGAGATGGTCACTTCCGGACCCGATGATTTCGATTCCGGGCGGCGGAGTGAGGCCCGAAGGGTCGGTGTCCTGGCGCCCAATCGCCAAGATCGCTTGCGAAATCGGACCGCGATCCGTGCTGGGCGACGTCTCGCCGAAGGCGTTTTGCGCGACCTCACCCCATGGCAGCGATGGTTTTGTCTTGGCTTCAATCACTTCCGCGATCAGCGTAATGGCGTCGCCATGAAGCCCCGCGATCGGTTGGCGGTGCAGCGTCTCGCAGCCAAACAATATTGATTCGCCCAAACGAAGATTGTTGATTCGCCCCGTTTTTGCCCCGCTGAGCGCCCAATTAATGTTGGCGGAATTGCCACCTGAGACGATGTCGGTGACCGGACCAAATTTTGTGTCAATTAGATCAGCGAGGTCAGACAGCGCCGCCATGTTTTTCTCATCTGGAGAAATGCCCCGAAGACATCCGAGGTTCGTGCCAATGCCCTTAAATATGATCTTTGGGAAGCACCGCGTCGCCGCCACGGCATCCAACACATCTCCCGGCATGATCCCTTCACGAAGGTCTCCCAATTCAACCATGAGCACAACGCCGTGTGTTTTCTCTGCTTTTTGTGCGGCGGATGAAAGTGCGGCGATAATTTCAAGCTCACTGTTGAAACTCACATCTGCATGCTTGACCACGCGGTCTGCTTGACTGAGCATCGGCGTGCGGATCAGGGTCATTGTCGACGCTATGCGAGCAAGGCGCATGGCCTCAAGGTTGTCAATATGAGAATCGCCGAGCCCGCTGACGCCTGCACGAAGCAATGCCGAAGCGATTTTGGCCTCCCCGAGAGTCGCTTTCGTCACGCCCGTAACGCCAATGCCCGACCGCGCCAGTCTCTCAACAAGTGAGCGTGCATTGTGTTCAATTTTGTCGAGGTCGATCTCCAGCCTCGGTGCGGTCACTGGATGGTTGCGATCAATTTCCGCTCAAGCTCTGGAAATGCCGAAAGAACCATCTGTACAAGGTGTGTGTGAGATTTAGTCAGCGCATCGGTCACCGGGATGCCAAGTTCAGTCTCATAGTGCCTGATGGCTTCGTTGACATCATCTTCCGTCATCTCTTCATGGTTGATCGTCAGCCCAATGACCTTCGTATCGCCAAAAATCTGGATGAGATTGATCTCACTGGCTGGCGTTGGCATCGGCATCTTTTCAAAATCGGTTCGATGAGTGCGTTTGGGCGCATGCTGAAGGATGACGCCATCGGGGCGGCTGCCCCTCACGATGAACGACGAGGTCGAGTAGGCAGGGTGACTTAATGAGCCCTGCCCTTCGACGATAATAACATCCGGGTCTTCCTCGTCGAATGCGTCGAGAACAGCAGCTTCCATTTCACCTGCGCAAAATTGCGATGGGACTGCATCAAGGGCAACACCGTATCGGGCGCCCTGAATCAAACCGGTCTGACCCGTGCCAACCAAGACAGCTTTTATACCGAAATCATTGAGGGCGGCGGTCAGGATCGTGGCCGTGGTGCGCTTTCCGATCGCACAATCGGTACCGAGCACGGCGATTCGCGGACACGTAACTTCCGCAATGCGATCGCTGAATTGGTGAAGGTCTTTCTTATCGCGCGGCTTGCGGACATCGATGATTTTAACATTGTGCACGATACACGCGGCCGCAAACTCCGGGTCTTCGTTCAGGAACTCATGCAGGCCATTCACGATGTTCATCCCGAGGCCTATCGCTTCGAGCACAAGCGCGCGTTCTCGCTTTGATAGCATGCCGCTTGCGGGCGCTATGCCGAAGATAAAGTAATCTGGAACTGCCCTCGCCTTGGTCAATGCGTCAGCGAGATTACGCACAATGGGAATGGTGTTTGCTTCGCCATCCAGCACAACGCCAGAATCACAGCCGGCTTTTTCACTGTCAATAACCGAGAGGATTAGATACTTCTCAGAATGGCGAACCAGCCCGTTCGCGGTCTTACCGTCAATGGCGCCAAAGTTTGCTTCACAGTAGACAATTGCGGTGGGGATTTGATTGTGTTCAACGCGCGCGTTAAGCCGCGCAGCGTTCGAAATATCTTCAAGTGGATATTTTGGTCGAGCCTTCAAAGCTGATAGGGGCGTTGCAAAGTTCACATCGGTCATTCAAATTCCTTTTGATTTCAAACAAAGTGCCTCCCTCAATAAACCAACACCGCCAATTGATTGATGAAGGGACCCGTCCTCGTTGAGGCAAATTGCCTGACTATGCGGCTCCAGCAGCGCCGTTTTCAGCACCTTTGGCGAGGTACTTTTTGAACCTCACCGTCTTGTTTTCAGCGCCGGATACAGCGGCCTTTTCATTCAAACGAAATCATTACTGGCAACCTGCTGCAGTCGTTGGCTGCTCAGAGCAGCTGCCCATCTCGATCCGGACCGTCAATCCAAAGGGGCCGGGTGTTTAAGTTTCAAAACACAGATTTCCTCGGCGCCGTAACGGCCGGTTGCATTCCCAATCGTTTCCACCTTGTGTGATATGGGCATCGTCCGGTAGCGAGATTGCAATGCATTTGTCAGTGCGCGCCTTATATCCGCGATTGCATTTCCAGCCTTGGCCGTATATCGAACTGGTTGAGTAAGCGTTTTGGGGAACAACAATTGCAACGCACGCATTGTCAACGGCCCGATAGAGCCGATCACAGGCCCAACCAGAGACATTTGACCGATCGGTCAAATGTCCGTTTTCAGGGACAATGATTGCAAGACAGCTTTCGCCGACGGCTTTGAATCCACGTTCGCAATCCCAACCTTTGCCATAGGTTTCCTGGTTCAGAAATCCATTGTCCGGCACCACAATTGCTCGGCAATTTGCATCGACTTGTTTGAACCCTTGCCCGCATTTCCAACCAGTGCCGTAGCGTTCTCCGGTAAGATAAGAATTCTCAGGTAGCAGGATTGCTACACAGCTGGCGTCAGCTTCTTTGTACCCAAATTTGCATTCCCAGCCATTGCCATAGGTACCGCGTACCGCGAATCCGTTTTCGGGAACGTCCACTGCCCTGCAAACGCCAGCTTTCTCACGAAATCCGTCATTGCATTGCCAACCGTCTCCATAGGATCTTGCTGTCGCGTTCTCAGGCATCGCGCCTGATTGCGCCAACGCTGGAGCCGCTGAGGTAAAGAAAACTCCTAATCCAAACAGCAAACCACAAGCGGACCTAGTGAATATGGGCAAGTTTTGCACGATCATGCTCCTTCATTAATTTCGGCCCCTGCACACGACGATGCCGCCATCTTGCATGGAGGTGAAAAGAAGCCGGCAATATTGACTCGTTAAAAATCCGTGGACCGAATTTATTCGACGGTCTAACTCTTAGTATCTTTCAGATTGTCAGCCTCGGTTTTTGGAAGTGCTGCCATCTTCTTTGAGGTATTTTCTTCGGTATCTGGCAGTGATGGCTCCGTCACAGCGCCGCGTTTTGCTGGCTTTTTTACATTTGCTGGCTTGTTTATAGTGGCGGGCTGCTTTTTGGGCTTTTCTCTAAATCTGATCATTTGTGGTCTATTCCTGAAACAGGACGTTTCGACGTCGCGGTCGCCACGTCGGATAAAAATTTGTATCACAGTTAATCCTCGCCCGAGAGCCAGGAAACTTCAATTTTTCGCAAGAACATCAAAACAGCTTGCGGCTAATGCATGAGAGCATTTTGCAAGCTTTGTATCCTGAACATACAGATGTTTGAATGGATTGCAAGCCAACTCGAAGTGACAGCATTCACGCGCCGTTAAGGATTTCCCTCCTGATTGATATGCCTGGCGTGCCCAGAATCTCTCAAGAAACCCATCCGACCAGAAATACTCAACCGAGTTTGTGTGTGGGCTAGCGCGCCAGGTCCAGGTTGAGCTGTACACGTTCTTTTTTTTGCTATTGCGTCAGTCTGACGGCGCTGTTACCGGCGCGGGCATAAAGGGTCATGTTGGCCTCCTTCGCCTTGCGCATCGCAAAGGCCGTTGGGCCGGAGATCGAGACCAGCGCCTTGACGCCGCGCCTTGCCGCTTTTTCTACCAGTTCATACGAACAGCGCGAGGACATGAGGACAAACCCGTCATCGGTGCCGATACCGGCCAGCGCGAGCGCGCCCAGAAGTTTATCGAGGGCGTTGTGGCGGCCCACATCTTCGCGCAGTAACCGGATTTCTCCAGCGGGACTGACGAAAGCGGCGCCATGTACACTCCTTGTTGCTTGGTTGATCGGTTGATGCTCTTCCATCTTTTGCATGGCGGCTACGATGGCGGCCTCGTCTATCAGCACTGGTGCCTCTGACACGATCGGCAGTTTCTGGAAAAACCTTTCTGCGTTCTCCAGCCCGCAGACGCCGCAGCCAGCTGTGCCAACCAAGTTGCGGCGGCGCTGTCGGACATCGAGCCGGTCAAGAAGATCCTGTTCAATGCGTATGCGGAAATCTGTGCCCTGTTCAGAATGGGTAATATCGAGGCTGCTAATGTTTTCTGGGGCGTCGATGACGCCTTCGGTGAGGGAGAAGCCGACCGCATAGTCGGTAAAGTCAGCCGGCGTTGCCAACATAACCGCATAATTGCGCCGGTTGAAGACGAATGCGACCGGCAATTCCTCCGGGATCTGCCATTTGCCGACGCTGCTTTCTGCGCCGGTTGACCGGATCGTTATTACACGACCGGTCTGGACGCTATCGCCAATTGTTCTTACCGGAAATTTTGGGGCCACAGGTTCACATTTCATCTGTTAGGGCGCAGGTATTTGCAGGTGACCTTAGCCCTAAGGTATTGCCCGAAACAAGCGGCGCGCGTCTCCTTGGGGCCTAACCCGCCGGTCTATAAAACAGGTTGACAGTGCTGCCCTTGTTGAGGCTATTTGGGCGCCGATGGTGCCCTTAAACGGGCTTAAAAGGGAAGCCGGTGAAATGCCGGGACTGTTCCCGCAACTGTAAGCGGTTAGCCACCTCCATATGCCACTGGAACCTGTCGGTTTTGGGAAGGCGGAGAGTGGCGGCAAGCCGCAAGTCAGGAGACCTGCCATCACGTCGCTCGTTCCGGGCCGGGATAGCCGTGGGAACAGGAACCTTCTCCTTTGAAGCGACATTGGTTTGGCAGCGTGTTGTTGCCAGTTTTTTGTCAGCGACGGACTGAAAGTCCGCTTAAGGAGAATAAAATGGACTTTAAATTTTGGCGAGCAACCGGCCTCGCATCTGCAATGGTTCTTTTCCCCGTTTCGGTGCTCGCCGAAGAAGATACGATTATCGTTGAAGGATTGCGACTGCCGACGCCGAGAGCCGAAGCAGGGTCCAGCATCAGCATCATCACCGCCGCTGATATCGAGGCGCGCGGATACAGTTTTCTGCTGGATGCGGTCGCTTTTGCATCTGGCGTCACGATTAACCAGAACGGTGCTTTTGGCGGCGCTGCCAGCGTGCGCATTCGCGGCGCAGCCAGCGGACAGACCTTAGTTTTGCTTGACGGCGTGCCGCTGGGGGACCCAACCGGCATCGATGGCGGGTACGATTTTTCGATTTTTGATACTGTCGACGTTGAACGGGTTGAAGTTTTGAAAGGTCCGCAGTCGACCCTTTGGGGGGCTGATGCTATCGGCGGGGTTATCAATATCATTTCCAAGACACCGGAAGAGGGTTTGGCTGGTCGGCTGTTTGTCGAGGGCGGCTCGTTTGGTACGGCGCGCGCTGGCATTTCACTCAGCGGTATCGACAAGCGCGGCGATTTCCGCGTGGGGATTTCAGGCATCACAACAGACGGGATTTCCAAGGCTGACGAAGAGGACGGCAACAGCGAAGAGGACGGCTATGACGGCTTGACGGTTTCGGGTCGGGCCGGCTGGAATTATTCGGACGATCTGCGGATAGAAGGCGCCCTACGGTATATGAAAGGTGACGTTGATATCGACGGGTTCACATTTTCTACCAGCGGCTTTGCGCTTGGTGATACCGCCGATACCTCCAAGAGCGAACAATTCACCGGCAACCTCTCGCTGCGGGCTGACACCCTTGATGGAG
Source organism: Parvularculaceae bacterium (assembly GCA_021776475.1). Lineage (GTDB taxonomy): Bacteria > Pseudomonadota > Alphaproteobacteria > Caulobacterales > Parvularculaceae > Aquisalinus. Next base: position 13,248 of record JAJFFV010000006.1, on the reverse strand, counting down.
CGCTCAGTCACATCTTAATGGCGGGGTATACCGACATTGAGCGCATTGGGAATTTCGGCGGATTTGAGCAAAATGATACCGGCGAGCGCTCGATCCTGCGCTATCAAGGAACGCTCAATTTGAACCAACGGAACAGAGTAGCGTTCGGGGCCGAGCGGGAAGAGAGCAAAAGCGAAAGCAACGGCTTGGCGCTCGGCAAAACGGATATCACTGGATTATTCGCGCTTTATGAGGTCAAGCCCGTTCAGGCGCTAACCCTGTCCGCCGGCCTGCGCAATGATGACCACAGCGAGTTTGGATCGGAGACCACGGCGCGGGTCGCGGCCGCCCTGCGCATCAATGATCGTATTGCCTTGCGCGGCAGCTGGGGTGAAGGCTTCAAGGCACCGACCATCTTCCAGCTGACGCAGAGTTTTGGTCCGCTCCCGCCGAATAGCGCTTTGCGGCCGGAAACCAGCGAGGCATTTGATCTCGGCGTTGATTATCGCGTCGGGGCAGCAAGCGTTAGCTTGACATATTTCAACCGGGATACGGCGAACGAAATTATTTTTGATCCGGATTTCCGCTACTCAAACCTTGATGCGACAAAAGCCGAAGGCGTCGAAGTGAGCTTTGAAACAACGCTGACCGAGGCAATCTCTGTTAGCGCTGACTATGCCTTTATCGACGCGAAAGACAAAGTCACCGGTGCGCGCCAGATCAGGATACCGCAACATTCAGGCGATATTGCGCTTAGCTACGACAGGGGTGATGCGTTTTCAGGGTCGATCATTGTACGGTATAATGGCGCAGAAACAGAAGGCGCGTTCGGATTGGATCTAGCGAGCTGGACACGGGTAGATCTAGCGGCAAGCTATGCGCTCGCCGAGCGGCTCGCGTTTTACGGACGGGTTGAGAATCTGCTTGATGAAGATTATCAGCAGGTCTCTGGCTTTGGCACACCGGGCCTATCTGCCTATCTCGGCCTCCGGCTGGAGCTGCACGGATGATCAGGCTGCTCGCCCTCCTGATTGTTTTGTTCATCGCAGGGTGCGGCGGACCGGATACGATCACGGCTTTGGAGAAGAATGCTGCCAGACGTATTGTCAGCCTCGATTTTTGTGCTGACCAGTATGTTCTGAAACTGGCTGATCCGGCCGACATCGCCGCACTTTCTCCTGATGCGACGTCGCCGTTCTCTTATATGCGGGAACAGGCAAAGGGTTTTCCCAGGGCGCGGCCGCGCGCGGAAGATATTCTGTTACTTGACCCGGATGTGGTTGTACGCACCTATGGCGGCGGGCCAAATATTTCGCGTCTGCTCGAGCGGGCCGGTATCAACGTCGTACAGATTGGCTACGCCAACGACCTGGCGGCAGTTAGAGAGATTGTTCGAGACGCAGCTCAGAAACTGGATGTTGCTGAGGCTGGTGAAACGGTTGTCGCCGAAATGGACGCGCGGCTTGCCGCTCTTCCCCGGTATGATGATGCGCCGTCTATCCTATATCTCACCTCAAAAGGCGCGACGGCCGGTTTGAACACCGTGATCAACGATCTGATTGAAACCTCCGGCGCATCCAACTTTCTGACCCGGCAGGGCTGGTCGAATATTCCGCTTGAAGAGCTTGTCTATCAAAGGCCGAACATTATCGCTACCGGCTTTTTTGAAACGTCGGATCTCACCTCAGATATCTGGACCCCGGCGCGGCACCCTGTCGCACAGCGGGCGCTGGCGGAAACGAAGACGATCAATCTGAGCGGCGCGTCAACATCATGCGGTGCTTGGTTCCTGGTGGACGCGGTAGAAGCGTTAACAAGAGGCATAATCGGCGAGCCAACCGCTGAGGTGTCCATTGAGTGATCGCAGCCTCATCGCGACTTTGATGGCCGTCGCTGTCTTGGCCGTTTTGGCAGCCTGCCTGATCGGCTCGACATCCATGTCGCTTGAGCGATTCCTTGCAGCGCTGTTTGGTGTTGGCGCCGCCGGAGACGTGATCGTTCTGTGGGAGATCCGGATGCCGCGGGCGCTCGCGGCTTTGGTCGTCGGCGGTTCACTGGGCGCGAGCGGGGCGGCGTTGCAGGGACTACTCAGAAACCCGCTGGCGGAGCCAGGTGTTCTTGGTGTTTCTGCCTGTTCAGCTCTCGGCGCAACGCTGGTTCTGTTTTATGGTCTGGCCGGGTTATCCTCATTTGTGGTGCCAGTCGCAGCAATCACCGGGGCGCTTGTGGCGACCGCTTTGTTGTCGCTGGCGGCAATCCGGACGTCATCGGTTATCACCCTTATTCTTGTTGGCGTGGGGCTTTCGAGCTTTGCCGGCGCGTTGATGGCGCTCCTGTTAAACCTTGCGCCGAACCCGTTCACCCTCTCTGATCTTATCAGCTGGACGCTTGGGTCTGTCGCTAACAAGAGCTTTCAAGACCTTGTGCTGGTCTTGCCGTTCATTGGCGCTGGTCTTGTTTTTCTCAGAATTGTGGCCCGGGATTTGTCGGCGCTGACCCTGGGTGAGGATGCGGCCAGCGGTGTTGGCGTCAATCTGCGCCGTACACGGCTGTTCGTGATCCTCGGCACAGGTCTGATCACCGGCGCCTCTGTTTCCATCGCCGGTGCGATCGGTTTCGTCGGGATCGTTGCCCCTCATCTGATCAGACCACTGGTCAATCACGATCCGACCCGTACACTGGTACCGTCAGCGCTTATGGGCGGCATTATACTTGTTGTTGCCGATATAGCGATACGCCTGATCCCGACACCGGCGGAGTTAAGGCTGGGTGTGATGGCAGCGCTGATTGGCGCACCAGCCTTTGTCTGGATTGCGATGAACAGGCAGGTGAGTGATGGCTGAAATCCAGTTTCAAAATGTTTCCGCCCGTGTCGATAACAAAACATTGCTTAAAAACGTTTCAGCGACACTATCCTCAGGTGAATTTATCGCCCTGATCGGGCCCAATGGTGCCGGCAAAACATCCCTTTTACGCTGTGCGCTTGGTTTATTACCGTATACGGATGGTGACGTTCTAATTGGCGGCACGTCCGTATCTGACTTGCCACCACTAGAGCGGGCCAAACAAATTACTTATCTGCCGCAGATCCGACCACTTGTCTGGCCGGTCAGGGTCAAGGATGTCGTCGCACTGGGGCGCTATGCCTATGGCGCCTCACCAGGCAAACTGTCTTCGGTTGATGCCGAGGCCGTGACGACCGCCATGGCAGATTGTGACATCAATGATCACGCTGAACGCAGAACCGACAGGCTTTCCGGCGGAGAGCTGGCACGCGTTCACTGCGCTCGGGCGTTTGCGGGAAAAACACCCCTGTTGCTGGCAGATGAACCCGTTAGCGCCCTCGACCCCAGCCACCAGCTCAGAATCATGTCCCTGTTTCGGCAATATGTTGATGACGGGGGCTGCGCGGTCGTGGTGATACACGATCTATCACTTGTCGCCCGATACGCTGACCGCATCATCTGGATGAAAGATGGCGCGATTGTGGATGATGGAAGCGTTGCTGCAACCATGACCGAAAAGCGGATCGAAGAAGTCTTCAACGTCAAAGCAGTTATTGATCTGGACAAGGACGTCCCGAACGTGACGATCACAGGGCAGGCGTGATTACTCAGACGTGGTCTTCAATATTTCTTCAGCGCGCGATAAATCTTCCTGTGAGTTGACGTTCATCAATTGTGATCGGGGAAATTTTATCCGTTTGGCTTGGCATTGCGCCGCCAATGCCTGAAGGGAAACACCCCTTCCCTCGGGCACTTTTTCAAGCGCGGCGGTGAGTGTTGCGATGTGCCAGAACGCGAATGTCGGCTGAGCGCCGCTCTCATCGCTGGCAACGGTGCAGGCGCCTTCGCTGGCTAATTCTTGAAAAAGGTCTTCCGGCAAAAATGGCCCATCGACCGGCACCGACAAAAAACCGGTTGCGTCCGGTTGCTGCGCGCCGAGCCACCTTGCAATGGCCCACAAGCCAGATGCGGGGCCAAGTGGTCCATCCTCGCGGTCGGGGACTAGAGTATGCCCGGTGTCATAGCTAGAATTTCCAGAGATCAGTATACGATCCACTTGCGGCGCCAACCGCGCCACCACATGATCGATCAAGCGGCGGTGCCTCAAAACAACGATAGCTTTATCCACGGCGCCCATGCGGCGAGAGCGGCCACCTGCCAGAATGACCGCAATACGAGAGAGCTGATTGACTGAAGACGGCATTTATCACTCGATTTCATTTGTCGATGACTGCTAGAAAGTTCTTTTTGAAAACTAGTGCAATATGGTCCTGTTGGTCATTCTATTTCTGCTCACGGCGATGCTATACGCATCGGTCGGCTTTGGTGGCGGCTCGACTTACAATGCCCTGCTGGTGCTGCACGGCGTTGATTATCGGATCCTACCAGCGGTTGCACTTGTCTGTAATATCATCGTTGTCAGCGGTGGTGTCTGGCGATTTTCAAGAGCGGGCCATATCTCGTTCACCCATCTTGCACCATGGATGGTTGCGTCGATCCCGGCGGCGTGGCTCGGTGGCAGAATACCTATCTCTGAAACTGTTTTTATCGGGGTGCTGGGGCTTGCTCTGCTTGGAGCAGGGTTGCATTTGATCCTGGCAGAACAAAAGCCAGTTGTTCGCGAGGCGCCATCAGCGATACCTATATTTGTCCCATTACTGATGGGTACGGGGATCGGTTTTGTGTCGGGCCTTGTGGGTATTGGCGGTGGCATCTTTCTGGCGCCGGTCCTCTATTTTTTGCGCTGGGGATCAGCAAAGCAGATCGCCGCTGCCTGCAGCTTCTTTATCCTGGTGAATTCCCTGTCAGGCCTGACCGGACAACTAATGAAACTTGAGGGTTTTGAAACAACCGGGTCACTTGTCGCGTATTGGCCGCATTTTATAGCGGTTTTTGTCGGTGGACAGATCGGCTCCCGGCTCGCGATAGACTGGCTCAGTCCTCAAACAGTCAAGCGGCTCACTGCGGTTTTAATATTGTTTGTTGCCCTGCGCTTGCTCATGCGCTGGCTTGGTCTGGTTGCTTAACAAGGCTATCGCAAGCGGATAATATCCACTGCTCCCCCGCCGGGCACCGCTGGCGCATGGACCAATCGCCTGATCAGCACGTTTGCCGCGGTGAAGGGCGACAGCAGTGAACTATCCTGATTGGCGACGGGCTGGACGCACAAATCGCCGCTCTCATCACCTATGGTCATGGCACGGAGATATGATTCCCGGCCGCCATTGGCTGCCAACGGTATCGTGGTTTTGGCTGTAGATGTGAACGCCGATTGCCTGTTTGAGCGGCCCGCCAGGCGGCGGATCAGGGCCTGCCCAAACAAGGCCGCGCTGACGATGGCCGAAGCCGGGTTGCCCGGGAGGCCAAGAACGCGCGCGCCATCAAGCCTTCCGTGCCAGGTAGGCTTACCTGGTCTTACCGCAACTTTTTCAAATAACATGGTGCCACCGAGCGCCCTGAAAGCAGGTTTAACGCAGTCATAATCGCCGACCGAGGCGCCGCCAATCGGCATAATGATATCCGCCTTGGCTGCCTGTTTAAAATGTTCCCTGATGTCAGCTTCCGTATCGGCGGCGCATCCAAGATAAGTTACCTCACCCCCCCAAGCCCGCATCATCGCTGTCAGGGCGTAGTGATTGGAATTGACGATTTGCCCCGGTTTGAGCATCGCACCTGGCTCAATCAGCTCGTCACCATTGGAAAACAAGGCAATTTTTGGTCGCCGCACCACTGCAATTTCAGGCACATTCGCCGCCGCCAGAATTGACCCGTGTAATTGATGCAGTAGCTCGCCTGCCTTGACCAGCGTCTCGCCCAACATGAAATCTATGCCAGCATGACGGATGTGCCGTGGGCTCGTCTGCGCTTCAATGATGCTGATGGCCTCACCATCCCGTTTGACATGTTCCTGGATAACCACATGGTCGGCACCTTTTGGCATAGCGCCGCCAGTAAAAATGCGAACGGCCTCGCCGGCCCCAACCGGGTGTTCAAACGGGGCGCCAGCCGGCGCCTCTCCGATGACTTTTATGGTTGTTGTTTTTTGTGCGTCTTCGAAGCGAACCGCGTACCCGTCCATTGCAGATGCTGCAAAAGGTGGTTGCGTCATCTGGGCCGTCAGATCCTTAGCTGCCACACGGCCAGATACGGCCGAAATAGGGATGGTTTCCGCGCCGAGCGCTGAGGCACCGGCCAAAAGGCTGTCAATTGCTTCTGAAACACTTAGCATAAGGTTTGCTAGTCTTCGTTGCGCACATAAGTGCCCGATTTGCCGCCCGATTTTTTGATCAATTGGACATTTTCAATCGTGATCGATTTATCAACTGCCTTCGTCATATCATAAACCGTCAAGCAGGCCGTAATGACAGCCGTTAGGGCCTCCATCTCGACGCCGGTCTTGCCGGTTGTTTTAACTTCTGCGGTAACGATAAACGCGTTTGCCCCGTCATCAGGTTCGACGGAAATCGCCAGGCCGGTGATCGGCAACGGATGACACAAAGGAATGAGATCGCTGGTGCGTTTTGCACCCATCACGCCGGCCAGTTCCGCAATTCTCCGTATATCGCCTTTTGCAACACCGCCGCCCCGAACCAGTTCCCAAGATGCCGGCGAGAACACCACCTGACCGCGTGCAACTGCTCTGCGCGCGGTATCAGATTTTGCAGAAACGTCCACCATGCGCGGGCGGCCTGTTGCGTCGAAATGCGTGAGGTCTTTGCTCATCTGGCCATCACTTTTCCATCAAGCGCGGCATGATCTCAACCAGATTGCAGGGCCGGTGGCGGCTATCCAGTTGGTACGAAATTACCTTGTCCCAGCCGTCCTTTACGGCCCCGTTTGAGCCGGGCAGCGCGAACAGGAAGGTTCCGTTGGCAACGCCTGCTGTGGCTCTCGACTGAAGTGTTGACAGACCAACGCTGGCGAAGCTGACCTGATGAAAAATCACGGAGAAGCCCTCAATCTCCTTGTCATAGAGAGGTCTGAAGGCTTCCGGCGTCACGTCCCGGCCGGTGAGGCCGGTGCCGCCGGTTGAAATTATCACGTCGATCTCAGGGTCTTCAATCCAGGCGGACACGGTCCTTGTGATGCGGCTGACATCGTCGCGCACCAAATCGCGCGCCGCCAAAATGTGCCCGGTGCGCTCAACGCGGCCGGCAAGAACATCGCCTGATGTGTCATCTTCCGCGCTGCGGCTATCACTAACCGTGAGAACCGCTATACGCACCGGTTTGAATTCAAGTTCTTCGTCTATACCTGACATTGCTCAACTCAATCCTATTTACTACTCCAGCGTTGTGTATCGACATGGTCTTGTCCCCGCGGCTCAACCCAGCGCGCGCCGCTATCACGGATCTCCTTCTTCCAGAAGATTGCCTTTGTTTTCAAGTAGTCCATCAAAAAGTCAGCCGCTTCAAACGCCTCGCGACGATGCGCAGCTCCGACACAGACGAACACAATTGGCTCACCCGGGGCAAGCATGCCGACGCGGTGAATTATCAGGTGCTGCGTGATGGGCCAGCGCTGACAAGCTTGCACAGCGAATGCCTCTATCGATTTTTGCGTGACACCCGGAAAATGTTCAAGATGCAGCGCTTTGACCGGATCGTCGTTTGCCTCTGGTCTGACCCTACCAAGGAAACTGACAATGGCGCCAGCGGCGTCAGCCTTATTCTCGAACGCTTTCAGTTCGTGTCCGGGATCGAACGGTGTATCGCATACGCAGATCATACTCGCCCCTATCCACCGCTGACCGCTGGCAGGAAAGCAATTTCATCGCTATCGGAAACGATGCCTGGGGTGTTATCAATTCGTTCATTAATTATGCAGCGTACTGATTTTTCATTCAGTGCTGCTCCCAGCAGTTCGTCTTCGCTGGCGAGTAGTTCAATCACGGCATCGACAGTATCGACAGTGTCCGGTAACGGCAGGTCGCGTTCGCGGCCGCCGGCCAGATCAGCAAGTTTACCGAAAAACAGCAACCGCGCCATCCTAGCCTCCGGTAACTGACATGTGACGCTCCACTGCCGGCATCGCTCCCGGCCCGGCGATGTCAAACGTGTGACGCTCGGGTTTTCGCAGCATGGCAATATCGAGTGCGGCGTTAAGGGCCGTTTCGGGATCACTCCCGCGCAACGCCGTGCGCAGGTCAATACAGTCCATGTGGCCGAGGCACATATAGATCTGACCGGTACAAGTGACCCGAACACGATTGCAACCAGCGCAGAAATTATTGGTCAGCGGCGTGATAAATCCAAGGACCCCGCCAGTTTCCCGGACCCGCACATAGCGCGCCGGTCCACCGGTATTTTTGTCGATCGGCTCCAATGTCCAATCCTGTTCGAGCTCGTCACGCAGTGCGGTGAGCGGCAAGTATTGATCGAACCGATCTTCTTCAACTTCACCCAGCGGCATAACCTCGATCAAGGTCAGATCCATGCCTTCCTTATGGGCCCACTCGATCATCGATGGTATTTCGTCGCGATTGAAGTCGGCAAGAGCGACGACGTTGATCTTTATTTTCAAGCCCGCATTCTGCGCAGCTTCGATACCTTCCAGCACGGTCTTCAGAACGCGGCGGCGGGTAAGTTGTGCGAATTTATCGTCATCAAGAGTGTCGAGCGAAATATTGATCCGTCCGACACCCATCGCCTTCAACTCGCCGGCATACCGAGAGAGTTGCGTTGCGTTCGTTGTGAGCGTTAGTTCGTCGAGATCGCCGCTGTCCAGATGCTTTGACAGATTGCCCATGAGTTTCATGATATCGCGCCGCACCAAAGGTTCGCCCCCCGAAATACGAATTTTCCGTACACCGCGGTTGATAAACGCAGCCGAGAGATGCTCGAGCTCCTCAAGGTTTAGCAAGTCTCGCTTCGGCAGAAAACTCATATTCTCTGACATGCAGTAGCCACAGCGTAGATCGCATCGATCCGTTACTGACAAGCGCAGGTAAGTTATCTGACGGCCAAAACCGTCTGTGAGACTTTGGGATGACATAGCGCTCAGACCTACCACGGTGCCCGTTGGACAGCAATCGAAACAGCGTGCACCCATTCAATTCGCCCGCGACCCCGGGGCCTCCCGATAGCCGAAGTGCGCCGCTCCCGGTCATCCACTGCAACACCGGTTTCGACGCCCGCTTGCAACAAGAGGTTTTCATCTGAGACTATCTCTGGACCCATTTTTAGCAAAACCTGATTTCTGAATGATGGGGAAGTCAAGTTTCAAAGCCTGATGAAAAATGTCCTGAATTCTCGTCAGGGCCCTGACCCTAGATTACCCAGAGGCCGTGGTCCATTTCTCTGGACGGCTCCTTGCTGTTGCATTTGCCAACGACCTTGGCCGGTATGCCGGCGACAGTGCAACCAGTCGGTACTTCATCAAGGACGACGGAACCAGAGGCGATCTTCGCGTTATCACCGACTTTAATGTTGCCGAGAATCTTGGCACCAGCGCCGATTAGGACACCGTTGCCGACTTTCGGGTGACGATCTTCACTGTCCTTACCGGTGCCACCGAGGGTAACGCCGTGGAGCATTGACACATTTTCGCCAACGACAGCGGTCTCGCCAATGACGATATCATGAGCGTGATCGATGAACAGGCCATGGCCGAGTTTTGCGTTCGGATGGATATCTATCCCGAATAATTCAGACAACCGCGACTGGAGGAACAGGGCAAGTGCTTTGCGTTCATTGCGCCACAACCAATTGGCAATGCGCTGGGACTGCACAGCCTGATATCCCTTAAAATACAGGAACGGCTGCATATAGTCCTCGCAGGCAGGATCACGCTCATGAACCGCATGAACGTCAGACAACGCAGCGTCCACAAGTCTTGGATCATCCGCATACGCCTCTTCACATACCTCGCGCCAGAGCATTGCGTTCATTTCACGGTCCGATACTTTCTGGGCAATCCGAAAAGATAACGCCTCGGCATATGAATTGTGGTGCAGGATCGTTGCATTGAGAAAACTCGCCAACACGGGTTCCTGCGCTGCACCGGTCGCCGCTTCAACGCGCATCCGCGACCAGGTCTGGTCGGTTGTCAGCTTAATGACTTTTGCGGATTGGGTCTCGGATCCCATCTTCTGCTCCTGCTATTGCGTGGCTATTAAATGGCGACTGACATTTTCCGGCAAGTCACCGCGGCTGGCGCTGATATACGCAGTTTGGACCATCAGGACCGTAAACGCATCGGTAATTTCTCCGGTCATCACGCGGTCGAGCAGGTCTCTAAATTTTATGCGCTTTGTCTCAAGCACTTCGCTAGGATCAGGCGCATGGCTCCCCGGTGTAAGGCCCGTCGCGATATAAGCGACAGCGCGTTCATCAGTGACGGAGTTGGACGTGTGCCAGTTACCGAGCGGGATCAGCTGGCCCGGCACCATCCCGGTTTCCTCTTCCATTTCACGGATCGCCGTTTCCTCTGTGTCGACATCGAGAGGACCGCCGCCTTCGGGCAACTCCCAGCTATATTGGTTGAACGGAAACCGGTGCTGGCCGACAATCCAGGTGTAGCCCTCTTCGTCCAGCGGCAGGACGCCGACGGCAATATTCTTGAACCGCACCACCCCATAAGTTCCAGCCTCGCCGGTATTCGGCATGGTCACCGGATAGGTCATGACCTTGATCCACGGATTGTCAAAAACAGTGCTCTCGCCGTGAATGCGCCATGGCCCTTGCCACAAAGCAGGATCGTGTTTTTTTAGCGCCTTCATTCGGCCTCGTCTTCGGAAGTGGGGCCCGGTGTTAAGCGCACCGGCAATGCCAACTGACACAGATCGAGATAATTTGGCCGGAAATAGAAAAACTCTTCCGGTCTGTTACGACGAGCATCAATCAGCTCACGGAAGATATCCGTGCTTGTATCCAACCACTCAAGCGGCAACCGATCCCCTTCCGGCAGGTCAGCGGCAACGCGGATTGACGATATCGGCGTCCAGCGGGCTTTCTCAGCGATGACCCCACCATTACCAGGAGCACCTCTGGTGATTGACTGAACGTGCTCCATGCCCCAGATGACGCGGCCAAACACGGTAAGGTTTCGATCGAGGTAGCGCTGCGGCTGAAGCGCGATGTAAAACTCTGTTGATGCACTGTCGCGTTCATTGTTGCGACCGAAGGCAAAAGCACCGCTGCAATGGGCGAGCCAGACTTTGTTTTCTTTTCGGTTAAGACCCGCCGGAAAGCCATTGATGTATCCTGCCTCTTGTGCGTAGCCATCGATATTACCGAGCGGGGTGAAGTCCAGGCTCTCTGGGATTGGCTCATCGAACTCAGCGGGCAACGACGTCGCCGCTGTTTTGATTGGCTTTGCCGCCCCCTCATCACTGGCATCGCCGCCTTGCGCCACGAACCCTTCAATCACACGATAAAAATTCAACCCGTCATAATATTCTTCGCGGGCGAGTTTCTTGACCTGGTCGACATGACCTTGCGCTAAGTCCGGCGTCAGCAGCACCACGATGCGGCCTTGCGGAATGTCTATGTAGAGTGTGTTATCAGGATCGGCGCTGACCCAGTGCTCTTTTGTGGTTGCAGCAATGATAGCGCCCGGCCCACGCGCCGGCAGCGATTTCTCGATTGCCTGTTTATCGTCACCGATTGAGACCTCTGCGTCTCCGTCATCATCCGTGTCAATCTCGACCTTGATATCCCCGCATGCTGCCAAAGCCAAAATGCCAAAAAATATGCTCAGTTTTCTGATCACTATCCTCGTCCCCTATATGATTGTACGCCGGTCTCCGGCACGTGAAGTCCCGCTGGCGGCTCGCCCGTTTGATAAAAAACATCGATCGGGATGCCGCCGCGCGGATACCAGTAACCGCTGATTCGGAGCCATTTTGGTTTGATCGTTGCCACCAGGCGTTTGGCGATCGCCACGGTGCAATCTTCATGAAACGCGCCATGATTGCGGAAAGACCCAAGAAACAGTTTCAGCGATTTGGATTCGACCAAATGCTGAGCCGGACAATAGTCTATGACCAGATGAGCGAAGTCGGGCTGGCCCGTTACCGGGCAAAGCGATGTGAACTCCGGCGCGACGAACCGGGTCAGGTAGTCCACATCTTTGTGAGGATTGGAGACTGCTTCAAGCACGGCGCCTTCCGGGTCTTGTGGTAGACGCGTTTTCTGACCGAGCTGGTCCAGGCTTTCGTAAATGTCGTCTGTCATGGCTGATGTTTATTCCACATATTCAGCGGCTTGTAACTCAAAGCGGCAACGCCGGGACAGATTTTTTCAACGGCGCAAGCCAGAAGGCCGCATCCAGTGGTTCACGATTTTCCTTACAGCCCGATTTGAACGACGCCGATCAACGCCGCCAGCGTCAATAGCCACAAGCCAGTCATCAGCCTGAATTTTGTTGTGCCAAACACCCTGCTCTCTCCTTTTGTCAACTTCATCGCATTAGCGACTTGCAATGCGCAAGTCACTATGTCAACCTGACTTTCGATTTACAAGTCACAAATTAGTTACCGGCTGCAATGCCAGAATCTCTTGCTATAAGAACGCCATGTCACAGAAAATGCCACGTTCCGATTGTCCACTTGCCAGGTCACTCTTTGTCATGGGCGATCGCTGGTCCCTGCTCATTGTGCGCGATATGATGGTGTTGGGGAAATCCACTTTCAATGAGTTCCTCGATTCTGAGGAGAAAATCCCCACAAACACACTGACCACCCGCCTACGCCAGCTGGAGGACGCGGGCCTGATCTGCAAAACCGCTTATCAGGACAATCCGCCCCGTTACAGATATGAGCTCACCGAAGCGGGTATTGCGTTGGGGCCTGTCCTAAAAGCTCTGCGCGAGTGGTGTGAAGCGCATTTCCCGGACCATTAGTGGCTGCCAGACGAGCCAGCAATCGCCTATCAGGCCTAGGGCGGGCTCTCGAAAATCTTTGTTTTCACCCCAAAAACTGCATGGACAACCTCAACCTTTCTGGCTTATAGACGCGGTTTCCGGTCAGGTTTGGCCTTGCCGGATTGTTCCATTTCGGGAATACGCCCAGGTAGCTCAGTTGGTAGAGCAACGGACTGAAAATCCGTGTGTCGGCAGTTCAAATCTGTCCCTGGGCACCATTAAAAACCCAACAAAAGCAATAAGTTAAGCCCAATCATAGTCTTCGGTTGATTGGTCAAATATGGCCATATAAGCTAGCACAGTCCTAGCACAGTCGCATTTTCGGGTCTTGAAATCATTGATGATCTGCCTGCGAATGGTTCGCTGCTAGCACAGTCTTAGCACAGTTGACTGACCAACG
>JAJFFV010000005.1 GCA_021776475.1 Parvularculaceae bacterium | reverse complement strand
CGTAACCACTGGCCTGATATGCATCGACCAAAAACTGTTCGCCCCGTTCCTCCACTGGGCGCTCCAGCCCGTCAAGTGTGGCCAATGCGTGTGCTCTGTACGTCCCATAAGCGTCAATCCAGATACGTAACATCTCTTGATTGCTCGACAGTTCTGCCTGAACACTCTCAACAGCTTTTTGAGCTGTCCTTTTATTCGCCTGGTTGCATTCAATAACGACGATAACGAAGTCGAGCCCAATGGCTGTCTCTTCAAAAGTAGGCTGGCGACGTCGCCCGCATTTATCGACACGCCAATACGCACGGATCCTCCACGGTTGGGTTTCGTCCATCGGTTTAAATCCAGCCACATACGGAACTCATTCCTTACGTAGGACGAAGGCGGCTCAAATCTATCGAAAACCGGAATCTACGAGCCGTTCAGCTTCTGCTGGGGCTACAAAGCTTGAAAGTACGGTTCGATATCTTGGCGTCGAAGTCGATGACGCGCTTGCAATCTCAGAGGCTGTGAATTTGTAACGGCCACGAACGGCAGGTATCGAGGACGCCTGCCGTTCAATCGCATCATCGATTAGGCTTAAACTCGCCAATATCCGACGTAGAGTTTGTTTTGACGAACGACTGGTTTGCGGCGGCTCCCTGCCATAACATTCTCAGCGGCTTGCTTGGAGCGAGGAAAGGACCCTCATGTGGTCTGAGGTGCGTCTCTCCAAGAGCCACCTTCAACCAAAATCAGTTTGCTGGTTGTTGAATTCTGACGAATGGCAAATACAGGCTCTATAGCAGGGTCGCCTAGAAACTCCTGGGCATTTTCCCTGGATGGAAACTCGAGGACAACCAGAGTGGAAGGCTTCCAATCGCCTTCAATCGCTTCAGGTCGTACGCCTTCAACAATATATTTTCCGCCATGTTTTTGGATGAAGGCTGGAATTCGCTCAACGTATTCCATGAACATATCCATGTTCGTTATCTCAAAATCCAAGATTAGATAAGTTTTCATTCAAGCATCCTCACACTACCTACACTAGGATTAGCTCAACTTCCCGCCCGTTGCGAGAGACTTTCCGTGACCGTGGTAAGTCGCTGGTCGGCGTCAAAAGCTGGTCAGGTTTCAGACGTTAGTTTTTGTAATGCCAATGTCACATTAGGGCAACGTAATGCCCATTAAGCCGTTCGTCCCGAGATTTGCACGGGTTTTCTCACCCTCGAAATCGATGGGTTTGTCAGGAGAAATATATGAAACCCAACTATGAAACTCCAAGCCAGGATAACGGAACTTCTGAACGCAGACATACACTTTCTTCTGAACGATTGCATCCCGCGACCTAACCTCTCCAATGTCCGTTGAGCGCGCGGACCGAACATTAAGTGAAATCCTCAATCCGCCTGACTGCCGAGAGCTCGATACTCATATGGGCTAATACCCTTAATTCTCTTGAACGCCGCGCTGAACGCAAACGGGCTGCTATAGCCGACCTTCTCGGAGACTGTTCCTATAGTTTCCCCCGGCCGACTGAGCAGGTCTTCTGCGAGCGCCATGCGCCAATTTTTAAGAAACGTCATTGGCGGTTCGCCTACGATATCATTGAAGCGGCGGGCTAGAGACGCTCGCGACGCATTCGTTTTCGCGGCAAGTTTATCTAACGTCCACGCATATGCAGGGTCCCTATGAATAAGTCGGAGCGCCCGCTCCACAATCGGATCGCCCTGGGACTGCCACCAAACGGGACGATCCGGATCCTGCTTGGCGACCCACGCTTTAAGAGCAGCCGTCAATAGAAGATCGAGCAACCGATCCAGAACGGCCGCTTGCCCCGGTTCGTCTTTCGCAACTTCATCAACAAGAATGGATACCAACGGCGAATCCCAGTCGTCCTTATTGAGAGCCAATACTGGGGGCAACATCTTTTTAAGCTTGTCGCTCACTGTGCTCAGATGCTCATACGCGCCGACAATAAAGACGCATTTTCCTGCAGGATCACTGCCCCACGTTCGTATGCCGTGTGTCATTTCTTCGAGTACGGAATTTCCTGCAAGATCGCAGCAACGCTGTTCGGGCTGGATGATAATTTCCGGCTTTGTGTCGAGAGAGCCCACGACATTGTAGTGGTCTGGCGCGCGCGTCACGGCAATGCCGCCCGGCGTGATATGCAACGGGTCCCCGTTGTCCGGCGCAACCCATAAATCGCCCTCAACAGCAGCGATAAGAGTCGCCGGGGATTCCGCCAAAATGCGCAATCCCCAAGGCGGGCTCATGACGCATCGAAGCGCAAAAGCCCCCCGGGCGCGCGTTCCTTCCAAGAGATTGGCGATTGCGTCCATGGGGCGAATTTAGACGATCTCGTATGATTCTGAATAGGCCGAATATGGCCGAACAGAAGTCCTGATTATAGGTTTTGGCGAGAAACAGAACGGATGTCCCATGTTTGAAACACCTCTCACAGCAATTCTGTGGTTTTGCGCGGTTGGCAGCGGGCTCATGGCTGGCGTCTACTTCGCATTTTCGGGCTTTATCATGGCCGCCTTCGCAAGGATTGAAACATCGGCGGGTATTCTCGCCATGCAATCCATCAATGACGTCATCCTTCGCTCGGCTTTCATGCCGCTTTTCTTGGGAACATCTTTCGCGGCCGCTGGCGTTGCAGTAGTAGCGTTGTCGGACCTGTCTAGATCGGGCGCAATCCTAATGATGAGCGCGGGCGTTCTCTATTTCGGCGGCATGTTCCTCAGCACCCTGTTCTTCAACGGGCCACTGAACAAAAAGCTAAAAGACGCGGACTCACATTCGGCCTACGGCGCAGAGGTCTGGGACTTGTATTTGCGTCGTTGGACGCACTGGAACCATGTCCGAAGCATTGCGTCTCTCGTGTCGAGCGTCCTCTTTTTCATTGCAATTTAGGGAGAAGACTTATGAAAACCTGCAAACTGTTTGCATCCGCCCTGTTCTCAGTCGGCTTGTCGGCACTTGCGCTGCAGCCAAGTTACGCCGCGGTTGAAGGAGAACCGTCGCCGCAATTCAATTCCGGCGGCGACGTCAGCCTGACGCCCGGCCACTCAAATCACTACATGGCATTTGCGCCGGAGTCGCCGGAAATGCTGGCACGCATGCCCACGATCGACCCTGAAACGGGATTGCATGTTTCACAGATTAAGCCCGGCCTCTTCTATGTGACGGACGGCGTATATCAATCGGCCTTTCTCGTCACCGATGAAGGCGTCATCGTCATTGATGCGCCGCCGAGCTTCGCCGACAAATTGCCCGACGCCATTCGCCAGCATGCGCCTGGCATAGCGATCCGCTACCTTGTCTACAGTCACGGCCATAGCGACCATATTGCCGGCGCCCGCGTGTTTGGAGATGTTGACGGTCTGGAAATCGTCGCCCATGCGGATGTCGCACGGAGCCTCGCAAGAGCAGAGCGTCCTAACATTCTTCCGCCGACCAAAACATACGATGCGCCCCATAGTTTCTCGCTTGGCGGCGAAACTGTGGAGCTGACGCCGGCGTCGTTTCACGCCGAAGATGCGGACACGATCGTGTATTTGCCCAAGCAGAAATTCGTCGCGGCGGTCGACACCATCACACCCGGCGAAGTTCCTTTTATGAATTTCGGCGCCACGTCAGATGTTGGCGCATATATGACTTTATTCGATACGATCCTGGAGTATGAGTTCGATCATATTTTGTCTGGGCACGTATCGGTGTTGGGTACGCGCGAGGACGTGCTCAAAGCACGCGACTATTCTCATGATGTCTGGCAGACAGCCGGCGCCGGCATGGCAACCTTCTTGGACCGCTTCAACGCCACACTAACAGAGCTTGAATACCAGAACGCCAATCTCGCATATCGGGCGACGATCGAAGCTGTTCGGCGGGACTGCGCGAGCGAAGTGATTAGCCGATGGACCGGTAAACTGTCCGTAGTGGACGTGTGGGCAGACAGCCACTGTCAGACAGTAATCTTGTATAATATTATGCATTAGCTTTACGACGTTCAACGGGTGCTGGTGAGGCCAGGAGGGAAGCCGGCGAACATGGTGAATACAATTGTTGCGCCTAAGCGCTCCGGAAGGCCCGAAAACCTAGCTCAGTTTTACTATCACGAGCGCGACCGATACCGAATTTGGCGGCCAATCGATTTGTCGCACCGGGAATTTGGTGAATTTTGGGTGGACATTTTTCGAAAATTCGCGCCATTGGCCGAAACAACTTAGCGACTACTAGTGAACCGACATCTCGAATGACGGTATAACGATGAAGCTGCCATTCAAACCGCGACGGCCAAACGACCGATTAGGGCCAAGACTACCTGCTACTTCTCACCAAAAACAGCCCTCTATCAAGCGATGTCTTATCATCAAGATTTCTGGCTGCAAATTGCCATCATCTCGCTATTAGTCTACAGTATTAATATGAGAACAATGCTCATAACTCTTTGCCTCATGGCATGCACGCCGCCAGATCTACCTGCTGCTCGGGCGTCAATCGACCAAAGCTTAGAGAGCCTTGATGGACTTGTCGTTCCAGGAAAGATCCGGGCAAGGGGCATCACAGGGGTATTCAGTGTACGAGGAACTCTCTCCTTTCGTGAAGGAATGCTGGTTTGGACCGTCGAAGGTGATGAAGATGTTGGTGCATATTCACTGATCAAGCGAGACGGCTATGTTAAGTTTGCAGCTGAACATTTTATTGAGAACAATGAGAGAGTTGTTTGGTCCGGCAATTCCAATGGGGAGACTGTAACTGACGTAACAGCTGTATGGACACGAGTGAAAGGCGACTTTGTACATGACGTGTTTTTGCCTGCACAAGTCACACTGGAATTCACGCCAGACTCATAGCTAGCCGTGCTGGTGTTAGGGCTAATTTTTCGCCATTAACGGTAGTAAGCCCGGTCGGCATTGAACGTCAGGAATGCGCGCAGAATCAACAGCCATACGAACTTCGTGTTCTTGAGTGGAAAGTCTGTTTGGGGCAAACAAGGGGACATGTTGCCAGCTGTTTTATTCGCTGATCCACTCAGGTTTGGATTTGCGAGCTGGCCTTCAATATCCGCACGGTAAGCCTTCATTGGTTACAACAATCATCAGCGTTACCACGAGAGCCTGAAAAACCTCACACCCGCCGATGTCTACTACGGATGTGGGCAAACTATTTTACTCAACCGAGAAAGGATTAAACGTAAAACTATCGAACAAAGGCGCTTGCATCACAAACGTGCAGCAGCTTAGGTTATAACCAATTGATGAGCCACACTCTCGCTTAAATCAGACCTTTGAGAGTCTCAAATACTTTGATGACGGACAATCGTCGGCTTCTTCTGGACTCTCTTTGCGAATCTGATTTTGCAATCAAAACCAGCGTATCGGGCGACCGCTGACCGGTTTGGCTTGAGCGCCGGAGGACATCGTCGTTTGCGCGGCGAAAGCGCCAATAGCCGTTGCTGCGATGAATGCACGCCGGTTCATTGCTGCTTTACAACTTTAATTGCGGTATTGAGGCGATCGTCCAACTCTGTCCGATCAAGGAGAAAGCCGTTCAGGATGACGGCGTCGGGATTTTGCAATACCGCCAAATCTTCCAACGGATTAGACGCGAGAAGCACTGCATTCGGCGCCCGGCCAATTTCTAATATCCCAACTCGATCAAACCCAGGAACTGATTCTGCTGGAATAGCCGTCGCCGTCCGCAAGGTTTCAAACGGCGTGAGCCCAGCGTTCACAAGAAGGTCCAGTTCATCCAGCAATCCGTAGCCGGGGACAATCATCGGATTGATTGCGTCTGATCCCGCAAGGAGAGGAATACCCGCATCGTAAAGCGGCTTTACGATTTCTCCGGTCTTCTGCGCCAGCGTGTCGAAAAACTCTGATGGAGCGCCTTCTCTCAGGTAAGGGTTGTTTGGCTTGAACCAGAACTCATTTGTCATCAGCGGATGCATGACACGCATTTCCTCGCGGTCGACAAGGCCGTCATAATTGTCAATTTGCTCGGAGATGTTCGGCATGACGCCAATCGTTGTTGAGACATAACAACCGCACTCGACGAGCAACACTGTTAGCGCTTCCACTGATAACTTTTCCGGTGTTTTGCTCGCAAACTCGTCCAAGTGAGCAAATCCGTCCTGCCCCAGCGTTAAAAGGTGCGCGAAAGATTCAATATCGCGGGTGATGTGACCATCAACATGCAATCCAACAAGATGTGCTTCTTCGATGACGGCTTGGTACACCGGTAGCTTCAGATTGCGGCGGATCTTGATCAAGTCGTAGCCGGCCGCCGCGTATTCACGAACGGCGGCTCTTGCGGCTGCCGGGTCGTCTACAATTCTCGTGATAGGCTCGGGTAACACAGGAGGCGTCGCCGATAACATCGGACTGGCCACGACAAGGTGTGGAGCACGATCGCCGTTTGCAGTACTGTCGCGATATGCCAGAAGATCGGGTGAGCCGGAAAGAATGCGCATGCCGGTGGTGCTGTTGACGAGGTACGGTGCCATCAGAGCGTCGAATGGCAGCGGCTCCGGATCGAGTCCAAATCCCTGCTCGAACGCTGTGTTCTCGACATGGGTGTGCATATCATTGAGACCCGGCAGGAGGTATCTGTCAGCCCCGTCTATGATTTGATCACACCCGGCGGCGGTTTCAGATTTCGCTGAAATCCCAAGGATCTCGGAGTGACTGAACAGTATCGTTTGCTCTGGCTTCACCAGATCTTTCGTCATCGGGATCAAATTAACGTTCGTTATCCCCAAGACACATGCGTCGCTGTCGTTGACGAAAAGGCCTTCACCGCCAGGCCGCGCGCCTACGGAACAAGCGGAAACGCCTAGGCAGAAAATTGCGGCCGTGTAAGTCAAATGTCTCATAACTTGCTCCCTTGTTGCCAGAGTATTTACGAATTAGTCTTGCTAAATGACCATAAAATCAGCGCACTGCGCTCCAGATCGTGATGTGGGACCATGTTTATGATGAGGTTTTGCCAGTGACTCAAATCTCGGCGTGACGATGAGCCCGTTCGAATTATTTCGCACGCTCTTGGAAGCCGTGATTACCGGGCAAATGGGATTGTTTGCGATTTATCTGGTGTCGACTGGAGATCGGCGCCCGGTTCGTTTAGCGCTGGCCTGTCTCGCGACAATTTTCGCAATGGTCTCGGTGATCAATGCGGTGACCAGCATCGGGCTGGCTGTCTGGCTTCGCCCCATCAATCTTGTACTCGAATTATTGATGGGTCCGACAATCTACCTTTTTGTGCAGCAAGTAAGAGATGAGCCACCCATAATCACCAGGCGCTCGCTCGGACATTTATTTCCGCTGATTGTTGGGCCTATCTTACTGGTGTTTCGCTATATTGCGCCGATCGATTCAATCGTTATCGCTATTCATAGCGGATACTTGATCGCCATCGGCATTGCCGTAACTCGCCAACAGTCCCGCTATCAACAGCGCCACCTCTTCAGATTCGTTTCTTTATTTGCGGGATTCTTTCTGGTGCTTGTTTTGTTTCGCGTGACTATCTCGATTGAATCGAGCTTCGGGCGAGATTTTCGTATGAGCGGAAGCTATGTAGCGATCCTCACTGCTATGTTGGCTTTATCAGCGGCGATCATTACTACTGCTCTTCGCAACCCCCACTTATTGGCCACATCGCAAGCTTTCACGAAGTATGCCGGTTCAAATGCGACGGATGGAGAAATTGATCTTATACTGAACAGATTGGATCGCCTTCTCCATGAGGAGAAACTCTTTCGGAATCCAAACTTGAGCCTTGCCGATCTTGCGGCGCGCATTAGAGCGCCCGCAAAACACTTGTCTCAAGCGGTCAACGATAAGCGCGGCGTGACTGTGCCCACTCTTATTAATCTGATGCGGATTGAATCCGTAGCCAGCGAATTGAGAGATAATACGAGTCGTGAACGGACGATTACAGATATCATGCTAGATGCCGGGTTCGGATCAAAAAGCGCCTTTCAACGTGAGTTTCAGAGACGATTTGGCATGTCCCCAAGCGAATATCGCGAACTACACAGCAAGTCTGGAAGCCCGGACAGTTCGGTAAAATAACAATCAACCAAGGTCGGCCCAAAAAAACCGCCGTGGCGAACCGGCCAATGTCCGATATCCTCCTGTGAGTTCAACGGGTCGCTGCAACACATGCGCTTAATCGCTCAGCAGGGGTCTCATAGTCCAGCGTTTTTCCAGGGCGCTCATTTAATTCTCTAGCGATCTTGTTGAGTTGGGCTTGAGAGTATTTTGAGAAGTCCGTTCCTTTCGGCAGATATTGGCGCATCAATCGATTGGTGTTTTCGTTCGAGCCGCGTTGCCATGGCAGGTCCGCCTTTATGTTACAACCGCTTGTGGACCGGCTGGAGCATCATGTTTTTGCCGGAAGTACCATCCACACGAATGACACCCCGATTCCGGTACGTCGACCTGGCCGGGGTAAAACAAAGACGGACCGTTTGTGGTCATATGTCAGAGATGAAAGGCCCTTTGGATCAGATGCTCCACCAGCTGTGTTCTATAAATACACATCTGGCCGCAAGGGCATTCATCCAACCGGACATCTGGAGGGCTATCAGGGTCATATCCATGCTGATGGATACAGTGGTGACGTGGGCCCCTTGGCTCCCAAGTTTAATTGGAGTGTCCTGCTGCTGATGCTGGAAAAACGTGGGAACACCTGATATCCATATGCCCAGTGAATTATTTGAAAGATGAAGCAAAAATTATTAAATATCACACCTGTCCTCCCTTCCGCTGATATTGAAAGGGATGTAAAATGGTATCATGAGAAAACCGGCTTTGTCCGTATCGCTGGTGATGCGATGTATTCCATTTTAAAAAGAGACAATTTATTTGTCCATTTGCAATGGCACGCTAATACAGATGATGATCCTCTTTTGGGTGGATCTGTTATCCGGATATTTGTTAATGATATTCAGCTTGTCTACGAAGAATTCGTTGAGCGCAGAGCTATTGAAGAAAATAAGCTTAGGCTAAAAACTGCATGGGGCACCAATGAATTTGGATTCTATGACTTGAACAACAATGCCATTTTTATCGTAGAGGACATATGAATTAAAGATCATGACGTGCAGGGCGCCTCGTTCAATTTGCTCGATCCCGGCAGTGGCGTCCTCATGAAGTCGTCATCCCCGCCGGAATAGGTTGTGAGGGTAACAGCGGTTGGAATTGAACCCATTGGGCTAAAATTCTCCAATGACCATTTGTCGCGACCATTCCGGTCATGCACACAGCGCCTCCCGGACGCGTGCATTAAAGGGAGTCTTCCAGCGCACGCTAGAGACGCTCAAAGACGCGGTTCTTGCCGGTGAGTTGGATAAGTACTTAAAGCCGCATCTGACACACGACGAGCGCAGTTTGTCACTCGCAAGAGCAAGGCTGCTTAAGACAACCTGAACGTTCAGGCGGAGGGGCGTCCTTGTGGCGTCCCTATTAGTATCTACACGTATACAACGATGTAAATTGTGTGCTCAACTTGCGAAGTAGTTAATGTTGCAAATAGGACCGATTTCTCATCTATGGAACCCATCCAATGATAAAGGCAGCAGCCGTCACTTGTGAAAAAACAAAGTTTATTCATCATCATTCCCTGACCAACCCATATCTAGGTGGTCAGCTTTGGGTGTGCTCACAAGCGGATAGCGCCGACTAGTACCTTCATTACCGTAAATCATCAAAACCAATACCAATCGGCATTTCACCCCTGACGATGTTGCTGCGATATGATGAGTATGTAACGCACCGTCATGGAGGAGAGGTCATGTCACAAAATTTATATGAAGACAGGAAGGTATCAGATTCTAACATTTCTGAACCGAAGTGGTTGTCCGATGTAAAATCGGAGCTATCAAAACGCCTTGGTGATAATATTACAGTGCACGAATTGGCACGTCTCACCAAGATGTCAGACCAGGAGCTGCTGAGGCGATTTAAGGAAGAAACTGGCGTTGCCCTGGCGCGATATATTCATCTGGCGCGCCTCAAAACTGCACTCAGACTTTTGCATGACCCGGATATGTCGCTTTCTGAAATTGCACGTGCAACTGGCTTCGGAACCTTAAAACACATGGCCGCTGTGTTTCATACTGAACGCAGTAGGTTTCAGGGCGAATTACGGCGGACGGATCGCATTCACGTACGCCCAACTACCGAGAACTTCGACAATTTACCGGCACCGAGCGTCCCTCGCGCATATGAGGCATTTTAGTGGCTCGATAAGTCAACAAGAGAATTATCGAAATGACCAAATTCAAAACTACACTCGGCGCGTCTATATGCGTCATCACGCTCTGCACGTCCAATTTGGCAATTGCAGGTGAAAATGAAATTCAACAAGATGCGTTTTCTGAACATCGAAAAGAGGTGGTTTCTGCCGTCAGTTCAGTGCTCGACAACACAACGAATCAGCTGATCGAAGAAATCATAAAAAATCAGCCAATATCGCTAATTCCGGACACTGTTGCTGTCGCGGAGCTTGCATATACTGGCTTCGGAACGTTGAAACACATGCTCGCAGTGTTGCGTACTGAACGCAGTACGGAATTACAGCGAACTGAACCCACTCAGGTGGAACCAACTAGCCAGAATTTCGACATTGCAATCCAGCACTTCCAAATTTTACCGGCACCGGGTGCCCATCGCGCATATGACGCATTTTAACAGCCCGATCAGCCGACAATGCAATTCACCACCCAAAAGAGGACTATCGAAATGACCAAATTCAAAACTACACTCGGCGCATCTATAAGCGTCCTCATGCTCTGCACATCCAATGCGGCAATCGCAGGCGATACCAAATTCGGCGTTTTATTCGGCAGCGCTGCTTCAAATGACAGCAGTGAATCGGTGATCACGCCAATATCTCTGGGCGGGACTCCCGCAACATTTGGATACGCTGTAAACTCGAGTAGTAAGACCGGATATCTGTTTGGCGGGTCGGTTTCCTACTGGGCCGACTCCGGTTTTATCTATGAAGCAGAACTAAGCTATCGAAGAAATCGCTCCTCAATCAACGGTGAAATTTCCTTTGCTGATGGAACTCAAAGCGATTCGCTACCAACAAGCGGCGCAGCAACTACAGACGCGCTATCAGCACTGGCGAATGTTTGGTACGAATTTGGTGTCAATACTGATCGTTCATTCCGGCCGTATTTGGGCGGCGGAGCAGGCGTCTCGAGAGTAGAAGTCGATGGCCAGTTTTCATCATCGGGCACTGCCCTTGGATTTAATATCGACAACACAACGAACATCTCCACCTCAAACACACAATTTGCCTGGCACCTTGGTGCGGGGGTCAACTACCACCGCATCAACGACACTGTATTGAGTCTCGGCTATCGATACATGGATCTAGGCAGTAACGGTTCAGGTCTGTCGAATGGTTCTGGCACACATTCAATAGTTGCTGGCGTTCGATTCTGAAGAAAGCATGATGGTCTTTGGCGCGCGTCCTTCCAAGGACGCGCGCTTTCCGTTATTCAACGTGGGAGCTGGGAGGGCCGACGCCGATATGGTATCATTTATGAGTGGCAAATCTACATTTGGCATGGTGCTGATCTTCAATACTTGAGAGAGAGTTCGCTCACACCAGTTACACTAAAACAATGCTCATTGCGATTATTTTTTACACTCGAACCGATAGCTGGTTCATTTATGCTTATTGCCCTAAATAGTTTGAAAGTGTTCATCCATCATTCGATTGAGCGGGACTTCCGGCAAATTCAACCTAGGTCATGGCGATGATTACAAGTCACTCGGTTAGCAGGACCGCGTCAGGATGAACCCGATATTGTTGATTCCCATAAAGATGCGGTAATCATGCTGGATACTATGTGCGTGCAATACGCGATCATGGTGATCGCTATAAGGATGCCCATGAGGTGCCATGATGTGGGCGCTCCTGTCTCCGATAGCTCAACAGCTGTAATCGCCGCCACCGTAAAGGCAATACAAAATGCCATAGCCAGAGCCGTTCCTGCCCAGAAAGTGCCTTGGCGGAGAGGAACCAGAGTGACAAATGTGCCCAAGGTGTCAAGAGCAACAGATCAGCCACCAATAAGTTTCATCAGTACGAAGTAATTTTGGACGCACGTTTTCTAATGTGACTTCTGGCACCGCAGCGGCATGGTACCATAAGAGATCCTCAACTGTCGTGTAAGTAACCCAGAACCAGATGAAGAAAAGACTCAGCAACACAAAAAGGGTGATACTGGTCCAGCGCAGTACAAATAGTATGACCCCACTTCGTAGTGCGCGCACGCCGCTGCGTCACAGCTACGTCTGTACGCTCTTCAACATTTTATCTCTCCAGTTTTAGTCGGAAATTCGCATGGTTGATGTGTTGCTTAATCGCTGTAGGTTTTGGGCGAAGAAGAAAAGGTGATCCTCAAATCTTTAAGCAATCCAAAAAGCTCGCATCGGCGAAAAACCAGTAACAATAACGACAGGAACCAGACAGCGACCGCTGCCATGAAAAGCCCACCACCATCATTGTTGGGATCCGTGCCGAGCGGTGTAAACAAATGAAAGCTGATAGCGCCAGACATGACGGCAACGGCAGCAACGGCGCCAAGCGCCTGAAGCCTCGCAAACCGGGGCAGTATACCGAGCAACAGAAAAGCTGCCGCAAATAACTCGCTCGTTCCGATGACGTATTGGCTGAAGAGCCCGGTATGTCCGAACAATCCTTCGGCGCCGAGAGTTCCCGCCCATTGATCGAGCCGACCGAATATTTCCTGCGTGTACGGATGGTTGGTAAATTTGTACCGAAGTGAATCCAAGAATATTACAGCTGTGAAGACAGCGATAGCCGTTGGTGCATATTTCTTTGCAAGCTGTGAAGTGTTCAGTTGGGCATTTTCAGCACGAGCTCTGTTTGTGTGCATATAGATCACAAATTATCCTATCTAATTATGTTGTTCTGCCGCTTGCGGAATTTTTCCGTTGGCTCCGCCGCTTTCCTGAAACCTGGCTTGCCGCTCGATACGATAACCATCGAGAGCATCCTCCTCACACTGAAACAATCGCCGAATGTTGAGTGATGACTGTTGTCCGATATCGGAAAAATGTCTGTCGATCCATTCCTGGGCCGACGCACGTCCTTTCTCGAAAAGCATTTCAATAAACTCATGCTCTGCGTTCATTTTTGATGACGCACCCAAGGGTGAGAGTGTTGCCTCATCTTCGATCATATGCATAAGGACGCGTCGATACCCAGTTCCCTCGAGGCGACCTGACCTGAGAAGGCGAGAAACGAAATCCACCGACCGCAGTTCCTGAAGCAATGACGCATTAAAGTTGATTTCATTCATCCTGTTAAGAATTTCCTTGGCTGATTTAGGAGCACCAAGCCGTGTGAACGGATTAATCTGCACAAGCACAACATCATCCGACTTTGAATGCTCAAACAGCGGCCACAAAGGTGGGTTGCCAACATAACCACCATCCCAATATGGAACACCGTCGATTTCAACGGCCTGATACATCAACGGCAACGCCGCCGACGCCATCACGTGCTCTGGAGTCAGCGATTTCTTGTCAAAAATAGTGGCTCTGCCTGTTTCAACATTGGTCGCGGAAATGAAGAGCTTTACCGGACATGCCCTGACCCGATCAAAGTCAATCAAGTCTGCGACGAGATCGCGAAGCGGATTCAAATTGAACGGATTAGATTGGTACGGACTCACAATTCGCGACATCATGTCAAACCACATATAGGCGGGCGAGTTGTCGAGATTCCACGTGCCGGAAACGGTATCCATCGGTGTCCGGCGCAGTGGGCTTGACCGCGCAGCATTGCGAACGCCCTCCCAAAAGTTGCGGAGGCGCTCTCGTCCTTCTTCCTTGTCGCCTTTCGCCAGGCCATCTGCCAATGCGACCGCGTTCATGGCTCCGGCTGATGCTCCGGTAATTGCCTCAACGCTAATTCGCTCATCTTCCAACAGATAGTCGATGACGCCCCAGCTATATGCACCGTGTGCGCCACCACCTTGCAACGCAAGATTAATGCATTTTGAGTCTGTTTTCCTCTTGGCCATATGCGTATCCTTCCTAATGGGCTGTCCAGCCGCCATCGACGGGAATCGATGCGCCAGTGATTTGTGCGGCGGCGTCACTGCAGAGAAACACCGCAAGTGCTCCCAATTGTTCAACTGTCACAAATTCTTTTGTCGGCTGAGCGGCTAACAGAACATCACGAACGACTTCTTCTTCGGTTATACCGCGAGCCATTGCCGTGTCCGGAATTTGCTTTTCGACAAGTGGGGTCATCACATAGCCGGGGCAAATGGCGTTGCACGTGATGCCAGCCTGCGCTGCTTCGAGAGCCACTGTTTTCGTCAACCCAACAATACCATGTTTGGCTGCAACGTAGGCTGACTTAAACGGTGAAGCGACCAGGCCGTGAGCAGACGCCACATTAATGATCCGGCCCCACCCCCGCTCTTTCATGGCCGCCATGGAAAGGCGTGTCGTATGAAACGCGCTGGCAAGATTGATCGCGATAATGGCATCCCATTTGTCCGGCGGAAAACCGTCAATTGGCGCAACGTGTTGTATGCCCGCATTGTTGACGAGAATGTCAACCGACCCGAAATACGTTTCCGCGACCGTTACCAAATCTTCTATTTCATGTGGTTTCGACATATCACCATTGTGATATTCAACCCGGACGTCGCGTTCCCTCGCCAAGCGCCGTTGCAGACCGTCAATTTCATCGGAGTCGCCGAAACCATTCAACATAATGTTGACCCCATTTTTCGCTAATGCCTCAGCGATCCCAAGGCCGATTCCGCTCGTGGACCCGGTTATAATTGCGCTTCTTCCAGTTAACATTTTGATCTCCAGTTTTT
This sequence comes from Parvularculaceae bacterium, assembly GCA_021776475.1. Classification (GTDB taxonomy): domain Bacteria; phylum Pseudomonadota; class Alphaproteobacteria; order Caulobacterales; family Parvularculaceae; genus Aquisalinus. Next base: position 1,798,329 of record JAJFFV010000005.1, on the reverse strand, counting down.
TAATTGTTCCTTTTTCTTCTTTGTACCTAGTTATTTCAGGTGCCGAGCAATAACAGTCGCAACAAACAACGAACCGGCTATGATCAGAACACACCCCTGCCAGCCTTGATTCGCAAAAACCAATCCCAGAACCAAACTTCCGATCAGACCACCAAAATAATACGATGCGAGATATAAACCGCTGGCTGTGGCGCGGTCGCCGTCTGCGGCATGCCCGACAAATGCCGTGGTGGCCGCCTGTGCAAAGAAAGTCCCGACGCCGACACAGGCAAGACCCACCAACAAAAGGACCATACTTGATGACAGCGTAAGCATCAGACCAGCTGTTGCAAAAATAATTGATACGACGAACGTTGGGCGCGTACCGAACCTGGCGACTGCGGAACCTGCCATCGGTGTAGTCACAATAGCCGGCAGAAAAACAAAATAGACAAGGCCGAGGCCGGCGGAACTTAAGGAAAATGGCATCGCCGACAGGACGAAGTTCACATAGGTAAATACACCAATGAAGGCGAACAGAATGATGAACCCTATACTAAAAGTCGCCCGAAGAGCTGGATTGGCGAGGTGGGCTTTCATTGCATCCAGCGCTGAACGCTTTGGCATCCCGGTCGGCGGGCGCGGTTCTGCGTGAAACAAACCGTAGAAAACCAGCAAAGCCCCCGCAAGGTTTAATACAGCGAATGCCAGGAACGTCGTCTCGATACTAAATAACTCAACAAGCGAGGCAGATGTGAAACGTCCAATGAGATTACTCGCAACATTGCCGGTGATATAAGCCGCCATGGCGCCGGCTGTCTGCTTTGGCGAACATTCTTCGGCAAGATACGCCATCGTTAGCGTAAAAGCTGCGGACATAAAAACGCCTTGCACAACACGCAGCACTGCAAACAGAAAAATCGATTCTGTGAACGCCAACAGCGTTGTCGGCACGGACAAAAGTGCAAGAGATACCCATATGCCCCGTCGCCGGTCTATCCTCGACGAAAAGATAGCGATGAGAATTCCGGCGGCAGCCATTCCAAATGTCGCGGCGTTGACGACAGACCCCATAACAGCGGGAGGCACATCATATTTTTGAGTCAACGACGGAAGAATTGCTTGCGCCGCAAACAAGTCGACCAAAGTCAAAAGGCTTGTAAGTCCAATTACGACGCTCCGCTTGAGATCACCAAAGCCATCAGTTGTCGTTACGATATTCACGGTGGTTTCGGACATTGACTTGGGTTTCTCACGTTGATTGTATGCGACTGCTTTTTTTGATCAGATCGGAAGATGCAGGCCCGGAGGGCAGGTCCGGGCCTGCGCAAGCTGCCGCTTGGCAGTGTACAGGTGGGTGGGGATTACCTGGCGCGGCAGCTACGGTACCAACAGTGGTGATTCCGCTGGCAACTGGTCAACAGTGCTTAAGCTGCCGGCTTGATGTCCGCGGCAATGAGAACCACCGGCTCGTCACTGTCGTTGCGCCACCAGTGAGAAATGCCGCCTGACTCTTTTGAAACCTCTCCTGCGTTATGAACAATCGGTACTCTGCAATCGGATCGAAATTCCTTTATGGTACCTGACACGGTCATAATGAGCGCTGGTCGTTCTGCATGGCTGTGAAACGGCACCTGCCCACCGGGCTCGACAATAAGCTTTCGTAGCCTAAGCTGTCGGCCCTCAAGTTGAACGACCTCGTTGCTCAAGTCGACCGCGGCGAGTTCCATATCTGCGACGCCTTTTCCTTCTGTTACACCGCTTGTCCTGAAACCTTTTTCTGCTTTTCCTGCAGGGCACTCTCCTGCAATAGCAGTCGCGCTTGACATTGCGGCTAGCGCTAAGGCGCCGGTTGCAAACAAAACTTTTTGTGTGGTCGGAAATCTTAAATGAGTCATGATCTTGCTCCTTTTGATATTGTCAGGGTGTTTTCGTGTTTTGTGGAACCAAGCACGCATTTGGCGCGGCTCCGAAGTTTGGTCCCTGGTTCTCTCTTCAGCCTTATCTGATCTATTTATTCGTATAGTGATTTTACTAGATCGCACCGCAATGCCGAAATATCTGTGGTTCGATAAAGTTTCGGGTTCGGTGCGCGCCAACCTTGAAATCAACAAAATTTGTGGACCGGCGCCTACTACACAGCATGCGCCTCAATTCACCTGGCGGCGTGTCCATATTTTTACGAAACGAACTCGTCATGTGGCTTTGGCTGCTGAAACCGGAGGCGTAAGCAATTTCGGCGAGTGACAAATTTGTCTCCCGCAGCAAACCGAATGCCGCATTGAGGCGCATCAAATGGATATAACGTGCCGGTGTGACGCCAATCGCTGAGCGAAAGCGTCGGATAAAGTGAAACACGCTAATATTCGCAGTTTCTGCGAGATCACCAACAGTGACTCGATCATTGAGACAATTCTTAATTTGTGAAATTACAACCCCTAACCATTCTGGTTCATCCCGTAGACCTTCTGAGCTAGTTGGTGTTTCCGCTAAATCCTGTGACATAATTTCTCCCTTTATGTTTGGACTCCAACAGAACTACAGCCCTCACCTTGAATATGTGCGCGAGGGCGATGGAAGTGAAATGCCGGTTCATTTCAAGTTCGATGACTTTTGGTTATAGTTGGGAGGAGTAGCTGATTAAGCCACATGGCCTCTTTCTGTTTACTCCCATCCGACCTATTATCACCGAATTCGGGAGAGAGACTTTTTATGGAAATGCAACAGATAAGATACTTCACGGCGCTTGCGGAAACGCTTAATTTCACGCGCGCTGCGGAAATATCAAACGTTACACAGCCAGCGCTGACGAGAGCAATTCAAAACCTTGAAACCGAACTCGGAGGACCACTGTTCCATCGCGAACGTAGCAAGACACATTTATCTGAACTCGGGCGTATGATGCTTCCATACTTCCAAGGCATCAGGGAAAAAACGCTTGAAGTGAAGGATACGGCCACCGCTTTTGAACAACTTGATCGAGCACGCCTGAAGATTGGTATTATGTGCACAATTGGACCAGCGACAATTTCCGCTTTCCTCATGCGGTTTTACAAAGAGTATCCTGAGGTTGAAGTAGATGTTGTTGATATGAGCGCCAGTACACTAAGTAGCAAACTCGTTAATGGAGAATTGGAAATTGCGCTGTTCGCTGTACCCGGGGAGCTGGACGAGCGCTTTCACGGTTTGCCGTTGTTCGACGAGCGATTTGTGCTCGTGGTTCCACACGATCATCGGCTCACGAACCTGAAGATCGTGCCATGTAAGGAACTCAACGATGAACCATATGTCAACCGCGCAAATTGTGAGTACAACGATGTTGTCGATGCGGAGTTTCTGAATCGAGGTATCCATACGCGGAAGGTTTTTTCAAGTGAGCGTGATGACTGGGTGATTGGCATGATCAGGGCTGGCATGGGTTTCGGTTATTTTCCAGAGTACTCGGTTACAGACCAGCATGTTGTCGTTCGCCCGCTTGTCGATCCGGAATTTACCAGGACAACCAATTTGGTGACGGTTCGCGGACGTCCACATTCACCCGCCGTCGGCGCGTTTGTTCGCCAAGCTCGCAGCGAGAAATGGAACGAAGACACCATACAATCGCCTGAGGCCGGTAACTAAAGTGCGGATTCTCCAAAGCGCGAGCCGACCAGGCAGTATGTGTGTATTCAAATCCTACCAGCGCATCTTCTGGCTACCCGGCCGCCGCCAAGTGAGGCTCAACACCAGGACCGCCGACCGTTTCCGCAATTAGCGGCCCGTCCAGCATGTCTGTGTGCCCGAGTTCAACGGATATTTCGGAACCAGCGACCCCCACCAGGTTTTCCGGCATTTTTAGCCGGAATTTTGTTCCGGATGTTGATGTTTTCAGAAGAATCAGGCGGCCACCGATTTGGCGTGCCAGAGAAATCGCGATTGAAAGCCCCAACCCAAGCGGGCGTGCCGGTTCTTTTTCATCTTGAGTCAGCAGTGATGGCAAAAGGATATCCAATACAGGCCTGGGCAATCCTGGCCCATCATCTTCCAGATCAAGAAACGCGCCATCTGCGTTTGAGACGCTTATCCGGAGGTGGGACCCGCCATGTTCTAATATCGCAGAGATTGCATTGGCGCTTAAATTGTACAGTATACGAAACAGACCCCGACAGTGCTCTGTGACCATCAACGAACGACAACAATCTATAGAAACAGACACGCGGCGGCTTGACCGTGCATTAGCTATACTGGTCGCCGTTTGGATCAGACCATACATATTTTCATGCCCCATTTGAGGCGCTATTTCATTAAGTACAGTATGCTCTCGTGATGACTGACAAATATAAACAATCTTATCAACACATGCATTAATCATACGCCCCCTCTTCTTAGTCCGCAAGTCATCGCTTTTCATTAGCTCTTCGGCCTCTAATTGAATAGTTGCCGACACGCCACATATGTCGTGACTTAATCCAATGGTTCCATTTACCCAGCTGCGCATTTCGATCTCCTTCTCATATCAGGTTTGGGGGAACCAAACCGTTCACGGATTGGTTACAGAATGTGATGTAGCTTGGTAGCGTGGGGTCCGTATTTCAAAAAATTGTTACTTCCAAGGTTCTTTTGTGGTTTCTGAACATTGGCCGACGGAAATTACCCATGATGGAAGTATGTTCGAAGCGACATCAAGAAACACGGTGAAACCGGATCGGACACGCGCCGTGTACTCTTTCCGCATTGTCTTCACAATTCTCCGAAAAACGCTGTATGCTTTCCGAAATAAAAGCACACACAGAGGGGCGCACAGATGGAAATGCAACAAGTTCGGTACTTCCTGAGTTTGGCTCATGAGCTCAATTTTACGCGCGCGGCTGAAGCTTGTGGTGTTACACAGCCAGCGCTCACCAAAGCCATCAAATTGCTTGAAGGGGAACTGGGTGGACCGTTATTTTACCGCGAGCGAACGCAAACCCATTTGTCAGAGCTCGGGCGAATGATGTTACCACATATCGCAGCGATTGAAGCACAGTCGAATGCCGCCAAAGAGCAAGCCAAATCTTTTGCGAAGATCGAAGATCTTGAGTTGAAGCTTGGTACCATGTGCACAATTGGCCCAAAGGTCCTATCTGATCTGATTGTACGGTTTCATTCGGATTTCACTGACGTTGTTCTCGCGATCTATGACTCTGAGGGGTACGCAATAATTGATTCATTGATAAATGGTGAGCTCGAAATCGCCATATTGGGTGTACCGGGAACGCTTGATGAACGGTTGCACGCCATTCCACTTTTCAGGGAACGCTTTGTTGTCGTTTTGCCGCCCAATCACCACCTGGTGAGTCAGGAGCTCATCCGCGTGAAGGATTTGGACGGGGAGCCTTATCTTAATCGTGTCAATTGCGAAGTGTTTGCGCCAGCCAACAAGGTTTTTATCGAGCAAGGGGTCAATACACCGATGATATTTAGAAGCGAACGTGATGATTGGGTCCTGGGCATGATCAGGGCGGGGATGGGTTGGGGGTTTTTCCCGGAGTATTGTGCGATACCGGACGATCTTCCTGTCCGCCCTTTGATTGATCCGCAGTTCGATCGGACTATTTCTTTGATGACGATGCGTGGCCGGCCCCATTCACCCGCCGTTGGTGCTTTTGTACGCGCCGTTTCTGCTCACAATTGGCCAACCTCCACAACATAGACGTAACAGCGGACGGTTCTGCCCCATCGCAACTCCACCACTTTCGTTTCGAGGTACTGAGACTAAACGAAAGTTGAGCCTATCGAATGAATAAGGTAAACTAAATTACAAGTGGGGAGTTGGGGCGTATGACCACAATCATTACAGTTCATGGCACTAACGCTGGTGATGAGAGCGACACTGGAGTACAATGGTGGCAACAGGGTTCAGAATTTCAGAACAAGCTGAGTGAGTATGTCGAAGCTCCTGATGGTCGTCTGGAGTTTAAGCCTTTTCATTGGGGAGGCAACGGTATGAAGCGAGTGCTCATCGCAATTGCATTGACTCTACTGTTTCTGACACCCGCTCATAGCGAAGAATTGCCTGATCTCATTATTCAACATCATTTTGAATTCATTCCATCAGGTGATGGTCCATTTCCAACATTGGTCGCCATGCCTGGCTGTAGTGGAATTGCGTTCACCGATGCAGCGGTTGAGGCGGCGCATCCTGATTTGCGCGAAGACGATAGGTTGTTTCGACGGCATTACCTTCAGATGTCTGAACGCTTAAGCAATCACGGTTTCGCTGTTCTGCTAATTAATGTTCACGCTGTTGAAGGCGTTCTGACCGCTTGCGGTGGCGAGATCGAAGCCGAGCGGATCGCCGCGTATATCGACGAGTCGATTGGTTGGGCGCAAACACTCAGTTTCGTCGATCCGATGCAACTCCATGTTATTGGTTGGTCAATGGGCGGCGGCGGCGTGATGGCCTGGCTGCACGGTCCCCGATCTTCTGCACCGGCCGTTAATTCTTTGATAGCGGTATACCCCGCATGTCGAGGCCGTGAGGACCTGACTATTTCGGCACCGGTTCTTATGTTGCTGGGTGGTGCAGATGACATTGCTGAACCGTCTGTTTGCAAAGCGCTTGTTGAGCGATCGCCAATACAAGCATCGATCTCAACCCACATTTATCCCGGTGCGCGCCATGGCTTTGATATAGTGGATGCACCGCCAATGCTCGCCATCAATGATAGCATGTCAGTGGGCTACCACAAGGACGCTGCCGAGGCGGCATGGCTAGAAATATTATCGTTTTTGGAACAAGAGTAACAGTCTTAGCCCAATAAAAATGCCGAGGCACGGAACTTTTCAGCTGTCTGATCCTATTCACGCGCAAAGCAGAGAAAGTGTTTGCAAATTTGTTGTTCGAATAAGATGTAATTTGCATAATTTCAAACGCATCATGATCCTGTGTTTGCTGGGAGTCGGTACACTTGTACGATTTAACAAGACATAGCTATCGCCACACCCATACCAAACCGCATCGATTTTCTCCAGAGGTACTAATGGATGTTTGTTTCTGTTGCTTAATGTCGTGAACAAGAATTCTGGCAACTCGGCTTAGGCATTTGTCGGAACCAAGCGACATGAGACTAATCGATATTCTTTTCGTAAAAACTCCCACGCCTCATGAAGACAGATTTGTGACGTGAACGGAGTAGGTCGCCAAGAACGGTCATTCGTCCCATTGGAGGGAACGTCCGCTTTTTGGGAATCCGTCGAAGGGAACTCACGATCTAGCCTATAGGTTTAACATCGAGCAACGCATCTCACATTGGACGAACGCTACTCAGATTCCGGATCCGATTCATGATCCAGCGTGCCCGACGGAGTCGATCCGGACATTACCAAAACCATGTCAAACCCATAAATAACCTTCTGGAGACGAGGTGCATTGACCGCCGACGTGCCGTTCGAAATATTCCGTAGTGGGCGCATATCAATTAATGTAATGACGTCATCGTAGGCGGCGCTGATAATCGGTTCGATATTTTTGCTGTAACCGTCCTTTCCCGTAGCGGGTTGGAAAGAAAACGTCGTTGGATCAAATACTGCTACCTGCGCACCCTTGCCCGGCAAAACTAATACGCTAAAGGATTTATTACCCTGCGCGGACGCTAGTTCTGGAATCAGGGTGCCAAGATCAAACGTTTCTGTAAAGCTGCGCCCCCGCACCATATGCGACGCGCCGAATTTTGCGAACACCTTTGGGTTGCGGCGCTTCTTCTTCTCCGCGTTCCAATGCTCGAGAAAATTCGCTCGGAGAAGCGCGGCACGTCTTTGGTTTGACTGCCAGTTCTTACCTGACAAAAACAGCCTGTTAATCTCAAGTGTTTCCTCGAGTGTATCGAGAATGTTCGACGTTTCCTGATCGCGATTTGTCCAGACATCGCGCAGCGCGCGCACCAATGCGGGGTCACCGGAAAAGCTATAGATATATTGCGGTCCCTTGGTTTCCTCATACTTTAACCATGCGGCGTCAGATGCAGCACGAAGATTGCTGAGGTGTTCTGCAACAATTGCGGTGTTTCGTTTTTCTTCCAGGCGAGTGATAAGTTGCCGGTCACCAAGAACTTCATAGTCCGCACCCCAAAAAACCGGCGCCTTGCCGGGAACGGCAGCACGCGCGGCGCTTAAAAATTCTGCCTCTTCCTTCATGCCGAAAAACGCCGGCTCCCCGCCGGGCTCCTTGAACAAGCTTTTTAAACCGTCAATGCCGTCTGCCCGGGCGGCATCATCGAGTTGCCTGGCCATATAGGGTGAGACTTCTATCGCCAGCTTCGAGTACCCCGACCCGGAAAGCTCGGCGAACAAAGCTGCGGCCAATTTTGGATTTTCGGCGATGCCATGCTCTTCACCCAGGAGAAAAAATTGGGCAGCACGGCCCTCATCGATCAATATCGTCATCGCTGGGCCGGAAAAAACCTCACCATCATAATCGAGGCGATATCGATTTTCTTTCGCCAAAACATTCAGGCGCTCGTCAAAACCGGGCGCAGGCGAATCTGCGGCGTGGCCGACTGCTACAGATATGATCAGCGCGCAGAAAAACGAAAATGAAGTGTGCATAAAACTCTCCCAGCCACTTGGTCGGACTATATGGACTTTAGCAAAGATGACCATCGGTAACCGATAACTAGGACTTTATTCAATCGTCTTTTTACCGAGAGCAAACTAAGTTAGAATGGCAGACAATATCGAACCAATGCCGAGTGAAGCTTCGAAGACTGCTATAGACAGGCAACTAGTGGTCAATACGCGCCTGTCAGGCTGTTTTCCAATCCTTATTGCCAATGTCGGACGTTCAATGGTCGAGTGTCGAATGTCGGCACTGCGAACAAGGGGGCCATTGACGGATCGCGATTTACTTCCCAAAATTCACGTTCTGACATTCAATCGTTGGGCCGCGTTTTTCTACCAGGTCTTCGCTTTGTCGCGGCGCGGCGCTTTTTGCCGCGTACGATTTCAGTTGCGAGCGCATCCATTTTTGGCTCCCAGTACCCGCGAAAGCGCCAGAGCCAGGCGTCGATTTCACGTAAAGGTTCGTGCGAAATTTTGTAATAGCGCCGCGCGCCCTCAGCACGCACACTGGCGAACCCGGATTCCCTCAAGACGCGCAAATGCTGAGATACCGCCGCTTGCGTGATTCCAAACTCATCTCGGATCACGTCGACGATTGCACCCGACGTATTTTCTCCGTCTACGAATAATTCGATGATGCGCCTGCGCACCGGATCGCCGAGCACGTCAAAAGCATGCATCAAACCGCCCCAGTCTCACCGGAATAAAAGGCTGCGGTGCGCGCGGCGGATGCGCGCGCTTTCTCCGGCTCTTCACCGCCGGCGATGGCCGCTTCGCCCCACTGCTCGCAGCTTCCCCGTCCAAAAGTTTTGCCTTCGGTGCTGGCGGCAAATTCTTCCTCGTTGATTTTCTCCGCTTCGGGGTCTGCAATATGCAACGCCAGGCCCAACAAGCCGAGTTCCCAGCCGACGCCCGTCGCCCCGGGACCATACTGCTCCCAGTGCGGCGAAAGGTGCGCCGTATGCGTCAGCGTCAGACGCGCTGCGTCTAGACCTTCCGCCTTGAGCGCAACATCAACCCAACTCACATCACCGGACATTTCCCAGGTAAGTGAAACCAATTGAGGCGGTTCGCATTCGACGATTTTGCCACCTGCATTGCCCTCCACCTGATAGCTTCCCCCAACTTGCAGATCGCCCGTGACGGGGGCGAACCATCGGGGCAACCGTTCTTTGTTCGTCACCGCGTCCCATAAATCGTCGATCGCCGTTTGATAGGTACGGCTCAAGATCACGGAACGCGCCGGCGCCCCATCCCTTTCAAGCGCAACGACCCTCCGTTCAACGGCACCGAGAAGAAATTCCACGTCATTCAGCATTTGATTGCCCTTCCTACAGCCGCCACTTATATAAGTGAGTACTTATATATTTGCAATCACGAATATTCCAACCTGGAAATCGTACTATGCCGATGAAGATGACAAAACTATCTCTGCTTTCGCGCCAACGTATAGATTTACGAGTCTAACGTCCGCTCAGAGTATTCAAACTGTCATTCGGTCCACCGCATTCGAATAACCGTCTCGGGCCAGAAATTGCTTGGCCAAATTTCAATCCGTCAATTCATCGCCAGAATCGGACATACCGCTTTAACAAATGAATGGCGGGTTTCGATGTTTTTCTGGACTAGGAAAAATATCACTCCAGCACAAATCGCGTAAAACCACCGGTGCGATCATGAATCAATTATAGGCTATGCTTTCTTTCGGTAGTGTGTTTCTTTCATCTGGATGCGTTCGTACCAACCCTAAAGTTCTGGAACATACTAACCGAACTTCATAAACAGAGAACCAGCTAAAGTCAGACGGTGCTGCTCCCGTTAAAAACAAATAAATCAATCAGTTCCGGTTGGTGTTCAGAAGAATTCAGAATTTTTCTAGATGATCGTTAGGACTTGAGCGTATCAAACCGGCAGCTTAGGGGAAGGTCATTCAATTTAAGCGTGCTCGACAAACTGCCAAATGCAAGTTATAGGTGTATTGTGAAAAATCCCAACCGGTCATGGATTCTCGTCTGTCGCGAGACGCTAGGATGCGGTTAGTATAATCAAATTTGGGATGGCTTAAACTTAACCACCGAAATGAGGTATGTGAGATGGGATACTTAACAACGAGTTTGCTTGCCACGGCACTCTTCAGTGCAACTCCAACATTATCAGGACACGTAGCAATAGTATCTGCAACAGCACCATATATGGAGGCTAGTAATGACGGCGCTTCAGTAAATGTACGTACCCGCCGCCGGCCAATTACTATCAAGCCTATAAACGAAAATGCCGTTTATGGGTCAATCCCACAATGGTTTATTAATGCTGCTGATCTTGATGTGTTCAGCACAGCTATCCTCTTCTCAGAAAACTATGGGATTGACGAATCGCGTTTAGGTACCGATTTTTCAACAGACATTTCCATTACTTCTATATTGGGCTATCCTACGGCTAGGCCGCAACGCCGTATTCGCGCGGCTGCATCATCTGTCGCTGGTGACGGCGCGACGCCGGCGGAACCTGCCGAGATTGCTGAAGTATGGTCGATGGACTTGAGTGAATCCCGAGGCAATGTGAGCGATCCGGTATCAACGAACATCATCCTACATGGAGAATTTGATAAAGCCAATGAACGCATGAACTACCATGCGTATCTAAAGGCGCAAGATAACGCAACGCAAAAACTTGGCACGGCTTCGCTAAAACAGTTTGGAAAAATGGACGGAGCAGATGCATTTAAAGTAATCGACAATGCGTACACCATAAAAACAGTCGATGAAGATGGTGTCCTGCGACGTCGGGTTACATACCGCTTACGGAAAGACGGCAAATTCGCAATTAGATACAGCCATCAAAAGGATGACAAAAGCTGGCACGAAGACTCACGCTTGGTCTACTTAAATACGGGAAATGATATACCGAAACCATCCGCTTTGAAAGCATCAGAATCTGCACAACCCTTTACGTTTTCCACCAAGCTAGATAAAACAAAACAGCAAATGGTGGCACCTGCTACGGCCCAAGATGGTGCCTCGCTTGATGTAAACAGCTTTGTGGGAATTATCGCTGTTAATGATGTAATAGATGAAATGCTTAGTGAAGAATAGCTGGTGAACCCGAGTTGATTCGGCAAACGGCTTTACGTGCATCGCGTCGTTTTATGGCGTCTCGTGTAGGTAAAACCAAGTGCTGTTTTATTTCTAAATGGCTATCAGATGATTGGTGTACAGATGACTTTGAAACACTTCACCCGATTCTCTTTTAATCGGTGATCCACTCAGGGCTTGGATCGCCTTAGTTCTGCAAAAAAGTTTGGAATTTCTCTCCACTCAAAAACGTGCATGGATTCTACCATGGAGGGCAAATAACGCGAACCTTGCTGACGGGTGAGAGAAAGGTGCTCTGAGACCTTATTTGCCCGCGTTTTTGACAAATGCAGCGGTTGGGACTTTCGGAACTCAAAGTCTGCTAAGGGCTGCGGATTCAATTGATCGAGGCAACACATTCGCCGAACCGTTCGGCAGGTGTTTGATATTCTAACGTCTTACGTGGTCGCTCATTAAGCTGTCTTGCGATTGCATTCAACTTGGCCTGGCTATGCAATGACAAGTCCGTTCCTCGCGGAAGATATTGCCTTAGCAGCCGATTAGTATTTTCATTTGACCCTCGCTGCCATGGGCTTTGCGGATCACAGAAATAAACCTTTCCGTTGCCAATGTAAAACGCTGATGATCTGCAAGCTCTTTGCCTCGATCCCATGTTAGAGATTTGTAGAGTTCGCGCGGCAGTCTTTGTGATTGTTTGATCAGCGCCGACACGACACCTTCCGTATCCTTATTCTTCACTTTGCCGAGCATGACATAGCGTGAATGACGTTCCACAAGTGTTGCAATATAGCCCGCCGATGAGATCGCCTTCCCAATGCCCTGGAACGGCGCGATCTTCTACTGAAGCAGGACGCTCACGGATCGACACAGGATCTTTGATCTGACCGATCCCGTTTCCTTTCAGGCTCGACTGTCTCGACCGACGTATCGTACGTTTGGCTCTCAGGTGATCGAGAAGGTCTTTCTTCAGGACGCCGCGGGCCTGGATGAATAAACTTCGATAGATCGTCTCATGGGACACGTAATGATGCTCGTTGCGCGGATAACTTCGCTTTAGCCAGCCTGCAATTTGTTGCGGGGACCAGCCCTGTCGCAGTTTGCCAGAGACAACCCGGCGCAGGAACCCATTGCCAGCGAGCTTGCAGGGCTTCGGACGATATGCCCGTTCCCATGCGGCTTGGTCAGAGCGGGTGGCCCGATAAAACTTACACCCGCCATTACGCCGGACTTCACGACTGATGGTTGATGGTGAACGTTCCAATTGTCGGGCAATAGCGCGCAATGACAGACCGCGGCTGAGACCGCGTGAGATTTCCTCACGCTCCGATAACGTCAGCGCCAATCTTGAACGTTTGCGCACCCTAGGACGAATACCGCCTGTAGGTGCGAGAACCGAAAAAATCGATGAAGACCCTCGGTCATACAAACGACCGATCGAGTTCATTGACTCGCCCTGTTTCCAGCGGTCCCAAATCTCTGATCGTTGCTCGCTTGAATAATATATTCGACGGCGTTGTTTCATAGGCTTCACTCCAGTTCTTCTCAAAAACTAAAGTGTTGCGATGACCCGTTGAACCCGCAGCCAAAAGCGGACATTCACAAAAGCTGTTCAAAACAATCAATCCACACGCGGTTGATCGCGGACTCGCTCGACAAGTTCATTAACAGATGCGATCAACAAGTCAGGCTGATCATTTTGGATGCCGTGCCCGCTATCAGTTGCGATGATCTGCCGGCTGGCGGTTGATAGCGCAACCAGTTCCTGCTGCATTTCGTCCCGGGCCCTTTGTCTCTCATCTATCTGATCTGACGCGGTTTCGCCTGATTGGATGCCCGGCGTGAGCACAATCAGTGGAAGATCGCCAAGCGATGCGGGCGGTTCGGGCTCCCGCGTGTCGAGCGTAAAGGAATTTGATTCATTGAGCATCGTCTCGATGACATGCGATTGGTGATAAAGCGCAATCAGGCGCGGCTTCAAATTGTCCGAGACCGGCGATCGTTCGATCTGTCCTCTGACTAAACCGCTCAGCCGCACAACGCCGATCGGCGCCAGATATTTTGCAATGACCAGCGTATTGTCCTGGCCGCCTTCGGCGCTTTGCGTCAATCTCAGCTGTTGCTGCTCGTGACTGGAATCGACAAACAGCATCGCTTTTACTTTTTGCGGGTAGAGGCGATAATATTCGCGTATGTAAACGCCGCCTGCAGACCAGCCAACCAGAACAATATCATCGTCAATGCCCGAGCCTGTCAGCAGTTTCTGTAGCAACTCGGCAACTTCGGTTGCGCGCGTTGGATGACCAATCGGCTCGCTATAGCCAAGTCCCACGCGATCATAACCGCACACTCTGGTTACCGGCGCGATCTCCTCAGTGATATCATCCCATGCGTAAGAAACGCCCTGCAAACCCTGCTCAATAATGACAGTCGGGCTTCCACTTCCCTTGCAGTGAATATGCATGAGATGACCATCCACATCGACCAGTGTTCCCGGCGCCGGGAATTCAGCCAGATCCGCCCTTTCGGAAACCACCTGATAAACGCGTCCGGCGGCGACAAGGACAATCAAAAGAACCACCAGCCGGATCAAAAGCCATCGGATCGCGCGTAATATAAACATTGATAACTCCCCCCAGTGAGCCGCAGTCAAATCGCTCCGGCCTTTCCATATAAAGTGAATTTAGCAGTTTTCGCGAAATTGCACAAAGCTGGAGGCGCTCAAGTTCTCCCACGGCCCACCGCCTCAACCCGCGCCCTCATCGCTTTGTCGCAAAGTCTCGCGAAATCACGCATCGCACAATCCCAGGAACGGACTTTGGCGTTGGGCGACATGAATGGGTATTTTCCACCAATAATTGCCCTTCACCCAGATTTCGCGCCTGTCTGTTTTGGGCCAATAGCGACTACTCACCAAAGGTGGACATCAAAGTGTAGTTAAGCGTACCGATAATTGTTTGTGAAAATGAACAATCGCCGGTTCAAAATGCCCGAATGTAAAAGTCTCATTCGCTCCTGAATGAAGGCCCTGTTGTATACCCGTGACCGCGGCAATATCCTCCTGCTGTCCCGTCTCGTTGACAAACGCGAGATCTCTCTTCGCCGCCTTTAAGGCGGCTGCTCTGCCAGTATGATCTGTTGACTTTGTTATATGATAGGCCGTGATTTTCGATCGGCTTACACTGAGCGGCTCAATGATCCCAAGGGTTCGGTGATGAGTGAGTTCGGCCAGTATTACGTTCGGGAACAGATGCGTCACATATGTAAGTTTGTCGGACACGTCGTCGTCTGTCGGGTCAACGTTTCTCAGCTCCTCAATGCGCCTGAAAGGGAATGTGACGCGCGCGTGAGGACCGCAAAATTCGATCACATTTAAATTGTCATATCCGAACGGAAAGAATGTTGTCTTGTGGGCAGGTTTAATATGATAGCCCTCAAGAAAACTCTCCAGGTGCAGTTTCCAATTGGCCTCCACTATCGTCTCCGACTCACCAAAAATGAACTGGTCGTCTTTTAATACCTCTGGTAGCCCGGCCAGCATGTCATGCGCGCCGGATTGGTTTTCAGACGGATCTTGTTGAACAACAAAAATAATGCCGCCTTCTTCAATGACCGTGACTTCGGCGAGGCCGTTAGCCAACTTGTCAATATTCGGAAATCCGTCCTCATGCGGAATACCCAGCAACGCGCCGTCCAGACCATAGGACCAACCATGGTAGGGGCAGACAAATGCGCCCACACATCCTTTTCCCGTCGCCAATTCAGTTCCCCGGTGACGGCACGCATTTTTGAACGCGCGCGCTTTTCCGTCCTTGCCGCGCACCACAATTAACGGCGTATCCGCGGCGCGGCGCGCAATATAATCTCCGGACTCGGCGAGCGCAATTGACGGACAAAACGGAACCGGCACGGACCGGATGAGTGCAAGTTCCCTTTTAAAGCGTTGCGCGAAGCGATAATTTTCAACGGGCTCTTGCCACACTTCATCTCCGCGATCTGTTGTGTTGTTTGCGATATGACCGAGAACCCGGGCCACGACATCTCTGTCCGACATGAATTTCTGCATCTGATATTCTCCGCTATTCGTGGCTTAGCCGCAGAGCTCAAAAGAGAAAAGCAGCAGCCGCAGTGGTTGTCTGTTTAGGGCCACGTAATGCCCATTAAGCCGTTCGACCCGAGAATTGCACGGGTGTTCTCCCCCTCGAAATAAATCGATGGGTTTGAAGGAGAAATATCATGCAAACCAACTATGAAACTCCAAGCCAGGATAACGGAACTTCTGAACGCAGACATACACTTGGGAAACTGACAGGGCAAAAGCCAGCTCTAAAAATGAAAGTGGTCTGGGCGATACGGACACGCCTTGAGTTAGATGGCAGTGCTCGCGTTATGGCTCTATTCAACCTCGCAATCGACAGTAAGTTACGCGGATGCGATTTGGTCAGCTTAAAAGTTGAGGATGTCCCTGCAGGTGGTGAGGTTAGGTCGCGGGGTGCAATCGTTCAGAAGAAAACGGGACGTCCCGTTCAATTTGAGATCACTGACAACACCCAAAAGTCAATCGTATAGAGGAACATTCAACCGACTAAAACTTTCCAACTTTCACCCAGTGCTCCATGGTGCTGCCGGTCTATCTCTATACAGGGCGGCATAGACCTCCTCGCCCAACCTATTTTTTAATGCGACTGGCGGAAGTCCGGCTATGCGTTTGACTTCTCTTGCCATGTGCGGCTGGTCTGAATACCCGCACTCGGCTGCGACAGCGGAGAGATCAAGCCCCGCATCAACCATGGTGACTGCACGGTGAAATCTCATAAGGGTGGTGAATTTGCGGTACTCGATGCCGGTCAAGTTCCGCCAAAGACGGCGTAAGGTCCGTTCGCTAACGCCGAGGGTATTAGCGATATCACTGCTCTTGGTTGTTCCGCCGGCTATCGATTTCGAAAGAGCGATCGCATATTCGACCATCACGGATTGAGGCTGCGCCATCATGCGAAACACGCGATTGGCGATGTCAACGCGTAAATGGGTGTTTGTCGCTTGTGCGAGCCCTTCCGTCAATTTCGTTCCATCAGTGCCAAAAACGTCGGCGGGCGGCGTCTCAACATCAATCATCTGATTCATCGGCAGCGTGCTGAACACCCCTACCCCCCAAGGTCGGAAGCGAATCGCAAACATGTCGATCGGGTGATCCGCTGCGATCTGCAAAGATCTAGTTGCCGCACAAATCAGAAAGGCGCGCGGTTGCCGAACCCATTGGCCCGACGCGCGCAGCCGTTTAGGTGGCTCGCCAATGTGCACAATCAACTCTGGCGATGCATCGGGCAAAATCGCCTCTAGCTCCTGCCCTTCAGGCAAAAAACGCCAAGACCAATAGCATTCAATGAAGGCCTGAAGTTCAGGCGGTGGTGCATAAGTGATTACATCGTGGGTCATTGGCCGAAACCTTCAAGACAGGTGACACAATCAAGATTAGCATGACCGCCAAAAGAGAGAAGGTGAAGCCCATGAAGACACTGATGATAGTTTTATATATGTGCGCAGCAATGCTCGCTAGCCCCGCAACCGCGGAAGCGCCGCGATGGATCGTCGGCTGTTGGGAATCGCCTGACGAGAGCGCAACAGAAGTGTGGGTGATTGAGCCCGATGGCACTTTAATTGGATTTGGTGTTGCGCTCGATCAAGGGAAGGTCCGATTCTACGAAGTTTTAAAAATCGAGTCTAATGAAAATGGCGTTCTATTTTATACTGCCCACCCGATCGGTCAGGCAGCAGCCAGTTTCCGCGCCAGCAAAGAAACCAGCAGTTCGGTGGTCTTTACAAATCCCGCCCATGACTATCCGCAAGAAATATCCTACCGCCGCGAGGGCAATATGTTATATGCGTCGACGTCAGCTCTTGGTGGGCGCGACGTACAATCCTTCACAAAACGGACTTGTCAGTAGAGCGTGAGACCTTGAAGTGACTGGGAGCACGCAGGTGGGTGGCTTAGCCGACACGTTCATGACACGAAACATCTGCCTCCGCGAATTGGTGCCCGACGAAAATCGCGTCGTTTCACCTTCCGGTACACTCGCTGATGACGTTCGACCACTTTCGTACTTCATTGCGCTGAGGCGGTCCACGTGATGCAGTCTCGTACCTTTGGACGCCCGCAAGCCTGGGTTCGCTGCGTTGGGTGGTTGAAGGCCACGCGGACCTGGTTGCAAAAGCGAGCGATTTTGACTTTGAAGATAACACCCGCCACCTCATTGAAGGCGACCTAATGTTGAGTGATGGCAACTATTAAAAGGCGGTGGATATGTCGGTGACCTCTACAAAGTTGCGAACCCCCAGACCTTATTAACGCCGACGGATGTGGCCAGGTCCAATTCGGAGTAATTTAGCTCGTCACACATTAGGTGCTTTGATGTAGTTTTCCTCATCGAGTTCGCATTGCCATTTCTACAACAGTTGTTGCCTCGGCAAAGAACCGGGTCTCCTCTTTGTTATCACTCGCAATCACCAACAATTGTAACATCGACATGGGTGGTGCCCGATGGCCATGTTCCACTCGCGAAGTTCAGGTTGGCGCCCTGCTGAGAGTGTGAGAAATTATTATCGGTGCCACCACTGACCTGCGCCGTGTCCCCCCAGGAATTCACCAGAGCGACAGATTTGCCACCAACGGTAGTCACACCCGTCACCGTCTCGACATGCCCGTTTTCATATTCGACATCGCCGTTGGGTTTGGTGACTTTTTTATAATAGCTCAGCTTAACGTCGTATCCCCGTTTCAGCGCCTCTTTTAATACGGCATAACTCTCCTGGCTGCCATCAAAAGTTCCTCTGCCGGACTTACATCCGAGGCCGGCGTAATAAGCCGCCCGGTTGGTACTGCTTGAACCACCATCGGCACCCTGACTAATTCCTGCAGCAATTTCATTCCATTCAGCCTTGGTCACCTTACCGGACTTCTTGCCCAAAATGCGGTTGCACATCGCTGTCGCCCAGGTTCCGCATCCGCCTTTGCCGGCTCCGGCCCAGCCATTTCCAAATCCCTCCGGCATTCCATCCGCGCCGACAGCGCCACCCGCTGCCGTCATTTCCGTTACAGACTCGGTACTTTTCTGATCGGGGACAAGGCACGGAACAAAATCAACACCGAACATATCGAGAGACATCTGTCGGTGCGCGGCAATTAGGGCGTTCAGGCTCGTAAAACTCTGCTGCTCGACGACTTGACCACCATCAAACCAGTAACCCTGGTCACCGCGGACATGTTGTCTCTTTTCAAGAGAGCCGACAATATTGCCGCCGTCGGCTCGTTGCTGTTGTCGATCAGCGCCGCCGCGCGCTTGATCACCGGGTATCATATGCAGACTGTAAGTCTGTGCAAATGCGGAACTGAAGCCGAATTGAAAGAGAAGTAAAACTAAAAAAGACAAGAAAATGCGTGTCATGATGGCACCTTTTTTTGGTCTTGGGTTAGCTGAATACTCTACTTGCGTTGGGCATGATAGAATATTCCCTCCGGGCGAACAACTAGATCAAATGGACTATAACCATGCAATCATCAGCCGGCTAATCTGGCAAACTTGCTAAGATTATTACTACGAAAACCAGTCTATCAAAGCGGCTTGAGATGCTTCCATCCTGTTTCGTGGCTCAGCGAAACAGCAAGCAACGCATTCGTGCGTGAGCTCTGGCTGGTACATGTCGAGGCAACGTGTTCCGTAACTTTGGCGGCATTGCTTTTTTCTTATCTTGATCCATCGACTTGTGTGATATGGGTATTAGTTTGCTGAAGGGTGCTGAAATGTCCAAGAACTTCGTATCGGGTGGCCTCCCACATCTAATTCTGGGTGTCATTTTTGGCTGCCTTGTGGTGCCAACCGCATCATTGGCGCAGGAGAGGCCAGGCGCTTTGCTCGCCCCACAGGCTGTTATAAAATGGGAGGCCCAAAAACAAAATATTCTGACCTGGCGCAATGATGAGGATTTTGCCGCACTCTTGAACGCTATCAGATCGCTTTCGGATCATGGCCTGAATCCGACGGATTATCACCTGGCGAGCTTGCAGGCACTACAGTATGAGCCTGAGAAACGGGACCGGCTTGCGACTGATGCCTGGTTTTCTGCCGCCTCACATATGGTTTACGGCAAACTCAATCCTGTTAGTGTTGAACCAGACTGGACGGCAGCCCGACGGAGCATAGATCTTGCTGTCAATCTGGACCGTGCACTGACGACACATACCGTCGGTTCGAGCCTTGAGGCCCTAGCGCCCACGCAACCTGGCTATAAGAAAATGCAGGCAGAACTTAGGAACCTGGCGGCTGAACTTGAGAAGCCGTCCACAACAATCGCGGCAGGTCCGGCTATTAGGAAAGGCGACAGCGGCCCACGCATTGAAGCGTTGAACGCCCGCCTTTCTGAACTATCACTTCTGGACTTGGATGAGACGGCTGAAGGGTTTTCAGAACGGACGGAAAACGCTGTCAAAATATTTCAGAAAATTAATCATCTCGACACAGACGGAATTGTTGGCGTAGTGACGATTACCGTCCTTAATAGAGACAAGCAGCACATGCTTGATCAGGTCCGAGTCAATCTTGAACGCTGGCGCTGGCTGCCGGACGATTTGGGCAGTCGCCATGTCCGTGCTAACATTGCGGATTACAGCCTTTCCACTTGGGAGAATGGAAAACAGCAACGCACCCATGCGATCATTGTTGGCAAACCATATCGCAAGACACCTGTCTTTTCCGATCAGATTGAATACCTGATCCTGAATCCTTGGTGGGAAACACCACCAAGCATCGCAAAGGCCGACAAACTGCCTGCCTTTCGCAAAGATCCCGGCGCCGTCAACAGGCTTGGTTTTCATGTGCTCGACGGGAATGGCAATCGCGTAAATCCCGACACGATCAATTGGACTACCGTCAGCTCCAGCAACTTTCCGTATCGATTACGGCAGGCACCGGGCGAACAAAACGCCCTTGGTCAAATTAAGATTATGTTTCCAAATATCCATAACGTATATATCCACGATACACCCACTCGGGGCCTGTTCGCGCAACAACAGCGCGCGTTTTCATCAGGATGTCTGAGAACGCAGGATCCTGTCGCCCTTGGGGCCTGGTTGTTATCCCAGCCAGACTGGAATCGAGATCGACTGGATACGATTATCAAAACTGGCAAGGAAACAAGGATCAATCTTACAACCCCGGTAGCAGTGCATGTGCTCTATTCAACTGTTGTTCCAGATCCTGAAGGCAGCATTCGATATCTCCACGATGTGTACGCACGCGACGCGATTGTGTTGACCGGTCTGAATAAGGCACCGGTGTGATCGGTTCGCGGTGTCTCGCTCACCTGCTCTCTATAGCGGTGATAATGCTGTACCTATCAGCATTCAGTCCTGCCGCAGCTTCATTTGATGCTAGCAGGGTCTCGTTCACGATCAAAGTGCACGATGTACAAAGTGATCTTTCTATCCTGTCTGTGACCGTCATGCCCGGAGAGCGTCTAAACATCAAAACTGCTGCATCTGCAAACACAAAAACCGGAGACCTTGAAGCTACCGATGATGGCTGGCAATGGCGGGCGCCGTCTTTGCCAGGGCTGTATACAATTCGATTCACCAAAGGAGCAGCTAATAGTCAGTTGAATATTTTTGTTCTGACTCCCTGGGACGCAACGGCGGGTGATACTTTGAACGGCTATAAAATTGGCCGGTATGCGGATAAGCCATACCGGAACCTGTCAACTTACAATCCTCCGACTGGGTTTATCAAAGCTGACAAAAGTTTGCTAAAAACAAGGGTCTCACCTCATTTCACTTTGGGCCAATTTATCTGCAAGCAGAAATTTGTGCAGGGTTATACTTACTTACTTGCTCAACCTGCTGAGCTACTCAAGCTCGAACGTTTATTGGAAGCGGTCAATAGGCGCGGCTTGAAGGTGGAAACCCTACATGTCATGAGTGGCTTCAGAACACCTTACTACAATCGGTCAATCGGTAACAAGACAACTTCTTCCCGGCATCTGTTTGGCGGGGCCGCAGATGTGTTTGTTGATGCAGATGGCAATGGCAGGATGGATGATCTCAATGGAGATGGGTTAATAAACAAAAATGATGCTCAACTGCTCGCTGACATTGCCAAAGGTATCGCAAAATCTGACCCTATCTCCTGGCCGGCAGGTGGAATAGGCGTTTATCCAGAAAACTCGATACGCGGTCCTTTTGTGCATATTGATATTCGGGGATTCAAAGCCCACTGGTAGGTCACCATAGCTGGGATGCTTTTGACGCGTGACATTCCGGCTGCCCGAGCCATCAACTATGGTTAATCTGTGTAGATATCCTACCAATTCCGCCGAGATTCAGCGATCGCTATAACTTACAAGTCGGTCCAATAGTTTTGCCAGTACGGTAATGCGTCAGTTAGTTCTCAAGATGCTTTATCGATTTCCAGGTTGTCAGGAAATGATCTGGCCTCTAGCATCAGCGGCGCTCTTCCAGTTTTCGAACCCAACTAAGAGGATTCACAATGAAAACTTTACTCACCGCCCTCATTTCCTTGATCATGTCCGCTGCCGCTTTTGCGGGAGAAGCCGCCTTCCATGACGGTCCGCTCATCCCGGCATTCGGAAAAGTGGCCCCGGTTGAAAGTGACATGCCCGTCCCCACCGGTACTGTAATGCAAGTGAGTTTTGACGTGGCAAAACAGGCCGAAGAAGGTGCGCTCAACAGAAATTTGGCGAGTGTAGCGCGTTTCTTAAACATGCATGTCGAATTGGGAATGGAACCACAAGACCTGAAACTTGCTATTGTTGTTCATGGTGGAGCATCCAATGACTTGCTTTCTGGTGAGGACTACAAATCGCGGTTCGGGGAAGAAAATGTCAACACGGAGCTATTGAGATCTCTCATGAGAAACGGCGTCGAGATCATTTTGTGCGGGCAAAGTGCCGCATTTCATGACATCGCTAAAGACGACCTTGAACCCAGCGTAAAAATGGCGCTCTCTGCTATGACCGCACACGCGTTGTTGCAACAGAGAGGCTATACGCTGAACCCTTTTTAGAAGGGCGTACGATTTGGTATCGTACAAGCGTGTTCCCACTTTTCCGTATTGCAGAGTCAGCTCCAACCAACCGGCTAGCCGCATCAATTTTTTTCGCGTAAAATATTCAAAGCCAGAAGTCGCGATCGTTGTTATCTTGGCGACAACGGAACAGATCTGCCAACAGTCCAGTTGATCGTCATACCGCGCAATTGTGCCTGAACAGGTTGCCCCCGATAACGCTCCAGCACGTGCGACCAGCGCACAAGCGTGATTGTCTTGCCCTGGTCGACTACGGCAAAACGCCCGCCCGGCAAATCGACCGGGTGGAGATAGGTCCCTGCAACCTGGCGCGAAAAGGCAAGATATTTCCTGCTCATTTTTTTGGCGATGCGTGCGCCTTGCTTCTCGACGGCGGCCTTAGTCAGATTTTCCAATTTCTGTGTGTCGATCACCAGGCGCCCGCTAAGTTCCTTCGCGAACCCATTGGTCAACAGAAACTGGCGGCGCCTAGCCAACGCATCACGCAAGGTCTTCCCAAACCCGGCATTGCTGACCGATATGTCTTTGACAAGGAGATCGTCGAGGCAGACGCCGGAACTTGCTGTGGGCAGATCACTTGTCGATACCCAGGACGCAACGTCAAGCTTCACCCCTGCCCTTTCAGCCGAGGCAATACGAGACAGATAGTCCTGGGGGATGCGCCAAGTACCGTCAGCCTCGCGCGTGACAATATTCTTGCGCCGCAGCGCTTCTAGCCGCCGTTTGTGCGCCGTCAGAAACCCCTCCGACTGCGGTCCATCTGTAGCCAAATGAAGATCGCTCGAATAGACACCGCGATTGAGACGGGCGATGCGGTCAATCGTCCGGTCACTGGGTTTGAGGTCACTTTGTGCGGGGAAGAGCGTGACAATACCGCCATCTCGGGGCAGCGGGTGATCAATCGCGATATCGGCATACCAGTGCCGGCCATCCGTCGCACTGACAATGAGATATTTTCGGCCTTCTCGGTCATCGCGCAATCCTGAGGCAATGATCTCACCGGTGATCGGTTTTTGCGCAGGATCGGCGGCATCGAAAATCTGCCGCTCCCTTTCACGGCCATGGGCGCGTTGCATGGTGCGTATAATATCGCCGCGCTCGCCCATCCGCGTGAGAGTCTCCTGCAGGTCAGGTTTCAACCGCCAGTTCCCCTCGCCAATTTCCTGAACGAGCCCCATACGTTCGAGGTGTTTCAGGCGCCCTAGGCGCAGACCAGCTCGAAACCGGTCATAGGCGGTCCGCGCGGCGCGTGTTTTAACATCCCAGTCAGTCGCAAGCGCCAAAAGATCGCGGTCGAGGCTGGTGAAGCGGTCGCGGGTCATTTCCTGTTTCAGACTTGCGGCAATCTCCCGCACCGGGCGCGGTCCAAGCTCGCGCATCAAATTAAGTTCTGCCCGTTGTCGAAAGCCATGTCGGATATAGTCGCGCGCGATGATTAAATCCTGGCCGCGATCATCCCTACCGCGCAAAACGATATGCGTGTGCGGATGGCCTGTGTTGAAATGATCGACCGCAATCCAGTCGAGTTTGGTATCAAGGTCGGATTCGACACCGCGCATCAGATCGCGGGTGTAATCTTTTAGAGATGAGAGTTCATTCCCGTGTTCAGGAGAGACGATAATCCTGAATTGGTGGCGATCTTCCTCGCTGTTTGAAAGAAAAGACATCCCGTCGATACTGTCGTTCTGCAAGTCGTAAAATCGTCCAGAACCCTCGGCAGATTGCAGCGCCTGGTCCTGCCCGACCTCGTTCGGCGGAGCGTGTTCGAATGCCTGGTTGACCGCGCTTTCGCGCTGCAAATAGGAAAGATGTGCCCGTGCCCTAGCGAGCATCGCAAGCCGCGCCGCGCCCTTGCCAAAAGTGACCAGGCGGATCTTTACGATGACCCGGCGCCGGTCAAGCCCTTTTAGACCGTGTCGAAAACGGGCACCCAAACCGCGACCGGTCCGCCCGCCTGTAAAAGCTGCATTATTCGCTCGGCGCGACCCGCCGGCTTGTTCGACCCGCACCATCACTGCCTTGGTGAACCGGCGGCCGGGCTTCGATCCGGTCTGACGGATGCGCCCTGGCTTTGCTATGAAAGGATCATCAGCCATGATCAGGAACTCTCCGTGTTCGAACATAAAATCCAATGAGTTGACTTGAACATGACGTCATCTCTCCTGAAGTGACGTTGAAAAAAAGACGTGCAGACAACAAAATAAGACGTCAACGACGTCGTTGCTTTTATCTTGCCCTACGGGCTGCGTCATTATCTGTTCCGCTTTCATCAATTTTGCCTCTCTCTCGTTTGTGCTGGCCGCCAGATAAGTCGGTAGGTGCCGATAATATTTTCCGACTTGGTGGCCCCGAAATACCGTCCGTCAAGGGAGTTTTTATGGCTGCCGAGCAGGAAGAATTCATCGTCCTGCAAGACAAAACACCCTGCCCGTTGCGGCAATTGCCGACCAAGAGAATCTGATATTTTTATGCGCGCAGCGGGTTCTTTGTTGATCAGCACGAGATCACTAGTGTGGCAAATTTCATCTTCGGGAATTGCCGCAACCTGCTTCAGCAGCGGCACATTTTCAGGCAAATATCCTCGCTTCGATAAGAATATTCGTGTCGCCAGAGGCGGATTGATGGCAACGATAGTGCCTTTTTGAGCAACATTTCCGGTGTTGATATAAAGGCCAGGTGGCACACTTTCCGTCAGGTTCCAGATCAATAGTGGAGCAGGATTGGCCAGCTCTGCTACGGCCAGGCAGCCAGTGACTAGGGCCACGGTGAGCGGGAAAAATCTCATTGGCCGCTGCCACCTGTGGAGGAATAGACATGCTCTTCCGACCATTTTTCAAGATCATCAATGTGGTAGACCACATGGCCCATATGTTTGCGATAGCGTGGTCCGCCGCCTTCAATACGCATCCGTTTCATGGTGGTAAAGGACAAGCGCAGATAATTGGCTGCCTCTTCCGGCAATAAAAACGGACTTGCCCGTTTTTCTTTTTCCTTAGTTGCGTCCCCCATCTGCCATATCCCCGTTCACCCCAGTCATGAATCCAAACCCCGACAAGAGTGAAATGATGGAGGAGACTGATGAAAAATCAATCGCGACACTATACTCAAAGTACCAACGATCATGGTTAATTTGCACTATGTGCAAATTGGATTCGCCTGTTCATTTTTGGGAATCGGCATGATAGTTCAGAAGAGCGTCGCGTTTTCGCGGGTGCTTTCTGGCTCTGGCTCTGCAAAACGTGGTCAACAATGCGTAAACATTTTCACTGATCGCAAGAAAATTTAATGTTTTCTTAAATCATATCTCTCGTTTGTGTACGGCTGTCATACATCGTTATTTGGATGATTTGAATACTGATCAGCCTCACGAGTGCGTGATCATCTGTGATCAGACACTCATCTTCCTGCGCACTCCGATTGCAATGACTGGCACATAAACAAGCCAGGGGAGAAACGATGGACGCCCAATCGACTATTCAAACCGGTCTCACGGATTTTCGTGCGACCGGTGAAATACTCCGTATGATGCGTCGTGCAAGAGGCATCTCACAAAGTGATCTTGTTGCTATGCTCTACAATCAATTTGACACCAAGTGTTGTGTGTCACAAGTATCGCGATACGAACGCGGCAAGCAAAGATTGCCCGCCGAAACAGCGTTCATCTGCTGTCAGATTTATGGCTATCATCCCGTCACTCTAACCCTTTGTATGATCCAAAATGACCGCCGCTGGTGGAAAATCATGCTCTCGCTTGATCCCGGCAGGTTCGTTGAAACGATTCTGATTAGTACATTCAGAGTCTACAAAGACCGCATGGCGAAGTTGGAACGGGCGGACTTTCGGTTGGCCTCCAGCATGGTCCTGACGCTTTTTGATGCGCGCCTTGCGCCGCGCCGTAGACCGAAATCCCACCCCTTGCGCCTGGCGCAAAAAAAATCCCGCCTCGAGATGAGGCGGGATCGTTGACCGATGATTTATCAGGTCAGTTCCGCGGGTTCCACAGGATCGCCATCACATCTTCATCGTCCTTGCCGGAGACCGGGGTGAGATTGGCGTAGAGTTTCGATGCCCCCAGCGCCGGGTGCGCGAAGGTCAGGGAGATATATTCCCGGCCTGAATTCTTGCCGGTGCGGCGCCAGCCGCCGCCGATTTCACCAGTGCCTGTACCCGCAAAGATGCGATAGTCGGGTTGCCGGTCATTGGCCTTGGTCTGGTTGGGCACGATACGGATCCGTGTCGTGAGGGTTAGCATGGCAAGGGTGCCTTCGAAATTACCACCTTCCTGTGCTTTTACAATCCCGAGTGATTGAGCCATCTTTTCGTCTCCTTGTTAGCTGGCCGGAAGACAACCTCCCGGCCTGACGCTGACCGGTCGTCCGCAAAGCCTGGTCGGCGAACCTCTTGGAACATTTCAAACCCAAGGGGCCAGAACGCAAGTGGAGGACCGAAGGCGGCGCTAAATTTTGATGGTGTGGACACCCCTACTTCCCGCTCTCAAACTGCGGGCATGGTTTAATTCAACATGTGGAAAGGAATAAGGGATGACCAAACTTACAATCGGGATCGATATTGCGAAGCGATACTTTCAAGTGCACGCGATTGATGGTGAAAACAATGTTGTGATTACAAAGAAGTTGCGGCGATCAGAGTTTTTGGATTTCTTCGAGCAGCTTCCTGCAAGCCTGATTGGTATCGAATCCTGCGCAGCATCACATCACTGGTCCAGAGAATTATCGACGATAGGCCACGAAGTGAAGCTAATGTGCCCAAGCTATGTCAAGCCCTATGTCAAACGTGGAAAGAATGATGCAGTTGACGCGGAAGCCATCTGCGAAGCCGTTTCCCGCCCTACGATGCGTTACGTTCCGACGAAGTCAAAAGAGCAGCAGTCAGTTTTAATGGTACATCGCACACGAGCATTACTCGTCCGTCAACGGACAATGCTTGTAAACGCCCTGCGTGGCCATCTGGCAGAGATGGGGGTAGTTGCGCCAGTGGGAATCGAGCGGATCGGAGAACTCATTGACCGCGTCATGGGACGCGAAGGCAATGAGATTGACGTACCGCAACTCGTTCTATCCATTGTTGTCGTATATACTGACCAAATCCAAAAGATAAATGAGCAAGTGAAAGATCTTGAACGCGAATTACGACAATGGCATCGAACGAGTGAAGTCAGCCGCAGGCTGGCGACGGTCCCTGGCATAGGGTTTATTACAGCAACAGCGCTCGCTGCGACTGTCTCCGATGCCTCTTTTTTCAAGTCAGGGCGGGCCTTTGCAGCGTGGCTTGGTCTGACGCCACGATCAAACTCCTCAGGAGGTAAAGAACGGACGGGCCGCATCACCAAGGCTGGTGACAAGCACATCAGAACTTTACTGGTGCTCGGCGCTACATCCGTGATCCGTTACGTCAGAACCCGGCAAGATTCCCCGCTTTATAGTTGGGTTCATAAATTGCTTGAAAGAAAACCGCCAAGGCTGGCATCCGTCGCGTTGGCAAACAAGATAGCCAGGATCGCATGGGCGGTCATGGCACGACAGAGTGTTTATCAGCCCAACCTTGCCGCCGCTGCGGTTTAAAATTGGCATGAATACTCGACTTTGGAAGAGCGTGCATTGAAAGAATGATGAATACCGGTAGCAGCCGGGGGTCAGGATATCCCGATCGCGCAGCCGCATCTTTGAATGCGTAATTTTGATAGGAACCATGATCCGCGGACTTCATCAGGGCCTGCAGCCAAGCTTGCTGCAACTATCAAGGCCGGACATATGAAAGCACTCATCCGGTTTGATCATTTTTGTATTTGTAGGCTTGACCTCGGGGTGTCCACATATGTTGCGCGAGGAGGCTGCAGGCAGCCGGGGAAAATTTTGCGCCGCCGCTGGTTTCGCCGGACCTAGCTTTGGTGACAGGTCCTTTGCGTCAATAAGGCCGGGAGAAAGACTTTTCGGTCATTCGATCAGGAGAGATGAGAAGCTGGCGCTTGCTCTTGTATAAGTACCGGTAGAGCGGGTGAGGCAACTCTTGGCCCCCTGTTCCCCTTAACGCGGTACGCTGCATCGTTGACCCATGACCATCACTGCCATTCAACGCGTGCGAACGAGAACGGGAATACGGATTGTTTTCTAACAACAAAAATGCACCGCCGCATGATCATACCGGTGCCAGGAAGATGTCAGGCTGTCACAAAGTCTTAATAGGCGGCGTAGTCAATTATGCAGACTGAACAGCACTCCTGATCGCGTCATGACTATCGATTTCCGGTGCAGGAGTGCCCTCCCTTGCTTTCAAAGTAAAACCGCTCGCGATATCATCAATATCTGCCACCCGGACGTTTGCAACTGATATCGCTTCATTTGTCTGCTGGGCAATTGTAGAATTATGCTGGATCATTTGATCCATGTCGCGGATGGCGAGATTGACATCGTCGAGGCTCCCGGATTGTTCCCGACTATCGTCGGCTATGGCATTCATCAATTTAGTGACATCGGAAACGGTCGTTACAATACCTTCCAAACTGGAGGCAGCACTCGAGACAAGTTCAACCCCGCGCTGCACATCAGTGACACTTGCGTCAATCAAAGTTTTGATTTCTTTGGAAGAGTCACTCGCGGACTGGGCAAGACGGCGTACTTCAGACGCGACAACCGCAAAGCCGCTTCCGGCATCTCCCGCTCGTGCGGCCTCAACACTGGCGTTGAGGGAGAGTAGGTTTGTTTGGAAGGCGATGTTGTCGATCACACCAATGATATCAGAGATTTTTGATGATGACGCTGCGATACGATCGATCGCTTGTGTCGCCTCATGCATGATAACGCCGCCATTTTCGGCCATCGTGTTAGCGGCCAAAGTGCACGACCGGGCTTGGACTACTCGGTCCGCGTTTTCTTTTACTGACCGGGCAAGCTGTTCTGTCGACGATGATGTCTCTTCTATTTTGGCCGCCTGCTGCGAAGTGCGGCTGGTTAAGTCATCAGCGCCGTCTAGAAGTTCACCGGTTGCTTCACGAAGATTGACCGCTAAAAACTGCAACTGACCAACTATTTCAGTCAGGTTATCCGCAGTCGCATTAACACCATCCTTTAGTTGTTCGAACTCACCCTCATATTGGCCTTCAATTCGAAATGACAAATCATATTTCGCGACTGCCGCCAATACTTGCCGGGTTTCCGCGAGACCATCTTGAACTGTTGCTGCGAGAGTATTCAGCCCTTCAGCCAGTTCGTTAAGTTCCGGATCTTCGAAAGTTTCTGTCACGCGCTCTGAAAAATCGCCACGACCCGCGGCCTTGACCATTGCGCCAAATGCACTGCGTAACCTGCTCATCATTACACGGCGTTCCTGCTCGTTCCGAAGGCGTTCAGCGTTCGCGAGATCCTGTTGAGCTTGTTCTCTATCCGCTTCACGCTGGCGCTCCGCTTTTTCCTTTTCCTGAGCCTTCTCATCCGCAATCGCTTTTTCTGCATGCAATCGAACCATATCCTTTGCATTTTCACGGAACACTTCGAGAGCTCGGGCCATTTCACCAAGTTCGTCCTGTGTATCGAGACTATCGGCTTGGGCGGACAGGTCACCTTTGGAAACAGCTTTCATGACGGTACTGAGATTACCGATTCGGTATAGGAGGTCACGGGCCACATAAAGCCAACAAACAACGGCAGATGCAAGGATCGTCAAAACCGCTACAAACCACAAGCTGACCTTAAATCCTTGCGCTTGAGTGGTCGTGTACATTGCGGCTTCTTCGACAACCTGGCGAATATCATTCACAAATACATCTATTTGATCGGAAGCGGTGTTACTAATTTTTTCCGCTTTTGTACGTGCAGATTTTGCCGCAAATAGAGCGTCTATTTCTTGCAAGCGCATAGCAAAAAGCCCGCCATCACCTTCACTAATAGAGAGAAATGATTTCGATTTTTCTACAACGTTTTCAGGCATTGATTTGCCCAACAGGGCGATGTTGATAGAAAT
The DNA here is from genome assembly GCA_021776475.1 of Parvularculaceae bacterium. Lineage (GTDB taxonomy): Bacteria > Pseudomonadota > Alphaproteobacteria > Caulobacterales > Parvularculaceae > Aquisalinus. The sequence continues at coordinate 1,767,614 of JAJFFV010000005.1, read as the reverse complement.
TTCATCTGCTTGCTCGGCCACCCTATCTTGGATTTTTTGGACGGCTTCTGGTGTGTCCGCGAACGCTAACTCGGCATAACTTGCAGCAATCAAATTTGCAGCAAGGCCGGTACGCAAATAGGTCTCGACGTCAAGCTCATCAGCATCGTCGATTGCTCGTTCTAGAGCTAATTGTAGCGCTTCCCTTCCAATATGAGCTTCTTTTAGCAAGCCTTCGCGCTGGCTTTTTGATTCAAGAAATTTTTGCTGCGCCGTGTTGACTGCATCTGCAATGGATAATAGTTGCAATCTGGAAGAGATTAAATCATTAACTTTCTCTGGATTTTCGGTTAGTGCAAGGAGGGATTCTATCTCACTTTTGGTTTCGTAAAATAATTCATTATATTGGACAAAATTACGTTGACGAGCAACATCATTAGGCGATGTTGCCAGATCGGATATTTTATCAGCCATTCTGTAGTTCAGGGTGGAGAGGCCATTTGCAATATACGTTTCAGGCAGGTGTTGTTGGCTGACTTGCCTAACCGCTTCTGCTGTTGAATCGAGCGCAATCAACGAAACGACCGTTGCCACTGTAGTCAGGAGCGCAACGAAACCGAAAGCACTCAACAAACGTACACGGATGGTATACCAGAATTTCATTGCCTACCCTTATGAATTATCGTTCCTCAAATATCCCTCTCGACTAGATGGGGACAAAGCATTACCTCTTTTGCGGATAGGCCTCGCCCCGCTAGCTTGTTAATTGAAAATTCAGGATCTGAGTAAAGTCATTAGTTGGCTTGCCCGGCTCGAATTCCCATTTTTCAGCGGCAGTGATCGCAGCTTTGTCGAATACACCCGGTCTATCGGATTCAAGCACTTCAACGTCTATTACCTTGCCAGCATCATCGATAGATATTTTTAGGGTGATTTTACCCTCAACACTACGCCGTTGCGCCGCGCGCGGATACATAGGGGTGACCTGCTTGATTAGTTTTGGTCGTTCAGGGTCCGTTGGGATCGTTGCGATAGATGATTCAGCGTTGGTCGCCTCATCGGTGGTCGCATCAGTTACCTCTGCCGCCGCAGTCGCCATTGAGAATGCGATTGTTGAAAGAAAGACACTACTCAAAAAATCGGGCATTTTACTCTTGTACTTCACTTTGCTTCTCCTAAATGCACCTCAGTCAAACGTGTTCTCCCTTTCACGTTCTCAACCCTACCGTGTATTCGTCAACGCTTGGTTAATACTTCAGCTCGCTAAAAATCGATGAACCTCGCCGCTATTCCCCCTTAATTTGGCTGATTGTGGCCAATTGGGTAGGTCTGCGGCCTTAATGGCGCATATTTTGAGCTGTGTTTCTAAATTCTTTGTTTACCATATTGATCACAAACTACTCGCTATAGTTGTGATTCTACCAGCTAATTATGCATGCGTCCGAAGCTGCGATCCGTCTCGAATCTACTGCTCGCCGGATTGTTGAAGAAAAGTTGAGCCGATGCGCTAATCATTAGGAATATCGAGTGGAATCCAAATGTTGTTTGATCCAGAGGACCTCAATATTACCGGAATTTAGTTGTTTATTAGCGGAACCCTTACATGGATATTATGTGCAGAATAGTGATCTCAGCGATATTATCGTTATTCTTATGGACTATAGCTGGACCTGAGCCCGCTCTTGCTTTTCAAGATAACGGCGAAGCTCATGTTACGGGCTTTTCGTGGATTGCAGGCATAGGACTGCTTGGCCTGATAATATTTGCAAGTTACATTTTTCTTGCTAGGCGCAACATTTTTAGATTGCTAGATCAGCTTCGAAATGCAGCCCAGAACATGGCTGCAGGGGAATATTGTGTCTCGATAAGCGGTCTGGATCGCAAAGATGCAATCGGACAACTGGCAACAGCCCTTAACCAACTAAGGGAACAGTTAGAAGCTAAGCACTCGGATGAATTGGTGGAATTCAAGGATGCATTCTTTGCCGGATCGCCTGACGCATGTTTGATCACAGACCAAAACTTTTTGATTACTTCGATCAATCCATCTGGAATGACTTTTTTCCAAACACACGCAGATGCGTTTAGGAAAGTGGATCCGGAATTCGACCCTGAAAGCTTACTTGGTTCGAACATGGACCTGATAATGCTAAATCAAGGTCAAAAAGATATTTTCCTCGACCAACCCCGTGCTGTTCCTCACTCTGTTGACATACACATTGGTAATGAAATTTTTGAAGTATGTATTTCCAGCTATTTTGATCAAGAGTGTAAGTACGTTGGTAACATACTCGCCTGGAGTGCAGTTACAGAGCAACGCTTGCAAGACGGTGTCTTTGCAGCAACCGATATCACACAATCCGTTGCAGAATTCACAACGGATGGAGAACTTATCAGCGCAAATGACCTATTTCTAAGCACGATGGGATATTCAGCGGACGAACTTAAAGGCTGCCATCATCGATTATTCGTAGATGCGGCTGATGACGAAGGAGGGTTTTGGGATAATTTGCGACGAGATGGCTTTTTTGCAGACAAATGTCGTTTTGTTTCCAAAAGTGGCGAAGTTGTGTGGGTTGATGCCGTATACACCACGCTAAGGGATAAGGATCGGCATCCGTACCGGGTTGTCATGCTTGCCAAGAATATCACGGAAATTGAAACAAAACGCCGTCTGAAAGAGTTGAGCCTCGCCGCGGTAACCAAAGAACAAGAGGAGATTGTTGCTACGCTAGCTGAAGGATTATGTAGATTATCGAACGGTGACCTCACAACCCAAATAGGGTCAACCGGTGAACACGTAAAACTTAGTTCTGACTTCAACGAGGCAGTCGCTAAATTACATGATGTAATGAAGGCGATCATTTCCAATACTATTATTATAAAGTCGGGAGCGAGCGAACTCAGTCAATCTGCGGATGATTTGTCACAACGAACGGAAAACCAAGCCGCTTCACTTGAAGGAGCAGCCTTCTCTCTTGAGCAAATTACAGAAACAGTGAATGCAGCTGCCGAGGGCACAAATCAGGCTTACGTCGTGGTATCCCAGGCGCGCGAAAACGCAGAGGTTAGCCGCAAAGTTGTCAGTCAGGCCGTGTCAGCAATGAATGAGATCGAAGATTCATCACGCCAGATTTCGCAGATTATTGGCGTTATCGAAGAAATCGCCTTCCAGACTAACTTACTTGCCTTGAATGCCAGTGTCGAAGCTGCCCGAGCGGGAGACGCAGGACTCGGGTTTGCGGTGGTCGCCTCTGAGGTTCGTGCATTGGCTCAGCGATCATCGAACGCCGCCAAAGAGATTAAGAGTTTGATCTCCACGAGTTCTCAACAGGTCAAAACTGGTGTTGATCTGGTCGGGCAAGCAAAGAACGCCTTGCAACAGATGATTGACAAAGTCGTAGATATTAGCGGACTTGTTGCCGACATCGCATCGTCGACGCAGGAACAGGCGAATGGCTTGAAAGCAGTTAATGTCGCTGTGAATCAAATGGATCATGTCACCCAGCAAAATGCTTCCATGGTGGAAGCATCGACAGCTGCGTGCCACTGCCTCACACAGCAGGCAGAGACGCTTATTGATTTGGTCAAGAAGTTTCACATAACCTCAACGCCCCACGAATGCGTCCGGCTCCCAGAGCGAAGGACCCTTTCGGCTCGCCAAGAAATGACAATTGCCCAACAGCAGCAAAGAGCAGTTACATACGCAACTTCCCAAGGTTCGGCCTCGTTGAAATCTGAAATGTGTGAAGATGACGACGACTGGCAGGAATTTTGATTAATCGAGAAAGAACAAAATGAATCGAATCCGTGTTTTCATAGTTGATGATTCACCAACATACCGAGCGATCATCAAAGCCGTCCTACGACGCGATCCGACAATCGAGATTGTCGGTGAGGCGGGAGACGCTTATGAGGCTCGAGAGGCCATAAGAGCATTATCACCCGATGTGATCACCCTTGACGTTGAAATGCCTCGGATGAGTGGCTTGCGCTTCCTTGAGTTAATCATGCGCTTACGGCCTACACCTGTAATTCTAATCTCAAATCTAACTCAAAAAGGAACTGCCACTTCGATTGATGCTCTAAGCCTCGGAGCCGTTGAGTGCATCGGAAAACCCACCAATGACCACTTGAATGCACTGTCGGGCCTTGCCGAAAAAATCAAATCTGCAGCACAAGCAAATCCGCAGAGTTGGCTACAGGAAAATACCAGTATCGCACGGTTATCTGGTTATGTAGCCAATGATCGTGTGCTCGCAATTGGCGCATCGACCGGCGGTGTGGGGGCACTGCTAACAATCTTGTCAGAATTTCCTGCCCAGTGCCCACCAACACTCATAACGCAGCATATGCCTGGGCATTTCATAGAGCGTTTTGCTCAAAGATTGAACGAATTATGCGCACCTGAAATTTCTGAGGCTCAAAATGGAGCACCGCTACTCCCTGGTCACATATACATTGCACCAGGAGGTAATTCGCATCTGGAAGTATCTGGTAGCTTTAGGCCTGTTTGCCGCTTAGTTGAAGATCGACAAGGACTGGGAAACATTCCATCAGTAAACGTTATGTTCGAATCTGTTGCGAATTTTGCGGACCGAGCAGTCGGGCTGATATTGACTGGTATGGGTCGCGATGGCGCCGATGGGTTGCTGGCGATTCGAAATGCGGGTGGATACACGATCGGTCAAGATGAGAGTACTTCAGTCATTTATGGGATGCCACGTGCCGCGCACGAAATCGGTGCCGTTGAAACACAGTTAGGGTTGACTCACATAGCAAGTGCAATACTCACTCTTTGTCAGATTGAAAAAAGAAAACACGTCGTCTAATGGCCATTACAACAAATGAAATTTATCACACAATAATGTTGTCCCCGCATCCGGCAACATGCATCTGGCGAACAGGCATGAGTACTCAACAATGACCAGCTTATTATCCGTACGGCATCGAGAATCGGCGCGGTATCGGACGCAAGGACGGGTTGATATTGTTCAAGGGCATAAGCGCTGCGCTTCTGGAGAATTGATTGATATATCTGCTACGGGTGCGTCATTCTGGACTTTTATGAAACTATCTATTGGTGGCAATTATACCATGACATCCAGTGAATTCGGCGTCATTCCTTGCACAGTTGTTCGCGGTTTCAACGGTGGGTTTGGTATTCGGTTTAACCACAGTATTGATGCACGGATGCGCTTGGCTAAGAACCTCGAAGACAAATTTGTTTAAATAAACGGTGCCGTTCCCTACAAAAAAAGGTCGCACTTTCCAACATCATCAAGTCCATCGCCATTGACTGTAGTCTCGTCCGTTTTCGATAATCTTGTGGCAAGAGCGGTTAACTTTATTTCATCGACGGCGGCAATTGCATCGTATTTCCAATCTCCAGGAGTATCGCTTGCTAGGCGCTGCAGAAAGTTGGAGATCTCATCGACAGACTGCTTCAGATAGTCAAGTCGCTGCAATTCGTATATTTGGTTCGATGTCTGCTCGCTCGATTCAGTGATGATACTGCTAAGGGCAACTTGCAACTGATCTGCTGTGGTAGTTAGGTCACGTAGTTCGCGAGCAGTTCGGCGCAACACTTCTGCTGCGGGCAAAGTAGCGTTATCTGAACAATTTTCGGAATCTATCTCAGACATTACAATGCCTTAGACCTTTTGCGATTGGTGAAGACATGGACCATCCCTCTTCCCATTTTTTTATTCTGTATGCCCTGTTTTGTGGTAAAAATAGTGTAAATTCCTATAGCTTGCCAACCACTTTCTCAATACAATTTTTTAAATCCAGAGTTTGAAATGGTTTTTTGAGATAGTTGTTCATGCCCAATTTGCCAGCCCGCGTTATTAACCCAGCTTCGGCGCTACCTGTCAGCAAGATAAACCCTATCCTACTGGTTGGCTTGTACTCACGAATAGCCTGGAGTAACTGCAACCCATCCATCTCAGGCATATTATAGTCTGAAATCACCAAATGTACGGGATTTGTGCATATTTCCTTGAATGCCTTCGCACCCGTATTTTCAAATGTGTACTTCTTAAAACCAATTGCTTGCAGCGCATTTAAAACAAGCCCCCGGCTCGTGGACATATCGTCTACAACCATTATTTTAAGTTGCTCCTTAAGCGACATACTTATGGTTCCTCCTGCGCAGGTATTTTACTAGCCTATCGTACACAAACAGTGTTTTCTCGTTTGACCCGTGAATAGCGACAGCGGATGCTTTCCGTTGCATTGTGACATCCGACGGCGAACTCTCATTGAGCGTGCCGATCGTTAACTTAGGACCATTGCCGCGGATGAGGGCATTTCTCATGGTTTAAGATCCGCAGTTTCTGGTAGAAAAAGATCAAGATCAACGAGGCTGATCATGCGCCCCTCCATCGCCAATACGCCGCAAATAAAAGATTTCGTATTGTCGGACATGACATCTGGGGTTGCCTGAATCATACTACGCATAACGGTTAGAATATCCGACACAGCATCGACGAGGAGCCCAACAATCTGATTGCGTATTTGTAAGATAACAACAACATGCCTTGTTGTTGGATCTGTTTCTTCCAGCCCTAGTCTAATTGCGAGATCAATAATGGGTAAAACAGAACCACGTAGGTTGATCACTCCGCGAATGAAATCTGGCGCTTCCGGTAACGCCGTCGCCGGACTCCAGCCACGTATTTCTTGTACGGACATTATATTGACGCAATATTCCTGACCGCAGACGCGGAAGGCAAGAAATTCGGAAGTATCCATATTCTCGATGTTATCGATATCTGACATATTCTACCTCATTAGTGGGAATTTTTTCATGCAGCAGCTCTTCGATTTACAACTGAATCTACATCGAGAATAAGCGAAATACAGCCGTTACCGAGGATTGTAGCGGCCGCTATTCCCGGTACAGAGCCATAGTTGTCTTCGAGGCTTTTGATGACCACTTGGCGTTGATCCTGAATTGAATCCACCAGTAGAGCACAACGATTGCCCTCATGTGTTTCCACAGAAAGAACAACACCTTTCAAGGGATCCTGCTGGTCTTCACAATAGCCCAGTTCGTGGCCAAGATCGATGATGGGTAGGAATTCTCCGCGAATTGACAAAACGCGCGCGGTCGAACCAAGTCCGTGGATGTCGTGTGGCTTCGGTTGCAGGGTTTCGATGATAGCCGACAACGGTACGACGATTGTCTGGCCGGAAACCTGTGCAACCATGCCATCCAACACCGCCAGCGTTAATGGTAAGTTGATGGTGAATGTAGATCCGTGGTCGGGCCTCGACACGAGCGAGACGCGACCACCGAGCGCATGAATCGCCTGCTTTACGACATCCATTCCGACTCCGCGGCCAGACATATTTGATATTTCTGTAGCGGTCGAAAATCCCGGCATAAAAAGCAGACTATCAATTTGAGCATCTGTCAGTTGAGCATCTTCAGGAATTAGACCTTTGTCGATGGCAATCTGCTTAACACGCTCACGATTTATTCCTGCACCATCGTCCGAAACATGGATCACTATCCTACCGGAGCGATGCGCAGCAGAAAGGCGAATTGTACCTTGTTCCGGCTTGCCCTTTTCAAGTCGTTTGTCGGGCGTCTCCAAGCCATGGTCAACAGCATTACGGATCATGTGCATAAGCGGATCAGTTAAGCGTTCGATAACGATTTTATCAATTTCTGTTGCTTCTCCTTCCGTTATAAGGTGTACTGATTTTCCAGTCGAAGCAGCACCTTCACGAACAATTCGAGACATTCTCTGGAACAGAGACTTAACAGGCTGTGCACGGATTGTCATCGCGCAGTCCTGAATCTCCCGGGTTAATTGTTCGACCTCATCAAGCTTGGCTGATACTGCCGAGCCGCTTGCTTCCCCCGGCACAAGGGTATATTGGGCTATCATTGACTGGTTGATGACCAACTCGCCGACAAGATTTAGGAGCCGATCCAAACGCTCAAGGCTTACCCGTATCGTTGCCGGTGACCCAGAGGTCCTGCGATCCGGCTGTTCGTCGGCTTTTGGTGCCGTAAGGACTTTGCTATTTGTTTGTGTAGGCTGATTTTCAGTTTCTACTGGGCTGCGACCCTCGACAACCTCACGCTGCTCTTGGCGCTCTATTTGTGCTTCTGGCACAACCCCTTCTTCAGTGAGGGGACTTGTTGTTACGTGGTTGATAGTCAGATCGCACTCGCCTTCAACGAATTCGAACACTTCGCGAATGGCTGGTTCGTCTGCATCGGTTTCGAGCTTTATAAACCAAGAAAGGTACGCACCTTCTGGATCGATTGCGTCTAGGGTTGGAATGCGAGAAATATCACATTCTATCTTTCGATCTCCTAATTGGGACAATTCTCGTAAAATCAGTGCGGATTCATTTCCACTAGAATATAAGGAAGGTTTTGGCGTAAACGCGATCTCAAAAATCTTCTTACTTGGCAATGATGACGCGTCACCGTCTGTACAGGTATCAAGATCGATTGCGACTGGTTGAAAATCTAGTCCGTTTTCATCAATTGCCTCTTGGGGCCTTTGTGTGTCCACTGTTTCTTTGTTCGAGGGTATGCTGGCGAGTAGATTTAATTCCTTTACCAGGAATTGAGTGCGCTCAGTGTTGCACTTCTCGCCAACACGGGCCGCTTGGACTAAGTCGGCAAGCACATCGGTTGATTGAAGCAGCACTTTCAGGACTTCGCCGGTGGTTTCTAGCCGATCACAACGAACTTCATCCAGTATCGATTCAAAAGCGTGTGCAAAATCGACCAGTTCGTCGAGGCCGAATGCACCAGCACCGCCTTTGATAGAATGCACAGCTCTAAATATAGAATTGACGGTCTCTGAATCACCATACCCTTCATTGACCATGAGGAGTCCGTTTTCCAGTTCAGCCAACAGATCTTCGCACTCTTGGAAAAAAGTCTGCTTTATCTCATCCATTGTATCCACTTGGATACCCTCCAGAAGGATTACGCTGCGACTTTGCGTATCGCACTTATCAATTTGACTTTATCGAAAGGTTTAACAATCCAGCCGGTTGCACCGGCGTTACGTGCGCGCTGTTTCAGTTCCGGTGCACTTTCTGTTGTCAGTATGAGGATCGGTACAGCGCGAAGCTTGTCACCCTTACGCACTCGCTCAATGAAGCCAAACCCATCAAGAACAGGCATATTGATGTCAGTAATGATCACATTTGGGTTCATCTTTTGAAGAGCATGAATCCCTTGCAGCCCATTTTCAGCCAATGTCACATTAAATTCTGCTCCTGCCAGTGCAAGAACCAACATATCCCGCATGGTTTGTGAATCATCTACAGCAAGGATATTGAGTGGCATTGATCCGCCTCCATATTGACATTTTCGACAGCGGTCATACCAAAGCCTTCTAGGCCATCTAAAAAAACTGGCGACGAGTTGATGATCTTCAAATCCACTCCGTCGCTGGCCCATGTCCGTGTAGCTGATAAGAGAATTTGAAGACACAGAGCTCCCAGCTGCACGACCCTCGAGGCATCCAAGCGAAGGCTACTGCCGCGGTGCGCATGGAGGGAATCTACAAGTTGTGCTGAGACCGTCAGATCGAGAACGTCCTCCAAGAGGATAGTCTGCATATTAGTTGAATTCTTACTCATAGAGTTCTCTTTGCGGGCCGTCAGGCGTTAAGACCTGAGCTGGGTGCGCCATTTTGCGATCGTCCGTCCCGCACAACAGACTCATGCCGATTCTAGCAATTCTTCCTCATCTTCGAGTAGGTAAATAAGACTAATATTCAATTAATGGTTTATGAATCGAATAGCTACAATTTTTGGTTGAGTCAATTGATGGAAGCGTTCACAACGGATCCTGCGTTGCGCTGCCGGCGGGCGTTCTTCGAAGAGGAGAACTGTTGCCGAAACTTGCAAAAAATTCACCTCACCTGTGATCATGTGCGGCGCATAGACGATTTCGCCCGTTATCTGTTCGACCTGTTTCAGACCGAACCAACGCCGCCGCCCTGCGGCACCGCCGAAGACCTCTTCGCGCTTCACCAGTAAGGCCTGTTGTGCCATGTTCACGGATTGACGGTAATATGTCTCGGACAAACGGTTCTCAAATATATTCAGTTTTGCGATATGTAAGTTCTCCAGCGGGTTACCTTGAAGTCCATCTGTTGCGTAATTCGCGAGGAATAGACGGATGTAAAATCCGCCCCGCCCATCAGGCACATATTCACCCTCGGACATCTGACAGCTCAATTTGGACAAGCGGATAGTTAGCTCTTAAAAAACCTTTCGCAGTCCGCTACCATCCTCAAATTCACATGTTAGGATTGGTGTTTTTAAATTCGGAGTTTTACATGGAAAAGCGCGGGCCTATCGTACCAAGTCTGTTTACTGACGATATGCTAGCTACTCTTCAATTCTATGAAAATCACCTCGGCTTTGCTCAGACTGGAACATGGGAGATCGAGGGGCGGATATAAGAGATCAGCGGTCGGCGCTAGCGGCAGGGGATTGGAGCCGCCGACGCCGCGTTGATCCACGAGAACCACATAAAATGGTTGTTTCCACTAAAAGCGAGTGATTATTTTAACAATAAAAAGGAAATATCATGAAGCGTTTTTCATCATCTACAATTCTTTTGTCCGTTGTTGCTTTGAGCTGTGCTTGTCAGCTTCAAGATGAAAAGCCTATTCTTGAAGGTCCCTATCTCGGACAAAGGCCTCCCGGCTTAACACCTGCACGATTTGCACCAGGAATAGTTTCGACCGAGCACTGGGAATACGGCGGCACTTTCACACCAGATCTGAGAGAATTCTATCTCCTCAGAAACGGCGGTAAGTATGAAAAAGCTTCGTTTGCAGTTTTTCAAAATGAAGAAGACGGATGGCGAGAGTCAGTAATTTCACCTCGGGTCGGGCAACCTTTCATCTCCCCCGATGGTAAGACCATGCATTTGGGCAGGCGTTATAAAGAACGGGCTGAGATAGGATGGTCAGAAGTAAAAGAACTTGAGGCTCCCTTCAAAGACTTGCAAATCATGCGTCTTACGGCTTCCGCAAACGGAACTTATTATTTTGATACCTTCAACAAAGATCAATTGGACTTTCCTATCCGGTATTCGCGATTAGTGGATGGAAAATATGAAACTCCCAAACCCTTGAGCGAAGCAATCAATACAGGGACCTATCTGAACCATCCTTTTATAGCGCCTGATGAATCCTATTTGTTATGGGATGCCAAGAGAGAAGATGGATATGGTGATTCAGATATCTATATTAGTTTTCAACAGAAAGATGGTTCGTGGGGCGCTGCAGTTAATCTGGGCAATGAGATAAATACTGACACATGGGAGGCGTCAGCGAGTGTTACACCCAACGGAAAATACCTTTTCTTCAGTAGAAATATGGGCTCAGATGACTACGAAGATGTCGATATATTTTGGGTAGATGCCAAGATTATAGAAAATCTCAAGCCCAAGCCATAACTCGATCACAAAAATAAAGAATGGCTCGATGTAAACCTCAATAAAAAAGGACATAGCATGAAGCGTTTTTCATCATCCATAATTCTGTTGTCCGCTTTCTTTGTTGTGAGTTGCGCGACGAGTAAAACGGTTGACAGCCATTCCCAAGATGACATTTCAGTTCTTGAAGGTCCTTATCTCGGACAGGAGCCTCCCGGTTCAATCCCTGAAGTTTTTGCGCCCGGTATTGTAAATACAAAAGATAATCGTGAAATCGAGGGCATGTTTGCGCCGGGTATGAATGAGTTTTATTTCATCCGGAGACCGCTTGGTGAGGAATCTGAGTCCAATGTTTTGACAGTCATTGAATACAAAAATAGTCAATGGCAGGAGGCTCATCTCAAACAAGGAGTGAGTGAAGGATCTATCTCTCCCGATGGGATGAGGTTCTATTTTAAAACAGAATATATGGAGCGCACCGGCGCGAGTTGGTCGGAGCTGAAGAGCCTCGGCGCACCTTTCAAAGACATCGACATTATGCGGCTTTCGGCGCTGTCCAACGGCACATATTATTTTGATACCTTTACCCCGGAATTAGACACTCCTCTGCGCTATTCACGATTGATAGATGGCAAATATGAACAACCGCAGTCATTGGGCCCGCAGTTTGGCATTGGCACTTACAATGCCCACCCCTTCATCGCACCTGATGAATCCTACATCATCTGGGATAGCAGAAGAGAAGGCGGATATGGCACGTCCGACCTCTATATCAGTCATCGCGCGACCGATGGCTCATGGGGCCCTGCCATTAACTTAGGCGACAAGATAAATACCACCGAAGCCGAAAACTATCCGAGTGTGTCACCCGACGGAAAGTTTCTCTTTTTTGATCGGCGTTCGGGGGAACGTATAAACGGTGAAAAACAAGTAGATATATACTGGGTCGATGCCAAGATTATAGAAAATCTCAAGCCCAAGCCATAACTCGATCACAAAAATAAAGAATGGCTCTGGGGGGCATATTCGCTTTGTTCTGCTTACTGATGAGGACTATAGATCCCGTTAACTTTCCTTCAGATCGGCTAAAGGTTTAAACGTGATGGGTACTTGGATCTTATAAAAGAATATTAAGTAACACATGCCCATACTTGCAAGCGACCATATGAACACCATCAATATCGTTCCCCATTTCGCGATCGGGTTATCCAGTAATCCTTCACTAACCGGAGTAAGCCTCTCGCCGTTTGCCCGCATTTGCTCGAGAGTCTCAACAACATGAATCAAAACATCACGTTCGATCATCAGCGCCACAAACAACACACCGATTGCGATCAAGTAAAGTAAGACGCAAGCGATTTTCGTTCGAATTCCAGATCTGCTGACAAAATAATAAACGCCAGCGATCATCGAAAAGTTTACAGTGATCAAAGCAGCCATTACTGCCTGGGTTATCTCGCGAGAACCGACTAGCAATTCGTGCAATTCTGCTTCAGACAATTCCTGCTCCCGTTTTTGAACGACAGTAGCGCAGTTGCCGAGCAACGCGCTCCCCCTCAGCGGTTAGAGTACGAATCCCTGCATTATAAACAAAGACATCGCGTGGCCGGTCGAATTTAATGTTCGCCTTGCCATTTACTACTTCGTCAAACTCAAACCTCTTAAACCTCATGATGTGATTTGCGAGATCGCCGGAGGTTAACAGAGAAACAAAATGTAGTGCGAAGGATCGGTCGGAAAAGGCATGTTGTGCCGACAGTGATTGAACGTTCTTGAATTCCTCACAGGTACCTGTTTTAACCTTGGCTGCAGAAACCTCGATTGGAACGACCTGCCCTAAGTAGCAAACAGCACCATTCTTCAGCGTATCGCTGAAGAAGAACTGATTTGGTAACGCAACGTGTGCATCGAAATCATGGACGTGTACAGATATTGTTAAACAGCTGGCCAACAGAAGACTGAGCAGTGTCGTTATTCTCATGCTTTTTCTCCCTCCACACTCGCACCAATATATACATTCCGCTCCAAATGTCCTGTGTGAGTCAATAGTATATATATCAATGGCTAAACACACCAGACAAAATGTCCTGACGATGTATCCCTTACGAGATGGCTGAAAATTGATCTATCGGTCTGCAACGGGAGAAATGGGGAACTCACGGCTGACGAAAGGGGGGGACACACACAATCGGCGGCGAATGTCCGTTATCATCATGATTGACGACTATTCGCGCTTTACAATCTTGCATCTGTATTCCTTGTTGGCGTCGTTTCTGCTTGGTCGGTGTATTTCACGCGGTCGCTCCTCCCAACAATTACCGGTCATGCTTTCGGCAATTTACCTCAACCACTGGAATGGGTCCGCTATAAGGTAGGATTGCTCTTTCTATCCTTTGCGTTGCTTGTGTGGCTAGGGCCGAAGGCAATAAGGACACTGACAACCAAAGGATGAATGACCGTTTTTGGCGCGAATAGTGGCCATTGGGTTTTGTCCGCCTTTTGGATGCGAGTGGACATGACCTACTAGCCCGCTATTTCCTGGGACTCGTATGGGTAACAAATACACTTGAGCTTGAATGAATTAGGCTGAGACAAGATGAGGCGCCTGCTCTTTGTTTTCTCATCTCTATCAATAAGTTATCGGACAAATTGAGACGGTCTGGGACAGAGTGATTTAGATCCTTAGCTCAATCATAATCCGCATACTTGGGGTTAAAGCCCCTCCTCCGCTACTACCAAAGTTTTCTAATTAGATCAGTTGGTTACGCCCACGAATACACCTCATCCGAGGTCTGTAAAATGTTCTGGTTACGTCAGGATGCTGATGGCTACGCGCATCTCGGTGACAAATACCATGCCGACCCAAGCACGCTTTTAGTTATCCCAGTAACCGGCGACGACAAGGCGGACGACAAAATTATCTGTTTGCCTGACCTTTCTCTGGTTCGACAAAACCCGCCACCATTCACCGAAGGCGTAGGGGTACCGAACGACCACTGACAGGTGCGTCGCAGATGTGTATGCTGGCCGGAAACCGGTCAGCGTCACCTTGTCGTACGCTTCACGATTTTCAAAAGCGCTGAGCGTCTTGTTCGTACGAAAATCGAGCGGCAGGCCGGAGGCCGAATCAACGGGCGTGCCGGCCGCAACTTCCGTCGGGACCAGATGGACCTGCAAATTGCCGTTGATCCGTTGACCGGGCAGTGTGCGGTAGCCACTGGTATTTATCGTCATGTCCGCCGGATTGAGCTTGATCCCGACGGCGCGAATGATGACGTCGTCGGGCACCTTGCCCTTCTCAAGCGGGATTGAAAAATAAAGCGCGCCTTCAGGGCTCATTTTCGCATCGCACGTAAAGACGTGGACATACCGCGATCCGACCTGACCTGCGTTCCGGCGGTAGAGTGGTTTGCTTGAGGAGCATTTGCCGAGATCCCTATTAATCTTTACAGGAATGGTTTGCATGGCCGGTGGCCAGGGCTTGATCTGATCCAGCGGTGCCTTTCGGTTCAAAAAACGAAAATTACCAGATCTAACGCCGAGCTTGCGGTCCATACCGCTGAACAGTAGATCCATGTGGAAGTCACGATAAAAAGTGCGCCATTTGAACTTCAGTTTGTTGGAGAGAAAGAACACAGTTGCACCTGATGTGCTTTGCTGCACCCAGGTAAAGCCGGACTTGTCGAGAATATTCATATATTGTTTGATGCCGTCGCAACCGAGGCAGTTAGACGGTGCCCGGTTGCCGAGGGCCGCGAAGCGTTCGCCCATATAGCCATATTCTAATGGATGGTACACGGACCAAAACAAGTGTGTACGTGCATCTTCAACGCGCTTGACGGCGCTCTTTTGTTTGAGGGACGTGTATGTCGGATATTTACCGTCGCCGCCTAGAGCACGCTCAGCCCATGACGCGAGGCTTTCAAGCTGTGACCACCAGATCGTAGACCGCGTGAATCCGTGCACTTGGCCGGCAAATTCGCCTGTCTTGAGGCCATTCCCAACGTAGTTTGCTTCAGAGCCGTATTCGGTTTCGACAGCATGGAAGTATTCATGGAAGGTAACATTACGCAGTCCACGGAAATAGTGCGCAGGGCCATGTAGCGTTATGTTGCCAAGAAATGCCGAGGACCGTGCGCGGTTGTAAATGTTGCCGCCATGCACATGAATCATCCAATGGCCCGGCAGTTTGAAGCCCGCCTGGCCGAGGATCTTGCGTTCATAGAGAATATTCTGGGCGATCATCTGAATGTGCTGAGGTGCACAGCTTTTTGACAAATATTTGCATTTTTTAAGCGGTACCTTCGTACCATCAGGCATCAGATATTCTTTGTTCGGCCACCACTCCACCTCGTCTTCCGAAATGCCGTTCGTGCCGCAAAGCTGATAGCGGATCGTAAATTCGCTATGAACGGTGTAGCTGGCCCACAACTGTTCCAGCCAATACTCAACGTTCGCAACTCCTGATGCCGCCCGTTTCTTGCAGATAGCGTCAAACATGCTGTTTGTTCCGCGTTTCTTGGGTCCGCCGCTGCGGGGTTTGGCGATGGAGACGGTCCAGGTTTTCGATGGATCGAGCACAATGGTCTGATTGAGCGAGGGGTCCGCGGGGACCGGGCCTGGCGGAACATCGGAACGGATGATAGTTTCAGATTGATCCCCACCCGGAGGCGTATTGATCGGAAATGCCTCTTCTTCCTGCTCAGGATACGCACCTTCTTGTTCCGGGTCTTGTTGTAAAAGCGGGTCAAAAAAAGCGCCCTCAGGCATTTCAACGTGCCAATCCTCGCCAAACTTCTCGGCGAGAGTAGTACCTACATCATCACTGTAGGTAAGGATTGCAGCCACTTCTTCTTGCAAACCAAGACTACCGTCCAGATCAAGCTGGCCGGCGATTGACAGAATGATGATCGGAATGAAAGTACCACAGTCGGGCGCCGCCAATACCTCATCGGTGAGGATCGTCGCGAAATACGGCGTTTGAGCGAGAGCCAGTTCTCCCTCTTCATGATAAATTCGGGCAAATTCGCGAATCTCATCAACACTAGGCAGATCTCTCGGTTCAGTATGAGCGCCCTGTTCATTGTCGAGTCGCTCGAGATAGGCCTGTTGGTCCGGATCGTTTTCCAGCCAAACTTCCTCGGGGTCGTATTCGCTAGAGTCGAGCGGTTCAGGGCTGTCATCCGGATTGAGCGGCATCTGCAATTCGGAGAGGAGCTGTTCGAGCGCTTGTCCAGACACTAGCTCCTGCGCGGATACGGGCGCCGTGCACACTAGCGTGATTGTCAATCCTACTATTATGCTGATCCTGAATGTCATTGATCGCGCCTCTCCACGAAATTAAACGTAACACCAATGGGCGCATCAGCCAACGGTCGCCATAAGGCATTATCGAGCCCTGGTGAATGGCGCAGCGTTGGATCGGCGAAGCGACTGCTCGGTAGAACGACCCCGACGCGCTCGCGTGCTACACGCCTTGACGCAGCATCAAAACGAATACCCAAAAAATGACTTGCAATAATGAGATCAAATCACCCGCCAAATCGCTTTCAGGAGCTGAGGTGTAGCGCATGCGGATAAAATTGAAACATGTACCACCTTCATCGACGCTCCACCCGGGCTGACAGATCAATTGCTGTGCGAACGAGAAGAACAACACTCGGCTAAACTCGATTTGCCGCCGTCAGATGATCTAACTGTATTGAGGCTTCCTGACCTTTATCAATTGGGGTGGTCATTGCTAACAATGCAACGATTTGAGACTGAAGACGGCAGGTTCCTGTATCGCGTTTATTTCGATCAGAAGTCTTAGGTTACGATAGCTTTTTGTACCGAGCGCCCCCTGATCAATCAGAGCTGATTTCAGCCTGCTGCTGGCCCCAGCGTTGTCTTGATTGCGGGATCTTCGAACAGATCGAGTAAACCGAGCGTCCTTACAAGCTGTGGATCAATGCCTTGCTCCAAGAGGAACCCGTCCATCATCACGTCAAAGGCGTCGTCGATGCCGCACCGAACGGCGATATCGCGGGCCTCGGGGATCACCCGTATGCGCAGGTCATCGACCACCGTCTCCAGGTCGCGCTTGGCTGAAACGAGGGCGAGTGCGGTAAATAGGTCGGGCTTTGTCTGAAGATCGTTTCGAAGCGTTCGAAGTCGCCGTACCTCGCCTCTGTGTCGCCGCTCGAAGTCACGCTGCAGGACGTCTGCTTGGTAGGCGAAGTAGTCCCGTGTACAGGGCTCTGGAGTAGTCGCGCAGCCCGAAAGAATCGAGAGGAGTCCAGCGACGACGAGTAGTTGACGCATGAGTGAATCCTTCTTGTGGTCGTTAGCAACATATAGCAGCAAGTGCGATCAAAGTGCGAGAGCAATAATTCTAAATAAGTAGGGTTGGGCCAATGTCTGCTTTTTGGCGAGGAATAGTCGGCTTTTGGGCTGTTAGTGGACATCCGAGAACCGGTAACTGAAAGACTTTTTCATCCTCAAAAGAGTCACAATGATTTCGAAAAACCGCTGAAATTGCCGCAATTCATTGACCGCGCATTCAGTCAGTCCATTACGTCTCGCCAAGGCTTGTATGAAGGACCTGCGTGGCAGATTTGAGTACTCGGTGGGAGTTGCAAACGCTGAATCCCAATCGATCACGCGCTACACCGACGATCCTGCCTTCTGGATTTACGAACCCTTCCACAGAGATATAGCCTGGCGCGGCACCGGACACTCACACCAACTGGATCTCAGATTGCTTGAGTCAGCCCGGGCAACGGTGGAGGCAAGTATTTACTACACCAACGCCTCTAGCGGGTTTCACAACTATCAGGGAACTTCCATCGCCTACATTTATTCGGAGGGCGAACAACTCAACATGACCGCCGACTTTGATCTGAACGGCACTGGAATCTCGTTTGAGACCGATGACGAAAACAATATTAGTCTAAGTACCCCGTATTTCACTTTAAAGGGGACATCAGCGAAAGAGTATATTGGGGATCCGGGGATCACCTACATCGCGGACGATATTGTCAAAACACGGCTCTTTCTCACACTGCCTGCCTTGATGTCAGATGCTCCAAGGTGGTTACCTGATGACGTATCTATCGGTATGACCCGCCGCAATTCGCTTCAGCAAACGGCGCTCAAGGGTCCGCTTGGACGTGAACAGTTTTTCGGAGTCGGTGTCAGCAAAACAGGCGAAAATTACTTTTTCTGACGTTTTTGTGCAATGGGGGACTCAATCGGACTTTCCTGAAGGTCTCGATGGCGAATTGCAACGGCGGAAAGATGCCGTCCCTTAAAGGTGTCGAACGCGCCCTTAATATTGGGATAAGGTATGCTTCCAGGCGTGAGCGCTTTCCTGCGCACATCGGCGTTTGAACAAATCGTCGCACTATTTCATCAGAGACGACTTTAGTGTAGACCTTTTGCAGGAGATTTATTTCGACAAATGGGATTTTTCTCTAATTTGGACCCATCCACTTCAGAAGGCGAATTTCGATTGCTAGTGCTACTGAAGAAGTCGAAATGAAACCCGGCGCGACGAAGGAAGAGAGATATGATCAAAGCAAGACTTCTATGCCGCGGAGTTTTTTGTCTGTCACTAGGCGCTGTCTCTGCTGCGTCTGCAGCTGCAATGCTGGATCCTGTGGAGAACGAACAAGAACCCGCAACTTTGCTGCCACCGACCATTGAAGAAATGGAAACAGCTGTCCCAGCTGCAAGCGGCTTGTTGTATACGACAGGCAACACCGACAAAAAACAGACCAACCCCACCAATGTTGATATTTCAAAGCCGGCATTGTTTTTGGCGCTAGGTCTTGGAGCTGAGGAGTCGAGATGCTCAAATCAATATTTGATGAAATACAATGACCTGGTCTCGCAATTTCTATATGCAAACGGATCGAGCGGTACCATCAGGACATATGTTCCTGGCTCAAATTCGGAGGTTCAAAAAAGTCAAATTCTAGAGGCCATCACCAAACTTGGAACGGCGTGGGCAGGATGCCTGAAAGGTGAGTTTCCTGGCTACGAAGGGGAAGTGCCTCCCGATCCGCTGGGTGGTCGATAAAACGTATAACATTGGTCGTCTAATTGCCTCCATGAAGTGCCGCGATAGCCATCCCCAAGCCGGTGTGGATCACCGATTAAAACCGTTCGCCCAATGTCCGTTCATGGCGAGGGACGGATTGTAAATCAGACCGGCTGTCAATTGACATCTCCAATTTGTGGACGAACAGCGTTTTATGTCCTTCGCGTTTGCTGCAACATTTTTCGAACACCACCGCCGGTCAGCGATGCAACCGCCACGGCCGCCGCTGCAGCGCGCCAAGGATTTCGCGCCACGATGTACGCAGGCTCCCATTCCGGATCAAACTTGTCTTTAAAGGCTCGCAACCCCTCAAAGCCATAAAACCGCTCGGCGTGAGCATAAACCAGACCGCCAAGGCGCGCCACTGTTGACGGGCGTTCCTGTTGGGTCAGTCCTGAAAGCGGGGCAAGCCCAAGGTCAAGTGTTCGGAGACTGTTTGACTGCGCCCAAAGACACAGCTCGGTAAACAAATAGTCCATTCCACCGCCGGGCTCATTGTCCGTATAACGCATCAGGTCCATTGTGCCAAAGTCATTGTCCGTCCAAACATTTGAAAAGGCGACGATTTCCTCGTCACGATAAACCAGAGTCAAGGTGAAGCGCGCGAGATAGTCAGGATCAAACCGGCCAAGAGAAAATGATTTTTCCGAGCCGCCGCGGCGCTCAAGCCATGCGTTCGACACACGCCGCAACGGCATCTCTAAAGACCCAAGCGCCGCAGGGGGCCGCACCTCGAACCGACAATTATTCTTCTGGGCAAGATTACGGGCCGATCGCAGGTCTTTTTTTCCTTTGCCGGAAATGGTGAACGCCGCAAGGTCAACGATCGCTCTTTCACCAGTTTTTTCAGCATGAAACCCGCTGTCGCGAAGTTGAGTGACGAAAGACCGGCCGACATCGAAAAACGCTGCCCAGGCCCTCGCTCTTCGCGCCGTCGAGGCGAATTTTAAGGCGAGCGCCAAGTGCTCACCTTCTCGTCCGACAGGCTCCCCCATTGCGATCCACGCACGTCTGGTGGAAGCAAACACTAGAAAGGTATGGCCAGAGTCGCTCCACATAAAGCGTTTGTCCCCTGTAAGAGCTAGAAAAGAGTCGCCCCGAGCAACTTTGGCATCCTTAATGATCTCGACAGCTCTTTCAATTTCCGCTTCTCTACCTATCGGTGGCAGAGCCTCTTTTCTCCGTAGACGAAAGCGCGAGCGCTGATTAAGCCGGTCTGTATCTTCGGTCATTAAAGGTTATTCCTTACCCAACAAAAACGAGTCGATTAGCGTGCCTGGTGTGAGTTCATGTTGATTCATTTGTTTCAGATCACCCCTTTGTGGCAGCTTCTAGGTCAACTTTGATAGTTCACCGGATCAAGTCCTTACACGAATCAGATAGGGCTAGAAGCCCATTCCTCCCATATCTTGCATGTCGCCGCCTATCATTAAGGATTTGTCCTATCCGGTCGCATCGGCGATAGCAGTTTCCGCAGTGATCAGCAAGCCGGCCACTGGGGATGCATTTTGCAGGGCAGAGCGATCTACTTTGGTGAGATTGATTACCCCGCGTTCAATAAGGTTCTCGTGAGTTTATGTCTGCTCGTAGAAGCCGAATCTATTACCGTTGTCGGGCGGATCCTGTCGACCACGATTGAGCCTTTCGACACCGGCATTCTCAGTGATCTGACGAACCGGAGTTTCGAGCGCTTTGCGGACGATATCAATACCTGCTTGGAAGAGCTGTACCACCACCAGCAACGATACCTTCTTAAACGGCAGTGAGTGTTGCGTTCAATACATCTTCGACGTCGCTGCGGCGAACCTGACACAGGATATTACGGTCTACATACTGACAACAATGGTGCTTTCCGCGACGACTATGTATTTATTGATCACCTATCCGGCAGATGTTGTAATTCAGAAGATTAAACCTCTCACATCATGGATGTCCGGGCCGGACGGCTGCTCCGTATTACCAAAGACGTCTGAATTTATGTGTGCTCAAATTACCTTTTCAATGCGCTTTTCCCGCGTACCGCCTCTAATATTTTTGACCGAACGTCGTCGGGTTGATCAGCAATCGCACTCGCGACGAGTCGCATCTCTTCTTTGAGATCAATCGCCTGATCGATTAGTGATAGGATGATCGGGATAGCTTCTTCGTTGACCTCAAGTTGATTGTGCAGCAAGTCAATTAATCGAATTCGCGCGACGTCAGCGTCATTGAACGCAACGACTGTTCCGCTCTGTGACGGCCTGACCCATTCCTCTGTAATCCAGATTTCCAGCTGAACAGCGCTTACACCTTCAATATACAATAAGACTTCATGTTCGTTGAACATCACACGCCTCGCATTTCTAGCCGAGGATCATAGGCATGAGCCTCACGCCATTTTTCCATAAACGACTTCAGTTCATCGTCAACTTGCGCCGGCAAGACGATTTTTAGGATGCAACGCTGATCGCCTTTTCGGCCAGCAATCTTATTGTTCACACCTTTTCCTTTCAGTCTCAAAGATTGACCACTGCTTGAACCGGCCGGAATTGCAACGCGCAACGGCTTGCCAATCGTCTGCACGTCCACCTTGCCCCCAAGGACCGCTTCGTCAATGGTTATAGGCAAGTCGATAATAATATCATCGACCTCGCGTCGGAAATTTGGGTGTTCTTGCACCGCGATTTCAATGAATGCATCGCCCGCAGACCCGCCGCCTAAACCCGCCTGCCCTTTCCCGCGCAGCCGAATGGTTTGACCGTCCCTAACTCCTTCAGGCACTTTTACGTCAAGCGAGGATCCGTCTGGCAGGGAAACGCGTTTTTTGGCGCCGGTGACAGCTTCAAGGAAACTGATGGAGAGATGGTATCGAACATCACCGCCGCGCATCATGAATTCACGGCCGCCACGCGCTTGCTCTTGTGCGAATAGGTCGGAAAAAATCCCGCCAAGATCTTCATAGTTAGAATTTGAGCGATACTGCCGGGCTCCTTCGCCGCCGGCATGCTCTTTGTAGTAACGATGCTCAGGCCGTTCTACACCGCTCGCATCGATTTCGCCGCGATCAAATTTCGCCCGTTTTTCCGGGTCGCCTAGAAGATTGTATGCGGCGGATATTTCTTTGAATCGCGCCTCAGCTACTTTATCCGCCGGATTCAAGTCAGGGTGCCATTTTTTGGCCAGCTTTCTGTAAGCCTGCTTGATGTCGCTATCCGACATCGTTTTTTCGACACCAAGGACCTTATAGGGATCTTCCATAATAATTTTTCCAATTTGTGATCGCGCCTGGCAACCGCGACTTTATGGGCGACTTCCGCAACAATACTTACCGCATGACAGCAGGTGCTGAGTTCGATCAGTTGAACCCTAGTATCGATCTGCGATCTGTTGGAGTACAGCCTCATGGACGCCTTTTAATGGATTGCAAGCGTTGTGGAAAACTACAATCCAACATTTTTCGTTCAACGGCTTTGACCCATTCTGAGCCCTCCATCACATAGCCGACATCAACGCTTCTGCGACATCGGTGATGAACACGCCCTTTCCTTTCAAGGCGAACGCAGACGTGCGGGACGACACGCACAGCCCATCGATGAAGGCCAGAGCGTTCAATAGTGCCAGCCAGGTCTTCTCATGGAAACCAGCCAGCGGCCGCTCAGCAGAAAGGCCCTGACGCGCGCCTGTGCGCTACTAAAGACTTTTTTCAGCAAACCGTCTATTGTCAGGGTATGATTTGCGACGGAATGAGACCCTTTGAGGTTTCTTTCGAAGGCAGATTACGTTTTTTAAAGAGCAAAAACCAAAAGCAGGGTTGAATGGAGATATCAATGGTCAAGCTAAGAAAATTTTTTACAATTGGTATTGGCTTATTTGTGAGTTTTGCTTTCGGGTGTGCACCGTCTGAAGTGGACACGGAATTCGAAACGAATGTGCCTGCTGTAATTGCCAACTGTGCAGCCTGTGGTCACATGGGACGTTTGGTCAAGGTGATCACGGCCGCCGGTATTCAACCAGAATTTCAATCGCAAATGGCCAAAATATTTTAATGGGATTCAATCACAAGAACATTTGCAAGCCTTATATCCGATAAGTCTTGAGATCAAAAATTTCTGTGACAGTCCTGCGGTTACAAGCATTGCAAGATATCATGATGATTATGTGGCAGAATTAGAGGCCGTGGCGGCGCAATTGCCGGCCTGTTCGGACAATTGTCAGATCGCTCTCAACGAGGCGGAATACTGTACACTGAAAGATATGCTCGGCGTTCAAACCCGAGTATGGCCAGCAGCAGCAGATGCCTTTGCCGATGCGTCTATTCTGTTGAGCCTGGCAAAGAAGGCCAATCGTTCAGTACCAGAATATCTTCACCGGCAGCTCACACCGGCGGCACAAACGGTACAAGACCATCTGGCATTGCAAATGGCCTGGCTTGCGGGAGAAACGCCTCCCGAATTTTCAGATGCCGAGCTGGCCATTTCTTTGAAGGAGATTCGTGAAACCGGGCGCGCCTTGCAAGCCCTTGCGTGGGCAGATCTGGCCGACGACAACGCGCTGCGGCATGGCAATACGCTGGTCCAGGCGGAAAATGAAATATCGGTTTTAAAGGAAGATATTCATCTTGCCATGACCCGGGCACGGGTTTTAGACATATCCGAAATGGAGAAACTGGGGCAGCGTCTTATCGATGCATCTGGTGCCTTGGCCTCAGTCACTTATTCTCTCGAAATTTTTCAAGATCAGCGCCGACCGGAAGACCTTCACATTGAGGGCAATGCAAATGATTATGGCGTTGAAAATCCGGCGGTCATTCAGCAGGCCATTGATTGTTTTAACCGGCTGTCAATTGACATCTCGATTTTGCCTGAATTCAGCCGAATTGTAGAAGAGGAATTAGCCGCCTGTCGACCCGTTGACACCTGCCCTAGCGAAACTGCAGCCTTATCAGACGCGCGCCTCGATAGTCTGGCCTCCGTTTTGGAAAATGAAGATAAAGACAAGAAGCTATTTTACACGCTACGCAAAAGCATTTGCCCGATGTAAGATTGCTCAGTTGTGCTCAGTAATCCAATCCGCGTACATACTACGTGGCCTACCAACCCGAATTGGCGCAAGGCATCTTCCCGAACCCACCGCACATGCAAGCTGCGCTCCGCCAATTCGGACAGGCCTTTGATGTCGCACCGCTATCATGTGCCTCCATCTGCTGATTGCCAAGGAAAACTGCTTACGGTCTGACCATCTCGAACCAGAATGGTGGCTCTTCCATAAGGCCGAAGAAAGAACGCAATGCAAGCAGGTCGCCTTTTATTTCCAAATCACCCGACCCTCTTAAATCGGCGATGGTTGCGGTTTTCATGTTGATTTTATCCAGCGCCCCGCGCGTAAGCCTGAGCGTCGCTTTGGCGTCAGGGTCACTACGCCCCATACGATGATGCAGCGTTCCATTGCTGAGAATGAGGATTGCCTTCTCTCCGGTATCAGTTAGCTCGAAATTGATCGCCATATCTTTCCCGATCGCTTTTTCACTGTTGAGACGAACAGCCAATAAATCGAAATACATGTCTAACGGAATTGCACTGATCGTATCCATCCCAGAGGTTTCGGTGCGCGGCAAATCCAGCACACCATCCCTGAGCTCCTTTGCCCCGGTCAGATAAAAATTCCGCCACGATCCTGACTCGGCCAAATACCCCATCTGGGTATAAGTGTCAGCAAGAAGCGTAGCCGCCGTCTGGTTTTTGGGCTCTGCAAACACAACATGATTGAGCGCCGTTGCAGCAAACCGGAATTCCCCTTTTTCGAAATCGGCTTTTGCCCTTTCGATCACGGCTTCCGCCCCACCCATGTAATCAACATATTTTATAGACTCATCAATGACATTGAGTGGATTGAGATTGGCTGGGTTGCCGTCAAAATACCCGAAATACAGCTGGTACTGAGATTTGGAATTGTGGCTCAGTGTGCCGTAATAACCTCGGTTGGCGAAGTTTTTAGCCAAGGCATCCGGCAAATTAAGCTGATCCGGAATTTCGTTCATCGTCACGCCCTGATTGGCCAAGTGCAATGTTCTGTCATGGATATACCGGTACAGATCGCGTTGGTCTTCCCAAAGTTCGACAACGGCTTCCTGCCCCCACACCGGCCAGTGATGAGAACCAAAACTGACATCTGTTTTATCGCCGTAGGTGTACACCGCTTCGTCGATATATTGGCTCCATACCCGGCCATCCCGTACCTTGGCGCCGCGTGGCGTCAGCATATTGT
This sequence comes from Parvularculaceae bacterium, assembly GCA_021776475.1. Lineage (GTDB taxonomy): Bacteria > Pseudomonadota > Alphaproteobacteria > Caulobacterales > Parvularculaceae > Aquisalinus. Next base: position 1,741,872 of record JAJFFV010000005.1, on the reverse strand, counting down.
GCAAGGTATGGTTGATGATCTCAGCCTGACAGAATGCCCTATATCGAGGCAAGTAAAACATAAATTCCGACGGCGCTTCCGCGCCCAAAGCCATGATGAATTGCATTTCGACGCCATCAACCGTCACGCGCTGGCCAGTTTTATTAATGTCAATCGTCGGCTTCATTAAACCGAGCGTGCCAGTTGAAATCGCCTGACCCAACCCGACCCCGACCTGGCCGTCTTCGCGCCGCGGCAAAAGCCCGCCAAACATATAGGAGGCACGCCGGCTCATCGCATTACCCGCTAAAATATTCTCGCTCACAGACTCCAACACAAAGCCTTCAGGTGCAATGATTTCAACGCCGTTTTCAACATCCTCGTCGCTTATAATTCCCCGAACGCCGCCAAAATGATCAGCATGCGAATGGGTGAAAACAACAGCCGAAATTGGCAATGCACCAAGTTTTTGATCGACCAGGTTGCGTGCCGCTTCTGCAGTTTCTTTGCTGATGAGCGGGTCGACGACAATCCAGCCCGTATCGCCCCTGATAAATGTGATATTGGAAAGATCAAAGCCGCGGACCTGGTAGATCCCGTCGACGACTTCAAAAAGCCCGTGCTTGGCAGCCAGCTGACTTTGCCGCCACAGGCTCGGATTGACTGTATCAGGCGCATCTGCATTCAGGAAATCATAAGCGCCAAAATCATATACCGGGACGCCGCTGCCTGCTTTGATAACTGGGTCATCAAGCGTTCCCAAAAATCCCCGCTCTGCCAACTCGAAATCCGAGCGATCGCCAAAATCCAGATATTTCTCTACGTCTCGGTTTGCTTGTTTCACCGCGTCGGAAACCCATTTAGACTGTGAGGCCTCTTTCGGCCCCTTGGTTTGATCGACCTTTTCCTGGCAACCCAACAGCAGAGTTACCACTGCAATGCTTCCCAGTATCGATTTCAATATATTCATGGCTTCCCCTATTCTGCCGCTATTTTTTCACGTGTTCCTGGTCGATTGTCTTCTTTTATCATATCCGCACCTTTTTCTGCGATCATTATCGCCGGGGCGTTTGTGTTGCCTGACATCAAATTCGGCATGATCGAAGCATCAACGACCCGCAATCCCTTCAGACCATGCACGCGCAGCCGGTCGTCGACCACAGCCAAATCGTCATGCCCCATTTTACACGACCCGACCGGATGATATTGTGTATCTGACCGGTTGCGAATATCATCCCGAAGCTTGCCCTCATCATCCGTTCCCGAATCGAAGAACGGCTTGCCGCGCACTTTATCGAAGGCCGGGGATTTTAGGATTTGTTGCGCCATTTTTGCACCCCTGACCATTGTCTCCATATCCCGGTCGTCTTCAAGAAAGGCCGGGTCGATTTTGGGTGATGCAGCCGGATCAGCGCTCAAAAGGGTTATCCGGCCGCGGCTCTTAGGCCGCAAAACTGTAACGTGACAACTATAGCCGTGCCCCCAATGTAGCTTGCGACCATGATCGTCAACCATGGCGCGCACAAAAACCAGCTGAATATCTGGCGATGGTTCGGTATGATCCGTATAAAGAAAACCGCCGCTCTCAGCATAGTTGGAGCTCAACATGCCATTACGAGTCCGGATATATTTAAAGGCCTCTGCGATCATTCGAATTCCGCCCATGACCGAGAACCCGATATTGTCTTTCAGATCCGAGTCATAAGAAATTACGTAATCTGCATGGTCCTGCAAATTTTCCCCTACGCCGGGAAGATCGTGAACAGTCTCGATCCCGTGGGGTTCAAGATTAGCTTGCGCCCCGACACCAGACAGCAGCAGGAGATGGGGAGAGCCAAAAGCACCGGCGCTTAAAATGACTTCCCGGTTGGCGTAAACGTTCTTGCTTTTTTTGCCGATGCGGTATGCGACGCCGGTCGCGCGACTTTTTTCGATCAAGACTTTCTCACTCAACGCTTTGGTGATCACCGTTAAGTTCGGTCGGTCTGTGGCGGTGTCCAGAAAGGCTCGTGCGGTCGACCATCGCTCGCCATTTTTTTGGGTCACTTCGTAATGTCCGACACCTTCTTGCTGGGCACCATTGAAATCGTCGTTTCTGGGGATCTGTAACTGGTCACAAGCATCCAGGAAAATCTCGTTGATCGACCCCGGGCTGCGTAGTTTGGCGACATTCAGCAAACCTCCCTGGGCATGGTATTCATTTTCACCTGCTTCCCTGTGTTGCGATTTCTTGAAGTAGGGGAGCACGTCTTTAAAGCTCCAACCTTCATTTCCGAGCGCTGCCCATTCGTCATAATCCGCCTTATTACCCCGGATATATATCATGGCGTTCAAGCCTGAAGACCCACCCAGGAGCTTACCCCGTGGCTGATATCCTTTGCGTCCATTTAGACCCTTTTGCGGCACGGTCTCGAACGCCCAGTTCCGCTTCTTCGTTATCATGTTAAGAAGAGACGCCGCCGGCACCTGGACCGACCAATGCTTATGGGTTCCGCCGGCTTCCAACAAACAAACCGAAACTTCCGGGTCCTCGCTCAACCGATTGGCCAGCGTACACCCGGCCGAACCGGCCCCAACAATCACGTAATCAAAATTATCCATTCTTAAGTCACTCCAATTTTAATTCCTTGGCCACCTTCATGCATGGAGCGTGCAGTTAGGGCGGAAAACGGCAGGTAGCTTTTTTATGTGCAACGCCGCTATCCGGTCCAAACATCTATAACATAGCGCCTTTCGGCAGCAAGTGTTTCGATCCAAGCTTCGCCCTCGGCAATGCTGAGATCCAATTCTATCGGCATAGATTCGGGCGAGTGTGCGCCTCACATGCCATCAGCTGCCGCTGCCCTTAGCTCATCGGCATAAATGAAATCCCGGTTGGATGGCGACAGCCGAAGAACAACTTAGCCTCGCCGAGCTTTTCACCGTTTTCGTGTGCGGCGCGGCGGGACTGTAGAAAGCCTCGGAATGGTGCAATCCCCGTGCCCGGCCCAACCATCAATATCGGTGTAGCAGGATCATCTGGCATCCGGAACGGCGTACCTGGTGCCCGCACCACAGCTTGAACCGTGTCGCCGGGGCGCAGGCTCGCTAGATATGTCGAACTGACGCCTTGGTATGTTCCGTGTCCTGAGCGCGTGCGGCCTTCAACCACACTGACCGTATCGCGCAGTGGTCTGGTGCCGCCGCCATTGCAGGTGCGATTGAATAATAGCGCGGTGTGAGCAAGGGAATAAGCTCCAGGTATACAGCAAACGGAAGCTCGCATGCCGGGAACTGTTCCAATACTCCACCGTCTTTATGGTTATCAAAGGCTAAACCTTGCAACGAAAACTCAGTGTAGCTATTTTACCTGACATTATTCAAAGACGTGTATTGAACCACAATCACAACTTTAGTTTGCCGCGATTGATTGGGGATATCTATGGCTACTAACATCACAAACAGCAGTGCAATGGTTGCATTGCAAACCCTTCTCCGAATCAACGAGAGCACGAGCGAACGACTACAGATGTCGGCTGCAAATCAAGCAGGACCTAAATTCAAAGATGTGTTTGCAATTTCCACAGCAGTACCGACAGAAATCAGCAAATTCAAAGAGACCGCTGACTCTCAGAACCTGCAATCGGCTACTGCCGGTGTTGCCCGGGCTGCCACTGAAAGCGTGGTGGTACTTTTGCAGGACGTCAAAGGGCTGATCGAGTCGACTCAGAAAAATAATATCGACCCAGCAAGAAGCCAGATAGAAATTGATAAGCTGATTGTTCAGATTGAATCCGTGATAAAGCGGGCTCAATTCAAGGGATCAAAATTGTTCGACGGCACTGTTATGGTTCAGGCGCCGGCCGAGCGCGATTCAAGCCAGAGGGCTGCACAAACGAAAATCTATACCACAATAGAAAGTGTGAAAGTCAACAATTCACCAGCGGCAGACGCTAGGATAGTCGTGGGCGGTGCCACGACGGAACTAACGATAAGACCGAAAAAAGGCGTTTCGCCGCAGCTTGGGGTAGTCGCAACTGAAACGATCGTCACATCTGGATACAATTTGAAAATTGGTAAGGAAACTATTTCTTTCAATGTGGGTGCGAACGATACTCAAAAAGACGTCGAACGCACCATAAACAAAGCTATCAAATCGCAAAAGTTGAAGGATATTAAGATCAACGTGACAGAAGCGGCTAATCCAAATGCGGCTAATGTGACTAACAATTCTCCAACGGCAGACGCTAGATTAGTCGTGGGCGGCACAATCACGGAGCTAACGATAAAATCAAAAAAAGGCGTTTCGCCGCAGCTTGAGGTAGTCGCAACTGAAACGATCGTTACATCTGGTTACAATTTGAAAATTGGTAAAGAAACTGTTTCGTTCAATGTGGGTGCAAACGATACTCAAAAAGACGTTGCTCGCACCATAAACAAAGCTATCAAAGCGCAAAAGTTGAAGGGTATTAAGATTGAGCTGACAGAAGTGGCTGACCCAATTGTGACTAATGTGACTTCGACTAACAACAAACCAGAGACTGATGTGAACGTCGCGATCAAGATTCCGGGCGCAATTAAAGTGAGGGGCATTCTCGCTGCCCTCGGCGATATCAACGTCACAACATCCGCCACGACGGCCCTTGTAAACATTGAAAGCGTGTTGCAGGCAGCAAGAGATGCAGCGGCTGATTTTGAAAGCTCGCAGAATAGTGTCACCAAGTTTAATTTTAGTCAGCTTTTCGCCGATGGCATCGGCAATCTCGTCGAAACGGATTTTGAGGAGACTTCTGCGCGATTGCAGGCACTTCAGGTCAAGCAAGTTCTGAAATCCGAGGCGCTTTCAATCGTCAATCAGCGGCCTGAAAAGCTCATGTATTTATTTCGCTCATAGAGGAATTAATTCTCAATTTGACTTCATGCTTCCAATCTAAGGATTTTGCCGAGTGGGTAACCAAAATCCTTTGGCCACAGCAACCTTGGTAAGCTGGCTGATCCAAAACTCGACATCTGGATCACCATAAAAACCCCGAAAAGTCGTTTAGAAAAGTTGCTCTTAAGTTTTGGATATCGATGCGTGTCTTAGTTGATGTGCCTAAAATTCTTCTCGGAGTCTGTTACATTGGCCTCGAGAAGATTGTTGTCGGGTTGGCCAAAGCTTTTCTGAGTTCGCGAGCTACAGGTGTTTTGGCTAATTGGTTGAGAATGGCCGCAAAAACTTGATACCATTAAAGGTATGGGTACAACACGAGCACGATGGTTCCATATCCTCGAATCCCAAATTTGGATCGACCATCGATAATTTGTTTTCGGCGTCAACGAAAAGACCGCTAAAGAATGCACTTTCGCCTGCGCGGAAAAATGGTTTTTTTTCCGCTTCGTTTTTTGCCACCATCCAAAAGATTGGTTCGATTTTGTCCAATCTTGCGACTGCCTCACTGTATATTACGTCCCAATCATCGCCGACGCGAGAAAGTAGAAACTTGAATAGAGGAGTGTAGTCTAGGCCTCGTCGGCTGTCGCCTTGATTGTTCAAGTGCATGGAACCTCGCGAGCGCAGATCATCTTGACCAAGTTTGCTGTTTCGATCCCAACGGGCCTCGCCGCCAAACTTGTGCCGTACGCCTCGCGCCTTTGTATTCACCTTTCGGTATAATGGTTTTTTTTGACCCAAATGGCTTTTGCGTCTGGTCATGACTATTGATCAACTCGTTATTAGGCACCGCTTAAGCATTTCAAGATAGCAGGGAACTGGTTGGTAAGTCTAACTTTTGATCTATTTTACACTCCAAATTAGACGGTCGAAGCTTGAACTTAGAGGTCGCCATTTGGCGAAGAACAGACGGATTGTGCCGTTGCTTGTAAACCGATCATCCTAGTCAGCCAGAGCGGACGTTTGCGGTGAATGCCAGAACAGCCGCTAATTCGATTTGCAACAGATTAGTAGGTGATTGACAGGCAAGGTGTTTTAGATAGTTTAAGCGCATGAAAAGGAACATTTCAGGTGGTCTGGTACACGAATTACCCGTTGACTTCGTCAACGCGTTGACTGAATCAAAAAAAATTACAAGCCTCTGGGAAAACCTGACGCCGATCGCGCGAAACGAATTTATTTGTTGGGTTGAAGATGCAAAGCAAGAAAAGACTCGCATAAAGCGGATCAAGCGGGCTGTAGAGGAGCTTCTCGAAGGTCAAAAACGGCCCTGCTGTTGGGTAGGCTGTATTCACCGCACCGACAAGAAACCGAGCAAATGGCAGCAAGATGTGTTGATCGACAAAAAGCAAAGAAGTAAAAAGGTTGATAGAGCCTGTTAATTTTCTCAAGGGCACAAATTCTCTGGCAACTCTCTCCATAATTATCAGGAGCCCGAATGGGCTTACGCACACAGAATCTAACCGGCTTGGGCCCTTGCCGAATAAAACCCTTTTGTTATTTCAGGACATTCCTGACAAAGGCCGCTATCAATCATCAATTTGTTGATCTCGGCACCATCCCAGCGATAGCATCTTGCAACGATCCGGCGCTCCAGATCCACTAGGACTTCGCGGCATTCAAGATATTCGCAATACGTCAGTTTACTGAGGTACAGTTTTGCCTGTTCGTAGCCGCTTTCCCCTATCGCCGGCGCTGTGACGCCCCAGAGGACAACGCGTTGGCGAACATCGTTCAGTCGAAGGCTACCACCGTCGATCACGAACAGCACATTGCCCGCCCATTTCCGCATGAAGGGGTTTTGCGGGCTGCCCGCATAGAACCAGAACACCGCAGCCAGCAATCCAAACGGAAGAAGGAAAAGTATATTGTTCATATTTCTTATTGGTCCCACTAGGAAATATCAGGTCGGATTTTCACTCGCTGCAGCATGGTAGGGTCGCGGGCTTTTGAGATCAGCCGTGCGTTTTGGACATTCGCCACCGAGTCCGAAGGCGACCGCGATCGCCCCTGACAGACTTCAGTTCTCAGCCCCGCCGGTACAAACGTCTTTGCCCCTTGATCTGGTTCAACGCTGAGCAGCCGTTTCGCAACCAAGCGATCCAACATGCGCCGTGTGGAGGACAGCATCCGACTACTTGCGAATTTATTCGTGTCAAGAATTTCCTGAGCCGATAATGCCCTTCTGACCAAGGGGCTCCATGAGTTGAAGTTACGATGGCGTCAGGTGCTGCGGGCTTTGGCGCTGCGTCTCATCATCGCTCGTGGACAATCAGTTGTTCAATTTCGTCGTTCAGGACCAATCGGCGCTTCTTAAGTTCCGTCAGGCGAAAGTCGGATGCAGTTTCTATGCCGGCTTCGATCCGATGGATCATTTTATTCAGGGCACGGTACCTTGACATAATTTCAGCAATATGCGGATTTTTCATTTGCAGAAATTGCAGAATTTCTTTGCTATTGGAAAACTCCTGCACCACCGTTTCAGAATATGACACAACTCATTCCTTTCCTTCGTGTTTGATCTGTAATTGAATCCCAAACGGTTTGATTACTGTTCGGCGAAATGCATATTCATATTCCGATCCATAATAACTCTTGCCTTATCGGGTGCCTGTGGTTTGTCGGGTGATATAGTTTCGCCACTTCGCCCGGACAATGCTGCCGCTGGCTTTTCATCCGTGCCATCCCGCAGGTCAGGATCGAGCACTTTCGTCTGCCTGATGGCGTGGTGCCGCATCAAGGCCCCACAACCGACAGCCACCGCTGTCGTAACCAGCAGCGGCAGCCATTTTCCGAACGATGAGATTCCTGACATGGTCGACCCGGCAAGGAACACTGCGCCAACAACCGCGAAAGCCTCCGACCCGACCAGCACGGACACTGCCCAAATCTCAGCGCTCGTCACGACATCGGGGTTCGATAAGAGTTTCATCGACTGCTCCTATTCTTTTCACACGAGGAGGAGACCGACAAAGCGGCTCCACCAAGATTTCCTTGCCTAAGCTAGAGCAGCGTTCCTCCATTTGACCAATGAATATTATTGCTCGTTAATATTGGCATAATCGATATTATGCTCTTGAAACAAGTCAGGTGCCAAGGACGCTGTCAACGCCACACCGTCTGTGACTGCCCAGATAATTTGCAAAACTGCAAACAGGCTGAAGTCCACGGAAAATTAGTTCCTTACAAATCGTATTTTTGGCCATACTACGGTTAATCCTGGTTGGATTAATTCGTTTGAAGCGGAGCCATTTTTAGTTTTCTGAATTGAGGAGTACACTCTCCCCGATAAGTGACTTTGCGATCGCGCGCAGTTTTCTGATGGCCAGATCCATCGCCTGATCGGCATTGTTGGTAGAAAACACCACAAATACTGGGAAAGTGATCACGGGTGCATCGGGGATCAGTGACAGTACTCTGTCGTTGAGCTTGGTTCGGACGAGGCGTTCAGGAAAGTATCCGGCACCACCATTTTGCTCTATAAACTCGAGCCCGAGTACACCTAGGTTGACCCGTATTCCATGTCCCATCTGATCTGGAAAAGTCAGTCTGAATTTTCGTTGAAATTCTTCTCCCCAATCAACATGAACATAGTTTGCAGGTAATATAGACTTGTTATCGGCATCGGTCGTTACCAACACCAAGCGTTCCAGGAACAACGGCTCCGCTGTCAGCGCCGGCATTGTTTTTGCCGAATAAACAACAGCGATATCCAGTGTCCCCTCTGCCATGCGCTTGAGCAATGTATCCGACATGCCAAGCTCCGCTCGGATCGCAATATCATTATGATCTGCGTTCATTTCAGATAACCATTTCAATAGAAGCGGATCCCATAATCCGAACCGAGCGCCAATCGTGATCACATGGGCAAAGCCATCCGGAATTTCGACTTCGCTCTTGGCATGGTGCCAGACTTGCACAAGAGTTGCAGCATGCCGACCAAATAATTCGCCAGCTTTCGTCAGCGTAACGCCAGATTTGTTTCGAACGAATAGTTGCCTGCCCAATTGGTCTTCAAGTGACTTTATCCTCGTACTAACTGTTGATTGTGTGACACAGAGCTGATCTGCAGCACGCACAAAATTTCTAGTTTCAGCGACAACCAAGAATGTGCGTGCCAACTGAATATCCATACTTTCACCTGATACTTAACAAGATACTGATTTTATATCGATTATTCTGATATTACCATCAATTATTATTCGCTTGAAAAATAATAAAACTGGCCCAACGTCGATGTTGTGGATGACAATCGAATCACCAAACGCGAGAAGGCAACCCATGGTAACGCCCGAAGGAAGGAGAAAAACTACCCAACTATCTTTGCTGCCCTTCCGCCAATCACGGACCCGATCTGGATGCTCAAATGCACGTTCCCGCAGATTGGTTATGTTTTTGGTACCGCGAACTTGTCATTTACAAAACAGAGGCCCTCCAAGTCCTCTTCAAAGTGTTTGGGAGCTGGCTACTCAGCCTAGAACACAAATTCAGGCCGCTTAAGGCCTTGCTCAAAGTGCCAAGTAATTGAGAAGGCCGAGATTTTTTTGCCTGAAATATAAAGGGGGTGATGGTGTTGGGTACCATCACCTCATTTTCGCGGATTTTACGTCTCGTTGTTCTGTTGATAGGTCGTTTGCGGATCTATCAATTGTTCGATCATCAACATTCAGCGTTCAGTTGAGGTCGTTCAGCGGTCAGAGTGCGGTTGACCAACTCCAAAATACTTTGGCCGTCTTAGCGTTGCGAGTTTCTGCAAAAAATCGATGAGTAGTAGCCTGTCAGCCCTTGTCGATACGATACGGATGCGTGCTGAAATACCTTCTCACTAGGCACGGATATGTAGGTTTTGCTAGATACTTCGCAACACTGTCCCGGAAGTGACGCCAGCCTTGGTCGTCACTTCCGGGATGACCCTAATAATTTCTGTACATGTAAGAAAACGATAGAATGATGAAATTTTTTATCCAGAGACTGGTCAAACAGCTCATTCTTTTTTTGACTCTTGCTTTCTTTAGCGCGTGTAGCAATTCGGAATCCATTCCTCCTGCGCCCACGCTGTCAACAGAACAGCGCCTGGAGCTTCCCCCAGACATGGAAAATGGAAGGCGGTTGTTTTTGACTTGCGCTATTTGTCATGAAGATACGGAAGGTGCCGCACACAGGATCGGCCCAACCTTGTGGAATGTCTACGACCATCCGGCGGCGCGCCATCGAGATTTCACTTATTCAACTGCTATGAAAAACTCTGGTATCGTCTGGAACGGACCGATGTTAAATGCCTATATCGCTGAACCCGCAAAAGTCGTACCCGGTGGACGAATGGTGTATAAAGGGGAACCCGATCCAGCAAATCGTCGAGATTTAGTCGCATATCTTGCGTCCCTCACAGAGGATTGATCGACCAACACTTCCATTTGTTTTTGATTTAATCTCGAATTTTTGAGGGCTAACCGATGCGCTGACCGCGTCATTACGATGCGTCAGTCAGCTCCCGAACCCGAGCCTCTTTCAGCCCAAATTAAGCTTAACATCACGCCTTTTGCATGCGGTAATACCGCTCCTGCTAGCAGCAACGCCAATGTCGGCCACAAAATCAAAGATGCCCATTTTGGAAAGGCGTCTACTGAAGCTGAATACACCATCAGGGGAACTATTACATGTCCTACAACGAGTATGGTAAGCCATGGTGCAGCATCATCGGTACTGATATCACAAAGACATTCCTCACACATTGCGCATTTTCTGACTGGTTTTATGTATGATGAAAATAAACTACCCGCTCCGCAATTTGGGCACCTTAATTTCAACCCACGCATCACGGCCGTCCTTAGTGATGGGTGTTGGGTCAGTTTGTGTTTCACTGTTCAGCTTTCAAAGTTAAGACATCAGGCTGTTTATCGATCAGGGCGTGTGCGCGACGAAGCCCGATCTCAAGATTCACAACAACATCTGCATTTGTTAATTTTGACAACACTCCGAGTGATTCCAGGACCCTTTCTGATGGACTTGAAATGCCTGCCAAAACACAATGGATTTTATGCGACTGAGCCGATTGAATCATTTCATCAATGGCCATTGCAGCGCTCGTATCGATACCCGCCGCATGGGTAAAGTCGAGGATGATCACTTCATAACCAGACATGAGCGCCCCCACCCGCCGCGTTAACTGACGCGCGGAGGCGTACGAAAACCTCCCACTGAGAGAGATGACGTTTACTCGTTCTGTCAGAGATACATATTTCCCCTTCTCGAGCAAATCGTTCGCAGGCGTCAGGGCTGATAACCCTTTTAATTCTTCACTTTCCATCCACTTGGCAGTTACAAACCCTGCCAGGACTAACCCCACAGCAACTGCGGTGATCAAATCTACAAATACTGTTAGCCCAAGAGTTACAAACATCACGACGACTTTTTCGCGCGGTGCAACATGTACACGTGTGAGATATCCCCAATCTATTATATCCCAACCTACTTTCATCAGTATACCCGCTAGTGCTGCGAGTGGTATTTTTTCCGTTAACGGACCCAGTCCAAGCACTAGTGCAAGTAAGATTGCGGCGTGTATTACACCGGACAACTTCGAATGTCCTCCAGCACGCACATTGACGACGGTTCGCATGGTTGCGCCGGCACCCGGAAGCGCACCCAAAATTCCAGCTGCCATATTGCCGATTCCCTGGCCGATCAGCTCACGATTGGAATCGTGTTGTGTCCGAGTGATCGAATCGGCAACCAGTGATGTTAACAAACTATCAATTGACCCAAGCAAGGCTAAAACGAATGCTGGTTGGATAATCGCGGGCAAGTCCAAAATCGAAAATATTGGGAGATGCAAGTCTGGTAGTCCAGTCGGCACCGAGCCAATGATTGGTGCGCTAGGCGCTAATGTTAGACTGAGGCAGGTCCCGGCCAAGAGAGCGATCAACGGGGCTGGCACAATACTGTTTAAATTTTTGGGCCAGAAGATCATCAATGTGAGGGAGGTTACCGCAATGAGTAACGCATCAATGTTTGCTTGTGAGGCAAGTACCGGCAACGCCAGCAATGCATCAATTGGAGCGCTTCCTACCGCTTCTAACCCCAGAAATGGTAGAATTTCCAGCAAGATAATGATGACACCAATACCAGACATAAATCCGGAAATAACAGAATAAGGCGTATACGATACGTATTTTCCGACTCGCAGCAATCCGAACAATGCCTGGATAGCGCCGCCCAAAAAAACAATCGCAAAAGCGGTTTCCAATCGGTCAGCATATTGAGCAACGACTGCTGCCACGATAATTGTCATTGGGCCGGTGGGGCCGGAGACCTGCGCCGATGTTCCCCCGAAGACTGCCGCAAAAAAGCCTACCGCTACAGCGCCGTAAAGTCCGGCCATCGGCCCAAGGCCGGACGCCACCCCGAATGCTAACGCCAGCGGCAAAGCGACCACAGCCGCGGTTACCCCACCAAACAAGTCACCGCGAATTGTAGTTGATATGGACATCAAAGCTCATTCGACACGCGACCGCGCGAATATCGCATTTTGTTGCGTATTTCAGGCACAGGCTATCGTTACCTTTGAGCAACTAAAACAGAAGCAGCGACATCTCTCAAAACACTGATCTCTAACTCATCGTCTGAATGGATCTTACTCAAGATATCCTTAACCGAAATCACAGCCTTCACCTGTGCATCCATAACGACAACAAGATGTCTAATCGAGTGAGTACCCATCAATCGCAATGCATCCGTCAAATGGGTCTCTGACCGGCAGGTAACAACATTTTTTGACATGACTTCTTTGACTGTTACATGTTGCAACTGCTCATGACGGGTAGCAACTGTCTTGATGATGTCGTGATCTGTCACGATGCCTACCAGGCGATGGTTTTTGTCGATGACCGCTAAGGCATTACTCTTGTATTCGTTCAACGCTCTGGCGGCATCGACCAGAATGTCATCGGGATAAATTTTCGGTACGATGATATCCATGGAGTAAATATCTGAAAGCACGGTCATTCTATGTTTCACTTTTTTGAAATTTGATTAGATGATGGCCATCTGAGGTGACGCGGCTGCCAAATTATCAGCAATCACAATCATGGCGGCTGTACCCGTTGTCGTCAGTTTGCGCAGATTATCTCTCACTTTTGAAAGACCAGCGTTCAGCGCATCCAATTCGTGCCTGCTCAGACCATCCAGAACAGATTTTCTCATCTCTTCAGAAATTCCGTCTAGTTCTGCAAATAAATGCTTCGTATTCGGTTTAACTTCTAGTTGATACGCTCGCCTGTCATCGGGGTCTGGCGACCTTTCGACAAAATCTCGCTCAACCAGTCGATCCACCAATCGACCCACAGCCGCGCTACCCAATTCCAGTTTATTGGCGAGTTCTGCCTGGGTGATCCCTGGATGGTCATCAATGATTCCGAGAGCCAGCCATTTAACCCTCGTTAATTTAAATGGTTTGACGCGCTGATCGATATCGAGGCGCAGCGCGTGGGCAACGTCATGAATAAGCGTTCCCAAAAGGTCGTCTTGTTTTCTAATCATGCATTGCATATATTATGTATGCATGTTATATGCAATGCGAAATCGCAATAAATCGATAATGGTTTTGGATGAAGCCACCCGAAATGCATATCGGTCGACTAGCAAGGTGAATGGTGGATGGATTATTTCGCAATGATTGTAGGGATCACCTTTTTGGTACTCGCGTTGATAAATGGTGGAGTCATTATTGTCGGGTTAATCGGAGAACTGCGGGCGCACCGTAAAAGGCATCATTAAAAAACTTGGGTATTCGAACTCCTGCACATTTTTTGGTCAGTGCCATATCTTGCAATTTTGGACGCTGATCCCGATCCATTTCAAGCCGTTGGTTAAATGATCGAATGACCATGCCTCTTAAGCATAGCAAAATAGGCGATGAATAACGCGATAAAAATGATATCGCCAACGATCACCAAAATCGCAAAAGGAGATGTCCATCCGTTCAGGTGCATAAATAGGAGATTGATTGCGAAAAGAGCTTTGCCGGTTCCTCCCATCAAAACAATGCCTGTGTGTCGCACCGGATTGGCAGCGACCATTAGAAAGCCGAAGCCATAGAGAAAGGCTGTCCCCCAGGCTCCGCGATACACGGCAACAAGAACGGGGTCACTCAGCTCGCGTCCAAATTCACGCTCGAACATACCCGCCGTATCCATTAGGCCCGGTATCGCCCCAGCGAAATTCCAGATCGCAGACACCACAAAAAGGATTCGGAAAAACCTAAGCGCATTTTTATCCAGGTCGATCATTTTTGGCATCCTTTTTAGTGGCGGTTTCCGCTGTGCCCATACGTGTCCAAACTTGTTCGCGACAAAACGGACCAAGACAGCCACGAACGATGAGGCGGTCACTCGCAACCTGATTCAGTGATGAACGGAAACTCTGACCCGTTTCCGGATTATAAAGTCGTCCTTTTTCCCAGCCGCCTACAGTATGAGAATATCCCCACAATATCGGGAGACCGTCGAGCGATCGTGCGCGAAGGTCTTTATCCTTGTTATTTACATCGCGCGTGTGACCGCCGCGAACCTTGTCGCTGACAGACACCAGATACCCGCAAGGCGTTTCATCACCGCAATCAAAAATTTTGACCTCTGCTCCATGCCGAACGGTTCGCCAGTTTCCCTGCAAATTTGAGAGGTCACTAGCTGATGCAGTGCCGCCCAGCCCCAGGCCTGCAATTATGAGTGCTGAGAATGTATTCACAGAATAAGGCTTTCTATTAAATTAGATCGCGTTATAATTAATATCATAAGCTTGGTCAAGCCCAAGAAATTGTGTATCGGAAACGAATGCTTAAAAATGAATCGAATAGCCGTCCGGCTCGAGGCCGACCTGCGCTTTCCGAAGACGAAATCGCTGACATGCGCAAGCGCATCGCTGAGTGTGCGCTGCGCCTATTTCAAAAGGATGGCTATGATGCTGTGTCCATGCGCCGCCTCGCCAAAGAGGCTGGCTGCACGGTCATGACGCTTTACCGATATTTTGACCGCAAGATTGATTTGTTGCGCGCGCTTTGGGAAGATGTGTTCACAGATCTTTTCGACCAGCTTGACCTAATTTCTGCAAAAATCGATGAGCCGACCAAAAGGCTGAATGCAGTTGCTTTGGGATACGTAGAGTTTTGGCTGGAGCGGCGCGAACACTACTTTCTCGTCTTCATGTCCAGCGGTGTCTCGCAGCCGGATGTTAGTGTCTTCGTTGACAAAGACGGAGTCGTTGAACGGTTCAGCTTGTTTTATACAAGCCTTGCAGACGCGCTCGGCCCGAAGACTAATGCTTCGCAAATCAATCTGAAATCACAATTACTTTTATGCACGCTCAACGGGATCGCGCATAATCTAATCACGATTAGCGCGTACCCATGGGCTAGTCCCAAATCGCTTGTTCAAGCTGCGGTCAATGCCGTTTTGAAGTCCTAGAAGTATCTCCGAAAATTTTCATCAATAGAGTCTCCTAGGGGTCGAAAGACCCGAAAGCGCAATGCATGATATGATGTCACGTGTTGATGATGCCATGCGTGAAAATTTCTCTCAACAAACATCGGGCGACTGGCACTTTGTCATATTAAACCGTATACCGCCGCCTTATAAACTGCTTCGGTAGTAGTCCGTGCTTTCAGTTTCTTACGTGCTTTTCCCAGCCGCATTTCAATAGCTCTGCTCGACAGTTCTATTTTTTCGGCAATATCTTCTGCTGTCTGACCGCATGCAATCAGAAGCAAAGTTGATAACTCTTTCTCTGTGAGTCTGAAGAATTTTCGATACAGACCCGCTCTTCTTAAAGCTCGGTGAAGCTGAAGGCCAATTTGCGATAGTTCAGATGCTTGCTTGATTCGAACAGCTGGTGGCTGTGTATCGATTATCGTGATTGCACCATGTCCTATTCCGCCGTCATCTGAAAACGGAAAAGAAGACAAATACGGACGGTTACTCGCTAACATCTTCTTCAAATATTTGTTCCCATAAGTACGTGAGTTTTTATCTTTGCAGGCATACTCAAGGTCAATAAATATCGGATGATCCCGCGACGCAATATTTTCTAAGACCGGATCGGCATTAGATCCACCACTTTCTGTATACAAATTAATGTCTTCGAGAGATTGTGTTGTCATATTGATCACATCGGCTCTGACGTGAGAAGCATCACGGAGTACAAACTCATAGCCAATATCATGTCCATCAAACAGGGCAACATGCCGCTGCATGGCAAACAAGGCGCCGCGCAATGAATTTGATTTTGAAATGATCTCAGCAATATCCGCCACAGATTGTGTATTTGGTGTATCGATAACCGGCTCCTCAACATTGGATGACCAATTCCATCAAACTTCGGAATACCGAAGTTTGATGGAATTGACAATAACAGGCTGATATTCTTACCGTATTGTCTGTGGGATTGGACCCACTTGGTGAATTCAGGTGGTTCGCAGGCAGTTGAACCTGCTCCCTAATCTGGCTTCCGCAACAGCGAAAAGAAATGACATGCGATATATTTTTCTAGTAGCGATATTTCTGATTTGCCCACCTGCATTCGGGCAACAGGCTTGCGATGCTTTATTAAAAGATTTTCAATCAACCAACGCACAAATAGCTGACATCGAAGCAGAGCGCGCGCTGACCGAATCCTTCCGCACGATGACGAGCAGCCTCAATAGCGCGATCGAAGATCTGAATGAGGCAAAAGGCGAGGCCCAAGCATACGAAGATAAGCTCAAAGATTTGGAAAAATTGCTCGGCAACAAGTTTGAACAATTTGGCGCAGCAGTTAGCGGCACAAAAGCTGGCACAAAAAAACTGAAAACGGCCTTGGGAGACACAGCAGACGGCTTATCTGATGCGACCGCTGTTTTTGCTCTCTACCGTGAAAAACTCAAGAAAGGAGACAATCGCAACCCGGCAGAAACGCTCCAAGCACTCGCTGATTCCTATGATGTATTGCAGGGTGCCCTTGGGCCATTGATTGATAAAGTCCCAGTAATTGGTCAATTTCTGGAAGGCTATGGTGAAGCCATAAAATCCGCTGCAATTATTGCAACCAAATTGCAGAAAACAAGAAATGAGCAAGCTGCGACCGTAGACAAAATACCAGAATTGAATGGTGGCAATCCATTTCGATTTCCGACAGAAAAAGACAATAAGCTGAAAAAATTGCAGGCTCAAGCAAAACTACAATTAGTAGCGGTGAAGGCGAATAATTGTGCTGAACCTCGCAAAGAAGAACCCACAGTAATTTACCCTGAAGTCGTTGAGGCAAAAGAAGCCGCGCGACTGCAGTGCTTGAAAGAAATGAACCTCAAAGAAGAGCCGTATGATACGTATATAGACGCACTTGGAGACTTGGATGAGATAAAAGCATCTGTCGAGCTTGCACAATTGGCTCGGAGTGAAGCACAATCGGAGCTAAGCCAACTCAGCGGCAAACCAGAAGAAATTGAGAAGAAAAACAAATCTAAATTGACAGGCTACACTACTAGTCTCGCCACTTTGAAGCGTCAGACTGAGTATTCTCAATTTATCGCCCGTGTGCGCAATAGCGGCGCCCCTCGCTTTCCCTCTGATCCAACGAAGTTTGAATGTTCTATCGCCAGTGATGTGGCAGCAACTTTTGGGCAAAACTTTCTTGTCGTTTTGAAAAACTATTGTTCCACTTATACTACTGCCAAAATATACCTCGATCAGTTGCAAAAAGCACGAGCAGCCCTGGATAGAGCAAAACAAACTTTCGTCACAGCTGACGCAAACTACCAAAGCAGCCTCGACCGAATTGTTCAAATCAGAAACAACATCACTAAGGCCGATGAGAACAGGGATAAATTCACTGATTGTATCAACAAGAATAACAACCCTATTGATATATCAGGTCGATATTGGATTCGAGAAACGAAGGATATTTTGGTCATCAAAAGGGTCGGCCCTAATTACGCTTTTCGCTATGAAACTCCTTCTTCAAACGAGGCCAGCCTGCGGGGCGTGAAAAAAGGCGATGAATGGTTTATCGGCCGGCTTAATGAAGGTAAGCTCAAGGGCCGCCTTCGCCAACGCTTTCCCCTTTCTGTCCAAACGGAATGGGGCTGTCCGAATTCCGGAAGCTGGGTCACAGGCGAAGCCAAAGTCTGGTCCGGAGGGGAGTGGTTGTCGTTTTTTACTGATACATTGTGGATCAATGAGAGCTGCAAGATCCGGAAGGCCGGTGACGTATTCAATGCGTATAAAGAAGGAACGAAACTTTATCAGGATTATTACAGGCCATAATATTTGTAATAATCAAAGTGTCCCGGCATTGAAATATGAAATCCTCACCTTTTTTAAGTAGGCGCTCAGACATAGGATCGTTATCCGCGTTTCGTGGCCATCATGGACAGGCAAATCTTCGGGCTTGAATGACTTAAGTCGACCGGACTCTCATTCCTCAACCAACGTTTGGAAACCACCGAAAATCATCCGCTTGCCATCGAATGGGTGGTCTGCTGGGTTCATACCCGTAGCCTCAAAGTCTTTCATGACTTGTTTGTTACCAGTATTGCGGGTCTCTTTGTCCGGCCAGGTGATCCAAGAAAACACGACGGTTTCATCATCCCCGCACTTCACCGCCATTGGGAAAGACGTCACCTCGCCAGCTGGCACATCATCGCCCCAACATTCGACGACGGACATGGCGCCGTATTTCTTGAAGATGGGGGCCATGTCTTGAGCAAGCTTTTGATAAGCTTCTTTACGCGCGGTTGGGACCGCCAGAACGAAACCGTCTACATAAGTCATCTTTCACCTCCTCGGGTCATTGCCTTTCAAACGCGGCTTCAAGCGCCGCAATGTCGAGCTTCTTCATTTTATACATAGCCTGTCGCGCCCGCTCGGCCGCGTCTTGATCGTCCGCTGACTGCATGTCGAGCAGCGCTTGCGGATAGATCTGCCAAGACACACCCCAACGATCCTTGAGCCAGCCGCACTGGCTTTCCTCCCCGCCATTAGCGGTCAGCGCGTCCCAAAGGAGATCAATCTCGGCTTGATCCTCAGCAAGAACGCTGATTGAGGCTGCTTCGTTCAGTTTAAAATGCGGACCGCCATTTAGAATCTGATAGGGCGCGCCGGCCAGCGTGAAATCAACCAGCATCGGCTCGTCGCTACCGAGCACATGTTCGGTTTCAACCCTACTGTCCGGCAACAGCGATACATAGAATCGTGCGGCCTCATGGCCGCTCTTTTCAAACCACAGACAGGTGCGGATTTTAGAAATCATGTTGGGTCTCCTTATTGTGGCGCCTCAACGCGCTCTTCACAATCAATTGTGCGGGTGGAATGGATCGGCGCTTTTAGCGGCACTAGCTTTGTCCCAACAAATCAATGGCCAGCATTTCGAGCTGGCTGATGCAGGTGCCCCAGCCGTCCAGAAAGCCCATCTCTTCGTGCTTCTTTTTGTCAGCGTCGTTCTTATGCAGCGCCGTGGTTGTGTAATGCGTACCGTCGACATGCTCCTCCATCGTGATGATCGCAGAAAAGAACGACTTCTCATTAGGTCGCCAGCCTCCAGAGAGCGCGTCGGTGAAAACAACCTTCTGTTCTGGGATGACCTCCAGAAAGCAGCCTTCTCCTTCGTCCATTTCTGAACCATCCGGCAGCGTCATGATCGCGTGAAAGGCACCGCCTGGATGTAGCTCAAATTTCTTTAGCACCGTTTTTACAGGCGACGGCGTCCACCATTTCTCAAACTGGTTTGGATCCGACCAAGCTTGCCAAACAGCAGAGCGGGGCACCCTCAGGACACGTGAGATCTTCAGGTCATTGTCTGTGGGACTCATCCTCCGGATTTCCCCTTCTGCAAGTCGGTGAGATAGGTGTCGAGGCGATCTAGTCGAGCCTCCCACAATGTGCGCTGATCGGCGATCCAGCTTTCCACCTTTGAGAGTTCTTTAGGTCTGATCTCGCAGGTCCGTATACGACCCTTTTTTTTCGACTTGATCAGACCGCCATCCTCCAGAACCCGCAAGTGTTGCATGAAAGACGGCAGCGCCATGTCAAAAGGTTCGGCGAGGTCTTTGACTGATGCAGGCCCCTCGCCAAGGCGTTGGATGACCGCGCGACGAGTTGGATCGGCGAGCGCATGAAAGACCTTGTTGAGTGCTGATTCTTGATTGGGCATGTTGCTAACTTATCAGGCTTGGTGACCGTGTCAATTCAGTTAGTATGTTACCTAACTAATCTGACGCGGAAAATCTTGCGCCGTGTTTGGGCGTTGGAACAGGAAGTTCTTCGAGTTTCAAAACTTCGGGCCTGCCCGGCGCATATATTACCGTAGCTTTCATCACCTCAGTCATGTTCCTTTTTTCGCGATGCATCAGCGCCCGATGCGCAGCGATTAGACAACCATAAGTCATCCCACCGAACATAGATCAAAGCTGTGCGAACATGGGAATCGGTCCGTACGCCCACACATTGAACAGTTTAGTTTCATGATGGGGGTCAAACCGGTGATCACCCATCCATCCGCAGGACAATTATACCTCAATGATATTGTCGAATATGAGTATCAACTTGATCAGCAATCTTTGCCCACAATCCAAATGCCTTCTTTAGAATATACTAGTAGTAAGTGGGAAAGAGGCGACTAGGGCGTATCCAGCCGTTGGAAATGACCAATTGGGTGAAACTCATGTTTGGTCGAAACTGTGCTGAAGGGTGCTGGTGCCCACCACTTCACAAGATGCTTTGGGTCTTTCCACGCTGTCCAAACAGCCGAACGTGGAGCTTCGACATCAGTGCAAGCTTTAACAACCCGCCCCTTGGGGAGTGACACAAATACGCAAAAATCTATGGCCTTAAGCTATGATTCAGACGAAATGATGGGCACCATTTATAATTGAAAATCAAATTGGTCAGTGCAAAATGCCACGGGACATACCACGAAGGGTTGCCGACAAACGATCTGAAACGTCTAATTTCTCGTAAATACGCCGAGCATATGTATCTACTGTGTGTTGAGAGATGTCCAAGATATCTGCAATAACTGAGTTGGATTTTCCAAGCGCCATCCAATGAATAACTTGTCGCTCCTGATTTGAAAACGAAATTTTCTTTTCCCCAACAAACCTGATTATCAGGCAATGGCGTTGATGCGCTAACTGAGCAATAATTTGCGCCAGTAAAATTTGTGTTTGTGTGAGTTGCACGCTATCGAGCGCCAGCCCGAACGCCAAACTCCCATTATATCCATTGGGCCCATAAGTTGGAATCGCGATGCCATCACCAAGGTTCGCTTCGTCCATCTCACGAAGAAAGATTTCTTCGTCTTCGGTCAGATTATTTTCGTTTCTTATATCAGACCAAAGAAATGCCTGGTTCTTCGATCGGCCTTTCCGGATAATCGGATTGTGCTCAAAATACCGTTCCTTAGTGTATTTCCTGGCCCACTCCATCGGAAACCCCCAAGAGTGAATGGATCGGGCCGGATCCATCGGCGTTGCACCGATCGGAGGTAAGAGGTGATAAATAATTGAGGTCGCGCCAAGAGATTTGAAAAAGTCGAAGGTGATTTTTTGCAGGTCTATGGACGTCGGCGCCTGATCGACGCGATTCACCAACCCTTCAAATGTGTCGTCTGAGGTTCGCATTGCTGGTTCCTATACTAAGCAAACGAACATTTAGGTCTTGCCGGTCGCGAGTTGATGAGCTATATATTAGGTATTGCTTAATAAGCAACCTCTAAATAAGAAAAAACTAAATTAAGGTTGAAAAGCTATGTCCGTCGCTCAATTCGACGCTGAAACGCTGAAGATGCAGGCCACACAGGCCTCCCAATTACTGAAGGCGATGTCTAACGAAACGCGGCTGATGATCTTATGCCGATTGTGTGCGGGGGAAACAGCTGCTGGTGAATTGCAGGCGGACTTTGACATGACCCAGTCCGCGATATCGCAGCATCTCGGGATTTTACGTGAACACCAGCTTGTGTCATCGCGCCGTGAAAGCCAGGTGATTTTTTACCGCATTTCCGATCCAGCGGCGGCAAAAGTGATCGAGACCCTTATATCGATATATTGTCCGACGTAGCATTCATCATCTAAATATATTTTATTGTTGAAGCTGTAGTATTATCAGCTATTCAAAACTCATTTCCAATGGCCTCCAAGCGCAAGATTAAGATTTACCCACGCATCCAAGCGGCGGCGTTGCAACTGTGCCAGATCACTTTGTGCATCAAGAACTCTTTGTTGGATGGATAGGACATCAATCAAATCGGTTTCGCCTGCTAAGTACAACGTTTGTCCAACTGCAAGCGCAGATTCTGTCTTTGCGGTAACTTGAGCTAACAGCGTTTCCCGTTGCGCCAATATGTCGATTTCATCTAACCCCTCTTCCACCTCCAGAAATGCATCCAATACCAGCTGTCCGTATGCCGCCACCGAGCCGCGCTCCGTTGCCATTCGTGATTTTATTTCTGCGCCCCTTCGACCGCCGTCAATCAACGGTGCCGTCAACGCGGAACCAAGAGCCCATGCGAGGTTACCAGATCCAAAAAGATTTTGAAGTCGCTTGGCGGACGTCCCTACCTGTGCATCCAAAATCAACCGTGGCAACCGGGCTCGCTTCGCTTGTGAGATCCCGGCCCGGGAGGCTAATATCCGCTGCTGAGAAGCGATAATGTCTGGGCGACGCTCAAGAAGCTCGGACGGAAACCCTGCAGCTGGCAACGAAGGCAGATCCGGAAAACCCGAACCCGTATCAAGTGTCAAAGACGGATACCTTCCAAGCAATACTTCGAGAGATCGTTCTGCCGAACGCGAGGCTCGCTTGACCCGTAAGAGGTTTTCTTGCGCAGTCAACAGGTCTGATTCTGCAAGCGCCAAATCTTGAGACGTTGCAAGATCGTTATCATATTGAAGCCGTACTAGCCGATGAATATCAGACAGAACACCCAAGGATCGATTTGCAATGTCGGTCTGGTATTTAGTCTCGATGAGCAGGAAATAGGCTCTTGCAACTGAAGCAGCCAGAGCCTGTTGGGAAAAAAGTAGGTCAGAGGCCTCCGCGGCAGCGTTCAGCTCTGCGGCTTTTTTCCCGGATTGCAATCGGCCCCACAAATCGATTTCCCAGCTTACATCTGCGCCCGCGCTGTTGCGATCAAATGTTTCACGATTAAAGCGCTCATCGTCGCGTTGCTCCCCCCGCACCGCGAGGTCAGCGGAGGGCTGTAGATCGGCCCGCGCCCTTTTCACCAGCGCACGCGACTGAGCCACGCGTGCTGAGATCGCTGCGATATCATAGTTGGACCGCTGAGCGTCCTCCACTAATGCCATGAGGTGGGTGTCTTGAAGTGCATCTATCCATGCAATTGGCTCATGTGCCTGCACACTCACCTCGCCTGTCCAATTCGCAGGCGGCTGGGGTCGCGCGTAGAGATGATCTTCCTTAAACGACTCGTGCACCGCCTCGCATGAAGCTAACATCACGCCTGTAGCCAAAACCAGAGACCAGATCTTACAATATCTTTCTAAACACTGCATCGATTTTTCACGCCAATTGTTTTTGTAGGTTAACGACACGTCCAGCCTCTAAGGAGATCAGGCGGTCTGCTGAATGCAGCGTTTCGCCTCTGTGCGCCACAATGATCCGTGTGACTAGCTTTCTGCTGATGGCCTCATTGACCGATCTTTCGCGCGCCAAATCCAGGTGGCTGGTTGCCTCATCTAGTAACAGGAGACTTGGCTGATGGTAGAAAGCACGCGCCAGCAAGACCCGTTGCTTTTGCCCGCCCGAGAGAATTGTTCCCATATCTCCGATTAAAGAGTGATAGCCCATCGGCATCGCCATTATATCGTCATGGATGGCAGCCTCTTCGGCACATTTCTGAATCCGATCCAGATCGCTCACTTCATTAAAAAAGCTGATATTGTCTGCAATAGAGCCTGCGAACAGTTGGTCGTCTTGCATCACGACACCTATTGCAGATCGGTAGCGCTCAAGGCTGGCGGCATTGACCGGCTCACCATTCACGATGATGTGGCCTTCTGAAGGGGTTAGCAAACCAGCAAGCAGCTTCACCAAAGTGGTCTTACCGCAACCAGACGGACCTGCGATCGCAACAGACTCTCCGGCCTTTATATCAAAGTTCAGTCCATTTAAAACGAATGGTTCGTTTTCACCGTACCTAAACTTAAGGTCGCAGACGCTGATGGCAAGGGGACTACGGTCAAGGTTCTGGTTCCCATGCCAATGTCTTTGTTCCGGTTTTGTCAGTGCAATATCAGCAAGGCGCTCTGTATGAATGTTAAGCATCTGCAGATCGACAAACCGCTCAATAAGCGCGCTGATTCTCCCCAAGAACTGATCTTTGTACGCTATGAATGCCAATAACATACCTATTGACATCGTATTTTGCATCACACGGTTTGTACCAAACCAAATCACCAAAATAGTAAGCCCTCCAAGAATGAGTGATTTTAAGGTTCGCAAGAGCAACCGAAGCTTTTGCGTTGTCAGTTGCCTGTTGACGGTTTCCACCAAGAGGTATGTCCAATGTACACGCCGCCGCTCTTGCGCATTAAATAACTTGATGGTCGTTATGCCGCGCAAACTCTCGAGGAAGTGAGTGTCACGCTTTGCTGACCAAACAATTGCCTCTGCAGAGGCCTGCCGTATAGGCACGTAAGATACCCACTTCAAAAATGCATAGACAAAAGCGCCAGCGACAACAAGTATTGCCAAAGTTGGTGCATACAAGACCATTATCAGCAGGGTAAAAACAACCATCACGCCATCCAGAACAACTTCAATGAGTTCAGTTGTGATTGCTTTAAGAATAGTATCTTGTGATCCGAATCTTGAGACGATGTCTCCCAGATGGCGCGCTTGAAAAAAAGGTGCTGGCAAATTTAGCAGATGAGAAAAAAGATTGGTGCGCGCTTGCACCTTGAGCGATGCGCCGAGCACCATCAGCATCCACCCGCGCATTGTTGCCACGGACGTTCGAATGAGTAAAAGGAGCGTGAACCCGACAACCAGGATTGTCAGCAGATCTTGATCGGCTGATACCAACGCATGGTCAACTACCCATTGCATGAATAGCGGGCTGGTAATTGCAAAAATCTCCAATGCAAAAGCAATGACTAACAGTTGCAGGAGAGATCGCTTCACCCCGGAAAATCGGCCTAACATGTCACGTAGTCGCACCCGCGGCGGCTTCTCCGATTGAGTAAAACCGTGCGTCGGGGTCAATTCAACCGCGACGCCCGTAAAATGTCGCGAGACTTCAGTATTTGATAGCTTCCGTACACCAACTGCTGGATCGTGTATAGTAATGGAGTCCTGAGCTACGTTTCGCAGCACAACAAAGTGATTCATGTCCCAGTGCAGGATGCAGGGTGTTTGCAACATTGAAAGTTCGCCCATCTCAACCCGCAACGGCCTCGAAGCGAGGCCAATGCTATCTGCAACGCTCACGATGTCGTTGAGAGTTGCTCCCTTTAAAGAAATCCCAAACTTTCTGCGGAGCTCAGCCAGATCTGTCTGCATCCCAAAGAAACCAGCCAACATGGTCAGGCATGCAACGCCGCATTCTGCCGCCTCTGTTTGAAGGACAACCGGAAGCCGGCGAGAAAAACCAAAATTGAGGTCATCGACTATCGCCATCCAGGAACCCCTTTCTTGGGTTTGAACAGGGGTGAAAGAACCCATTCGATCAACCGGCGTTTTTCGATTTCAATATGTGCTTCGACTTGCATGCCAGGTTGCAAGTCGATGGGCTCTCCATAGGCGATTGCGGATTGTCGCTCTAATTTTACGGTTGCAGGGTAGACAGGCTCTTGTGTGCTTTCCCTTCGGGAAGTTGATTGATGCTGTCGGACAAGTTCACTGGGTGTGATCGCTGATTTTGAAACTCGCGATACCTCCCCCTTGTATTGGCCGAACCGCTGGTATGGAAATGCCTGATACCTCAGCGACACAATTTGTCCCGTTTTTATCAAACCCCTCGCTTTACTAGGTATGAACAGTTCTGCTTGAAGGACTGACCCTTCTGGCAGGATAGTGAGTAGAGGAATATCTGGGGAGACGCTGCCGCCCAATTCAATTTGGAGAGCCGTAACAATTCCAGATTGGGGTGCGGTAATTGTGCGTCCGCGTCGCGCTTCCGCCTCAGCGAGCTGTTGTCGGACCTCTGAGGCTGAACGATCTAGTTGTGCCAGTGCCATTTGTCGGCGCAATGGTGCAGCTCGTAAGTTTGCTTCGCGCTCCACCTTTTCTTCTTTCACGGCAGCGAACTCTCGCTCAAAGGACCGTAGTTCGGACAAATGATTTAGTTGTTCTTCTTTTACTTGAGCTAGTCGGCGACCGGATATGGCGCCCGTGTTCTGCAACCGGTCAAGGCGTTCGAAGTCTTCTGTGGCGTGCTCTACTTTGTCGCGCAGAATGGAAAGCTCCTCTTCGCGCAAGCTAAGATCAGCCTCGAGGGCTTTGATCTTCTGACTAAGCGCCTCTTCATCAGCGTTATGTACCGCATCTGTTAATCGGCGTTCGGTCCGCAAACTGATTTCTTTTGCAATGAGCTCGCGAATAATACTGGATTGCGTCTGATCTCCCGAGGTGTTTCGTGTTTCCGTCGAAACCTCGATCAACACCTGATCCCGGCTTACAAAATCTCCTTCCTTCACGTTAATCGCCGTGATCACACTTTGTTGCGGACTAAATACTCTAACCACACCCTGTTCCGGCACGAGCCAACCAGTGACTTTTTCCTTGCGGGTATAATCTGAAAACATCAATAGACAGAGTATCGCGGCAGATGAAATGGCAGCAAAGGCAGCAAACAGTGTATGAGAGATCCCGGGCGCCAGTAAAACCGTACCTAACCATTGGGACTTTTGGTGCTCGAGCGCCTCTTGACGGAAGAGCGCGAGTTCTTTGTCCTCTGACTTGCGCGCTGTGACTTCCTTGCCTGCTGTTATGCCTTCAGACATTGCGCTAAGCTCTCACATAGAAATCACGAATTTCAAAAGTGACCTCGATCATCTTCATCGTCTTGTGCACTTCATACGTGCGGCAAATGCGGGGATTAAAAAAATCCCTAAACAGCGGCGGTCTTGCCGCAGTAAAATAGAAACGCCAATCATCAACGACGTCCTGTTTCGCAGCGACTTCGAGTTCGTCTTTTCGGGTGACCGTCTGGATAATCATCGGGGCGTGTGTCACGCCTGATGCGCGCAAAGCATGTGCCCTGTGATACCCGTTGTGTAACAGGATGCGGTCACCGTATCGTATACCGGTAAAATAATTTGATCCGTACCCAACGCCAAGCCCCACAAAACCGCTTACGGGACCGAACGTTTTATGATTGATCACTTGATCTGGGTCTAGCAAAACAGGGGCGTGGCGCCTGAAATCTGTTGACGTCGAAGAAAATACGAATCGTCGACTACCCACTCGTTTCACATCCACTGGCGCTGCCGGTCCCTCGGAAGGCAAACAAAACTTGAACAGCGTTTCTAGATTTGGATTGGGCCCGATTTGCGCCTGCAACCGCTCCGAAAAAGGCTTCGTTACGTGCGTTTGAAAAATGATAAGCCGGTCGAGCTCAACCATCGCAAATTCTGTCGGGAACGTGTCGAACGTAAATTCATATCGCGG
The DNA here is from genome assembly GCA_021776475.1 of Parvularculaceae bacterium. Taxonomy (GTDB): domain Bacteria; phylum Pseudomonadota; class Alphaproteobacteria; order Caulobacterales; family Parvularculaceae; genus Aquisalinus. Next base: position 1,714,326 of record JAJFFV010000005.1, on the reverse strand, counting down.
GTCTTGTTTGGCGACTTTGCACAATCTCTTGATTTTTGATGGCAGGTCCCGAATTTCAATGCGGTCCGCTTCTCCTTCTTCACTGTCTTCAAGTTCACCGTAATAATCATTTGCAATTCGCCAAGCGTCAGCCTCCCTGGCGGCAACAACGTCCTCTCCCCCAACAACGTGATCGCGGACAAACGAGAGATGTGACTGAAGCGGCGGTTGTCCTAGTAACCTGTATTCCTCCTGTGATTTATCGTCATCGCCGGATAACAGCTCGGCACTGACGTCTCCCACAGGCGAAGTATCGGCATAGGCCTCGGCTTTCGCTGTGGAGAATTCAGTCTTGTCCATTTTGCTACCCCTACATTGACAGGCTACAAATGCATGAAATGCGCCATCTGAAACATGGTTAATGAAAAAACGCCCGGCGTTAGCCGGGCGCTGTTGGTAGTGGAAGTAAGGCGAAGATTTTTTTGGTTAATAGCAGCAGCAGTTATTGCCATGCTTTGAGCTACCGCCACCCTTGGAGCTACTGCCGCCTTTAGAGCTACTACCGCCCTTAGAACTGCTTCCTCCTTTAGAACTTCCAGATCCGCCCTTATGTTTTTTCTTTTTGTCCTTCTTGTATTTGCCCTTGCTGCCGGCCCCATACACTTTTTCAAGTTCTTCTGATCTTAAATCACGCATATTCCCTCACTAATTGCACTGTAACCGTATATCCGCGTCCTAACCGATACACGGAAAATCGAATCATACAATTAGAGTGTATGCAATATTCTGTAGACAACTGTTTGGTGTGCCATTCTCATTTTATGTGGTGAAATCGGCTCTACGGACGCCGAATTGGGCGTAACCCGATGTAATACACTTATGTGGACCATTCGGTACTGACGCTAGTGTCCGTCATCGAAAGAGTTGAGGCACGAGCTTTGTTTATCTGGGGAGTATTTGGTCCATCTTGTGTTTCATATTGAGCAGCAGACTTTGAGTGCTGCAAGCGCCGTTTTTCCATTGTTTTGCGTTTGATCCATTCCCGATTGAGTAAAATGCTCTGTCCGCGCCCGAAATAGACATCTGAAGACCGGTGTTGGTCCTGCATGTTGGTCTCGCATAGCTCCCTGCCCAGCCGCCTGGCCAGAGGGTAATCGTCAAAAGAGCTGCCTGCTGCGTCAGCGGACACCGGCGTCCCTCTGTCCAATCCTCATGATGGCAGGGCGGTGTTCCAACGAAACCTATTAAGTCAGTTGCGGCGGATCGTATTTAACGGCTGGAAGAGACGTACAGGCTGCATGACGGTGTGAGGATTGCGACATTCTTTACGCATCAAACAACAAAACGTGATTATGCATCTTGCCAGTCACGTTTCAGGAGTGGAGATACCCACAAAAAAAATGCAGCTGCGATGATGTAGAAAACGATTCCCGAAAGAATCGCGTAGCGAAGGGATTCGTCACCATATCTGGCATTCAGCCCATCAGACAGGGCGCCTATGGCGAGACTGCCAAGTCCAATCCCGATGAGATTGTTGATGAACAGAAAGATGGCCGAAGCTGTCGCCCGCATATTCGGCTGTACCAGATGTTGAAACGCCGAAATCACCGGACCGAGCCAGACAAGGCTTAACGCCTGCAGCACAAGAAAGGAAAAAAATACAACCCACAAGGATGATGCCAGAACACCAACAACAAAAAATGGAATTGTAATTAAAAACGCAATCGCAGGTATCAGTGCATAGGCAGCTTTTTTGTCAGCGCCGTACTTGTCGGCAAAAACACCGCCCAGCCAGATCCCGGCAGTGCCACCTGTCAGCAGGATGGTCGCATAAAAATAAGACGCATATAGAAGCTCGCTGGCGTTGGCCGGAATTAAAAAAGCTGGCATCCAGCTGAAAAACTCTGGCAGTTCAGTGCCAAAACTACGCACAAAGAACGATGGCAGCCAGAAAATCAGGCCATACCCCATCATTGAGGAACTGGCAGCCCCAAGCGACATGCCCCAGAAGCTCGGCTTGCGCGTCAAAGTCCGCACAACATCACCGATGGAAGCGGGCGTTGTGACTGCATTTTTCCCGTCAAGCCCTCCCCGTACCGGTTCACGAACGGTCAATCGAAACACTGGTGCAATCAGCAGTCCCATCAATCCGACAATCATAAACGCTGCTCGCCAGTCCAGATAGCTGGTTAGAACACCGCCCAACAAAATACCAAGGGCGCTGCCTACCGGAATGCCAAACGAGTAAATACTAAGAGCCCTCGCCCGTTTCTCCTGGGGGAAATAATCGGCAATAAGAGAATAGGCCGGCGCAACACCACCGGCCTCTCCCACTCCCACCCCTAACCTGGCAAAAAACAGTTGCAGAAAATTCTGTGCGAACCCGCAAGCTGCAGTCATCGCGCTCCATACCGTCAACGCCACAGTCATGATCCAGACACGGCTTTTTCGGTCGGCCAGCATGGCGATCGGAATGCCAAGGAACGTGTAAAACAGGGCAAAAGCCAACCCACCCATGAGGCTCAATTGTATATCTGTAAGCCCGAGTTCGGCCTTGATCGGTACAGCCAGTATGCCAACGATCTGACGATCGATGAAGTTAAACGTATAGACAACGACCAGAATGAACAGGATATAGGCCCGATAAGCCGGTGTTGTTGTCTGGTTTGTCATCTACTCTGTTTCCACGATCCTGTTTGTTTCTATCCGTTCCATGAACGCCAGGACATCCAGCACGGATTGTCGCGGTATTTCCTCATGCGTAGTGTGCCCAACGCCAGGGTAGGTTATAAGCTCCGCACCTTCTATCGCCTGTTGAAGCCGGGCACCGTCAGCTGCCGGAATAATGACGTCTTGCTCGCCCCATAGAATAAGTGTTGGCGCTGTGATCCGAGACAGGGCTTCGAGCGGATCAGGCAGCGTGAACTCTTCAATCGACTTGATCATGGCGGGACCATTGCCTTCGCGGCGCATCATATCGCGAAGCGTTTTGAGCCGCTTGTCGGTAATTTTTGTATCGTCAGCGATGATAAACTCGGCGCTGGCCCGGACACCTGCTTCTGGTGCGGCGAGTAAATACGCTTTCATGGCGGCAGGCACTTCTGCGGGCTCATCGGTTACACCATTGTGCGGGAACGCGCCTGGTGAAATCAAAACGAGCGCTTCGATACGGGCCGGGTTGTCTGATGCGAAAAGCCACGTCGCCAGCCCGCCCAAGGAGTTTCCGACGATTGTTAATCTGTCTACATCAAGCGCATCCAGCACATCGCCAATAAAGGCAGCACGTTCTTTCGGCGCATAGCGCTCGAGGGGATCAGGACCGGTTAACCCGTGCCCCAGCAAGTCATAACGGATCACGCGGTAGTCCTCTTTCAATACCTCCGCCCAGGCATCCCATGTCTCAAGGCTGTAGCTGAAGCCATGTACCAGCAGGATCGGCGGTGCCTCCGCGCGCCCCTGTTCACGGATACGCACTCTTGCGCCTGCAATATCAACAAACCGGTCTGCGGAAGTCATGTACTCGACTTCGAGCGAAGCTGCCGATACGCCTTGTATGGATTTCCAGTACAGAAGACCCAGACCGCCACCGCCGAACACAACAACCAATATTATAGCGACGAGAATTTTCTTCATTGATCCGTTTACCGTTATTCACCGAAATAGTTGAGGCGGCGACCGTAGCTGATCACCGCCTCATGTTCCATGCAAGGAGGAAGTTGCCTAGAACTCAACCTGCACTGTCGCGGTCACTGTTCTTGGCGCTCCGTAAAAAGCTGTTTGAACACCTTCAACACCCAGTGTAGGCGTAATTGGCGTGACAAAACTACCATCCTGATTTTGGGCGAGGAAATTATAACCCGCTACCCGGTACTCTTTGTCAGTCAGGTTCTTGCCGTGAAGTCCTATCTGCAGACGACCATCATCTGAGTTCCAGACGAGACTGGCGTCAAACAAAGTATAACCACCCTGATCCAGAAAAGCATTCGGAACCTCGAACTGGTTCGTACGGGATTTGTATGCCGTTTGTGTGATCAGAGAAATTTCGCCACCTCGTTCGAACATATCCATCGGATGCGTATAGTTCGTCGATAGAGAGCCGCCTACTTTCGGCGTGTTCTGAATGACGCGGTTATTTGACACATCGACTGCAGGATTGCCGGTAATAAACTCTTTGTACTCAGCATCAATTACGCCTGCTCCCCAGGCAAGTGAAAAACTATCTCCTGTGCCGAAAACGTCTTCCCCAAGTAAGGCCGTACCTTCCCATTCAAGGCTGTAGAATTCGGCCTTACCGGCATTGGTGGTAACGCCGAGGAACGTTTGTGCGCCAGTAATTGGATCTATACCGCCTGCTGAACCTGGAATTTGTATATTTGAATAGTCAGCAAAAAATAAAGCCAAATTAGAAGTAATTTTCCCATTATCAGATGTGGCTTTCCAACCAACCTCATAGGAATTGACTTCCTCTGGATCAAACAGGAAGAACTCAAATATGTCGTCCCCATCAACATCACCATCGCCATCAAAATCAACGGTCACAGCAGAGGATTGACCACGCGGATCAAAGCTGCCGCTTTTGAATCCCTGGCTATAGGAAGCATAAAAATTGTTGTTATCATCCGGGCGCCACGCCAGAGAAACGCGAGGGCTAAAGTCTGTAAAAGTCTTTGATCCCTGGAAATCAGATGTTGTGGCAATAAGGGTAGAAGTTGTACCGCCGAACTCTGGAGTATTACCGCCAATGAAAGTCCGCCGCAGAACAGTAGATGACCTTTCATCGCTGGTGTACCGACCACCGAATGCCAGTTCGATACCTTGCCAGCCCCAAAGCTGTTCGAGGTCAAACGTAAAGTCGCCAAACACCGACCAGGAATTGGTGTCAACATTACCCGTTGTATTAGCGTTCAGACCTGGAAGGCCGATCAATGTACCGACAACATCAAGCACAACGTCGAATGTATCAAACGCATTGGCATCAATATAGTAGAAACCAAGAATACCCGCAGTTGCGTCCCCTTCATAAAGCAGTTGCAATTCTTCCGTAAGCTGCTCGTTTTGATAGATGACAGGGACATCGAGATCTGCGCCAGGCAGCACATCAAAGTCGATTTGCTGGATATTGTCGTCCTCACGATACGCCAGAATATTTTTTAGCGTCCATTGATCATCCAGGGCAACTTCAACATGCAGAGCGCCGCCATAGGCTTCCGCTTCATTTTTGCCACTTATGCCACTACGACTGTCATACACGTCATCCAGAACAGGCGCCCCTGAGAACTGGCCTGGGATTAGACGATGCCCGCCTTTAGGGTTTGACTTGTCTTTCAGATAATCACCGCTCAGCTTGATTGTAATATCACCGCTTTCGTATTCGGCGCTCCCGCGAACTGCCACAATATCCTTGTCGTAATTTTCTTCACCGGTATTCAGGTTTTTGCCATACCCGTCTCGTTTCAGACGTGCGATAGATCCGCCGATACGAAATTCATCACTTAACGGTGTTGATGCTGTTCCGATGATATCAATTTGTCCGAATGATCCAGCCGATGCACGTATACGAGCCAATGGTTCATCAGCGAGACCCTTGGTAACGTATTTGATCGCGCCACCGACACTGTTCCGGCCATAAAGTGTGCCCTGCGGTCCGCGCAGAACTTCAATTCGTTCGACATCGTAAATATCCAAAACGGCGCCTTGCGGACGGTTAAGATAAACATCGTCCAGGTAAATCCCGACACCAGACTCAAATCCCGCGACGGGGTCTTGTTGACCAACACCGCGAATAAACGCGGTCAGGGTCGCGTTTGTTCCGCGTGAGACTTTCAAGGTCGTGTTCGGAATAGATTGGGTTAAGTATGTGATGTCCGGTGCACCAACCTTTTCAAGCGCCTCACCGCTGACCGAGGTGACGGCGATCGGCACATCTTGCAGGCTTTCATCCCGGCGGCGGGCAGATACGACTATCACATCATCATCGCCGCTGCTGGCAATATCCTCGGAAGTCTGGGCCATCGCGGCCCCGCTGCCAGTTGTCAGGATGAGGCTCGAACAAACAGCCAGAAGGGCACTGCTGCTCGCTGTGCTACGAAAATTAGGTTTTTTCATGAAATTCACCACTTTAACCCCACTAAATTTTTTTGCTTGGGATGAAGTTGTGTCGGCTTTTCTGCAAGCGCGCTATGTCTACTTGGATCAGTATGGGTGTACATTTTCGCTCATGCGTGACGATTTCGGCTACTTGTGACACAGGGTTACCGCGCGATAGGCAGTTCTTGGACACTTATGAGGTAATCCTTTGGCGTCATCCCGTTCCACGCCTTAAAGGCTCTGTTAAAGCTGCGAAATTCGGCAAAACCGAGGGCGTCTGAGACCTGCGAAATAGATCGCTTTTCCCGCAAAAGCCGTTTTGCGGTTTCATTCAGCACCTCTTGCCGAAGCTGCCGGAAGCTCACTCCTTCTTCACCGAGCCGCCGCCGGAGGGTGGCTACACTGACGCCAATCTCTTTTGCAATGGCGTCTTGCTCGACATCGCCATTCAGGAGTGCGCTGTAGACTTGATCCCGGGTACTGACGCCAGTTGCATTATGCTGATCACTGACAGCTTCAATGAGAATACGGTGGACGGCGTTAGAGGTTAGGACGCTCGCACAAGGAACCGGCAGTGGCTGCATGGCGGCATCGAGTCCGAAACTGATCTTGTAGCGCGCGGTGCCAAAGCGGATCGGGACATGCCAATAGGATAAGTGCCGACATCTGGAATCTCGGTTTGGACGCTTCAGGGACAGGCGCTGAACCGCCTTTGGTGCATGTTCCGGTGATACCGTCAACAACATGCAATGCAAAAAAATCAGAGTACATTCCATGGCAAAATACATATTATCTGTATCTTGACTAAATACATATGGAAAACCACTGTCATCAATAACATAATCAACAGAATCCCGGCCAATCTGGACGCTGTTAAAAGCACCGCCATGCAGAAGGTTATAGGATTCCGCAATCACCTGCATCACTTCACAAAGGTTGTGGCATTCTCCCACATTCCGCAGCACGAAATCGGTGCTGCCGGGCAAGAGCTGACGCTCAGAGAGATGGCAGGTTTCATCACCAAACAAAATCGAGAGCCTATTTTGAATCCGGTAATAGTCCGACAGGGAAATGGTTTCGTCATCCGGAAGTGTATGGAGGTCTTCACGCAGACCAAGCATGGCAAGAACCTCCGGCACATCCAGTGAAACTGCAGCGGCCTGCTTAAACAGCGGTCGAACCCGCTTAAGCGAAACCAAAATAAGTTGGTTGGATTCGTCGTCCATCTCTGAAAACGCTTGGTCCCTCAAAGTTTCAATCAGCGAAGTCGCCATAGCTTAGGGATGACTGTAACCGACTGACGATTGGGTAGCAAAGAACTTCTTTCATCTTAGCCAGCGGGTGTTTTTCCTTCTGCGCCTTCAATGAGGTCGCGAGAAAATTCGATAACTACAATCGGAACAACCCGTGGGGCTTAAGCGATTCGCTCGAGATCGCTTCTTAGCAAGTCGTCAACAGAGAAACCGGCGAGCTCGCGACCGTCACGGACGCCTTAGGTTTTTCACCTGAACGGCGTTATGTCCTCGAAATGCTGCATGCAAGACCAATGTTGAAAGATCGAGCCACGCTTAATGCTTTTGGACGGGTCTGTAATCAGGACTACGTTGGGGCATCTTCAGAGGGCGATTTATCATTGGGCGCACGCATCGACTATAATTTCTGAAAACGAATTTGGATGTTTGTGTGAGCCCAGAGGTTTGCTCTGGTGGCCTGTCAGCCGAAACTGGATTTGGCCTTTCGGATTGTCGAACTCGATGTTGATTTGACTGAGCGAAATCTGTTCGTTCCTGGCGGAGCGGGCGGATGGAAGATGAGTTAGCAACCTCCAACGTTCGCTATACAGAATTGCTACAGATATGATCAGTGAACAGAAACACAAAAATGAAGTGTACACAAAACTCTCCAGTTACCTCGTGACGATATTGATATTCGCAACGATGACCATCAGTGACCGATCCGTGCGTATTATGGCCGGCTTTGTTGTACAATCACTCACCACCTCATCGAAGAAGCAAGAGCATCTCCCCATCGTTTGCTTAAGAAAGTTCGAATGGCTTTTACATAGCTTCAGATTCAATTGATTGCCTGGAACTTTCGTGCGCGCCGAGCACCCGACCTACCGTTCAATTGGAATTGTTGATATCTACCGCAATGGCGATGTGCTAGCTGCGGCGTCGAAAACTCCAACAATCAGGAGTCTTCTGCTCGCGGCAGCAGGTCGGAGACGCTGCCAAGCAATTGTAGAAATCAAAGTCGTGGCGCGGATGAAATAAGGTGAAAATCAACTTGCAAGGGCATGAAGAAGGGATTTTTAAATTATACAGTACGTACAGATCCTGCGCGGCGTATCTTGCTTCATTCATTGCCGCTTGCACATTCCTTACAGCGTCATTACGCATATACTATATTTTACAGAAACGGGCTAAAGAAATGAGAAGGAAATAAAATGAACCGATGTTTGACGGGCGTAATCTGCGGCATGATTCTTTTTACATCAGCGTGTGCAACGCAACCACACGCAGAACGAGCGGCAATATCGTTGCCTGACCATCCTTTGAGTTTTATGTTTGGTGAATGGGCGGGAACGGCGAAAGGTGTTGGGTTTGACCGCAAGCCTTTCGAAATAACCCAAACCGAGCGTGTTGGACCAATACTCGAAGGCGGCGTTACAGTTATTGAGGGCCGCGGATATGGTGCGTCCGGTGATCTTTCATTCAACGCTTTCGCGATTGTGTCTTATGATAAAAGACGCGAGGAGTGGGAAATCCGGAGCTATACAGACGGTTACGCTGGCACTTTTCCATTCGAACCAACGCAAAGCGGTTATGTCTGGAGCACGCCCGCCGGACCTGACGCCATGATGCGTTATACAGCGGAATTCGAAGGCGATACATGGTATCAAATCGGAGAGTATGTTCCGGCGTCCGGCGAGCCTCAGCAGACGTTTGAAATGACACTGAAACGCATTGGCGATACTAATTGGCCTTCCGCAGGCGTGGTATTGCCACCCGCGATAGCAAATTAGAGACGCCTTTAATTGCACGGGGTCAGAGTATACAACGCTAGTACCGCCACCGAAGAATGGAGTGATTGCCGATGCGTTCAGTATTGACGCCGGATCCGCAATTAGCTGACATCGCACTGAGGGAAAGCGCCTATGACAGCCGCGAAAAAGGACCAGATCCGGGCGTTGCTGAAAAGCATCGAGACCGGCGACCCGGGGCCAATCGTCTTTGGATAACGCATAATCTGTGATTTGAGCATCTAGAAAGAATGCGAAATGACGATGTCTATAAGAAAAGTCCGAACCTCTGATCTTCAGGCAATTGTACAACTTGACGAAAAACTATTCGGTGAAGAAAGTTTTTCGAGCTATTCAATTCGACAATTCATAAACCTGTTTCCAGAATCATTTTTTGTCGCTGAACAAAATGAACTTTTGGTGGGTTATGCCGTAGTTGGTGTTAAAGCATTCTCTAACGGAGCGTGGTTGTTGTCGATGGGCGTGTCAACGCCTCACCAAAAATGTGGGATTGGAACAACGCTGCTAGCTGCGTGCGATGATTATTGTAAGAGTTCGCATATGGAGTCATGCCGGCTATCCACAAGCCCCTCCAATTCGAGCGCCATATCGCTATATAGGAGATTTGGGTTTGAAGCCGAATCCGAATTACGGAATTACAACGAGCCGGGTGATCACAAGCTGATTATGCTCAAGGCTTATATTTCAATGTAGCGCCGAAGTCTCCATGCGACCCATCTTTTTAGCAAATGGCATAAGCGAGTTACTGCCACTCGTGATATCAACAGGTAACGTCCGTTTTGGGCGATGAGCAGCCGAATTGAAAAACAGCCTGACAGGTGCGTATTGGCCCTTAGTTGCCTGTTAACGACTGAAGCTGAACGGCATAGCTGATCCTAAGACCGGTCATTTGAAATGCATATATGGGTTAGCAAAATCTCCCTTTATGACGCGAATTATTCCCGTGTCCGGATCAATTCGCTCCCGAGAATAATCCACCCCAAAGACAAAATGACGTTGCCGACCACAAAACCCCATAAAGCTGGCATGACCGCGCCCAGGATCGGTGCAGCGAAGAGGCCAACAAGGATGAGACCCGGGCCGACCGGATTGAACACGCGCGCCATTAACATCGAAACCGCGAACAAAAGCCAACCCAGCATAAAACCGATCAGGCCGACGAAGGTCTCAATATCGTACAAGTTGAACCCCTCGCGGTTCTCCAGTGCTTCAAGCCCTTCGGGCGCGACTTTCGCCAATTCGTGAAGGAAGAAAACCTGCCCCCATTCATGGGCAAATACCAAAACACAACCTGTAAACAAAACCCCATAGGCGAGGGCGCCAAAAGTTCGGGTGCGGTGAGATTGGCGTCGGAAAAGCCCAATTGATCCCACCAGAAGCAAAAACACCGAAAGGGAGGCAAAGCTCAGCCGCGCCAAAAATGTTGTCGAAGCAAAAACATCGGTCCAGGGAATATCGGTGGGTAAAAGCGGAGTGAATATCCCGTTAGTGACAAAATAAAATATGCCGCCAGTGAGAAGCGCGCTCCCTGTAATTGTTTCGTTCCGCATCGATCCACCTTTATATTGTGGTTCGCCGGAAACCCCCTCACCAAGGGTTTTTTTGTTTCGGCGCTTAGGATAAAAGTAATCATCTAATTACATAAAAGTCAACCAAGGATTACATAGGACCCACTCCCCGACAAATGACAATTACAAACAAAGATAAACTGGCTGAGATCGCGATAGATTTGTTCTCTCAGAATGGCTTTCGGGAAACCAGCATTGCCGATATCGAACGTTGTGCCGGGCTAAAACCAAGGGCTGGTGGTTTCTACCGGCACTTTCCCTCGAAAGAGGCGGTGTTGTTTGAAGGCGTGCAAAGCATGGCGAAAGAAATGGTCGCAGAAATTCAGCTTGATGAAGTGTTGGCGCATAAAACGGTACGTGCAGAATTGCTTTTCATTGCAAAGAAACTGCTCTCGCATGCAAGCCGATACAGAACGCTGCGGTTATTATTGCATCGCGAAGCCCATAAAATGCCTGGCCTTCGCGCGGTGATGCAAAAAGCAAATATGAAGCTCGCCAAGCAAGACATCGTGCCGTGGACTGAGTATGCATTGCAACGCGTGAAACGCAAAGAAGACCCAACTTCATTCTCCTTAATAATATTTGGACCAGTGTTGTTGTATCTAATTTCTCAGGATCGCAATCAACCAGCCTTCGGATTATCGGAAAAGAAGGCATTGAACTCCTGGGCCGACTACTGGGCCGATCAACTTGATCGATTGGGTTCGTAGGGTTGAATTAATCGCACATTATTTCGAGAACAATATATTAGATTTCTTTGCTGGCGAATTGCGATTCGAGGCATCAATGACAGGAGTACGATGTTTTCCAGCCATCAAAAGATCAGCCGGGGCTGTCTGCTTCTGGCGATGAATTGACGGATTGAAATTTGGCCCAGGCAATTTCTGGCCCGAATTGGACGGTAGGTGAAATCCGTATGAACGGCCGGAACATGGAAATAACAGAACTCTTTAAGACGTGAATTGAATTTTTTACGGCCCAAATGCACAGTCGCAATCGATGAATGTGCGATGAGTTTACGAAACTCTAGCGCTTTTCCATTGCAGCTTCACGCAGATAATCTCTTGAACGTTCTCGCATCTGCTTCTTCCAATGGCGTTTAAAGCTTTTAGGATCTTTATTGTAGGGCCCCTGTATCTCCTGCGGCGCTTCACTCTCTTCGATATATTTCTTACCCCACCGTGAGAGCTCCATGAGGACCGGTAACAGATCAAAACCCTTATTGGTGATTTCGTAGTAGGATTTCTTTTGGTTGGTGGGGTGCGCGTGTTTTTTAAATATGCCCGTTTTGACCAACCAGTCCAACCGGTTCGCCAGGACGTTGGTTGATATCCCTTCCATCATTTGAAAAAAATCGCCGTATTCCCGGCGGCCCATGAAGACGCTCTCGCGGATAAGCAAAAGACTCCAACGATCGCCGATAATCTCTAATGCCCGCGCGGAAGGACAAGAGCTTCGGCAAGTTTTTCCTTCTTTTGTCATGCGGTTTTCAATAGCGAATTTACTTGCAAAGCGCAATCGATCCTAGTAGGCGTATCTATTACTTGCATAGCGCAAGTGTATTAAGGCGGAAATCATGAGGTGACGATGATGTTGAAACTGCACGGGTTTTATACTCAAAATACTATGAAAACGCTTTATGTTCTTGAAGAACTCGGTTGCGATTACGAGTTTGCTTTTGTCGACCTTTTCAAGGGCGAGCACAAATCAGAGGCTTTTTCAAAACTCACGCCCGTCGGCAAAGCGCCCGTGCTTCAGGTCGGCGATGAGAGTATTTTCGAATCAGGAGCGATTTGCCGCTATTTGGCCAATAAGGAAGGTTCCGCGCTTTATCCGGAAGAATTCATGGCGCGCGCTAAAGTCGATCAGTGGATGGACTTTTTTAGTTGTCATCTTGGCCGATGGATAAACACTTTGTACTTTGAAAATATCATCAAATCCAAGGCGGGCATGGGTGAAACTGATCCCAAAGTCTGCGATGAAGCGACGAATTTTGCGCTTCAGCAGCTTGCTATCATCGATGGTCAGCTGGAGCGTACTGGATATCTCACCGGAGGTACGCTTTCAATTGCCGATTTTTTCGCGTTTGCCTATGTCGAGCAGGTCGGCCCCTTGGAATTCTCGCTCGATGATTTTCCAAATGTCGAAAACTGGCTCGGAAAGCTGGAGTCCCGGGAATCTATTGCCCGCGCCCTCCAGAAGGTCGCGCGCTAACGATAGCGTAAAAGAACGCTTGTCTCAGCGCATAATCGGAAACATGTCGTAGGAAGCGATGTTACCGAAGTGCGTCCCATGCGGACTTTCGGCAACCTGCCTTTTCTATTTGGGAAGACCCACGGTTTGTGTAAGGATTGTGATGACAAAGATAATTTTAACAGCAGCAAGTTACGTCGTAATCGTCTTCCCACTCGCATTGGGTTGGCATCTCGGACTCTTCAAAGAAAAATATCAATCCTTTGGCTATTTCGTTGGAGAGCCAAATGTCCTCGTAGGCTTCGCTGCGATTGTCATTCAAGGTCTGGTCTTGGCGATAATCTATCCAATGTTTCATTCGGGAAGTGCGGGATTTGCACGCGCATTTCAATACGCAGGCCTCATAGGGCTGTTCTTCTGGACTTCGCATGTTCTAGCGCTGGTCGCGAAACAGAACGTGCCAAACGCAGGCAGATTTATTGCAATGGAAACCGGATATCTTGTGGCGCAGTTCAGCCTGTTCGCCCTAGCGCTTGGCTTGATCTATCGGGGCGTTGAATAATGTAGTCCGCCCATCACGAAATCAAAGCGTAGCCCGCTTTCAAGACATTCAAATACATGATCTGGATGTCCACTTTTGGCGAGGCGCAGACTGTATTTAAATTCCTAAATCGGCTGCAAGCAGCTTGCAGCCGATCAAAAGCTTACAAATCAATCGACGAGGATATATCCAGGGCATCATCGACATCTACACCGAGATACCGAACGGTGCTCTCTAGCTTGCTATGTCCAAGCAGTAACTGGACTGCTCTGAGGTTTCCCGTTTTTCTATAAATGACGGCTGCTTTGGTTCTCCTGAGAGAGTGTGTGCCGTAGGTTCGCGCGTTCAATCCGATGGATTGCACCCAGCCTTCGACAATTCGAGCATATTGCCGTGTAGATAGATGAGAAGACTTTTTGACACGACTTCGAAAGAGGTAGTCTTCTGGCCGAAGTTTGCTCTGAGCAAGAAGATTGCGGATTGACTTTTGGGTGTTGTCAGTGATCTCAAATTGAACGGGACGTCCCGTTTTCTTCTGAACGATTGCACCCCGCGACCTAACCTCACCACCTGCAGCGACATCCTCAACTTTTAAGCTGACCAAATCGCATCCGCGTAACTTACTGTCGATTGCGAGGTTGAATAGAGCCAGATCGCGAGCACTGCCATCTAACTCAAGGCGTGTCCGTATCGCCCAGACCTCTTTCATCTTTAGAGCGGGCTTTTGCCCAGTAAGTTTTCCAAGCGGATGCCGACGTTCAGAAGCGCCGCTATTTTGGTTTGACGGTTCATAGTTGGTTTGCATGATATTTCTCCTTCAAACCCATCGATTGATTTCGAGGGGGAGAACACCCGTGCAAATCTCGGGTCGAACGGCTTAAGTGGCATTGCTGGCCCAAATGAGACATTTCCTTGCACAATAAATCAATGTCGCAGAGCAGAGCCTTTCGAAGAATTTTAATCTCTGTTTAGTTCCGCGCCCACTAAGTCGCGCAAAGCAGCAATCTCCTCGCTGGCTTGCGATAACCACATTTGATTGGTCCTTAGAATGTGCACGGCATTTCCATACGCGAAAATAAACTCGTCGTCCGCGGTTAGTCTTTCAAAATCGTAATCCACAACCGTCGCTCCTTGAATGTCGATTGTTTGCACCCAACGCACGCGCGTCCATAAAATTGGTGTGAGCATATTCTGACGCTCGCCGATAAATCTTATATAACTTTGCATGTTCTCGACAACGGAACTTACGCGGGATATCCCCGCTCGAATTTCGGCATTTCGGATGATGCCAAGCCGACCGCTCGAAAGCAGTTCGTCTACTGTCGCAAGATTGCTTTGGACAAATTCAAGACGAAAGCCGACGACTAATCCGCGCTCAAAGGATTGGACATCTGCTTCGGCGAGTCGGCCGGATTCCAAGATGGCAATATTTTGTTTGCCTAGCGAATGCCATTCAGCAAGTTGCGCTACGTCTTCACCAATCAATGAGATAGAAGATTCTAATTCTTTATGAAGACGCTCTAAATAGCCTGTCTCATCAATGCGATTGATGCGGTCATCGTTCCACGCTGTGATCTGAAAGGCGAGCAATACGCCGACAACGACAATGACGAAGTCGAGCCCCACCGCCGTCCAGTTCTGGGTTTTCACATGTTCAATGATACGGCGCAGCAACATGATGCTCTCCTCTCTTTTGAGGCACTCATAGCACGAATCGCGAATGTCCGCTTTTGGCTGCGAGAAACTGACTAAAATTCAATCCATCAGGCAATACTTGGCGAGATTCGGATAGTGAAATTCGGGGGTAGGATTGGCCCTTTTGGGACTGTCGAGCGCAAGCACCCCTGTGTCTAAGTCGCCCAGAAAAGGACGCTGGTGATGTCAGCCGTCAAGTTATTTCTCAGTCAAAAAAAGCAAGCCATATAGCCGATTTGATTGTCAATTGCTTGAAATTGTTGGCCAGCTTGGAATGACGGAGCGGGCATAGAATGCCGCCGTGATACAAGCTACAATGTAGATAAGATTAATCAGGGCCCGCACAAGCCACGGCATTTTTGACATATCTAGTCGCACGGCCTCACTTGCCAAAACACCGATTGCAAAGCACGCGAACATTGTGGTGAATAGGAAAGTTGTTGAACCGCGCGCTACAAAAGTTACCGCATCGTGGAGCGCTCCACAAACCAGGAAGGTCACCACAAGAGCAAGCCAGCGCGGGGTGATATGAGAGACCGGTGCAAAAACAAACCGATGCAGGTAAAAGCCGAATATGGGGTTCCAGTAGCGCCAGAAAGCGGCTAACGATTTTGCCCCGAAGGACCGGGAGAGCATATTGCTCATGGACCCTCGCCCGCCCAGCGGGACACCATTGCGCTGGCGCACATATTCGCGGAGCGTTAACTGGCGGATCGAATTTTCGTCAGCATTCATTATTTTAACGGTCATGCCGGTTTTTCTACAACGCTGACGAAAGAATCAAGAACTTCCTTTAACGAGAAGAGTTACGAGACGCGCTTGACTGAGGTGAGTCACATTAACCGCCCCACACGCGCGAGATTTCGAACTATGACCGCTCCTGGCGATGAATGGACGGTTTGAAATACGATCCATCAGGCAATTATTGGCCGCGCTTTGAGCGGCTCCTCTTTCCCATTTGGCGGACACTAACTGGAACCGTTTCGAGTTGCTGAATGAGCGGTCCGCCAGTCAATCCGCAGGCCGAGCTGACAGATATCCTGACGCGCTTCGCCGATCACTCCATCAACAAGATTGACCAACTTCTACAGTGGAACTCCAAACCAGAAATCTGATAGCGGTCATGACCAGACGGTCACCCTTGTTCAGCTGAACCCTTTACGCAATTTAGATTGCTGTCCAATTCTATTCGGTAAAGTCCTTTAGGTTCACTGCGGTACGAGTTGAAGTAGATATATTTCCCATCCGGCGAGAAGAACGGGTACCCGTCTTTTGCTGCATGATTCGTGATCCTGCGAACGTCTTCGCCTTTAGCGTTCATTAGATAGATATCGGGTTCGCCGGAGGCCTGATTCCGATCCGAAACAAAAACAATCGTATCACCGTCTGGCGACCAGCTTGCATAACCCTCTTCTGTCGGGTCGTCGGTTAGCTGCGAAATATCGCCGGTTTCTGTTTCAATGACATACAAATTGAAGTCCTCACCGTCATCTTGACGGTTGAACAGTATTTTGGAGTCGTCGGGAGAAAATTGCGCGTGCGCTTCATAACCTTCAAAGTCGGTCCATTGTTTCAACTCCCCATCGGATTTCCGATAACTATAGATATCTGATGCGCCCGTTCGATAGGAGTTGAACAAAATGAGTTCGCCATCGGAAGAGTAACTGGCAAGCCACTCCCACTCGTCGTGTGGTGCGACGAATGTCATCTCACCGGTTGCTAAATCGTATTCGACAATATCGGTCTTTCCATTTTCTGTGGGCAAAACATTGAGAATATTGATTCCGTCAGGCGAAAACACCGCGCCGTTGTTGAGATTTGGAATATCCGTACGCGCACCGGTTCCAAGGTCGAGCAGGTAGAGACCGCTTTCTTCCCCATTTCGATTCCAACCGACCGCCAATGTGCTGCCGTCAGGCGATAGACCGTCATAATGAAACTGGCCCCGATCCGGGTCGACGGCGACGTGCTCTACCAGGCAGCCGCCCGGATCTATGGACGTCTCGTACGAAATCTTCTCATCCTGCGCGCAAGAGACTGTTAGCAGGGCGACGATCCCCCCGGTAGAATATCGTGAAATTAAATGCATTTAACTTCCTTTGTCGAATTGCTGGTTGCTTTGCAGTGTCGTCGTGCGTTATAGCGCACGCAGTCGTTATATCTAGCGCCAGACGCTAAAACATGCAAGCCGTTTTTCGAAAGCACGCAATATGCGCAACAACAGCTGGAACGCTCAAATATCTGCCAAGCTTAGGTCTGTCCGACGGCAAAAAGGCTGGAGCCTAGATGCCACCTCCGAAAAGACGAATGTATCTAAGGCCATGTTGGGGCAAATCGAACGGGGAGAATCAAGCCCGACGGTAACGACTCTGTGGAAGTTGGCCAGCGGATTTGGATTGCCTTTTTCCGCCCTTGTCCCTGACGATGATGACCCAAGGCAAGGTCAAAAAAGAATCTTTTCCTCGGATAACGAAATGGAAGTGACGCCAATTTTTCCGAATAAGGATGGCATCAATCTGGAAGTATTCAGAATCAGATTGCTAGGTCCGCGCGAACAAAAATCGGAGGCTCACCGCGCCAACTCTGTTGAGCATATAGTTGTGCTCGAAGGTTCTATGAAAGTGTTTTGCAATAAAAAGTGGCATTATCTCGATCGTGACGATTCATTGCGATTTCAGGCGGACCAACCGCATCGATATGCTGCCATTTCCGAGACCGTGATATTTCATGATATCATCTATTACAAATAAGAAGGCTGCCGCGGAAGGGCTCGCGAATTTCTTTTCTCGCATTTCAACTACCGCATGCTATCAAATCTGGAATTTTACCCGTTCCAAGCCGCCGAACAACTGTATAAGAATTTAGAACGTCAGCCTTCGGCGAACTAGCCGTGACCCAACCTAATTCGAAGGAATGTCCACATTTGGCGGTGATCTCAATCGGTCGACGCAACGCGTAGTCTTTTATGGGGTGCCACTGAGCAAATGGTGGAGCCTCTAAGAGTATTTCGTACTCGTCTTGATGGCCCTGCTCGCAAGCGTCGACATCATGTTAATGAACGTCTTCAAGGTGCTGTCGTAGCAAATCCTTGCCATAATCATTGCCGTTAGGCGTACGGACAACTGTGTGAATATGGTTGCGTGTGGCTACATCTCGTGGGCCTGAATTTGGTATTCCAATGGGTCCTTGATGGTCGAATTCTATCAATACCACCGGACTATGAATACGGTAATAGAAAACCGCCTCGTCAGAAGTATCTCCGATCCACGCGAACCATGTTTCCCCTAAATGAGCTTTGATATCCTCCATTTTGATGGTGGCGTGATCGTCCTGCAAATTCCCAATGTACAGTTTGGTTAGCTCCAGTAGTTTTGTTCTTTGCAAATTCGTCATATCTGAGGCTTGCAAGCCTTCATAATTCAGAGTGATGTTGTCCTTGTTCGCCGCCGCACGATTATCGTTATGGCTTTTTGTACTGGAAATAATCGCTCGTTGCTGTTGGTCAATGTTAAAAGATTGCATCAATTCCAAGCCGATATTCTGTTCGGGCTGCATGACGGTATTGCCTGAATATTTGCCTAATTTCGTGTGTACGGGCTCCCCGCCCATAAACACGGGAGACATCACCACCTGATCTCCTAAAACGAAATAGTTTATGACCAGATGGTGACCGTCGACCTGCCACCCCCACGGTTCTGTCAGCGAAGGGATTCCCATGATGGTGAAAAAGTACAACTGTTCGTCCAAATGCGGCGCATTGTTGTTTAGCTCACTCAGCGTCTGGTCTGTTTTCATAATATCACGAGATTGGGTCAAACCCTTTGCGCTAAGAGATGATTTCATCAAAGCAAATGCAGCCTCTCGCTGAGCTTTGGTCATTGCCTTCAGGCTAATTCCTTGGCGGTCATAGATACCATTATCGACATTGGACCACTTACGCCATTCTTGGTCTTGAATATCAAATTGCATGGCACTCGCGGATTCAGCATCAAACTGCGCAAGTAATTTATTGGCGCCATCCACAATTGGTTTGGTTTCGATCCCTGTTGAGGTGATTGGAAACAATCCTGTTTGAATGCCATTAGATGTCTCAACTCCACGATAGGGCTCCGCAAGAGCGCTTGCCTCTCGTTCCGCAAACATCGCTTTTAGCGCCGCAATTTCCGGATCCATGAATACTTCCTGCGCAGGTTCGTCGGCGGTTGCTTGATCGTCACTTGTCTTAGAACCATCATAGCATCCAGCAATAGTTACTCCACAAATCAATATGCCCGATGTTAAAAGTCGATGCGTCATTTGTGCTATGTCCCCGTTGTGATTGAATGTGTCTTAGCATATGCGGCGCTACGATCCAACTAGCGCACTTCCCGTTTCGCAATCGTCATATAATCTCGTGTACTGAAGATATTTTGTTTCAACCATTTTTGATTTGGGATTTTTTGTCATTTCTGACAGCTGATTTCATTGAGAAAATCTGGAGCGGGTAGCGGGAATCGAACCCGCATACTCAGCTTGGAAGGCTGCTGCACTACCATTGTGCTATACCCGCATATTTCGGCATAAATACAGAGCACTCTTGGCAGGAGCAACCAAATTTTGGGACGATTGTCGAATTTCCGAAAAACCGGTCACTTTCGACAAAAAAGGCGAATAACGCAAAATCCGATCACTCGCCGCGATGGCAGTGGCTGTAGCGCCGAAGCTTTTTACTCATTAAGATTTGCTTGATCTTCTTAACAGTCCTGTTCAAGGCCAATGATTTGTCACGAGTCTTCTGGTGGAGGGGGCTGGATTCGAACCAGCGTACGCATAGCGGCCAGATTTACAGTCTGGTGGATTTAACCACTCTCCCACCCCTCCGAAAAATGCCATTTCGCGTGGCGGCCAGAAGCGAGCGCGCTTTATATGCAAGGCTGTTCGGGCGCGCAAGCGTCCTACTCCTTAGAAAATGCGTTTTTGCGGTTTTTTCTTGGGATAATCGAAAAGGATGCTTATGCCCCTCGAATGAACAAAAAACCTTATGATCCCAAAACGTCGAAGGAAAAAGATCCGGACGGGCCAGTTTGGCTTTATGGCCGCCACGCGGTTGCTGCGGCAATCAATAATCCGGCACGCAAAATCCATCGGCTGGTCGCAACACTCAACGCGGCCAAATGGCTTGAAGAGCGCGGCATTGACGCTCGCTACCAGGACCTGAAGCCCGACGCGATCGACGGTATGCTGACGCCGGGCTCAGTCCATCAGGGGCTCGCCGCGCATGTGGATCAGTTACCGCGGGCGCGGCTTAAAGAAACCTGCCAGCCTGAACCGAAATCGCCCGGTCCTGTTGTGGTTCTCGATCAGATTACTGATCCGCAGAATATCGGTGCAATTTTCCGCTCAGCGGCGGCCTTCGGGGCCAAAGCGGTCATCGTGCAGGAGCGACGCACGCCGGTTCTTGCTGGTGTGCTGGCCAAGGCGGCGGCGGGCGCCGTTGAAACGGTCCCTTGCGTCCAGGCCGTGAACATCGCTCGGGCGCTCGCAGCGCTGAAAGAGATGGGATATTTTTGCGCTGGGCTGGCGGGCGATGGCGGGACTGATATCAGCGAGGTTCCCCGCACCAAACCGATGGCTTTTGTTCTTGGAGCAGAAGGCGCGGGGCTACGCCAGCTGGTCGGCGAGACCTGTGACACCCTTGTCCGAATTCCGATTTCTGCTGCGATGGACAGCCTTAACGTCTCCAACGCCGCCGCGGTCGGCTTGTACGAACTGACGCGCGGGGTGCCTTTTATTGCGGAAAAATAATGCCGATTGCGTGATTTTCTGCAACACGGGCGGTTGATTTGCGCGCGCGAGACATAATCTATAAGCGCAATGAAGGCATATCTGCCTAAGAGGAATTTGACATGATTTTGATACGCCCCCGGCTCAAAATGGCGCTCGCAGCGACTGTAATGGCGCTGAGCGCGGCGCCCGCGGCGATCGCCGAAGAACTGCCAGGTCCGCTCGAGACCGCCCTTACAGAAGCTGAAGCCAACAACAAATTACGGGTCTCCTACACCCAGTCGTTTGAGTGGCCAGGCAACAATCCCGTAGTTGAACGCTATGACGCTGCCGCCGACGAATGGACCTTGATCTCAGGTGACCCGGAAGCGCTTGATCGCAAAGGCCAGAAAAAGCTCAAAACCTGGAAACGGGTCGAGTCAGCCCCCGGCGAGCTTCTCTATGCGGATTATCGCGGCTCGCTCAGGGATGCGACCCTCGAAGAAGAAACCGACGAAACGCTCGCCTACAGCTTCAACACAGGTCAGGCCGACAATGCCGACCTTAACGAAGGAGTTGAGGACAAAGTTTTCACGAGAGCTGTTGTGCGTAAGGAAGATGGCAGTATCACTTACTATGCAATCAAGGCACTTGAAGGGTTCAAGCCCAATGCCGTCTCGCGGCTCGATCAGTTTGTCTTTGAGCAGACGTTTGAGCGCCCAGCGCCCGATGTACCGCCGGTGATGACCAAGGTCTACTGGAAGGCCGTTGGCCGGCAACTTCTCTCAAATGTCGATGAAGAATATACGATCTACTATTCTGACTTTGAGGTCGTGCGCTGAAACAGGCTACTGCCCAGACTTTGATGACGGCATGAAAACAAGTAATTATGCGGCTGCGCCGACCTGATTAGACATTCCGGCTGTAGCGATATATCCTGCACCAAGAAACCTGCCCATAGGGGATACAGGATATGCCACATATCATTAAAACAGCCATTGCGTCATTGGTTTTCGCGCTCGCCGGTACAACGGCAAGTGCCGAAATATCTGACCCAGATGGGGTAATTTATGACTTCGATATCGACATGGTGTTCGAATTTTTGGTCGAGAAAAACTTCAGCCCGGAAATCCTGAACCCGGGTACTGAAAAGGCATATGTATATGCCGTCGACCCCTCAACCGGCTTGAATTTTTACTTGCTACCAAGCTGCGACGAATACGCTTGCACCGGACTGGAGATGATTGCCGAAATCGCCAACAGTGACGCGTCGTATGAGAGAGTTAACTACGCCAACAGCCAGTTTATATTTCTGGATGTTTATCGCACAGATGCTAATCGGGTTTTCTCGACGCGTTATGAGATTTGCGATTTCGGTTTCAAACGCAGTAATCTTGAGTTGAGCTTAGATCTGTTACTGCGGCTATCAGGTAAAGTCCAAGACAAGCTTGTCGGGTAACCATATTTTCCCAACCGTAACGCAGACTGACTTCGTCAGCCCGCGACAGGTTTGCCTTCCTCATCCGTTAGACGATCAGGCAGGGAGACAAACCTTTTCCGAGGGAGACCCGAAGTTATGTTGAAAGTTATTATTGCGCTCAGCGCGCTGTTTCTCGTTGCAGGCTGCGCCAGCAAGACTGTAGTTGTCGCCAAACCTGGCGTCTCAAATCCGCACCACGGCCACGGGCATTGCCACAAACATGTGTGTCACAAACACGGCCATGGGCGCGGACACCACTAACTGCGGGCCGTACGGCTCTGGTTCATGCGACCAATCTGCGCTATACTTCTTTTCGAACAGCAGCAATTTTTTGGGAGAGGCGTTGGATGACCGGCATGTCGACCCTGCTATATTACCTGATTGCGATATTGCTCTGGGGCGTGACGATCTTTGTCGTGCCCGGTGATGGATTTAGTGACAGCGGTCTCTTTGGTGCAACGATTTATGTTCACTTGCTGATTGCGTCAGGTATCGCAACCGCTGCCGCATGGATCATCGGTCGGCGCTTTAGCTTGCAGGACCCGACCAGCGGCAGCGACATGACAGCGATCGGCTTTGTGTTTTTGGCTGCGGCGGCGTTTTATGCGGTATTGATGGCTGACTTCTATCTTATCGGGGCAGAAGGTGATTTGCGCCCGCATCTCTACACGCCGGTCTGGTGTGGCATACTCGCAATATTATTCTGCCTGCGTCAGAAATGGAATATGTTGTCTGTATTGTTTTTCGTCCTTGTCGTCAGTTTTGCGCATTTCTACGCGATCTCAGCAGCCGCCTTTGTCTATGAAGAGCTGTCGCCGATTCTTGCTGACATGGCCATTGGCGGACTGGTCACGTTGGATGGTGAATATTTGATCCCCGGGTTTGTTGGCGGCGCCCTGGGCAGCGCTTTGTCGCTGTTTGGATTGTCACTGATCCGGCGGGGCTTGCGCAGACCGATTTTGATTGTTGGTGCTTGTATGGTGCTTGGCCTCCTCGGTGCCGTGGGCCTGTCGCTGCCCGAAGAAACACCGCCCGCCCCTGCCTTCTGGCTCTACCTGCCATGGCAACTGGTATTTGGCTGGGTTGTTGTGATGGCCGTTGGCCGGAGAATTTAAGCGGTACAACCATCACCCCGGACACTGGCTGATCCGTCGATTTTTTTAACCGCGTCCATATGCTCTTTACCGTGCACATAACGAAACATTTCAACAAGCACTTCTTGGACAGTCTGAATTTTATGTAACAACGCATTTTCCCCTGTTGCAATACGCGCTTGGCCGGCTCTGCTTAGCCAATCTGGCGACCTGAAGAACTCCATTGGCAATTCCATATTGCGATGTTGCTTTTTTAGATATTAGGGTCCAGCAGACAACTCAGATTTGGCCAGGCGACGCTTACAGCAACACGCCCCGCTCACCTTTACATCCGGGGCGATTCCGGCTGGAGTATCTTGATGCCCTCCCGTCCCAGGAACCCTTATGAGACGCCGATCCATCAGGTAATTACGCAGCCTGTGACGGCGGTGCTCGGGCCGACCAATACCGGCAAGACGCACTACGCCCTTGAGCGGATGGCGGCGTACGAAACGGGTATGATCGGCCTGCCGCTGCGACTGCTTGCGCGCGAAGTTTTTGACAAAATGGTCGCCCGAAAATCGGCCCGCGAAGTGGCACTGGTCACCGGTGAAGAAAAGATCATTCCGCCGAACCCGAAATATTTCATCTGTACGGTCGAGGCGATGCCACTGGAGCGCGAGGTCGCGTTCATGGCGATTGACGAAGTGCAGCTGGCCGCGGATCCAGAGCGCGGGCGGATTTTTACCGAACGCCTATTACTGGCGCGCGGGACGCAAGAGACGTTGCTGCTTGGCGCCGACACGATGCAGATGATTCTGAAGAGGTTGATTCCCGACATTGGTTTTGTGGCGCGCGAACGGTTTTCGCATCTTGCGCATACCGGCCACCGCAAGGTGACACGCCTGCCCCGGCGCACCGCCATTGTCGGGTTTTCATCTGAAGCGGTTTACTCAATTGCCGAGTTGATCCGCCGGCAGCGCGGCGGTGCAGCGGTTGTCATGGGTGCATTGTCGCCCCGTACACGGAATGCGCAGGCGGCGCTTTATCAATCCGGCGAAGTCGATTACCTGGTCGCGACCGACGCAATCGGTATGGGGCTCAACATGGATATTGACCATGTAGCGTTTGCCGGGACACGTAAATATGACGGCCGCAATATGCGCCATTTGTTTCCTGCTGAACTGGCGCAGGTTGCCGGACGCGCCGGACGACATATCAATGACGGGACATTTGGTACGACCGCTGATTGCCCGGTACTTGACGACGAGATCGCTGCGGCGATAGAGGATCATCAGTTCGATCAAGTAAAGGCGTTGCAATGGCGCTCCGTTGCACTTGATTTCAGCTCTTTGCCCGGGTTGCTGAAGACGCTGGAGCGACGCCCCAATCGGATGGAACTGGTGCGGGCACGGATGGACGATGACGAGGAGGCCTTGCGGCGGCTCTCAAAACTGGAAGACATCCATGATCTTGCGCGCGGAGGGGCGGCCCTGAAAATTCTGTGGGAGGTTTGCCAGACACCGGATTTTCGAAAAACCTCGCCAGACCAGCATGCACAACTGCTGGCCCGGATTTATCGGCAACTGATCGACCGCGGCCGGCTCGATGAAACCTGGGTAACCGCACAAATCGAACGGCTGGAGCGTCGCGACGGTGATGTTGACACGCTGACGCACCGGATTTCACATATCCGCACCTGGACCTACCTGACACACCGGGCCGGCTGGTTTGACAACGTGGCCTATTGGCAGGAGCGCGCCCGGGCGATAGAAGACAGCCTGTCTGACGCGCTGCACGAAAAGTTGACCCAGCGGTTTATCGACCGGCGCACATCGTTATTACTAAAGCGGCTGAAAGATGATGTGCCGCTGCTGGCCGGGGTGACGGCTGAAGGAGAAGTGATTGTGGAAGGCGAATTTGTCGGTCGGTTGATCGGGTTCCAGTTTATCCTGGACCCACGCGCGAAAGGCCCCCACGCCAAAGCCGTGCGCCATGCCGCCCTAACGGCCCTAAAACCGGAGCTGGCGACGCGCGCAGCCGCACTTGCCAATGCCAAAGACGATGAGCTTGTGCTGAAAGATGGCGGGATCATCTGGTGGCGCCATTCAGCGGTGGCGCGGCTCGAAAAAGGGCCCGTGCCGTTGCGCCCGAATCTAAAAATGGTCGCGATTGAGCATTTGCCGATCAACATGTTGCCGCGGATCGAGGAGCGATTACAGGCATGGTTTGCGGGGAAGCTTGAAGGCGTGTTATTGCCGCTGGTCAGTTTGCAAAAGGCGGTGAACCAGGCCGGTAGTGACGGCGCGGGGATGCTGACAGCGCCAGCACGCGGCCTCGGGTTTCGCTTGATTGAAAATTTTGGCGCGACCTCGCGGGCGCAGGTGACGAGCGAAGTAAAAGCGCTGGAGCAAGATGAGCGGGCGAAGTTGCGCACGCTCGGCGTTCGGTTTGGTGAGTTCACCCTACACATGCCCCTGCTGCTGAAACCCGCAGCCGCGAAACTTTTGACCTTGCTATGGGCATTGTGGGCGGACAAGGACCCTGAGCAATTTGAGCCACCCAAAGCCGGACTGACCTCGGTTGCTTTAAACCCGGATCTGCCGCATGCGTATTATTATGCGACCGGCTATCGCCCGTCGGGGCAGCGCGCTGTCAGGATTGACATGCTGGAGCGGCTGGCCCGGGATATCCGCGATGAGCGTGAGAAAGCTGACATGCGGGAGGGATTTGAGGCGACGTCAAAAATGATGTCGCTGGTCGGATGTTCCGGCGAGGATTTTGAAGGGATTTTGAAATCACTCGGATTACGGAAGAATACGGTAAAGCGGATGGTGCCGAAACCGGTTGAAGCTGTGGCAGAGGCTGTGGCAGAGGCTTTGGCTGCTACGGGTGATGTTGAAGTCTCTGGTGACACGGCAAATATTGAAGCGCCAGCCCTGCAGGGGGATCAAACAGAAGCATCGCTAAGCGATGAAATAACTCCTGAAACCGCTACAGATGCCCCCTCCCTTGCGGCAGAAACCGAGGCGCCAACAGCGCCGGCGGAACAGGCCGAACAGGCGGAACAGCCGGCACCTGACGAGGGTGCTGCACAGAACGATCCCGAGATATCCGCCACCCCTGTGGCAGAAGAGGCGCCTGCAGAAGCTATACCGATGATTGAAGTCGAGGTTACTCTGTGGAAACTCGCTCCACGCAATCAGCCCAGACGCCATGGCAAAGCTGGCGCAGCTGACAAGGCTGGCGACAAAACTGCGCAGAAAACAGAAAAGTTCGGCAAGGGCGGCAAAAAAAGCGACGCTCCACGGCGCGGCAAGCCACCGTACAAAAGTAAACCGCCGCGACCGCGTGTGTTCACGGCCGGGCCTGATCGCAGTAAAAAAGCTGATCCTGATTCGCCGTTCGCCGCGCTTGCAGCGCTGAAAGGCGACAATGACAGTTAAAACGCCGGCCAGAACGCAGCGCATCGACAAATGGCTGTGGTATGCGCGTTTTTTCAAAACAAGATCGCTCGCCGGCAAGGCTGTTACCGATGGCGCCGTCCGCCTTACCCGGTTGGACCAAACCCAGCGCGTCGTTAGGGCGAGCTTTGCGATACAGCCGGAAGATACGCTTGCCTTTGCCAAGGGTAAAAAACTGTTCATCGTCAGAATAAACCTTTGTGCCACACGGCGTGGACCAGCGAGCGAAGCCCAACTGCTCTACGAAGACCTGTCACCACCGCCACCAGCGAAGGACGAAAAGGCCGCAGCGCACAGAACCAACTTTGAGCGTGACCAGGGTGCCGGCAGGCCAACCAAAAAAGATCGCCGCGAGCTGGAAAGATTACGGACGGATTTGTGAACTGGCTTGGGAGACGCTGGTCAGTCTTCCCAGTTAAATACGCCTGGCATGAAACCAGCGGTTGATAGCAATGATCGCCCAGATGCCTTCTGCGATCATGAACGGGTATGATTTGATCAACCACGCGTAGATAGCAGCAAGCACACAGCCGGCAGCGAATGTCGCGATAAACGCCGCATGCCGTTTTTCCAATGCATAACTCGTCACCATAATGATGATCGAGAAAAGGCCGAATGTTTCGAGTGCTTGTCCAGTCATTGCGGATTTCTCCCCGACACCGATTCTCGAACGCATTGGGTGAGTGTTGCGCACTTACACGAAAGGATTGTCGTCAAGATCCGATCAACTTGTTTCAGATCCTTGATTTGCTGGCGGACAGACGCCTGTTTTGCCTCGGCGAATGGCTTCCACATACCGCTTGGGCTGGGATCTTCGGCAAAACGCGCCATAAGCGCCTTGATCTCGTCAATCGAAAAACCCGCAGACTGTGCGAGCTGGACGAATTGCAGAACTAACAGGATCTGTTCGTCAAAATCCCGTTTACCGGCCACGCGTTGCGGCGGATCAATAAGGCCTATCTGTTCGTAGTACCGGATCGTCGATGCCGGCATGCCGAGGCGCTCGGCAACGATGCCTATTCTCACGATTTCTGTTCCCTGTTTTGGTTGATCTGATTGCGGAAATAATTCATGACCAAAAGAAAAACCCCGGCAACCATGAATACTACGCCCGCGAACTCGACCACGGGTGGTGGATTCAGTGTTGACACGTTGCTTATCAAACCGCTCAGACCTAAGACTGTCAGTATGAGCGGCAATTCACAGGCAATGAGCACCAGCCCGCCTAAGGCGATGCCGGCGAAGCCGGTGCGCGGCAGTTTTTTGGCAACCTTCAGCATCGCTGTTTCTCCCCTGCTGTCCTGGCAAACAGATCAAGCGTCTCCTTTGCCTCCGGCGGACCCTTTATGGTGAGACAGAGATCGCCGCCCGGCGGTGAAAGGGTGAACGTCAAAAACCCGCAGCACGCGCGCTCAAGGTCGATAAAATCCTCAACGTCTGACCGGAGCTCGGCTGACGCAATGAATCTGAGTATGATCCCGTTTTCAAATCTCTCGAGATTTGCGATGTGCGGCAGCAGCGCTGATCGAACCAATTGGCGGCGCTGGTGGAATTCTTTATCGTTCAATGAGCAGACGACATCGGTCGGCTTGGATTGCGGGTTCATGGCCATGTCTCCATCAAAAATGCTGCGATAGAGGCACTGTGCCACTTAAACCCAAGTTTAAGTCAAGACAAAATCAGACGCTCGTCAGGTTGTCGGCTCGCGCAAGGCGAACCACCATGTCCATACAATCATCAGCGGTTGCAAAGGTGTTCTGACAAAAAGGAATTCCATCAGGCTGCCATGACCGGGGACAGGCACGCCAGCTAAATGCGTGTAGACATTGGCGGGATAGAACAGCACTAGCATTGCGATGCAGGCCCATGCGGTACTCCGGCGATAAGCTGGCACGAGCAAGCCGACCCCACAGGCGACTTCCAAGACGCCGGTGAGGAGAACAATGCCTTCCCGGAATGGCACCCATGGTGGCAACATCTGCACAACCAGATCAGTCGCGGTGAAATGCAGAACGCCAAACAAAACAAACAAAATGCTGGTACCCAGAACGCCGCCGATCCGCAGCAATCTAGGGTTGCCGCTGAAATGCCCGACCAGCCCGAGAATCAGCAGCGGTAAAACAAGCAGCGTATAAGATATGATCATGGCATTGCCCCCTCAGGCGACGCAATTTGAGGCTGAGTTTCTCATTTTATACCGGATGCTGCAAGCGACCGGAAACAGCAGCTAGGCTCCAACAACAAAAGAGCAATTGGCGGTCGCTGCACCACCAACATTGTAAGTCGCGACGGTTCGGGCACCCTCGATCTGCATTTCATCAGCAGTGCCCGTGACTTGTCGTGCGCCATCCAAAACCATCCGCACCCCCGTTGCGCCGACAGGGTGTCCGAGCCCGATCAGACCACCTGAGGCATTCACTGGCAGGCGGCCAGATTTCTCGGTGATGCCTTCTTCGATTGCCTTCCACGCTTCGCCGGGCGCTGTAATGCCGAAATGTTCGATCGCCATATATTCCGTGATTGAGAAACAGTCATGCGTTTCAATTCCCTGCAACTCTTGCGGGCCGGAAATGCCCGCACGTTTATAGGCATCAGTGATTGCTTTGCGGGTCCATGGGAACATGTGGCCACCTGAGACCCTTGTCTTTTCCAGCTTTTCGGAAAGGAGCATTGGCGAGGTTGTATGTCCCCATCCCTTGATCCTGGCCAGGTTTTCGAGATTGACCCCACATTTATCCGCATACGTTTTGGCCCGCTCGGCAGTTGCCAGAAAAATGCAGGCCGCACCATCCGTCACTTGGGCGCAGTCATGTCGGCGCATCCAGCCTTCAATGATCGGGTTCGCCTGATCATCGGCGGCGAAGCTTTGCGCCGTAAAAGACCAGTTACGGGTCTGTGCGAAGGGGTTGGCCCGGGCATTTTGAAAGTTCTTTTTGGAAATCGCCGAAAGGTGCTCACGTTTTAATCCGTACCGCTGATCATATTCTTCCGCGATATCGGAAAACAATGAAGGCCAGACATAAGTCCGCCCGTCGGTCTCTTTGCCGGCCCAGGCAGCTGTTCCCAAATGTTCTGCAGCAAGCTGGCCGGGCACATTGCGCATCATCTCGACACCGACAACGCATGCAAGGTCGTATCGGCCAGCCTCAAGATCAGCCATCGCCGCAAGGATGGCAAGCGAGCCCGAGGCGCAGGCGGCTTCGTGACGGGTGGTCGGAAGACCGGCAAAATCGGGATGTACATGGCCAAAAAATCCGCCAAGAAGCCCCTGGTTTGCGAATCGCTCTGCGACAAAATTGCCAACATGTCCGACCTGGATGTCAACAGGATCCAGTCGCGCCTGTTCCAGGCCGTCTGTAATCACGTCAGAGAACAGGTCAAACAGGGTCAAGTCCTGGCGGGCCCAGTTGCGGGAAAAATCTGTCTGCGCCCCACCAAGGACAAAGATATCAATACTCATGTCACAGTCTCCGTGAATTTGCGTCAGGGTACCGCGAGCTCTGCGCCAAGGTAAAGCACGAGGTGCAGGGCTGCGGTAGCCGGTTGATGTGCTCACAAAGATGCGACACAGTGACGAGACCTGACACGACTTACTGAAGAGTGTACTTGATGCCTGCAACGCTCATTAATCGTATTAAATCAACGCTTACGGATAATGACCATCCCTATATGAACGGGGCATGGACGCCGAATTTTGATGAATACGACGCAACGGAGATGGAGGTGATCGGCAAGATCCCCGATGACATTGATGGCGTTTACATTCGCAACACGGAAAACCCGGTACACGACCCAATCGGCAAGTATCACCCCTTTGACGGGGACGGCATGGTGCACATGATGCATTTCTCGAACGGCAAGGCAAAATACCGCAACAGATTTGTCCGAACACGGGGCTTTGAGGCAGAGGCAGAAGCTGGTCAGGCGCTATGGGCTGGCCTCGCCGGCAACCCGGCCAAGTCAAAACGGCCTGGCTGGGGAGCTCACGAACGCCTGAAAGACTCTTCGTCGACGGATGTCGTTGTTCACGCTGGAAAAATCCTGTCGACCTTTTATCAATGTGGCGAGGGGTATCGGCTTGATCCCTATACTCTGGACCAGTTGGGGATCGAAAGCTGGACACCGATTGACGGGCTTTCAGCCCACGCCAAAGTGGACGAAGCAACCGGCGAACTCCTATTTTTCAATTATTCGAAACATCCGCCCTATATGCATTACGGTGTTGTTGGAAAAGACAACAAGCTGAAACATTACATTCCAATCGAGTTACCGGGGCCACGCCTACCGCATGACATGGCATTTTCAAAAAATTATTCCATCCTCAATGATCTGCCGGTTTTCTGGCCTGATGAAATGCTGGCCAAGGATATTCACGCATCGGTCTTCCACCCTGACCTGCCGTCTCGCTTTGCTGTGCTGCCCCGGTATGGCCAACCGCAGGACATTCGCTGGTTCGAGGCAACCCCGACTTATGTGTTGCATTGGCTAAATGCCTATGAAGAAGGTGACGAAATCGTTCTTGACGGATATTTTCAAAACGATCCGACACCGCCACCGCTGGACCACGGCCCCGAACCCTACCGCCGGTTAATGGCTTATGTGGATCTTTATTCCATGAAGCCGCAATTGCACCGATGGCGCTTTAACTTACGCACCGGTGAAACCTCTGAAAAAATGCTGTACAATGATGAAATTGTTGAATTCGGAACAATTAACCAGACAATTGCCGGGCACAAACATCGGTATATCTACAGCGTAACGTCAAAGCCTGGCTGGTTCCTGTTTACTGGCGTAATCAAACACGACCTTGAGACTGGCAGTGCAAGTCGCCATGATTTTGGTGAAGGCAGATATGGATCAGAGGCGCCCTTCATTCCCCGGAAAAACGCGACGACCGAAGATGATGGGTATCTTGTCTCGTTCATTAGCGACGTGAAAAAAGACCGTTCGGAATGCGTGCTGCTTGATGCCAATGAGATCACACGTGAACCGCTGTGCCAGATTATCTTGCCGCACCGCATCTGCAGCGGCACCCATGCCGTCTGGGCATCTGCGGCAGATATTAGGAACAACAGCGCCGATTAAATTCAGGATTTTGCCGGCGGTCTTGGAAAGAAACCGCTAACACGCTTTTTGTATCCGGCATATTCCGGGTATTTCTTTTCCATGGTCCGCTCAAGCAACGCCTTGCCGGAGACGGAATAGAGAAAAAAGATCATCAGCGCTGGGCTGAGCAAAGTGATGTATCCGGAGGGAGCCTCGAGCGCGATCAGTGTAAGACCGGTCCAGACCGCCGCATCCCCGAAATAGTTGGGATGGCGGGTCCACGACCACAGACCCCTGTCCATGAGTTTACCTTTATTGGCGGGGTTTTTCTTGAATTGACGAAGCTGATAGTCACCAATCGCCTCAAAGCCGAGACCAATAACAAACCCGGCAATACCGAGCCATGCCAAAACCCCGAGCGTTCCCGCTCCGCCGATCTGACCGATTTGTGTGGGTAATGAAACAAACCAGGCGATCAGGCATTGCAGGAGAAAAACACGGTGCAGGCTCCACACGGCAAAAGCTTTGTCCGATCCGACCTTCCGGCGCATGGCGACGTAGCGAAAGTCTTCTCCGTGTCCGAGATTACGGCGCCCAAGATAAAACCCGAGCCGCGCGCCCCACAGTGTGACAAGAATGGTGATGACCGTCGCACGCGGGGTCACAACGTCGGCCATAAAATAGGTCAGGAGCGCCGGCGTGGCGCAGGCCGGTCCCCACAAGACATCAACAATGCTTGCGTCTTTTATCCGTAGGCTAACAAGCCACACAAGGCCGAAAACCGCCAACAGGATCATCAGGTTAATAAAAATCAGTGACAGCATCAGTCGTTCCAATCGTTGAACCTAGTTATGCGCACATAGCATGTATCCCTTCCAGGGTCACAAGATTTGAGGGTGCCGGCCGGCTCTTGCGAGCCTACTTTAAAAACCACACTTGTGGTGTACACTCCCCGGATGGAAGATGTTTTTATCTATGATGCCGTGCGCACGCCGCGCGGCAAGGGTAAGCCGGCGAAAAATGGCAATCCCGGCGGGGCATTGTGCGAAGTTGCCCCGCATGAGCTCGTCGTTCAGCTGATTGAAGTTCTGTTACAGCGCCATGGCGATACCATGGTATCGGAAGTGCAGCGACTGGTCCTTGGGTGTGTTGGACAGATCGGACCGCAGGGCGGTCATATCGCCCTTGTCAGCCGGCTTGCATCCGCGTTGCGGGATAACACCTCCGCACAGACACTTAATAACTACTGTGTTTCAGGCCTCTCAGCGATTGCTGATGCTTTCTACCGTGCGCGGTCAGATGAACCGGGGCTGATGATTGCTGGTGGTGTTGAATGCCTCTCCCAGGTCGGTTTCTTTGAGGACAGGGCCGCATATTATTCAAACCCGGCGATGATCGAGGCGTTAAAATGGGCGCCGCCGATTATGGGTGCCGAGCTAATGGCAACCATCGAGGGGTATACGAAAGAAGATCTTGATGAGCTGACCCTGACTTCTCATCGACGTGCCTCGGCCGCCTGGCAGGCAGGCCACTATGACAAGAGCGTGGTTCCGGTAAAATCTAAAGATGGATCAATCGCGTTGGTGCAAGATGAATATGTCACTTCACAACCGGATGACGCTACTCTTCGCGGTGCGGCGCCTGCTTTTGGCACATCTCAATATGCGTGTTTCGACAAGATGATGCTGGAAGAACATCCTGAGCTCGACAAGATCAGTCATCAGCACTCTATCGCCAATTGCCCGGGACCGGCCGACGGCGCAGCTCTCACGCTATTGGGAACCCGTCAGGCTGGACGCGCTGCCAGGCTTTCACCTTTAGCGCGGATCGCGAGTTTTGCCGAAGCATCCGGCGACCCCGTGCTCCAGTTCGGTGCTGGGTTTCAGGCGATGGAGGTCGCGCTTGCGCGTGCCGGTCTGCAATTGGCGGACATTGAACTGGTGGAGTTCATGGAGGCTTTTGCGGCGCCAGCACTGAAGTTCCTGCGCGATTATCGGCCTGATCCCAGCAAAGTAAACGTCAATGGCGGGCACCTTGCGATGGGGCACCCGATGGGCGCCACGGGCGCCATTCTCGTGACCACACTGCTGCACGAAATGATTCGCCGCGATCTGCAAACGGGCTTGGTTGTCGCGCTTGCAGGCTCAGGTCTTGGTGCGGCGATTGTTTTGGAGCGCACATAAAGCCCGTTGCACAATCAATTGAAGCCAGCTGCCAACCCTGATATGGCAAGTCGGCAGGAGACCTACGGAGGGCTGAGATGCTTGATAAGATCCTTAAGAAACTGGGCGGCTCAAAAGGAGCACCCGCACCTGTTGCCGAGCTTGATCCAGCTCAGGTCGCCTTCACCGCGTTACTGGTCGAGGCTGCGCGGATTGACGAAGTTTATACCGCGAAGGAAGCAAGCCTGATCAGTCATCTGGTTATGACCCAATTTGATGTTGATCCAGACCAGGCCAAGCGAATCCGAAAGGCCGCAGAGGCTGCGCAGGGCGAAGCCAGTGACATTTATCGCTTCTCCTCAGTCGTGAAGAATGAGTTTTCTGAAGAAGAACGCATCGAACTCCTCGAAGGCATGTGGGAAATCATTATGTCGGACGACGAGATTGATGAATATGAAGAGATGGTCGTGCGCCGGTTGATCGGGCTTATATACATTTCTGACCAGGAAAGTGCGCAAGCGCGCCAACGCGTAGAAGCGCGCAGAAGTGAATAGCCTGGTATTGCCAATCATCTGACATCGCGGCATAAGCCCGCGTTCTAATGTTCAAGGAGTAATTCGGCGATGACGTATGTTGTCACTGACGCCTGTATCATGTGCAAATACACGGATTGCGTTGAAGTGTGCCCTGTTGATTGCTTCTATGAGGGGGAAAACTTCCTCGCAATTAAGCCGGACGAGTGTATCGATTGTGGCGTGTGCGAGCCGGAATGCCCGGTTGAGGCGATTAAGCCTGACACCGAGGACCCGGACGGCAAATGGACCGAGTTCAACGCCGACTACTCGGAAAAGTGGCCGAATATCACCCGGCAGAAAGAGCCCCTGCCCGAAGCAGACAAATATGCTGAAATAAAAGGCAAGCTGGATACACTATTCAGTCCCAACCCAGGTACAGGCGACTAAGTACCGAAAAACAGGCACAAAATCACAGTGGAAAAGATTGGTATTTTGTGCTAGTGTGACTATTCACACCGATGCTTGCCTCGCAGGAGATCGGAAGAAGTGGGTGAGAGCTTGCAGATCCAATGGTGCAGTAAAATTATGGTCTGCACTAAATTAAGCAAGAAAACGCTTCGAAAAGCATCATGACACTCACATTATTTTGGGGGCCCTACGAGGCAATAGTACATTTTTGGCATGCTTCCGCTCAATTGATGATGGAGGTGCCGGGACAAGGAAGGGTTGAAATGGCTTCAACAGCAAAAAAACCAGCCACAAAGACAAAAACGACGGCAAAGAAAAAACCTGCTGCAAGGAAAAAGACCATCAGAAAAACCGCTACCAAGACGGCAAAGAAGGCGGCCACCAAGAGTGCCGCAAAAAAAGCGACCCCCAAGAAAAAAGCCGTCGCGGCAAAAAAGCCGGCAGCCAAAAAAACTGCCACAAAAAAGGCGCCAGCTAAAAAAGTGAGCAAAAAAACAGCGGTCAAGAAACCTGTCGCCAAGAATCCGGCGGCGAAAAAAGCGGCCATTAAATCAAAAACAAAAAAAGCTTCCGTGAAGAAGCCTGACTCTGTTAGGAAGGCTGTTCCGCCCAAGAAATCCAAGGCGAAACCTGAGACCAGTTCAAAGCCAACCCGGAAGGAAAAAGAAACCACAGTGAGTACAGTACAAGCGCAAAAACCTGAGCCTCAAAAAATTGCTGCTGCCCGACGGCCGGTACGAAGGCAGCCCTTCCGTAAAAAAGGCATGGAGAATGTGACATTCAAAGCGAACGAGCAGGTCGTTTATCCAGCGCACGGTGTTGGTAAAGTTGTCGCAAGAGAAAAACAGTCCATAGCAGATATCGAAATCGAACTTTATGTGATCGATTTCGAACATGAAAAGATGAAACTCCGTGTTCCGATCGCCCGAGCATACGAAAGTGGGATGCGTCCGCTTTCCACGGAGGATGAAATCGATCACGCTGTCAATTTGTTGCAAGGTCGCGCGCGCGTCAAACGCACTATGTGGAGCCGCCGGGCGCAAGAATATGAGGCGAAGATCAATTCTGGTGACCTTCGCTCTGTTGCTGAAGTAGTGCGAGACCTCTATCGCTCTAGCGAGCAACCGGAGCAAAGCTATTCTGAGCGTCAACTTTATGAGCAGGCCGTAGACAGAATGGCACGAGAAGTTGCAGCGGTACGCAAGAACGATCATATGGCGGCGGTAGCGGAAATGGAAGCTTCACTGCACAAGAAGCACGTCGCGGCTTAAACGTCTTTGCTAAAATAGACTTCAAAAAGGAAGGCTCGGGCCTTCCTTTTTTTGTTCAGCTCTATCCAGCCGACAGAACGCGCACGGATGATGTCGATGTTTGGCCGGTATCATCGACCACTTTCACGTTATAGAATCCAGCATTGTCCGGATGCCATATGCTGCGGCCACCAAGGCTTTCCGGATTGACCGGCCTGCCATCCACATACCAGCGATAGGTTCCTGCCCCGCCCCGCGCAGACAACGCGAACCCACGCGCTCGTTCGGCCTCGGAATAGAAGATGGTTACACCGTTCTCCGGAAAGACAATCTCCGGTGCCAGCTCTCGTTTCATGGGTGCTAACCGGGCAAGCGCCGTCCCGGTCTCAAAATTGTCACTCTCATCGACCTCAATATTCGCATCATGCGGCCGGTCAAAATCCTGCAGGCGGTCGAATATATCAAATAGCAGTGGCAGGACAGCTTCGCGGCCTGTTTTGCCCGGTCGTGGTGTACCGTTGGGGTGACCGGCCCAGACAATCACGGTGTAATCATCCGTATACCCAGCAGCCCAGGCGTCCCTGTAACCGTAGGATGTGCCGGTCTTGAATGCCACTTGAGGTGCGCCGATCGACAACATCGCTGGCGTCCGGCCAGCCGGTGCCGGGGCTTTTCTCATGATCCTGGTCAGACGTGCTGCGTTGGCTTCGGTCATCAGGCGGTAGGAGGGACCAGGTTCTGGTATCTCGGCTCCGCTCCAGATGAGCGGGCCCACTTCTCCGCCGTTGGCAAGACCAGTGTAGAGCATCGCCAAGTCGCGCGCGGTTAGGCCGACCCCGCCAAGGGCGATCGCGAGGCTTGCCTTGGCATCGGCAGTCACCGGCATACGGGCATCGACGCCGGCAGCTGCCAGCGCGGCCGCAAACCTTTTTGGTCCAATTTTATCGAGCGCCAGAACAGCAGGAACATTTAACGAATGTTGCAGTGCTTCTGAAACCGTAACATCACCGTGAAAGACGCGGGTAAAATTTTCAGGCCGGTAGCCGTCAAACGAATAAGGCGCATCGTCAATCAATGTGTTACCGCCAGCAAACCCGTCTTCAAATGCAAGGCCATAAATAAAAGGCTTCAGAGTTGAACCTGGCGAGCGCTGCGCTCGCGTCATATCGATCCAACCGCCTGGCAAATCAAGATCAGCAGAGCCAATGGCAGCACGCACAGCGCGCTGTCTGTTCTCAACAACCAGGATCGCAACATTCGCTTTGTCCGGCATTTGAGCGGCTCGCTTAGAAACCATCGCCTCCAGCGTTTCCTGCATCATAGCATCAAGACTGAGTTGCACCCGTCCGTGCCTGTTGACCTGTTTTCGGTTTTCAAAACTCGTGTGCCAGGCGAGGCGTTTGAATGGTCTACGGTTTGCCGGGAGGCTTGCTTCTTGTGCTTCCGCCAATTGCTGAGTGGTCAGATGCCCGCTGCTGTACAGCTTTGCCAGGATAGTGTCGCGGGCGCTGGCGGCCGCCTGCGGTTGGCGGTCAGGCCGCCTTGCTTCAGGTGCCTGTGGCAAGGCTATGAGGAGAGCTTGCTGGGCATCGGTAAGCCTCGCGGGGTCCTTGCCGAACCATGCGCGGCTTGCCGAGCCCACGCCTTCAAGGTTGCCACCGTAAGGCGCCAATGTCAGATAAAGTTCAAGAATCTCTTCTTTGCTGAGGCGCGCTTCGATCTGCACTGCACGGATCATTTCGATGATTTTGGAGGGAACAGTGCGTGGACGAGGCTCCAGTAGTCGCGCTGTTTGCATGGTGATCGTGGAGGCACCCGAGACGACTTCACCCTGCCGGAGCATACTGCCTGTCGCGCGCAAGACCGCCAACATGTCCACGCCGGGATGCGACCAAAAACGTTTGTCCTCGATCTCGACAACGCGTGCGACAAAGACCGGATCTATGGCATCGATTTCTGCCGCCAGGCGCCAACGCTTTTCGCCATTGGCCTCCGTCACCGTAAAGCCGTGTAACCAGGCGCCCAGGTGATCAGTAACAACAGTACTGGTACGGACTTTATCTATTGGTGGCGGAAACAACCGATCGAGCGCCAGAACCGCGGCAATAATGCCGACGATGGCAAGGCCAATGGCCCGGCATCGCTTCAGCCTATTTACGAAACCCGGCAAGATCTACTCTGCCGCCGCAATAATCACGCGCTGAACCTTAGTACGAGCGAATTCACCGGGCCGATACATATCTTCAATAACGGCGCCAGGAAGAACGTAGTTGCCGGGCGTTACGGCCCGGACAACAAAGGCGAGTTTGAACTGGCCTGAGGTCGCATTGTTCTGATAGCGCCGGACATCGATCGCGGCCACGAATCGGTCATCGCGGGCTTCGGCGACTTTGGCATTGTTGAGTGTACCGAGCCATTTGTAGAGACCAGACGTGCCGGCATCTGACGGTTGGAGGACCGTTTCAATTTCAAAACCCGGCGGTAGCATGTCGACGATGATCGCCGGATGGAGGCGCAGATCTTTTGGTCGGCCGGAGATAGAAACCACCAGCCGGTCATTCTGCCTGACCTGCGAGAGGTCTACGGGCTTGCCATCGAGCGTTTGGATGGATTTCGACAAGCTGAAACCTTGTGCCGCTGCTGCTGGCGTGTCTCGCGGCGCACCGCTCACGGCAACCGAGCGGAAAATCGGCCCGTCGCTCTCATTGCTAAACGTAACACCATCAGCGAGCATCTTGCGGGTCAACTCAAAGCTTGGTGTTTTGCCACCAGCTTCAAGCACTGTGCCATCCATGGCAATACTGACATCCCCAGC
Organism: Parvularculaceae bacterium; assembly: GCA_021776475.1. Taxonomy (GTDB): domain Bacteria; phylum Pseudomonadota; class Alphaproteobacteria; order Caulobacterales; family Parvularculaceae; genus Aquisalinus. The sequence goes on along the minus strand of JAJFFV010000005.1, from coordinate 1,675,205 downwards.
CCGATCAAGCAGCGCCGTCGTTGCCAACAACAAGAACGCCTGCTCTTGTGTATTGTAGTAGCTGTCTTTTTCGAGATAAGTCTCAAGTCCGGTCGTCAGACGGTCGACAAGTGCGGCGTTATCAACTTCAGCGGCGAGCGCAATCATCCCAGCGACATCCCGCAACGGTGATTGATAGTAGTTCTCACGGTTGTCATATCCGATCACTTTTTCTGCCAGAGCAAAGGAATTGGTGGCCCGGGCGCGATCGCCCATGAGAGCAAGCGCTGTCGCTGCATGCGCGCGCGCGAGTGGGTTCGGCACTTTGTCGATGAAGCTGTCGTGGAAATATCTGAGGTCGGATAAATCCGCCCGCCCGGCCCGCGCCAACACATAAAACGCGTAAGCGGCGGCGCGGCGGCGCAGGTTTTCTTGCGTGTCTGCGTAAATTGAGCCGCGCTGGATCCGTGTGATATACCCGACGGAGACATAGGCATCTGGCGATGTCAGTTGTTGGATCGCACGATAGGCATTATCGAGGGCATCGTCTGGTACGAAATAACCTTCTTGTTTAGCGCGATAGAGAAAGTCTGTAACATAGATACCGACCCAGCCAGTTGCATATCTGTCACCTGCCCGCCACAAACCAAATGATCCATCCGTACTTTGACGGGAGAGAATCTTATTGATGGCCTCCTGAACGCGCGATCGCAACTCTCGCTCAGGATCCTCTCCTACGAGGGCCCCGAGCCTGTTCGCGTATAAAAGCGGAAATGACGACGAGGTCAGTTGCTCAGTGCAACCGTAGGGATATCGCCGAAGGCTATCGAGCAGTGGTTTTGGATCAATCCCTTTCAACGGTGAGTAGGACACTGTCACTTCGATATCACCCGGCAGATAGCCACCAATCAGCTTTTCATCAAGCGCAAAGCTGCTGCCCGGCCCCTGCAATTCGGTCGTTACTTCTGTCACCGGGAAATAGGGTGCACGCACCTGAATGGGGTAAGAGCGTGACACCGCGAAATCGTCTGGTCCGCTGACCGACAGATCGACCGAGCCAATGCCGATTTCACCTGCCCGAAGAGGAAAGATTGCGTCCTGTCGTTGACCAGTGGCCAAGTTGAAATTTGTGTTCTCCTCGAGCGTCACAGGGCCGGTGCCGGTGATATTGACAGCATAAACACCGGTTTTGCCATCAACATTATCAATTAGCAGGGTCGTACTTGCTGAATCATTTGGCCCAAGGAAACGCGGCAATGCGAGTTCTGCCGGGACCGGATCACGCACCGTGAGCGCCTTGTCCGTCGAGCCCAGTTTGTCATCACTCCAGGCGACTGTCATTAATCGCAGTTCACCGTTGAAGTCGGGGATTTCGATGGGCACTTCTGCAATGCCTTCACCATTTACCGTGATCGGGCCGCGGAACAGGGCAACTGACTTGGTCGGCACCACCGTCAGGCCTTCACCGCCAAGCTGATCGCCGCCAAACTTCGTTGCGGCACCAAGGTTGGCATTGAGCAACCTTCCGTAGTCATCATAAATGCGGACGCCAAGCGCCTTCTTGCCGAAATACCAATTACCAGGATTTGGTGTTTTGAATTTGGTCAGGCGCAGGATGCCCTCATCAACAGCGGCGACAGTCATCATGATTTTCTCACCGGCATCCGCGCCATCCACCTCGATCGGCAGGACAATGTTCTGGCGCGGGCGCACCATGTCGTCAGTCTGGAATGCCAGGTTGAGCGTGCTCGCCGTCATATCAAATGCGACATGTGAGACGCCCATCGCCCGCCGTGGCACTGGCTGTCCGACCGCGTCGCGCGGTGTCACCACCGTTGCCATAACATAAAAGCCACTGCCCCAGGATGCATCCGTGTCTATTGTAATCTCCCTCGGGCGCTCGCTAACACTGACGCGCATGACTTCATGCACCCGATCTGTCGCAATGGCGATCATCGCTTCACCCGCATATGGTGCTGCCAGTGTGATCTTGGCCTTGGCCCCCGGACGGACCGGCTGTTCGGGAACAGTCAACGTCGCCTGATCGGGTGTCTTGGCGCCGGAGGCATAAGATGACCAACCGGAATAGAAACGAACACTTGTAAACGTATCAGTTGCAGGATCTTTTATCTCCAGTCGATACGATCCGTAATCAAGCTGGCGGGAGAGTTCAGCCGGTTTATTCGCGCGGACGTTCAGCGTGCCGGTCGCGATAAGGAGATCGCGATAATCCCGGCGCCAGCGCCACTCGCCGTTCTGGCGATACCATTCAAAACGATAATCTTCCTCGATAATCCGCCATTCAAGGTCGTCCTGTTCGATCTGTGTACCATCTTTATCAAGGACGACAATTTCGAATGCCGCCGGCTCATTCCGGCCGGTTTTTTTGTCCGCCTGACGAACGCCGATATATTTATCGTCCACGCGCACTGGCACCCGGGCACTCTCCCGGACAAAACGACCGCCGGGTTCAGCAACGCCGACAACCATCTCGGCACGCAGCGGCCTGCCGCCAGATTTGATGCCTGGATCGATAGCCAGTGTCAGAGCCGCTTTGCCCTCCCCATCTGTCATCGTATCACCGAGATTGAGGCGCTGCTCATAAAATGTTTCTCGACTATCGCCGAAGCCGAATTCGCGATAATCCGGGAACGGATTAGGATCAACTCGGAGCCGCGCCTCGCCTTCTACTTTCAAACCTGATCCCGGTGCGCCGTAAAGGAACCGGACATCGACATTAACTGCCCGGCGTTCACTTTCAAAAACCGGCTTTGCTTCATCGGTTTCAAGTTCCACGGCGATACGTTGTGGCACAAAGTCTTCAACAGAAAAGGTTGCCGAATAGGTCTCATCACTGCCATCAACTTTGAGGATCGCAGTCCAGCTGCCGCGTGGCGCAGACGCAGGAATTTCGTAAGGCTGGCTGAAGCCGCCCAGTTGCATCTCTTCAATACGAAGTGTTGCCGCTTTGGTATAGTTTGGCCGGCGCAGTTCCAGGGTAGCGGGTCGGTCGCCTACCGCGTCACCCGCATGATCGCGCAAAAGACCACTGATATGCGCGGTCTCGCCGGGTCTGTAGATCCCGCGATCAAAGTAAACAAACGCATCAACCGGAGCTTTGGCATAGCGGCCGCTAATATCACGATCCGACAAATCGAGCGCCGAGCGCGTGAGGTCCAAAACGGCGAAATCATCACTCTCACCATAGGCAATCAGCATTTTCGGCAATAAGGGACCTGCACCTCGCGTCACGGGGCCGGGGAAATGCCCAAATCCATTGTTGTCGGTTTTGACGACCGCCAGGACATCATTATTCCGAGCGATCAGCTTTAGCTCAACATTCGAGATCGGTCGCGCGGATTCCAGTGAGCGCGCAACAACATCTATTCCGTCTGCGCCATAATAAGTTGTGAGCGCCATGTCAGTAAACATAATCCATCGCCAGGCCCGGGCCGGTCGACGGTTCCGATCCAGTCCGTCGGACGCATCTTCAACGGAAACAAAATAGGCACCCGGTTGCAGCGCCCCATTAGCATCGCGGCGCGCTTCACCCAGCGCAGCACCCAACGGGAACACTGTTGTAACAGTTTCATTGGCAAGCGACGAAACATTCAGCTCGCCCTGCCAAAGCTCGACGCCCACATCGCCGCCATCTTCCTCATCCCAGGGGTAACCGTAGCGGTCCTCACCGATCGTATCGCCCTCAGAAATGCTTTTATAAGCAAGCGCCCTTTCGCCGACGCGGTGAATAGTGATTTTGAGATTATCGACATTGACGGTTTCAAAGCCCAGGCCATCCGCCTCCAGGCGTGGTAGAACGACACCATTGCCGACAAATCCGACATATGCAGGTTTATCTCCGAAGGCGACAGTAACTGTTTCCGACTTGCCAAGATCATCGCCATCGGCATTCGGAAGACCGGCGCGGATTGTCGCCTGATAATCCTTGTCGAAATCGAGACCTGAAAAACACACCGTATCGCCAATCGGCTCGGCGACGGTTTGAACTTCCGGGGAGAACTTGATGAAATCTGCATAGTTGGTGTCGCCGGAAGCATCGACATCTTCAGAGAACTCAAAGCAGGCGCGCGGCGTGTCCGTTGAAGTATCGAGCGTCAAACGCGCGAGGCCAAATCCCACCGGATCGTCTCCGGTCGCGCGCTCGGCATCGGCGGCGCGGATGGTCTCAAAATCGCGCAGCGCGATGGCTGGTTGCTCGCCATTACCACTATCGCTCACACTGCGTGGTACTGGTGTCCTGAACTGAGAGGTGTCAACTTCACGAAAACCAACACGGCCAATGAAAAGACCTGCAGCGAAGGCAACAACGAGCCCGATACCGCTAAGGATGATTTTTTTGCCAGTCATATCTTTGTCTCCCTGGAAGACCTTAGAGGATCACGCCGGAATGCGACCTCTTCCCCTCTGTGAAGGGTGTCGTTCCCAAGAGCACCCCGCCTGAAGGCATATTTATGACGCGCTTTTGGCTATTTTCATATGGTTAATTGGCGAAATCAAGGCGCGGCTGAGGGGCCCCTCAGGATGGCGGGCGATAATTGCCGGCGTGTTTGCGTCAGATTTTGACCTTCAGGCAAACCCAGCCTACAAACGCTTGTTACGCGGCCCCGTAGCTCAGCAGGATAGAGCACCAGATTCCTAATCTGGGGGTCGGAGGTTCGAGCCCTCCCGGGGTCGCCAGTTTCACAATGGCTTATACCAATACAGTCGTTTGCAAGGCCGTTCGTGCACTGCACACATTTCAAATACAATTTTGCACCGATTTGGTTCTGTGGCGGGCAGCTGTGGTCCTGACGTGGGCCCCTTGTCAACCAGCCGCTTGAAGGCGGCAAACTGTTCCATTTCATCCGGATCGAGCGGGGCGGTGTTCTCGATCAGCGAGGCTTCAAGTGCTTCCGCCTCATCCCCGGCTTCCATGATGATGCAGGGAACGGCAGCCACTGCGCCGGCTTCTTTTGCAACCGCTTTCAGAGAAAACCAGCGGCGGCGTCCGGCAACGACGCCATAGCTTGGCCTTCCTTGCGCTCCAGCAAAGGCAAGGCCTGCTCGCACACCGCGCTCCCGGATCGGCGGCAAGATGTCGCTCACCCTCCTTGGGATGTATTAGGATTGATATCTAATAATATATCAACAATTTTTTAAATACTTTATAAGATATCACATGCATTGACATTCCATAAAAATTGATATATAAAAAGACATCAAAATGAGAAATTATATCCTAAAGAATATCTAATGAGCTATACACTGCAGGAAATAGGTCAATCGATCTTAGCCGAGCGAGAAAGACAGCGGCTGACACAACGCGTCTTCGCCACAAAAACGGGAGCGACACAAGCGCGCATTTCAAAAATCGAAAATGGCGAAACTGATGCGCGTCTATCAACAATCATAGAGTTCGCCCGCACGCTCGACCTTGAGCTAATGTTTGTGCCACGCCAAAAAGTGCCGGCGGTCAAAGCGATTCTTGCACAACAAGCGTTAAGCTCCGCGGATAAAGCAGCACGCTCGGCACTTGATCGGCTCATCGCGTTAATCGTTCAACTAATTGAGCAATTTCCAAACAATACTCATCTTAAAAGCCTCGATCGGACCACACGGGAACTGACCAATTTCAGACTGACGAGAGACAAGTCAGAGACGATCAGTAAAGCGATCGATGCGTTGCGTCTCATCCAAAAAACGCCAGCGCTCGCAAGCACATTGGATACGCTCGCTAGTGAACTAAGGCGACTTCGAAACGAGATCGCAAACAATATACTAGACGACAATTTCGAACCGCGACCGGCGTACCGTCTTGACGAGGCCGAAGATGAGTGACGTTCAAACTCTACAAATCAATCTGCACGACGATCCGATTGGCACACTGACCCTGCTCCAGGGTGACAAGTCAATCTTTGCATTCAACGACGCTTATCTGGAAGACCTGAATCGACCAACACTCAGCCTGTCGTTCAAAGATGAATTCGGTGAATTGATCACACAATCACGACCAACACAGACAAGCTTAACGCCGTTTTTTTCAAACCTTCTCCCTGAAGGTCACATGCGAGATTATCTAGCTAAACGCGCGGGCGTCAAAAAGATGCGCGAATTCCATCTCTTGTGGGCACTCGGTGCGGACTTGCCGGGAGCAATGACCGTCACCACGCTCAACAACGCGCGATGGGATATCGACGATGAAACACAGGACACCGAATTGAAGGACGATAAACGAAGATCCGTCATGCGGTTTTCGTTGGCGGGAGTCCAAATCAAATTCTCAGCCGTTGCTGAAGCCGCTGGCGGCTTGACTATTCCGGTCGATGGGCTTGGCGGCTCATGGATCATAAAGCTGCCCTCAAGACGTTTCGCTGGTCTCCCGGAAAACGAATTCTCAATGATGTCCATAGCTAAGCGAATGGGCATGGATGTTCCCACCAATCGACTTATCGATCCGACCGAGATCGAAGGCCTACCGGAAGACGTGGATGGACGAAAAGAACCTGCTTTTGCGATCGAACGGTTTGACAGAACGATGTCCAACGGACGCGTTCATATTGAGGATTTTGCACAGATCTTTGGCGTCTACCCGAGGGATAAGTATGAAAGGGCGACCTATAGATCCATTGCGAAGGTCTTGTGGATTGAAACTGGTGCTGCCGGTGTCGATGAATTCATTCGTCGTTTGGTGTTCAATACGTTGATTGGTAACGCTGACATGCACCTTAAAAATTGGTCCTTGATTTACCCTGACCGCCGCAATCCTGAGATCGCGCCAGCTTACGATTTTGTGTCAACCATCGCATATCTTGAGGATGACTTCGCTGCTCTAAAATATGCACGGCAAAAAAGCATGAAAGCATTAACGCTCGATGAATTGCGCCTTCTTGCAGCGAAAGCCGGTGCACCGGAAACGCTGGTGACGCGCGCCGTAACCGATACCATTGACCGGTTTCATGAGACCTGGCGCGCTGAAAATAAACATTTGCCCCTTACGGACAAAATGCGCAATACGATTAAAAATCACTATCAGGACACGGCTTTGTTCAAAGGGGCCGATTGAACCTCTCCGGCATACGGTATTCGTCGTCACAATGGAATCAATATTAGGTGTTTTATTGGCTATCCTTTTAGTAGCCACATTATAGATCACTGCGCGCAGGTCAGGAGCACAATACGGCGATGGAAATCAAGCATTCAGCTGTTGCAATTATTCCCTGCAATGATCTTGACGCTAGTCAGCGGTTTTACGAGCGCCTAGGGTTCACGGCTACTGCGGTATACCCGCATCAGGGCTATCGCATTTTACATGATCAATTGGGTGCGAGCATACATTTGACGCATACGGAGCCTGGATGGGTTGTCCCGGAACGCAATGCCCATGGGATCTACTTGTATTCTGAGAATGTAGAAGCCCTTGCTAAAGAATTTGGAGATGTCGCCGAATTGAAGCCATGGCAATTGATGGAATTCGCAGTTTCGGATCCCAATGGAGTGCTCGTCAGAATTGGGTGGCCTGCCACCAATCAGACTTCCTAAGCCGCTGGCGGCGAGAGGGATGGCACCCGCAAAAGGTAACTTGCCCACAATATCTGCGCAATCTATTTTGATAACCAGTCCTCCAGATCATGAAGTATTTGTTTTGATGCAGCCGTTCTCTGCCCGCTCATCATTTGCACGACATTCATACCAATGAAAGCCCGCGTCCCGATTCTTCACGGGATGGTATTCATTCTTACCACACTTAGGACATTCCTGATGTTCCTGATTCCAGGCCCATTGTTTTAGCTCTTTACTGTTTAGCACTCGTGCCCGTTGAGATTTTACTATTCTAACGACAGATGAATATCTTCTCGACCATGAGAACGGATTGATGACCTTCAGTACATCAACTACATGTCTTTCGATAAACTCAGATCCACTATCCAAATCGAACAATAAAGGAAGGTGACTGTTAAACTGATGACTATAACAGGATTGCCTAGTCCTGCAGTCACGTTGCTGGCCATAGTCAGCCCTCGTATTGCTTCTCATCACACTCTAAATGAACGGGTCGTGCGACCATACAGTCCCTGACGTTGATGGGGACGGCAAAAAATATCACCTGCTTCACAGTTTGCTCGAATTTGCCCGGCATGTCGGGCAAGCTTTCCATCATCGACTCATCGATATCATTCATTTGTCGGCTCTTCATAGCTGACCTCTTTGTGGTGATTGGATTGAGTCCGACGGTGGCACATTTGTCGGAATTGTCTTCTGGACAAGAACAGTGCCTCCGTGTCGGACGTGCGGAAGTTCCCTGGCAATTTCAAGGGCGTGATTTTCATCTTTTGCTCTTATGAAGAACATTCCGGACAAGGGGGCACCATCGATTGAAACGGAAAGCTCCGTTGTCAGCGCACCATCAGACGAAAACACTGCCCATCCACGGTCCACTTCCAGATCTTCACCAGTAACGAATTGCCCGCGGGCTCGAGCCTTTGCCACCCACTTGCTGTACTCGTCAAACCGTTCAATTCTTTCTGAAAGATTTGGCGGATTGTAACCTGCCGTCTCAAAAAGCAACAAAGCGTACAAATCAGTTTCAGCCCCGGTTAACACTGCTGTGGGCAATGATGGACCGAAAACTGCCGACCTTCCGATCAATACGCCGATTGCCAAAAACGCAATACAGGCGGCGGTAGCCAAAGACGCGCGCATTGTCAGCCATCCGAGTGAAGTAGTATCACCCAGTCGTTCCGATCGAATTAGCTTCTGATCCAACAACTCCTGAACCACTTGTTGCTCTAGATCTGCTGGAGGGTTCACTTCGCTTAATTTTTCCAGTTGACTGACCTCTGGTGGCCACCCCCTAAGCTTATTTTTTTCACTCATGATGTGCCTCCTTCCCACCAGTGCTCTCCGCCATCAGCAAGTCCCTGAGGATTGATCGACCTCGAGTTAACTGGCTTTTTGATGTCCCTTCGGTTATTCCTGTAATTTCGGCGATTTCTCGATGCGTATACCCAAAGAGATCATGCAGGACAACAATCTCACGGTAGCCAGGCGCCAGTTGCGATAGGGCGTTATCAAGATCCAACCCGTCCCAGTGCCAATCAGAAGGAAATACGTTAATTATTTCTGCTGTGTACTGATTTGCATCGTTTTCGAATTGTTGAATTCGTGCTTTATTCCGAATAGTTTCCCTGAAACAGTTGATCAAAATTCCCGATAGCCAAGTAGAAAACTTGGAGCGAGCGCCAAACCCGTCTAGGTTTCTTACACACCGGACCCAGGCCTCTTGGGTTAATTCCTCAGCGTCATTCTTGCATCCTGTCAAGCGAACTGCCAATCCAAAAATTCGAGGGGTGTACAACCTATACAGAGAACAAAAAGATGTCTCATCTCTTCGTTCAATAAATCTCTGTACAAGAATGTGATCTTCGTTATTCACAAAATTCACACGTTTTTCGTGTATATACGCCGCTGGAATGGGGTAGATAAGTCTCTCCATCTTTGGAGACTTCGATCATGAAGTCCAGCTTGTCACGACTGTGAAATGTGTAAGTGGTGATTTGGTGCTCCCACTTGCGCTGTGGATCAATCCACGCATCTTCAAATACGAGCTCATTATCAGACGCCCAATCACCAATGCATAGTCGACCGCCGCCAAAACTATTTGTTACGAAGGCGCCAACTGTGCCGGCCTTGCCGATTCGATAGAGCACTATTTTCAGTACGTAATGATCCAATCTTACGTACACAGAGTCTAGCTCACAGTCCACCCATGTGTCAGCCAATCCCCACTTACAAGTCATCGTACCATTTCCAGGGCCGCCTCGATCACCAAAGGTATCCTTATGAGTTAGCAGATTCATGTTCCAGTCACCCACAAATTTCTCGAGGGTCTCATTGGCAGGCAAGGTTGTATTGGCAAAAGCTTGGTGCGCCAATATTGATATAGCCACTAGCACTGATAATATTGATCTCATGAAATCCTCCGTGAATTTGTCGCGTCAATGACGCTAATGGCCTCTAGCGCCAAGCACTCAAGATCGCCCCTGTGGCGGCTAGAATAGTTAACTGGAAACTTGCGTCGATGCCCCAGGCTATCATAGTCCGCGGTGAGAATAACGTGGTCGTTAACCCGAGTGTGGCAATGAATCCTAGCCAAACGAGAACACCGAGAATAATGCCGTCTAAAACGTTCTCTATTTCAAGCGCCTTGATAACTAGTGCAAACACCGTGGACAGGACAAAGTAGGCAATAAATGCGCTGGCGAATCCGAATGGAACGAGCGAAGAAAGTGTCGCCTTGACCTGCTCATCACTGAATCCATTTGCCGCAATCCACGGACCCTCAAACATAGCTGGAGAGTACCAAAGCCCTCCCAAGAAAAACGCTACTACGGCGGCGGTTAGAATGGCCCAGTAGTTCAGCTGCGAAAATAGTTCTATGGAAAAAAATATCACAGGATCTCCGATTGTTGTGCTTTCAAGTAAGTGACTTTCGACCCAGAAAGAGTTGCATCGTTTTCAAAAATTTTTTTTGAAAGCTATCGTCATGAGCTGAGGATGGGTTCGCAATTTGGCCGATTTAACGACAAGGGTCGAATAGATACGCCGAAGAATAACTTTTTAGTCGAACCGTGTTTGCCTGGTAGTCGCAGGTAGGTAGAAAGAGTTTCAGAGTGTGTTGTCCCCGTAGCTCACTAGGATAGAGCACCAGTTTCCTAAACCGGCTATCGCAGGTTCAGATCCTCGGGGACGCCAAATTTTTTTGATATTCAAGTGATGACTTGGATCGTCAATCGCCAAGAAAATGATTGCTTAGCGCCATTCCGTTGTCAGACCTTATTTTTCAATCCGTTCAGTTATCAGCGCGATCATTTCGTTGCTTACGCCAAGATTTGTAGCAAGGCTGCGCCACTTAGAAAGCGCCGACCGCGTTTTCTCTATGATATCTTCTGCCTTCTTTTTTTCAATCGAGGCTGACTCAGCAAGCCTTAGAATTTCTTTCGCCCCAGGGTTTCGTCCCTCGCCCATAACCATTGACGACTGCTCGCCTCCTGGACCTGAAGCAAAGGTAAGATCGTAAGCTGGTGCAAATTGCCAATTGCCTTTTTCATCCATAAGAAACGTGAAATTTTTCGAATGATCATCTCGATTGTGGGATAGCACATTGAAAACAGCCAACCGGAACAGTTTTTCCGATTGCCGTTGATCGCGCGTCAGCATTTGGGAAAGGGCGATTAAATCCTCATAGTCGAGCGTCGGTGTTCTATGGTCGGCATGCAAGAGCCCGCTCGCTGTGTGAGCATGAATTCGCTTCGAACTTGAACGATCAAATCGCTTGGACGCGAAATAGCCGGGCCCTTCTTTTGCCGGAAAAAGATGCGTCTCTGCCATTTCGACGCCCGCGGCTTTGGCCATCAGCGCGTAAACATATTCGACGGCGCCGGCGTCCTCGCCGTCGGCTGTATTCGGAAATTTGACCAACCATGGCTCAAACCCGTCTTCGTTTGCGCCCTCTCCGGCGCGAATTTCCGCACGCGCCTCATCAACACTAATCATTGCTTTTGGGCGCGCGCCGGCGGACGAACCGTTTAATTCAATGAGTCTCTGCAATACATCTCCGGCGGCGCCCTTCATGACCGCCGCGGAGTCGGCGGCGATCGCATCAAGTTCGATTTCGACGCCGTTGCGCGCATCCGGTCCAAAATCAGGTTCGTAAATGAGTGCGCCCATCCCGGTTTCGCCGACAAGTGACAATCTCTCGAGCGGGCCGACCCCGTCTGGCATGACACCCTCGGCGCGCAACGCGCGATCGAGAAGAAGTCGGCCCCAGCCGTCTGGCAAGCTGTCGTTGAAGAGGCCCGGCAGTCCCTCAAACAAATTAGGGTCGAAACTCTTGACCCCAGGTTCTAAGGTGAGCCGCACTGGCGAGAGATCTAGACTATGAGAGAGAAAATCTTGATCATATTCGAAATAGATGCGCCCATTTCTAGATGCCAGACGTCCTACGGGAATAGAGTCAGCCGCATTATCGAGAGCGACTTTTACTTCCCTGACAGGGAGGTCTTTTGCAGAGATCGCGACCGGCGCTCGATCGCTCATTTTCGCGTGCCTCTTTTACGCTTTGGCTCGGCATCCGTTTTTAATACTTCGTCAATCGAAGCGAATTCGGGCTCTTTCGGCTTTGTTGCCTCGACGATCAAATCCAAATTGCCGAGAGCCATTTCGAGCTTTAGAAAGGACTCAAGCGAAATGCGGCCTGTACGTTCGAATTTCTTCAAAGTGGCGATCGGCACATCCGCTCGATCCGCCAGGCCAGCTTGGGTAAGATCGCGTAGAAGCCTATGTGCCCGAACGTTTCGAGCGACCTTTTCCATCGCCCTATTTGTTGTTATAAGAGATACCATAATATCCTTAAAATGATGTATTGTCAGATAAGGGCTACTATAGTATACTTTATGTGAAAGTCAACATAGACGCATGGTTAGCCACATCCGACCATGCGTATTGCCAAGACAAGGGTAGCGCACGGTCTCCTGTGACGCCAAAAACAGACATCGAGATTTGCAGCACGAATGATTGAGATTGGCGAAAAAGCTGCCATTAGCCTATTGAAAGGCAATGATGGGAATTCGCCAACAGCGGACATTCGTCATGCGTCATCCGGTTCACGTAACTTCCATTGACAAGTCGATCGCATTTGAGGCTACATCTGTGCAGGAGAACCATTATGAAAACTCTAAAATGCGATTTATGCGATCACATCACACAAGGCGAGACTTTCGAAGAATGGATGCAGGCGCTTATGCCTCATTACAAAGAAGCCCACGCTGATGTGATGCAAGACCCCAACAAAACAAAAGCAGATGGGGAAAAGTGGATGGCTGAAAACAAAAAGAGATTCGAAGCAGCTTAGGCTCGTTTCCAAATGATGTCGAAAAATCTAAAATCACCGAATGTTTCTATGATGAAATTCAACTCCCTTCCCATCGTTCTCGCAGTCATCATCACTCCCGCCACCCCACCGCCAACATGAACGACTGCCCCTTTTCAGCCAGCCGGTTGAAGGCGGCAAACTGTACCAATTCATCCGGATCGAGACGGGCGGAGTTCTCGATCAGCGAGGCTTCAAGTGTTTCCGCCTCATCCCCATATTCCATGATGGTACAGTGAACGGCAGCGTCCGGCAGCAACGTCTTAGCCTCGGACTTATGTGGTAGGGCTTGAGCGCCTCGATCCGGCCAGCGCCGGAATACCTGCAGTCACGTGGCTTGCCTTAGTCAGCACTCCTATCACACCCTAAATAAACGGATCGTGCGACCATTGTAACAGTCCCTGACGTTGACGTGGACGGCAAAAAATATCACCTGCTTCACAATTTGCTCGAATTTGCCCGGCATGCCGGGAAAATGCTTTCCATCGCTTTATTTGTTTGGTGTCTATGTCCGGTAGTCTTCGGCCCAGAAAATATCGGCAATACCACTGAAACCACCCGCGCGGATCAGGGCCGTATATCCAACCCTTCTGTCTCCACACGGACAGAGGCTGTCGACTTTTTACGCCGAAATAATTGAGGTCTATGTTGGGTGCATCACTAATCTTGGCGTTTTCAAACCAGCTTTTCGGAAGCTCATCTATGCAGTCATTGCAGTATTTTCCCTCGAAAACACCGAGCGCCAGCATCTGTTTTGGGGTATAATGCGGGCGAAACTCGCTCGCGAACTGCCGACCAGGCGGGCACACCAACTCATAGGCGTACCCGCTTTGCATCTTGTCTTGAACTTTGATGGTTTTGACCAAGCTGTTATTCCATACAGTTTGCGTTTTTCGATCGCTTAAGAATCTCTAACACGATCTGTATCGCCAAGCTAGATTCGTGGGTTAGGTGCCGGTGTGTTTGCCTCATGAATTTCAGGTCAATTTTTTTAGACTGTTTGTAAATGCGCAATTCAATTTTTCGACTATATCGGGAATCTCGACACACTCATTGCTCTATTGATCCTTAACATGTAGATCATAAGTGGCGTTTACGGTTTCCTCAAAAAAACTCGCGAACATCAAGCGGTTCGGCAAAAATGTTCACGGCACTCTGACTTCTCTATTCTGTGTCTGGGCATCCCTACCCATTAATTTTTTCGTGCGGATGTTCCCATTGATCGGCTATAGTCATACCGTAGGGCGCCAACTACGGCGTTTTTATTGGGAGGTGTTTGTTCATGTCTAGGCATGCTATTTTTAACCCGCTTGTAGTGTTGGTTCTGTTGATCTGCTCAACACCCGCTCAGGCTGAGGTTGGCGCTGAGCAATTGGTCAGTGACATTTCCCAGGACGTCCTGGAGCGCGTACGTACCTATGCACCGACCTATGATAACGACCCCATGGTTTTGCAAAATGAACTGCTGCAACTGCTCGATCCCGTCATCGACTTTGAGTCATTTTCCCGAGGTGTGATGGGTGCCTATTACGATCAGGCGACACCTGCACAACGCGACAAGTTCATGACAGCCTTCAAAGCCACGCTGGTTGACCTCTATACCAGTACCTTGGTGATCTACGAGCTCACCAAGGTCAGTTTACGTGAAACTGTGAGCGTTCCACCCGACGGGGCCCGGGTGAGCGTCGATGTTTTTACGCGCGAGGACGGGTCTTACGTCGTGCAATATAATATGCGCCGGGACGCCAGCGGAAGATGGGTGGCGCGCAACATTATTCTCGACGGCGTCAATATTGGGCTGACTTATCGCAACCAGTTTCAAAGCGCCATGGAGGCCGAAAACCAGGATTTGGGCCGAGTGATCGAGCTATGGCCGGAGCTGATCGACGGTCGTTAGGTCCCGGCCGCCGGTCGCGGCCTGAACAGGATCATCAACAGGCTTGGCATCACCACAAGGTTGACCAGCAGGGACAGTGCCATAGCCAATGCCGTCAGTATACCGAAATAGATTGTCGGGATGAAATTTGAAAGCGACAGCACTGAGAATCCAGCGATCACTGTCAGGGATGTAACGTAGAGTGCGAGGCCTATATTGCGATGGCTGGTGGCGATCGCTTCGGCTGTTGTGTGCCCCATCTGGATTTCCTGGCGGAAGCGATGCAGATAGTGGATCGCATTATCAACACCAATGCCGATGATGATGGCAGCGATGGTCATCGTCATCATGTCAAGAGTAATGCCCGCAAAGCCCATAAACGCCAGGACCATGGCAGCTGATAGCAAGTTCGGCACCACGCCAACCACTGCCAGTAGCGGCGATCGCAACAGGATCAGGAACATCAGGAATGTCGCCAGCACGACATAGCCGACGGTCGAGAGCTGTGACCGGAATAGCTCTTTCAGCATATTGTTGAACAGGACATTGACCCCGGTCACTTCGACGGCTTCCGGTGCGAAGCCTACTTCGTTGACGGCGTGCCTGCGGATATCTTCAATCAGAGCGTCGCGGGAATAAGGCGGTGCGGTCTCGCGCATGCGCATGGAAATGCGCATCAGGCCTGCCTTCGGCACGCTAAAGGGTGACAGGAACTGTTGCCGCAAGTCATCTGGCAGCAAACCGATCACGCCAGCCAATTGGATTGTGTTCAGCCCTTCGTTTTCGTTAAAACCGCGGGCAAGCTCTTCCAGTGTTGCCAGAGAAATAAGCTTGCCGATCTCCTCGCGTGTCTCAAGATAGGTATGCATCTGACGCAGCCGGTCGATTTTATCGGGTGTATACCAATAGCGCTCCGGATAGGCATCGGGCTCACCGGCGAAGAAATCATCGTCCACCGACAGCGGTGCGGCGTCAAACGGGCTGAAGGTAAGGATGATATCCATCGGCGTCGTGCCGCCCAGATTTTCATCAATAAAGACAAGGCCCTGCTTAATCTCCGACTTGTCCTTAAAATAATCGATGAACCGGCTGTCTGTACTCAGACGGTTGATACCGAGCAGGCTGAGGCCAGCAAGAAAAAAGGCAACGCCGACCACCAGGCGTGGCCGATTGAGCGTCAGTTGGCTGAACACACCAGTCAACAATGGCTGTTTTTCTGACAGCTGAATGACTTGCCGCTCCGGCAACACTGCCAGCAATGTGGGGAAGAACGTATAGTTTAGAACGAAGGCCGCCGTCATGGCAAGGCACATGATCCAGCCGAGATCCGCGACTGGAACGATGTCGCTGACCGTCAACGAGGCAAAAGCAGCGATAGTGGTGAGCGCTGTGTAAACGCATGGAGCAAATTTGTCGATCATGGTGCGGTCTAGCGTCTCCCGGGCCGACAGGTGCGCGTCCTCCCGTACCAGTTCGCGATAGCGGACTATCAGGTGGACGGTGAACGCGGTCGAGAAAATGATCAGCAGTGAAATGAAATTTGAGGAGATCAATGTCACCGGCTGACGCAGAAAGCCAAGAATACCTGCCGTCACCAGTACTGACAGCAGCGCTGTCAACACCGACAGCAAGACCCATCGCAGCCGTCGAAAAAAAATGAACAGCGTCAGCATCACCAGCCCAAGCGTGAGACCGCCAAAGGTCGCAATATCATCCTTCACGTAGCGAATCATGTCGGACGCAATCATCGGCACGCCCGAGAAATAGATCGTCGCCTCATCGGTGAAAGCCTCCCGCACTTGACGAATGTCGGCCATCAATTGTTCCTGGCTGGCGATATAATTCCGGCGGGCCGCCTGATAACTGGTTTCGACGGCCCGTAGCCGTTCCGCATCTGCTGCCGTCTGCACACCGGTCGCCCGCAGGCGTTGTCGCTCCTGACGCAATTTATCGAGCTCTGCGTCAGGCTCGAGATCGATACGCAGCGCCGTTGCCCTGCCGTCGGTGGAAATCAACAATTCTCTGTACAGCGGACTTTCGGTTACTTCTTTCTCGGCCAGGCCAAAATCAACATCCGGTGTACGCAGGGTTTTATAGGACGTCGCCAATTCGGTCAGAGGCATTGGCGGGCTGCGCAGCAGGGGCGCATCCAAAACAGAGGTTACCGAGGCAATCCCTGCAACGGTTTCCAGCTGTTCTTGAAGGCGGGCCAGACGCTCAAGCACCACGGGCGAGAACAACAGATCATCCGTTGGCTGATAGGTGAGGATGAGAAATACGGCATCGCCAAATTGTTCGCTCACCTCCAGGTAGTAGGCAAGCGCCTGATCATTTTCTGCAACCAACGTGTCGGTCGAGGCATCAAAGGTCAACTGGCGCACATTGAACGCAGCAGCAACAGCCAGCACGGCAACCATAGCCAATACCAGGTAAGGAAGCCGGATGACCGTCCGATAGATATTGGAGACATTCCTACTCATCAAGGAAAGGGTCTGCTTCTGCGATGGCGCCATCATTTATCAGAAATTCCCGGCGCTGCACATAGGCGTCGCGCACGAATAGATACTTATCGCCTTTGATTAGGTCTCGCGCATCGAGCAGTTGAGTGCTTTCATCGATCCCAGACCCAACTCCAAGGGCTAGCTGCGCCTCAGCCTCAAGCAAAAAAACCGGATTGGTCGGGATCTCTGCCACTCCGCCAAAGCCATCTCGCAGGGTAAAACCACCCAGCACCGGCACGACAATATATGGCCCGCTGCCGAAGCCCCATTTGGCGAAGGTCTGGCCGAAATCCTCTTCCTTTGCCTCGAGGCCCAAACCGGAAGCGACGTCGAAAAGCCCGCCGATCCCCAGCGTTGTGTTGATCGCAAAACGGAACACTCCGTCAAAGCTGTCGCCTATTTTCCCTTGCAAAAATTGGTTGAGGACTACTGTGGGGTAAAACAAATTGTCAAAGAAGTTGCTGACGCCCTTCTCAACCGGATCCGGTGCTATATGGGAGTAGCCTCGGGAAACCGGATTGAGGATCGCACGGTCAAGGCCTTCATTGAAGTTATAAATTTTGCGGTTCAGGCCTTCGTACGGATCTTGATATTGCTGTTCTGCAAGTGTACTGCAACCAGCCAAGAGCAGTAGGCCGGGCAGCATAAAAGTAGTGTTGGAAAAAATCTTGTTGAGCAACCACATTTTTTTTGCACCCTCAAAGTAGACGATCCGATTGGTCTGGACAACCAAATCAAGCGCGTCGTCTGCTACTGTATTGAAGTAGCAATCTTACCATCTTGCGATTCTCCGTTGAAGTTTTGAGCCGATGCCGAAAATGTCAGCATAATAGGCGCAACCATATAGGACGTACACAATCCTGCTCGGCCGCTCTTATGAAATATCATACCCTCTCATCTCCTAGTCGAATCTGCGATATATTGACTGAAGACAGGCCAATTTTCAATATATTTGGTGATGACTCCGAATTCTTTGCAACTAGAAAGATATACAGTCACCCACGAAACAATGTAAATGGCAGGTCACTCACCTCGAACTCTGGATCAAGTAATCCCCTCTCTGTTCGTGCTAGGTTCCCCGATCTTTTTAACGTGGTCAATTCGATTTTTCAAAGTATAGCGCCTGTTAAAACACCAAAATAAGGCACATTGTCAGTAGGCTAACTTATATCAACTAAATCAGATGCTACTTTCGATTTTGCGCGGCAATTTGTATTACTTACTTGCATGGTTGCAATCTCTGCCCGGACAATGACTCAATCGGGATGATATTGCGCTGTCAATGCCTGGTGCAGTTCTTCTTGCAAGAATACCGCTCTGGCGGAGGTGGCGAGATCGGGTCGGAGCTCCGCAATCCTCAAGATTACAAATTTTCTGGCGTGGATTCAACGAAGTCCTAACTCATATTGTCGGTCACCCAATCAACAAAAAAATGAATTGATATCCAGAATGCTTGCGAGTGTCGGCGTTGATGCCACCGCCAGATCGGTTTAACTCCCAACCATTCGCGGCTTAGTTGCCCAAGGTCGCGAACTGGACAGAAACCACTGGAGTGGCCTGTTCTTGTGCTTCAGCTTTGCTGATACCAAGGTTTGAAAGGGCGAAGCTGACAATGACAACAGCGACTGATGCAGCGATTGCGATGTCGAATGCTTTTCTCAGTTGCTGTGCCATTGCGCTCTCTCCCTATTCTTGTTTAAAATCTGCTGACCATTTTGATCGTAGAGTGTTCGGTGCATTTGGCTGTGATATAGGTCACGCCTGATCGGTTTTGTGGTTAATGCCTTTGCCGGGGCGCCGCCGATCAGCAAAACGTGCAACTCAGCCCTTTCCGGAAATGTGGAATGTACGGCCAGGACTTGGTTCCTTTGCATATTGGCGGGGGCGGCGTGCCGGCCCGGCGGCCAGTTATCAAGGTCAAGAATCCGATCAGCGGGATTTTTATGTATCCTCTTGCTGAGTGACGTATCTTTACTGGAAACCCCCGCCAGTTTATGGCCGAATCTGACCATCTCCGCGGACAATATTTTTGTATGTCGTCAGTTCCTCAACACCGACAGGTCCGCGCGCATGGAGGCGGCCGGTTGCGATACCGATTTCTGCAGCAAGACCGAACTCACCCCCGTCGGCAAACTGGGTTGATGCATTGTGCAAGACGATGGCACTATCGACGGATGATACGAATTGCTCTGCAGACGCACTATTTTCTGTGACGATCGCCTCTGTATGCCCCGATGAATATTGCTTGATATGAGAAATTGCCCCTTCCACGCCATCGACCACTGCAATGGAGATGATCGGTGCCAGGTATTCCGTCTGCCAATCTTCCAGCGTTGCCGGCGTGACCATCGGATCAAGGTTGCGAAGGGTTGCATCACCGCGCAACTCACATTCCTTCTCTCGCAAGGCAGCGGCAACTGGCGGCCATAACTTATTAAGCTGTGCACGATCAATAAGCAGGGTTTCAGCAGCGCCGCAAACGCCTGTCCGACGCATTTTTGAGTTCACCGTAATTGAAACAGCTTTTTCAACATCGGCGTCACGATCAAGGTACACGTGACAAATGCCGTCAAGGTGGCTCAATACCGCTACGCGTGCTTCTTGTTGAACGCGCGCGACTAGTGATTTCCCGCCGCGGGGAATAATAAGATCAACCCTATTATCAAGACCGGAGAGCAGCGCGCCGACCGCTTCACGGTCAGTTGTTTCGATAAACTGGACAGCCTGTTCAGATAGCTCATGTTCGATCAGTGCCTGACGAAAGGCCCTAAATAAAGTATTTGACGTCTCGATACACTCTGATCCACCGCGTAAGATTATCGCGTTGCCGGCCTTCAGGCCAATCGCGGCGGCATCTACAGTTACGTTTGGTCTGCTTTCGTAAATGACAGCGATGACGCCGATTGGCACGCGTACACGTTCAATATTTAACCCGTTAGGGCGCGACCATGCGGCAATCGTCTGACCAACCGGATCATCGACGGTCGAAATTTCGACCAGCGCATGGCAAATAGCCTCGATGCGATCAACCGTCAGGGTCATCCTATCGCGGAACGATTCCGTTAGGCCGCGTTTGACTGCGGCTGCGACCTCTATCTGATTGATCGTGAGAATATCATCACACCTTGCACGTATGTTGTCTGCTGCTGCCAATAGTGCCGCGTTCTTTTGCTCTGTCGTTATCGACATCATTGACCAGGCAGCTTCGCGAGCTTGCGCCCCTATGGTTTTCATATGTGTCGACAATGACGAAATATTATCTGTTTTATTCACTCTCTTGCTCCGCGCTCAATACCAAATCGTCTCTTTCGATAACGGCTGGCCGGCGCCGGTATCCCAGTATTTTTTCAATTTCCTCAGATCGGCAACCAGCAATTTTTTTCACCTCGTCCGAACTATATGCGGACAGACCCTGACCTAATGACTGTCCATCCTGGCCAGCAATTGTCACAGCGTCACCTCGAACGAAGCGACCCATTATCCTTGTTACCCCGGTTGGCAACAAGCTCGCTCCATCTTGCAACGCTTTGACAGCGCCATCATCAACTTCAATTCGTCCGGCCGGTTTTAGGCGCCCGCCAATCCATTTTCGGCGCGCGCCATTCTTCGATCCTGACGATTTGATCAGGGTCGCATTGCTGCCGGTCAGAATCGCCGCAACCGGATTGTCGATGAGGCCTGAGGCAATGATGGTTGCACAACCGCCTGCCCCGGCGATCTTTGCCGCTTCAATCTTTGTCGTCATGCCGCCACTGCCAATGCCTGTAACAATATTCGGTCCTGTCGCACTGCGCTCGATTTCAGGTGTGACATGTTCCACCAGGGGCATGTGTTTGGCATTCGCCTGACGGCGGGGGTCTGCCGTATAAAGACCGTCAATGTCCGAGAAAATTATTAATGTATCGCTTGTTGTGATTTGTGCCGTGTGCGCAGCAAGCCTGTCATTGTCGCCGTACCGGATTTCACTCGTTGCGACAGTGTCATTTTCATTCACCAGCGGTATGGCATCGAAGTCGAGCAATGCCCTGAACGTTCCACGCGCGTTCAAATAGCGGCGACGACTTTCGGTATCGTCAAGTGTCAATAGTATCTGCGCGACAGTGATACCGTGCGAGGTAAATGCCCCTTGCCATGCTTCGATGAGCGCAGCTTGACCGGCCGCTGAGGCTGCCTGCTTTTCTTCAAGCCGCAAACTACGATCAATCCCAAGACGGCCTTTTCCCAGAGCGATCGCGCCGGACGTGACGACAATTATCTCTCTTCCCGCTTTTCGTAGCCTGACAATGTCATCTACAAGGGTCGCCAGCCAGGTTGTGCGGACTTCGCCATGCGCGCCGCACAGGATCGCCGAGCCGACTTTGATAACCAAGCGTTTTGCCGAACTCAGTTGCATTGATGCCGGTGTCTTTTTTGTTTTAGTCATTCAGCACTCCCGCGCGTGCCGCGATGGCAGGTAAAATATGCTGCAATGCCAGTCATCACGATCCTCTTATTGTTATTCATCTTCTTTCACGCATCACGCGTACCCTACGCAACGCCTTTTCAAAATATGCGAGACATTATTTAGATCGTACATCAACCTTCGGACACGACGACCATCGACATCCAGCCTATGCCGAGCGCACGGTTGCTGCTATTTCTTCAGCGCCGAGCAGTTCCAGTGGGATAACGATCCTGAATTTTGCAGCGCTGGTTTTCCAGTCCTCAAGTAGTCGCTGCGCTTTTGGCGAGCCCGTCTCACGCCAGTGACGCTCGATCAGCAAACGGCATTCTTGCTCATCCTTAGTTCCCTCAAGCTGGCGCCAGGTAACACTTTCAGGATTTACGACACTCTCGAAGGTGCCGGTTTCGTCGAGCACATAGGCACGCCCCCCGGTCATACCAGCGGCGAAATTCGCACCGACGCTCCCCAAGATGACAGCAACGCCGCCAGTCATATACTCACAGCCATTTGTCGTGCAGCCCTCGATCACCGCTAGGGCGCCGGAGTTGCGCACGGCAAACCGCCCACCCGCGACGCCAGCTGCAAACAAGGCACCCGATGTCGCGCCGTAAAGGCATGTGTTACCGATGATCACATCGCCGATACGTGCCGCCTTTCCTGCCGGTCGCACAACGATAGTTGCGCCGGAAAGCCCTTTACCCACATAGTCATTGGCATCACCAGTTACGATGATTTTTAGACCGTAGGCAGAAAATGCCCCTAATGACTGACCGACCGATCCGGTCAAATGGAGTGTCAAATTATCCTCAGACAAGTCCCGTCGGTTGAAATGGCGGGTGATATGAGAAGATATTCGAGCTCCAATTGCGCGGTCGGTATTCGCAACTGACACGGATAATTGCATTTTTTCACGACGCTCAAGAAAGGGCTCAATCTCAGGCATGATCCGTTGATCAAGCGTATCAGAAACCTCATTGCGCAACTGGCGCGTAGAGCGCATGGGTGTTTCACCTGCATCAACCCGCGTCAAAATAGGATTGAGGTCAAGGTCGTCAAGGTGGGATGACCCTCGCGATATTTGGTCAAGTAGATCAGCCCGGCCAATGATATCTTCAAGGCAGGCGGCGCCTAGGGAAGCAAGGATCTGGCGCGTTTCTTCTGCGATAAATGTCATCAGATTTATGACATGCTCTGGCATACCGGCGAAGCGATCACGCAGCGCCTGGTCTTGCGTACATATTCCAACCGGGCAGGTATTTGAGTGGCACTGACGCACCATCAAGCACCCCATGGCAATGAGAGAAATCGTCCCGATACCGAACTCTTCTGCGCCGAGCATCGCTGCTACGACAACGTCGCGGCCGGTTCTGATACCGCCATCGGTTCGTAAGGTGACTTGCTCGCGTAAATTGTTGAGCGTCAACACTTGGTGTGCCTCGGACAGGCCGAGTTCCCAAGGCGATCCGGCAAATTTGATCGATGTTTGGGCGCTTGCGCCAGTACCCCCAACATTTCCAGAAATCAGGATGATGTCAGCTTTCGCCTTGGCAACACCCGAAGCGATCGCGCCGATCCCTGAGGCCGAGACGAGTTTGACGCATACGCGCGCGTCGGGATTGATCTGTTTCAAATCATAGATGAGTTGAGCCAGATCCTCGATTGAGTAGATATCATGATGCGGCGGCGGCGAAATCAATGTAACGCCTGGCGTGGCGTGGCGCATACGGGCAATAAAGTCAGTTACCTTGAAGCCCGGCAACTGCCCCCCTTCGCCCGGTTTTGCGCCTTGCGCCACCTTGATTTCTATCTCGCGGCACTGGTTTAAATATTCAGCGGTAACGCCAAATCGTCCAGAGGCGATCTGTTTGACAGCGGAGTTGGCATTGTCACCATTTGGCAACTGTTTGTAGCGTTCGGGATCTTCCCCTCCTTCACCGGAGACCGACCTTGCACCAATACGGTTCATGGCGATATTTAGAGCGCCATGTGCTTCTGGCGACAACGCGCCAAGTGACATACCCGGGGTTAAAAAGCGCCGGCGAATATCATTTGCTGTTTCAACCGTGCTGAGGGATTTGGCATCGCCGAGAGGGACAGCCCGCAACAATTCGCGAAGCTGAGCTGGTGGTTGATCGCGCAGCGCTTCAGAATACCGCGCATATGCTGAGGGGTCATCATTTCGCACCGCGGACTGAAGATCTTGAATCAGCTGTGCTTCCAGTACATGTTGCTCACCGGATCGTCGATGGCGATAATAACCGCCTATTGGCAACGGCGTGGCCGCCCGCTTCCATGCGGCCGCATGCAGTACACCGGTCTTTCGCTCTAGGCCCGCAAGGCCTATGCCGGAAATCCGGCTGGTCATGCCCGGGAAAAATTCTTCGACCAGTGTGCGAGACAAACCCAATGCTTCGAAATTACAGCCTCCTCTGTAAGCGGAAATAACTGAAATACCCATCTTTGAAATGATCTTCATCAGACCAGCTTCGAGCGCGCATTTGTAGTTATAAACGCATTGGCCCAGAGGCAATTTGCCATATTCACCACGGGCATGTCGTTGAGATAAACTGTCAAACGCCAGATACGCATTGACCACTGTTGCACCCACGCCGACGAGCACTGCCGTATAATGAGAATCCATACATTCAGCGGACCTGACAATGATCGAGCAATATGACCGCCGCCCAACTTTTGTCAGATGCGCGTGAACACCGCCAGCAGCGAGGATCATCGGAACGGCGATACGACCGGGCGTTTGCTTTTCGTCTGTCAGGACCAGGTGACCGGCTCCATCCTTGATGGCGGCCTCCGCCTCAAGTCGAATTCGTTTGAGCGCATCTCGCAGCGCAACACCGTCCTGCGCAATGTCCGCGGCGTCATACGTACAATCAATCTCGACAATTGAATCATCCAGAAATTGACGCAGCCGGTCATACATTCCGTTTGTTAGAATCGGGCTCTCGAGGATAAAAACATCTGTTTGCCGCGGGTCAGTTGCCAGGATGTTGCCGAGATTCTTAAACCTAGTTTTTAAGCTCATCACACCTTGTTCACGCAGCGGGTCAATCGGTGGATTGGTCACCTGACTAAAATTCTGGCGAAAAAAATGAGACAAAGGCCGATAATTTTTGGACAACACCGCAAGCGGTGTGTCGTCTCCCATCGACCCAATTGCTTCTTTGCCCTCTTCGGCCATCGGACGCAATATCAGATCAAGCACTTCCAAGTCGTACCCGGCGGCCATCTGACGGCGCGTTAACACATCATCGTCGAAAAGACGGGGCTCGTGACCGGGTCCGATCTCAGGCTCCAGCTCTGTGACATTCTTTAACCACTCCGTATACGGATATCTTGATGAAATACGGTTCAATATCTCATCAGATGAATAGAATTTTCCCTCAACCATATCGACCGCGATCAGGCGGCCCGGTTCAATGGCGCCGCGCGTCAAGACACAGCGATCGTTGAGCGGACACATGCCCGCTTCGGAGCCGACCGCAAGAATACCATCTTCGGTAATCGCGTAGCGCAAGGGTCGGAGCCCATTTCGATCCAGGCCGGCGATTGCCCAACGCCCATCATAGGCCGCGATTGCCGCCGGCCCATCCCATGGTTCCATAACCGAGTTGCAGTATTCGTAAAAAGCGCGCCAATCAGGCCGCATGGTCAGATGCTGCTTTGACCATGCCTCCGGTATCAGCAGTGTTTTGGCCACCGGTGCTATCCGGCCTGCACGAACGATCAGTTCAAAGACCTGATCAAGTGCCGCAGAATCTGAAGATCCGGGCTGGATGACCGGCTTGGTGTACGCTTCTTCATCACCAAACGCCTCAGACGTCATCCGGATTTCATGGCTTTTCATCCAGTTGACATTACCCTTCAGCGTGTTGATTTCACCATTATGGGCAAGCATCCGGAACGGCTGCGCCAATCGCCATTCCGGAAAGGTATTGGTAGAATAACGCTGATGGAAAATCGCGACACTTGAGACAAACCGCTGGTCTTTTAAATCGGGATAAAACTCGTCTATATCCTCAGCAAGGAACATCCCCTTGTAAATGACGTCCTGGGACGACAAGGAGCAGATATAAAGCTCGTGCATACCGATTTCACGCGCACGCTGCTCAATCCGTCTCCGGACGATATAAAGTCGTCGATCCAGCTCTTCTCGCCCACGGCCTTTGCTATCACGAAAAAGTATCTGTTCGATTTCCGGCCTGGTCGAGTTTGCCTTGGCGCCCAGGCACCGGGCCTGGACTGGCACCTGACGCCAGCCATAGATATAAAAGCCACCGCGCAAGATTTCAGATTCGACAATTGCCCGCGCTGCATCTTGTGCCGAAAAATCGGTGCGGGGCAGAAAAACCATCCCGACGCAAATATCTGTTGCGCTCGCATTGTGGCCAGTTCGCTCAACAAAAGAATGAAACAATTCCTGAGGTACGTTCAAGCGAATCCCGGCGCCGTCGCCGGTTTTGCCATCGGCGTCAACTGCGCCGCGATGCCAGACGGCTTTCAGAGCAGCAATTGCCATTTCGACAACATCACGGCGCAGTGTGGTATCAAGAGATGCAATTAAGCCAACACCGCAGGCATCGCGTTCCGTGGCCGGATCATACGCGTGTGCATTAATAAGTCTTGCACGCTGTTCGAGATATTTTGACACAGGGTTCACTGTCACGTCCTCATTCGGCAGCAACAAGCTGGTCGCGCCCCCCGAGACGGGCTGATATCGCCGCGGCTGCGTCGCGGCCATCGCGGATGGCCCAGACGACGAGCGATGCGCCACGCACGATATCGCCGGCTGCGTAGACGCCGGGCAAGCTGGTCTCCAGCGTTGCCGGGTTCACGCGCAACGTCCCATAGCGTGTCAGCTTTAGCTCAGGCGCGGCAAATAGCGATACCAGGTCTTCCGGCTCAAATCCGAGGGCGGTCACAACCATATCTGCTTCAAATTTGATCTCGGCATTGACCAGTTCGAGCGGCACTCTTCGA
Organism: Parvularculaceae bacterium; assembly: GCA_021776475.1. GTDB lineage: Bacteria > Pseudomonadota > Alphaproteobacteria > Caulobacterales > Parvularculaceae > Aquisalinus. The sequence continues at coordinate 1,648,482 of JAJFFV010000005.1, read as the reverse complement.
CCTGACGGATCAGCATCACCTAATTTCATTTTGATGGCGCGTATGCCTATGGCACGCTTGGCATCACCTAGAACTGATTTTGGGGCGGCAAGCCATTCAAAAATTACGCCCTCCTCTTCCGCATTCGCGACCTCGCGCGCCGACCCCGGCATGTTTTCACGGTCTCGGCGATAAAGACAGCGCACAGACTTTGCACGCTGGCGTACTGCGGTCCGTACACAGTCCATCGCGGTATCGCCGCCGCCAACCACGATCACACTCTTGCCGGACGCGTTTAACTCGCCTGTTTCAAATTTCGAAACGGTGTCCCCCAATCCTTTTCGATTTGAAGCGGTCAGGTAGTCAAGCGCTGCTACAACACCATTGCTGCCAACACCCGGACAGTTCATGGCGCGGGCCTTATATACGCCTGTCGCAATCAGGATCGCGTCGTGTTTGTCACGTAACTCTGCGAAAGAAGCGTCGCGTCCGACATCGAAACCTCTTACAAATTGAACGCCGCTTTCCTGCAGATACTCCATGCGACGCGTAACGATGTGCTTTTCGAGCTTGAAGTTGGGAATGCCATAAATCAGCAATCCGCCGACACGGTCATAGCGGTCATAAATTGTAACTTGAAAACCATCGCGCCGCAGTTGTTCTGCCGAAGCAAGCCCTGCTGGTCCTGCGCCAATCACACCAATCGATTGCGGAAGCTCGATGTCGGGACAAATCGGCTTAATCCAGCCATTGTCCCAGGCGGTTTCAGTAATATATTGTTCCACCGACCCGATTGTCACTGTTCCATGGCCGGACTGTTCAATCACGCAGGAGCCCTCACACAGGCGATCCTGAGGGCAAATCCGGCCACATATTTCGGGCATGTTATTTGTTGCCGATGAAACTTCGTAGGCGTCCTGTAACCGTCCTTCGGCCACGAGCTTCAGCCAGTCCGGGATATTGTTACCAAGCGGACAATGGTCCTGGCAAAATGGTACACCGCACTGGCTGCATCTGGCCGCTTGTGTTTTAGCCCGATCACGTGCGAACCGGGCGTAGATTTCATCGAAATCACGCCGCCGCAGATCAGCGCCGCGCTTGTCCGGGGTCTCGCGCTCGCGCGAGACAAATTTCAACATCCGCTCTGAAATCGGACATCTCCTTCAACTGACCTTAAGCCGGTAGACTGGATCTTAGGCCGGTTCCGGCATCACAAGTTAGTCTATTATTATTTTGCAGCGCAACGGAACCCCGCCACTATTTACCACCAATTACTACTTTTTGAGCAGTTTTTACTAATTTGTTCAGAAACAACCACCCATGCGACAATTCCGGCAATGTTGTTCTCATGCGCCAGGATTTGACGGATAAAATGTTTTGCCCGGAACTGTCATCAACAGCTGTCAGTCGATTATTGTGTTCATCTCAATTGAACCGCCGCGGGCAGGACGTATTAACCCGCTGACAAACGGATCAGCTCATAATCAAACCACAATCTGTCTTCGTCTATGGCGTTCGCCATGGATGCCAAGCGAGCAACACCGGTCCTGCGCCAAGCTAATGAAGTTGAGCCCGCAAGTTCCGCCGACGCCCACAACTAGCATGAGCCGACTGGTGACAGCGCCTGTAACTTGTTGATATATGTAAGCGAACAGTCTCTTTGTTACGAGGGAGGCGAAACACGTAACACGGATGACAATGTGGGACGATCTGCACAAGAAAGACTACTCAAGTCACCCCTACCCGACTACATAACGCGGGTGGACCAGGTCGGCGTTGAAGAACGGGTCGCCCGGCTTTGCTCCCGCAGCATCAAAAAATCCTCAAAAATTCAGGCTCTGAAGCTAATCTTGAGCCAGATTGATCTGACAACACTTGAAGGCCAGGATACGCCTGGAAAGGTCGGTCAACTGTGTCAAAAGGCCATGCGCCTTCATGGCGCATGGCCTGATATTCCCCACGTTGCGGCGGTGTGTGTTTACCCGATGATGGTCACTGTTGCAAAAAAAGCGCTCGGTGAAAGCGGTATTAACGTCGCATCTGTTGCAACTGCTTTTCCAAGTGGCATGGCACCGATGCATATCAAACTTGATGAAATCAAAATGGCCGTCGGCGAAGGCGCCGACGAAATCGATATGGTGATATCCCGTGGTAATTTTTTGCAAGGCGAGTATCGGGCTGTTTTTGATGAAATTGCGATGTGCAAGGAAGCATGCGGCAATGCACACCTAAAAGTCATTTTGGAAACAGGTGAACTGGGTGCGTTGGACCGGGTTCGCCACGCCAGCACATTGGCGATGCACGCAGGTGCTGACTTCATAAAGACTTCAACTGGCAAAATCCAGCCCGCAGCGACGCTACCGGTAACACTTGTCATGCTTCAGGCGATACGCGATTATTTTTACGAGACCGGCCGGATGGTGGGGATGAAACCAGCGGGCGGCATTTCAAAAGCGAAACTAGCGATCCAATACCTTGTTATGCTGCGTGAAACACTGGGCGATGCCTGGCTTTGTCCCGATTGGTTCCGATTTGGCGCGAGCAGCCTGGCCAATGATGTCTTGATGCAGATACAAAAACAGCACACCGGAATATATCAATCTGAAGATTACTTCTCAAAGGATTAAATCTAATGAGCACAGGCGAACCTGCCCACAAACTAAATTACGATACCAGGTGGGAATATTCACCGGCGCCGGAAAGCGCAGACCATGCCAGGATCGATGAACAGTACGGCTTGTTCATTGGCGGAAAGTTTGTTGCGCCAAAATCGGGTGAATATTTTAACACAATTAATCCCGCAACCGAAAAGGTTCTGTCGCGCGTTGCGGCCGCTAATGCCGATGATGTGAACAACGCTGTCAAAGTCGCACGAGGCGCATATGAAAATGTGTGGTCCAAAATGCGCCCTGCGGAGCGGGGAAAATATATCTTTCGCATCGCACGAATTATTCAGGAACGCTCGAGAGAATTCGCCATTATTGAATCATTAGATGGTGGCAAGCCTATTCGAGAAGCGCGTGACATCGATGTACCTCTCGCCGCAGCGCATTTCTTTTATCATGCGGGATGGGCTGACAAATTGGACTATGCCTTTCCCTGCAGATCACCATCGCCGGTTGGCGTCGTTGGGCAAATCATTCCCTGGAACTTCCCGTTATTGATGGCAGCTTGGAAAATTGCGCCAGCGTTGGCCTGCGGCAATACGGTTGTTTTGAAGCCCGCCGAGACGACATCGTTGACGGCGCTCAAACTGGCAGAAGTGATCCGCGACGCTGACTTACCAAAAGGCGTTGTCAATATTGTGACCGGAGACGGATCGACTGGCTCGGCACTCGTGCAGCACAATGATATCAATAAGATTGCGTTCACCGGCTCCACCGATGTAGGCCGGCTTATTCAGCATTCATTGGCTGGGACGGGTAAAAAATACACGCTTGAACTTGGTGGCAAAGCTGCAAACATCATTTTTGCTGATGCTCCCATTGATCAAGCGGTGGAAGGGATTATCAACGCCATTTTCTTCAATCAGGGCCATGTCTGTTGTGCTGGTTCGCGATTGCTTGTGCAGGAGTCCGTGGCTGATCAGGTCGTCACGAAATTGAAGGAGCGCATGCAAACGTTGATTATCGGCGATCCGCTCGACAAGAATACTGACATCGGCGCGATTAACTCCGCTGCTCAACTGGAGCGTATCAACTCCTACCTCGAGCTCGGTCAAAACGAGGGCGCCGAGATGTTCCAGTGCACCACCAAAACACCTGATTTTGGGTTTTGGTGCCCTCCGACCCTGTTCACGCAAGTGGCCCAATCGCATAGCATTGTGCGCGAGGAAGTTTTCGGCCCCGTGCTGGCCATACAAACATTCCGGACAGTCGACGAAGCGATTAGCAAGGCCAACAATACGCAATATGGATTGTCTGGCGGCGTCTGGACGGACAAGGGATCTAAAATATTCAATGTCGGAAAAAATATCCGAGCTGGGGTAATATGGGCCAACACTTTCAACAAATTTGATCCGACCTCTCCTTTTGGCGGCTATAAAGAAAGCGGTGTCGGGCGAGAAGGTGGCTTGCATGGTTTGTCGGCTTATCTGAACTTAGACTGATCGAGAAAATCACCAATGGACAAAAAAAACCAAAAACGCACCACGCGGAACGCAAAACAAAAAACTGCCAGCAAAAAAGCTGTGTCGACCAAGATAAAGCGGCCGGCGGTTGACACGCCAGTCGAAAAGGCACGTCTTCAGGTCAATAAGACGTACAAACTTTATATCAACGGCAAGTTTCCGCGCACAGAGTCGGCTCGTTATTATAACATTCTTGGTGCCGATGGAAGTATGATTGCAAATATGTGCCGGGCGAGCCGCAAGGATTTTCGAGAGGCTGTATTGGCCGCACGTAAAGCACAACTAAGCTGGTCCAACGCAAGTGCATATTTGCGCGGTCAAATTCTATACCGGATTGCCGAGATGCTGGAAGGGCGCGCCGATCAATTTGCCGCCGAGTTATGTGCAACGGGTGCCTCCAAGAGCGCAGCTGCAAAAGAGGTGACGGCGGCAATAGACTGTCTTGTTTATTATGCTGGATGGACTGACAAATATCAGCAGATCTTCAGCTCGGTAAACCCCGTAGCGTCGTCTCATTTCAATTTCTCGATCCTCGAGCCAATGGGTGTCATCAGCGTGCTGTGTGCACCAAAAAGCAGTTTATTGGGCTTCATTTCGGACGTTGCGCCGTTGATTGCAGGTGGCAACACTCTCGTCGCTCTTGCATCTGAATCAGCCCCGCTCAGCGCAATATCGTTGGCCGAAGTCTTGCACTCGTCTGATGTTCCAGCGGGTGTGGTCAACATTCTGACGGGCTATCGAGCCGAGCTTGTCGAGCAATTTGCGTCCCACATGGATGTGAATGCTGTGGTCTATAACGGCGATGACACAGAAGAAATCAAACTCATTGAAGAACAAGCGGCCGCTAACATCAAACGGGTTATCATCCGGCGGCAGGGCGCCAAGCCCGGGCCTTATCAAATATCACAGGCCCAAGAGGTTAAGACCACCTGGCATCCAATAGGTAATTAACCGGCCTCAACCTCGGCAAGAGTTGGCATCGCCGGCGCGGTGCCGTGTTTCGTTGTTGATAGCCCGGCAACCCTATTGGCGTATTTGACTGCTTTTTGAAAATCACCGGCAAACCGTGCAAGTCCAGCGGCAAGGCCGCCGTTAAAAGCATCCCCAGCACCGGTCGTATCTTTCACATCGACGGTTATTGCGGGTACCCGGTAATAAGCTGATGCATTCGCCTGGGTCGACGCATCATCGTGAGACACGAAACAGCCCTTGTCTCCGAGCGTCAAGATCACCGATTTAACACCCGACTGCCGGCAAAAAGCATGGATTTGCTCATCCGAGCCCAACCAGAAATCGTCCGGCACGTCTTGGCCTAGAACATGGTTCATCAAAAAAACAAACTCTGTTTCATTCGGCACAAGTATGTCTGCATACTGAATTAACTGCAAACTTAATCCTTCATTTATCGGCGCGGGGTTGAGAATTGTGGTAACCTTATTCTCGCGCGCCACCTTTAGTGTTAATTCAGTTGCGATCAGATTGTTTTCGACCTGACAAACGACGTATTTGGCCTTTGATATCTGGTTGGTAAAAGTTTTGATATGCGCTTTGGACAAATGATCGTTGGCGCCAAGCGCCACAACGATCAGATTTTGCGCATCCTTGTTCACAACAATCGACGCTGCACCTGTTGGGTAATCTTCACAAACTTGTAACTCTGCGTGCAACTTTTCGGACGCTATGAACTCGCGAAGCCCTTGCGAGAAAATATCGTCACCGACGGCGCCGATAAACAGCGTTTCAATGCCAAGGCGATTGCAGGCAACTGCCTGATTGAAGCCCTTCCCACCCGGGCCAGTACGGAATTCTCCAATGCGGGTCTCGCCCGGCGCTGGAAATATTTCCGTGTCAAAGGCAAGATCCTGTACATAACTGCCGACCACAACAACATCGAACATTCGCGTCTCCTCCTAAGGCATCAGCCCCGACCTGGTGATTAACCCATTAACCCTTTTCGTCTCTTGTTCTCAACGACATCGGCGACCCAGCCTGCATCGTCTATGAAATCATGAAGCCCACCACCAGGAAACTTGATCGCCCAGTGATATAATTGCTCCATCAGTTTGGGGTCAGTGGAAAGCGGTTTGTCAGCGCAGACTTTATCCAGAGCCTCGATCACACGGGCAGCTAACAACGCGTACAATTTCTCGATTGTGACATTGATATGCTGCTCGCCTTTTCGTACTTGTTGATACCACTCCATTCCGTTTACGCTTATTACCTCTGTGCGCGGATAGAACGAACACATTAAATTCCAGTTGTCGCCGTCACCACCCTGATCCCCAGCATTTCTAAAATCCGACCTGAGGACAACCGACGGGATGTCTAGTTGTTTGGCAAGCATGAATTCTACAACCGTTCCTGAGTCGAGATCGGCGCCATCAAAATTAAATAAGCCAAGATCCGCCTCCATAACCATCTTCAGGTCCTGGTTGCGAATATGCTCCTTGCGATTGACGGCCTGCTCAAGATCTTGCGGTAAGATACACTGGTATTTGCCGGCTGACTCCTTTTCGATGCTCGCCGCAAGAAGGGCGTTGCCGATCAGATCTTTATGGTTGAATAAATCGCCGGCGAAATAGATTCTCAGTGCATCGCTCATCTCGCAAAAATCCTCGGTTTTTCTAATTTAACGCGCCTGCCACACATAATATGTTCCACCGGAATATGTTCCACCGGACCACAGCGATTTTGTAGGACAAAATCAGCGACGAAGGTGTCCCCTAAAACGTGAGGTTCATTTAACACCCTATGTGAAGAAATAGCAGACGGGAATACTCAAATTCAAGCGCTGGGGTCGATAAATGGTCAGTCTCGATGCCCAGTCCGGGGCACCGGATTTCAAATCCTGCCGCGATCGCTCATTCTTCTTATTCTGGTGCGAAATCTGTAAGGATCAGATTGAAAAATGTCCTTTTCCGAAGGCGGGACAGGGGCGACGGGCATGGCTATAGTCGATTGTCCTTAATTGAAACAGTTGGGTCTTTTTGTGCGTGATCTGATCTTGATAGCATTTATTTTTGGCGGTCTAATGTTGACCGTGCGCTATCCATTTGTCGGGCTGATGCTATGGGCCTGGTTTACCCTAGCAACACCGCATCAGGCAGCCTATTTAGCGGGGTTGTTGCCCCTTAACCTGATCATTGCCGGTGTTACTTTTGTCTCGTTCTTTTTTCACAAGGAGTTTGCCAAAGTCCGGTTGAACGGTCTGATTGTTTTGTTGTTTCTGTTTAGCTTCTGGCTCTGGTTTTCGCAAACACAGTCACTCGACCCAGAAAGTTCGGCAGAATATTTTGATCGCTTCATCAAGATCCTGATTTTCGTGTTTTTGTGCATGATGGTGGTGACCAGCCGGCTGCGCTTTCACGCCCTTTTATGGCTGTTTGCCATTGTGATGGGGTTTTATGGCGCCAAGGGCGGCGCCTACACACTTCTTACACTTGGTCAGAACACATATTATGGCCTGCCGGACAGCATTCTTTATGACAATAATCACATGGGCATTGCCCTTGCGGCCACCTTGCCTATTTTTCTCTATCTGCAGGGGCAAGCGGCACACCCGATGGTCCGTCGGGGCGTCCAGATTGTTTTTGCGCTTTCCATAATAGCGGTTTTGGGCACCCAATCGCGTGGCGCTCTAGTGGCGTTAGTCATGTTTGGAGGTTTCGTGCTGATCCGCTCCTGGCGAAATTTTGTGATCGGCATCGTGGTCGTGGCGATGGTCATACCTACTGCTTTAATCGTCCTGCCAGACAAATGGTTTGACCGCATGGCAACTATACAAAATGCAACAGAAGATGATAGCTTCATGGGGCGTGTTGATGCGTGGGTCATCAACTACAAACTCGCCAAAGAAAATCCGATCACTGGGGCTGGTCTACGTAATCCGTATCAGGAGAATATCGCGCGACAAGTTGACTTATTTCGGACGCCGCGTGCCGCGCACAGTATCTATTTTGAGATTCTTGGCGGTACTGGTTTTGTTGGCCTGCTTCTTTATCTGGGGCTATTGGGCGGTGCCTTCTTGACCGCGTTGCGGGCACAGAGAAAATATGTGAGCGCGGCGCGTGACCGCTGGCGATCGGATTTTGCCTTCCATGCACAGGCGTCTCTTGCAGCTTTCGGTGTGGGCGCTGCTTCGGTCTCGATGGAAATGTGGGAGGGCTATTTGTTGATTATTGCGCTGATCAGCGTTCTCAGACGGATTGGCCAACAAGACGGTATCGCAGATGAACCACGTGTGCTCTTAAAAAACAGGGTGCCGATACAGGGTTGAACGCAAGACCGCATCGTTCCGATGCAGCGCCGCGTTTTGGTTTTACGATAGAAAAACCTTAGTCGCGGCCCTGACCCGTTCCTTGAAATGACCGTCAACGCCGTTCACCGACGCCTCGTCATTGTCTTCTTTTTGAGGATCATCATGAAAAATATTCTTGTCTGGACAATCCGGACATTCAATTTGAATAGTCGAGTAGTTGATTTGATAATCATCCGCCAAAACAAGCTTCACCCCCTGCAGAACGGTTTGCGCTTTGTTGGGGCCATCAACTTTAATGTGCATCGCCAGCCTGGGCTCTTCAGGTGTTAGCATCCACAGCTGCAGATCATGGATATCGTTGATGCCCGGAACTTTTGACTTCAGCACCGTTATCATTTCGTCTGATTTGAAATCCTGTGGTGCCCCTTGCAAGAGGACCCGGGCAGCTTCGTTGAGCAACGGAAATGCCGAGCGTAATATCAACCCGCAAACCAGAAGCGTCAGGATCGCATCAACCGCCACGAAACCGGTGAACCAAATCACAATAGCTGAGACGATTGCTGCTGCTGACCCAAAAATGTCACCGACAACATGTAGCATCGCCCCCCGCATATTCAGATCCTTCATATTCCCCTGATGGAGGACCCAGAATGCAACAATATTGGCCGCCAAGCCCGCGACGGCGACCGCCAGCATATAGCCAGCCAGAATCTCACTTGGGTCCATGAATCTTTTGACAGATTCCCATGCCAGCCAGACAACAAGAATGATCAGACCGAGACCGTTCAGGAAGCCGGCCAGGACTTGCGCCCGCTGAAGGCCGAAAGGAAATTTATCGTCCGGTTTACGGTCGGCAAACCACTTAGCCATCAGCGCTAGAAATAATGCACCGGCATCGGCAGCCATGTGACCTGCGTCTGCAAGCAGCGCCAATGAACCAGAAATTAGCCCACCGAAGATTTCAACAACCATAAAGATCGTTATGATGACGAACGCGATTAACAAGCGCCGTCGGTCGGCAACACCGTGCGCGCAGTCATGATCGTGTTGATGTGAGTGGGCGTGGCTCATATCAAGGCTGTCTTTCTCAGCTTTCAGGATCTCCCAACCGGTTACTCAACCGATTACTCAACCTATAAGATAGTTTGTAACTGACGTTCTGCACAAGTAAAAGGTCAGAAAAAAGTCAGTAATATCAAGCGTTAAGTTATATTATCCAGGTACTTTGCCTGAACATTATAACACTTTGATTGCTGAATAAAATTCCCTCATGAGCGGCATCCTGCCAATCCTGCAACCGGAAGTATATGCTCCCAACCCAGCTCGTTGGCCAGTGTAATGGATCCTTTTTCGACATAAACACCGCCTTCAAATGACAGACCGAAAGTCGTGTTGATGCCCGCCGTCACAAACTCTGCGCCAGTAGCAATGGTTTGGTATTCCTGCTCGCTTGCAATCCCGTACCGGCTCTCGCCAGCTTGCCTTACCAAGGTCAGTTGCGTGGGCACATTTTCTATGATCATTTCTGCACCCTCATTTTGTACCGCTCGAAAAATCATGACTGGATTGCCTGCTTCGAGTGTCCAGAGTAGCATCCCACACTTTCCTGCTGGGATATTGTTTTGATCAAGAGCCTGAATGTCGGGCGCTTCTGTTTCTATCTGGGCTACGCGCGGCGCGCGGCGCTCGGCCGCCTCGGTCGCTTTACGAGAGGTTAAGTCCTGCAGGGACGTACAAGACGCCAGTGCCAGACCAACAAGGATCGTAGTGAGCCAGGTCTTTATCGACATGTTAAATGCTCCACTATCTCACGGGGTTGTCAACAAATTGCCCCGTTGAATCATTACCAACTGATCCCCCTTTGAGTCAAAACCGTTTAGCCGCAACGCAGCAATAAGGCTAGGCGTGTTGGAACGCACCCGAGCCTCCGCGCGATAATCGAGATTACCACTGAGAATGACTTGCAGATCAACCTGTTCACTGGCGCCCGTGCCGTTGACGGGAAGGACAATATCGCCATCATCACAATGCCCCTGCCCCTGCAACGGAAAACCTACACCACCATACTGCCGTGCGGTCATGACCAAACTGTCAGTCCATAATTCGAAATCGCCGTGCCGACAGGCGCGACCAACCAGATCAAGCCGGTTAATATCGAGGCGCAGCACGCCGGACATCGGCGCATCAAACGCATCACGGATGTTGTATTGGCCAAGATCAAGGACCAGAGCCGTTTTTTTTATGCTGAACTGTTCACGGAAACTGGCGGAGACTTGGCCTTTGGCGGCTAGCGCCGGGCCGGTTACAGATATGATAGCAGAAGCGCGTCCTATAAGTAACGGTAAGAAGAATGTCTTGACCCTGACTGTGCCCACTGGATAATTTTTGTATGTTGCTTCTGTGAGGGCGCCATACCAAACGGTGCCGGCAACGTCTCGCCAACGCAACCCCCGCTCTTCCGCACCGCTCCACTTCAGGACCGTTGACAAAGGAAGATTGGCCAGCGTGAACAACAGAAACAAAAACACAGCGGCGAGGATGTAAAGCGTTCGCTTTGACATTGGTTTTATCTGCCCTGAACAAATGTGATGCTCGCCTCAACACCGCTACCGTTTCTGGTATCGCTGACCCGTGCATCCCGGACAACAATGTTACGGCGCTCCTCAAGCTCAATGAGCCAGCCGAAGAGATGATCAGTCTGAATACCGCTAAAGGAAATGGTCAGTGTCAGATCTTCCTGTCCCTGCCGGATATTGAGCCAGCGCAAACCAGCCTTTTGGGCTGTACTGGTAATGATGCCGCGCAAATTATCAGCAGTTTCTACTTTGCCACTTCTAGCTGCTGCATTCTCGACGGCTCTGCCGACATAGTCTGCGGTGCCTTGCGCAACAGCCAGATTTTGGCTGGCGTTGGTTCTGAATTTCACAAGGGGTCTGACGATCAAGAGCGAGATTAACAACACTGCCACAAGACCCAGCATCGCGCTAACCAACAAGCGCTCGCGGCGCGTTAAATCTTTCAACCACGCCTTCATGAACCAACCCTCAGTATCAATTTGCCGGTATAGACGTTGCCGACGGGTGTTAATGTGCGTCCTTCTTCGACCCGCACACCTTTGTTGTTCAAGCCTTCTTTCAGGTCGTCGAGATCTTCAATGGTTGCAAATTGCACATCGGCGGTAAGCGTACCGGTGCGGTCATAATTTAGCAGCGATAACTCAACGCCATCATTCTCTTCAAGCGTGGTTGTCAGAACAGACAGCAGATTTAAGAATTCGGACCGCGCGCCGTCTGCAACACCGGCGAGTTGTCTTGCCTGACTATTCAGGTTGCGGATCGAAACATCAGGATAAGCAGTTTCGAACTGAACAGTTGCTTGTTTTGTTATTTGTTCAGCCGATGAATTGACCTTTATTGCTTCCAGTGTCAGCAGGCCCAAGGACAGGACTATTGAAGCAGCTAACATAGCCGCTGCCTGCCGCCACGGTTTCAACCGCGCCGACCAGTCAAGACCTGGTTCAAGATCGCCCTGCAACAGATTTGGCGGTGCTGTGTTGAAGATGCTGGCAAGGTAGAGCTTGATAAGCGCCGTCCGGTCTTCTATCCGGTAGCGACGAATTTCTGTATTCTCAAAAGCCGGACTGCGAACACCATCACAGAGCAGCAGCGTGACACGTTTAGCATTCAATTGCGTCAGCAGGTCACCGGTCAACTTCTCGGCAAATGTCCGCTCGGCAGCAAAACCTGTTCCAGCAATGTTGAGGAGCATCCTTCGATCGTCAACCAGCACGATTGCATCGGCATCGTCCGCGCGTAGACAGAGAAAATCAGCGGTCAGAATATCGGGTTTGAGGTCGTGCTGTTTGAGGATGCTCAGCCAATCCGTGATATAGGCATGCTCAACTGCAACAATATTTTTTTTGTCGCCGGGCGCTGCTGCGGAAACGGCAAGGTGGAGGTCATCCATGGATCCGGCAATGTCGTCTTCAAGGAGGAAACGCGCGGTTTGCAACAATTGCTGGCTTGATCTGGCTGGTGTCGTGACTTGACGCGCAACAAAGCGTTCACCGGGCAACACTACCATGAGCGAAGTTGCGGACGCGGAGCGCGCATTTGCGGCAAACTCAGCAAGCAACACTGAGGCACCGCCGGCGACCAACTTGCCGTCTTCTGCCAGCGCCCAGTCTACCCGTGCATCGGGCGTATCGCCGGTGAATATGATTTGCTGTTTGCTCACTCGATCGACCCGAACTTACGTGCCTTAACACTCACCGCCCCAGCATTGCTGATTTCCAGCAGGCTTGTCATCGTCAAAGTGGCCCCGGCATGGTTAACATTTGCCTCAAGACGCGCGTAACTGCTCCATAGGCGAGGGCGTGCGCGAAGTGTATCGTTGGGCGGATTACTGACAAATTGGCTGTTTAAACTCCAGAATTGATCAAGCGAGCTGAAGCCTTGTTCAGGCCGCGCCTCAATCAGTTGCTTTGTCTCATTGATCGAAAGAATGCCGCCAAGCATGGCATAGAGAATGGGGATTTTTTCTTCGGTCAGCATATTCAGATTGATTGCTGACATCTCAGATGATGGATGTGCACAAAGGAATGGTTTTAATCGGCGATAGATCTCGGCCGAATACCAATAAACGGCCCGCAATTCGCTGATATCCGCGATTAACCCGTTGCCGGCACGATAGGGCGCCTCAAGCGAACCATATTCACGATCTTCCGCGCCATCAGCGCGCGCTAGCCCGTCGGTATCCAGCCAGTCGACCAATGCATCGGTTAATGACGCGCGGGCAGAACTACTGAACCCAAGCGCTGTGAGGAGAAGCGCATATTCCTCAATCGCAGGCGTGCTCGCCGAGCGCATTTCCGGTGAACCGGTCACCAGGCTGTTGACATTGAAACAAACGGTTTCATCACGCAGCCGAGCCGTCAAGATGCCATCGTCGATCGGGAATGTAGCTGTTTCACTGACCCAACGATCCTGCATTGTATCGTTTCCCGGCGCCGCCTCCCACTGCGCCCGCATCAGCATGGTGCTGAATGTTTCAGCACCATGGACATACCATCTGGCTTGATTGGCAGCGTCGCTGGCGACTGATTTTGCCGCGGTCAGGCGCATCGTGTCAGTCATGGCGATTGCCAAGACCGAAATAGTTGCCAGCAACAAAAGCACGATGAGAAGGGCCGCCCCATTGTTTCGGCGCTGAATTGAAGTGACAGAATTCGCTCGCCTCATCCAGCAACCCCTTCGATGTAGAAGATTTGGTTCACCGGACCGAGTAGGGGATGGGCGAACTCCAGTTGCAATGCCCGTGGCGCAAGTACCCCGGCGCGGCTCTGCCACTGGTCCGTCCAGCGAGTTCCGTCCAGAAAGCGGATGCTGACATCTTTCAGGCCCTTGAACAACACCTGCTCGCTATGCGGTGTCTCCTGTAACCGGTCGAGGTAAGTCCATACTCGGCGCAAAATCTTGTCCTCAACCAGTCTGTACTCGATATATTGCAGCGAGGATTGCGGATAGATATCTCCCGGGTTAATCCGGCCGTTGCTGATCATCGCCAACAAGAGCGTTTCATTTTGATCGTTCGTGACAAAGTTTCCCCGGCTATATGCCCCACCGATAAGCGGTGCGGCCATGACTTCGCCAATTTCATTTCTGACTTGCCGTTGTGTGATCTGTGCCAGGTCCGCCTTGATCAGTGTACGCGCTATTTGAAACTCTGTAACCATTTGTGATGTGCGATTCAACTGTTCGTCGCTGTTAATGCTTAACCGTAACATCAGCAGACAGGTTAAAGCGATGAGGCCGAAGACAGAAAGTGCCACAAGCATTTCTGCAAGCGTCAGACCACGTTGGGAATCCCGCATATTCAGGCTCCTTCCCGGAAAGCAACGATCGAACCAAGTATCTGTTCGCTATCCTCAAGACGTACAGTAACCCGGACGCGGTAGAGGCCTGGTATGACCGTTTCATCGAGTTCACGGCGCCACCGCCATGTCTGGCTGGCAAGCTCGACCTCCCCTGCCGACGTCAGATTATCTGGTAGGGTAGCGGGCGCCATTGTTTCGGCAAGGACATTGTCCGCGACGAGACTGGCGACAAAGCGTTGCTCTGTCTCGCTTGTGATGCGCAGGTTCTGGGTGACCAGGGTCAAAAGGGAAACGATGGCCGTCGACAATATAACCATCGCGACCAGTACTTCTGTCAGGGTAAAGCCTTTCTGATGGTTATAAATTAGACGCTTATTCATTGACGCGTACTACCTTTATGTCCGTACTCGTGGATTGTTCGACCGACCAAATCGCGGAATCACTTTCCACGACGATTTTCAACTGCGTTACCTCTCCCGTTGGCTGAAAGATTGCTTCCAGATTGTGTTTTTTTGTTTTTTTGACCGGCGCGTCAAAAAAGAACTCCTGCTCACCACCGATCGTGCCGGGTGCGACGAATTCAGTTCGTACAAACGAGAGTTTTACATCCGGTGACCCTGACTGTGGCCGGCGGGTATTAGGTAGTCTAAGTGGGACCCAATCATTGTCTTTGTATTGCACAAATCTGTAGACGTCTTCATCGATGTCCAGCGCAATAATCTGGTTCCGGAGGATCGCAAGATCGCGCGCATTTTTCAGCTGGCGGGCGAGGCTAAAGGCTGCGACCTCGGCTTCATCTGGTTCTTGCGGCACTGTCAAAACGACCACGCTGGCCAGAAGACCAATGATCGCAACAGCAACCAGCATTTCAACTAGTGTTAAACCGGTTTGCGTATGCCTATTGCCAGTTGCCAATATCCGCATTCTTGCCTTCGCCACCTTCCCGGCCATCCGCCCCAAAGGAGTAAATATCGAACTCCCCAAACTGACCCGGTCTTTGGTACTGATACGGATTGCCCCAGGGATCGCTTGGAAGTTTTTTGATAAAACCGCCCGGTCGATAAGACTCCGGTCGGGTTAATCCGTCTGGCATGTCGACCAATGCTTGTAACCCTTGAGCCGTCGTTGGAAAGGATTTCAGCTGGAGATTGTATTGCGTGAGGGCGTTTTCAATTTGCGCGATATCGAACCGCGCTTTTTCCGCATCGGCCTGATCGGCGGCCGGCAGAACATTGATGACCACAATCGTCGTTAAAAGTCCGATGATAACAAGGACAACCATCATCTCAACCAGTGTCAGGCCGTGTTGTCTCTTCTTCAAATTCCCGAACCAAATTCGCATTTTAGTTTCCTTTGTCATTTCAGCCCAAGATCTGGGTATTGAGCTGCAGAACCGGGATCAATATGGCCAAGGTAATTGTCATAATGATGGCGCCGAGGCCGATTATGATCAACGGTTCGATGAGCCTGAGCGCCAGGGTTGTTGCGGTATCGAACTCTGTTTCCATTTGCTCGGCCGTCTTGTCGAGCATCAGCGGCAACTCACCGGCACGCTCTCCAGCTGCTACCATATACCCCAAAATCGGTGGAAATGCAGCAGCTTTTCGCAAGCCGGCAGCGAGGGACGCGCCCTCTCTAACGGCTAATATTGTATCTCCAAGTTGGTGCCGTAGTCGTTTATTTAAGACTGTACGCCGCGCTGTCTGTAAGCAGTCGAGCAAGGGAACGCGAGCTGCAAAGAGGGTCGAGAGTGTGCGTGAAAATCGGGCAGCATCCATCCCTTGAGCAAGACTGCCAATAACCGGCAGCCGCAGCAGCAGTGTATCCAACTGCAACCGAAATGATGGTACGCTCAGTGCGCGCCAAAACGCCACGCTTGAGAGGACGACCAGTATCAAGATCCACAGGCCCCAGTCCTGAAGAAACTGCGATAGGCCGATGACAAAGCGCGTGACAAAAGGCAGTCGAGCACCGAATGTATCGAACTGTTCAACAATTTTTGGCACGACGAATATCATCAGACCGGTAATTGTCATCAGGGCAATCACCGCAAGCGCCGCCGGGTAGATGAGCGACGTCAGCGCCTTCATCAGCGTTGCCCGGTTTTTCTCCAGCATGTCCGCAAGACGGTTCAAGACAGCGCCCAGATCGCCCGAAGTTTCGCCGGATGCAACAATACCGCGATACAATTCGGAAAATGTTTTGGGATGCTCGGCCAGTGCATTCGAAAGGCGCCAGCCCTCAATCACCCGCCCACGGACGGATAGAAGTGTGCCGCGGACACCGGGCTTGTTCATTTGGTCCGCAACGGCATGAATAGCCTCCTCCACCGGTGTGGCTGAGTTGACGAGCGTTGCGATCTGACGGGTTGCCAGGACCAGATCGCGTTGCGAGAATTTGGCTTTTCCGCCTCTGTCCCGGCGCTGCTGCTCTGCGCCAATTGAGTCAAGACGGAGCGGCGTTAGGCCGGCGTCGAGTAGCTCCCGGCGCGCCAGACGTTGGCTATCTGCAGAAAGAATACCTTTGCGCGTCTTACCGGCATGATCGAGCGCTTGATACTCAAAGGCGGTCATTGATCAGTGTCCTCTGCTTGATCATTCTGAACGACCCGCAGCACCTCCGCGATCGACGTCTCGCCAGCTCGAACATGCACGTAGCCGCTCTGGGCGAGGGTCTCGACGCGCCGGAAAGCATAATCAGCCAAGTCCTGTTCGCTGGCATCATCGTGAATGAGCTTTTTCAGTTTTTCATCCGCAACAACCAGCTCATAAACACCGAGGCGACCTTCATAGCCCGAATGATTACAGCGCCCACAGCCTGCGGGCTTATAGATTATGAGTTTTTCTGATGCCGGCAGTTCAAGCAGTTTTTTCTCCGCATCAGTGGCATCATAGGGTGTCTTGCAGGCGGGGCATAACCGGCGGATCAGCCGTTGTGCCATTACGCCGGCAATCGTTGACGACAGCAAGAAAGGCTCGACCCCCATATCGCGCAGGCGGGTGACGGCGCCAACTGCGGAATTGGTATGCACGGTCGAAAGCACAAGATGGCCGGTCAGGCTCGCCTGGACGGCGATCTGCGCAGTTTCAACATCGCGGATCTCACCGACCATCACTATGTCAGGGTCCTGACGCAAGATCGCGCGCAGGCCAGCGGCAAACGTCATGCCAACTTTTGTGTTGACCTGCGTTTGACCAATGCCGTCCAAAGCATACTCAACCGGGTCCTCCACGGTCAGAATGTTTCTCGACGGATTGTTCAGCAGTGACAGCCCACCATATAGCGTCGTAGTCTTGCCCGATCCGGTCGGACCGGTGACAAGAATGATGCCATTTGGTTTTTGCAAAACGGTTTTGAAGCGGGCCAGGATCTCGGACGACATGCCAAGTTTGTCAAGATCAAGTCGTGCCTGCTCCTTGTCGAGCAACCGCATTACGACCCGCTCGCCGAAACGAGACGGCAAAGTAGAAATCCGCACGTCGACGGCCTTTCTCCCAAGCGCGATTGAGATCCGGCCGTCCTGCGGTACACGCTTTTCGGCAATGTCGAGGCGGGCCATGATTTTGACGCGTGACGTCAACACCGGGGTCATTCTTGCTGGCAGGCTTAGAACTTCGCGCAGGACGCCATCAATACGCAAGCGGATAGAAACTTCAGTTTCGTAAGGCTCGATATGGATGTCGGATGCTTTTGTTTTGACCGCTTCAGCGATTAACGCGTTGATCAAACGGATCACCGGCGCATCATCTTCACTTGCAAGCAGGTCAGCTGTTTTGGGCAATCCTTCAGCAAAACTGGAGAGGTCTTCAACGCCCGCTTGTCCTAACTCATCCGACGTTATGCCTTCGACTGAATAGGTTTCTGAAAGCCGGCGCTCGAATACATCGTCCGGGAGTGGTTCTATACGAACGGGCGCTCCCAGAAAGCGTCGCACTTCCACTTGAGCCCAAATATGCTCAGCGCTATGTTCGAGATTTTCCCGGCGTCCGACAACGTACCCGCCTTCGTCTGTGTCAAGGACAATCAACCCTTTGTCGCGCGCGAAGGCGTAGCTAAATCGCGGCGGAGACTGTTTTTTTGTCTCCGGGCGCTGATCAGGTGCAGTTTTTTCAGATACGGACATAATCAAATCAGAGGTTTACCGCTCACTTGTCTATTCATCGTAATTAGGTGACGGCAACCGATCAGGATCCATCCCCAGATACTCTTCAACAAGCAGATCAATTGACGGCCGTTCATTCTTACTTTTTAGGAGCTGTTGCTGGCGGGCATAGTCATACTTTCTTGCCGTCACTGCTTCTGCCGTCGCCTTGTCGCGCAGGATCGTCGGCTTGATGAAAATCATCAGTGTACTTTTTGTTGTGGACCGTGAGCTACTCTTGAATAGGTTCCCTGCTATCGGAATATCCCCCAAAAACGGCACTTTTCTTTCGGTTAGTTGCCGGTTGTCATCAATCAGTCCGCCAAGGACCAGAATTGCCCCATTGTCAGCGACAGCCGTCGTCGTCACGCTTGCTTTGTTGGTCGCAAAATCCTGATTGACGCTTGTTAGAGCGCCATTGATGCTGGAGACTTCTTGAGTAATTTCGAGCCGGATCGTGTTGTCTTCGCTGATTTGAGGCGTAACTTCGAGGATGACGCCTACTTCCTGACGTTCGACTGTCCGGAATGTATTGGAAAAATCAGCACCGACCTGTTCGCCCGTCGTAATCGGGATCTCCTGACCTACTTGTAGCCTTGCTGCCTCATTATCTAATGTGACTGTAAAAGGCGTTGATAGAATGTTGGAGTCGGTATCGGCTTCAATCGCAGTCAAAATTGCAGCGAACAGTGTTCCGTCTGCGCCCTTCCCGCCACCGCCAAAGGCAAACCCATCCAGTCCAAGGAACGATCCAACAGCCGCTGAGATCAAGTCTTCGGTTCCTGGTATGAAATTGCCGTCTGTGGACGTTGTTGTGATCGTACCATCTGCTGCGGCAACTGTGGTGGTTTGTTGACCAAATCGTTCATCAGCAAAAAAGGCCGCGCCCAAACCCGCCAGAACATTTGGTTGGGTATTGCTGAAATTCTGCGACGTAAATGGAATATTTTCACCTGCGATAACATATTGCAGGCCAAGATCGCGAGCCACATTGTCCGAAATATTCACGACTATGGCTTCGATCAAGACTTGCGAACGGCGAATATCTAGCTGGCGAATGACAGAAGCTATGATCCGTTGCGTATCCGGATCCGCGTTAACAATGAGTGCGTTTGTTTGGGCGTGAAACACAATGGATGGTTTGCGCTTCCCGGGCTCTTCGCCATAGCTCTTGTCAAGCATTTCCGTTAACAGGGGGGCAATTTCCTCCGCATCGGCATGATTTAGCCGGATGACGGCCAAATCTACCTGCGCGGCGCCGATACTGTCGAGATCGGCGATCACCGGCAGCAGCTTGTTCACTTCCGACGGGTTGCCCCGAATAATCAGCGTGTTTCGTCCCTCAATCGCGACGATGCTGGTGCCGCCAGGTCGCGGCCCTTCACCTGCGCCGTTGATGCCAAGTTCTCTTAGAACCGTCGCAACTTCGGCGGCAACAGCGTTCTGCAACTTGATGGTCCTGACAACAGATGTATCGGCGTCAATCCTGTCGATGACGCCAAGCAGCCGGCTGACATTTGCAGCCGTATCAACAATGATAACAGAATTGCTTTCGAGAACCGGTGCAACGACGCCTCGCTCCCCAACTATGCCTTTGAGCGTAGTCGCCGCCGTGCGCGCATCGACCAGATTGAGCCGCACAATCCGGGTCACGATTTCGCCTCCAGCAGCGTTAGCTGCGTTAACGCCCGGTTGCCTGGTGGAAGAATCAATCGGGACAATCCTGTACTGACCTTCGGTTATCGGGAGGACCGCGTAGTCATTCACCTGCATGGTGGCGAGAAACAACTCCCATATTTCAACAGAAGACAATTCGGCATCCGGCGGTGCGATGATCGTGACTTTGTTATCAGCCAACCGCGGATCGATAACAAAATTATAGTTCGTCAGGACAGAGACGGTACGGATGAAGTCGCGAATATCAGCGCCTTCATAGTTGTTGAGAATTGAACTACCCGTCTGGGCGAATCCTGAGACGGGCATAACAAGAACAACAGCTAGCGCTGCTATTATGCCTTTGATGGTTTTGCCCCAGTTTCTCATTAACGCAACTCCGAGACTTCAATTGTGACGGCAATTTCTTTGCCGCCGCGCTCTACCGTCAACACAATTTTTTGCGCTGACGGCATGTTATTGAACATTTCAAACAGCGTTTCGGGGCTGGATGGCGCCCGTCTGTTGTTCACTTTTTTGATCACGTCGCCTTCGGCCAGACCGGTCGCATAAAAAGCAACGGCGTCCGAACCAGGCATAACCACATAGCTACCGGTTTTGTCCCGAACAGGGCGCAGAGTGATAATCTGTGACAGACGGGAAAGACTTACTCCTGGGCGCATCGAGGCTTGCCTGGAAGGCGACGTCGGTGAGGTATTTTGCGGTCTCGATGACCCGGTAATTTTGTCAACATCCACCGTTACCGCTTCGAGGACGCCATTCCTTGAAATAATCGCCCGGCCCGGCTCTAGCCGCTCGAGGCTGACACCGTTTTCGATCTCATCTCCGACCAGATAGGTCTGCTCGCCGCCGTTTGTCGACTTGATAATGGCACTGCCGAGGCCACCATCCAAAAGCATCATACCCGATACCGAAATGTTCAGGGTGGTTTCAACTGCCTCTACATAAATATCGCTGGTGCCAGTGGGCTCGATATTTTTAGCCCGGAACGGGTCATATCGTTTCAGGACATCATAGTTCTCAACCAGCGTATTTTTTACACCCGGTGCGCCAATACCTGCTGCGCCAGGTCCGGTTTCCGCCGGCGTGATCAAAAGCAAAAACAGCTTCGAGGCGAGCCAGGCGATAAGCGCAAGCAGTAATACTTCGGCCACGATTGGCAGTCGTGGTGTGGGCGCGGCGCGGCCACCCGAAGACGGCCGGAGCGCGCGCAAAAAGGCCGGGTATTTGATACTCAACGTGTTCAAGCCGGTGCTGCTTTCAGTAATTCGTTCCAGGGATCACCCTTAAACGGTTTTCCACATTGGGGCAATTTAAGTATTATTCAGCAAAAACAGTGCCTTAAAGCGGCCGATAATCGCTCTAAAAGGCGCTGGAATCCGACTTTTTTTTGGCTAAAACCCCGCCTTGTGCCCAGAGCAAATTTTTTTCCGGGGGTGCGCGGTATCATTTCGGCAATGATGCGCGCTTTTGGGGATAATGCCGGTTTTATGCTCGCTCTGCGTGCAGTTTTTGCAACAGGCTCAGCAAAAGCTATAGCTGTTACAAAAGTTTTTTAAATCTGATGGGAATTTCCGCGCTTGTTTCAGCTCCTTTTTTACATTTTAGTTTTTTTCTCCGGCCTGTGCGTTGGGAGTTTCCTTAATGTTGTTATTCACCGCGGCCCGCTAATCTGGAAACTGATCGACCGCGATGGGACTGACAAAACACTCTCCCTTGCCTCCCCAAGGTCGCATTGCCCGCGTTGCCGCACACAGATCAAAAATATTCATTTGATCCCGCTATTAAGTTTCACGTTGCTCCGAGCGCGTTGCGCAACCTGCGAACAGCCGATCAGCGCGCGCTACCCAATGGTGGAATTACTGGGCGGCCTGGCGGCGCTCACAACAGTTTTGCTCAACCTGCCGAGCCTGACTGGCGCGGCTCTGTTTGTGTTCTTTTGTTTCGTTATCCCGCTGGCAGTGATTGATCTGGAGACCACATTCCTGCCGGATGCCCTGACACTGCCTTTTGTCATATTGGGCCTGATCGCTAACGTTCAAGGTTTGTTCTCACCTTTGCTTGACGCCCTTATCGGTGCCGTCACCGGCTTTGTTGTGTTTTGGCTGATTGGTGAAATCTATTACAGATTGCGCGGGTTTGACGGGCTCGGACAAGGAGATGCCAAACTGCTCGCCGGGATCGGTGCGTGGCTCGGCTGGATGGTTCTGCCTTTTGTTGTCCTGATCGCTGCCGTCTCGGGATTGCTCGCGCTGTTTTTTATGCAGCGCAGCGGCAAGAAACTGACCAGCGAGAAAGCAATCCCATTCGGGCCTTTTCTGGCAGCTGCTGCAAGCATTGCCATGTTGGGTCAGGTCAGTGGACTTGCACCCTGGTAGGCGACTGTCCTGTCCGCTTGCTCTTGCCAGCGCCGGTTTCTAATCTTGCCGCGAACAGCGCGAATTCTTGAGGAGAGAAAATTCATGTCGGCCAACAAACAATTTGACGCCATCAAAGCAAAATTGGCCCTGCCCGCCATTGGTGCTCCGATGTTCATCGTCTCAACGCCAAAACTTGTGATCGCGCAATGCAAGGCCGGAGTGATTGGCTCGTTTCCAGCACTCAATGCACGGCCCGCCGAAGCGCTTGATGAATGGCTGACAGAAATCAAGACGGCGCTTGCGGATCATGATGCGACCGGCCCCGTGCAGGTGTCAGCGCCGTTCGCGGTCAACCAGATCGTGCACCGGTCCAACGACCGTTTGCAACACGATCTGGAGGTTTGTGTGAAACACCAAGTGCCAATCGTTATTACTTCGCTTGGCGCACGAGAGGAGGTATTCGAGGCGGTACATTCCTATGGTGGCCTTGTTTTCCACGATATCATCAACAACAAGTTCGCCAAAAAAGCGATTGAGAAAGGTGCCGACGGACTAATTGCGGTGGCCGCCGGGGCTGGCGGTCACGCCGGCACATTGTCACCATTTGCGTTGGTACAGGAAATCCGAGAATGGTTTGACGGGCCACTGCTTCTGTCCGGATGTATCGCCAGGGGCGAGTCTATTCTTGCCGCTGAAGCGATGGGCGCTGATGCCGGTTATATTGGTTCTGCTTTTATTGCGACTGAGGAAGCCAATGCCAATGACACTTACAAACAGGGCATCGTCGATGGTACAATGGCAGACATCGTCTATTCCAGTTATTTTTCCGGTGTCCACGGTAACTATCATGCAGCGTCTATCCGAAATGCGGGGATGGACCCTGCGGCATTACCGGATGGCGACATTAGCAAAATGAATTTCGCGTCAAGCACAGAAACCACGGCGAAGGCGTGGAAGGATATCTGGGGCTGCGGCCAGGGTATCGGTGCCATTGATCGGGTGCAAAGTGCGGGAGACTATGTTGCCGAACTGGTGTCTGAATACAGCGCCGCAAAATCACGACTGGCCGGATAAGAAGCGAAGGACAGACTTATGTCGACCACATCAGAGCTTGTCGAATATACCCATAATGGCAGCGTGCTGGAGGCTTACGTGGCGCGCGATCCGAGCAAGGACAAAAGCCCTTGCGTACTCATTTGTCACGCCTGGTCTGGCCGGTCGGATCACGAACAAGAGATCGCGCAAAAAATTGCTGAACTTGGCTATGTCGGTTTCGCGTTGGATGTCTATGGCAAGGGTGTACTCGGATCAACTACGGAAGAGTGCAACGGATTGATGACACCTTTCGTCGAAGACAGAAGCATGCTGCAGGACCGGTTGAAAACTGGCCTAACTGCGGCACAAAAGCTGGATTATGTGAGCACTGATCGTATCGCTGTCAGCGGATACTGCTTTGGTGGCTTGTGTGCGCTGGACATGGCGAGGTCTGGTGCTGATGTGAAGGGTGCCGCCGCGTTCCATGGGCTTTTCAACAAACCGGGCAACACGGACGGAAACCTGATCGCAGCAAAAGTGGTTGCCTTTCACGGCTGGGATGACCCGATGGCAAAGCCAGAAGATGCGGTCGCTTTTGCCGCTGAAATGAGCGATGCTGGGGCCGACTGGCAGCTCCATGCCTATGGCGGGACAATGCACGCATTTACAAACAAGCAGGCGAATGACCCGGTGTTTGGAACAGTCTACAATGCAGATGCTGATGCCCGTTCGTGGCGGACTTTCATTGATTTCCTCGCTGAATTGTTCGGCTGATTAAATCGCTTTTGCCCTGCCTGAGAATATATACCCGGCAAATTTTGGTGTATTTTTTGCGTATTGAGCTTCCAGCTGTTCCATTTGAAATCCGTTCCCGGTGACCAAGGCTGGAATATCCCTGTTGAGATTGCACCCACCACCGAGACAGCCCCAGATGCCGTTGAGACGGTTTTGCCATTCGGCAACCGAACCGTCAGGCGACAGGCCGTGTTCTGCAAACAGCATTCGACCCGATGGCTTTAAAACCCGGGCCATACCTTCAAGCGCTGTCGGCAGGTCAGGAATTGTACACATCGTAAAGGTCACCAGTACAGTATCTATGGAACGATCTTCTAGCGGGATCTGTTCTCCTGGAAGATCAAGATAGTCAATTTCAAGGGGCGATGCAGCGACGCGTTTGGCCGCCAGCTTCTTGATCTTTTCCTCCGGTTCGAGCGCAAACAGCTTTGTCACTTTCCCGGCATCGTAAAAGGGAAGGTTGTGCCCAGAGCCAAATCCCACTTCCAGAACCACACCTTCAGCATGGGGAACGACCTTGCGGCGCTCACGGGCAATCGCCGGCGAAGAACAGGCAAGGCTAACGAGCCGGGGTTCGATATGTTTTTGGTAAAAGCCCATCTTATTCAGTGCCTTGTAATATGCGCGCCAACATTTTTTGACGCCATTTGTTTTTGTTATCCACCTATCCACAGGTTCTTCAAGGCCGGCCGGCAAAAACACCTCTCGCACGACGTTGAAATCTCACAAGGGTTACAACGAATTAATCTCACCTCTTGCCTGACGCATTATTTGATTTCAAACTCGCAGTGATTTATCTGTCCGTTACTAGTTACTGGGATCTGCTATGAAGCGCGCGCTGTTATTTATTCCGGTCATACTATTTGGTGCATTGGCCCTGGTCGGGCTTTTCGGGTTGCGCATCGATACCGCTGTACTGCCTTCGGTGATGATCAACAAACCGGTGCCAACTTTCGACTTGCCACAGGTGAATGATGAAACGCCGCCATTTGCTTCCACTGACCTGAAGGGACAGATCAGCCTGATTAACGTCTTCGGCTCATGGTGCGTTGCCTGTCAGTATGAGCATCAATTTCTGATGAACTTGCAAAAGTCCGATATTATTCCTTTGTATGGCATTGATTGGCGGGACACGCCTGAACAGGGCGCGGCCTGGCTTGCCAGGTACGGCAACCCATATGATGCTGTAGGTGTCGATCAAATTGGGCAAACTGTGATCGATTTCGGCGTCACCGGGGCCCCCGAAACATTTGTGATCGACCAAAAAGGGTATATCCGTTGGCGGCATGTGGGGCCGATGAGCCAGGAGATCTGGGACCAGCAAATCTGGCCCCAAATCCTTAAACTCAAGGAACAACAATAAAATGCCAAGCTTTAAGGTCGTCTGGTCGGGCGACCAGGACGAGATGAGCCGCATTGCTGATTTGTTGAGCGAAGTTTATTATCCGCCTGCGGATGCCGTGAGCTTGACCAAAAAGGACGCTGTAAAAGAAGACGCGAACAGCGGTTGGTCTGTTGGGGCATATTTTGCGGATGCGCCTGATCTTGTCGGGATCGACCGATTTCTTTTTCAAGCGGGCATCGTCATCCCCGGCAAAATCGAAGAGTTGGCGGACCGAGACTGGGTTGCACATTCTCTCGAAGGGCTTGGTATCATTCGGTGCGGACGGTTTGTGCTGTACGGCATTCACGACGAAGATAAGTTGCCGGATCAACCAGGCGATGTCCCAATCCGCATTGATGCCAATCAGGCATTCGGTACCGGCCACCATCCAACAACTGCAGGCTGCCTTGAGGTACTAGACAGATTAGCCGACCAGGCGCCGGTCAATGTTCTTGACCTCGGCACAGGCTCGGCGATTCTCGCGATCGCCGCGGCCAAGCTGTGGCAGACGACTATTCTGGCGACAGACATTGATTCAACCTCGGTTGAGATTGCCGCAGAAAATGCTCGACTGAATAGCGCGTCAGGGATCAGCTTTTTGAGCGCCGCCGGTTTTGATCACGCCGAGATCTCGGCACGGGCGCCATTCGATTTTATTTTCGCTAATATCCTCGCTGGACCCCTTGTTGAGTTTGCACCAGGAATGAGCGATCATATGGCGCAAGCTGGGATGGTTATTCTGGCCGGATTGCTGGCAGAACAAGAACTGGGCGTCACCGCGGCCTACCGGGCCAATGGTTTTGATCTAGAACGCCGGCACCAGCATGAGACCTGGCCGGTACTTGTTTTCACGAAGACGTCATCCTGATCTGGCCTGCCACGCTTGAACCTTGTAGCCTGCCGAAAACAACCAGGAAATCCGCTATGTTTCAGTCTTTTGATCCCGTCTCTGATCGTACGTTTGCCAGTAAGAACCTGCCGCTCCTGCGCAATATGATGACTGAGCAAAAGCTCGACGGATTTTTGGTGCCGCATGACGATGAATATTTGAACGAGTATCTACCGGCTTTTGCGGAACGGTTGATGTGGGTCTCCGGTTTTTCCGGATCGGCTGGCTCAGCGATTATTTTTATCGACCGGGCGGTCATTTTTACCGATGGGCGTTACACATTACAGGTGCGCGAACAGGTCGACGGTGGTTTTTTTGAGTTTGAAGATCTGACCGAGAACCCGCCCCATATCTGGCTGGCTCAAAACGGCAAAACCGGAAGCCGAATTGGTTACGACCCGATGCTGCATTCCCCGTCCAGTCTCGACAGCCTGACTTCGGCAGCCGACCGTGCCGGTTTTGTTCTGGTGCCTGTTGATCAAAATCCGATTGATCTTGCCTGGCAGGACCAACCCGGAGCACCTGTGTCGCCGGTTGTGCCACATGGGGAAGAATTTGCTGGCAAGGGCAGTAAACAAAAGCGGACCGAGATCGCGGCCGTTCTCAAGAATAACGGCGCCGACGCGGTGGTTCTGACGGCGCCGCATTCACTCGCATGGCTCTTCAACATCCGCGGCAAAGATGTTCACGCAACACCATTACCGCTGGGCCGCGCCATTCTGCATGCGGATGGTACAGCTGCGCTGTTTCTTCACCCGGATAAGGTCAATGCCGAATTGGAGGAACACCTGACGGGGGAAGTTTCCATCCATCCGGAAGATGAGGTTGCAGAAGCGCTAAAAGAACTTGGCGCTAACAGCTTGTCAGTGATGATTGATCCAGCGCTGGCACCGGTGTGGTTTTTTGTTCAACTAGAACAAGCAGGTGCAACCATTATCCGGGCAGCTGATCCTTGCGCTCTGCCACGCGCTCGGAAAAACGATTGTGAAATTGAGGGGACGCGCCGTGCCCATATCCGCGATGGGATTGCTGTCAGTCGTTTTCTGCATTGGGTGGCAACCGAAGCGCAGGACGGGTCGGTGACAGAAATTGATGCAGCAAAAAAACTTGAAGGTTTCCGCACTAAATCCAACTTGTTGAACGATATCAGCTTTGATTCAATCTCGGCTGCCGGCAGTAATGGCGCCCATTGCCACTACCGCGTTACCACTGAAACCAATCGAAAACTTGAACAAGGTACACTGTTCCTGATCGACTCAGGTGGTCAGTATCCTGACGGCACCACTGACATTACGCGCACCGTGCCGATCGGCATACCAACTGAAGAGATGCGCCGATGCTATACGCTGGTACTCAAGGGTCATATCGCACTGGCCACTGTTAAATTCCCACGCGGCACGAGTGGCCATCAATTGGACGTTCTAGCGCGCAGGCCCCTATGGGAAGCCGGACTTGAATATGATCATGGCACCGGCCATGGCGTTGGCAGCTATCTCGGGGTTCATGAAGGACCGCAGAATATTTCCAAAAAGCTGATCAGTCAGCCCCTCGAGCCCGGCATGATTTGTTCTAATGAGCCCGGTTATTATAAGGCCGGAGAATTCGGTATTCGGATCGAAAACCTGATCGTGGTCAATGAGCCAGAAGCAGTGTCCGGCGGCGAGCGCGAAATGCTGTCCTTCGAGACAATCACGATGGCACCGCTGGAGCGACAATTGATCGACCAGCGCCTGTTAACCCAAGATGAGATTAACTGGGTTAATAATTACCACACGGAAGTTTATGCCAAACTCGCAGGCGACGCTGAACCCGGCGTCGAGGTCTGGCTGAAAGAAATGACGGCCCCGCTCTAGGCTACTAAGCTGGGTAGGCGACTAGCTGAGCAATATCGAAAACAACAGAATTGCGGCGACGCCAGCCAAAACGAGAGACACATTCCAC
Organism: Parvularculaceae bacterium; assembly: GCA_021776475.1. Lineage (GTDB taxonomy): Bacteria > Pseudomonadota > Alphaproteobacteria > Caulobacterales > Parvularculaceae > Aquisalinus. The sequence continues at coordinate 1,620,022 of JAJFFV010000005.1, read as the reverse complement.
GCGACAAAATCAAGGACGGTTTTCACTGCAGACCTCCTTCTTTATCGTTATGATTCTGAAACGTTTATACTGATTCCTTCTGACGCAACACGTATGATTTTCAACACACCAGCTCAGTCGTCTGTCTGGCGGCGATAGCGGAAGGGTATTATGCCGGCTTCGCTGACATTGACCATCACATTCAATTCATCCTCGGCCGTCAGTGCGTAGGTGATGCCGTCAAAATACGCAGTGGCGCCCTCGATCGCGACCAAAGGAAACTCGACATACCCATCTTTTTCTTCCCACCCGATGAGCTCTGGCGAGAAATGTTTGATCTTCAAAACCAGTGAGCCTTCGACTTCGGCAAAAACGTAAAACTCGTAGAAATTGAGTGTGCCGTCAGCTTTCAGGTGGCGGAACATTCCCATCATCTGGCCAGCTTCGACAGGGGCGATCAGTTCTTCGGCCTTGCCACCGAGCCCTTCACCCTTCCAGCGCCCCGCCAGCCAGGCGATTTCATCGATAGACGCTTGCGGTGACTGCGCAGCTTCCGCCAGTGTACGGACTTCCGGCATGTTTGATGCCGAGACAGGTGCAATCCAAAGGCCGAGCAATGCAGCTATAAGAATGACGATTATTCGCATAGAACCCTCCAAGAGTTTATTCGCTGCCCGAGCATTTCTCGGCGGCAGGTATATAAAAGACGTTTCAGGAACCGCCGTTTCGACACAGACATCGGCATCGCGGAAGTGTGAGTTGCCATATTAGCATATTTTCCAATATAAACTAATTCATTAGGAGGTGCGTTATGAAACGCCGTACTTTTGTGAAGTCCGGACTTGCGACCGGCGCTACGTTGCTGGCAGCAACACCGCTGCAGGCAAAAGACGCGATCTACAAACGAACCCCGCGCGATGTTGAGGGTCCATTTTACCCGGTTGGCTCGCGAGATAATGACAGCAACGACCTGATCTTGCGCGCTGCCAAAATTCGCGGTGACGTGGTGAACCTTTCGGGCGACCTTGTGGATGTCTCCGGGCAGCCAATTGCAAGCCGCATTATTGACATTTGGCATACCGATCCGCTCGGCCGGTACAAACACCCCCGCGACGGTAAACCGGGTGAGCGGTTTGATGACTTTGCCTATTGGGGCCAGGCAATAACGGACCCGAACGGACGTTACACATTCCGCACTTATGTTCCTGGCGCCTATGGCGGCCGGCCTGCACATATTCATTTCAAGGTACGAAATAACAGCCGGGTTCTTCTGACCAGTCAAATTTATTTTCGTGAAACGGGGGGTACGGATGGACAGGCAAGAAGCAGCGATGCCGAAGACCTGCAGGTCGCCGGTTTGCGCCCGGCCGGCGATGGAATTTTTGAAACCGATTTTCGGATAGTGATTTAGAGCGTTCATAAGTCCCCCTCAATCCAGCTACGGCGCGCGGTGACTGAGAACAGCAGTTCCTTTGAATAGAATTGTAACGGGTAAGTGCGATCTGCAAGGTCCGCGGCAAGAACGTCAGTTGCGAGTTGTCCGATGCGCTCGTGCCAGCGGCGATCCAGAAATTTGTCGAGCGTGCGCAGATAGAATAGCGTGATTGTGTGGTGATAGCCTTCATCATCCGTGTTCGGTACACCTGTGGCCTCATTGTAGGCTCTAATAGTGTCCGGCATTTCAGCTTCCGCGCCGGCAAGACCCCGTGCCTTCAGCAATGCCGTACCGGCGCACAGGTGAGCACCGTGGGTCCATTCTGGCTTCGGCAGGGTCCGTGCGCGAATACCACCAAGAATATGGGCGACATCGGCATCTGATACCGACGCTCCCGGATGGATTATTTTTGCTTGCGGTCTCAGCTTCATCTCTACTCGAGCCCCACCGGAACAATAATGGAAAAGCCAGCAAAGGAATATTCGTGCGCACCGTCGGTTTCTGCGTATGTCCCGGTCCCGGCAGCGATGGTTTTAATAGCATCGCGCAGATGAAGGAGATAATCGGCATCAGCGACCGGCACATTGTGGGCTGTGATGAGAAAATCCAGCTCAGGTCTGAGAAGGGCGAGACGATCAACCGAAGTCTTGTATGCTGCGACGTCCGAGCCTTCGAGATGCAGGTATAGCGGCGCAAGGTAGAACGTATCGCCCGTGAACAGGAGGCGGTTCTCGCGGTCCAGCAGACACACTGCGTCTGGGGCATGGCCGGGCGTCCAGATTATTTCAAGCTGGCGCCCGCCGAGATCGATCACGTCGCCGTCGCTAACCATCTGTGTACTTGTCCACGGGCTTATTTCATAAGTATCCCGATCAAACTCCTCAGGCGTTTTCTTCCATAGCCAGTCGCCCTGTACAAATTCGCCGACATCTGCATTTGCCAGGCCCTGCGCCCGTGACCCGGTGTAGGGCAGGCCCAGGCTGGCGATCTCGTCAAACTCATGATTGCCGCCCACATGATCGTAATGACTGTGCGAATTGAGAACCGTTACCGGCAGGCCTGTGAGGCGTTCAACAACCGGACGGATCGGGGCAATGCCAAGGCCTGTATCGAAGAGAAGCGCTTTTTCTTCGCCCAGGACCAAGAACGAAATTACTTCCTCAAACTGGCCCGGTTCGTAGATTGCAAATACGCCGTCGCGAACTTCATAGACTTCAAACCATTCGATGTCGCTGTCTCGGCGCCGAAATTCACTCCACTGGGATCGCGGCAGCATATCCCACCAGTTTTCTTTACCCTCGCCGCGCCCTTGAACGGCGCTGCGCTCAGTCGCTTCAGGAACGCTCGGTGCTTTCTCATTACAAGCGGCGAGCGCCAGAAGCAGCAGGCAAATCAGCGTGGTTTTGATTGCCTGAATGGTCATCATATTTTCCATGCCAATATTTTTTGGTCTGCAGCCACCGCGCTTGCCCGATCTTCGATCCCTGCCTTGTCCAGTAGCCCGGTTTGCGTGCCGACATGGGAGATGACTGACGCGGCATTGACGGTGGCGGCGCGCAAGGCCGCTTCGATAGGTGCGCCGCCGGCGCTGAACCCGGCGAAGGTTGAGGCAAAGGCGTCGCCAGCGCCCGCCGTGCCGGCGACATCGATTTTGAGCGGCGGGCAATAGCTGATGCGACCATCTGCCGCGGCGTAGGCGCCTTTGCCGCCATCGGTGACGACGATGGTCGCTTTGCTCAAATCTGCCAAGCCCGCGAAAAAAAGTTTTAGCGACATATCAAAACCGCCACCCGACAACCCGCGCGTTGCAAGTGGTGGCAGCTGGCCATCTTTTTCTGGCAAAGGCGCCCCGCCCTCGCCCACTTCCGGCACCAGCGCCGGCATCAAAGCTTCTGCTTCTACCCGGTTGATGAATAATATGTCGATCTTTGGCAGGACACGGAGGAAATCCCTCCGGCGCGCTGACAACTGGCGCATACCGGGATTAGCTGACACGCGGGCACCGCCTGCCTTCGCCATGTCGATCAGCACCGGGAACAAGGCGGCCGATTCATTTGACAAAGAGCCGATATGGGCAAGATCAACAGCGAAAGCCTCATCCTCAAGGTCGTCCTTAGTCAGTTTCGTGTTGGCCCCCCGGAAGGTGAATATCCCGGCATTGCGTTCATGCGACGAAATCAGCACGGATGCGCCGGTTGGTGTCTCGGCATCGCGGATGGCCCAGTTCGTGGAAACGCCTGCCGCTTCGAGACAATCCGTTACCTGATTACCACGTTCATCCTGCCCCAGCTTGACCAGCACCCGCGCATCGAAACCCTGGCGCGCAAACGAGACGGCCGTGTTGGCCGCGCCGCCGCCTAGATGGGTCGAGACGACTTCGGCTTCTGTTTTGGTGCCTTCCTCCATCAGTAAAAAAGCGCGATCAGCGTTGATCATCGACATGCGCTCGATCCGATCGGTTGGGATGATCGCGATCGTGTCTATCATTGCACTGCCGATGGTAAGAGCTTTCATGCTGTTCTGAGCCTCCTTTTTATTCAAATGGCGAGCGCTGTTGACACCACCTTGTTAATCAATAGCCCTACTATAGGGCCGTCCGAGGGGCCTTGCGCAAGTTTTTCTCCAAACAAAATAAATAGCTTACGACGCAAAGATGCCTGACGGTCTACCTATGCTCGGCGATGGCGGTACCGGCGGCCCAGCCGGATGACCAGGCCCATTGAAAGTTGTAGCCGCCAAGCCAGCCGGTGACGTCCACCACTTCGCCGATAAAATACAGGCCGGCCACGTGACGTGCTTGCATCGTTTTGGAATTGAGATCGTCGGTTGAAACACCGCCCAATGTGACCTCGGCCGTGCGGTACCCCTCCGTACCCACCGGTTTTATCTGCCAGTCCGACAGGCATTCAACGAGTGCCTGCAGGCGCTTGTCGCTGAAGTCAGCGATGTTGCCGGAGACGTCTGCAAGGCCGATCATGTATGTAGCGAGGCGCTTTGGCATTAGATCAGCGAGCACGGTAGCGATATCCCGGCGGCCATTCTCGGCCCGTCTTGTGCGAAGCGCGGTGAATAGGTCTTCATCCGGTAACAGTGCAACCTTGAGCGGATGCCCTTCCCGCCAGTATGAGGAAATTTGCAAAACCGAGGGACCTGAGAGGCCGCGATGGGTGAACAGCAGAGCCTCCTTAAAACGCGTCCTGCCGTAAGACAGTGAGGCCTCAGCCGAAACACCGGCCAGGGCCTTGCATTGTTCTTTTATGTCATCCGGGAAAACGAGCGGCACCAGGCCAGCTCTGGTCTCGGTGATGGCAAGATCAAACTGCCGGGCGATTTGATAACCAAAACCTGTGGCGCCCATTTTGGGGATCGACTTACCGCCCGAGGCGATGACGAGATTGCGGCAGGTCAAGCTGGTTGATCTGTAACCCGCTTTTTTGCCTGCGAGCCGCAGTTGGAAGCCTTTTTCAATTCGGGTGATCGCCTCGACCGAGGTCTCCAGCAGCAGTTCGGCGCCGACCTTGTCCATTTCGGTGACCAGCATGGCGATGATTTCTTTCGCCGAGCCATCGCAGAACAATTGTCCGAGAGTTTTTTCGTGATACGCGATACCGTGGGAGGCGACGAAGTCGATGAAGTCTTGTTGGGTGTAGCGTTTCAGGGCTGACTTGGCAAAATGCAGGTTTTCAGACAGGAAGTTCTGCGGGCCCGTATGGATATTGGTGAAATTGCAGCGGCCACCACCAGAAATACGGATCTTTTCACCCGGCGCTTTGGTATGTTCGATGACCAACACCTTGCCGCCAGCGGCTCCAGCATAAATGGCGCACATCATCCCGGCGGCGCCGGCGCCGATGATAATCGTGTCATAGCTGGATGAGGTGTTTGTCATTGAGGGGGCTTAGCCGTTCTTGCAGCATGCGTCATCCTGGAAAGCGCTTGATCAGGATGACGCGGGGAGAGATTTGGGCTAGAGGGCAGTATGATTGCCAAGAAAAGACTGGATGATGATCTGGGCCTTAATGACCTGATGGAGGATTTCTTCGGGCTCAATATCCGTGGCCTCAAATCGATCTTCTTCCTGTTCGTCCGCCCACGGGTTTATATGCGTGCGGCTGTCCGCGCCGACTGGGCCGGCCGCTACACGCCATCGCTACGGCTGTGGGTCTCGCTAATGGCGGTCCTTTATTTCTTCCAATTTTTCTGGGCCGGAGAGACAAGCGGCACGGTGCTGTTACTGGAGCAGCAGTTTGCCGACCGGGGGGATGTCCTTCCTGCGGGTACAAGTGCCGCCGATCTCGCCAAGGCCGCCGCCAACTGGCAGTTTACGCTGCAGCCTTTTTTCGCTTTCGGGTTCATGTTTATTGCGGCTACCCTGTGGCGCGGCTGGGGACAGGCGACGGGCTTTACCTTGCGCGAGCGATTGTTGTTTGCCGTCGCTGTGCCGAGCCTTGTCGTCTCGCTCCCGACGGTGTTGTTGTTCGGGCTCGTATCAGCAGCAAATTATGTGACGTATGGGATCTACTTCATCCTCAGTGTTTTTGCCATGAACTGGCTGACGGCTTATCGCAGCCTGCCAAGGGCGATGCCGATGCGCGGGCGGGCCTGGCGCAGCGGCGCGACGGCGTTGGTCATCGGTATTGCGATGAGCTTTGCCAACATACTGGCGCAGTCTATTGCGACGCTGATTGTTCTGGGCGGAGGTTAGCCGGGCGTATTAGGAATTTTTGGGCCTGGCTTTTTGGGCGCGGGTGGCGAGTTTTTTAAAGTCGGCGCGCGTCAGAGATCTCAGTTCTGCGAGCGCGGCTCTGGTGGCCTCCTTGTTGCCGGTTCCCTCACCCGATATCTGAATGTCGCTGGCATCGCGTTTGAGAAAGAAGATGAACGGTGTGGCTGGGTTGTCTGGCGCGGACACGACCACGAGGAATTCCTGCTCATTGCAGCCATAGACCAGCCAGTCTGTCTCTCCGAAGATCTCCTTCGATGGCCCGGTCTCGCAGACCAGCTGTGGCTTTTCCTCGATGCTGGTTTCATTAGTCTCAACTGTGGGGCTGCAGCCGATGATCGCTATCATCAGCAGCATACTGACAGGCAGCTTGATCCCCATGACGATACCCCTTTTTTGCGAACCCACCCTGGCGCTCAGCCCTTCCATTGTAGAGCGATGAGGATCAAGCGGCAAGTAATCCATCTAAGACGGTTAATCGGGTTCTAGACGTATCCAAGCGCAGATGTTAGCTTTCTACTATAGAATTAGGAGGGAGTTGTGCAACGCCGTAAGTTTCTCAAATGCGGTCTTGCTACGGGCGCTGCGTTGTTGGGACCTGCCCAAATGGTCCATGCTGCCGGAGAGGTGCAGCGGAAGGTTATTCCCTCCAGTGAAGAGATTATTCCGGCCATTGGCATGGGGTCATGGCTGACCTTTGATGTCGGCAACAACCCTGCCGCTATTAAACAGCGTACGGATGTTTTGCGAACATTTTTCGCGATGGGCGGCGCGCTGATTGATTCATCACCGATGTACGGGTCCTCGCAAGGTGTTATTGGCAAGGCCCTGGCCACACTTGACTATCCTGCTGCGCGGTTTGCGGCCGATAAGATATGGACCTCTGGTGATGGGGCAGGCCAGATTGAGACGACGCAAGCAAGATGGGGTATTGATAGTTTTGACCTGCTGCAGGTCCACAATCTGGTCGCCTGGGAGCGGCATCTTGAGACCCTTATCGAAATGAAAGCGCGTGGTCAGGTTCGGTATCTGGGGGTCACCACTTATGCGGGGCTGAAGCACGATCAGCTTTTGGCCATAATGGCAAGCCGACCGCTCGATTTTGTACAGGTGACCTATAACATTCTCGACCGCGAGGTGGAGCGGCGGATCTTGCCCCTAGCGCGGGAGCGAAATATAGCTGTGATCGCCAATCGTCCGTTCCGGGAAGGACGGCTGTTTGATGTGTTCGCTGGAAATGCGCTTCCTGCTGTTGCTGCAGAAATCGGCGCCAGCAACTGGGCCCAGTTTATGTTAAAATTCATCATCTCTCACCCGGATATCACGGTCACGATCCCGGCGACACGGCGGGTTGATCACATGACGGAGAATATGGGCGCGCTACTGGGACTACTGCCTGATGCCGGGGTCCGCAGGGAGATGGTACGGGCCGTGGCCGCAATGTAGCAACGCGCGGCAGCGCGGTTTACGCTTGCTGGGCGTCCCATTGCTGCGTGTTCCACCCTCATATCATCGTAGACCCAGCAACTTCATCAACTGTGAGGATCGACAGACCGGTCAGCTCCCCTCCGGTTACATATCAAACTCCACCATCTGATTAAAATTCGAGGACTGCATGCAAAGCCAGTTTTACAAAGCCTCATTCGATCTCTTCACGGCCTGTTCGGCCAGGTACAGCTCCGAGCCCATTTCCTTGTACTTGTCCGACATACTCTCCATGCCGGCGCGGGCTTCTTCTGTTGCAGCCTCGAGGTCGGCCTTCTCGTTATCGCTCAAGCCATCGGCATAATCCCGCACATCCTGTGTAATCTTCATTGAACAGAATTTTGGGCCGCACATGGAGCAGAAGTGGGCCACTTTGTGGGCTTCCTTGGGCAAGGTCTGGTCGTGGAAGTCCCGTGCGGTCTCAGGATCCAAGCTCAAATTGAACTGATCCTCCCAGCGGAACTCGAACCTTGCCCGACTTAAAGCATCATCGCGCAGATGCGCGGCCGGGTGGCCCTTGGCGAGGTCCGCTGCGTGCGCTGCAAGCTTGTAAGTGATGACGCCGACCTTGACGTCATCGCGATTGGGCAGGCCCAGATGCTCCTTGGGCGTCACATAACAGAGCATGGCGGTACCGAACCAGCCGATCATGGCAGCGCCGATGCCCGATGTGATATGGTCATAGCCGGGAGCGATGTCTGTCGTCAGCGGGCCGAGTGTATAGAACGGCGCCTCGCCACATTCGCGCAGCTGTTTGTCCATATTGATCTTGATCTTGTGCATGGGGACATGGCCCGGTCCCTCGATCATCACCTGGCAGCCGTGATCCCAGGCGATCTTGGTCAGTTCACCGAGGGTTTCAAGTTCAGCGAATTGGGCCCGGTCATTGGCATCGGCGGTTGAACCGGGACGCAATCCGTCACCCAATGAGAACGAGACGTCATATTGGCGCATGATCTCGCAGATTTCCTCGAATTTCGTATAGAGGAAGCTTTCGCGGTGATGGGCGAGGCACCATTTGGCCATGATTGAGCCTCCGCGCGAGACGATGCCGGTGACACGTTCCGCCGTCAGATGAATATAGGGCAAGCGGACGCCGGCATGGATCGTGAAATAATCGACCCCCTGCTCTGCCTGTTCGATCAGCGTGTCGCGGTAGATCTCCCAGGTCAGATCCTCGGCGGTGCCATCCACTTTTTCGAGCGCCTGATAGATCGGCACCGTGCCGATCGGGACCGGGGAATTGCGGATGATCCATTCGCGCGTATTGTGAATGTTGCGGCCGGTGGAGAGGTCCATCACATTGTCGGCGCCCCATCTGGTTGCCCAGACCATCTTGTCGACTTCCTCCTCGACCGACGAGGTGACGGCGGAGTTGCCGATATTGGCGTTGATCTTGACCAGAAAGTTCCGGCCAATGATCATCGGTTCTGCTTCTGGATGGTTGATGTTGGATGGAATGATGGCCCGGCCCGCCGCGACCTCGTCGCGCACAAACTCCGCTGTGATGAAAGGCGGGATCTCGGCGCCGAAATCCATGCCGGCGGCGACAGTTGCCTCGGCATCTTCGAGCATTTGCTTGCGGCCAAGGTTCTCGCGGATCGCGATGAACTCCATCTCTTTGGTGATACTGCCGGCTCTGGCGTGTTCTAATTGTGTGATCGGTTGGCCCGCCAAACCTCGCAGAGGCTTGCGTGTGGTCATGAACTCGCGGGCAAGATATTTTCCGGTGGCACCGCCATTGTCTTCGGGCTTGACGTCGCGGCCATCATATTCCTCGACGCCGCCACGCTCGATGACCCATTCCCGGCGCAAGGGTTCAAGGCCTTTTTCGACATCGATGGTCGCGGCAGGATCCGTGTACGGCCCGGTTGTGTCATAAACCGGCAATGGCGGCTCGTCCGCTGACGGATGCAAGTCGATCTCGCGGATCGGGACCTGTAGATCGGAGAAGCGATCAGACTGTACGAAGACTTTGCGCGACGCCGGCAGTGGACCAGTTGTGACTTCTGGTGTGGTGAATTCAGATTGCGGAATGTGTTTGTTCATGGTGGACGCCTTATTTTAACGTTTTCCACCGGGTCCAGAACTGATGTGGGGATATCGCCCCAGTCTCCGTCCCTTCGCCGGTACTACCCGGATCAGGTTCAAAGGGTGCTCACATGGGCTACTAACGTGATCTCAGCCGGTCCTCCGGCGCCCCTCGGCATAATCATCATGTGCTAGCAAATACATCATCTGACGGCAAGAGAATCCATAACGCGGGAAACACAACGCAGGAAACAGCGGCAAAGGCAGCCATCATTGTTGCGCCGCCATAGCTGTCCCAGACAAAACCAGCAAAAACGGCTGCCACCAGCCCGGCGATACTGGCCGCGAGGCCGAACAACCCGAATGCAGTGCCGCGGCTTTTTGCTGATACGGCGGCGGCCGCCAGGGTCGCCAACAAGGGCTGGCTGATCCCCATATGGACGCCCCAAAGTAAGGCGGCGGCGAATATCGCGGGCAAGGTTGAGCTCGCCGCCATCAGGCCATAGGCAACGCTGAGGCATAACATCGACAGCGTCAGCGCCTTCCGGCCACCAATAGCGGAAACAACGGAGGCGGCGATCATTGCGCATGCGGAATATGTGATGGCCATCACAAAAATGACGGCGGGGATAAACATGATATCAAGTCCGGCCCGGGCGGCGTTTAAGAGCAGAAATGCCTCGCTGCTCCGGGCCAACGCGACAAGTGCACCGAGCAGCGCCACCTGGCGGAACCTGGACCCGAGCCCGCCAAACCCGACAGGCGCGCCCTGTTGCGATGCTTCTGACGCCTTTTTCTCCGACGCCGTACTATTGAGCCTTGGCTCACGAACGAACACAGCCAGGACCAGGACGGCGATGATGCCGGGTATGACGGCGGCCCACAACACCGCCCGAATATTCTCGTCAAATAGCGCCAGCAGGAGGATCGCCAGTAATGGACCAATGAACGCACCAAGGCTGTCCAGTGATTTTCTGACACCATAGGCGCGCGTCCGATCTTCCGGTGCTGCTATATCTGCGATTAACGCGTCTCTCGGCGCTCCCCGGATACCCTTACCCACCCGATCGATTACGCGCGCTGAAAGGACCCAATTTATGTTGGTTGCCAATGCCATAATTGGCCGGGCGGCAGCTGCGATGCCGTAGCCAAGGAGCGCCAGTTTCTTGCGTCCATGCCTGCCGTCGCTGAGCCTGCCCGAAACCGGTTTGACCAAAGCGCCAATCAGATTGGCGATACCGTCGATGAGGCCGACCGTGAGCGCTCCTGCGCCCAGTGTCGTTGTTAAGAAGATCGGCAACAGACTTTGTGACATTTCGGAGGCAATGTCCGTCAGGAGGCTCGTCCAGCCCAGCGCCCACACGCCTGTTGGTAGTTTTCTGGTTTTTGCAGACCGTCTCAACAGCTGATCACACTTCGCAGACGATGAGCAGCGATGAGGAATTTAGATTGCGCGACTTGCTTGTTCATGACGAGAAATCTTTCATCGCAATTTTTCGGAGATATTTGAGGATGGTTATCCGATCGCACCGTAAATGCCGCCGTAGAGAAACAGCGCACCAACCGCAATGGCGAACAAGGACCAGACCTTCGAGGCACCCGGCCGGGCCATGCCATGCGCCACATTCATCAGTGGGTCCGGCAAGCACAGGAGAACAAGACCTTTTAGTAGAGCGAGCCAACCGACAATGCTGACGGCGATCGCCAGCGGGTCGGTCCAGACATTGTGGGTGAGAACCATGGCGATTCCCACGAGATAGGCAAGGATGCCGCCGAACAAGACGAGCGTCGTCTGGTTTTTCATTTCTTCAAGAATGGCACGCCAGCGACCTGCAGAGGTGAAGCCGCCGATCCCGGCGGCGATCATGTAAAGGCCGATGGCTTTGGCAAAAAAGAGCGTCAGAGCAGTTGCTGTTGTCATCGATCTGGTTCCTTGTAATCAAGTATCGGGATCTTTTTTCATGAACTGGTTCAAAAGCAATTCTTCAGCGGCTTCGCCGTCTTCAATGTCTTCAAACTCAATCGAATAGACTGATTCCTGGTCCTGAAATTGCTCCGTAAACAACCTGATAGAGCGCAATCCATTTTTCTCCCTCACATTCATCTCGAAAAACGTTCGACCGGTCAGAATTGTTTTATTGCTGTGGTCAGATACAGTGATGATCAGGCGTTGGTCGGTAATGAAATACAATGGCCGTTTTTCCATGATGGTCCGACCGGCCGTCTTGACGATGAAATATAGAACCGTCAGAGCCATGAGAATGAGGCCAACATAAGCCGCGACTTTTATGGTCAGCGAACCGGTTTTTCCAAGATCGTCGCTGATAGCGATTGCGCCAACTGCACAAAGCAGTAACGAAAACAGGCTCCAGGCAACGGCCTGGAAACCGTTCCATATCTTGTTGCGCAAAAATCTGTCGCTGGCCTGGGCACCGCTCCACAGGCAGGATTCTCCGTCACGCCTGATCTCACTGAAAATTTCATCCGTGTCAGGCACAAATAAGGCTCTCCTCGCGGCCAACCCGGTTGCCCGGCATCAACTGGCGGCGAGGAAAGCCCGATGGCAGGCCTTCGCCTGTCTGTACTGCCAGTTCCTCCGCCGGTATGGTCCGGATCAGGTTCAAAGGGTTCATCTCAGCCCGCCTTTTTTCTCCCAGCGGACGCCCCTCGGCTGCCTTTATCTCTACACCAAAAAAGTGTCAGCGTAAACAAAGATTGAAATTTTTTTCCACAATATTTTGAGATTGGCCCGACCATTGAGGCGCGTTTGCAGCCCCTCGCTTCGAGGAGTTGGGCATTTGCCCAATTAGTTGGTACAGAAAGTACTGGTGCCTCCCTGTTCCCTCTCGGGTCAGCCTAAGCAAGTTTTTTTGCGGACCTGACTCAAATCAGATTAAGGCATGCCTGGTGACCAAATTACTGGTATGAACAGCTCATGGGCGCAAACGGCAACAACACAGCATTGATCCTCTCCGGCGGTGGCGCGCGCGGGGCCTATCAGGTTGGAGTTATGAGTGCGATCGGCGAAGAGCTTGATGATGGCCAAATGCCGTTCAAGGTGATCAGCGGTGTGTCTGTCGGCGCGATAAATGCGGCATCGCTGGCGAGCGGCGCCCATGATTTCAAGAAGGCCATCCGCAAGCTCGCCATTTTATGGGGCGGACTGCGCTCGCACCATGTGCTTGAATCAGGTAGCAGTCAGGTTGCTCTGCGGCTCGGGCACTGGCTCGGTTATTTTTTGTTCAGCTGGTTGGGTGTGGACGCACCGCCATCGATTTTAAGCAATGCCCCGTTGAGAGAGTTGCTCAACCGAGAGATTGACTTCGACAGGTTGACCGAAAACCTTGACGGCCCGGTGTTGAACGCGCTTTCGATCACGGCGTCTTCCTACAACGAGGGGCTTGCCGTCGCATTTTACCAAGGAAGTATCCTGACCCAGGACTGGCAACGCTCGCGCCGTGTCGGCAGGCAATGCAAATTTTCAGCGGATCACATCATGGCCTCGGCGGCGCTGCCGTTTGTCTTTCCGCCATGGCGCGTTGATGGCGAATATTTTGGTGATGGCGCCCTGCGGCAGATCGCCCCACTGTCACCAGCAATCCATCTTGGTGCGGATAAACTGTTTGTGATTGGTGCGCGCGACGGCAAGATATCGGCCCAACCGACACCAGAAGATCATCTGCCGCGCCCCAGTATCGGCCAATTGTCCGGGCAATTGCTGGATATTGTCTTTAACGACAACCTGGAAGCCGATGTTGAGCGTCTGCTGCGGATCAACTCAACCCTCAACTTGATGTTGCCGGAGCGACGGGCCAAGACTGATCTTAAATCGCTGGAGGTTTTGATGATCAAGCCGTCCGCTGATATCCGCGAAATCGCCGGGCGCCACGCGCATGAGCTGCCATGGACCCTGAAGATGATTCTGCGCGGCCTCGGCGCCTTGAAAGCTCCTTGGGTTTTGCCATCTTATTTGATGTTTGAGCCTGGCTATATCCGGGCGCTGATGGATCTCGGGCGCAAGGATGCAATGGCCCAAATGGATGAGATCAAGGCGTTCCTTGAAATCTAGTGACACAATTCACATTCGCAGCTTTTTTCGCTAAACTACCTGCTGGATCTGGGAGAATGTATGACCACAGTAGACGCGCCAGTACGCAAAGAAGACCGGCTCAACTATATGGATGTGTTGCGCGGGTTCGCCGTGATGGCGATTTTTATCGTCAATATCAAAGCGATGGCCGCGCCTTTTGCTTTTTACAGCAACGCGACCTTATGGACCGGCGACAATGACCAATTGATCGCGACCATCCAGTCTTTTTTGGTGGACAACAAATGGCGCACCAATTTTACGGCCTTGTTTGGGGCCGGCCTTGTGCTGATTACAGCGAAGTCAATGGAAGCCGGCGCAGATGCAAGTACCAGGTTGCGCAAACGGTTATTCTGGTTGCTGATCTTTGGTTTGTTCCATCTGTTATTTATCTGGCTCGGCGACATTTTGACGATCTATGCCCTGACAGGTTTCCTGGCGATGATGTTCCGCAACAAGTCAGCCGCATCGCTGGCCGTCTGGGCATTTGCCTGTCTGATTTTAGGTGGCATCTGGTCATCAGGTATGACGATGAGCATGCCATTCATCCCAGATATGGGCCCAACATTCTGGGGTACTAATCCGGAAATTCTGAAATTGGAGATGGATGCAAATCTCGGCGGGATCATCGAGCAGACACTGTGGCGGCTGCAATCTTCCTTCGGTATGATTTTGTTCTTTTTTGTTTTGGGCGGCTTTTGGCTGCTGACGCTCGGGATCATGCTTGCGGGCATGGCGTTGTTTAAGGCTGGTTTCCTGAAGGGCGAGTGGTCCGCTCTGTCGTATCTGATCCTCGCAGTCATCGCGCTTGGCACTTCTTGGGGTCTTGAATACTACCGTCACGAGGTCATTGAAGAGGCAGGATGGACGTTTGAAAGCTACTCGTTTCAGGCACCTGCGATGACACTCGCCGGATTGCTGGGCGGCTTTGGGTATGCGTCTTTGGTGGGGCTGTTGCTGAAATCAGGACTGAGATTTTCGCCTGTCGCTGCTGTCGGGCGTATGGCGTTCACAAATTATATTGCCTGCTCCTTGATTGGTACCACGATAGCCTATGGCCACGCCGGCGCGCAGTTTGGCTCCCTGACGCTGCAGCAGCTGATGCTGATCGTCGGGGGAACATTTGTCGCGATGCTTATCTGGTCGCCATTGTGGCTGGCGGTATTCCGCTTCGGGCCGATCGAATGGCTGTGGCGGTCGCTGACCTATGGCAAGCTCCAGCCGTTTTTGAAATAGGCTCTAAAATGTCTTTTTGCTCTCTTATAACGAAGCATTCTTGTGTTGCCGCCTGCATCACTATAATTGCCGCCGCCACGGCATGCGCGGAAGAGACCTGCAGCTATTCTACATGGGACTGGAATGCAGAAAAACAGCGGGCTGAAAATTTCCAAGACGTTGTAAAGAGCAAACGGGAATTGACGCCGGAAGAGTGGCACTCAACTCTGCCCTGCTCGATATGCCGTGAAGATCAGCAAATTATCGAATTGGCTGACCTGAAACCGTTTTTTGTCTGCCGTCATGTTGCAGACGAGATTGAAACGGCGCTCGGCGTCGCAAGGTCGGCGGGATTTCCGCTCCATGATGTCATTGGCTACCGCGTCGGCCGCACAAAAGGTCTGCTCAACATTGATGGCAGACGATCACAATACAGTCTGCACGCTTACGGGCTCGCGCTTGACATAAATCCCGCGCTGAACGGACTTTATGACCAGTGCGAAATACTCTCGCCATCATGCAGACTTAGGCGCGGCGGCGCGTGGCGACCCGGGACACCCGGCACGGTGACACCGGGCACGCCTATCTATGAAGAAATCGCGGCCATGGGCTGGCGATGGGGCGGCGAGCTTGCCGGGAGACAAAAAGATACGATGCATTTTTCCCCTTCCGGAGAATGACCACGGGTTGCTCTGGCGGCTACTTTGTACTAATTTCGTAGTATTACATTGCCAAAACGGATCCATACCCATGAAATACATTGTCGTGATACCATCGCTGTGCCTGTTTGCTTGCATTGCCTGCACTGGCCCGCAAAACAAGGTACCTGTACTGACCGAACAGTGGGTATTGGAAGGATTTGACAGCCCAGAAAGTGTCGCAGCTGACGCAACGGGCAAGTTCCTCTATGTTTCCAACGTCAATGGCGGCGGCGAAGACAAGGATGGCAATGGCTACATCGCGACAATAGCGCTTGACGGTACGCCCATCGCGAAGAGCTGGGCTGACGGACTTGATGGGCCGAAGGGGCTCGCCCTTGAGGGGGATGTTCTCTACGTCTCGGACATCGATCGTTTGGTCATCATCGATACCGTGACCGGGGATATCATTGATCGGGTCCGGGCCGAAGGAGCAACCTTCCTCAATGATGTTGTGATCTGGCCAGAGCACGGCGTACTGGTTAGCGATTCCGGCACCGCCCGTATTTATCTTTACAAAGACGGCGAGATGTCGGTCTGGGCGGAGGATGAAAAATTTGGCGGTATCAATGGCTTGATGGTCTGGCAGGGCGCGTTGCTTGTCGTGACGATGGATGCGGGTGAGCTTTTGTCGGTTGACCTCAAAACGAAAGAGATTTCTACGCTTGCCGGCGGTATGAAAAACGCTGACATGATGACACCGTTGGATGAAGGCGGTTACATTGTCAGTTCATGGCCCGGCGTGCTGCGGTATGTGGCTGAGGATGGCAGTACGCAAGTCCTCCTCAACACAGAAGAAATTGAGGTTTTCATGAATGACTTCGTGCGTATTGGGAACATGCTGTATGTGCCAAACTGGCAGCCGGGGACTGTTCGGGCGTATTCTATTTCGTACTAAGAAGATCGAATCGCCAATATTGGGGTGAGGGTTACAGACCGAATTGTTGTTTCACATCCTCGCTCCAGCCGAGGTAAATTTCCCCGCCAGCCTCTAGCACTGGGCGTTTGATCAAGGTCGGGTTTGCCTGCAGAAGCGATACGAGTTTTGCCGCGTCATCGGCGCCAGCTTTTTCAGCATCTGTCAGACCCCGCCAGGTGGTTGAACGGCGATTGACCAGCTGATCTGGCCCAAGCACCCTAATCCAGTTTTTCAGCGTTTTTTCAGGCACGCCGTCCGCACGAACATCGGTATAGGTGAAATCGACACCTGCCGCTTCCAGTGCCTTGCTCGCCTTGCGACAGGTATCGCAGTTTTTTAGACCGTAGAAGTTCACGCCGCTAGTCTTCATATGGATCGCGCATAAGGATCACGTCTTCGCGCTCCGGTGAAGTAGAGACCAGCGCCACCGGACACTCAATCAGCTCCTCGATACGGCGCACATATTTGACAGCTTCTGCCGGTAAATCCGCCCAGCTGCGCGCACCTTCGGTTGAACCTTGCCAGCCGGGCATGGTTTCATAGACCGGCTTGACGCTTGCCTGCGCATCCATTCCCGCCGGAAAATAGTCGATCTGTTTGCCATCGAGATCATACCCTATACAGACTTTCAATTCATTAAACCCGTCGAGAACATCGAGCTTGGTCAGCGCGATGCCGTCAACGCCGGCAAGTTTTAGGGACTGACGCACTAGAACGGCATCAAACCAGCCGCAGCGGCGTTTGCGGCCTGTGACCGTACCGAATTCACGGCCGCGCTCGCCCAACAGCTGACCGGTCTCACTTTCATCTTCGGTGGGGAATGGTCCCTCGCCCACGCGGGTTGTATAGGCCTTGACGATCCCGAGCACATAGCCGAGGGCTTTGGGGCCAAGACCGGCGCCGGCAGCTGCCTGCCCCGCCACAACGTTCGATGAGGTCACATATGGGTATGTGCCGTGATCGACATCAAGGAGTACGCCTTGCGCGCCCTCAAACAGGATCCGCTTGCCTGCCTTGCGCGCCTCCTGCACGAGCCGCCAGGCAGGGCCGGCGTATGGCAGTATTTTCGGCGCGATCTGTTTTAATTTCTCGACCAGCGCTTCTGGGTTGAGCTCCTTCACGCCAAGCCCACGACGCAAGGCATTATGATGTGTCAGGAGCTTTTCGACTTTTTCCTTCAATGTCGATGGGTAGGCAAGATCAATCAACCGGATGGCACGTCGGCCGACTTTGTCCTCATAGGCGGGGCCGATGCCCCGCTTCGTCGTGCCAATTTTTTTGTCGCCGGCTGCCGCCTCCCGCAAGACGTCCAGCTCTCCATGCAAGGGCAAAATGAGCGGTACGTTTTCGGCGATAACCAGGTTGACCGGCGTTATCGAGATACTTTGATCGCGCAATCGATCCATCTCGTCGACCAGGGCCCACGGGTCCACCACAACGCCGTTGCCGATCACCGATACTTTGCCATCGCGGACAATGCCGGATGGCAAAAGGGAGAGTTTATAGACCTTGCCGTCGATCACCAGCGTATGACCGGCATTGTGACCGCCCTGGAAGCGCACTACCACGTCGGCCCGCGCCGACAGCCAGTCGACCAGTTTGCCTTTGCCCTCGTCTCCCCACTGGGCGCCGATTACCGCTACATCTGCCATCTTGATTTGCCTTATCGCATCTGAAGAAAGATCTATGGAGCGATTCTGGCTGTCTCAACCCGGGGCCGCTCCAGACGGCGGAACATCGCTGATGGCGGTCACAAGGTCAAACCGGAATCCGCGATTGGCGGTCACGGATTGCCGTTTCGAGGGTCTAGCTGATATATTGCGGACGAAACAAAATGACGGAGGACGCATGACCTTATCAGGAAACATAACCGTCGCGCTTGCTGCTGCACTGATCCTCAGCGGCTGCGAACAGGTAATGAATGCGCCAGCGACGGTAACGCCGCTCGACAGCAAACCGAACGTAACCACAATTGACCGGTATTTCAGCCGGTACACTTATGGGCCGCTTTTGCGCCTGTACGATTTTCGCGATCAGCGTGTTATTTTGAAGGTGAAGATTTCCAATGAGTCGCGGGACATGCCCCTGAGCGCCAGTCTTTATACTTTTGCAGACGGCGTCTCCGAAAAAGCAATTGAGAAATGGATCAATAATCAGCACTCTGATGCCTTGTATGCTGATGCAGCGGAGCCTGCGAGTGTACAGGACTTGTCTGACCGCGTATCGATTTTTGCGCGGACGCGCGAAGCATCAGTCAGCGGGCGCGAAGGCGAAGCCTATCAGCGATATGCGGTGTCCTACCGGGTCGGTGAAATTAAGATCGCTGGCGTAGCGATTGGTCCATTCAATGACGACGCGACGGTCCATGTTAGGCTGAGTGCCAACTGATCTTCTGCGGCTTGGCCTCACATGGCGAAGGACAGTTTTTTTGCCTGGCGCACATGGGCAAGTTGCCGGACGCGCTCGAGGACCTGTTCTGTGATTTCGCTATCGACCGCGACCAGCGCGATTGCACCGTGATCGTTACGGCCAAGGTTAAAAGTCGCGATGTTGAGCTTTGCGTCGCCCAAAAGGGCGCCAAGGGCGCCGATGAAACCAGGCCTGTCGTCATTCGTCACGTAGAGCATGTACGGGGCGAACGACGCTTCCATTTCGATACCCTTGATTTCAACGATCCGCGGCGTGCCACCGAACAAGGCGCCGGTAACAGTTCTTGAAAATTTCTCTGTTGTGATCTTGAGACTGATAGTGCTTTCAAAATTCTCTGATGCGTCAGTGATCGTCTCAGCTATATTGATGCCGCGTTCTTTTGCCACCACTGCTGCGCTGACGACATTTATGTCCTGCAGCATAGGCGCTAGAACGCCGGCAATGGCTGCAGCTGTCATGGGACCGGTGTTCAATTTGCTGACGGAACCTGCAAAGGTGATCTGAATTTCACGAACCCCCGATTCTGTTAGTTGTCCGGCCAGAGAGCCGAGTTTTTCGGCCAGTGAAATAAACGGTCTCAGGCGCGGCGCCTCTTCGGCCGTCACCGACGGCATGTTGAGGGCATTGGTGACTGCACCTGTTAGCAGGAACGCCGCCATTTGCTCGGCCACCTGCACCGCGACATTCTCCTGTGCCTCTGACGTGGAAGCCCCCAAATGCGGCGTGCAGACAACGTTGGGATGACCAAACAGAACGTTACTGGTCGCTGGCTCCTCGGCGAAGACATCCAGCGCGGCAGCGGCGACGTGACCGTTATCGAGCGCCTCGCGCAGCGCTTCTTCATCGATCAGACCACCTCTGGCGCAATTAACAATGCGCACGCCTTTTTTTGTTCGTGCGAGGTTTTCCGCTGATAGAATATTACGGGTCTGATCGGTCAGAGGAGTGTGAAGCGAAATAAAATCGGCCTTGGCAAGCAGGTCGTCAAGGTTCAGCTTTTCAACGCCAATTTCCTGGGCGCGCTCCGCCGTCAAAAACGGATCATAGGCGGCAACTTTCATCTGCAGGCCGATACCCCGACTGGCGACAATCGAACCAATATTACCGCAGCCGATCAACCCGAGTGTTTTGCTATAGAGCTCGGTTCCCATGAATTTCGATTTTTCCCATTTGCCCGCATGCGTACTTTCATTGGCCTGCGGAATTTTCCGGGCAAGCGAAAACAGCATTGCGATCGCGTGTTCCGCCGTGGTGATGGAATTGCCATAGGGTGTGTTCATCACGACAATGCCAGCTGATGTTGCGGCGGGAATATCAATGTTGTCGACACCGATGCCCGCCCGGCCAATGACCTTCAGGTTTGCTGCAGCCTTGATCAGCTTCAAGGTCGCTTTGGTGGCGGAGCGCACAGCAAGACCGTCAAAGGCAGGGATCGCTGCGAGAAGGCGTTCCTTGTCAGGTCCGAGATCGGGCTCGTAAGTGACGTCAAGGCCACGGTCCTTGAAAACCTGGACGGCAGTTGGGCTTAGTTTGTCGGAGATTAGAATTTTGGGCATGGCGGATCCTTCAGGCATGACAAAACCCTTCTGCGCTTGCGCTGCAGAAGAGGTCGGAATTTGAAAGGTGGATTAAGTGTAGACGATGCCGTTTGTTAGGCTTGCGGCTTATTTGTTGTTGAAGCGGCGGGAAAACTTGACGCCGATATTCTCGACGCCTTCGTTTTTGTCGTCGCTGCTGAGAATCTGGCCATGCGACAAGTGCTCGAAGTAAATCTGCGCGTCCCAGTTGGCCGCTGTCACCTTGCCGAGGCCCGCCACAAAATGAAACTGCATGTGCGAACCAAAAGTAATCTCTGAGGCTATGATACGCAGTCGCTCTGCGGCTTCGATTGGCGGTGGAAGCTTGGTCCGGCCATCCTGATAGACAATGCCGCCATCGAATTCCCAAAACCAGTCGCTGGCCCCGAAATGCCTTTTGTAGAGAAGACCGCCACCGGCAAAGTTGGTCTCCCCGTCCGAATTGATCGACGCGATCAAATAGGGATTTGGCGACGCCATGAAACTTAAAATCCTCGGGGATTTGAAAACGATCTGAGGTTGAATATTGATACCGCTCTCGCGCGCCGGGTCGCCGGTAAGCTCGACATCGTGTTGGGCGAATCCAATGCGAAGTTCCTCGATCCCTGCCTGCGCTGCGCTGCCGAAAACAACCAACGCGGATGCCACGAAAAAGGCTATATACTTTGCGGATTTCATTATTAAGTCCCCTACCATTAAGGCGTACTATAGCTTCATTTGCCATGGTGTAAAATCCCAAATTCAACCAGAAACAGTCGTCTCGAAGGCCCAATCAAGCCACGCGGTCAGCGCCTCCAGATCCGCTGTTTCCACCGTTGCACCACACCAGATCCGCAGACCCGGCGGGGCATCCCGGTAGCCGCCAATATCAAAGGCAGCACTCTCGGTTTCCAAAAGTCGCTCGATCTTTTTGACAAAGGCGCGCTGCTCTTCCGGCGGCATCGCTGAGATCCGTTCATCGGAGATTTTTAGGGTCACCGATGTGTTTGAACGGATCGCTTGATCAGCACAGAGAAAATCCACCCATTCGGTTCTGCGGACCCAATCGGCAAGAACCGCAAGATTAGCATCTGCCCGCGCGCAAAGCGCATCGAGGCCACCGAGCGCCAACCCCCAGTCCAACGTATCAAGATAATCTTCGACGCAGAGCATCGACGGCGTGTTGATCGTCGCCCCTTCAAAAATGCCCTCGATCAGTTTGCCACCTTTGGTCAGGCGGAAGATTTTCGGTAGTGGCCATGGCGGCGTCCAGGATTCCAGCCGCGCGACGGCACGCGGGCTCAGGATCAACATCCCGTGCGCTGCCTCACCGCCCATCACTTTCTGCCACGAGAATGTCGTGGCATCGAGCTTCGGCCATTCTAGAAGTTGGGCGAATGCGGCGGACGTTGCATCGCAAATTGTCAAGCCGGCGCGGGCAGTGCTGATCCAGTTCCCGTCGGGCACGCGCACGCCAGAAGTTGTGCCGTTCCAGGTGAAGACAACATCATGAGACGGATCAACATCATTTAAATCAGGGATTGAGCCATAGTCAGCGGTGATCACCGTTGGCTCTATCTTCAGCTGTTTGACCGTGTCCGTGACCCAGCCCTGACCGAAACTCTCCCAAGCCAAAACGGTCACCGGCCGGGCGCCCAGTAGGCTCCACAAAGCAATTTCAACCGCGCCCGTATCCGACGCCGGCACAATGCCGATGCGATAGTCCGCTGGCACAGCAAGCAGGTTACGGGTTTTGTCGATCGCCTGCTTTAGACGCGCTTTGCAAGGCGCCGAGCGGTGGGAGCGACCAATGATCGCATTTTCGAGATTTTTGAGAGACCAGCCGGGGCGCTTGGCGCACGGTCCGGATGAGAAAAAAGCTCGCGCCGGCAAGAGCGCCGGTTTTTGGATCAACATCTGTCATCTCCTATCCTCGCAGATAGGTCGCGCCGCGTTGGGACGGCGTGGCCCACCTCTAGGTTTGCAGATTTGTCCGCTGTGTCAACGAGGAATTGTACACATGTACATAGGTATTTCTCATCATGCTGTTAGGAGAAGCTGCTTGACCGCTCAACGGGAAGGGCCTAGCTGGCGGCCTATGAGCAGATCCGAGCCGCAATTGACCGTGCTGAGTGATGCATCCGTGAAGGATTGGCTGATGTTGCTCGCGCTTACTTTTATTGGCGGGTCGGCTTTTGTTTTCATAAAAACCGCGGTTACGGTGGCAGAGCCTGGTGTCGTTTCCGGCATCCGGCTATGGGTCGCCGCCATTATGTTGCTCGCCTATGCGTACGCGACCGGTCGCAAGCTCCCTTCCCTTTTCGTGCAGTCAAAAGCCAAAAAGAAAATAGACAAGCGTTGGCTTTTTATGATTGCCGGCGGGTTAATCGGTTATACTATTCCGTTCACGTTGTTTCCGCTGGCACAGAAAACGCTCGATTCCATGTTGGCCGGTATCTACATGGCCTTCATGCCGCTGGTTACAATCATTATGGCATATTTCTTCGCCCGCGAAAAACTGACTGCGCCAAAGATCATCGGATTTGCGCTTGGCACGCTGGGCGTGATTTTTTTGATTGGCCCGGCCGCATTGCAGGACATAGGGTCAAGTGACGTGACCGCTCAATTGCTGCTCATCCTCGCAAATGTCTGTTACGCCACTTATGCTGTGATGATGCGCTGGGCACCGGAAATGCCGGCGCGTACCTTTGGGGCTGGGACGGTCCTTTGCTCCGCGCTTTTTGCAACGCCGCTGATGCTTTTTTCCGGCCAGGACTGGTCTGTCATGACCAGTGCAAGCTGGATTTCATCGATCTATCTTGGCATCATGCCGTCCGGTGTGGCGACCATCCTGATCATCAACCTGATTCGCAACAACGGCGCCGGCTTCATGGCGATGGCCAATTACGGCACGCCGGTTATCGCTATTGTCATGGGGATGCTTGTATTCGCCGAGCCGTTGCGCTCGACATTTTTGATTGGCCTGATCGCGATCCTGGCCGGGCTGGCGATCAGCCGGTCAAAACAGTTTTCAGGTGCCGGACGCGGTCTTCAAAGACTAATCCGTCCCCGCAAATAAGTCACAGCTTTGCCTTTTAGGATCACACGGTCTTGTTTCAGTGTACAAAGGACTTCCCCGCCTCGCGGCGATTCCTGATATGCTCTAAAATCGTATTTGCCGAGTTTTTCGGCCCAATAAGGTGTCGTCATGCAGTGGGCTGAACCGGTTACCGGATCTTCCGGGATACCGTGGGCTGGTGCAAAGAACCGGGAGATGAAGTCGTAGCCTTGATCGCCGGGCGCGGTGACCAACACGCAGCCATCGTGACCGGGCTGGCGCAACTGGCTGATTTTCAACTGGTCAGGTTTCATCGCGCGGACGATCTGCGGGTCCTCGAACACGGCGAGCAAGAAAGCACCCGAGATGACTTCTTTTGGGCGAGCGCCAAGCGCTTCTTCTACCAGGTCAATCTGCTGCTCAGCGGGCACATGATCGGTGTAGGCCGGGAAATTCATCACGTAATAGTCGCCATCGCGCTTGATTGTCAGGTCACCGCTTCTTGTATTGAACGTGATTTCTTCAGCTGTTTCACCGCGTTCTGTATAAAGAATGTGTGCTGTTGCCAGCGTTGCGTGCCCGCACAGATCAACCTCTGCACCAGGTGTGAACCATCTGAGATCATAATGACCACCTCCGCGCGCGATCACATACGCCGTTTCAGCAAGATTGTTCTCAATCGCAATTGCCTGAAGGATATTATCGGGTAGCCATTCTTCCAGCGGCATGATCGCCGCCGGATTGCCCTTGAACAACACGCTCGTAAACGCATCCGCTTGATATAGATCGTAGTCCGCCATGACAGGTCTCCTTTGTCCGCTTTTTAGGGGGCCGGAAATCTAACGGCAAGCAAAGAAAACTACGACCGGTGACAGCTATGCAGACTTGTCCGATCTTCACCGAATTGGGGGTACTTTTGCTGAGAGCGCTGGCAACACTTTCCTGGTAAAGCTTGATATCGATTTGCGTCTTCTGTGTTGCTTTATGGTGCAGAATATACATGCGCGATCATTCGATCACCCTCAAAGATAGCGCGGTCTTCCACATGTGTTTCATCGACAAAAATAAAATCAAAAACTTCATCTTCGTCCACATCACTGTGCAGCATGACGATAAACAAATCGCCACTTTTCGCGGCAGGCTCAACATCTATGCGTACATCTGTGTTCAAGCCGTCAGAAATATATGTGTGCCCTACATAAATCTTTCCATTCGGCACACCGTCCTTAAATGGATGCATGACGAGCCAACCATTGCCATCAATCATCACCTCCGGAAAGGAAAAGGTTGAGGCATCACGTGTTGCGCCTTCTGTGATTATCCAGTTTTTTTCTCCTTTCCCAATGGCCATCCGAGGTGTGGCAGGATCTTCCGCGTGAGAAACTCCAACAGACAGGACAAAAGCAGTCAAGAACGTAGCAACCGAAAATTTCATCATGTTTTTCCAATTTTAATCCATCTCTGGCTGCCAGGCAAAAACGCGCTGACCGCCAACCAAAAGTACTATGTCACAGAATTCATGAGACCGCCAGAATATGGTCACCTCACGCGGGTCTGGCATATGTATCGGGCTTTTCCGGTTGGCGTAAATCAGCTCTGTGTGCGTTTCTGTGTCCAACGCCGCGGCGTCAACTCCAGATAAAATCATCCGCTACGTCAAATTCAGCGGCAACAGAATTCTCGAAGATGAGGAAGGCGTCTTCGATCCCATAGTCAGCCGATAGTCCTTTTGGGAAGTGTTTTTCTATCGCGGCGATAGTGTCTCCCCCAATTTGCACGAAAACAAGAGAGTCGGCCAACTCCTGTTGTGTTGCGCAGCGCCCATCGCTAACGAGCACCGCCGAAGAGATTTGAGAGAGGTCAATCAGGTCCACACCCTGCTCGAAATCTGAAATTCTGGTAGTGCCCGAGAGATCCAGCACTTTAACGATGTCGTTGCCAGAGCCGGTTTCCACAATGTCGCTTCCGGTACTTATGATAAAGGTGTCGTCTCCGCTGGCACCCCTTAAAGTATTTTGACCAGAACCGCCTTCGATCCAGTCCGCACCTGTTCCGCCATCAATAAGATCGTTGCCATCGCCCCCGAAGATCTGGTCGAGCCCGGCCGCGCCGTCGATAATGTCGTCACCGGCACCGCCATCCAGTATGTCGTTACCTTCCCTGCCGACAAGCGTATCGTTCCCTTCCATGCCGACAAGAGAATCGTCACCGGTGCCGCCAAATATTACATTATCTTTGTCCAGATTGTTTATAAAAGCGGCTGGTGCTTCGTAGTTGCCCAACAGGTTTATATACTCGACAATGGACGTGCCAAACCCATCGGCACCGGCATCTACGCCGCCAGACAGAATGAAATTCTTGAGGCCGCCGACACCCAGAAGGTGTGCAGCCGCGACCATGCCTGTCTTTGTCAAAAGTACGCCGTTTAAGGTCTGACCATCGTAAAACTCAAGGTCGTTGGCTCGGATCCTGTTCCAGAGTAACGGGAACCATTCGGCGGCTGCTTGGTCCTGTGCGGTGACACTGTTCAAGAAATCTCCGACGCTGTGCACGCCAGCCTTGCCGGTAAACGTGCCGTTGTATTGGTTGTCAAACGGCGAGCCGTCATTAGTCACAAACCCCAGATCGACGAGAGCTGCTTCGCCAAATTGATAGGCGCCGAGAAATCCGGCGCTGTTAACGACCGTATAATCGCCGCCAGACTCACGTTGGCGCAACGCGTCAAAAAAATCTTCGTAAGATCCCTTGAACATCCGATGCCTCCTCCCGGCACACTCTCCCTTTGAAAAGGGCCATGAGCAACATCACAGTCTTCGTTCCCAAAAGCAGCTAAAAGATGGCGAAAATCAGACCCAGGTTGGATCTCGTGCAAGTCATCGCTGGCAACAGCAATCTCAGTTGCGGGTGGCGCCAACACTTGAGTCATGGCGAGGACCATCCGAAGCGCTCATACCTATAAGACGCGGTAACAGAAGAGCGTCACATTATTGTTGAGCGAGATCACTCTGAAAGCGCGAAAGCCCTGGTTTAAAAAAAATAGGATTGCCTTCGGATTGATGATAGGCTTGGGCTGTGGGTGTGTTCTGTCTGACAGTATCACTGTGACGGTTACTGAAATCTTGTCCTGGCATGGTTCCACGCGTGAATTGACAGATGAAGACCCTGCAGAATCCTTTATTCAGCGTGAGACATAACTGAATAGAAAACCTGCGCGTTGTCTTATGCTGTTCACGCAATTGGGTGAGAAAATGAAAAAAGTACTTTGGCTCGTGATCTTATCACTTACGGCGTGCGCTACTCCTTATGTTCAGGAAGGGCAAAGCCCAATATTTACCGGTGGAATGACGCATCAATGGCTTGCGCCAGACATTCTTTCTGTTGAAGCAAAAGGTAACGGCTTTACAACGAAGGGGCAGGTATCTGAAATGGCTTTGTTGTGGGCCGCCGAACGAGCACTGGAGACCAATTACAAGTACTTTGTGTATATTCAAAGTACCGATCTTTCATCATCCTCGACAACATACACGCCGATCAGCGCCCAAACGTCAACATTTGGTCGGATAAGGTCTCCAGGATACGGCTCTACAGCCTATGGCAGCTATTCCGGCAACACCTATACAACTCTAAGTGGTGGGACGCCGATCACAGTGCTGAAGCCCGGGGTGGAAATGGTTTTGAAGATGTATAAGGACATCCCGGAGGGCTATAAGATCGGACAGTACAATGATGTCGAGAAAACAATAGCGGCCCTTGGTCCAAAATATATCAACGGAGCCGGCGCCTCTGACGAATAGCGCGGATTAAGACGGTTTTTGTCGCTACCAACCTAGGTGCGCAGGAATGCGTTATGATGAAGCTTGGAGGCACTTGCCCGCTCAATTGCTTCCAACTGTGTGAGCGACAACCCTGAAAGAGCGGACACGGCAGAAACTGATGAAGACGAAATAACACCGCCCGAGGCATATTTCTCAAATCTCCACTGGTATGGAGCGTGATGAATAATTCTGTTCAGTTAAGTTGAGAACGAGCTTCTGTGCCTGATGAAAGCAGATACTGAAAGGCCAACGCTTGTTCATCCTTTTTGAATTTCGAAGAGGCTGTTAAGCCAAATTTTTCAATCATGAGTGCGGCAAGGTATTTTATGAATGCAGGTGAGTGGAAGTAGGCATTATGGATAAGTTCACTTTTTTCAAATTTCATTGCTACTGAAATTGGGTCTATACCACCACTACCTAGTCCCTCACCGGAAAGCATCATGCGTAATCGCTGGATCGCCATGGGTGCATCGTGCAACGAATTTGCGATCATGTCCTCTTCGACTTCCTGAGGTAATGTGCCTACCCTGTTGTCAGTGAAATCAAGGCTGGCCTTCACATCGGCGACCCGTTCTCCGAACCCGTCATTACCAAAGGCGGTTTTTCTCAATGTACCCGTGGTTGTTGAGCTCAGCATCGGATTGATGATGAAACTGACCAATATTGAAACTATCCCAGTAAGAATGATAACCAGAAATATTTGAAAGAAAATTGAGTTAATCAGAGGATCCAAAAACGGAGCTTGATCAACAAGAGAGAGAATAATCGGCCAGTCGAGAGCAGTGTTGAGGAGATTTCCTTTGATTTCCCCGAACCGGTATAAAACACTTCGTAAATAGCTATCATTGGACGGATGAAGGAGAGTACAGGGGTCGAATTCGGCTGAAAGGTCGGGATCTCCTGTCAAATCACAGGCGCTGTTTGTCAGCGTATCGGCCCATTTTCCTGCAAGAAATTTACTCCCACGAAGTACGGATTGATCTGTTAAACGGCCGGAAAGTTGGGCCTTCGGAACGAAAGTGATGATCGATGCGGGAAGGCGTTGAATCAACACCTCGGCACCATTTTGTGAATCCTGGGCAGGTACAATGAACTCAAGGGCCATGAGCTCAAAAAAGGCTCTGTGGTCTGGAGTTCCTGTTGGATTTTGAGATATTACAAGCTCGTCTTCAGGGCAAGGAGACGGCGCATAGGGAATGCACGCCGCAGCTGCAGCGTAGTTTTCTTTGCCAATTTCAAACAAAGATCGGATGTTTTCCGTCATTGCGCTACGCAACAAAAACTCCTGGCTTTCTTCGAAAAAAATGTAGCCTCCATCGATGGGAAGGGACTGCTGGATTTCTCGTATCCAACTGTTTTCGGGCTTGGCGAGTTCAGCCGAGATTTCAGGTGTATTCCAGAAATCGCTAATTGGTACCGCCTTGAGCATATTATTTGTCTTAAAAGTTTTTCCACCAAAAAAATCGTAGGCGCGCCGGCTGTTATTTGGACCGGGCAGGCCGAAATAAACGTCAGGCGCACTTGAAAGATAGGTTAAGGGTTTTGATTGATCCGGCGCACCCCCTTCACTTTCAAAATAGTGATCATCGCTTGTATTTAGATATAAGACGTCGGAAAGGACATCGAGCGAGACGGCACCAAATGACAGAAGAGAAAAAATGCCGACCACAGTATTTCTGTAATTGAATATCTTTGGTGACAGTGTTTTCCCTTTGATCAGCCCATTGATGGCTTCGTCACGTTTGTGGCTCACGGGAATGTACTTGCTCTTAAACAGTTGCCTAAGTTGATTTCGTGCAAAGACGCCACGTCGCCTCACAGATCGAACACTCACGAGGATAAGAAACAGTATGATAGAACCTGAAATCCAGGATCTGAAATCGCTAATCAAAATGCCAATGGTTTGTGGGATATTTGCTGCGTTTTCGAAGGTTATACCTTGATCAAAAAATATCCAGACAAGAAGGCTTAATACATAAAGCAGCAGCAGCCGCCCATATATATCAAAACGTGTAAACGGATTCCGGTTCCCCTTGAAAAGGATCATCGGCGTACCCACCGATACAAATCCTCTGAACAAATCAGCGGCTTTCTTTGGCTGTTTCAGGAATGCCATGGCCATTGCATGGATACCAACACTGCCACCGTGACTGTGGCCAATGACAATTGCCTGCTCCGGTTCTGCCTTGACATTTTTCCAGAGTTTGTTGCCCGCCTTACGCCGGTCTACCTCCGAGTTGGCGCCGGACCAGTGGAATGGTTCAACGTCGAGGGGTTCTTCAATATAATCTTGTAATTCTGTCAGGAATGGTGAGCCTTTTTGCCACCACTTGTCGCCCTCATCCGCGTCATCTCCAGCGAAAGTGCCATGTACTGTTATTATTTTTGTCATGCCCCAATACCCCTATATCGATGACTATCGCACAATGTCTCTTGACTGTCATGTTCATGTCAATATCTGCATGGCAGCCAATTTAGCTTGCACAATCTTGACAATATAAGCGCGATAGTTCGGTTCGGACGCTATACGCTTTCTGTCTTCCCTGTATATCAAACGAAAATTCCCCATGGAGCCCGCCTCGGTAGTGTCAGCATCGCGATTTCCTTGAAATGAGCGCGCGGGTGATGCCGCTAAAAGTCGACTCAGATTGTGCTTGACCCGGGGTACTTTTTAATCGGGTAAAGTATCCGGAGTTTTGTTCTTTAACGACGGGAGGGCAGCAAGAGCACCTCCCATATGCTGCCGTGCAGGATCACTTCACCCGTATTATGATTTCTGTTCGCCGGTTGTCTCTCAGCTTCACACCATCATCAGTCGGAATGGCGGGACGGGTCTCGCCAAAGTATTCATACGTTACCTTGCTGACAGTAATGCCCTTTGCAACCAACGCGTCCCTTACGACCAACGCGCGGCGGCGTGAGAGGTCTTCGTTGTAACCGAGGCTGCCCGACCGATCAGTATGCCCTTCGAGCATAACAATACTCACATCACGTCCGCCAGAATTCGCTATTGCAGCATCAATCTTGGCAAGTTGATCCAACAGGAGTTCTGACCGGTCATGGTCGAAATAAACAACGACGCCAAATTCTTCCCATGAAGGCTCTGCCACAGGGGCTGTCACAGACGATACTGGCAGTGGGCAATCTGCAAGCGACAGAACGCGCGTGCCATCATCACAAATAACCGGCGCAGGCGGAGCTTCCGCAACCCGTTGCCGTTTTCTGGTCGACCGCTGCACCTTGCCCAGCGGCATATCAAATCGGATCTGTGCGCCATAAATATCCAGATCACCGGTTTCACCAAAGACGCCGGCGCTCACCCTGGCACCGGAATCATACGAATGACCGATAGAAGCATCAAACTGAACCTGTTGCTCAACCTCAAACCCGAATGTTTGAAAGCTTGACGCGGAGCTCGGTGTTGAGGCGAACCGCGATGAGAAGACGTTTTGGGTATCGCCAAAATACTGAACACCGGTCAGACTTGCCTTCACATCGATACCATTGTCAAATTCACGCTGATAGGTGGCGCCAATGCCGACGCTCGATCTGGTATTTTCCAGTTTCTGCACCACCAGAGCATTGGTGCCGGCGACCACTGTCGTTGGATCCTGCTCATAATAATTCACACCCGCCTGGATATGCGGCGTGATCGGCCAGCGGTCATTTTCAAAGGTAAGCCTGGCAAGGCCATCGACACTGGACGTGTCAACTGTTGCACTTTGCAGTGTCGGAAGGTTGGTCGTCGGATCAAAACCGTTGACCGCAAACTCGTTTTCTCCGCTCGCATAGGCAACGCCGGCGTCAAGCCGGCTGTTGGTTCCCGACGTTCCGATCTGGCCGAGATCAGCTGTCATGCTGACACCTAGGTGATAGACTTCGCTCTTGATCTGATCACTCGCTGGCGCACTTGAACTGCCATCAGAGTCGCCCTCGAAATCGCTGTAGCCGCCGGCAATACCGAACGAGAACGGGCCTGCCTGAATACCATTGACCCCTGCTGCAATTTCAAACGCGTCGCCATCAAAATCGACATTCTCGCGGCCTCCATCCTGCTCCAGACGGAACAATTGCAGGGCACCCCACACACTGGCACCTGAGCGCGTCTTGGCAACAGCGACAGGTACGCCGTCGAGGGAGGCAAGTTGTACTGGCTCTTGTTCGAAAGACAGATCCGGCCGGGCCAGCAGCATATCCATGAATTTGGTCTGCGCAGTCGTCAGGAACTTGAGACCAACATCCAGATATTCCGGATGCAGCTCTTCAAGGGAGATCTGCAATGAGTTATTATCCTGAAGCGCACCGACAGCTTGCCCGAATGCTAGCAGATCACCGTCAAGTGTTGGATCGGACAACAGGCTGATCAGGTTATCGCCGGCGTTAATCTGGTTTATTGTCAGGTCAGGTATTGTTGCAGCTGATATGGCTGTTGCCACAACATTCACGTCGAAATTGGTTGCGTCGAATACAAGCGTTTGCTGGATTAACAGTCCGGACAGCAATCCATTCACGTCACTGAAGACGCCATTAAGAGCAGTGCCGCCATCTATAATGGTCTGCGTGGTTCCCGGCAACGCACCGACGAAGGTTGTGAAGTTAAGCGCACCGTTGAGCGTCACGCCACCGCTGGTGTTGATAAGATCATTGAGCCCGGTAACGAAATCTATATTCACCCCGCCGGTAGAAGTTTGAACGAAATCACCATCTATCGTTAGGGTATCGATGCCTCCGCCACCAACATCGAGAGTACCGTTATTTGTCAGTGTACCAGTTATACTGGCACCATTGGCTGTCAGCAGTGTTGCGTTGGAGCCGATTGTAGAATTGATGGATTCCAGCATGCCGGCGAGGATGGTCTGGCCAGCAACAAAGTTTGTATTCGTCAGTCCCTGGTTGAGGCCGATCAGCATATAGCCGCCGGTCAGGAAGTTGTACTCCTCAAACTGCGAGATACTGTCTCCGGCGCCGCCGCTGCCGTTCAGGATGCCACCACCGACAGCACCAAAATTCAGCCTGTCAATCCCGTCGCCGCCAAATATGGCCGCCACGCTGTTGGTGTTAGGGTTGACGGTATCATCACCATCCCCGAGCATAGCCGCGCCATTGATCCCGCCGGTGGCACTCACGGTCAGCGTGTCATCACCTTCAAATGTGGCAACCATACCATTAATCAGCCCCATGATATTTACGTCATCATTGGAAGTTGTGCTGCCGCCCTGCGCCATCGTGGCAAGGCCGAACTGGCTGCCGGTGACAGTTTGACCTTCGGCCACAGTGAGATCTGTACCGTTTTGCGTAATTGTGACGATGCCGTCGTCCGCCCCCGTCACGTCGCTGTTGACCTGGACTGTCAAATCTCCGGTACCGGCATTTACAAAGATACCGTCCGTGCCTCCGGTCACATTGCCACTAGTTGTCAGAGAAACGGCCTCGCCGGTTTGTCCGCCCAATATATAAATGCCGTAACTGGATGCGCTCGAGACATTTCCAGAGGAGCTGACAGACGTGGTACCTGAACCAAGATTCATTACTGCGATTGACACAGCATCGTCTCCAGTGGTGCTAACATCGCCGGTGGAATTGACGACGGTCTCACCGTTGCCCAGCGCGAAAATACCTTCTGCAAAATCGCCGAGAGTCGAAATGTCTCCTGAGGAAGTTACTGTGGTTATGCCGTTGTTCGAGTATGCAAGTATCCCGATCGACCTGTCCCCCGTCGTAGATACATTACCGTTGCTGTTGACCATGACAGAGGAAGTGTTGTTTTCAGTTGCAATGCCGATTGCACTGATCCCAAACGCATAGTTCCCAACAGTAGATAGATGCCCCGTACTAGAAACTGAAACATCACTGTTAGAGGCGTTATTTCCAGATGCTGCACCATCTCCTCTTGTCTCGGCAACCACAATACCGTTCACCGATAATGCAGAGATCGCGGCAGCATAGTTGCCGGTCGTCGTGACATGCATGGAGCGCGCAATGGGTCTGTGGGCGGACCCGCAACGATTAATCCTGGCGACAACGTATCAGGTCTGGCGGTTCGAGAATATCCTCAATCCCAACCAGAAAATGGATGACGCTGACAGACATTACGTGCCTCGCGTCGCACACACTACCGGTGATCTCGATGTTCATGATATCTGCGTTCTGCCGGACGGCGTTATTGTATTTGCGAATACAATGTTCTCCTGCCTGTCGATGTTGAATCAAATTCATTCCTTCAAACCCTATTGGAAGCCACCCTTTATTTCTAAACTGGCCGCAGAAGACCGGTGTCACCTGAACGGTTTTACTCTCAAGGAGGGTGTTCCGGCATACGCAACCGCAACAAGCCGCTCGGATATTGTAAATGGATGGCGTGCGCGAAGGGAAGAAGGTGGATGTATAATTGATATACAGAGTAATGAGATAGTTACAGAGAAGCTTTCAATGCCTCATTCTCCGCGATGGCATGATGGTAAACTCTGGGTATTGAATTCCGGAACGGGCGAACTTGGAATCGTAGACACTGATAATGGCAGTTTCGAACCAGTTGTGTTCTTGCCGGGGTTTGTTCGCGGATTGGCGTTTCACAACAACCACGCCATCGTCGGGCTTTCATTGCCCCGTGATGGCACTTTTGCCGGACTGGGTGTTGATGATGAACTGAACAAACGTGATGCAGATCCTTGGTGCGGTATTCAAATCATTAATCTCGGCACTGGTGATGTCGTCGAGTGGATCAGGTTTGAATCAGCGATTACAGAACTCATGGATGTATGTGCAATTCCAGGTGTGCGCTTGCCATCTGCCACAGCACCCAGCGCCCCGGAAATACACAAGCTTTACACTTTCAAAAAGTAAGGCTTTTCGACCAGCCCTCCTCCTTGAACCGTCGGATCGTAACTACATTGCTTTGCTTGTTGAGGTCTGGCCGGTCTCGCCAGCCGTGATTGTTCTTCGCTCTTGAGCCAGGGCATCACCAATTCACTCGCGGCTTGGGGTTCGCGCTTTTGTGGCGGAGAGAGAGGGATTCGAACCCTCGGAACAGTTGCCTGCTCAACGGTTTTCGAGACCGCCCCATTCGACCACTCTGGCACCTCTCCAAGTAAGGAGGTGTCTAGCTCTTTCGGAACCAGCGAACAAGAACGTAGTGAGTAAATTTTTCCTCGCAAATAGCTTAAGATTTGGTATTCGAGCGACGATAACAGGCTAGCTTGCGGTGATTGCAAATACGCGAACTCCTGTTTAAATGGGTCAAGACAGCGATCGGGACCAATCATCGCCGTGTAACGAGGTAATAAAATGGACAGGGCACAAGCCATAACAGATCAGCGTACCCACTATGAGAACACTGGGTGGGCGCTTATTCCAAGAGCGCTGCCGATTGAGGTTGCCGATGCTACGCTCTACAAAATCCAGCAGGAACTTGGTGGTGACTGGGACAGTTACAAGGGCGACTACATTAAAACTTTCCTGACCGAGAAGAAAGCATATGAGTGCTACTCCTTCGATTACACACCCCTATCGACCCTACAATGGGGCCTGACGCCCTACATTTCGACATTGACCGGTAAAGAGTTGCTGCCGTCACATGCATATTTTCGTGTCTATAGTAAGGGCGATATTTGTAACGTCCACAGCGACGCACATGATTGCGAGCACGCTTTGTCGTTGACGCTTGGCTATTCCAACGACTTTTTGTGGGACCTCAACATCAGCCATAAATACTACGACGCCTCTGAGCGGCGCCCAGCGGATATCGCCAACGAGGAAGGTGGCTTGCAACTTCACTCTATCCCGATGAGCGTCGGCGATGCCGTCATTTACAATGGCATCAATTACCTGCACGGCCGCATCAGGCCAAACCCGAACAAATGGGCCGCCCAGGTATTTTTTCATTGGGTTGACCGGAACGGCCAGTATGCAAATCATGCGTTTGACGGGCGCTGGGACGAGGTTGTGAAACGGGCAAATTTTGTGTTCCCTGACGACGATGCGCCGGAAAAAGTAAACCCGAGCCGCGCTGAGATGGTAAAAACACGAGGACGGTAGAAGACCGCTGGCTCAGCGCAGATAACCCATGTTTTCAAGTTTCAATAGCACCTGATGGGCCGCCTGATCTATTGAGATAGACTGCGTATTCATCCGCAATTCGGGATTTTCCGGCTCTTCATAGGGATCGGAAATGCCCGTGAACTCTTTGATCACTCCAGCGCGTGCCTTGGCATACAGACCTTTGCGGTCACGCCCCTCACATACCTCTAGTGGCGTCGAGACGTGTACCTCGATAAATCCGCCAAGGGGTTCGATCAGTTCACGCACATTGCGCCGCGAGGCAGAGTATGGTGCGATCGGAGCACAGATCGCGATTCCTCCATTTTTTGTGATTTCGCTGGCAACATATCCGATCCGCAAAATATTCAGATCACGGTGTTCTTTTGAGAATCCGAGTTCGCTGGACAGGTTCTTGCGGACAATATCGCCGTCGAGGAGCGTGACGCGTCGGCCGCCAGCCTCCATCAACTTGACCATCATGGCGTTGGCGATCGTTGATTTGCCGGAGCCGGACAAGCCAGTAAAAAATACCGTAAAGCCCTGTTCATGGCGAGGTGGGTGGCGCTCGCGCAATACTTCGATGACTTCGGGATAGGAAAACCAGTCCGGGATCTCCAGCCCCTCACGCAGGCGCCGGCGCAATTCCGTGCCGGAGATAGCAAGTTGTGTTTCCTTTGCTTCGATCTCATCAATCGGTGCATACTGAGCCCTTTCGCGCACATAGACCATCGCCTGAAATGGCACGAGCGTAATGTCCAACTCCTTTTCGTGCTCCTTAAAAACATCCTGCGCTGCATACGGATCGTAAAAATCATCACCTTTTTCATTCTTGCCTGGACCTGCATGATCGCGGCCAATAATGAAATGAGTACACCCGAAATTCTTACGAATAATCCCGTGCCACACAGCTTCACGAGGACCGGCCATACGCATGGCCAGCGGCAGCAGGCTGAGGGCCGTTGTCTGTTCCGGATATTGCGGCAGCAGTCGTTCATAACAGCGTACTCGTGTATAATAATCGATGTCTCCAGGCTTGGTCATTCCGACGACAGGGTGGATCAATAAGTTGGCTTCCGCCTGCCTAGCCGCACGGAATGTCAGTTCCTGATGGGCCCGGTGCATAGGATTGCGGGTTTGAAAGGCAACGACCTTGCGCCAACCCCATTTGGCGAAAAGGTCGCGCAACTCTGCT
Source organism: Parvularculaceae bacterium (assembly GCA_021776475.1). Classification (GTDB taxonomy): domain Bacteria; phylum Pseudomonadota; class Alphaproteobacteria; order Caulobacterales; family Parvularculaceae; genus Aquisalinus. The sequence continues at coordinate 1,583,362 of JAJFFV010000005.1, read as the reverse complement.
GGACTGTGCCGGGCATGCCGAAAGTCGAAATGTATCGGCGCTTCGACACCGCGTAGGGTTCCACCTAAATACACCGGTCCTGTATGCTGAAACAGATAATTTGCTTCTGGGTGGGTATCGTCGGCAGAGCCAAGAACTGCTTCGGCTTCGGCCTGCTTGTCTGGTGTCCACTTATCCGTGATCGTCATTGTTGCAATCAGCACACCTTCACGATCACGCAAGGTAATGACGTCTCCTTCCCCGACGCCATCGGCAAAGGCCTGGCTGACATCCAGGGTCACCGGGATTGGCCATAAAACGCCGCTCGAGAGTCGCATGGTCTCCAATACGCTGTCATAGTCCTTGCGAGAGAGAAATCCCTCCAATGGAGAAAAGCCACCATTGAGGATAAGTTCGATGTCACACAGCTGGCGCGGCGTTAAATCCCAGGATTTGAGCTCCTTGGCGCGAACTTTTTCTGCTTCGATTTGCGCACTGCCGATGTATAGGCTTTTTAGTTCACCACCATGCGGCTTCTTTAGCGCACCCACACCATTTCTCCCATTTGCTCTGGAAATAGTATTACGAAGAGCGCAAGAGACGGCAAGCCCCGCGCACCATCAACCAGCGTGTCTCGACCTGCCTGATACGGTAAGGCCAGCCTCAAGCCGTACCGTAAATCCGGTCGCCGGCGTCGCCGAGGCCGGGAAGGATGTAGCCTTTCTCGTTCAGTTCCCGATCAAGAGCTGCTGTATAGATCGGCACATCCGGGTGATCTTCGGCAAGCGCTCTTGCCCCATCTGGCGCGGCCAGCAGGCAGATAAAAGTGAGGTGCCGCGCGCCTGCATTCTTCAGTCTACTGATGGCTGCCGAGGCGGAATGGCCGGTCGCCAACATCGGATCAACAACAAAAACCTGACGCTCTTCTATCGCTTCGGGCACTTTAAAATAATACTCAATTGCCTCAAGCGTGTCGTGATCGCGGTAGAGGCCAACATGGCCCACCCGCGCTTCTGGCACCAGATCAAGCATGCCTTCGAGAAGCCCGTTGCCGGCCCGCAGGATCGACACCAAACAGAGATTGCGTCCAGCAAGGGCCGGAAAGTCGCCCTTCTCCATGGGCGTTTCGATTTTGCGCGTCGTCAAATCGAGATCCTCGGTCGCGCCATAGGCGAGCAGAAAACTGATTTGCCGCAGCAATCGGCGAAATTGTGCTGGCGGTGTTGATTTGTCGCGCATTTCGGTGAGTTTGTGCTGGATCAGTGGATGCTTGACGATTGTCAGGGTATCGGTCATGGGGCGCCTTATTGGTTGTCTGATTCTCGGTGCATCCCTTAATATGACAGACGAAACGAGACAGCGTAAGACACGACCACACAGAAAGCGCAATGGAGAAAGCGCAATGGAGCAATTGCCATGCCTGACGTAACAGACTGGGATCACCGTTTTGCCGAACTCGCTTTTCTTGAAGCCAAGAAAAGCGCCGACAATGGCGGGTTGCCAATCGGTTCTGTTCTGGCACGCGGCGAACAACTGCTGGCCTCGGGTCACAACCAGCGTGTTCAAAAGGGCGATCCTATTGCCCATGGCGAAATGGACGCCTTGCGCAACGCCGGACGGCAGACGACCTATCGCAACATGACACTCTACACGTCGCTTTCACCTTGCATGATGTGCTCAGGCACCATTGTGCAGTTCAAGATCCCGCGCGTTGTTGTCAATGACACGCTGAACTTCGGCGGCAATGAGGCTTTCCTGCGCGAGCGCGGGGTAGAAGTCATTGATCTTGCCCATGCGAACTCGATCACGCTAATGAAGCAGTTCATCGCTGAAAATACCGAGTTGTGGAACGAAGATATTATGGCGTAGCGGCGCTTGAGAGCGGCTTCGGTAAACTACTGTATACGAAGTTATTTCTCGGCCTGCTTCTGGCGCGCGACTTGACAATCACGAACAGATCAATGGTTGCCACTGGAGGCACTGATCGCTTCGCACTAGGGCACCGGAAAACAACCCTTTCTATTTGGACAAGTGCTGCAAATACGGGTTCAAATCCACAGAGTTTGCTTTATATTCTGGCGATTCGAAAGGAGGCAGCATGGCGCAAAAGTGGGTGAAGAAAATCCTGGGGGGTGTTTTTTCCAGTGCCAACTCTGCAGCAATCTTCCTGCTTCTCATACTCACATTGTTGGGTGTCCAGCTCTTTATCGAAACAGAATCGAAAAACGCCCCGTCAATAGAGCTGGGCAAAATCTCTCTGGCTGGCTGGGAATTTCAGGACCGGCCGCTGGTTCTTGCCGGCAATTGGGAATTCTACTGGTCGCAATATCTAGCGACCGATAATGAGCCTCCGTCGGATAAGCCTGTATATGGGCAAGTCCCGGGCCTGTGGCACAAGATGACCAATATTGATGGCGCGCGCGTGGCCGAGAGCTGGGGTTACGCGACCTATCGGCTGGTTGTGAATGATATTCCGCCTGGAAATTATGCCTTGGCGATACCGATTCTGTATGCACCAAGTAGAGTGTGGGTCAATGGCGAACTCAAATCCAGCAATGGCGTCTTGGGGAAAAGCAGCGCCGAAGAGGTTGCTGTCTGGAAAGGTCACGATTTCGGTTTTGATACACCAACGGACATGGTTGAAATCCTAGTAGAGGTTTCAGACCACATCCATGGGCGCGGCCGATTTATCGAGCCTCCAATCCTTGGACCTGCCAGTGTCGTCAGCGACTATCAATTGCTCTTCACGATGCGTGACCTGCTTGTGCAGGGTATTGCAACAATCCTGTTTGTACTGGGACTGGCTCTTTTTATGTTCCGGCGTCAGGATATTCCCTCTCTGCATTTTAGCATGTTCAGCTTACTTTTCGGGACGATGTTGTCATATATCGGCGTCAACATTTCCGAAGTTGTGATTCCATCTGTAGACTTCTGGATCAAGCTGAACATTTATTACGTCGCAGAAGTGGGTAGCCTTGGCTTTATTGTCGCCTATATCGCGGCTTTATATCCCGCCGAACGGATCAAACGGCTCGATCAGTTGGTCTACGCTATTTGCGGCGTCACGCTTCTCGTTACCACAGTACAGCTCGGATTCAAGCCAGCACCGATTGTGGTTCCGCTGCTCAGTTTATTCATCAACTTTGTCATACCGGCTGTTTGTGTGTACGCGCTCGTCACAGTCATTCGGGCCTGCCGTCACGACCGCGAAGGAGCCTGGATTTTTCTTTTCGGTATTGCGGTATTAATTTGGTGCGCCATCGGCGAGATGTTTGTTACCAGAGCAATGATTCCTGAAATGCCTCTGCTGGCCATCGGCAAGGGCATGACCAGCCTCGGATTTTTGATTTTTCTGCTGTCGCAAATCATTATTCTTGCCAAGCGCTGGACCTATACACTGAAGGCTTCTGAAAACATGACGCAGGATCTCAGTCGTCTGATCGATGTTACATCGGCAATTTCGTCTGAAGTGAAACTGGACGCGCTCTTGCAACGCATTGTCCACGGGGCAACCGAATTCATTCGGGCCGAACGCAGCACACTTTTTCTCTATGACCAAAAAAGCCAAGAGCTTTGGTCACTGGTTGCAGAGGGCATTGCCAACAAGGAAATCCGTTTCCCTGCCAATGTCGGGCTCGCCGGCACATCGTTTCAGACTGGCGACACGATCAATGTCGTTGATGCTTATCAGGATGACCGATTCAACAAGGCATTCGATATCAAAAACAATTTCCATACCCGGAATATTCTGACAATGCCGGTGGAGACCAAGAATGGAAAGCGCATTGGTGTGATGCAGGTCCTCAACAAGATCGGCGGTGGTTTCGAGGTGCGCGACGAGGAGCGACTGCGTGCATTTACGGCGCAAACAGCGATTGCGATTGAGAATGCTGAGCTGTTCGGCGAGATCACGCAGGCCAAAAACTATAATGAGAGCATCCTCGGCTCCATGTCGAACGGCGTTGTCACGATCAACATTGATGGTGAAATTGAGAAGATCAATGAGGCAGCACTGACTATTCTCGAGGGTGAGAAAACGGTCCTGATGAATCAGCCGGTTGATCGATGGTTGTCGGGTGACAATGCATGGCTGGCCAAAGAGCTGGTCGCCGTGCGCCAAGAGGCGACCCCACGGACATTTCTTGATGTGGATGTTGCCAACTTCAAGACAACCGTTAAGTCGCTCAACTTGTCGGTTATCCCGCTGATTGGCGAAGAAGGCGAAGACATCGGCATCTTGATGCTGCTTGAGGACATCACTGGTGCAAAAAGGCTGCGCGGCACGATGAGCCGGTTCATGACCAAAGAGATTGCGGACCGCATTCTTGAAGACGGCGAAGACTCTCTTGCCGGATCGATGGTCAACGCAAGCATCCTGTTTGCCGATATGCGTGGTTTTACAGGCATCACAGAGCGGCTCAGCCCGCAACAAACCGTTGCCATGCTAAACGAGTTTTTTGGCGATATGACCGAAGCGGTTTTTAATTGGAACGGCGTTCTCGACAAATTTATGGGTGACTCCATGATGGCCTTGTTCGGAGCGCCGCTAGAAAGTGATGCGGATGCGGATAATTCTCTCGCTAGCGCCGTTGAGATGATGCAGATACTGCGCATTTTGAACCGGCGTCGTGAAAAGCGCGGCGAACCAGCTATCAATATCAGTATCGGTATCGCAACTGGTGATGTTGTCGCGGGCACAATCGGGTCGGCCAAACGGATGGAGTACACGGTGGTTGGCGACAGCGTCAACCTTGCCTCACGGCTTGAAGGCATCACCCGGTTTTATGGGGCAGCCATTGTCGTCAGTGAAGAAACGATGGCTGCCGCCAAAGTACCTATCCTCAACCGCGAACTCGACCTTATCCGGGTCAAGGGCCGGGAAACACCAGCCACGATCTACGAAATACTGGAACACCACACCGAGCAAACTTTTCAGAATATGAGCGACGTGATTGATCGCTATACTGAAGGCCTCGCAGCTTACCGCAACCGCAGCTGGGACGCCGCAATTGAAGCGTTTAAAGCAGCGCTCGCCGGCAATCCGGACGATCAGGCATCCCGGATCTATCTTGAGCGTGCGGCTGTGTTCAAAGAGAACCCGCCTTTAGCGGATTGGGATGGCGTGTGGACCATGACCAGCAAATAGCGGCAGTGCCGTCGCCTTCATCGCGTTCGTATTGTCCGGCAATTGATGTTACGGTGAGTTCATCGGCTTACCTATAGTGGAAATCCTGAACGAGGAGGTTTTTGATATGGCAGTTGTGGTGCAGAATATCGAGCGTGCTGATCAGACAATTATTGACGGACTTGGACAATGCGGTGTCGCCACTGTGCATGAAGCGCAAGGGCGAAAGGGGTTGCTTGGCGCTTATATGCGGCCCATTTATCCCGGTGTCCGGCTTGCAGCGTCTGCTTTGACAATATCCGCCCCGCCCTGCGACAATTGGATGGTGCATGTCGCGATCGAGCATCTTCAACCGAACGATATATTGGTGCTTGCCCCAACCTCGCCATCTGACGCTGGTTATTTTGGCGATCTGCTTGCGACTTCTGCACAAGCGCGCGGCTGCTCTGGGCTGATCATAGATGCTGGCATCCGCGATGTGCGCGACCTGACCGAAATGCAGTTTCCGGTATGGTCGAAAGCCGTTTGTGCGCAAGGCACGGTCAAAGAAACGCTTGGCTCGGTAAACATCCCCGTCGTCTGCGCCGGTGAACTGATCAACCCGGGCGACATCATCGTCGCCGATGATGACGGTGTCTGCGTCGTTCGCCGCGAAGAAGGCGCTGAAGTTCTTAAGAAATCCCGTGCGCGTGAGGCCGAAGAAGAAGAAAAGCGCCAGCGCCTGGCGGCTGGCGATCTCGGGCTTGACCTATATGATCTGCGTGAACGCCTGGCCGAAAAAGGGTTGAAGTACATTTGAGCAAACCTTGCTGTGTACCCTTGAATCATTCTAAAAACGCGTCATACTGGCGGCATGAGCGCCAACGCCATGATAGAACGGCTGGAACAAGCTGGTATTCGCCCGACCAAGATCAGGCTGGCGCTAGCGTCTTTGTTGCTCGACGGCGAGGACCGGCATGTGACGGTCGAGGAGGTCTCGATCCTTGCCCGAAAGACGCGCATCCGAACTTCAATTGCGTCTGTTTACAACACCCTCAACCAGTTTGCCGCGTCCGGCCTGGTCAAGAAAATCATCGTCGATGCCGGGCCAGTTTTCTTCGACACAAATACAAAGAACCATTATCATATCTATCATGAGGGCACCGGAGAATTGCGTGATATTCCGTCCGAAGGTGTTGAAATAACAGGACTTCCGAAAATACAACGCAATCAGAAGATCACTGCAATCGATATTACCATTCGCGTAACTGACTGATTTTTAGAACTGTTCTAAAATTCTTGACGCAGGTCATATTCTTGATAGTGTGAGCAAGCAGAAATAATCAGGTGCGGATTGCGTTTCAAGACGCACCACTATCCCAGGAGAGATATTCATGGACTTAGGTCAGAGCAAAACCCTTGATAATTTGAAAGAAGCATTTGCCGGTGAAAGCCAGGCGAACCGCCGCTATCTTTATTTTGCCCAAAAGGCAGACATTGAAGGCTACAACGATGTCGCCGCTGTTTTCCGCTCCACAGCGGAAGGCGAAACCGGCCACGCCCATGGCCACCTAGAATTTATGGAAGAGGTTGGTGACCCTGCAACCGGTAAACCGATTGGTGGAACCGCCAACAATCTGAAAGCGGCCATCGCCGGGGAGACGCATGAGTATACGGACATGTATCCGGGTATGGCGCGCACGGCCAGAGAAGAAGGCTTTGAGGAAATTGCTGACTGGTTTGAGACCTTGGCCAAGGCCGAAAAATCTCATGCAGGACGCTTCACCAAAGCGCTGGATAGCCTCGACAGCTAAATGGTCGAGATTGAGGCCGGCGGTTTCAAGGCCGCCGGCTTGTCTATTTCCAAGACTTAACTAGGTCGACAAAAAAAGGTTGCCCATGTCCTCGTCCCCGCCCAAGGAAGGCAGCACCGAAGCGCCAAAGCGCCATCCACTTGATTGGCAGTCTGAGGAATTTTACGACAACGACGCTATCGAAAAAGAGATGGAGCGGGTCTTTGACATTTGTCATGGCTGTCGGCGCTGTTTCAATTTGTGCGAAAGTTTTCCGTTGCTCTTTGATATGATCGACGAGTCTGAGACTGGCGAGCTCGATAGCGTCGACAAGGCAGGCTACAAGCAAGTCGTTGATGCGTGCACATTGTGTGACATGTGCTTTATGACGAAGTGCCCTTATGTGCCGCCGCATGAATTCAACCTTGATTTTCCACATCTCATGCTGCGCCATCGCGCAGCGGAGTTTAAGGAAAGGGGCACATCCTTCACTTTGTCGCAGCTGGCGAAAATGGATCGCAACGGCAATCTGGCGAAACCAGTCGCCGGCCTTGCGAATTGGGGATCGTCGCAAAACAACAAAGTTGTTCGGAATGTTCTGGAGAGCGTTGCGGGGATTGATCACAGGGCAGAGTTGCCGATTTTTTACAGCAAGACCTTCGAAGAAAGTGCAACGGCCAATCCGCCAGCGGTGAATATGGATGCACCGGCCGCCGGCCGCCGGGCAGTAGTCTATGCAACCTGTTTCGTTGAGTACAACAAACCGGCAACCGGGCACGCGGCCCAGGCAGTACTGGCGCAAAACGGTGTCGAGACCAAGATTATCTACCCGGCCTGTTGCGGCATGCCATACCTGGAACAGGGCGATATAGGACAAGTTGCAGAACAAGCGCGCAAGGTCAGCGGCGAACTCGAAACCTGGATTGACCAGGGATATGACGTTATCGCGCTCACCGCCAGTTGTGGCTTGATGATGAAATTTGAGTGGCCCCTGATCCTGCCGGACGATGCGCTGGTCAAAAAATTGTCAGCTGCCACGTTCGACATAAACGAATACGTTGTCGACATCGCCAAGAACGAAGGTCTGGCACCCGGCCTAAAGCAAATCGACGGCGGCGTGACGGTGCACATGGCCTGTCACGCACGGGCGCAAAATATCGGCGCGAAGTCAGCTGAAATGCTGCGCTTGATCCCGGATGCCAAAATTGACGTTGTCGAGCGCTGTTCCGGTCATGGCGGTACTTTCGGGATTATGAAGGAAACGCGGGATTATGCCGAGAAAGTCGCAAAGCCGGCGGTTCGGCAGATCAAACAGAAGCAGAATGATCATCTGTGCTCTGACTGCCCTCTAGCCTGCAAACATCTGGTGCAGGCGATTGAAGAAGGGGGCGATGAGAAAGTACCCTCCCCTGATCACCCGATTGAAATTTTTGCCCGGGCCTATGGCCTGATCGCTGCGCAGGAGTAGGACCATGCCTTTATCAGACCGCTGCATCACGCCAGAGGATATTATCCCAGCGGACGCGTTTGGCAAAATGCGCGCTGAGCGCCGGGCCGCGCTTTTGCCGGCCAAGAAACAACGGCGGCTTGATCTCGGCCCGCATTGCAGCTTCTATTTTGAGAGCTACGAGACCATGCTTTTTCAGATCCAGGAGATGCTCTATATTGAGCGCGGGGGCGATGCACAGCTTGAAGATGAGATGCGCGCCTATAATCCGCTGATCCCGCAAGGCGATGAGCTCGTTGCCACCATGATGTTTGAAATTGACGATCCGAAGCGCCGGCTCAACCTGTTAATGCGTCTTGGCGGTATCGAAGATCACGTGTTTATTCAGGTAGGCAATGAAAAGATTTACGCGGTGCCGGAAGAGGACGCAGAGCGCACAACGGAAGACGGCAAGACATCATCGGTCCACTTTTTTCATTTTCCGTTCACCGGCGACCAAAAAACCGCCTTCAGGAAACAAAGTGTACAGGTTATGATTGGCACGGATCATCCTGACTATGCGCATATGAGCGTGCTCTCCGCGGAGAATCGCGAAGAGCTGGCTAGAGATTTCGTCTGAAGCTGCGTTAAGCGGGCTTCCGGAATTTCAGGGTCATCCGATCGGATTCGCCGATCTCAATCATTTTCGCTTTAAGTTCTTCGTCCTCGCCGCTGGTGGCGAGGGTTGGTGGCAGCCGCCAGACGAATTCTTCCGCAGCCGGCTGATCGCTCGGATTGGCGTTGATTTCGCTTGCTTCAACGAACTCAAAGCCTGCCTCTTCCATCGCTGCAATAACGCTGCTCTGCTTGACATAGCCATTATCGCCATTGGCCCAGGCATCATCACTGGCTTCTGCGGCGCGGTGCTGGACGATGCCAACCAAGCCGCCTGGCTTCAGCCAGGTCATGACCTCGTTGAGCGCAGCAGTGCGGTAGCCGCCTTGTTCCTCGAAGCGATTAAGATGGTGGAACGCCCGGATCATCACGACAGCGTCAACTGTATCGGCGCCATCGGCAGGACCGGCGCCGAACGAGAACGCGGCAAGGGCAGCGTCACCTTCGCGTTGCCATTCGCTCGCTTGCCCGAGCCAGGTATCAGCCCAGGTTTTTCTTGCTTCGAGGAATTCCTCAGAAGCAAAGCCACCAAATAGCGGCCACATTTCGAGATCGTAGTCGACACCGTAGAGTGATCCTTCCGATCCGAGATAGGGCAGCAAGATTTTTGAGTACCAACCAGCGCCCGGCAGCACCTCAACAACAGTCATGCCGGGTTCAAGGCCCAGGAACTCAATGGTCTCCATCGGGTGACGATATTGATAGCGCGCTTGCGCCTCTTCTGGCTGGCTGGCCAGGATTGCTTCAAGCGCGTTAACCTCGGCCGCTTGTGCCTCCGGTTCCACCATTTCCATTGGCGCTTCGACTGCAACATTTTCAGTTGCTGGTTGTTCACCGGAACAGGCGACAAGCGCCAGTGCCGCGGTGCCAAGTAGAATTTTTTTCATGCGTTTTTCCCTTCTCTGGTCAGACCGAAAAAGCCCAGCGTATTGCGCGCGGAGGATACATTTTTGTGGGTGGTGCAGTCAAAAGAAAAGCGGCTCCCGGATTCAAGGCCGGAAGCCACATTCAGTCTGGTATTTTGCTGATTAGTCGGCGCCGTGCATCAATTTCTTGATGATCGGGGATATCAGCAACATAAACAGCGCAATCCCGAGCGCGATATAACCGACTTGGGTGTAGACGGCAGCATAGCCGGCTTTGGCCGCTGCAATGTCCGTTAATTGGCCACCGAGGGTCTCGGCGCCGGTCGTTCTGGCAATCACTCCAGCTAGATAGTTGGATAACCCGGAGTACAGGAACCAGGCGCCCATTGTCATGCCGACAACGCGCGCAGGGGCCAGCTTTGTGACAGCAGACAAGCCGACCGGCGACAAGGTCAACTCACCCATTGTGTGGATCCAGTAAACGAGGAAGACAAAATAAACCGCTGTCATGCCCGATCCGCCGCTGGTCTTCATGCCGGCGACAAGAGCGAGGAAGCCCAGTCCCGCCATAAAAACGCCGAACGCGAACTTGACCGGTGTCGATGGATTTCTGCCCCTTTTTGCAAGAGCTATCCACAACCAGGCAACGATTGGGGCGAAGATGAAAATAAACCCGGCATTAAGTGACTGGAACACAGGTGCCGGCACCTCCCAACCAAACATCGTTCTATCAACCAGACGGTCGGTGAACAGGTTTAGAGACGAGCCGGCTTGCTCAAACAGCGCCCAAAATGGAATTTGTGCCAGCACAAAATAGATCGCTGCCAGCATCTGATCGCGTTCATCTCCTTTGCATTTGGTAAATGCATAACCGATCAAAAAGATGAACATGGCAACGCCAAGCGGCAGCAGAACAGTCCCGAAGCCGTCCGGGTTCATGACGAAGAACATCGCGACGGCGATAATGCCAAGGCCAGCTAGATAACAGGCGAGCTCAACATTGATTGGACCGAAAACTTTTTTCTTCAGCTTTTCCATGCTCGGTGGTTCAGCCCGGCCTTCGAGCCATGGTTGGCCTAACAAGAAGACAACGAGACCAAAAAGCATCCCGATGCCGGCAAGGCCGAAACCGTACTTCCAGCCATAAACGATCCCCAAGGTGCCACAGATGATCGAGGCAAGAAACGCGCCGAGGTTGATGCCCATATAAAAAATCGTGAAGCCGGAATCGCGCCTGGTATCGCCGAAGCCATATAGCGCACCGACAATGGTAGAGATGTTAGCTTTCAAGAAGCCGACGCCCGCGATGATCAACGCCAAAGAGAGATATAGAATATTCAGAAACATCGGATCTTTCTCGATCCTTGTCGTGTAGTCATCACGATCAATCGTTGACGGCAAACCAACCGTTTCAGGGCTCTCGATTTGAAGGGTCCTACCATCTTCACTAAAGGTGACGATCGACTGACCAGAATCGCTAACAATGATCTGATTGACATTTACCCCGCTGCCACGGCCATCGAGCGTTATCTGGTATTCAGCGCCATCATAGCTCATGATTTCCTTGGAACCCTCACCTTCGAAGGCCATCCCAAAATGGCCCATCACCAGAAGGATCGCGCCAAAGGTCACCGCCTTTCGCTGACCGAGATAACGGTCGGCCAAGGTACCGCCAATAATGGTCATCACATAAACCAGCGCCGTATAGGCACCGTAAATGACGGCTGAGCGTTCATCGGAAAAAAGGAAATGCTGGGTCAGATAGATGATCAGCAGCCCGCGCATGCCATAGTAGGAAAAGCGCTCCCACATTTCGGTCAAAAACAGAATAAAAAGACCACGCGGATGGCCGAGAAAGGTCTTTTCGCCGGCGGCGGCCATAGTTCCAGAAGTTGTATCAGTCATCTAACCCTCATCCCGGCGAATCTGTCGTTCGCCTGTTATCCACTCAACGCAGGTTATGCCTCAAGGCACAATTCTCAACACCTTATGCTACTTTACCAGCACACTCAAAATGAAATAGTCGATAAGTACATGGCTGCTCACAATTGATAGAAGAAGCAATATATGGCCAAAATAAGTAATCGGGATACCTATACACTCGATCCGCAGCTGGCGGCGGACACATTAGCGGCAGGCGTGCTTGATCTGTGCGCGGTACGTGTGATGAATGACCGGCGGTTTCCGTGGCTGGTCCTGGTCCCGCGCATGGCTGAGGCGAGTGAGATTTTTCAACTGCCAGCAGCCGCGCAAGCTTCGTTGATGAATGAAATCTCCCTTGTTTCCCAAGTACTTAAAACGACCACCGGGTGCGACAAGATCAATCTCGCCGCCTTTGGCAACATGGTGCCACAGCTGCATATTCACGTTATCGCGCGGTTTAAGGGTGATCCGGCCTGGCCGGCCAGTGCGATTGGCTATGCCGGCAAAGAGCCCTATGGACAAAGCGTTGCCGAGAAATTCATTGAAAAACTGTGCCGCCTTCTGCCGACATAGTGCCCCTTTTATCCGGTTTTTTTGCGCCCCTTTAATGCGCGCCACAGGCCGATCAGGCTGATCACCAGCCAGAAGAACTCAATTGCAAAGCTGGCGGCATTAAAGGTGAAGAACAGCGAAAATAAGATCAGGGCTGCAGCCAACGCATTCATCAGCGAATAAATCGGGTCTTCTGCTGCCAGTTTTCCAAACTGCAGGGCTGCATAGGCGGTCAGCAAAAAGGCGACCCCGATAAAACCGACCAGATCATACCAGCCGAGTGAAACCTCCATCATTGGGCATTTATCTCCTGTGCCGGCCTGGTTCCAGGTAATTTCAAGCCTTCACTAGTGGTCTTTACTCAGGTTGGTAGAGGCTGCCATAGCGCTCCAGCTCACTGTCGATGCCACCATCAGCGCCGAGGGTAACAATATAAAGTCGGTCATATTCGCTCGGCTCGTAGATCGCTGTTGCTGGCATGCCGCCAAGCGCTTCGACAAGTGCGGGGGTTGTGTTTGAATGGCCAACGACCAGGTGTCGCCCTTTCTGCCCGCGCAGTATTCTCGCAAAACCCGGCAAATCGCGTGGGTCGTAGGATTGTACGTCGAGTTCCAGGATCTCGGCTAACGGCGCCGCCGTCTGACGGGTCCGGGCGTAATCCGTACTGTGAATATACTGGATGTTTTCTCTCTTAAGGCGGTCGGCGAGAAGGACAGCCCGGATTTTTCCCTCCTCTGAGAGAGACGGATCATCGCCTGTCAGCTTTTCAGCATGCCGGACGAGAAAGATGACTGTATCGGGATCTTGCGCAGGTATCGTTTCACAGCCAGCAGCCAGCAACGTGAAAACAGCAACGACACAACATCGTGAAAGGTGTTTCAACAGCATGAATACGTTCCTCCGTGATTTTCACGAAGCTTAGCCCGGCAAGTTCTGTGAGTACATACTCGTCTTTGCTGTCCCGAGCGGGAATCGAACCCTGCATAATCCAATCCTGAAGACTGAAAGGTCTTGCCATTAAACGACCGGGACGGCCGCTTGTTTAGGGGCTCAGGCCTGCATCGTCCAGCCTTCAACGCCCATCGCCGCTTGACGGACAGCTTCTGACCGGGTCGGATGGGCGTGGCAGGTACGGGCAATATCTTCTGACGCGGCGCCGAACTCCATGGCGATACAGACTTCGGCGATCATTTCGCCGACGCCGCTGCCGACCATATGTACACCAAGAACCCGGTCTGTCTTCGCATCCGCGAGAACTTTAACAAATCCGTCCGTCTCATGATTGGTCTTAGCACGGCTGTTGGCCATGAACGGGAACCGGCCGGCCTTATAGGCGATGCCTGCTTGTTTCAGTTCGTCTTCGGTTTTACCGACAGCGGCAACTTCCGGATACGTATACATGACGCTCGGCACAAGATCATAGTTCACATGGCCGGGTTTCCCGGCAATAAGCTCGACGCAGGCAACGCCATCGTCTTCTGCCTTGTGCGCCAGCATCGGCCCGTGAATACAGTCACCAACCGCCCAGATGCCTTCGACATTGGTCTTGAAATGATCAGTCAGGATAAAGCCGCGATTGTCCATCTGCACACCGACAGTCTCCAACCCCAGACCTTGTGTAAAGGGGCGGCGGCCGATCGACACCAGCACGCTGTCACATTCGACGATTTCAACGTCACCGCCCTTGGCTGGCTCAACCGACACCTTCATTTTGGTTTTCAGTTTTTCGACGCCGGTTACTTTGTGGCTGAGTTTGAATTCGACGCCCTGTTTTTTCAAGATGCGCATAAACTGTTTCGCCACCTCGCCGTCCATGCCGGGGATAATGCGATCAAGAAATTCGACAACCGTTACTTTAGCGCCCAAGCGCCGCCAGACCGATCCGAGTTCGAGCCCGATGATACCGCCGCCGACGACAACCATATGTTTCGGTACGGAGGGAATTGACAATGCGCCGGTCGAAGAAACGACCTTGTCCTCGTCAATATCAACGCCTGGTAGGGGCATTACCTCCGAACCAGTAGCGATGATGATGTTTTTGGCAATAAGTTGTTCGCTGCCGCCATCATTTTTGTGGACTGTTACTTTGCCGGGCTCGGTGACCTCACCTCGGCCCAGAACGCCTGTGACGTTGTTCTTTTTGAACAGGTACTCGATACCAGTGGTCAGGCCATCTACCGTCTCGTCTTTTTGTTTCAACATTTGCGCAAGGTCGAGTTTCAGACTGCCAATCTTTATGCCCAGGCGATCAAAATCCTTGCCCGCCTGTTCATAAAGCTCCGAGGCGTGTAGCAAAGCCTTTGACGGGATGCAGCCAACATTGAGGCAGGTGCCGCCGAATTTATTCGTCTCACGCATCTCGACGCAGGCAACCGACAGGCCAAGCTGGCCGGCACGGATTGCCGCGTTGTAACCGCCCGGCCCGCCGCCGATGACGACGATATCGAAGGAAGTTGGCATGTCAGAATGTCCCTTTTAGCACTCAATTTTTGTACATTGGTGCACGGGCTTAGACGCGCCTTGTCGCAGGGTCAACTGTCCCGCGCTCTGTCACCGGGATCGGGTTATTGATGACCCCAATCATCCGCGTTTTTACTGTTATTTGGAGACAGTCCGATTGCATCGCCCTTGGTCGAACAGCCCAGCCCCAGAACGGTCCGGTTTGCATAAGCGAAATAGGCTGTGACCTGATTGATTTCGAGGATCTCTCCATCGTCAAACCCGGCGCTGCGCAATGCGTCTATATCGGCTTCAACAATGTTCCTCGGAGACTTTGTCAGCTTCGCTGCGTAACCTAAAGCAGCCAATTCTTTGCCGGTAAGAACTTCACACACAACCTGCCCGCCGCGCAGCGCCAGCTCCAGGGCCTGCCTGATCGCATCAGCTTTGGCGCCATCAGCAAGAAGACGCTTCAGGCCAGCGAAATGATGGTCGACACAATACGCACACTCATTCAGGAGACTGACATAGGTACCAATTGTCTCGAGCAGCCATTTCGGCAGCTGGTTGCCCGAATGATGCAGCACCGCTTTGTAGATCGCCATATGCCCTTCGAGGGTATGCGGGCGCAGGCTGTGCGAGACCAGGATATTATCAACGCGGCCATCTGGCCCTTTGACACGGTTATACAAGGTCTCGAGCTTACCTGAAGATTCGGACGGAGCGATTGTCTTGATAAGCGTCATTAGTGCTTTCGTCCTTTCAATCAAAGCAGCACACCTTACATAGAGAGATAACAAATAACATAGGTTGTGGGGATGAGCGCAAAAATTGCTTTCTGGTCCGGCATTTTCGGGGTCTTCGTCTTGATTGCCTATACCTCTATCGGTGGCGCAACTTATCCCGGTTACAATCATTTGACCCAGTATATGAGCGAGCTTGGTGCTGTTGGTGCGCCTCATCATACTTTGATCAGTTGGGGCGGTTTCTTTCTATTTGGCATGCTGATCACCTTATTCGCCATAAGCGCGGGAATCGCCCTGCCAAAATCAGCCTTGTCGATGATTGGTTTTCTCGGGTTGGCAGCATATGCCAGCGGGTCAACAGCCGCAGCATTTTTTCCTTGCGATTTCGGTTGCCGACCGGAACAGCCGAGTTTTTCGCAATTGATGCATACACTGATTGGCGGGATCAGTTATTTGCTCGGTGTTGTCGGGCTTATGCTGCTTGGTATCGCTGCTTTAAAATGGAACAATGCAAAACACCTTGCCATCCTGGGGATAGCCGCGGGCATCTTTGCGTTTATCGCGCTGGGTTTTCTCGATCCCAGCTTTACCTATCTCGGGCTAGCCCAGCGAGCACTAGAGGCGTGCATAAACTTGTGGATCCTTGCCTGCGCATTTTATATCCGGACGCAAGCAAAAATCTTGGTCTAAAGATCAAGCAGCAGGCGCTGCGGATCTTCGAGATTTTCCTTAACCCGCACGAGGAAAGTGACAGCGCCTTTGCCGTCGACAATCCGGTGATCATACGAGAGCGCTAGATACATCATTGGACGGACGACAACCTGGCCATTCAGGGCCACCGGACGCTGCTCAATCCGGTGCATACCGAGAATGCCAGACTGCGGTGCGTTGAGGATCGGTGTCGACATCAGCGAACCGTAGATGCCGCCATTGGTGATTGAGAAGGTTCCGCCCTGCATTTCCTCCAGCTTCAGATCGCCTGAGCGCGCCCGGGTCCCAAAATCAACAATCTGCTTTTCAATATCGGCAAGCGACATCGTGTCCGCGTTGCGCAAGACCGGTACAACGAGACCTTTTTCAGTTCCAACTGCGATGCTGATATCATAATAGTTCTTGTAGATGACGTCAGTACCCTCGACCTCAGCGTTCACATCCGGCACGTCTTTCAATGCCGCGACACAGGCTTTAACGAAGAACGACATAAAGCCAAGCTTCACTCCGTGTTTTTCAAGAAAGAGATCCTTGTACTGTTTGCGTGCCTCCATCACCGCGCCCATATCCACATCATTGAATGTGGTGAGCATGGCTGCTGCATCCTGACTTTCCTTCAGGCGGCGCGCGATGGTTTGGCGCAGACGGGTCATTTTGACGCGCTCTTCACGCGGGCCCAATTCACGCTTCACGACCGGCGCTTTGGTTTGTGTTGGCGTCGATTTGGCGGAGCCGCCTTCGAGCGCCGCGAGGGCATCGCCCTTGCTGATGCGGCCGCCCTTGCCGGTTCCGACAATTTTGCCTGCATCGAGATTGTTTTCCGCTATTATCCGGCGCGGGGCTGGCGAAAGCGCCGGTGCGCCATTTGCGGCAGCAGCAGCGGGTGTCGCTGACGCTATCGCTGCCGGTTGCGCCGGTGAGGCTGCCCCGGCTGCGCCTTGTGCGATTATCGCCAACACATCACCGACGGCAATCGTCGCGCCTTCTGCAACCTTGAGCTCTTTGATAACCCCTGCAACCGGTGCCGGTACATCCATGCTGGCTTTGTCTGTTTCGAGCGACACCAAGGGGTCATCAACCTTCACCTGGTCCCCGACCTTGACCAGCCATTCACCGATATCTGCTTCAGTCACCGATTCACCGGATGACGGCGCGACAACCTCAACGTCCACACTACCAGTGGCCACCGGGGCCACGGATTTCTTCGGCCTGGCAGCCGGTGCGGGCGATGCGCCAGTACCGTTTTCGTCAATCTCGCCAAGCAGGGCGTTCAGTTCGACCGTATCGCCTTCTTGCGCCGTGATGATGCTGAGCACGCCTGATGCGGGCGCGGGCACTTCAACTGAAACTTTGTCCGTTTCAAGCTCGACAATCGGTTCATCCGCTTTTACCGCCTCACCCTGTTTCTTGAGCCATTGACCGATCGTCGCCTCGGTCACAGATTCGCCGAGTGTTGGTACACGGATTTCCATCATTCAATTATTCTCCAAAAGTCAGCGCCTCAACGAGAAACGCATCCAATTCTTTGAGGTGCCTGCGCATCAGGCCGGTGGCGGGCGCCGCAGAAGCTGACCGGCCCACATATCTGGCGCGTTTGTACTTTGCACCAATTTGGTCAAGCGTCCATTCGAGGTTTGGCTCCATAAAGAACCATCCCCCCATATTTTTTGGCTCTTCCTGACACCAGATCATTTCGGCGTTTTTGAACCGCTTAAGTTCCGCGATCAGTGAATGTGCAGGGAAAGGATAAAACTGTTCGACGCGCATCAAGTAGATATTTTCGATACCGCGCTTTTCCCGCTCTTCCAACAAGTCGTAATAAACCTTGCCGGAGCACAAGACGACGCGCTTGATTTTGGCATCACTGACCAGTTTGACGGTTGAGCCCGGTTTGAATTCCGCATCATCCCAAAGAACCCGATGGAACGAAGAACCGGATCCGAATTCTTTCAGCGACGACACAGCCTTTTTGTGCCGCAGCAGTGACTTCGGTGTCATCAAGATCAGTGGCTTACGGAACGGCCGCTTCATCTGCCGGCGCAAGATGTGGAAGTAGTTCGACGGCGTTGTACAGTTGGCAACCTGCAAATTATCTTGTGCACAGCCCTGCAGATAGCGCTCCAGCCGAGCAGAAGAGTGTTCGGGGCCTTGCCCCTCATAGCCATGCGGTAGGAGCAGAACGAGACCCGACATGCGCAGCCATTTGCGTTCACCAGATGAAATGAACTGGTCGAAAATTACCTGCGCCCCGTTGGCAAAATCACCAAACTGACCCTCCCACATGACGAGACTATTGGGATCAGCGGTTGAATAGCCATATTCAAAACCCATCACGGCAAATTCCGACAGGTTGGAATCTATGACTTCAAACTTGGCCTGGTCGGTGGAGAGATAGTTGAGCGGGGTATAACGTTTTTCAGTTTCCTGATGGACAAATTGTGAATGACGCTGGGAGAAGGTACCGCGGCGCGAGTCCTGCCCAGACAAACGCACCGGATAGCCTTCCATCAGCAGGGAACCGAACGCCAAAGCCTCCGCTGTTGCCCAGTCGAGGCCTTGTCCATCATCAAACATTTTGCGTTTGGCTTTCAAGATCCGCTGAAGGGTTTTGTGTGCCTTGAAGTTCTCGGGCACTTCCGTCAGGACACGGCCAATTTCTTGCAGGCGTTGTTCATCCACAGCTGTGTCGCCGCGCCGCTCATCACCTTCTGGCAACGCGAACCCTGACCATTTGCCATCGAGCCAATCTGCCTTGTTCGGTTTGAATTGCTCACCAGCTGCGAACTCATCTTCAAGGAATTGACGGAAATCCTGCTCTTCTTTGTGAATCCACTGGTCGGTAATGATGCCTTCTTCAATCAGGCGTCTGCCATAGATGTCACAGGTTGTCGCATGCTTACCGATCTTCTTGTACATCAATGGTTGGGTGAACGATGGCTCATCGCCTTCGTTGTGGCCAAAGCGGCGATAGCAGAACATGTCGATCACGACATCCATGCCGAATTCCATACGAAATTCGGTCGCGACCTTGGCTGCATAAACAACCGCCTCGGGGTCATCGCCATTGACGTGGAAAATTGGCGCTTCAACCATTTTTGCCACATCTGAAGGATATGGCGAAGAGCGGGCAAATTTCGGACTGGTGGTGAAGCCGATCTGATTGTTGACGATAAAGTGGATCGTGCCGCCGGTACGGTAACCCTTTAACCCGGTCAAACCGAAGCCTTCGGCGATGATCCCCTGCCCGGCAAAGGCGGCATCACCGTGTAGTAACAAGGGCAGAACGTGGGTACGCGGAATTTTTGTATTCGCCGTTTTGTTCAGATCTTGCTTGGCCCGGCACTTGCCAAGGACCACTGGGTTGACCGCTTCGAGATGCGACGGGTTCGCGGCCAATGAAAGGTGAACTTTGTTGCCATCGAATTCCCGGTCGGAGGAGGCGCCGAGGTGATATTTTACATCGCCCGAACCCTCGATACCGTCTGGCGTTACCGAGCCGCCCTGAAACTCGTGAAAAATGTGATGATAAGGTTTCGCCATGACGCCGGCGAGAACATTTAGTCGTCCACGGTGGGGCATCCCGATATTTATCTCACTGACGCCGAGGGCACCGCCACGCTTGATGATTTGCTCAAGCGCCGGCACCATGCCTTCCCCGCCATCAAGACCAAACCTCTTGGTGCCGGTATATTTGACCTGCAAGAACTTCTCAATTCCTTCTGTTTCAATCAGTTTTTTCAGGATCGCCTTTTTGCCTTCATGCGTGAACGAAATGTCCTTGTCCGGACCTTCGATCCGGTGCTGGATCCAGCCCTTTTGCACCGGATCGGTGATGTGCATGAACTCGACCGCAAATGTACCGCAATAGGTTCGCTGCAGTATGTCGAGGATCTCGCGCAAGGTCGCGGAATCGAGACCGAGCACATGGTCGATATATATTTCGCGATCCAGATCGGCTTCCGTAAAGCCGTAGGTTTCAAGCTCGAGTTCTGGGTGCGACTTTACTTTTTGCAGGCCCAACGGGTCGAGATTGGCCATCAGGTGACCGCGAATGCGGTAGGCCCGGATCAACATCAGGGCCTTGATGGAATCCTGCGTTGCTGCACGCACTTCATCGGCAGAAGCGCCCGGTTTTTTCTCGGCAATTTTTTTGCCGACAACCGGCTCAAGCGCACCCCAGTTACCGTCGAGCGCCGCGGTCAGTTCGTCAGTTTGACGGTGCGGCCAGTCCTCTCGTTGCCAACTTGGTCCCTCGGCGTTCCTGTTGATCAGCGCCTCATCATCGCCAAGCGCGTCAAAAAACTGGCGCAGCTCAGGATCGATCGATGCCGGATCCTTCACATATTTAGCGTGCTGCTGTTCGAGATAAAGGGCGTTGGTGCCGGACAGAAACGACGTTTCAAGAAGGGCTTCATTATGTGAGAGACTGTCTGCCCCTCCCTGTGAGCCGTCATGGGCCATTTTTTTTACCGTTATTTTGGGCGAAGGCTGCGCGCCTTGTTTAAGTCAGTTGCTGCGCCAGACATTAGACCCTTACTTAAAACTCCTGTCCACCGGCGCAATATTTGTTTTCGTCAAATTTTGTCGGCAATTGCCTCGATCACCCCTGCAGCAGCCCAGCGAGTGTCGAGCCGAGGGCGGCAGGTGTCGGTGATACCGCAATCCCGGCTGCATGCATCGCCTCGATCTTGGCTTCAGCGGTGTCATCCCCGCCAGAGACAATCGCCCCGGCATGGCCCATACGGCGACCTGGCGGTGCGGTGACACCAGCAATGAAACCAACAGTTGGTTTCTTGACGCTGTTGGAGGCAAGGAACTTGGCCGCATCAGCCTCAGCTGAACCGCCGATCTCCCCGATCATGATGATCGAGTGGGTCTGTTCATCAGCAAGGAACATCTCCAGGACATCAATAAAGTCCATGCCCTTAACCGGGTCTCCACCGATACCGACGCAAGTCGACTGGCCAAAGCCGGCAAGCGTCGTCTGGTGGACCGCTTCATAGGTCAGCGTGCCGGAGCGTGAAATGATACCGACATGACCGCGCCGGTGAATATGGCCCGGCATGATGCCGATTTTGCATTCATCAGGGGTAATCACGCCTGGACAGTTTGGACCAACCAACCGGGTCTTTGACCCTTCGAGGGCGCGCTTGACCTTAACCATGTCGAGCACCGGAATACCCTCGGTGATGACGCATACGAGCGGGATTTCGGCGTCAACTGCTTCGAGGATTGAATCAGCTGCAAACGCTGGCGGCACATAAATGACAGAGGCATCTGCGCCGGTTGCCTCACGCGCCTCTGCAACTGTGTCGAATACCGGCAGCGTTTTCCCAAGGGCGACGTCCGAGCCTTCCCAGGTCTGACCACCTTTACCTGGCGTGACACCGCCGACCATCTTCGTGCCATAGGCGATTGCATGTTCTGTATGGAAGGTGCCAGTTGAGCCAGTTAATCCCTGGCAGATGACTTTTGTATTTTTGTTGACGAGAATGGACATCGGTTCTTTTCGCAATCTTTTATCTAGTGTTCAACAAATGGGTTGATCGCAGTGACATCACCATATTACTGACCATCAATCGTCAACGCCTATCCCTGCACCGCTTTGACGATTTTTTGTGCCGCATCATCGAGATCATCGGCCGCGATCACCGCAAGATCGCTGTTGTTGATGATCTTCTTACCAAGCGCGACATTCGTGCCTTCAAGGCGCACCACCAGCGGCACCGCAAGGCCGACTTCTTTCACAGCTGCTAGAACCCCTTCGGCGATCACATCGCATTTCATGATACCGCCGAAAATGTTCACCAGAATGCCTTTGACGCCGGGGTCGGAGGTAATAATCTTGAACGCCTCAGTGATGTTTTCTTTTGAGGCGCCGCCGCCGACATCAAGAAAATTCGCCGGCTCTGCGCCGTAATGCTTGATGATGTCCATGGTTGCCATAGCAAGGCCGGCGCCATTGACCATGCAGCCAATACTCCCCTCGAGCTTGACGTAAGACAGATCGAATTCGGCTGCCTTCAGTTCCAGCGGATCTTCTTCGCTCGGATCGCGCAAGGCCTCCAGTTCCGGGTGGCGAAATTCGGCATTTGAATCGAAGCTCACCTTGGCGTCCAGCACCTGAACGTCGCCGCTCTTTGTCACGATCAGCGGGTTGATCTCCAGCATGCTCATGTCTTTTTCGGTAAACGCACGATACAGGATCGCCATCAGCTTTTGGCCTTGTTTGGCGGTCGCCCCATGCAGGCCCAGCGCCTTGACCAGTCGGCGCGCATGATGCGGCATCAACCCGGTTGCGGGGTCAATACTCAGTGTCAGGATTTTTTCGGGCGCCTCTTCCGCCACTTCTTCAATATTCATGCCGCCTTCGGTCGATGCCACAAAAGCAATCCGCGAGGAGTGCCGGTCAACGAGAACTGAAAGGTAAAGCTCTGTCTCGATATCGGCCCCGGCTTCAATATAGATGCGGTTGACAACCTTGCCAGCCTCGCCTGTCTGTTTGGTGACCAGGGTTGCGCCCAGCATTTTGCGCGCCTGTTCGGCGGCTTCATCTGCGGATTTGGCGATGCGCACGCCGCCCTTGTCGCCGGCGCTGGCCTCCTTGAACCTACCCTTGCCGCGACCCCCGGCATGTATTTGCGCCTTGACGACGTAGACACCCGCATCAAACAAGCTCGCACTTGCGGCGGCGTCATCGGCGCTGAGGACGGCAACACCATCGGCAACCGGGGCACCGTATTCCTTCAGAAGCTGTTTTGCCTGATATTCGTGAATGTTCATGTGGCTGACCTTCGGGCAGGCCGCGCAGCTGCGCGGGGGTGGACATCACCCGCGCTTATAACATCGCCGCTCCAAGGTGCAACCGCCTCACTAGATTTTGCACAGCTGCTTTTGTCCCGCCACCGCGATGCGCTAAAAATGAAGAAGCCGGACCCGTGGGGAGCCCGACTTCCTGGGGACGAGAGCCCGGATCGCATCGGGCACAAAATTTAGCAGGGTATACGCCCTATCTAGTCTTCGTCGGCGAGGCGCGCGCGCTCCTCTTCGAGTTCCTCATGCGCTTCGCGAAGCTCTTCTCTGGCGATCTCGATTTCTACTTTGGCACGCTCCAATTCGCCCTCAATATCTACGGTCATGAGCTCACCGTCTTCACCTTTGCGAATTTTGATGACCCGCTTAATCTCCGCGTCAGCGCGCTCGTGCTCTCCTTCAGCGAGGTCCATCTCTTTCATGGCCCGCTCGATCTCGACTTCCGCACGGGCGAGCTCCCGATCAATCTCCGCGCGCTCTGCGTCGGTTAGATCGCCATAGTCGCGCTCAATCACCTCACCGTCCTTGTGCATGATGATTTTGTGCTGCTTGACCATCTCGCCATCAGCGTTCTTTTCGATCATTATTTTATGATGCTTCTCCTCGACCCCGTCGCTCGCCTTGTGAACCCATGAGTTGTCACCGTCCGCACTGATGCGCACAACCCGCTTCGTCTCTAGGCTTTCCTTTTCGTCGGTTGCCGCAGTGCTGACGCCAGCGGCGCTGGTGCAACCGATCAATGTCAACGCTGTCGCCGCGACCAGAAGCTGCACGTTTGATTGAAGGCCATGGCTGCGACCATTTTCCCCACGCATGATGTTTTTGATTCTCATTTTTTCACTCCTTAGTTGTTTGTTTGAAAAAGACGCTGAAGGGCTCGGCGCCAATTCTGCGGGCATACGAAGGGCCGTGATCAGGCTTTCCGCATAAGCCTTACGTAATTCGGGTGGTTGTCCGGCAAGTGCGACGCTGTCGCTGCGCAATTCGACTGAAACCTGCCAGCGGTTGATTAGATCCCGGACAAACGGACTGAACCAAAAGATCGCACGCACAAGATAAAACACCTCTGCCCACAAAGGGTCGCGATGATCGAGATGGGCCTGTTCATGGCGCACGACCATCTGCGCTTGCGCCGGCGTCAGCTCGCTCAATAGATTTTCAGGAAAGATAATCTTTGGGTGTACGCCGCCGACCGCGAATGGCGGTATCGACCGATCTGTGACCCAGATGCCAAGACCTTCCCTAAAGCTGGCAGCCTTTGTGATGCGGCCTGAACGAAATTTTCCATAGAGGAAATGGACCAGGCTAAAGATCAATCCGATCGCGTAGATTGCGATCACAAAGCC
This sequence comes from Parvularculaceae bacterium, assembly GCA_021776475.1. Taxonomy (GTDB): domain Bacteria; phylum Pseudomonadota; class Alphaproteobacteria; order Caulobacterales; family Parvularculaceae; genus Aquisalinus. Next base: position 1,558,989 of record JAJFFV010000005.1, on the reverse strand, counting down.
CACCAATGTCGGGACCAATAGGGACTGACTGATAAAAACTGTGGCGGCATCGCCGGTGCTCAATCCTGGCTCGACGACAGCTGCGTGTGCCGGGATAAGTTGCAGGAACCCGAAATCAGGCTTCAAAGTGCCCGGCACTAGGGTGTAGACGAATACAAAAAACACCGGCAGCAACGCGACCAGAATTTGTGTGCGCCAGTAAGACGGCCAGTCAGTATACGCCTCTCTGCCGTTCAGGCCTGATGTTGCACAGCCCCAGACCAAGGCAGACCAGACAAGGACGAAAGCAATCGCTGCGGCAAGAAGGGTCATTTCCCGTCCTCCGCTTCGAGCAATGCCTGCAGCTCTTGCAATTCGTCTTGCGTCAGAATCTTGCTGTCAGCAAAGGCGGTAACCGGCAGCGAGCCATCGATTTCGAGTACGCGGGCGGTAAAATCCTGCAGCATAACCGCGATGGTTTTCAGCTTGCTGATCGCCGGTTTAAAAACCTTCACACCATGCGCCTCTACGACCTTCAACAGGTCCTTCTCGGCCATCCGGTCGAGTGTCTTGCGGGTAGAAGAGTGCGACCACTCAAGTTCCGCTGCCGCTGCTTCGTGTATTTCGCGGGCACTCAATTGTCCTTTGGCCCAAAGCACTTTGAGGAGGGCATATTCGGTCGGTGACGGTTTCATGAAGGCTCCCTGTTCATGTCGCATATATGCGACAAATGTCGCAAAAGAGGCAATGTAACTTTTGGTAAGAAACCGGGCAAAAACCAAGCCTGGTTGTTTGCTTTGACGGCGCTGTTTGTGTCGTGCAGGCTCCTACCATGACCGCGACACCGGAAGGTATTATCCCGCTCTATGAACGCAACGCCAAAGCCTGGGACGAAGACCGGTCGCGGGCGCTGGTTGAAGATGTTTGGCTCTGCAGATTTTCTGACCTGTTGCCAAGCAATGCCTATGTTCTTGATATTGGCTGCGGCGGCGGCGAACCGATTGCAGATTATTTGATCGCGCAAGGGTGCAACGTCACAGGTATCGACGCGTCGCCTTCGATGATCAGCATTTGCAAAAAACGGTTTCTTCACAGCAACTGGCTCACGGCCGACATGAGAAAACTCTCACTGGGCCGCACATTCAATGGCATGATCGCCTGGAACAGTTTTTTTCATCTGTGCCGGGAGGATCAACGAAAGATGTTTCCGATATTCCGGCAGCACGCAGCGCCAGACGCAGCCCTGATCTTCACCAGCGGCGCTGAAGACGGTGAGGCAATCGGCAAGTTGCGAAATGAACCTCTGTATCATGCAAGCCTCAGTAACACCGAATACTGTGACCTCCTCGACCAAAACGGCTTCGATGTCATCAAACATGTCAATGATGACCCTGCCTGTTGCGGTTTCACGGTGTGGCTGGCGCGCTCTCGAAACTAACGACTTCTTGCACTAGCTTGTATATAAATTCCGTACACACTTAAAAGCCGCTTCCAGGTTCTTTCAGAAACGCCAATTCCTCGGGTGTGCTGTCACGCTTGAGGATCGCGTTTCTGTGTGGGTAGCGACCAAAGCGCTCAAGGATCGCCAGATGCTTTTTTTCAAAGTCGAGATTTGACCCCATACCGTCAGCGGCAAAAAGCTGCAATGCTTTTTGATGTACGCTGACACTCTCACTGTGCATGAACGGCATATACAAAAACGGGCGCTCATCGATTGACAGTGCCTGATCAGCCTCGGCCCTGACGGCTTCTTGCGCCAGAACCAAGGCCACATTGTCGGCTTCAAAAGCGCCCGCTGTATGCCGGAACATATGCCGCGGGAACTGATCAAGCACGATGATTTCTGCCAGCCGCCCATATGGGTTGCAACGCCACTCGTCAGTTTCCCCGACCAGCGCCTGCTCATAGGTCGGCAAAAACCGTTGCCTGACCAGATCATCGAAGGCATCTGACTTCTTCCACCAGTGCTTGGGGCCAGCTTCGACAAACCAGAATTGGATAATATCTTCAAAGGGCGGGCTCTGTGTCAGCATCGGTCGGGCTCTTTTTGGCAGCTTGTGCCCGGTCAGTATTACACAAAAACCTGGCAGCGGGGCGGCCGGAATTCCGCAGATCGGCCTATCAGCAAGATTTCATCTGCCTCAGGTGCAGGTGTTTTCTCGGCTTGCAGGGTGCCCTCGCCGGCGCGCAGGAAAAACAGTTAACTCTGCTGGATATTTGCATTTGCCAAAAACGATATTCTGGGCATAATTCCCGCCAGTAATTATGTCATCAGGCGGGAGATTTCGTATGCGCAGTGCCCTATTTGTTTCAATTGCAGCAGTAGCGCTTGGCGCAACGGCGAGCGCCGGCGATTATTCCCATGACGCGTGGCCGGTCGCTAATGACGGAAATGGCGTCTACAGCTTTACTGACGCCGGTCAAGCAAAAGCGGTCTCGTTATGCGCGGCGTTCTACGCCGCCGACATCAAAGCAATGGACGAACATGGCATCGCCGGCGGATATGGACAGGTCGTGCGCGCCCACGCCAGCGTGATGCTCGATGCCTACAAGGCCAAATTCTCAGGCGGCGAGGCAGAACTTGACCAGCTGGCGAGCGACATGATCTGGCATTTCGGCAACTCTGCCCAGTATGGCTCATTTCAGGAGTTCAAGGATTCGGCCAACATGGCTTGCGAATCCTATGCTGTTCAAATGTCGATTATTTCTCCAGAGTATCTCAACGGTTTCAACGACAAATTGCTGGCGGCGCTGTAAGCCTCAAACGGCAGCAATGTAGGGCAATCCACGTTTGCTTTCGGCATCATCCATGCCGTAGCCGACTAGGAAATCGTCCGCATGGGCCTCAAAAGCAGCATAGTCCGCTTTAACCGGTGCGGCGCGGGCTGAATGTTTGTCGACGGCGACGCAAGTTTTGACGTCTTTGGCACCGCGATCCTGCAGCATTTTGGTTGCGAAAAATATGCTGTGGCCTGAATCAAGCACATCATCCACGAGCAAAATCCGCTCCCCCTCGACGGGTCGATTGAAGTCCTTGATCAGCTTGACAACACCCGACGAAATCCGCTTTTCGCCGTAACTGGCCAACTGCAGAAAATCGATTTTCGCGTCGCCGCCGGCCTTTGAGACCGCGCGCGCAAGATCCGCGCCGAAGACAAAACCGCCAGTTAAAATCGGCGCCATGGTAAAAGGTCCGTCAAAATACTCGACGATCTCGCGCCCGAGGTCTTCAAGACGTTGAGCGATTTGTTCCTCGGTATATAATATGCGCATGGATTTTCCTATTTGGCTGACGGCGGCGGATCGTCCGGGCCACTGTCCCAGCCGACAGTGGTCTTTTGCATGAAAAAGACCTGCTGGCCAGTATCGTCAGCGCCTGTGATGGCAAGTTGTTCGGTCCGCGCCAATTCGATCGCGGCGCGCTCGGCCTCCGGTACAACGCCGAGCTCCAGCTTGGCAATACCCGCAGGTGCCAGTGTACGGGTCAGGAACGGTGTCTCCATTTTGGGCAAAAGCTGGCGTGGTCCCTTTATCCTGAAAGTCCATGAGGTCAAGATCTCGCCATTGGCATCAACCGCATCAGCTCGAACGAGCGGCGTCATCACCGGCTTGTCGCCCGTATGTTCCAGAGCGCCGCGCAATTCAATCACTGGTCCCTTGTCAGATAAGGCGTAGCGATAGTTGATATCCTTCAAAATCACCGGTTCGAACACTGAGGGCCCGCCAAAAACCGCATACATACCTTTGCTCTGTGGCAAGAGCGTCGTGATCTCTCTTTCATAAGCAACGACCGTGTAGAGGACACCCACGCATGAAGCGGCCCATCCTAGCCAACCGATAAAGCGCAGCGGTGTCATCCGGTTACGCGCTTTGCGCCGTTCGCGTTGGCGCCATTCGGAGACTTTTTCGTCACCGGGGGTCATTACAGGTTTGGTTTTTGATGATCGCGCAAAAATCTGATCAGGGATTAACGCGTCGATGCGGTCGCCGAGCCGGTTGAATGCCTTGACCGTCCAGCCGGCGCCAAGTCGCAGGTAAGACGAGAATTTCCCGATGGCGTCGCGGGCAGCATTTTTTTCAGGCTGATCGGTCTGACTGCCGGCAATGGGCTTTGCGCCCGGCTCGCTGGCGACCAAAGCTGGCAGGGCCGCCTGTGGTGCGTCATCTGCAATTGCCGAAATTTCCTGCCGAAATGGCGAGGTAGGCTTTGGCTCTTGCTCCATCAGGCGGGCGATCGGCGCTGCGCTCAGTGCTGCGACCAGCCTTTCTTCAATGCTGATAAAGTTCTGTTTTTCCTCAATCGCCTCACATTTCCCGTCGATCAGCGGCTCATCTTCGTCAAACGCATGATCGTCAAACAGGGCAGCCAGGGCCGCCCCGCCGCGAGAGGCACTGATCGGCTTTGAGAAATACGTTGCCGGCTTCGATGTCGTGCTCGGCGGCGCTGCGGGCGTTGGCTGAAAAGACTTGCGCGCGGCGTAATTGCTGCGATTCCACGGGCCCGCCATCCAGGTATGCCCACAAGCAGCGCATTTGACAGAGCGCCCGGCAGAGGGAATGCTGCCGTCGGTCACTTCATAGTGTGTAGAACAGGACGGACAGATCAGCAGCATTATCTCTGTTCCGTTCCAGAATCAGGCTTGTATGCGACGGCATCAACGATGGGTTGGAAGAGGGCTTGGAACCGATAGTTCAGTTTAACAATGCGTGCCTGTCTTATGACGGGCATATGGATGTCTTGAAGGACCTTAATCTCGTCATTCGCGACGGAGATTTCCGGTTTCTGACAGGGCCCTCGGGCGCTGGCAAAACCTCGCTTCTGAAGATGATTTATCTCGCCCACAAGCCCACAACTGGCACTTTGGAGCTGTTTGGCAAAGACGTGTGTAGCCTGCCGCGCGAAGATCTGCCTGGCTTGCGCCGCCGCATCGGCGTTGTATTTCAGGAGTTCCGCCTCCTCGATCATCTGACCGCCTTTGAAAATGTCGCTCTCCCCATGCGCGTGGCAGGAGTTAACCAAAAGGAGTACGGCCAAGACGTAACTGAATTGTTAACCTGGGTCGGCCTTGGCAGTAAGATGGACGCTCTGTCACCAACCCTTTCCGGCGGGGAAAAACAGCGGGTAGCGCTGGCCAGAGCCCTCGTCTCTAAGCCAGACCTGATCCTCGCTGACGAGCCAACGGGTAATGTTGACCCGATAATGGGGGAGCGCATCATGCGTTTGCTGGTCGAGCTGAACAAGCTCGGCACCGGCGTTATTGTTGCAACCCACGATCTGGCGCTCGTTCGTCGGATGAGGAAGAACATTTTGCGCTTGAAAGACGGACGATTGACACTTCACGGCCCGCTGAAAGATACGACGCGGACTGACATCGGCGATGATACATCAGCACCAGAGCTACGCCATGACCCGATAAATTTAAGAGGCCAAGCCTGATGTATCCGAGCGATCCAGAGGCGCAATTACCGGACAAGCCGCACCTGACTGCGGACCAGATTGTCCCTTGGCTGAAACGGGCACCATTGTTGCCAGAAGCCGGTGCCGCTGGTGCCCCGCTCACGGCCGTTATTGCCGTTATCTGTTTTCTCGCCAGCCTGTCCCTTGCCGGCTTTTTCGCCGTATCAAAAGCGGCCAACGACTGGACGTCCGATTTGCGCGGCTCCATCACGGTACAGATCAAAGGACAGGACAGTATCACCATTGCCTCTGACACGAACAAGGCGCTGGAATTCCTGCGTGGTACCAGAGGCATTATCTCCGCGCGCGCATTATCACGTACCGAAACAACTGAGCTGCTCGAGCCGTGGCTTGGCAAAGGTAATCTGCCAGCGAGCTTGCCAGTGCCAGGCCTCATTGCCATTGAGGCAACCCCTGAGCTCAGATCCGATCTCGATCTTCTGGCAGCTGACCTTAAGGATATTGCGCCTGGCACCAACATTGACGACCACAGTACCTGGAACGACACGCTCGCGGCCTCAGCCAGAACGGCGCAGATTTTCGCGTTTAGTGTCTTTGCGCTGATCATGGGAGCGGTGTGCACGGTCATTGTGTTTGCGACGAGGGCAGGCCTTGCCGCCAACAGGGAGATTGTCGATGTCCTGCATCTTGTTGGCGCGACCGACCGGTTCATCGCCCTTGAAGTCCAACGCCGTTTTCTGATTCTGGGTTTTCGCGGTGCCGTGGTGGGTATGGGGGTTGCGGTCCTTGCAATCATCATCCTGACCACCGCGCTGGGGCAGCGGATCACCGGCAGCTATTTCCTGCCTGCAATCTCCAATGACAGTGGCATGTTTTTCTGGCTGTTGATCGTGCCGTTGATCACCTGCCTTGTTGCCGCCTGGACGGCCAGGACGACAGTTCTGCGAACCCTCGCCAGCCGCTTTTGAGCGCCATGGCGTAGCCGAAATGCGGAGCGCAAGAGCAATGGTTATTGCTGAACCCGCACCGCAGGAGGGGCCGAGGTCATGGCTGCTTGCGTTGCCAATAACACTTTCAAAACGGCACAACCGGCAAAAAGAATCGCTACCCGGTCCTGAATTGCAACCTGTTTTGCTGGACTTGCGGGGCAAAACGGTCATATTGTTGCTGGCAGCAGTGATAACGAAGAATAAATTGACGCAGCTCCCCAACAGACAGCTTGTCGGCCTTGCATCCATTTACGAGCAGGTTGCCCGCGCGGTTTACGAAGACCGGGGTCCGATGGTGATCCAGCCAGCCCAATGGCCGGTTTTGCGTTTTCTGAGCCTGGCTGGTGATAGGGCAAGAACCGTCACCGGTATCGCCCTTTTTTTGGATGTAAAAACGAGCACCGCAAGCCGGGCAGCAACCGCGTTACAGCGCCGAGGGTTAGTAAGTTCAAGGCAAAATCCCGCTGACCGTCGCAGTGTCCTATACTCCCTCACACCGCTTGGCCGCGAGAAACTCGAGCAAGATCCGCTTTACCGGCTCGCCGGCGCGCTCGGTCAGATTGGAGAGGCTGATCTTTCCACATTCAGCCAGGTCATTGTGCAGCTATCCGATCACCTCACCCAGTCCAAAAAATAGGCTTCCTTGTATGCTGAATATTCTGATCATTGATGACGACCCTCATGTTCGCGAAGCTCTTCAGGCGGTCCTTACGCATGAAGGACATCACGTCTTTGAAGCGGCAACGGCCAGCTCTGGCCGCCCGCAACTTGAGCTGAAGCCAACCCCATGTTCTTAACGATCCCCGACCTTTTGCGCGCAGACGAGTTAACAACGCTTCAGACAATGGCCGAGCGGGCAGCATTTGACGATGGCACTACGACCACCGGCGGCATGCCCGGTGGCCACAAAAACAACCTGCAATATGTTCCGCAGGGGCCTGATCTCAATTCCCTTTCACAGATTGTCCGCAGCGCGCTCAACCGCTCAGACGTTGTGCGGGACAACGTGATGATCAAAAACATCATGCCGCCGATGATTTCCAAATATCAGGATGGGATGGAGTACAAATCACACCTAGATGCGCCATTCATGCATCACAAAGGACCTGTGCGGACAGATATGTCGATGACGCTGTTCTTGTCGGACCCGGACAGTTACGATGGCGGCGCGCTCGTCCTGGAAACCGATTTCGGGGATCACGAAATCAAACTGCCTGCAGGTGGCGCGGTGGTTTATTCAACACGGCTCTATCACCGTGTTACGCCGGTGACAGGCGGCGCGCGCATCGCTGTTGTGACCTGGATCCAAAGTCATATCGCCGATCCGGCCCAGCGCAAGGTGATCGGCGAAATCTGGCACGCATATGACGATATGGTCGAGGCGAAAGGCGAGACAAGCCCTGAGGCCAAGCGGCTGATGTTCGCGGTTCTGGAGCTGACCCGGATGTGGGCGGATGGTTAACGACATTTTCGCCCCCAAATCTGCCATTTGCGTCTGCTGCCAGTTGCGATAAGCTCGCTGGCAGGGCAGCTTGGACGGACAAAGTACATGCAGACAGTGCTGCGAATATGTATTTTCGGCGTGATCTTGTGGTTCGGTGGTTTTATCTGGTTCGTGACCAGCCTGCCGCGTCAGGGCGACCTCGGTATTGCCAGTGAGATCGGCAATTTAAGCCGGGAGGACACCGGCATTGTTGCCCTTACAGGCGGCGGCGGATCACGAATCAAGGCGGCGATCATGCTGCTCGATACCCAAGCCGGTGCCAAGATCCTGATTTCGGGTGTCCATCCGGAAACCAAAAAGCAGGAGCTGGCGGCCCGCATCGACGGCGCCACGGACCTATTCGAGTGCTGCGTTGATCTTGGTCAGCGGGCACAGACCACCAAAGGCAATGCTGTTGAAGCACGCGACTGGGTCCAAGGGCATGATTATGGGCATATTATCCTGGTGACAACGGACTACCATGTGCCGCGCGCGGTGTTAGAGATTAGGGCGCTCCTGCCGGAGGTCGAAATTATCGCTTATCCGGTTGCCTCCAAAACCGCGCCGGAAAGCGGCTGGTTTACGCAAATCCACGCCTGGCGCATCCTGATCACGGAATATATGAAATTCATCGCCGTCAAAGCTGGACAGTTGCTGCCAGTGAACTGACAGGCTATTTGCTTCCCCATGCTGACCCTAATCAGATCTACTGTTTTCAATCTGGTCATGCCCATGAGCGCGATCCTGACAGTGATGGTGTTCTGGTTCAGCCTGTTCAATAGAGAATGGGCGCTCATTGTCGGGCGCGCCTGGAACCGCGCCATGCTCGGCAGTTTGAAACTGATCTGTGGGCTCGATCACCAGATTTTGCATCCAGAGCGGATTCCAGACCAGGCCGTTCTGATCGCTGCGAAGCACCAGTCCATGTGGGAAACGATGGCGCTGGCGATCATTCTACCAAAGCCGTGTATCATTCTCAAAAAAGAGCTCTTCAACATTCCAGTATTCGGGTGGTTCTGTCGGTCCTGCGGGTTCATCGGTATCGACCGTGAAGCTGGTTCAGCTGCCATGCGCGAAATGCTGACACAAGCCAAAGCCAGAGCCGCTGAAGGTTTTCAGATCGTAATTTTCCCTGAAGGCACGCGGCAAAAGCCCGGCACGAGCAGCCGCTATCATCCGGGCGTCGCGGGCCTTTATAGTGCGCTCAAAATTCCCTGCATTCCGGTTGCGCATAATGCTGGCCTGTTCTGGCAATATCCGAGCGTTGTTAAGAAAGCTGGCCGAATTACAATGAGCTTTGAGGAGCCGATTGAGCCTGGCCTTAAACGCAAAGCATTTATGGAAAAGCTTGAAACCGCGATTGAAACAACGTCACTTCATCTGGCAGGGATGGTGCCTGTGCCTTCGGCCGAGCAAGCCGGCGCAAGATCTGAACCAGAAGAAAAAGCGGTCTATGATTCATCTCATTTAGGAGACCACCAACCGTGACCACCACGTCCCATTCTACCGCTGACCATGGCAAGCGCGCCAATCGCTTGATGTTGTACGTGCCGCTGGCGCTTGGCGCTTTTGTTTTCATTGCCTACACGATCGTCTGGTTCATCGGCGCGGGCATGATGGACAAGGAAGTATCGACCTGGATAGATGATCAACGCAGTCGCGGCATGACTGTCGAGCACGGGGCGATCGACATTCAGGGGTACCCGTTTTTGCTACGGGCAAAACTGGAAGTGCCTGTTTATGGCAACAATCAGGAGGGCTGGCAGTGGCAGGCGGAAACCCTCTATGTTGACACCCTCCCGTATAATCCGACCCGCCTCGTTTTGACCCCCAACGGTGAACAGAAAATCCGTGTCACGACTAATGGGTTGGCCGAATATTGGCAGATAACATCATCGTCTATCAGATCTAGCCTGTCACAAACCAGCACCGCGTTTGAACTGCATGATGTTGAAGCGGTTCCTGAAGGCGGCAGCTCCGCCTCTGGTTTCACGAAATTCCAGATCGGTCGCTTGCGTGCTAATACACAGATCTCGAGCGGCAAACAAACAGGTGAGTCAACTGACGTCGGCAGCTTCGCGATGGAAGGGCAAAAAATTGTCCTAAGCGGCGGCGCGGCAGATGCTGACATTATCATCAACTTCATTGACGGGGGCGTTCGGGCAACCGCGTTTCAGGCTTTTCTTGCGGCTGCATCGGACAATGTCGGATTTAGCGCCTGGAAGCAGCAAGAAGGTCAGGTTTTGATCGACAGTTTTCGTCTGAGCATTACCGACAGTGATGATACACCGCCATCGAAGGTTTTTATAACTGGTAACCTCTATGTGGATGGACAGAACTATCCCGCCGGCCAGATCGACACAAGCCTCACCAACCATCAGGCAATTTTGTCAATCCTGACACGTCATGGCGTGCTTTCAGCAGACGAGGCCAAGACAGCCGACGATGTCTTAAAGACACTCGCTGCCATGATGGGGAATGAGATGAAACTGCCTTTGCTGCTCAAGGATGGTGAAGTACAGGTCAAAACGCCTTTCGGGGGCGCCACCATCGCGCGGCTAGAACAACTGAACTAAAACTATTTCTTGGTGTCACGACCAAAATTTGGCTCGGCTGAATCCTGCCCTGCTTCGATAATTGCCTGGCGCAGACTGCGTGACCGCGTAAAGGCTTTCTCCAACGTATCGGCATCACCCCAGCGGATGGCGCGCTGCATGACGGCCAACTCTTCGGAAAACCGGCCCAGCACTTCGAGCACGGCGTCTTTGTTGTGCAAGAACACATCGCGCCACATAACCGGGTTAGAGGCGGCAATCCGCGTAAAGTCCCGAAATCCGCCTGCGGAGTATTTAACAACTTCCGCTTCATTGACGCTTTCCAGGTCATCGGCTGCCCCAACCAGCGTGTAAGCGATCAGATGTGGCAGATGTGACGTAACAGCAAGTGCCAGGTCGTGATGCGCAGCGTCCATTCGCACCACATCTGAGCCAATCGCGTGCCATAGGGCATCGATTTTGTCGACAGCCACCTGATAGGCTTCATCTTGCCGCTCGAGCGGTGTCAGAATGCACCAGCGATTTTGAAACAAGCCGGCGAACCCTGCCGCCGGTCCTGATTTTTCCGTCCCGGCGACCGGGTGCGCAGGTACAAAATGAAGGCTCACGGGCAAAATCGCAGCCGCCGCCGTCACCGAGCCCTTCACCGAGCCGACATCCATTATGACGGCGCCAGCGGGTGCGGCATCGGCGAGTGTTTTCAATACTTCAGCAATTGCACCCACGGGTGTCGATACGATGATCAGATCGCTGCCGGCAGCTGCTTCGGCAAGCTCTGGTGTTGCTTGATCGACCACAGCAAGCTTGATTGCCTCGTCACAAACGCTTCGGGACTGGTCACAACCAACCAGCCTGTCGGCAAGACCGTTCTCTCGCACCGCACGTGCGAGCGAAGAGCCGATCAGGCCAATGCCGATGATGCAAACCTGATCAAATTTAAGTTTGGTATGATCAGTGGACGTCATTTACTTACAATCCAATTTTGGGCCTGGTAGAAAGGGAAGGTCAATCTTGCTTTTTCGCTTAACTGTGCGGCTGATGCAAGCTGTCAGCACTGCGCCGTGTTACTGCTGGTCGCAACACCCGTGGCTGCAGCACTTCCAGCTTGCTACCGCCTGCCGGGATGGCAATTTCTTTGTGCACTTCAACCAGCGTGACCCCGGCGAAGGCAGACCACAGATATTCACCCGCACGCTCCCAGGCGCGCGAGGCGCGTAACAAAAAACCCATCCCTGCGGGCGGGAAGTACAGCGCCGAACTCCAGGCTGCCGGTGTAAACATTGCCGATTTCAAGAGCCGGTCGAGCTGCCCGCGCAGGTAGGGCCGACCGGCCGAGAACGGCGTCGTCTCTATCATCGCCCACGGGCCGCGCCGGTTCGGCACAACAATGATCATCCGGCCATCATCGGCCAGTACGCGCCAGGCTTCGCGCAACAAACGGCGCGGCGCTGCTGCTTCCTCAAGACCATGAATGATCAAAATCCGGTCGAGCGCGGCATCCGGCAGCGGCCAATATGTGTCACTGGTCAGGCAGGCTGAATTGTCGCTGGCATTGGAGACGATCCCCATCCCTTCAGGCATCAGCGACAGACAACGCTCGGCCTGTGCAAAAACCGGGAAATATGGCAGCGCATAGCCAAATCCGGCAACACGCAAGCCTGTCGCTGGACCCCAAGCCTCCTCAAGGCGGGCGCAGATGAAGCCCGCCGCTGCCAGCCCCAGCGCAGAATCATAAAAAGCGTCAATCTCAAGCACATCCGTGCGCATCGGCGGCTCCCAGGTTTCTTTTCTTCAAACAGTTTATTCCCTACCCTATAAGCGTTCGTAAAGGATACGCGATGAGCAAACTGTTTGACTTCTTCGGGATGGAAATCTGTCAGTTTCCCTGCCTTGCCGATAATTACGGTTTCCTTGTGAGGGACACGCAGACCGGGCAATGCGCCGCCATTGACACGCCTGATGCACGCGCCATTTCCGAGGTTCTTGAGGCCCGCAAATGGCGCTTGACCCAGATCTGGAATACCCACTGGCACCCCGACCATACCGGCGGCAATCTTGCGCTGAAAAAACTATGGGATTGCGAAATCATTGGCCCTGCTGCTGAAAAAGGCAAAATTCCCGGCGCCGACCGATTTGTCAGCGAAAACGACAATGTGCGCTTGGGCAAAACTGACGCAAGGGTGATTGAAACACCCGGTCATACATCAGGGCATATTGTGTATTATTTGGCGGACAAGCGGGTTGCCTTTGTCGGTGATACATTGTTTGCGCTTGGTTGCGGTCGCCTGTTTGAGGGAACGCCAGCGCAGATGTGGGCATCCTTAAAAAAACTCCGCGCCTTGCCAGACGAGACGCAGATCTTCTGCGCCCACGAATATACGCAGGCCAATGCCCGGTTTGCCGTTACGATCGAACCGGCCAACGCACAGCTTGAACTGCATAGTGCGCAAATCAACGCCCTGCGCCGCGACGGAGTGCCGACGGTACCGACCACAATCTCAAAGGAAAAGGCGAGCAATCCATTCCTGCGCGCAGATCAAGCGACGGTGGCGGCGGCACTTAATATGAGCAGCGCAGATCCAGTGGCTATTTTTGCAGAAATCCGTCAGCGCAAGGATCGCTTTTGATCAAGAGCAACACTGTTGTATAAGGACTGTCAGTGGGGTGCCTTAAAGCGCGCGCTCGAGATAGCTTCTGGTTTGGCTGAAACCGTTTGACCCAGGACGAGCGCCGTAGCGAAGAGTGGAGCCGGACAAGGACGGCCCGGAGCCGTTACCGGAACACTGGAAAGATCTGATCTTCGATTTCACCTTATTGGCATCACCCGAGCGGCAAATTGCTTCAACGGCGCTGAGCGCCCCGTCACAGGCCTTGGCGATCCCCTTGCCAGCGTTCGGCCAGCTGGAGGACGCCCCCCAGTTGATGCTGGCTCTGATGGCAGTACCGCACTGGTTTGAGGTAAAGGCGACTTCCTGCTGCAATTGCCGCTCTTCTGCCTGACGCACCCGCTGTTCGGACAGCGGCCGGTCATCGGCCAGGACGGCGATAGCCGGCGCTGGCCCGGAAGCGACCAGGAATACGCCGGCAAACATGGCAGGTAGTGTGAACATACGCCTCTTCATCGTCGTTTAGGTTATCTCCAACGGCCTAAATATTAAATGAATAGGGCACGCTGGAGACCCGTTTGCGGCAACTTCGCGACAAATTGTCACCAGAAAGTTACAGGACACCCTCAAGAAATCGTGAGATTGTGACCGAAGACGGCCGCCCGAGGATACCTTGGGAGCGGTTGTAGGTAATCGTCAAGACGGAATCATTGAAGTCAAGCCCCGCGTCAGGCCCTGGTTCGATCGCGACTGTTTGCAGCCTTTCGCCGATTACGCGGGCGCCAAGCTCGTCGCCGGCGACCATATCAATCGCCTTGGCAGTGGTCAGGATGGTGTCGGCAAGAACTGTCCGATCGTCGTCAATTGGGGTCGAGGACATAAATGTCAGCAGCAGCGCGTGCCGGATTGCCATTAACTCGGACGCCCGCCGCATCCGCTCGCGCACCATTTCATCGGTAATGACTTGCGGCATCAGCATATCTGCTTGTCCGACAACCGGCAGCACCGCCTTGCCCCCGGCAACGGGATCAAGAAACGCTGAGGCTTGTGCGGCCGTCACCATGTGCTCGGACCCATACAGCGTGGCACCGCCTGTGGCTGTGACCCGAAGAACGGCATGTCCGTCTTGATCTTTATAAATGACATCACCGCGCGGGCTGCGCGTTGCCTGTAACAGATGAATTTCCTCAAAAGGCAGCCCGTCAAGTAGGTCACATTCAAGCGTGCTGTCGTCGGGAGCGCAGTGAAAACGGATGAGACCGTTCTGGCCGTTCACCTGAAAGGTGAAACTGCGCTCGCCTTGTGTGGTCCGATAAAGCTGCGGGGCCCGGCTCGAGAGCCGCACAGCGCTCGGCCCGCGGCGCGTCAGAAGCGCGGTGAAGGGGTCGATATCTGGTAGACTGCTGGTCTCAGAAAAACTGTTGTCTTGTGCGCCTGCCCCGGTGGTCGAAACCAGATAGCCAGCGGCACCAACAAGTCCGAGTAACACCCAAACTCGCCACCACGGTGCGACCCGCTTGTGGAATACCCATTTGCCTTTCATGACCTCTGCCCTTTGTCGGTCCCCGGCCTCATCGGCAAGACTAGTACAACAATTTGGCCAAATTGAGCAAAAAAAAGGGCGGCCCGAAGACCGCCCTTAAGCATTCGTTCAGCAAGCCTAGAACTCGTAGCGGGCACCAAACTGAATTTCCCAGGTTGAGATACCGATATTTCTCGATTGTGCACGCGGCGTGTTGAAGCGGTTGATGATGTACTGGTTGTTGACATAATCAATGTCGGCATCAACGATTGGCACATTGAACTCAAACGTGTTGCCACGATAAATGCCCCATTCATCGTTCAACAGGTTGGTGAGATTGTCGATATCGACGATCAGTTTCAACCGGTCGTTGCCAAGCTTTTTCGGCAGCGGAATATTTTGCTGGATGCGCAGATCGACTTTGCCGTTCCAGTCACTCCTGAAGGCGTTCCGCGGTGCGATGCCGCCAGCAAATTCGCTGAGGCCTGATGTTTGAACGAAGTCCAGAAATTCCTGGAGTTCCGCCGCGTTACTGAGCGGGCTGATCAGTGGATCGCTTGCACCGGTAGGTACGTAGATCAGTCCACGATCTTCCGAGGCATCACTGTCACCGAACAGGTTGCCGCCTGAAAGCGGGTTACCATCACCGAATGGTGTGTCGAAGTTGTAGCTGAACGGACGGCCATCATTCGCCTGACCGAAGAAAGTGAA
The DNA here is from genome assembly GCA_021776475.1 of Parvularculaceae bacterium. Classification (GTDB taxonomy): domain Bacteria; phylum Pseudomonadota; class Alphaproteobacteria; order Caulobacterales; family Parvularculaceae; genus Aquisalinus. Next base: position 1,543,725 of record JAJFFV010000005.1, on the reverse strand, counting down.
CCGCGTATTCCACTCTGGTTTCCATTCCCAGTCAAACGTCACCCGCGCCGTGTAGCGCTGCTCAACATTAGCGTTCGAGGTTGCTGCTTCTGGGTTGTTAAAGTCACTGGCCGAGAAGTTTTCAAAGTTCGAAATCGCCCGGGAACTCGTCAGCGGATTGATGTCTTCGGCATCGGTGTAGGCATAGCCGAGTATCATATTGATATCGAGTTTCTCAAACTCCCAATCCTTCTTCACATAAGCGGACAAGGAGAGGGATTCCGGATCAGGCCGGGTCGAATTTGTCAGGATGAAATCACTGTCGCCTGACCCTCCAAGCCGACTGTCACAATTACCCGACAGCGTCCCGGTCGCAGAAATCTGCTCTGGACAATCCGGATCAAGAAGATCCTGGGCGGCAAAAATCGGCCGTCCATCTGGCGCCGTCCCGACAACCTGAAGGTTTATCGCCGGGAAGTTGAGGGAATCCTTATTCTTCGAATAAAGAATATCAGCCCCGAACAACCAGTCATCGCCCAATCCCCATTTCGAGAGGTCGGTATTGTGGCTAGCGCCAAGCGCCCAGCGCTCCACCGTTGGAATATCAAATTCCGGATCGAGGAAGTTGACGAAACCGTCACCAACGGAGCCGCTCGCAGTGACACCGTCCAGTGATTGCTGTGGCAGATTGAACCCGTCAAAGCCGTTGATGATCAACGGGTCGGCGATAAACGAATTCCCAAGGAAACCGGTGTTCGAATAGTTGTTGGAAATATAGACGAACGGGTTCCCGCCAGAGAATATACCGACACCGCCGAAAATGTTGGTTCGGTCGTTAGGCGTCCAGTCAAACGAGATACGGGGTTGATAAACTGACTTGCCATCCAGATTATCGTCATTACGGAAACCGTAACGTTGCTGGACCCGCGGGTTAAAGGTCGGCTTATCATCGGCCGAATACAAATCAATCCGCAACCCGCCTGTCAGGGTAACGTCCGGGATACCTGTGTAGGTATCTTGGGCATAAAGTGCGTGCACAGAATTTGAGAAAGTCGCAGCACCATCAGTGGCATTGTTGGTGAAATAGTTCGCATAGAACAATGACGACGGCATCTGGTTCTCAAAGTCATCGAGACTGTTGTAGGACGCATCACCTTGCGAGAAGGCGACGAACAGATTGAACACATCAAGCTTGTCATACTCGTAACCACCGGTAAACACGTGGTCATTCCAGACATAGTCCCCTTTGAGTTTGATATTGGTCGTGCTCTGTTCAAGTTGGTTGGCATGCCGGAAGACGTCAGGTCCGAGCGTGATATCGCCGCCATTGGCTGATGCGATCGTGATCTGGGCAAAATCGCCGTCACCGATCGGCACTTGGCCAGTCATACGTTCCTGATAAGAAATCCTTGCTTCAGTTGAGAAATTGTCTGACCAGTCAGAGAACAGGCGCGCTGTATAGACCTCTAGCTCCTCTGAACGATTATAGTAGTTTGATGTCAGACCGATGTCGTTGCCGCCGGTGTTTTGCGGAATAACATTGTTGCCTTCGGTTTTTTGATACTGGACCTCAAGCCGGTTCTGGTCGTTGAGATAAGCATCGACTTTGGCAAAAAACTTCTCGTCCTCGACGGCGAAAGAAGCCCCTGGGAGGCTACCTGCATCGAAGCCGTATACATCATTGGCAATCTGGATTGCGCGGTTGAGTTCGGCAACGAACGGGGCAGTCAGGACAGAAGGATCAATATTGTTCGTGTCCTCACCTTCAAACTTCTCATAGGCCAGTGTGAAGAACAATTTGTCTTCGATCAGCGGCCCGGTCAGAACGCCACCAAACTGGTATTCATCGAAGGGCGCAATATTCAGCTGAGTGTCCTCAATTTTGTCGCCCTGATAGTTGTCACTTGTGTAATCGACGAAGAACTTGCCCGCGAACTCGTTGCCGCCTGATTTTGAAACGATATTGACGTTACAACCGGAGAAATTGCCATACTCAACATCAAACGGCGCCAGTTCCACGGAAATTTGTTCAACAATATCGAATGGGAATGGCAGGCGCTGGGTCGGAAAGCCATTGGCATTGAGACCGAAATTGTCGTTTTGAACAACACCGTCAACGGTTAGTGAATTGACCCGGTTGTTGGTGCCGACACATTCGATCGCGCCGTTATTGGTATCATCGATGAACACGCGCGGATCAACCCGGATGATGTCCCTGATATCGCGGTTGGTTGAAGGCAGGTCGGTAATTTGGGCTGAATCGAAGACGGCGGCTGGACCGGTTGCAATATCAGCAATGACGCTTCTGGTGCCGGTGATGACAATCTCGTCTTCACTCGCCGCAGCAATCGCCAGATCGAAAGAAAGGTTCGTCGTACTACCAACGGTCAAGGAAACACCGTTAAGGCGCTCGCCCTGAAAGCCCTCAAGCCCGGCTGTAATTGTGTAGGGTCCGCCCACCGGCAGGTTGCGTGACGAGAACTGGCCATTCGCATTTGTGATGGCTGTCCGGCTCACACCTGTCCGCGTGTCTATAATAGTGACGGTGGTGCCCGGCAACGCCGCACCTGATTCATCTGTTACGACGCCGCTGATTGAACCGGTCGTCGATTGCGCCATCGCTGCGCCGCCCCATGCAATTGAGAGAGCGAAAGCGGCTGCGCCGGCTGCGAGTGATTTTGAAAGTTTCATTGAACTGTCCCCAGAATGACTGAAATTTACGATAACCTGATTGCGACTTACAGCCGCTACCCAACGGCTCTCGTCCCAAGACACAACAGGAATATGTCACTTGTCCAAATTTTTATACAGTTTGTCCATATATGAATCAGTCAAGCGCGTGAGATTTGACGCTGTTTTCCACAAGGGTCGCACAGAAGTCACAATTTGCTAGGAAATCGCCGTGTTCTGGGGCGTCACTGGCCAAAAGTGCCAGTGGCAAGCTACATTCTGTCAGGCACATCGATGCCGAGTGTTTGCAGCAGCAATTCTAGTTGCTGGCCGGTTGTCAGCGCGAGCGCCAGACGGGAAGCCCGCAAAGTATGATTGGATTCATCGATGATTCTGCAGCTGGCATAAAGCTTCGAGAATGCCTGTGCGAGCGTGTAAGCGTGATCACACAGCAAATGTGGCATGCGCTTATCGTAGGCAGTCGCCATCGCCGGGGCAAATGCCGCAAGGGCGAGCACCAGATCGCGCTCAGCGGGATCAGTGACCATGATCTGCGCTGCCTCTGGCGCGCCGCCAGCCTTTTCCAGAAGGGATTTGATCCGGACCGCAGCATAAAGCAGATAGGGGCCGGTTTTCCCTTCAAACGACAGGAATTTGTCGACATCAAAAATATAATTGGTCGTTCGGGGATTGGAAAGATCCGCAAATTTGAGCGCCGCCATGCCGACCTTCGCCGATATGTCAGCAAGCTCTTCTTGACTGAAGCCCTTATCTTGAAGGCTTGTGGTCACCCGGTCGATCGCCCCATCTTTCATCTGGTCAAGCAACACCCGTAACGGCAGCGCGTCACCGTCTCGCGTTTTGAACGGTTTGTTGTCAGGACCATTGATGGTGCCAAAGCCGAGATGCTCAAGCCGGTCTTCGGCAAAAAGTCCGGCCTTGTCCGCTGCCCGGAAGACTTGTTCGAAATGCTGCGCCTGGCGGGCATCGACGACATACAACATGATATCCGGATCAAGATTTTGCGTGCGATCCATGATCGTCGCAAGATCAGTCGAGCCATACAAAACCGAGCCGTCCTGGCTGATCATGATCAGCGGCGGAATATCTTTCTTGTCAGCCTCACGCGCAACCACGACGACGCGCGCGCCTTCGCTATCGGCAAGCAAGCCTTTGTCCTCAAGCAGCTTGATCAACGGCTCAACATAGGGATGCGCATCAGATTCGCCGTGCCAAAGATCAAAGCTCACGCCAAGATCATCATACTCCCGTTTCAAGCCCGCATGGGAAACCTGAATGAAGTGCTGCCACAGAGCACGATACCCGGGCCTGCCGGCCTGCAGGTCAGACGTTGCGCTGCGTGCTTCGACGTCCCGCGTCTGGTCAGCCTTGCAAGCAGCGGCGGCCAATGGATAGAGGCGCGCCAGATCAGCAAGCGTCACCGGGCTTTCATCAGGGTACGGCCCTGCCAACGCAGCGTTGAAATATGGCAGGTCGGGCATTTCCTGTTTCACTTGCATGATCAGCTGGCCCATCTGTTTGCCCCAGTCACCAAGATGGATGTCACCGGTGACGGTGTCGCCCGCGAGCCGCATCAGGCGTTTCAGACTTTCGCCGATCACCGCGGTCCGCAGATGTCCCACATGCAAGGGTTTGGCAACATTTGGACCACCATAGTCGAGGACAACTTTTTGCGGCGCCGGTGAGGCCCAGGCGCCATGCCTGTCATCGGCGGCAATCTCGTTGACAATCCCAGCCAGATAATCGTCATTCAGGGTCAAATTGACAAAACCTGGACCGGCCAGCGACACATCGCTAAAGACCTCCCGGCCGCTCAGCCGGGCAGCCACCGCTTCACCGATCGCCCGAGGATTTGTTTTTGCCTGTTTGGCAGCGGCAAGGGCGCCGTTGCATTGAAACTGTGCAAGATCAGGCCGGTCGGAGACCTGGACCCGACCAAACGCCGGGTCGAGAGACTCTGCGGCGAAGGCCGCCCCGACAATGTGAGAGAGGCGGTCGATCAAAGAGACGATTGCCAATTTTGTGGCCTTCTTACTTTTGCAGCGTCGGGAATTTCAGACTTTTGCCAGACCGGTTGAAGATCACCTGATCCTGGGTCAAGGACAGGCCCACAACAATCTCGAAATTGATCCCCGAAATCGTATCATTCGCACGCGGGATCGTAATATTTTTGATGGTTTCGGAGATATCGACGATGGTCCGGTTGCGATTGAATTTAACCGGTACGGTAAACTCTTCCTTGGCGATCAAGTCTCGGTTGGTCCGCGTCACGGCGACGAAATAGTTGACGTTCTTTATATTTGCGTCCGCCGTTGGGCCTCGGCCAAACGCCATATCAAGCTCGATTTCCATTTTGATCGGCTCGCCGGCAAAATACCGGCAAGTCCCGCGGACGCCCGTGATTTCACCGCTATAAGCGATATTTTCCAGCGTCTGTTCGCCGTTGAATTCGATCATGCGGCCAGCTTCCTGCAGCACAATGATATTCGGGCAAGGTGCCGGGTTACGCTCTTGAGAGGCACGATACCGCTCCTGTCCGTCAGTGGAACACGCGGCAAGCGTCGTGATCATGGCCAGAGAGAAAAATACACCGGTTCTTGCTGCAATCCGTTTCATTAAGTCACCCAATACTGTTAAACGGCCCTCAGCTTGCCATGTTGCCAGGGCCTTTACAATGCGGCACTGGTAGCCACTTATTAAATGACGTGCAATGGCTTTTCAGATGAAAGACTGTCCATGGAAAAACGCCAACTGACTGTACTTCTGGCGGCCCCGCGCGGATTTTGCGCCGGGGTTGACCGGGCAATTGAGATCGTTGAGCGGGCCCTCGATAAGTTCGGCCCGCCGGTCTATGTGCGCCATGAGATTGTTCACAATGACCATGTTGTAAACAGATTGCGTGACATGGGGGCGGTATTCATCGACGAGCTTGCCGAGGCGCCGAACGACCGGCCGGTGATTTTCTCGGCCCATGGTGTTCCCAAATCCGTGCCTGCTGAAGCCGAAAGGCGCAACATGATTTATGTCGATGCGACCTGTCCGCTGGTCTCCAAAGTACATGTAGAAACTGACCGCCACCAGCGTGACGGGCTTGAAATCCTGTTGATCGGCCACGCCGGGCATCCGGAAGTTGTCGGCACCATGGGCCAATTGCCAGACGGCGAGATCACCCTGATCGAAACTGAGCAAGATGCCGAAGCGTTCACGCCGCGCGATCGCGAAAGGCTATCCTACGTCACCCAAACCACCCTATCCGTCGATGACACGGCGGCAATTGTCGACATTCTGCAGCGCCGCTTTCCGTCTATCCAAATGCCGCACAAGGAAGATATCTGTTACGCCACGACCAACCGGCAAGAAGCGGTGAAGGCAATCGCCGCGCGCGCCGAAGCCCTGATCGTCGTCGGGGCCGAGACCTCATCCAATTCAAAACGCCTGGTCGAAGTGGGCGAGCGACATGGCTGCTCATTTTCTGTCCTCGCCGCAGAAGCATCCGAAGTCGATTGGGCAGCGCTTGAAGCGACTTGCCCGGCCACCGTCGGCGTCACCGCCGGCGCCTCCGCACCGGAACATCTGGTCGAGGAGGTCATCGACGCTTTGCGGGCACGCTATGACATCACTTTGGAGACGATCGAAACCGCCAAAGAAGACGTTACCTTCAAGATCCCTCGGTTGCTGACTGCCTGAGCGATGGCCGTTTACACGAAAGTCTCCGAGGCAGACCTCAACGCGTTTCTCGCAGATTATCACGTCGGCAAGCCGCGGCAGCTTACCGGCATTGAACAAGGCGTTGAGAATTCCAACTTTTATCTTGAGACAGATCGCTGCCGCTTGATCCTGACCTTGTATGAAAAACGGGTCTGCGAGGGCGACCTGCCCTTCTTTATATCCCTGATGCGCCATCTGGACAGCAAGGGTCTGCCAACGGCTGGTCCGGTCGCCGACAAGGATGGCAATTATCTCGGGCGTCTCAATGACCGCCCGGCGGCGCTGATCAGTTTTCTTGACGGCGAGGCAAAAACTGAGCTGTCCCCATCCGATTGCGCTGCCGGCGGCGCCATGCTGGCGCATCTACAACTCGCAACATCAGACTTTGACCAGACGCGCGAAAATAACCTCTCCATTACTGGTTGGACCGAGCTGGTGCGCAAATGCGGCGACCAGGCTGATAGCTGCCAAGCAGGTCTGACAAATTATATCAAAGCAGAACTGGTTTTTTTGAAAAACCACTGGCCGGACCTGACTGCCCTGCCGCGCGGGGTCGTTCATGTCGATTTGTTCCCCGACAATGTGTTGTTCACGGGTAGAGAGATCAGCGGTGTCATCGACTTCTATTTCGCCTGCACGGATTTTTATGCCTACGATCTCGCCGTCAGCTTGAATGCCTGGGCCTTCGATGCGCAACATCACTTTTTGCCGGCGCACGCCCGGGCGTTCCTCGCCGCTTACGAGCAGATCAGACCGCTGGCAGCGGCTGAACGCGCCGCTCTGTCGCTGTTCGGTCGCGGCGCCGCGCTACGCTTCTTGCTGACCCGGCTTTATGACTGGCTCAATCAGGACCCTGCCGCCCTTGTCAGCGTAAAAGATCCTCTTGAATATTTGGCAAAATCACGTTTTCACCGTGAGACAGATATAACGGATATCATTGATGGCTGACAAAATTCATGTCTACACGGATGGTGCCTGCTCTGGTAATCCCGGCCCTGGCGGCTGGGGTGCCTTGATCCTTCACAACCGCGAAGAAAAAGAATTGTGCGGCGGCGAGACAGAGACCACCAACAATCGTATGGAAATGACGGCCGCGATCCGGGCACTTGAATACTTGCCACAAGGATCGCAGCTCACTCTGCACACGGATTCTACTTATGTGATGAAAGGCATGACAGAATGGATCGAGGGCTGGAAGGCCCGTGGCTGGAAGAACAGCCAGAAAAAACCGGTCAAGAACAAGGATTTGTGGCTGCTGCTCGATGAACTTGTCGCGACCCATAAGATCACCTGGAAATGGGTCAAGGGCCATGCCGGCAACGCCGGTAACGAGCGCGCTGATGCATTGGCCAATCAGGGCATGGCGGCATTTTTGCCGTAAGCTTGCCGAGATCGGATGCACCCGACAAAAGGGGGTCCGGTCAGACAAATAATACAGGTTTACAGCCTCCGCCCCGGTGCCTACCATCAAGGTTGCGAAGGGTGAAAAACTGTTATGCGTGCAACTATAAGGGGCAAAATCATGAAAAACGTCAGTATCAAAACAACAGCTGGCCTGCTGTCTGTCTGGTTTTTGTTAGGCGCGCCTGCCTTTGCCCTGCAATTGAACAACCTTCCCGACCGTGAGCGAAGCGTCAAAAATTTTGATGCTGTAAATCTTGGCCCCGTTTTGACCGAGTTGGGACTGACCTGGCAAACCGCGACGTTGGAGAACGGACAAACCATTCTTGCTGCAAGAACCAGTAGCGGCTTTAACATGGTGATGAAACCGAGTGCTTGTTTCGACAACAAAATTTCAAATTGCGTCGGTCTTCAGACGTTGGCCCTTTTCGACGGTCCACAGCCAAGCCTGCAGGCTCTGTCGAATTTCAATGAAAACTTTCCGTTCACGACAGCGGGGCCACTGGACAAAGGATATTATCTTAGCCGCTATGATATCGCTGACTACGGCATCCCCCGGGGCAACATCGAATCAAGCTTGAAAAATTTTACCTATGGCGCTGATATTTTCCGGGAGCAGATGTCAAAGGACCGGTTCACGGCGAGCTTCGATCCTGAAGCTGGCAACGAGGCACTCAGCACATTACACATGTCATCAGATGATGTACTGATGAATAATACAAACAACCAGGCAGATCTCATCGAGATCCTGCTTAAGGATCCCTATATCGACAACGACAAGATCACCAATATCGTCGGCGATTGATCCAAAGGCTACCGGCTTTTCGTTACCCCTGCAGCGCCGGCATCCACATACCCATGGTCGCTGCAAAAATGCCCAGGCCCATCAGACCTGTCAGGACAAACAGACCAGCTGCCATGACGAACTTGGCCATCGCGGACGCGCTAACTTGCACGCGCCAATACAGCTCAAAGACCACTAGCGGCACCAAATATTGACCAAAAGCGAGGAAATTCAGAAACGGACCGGTGAAGGTCTCGTTATCAATACCAACACCGCCGGTCACAATAAACCACGCCATCAACACGACCCGGAAGAACCAGACACCTGCCGATGTCAGGAAAAGCCGCATGGCCCAGCGGCGATGAATGTCAATCTTGCGGGCAATTGCATAGCGCACCGTTAGCGCCGCAAACACGAAGATCAAGACAGCGTTAAAGACAATCCCGGTGTTCAGACCGATCAGGCCAACGCCATTAATCGTGCCTCTGGTCATAACCATGTAGATCCCGGCAATGCTGGTCGCGACAACGCTGACCAGATATATTCGCCCGTTCCAGTGATGAAAGACCGGTGCGCGCTCGCGGATTTGCGGCACCAGCTGAAGCGGCCCGAAGCCCATCACAATAACCGCGACCGCCAGATGCAATGCCATCGCCAGATTGCCGATGATGTCACCGGGGATGTACCCTTTTGGGAGATGGGTTTCAGCCAAGCCTTCCAGCCCGCCGTTTAAAATTAACGGGCCGAAATAAGCCGCAACGTAATAGGTAAATATCCACATCCCCACCAGCGCCACCAGAAACCAGAACGCCGCTGCTGCTTTCAGCGCCATATCGGCGATCGTGTTCGATCCTTGTTCTGTGGTTGAAGAATGGCCGGCTAAGGCAGGCTGGAGGTGAGATGTTTCGGCATCAAGTTTCATCATTTTAGCTCTTTTTTACAACGCAACGCCCATCGCAAAATCTATCAATAGTGCTACTAATGGCAACCAGGGCTTTTCGTACCCTGTTTTTGATGCAAGGCACATGACAATAGTGATCAAAACGATGACTTCGGGTGACAGCAAGGACGCGAAGGATGGCTGAGCCAACGGTCTCGGCAGGTTACGCGAACGCATTAATAGATCTGGCTGTGGCAAAAGGTGCCGATCAGCGTTTGTTGATGGAGCACTCTCAAATTGACACAGACGATCTTGCGGATCCGGACCACCGCATCTCGTTCGATAAATTCAAGCGGCTCATGCGGGCGGGCAAAGCGTTGTCCAACGAGCCGGCGCTGGCCCTGCATTTTGGGGAAGCCTTTGGTTTCGAGGAACTCTCGATTGTCGGCCTCGTTTGTCATGCTGCCGAAACCATGGCAGAGGCTTTTGCCCAAATGAACCGTTACGGGCGCCTGGTCATCGAGGTTGACGGGGTGGGCGCTGAGGACCGCTTTCAGATCATCCAAGACGATGATGGTGTCTGGATCGACGACACCCGCAAGAACCCGAACAGCTTTCCGGAGCTGACCGAATCTACGCTGGGCCGGTTTATCTGCGGGGTCAGGCGCTATTTTCCGAATGCACCTTTTGTCCTGGAGGCGCATGTCACGCATGCCCAGCCCGACCATGTGGCAGAATACGAACGTATACTGAATGTGCCTATAGTATTCAACAGTGTCAAGAATGCTATGCGCGTTGATCCATCCAGCCTCACAAAAAAACTTCCTCATCCAAATCGGTATGTGTTCGGTATTTTCAGTGAACACGCGGAGGCTCTGTTAGATAATTTGGAGAGTTCAAAAACGATCAGAGGAAAGGTTGAAAGCATGTTGATCCCTGTCTTGCACAAGGGCGATATCAGTATGAAAGTGATTGCCCAGAAGATGGGGCTTAGCCGTCAGACGCTTTATCGCAAATTGAAAACAGAAGGCATCAGTTATGAAAAGCTGCTTGATGAACTGCGTCATCAAATGGCGCAGCATTATCTGCGTGGTGAGAAAGTCTCCGTCAATGAAACCGCTTATCTCGTCGGTTTTTCTGACCCGAGCGCCTTTTCACGCGCATTCAAACGCTGGACCGGCAACAGCCCCAGCGTAATACGCTCAGCAAAGTCGGGGTGATAGCCGCCCGCGGGCCCTGCGCCCGGTGGCCATAATACATTTCGTCCAGAATTCTTGTACCTGATATTTAGCCAAAAACTCGGCGCAGGATTTCCGATGTCCGCTTCAGTGGATTGGACCGGATCGCCTGTTCTTCCTTGCCAATATAATAAAATACACCGTCAAGGCCCTTACTGACACCGTGGTCAATCAGATCATCCTTGGCATTCGCACCAAATTGCGGGGCAAGCGGAATATTACTCATATTGGCGACCAGTCGGTCAAAGGTCTGGATCGCCCCGGCCCGATCAAGAGCGTTCACCATAATCGGCCGGAACAATGTCGTCAGCCTTGCTGTCGTCGTACGCTGCAAATATTGTGTGGCTGCGTTGGAGGGTCCGCGAACGATCCCCAGCGCATCTTGGATCGTCAGGCTCGAGACCGCATCAAGGAAAATATCACGGGCAACGGGCGCGGCCGCTTCTGCCCCACGGTTGAGCTGCACTTGCAGATTATCGAGCGCCCCGGAAAGCCCTAAGCGGGCGAGCGTTTTCTGGGTGTCCTGCAAGAAACCGGGCAGCGGTATACGAATGAAAGTATCATCAAGAAATCCGCCATTGCGGCCAACGGTCGCAATGGCGCTGCCAATTCCGTTGTTCAACGCCGCGCGGATACCAGCTGCGGCATCAGCCTGCGACAAACCGACACCGCCGCCGGTTTGTCCAAGCACAACGCCCAAAATCGCTTCCTGATCAGCGCTCGAGCAAGCTGAGAGAAGGCTCGCGCCGCCCGAGATCATCAACATTCGGCGGCTCAATTTATGATCTGTCATCACGTTCTCCGATCGCCGCCCGCAGCGGCTTTGTTAGAGCTGTCTCACCATATAGTCGGCCGAGGAAACTTCATAGGCACCGCCCTGTTCGACATTCAGTTCAGCCACTATGCCGTCATCAACAATCATCGAGAACCGCTGTGCCCGGGCACCCATGCCGAAGCCGCTAGCATCCAGTTCGAGCCCGAGCGCCTTGGTGAAATCGCCATTGCCGTCAGCCATCATCACGACCTTGCCATGTGCGTTCTGATCTTTCGCCCAGGCGTCCATGACAAACGCGTCATTGACCGACATGCAGACGATTTGGTCAACGCCTTTCGCAGCCAGTGTCTCGGCATTTTCAACAAATCCCGGCAAGTGTTGGGCCGAGCAGGTCGGGGTGAAGGCACCTGGCAAGGCAAAAAGGGCCGTTTTTTTGCCGGCAAACATCGCGCCGGTCTGGGCTTCCTGAGGCCCGTCGGGCGTTCCCAGCATCACTTTGACGTCTGGCAGTTTGTCTCCTTTGGCGATAGCCATGATGGTTTCTCCTCAATTGAAAGTAGTCTCTTCTCCTACGGCGTTGTGGGACTTGCGTCCAGTCATGCGAAATCTTAGTTTCACTCTTATGACCGGACAAACCCCATCTGATCAGAGCCGCGATTTTCTGCAAGGGCAGTTGCTGATCGCCATGCCCAATTTGCGCGATGGCTGTTTTGATCATTCGGTCGTTCTGATCTGCTCGCATGACGATAGCCATGCCATGGGTCTGATTGTGAACAAGGAAATCTCGGATTTTTCGTTTCCCGAATTGCTGCAACAACTCAAGATCGAACCGTACAAGGTGGCGGAGAAACGCAAAATCAATTTCGGTGGTCCGGTCGAGACCAAGCGCGGCATTGTCATCCATAGCCGGGACTATATGAGCGAAGACACTACAACAGTCTGTGATGGGATCGCGCTGACCGCAACGCGAAAAATTCTGAGCGATCTTAACGGTGGTCCTGGCGGCAGCGGTCAGGAAACCAGCGGCCCAGCAAAAGCGATTTTATGTATGGGCCATGCCGGGTGGGGTCCAGGCCAGCTTGAAAGCGAGTTGATTCAGAATGCCTGGCTCAATCTGCCGGCGACACCGGAGCTCATTTTTACGGCCAAACCACGACAAATCTGGAAACGGGCGCTGGCGGCTCTTGGTATAGGGCCGTCGATGTTTTCCGCAGCATGGTCAGATATTCGCGATCCGGATATGCCGTTGAATTGATTATTACAGAGACTGTTTAACGCAGGCTCGCAGCAATATTTTGTTCGGCCTCAGGGTCAACATCTGCTGCCTCCGGCGCCCCGTAATAAAATCCCTGAGCAAAGTCACACTTCAGTTCGCGCAGCAATCGTGCTGTCTCTTGTGTCTCTACCCCTTCCACGACGATCTGCGCACCAACCTTGCGGGCGAGATCCATGATCCCGCTGAGCAGTTTTTCGGCCTGTGCATTTCCGGGCAAGGATGCAATCAGCGAGCGATCCGTCTTGATCAAATCAAACGGAAACTTACCAAGTTGGCTGACCTGGGAATGTCCCGCACCAAGATCGTCAAGCGCGAGCCGGGCACCAGCATCTTGAAGAGCTTTGGCAACACTAAGCGCTTTGTTATGATCGCTAAGGACATGGCTTTCCGTCAGCTCGACCACAAGGGCGCCCTTCGGCAGTTGGTGTTTCTTGATCTCGTTGCTGACAATATCAACCAACTCTTTGTTGAGCAGACTGTCGGCCGTTACGTTAAACGAGACGAATTGCCCAAGCCCTGGTTGCGCGGCGAGCCAGGATGCCAGCTCCCGTGCGGCCTCGGATGCCACAACACGAATGATATCGGTCTCGACACCGGCCGCAACTGCTGTGTGGATAAACTGGTCTGCGGAAATCGGCTCACCGGCGCCTGCCTGATGCCAGCGCGCAAGGGCCTCAAAGCCGATAATCTCCTCATCACTCACACGCACAATCGGCTGGAAATAGGTGCGAATTTCCCCGTTGGCGAGCGCGTCCGTCAACCGCTTGATTTCTTGCTTGCGCACGCCTGCTTCCCGCTGAGCTGCGACCTGCGCCATATCAGCAGGTAGTTTTTTGCCAGTAGCTGCACCTGGTGTCTCGACATAGGCGACAATCCGCGAGAGGAACCCATCTGCATCCACTTCGCGCTCCCCGCGCAGTGTCACCGCAGCGCCACTGTTCAGATTGGCGGTGAGATCAAACGATCCGGACCTCGGATCCGGGCCGCCAAGAATTGCTTGGTCATATTGTCCAAGATCATCATGAGCGATCAGGCCACGAATATTTTCCGGCGTCAGGCCTTCAGCCAGATCAGCGCCAAGCATGGCAAGGGTTTCGTCAGAGGCGTTGACCCGGTCATCTGCCGCAGACCAGTCCCAGAACGCTTTGCCCGACGCTGCAGCCGTCGCGGCAAGCCCCGTTGCCCCTGCGGCAAGCGATTTTTCGGGACGCTTGCCCCATAACGCCGAAATCGGCGAGGCGGACTGCACAGGTGGTTGCGCCGGCATGGCATCCGTGATCCTTGGCTCGACGCGGGTCGCAGATTCCCGGCGGATATTTCCGTCAGCGAGTGCAGCTGGTCGGTCGGCCACCAACGCTGGCTCTTGCAAACTTGCCGGCAGCTGCTGGTTTTCGCTGGATAAGGCAACAGCTGGCTCGCGGCGAATGCCGGACGACCGGCCAGCCCTGCGGCCAGTTTCGGCAGCTTTCATCGGCACCAGCGCCAACAGGCATGCCATTAAGACACCGCCCGTCAGCATAACATGCGGCGTGATCGCCCCAATCCAGTTGCTGACCCCGATGTTGCCGCCAATGATGATGGCCAAAATAGAAGCGCTGGCCAGCATCACACCGGGCGCCACCAACATCGCGCGCCGGTCCTTGCCAAAACCCTGATGCAGGGTCAGCACTGTTGCAAAAAAAGCGGTGCCGGCAAGAGCAAGACGCATTGGCCCGGCAGCCTCGACATAGCCAAGATAACCCGCCACCCCGAGGATCACCACAGCGAGCATCGCGATCAACAACAAAGCGCCTAAAATCGCATTGTCCCGCGCCAGTCCAATATTTGTTGTCAGAAATAATAAAGCTGTTGTGACAAACAGCCCCTGCAGCACAACCGTACTGTTCCCGGGTAGAAATCCCAGTCTGTCGAAGGCCAGTGCTTCCAGCAATGCCGTCATGCCGACAAGCCCGGCCGCAGTCCCGGCACTAGCGCTCCGGCGGAACAGGGCAATGACCAAAAACAGAACAAGACCGGCAGCAAGCGCCACCAGGATAATGCCCTCGCTCAGCATGATCTCCCGAGGATAGGAAATAGCCTGTTGCTCAGCCTGACTGAAAAAATCCCCAAGCTGTGCCTGATTCAATATACCCTTCACGATCCGCTCGCCCCATCTACAAATAAACTAACGCAACTCTTTGCGATGATGTTCTCCACAAGACCAATTGTCGCTTTCCAGTCGCACTGGCGCAAGGGAAAAATCTTTGTGTGCGCTTCGCATTGCAATATCGGCTCCAGTTTTCCCGCCTAACGGGCCGTCAGAGCCTTTATACAAGCGCCTAAGCCTGATAAGTACAGTCTTCTTCGGCAAGGCCAAAAAGGACATGATCCCGGCGCTCACCGTTGATACGCAGATACCCTTTGGCGCGACCTTCCAGCACAAACCCGGCCTTGCGAAGCAGCTCTTGAGAGGCGGTGTTTTCGGGCAGGCAGGCGGCTTCAAGTCGCTCTAGATCCAGCCTGTCAAATGCATGGAAGATGACGGCGCAGAGAGCAGAAAAGCCGAACCCTCGGCGAACATGGTCTGCGCCAATCCAATATCCGATCGTTGCGGTCATGGCCGCGCGGTAGCGTATGTTCGACAAGGTACAGCCGCCCAGCAACAGATCATCTGCGGCGCGAAACACAAAATACGGCCGTGCCGTTCCCGCTCTGATGTCGCGGGCATAAATCCGGAGCCTTTTACGATAATTGCCCCGACTGAACTCTTCGTCGGTCCAGAGAGGCTCAAACGGCTGCAAATGATCCCGGCTTTTCTGACGCAGACCCGCCCAGCTTTGATAATCATTTGCGCGTGGATATCGCAGATACACTTCATCGCGAAAAAGCACCGGGTTCTCGGGATCGTTAAGGGGGTAGTCCAGAATTGCCACGTTGATCCCCCGGTTAAATCGCGGTCAGAATGTGATCTTGCACAATGGCAAGATCGTTTGGTAAAACTGCATACTTTTCCGCGCGCTCATAAAGGTCCGAAAAGCGTCGCGGCAAAGCCGGGTCGATCCCCACAGCTTGTTTCATGGCTGCCGGGAATTTGGCCGGATGCGCAGTAGAAAGGGTGACAACCGGCCCTCTAATGCGCCCATTGTGCAGCGCTTTTTTAGCGGCAACCAAGCCGATAGCAGTGTGCGGATCAATCAGGTAATTCTCGGTTTCATTGATCCGGCGGATCATTGCACCTGCTTCAGCTTCGCTCGATGAATAGGCCGCGAACTGGCTGTTGATGTAACTGAGAACCTGTTCTGGTATCTCAAACTGACCTTCCCTCTCGAGATCACTCATCATCTTTGAGACTGTCCCGGCATTGCGGTTGCTCGCCTCAAATAGCAGCCGCTCGAAGTTGCTTGAAATCTGTATATCCATCGATGGTGACGTTGTTTCATGCACCGTTTGCGGTTTGTAAACACCCGTCTCAAGGGCCCGGCGAAGAATGTCGTTTTGGTTAGTGGCAATGCATAAAACATCAACGGGCAGGCCCATCCTCGACGCCACAAAGCCCGCGAAAATATCACCAAAATTGCCTGTTGGCACGACATAGGAGATTTCATGCAATGGCTTGCCCAGGGCCGCCGCAGATGTAAAATAGTACACCGTCTGAGCCATAATCCGTGCCCAATTTATCGAATTAACGGCGCCCATATTAATCCGCTTACGGAAACTCTCATCAGCAAACATCTGTTTGACGAGGCGTTGACAATCATCGAACGATCCTTGAACAGCGATATTGTGGATATTGTCCTCAACAACAGCGGTCATCATCCGGCGCTGCACCTCAGATGTTTTGTTGTGTGGATGCAAAATAACAAGATCGAGCCCGGGCACTCCTTTCAAAGCCTCTATCGCGGCCCCGCCTGTGTCACCGGATGTTGCACCAACAATTGTGAGCCTGTCATCGGCTTGCTGTAAGGCATGATCCAGCAGCTGCCCGAGAAGCTGCATCGCGACGTCCTTGAACGCAAGGGTCGGCCCATGAAACAGTTCCAGCAGCCAGTGTTCTGGGCCGATCTTAACAAGCGGCGCAACATCCACATGGTCGAAGCGCGCATAGGCGCGCTCACAGATCGACCTCAGCAAGTCCTTTGGGATCTCATCGCCAATAAAGGATTGCGCAATTTCTGCGGCAACATCAGGGTAGGAGCGGCCAGCGAAGCTGCTGATAATCTCGTCTGAAAACTGCGGCCATTTTTCCGGCAGGAAAAGTCCGCCGTCCGCGGCCAGACCCGCTAACAAAACCTCGCTAAAAGAACGATTGCGATCCTTGCCACGGGTCGAGTGATATTGCATCTCAAAGTCCTGGCTGCTCTGGCTCACTCACATAGAAGAAATTTGTTCTCAGCGTAAGCGCCAATCAACAGGTTGCTGCCAAGACGAATAGCAGAAGTCGCACCAGAGAGCTGGTTTCCATCATCTTGATATAGGACATGGGGCGCGTCATTTCCGTTGCCTGAGAAACTGACTTTCATGATTTGTGATGGAGCACTTTTGTTCTGATTGCCGGCATGACTTGAAAATGCCAAGGGCTTCGGTATGGCGCCAATCAGCAGACTGCCATCTGCAAGTCGATTAAGATTATCCGGAAAGGCGTCGAGCTTGAGTTTACCCGCCCGAAGGATTATGCCGGTCGCCGGATCACGATCAAACATCGTCAGCGCTTTGTCTGCCGTCTCGGCAACATAAAGGGTGGTCCCATCAACGCTCACTTCAATGCCGTTGGCGAGTTTCAAATCTTCTGCGGCGTTGCTCCATGAGTTTCCGTCATAGTGCAGAACAGACCCTGAAGCCTGCCCAAAGACAAAACCAAGTTGATAGAGAAGACCTCTTCCAGAAGTTCGCGTACTGTTCGTTACATAAAAAGAGCGTGGCCCTACCGCAACAATACTGTTGGGGTTGCTTAGACGCCTGTCGCTCAACATGTCCGCCAGAGCCAGCTCTCCATTCGGACCAATGTTGTAGATCAAAATGTTTTTCCCGGCCTTGTTGACAACAAAGAGCCGGCGGGCGCTTTCATCTTCATAAAGATCGAGCCCAAGCGGCTCAAACACTTCCGGCGCCCCGTTGGTTCTGTCCTTCCACGAGGCAGTATCAAGTGGGTTGGCCGGATCAAAGGCAACAATTGTCCCGCGCGTGACCGTCTTATTGTTGTCGGCCCGCCTGTCCATCGACGACAGCCAGGCGATCGACAAGGTTTCATCTGCCGCAATATCCTCAACTCCCGGCACCCCGACTACGGGCGTGCAGGACCCTTCGTAATTTGATCCATAACTTTCAAAAAAATTGAGATGGCGCAGCATGACAAAACTTCCGGCCAGAACAGACGCCGCTAACCCGCCAAAGCCAAGAAAATATACTATGAGAAGACGCATCGTGCTTCAGGTACCCCGCTTGTTCGTTGAAGAAAGCCTATCCGTAAAACCGGCGCAAGAGGGCTGCGGCATTTAGCGAAAACATTGACAAAAACTCATGATTTGTCGCGATTATCGGCGCACAGAAATCACTTGCATTTGTGTTATCCGCGGATTATTAGGCGCCTTCCGATTTAATCCAGTATCGCTTGATGGAGAGCGGCGCCATGAAAAAAAATATTCATCCCGGGTACCACGTGATCAATGTCGTGATGACAGATGGCACAAGTTTTCAGACACGCTCGACCTATGGCAAGACTGATGCAACTTTGCAGCTAGATATTGACCCAATTTCACACCCGGCTTGGACAGGTGGTCCGGCACGGATAGCCGATAAGGGACGGGTCTCCGCCTTCAAGAACAAGTTTGGCAATTTCGGCCTGTAAGGGATTGAAGGCGCTACAAAAAAAGCCCGCTTTGCGCGGGCTTTTTTGTTAGCTTATCGATCAATATCAAAATCCGTTTGAAAATGCCGCCTGCAGGCTCCTGATCTGGCTGGCCGCATCGCGTCCGTCAACCGGCGCCCGCTGCATCGTGAATATGTCGGCATCAATGCGGGCGATCCGTCCAAAAAGCAGGTCGGTTTTCTCGCGCAGCTCCTTCAAATGCGCTGGCAAGGTCAGGCGGTCATTATCTTCTGATAGTTCTTTTTGATGACGCGGCTCCGGCGAGCCCAGCCGATATTTGTCCTGCGCTGCCTCGCTATAGGTCATTTCATTTTCGCGTACCGCGCGAAGCACCAGAAGCCACGAGGCAATCTGCATCAAGCGCGTGGTCAGTCGCATTGACAGAGCGGCATAAGACAAAGCCTCTGAGCGCGACAGTGATTTGGCTGCTTGTCTGCCCTCGCCATCGAGATAAGTTGCGGTTTCTTCAACCAGCTCCATGCCTTCGGCAAAAATATTGGAGAACATTTTGGATTGCACAAATCCGCGGGCACTGGCGCTTTCCGGCAGCTCTTCCTGGCTGTTTTTCTTTTTTAGCGACACCTGCTGATACTCCTTCACATTTAACATGATCATCACCTGTATTTGCGTGGTATGCAATCTTGTATCAGGCTGAATACCGTCATTCTTTGTTAACGGAGAAATAGCCTCTGACCACAATCCTCAGCCCTTATGAGCAATGGCCATGCCAGCAACCAGCAGGTGAATCATGACCGACGCGTTCATTCTCGGGGTTGATGGTTGCCCCAAAGGATGGCTGGCGGTGCGCCTTTTCCCGCATAAGGAATATCCGCAACGCCCTGACCTGCGTCTGTTTGAGACGTTTAGGGATCTGACCCGTTCTGATTGGGGACAGGCCGCTCTCATCATGGTTGATATTCCAATTGGTCTTGCTGAGACGGGCCGCCGTGGCTGTGACACCGATGCGCGCAGACTCCTCGGCCCGAAGCGCGGGACCAGCGTGTTCCCGGCACCGCGACGTGCGATGCTCCAGATGGAGACATGGGAACAAGCTAACGCCTGGGGGATTGAGCAAGGGCCACAAGTTGGCGGCATTTCAAGACAGACTTGGGGTATTGTACCTAAGATCAATGAAGTGGATGTGTTAATTACACCAAGGCGTCAATTGTGTATTCGCGAGGGCCATCCGGAAGTTGCTTTCCACCGGTTGAACGGTCACGTTGCCGTACGTGCTCCCAAGAAAGACAAAGTTGGCGCCGAACAACGACGATCTCTTCTGTACAGGGATGGAGTGTGTAAGATTGAGGAAGTCTGGCAGAAATTCAAATTTGATCAAAGACGCAAAGTCGCAAACGAAGATGATTTTTTCGATGCCTGTGCGCTCGCCTCAACCGGTATTGCGATCATGCGCGGCTCACCTGTCCATCATCTGAGCGAGGGCAAAAGAGACGCCAGAGGCCTGATCATGGAAATCTGGGGATGATCCATTATGTCAACTCTTGAACAGCGCCTCAGCTGCATCATTGGCCCCGTGTCGCTTGTCGAGTGCTGTTTCACATCGGGCAATCTCGTCTTTCAACCGGCTCACTCGCTCTACCAAGTCATCCACGGACAGCGCCGCCAAATCTTGTGTGCTGAGTTCTATCAGCACTCCCTCGCCGCGCGGATCAGTCACGGAAGGCTTTAAAATCTCGTCCATTGGCGTTATCTCCCTTGCACTAGACTATATGCCGACAGAGCAATCGTTGAGTCCAGTTCTGTTGCCCTTTTTTTCCGGTCAGGAGGCTTGAATGTCAGACATGAACGCAATCGAGATATCACAACCAGGCGGACCAGATGTGTTACGGCCCACGCGACGCCAAGTGCCAGCGCCCGGCGCCGGGGAAGTGCTCATTAAGGTCGCTGCAGCGGGTATAAACCGGCCTGATATTTTGCAACGAATGGGTCTTTATCCACCTCCGGAAGGTGCCAGCGATTTGCCCGGCCTGGAAGTAGCCGGGGAAATTATCGAAGCGGGAGCCAATGTCGATCCGGCGATGAAAGGCCAAATGGTCTGTGCACTGATGGCAGGCGGCGGATACGCAGAATTCGCGGTGGCTGCGGCCGGCCTATGCCTGCCGGTTCCGACTGGCATGGAAATGACTGCAGCTGCCGGATTGCCGGAGACTTATTTTACAGTCTGGACCAATGTATTCGAGGACGGGGCGCTGAGAGAAGGTGAGCGCCTTTTGATCCATGGCGGCACAAGCGGGATCGGTACTGCTGCTATCGCCTTAGCAACGGCCCTTGGCGCAGAAGTTGTGGCGACGGCTGGCACCGATGAGAAATGCTCTCGCTTGAATCAGATGGGTGTGTCCGCTGCCTATAATTACAAAGAACAGGATTGGGAAACGCTGATTTTGGATTCTGGCGGTATCGATGTTGTTCTGGATATGGTCGGAGGCGATTATGTGGCAAAAAACCTGAACTGTCTGCGCCCGGATGGCAGGCATGTCTCGATTGCTTTTCTCGGCGGCATCACGGCTGAAATCAATCTGATGAATGTCATGCGCAAGCATTTGACTATCACCGGCTCTACGCTGCGGGCGCGAACCACAGGCGAAAAAAGCCGGATCGCTGACGCGCTAAAAACCCATGTCTGGCCGCTGCTGGAAAGCGCTGAGGTCGCACCCATTATCGACAGTGTCTTCCCGCTCGCAAAAGCGGCGGCAGCCCACAAGAAAATGGAAGAAGGCAGTCACATCGGCAAAATTGTGTTGCAGGCGGAAACCGGCTGATTTGTCAGGTAGATGGTTATCCGGTGGGATTCTCAAGGGTGTGAAATCTCTTGGCATATGCAATCTCTCATCTTATATGAGGGGCGTTGTATAAACGCTTTCCCCAAAAAATCTGGCGGCAAGCATGACCGGCCCGAAGGCCGGTCAGGGTCTTAAGCTATTTTGCGTGCCGGCGGGCACGCCCCGAAACAGGAGGTTATGATATGTCCGATGCCCCATTGATGCCAAAAGCAACGGCTGTCTGGTTGATTGAGAATACCCACCTGACATTCGATCAGATTGCCGATTTCTGCGTCTTGCACCCCCTGGAAGTGAAGGGTATTGCCGATGGCGATGTCGCCGGCAGCGTACGTGGGATCGACCCGATTACCCAGCATCAGATCAACCGCGAAGAAATTGAAAAAGGCGAGGCAGATCCGACATACAAACTCAAGCTTTTGCGCCAGAAAACGATCGTACCGATGAAAGGCAAAAAGGCACCACGCTACACCCCGGTTTCCAAACGGCAGAGCCGGCCCGATGCTATCGCCTGGGTCGTTCGCAATCACCCGGAAGTCAGCGACGCACAAATCTCCAAACTTCTTGGCACGACGAAGGCGACAATCGTTTCGATTCGTGATCGGTCGCATTGGAACTCGTCTAACTTGCAGCCACGCGACCCCGTCGCACTCGGACTTTGTACCCAGCTGGATCTTGATCTTGTGGTAAAAAAAGCCGCGGCAAAAAATCCTTCCAAGGTACCACCGACAAAAGAGGAGGAAGGGCCAACGCTGCGCCCAGCAGAAAAATCTGTGGAACCGGAATCCGGGGCTGCCAAGGAAATCGATCCGAGCAAGGTTTTCGCCAATTTCAGC
This sequence comes from Parvularculaceae bacterium, assembly GCA_021776475.1. Taxonomy (GTDB): domain Bacteria; phylum Pseudomonadota; class Alphaproteobacteria; order Caulobacterales; family Parvularculaceae; genus Aquisalinus. The sequence continues at coordinate 1,521,517 of JAJFFV010000005.1, read as the reverse complement.
GAAATCACTGAGGGCAGCAACGACTAGCTGCGCCTACTCTCCACTGGTTAGGCCTGGTCCGTGCATGGCGAGGCGACCGCCATCTACAAACAACGTTTGTCCGGTGATGAAGGATGCTTCCGAAGATGCCAAAAAGTGTATCGCGTTGGCGGCTTCTTCAGGCTCTCCCTTGCGAGATAGAGGCGTAAATTTCGCCGTGTCGTGCGCTTTGCCTAAATCGTCGGTTTCGGTATCGTCAAGTTCTTTTCGGATTGACGCGACACCCACGGAATTGGCGCGGGCACCGTACGGAGATAATGCCATCGCGACGGCTTTGGTCAGCTGGGTCAGCCCCCCTTGCGCTGCGGCAAAGATCGAATGATCAGCACTCGCCGTTACGGCTTCGGTGGTGGTAATATTGACAATCGCCCCGGAGCGCGCCTGATCCACACCGCCGTCGCTGGTCTCTGCAGACTGTTTCATAATTTGTTTCGCGACCGCCTGATTGAGCAAAAAAGCACTGCGCAAATTGGCATTGATTGTATTGTCAAAATCATCCTCTGTAATGTCTAGCAACGGTGCCGAGTGAAAATGACCATCACAATGGGCCAAGACATCAATTCGTCCATAGAGATCCAGTGCTTCGGCAATAACATTGTGTACGTCTAGTTTGCGGGCGATATCTACATGAAGGAAACTTGCTTCTCCCCCACGCTCAGCGATCAAGGCCTGTACAACCTTGCCTTCATCCTCATCATGATCGACGAGTACGAGGCGATCGCCAGACTTGGCAAACCGCTCAGCAACCGCCCGGCCAACGCCGGTAGCAGCGCCGGTAATAATGACAGATCTTGCACTCATCTAGTCTCTGCCTGTTCTTTTTGATGACAAAAGCGCTCCGTTTCCGGAGCGCTGTCAGGACATATTCTTGAATTATGCCGTTTAGTTATTATCGTTCAATTGAAGTGCTGCCATCTCATCTTTGATAGCCAGTTTTTTCCGCTTCAGATCCTGTACCCTGATGTCGTCGAATGCCGGATGCCGTCGTTCTTCACTTAGTTTTGTTTCCAACTCGCGATGGCGTTCATTAAGTGTTTCGAGGCGTGCTTCAATCGACATGCTTGGGTCTCCTTATTGGTCTGTCTTCAGTTAATGTCTGCGCCTGTCAGTATATGCCCGTGCAGGAACAAGACTGCTTATGTCGCCCTTATTCAGAGCTTCATGTTCACGGCTTAAGCAAATTTCGTCTTTGGGATAATTTTCGCCTTCGCGAGAAAGCGATGATGAACCGAGAACAGCCTTTATTAAACTGAGTCTCTTTAGATCCATTCCTTACCCTCAAATCGATTGGCTGCGTACCGGCAGCTGCAGGTAGGTAATTACACACCCAAAAGGGATTTTTGTCACGCAATAAGGTGTTAAAATGGGGATAAGCATCTATCTATATGGTTTTATTGAGATAAATTGGCGTTGATCGAGAACGTGGACAATATGACACAACTCAAACGGCTCATTATCGGAATCACCGGTGCCTCCGGTGTTATTTACGGCAAACGCCTGCTGGAAGTCTTGAATGATGCCGGGGTGGAAACCCATCTTGTCATCTCGAAAGCGGCAGAAATGACGATCGCCTACGAGCTTGATCAAAAAGGGGCAGATCTTAAGAAACTGGCTTCGCTCAGCTACCCGCCAGGAGACATCGGTGCTGCAATTGCATCAGGATCATTCAAAACCATGGGTATGATTATCGCCCCGTGCTCGGTCCGCACGATGTCGGAGATCGCCACCGGCGTTACATCCAGTTTGATCACCCGCGCCGCTGACGTCGTTTTAAAAGAGCGCCGTAAGCTTGCGTTGATGATCCGTGAGACACCTTTTCATCTTGGTCATCTCCGGGCCATGACGAGCCTGGCCGAAATGGGCGCAATTATCGCCCCGCCCTTGCCGGCATTTTATGCCGAGCCCGAAACAATTGATGATCTGGTGACACAATCGGTTTGCCGGGTCCTTGATCTGTATGAGATCGAGACCGACCTTACAAAACGATGGGGCGAACATCTCAAAAAAGGACAGCGATGAGAGCGGGAAACCTTGAAACTGGCTTTCCCGATTTCTGGGACTGGTCCTTGAAAGCGTACAACAAATCCGGCGTCGCTGACATCATGCTCGGCCTGCAAGACGACTACGGGTTTAATGTTAATCTCATTCTCTGGTGCCTCTGGGCTGGTGAGTACCATCCTGGTCTGGAAGACACCGAAATTGCCCAACTTCTGGGCAGTACACAGGATTGGCAAAAACGGGTAACGATCCCGTTGCGGAATATCCGCAAAGATATGAAAAAGATGAAATCGACGCTGCAAAAACAGGACGCAAAAAAGTTGCGCCGTGAAGTCAAGCGGCTCGAACTTGAGTCAGAACGACTGGAACAACTTCACTTGGCGGCGGAGACGAAAAAATTGAGTGGTGCAGAGCATCCCAAAAAGAGCACTCGTTCCCATATGGAATATTTGATGGTTTATCAAGAAGTGTGCGCCGGGCTTGAACTGTCTGGTGAATTGGGCATAGAAGATCGAGCTGAGAGAGTAAGAAATATCTTTCTCCTCGCAAAGAATACTATCTTTTCGCAGGAGATTGCGTTTTCAAATGCCTGAAGGAACGGACGACAATAAACCAAAATTCAGAATTATCGAATCGACGCCTGATCGTGAGGCGCGCAGCACCGAAGACGCGACCCACGCGCCGGGTGTCAATGACGAGGCGATCCAGTTGAAAGTTTCACAATTGGAGCAGGAACATCGTGACCTCGATCAGGCGATTGCCACAATGGAAGAACGCATGCCGTATGATCGGCTGACCCTACAGCGGATGAAGAAACGTAAGCTGGCGTTAAAGGATAAGATCACGACGTTAAGTGGCTCAGTGCTTCCCGACATCATTGCTTGAGCCGTGTGAGACTAACGTGCGGCCTTTTTGTAGGCATACATGGCCCTGTCAGCTTCATGCAGGGCTTCTTCCACATTTTGTCCCTTGAGGATCGGGAAGACGCCATAGGAAATTGATACCTGCAGGGCGCTGTTGTTCCAAATCATCGGTTTTGATGCGATAATCTTGGCCAGCTGATCCATTTTCAATTCCGCCAGATCGACTGACGTGTGGGTCAACAAGATGCCGAACTCATCCCCTCCGAGGCGGCCAACCGCATCGGTTTGCCGAATCTGAGACGCTAATGTTTCGCCGACATGCTTCAACACGGCATCACCGGCTGCATGACCATGATTGTCATTGACGGCTTTCAGACCGTTCAGATCGATATAAACAAGGTTGGCCTTGAAGTTGTAGCGCTCTACTGACGCCATAACCCGGCTCAACTCGCGAACAAACGCGCGCCGGTTCATGATTTCAATGAGGGGATCCTGATCGGCCAGTTCAATCAATTCATGAACCCGGCGACGGGCTTCGCGCAACTCGTCGCGCAGCCTCATGACTTCGTTTTCGAGAAACAGGATTCGCTTCCGGTCCTCTGGTGTCGTTGCTTCTGCTGGCAGATTGATCAGAGCCTGCGCTTCGGCTTCCGACTTTCGCAGCTGCTCTTCCTTGTTTATCTGGTTTTCCATCCTGGACCCTCAAACAATGACTTTTGTCCTTGTTAGTGGAAAAATCCTTAAGAAATGCAAAGCGGGTTCGTGTAATTTGATCTTGTTTGCGGGGCGCGCAATTTCCTAACAGAAGGTTACCGTCGCATTGTATCGGCGGGGCATTTTAGTGTAAGTCGCTTTTTTTCGGGCACAACCAGGGACAAAGCCATATGGCAGACCAGCCTCTTATCGGCATTATCATGGGCAGCCAGTCCGACTGGCAAACGATGAAACATGCTGCAGGCATTCTTGACGATCTCGGTGTCGGGTATGAAACGCGGATTGTATCGGCCCACCGGACACCTCACAGATTATGTGAATATGCAACCACGGCCCGGGACCGGGGGCTAAAAGCGATCATCGCTGGGGCTGGCGGCGCGGCGCATTTGCCCGGCATGACAGCGGCAATGACAATATTGCCTGTTTTCGGCGTGCCAATCCGCAGCAAGACACTCGACGGTCTCGACAGCTTGTTGTCGATTGCCCAAATGCCGAAAGGTGTGCCGGTCGGCACGCTTGCAATCGGACAGGCTGGTGCTGCCAATGCCGGTCTGCTTGCCGCAGCGATGCTCGGCGCATTCGATGATGCTCTTGCCGCGCGGCTCGAAAACTGGCGCCAGCAGCAAACCGACCGCGTCGCCGAGACCCCCTCGGATGGCTGACCTAAACACTGAGAGCGCTCCCCTCCCCCCTGGAAGCACCATTGGCATCCTCGGCGGCGGTCAACTTGGCCGGATGCTATCGCAGGCGGCCACCAGGCTTGGTTTCAAAACACATATCTATTGTCCGGATGAAAAGAGCCCGGCGGGCGAAGTCGCGTCAAAATGGACCCGTGCAGACTATATGGATTTTGAAGCGGTCGCCAAATTTACAATGGCCGTTGATGTGGTCACGTATGAATGGGAGAATATCCCGGTCGAATGTGCCGATGCCGTGACAGAGGCTGGCGGCGATCTTTTCCCGGGGCGGCGGGCACTTGAGGTCGCGCAGGACCGATTGAGCGAAAAGCGCTATTTAAAATCACTTGCGATCGATACCGCTCCCTTCATGCCGGTTGCGAGTGATGAAGCGCTCGGTATGGCGATCAATGTTGCTGGTCTGCCGGCGATTTTGAAAACACGGCGCTTTGGTTATGACGGCAAAGGGCAAAGCGTCATTCACGATGAAGACGATGCCAGTATCGCTTGGGAAGCAATGGACGGAACGCCGGCAATTATGGAAGGCTTCGTGCCGTTTGAGCGTGAGATCTCTGTTATCCTCGCTCGAAGCGCTTACGAGACCTGCCTTTATGATCCGGCGGAGAATGAACACCGTGACGGGGTCTTGCGCAGATCCACGGTGCCGGCGTCAATATCAAAGTCCGTATGCGATGAAGCAGGGTTTATTGCTTGCAAGATCGCTGAGGACCTTGACTATATCGGCGTGCTGGCCGTGGAGTTTTTTGTCGAAAACTCAGGACACCTCCGGGTCAACGAAATTGCCCCACGGGTTCATAACTCTGGGCATTGGACAATTGAAGCCTGCCGCATGAGCCAGTTTGAAGCGCATATTCGGGCGATCGCGGGCTGGCCGCTTGGCACAACCAAACGCCATTCAGACGCCATGATGCAAAACCTGATCGGCGAAGAGGCCACACACTGGCTGGATCATGTCAAAAACAGCGATGCGTCTTTGACCCTCTATGGCAAAAAGGTGAAGCGGGAAGGCCGCAAGATGGGTCATGTGACCTATCTGAAGCCGAGGAGCGATTAGTACCCGGCCACTTCCTTGGCGATGGCGCGCATCACGGTGACCATTTCGGGCGCCCTGGCGGCATTGTCCGGATCTGCTGCCGTTCGGGCGATCACAATATTCCGTTTACGGTCTATCCAGATATATTGTCCGTTGAAACCTGCGGCGTAAAATTCCTCATCGGCGCCAGGTGGCAGCCAGAAATGCAGGCCATATCCAAATTGACTGGTGGGCGCCGTACTCTTGCCGGGCGCATGGGATTGCGCCGGCGGGGTACTGATCAGATCGACCCATCCTTCCGGCAGGATCTGCTTGCCCTGCCACTCACCGCCCTGCAGATACAACTGGCCAAATTTGGCGTAGTCGCGCACGGTCGTATTGAGGCAGCAATAACCAATCGCTTTACCGGCTTTGCCCTTGCGATCTTGTGACCATGAGGCATCCGCCATGCCGACAGGCTGATAGAGCTTCTGCGAAGCGACTTCCGCCAGCGGCTTGTTGTAAACGCTGCGCACCACGGCGGACAGAACATGGGTGTTCGGGCTGATATAGTCGAGCGCGCCGCCCGGCTCACGCACCAGTTTGTAGCGGGCAACCTGTTTGTCGACATTCTGGTTCAGTAAAAACGTGTTGAAGAAGAGTTTGCGGATGTCCGAGCCACGTTCGAAATAGTTTTCGTTGAAACCAATGCCGGAGGACATCATCAGCAGATGGCGCAGCGTTGCGTTACCATAATCGGTCCCGGTGAATTGCGGCGCGTACATCTCAACTGTGTCGTCGAGTGAAACAATTTTGCCGTCCTTCAAAGCGATACCTATGAGCGTTGCTGTGTAACTTTTGGCGACAGACCATGAAGTGTGCCGAGATCGAGCTGTCTCGCCGAGATAATAGCTTTCGTGAACGAGGACGCCGTCCTTGAGAACCACGATCCCGGTGATGATGCCTTCTTTGGTAAACTGCTCAAGGGATTTGGTCTCACCTTGCCACTCATAGGTAATATTCAATGGCTGTTCATTACGCGGAAACTGATACGGGGTTTTTGCCCCTTTGATGACCATATGGGGGAAGGTGTCATCGAAGCTGCGATATGAATCTACATAATCCCCGAATTCCCGGTCAAAAATAACCTCTGATGGAGAATACTCTGACCACGGACGGAAGAACCAAAGTCCGAATACCAAAACAATTGCGCCAAATGCAGCCGCAGCAAATTTTATGACCCTACCAGCCATCAATCCCTCTCCCCGTACACTCTTTTAATGACCCTCTCTCAACGGATCACTCTTTCCCCGAACCATACCGCATCTTGCCAAGAAAACCGAACATTTCCGTAGGGTCCGGTATCGCCTTCAGGACCTTGCCCTTCAGTTTTTCAAACTGCATGACGTTTTCGATCCGGTCATCGAGGAACGCCCAGGTTTTGGCAAACGGGTCTTCACGCGCGCCGTCTTCGTCAGCAAACCATTGCGACAATGTTGACAGATAGACGCCGCTCAGGATCGTCCGTTTGGTGTAATAGTTGTAGTCGGTTGAAGTATCGCCGAGTGCGCACCAGATTGCGTCTGCCGTGCGCCACGTAAACTTCGGGCCTACGCCCACATAAGGCGGCAGCGCCAGCGTGGCGGCGGCGCGTCTTGCAGCTTCGCGATTTTCAGTCAGGCCCTCGAGACGGGTTTTCACCAGAAAAGTGACCTTGTCGCGGATCCGCTGCGGTGCCGGTTTGGCATTCAGATAGGCATCGAGCATTTTTTTATCTTCAATTTCCGACCAGAAATCGAGGACATCCTCTATCCCGTTGGGAAATGCCAGCAGCAGGTCGCCGCGCGCCAGTTCGCCTGTCGTCATGCCAGCGGCGAGGGCCGCTTTTTTGAGGCTTTGCGTGGTCCAGCCGTCAAACACCACATCTGGCAGCATTTTGCCCAGAATCTGCTGGCGCATCGCCTCCATTGGATCGGGCGTACCATCTGGCCTGTTTTTCGGCTTTTTTTTGTCAACCATTGCGCAATCCTTCATCGCTCATTTCCTGCCTTCCATATAGAGATAGCCAGTAGACATTCCAATCCGTGTTTGCTATAGCCCGCGCTCCGAATGGGCGACCAATCGGCTGTTTTTCTATGGCCTGTATTACAGGCACCTTTAAATCCGGCATTTGCCATACGAAGACCTATTATAAGGAGGCCCTGGCCATCGTTAACATCGTCGTCCGCGAGAACAATGTTGAGCAAGCATTGCGCGCTTTGAAGAAGAAGATGCAGCGCGAAGGTACTTTCCGGGAAATGAAACGCCGGAAGTATTACGAGAAACCTTCCGAGCGCAAAGCCCGCCAACGGGCAGAAGCCGTGCGCCGCGGGCGCAAGCTTGAGCGCAAACGCCTGCAGCGCGAAGGCCTGCTCTAGGGTCTGTTCCGCAGATATTTTTTTTCGAAAGCCGCGTCATGTGATGCGGCTTTTTTGCTGCGTGGTGTGCTTTTTTCTGTGTAGCGTGGTTAGCTCCTTTTTGTTTTTCGGGATGTGAGCTCCTCCCCCGCTTCTGCGCTGGGGGCTGACGAAACAGACAAACCCGGCTGCCGACGGGGGTGACAACGCGAAGAAATACTGGTGTGACGGGCATCACAGCCAAAGGGTCTGGATCAACTATGCTGCCCCCGTACTGTCGAAAAGGATTGCTATGCAGGTGAAATTCTGGGGCACCCGGGGATCGATCTCGGCTTCCGGCCCTGAGACCATGAACTATGGCGGCAACACCTCTTGTGTTGAAGTACGCTCCCGCTCCGGCACGCTGATTGTCATTGACTGCGGCACTGGGGCCTACAGGCTGGGCCGCAAACTCATGACTGAGTTCAACGGTCAGGTGAGCGGGCACATGCTAATCACGCATACCCATTGGGATCATATCCAAGGCTTCCCGTTCTTTGCACCCTACTTTGTCCCGACCAATGAGTGGCATATCTATGGCCCGAGTGGTTTCGGCCCGTCTTTAAACCAGGCATTGTCCGGGCAAATGCAATACACATATTTTCCGATTTCCATGAAATATCTGGGCGCCCAGATGCAATTCCATGACCTGACCGAGGGCACCTTCAAGATCGGGGATATCAAAATCCGTGCACAATACCTTAACCACCCGGCCCTCACTTTGGGCTATAGGCTAGAGGCTGATGGCGTTTCCCTAGTATATTCCTGCGACCACGAACCCTATTCCCATGCCTGTGCCTTGGGCCAGGGCGAAATCACCGGCAACGACCACGACCATGCGGAATTTCTGGCCGATGCGGATCTCGTCATCCACGATTCCCAATATACAGCGGACGAATATGAGACAAGAGTCGGCTGGGGCCACAGCACCTACGAATATGCCCAGAAAATTTGCGAATATGCCAAAGTGCAGAAACTAATCTTTACCCACCATGACCCGACCAGGACTGACGAACAGATATCTTCGCTGGTTCAGCATATTCAAGACCGCTATGGCACGGGCAAGCTTGAGTCTTCGGCGGCAGCCGAAGGTAGGGTGATTAATCTCAAGAGCAATTCCAATACCTATCGTATTGCACCTGTTTCCGTAAAGCCGGTGAAGGACAGCCAGATCGAGGCGCTCTCCCAGACCTTGACCGACATCATGACCCACGCTGTATTGCTGACATTCGGCACGGAAGATGAAGTCGCCTCAGTTACGGATATTATCAAGACCGATGCTATCAAAATATTCATCGCTCAGCACGCTAACGAAGTGATGCGTGCCATCGCCGAGAAACCGATATCGCTGTTGGTCGCAGACATGGATCTCGATCTGTTTGACCTTAAAACCGTGGTCAGCGCGATCCGCCAGCGCGTCAATGAAGGCGGTTCTTCACTGCCGCTGATAGCCGTTTCTTCTAGAGAAATGCCAGATGATGCGCACAAGTATCCGGAACTAAAAGACTGGATTATTAAGCCCTTTTCCAATGAATACCTACGAACACGGATCAGGGCTGCGTTATTGCAAGAAGCGGGTAAATGGACACAAGCACCGCAGATCCCAGGCGAAACTGCGCGCATTGCAGCGCTTCAGCGCTTCGGTCTGTTGAGCAAGACTGGCCTGCCAAAGTATGACCGCCTAACGCGCCTGGTTGGAACCTATTTCCAGGCACCGATTTGCCTGATTACGATTGTCGATGCGGAGATGCAGGTTTTCCTTTCGAATATTGGCTTTGATTTCAATGAAACACCACGCGATCAATCCTTCTGTGCCCATACTATCCTGAAGAAGCATATTCTGCATGTGCCAGATGCAACGGAAGATCCGCGCTTTGCCTACAATCCGCTGGTGACCGGCGCACCGCATATCCGGTCATACGCCGGCGCACCGGTCTACCTCCCCAGCGGCCATGCCGTTGGCACAATCTGCATTTATGATGTCAAACCACGTGAACTGACTGCCGAAGAGTTAACCGCGCTGCAGGATTTCGCGACGTTGGTCGATCATGAACTAGCGACAGAAGAAGTCATCACCGAAACTTTATGACACAAGGTCGATCATTTGATGGCATGAGATTTTCAAAGATATGAGAGATTGGTTATATCTGACCGTGACTCACAGGATTATCAAGAAATCACGGTACCGGCTCGCTAGGTCGTCTCTCTGCCTGCTCTGGAGGAATTGGAGATCTGGTTAAACCTCTGTAATTACATACTCTTAAGCTGACCCTGCTGAAGGATTGCCAGACAAATCGAGGGTAGCCCAAATTTTTTGGGACCGGACGACAGGTAACAGAGAAATGAAGACTTCAACAATCGCGAAAACCTTAATCGCCACCGGCGCCATCCTGGCGGTGTCCTTTTCACCAGCAATTGCCCAGGAAATAATTGTCAAGCTGGACAGAAATTTTCTCGAGCTGTCAGCGGGCGTTCAAAAGGCTGCGTCACTGATCGAACAGATTTTTGCACCGCAATCCACTTCGAAGGCTGGTCAATGTGACGAGACAGAGCGATCACACAAAATAGTCATCATCGAAACCGCGGATCATACGCTTCACCTTCGCAGCTGAATTCATCGCGACTCACACCGCTTTTAGACGATCAGCATTGCTCCCGTCAGTGACAGTATCGACGATAAACTGGCAGCATGCCGGCTGGCGGAAATAGTAGGTGTGGATCAGTTCATTCCATTCGAAACTGTCGTTCAACAGTTTGTGGGCGTATCCATCCCGCTGTCCATTCTCTTCGGGCGTCATTTACGACATTGCCGCCATGGCTATGCGCGACTATTCGCACTGGAGCGCTGTTTATTTCAGTGCGCAGGTGCTGCGCGAGCGCTTTTGCCGCGCTGATCCGGTCTTTGTGGCTGTTTTCGCCGGACCACCGGAACGCTTCTATGTGATCTGCTTCGGCGCTCAGCTTTTGATAAAACTGCTGCCTTTTTGCCACCACCGCTCTCCCTCATCGGACACGTCCGTATCAAATGTGCCGTGCCCCAGAATGTACTTCATCAACGCCCCCACAATCGCCAATTCAGACCTGGCGCGCCGACCCACATTGTGAATTCAAGCTCACAGGAACAGTTGGCCGCCAGCAATCGTGGCACATAATTTGGGAGCGGAAAAGCCACAGCTTGTTTCAGTCACCACCGTTTTTTAGTCTTCTACCGAGATAAAACGAGTCCCAGATCCTGAAGCAATGCCCGGTTTTCCGTCAGCGCCCGCCCAACAACATCCTGCGCCGCCAATTCCATCAGATCTGCGTCACATTCCGTGATCCGAAGGTTGGTTGGAATCTGTGCCAGATGCTGAGCGATCACATCAACGCCGCCGGTGCGGGGCTCGCATGATGCAGGCCAGGTATCAATTCTGGCATCCGTATACCGCATTTTAAGGACATGGAACGAGGCACCGGATTTCTCGTACATTCGACTTATCGCTATCTCGCGATAAGCGCTGGCACGTTTGCCAACGATATCCACGACACGGCCAGGATCGCTCGTCCACAATTTTAGGTTTCGTGTTTGCATCATCGCGTCCGCTGAGGTGCTCCTGCCCGCGTCCATGGAGAAGATTACGACGCGTTTTACCGGTCGCGCATTTGTAGATGCGTGGAGCGCAAAATCTTCGAGGGTTTCAACGCCCGTGTTATCAAGAATGCCGCCATCACCGAGATGCCAGTAATTCGTGCTGCCCCCTGCGCACGACATGGGCATTTCGATCGCTGCCGGTCCCAACAGTGGAGGAAATCCCGCCGAAATAGCGATGGCCAGTGCCACAGAAAAATCCTTCGGTGTGGCGCGCGTGCATCCCGGCAGGGAAAAAGAGGCCGTGCGAAGTGTTTGCTCCGTAAACGGTTCTATATTGCTTTGCCCTTCGGAGATCTTTGCGTTCGAAAAAACGAACCGTCGCGCATCATCATAGCGCGCACCGTTCGCCAGCAACACTGGTGAAGGCGGAAGGTCACCGAAGGTTGCACCGTTGATGAATTGAGTGTCGAGGGCATCCTGCAATGAAGACAATCGCCGTGTCGGGCTCGAAAACCGGTTTGGGCGAGCGACCTGTCGTAAGGTCATGTCGGTGAGAAAATTGTGCCGCATTGCCTGGTTGAAAGTTGTGAAGCTCTCGCTGCGGCATAGTTCGCCGCCGGGGCGGACAAATGCTGCGCACGGCGTCGGCCTGTATAAAACATAATAGGACGAGGCAAAACCACCACCAGAGACGCTGGAAATATGGGTGACTTGCTCCATCACCCCCGCATCCGCGAGCACCTCAAGCGCAGCAGCGCCAAAAACCGACGCCCTCGCCCCGCCACCAGAAAGGGCAACGCCCACAAAATCTGTATCATTTTGAACCGGTGCACATGTGGCGCATGGGATGTCCGCTTCGCTGTCCCATGTATAATGAATCCGGTCGGCTCTCAAAAAAGCACAACCACTGGTCTGCAGCGCCGCCACCACCAAAACTGTAAAAATCAGACCTCTGATCATCCCCGGCGTATGCCCTCGCACTGCTCTTTCATGCTCTACGCAGTGTGAGCGCGATGATGAGTTAAGTCCAGATGCCATTGCTGTTGTTATGGCGGATGTTCAATCCGGCCTTTTTCAGGGCTTTGAACAATCAGCAGGATCGAGATAGGTTAGCATTCTTAGACCAATTCTGCTCAGGAGATCCGCCATGTCACTCGACTCTTTCGCAACCGTTTTGAACATCCTCGCATCGCTCTCGGTCATCGCGACGCTCGGCTTCGTCGCCTTGCAAATCCGGCACAACACCGCGGCTGCCAAACTGTCGGCGGCACAGATGAGCGCACAGTTGCTGACCGCCAATCTTGGCCGGGTCGTTGAATGTGCTGATTTCGCTGACATCCTTGCGCGCAACGATTTTGCCTCGCTAACCCCTGGTGAGCGGCTTCGGGTGTCGAATTTCTTCTCGGCCAGCATGCGGCATTTTGAGGTCCTGAACATGCACAGACTATCGGGCCACTATGAAGACGAATTATGGGCCGGCGCCGAGCAGCGCATCTTGCAACTCGTTCAGGGAAAAGACTTTTGTAATTTCTGGGCCGACAGCCGGCGTTATTACGCAAAAACTTTTGTCACTTTTATCGACGGCTTGATCGAACAGCACGACCCAAAGCTTGATGACATGGGTATCACCGGTGCGACCAACCCAGGCGCGCCGCCATCGTGACTTCTTCCGGCGTTGTTGTCTTTTTCGCAACGGTGTGTTGCGTCCGATGCCGGTGTATTCCGGGTCTTTGGCGCTTACTTTCTGGTCAACAAAACTTCTCATGAAGGAGAATATTATGACCAAGACAGACACAGCGGCAGCTACCTTGGCCGACATGCCCGCCACCGCTATCCCCACATCCGCGCTACGGCTGAGGGCAGCAGAGACACGTGGCAGGTCCGATATGGGTTGGCTCAAGGCCAATTTTTCGTTTTCTTTCGCACACTACCATGACCCGGAGCATACTCATTTTGAGAGCCTGCGGGTGATCAATGACGATAAGATCGCGCCCAAAGGCGGCTTTCCCATGCATCCGCACAAGGATTTCGAGATCTTTTCTTATGTGCTGGAAGGGGCGATTGAACACAAGGATTCGCTTGGCAATGGTTCGGTAGTGCGCGCCGGTGGTGTGCAATATATGAGCGCTGGCGCCGGCGTAAAACACTCCGAGTATAATCCGTCATCGGATGAACGGTTGCGCTTGCTGCAGGTCTGGCTGATGCCGAACAAGCTTGGGGCGGAGCCGCGTTATGATACGCTCGACATCGCGCCCGCCGAAAAGGACGGCAAGTTAAAACTGTTCATGTCCGGGGACGGACGTGACGGGTCGATAGCTGCGCGGGCCGATGCCGATGTTTACGCCGCTATGTTATCTACCGGTCAAACGATTAGTTTTGCGGTGCCTGAAGGCCACAAGGCCTGGGTGCAGGTGGCGCGCGGCAACCTGACGGTCAATGGTGTTGACCTGCGTTGTGGGGACGGGCTCGCGGTTGAGGCCGACGGGTTGCTTGCCTTTTCCGATGGTGAGGGGGCGGAGTTTCTGTTGTTTGATCTTGCAGCGACAGGCTAGATCACGACAAAACCCTGTTCCTGAAATGGAGGAGGGTTTTCATTCGCGGTGAGGTGCCTTCTGCATATAGAGGCCACAGGGCAGGCCTGCACATCGGCAAAATTTACTACAAAGAAACGTGTGCCGCTGATGGGCTACTTGCCCGGCGCTCCTTCTGCGAGGAGTTGCCGGCGTGAGGCTTTTATTTTGCCCGCATGCAGACGAATTTTAACCCAGCAGAGAATGAATTGGATCCACTGGCGCAACATTTCGCCTCTGGAGCCCTTGCCCCATTTCTGGTATTTCTGGCGTTGGCGGAGCTTGTCGAAATAGCTGACCTTCATCCCCTCGCCCAGAACATTGGAATACCAGTTTAGGAACAGGACAATGCCGTAGCCGCGCATCATCTCGGCCCATTCAAGGCGGCGCGACAATTCTATTGCTTCAAGGAAGTCCGAGCGTAGGATCGCCCGCTCGCCCGAGATCGGGCCGAAGAACCAGCCCCAAAACTGGCGCACAGGCGTGCCGCGCAACCAGCCGGGCCAATTCGGCGGGACGCCGCGGCTTGAGGTCACCTGGGTCAGGTTACCGGCGCGAAAGCGGGCAACAATGTCATCCATATATTTCGGTTTCAGACCCACGAGATCAGCGTCGCACCACAACAAAATGCATTCTTCATTCATATCTGTCAGGTGATGCATGATCGCCTCGCCCACCGGCACCCGTTCCGGCAATGAGATCACTTTGACCCCCTCGGCTGCCGCCACCGCCCTGGTGCCATCGGTGGAGCCGTCATCAACCACCTGCACGCGATCGACCGACTTACTTTGTTTCAAGGCACGAACGATTTCGCCGATGGTCTGTTCTTCATTATAAGCCGTCACGCAGGCGACAACTTCGAGCTCGGTGCGCTTAAGCATGGGGCCCCTGACTTGCAACTTTTACAGGCGGTTTGTGTCCCATGGAATCACGCGGCCCGTCCAGCTTTGTTTGGTGCCCGCGGCGTTCAAGCTCGACGCAAAAAAAAGCCCCGCTGGTTAGAGCGAGGCAGTTTAGGGGTTTGGAGGGTAGGACTTGAACAAGTCCTGGGCATAACCCGGTTAAGGGCTAACTCATGGTGAGCTGATAACGGGCGATGGTCAGGGCGTAGAGCTCAAGCTCGGCGCCGCGTAACTGGCCATCCTCATCGAAATCAGCATCGGCAAACTCTGTCAGGCGCGACTGGATCCACTCCGACTTATCGAGCGATGCATCGTTGCCACTAATCCGGTAAAATTCGTTGCGGGCAACGGCGTCAATTGCGGTCTGTTCTGCCGCTGCAATCTGGTTGGTCGCCTCGTCGGGCACCTGAACATGGAATGTCGCGCGGCCATCGATCACCACCGCCTTGTTGAAACGGGCGAGCGAGGCCCGGACGACGGCCTGCGAGGCATATTCGTCGATCGAAAGCGCACCATCCTTATTCATGTCGATCTTGCTGAACAGCTGGTCCGCATCAAGCCGTGTGTCTTCGAGCGCAACACTGGTCAGCGAGGGACCAAAAGCGTCACTGGTTGCAAGGCTTGAAGCAAAGCTCACGGCACCGAAACCGGTCAAGGCTGTTGCGATCATGACGACGGTCGTGCGTTTCATTGTTTTATCTCCTTCGGGACTTCACGCCCTCACCACCATCATCCTTGCAGAACCTGTTCACTTGACGTCCCAAAAAAGGTCATTTTGCGAAGATCGTGGCGTCTTGATGGAGACGTGGGCACGAAAAAGGCGGCTTTCAAGCCGCCTCACCGATTAGTTACCATGATGTGTGACGTCAATCACACAGCGCAAAACCGCCGAATTAGCCAACGATTTCGTCATCGGCGAAGAAAAAAGCGATTTCTTCTTTGGCTGTTTCCGGGGCATCAGAGCCGTGAACCGAGTTTTCCCCAATTGATTCGGCAAAATCGGCGCGGATGGTGCCGGCGTCTGCATCAGCCGGGTTGGTGGCACCCATGATCTCGCGGTTGCGCAGAACAGCATTTTCGCCTTCGAGAACCTGCACGACCACCGGGCCAGAGATCATGAATTCGACCAGTTCGCCAAAAAACGGGCGCTCGTGGTGCACGGTATAAAAGCCTTCGGCCTGCTCTTTGGTCATATGAATGCGCTTGGAGGCGACGACCCGCAGACCGCCCTGTTCCAGCTTGGCGATGACCTTGCCGGTGATATTGCGGCGGGTTGCATCCGGTTTGATGATAGAAAATGTGCGCTCAAGAGCCATTTGGTCAGTCCTTTTTGGGAAAATCAGAAGTTGCGGGCCTATAGCAATGCAATAACACTCTAGCAAGCCCCGGATTTTATGCTTATATAAGGGCTTATAGAATCGGTTATCGTTGGGGCGTTCAACGACCACGAGGCAACTCATGAGTGACAACGCTCTGACAACGGCATCAGATAACGGTGGCAAAGCCACAGCGATCTACATCCTTCATCTGGCAGGGTTTATCACCGGCATCACGCCTGTGATCGGGCTCATTATGGCCTATGTGTTCAAGGACGATGCGCCGGACTGGCTTGTCAGCCATTACCGCAATGCGATCCACATATTCTGGAAGGGTCTTGTTTATATGATCATCTCAATCCTGCTGACGGCGATTGTGATCGGCGCCTTCTTGTTACTGGTGCAGATGATCTGGTTCATTGTCAGGTGTGTCAAAGGCTTGAATTATATCTCCAAAGGTCAGCCTTATCCGAACCCAGAGAGTTGGGGCTTTTAAAAACCCGCCTGTCGTTATATGTAGCGCACAACCAAGGGGCCCTTCTGGCCCCTTTTTGTTATAATTGAGCCATGCTGCACATCAACGATCTGACCTATCGCATTGAAGGGCGCCCGCTGTTTGAACAGGCAACGGCGGCAATATCCGAAGGCTGGAAAGTTGGCCTGGTCGGGCGCAATGGCAGCGGTAAATCGACATTGCTGAAACTGATCCGGGAAGAAATCTCCGCCGACGACGGTGCGATCCGGGTACGCAAGAACCGGCGGATTGGCTCGGTAGCGCAGGAAGTGCCCTCGAACAATGTCAGCCTGCTCGACACAGTGCTGGTGGCGGACGAGGAACGCGGCGCGCTGCTGGCTGAAGCCGAAACGGCAGTTGAGGCCCACCGGATTGCTGAAATCCAGACGCGGTTGGCCGACATTGAGGCGCATTCAGCCGAAGCAAGGGCCGCGACCATTTTGTCGGGCCTCGGTTTTTCGCATGCTGAGCAACAACTTCCGTGTTCGGATTTTTCCGGCGGCTGGCGGATGCGCGTGGCCCTCGCCGCCGTTTTGTTTTCGCGGCCTGACTTGTTACTGCTGGATGAGCCGACCAATTATCTCGATCTTGAAGGGGCCATCTGGCTCGAGACATATATCCGCCGCTATCCGTATACGGCGGTGATTATCAGCCATGACCGCGGCTTGCTCAACGCCGCCGTGACGCACACACTGGCGCTCGAGCACCGCAAGCTGTCGCTTCATAATGGTAACTATGACACCTATGTCAAACGCCGGGCGATGCAATATGCCCAAATGGCGGCACAGGCGACAAAACAGGACGCGGCGCGAAAGCACATGCAAGCCTTTGTCGACCGGTTCAAAGCGAAGGCCTCAAAAGCGAAACAGGCGCAATCCCGCATCAAGATGCTGGAGAAAATGCAAACGACCGATATCCCGATCGATGAGCGGACGATCCCGTTCAATTTCCCTGACCCCAAACCAAAGATGGCCCCGCCGATTGTACGTGTGGTGGAAGCTGACCTTGGCTATGAACCGGGCAAGCCGGTGCTTAATAAAGTTGACCTACGGATTGACGAAGATGACCGGATTGCAATCCTCGGCCTCAACGGTCAGGGCAAGTCAACATTGGTGAAGGCGATCGCCGGGCGTCTCGCGCCGCTTGCCGGCCATGTCTACAAGTCGAAGAAACTGAAAGTCGCGTATTTCGCGCAGCATCAGATCGATGAGCTGAAACCAAAACAGACAGCTCTTGAACATGTCCGTGAATTGATGACCGAGGCGACGGAGGCGCAGATCCGCGCTCGCGCTGCGCAGATGGGGTTCGGGCCGGACAAGGCCGACGTGGTTGCTGAGAAATTGTCTGGCGGCGAGAAAGCGCGGTTACTGTTCGGGCTCATCACGTTTGACGGGCCGCACCTGATGATCCTTGATGAGCCAACCAACCACCTTGATATCGATAGCCGCGAAGCACTGTCACTCGCGCTTAACAATTATCAGGGAGCTGTTATCTTGATCACCCACGACATGCATCTCGCCTCCTCCATTGTTGACCGGTTGTGGCTGGTGAAAGACGGCGAAGTGACCCGGTATCGGGGCGATATGGATGAATATCGCACGATGATTCTGGAAGCGAATCGTAGCCGCAGGCGGGAGAACGGAAAAGCTGACAACGCAAGCAGCAACAAAGCCGAGATGCGCAGGGCTGCTGCCGACATGCGCAAGGCCCTCAGCCCCCTGAAGAAAGAGGCAGAAGCGCTTGAGCGCAAGATCGAGACCATTCAAAAAGAGATCGCCGGGCTCAATGAACAGCTGGCAGAGCCGGATTTGTTCGACAAAGACCTGCATAAGGCAACGACTCTTTCCAAGGAGCGGGCCGAAGCGGTAGCCCGTCTGGAGCAAACAGAGGAAGAGTGGCTCGCCGCCAGCGAGGACTACGAGAATGCCAAGGCGCGCGCCGAAGGGCAGCTGGCAAGCTGATGGCGACTGGCGCTTCCAGAGAAGTTGTCAGCAACCAGACGGGTATTCATGAGAATCTTGAAGTGGTTGTGCGCAAACATCTGACGACCGATTTCGACAAACCAATAGCAGATCACAGCAAACGTACGTTTGAAGAAGTTTATCGACAGGTTGAGGCGGCGGGGTTGCCGCTTATTCTCGATGCCGGTTGCGGCACCGGCGATTCTTCCAGAAAACTGGCGCGCGACTTTCCGGATCATTTGGTGATTGGTGTCGACAAGTCGACCCATCGGCTTGCAAAAGAGCGTGACCTCGGCGCGCTCGGCCTGCTGCTGGTGCACGCGGATCTGACGGATTTTTACCGCCTCGCGGTCCGCGCCGACTGGCAGTTGGCGCGGCACTATCTCCTTTACCCCAATCCGTGGCCGAAGGCAGCACATCTGCAACGGCGATGGCACGGCTCACCCGTTCTTCCGGATATAGTGAAGCTTGGTGGCAGGCTGGAACTGCGGACCAATTGGCGGATTTATGCAGAGGAGTTTTCGAAGGCGCTGGAGCTTGCTGGTATTGAGTGCTTGATCGAGAAATATCATCCACAAGGCGAATATATTTCGTTATTTGAAAAAAAATATTCGACTGCTGGGCATCACCTTTTGCGCGGGCGTGCGCGCATGGACTTACCAGATCCCAAAGTAAAGAAATGACCAGCGACCGAGCGTATCAGGTCACTGTCAGCCTTGTCGGCTTCCATGTAGTGGTGCGCGTCGCCAGATCGCCGCTGCTTCCATCTACCGGCGCAAAATCCATCGATGTTAGCAGACAATCATCATAGACATGAGTTTTAACAACGGACTTGTCCTTGGCCATTTCAGTGAGCGTAATCGTGTACCTCAAATTCTGGCCCTTGTTGGCAACTGCATCGGCGGCGTCGGACAATACCATACATGTCGGGGTGATGTAGCTCACCAACGTCAATTCGGTTATGTCGTTATGGCCCATGCTGGACTCGTTATGCTGACTGGAACCCGATGATGCTTCTGCCTTCTCGGCGGTGAGATCGCCGCCGCTATATGACTTGACCGGAATAAACTGTCCGTTGATTTCCACCTTGAAGGCTTTACCTACCGTTTTTTGGTCAACTTCTGACATATCTTCACCCCTTTGCTTCTTCGATGCGCGCCACACTCAACGTGACAGTCATGGTTTTGACGTTTGAGCCAATGTCATGGTCACCCTCATTGACGCTGACTGGATAACACTGGAATAGGTTGATCACCCGCAGGACTGTTTGCTTGTCGCGCGCGAGATAATACAAGCTGCAATCACGCCTCAATACAGAGCCGCCGCCGCCATTCTGGGTCGCGTCTTTCAGCCATTTTGTAAGCTGTTTGGATTCCGGGTCGTTTCCCTGCTGAACGACAAACGTCATATCGTCATATTCATGGCTACCATAGGTATACGTTCTATATTCCGGTTTATCGCCTTGCGTCGCTTCTTCAACGGTGATGATCAAGCGTCCAATATCAACTGAGGTTACTCCTGGAACATTTCCTGATATGCCCTTTACTTCAAATTTGAAGTATTTGGAGAAAATTTTGGCATCGTCTTTCGTCGATGCCGCGATTGCTGGGGCAGTAGGCAAAATAAGGCCCGAACCAGTCAGCAATAAGCCACTGGTTGCCGCGCCAGATTGCACGAACCCTCTGCGTGTTTGATCTTTCATAGTATTATCCCCACTGTTTCGCTGGGGGTCGCTGCAATGCCAATGCGGCGCACCCCTGCTTATTTGCTGAGCTACGCAACTAGTTGTCGATAACCTCATTGCTGAGTAAACCGTGAGCGACGAGATACCGTTTCCCGCCACGGCGAAGGATGATCGACTGACAACAGCAATATGTCAATGCAACCCGGATTACATTGACCCAGGTCAAACAGTTAGCGCCCTACCCGAGATATTTTGCGAACCAGGCGAGCGTCCGGTTCCATGCCAGTGTCGCGGCGGGTTCGTCGTAACGCGGCGTCGTATTATTGTGGAAACCATGATTGGCGCCATCATAGAAATGCGCCTCATAGGTTTTGCCGTTTTCTTTCAGCGCTGCTTCATAAGCAGGCCAGCCCGCGTTCACACGCTCATCATTCCCTGCATATTGCAGCAGCAGCGGCGCATTAATCGCGGGCACATCTTTGGTTGCTGCCTGTCGGCCATAAAAAGGCACGGCACACGCCATATCTTCATAAGCGACCGCCAACGCGTTGCAGACACCGCCACCATAACAAAAACCGACGGCGCCGACTTTGCCAGTTGAGTGCGCGTGCCCGGCCAGGAACTCATACCCGGCGAAGAAATCCTCCAGCAGTTTGGTCCCGTCGAGAGAGCGCTGCATGGTGCGGCCGTCATCATCATTACCCGGATAACCACCTAGCGACGTCAACCCATCCGGCCCGAGCGCGAGGTAGCCGGCCTTGGCGACCCGGCGGACGACGTCTTCGACATACGGGTTGAGACCGCGGTTCTCATGCACGACCAAGACCGCGCCGAAAGGGCCATCGCCGACCGGCCTTGCCATCAGGCCTTTGACCATGGCGTGGCCTTCAGGCGACTTGTATTCGACGATGCCGGTATAGATGTCCGGATCATCCGGCTCGACCTGCCGGGCGAGTGCGTAGTTTGGCTGCAGTGTTTTCAGGAGCACCGCCGCACTGACGCCGCCGACGGTAAATTTCGCCGCCTTATCGAGGAATTCGCGTTTGTTGATCTTGCCGTGAACATAACCATCGTAGAGATCGAGGATACGTGGATCGAAGTCGCTTGCCTGTTTTCGCTTCATGATTTTCTTTCCTCCCTGATGCGGGCGCCAACAGCTCGCACGACAATAGCATCGCGGCGCCCGCCCGCCCATAGGCTTGGCGATCAATTTATTCGGGCAAAACCACTTGCCAAGCAGGAATGAAGGGGATATGGGCCGCCACATGTCCCAGGAATTTCTCACCTTATTTACCGCGGCCTTTGTTACGTTTTTCGTGCTGATTGATGCTGTTGGCGTCGCGCCGATTTTTGCAACACTGACCAATGCTGGCGATAATGCCTATCGACGGAAAATGGCGTTCAAATCGGTCTTCGTTGCGACGCTCATCATCTTTGCGTTTGCCTTTGGCGGCGCCTGGTTGCTCAACTATATGCACATCTCCCTCGACGCCTTCCGGATGGCCGGCGGTATTCTGCTATTTCTGATCGCACTCGACATGGTTTTTGAAAAACGAACCGAACGCCGCGAGGCGCGAGCCGAAGGTGTTTTAGCTGATGCGCAGGACCAGCCACCGGATGATGTCTCTGTGTTCCCACTCGGCATCCCGATGCTGGCCGGGCCAGGCACCATCGCCACCGCCATGCTGTACATGACGAATGCGGACGACTGGTGGCACAAAGGGGCGGTTTTGGCGGCCCTCAGCGCCAACATGTTGCTGGCGCTGGCGATCTTTCTCATCGCCGGCCCGCTGGTAAAAACGCTTGGCGACAGCGTTACAGGTGCGCTGACGCGGATTCTCGGCGTCGTGCTGACGGCCCTTGCGGTCCAGTTGCTGGTTGATGGTCTCAAAGGTGCGTTCGGTCTGGCGTAAGGCAGCCCGACACTGGTGCGGGAACGCACCCAAACGAGCCGTCTTCACAATTACCTTACACATGGCTGGGCGCAGCAATATTGCCTCAGTCAAATTGAATTGCTGTACATCCTTGATCTGCTCACACCTCATATATTTATCGCACTGGACAAACGCACCTGCAGTGACGCGAGCGAATAGGCAATGTCGGCGACCGCTTGCGAAGGGAGCGCACCCGCGACACAACGGGGCTGGTTTTTAGGTCTTCTCGGTGCAGTTATGGGTCGATGGTCCTAAGAACGCGATTGGCCTTGCATAGTCGCACTGCAATAAACACTTACACGACGAAGCCGCCCGGCAGTCACTGCCGGGCGGCTCTGTTCGGGTTGACAGAGGGCACTCTACTCATCGTCCCGATCAGACGGACTGACGACTGGCACCGAGAACACTACCGGGGTCGGGCCATCATTCATTGTGTAGATGACAGACGGAACAAAGACATTGCTTCGCTCCGAAGACGGAACATAACCCAGCTGCGCGGTTATTTCACCGTTACTTTTCATGCCATGATCGACGAGAAAATCAGCGGCGCGCGCGATCACGTCATTTTTTGATACCAACTTGTCAGACGTATCCAGTTTGATAGAGGGCCAAGTGACCCGGGCACGCTGAAACTGGCCCTGATGATTGACCGCAAACTGGGCCCGAGAACCGAATACTGGCAGATCGTTGATCCGGCGTTGATACGTCACTAGCCGATAGACTTCTTCTGGCTCTCCCGACACCTTGTTTTCAGCGTCGCTGATCGTGCCCCCGATTGCCAGCTGGGTATTGACCAGTGGGTCGTTCAATTGACGCTCGGAAATACCGATCTGTTGCAGAAAATCCCCGGCCATCCGCTTGGCAACCCCTTCGTCTGGCAGGGGCCGGTCGGCAACTGCCTCCGAGAACGTCCTTTTGCGGTTGATATATCGCAAACCTCCAGCAGCGCTGTCGACCCGGAGGACAACTGCGTCGGACTGCACCATTGTGCGGCCGTCAATTGCAACCTTTCCGTCAGCACGTTTGACCGCGTTGGCGAGATCATCATCCTGCAGCAGCTCAGCGAGCTTGCCAGGATCGACGCTCGTGGCCCACGCCTTTGTGTTAGGCACCCGCAGGATGGTGTTATTCCAGGACGGTGTTTGTTCTGCGACAAGTCCAAGAATAGCTTCGCGCTGCAGTGGTTTGCCGGCGATAGCCAGTAGTTGCGGATTGACCTGCACGCGCTCTTGAAGCATCTGACGGTTGGGCGTCGCCACGCCAGGCGTCTCTTCCTGAGCCGCCGCACCGGCAGCGCACAACAACAGTGCGGTACAACCAATGAACATACCTTGGTATAAAGATTTATTTCTCATTTTCTCTCTCCCTTACAACGCTGTCTCATTAGACGGGTCGCATCCACTAATGTACGTGACCCACCACCAATTCACCTGGTTGGGATCGGAATAAACGTTGTCATATCTTTCGTTGAACAGGCGATTGCGTACGTCATTGCGGCTGCTGCCAACCGCATAAGCGACCGGACACTGATCATCACTGCCGGAAATATTCGGTACATAGTGATTGTCAAGCCAAGCAGACGAGATCGATCCATCAAACGCGTCATTCGCAAAGTCGCCATAGTTTGAGATCAAGCCATTGCCGATCCACATGAAGCCGTGAAAACCATCGACCTGATGGGCGCCATCAAAAGCGCGCCACCAGTTGCTCCACTGATTTCTATCCATGGAATTACAGGATGACAGATGCAGAAATTCGAGATCTGAATCACCGATGTCCATCTCGTCGCGGCGAAGACTGCAATCACCTGCTCCTGACTCATTAATCCGCATTGATCCGGACCAGACGCCGCTGCTGTCGGCGCCGTGAGTGGCAATCATGACGGCGTCACCTTCGTCAAGCCGCGGCGTATCATTGCCCCAACCCACGACACTCGCGTCAGCAAACCAACTGTTACGGATCGTACCGTTTACGGCTCGGCCATCTCGCGAATAGGCGTCACCGCAATGGCCCCACCAGCACCAGCCAAACATCGAGAAACCCTGATTAGTGATTTCATCATACCAGTCATCGACCATGTCGTCCCAGGCATTGCGCGTACTGCCGCTACAGCCCGCGTTCCACACCGATATGGCGTACATTTTGGCTTCCCGCCGGGCATCGCTCTTGCTCGTGACGGCCTGCAGCGTAAACCCCGTCAACATGGCCGCCATCGCCACCCCGACCTTTACATAGTTTTTCATCTCTCTCTCTCCTGTTGTAGAACATACTCACCACGTTCGATTACTGCTTCCTCTACTGATCTTATGTCTTTACGAAACTCAGCCGGCAGGTTGTCGCTTGCTCAAAAGATTCGCCGGTCGCCATATGCACGAGACGCCCCGGCGGGATCTCAACCGGCAATTCGGCAAGGACATCCTCTGTCTTATTTGCTTTCAGGAAACTCAGGGAAACGGAAAACCTGGAAATATTATCTGTCCGCCAATCGCCGATAGCGACAAACAGCCTGGTTTTAGAAGTGATTGAGCGCGCCTCCAGCGTCAGGCGAAATGACGCCGGGCGATAACGGATTGCAAATATCTTGGTGAGCGTTGCCCGACACTCTGTAAAATCATTCGCTTCAGTGGTGGCCTGCTCGACCAAAAGGTCTGGTTCAATAGTAATGCGTTCATTTTCATCGTAAGGCTGATCATCAATTAGTGGTTTCGGTTCACCAACATATCTTAGCCGCAACCAACGATAATCCGTACTGATATCACCTGACGGAGCTTTTTGACCATCAATATCGGCGCTTTTTGCGCCCTCAGGCTTTGCCGGCCGTTCAGCGCAAGACGCAACCAAGATCGCGCAAGCAAGCACGAACAAAGCAGGTTTTTTCAAATGGGTCGCTTTCACAAGCTCTCCCCGAGAGTGAACGGTGTGATCCAACGCAACAGCCTTTTTTTGTTTTTACTTCGACGCGCCGGCAAGGTTATGACTTAGATCAAACCAAAAGCACTTTTGTGTGAAGTCACCCCTGCAGCGGTGATTTTTTTGAATTTGCCCTGGATCAAACCCCTCATGGCCTGAAAAACGATGCCAGACTCAGCTATATTTGTGGGGTACTTGTGCTGGTTCTTGGCAGCACCATGATCGCTCATCTGGTTTAACACTTATCGATCATTGTTGGCTCGGCCGCTGTTGGCGTTGGCATCGGCGATGATCAACGGTCTATCGACGCGGTTGTTTGCCCTGTTTGCAATATTGCTCGGCGGCTACTTGTTGGTCAGTACATATCCATCACTGATGAGTATGTAGACAGATGCCAACAAGGGCCAATACCATCAGTCCGTGTTGGCTTCCACGAAGGCGCGCAACGTGTCTAGCGCGCCCAGACCGTACAGATTATAATGGCTGCCAGCCTTGAATACCCGAAAAACCTTCGGTTCGTTGGCGGCATCATACAAGCGCTGGCCGAATCTTACCGGGATCACCTGGTCAGCCTGTCCATGTAGCCATAACAAAGGTTCCTGTACCTTTTTGATGTGCTCGCGGCTCATATATTTGTCGCGCATGACCAAATGTGCCGGCAGGTAGTACCGCCCTGCTGCGACATCGGCAACGGCGCTGTAGGGGGCATCGAGGACCAGTGCTGCTGCTTTGCGCTGTGCGGCCACCTGAACCGCAATACCGGTCCCGAGGGATTTGCCATAGAGCACAATCCGTCCGGGCGACACGTCAGTAGCAAGACGATCAAACGCAGCGAGGCCACAGGCAACATTGTCCCGTTCATTCGGTTTGCCTGACGCGCCTGAATATCCCGGATAGGTGACCCCCATAACCCCCCAGCCCTCACCGACAAATTGCTGATACAGATAGGCCTGGTTGTTGAGGCTCGAGCCGTTGCCGTGGAAGTGCAGGACCACAGGGGCGGAGGGATCGGTTGGCAAAAGCAGCCAGCTCAGCGTTTCGGCCCCGGTGGCGCAGGTAATGCGGATTTCGTCGAACCCAGCCGGCGGCGGCGCGTAGGTTTTGTCAGCGGGATAAAGCAGGGCTCGCTCAAACATCCAGGCGACAAGGCCGTAGCTGAAGTAAACGGCAAGGAAGAAAAAGAAAATACGTGCGAGCCAGATCACGGTTCTCCCTCACCCAAGCTTAGACGCAATTTTTTGACCTCTCCCGATTTGACCTCTGCCGATGAGAGAATCTAACCGCCGCCCTAATTAAATGTCCGGATCACGCCGAGAGAGAGCAGGTATTGATTGTCGTCCTGTGTTAGCGGGCTGTCGGCGGCATCGCCCGAGAGCTTGTCCCAAGACGCCTGACCGGCGATGCGCCATTTGTCATCTACATCGTATAGGCCCTGAAATTGCAGGCCGTAGGACTTAACGCCGCCGCCGGGTGTGAACACCGGAAACGCGGATGTGGCAGCCTGCGCTGCGGTGACACCAAAGAAGGCCTGGTTGCGTTGTTCATCAACCAGCGCCACCCGCACCGTCGGGTAAATCCGGAAATTCTCTGTCGGCTTCAGCCGCGTTGACGCATAGAAAGTTGCTTCCGTACCCGTATCATCTCCGGATATCTGATGGGTGATGAACCCGCCGAGGACGAAATAGGTCATGTCGAATTGGGCCGCGGAGCGAAGCGCAATGCCACCGTCGAGGTCACCCATACCGGCAAGGAAGCCTGTATCGCTTTCTTGTCGGCCAACCGAATAGGACAGCGACGACGAGACGAATGTGTTGCCGTCATTGACCCAATAGTACCCGGCCCCTGAGGTCGGATGAAGGAACCAGCTATCCTTGTATTCGATATAAAAATACGGCAGCGCCGTCGCCTGTAGGGCATCAGCGCCGGGGTAGTCCTGCACATAGGCCGCGAGCAGCCCGAGCTCGACTTCCCAGTTGTCGCCATTGCGCAAATCATTGCTGAGACCGCGCTCATTGGCGTCAATGTCCTGGGCGGCGGCTGACGCTTGGCTGGCGGCGGCGAACAAAAGGGCGGTCAAAAATGGCAGGCGCATAACTCTCTCCTGGATGTTTCCGGCTATTTATAGCGGTTTTCGGGGGCGCAAGCGA
The DNA here is from genome assembly GCA_021776475.1 of Parvularculaceae bacterium. Lineage (GTDB taxonomy): Bacteria > Pseudomonadota > Alphaproteobacteria > Caulobacterales > Parvularculaceae > Aquisalinus. The sequence goes on along the minus strand of JAJFFV010000005.1, from coordinate 1,494,249 downwards.
TAGTTTTAGGGCTGTCACCGGAAATTTCACCCCCTCGTGACATTGCCAGCAATTATGTTCCGGCTTATCTGTCGTGGCCATGACAAAGATAAACCCTGAAAACATTCTCGACACTTTGATTAAAGATGCAAAAGCTGCCGGCGCCGAGGCGGTTGATGCGCTGATGTATGAAAGCGTCTCCAATTCGGTTGCGGTGCGCCTCGGCAAGGTTGAAGACGTTGAGCGCTCAGAGAACCGCGACCTCGGCTTGCGGGTCATCATCGGCAAAAAGCAGGCATCGGTCTCAACGACAGACTTCTCGCCAGCCTCTTTGAAGGCCGCTGCCGAGCGTTGCGTGGCCATGGCCAAGACAGCGCCGGAAGACCCCTGGTGCGGCCTGGCGCCGGAAGAGCGGCTCGCCAAAGCGCCGTTTGTGGACCTCGATCTATTCGACGCGGTCGAGCCTGCAACAGAAGCATTGAAAGAACGCGCCATCGCCTGCGAAGATGCGGCGCGCGCGGTTAAGGGTGTCAGCAATTCGAGCGGCGCTGAATCCGGCTACGGCTCAGGCACGTCCTGGTTTGCCACCAGTCACGGGTTTTTCGGCGAGAGTTCCGGTGGCAGCCATTCGGTCTCAGCCTCTGTTCTTGCGGGCCAAGGCACGCAGATGGAGCGCGACTACGATTATCACAGTGCGACATATTTAAGCGATCTGAAGTCAGCTGAGGAAGTCGGCAAATCTGCCGGCGAGCGCACCGTCCGGCGGCTTGGTCCTCGGAAACTTGACAGCCAGACCGCGCCGGTGATTTTTGAACAGCGCCTTGCCTCATCGATTTTGGGCAAGCTGGCCGGGGCGATCAATGGCGGTGCCATCACCCGCGGGGTCAGTTTCCTTAAAAATAAAATGGGCGAGCAGATTTTTCCGCAGGCGATCACAATCGTTGATGACCCGTTGCGCAAGCGCGGGTTTGGCTCAAGCCCGTTTGACGGTGAAGGCGTCGTCAACGAGCGGATCAACTTTATCGACAAGGGCCGGCTTACTTGTTGGGTGATGAATTCATCACACGCAAGACAGCTTGGTCTTGAGACGACCGGCCGGGCAAGCCGTGGCACCGGCGGACCGCCAGGTGCCGGCACCACCAATTTCTACATGGAGCCGGGCGAGCTGACGCCAGAACAGTTGATCCTGGAAACCGGTGCCGGGCTATTCCTCACCGATATGTTTGGGCCACAGGTAAACCCTAACAATGGCGATTACTCCGTAGGCTGTTCCGGCTTTTGGATTGAAGGCGGCGAAATCACCTATCCAGTCAGCGAGATCACGATTGCCGGCAACCTGCATGACATGTTCGCAAAACTGACCCCGGCGAGTGATCTGATTTTTTCCGGCAGTACCAATGCCCCGACATTGCGCATGGAGAGTATGACCATTGCCGGCAACTGATCTTGCCAATGATCGAAAAATTCTGAACGCAGCAATACGCGAGGCCGGCAATGTTGTGCTCAAGAGCTTCGGCCTGGCCTCCCACTCCTGGGCCAAGGATGACGAAAGTCCGGTCAGCGAGGCCGACCATGCAGCCAATGACATCCTCCACGAATATCTGATCGCCCGCCATGATGGTGGCTACGCTTTTTTATCGGAAGAAAGTGTCGATAACCGGCACCGGCTAAAGGCACGCCGCACCTGGATCGTCGACCCGATTGATGGCACCAGAGCGTTCCTCAATGGCGTGCCACATTTTACCGTTTGTGGCGCCCTTGTTGAAGACGGTATGGTCCTGTTGGCAGCGGTATTTAATCCTGTCAGAGACGAATTTTTTGAAGCTGAACGCGGCCAAGGGGCGCTGCTCAACGGGATTCCGATCAACGCCAGCCGCCGCGACCAGCTGGAAGACTGTACCATGCTGGCACACGCACCGATCTTTGCGCACCCGGCTTGGCCTTCCCCCTGGCCACCGATGCAGGTTGATCAGGTCAACTCGACAAATTACAGGATCGCGCTGGTCGCCGCCGGTAAATATGATGCCATGGTCGCGCTCCTGCCGAAGCATGACTGGGACGTTGCCCCCGGCGCGCTGATCGCCGAAGAAGCGGGCGCGATCGTCAGTGACCATATGGGCGGAAAATTTCTCTATAATCGCCTCGATCCACTCCAGAGAAGTCTTGTCTGTGCTGGCCCAAGGCTCTACAGCCACGTGCTTGGATTAATCTCACATCTGCCGCGGGATTTTTCATCCCTGCGGGCGGCATCGAAAGGAAAAACATGAGTGAAACCCTGAACAAGCAGCTCCTCCATCTTGTTTTTGGTGGTGAACTGGCGAACCTGGAAGATGCCAGGTTCAAAAGCGTCGACGCGCTTGATATTGTGGGCATTTTTTCGAGCTTTGAGCTGGCTGAAAAAGCCTGGCGCGGCAAAGCTCAGGCTACGGTCGATAATGCCCATATGCGATATTTCATTGTCCATCTGCACAGATTTCTTGACCCTGATGGCGACGGCAAACTCGGTTAAACGGACCCTGACAGCATGGCGCATTTCATGACACGCGAAGAATTTCAAACACCTGAAGGGCGCGCCCGCGCGTGGCGCTCATTGATGCTGCATGATCATGGGTTTCTACGCAAAGTCTATAACAACACCCATCAGATCAGCGAGCGGATGTGGCGCACCTATCAGCCGTCACCGCTGGCACTTGAACAATGGGCCGAGCGCGGTATCAAAACTGTCCTCAACCTGCGCGGCATGCGCACCGAGCCGGATCAAGATGGACTTTATTTTCTCGAAGAAGAAGCCTGTCAAAAACATGGGATAGAATTAATCCCCTTCCGGGCCTTTTCGCGCGAAGCGCCGACGAAAGAATTTATCTTTGGCATCAAGGAGATTTTCGAGCGGATTGAGTATCCTGCGATCCTTCACTGCAAATCCGGGGCTGACCGGGCCGGCGTCACATCAGCGCTGTTCATGTTCCTCTATGAAGGCAGGCCGCTTGACGAAGCGCTGGAGCAGCTCTCGTTCAAATACGGGCATGTAAAGCAGGGCAAGACCGGCATTATTGATTATTTTTTTGATCTGTATAAGGAAGCTGCGGCCAGCGAAGGTGCCGAACCGACCGAACAGCATTTCCTGTCATGGGTCGAAAATGATTATCAGCACGAGACGGTGAAGCCCTCCTTCAAACCGACCCCGATCGGATCGCTCATCACGGACGTGATTTTACGACGGGAATAGTTGCGCCTTTGATTTGCGGCATCTTAAACTTGAATATCGGAAACCGCCGGAGGGCCGACGACTACTTTCATCCTCCCTGTAACTGCATTTCCGCGTCTAAGCCTGTTTGTTTTTCTCGTCCCAGAGTTTCGGTTCCCATAACTCTATCTTGTTTCCGTCAGGGTCCATGATCCAGGCGAACTTGCCGTTTTCAGCGGCCTCGGGGCCCTTCAATATTTCGATACCGCCAGCGGTTAGTTGTTTGATCATGCCTGCCATGTCATCTATTCGGTAGTTAATCATAAAGCTCGCATTACTGGGGCCAAACCAATCACTGGCTTTTTCTGCGACGCACCAGACTGTTAGTCCATTGTCTTCAGCGGTATCTTGTTGCCAATTCAAAACGGCTCCACCAAAATCTTCCAAGACAATACCGAGATGTTCTTGATACCACGAGGCCAAGGCGTTGTGATCGGCCGTCGTTTTAAAAAAGACGCCGCCGATGCCGGTAACTTTTGCCATTCTTCTTCTCCCGAGTATTTGCGATCTGTGATTTTGGTGTCCACTCTAAGTCCCATGGAATTACTTATCAAGCTTCAGGATGACGCTGCGTCGTCTATGACGCAGGGCTCGGCCCGTTTTGACCATCAATCGGACGATGCTGCGTTGCAGTTGACTGGAAGACCAGGCCCCTCACGAGGGGCTGTTCATCTGTAAGGCGGCCGGGGATGAAATTTAACAACGTATACGAATATATAGGGATAAAAGGCACGCAAACCATAAAATACACAGCACAGCGTAAAATACACAGCACAGCGTAAAGCACTACACAAATGTAATATTTCCACGCGATGTGAGAATTGCCGGTCTAGCAGCAGGCTGGTACCATCTGATCAACTCGGCAGGGTGCCAGGTGCCATTTGCCAGCAGGGAAAGAGGGTGAGAGAGATGTCTAAATCGATCCGTTCCGCACTAGCAGCACTTTTGGGCGTCGCCAGCATGGTTGCAGGTGCTGCATCAAATGCGACTGCCTATCCGCTGATTACTGACCAGGGCAGTGGTTTTTCCGTTAATCACATCACCGATGACAAAGGTAACGGCAATTTCTGGATCAAGTCTGATGACATTGATTTGCGCGCGAATTGGGAAGGCGCGTTTGTAATTAATCAAGCCGGTGACGGGTTCAGCGAGCTTGATGGGCGCATCGAAGTTGAGCAACGCGTTGGCCGGGAACGCCAGCGGGTCGTCTTCATCAGCGACGGCGACGCGATTGAGGCGCTTTATTCGATTAACGACCGGTCCCGAGAAATTGATGATGCAGCGGCGCGGCGCATTGCCGAAATGACTCATTTATTTGTGCTGGAATCCGCTATCGACGCGGAAAGACGTGTTGCTGTCCTTTTCAGCGCCGGCGGCGCCGACGCAGTGTTCGCCGAGATTAATAAAATCCAGGGTCATCATTCAGCCCGGAAATATCTGGTCGCCCTCGCAAAAACCGCACCATTGTCCGGTTCTGCCATCGCGCGCTACGCCAAAACCGTAGCGCGCCTTGACGCTGATCACGAAACGCGCAAGGCGATCAGCGCGATCTTTGATCACCAATCAAACCTTTCGCCCGAGGCCCGCGCGGTGCTGCTGAAAGCAGCTGAGGGCATCGAGGGTGATCATGAAATCCGTAAGCTGATGGAAGCAGCAGCAGCGGGCGAATTGACGCGGGGCGCAACCGCAACCTCGCTCGATTTGTTGAGGCGCATTTCCGGCGATCACGAAACCAGAAAGGGCGCCGAAGTCCTGCTAGCGAATGCGTCATTTTCCGACCAGGCGGCGGCTGATCTTCTGGCCCTCATCGCGGCCAATATCGGCAGTGATCACGAGAAGCGCAAGATTATCGAAACTGCTGCGGACCGCGTCAGCACAAATGAGGATGTGGCTGGCGCCGCGATCGAGGCTGCCGGCGAGATCGGATCAGATAATGAACGGCGCAGGGTGATCGAAACTCTTGCTGAAGCGTTGCCGGAGCGCTCATCGCGCTGGTCAGCGTTAATCGGTGTTGCTGCCGATATCAGCTCTGACAATGAGAAACGCAAAACACTGGAGACGATCGCCGAGCATATGCCAGACACCTCCTCCCTCGCCGCGCGCTACCGCAGTGCCGCCAACACAATCGGTTCTGACCGCGAGCGTGAGAAAGCCTTAGAACGGCTTAAATGAGGTTAATTGGGTGTCAGCTCTCGCGGCCAGCGCCGATGAAGCCATAACCACTGGCCAGGATTGGCGTGGATGATGCTGCTGAGTGCATCATTGATCTTCGCGGTTAGGCGCGCGGTGTCTTCTTCTGCGTTGCCGGTTGCTTCAAACCTGATCGGCTCGTGCACTTTGAACGTGAAGCGCGCTGATTTGCCACGCCGTTTGATGCTGAGCGGCACGATTGGGATGCCGAATTTCAAGGCCATTCGTGCGGTTCCCGGCCCTGTCATTGCGGGATGGCCCATAAACGGCACCGCAATGCCATCTCCCTGTTTTTGATCCACGAGCATACACACAGACAGACCATTGTTCAGTGATCGGATTAAGCCGCGGCTGCTGCGTTTGCTTTTTGGAATAAGGTAGCGGGACATGACATTCGCGCGCAGCTCAATGATCTTTTCATCCACAATCGGATTGTTCGCCGCCCGATATACAGTGGCAGATCTCAAGCCCGCCTGAAAAAGGGTGACCGCCATCAATTCCCAGTTGGCGATATGACCCGAAACAAAAATACACTGTGTTCCATCCGCAATCAGTTTACGCAAAGCCTCTTCATTCTCAATGTCAATGCGGGCCTTCTCCGTGAAGGGAGCAAACTTGTCGAGGTGAGCATATTCCGCCACGGTCCGTCCGAGATTTTCCCATACATCAGCAAGGATTTTTTTGTTCTGCTTGGCGGAATTCTCTGGGTAGACAAGGGAAAGGTTGGCGAGGCCGCGCTTCTGAATTGACCATAGAAGCGGCCCGGTCCTGCGCAAGAAACCGCCCATAAAGGCGGAAGCGCGATCAACACCCAGCGCCTTGAACAAGATAAACGAAAATCCAGCCAGCGCTGATTCGAGCCGATGAGAAATTGTTAGTTTCATATTTGAGCGGCGTGCCGGCAATACCACCTCAGCATCCCAGCGCGGGGCGCCGTTCTGGTCCGTGACCATATCTGCAGGCCTATCGTTCATGCCGAAGAGTCTTTCTGTATCTGGGTCAGCAATAGGTTTTTAAGATCTTGTTCCTTATCAACCCGCATCCGAACAGGCAATGCGTGTACATTCTCCCGGTAGCGGGTCGGCAACCGGACAAAATCTTTCTCGGTTGTAAGAAGAGATGCATCATGTTGCGCAGCAAGCGCTGCCAGGCTTGTCAGGTCCTGCTCCGTGAACTGATAGTGATCAGCAAAATCTCTTGTCGCACGGATATCATACCCGGTAGCTGCCGCGGTTTGATAGAATTTCTGGGGTCGGCCAATGCCACAAAATGCCACAACAGGGGTTGATTGTTCGGTACGGTTAAGCGGTTCCAACCAAGCCCTAAAGACTGGTTTGGTTGTTGCCTGGCTTAGCAACTCCGGCGGAACCTCAAAATCCTTATGCGGCAAAACCAGAACTATCGCATCGGCTCTCTCGAAGGCGGCAGCTGGCGTTTCGCGCAACGGACCGGCCGGAAAAACCAGGCCATTGCCAAAACCGGTCTCTGCATCAACTAAAACAAACGACAGATTTTTTTTAAGGGACGGGTTCTGAAAGCCGTCATCCATGATCAAAACACCTGCATTCGTCCCGGCAAAGATCATTTTTGCGCCAGCCACCCTGTCGGCCGAAATACAGGTGCTGGCGTGCCGAGCGAGTAGCAATGCCTCATCTCCTGTTATATCTGGCGTCTGCTTAGCTGACACAAGGAGGGGTCCGTTTGCACTTCCGCCATAACCGCGGGTCAGGAATGCCGGGATCAAATTGTTGGATTTAGAAATCTCCGCCAGCATGATCGCAAACGGCGTTTTGCCCACACCGCCCATGCTAACATTGCCGACGCAGATGACTGGCCCGGCAGCGAGATGAGGGCGTGCCTGTTGGTGCCGGCGCCTGCCGGCCCAGCCATAGATGGATGCAAAGGGTCGTAATATCCTTGCCGCCGGGTGGGCGGCCCCGTCCTTGTCTTGCCAGAATGCTGGTGGGCTGATCATGCTTAAGACGCCGTTTTATCCGTTGTCCGCGCTGACGCCTGGTTGGGGCAGTACCGGATCCAGCGCTCCAACGATATTCGCCAGAATCTCTTCGGCGCTGTCGTTAGCCCAATGTTGCGCCCGCTCTGCCATTGCCTCACGCGTCAGATCGTCGGTCAACAACCGGATCAAGGAGGCAGCCAGATCGCGCTCGTTCCTGACAAGGGCGGTACCGCCGGAGGCACGCATATCGCGGTAGGTTTCGATGAAGTTGAATATTTGTGGCCCGTACAGGATAGCACAGCGCAGCCGCGCCGGTTCCAGAGGATTATGGCCACCGATTTCACTGATGCTGCCGCCGACAAAGGCAATATCGCTGATGCGGTAGAAAATACCCAGTTCACCCAGTGTGTCGGCGAGATAGATTTCCGTACTCGGTTCGATTTTCTCTCCCAATGACCGGCGCGCGTGAACAAGTTCGTTGTTGGAGATCAAGTGATCCAGTTGATCGCCTCGGTCTGGATGGCGCGGTGCGATGATGGTCAGCAGGTTGGGAAATTTCTGTTTGACACTTCTATGCGCTTCAAGAACGACCTCTTCTTCACCCGGGTGGGTACTGGCGGCGAGCCAAATAGGCCGGTCGCCGATCATTTCCTGGAGTGGGGCAAGGGAGCCCTCCGCGGCGGGCAGCGCAGGCGCCGCCATTTTGAGATTGCCGAACATCTCGACGTCACGCCTGGAGAGCGCAGCTAGGCGCTCTCGGTTTTGGTTGTCCTGTGCCATCAGTATACTGAAAGATGACAACAAGGAACAAATCGCATCAGGCCGCTGCTTCCAGCTTTTGTAAGACTTGGGTGAAATACGGCCATTGACCAGAGCCATCGGGATGGATCGCTCGGCAGTGGAGTGAATGAAATTTGGCCAAAGCTCCGATTCAACAAAAATCGAGGCGTCCGGGCGCCAGTGATCAAGAAATCTCTTCACATAGGTGGGCTGGTCGACCGGTGCGAATTGGTGGATGGCCGTCTCCGGCAAGCGACTGGTCATCAACCGGGCGGAGGTAACCGTGCCTGACGTGACCAGAAACCGATACTCGGATTGCAAATGCGCCAAGCGCTCGACGAGCGGCAGAATGGACAGGCTTTCACCGACGCTGGCGCCATGGATCCAGACGAGCGGCCCGTCCGGGCGCTCCCGGCCAGGAATGCCTCGCCGCTCTTCAACGCGATCGGGATCCTCTTTGCCGCGCTTCAGTCTTTGTGTGAGCGCAAAATCGGTGACCGGACCTAACATTCCAGAGGCAGCCCGATAGGCTTTCAAAGACAAGGCGTCCCTTGGTTTATCCTCTTCGGTCATAATGACGGCACCGTTTCGGTTTTTTCCGTATTCGCTGCAAGTGGCTCTCGTGCGTGACCCATGCGCTTGTCGGCCTCCCAGGTCACGCGCTTTATTGCCGCCTCAACATCCTGGCGGGACTGTTCCAGCTGCTCTTCGGTCTCGGCCGTTACAAAGATAGGATCGCCGTAAACATAACAGCCTTTGGAAAATGGCAGCGGCAAATGAAACCGGTCCCAGGTCGTGAAGAATTTAGCCCGTTTTGTCGCATACGCCACAGGATAAACCGGGACGCCGGAAATCTTGGCCAGCTGGACAACACCGGCATGACATTTCTCCCGCGGACCGCGCGGACCGTCAGGTGTCAGGCCGACGCCATCGCCATCCTTCAGCGCCTTGAGCAGGATTCGAAAAGCGTTAGAGCCGCTTTTCTGTTCTGCTTTTTTCCGCGGATTTTTGGCTGACCCGCGGGCAAAGGAAATGTCGAAACTTTTCACCGCCTGCACAATCAGTTCACCGTCCCGGTGTTCGGACACCATAAACCAGAATTTTTTTGGAAAATGCCGGCGCTTGTTCACCATCATCAAGATGCGGCTGTGCCAAAAAGCAACAATCATCCCGTGATTGGCATCGCGCGCCGCCTCGAAGTTTTTCTGGCCGATGATTTCCCATTTAGTTGTCGCGCCAATCAGCCTGATATAGGCGGGCACGACCAGACTAAGAAACCAGACGAGAATCGGGTTGGGTTTTGACTTTCTGGCGGCCATACGCGACGTCATGATCCTTCACTGAATGCTGGCTTATAACCACTTGCAAGCCGGGTGACAAAGCATGATCTGGATGTCAGAAGGTTTAATTGCAATCCCGCGCGGGGCAGCACAAAGTGCAATGAAATCAACCGCATGGACGCGGAGGCAGGGCGATTTGCTCAAACCCGACGACACCAAAACAACGACGACCCAACTGGCCCGCCGTTTGTGGCGCGGCTTTATGTCAAAGTATACACGCCAGCTTGCCGGGGCACTTGTCTTTATGGTTTTTCTGGCCGCCGCAAGCGCTGCTTTTCCGTTGCTGACGCGGTGGATCTTTTCGGCGTTTGAGATGCGGCCGGAAAATGTAGGCACAGCGCCCAGCCTGCAAACGGTTATGATCTATGGTCCATTGCTGATGCTGGCGGTTGGGCTGGTGATGGCTGGCACCTCCTATATCTATGCGATCATGAGCCAGGCTGCGGCAGTTGGCACATTGCGGGATTTGCAAAAAGCCATGTTCGGCAATTTTCTCAATTATGATTACGCGCAAACGCGCGAAGACGGTGCCGGGCAACTCGTGTCACGTTTTACCAACGACACCACGATCCTGCGTGAAAGTCTGACCCGCGCCCCGAACGCGGTGCGCGATCTTCTGTTGCTTGTCACCTATTGCGGCGTGATGGTTTATATCGACTGGGTTCTGTTTCTGGTGGTTCTCCTGATTTATCCCAGCATCGGACTGCCGGTGACCATCCTGGGCAAATATCTGCGCCGTCTTGCTGCAGGTGTGCAGGAACAGATCGGCGATATGACCAGCCAGTTGACGGAAAGCATGCGCGGTGCCCGGATGGTCAAAACCTATAATCTGGAATCTTACGAACGGGATCGGGCAGATCAGTCTTTTGATGAACGCCGCGACCTTTTGATGAAAGTCGTCCGTACGCGTTCGGCCAACGAACCGCTGATCACTGTCATTGGCTCAATCGCGGTGGCCGTTATTGTCGGGATTGCCGCATGGCGCATCTCTATTGGGGAGCTTGATACCGAAAGCCTGATCGCCTTCATCATCACGCTGACCCTGCTCTCGGCACCAGCCCGAAGCGTGGGCACAATCAACGCGGTTCTGCAGGAAGGGTTTGCCGCGCTGGAGAGGATTTTCTGGGTGATTGACCGGCAACCTGAAATTGTCGACGCTCCCGATGCTGAACAGCTGGTGATTGATGCAGGGAAAAAAGCGGTGCCGATTTCTTTTCGCAATGTCAGTTTTTCGTATGCGGCAAACGAGCCGGCCCTGAACGAATTCTCGCTGGACATCAAGGCCGGACAAACTGTCGCGCTTGTAGGTGAATCCGGCGCCGGAAAGTCCACAGTCTTCAATCTACTGCCTCGGCTGTATGACTGGCGCGAGGGCGAAATCCTGATCAACGGGCAGGATATCCGCAGTCTGACGCTTTCTTCATTGCGAGAACACATCGCCGTAGTGAGCCAGGATGCCGTTCTGTTTGATGATACAATCATGACGAATATTCGTTTTGGCAATGAAACTGCGACCGATGATCAAGTGATCGCTGCGGCTAAAGCAGCCGCCGCAGATGAATTTATCACCGAATTCGCTGATGGATATCAGACCAATGTCGGTGACGCTGGCGGCAATTTGTCCGGCGGGCAGCGCCAGCGGATCGCCCTTGCACGGGCATTCTTGAAAGACGCGCCGCTCCTGTTGCTTGATGAGGCGACCTCGGCACTTGATGCAGAATCTGAGCGCAAGGTGCAAGAAGCGCTGGAGCGGCTTGCCGCCGACCGCACAACACTGGTGATCGCCCACCGTCTTTCAACCGTTCGCCGTGCCGATGTAATTGGCGTCATGGACCGCGGGCGTATTGTGGAACTCGGGACGCATGAGGAACTGAAAGCACAGGGCGGTATTTATGCCCGGTTGGCGACGCTGCAGTTTACGGAAGACGCCTGATGCAAACCTATTCGCGGCAAGCGCCCGCGTACTGAATACTGACACCTTGTGAAGCCGCGCCGCAGGCGTTGCTATATGTGTTGCCATCGCAGCCGCAAACCGGTCGATAATCCCGTGTGCAGAATTGTGGCTTCACAGCGCAGACACCAGCGGCGTCAGCGATCTCGCGGCACTGTGCGATTTGCATGGCACAATAATCTTTCTCGCTGCCACACTGCAACCCGGCGATGCCGCCACACATTTCGCCAGTGGCCCGATCTTTGTTGGCCTTAGATTGCCGCGCGCTGTTGTCAATTTTCACACAGGCACTTATAAGCAGTATAAGGATTAAAACAAATGGGTATGCCGGTCTCATGTCTCCGGCATTTCCGGTGCGACCAATTGTGCATCGAGAAGCCGGCTTTTCCATTTAAGGCTCCAGTGCATATGCGGACCGGTGGCGCGCCCGGTCGCCCCAACAGCGCCGATAATATCACCGCGGGTCACGCGCTGCCCAGCCACGACGTCAAGCCGGGACATGTGCATCAGCGCGCTCTCTAAACCCTGTCCGTGGTCAATAAAAACAAGTCCGCCTTCAAAATACATGTCGGGATCTGCCAGCGTAATAACGCCGTCTGCTGGTGCACGCACATCAGTACCTTCAACCGCGCCAACATCGACACCTGAGTGAGGCCGGCGTGGCACACCGTTCAAAATCCGTCGCGAGCCAAACAAACCAGTGATCGTCCCAGTCACCGGCCAGTCAAATCCGCTCACCCAGTCGGCTTTTTGCTGCATATTGGCGCGGGCCGCATTTTTCTTGGCCGTCCCTTCTGTTATTTTTTTGAGTTCTTCTGGTGTAAACTCATCAACCTTGTTGCTTGGAAGATTGTCGATCCGTTGCTCTTTGAATTCCCGCGAAGCGATTTTCAGAACTTTGGGTGGCAGGATGGTGCCGTCACCATAGGTTATGTTGAGGACCGCCGTATCAGGATGATCGCGGCCAAAACCGAAGATGAATCGGCCTTCGTCATCAACATCAACTCTGATGTCATCAAGTTTCACGATCGAACCTGGACGGGTTTGCCCAATCACTAAGCCGCCCTGCGCCATGTCACCAGCAAGGGTTGGTTGAACGGCGTCAGCTTTGAGTTCAGTCGTATCGAGGGCGGCAATTTTCGTATTTGCCATTGCCGACGGCAGGTCTGATGTCGTACTGGTCATGCCCGCCGCTTTCAGCGCTGCTTTCAGATCTGACGGATGGTTGCTGATTTTGTTGTCATCATTTTGGGGCAGTGCCAGCGCTGTACCGCAGACAAAAACGGCGGAGAAGACCACGGCCGCAAAGGCTGAGCTTGGGTTAATTGGCATCTGGTCGCTCCTCATGATTACGCGTTTTCGGGCAGCGCTTTGCCCGCCCCGGTTGCTGCTTCCGGATACATGGCCCTGACAGCGATATGGGCATTCAGATAGGCTTCCTGCCTGTCGACGCTCCAATAGCGCAGAGATTCCAGCGCAATGCGTTTGCCGGTAATCGCACACAGCACATAGCCGCCATGCTCGATAATGGCGAACTCGCCATCGAGATATTCAAGGACGGCCTTGCCGCCGGTGATCGAGTCTAACGGGTTCATGGAGATAATCTTAGCGGCCTCGGTGGAAAAAGGCGAGAGGCTGGAATTTTAACGTGAGGTAATACAAATTGGGGCGCCACGGTCTGCTGCTACTGGCCAGCGTTGCTGCAGTTATCTATCGGCTGACAAGCTGAGCGGTGTTATTGTTGCGCGCCTCGTTGGCTGCCTGGAGCGGTCCACAAGAGAATGATCCGCCGGATCATTCTCTATTTTGTGTTCCCGCCCGGTTTTGAAAGATTCATCCAAAGCACGGCGGCCAAAGCTATTCGACAGAGTACATCCATGGCATTGTCATTTGCGTCAATTTCGCGATAGGAAACGCTCATGATGTCAGCGGCCGCGCCAATTATGCTTTATGTTGTTTTCTTCGGCGGAACCCTGATCGTGTCCCGGTTCTGGTGGGTCGCGGCCTGGCTTGTCCTGTCCATATATCCGTTAATCCGGCTTCATGCTGGTGCCGTTGATCAGACCGGCAACCTCTTGTTTACGGTATCGATTTTCGGGCTGGGCCTCGGTTTTCTGGCGCAGATGTATCGTCTCGGGTTACCGCGGCGCGACAATGGGCATCTGGAATGGTGGCCGTTAGGGCTTATTATTGTCGGACCAGCTCTGATACCGTCGGAAATGTTGTAAATGGTGAAATGCCGACGTGCTTGAAACGGGTTGATGTCCGTACCGATTTGTTGCCAATCTGCGTTCGTTCACCCAATGAACGATCAAGGGAGCCTCATGAAAAGAATCGTCATCATCGCGCTCATTGTTGCTTTTGTGTTATTGATTCCATTGCTCGCCATGCAGTTCATTGAGCAGGTGCAGTGGGCACTTGGGGACTTCATCCTTGCTGGCGTGCTACTGTTTGGCGTTGGCATCTTGATCAATTTCGTAATGCTGAGGGTGCGTGGGCGCTTTTACCGTATCGCGTTGGTTGCCGGCATTGGCATAGGGTTAGTGTTAGTTTGGATGGAATTTGCCGTTGGTATCTTTGGGACACCGTGGGCAGGGACGTAAATGTTCCGATCCGGGTATCGTTGACGATTATCAAGCGCCCATTTTGGGCCTATGTCAGCGGCCGGTAGAGCGGCATAGCTGAGGTGCTAAAGTGGCGGCGTTTTGGATAATTATTGCGGCTCAAAAATGAAAAATCCGCCGGTGCCCCAAACACCAGCGGACTTCTCACACCCACCACGAGCCCCCGCTCGTTCATACGCTGCATCCCCAACACAGCGCGTAGACAGTCAAAATGGCCTACCTGATCATGCCGACTGTCTCAGCCCCATCGAAAGCGTAATAAAAGACTGTTTTCAGGCCGGTATACTTGGCCGGTGCCTTGTCGACCAGGCCCGGCTGATAGCGCCAGTCTTTCAATGTCTGTTCTGCAGCTTTTGCAAAGTTGATGCCGCCGAGGCCCGGATGAGAATCATAAAGGGTGAGGATATCTTTTACCCGGCCTTTTTCATCAACCGAATAATGGAAGGCGGCGCAGTAAAAATTCCGGTTGGCGATCGGCGCCGATGGCACTTTCATCGATTTACGCTGCACCAAAACTGGTTGATCGATAATTGATTCACGATGAAAAGCCGAAGGGGCGCCTGTCTGTGCCTCTGGTTCAAAGCACTGATCGGGTGCGGCGATCTGGATCGAGCTTGTGCTCTCGGTTTCTACGCCGTTGTAAATTTCATTTTTCCCAAAAGGTTTGGGACCTACCGTGCAAGCAGACAATAGTGTTACCGCCGACACACAAAAAATCAGTCCTGTACGCATCTTTACTAACCTCAACTCAACACGGCTAATATCCGTTAAGGTAAACAAACTTCGTTAAAATGCCGTGCGGGCGCCAGTCAGGATTTGAGGGATGCTGTTAGGGGTTTGTAAACCGGGCGTGTACCTCAACAAGGGCCTGACGGGTAGCCCGGTCAAGGCCCCGGCCGAGTGCCGGTGGAAAGAAGTGGCGCTGAAATGCCAGCGTTGCTGCGGTATGCTGATTACTATCCAGGGCATAGCCAATTTCACGCAACATCCGAAGACAAGCCTGATGGTCGGGGACCGGATTACTGGCTATCTTACGCGGGTCCGCCGGGGCGATGCTTAAGCCTTTGTCAGCCAAACGCTGCCACGGAAAAAGCTCGCCTGGATCGTCTTTGCGTCCTGGTGCAACATCGGCGTGACCTATGACACGGGTTTTCTGGATATTCCAGCGGCGACAAATTTCCTGCACCAGCAGTAACAGCGCATTGATCTGCAGGTCTGGAAACGGCCTGTAGCCCCATTCATGTCCCGGATTGACGATTTCGATGCCGATGGAGACATCATTGACCCCGTTCTGCCCTTGCCAATGGGAAACCCCGGCATGCCAGGCGCGCCGCTGTTCCGGCACCAACCGGAAAATCCGACCATCGTCCTCAACAACATAATGGGCACTGACCTTGGAAGCAGGATCGCAGAGACGCGCAATCGCCGCCGCCCCGGTTTGCATGCCTGTGTAATGCAGGACGAGCATGTCTATCGCTGAGCGGCGTTCATCATGATTGGGCGACGGCTGGTCAATAAATTCAGTCATTCTTTACCAACGCTCCTTCGCGATCACGGGTGTATCAGACGCCGATTCGGGCCCGCCAGTGCGCACCAGGATAGTGCCAACGCCGCCGAGTGTCAGCGCCCCACCGAGCAACAGTTGCCAGGTGATCGGCTCTGACAAGAACAGGGCGCCGAAGAGAACCGCAAAAAGCGCAACCAGCAAGGTCGAGCAGGCAACAAGATTTACCGGCAATCGCGACAACAACCAGTAGTATGTTGCCTGACTAAACAGCGAGGCAAAGACGATGGAATAGACCAACGCCGGCAGGAACCGCCAGATGCGGCCGCGGTCCAGAGCCGCAAGCTGATTGACTTCAAACAGGAGTGTCGCGGTCCACAAAACGACACTGCCGGCAAGTGCAAACCAGGCGAGTAACTGGAACGGTTTGACCCCGTGAATACCTTTAATGACAACCGAGCCGACCGCTTCTGTTATCGCCGCCGCAATTAGAAGCATCATACCAAACAGCGGCGCCTTGCCCATGCCGTCGGTCTCTTTTGCAGAATAGATGATGACAATACCAAAAAAGGCCAGCGCGAAGCTTAGGATCCGCGGCAGTCCGACCCTTTCTTGCAGGAAGATCACAGAGAACACCATAACAATCGGCGCATAGAGCTGCATCGTAACAGCCGAAACGGACGCGTTGGTGTAGCTGATCCCGGAGAACATGAAGGCATAGTTAAGTCCGCCAAGACAGATGCCAGCAATCAGTATACGGCGCATCTGGTTTTTGTGAATGCGCAATAAAGGAGAGAGAATAATCGCTACGATGGTCATGCGCATAGCGGCATAAAAGATAGGATCGATGGCGCCGCCAAAGCTTGCCTTGAGTACTGCAAAATGACCGCCCCAGACGAGCGCCATCAAAACAAGCATGAACAATTCGCGGAACGACAAAGAGCGGGACTTTCGCTTTTCGGTATCTACAGCTGACAAAAAGCTAAGCCAGTCCGCCAGGCGAGACCAGTCAAGAATTCGGTGATTTTGAGGCGTTCGCTAACCGGCTTTGGCTGGTCGCCAGCCTGGCCTGGTGTTGCGGCGGTTGCCGATAATCGCGGAAATGCCCAGCGCCAGGGGCGCTGCGATGGCCACCGCAATGACGGTCACGCCAGTGAAGCAAAGAATAATCACAAAAAGGAAAATATCGGTCAGACCGCTCACTGATTTCCGGAAAAGCGAATCGGCTGTTCTGCGTGTTTGTACAGGCGTGTTACTCATGACCCTTCGATATAAGCAAATAATACACCAACAATCCAGTACCTATGACATCGCGCGTGATTACGCTTTGGCAAGCGGCCAAGCATCTCGGGCCCCGTTAGTCTGTGGCGCGCTCCGCTTTGACCATTTCATAGGCCGCGTTGATTGCCGCCATCCGGCGCTCGGAGATCTTAACCAGATTTTCCGGGACACCGCGGGCAATCAATGTGTCAGGGTGATTTTCCTTGACCAGACCGCGAAAGGCATTTTTCAACTCCTCCTCGGAAACATCATCTGGCAATCCAAGAACGGCATAGGGGTCTTCCTTGTCGGCGCCAATATGGGACGCCTTGACCCGACGCCAGACAGCCTTGCTTAGGTGAAACGCTGCTGCAGCTTGGCGCAGCAAATCCATCTCGTTCGGGTGCAAGACCCCGTCGGCAAGCGCGACATAGAACATGCAATCCAGCACATCTTCGAGAACAACCGGTTCGTCGCGGAACAGGTCGCCGACCTGGCGGGCATACATGTCAAACCCGGCCACGTCCTCTTGTGCCAGGGAATAAATCATTTGAACCTTGCTGGCTTCTTCCGGCGGGTAGGTAAAGAAATCGCTGAACGCCTCGACCTCGTCATCAGTGACAATACCATCAGCTTTGGCCATTTTGGCTGACAGGGCGATGAGGGCAATCGAGAAGATCGCTGCGTCTCGCCGCTCTCGGCGCTCACGCATGGCCTCCATCAGGGCACCCAGCGTGCGCTCCCCTGCGGCCTCAAGAAAGACCTGGATACGTTCCCATAATGTCATGCGCATCCTTAACGAAGTGGGGAGATCGGAGCTAGCGAAAGATTCAAGACAGTAAATCTGTTCGGCAGAACATTCTTGTGGGGTCGCCTGAGGCAGCTAAAACAAGGCTGCGGCAGGTTTTCCACACCGGTGCAAATTTTTATCATCAAAATAATACAACAGCTTAGCTGCTGTTAGCGCAACGGATGCGCCCGCGCGATAATGTCACGTATTTCCATCCCGATACTTTCCTGATTAGGTCAGTAGGTCTGTTGAATCAGTCTATCAAATCTTGCTGAGGGACCGGGAATGATCACCGAGCTTAGTTGTCTTTTGGGAGGCGCCGTCTTTGGGGCAATCGTGATGCTGGCCGCCCTGGCGATCACCGGCGGCATGTGAGTTCACGGGCTGTAGCCGAGGATTGGCGCCAGCCATCTTTCGGTTACTGCAACCGACAATCCCTTGCGCTCGGCATAGTCCTCGATCTGGTCTCTTGAAATTTTTCCAACGCCAAAATAGACCGATTGCGGGTGGCTGAGATAGAGCCCCGAGACCGATGCGCCGGGTTGCATGGCATAACTTTCGGTGAGTTCCATGCCGGCGTTTTCAGGCGCGCCAAGAAGATCGAACAAGGCTTTCTTTTCCGTGTGATCGGGCTGCGCTGGATAACCGGGTGCCGGGCGGATGCCCTGATATTTCTCGGCGATCAGCGCTTCTGTTGTGAGCGCCTCATTGGGAGCATAGCCCCAAAATTCGCGCCGAACGCGTTTATGGAGGTGCTCAGCGAAAGCTTCTGCGAGACGATCAGCGAGAGATTTCGCCATGATCGCTGAATAATTGTCGCTGTCTTTTTCAAAGCGTTCTGCCGCGTCATTCTCGCCATGGCCGGCGGTCACCGCAAACGCGCCGAGGTAATCGGTTTTGCCGGTATCGTGTGGTGCGACGAAATCTGACAGGCAGAAATTCGGCTGACCCGAACGCTTTTTCATTTGCTGGCGCAGGCCATGGAAGGTGGCGAGTTCGTCTGTACAGGTCTCATCTTCATAAAGCCTGATGTCGTCACCGACGGCACGCGCCGGCCAGAAGCCGACAACGCCGTGGGCCGTAAACCAGTCTTCTTCGACGATGCGGGCGAGCATCTCTTGCGCATCTTTGAAAAGACTGGTTGCGGCGTCCCCGACAACTTTATCCGACAGGATCGCCGGGTAGCGGCCGTGCAACTCCCACGATGCGAAGAAGGGCGTCCAGTCGATATGTTCGGCCAATGTTTTAAGATCATAGTCACGAAACGTTTTAACGCCGGTGAAGGCCGGTTTGGGCGGGACATAGCTTGACCAGTCAATCGGCACCGGATTAGCGCGGGCGGCCGTGAGTTTCACACGGTCATCTTTTTGCTGCTTTTTTGCATAATTTTCACGCACGCGATCATAGTCAGCGGCGGTTTTTGAGATGTAGTCCTCGCGCCTGTCTTCAGAGATCAACGTGCCTACTACGCCGACCGCCCGGCTCGCATCCTGGACATAAATGACGCCCTTGTCGTATTTAGGTGAAATTTTGACAGCTGTGTGGGTACGAGAGGTCGTGGCACCGCCGATCAGAAGCGGTTTGCTATGCCCCTGCCGTTTCATTTCTGCTGCGACATGCTGCATTTCTTCTAGGCTTGGCGTGATCAAGCCAGAAAGGCCGATGATATCCACGTCGTTTGCGATCGCTTGCGTCAGTATCCGCTCCGCCGGGACCATGACGCCAAGATCAATCACTTCATAGTTGTTACACTGAAGAACGACACCAACGATGTTTTTGCCGATGTCGTGTACGTCTCCCTTGACCGTGGCGAGTAGTATCTTGCCATTGGCTTTTTGCTGCTCAAGCCCAAGCTCGCGTTTTTCTTGTTCCATGAAAGGGGTCAGATACCCGACAGACTTTTTCATCACGCGGGCAGATTTCACGACCTGGGGCAAGAACATTTTGCCGTCGCCGAACAGGTCCCCGACGATGTTCATCCCGTCCATCAACGGCCCTTCAATGACGTGCAGAGGGCGGCCGAGTTTCAAGCGTGCCTCTTCGGTATCCTCGGTAATATATTCTGTGATACCCTTGACCAGGGCATGCTGCAGACGCTTTTCGACTGGTTGATCACGCCAGGAAAGATCTTCCTCCTGCTTTTTACCGGCAACGCCGCGATATTGTTCAGCAACTTCAAGAAGGCGATCGGTGGCATCCTCCCTGCGGTTGAGGATGACGTCTTCCACAGGCGCGCGCAAGCTCAGCGGGATTTCGTCATAAATCGCGAGCTGCCCGGCATTGACGATGCCCATCGTCATGCCGGCTTTGATCGCGTGGTACAAGAACACCGAGTGCATGGCTTCGCGCACGGTATCGTTGCCGCGAAACGAGAACGAGATGTTGGAAACGCCGCCGGAAACATGAACATGCGGCAGGTTGTCGCGGATGCGCCGCGTCGCCTCGATAAAATCCACGGCATAGTTATTGTGTTCTTCGATGCCGGTTGCGACAGCGAAGATATTTGGATCGAAGATAATGTCCTGTGGTGGGAAACCGACTTTTTCCGTCAGGACCTTATATGACCGCTGGCAGATTTCAAATTTTCTGTCCGCGGTATCGGCCTGCCCATCCTCATCGAACGCCATCACCACCGTCGCTGCGCCGTAACGCCTGACCTTGCGGGCTTGCTCGATGAAAGGCGCCTCGCCTTCTTTCAGGGAGATCGAATTGACGACCGCCTTGCCCTGGACGTTCTTGAGACCAGCTTCAATCACTTCCCATTTTGATGAGTCGATCATGATTGGTACACGGCAGATATCGGGCTCAGTGGCGATCAGGCGCAGAAAGGTCGTCATCGCCTCGACACCGTCAAGCATGCCCTCATCCATATTAATATCAATAATCTGCGCACCGTTTGCCACCTGCTGACGGGCAACAGCAAGCCCGGCCTCGTAGTCTCCCGCCTGAATCAATTTGCGAAATTTGGCCGAGCCAGTGACATTGGTGCGCTCCCCAATATTGACGAAAACGGGCTGTCGCATCAGTCTGCCGACTTTTCTTCAGGCCTGACGCCCAACATATGGCAGAGGGCGAATGCCATCTCCGCGCGATTTAAAGTATAAAAATGAAAATGGTTGATGCCTTGGCTGGCAAGATCGAGACACTGTTCGGCCGCGAGCGTCGCTGCGACCATTTGTCTGGTCTCCGTGTCATTGTCGAGGTTCTCGAACATTCGCAAAAGCTTTTGTGGGATGGTTGTGCCACATGTTTGGGCCATTTTCTGCAGGGATGCGAAATTCAACACCGGCATAATGCCGGGCACGATGGGCACGCTAATCCCGGCGGCACGGGCTTTTTCGAGGAAGCGAAAATAGACGCTGTTATCATAAAAGAACTGCGTGACGGCGCGCCTGGCGCCGCCATCGATCTTTTGTTTCAAAAGTTCAATATCGAGTTGAAAATCCGGGCTTTCAGGGTGTTTTTCCGGATAGCAGCCAACTGTGATTTCAAAATCATGCAGACGCCTTGCGCCCGTCGCTAAGTCAGCGGCGTTGCGATAGCCGTTTTCGGTTTGAGTGTATTTCGCACCAACGCCGTCCGGTGGATCACCGCGCAAGGCTACTATATGACGCACACCCGCCTGCCAGTAGTCTTCCAACACCGCGTTGACATCATCTTTGGTAGCGTCAACGCAGGTGAGGTGCGCAGCTACCTGCAGGCTGGTATCCCGGAGTATCCGCTTCACAGTTTCATGGGTACGACCCCGCGTCGAGCCACCCGCGCCGTAGGTGACCGAAACAAACGACGGCTGTAACGGCGCCAAGCGCTCGACCGCCTGCCATAATTGGGTTTGCATTTTTTCAGATTTCGGTGGGAAGAACTCGAAACTGACATTGAGATTGCTGGGCTCAGCCATGCGCCGTTTCTTTCTTCCGGCCAGCACCAGCTTTTTCCTTAACCGGATTATTCAGCAGCCATAATTTGACAGTCAGCTTGTCTTTTTCAGACTTGCCCGGCGCCAGAGTTTCAGTGCGCACCAGATCAAGGCCGCACAGCCCAGCCCAGCCTTTGACTTCCTCATCGGAAAAACCGAGGCGACGATGGGCGTGGTTGTCCCGCAGGAATTCCAGTTCATGCGACGCAAAGTCAACGATTAACATACGCCCGCCGCGCTTCAATACAGACGTCGCGCTGCTGACGGCTGTTGCTGGATCAGAAAGGTAGTGCAAAACCTGATGAATGCAGACGATATCCGCTGTCTGTTTTTCCAACGGCAGGGTAAACAGATCGCCCTGACGGATCTGGGCATGAGTAATCCCTGCCCCTTCCAGTTCCGCCCGAGCCACCGCTAGCATTTCGCGCGAGAGATCATAGCCCAGGCCTTGCGCATAGAGGTCCCGGAAGACAATCAACATACGACCGGTCCCGGTACCAAGATCGACAAAACTGTCTACTTTCGCATCGCCGATGATGTCTCGCATCGCCTGTTCAACATCAGATTCTGGCAAATGCAATCGGCGCAAAGTATCCCACTCGGCGGCATTTTCCTGAAAATAAGTGGTCGCTATTTCGGATCGGGCACGGCGCACCTGTTCAAGACGCTCAGTGTCACGGGCCAAGATCAGGTCAGGCAACTGTTTCAGAACCGTGAGTGTATCGCTCAGCGCTGGAACATCGGCCGGACCTTCTCGCAACCGGTAGAACACCCAGGCGCCTTCCGGATAGCGCTCGACAACCCCAGCATCGGCCAGGATCTTGATATGACGGCTCACCCGTGGCTGGCTCTGACCAAGGATCTGCGTCAACTCGGTTACCGTCAGCTCGCCACGCGACAGCAGCACCATGATCCGCAGCCGGGTTTCTTCCCCGACAGCACGGAAAACGCGTAAAGTATGATCTAGAGTGGTTTTTGTCATTTCTCTAAATATAGAGATATAAAGATTTCTTTATATGGTCAAGGACTGGTTTGTGTCGACCAGTACGGCTCTCATCTAACAACGACCAGATTGTCTTAAGCTCTTTTCACTCATAAGGTGAGAAAGATTCGGGGCTGTTATGCTAAAAGTTCTATTTGCTATTTTGTCACTAACGGTCGTGTTCTTAACCGACGCCGGAGCCGATGAGCTCTATCGTTTTCTCGACAATGCCTCGATAACACTAGAGGGCAACGCTCAAACAACAAAATTGTGGACGGCGGATGAAAAACAAAAAGTTGAGAAATATTTTGAGACGCTTCGCACAATTGCTCCAGAGCTGGTGCTACTGGCGAGCCACGAAAATGCTCTCGGGCCGATTAAGATTGTCCGGGTGGACGTTGCAAAGCGATCTATAGGCTTCGCCAAGCGAGATACTTCAACCGGAGAAACCTATCTCATCTTAACCGATATGTTCTTCAAAGCTTATGATGTTACCCATGAATCGGTAGGCTACGACGGCGGCAATTACAGCCTTTGGTTTTTTGTTCATGAAATGGTGCATCTTGCCGAGTTTCGCTCATTACCAGAAAAAGATACAACAGCCCCCACTCTCAACCCCGATCACGTCTTGTATCTCACCTTCGAGACCAGGATCAGCAAGGCGCAGTACAAGCTGTACCAACAGAAAATCAATCTTGACACGTATAAATTAAGTACAGATCGAGTCAATGTGGATATTGTCCACGATCTTGGCCTGCCGACAAAATATAGTTTATTCAGCACCCAAGAGGCGCTGGCCGAAACAGTATCTGCAACGATCTTGTCACCGGCATACCAAGCACCTCCTGACATTCTACAGGCTATTGACGATTTCTATCGAAGCGCCGGCTCCTAGAAACCAGTACCGGGTCCCCCCGGTCAGCTTGACGGCTCACTCTGCCGCCGGCCCCGCCAGCTCCTTCATGATGATCATCCAGTGATCGAGCCCTGCATAAAATGAAGAAACCGGCACCCGCTCATTTAGTCCGTGTGCGAACATATCAGCTTCATTCATGAAGATGCCGGAGATTGCCAGGGTTGGGACACCAGCATTACGAAAGTGCATGCCGTCCGTGCCGCCCGATTCCATGTAAGCGCCAATCGACAAATCCGGGTATCTTGCATGAACCGCTTTTGAGAGCGCGGCCGTAACGTCCGCGCGCATTTCGCTTGCCGGGCTTTCTGTGGGCTCGCCCTGCACTTCAATTTCAATCGCCTCATTGTCGATCACGTCGGTCAGTTTGGCCTCGACCGCGGCAACCGAACTACCTGGAAATATCCGGCAATTGACGGTCGCGGTTGCGCTTTGCGGCAGAGCGTTCTCGGCATGCCCTGCTGACAGCATTGTCGCTATGCAGGTGGTCCGGATTGTCCCGACCATAGACGCCTCCTGCGCGATGCGCCGGGCTGCTTTCCTGTTTTTGGGGTTGTTTGCAAAATCCTGCATTGCTTTGCCAAGATCACCTCCAATGGAGGGGCCAAGGCTTGCAAACGACGCCAGGGTGATTGAATTCGACATCACAGGAAATTCGTATCCCTGGATTGCTTTCAAAGCATCGGCCAGCTCATAGATCGCATTGTCAGGTCGCGGGCGTGATGAATGGCCGCCGGCGTTGCGCGTGGTCACATGAAAAGTTGCGTAGATTTTTTCAGCTGCCTGCACGCCGTAGCCAAGCGCCCGCCCGTCCTTCGTCAAAGAGCCGCCACCAGCATCCGAATTAAGCGCGAATTCTGCGTCGGTTAGATCTTTACGGTCGTAGGCCAGCATTCTTGTCGTCACCATACCGGTTTCTTCATCACCCGAAAATGCGAGCACCAGATCTCTTGTCGGCACGAAGCCTTGGTGCTTCAACCGGATGAAGGTCTGCGTTAAATTCATAATGCCGTATTTGTTGTCAGTGGTGCCTCGACCAAAAAAATATCCATCCTTTTCGGTGAGGGTGAACGGATCAAGTTCCCAGTCTTCCCGGTTGGCATCGACAACATCCATATGGCCAAGAAACAGGATTGGCTTCGCCTTTGCCGAACCGTCGCCGCGATATCTGACGACGAGAGAGGCTGCTTCGCCGGAAGGGAGGATGTGAATGTCCTCATCAGGAAATCCGGCCGCCTTTAGTTCGCGCGCCAGGAACGCTGCCATTTCCGGCACCTTCCCCTGCCCGGCTGCAGTACGCATTCCAATGATGCTGCGATAGATCTCGAGCGCTTTGGCTTGATCAGCTTCAGAGGCGCTGTCCTCAGCCAGGGCAACGCCGGATAGAACAGCGGCGAAGACCGAAAACGAAATGGCGGCTGATAGTATAGGGCGCATATGGATAGATCCTTGGTTAAGCCGGACGACATATAATCAACCGTTGGTTTGCGGTCAAATTACCCGCGATGCCATTAATTTCGACCGGCGACAGGTTGCAAAAATATGATAAGGTTGGCGCAAATTGAGAGGAATCTAAGTCATGAGGAAAGTTGTGTTTTTGTTGGTCGCGCTGTGCCTTACGGGTTGTACCGCTGCAACAGATACAAGCAGTGTCGAGGAGGAGGTACGAGCCACACTCGTTGCTTACAGCGCGGCAATTAACGCTGGAGACGCGGCCGCTGCCGGCGCATTTTATGATGATGAAGGAGATTTCTACTGGGTCGAGCGCGGCCGGGTTCAGTATAAAAATGCGGACGAAGCAAGGGAATCCATGAAGAACCTCGCGGACAGCGACTTCGATGTAACGATCATGATGACTGACGTGAAAGTCGCACCGTTGAGCTCATCGACAGCTTTTGCGTCAGGCCTCTTTGAGACAACTTTCGCGCAACCTGACGGCAAATCTTTTGGCCTCGGCGGCTGGATGACCGTGGGGATGGTCAAGCGTGAAGATGGCTGGCGTATCGCTGGTGGGCACACGGAAGCTGTCGCCGTGCAAGACGATCTTGGTAAATGAATAGGGATTGGCGGTCCAGCCGCAATGGATGATCAGAATACGGAACCAGTTGATATCTTGCATCCTGATTGAAGGCGCCGCCTGTTCTTTTTCTGACTGGCAAGACAACGAATCTCAACCGACTTGCGCACTGGCCTGACAGCGTGTCTGCTTGTTTGATGGAACCCATGATCAATTTGCTCAGATCGCGCCAATCTTAATTGGATAATGAACCGTCTACGGAGCATTTTTGTAAGACTACCGGCAGACCAATTTTTCTTCACCCGAGGGAGGGGCGCATTGAGGCTCTCGCGGACGCCGGCAATGTGGCAACTTGCCTACCGCGACAACAAGGTATACGCGGCAAAACGATATTATCGAGGACGGTACCATTACTTACGAGGAAAATAGAGGCTAGTCCAAATCAACCAAAAGCAGATTTTTAGAGCCGCGGCCTGTCTTTATTCCAGAGCGCCTTACCGCTCCATCTTGCGATACTGAATGCGTTTTGGAATGTCTGCATCCGGACCGAGCCGACGTTTTTTATCTTCTATATAGGCTTCAAAATTTCCTTCGAACCACTCGACGTGACTGTCGCCTTCAAACGCCAGGATGTGTGTGGCGATCCGGTCGAGGAACCAGCGATCGTGCGATATGATCACGGCACAACCGGGGAAATCACCGAGCGCGCCTTCAAGCTCACGCAGTGTATCAACATCGAGATCGTTGGTTGGTTCGTCGAGGAGGAGCAGATTCGCCCCCTCTTTCAGCATAATTGCGAGCTGCACGCGATTGCGCTCACCACCAGACAGGTCGCCGACTTTCTTTTGTTGATCAGCCCCTTTAAAATTGAACCAGGAGACATAAGCGCGCGACGGCACTTCCCTTGGCTTGGTGCCAGGTTCTGATTTTCCAAGCGTGATGATATCGAGCCCGTCAGAAATCTGTTCCCAGACGGATTTTGTGGGCTCCAGCGCGTCGCGTGTCTGGTCCATGTAACCGAGGGAGACTGTCTCGCCGACCCTCAGCGTACCTTCGTCGGGCGAATCCTTGCCGGTCAGCATTTTGAACAGGGTTGTCTTACCGGCACCGTTCGGGCCGACAACGCCGACAATGCCGCCCGGTGGCAGCTTAAAGGAGAGCCCGTCAATCAACAGTTTATCATCAAAACCTTTTTTGAGATTTTCCGCCTCAATCACGATACCGCCAAGACGCGGACCGGGCGGTATCTGGATTTGCGCCTGATTGATCTCGGCTTTTGCGGCCTTGTTGGCGAGATCATCATAAGCCGTGATCCGCGCCTTCGATTTTGCCTGCCGCGCCTTGGGGCTAGACCTGATCCAGTCGAGTTCAGCGGAAAGCGAGTGCTGGCGGGATTTTTCTTCACGCTGTTCCTGCTGAAGGCGTTTTTGTTTCTGCTCGAGCCAGGAAGAATAATTGCCCTCATAGGGAATGCCCCTCGCCCGATCGAGTTCGAGGATCCAGCCGGTGACATTATCGAGGAAATACCGGTCGTGAGTGACGAGCACGACCGCGCCGGGGAAATTGCGCAGATAATTTTCAAGCCAGGCGACACTCTCTGCGTCAAGATGGTTGGTTGGTTCATCAAGCAGAAGCAAGTCCGGTTTGGAAAGCAGCAAGCGCGCAAGCGCAACGCGGCGCTTTTCGCCGCCAGAAAGCTTGTCGACAGACCAGTCGCCTGGCGGGCAGCGCAGCGCATCCATCGCCATTTCTACCTTGGAGTCGATATCCCAGGCATCAAGCGCGTCGATCTGTTCTTGCAAGGCCGACATTTTTTCCATCAGTTCATCTGAATAATTTTCAGCCATTTCCATCGAAACGGTGTTGAATTCTTCGACCTTGGCCTTGATTTCGCCGACCCCCTCCATAGCGTTCTCAAACACCGTTTTGGCGGGATCGAGCTCCGGTTCCTGAGGCAGATAGCCGATCTTGGCACCATCGGCGGCGTAGGCCTCGCCGTTAAATTCCTGATCAATGCCAGCCATGATTTTCAGAAGTGTCGATTTACCTGCTCCGTTGACGCCGACTACGCCGATCTTGGCGTCCGGATAGAACTGCAGATGGACATCTTCGAGGATTTTCTTGGCGCCATAGGCCTTGGTCAGGCCCTGCATGAAATAAATATACTGGTAGTTTGCCATGTCAGGTACTTTCAAACTCGGTGGATGGTGCCTCAACGCTGCCCGAAGGCACCAATAACGGGGGCTTGCGGGGATAAGGCCTCCGAATTTCACCGTTTACGGGCGCCTTGGTGACAATTCAACTGCCTTCTGAGGCAAATCAATGCTATCGGCTTCTTTTGCCAGATGGGAAAAGTTCTATATAGTGTTGTACAAATGAGGTTTATGGCGGGGGCCAAAATATGAGTTACGTTTCCCAGACACTCGCATCGGATGAAGCAATCACGCTTCGGGCCAGATTTAACTGGACCTATTCGTTCTGGCATGTGTTCTTTTTCATTCTCGGTTTCGCACCCCTTGCTGTGTTCATTTGGGGCCAAACGACCACAGGCCAGAGTTTCTCGGAGTTAGCGATCGGATATTACGTTTCGGGATTTTCGGCCCTTATTGGTTGTTTGATTCTGCTCTCCCACTTGGTTGAACTATGGACGACAGAAATCGTCGTGACGACGTATCGGTTTATCTACAAAACCGGGTTGGTCTCCCGCGACACCAAGGAAGTCAGCCTCAACAATATTGAAGAGGTCAACCTGCATCAATCAGTCTGGGGACGAATATTTGGCTATGGTAAGATAATTCTGCGTGGCACCGGTGTCGGTGTGATTGAGTTACCGAACATCGATAATCCCATCGACGTGCGCCGGACGATTGAAGATGCGAGATCACAAAGGCGGCAAAACGAGCGCAGATCCATGTCAAATCAACAGGCAGAGCCCACGGCAGCAGCACTTGCTGCCACTGCCAGCGGGGTTGAAACGCAAGCGCTGCAATCCGAGCCGACTGACGAAGAGCAGGCTGCTCTACGCGAACGACAAAGATCAGCTGGCGTCTTTGACGTGTTGAAAGAAGCCGTCACGAAGGACAAGGCGGCAAAACGCGGACAAAAGTAGATTGCTAGTGCGTATCATTGTGCAACGCGTCCAGCGAATGCCGTCACGAAAAAACGACAGCAATTAGTTGCTCAAGTGCGGCTTTATCCGTTTCGTCAAACATCGCAGCCCTGTCGGAATCGATATCGAGAACAGCGATGAGTTCCCCACTTTTGCTGCGCACCGGCACAACGATTTCGCTAACGGAGCGGCCATCGCAGGCGATGTGGCCTGGAAACGTGTGAACATCATCAACGACCTGCGTTGCTTGGGTTTCAGCCGCGACACCGCAAACACCTTTTCCGAAGGGTATCCGCAAACAACCAAGCGTTCCTTGATATGGACCGACAACCAGCTCGTCAGGTTTTTCAGGATCGAGAATATAAAAACCAGTCCAGATGCGACTAGCAAAAGCTTCGTGCAGGAGACAGGAAATAGTTGCCATACGGGCGATGTCGTTGGTTTCGCCCTCAAGCACCGCGAGGATTTCTTTCGTGATCCGGTTATAGGTTACTGCTTTTGCTTCAATGTTGGCGGCTTTCATTTCGCACCTGTTCCTTCCGGCGGGGTATTGTTTCCATCGCCCAATGCCCGTGCCATGAGGATCCAATCATGCCAGGCCTGGTTTTTCCAGCCGAGGCCAGGCAATTTTCCGACTTCACGAAATCCAAGTTTCTCATGCAGCTTGACTGAAATCATATTGTCGCTGCTCGCGATCACCGCAACCATCTGGCGGAAATTTCTGCTCGTGCACTCATCAATAAGCGTCTTGAGCAGACCGTAACCGATGCCCCGGCCGCCCATATCAGGCATCACATAAACCGAGTTTTCAACCGTCCACTGATAGGCTGCGCGCGCCCGGAACCGTCCAGCATAGGCGAACCCGACGACGACGCTCGCGATCTCCGCGACCAGATAGGGATAGCCCTCCTCAAGAAGCGCATCGCAGCGGCGCCTCATCTCGGTTACCGGGGGCGGTGACCACTCCCACGACGCATTGCTGGTCTCCACTGCTTCTGCGTAGATCTCGGTGATCTCGGCAAGATCAGTCTTTTGGACAATGCGGATTTTTACCGGTGCAGCGGACACGAGTGATCACGCGGCCTGGGTTACGGTGAATTCGACGCGCTGCAACCCGTCGATTTCAATGCGGCAGGTATCTCCCAAAACCAGCGGACCGACACCTTCCGGTGTTCCGGTATAAATCAGATCGCCGGCTTTCAGTTCGAACAGCTGTGACAGCCTGTTGATAATTTCCGGCACCGACCAGATCATCGTGGACAGATCCGCCTGCTGACGGATTTCATCATTGACCGATAACGAAAGAATGCCGGCGTCAAGGGTGTCGATGTCTTCAGCCACTGTAATTGCGCCAACGACAGCTCCATTATCGAGCCCCTTGGCAGCATCCCATGGGGCACCCTCGCTCTTCGCTGCTGCCTGCAAATCCCGACGCGTCAGATCGCAGCCTGCTGCATAGCCGAAAATATGCTCACCGGCTGTGCCCGCCGGAATGTTCATGCCGCCGCTTTTCAGCGCAACGACCATTTCACCTTCATAGTGGAGGTTGTCGGTTGCCAGTGGATAAATCAACGCGCCGCCGGTGTGCACCGCGTCGGCGGGTTTAGTGAAAAATACCGGCGGCGTTTTTTTCGGATCGCCGCCCATCTCCTTCACGTGGTCCGCATAGTTCTTGCCAACACAGAAAATCCGGCGCACCGGGAACCGACCGCCGCCGTTGACTGGTACCGATGGTATCGCAGGCGCCTTGATAACAAAGTCGCTCATCGGTTTGTAACCCTGAATTCGACTGGCGCAAGGTCATTAATCCCGACACGGACCCTGTCACCGGGCAGAAGCTGACCGACGCCCGCCGGGGTTCCGGTAAAGATGAGGTCACCGGGTTTGACCTCGAAATAGCGGGAAATATCAGCCACGATATTCCAGACAGGTTTGATCATTTCCTTTAAATTCTCCGACTGACGCACTTCGCCGTTCACCGACAGTATCAGATGCGCCTTTTCAAGCGCCCAGAAATCCCGCTCAGGGAGAATGCCGCCAACGACCGCTCCATTGTCGATTGCTTTTGCCATTTCCCATGGGCCGGATAGTTCCTTGGCAACTTCCTGCAGGTCGCGCCTGGTCAGGTCGCAGCCGACCGCGAAGCCGAAAATCATCTCCTCTGCCGCATACGGTGACAAGTTACTACCACCGCCCTTCATGGCAACGACGAGCTCACCTTCATAGTGGAGGTTGTCGGTCGCCAGTGGCAGGGCGATGTTGCCGCCGGTACAAATTGAGTCAGCCGGTTTGTTAAAAACCACGGGAATGGCGTTTTTCTCCTCGTCGTCGGTTTCCTTGACATGGTCACCGATCATCTCTTTCACATCGGCCAGATAATTCTGGCCGATGCAAAAGATGCGGCGCACAGGGAATAATCCGCCGCCCACAACTGGCACGGCCGGTTGTTTTGGTGCGGGGATTACATATTTGGTCACTTTGCCAGAACTTCTCGCGTCGCTTCTTCAAAAATATCGAGACCTTCATCCAGAAGCTCATCCGAAATCACCAGCGGTACATGTGTTCGAATAACATGCGCCTTTTTACCCGCGGTCAGCATGATCAGCCCCTTGTCGCGCGCGACCTTCTGGATTGCGCCAGCAATTTCTGCATTCGGTTTTGCCGGGTCACCATCAACAACCATTTCGATGCCTGCCATGGCACCAACGCGGCGCACATCGCCGAACACATCCTTGCCGATCCCCGCCTGAAGGTTTTTCCAGCGCGCTTCAAGCCTTGCACCGATTTGTTCAGCCCGCGCGATCAGGCCGTCTTCTTCAATCAGGTCAAGCACAGCGAGCGCTGCCGCACAGGCAACTGGGTTCCCGCCATAGGTGGACCCCATGCCGCCATCAGGGATTGAATCAAACAGTTCGGCCTTGCCGATGATGGCAGACAGCGGCAGACCACCGGCAATTGACTTGGCGCAAACCAGGAAATCCGGTTCGACACCTGAATGTTCGATCGCGAACATCTTGCCGGTCCGGGCGAAGCCGGTTTGCACTTCATCGGCAATGAACATGATGCCGTGCTCGGTGCAGATTTTCCGCAGGCCTTGCAGAAATTCTTTCGGAGCCTGAACAAACCCGCCCTCACCCTGCACCGGTTCAATAATGACACCGGCGACATCTTCCGGCCGGATTGTGTTGCTGAAAATCTCTTGAATCCGGCTGAGAGCATATTCAGTCGAGATACCTTTGTACTCATCCGGATACGGGGCATGAAAAACATATCCTGGCAACGGGTCAAATCCGGTTTTGTAGGGTTGTGCCTTCCCTGTCAGCGCTGTTGCGAGAAGCGTGCGCCCATGGAACGAGCCTTCAAAGGAGATCAGTCCTGGCCTGCCGGTAACGCGGCGGGCAAACTTGCATACATGCTCGGTTGCCTCAGAACCGGTGTTCATGAACATGGTCTTATAGGCAGCACCGTTGCCGGTGTGGCCAACCAGCGCATTCAGTTTCTCCGCGAGCGCCACATAGGGCTCATACTGAGCGACACCGAAACAGGTGTGCACCACTTTGTCGAGTTGGTCCTTTATCGCTGCTTGCACCTTCGGGTGCCGGTGGCCAACGTTTAAGACCCCGATCCCGGCGATAAAATCGATGTACCGTTTGTCTTCAATGTCCCACAGCTCGGCGCCTTGCGCGTGCGCAGCATAAATGCCCGATTTGGAGGGCAGACCCTTCGGGCAGGCTTCCATCCGGCGGGCAACCATAAGCTCGTTGGTTGGAAATTCGTTTGTTACGGTCATGTTCTAACGGCCTTTAGACTATAATTATTGGCGCCGCTCCTCCCACAGGACCAGCTGGCCTTGCAGAAATAAATGCACCGTTGCAGCAAGAACGGCAAGGGTAGCGCTGGCAAAAGTTATTGCCCGGGTTATTAATTAGCGGGACTTGAGTTTTTGCCCTCAGCAAGGCAGGAGACGGGCCGTAGCTGACCCGAAACGCCAGAGGAGCTCGAAATGGTCAAATTTACGCAGGTGCCGGAATTATCCCTTTCCGATTACGTTCATGGCGACGCTGCCAAGCGCAAAGAATTTCAAGACGCGTTATACGAAGGCTTCAAGTATTTTGGTTTTATCATCTTGCGCGACCATGGGATCAGTGAGGATCTGCTGGAACAAGCCTATAGCTTAAGCGAGACTTATTTTGCGCTACCTGATGAAGAAAAACTGAAATGCGATTCAGGCGATGGTGGTCAGCGCGGGTATACCGCGTTTGGCCGTGAACACGCCAAAGACAGCACGCACGCAGACCTGAAAGAATTTTGGCATGTGGGCCGTGAGTTTGCGGCGGGCGACCCGCTGGGCAAGATCTATCCGGCCAACAGGTGGCCGGACAGGCCGGCGGAATTCCGCACGACATTCCTTGCTCTTTATCATGCGCTGGAAGAGGCCGGACAGGTGATGCTGGAGGCGCTCGCTCCGTCCCTGGGCCTGAACGAGGGTTACTTCCACGCACTGGCCGTCAACGGCAACTCAATCTTGCGGTTGTTACATTACCCACCAGTGCCGGACGGCGTTGAGCCGAGCGTCATGCGCGCAGCGGCACATGAAGATATCAATCTGATCACCCTGCTGGTGGCCGCGTCCTCATCCGGTCTGGAACTGCTTGATTGCGATGGTAAGTGGCTGCCAGTTGAAGGCAGCCGCAACGCCGTGATCGTCGATGCTGGAGATATGCTGGCTCGGATCTGCAATGACCATATCCCTGCTACGACGCATCGGGTGGTCAATCCACTTGGCGGGCCGAACGTCTCGCGCTACTCGATGCCGTTTTTTATGCACCCTCGGTCCGACGCGGTGCTTTCTTGCATCGAACAATGCCGCGACGGCACGGAGCAGCCGGACATCAAAGCGGATGATTTTTTGAAACAGCGGCTGGATGAGATTGGGCTGGCGGGGTGAGGTTAACCGTCCCGCTGCGGACTAAAAAAAAATCTGCTCTTAACCCGCCAAATCCCGATAAAAATAAGGCACAACAATTCAGCACCGAAAAGCACATTAACCGTAGTTGCGTAGTAAACGAGACCAAAAAACCAATACCCGATGTGAGAAGAGAATATCAGGAACTCCATAAACATAACAAAAAGTGGCCATAACGGCTCTCGCTCTTCACCTTCCCTGCGAAAATGCAACTGCAGGAAAACGTAAAAGACGACTATATTAATCGCGATTTCAGAAGCTATCCAAGGGAAGATAGCAAGCGCACTAAGGAGTTGGCTCGCGACCCAAGCCCCAAGCAAAGTTACGCAACCCGCACGTACACGCCAATCTAGGGCGAATGTTGCCAATACTAACGCAGCACTGACCAATCCAAGAAACGTAAAGTCTTGCCACGTGTCGAGCATGGGAAGCCCCTTCTCCTAGATCATTAGCCCAAGAGGCCCCATGTCAAGTTTTAATGCACACCCAGGGCATTCCCTAACAATGCGGTCACTTTGACAGTGGCCTGCACAGTCGGATTGTTACCGCCTTCACTGCCGCGTACATTGTCCAAAAGCTCATACAAGCGCGCGTGATTATCCGCGAGGACATGATAAAAGTTAACACCCGCTTCATGAACAACTTCCTTGCTGCCTGTCGCCACTGCGTCGCTCAGATTGGCCAGCGCATTGTTGATGTTGGTGTAAACCGAATTGGTAACATCCTCGCTGCCTGTGAGCTCGCCGAACTGGGAGCGCGCGTCGTCCATGCCGGCCCAGGCACTTTGCCATTTTGATACAACGGCCACAGCCCCGGCCCCGGCCAGTCCGGTCACACCCAGATAAACCTTGCGTTCAAACTGGTGCAGCCTCTTTGTCAGACCTTTTTCGTCCATGAGAGATCTCCTATTTCGATTGACCGGCAGCTCAGTCGCCGACAGCTCAAACATTGAAGAGGAAATCTCTAAAAAAAGACTTAAGTGGATTAGTAATGAAAAAGTAACTAATGTTAATACATTGTTAATTCCGCAAGTAAATGAAAAGTTAATTTAAGAAATGGTTAATAGATAATAGCTGCCGTAAAATGACGTCATCAACGTCTTCGACAATGATTAGTGCGTAAACTCGTTAAGTTCGCGGCGTTAAATTCTCAAAAAGCTGCGTCAACGGATTGCCGGTTAGTATTATACAGCGCCCCAAAATAGCAGTCGTTAACGCTTTTTTTGTTGTATCTGTCGTGGAAGCACGGGTAGTAATCCGTCGAAGAACTGAGTATTATGGGATGTATTTTGCGAGAACGGCGTTGAAAAAGAACAAAGACAAAAACGATAACGTATCTTATTTGCCGAAATGGCTGACCTCAGGCAGGGAAATCAAGCCTGAGCAGAGTATTATTTATCGTGCGTTGCGGGAGTATCTCAACCGCGTTAACCGGACGTATGAGGCGGCAGAGAATCAGTCTCTAGGGTTGCAAAAAGAGCCCGAAGAGCTGCCGGCTGATCCTCCCGACACGACTTCAAAAACTCGATAAGCTCAATTACTTTTTCTCCCTGCACAATCCAGTAATCCTCTGGCAGACCGTCTTTCATCATGCGCTCAAGCAAATCTTCGCTTTGCAGTTTGCTGATGGCGTCAGGGATATAAAGCTGTAGCAGGGTCGCCATTGTAGCCGCCGTTACGCCGTTAACATTTGGTCGTTCGTCAAACTGCACAGCTGGATGAACAAAAAGGCGGAAGGGTTCGATCCCTAGTCCCTTTGTCAGCCGCGCAATAATCTCCGGATTGTAGTCTCTGGAACTTTTTTCGATCGCTGTGATGGTTTTGGCATCAAGCCCGGTGCACTGCGCCAACTCATCTACAGTGAGTTCTTTTCGGGCCCGCCAGGCGCCCAGGAAAATAACTGCATAATCTTTCATATACTCATACCCTGCACGGTTTCAAATTTGCCTAAATCCTGCCACAATTCAAGCCGTTTGCATAATCGGCGTAGAATATGGCTGCGCTGGCCGCTTGCCCTGTTGTTGGACGCTGCTATCTTGCGCCGATTCAGTTTGTGAGTGTGGCATATGAAGTTTGAAGGCACCAAGGATTACGTTGCAACGGACGATCTCAAAATAGCGGTTAACGCCGCTGTTACCCTGGAGCGTCCGCTGCTCATCAAGGGGGAACCTGGCACCGGCAAAACGGTTCTGGCGCAGGAAATGGCGAAAGCCCTGAAAGCCAACCTGCTCGAATGGCATATCAAATCCACCACCAAAGCCCAGCAAGGGCTTTACGAATATGATGCTGTCGCACGGTTGCGCGACAGCCAGTTGGGCGAACAACGCGCAACCGACGTTAAAAACTACATCAAACGCGGTAAACTATGGGAGGCGTTCACGGCCAAGGAGCGCCCGATCCTCTTGATCGATGAGATCGACAAGGCCGATATCGAATTTCCGAACGACCTGCTGCAGGAACTCGACCGGATGGAGTTCTTTGTCTACGAGACTGGCGAAACTGTGCGCGCAAAACAACGCCCGATTGTCGTTATTACATCTAACAATGAAAAAGAACTGCCGGACGCCTTCTTGCGCCGCTGCTTCTTTCACTACATCAAGTTTCCGGACAATGAGACGATGGAACGGATCATCGAAGTACATTTCCCGGGTATCAAAAAACGTCTCGTGGGCGACGCTTTGAAGATATTTTATGAACTGCGCGAAACGCCGGGACTCAAGAAAAAGCCATCGACCTCGGAATTGCTGGACTGGCTGAAACTTCTGCTGTCGGAAGATGTCGACGACAATGTGTTGCGCGAGCGCGACCCGCGCAAGGCGATCCCGCCGCTTCATGGAGCGCTGTTGAAGAATGAACAGGACGTGCACTTGTTCGAACGCTTGGCGTTTCTTGCTCGACGTGAGGGCTGATCAGCCACACGCTTAGCCTCAAGAAACCGTTAGGAAAGTATTGCGGGCATTGTGCCGTTTGCCGGCGGGCGTACCGATACCAAAAGCAGCCCAAACACGTTAGCTAGCCTTTTGCAACATCACCAGCTCTTCGGCCGCTGAGGGATGCAGTGCGCAAGTTTCGTCAAACTCAGCTTTAGTGATGCCGTGCTTGATCGGGATTGCGAGACACTGAATCATTTCCGGCACCTCGTGCCCGATCAGGTGACAACCCAGCACCTTGTCTGACTGGCGATCCACAATCAGCTTCATCAGCATACGCTCAGTGTTTCCGGACAGGATGTTCTTCATCGGGCGAAAGTCGGATTTATAAACATCAACCTCGATACCCGCTTCACCTGCCTCTTCCTCCGTCATACCGACTGTACCAACAGGCGGCTGACTAAAAACGGCTTTCGGGATTGCATCATAGTCAATTTGGGTCGGGTTGTTGTTATATTTAGTCTCGGCAAAAGCAATGCCTTCGCGAATCGCAACAGGCGTCAGGTTGACCCGATCAGTCACATCCCCAAGGGCGTAGATATTTTCTTGGCTGGTGCGATGCTGGTTGTCGGTAATGATCGCGCCGCCCCGGCCCGTCTCGACCCCGGCATTCTCGAGGCCCATCCCTTGCGTCTTTGGACGCCGGCCAACCGCCCACATCAACTCTTCTGTGACCAGCGTTTCCCCATTGTCGAGCAAGATGTGTTTTTCACTACCAACCTGCTCAATTTTTTTGCAGGTCGTTTCAAGAACAAGCTTGATATTCTTTGCCTGCAACTCCTTGTGCAACTGGGCGGAAATGTCACTATCGAAGTTTTTCAAAAGCTTCGGCCCACGATAAATCAGGGATGTCTCAACGCCGAGCCCAGCGAAGATGCAGGCAAACTCCACCGCGATATACCCGCCGCCGACAACCGCGATCCGGCTCGGCAGTTTGTCGAGATGGAAGGCTTCGTTGGATGTAAACCCGAGCTCATGGCCTGCCACATTTTCATCAACCCAAGGTGAGCCACCGGCGGAAATCAGGATCGTTTCCGCTGTCACATTTCGATCTTCTTCAACCAGATAAACCGTGTGCTGATCCTTGAAAACAGCGCGCGAATGGTGAATTTCGACGCCGGCCTTTTCGAGATTGCTGATATATATACCGTTGAGGCGGTCGATTTCAGCGTCCTTATTGGCGACAAGTGTCTGCCAGTCGAATGAGGCCTTCCCCGGGGTCCAGCCAAAGCCTTTGGCATCGTGAAACGCGTGCGAGAATTCGCTGGCATAAACGAATAGCTTTTTGGGAACGCAGCCGCGGACGACACAGGTGCCCCCCACTCTGCTTTCTTCAGCGATGGCAACTTTTGCGCCGTATTGAGAAGCCAGCCGAGACGCCCGCACACCGCCAGACCCCGCACCTATTGTGAACAAATCATAATCATAAGCCATGCGGCCCTTATGACCGAAACATGCGGGCATGCAAAGCCAATCTCAGTCGATCACATTGATATGATGTTGTGTGATGTCCTGCCCGCGTAAGGGGCCTTAACCAACGAAAAAACCGATGCCCTGTTCGTAGCGGTTATCGTGGAAATCTGCGAGTTCAGTTTTGAACACTGCCATCAGCTCCTTATGGATGGCCTCATAGACAGGTTCAAGCATACCAGAGAATTCCAACGGCACATGGAGCATCGCCTGATTGGCGACAAACACATCAAAGGTTTCACCGGTCACCTCTACACGGATGGCCGTCCTCAGCCACAATGAACCGGAATCCTCGACATTTTCAACAGCGACACAAATACCAAAGACAATCGGCTCAAGCCGGATCACCGGCTGACCATGATAGCTGAATGCTGCCTCACCATAATCATGGCGCGGATCAAACTGCCCGCCTGGCGGAACCGCAGCTACTTTCTCCGGCGGACAGCCGAGCCAGTCGGCAAGACCTTCCACAACGGCTTCACCAAAGCCCTTGCAGCGCACCAGGTTTGCCAGAGCCGCGTCGCCGTAATCCTTGATCGCATCTTTGAGCTCATCATATTTTGTGGTCATTTGGAGGTACTCCCTAGACGCCTATGGTCTCTATGCCTTCATCAGTACCAAAAATGATGATATCCGCCATGTCAATGAACAAGCCGGTTTCGATCACGCCCGGGATTGCCCTTAACCCGAGATCGAGTGCGCGGGCATCCGGGATGCGGCTGCAATTGATATCAACAATGTAGTTGCCGCCATCGCTCCGAAAGACGCCGCCGCCGGCATCGCGCGGCCCGGGGCGCAGTTTCAAAGCGACACCTTCTAGTCCGTTCTTATCCAATGTTGCGCGGATCTTTTGTACGGTCAGAGGCCAGGAAAATCTCTCCAGTTCAACCGGCAACGGGAATTTGCCGAGCTGAGAAACCCGTTTGCCGATATCCGCGATCACGATCATTTTAGCACCCGCCGAGGCAATGATCTTTTCACGGAGCAGTGCTCCGCCACCTCCTTTGATCAGCTGTTTAGATGGGTCCACTTCATCGGCGCCATCTATAACCAAATCAATCCTTGAGCTTTCATCAGGTTCGACAAGTTCGATGCCTTCACTCTGAGCTTGCTTGCGCGTTTCTTCCGACGTGGGGATAGCGCGAACGGAGAGGCCGGCCCTGACCCTCTCGCCAATCCTGTTGACCAGATGCGCGGCCGTCGAGCCGGTGCCCAGCCCGAGAAGCATGCCATCTTTCACATACGCCGCTGCAGCTTCAGCGGCGCGGCGTTTTTGATCATCAGTGGACATAGGAGTTTTGTCTTTCGTTTGGACACCACTCTAGCACAAACAAACGCGCTGGCCATCTCTGTCCAGCGCGTTGCTTTTATTGGCGAATTTATGCTCAGGCAGTAAGGGCTGCCTCACCATATTTGTTGGGGCCTTCGCCGGGTTTGGCGTATGACATGATGATGAGAATGATGAATCCAATAAGCGGAATTAAATTCAACAAAACCCACCAGCCGCTATGACCTGTATCGTGCAATCGCCGAACGGAGACTGCGAGCGATGGTATAAGGGAAGCCAAGCCGAACAAATTGCTCAAAATACCTGTCATGCCAAGCAAACCCTCGACTAGGCTCAAAACAATGATCGCGATAAAATAAAACAGGATGAACCACCAATACTCACCGCGGCCCGATCGATCCTTGAAATTAACGTAATTCGTGTAAACTGATTTAACTGCATCCATGAACTGCATGACGTTCCCTCTTCCTCTAAAAAGCCGGGAAAGAGTATCAGTGTTCGTTTATTATTCAACAGTCACTGATTTGGCGAGATTGCGGGGCTGATCGACGTCCGTACCTTTCGCGACAGCTGTATAATAAGCCAAAAGCTGAATCGGCACGGCATAAACAAGTGGCGCAAGAAGCGGTTCAACGTCAGGCACCGGTACTGATTCCCATAGCGTACCGCCCCGTGATGCCAGTGCAATTCCCTTTTTCGAGGAAATCAGCAAGCATTTTCCGCCTCGGGCCATAACCTCGTGCATGTTTGAAACGGTTTTCTCAAATAAACGATCGTCGGGCGCCACGACAATCACAGGTACGTTTTCGTCAATCAACGCGATCGGCCCGTGTTTCAACTCGCCGGCAGCATAGCCTTCGGCGTGAATGTAGGAGATTTCTTTCAGTTTCAATGCGCCTTCAAGGGCAACCGGGAAACTGACGCCGCGCCCCAGATAAAGGACATCCTGCGCTTTGGAGATTTCATGGGTAATTTTCTCGATCGCCTCTGACTGACCAATCGCCTCAGCTATCTGCCGCGGCACCTCTAGCAGCGCTGCAACCAGGGCTTGTTCTTTTTTGGCTGTCAGTTTGTTGCGCTGGCGCCCGGCCGCGATGGCGATACAAGCCAGTGCAGCAAGCTGACAGGTGAAGGCCTTCGTCGATGCGACACCTATTTCCGGACCGGCATGGGTCGGACACAGAACATCGGCTTCCCTGGAAATGGTCGACTCCGGTACATTGACGATTGCCACAATCTGTTGTTTTTGCGCCTTGGCATCGCGCAAGGCCGCAAGCGTATCTGCGGTCTCACCAGATTGCGAAATGTAAAGCGCTACGCCTTTTTCCGGATACGGCACATGCCGGTAGCGCAGTTCCGAAGCAATATCGACTTCAACAGAAAGGCCAGCCCACTCTTCAAACCAGTATTTAGCGATGAGCCCGGCGAAATACGCGGTGCCGCATGCTGATATTGTGAGGCGCGTGACACCAGAAAAATCCAGCCCTTCGGGTAGGCGTATTTCTCGCCGGATCGGATCGACATAGGCAGAGAGCGTATGGCCGACAACTTCGGATTGCTCATGAATTTCCTTGGCCATGAAATGCCGGTGACCACCTTTGTCCACCAATGTCGCCGACACATCAGAAATCTGTTCCTCACGCTGAACAACGTTGCCGGTACCGTCGTGGATAGTAAATTCGTTTTGAGTGAGTACCGCCCGGTCACCGTCAAGAAGATAGGTGACGCGGTTGGTGAAAGGTGCCAGTGCATAAGCGTCAGACCCGAGAAACATCGCGCCATCACTACAGCCAATAGCCAGAGGGCTTCCCATACGGGCTGCAAAAACCTGGTCGGAGCAATTTTTGATCAGTACCGCGATGGCAAATGCCCCTTTGAGGCGGGCGACCGCTTTAGCAAAAGCTGCCTCCGGCTTGTTACCCCTACCAAGATAATGGCTGACCAGCTGGGCGATGGTTTCCGTATCGGTTTCTGTTTCAAATGTCCGCCCGGCCGCCATCAACTCATCACGCAAATCCGCAAAATTTTCTATGATGCCGTTGTGAACAACAGCAACGTCAGGCGTGGCGTGTGGGTGGGCGTTGATGACGGTCGGTGCCCCGTGCGTTGCCCACCTTGTGTGACCAATTCCAACCAGACCCGATAAGGGGTCTTTTGCAAGAACCTCCTTCAGGGCGGAAAGCTTGCCGACTGCCCGGCGGCGCTTGATCTCACCATCAACGAATGTCGCGATGCCGGCGGAATCGTAGCCGCGATACTCAAGCCGGGTCAGGCCTTCCAGAATTGGACCGGCGACACTTTGTTTGCTGATGATCCCGATTATGCCACACATAAGTCGTACTCCTTCCCTCACCAGAGGGCTAAGACATTTTTTTCCGGAAACTGAGGGCCCAGCCCAGTTTGTGAATCTGCCGTCCTCGCGCGACGGCAAGTGCATCTTTTTCGACATTCTTGGTGATCACCGAGCCAGAACCAACATAAGCACCAGGGCCCACCGTGACCGGCGCAACCAAGGCCGAGTTGGAGCCAATAAAGGCCCCATCGCCAATGATCGTCTGGTATTTTTTATACCCGTCGTAATTACAGGTGATCGTGCCAGCACCAATATTGGCATCCGCCCCGATCTCAGCATCACCAACATAGCTCAGATGGCTGATCTTTGCCCTTTTGCCAAGGCTGGTTTTCTTAATTTCAACAAAGTTGCCGATTTTGGCTTCTTCGCCGACAATTGTACCAGGTCGCAATCTGGCGAACGGCCCGATCGCGGCGTTGGCCTTCACCTGCACACCTTCCAGATGGCTGAACGCCTTGATCTGCGCGCCTTGTTCCAGTGTCACTCCCGGACCGAAAACAACATTCGGCGCAATGGTCACGTCCTGCGAAATCTTTGTGTCGTGCGAAAAATACACGGTCTCAGGATTGTTCAGGGTAACGCCTGACAACATCGCCTTTTGGCGCATCCGGTCCTGAAACAGAGCCTCAGCTTCAGCAAGCTCAACACGGGAGTTGACACCAAGGACTTCCGCTTCATCTCCTCGAATGACGCAGGCCCGGTCCCCCGCCGCGCGCGCGAGCCCGACCAGATCGGTGAGATAGTATTCACCCTTGGCATTGTCATTCGTCATCCGGGGAAGTTGTTTAGAGAGTATATCCGAGCGGATCGCCATCACACCAGAATTGCACAAGGACACCGCCAGCTCATCGCTGCTCGCATCCTTTGCTTCAACAATTTTTTCGAGACTGCCATCTTCCGCCAAAATCAGGCGTCCGTAGGCGCCCGGGTCTTCCGGGGTGAAGCCAAGTACAGCAACACCGATATCGCCCGACACCGCCGCTGCCATCTGCTCCAGGGTCTTCGTTGTTATCAATGGAGTATCAGCATACAGAATAAAAATCACACCAGCAAAACTATCCAACCCTGGCAGCGCGCAAATGACAGCATCCCCAGTACCGCGTGGTGGAGATTGCACAAAAATCTGTGTGTCTGAATGAAAAGCCTTCGCAGCATCACCCACTTCCGGTGCCTGATCTCCGATGACCACGCATAGTCGTTTTGGGCAGACAGCCCGGGCAACTGCGATTACGTGCCCGAGCATCGGCAGGCCACCAACCGGATGCAGCACCTTCGGCATAGCGGATTTCATCCGCGTGCCGTGACCGGCGGCAAGAATAACCACTGCTGTGTTTGTAAATGTACTCATCAACTTCCTGTTATGCGTGCAATAACCGACATTAATAGGGCGGCGAAATGACGATTCGTTTCTTTTTCTTTCGAACAGGTCATCTTACAAAAGCTGCGCCAACAAGGAGCTTTGTTTGATGCCTGAACCCTTCCCGTTCAGCGACACCGTCGTCATTTTCGATCTCGACGGCACCCTCGTGGACAGCGCCCCCGATCTTGCGGCAGCGATGAATGTTGTTCTGCAATCAGAAGGATATGGCCCTCTGCCTGCCGCAGAGGTCCGCCA
Source organism: Parvularculaceae bacterium (assembly GCA_021776475.1). Lineage (GTDB taxonomy): Bacteria > Pseudomonadota > Alphaproteobacteria > Caulobacterales > Parvularculaceae > Aquisalinus. The sequence continues at coordinate 1,451,072 of JAJFFV010000005.1, read as the reverse complement.
GCTCGTGGGACATGGTGCAAGGGCACTTCTTGTAGACGGCTTTGCTGCCCATGGCATCACCGATCTGCCCGAACAACAGCTCCAGACCCATGTTGATCAATTTATCGACTACTACAAAATACATCTCGCCGATCAAAGCCGCCCGTTTTCAGGTTGCACCCGCACCCTCGCGCAGCTCAAAAAGTCTGGCGCCAGTCTTGCCGTTTGCACCAACAAGAGCGAAGAACTGACTTATCCATTGCTGCAGGCACTGGACCTTGAGGGCTGTTTTGACTGCATCATCTGCAGGGATACCTTACCAGTATGTAAGCCCGACCCGGCGCCTTTGCTCTGCTGCCTGAGGCGCACCGGCATGCATCGGGGCATTATGATCGGAGATACGATCACCGATCTTAACGCTGCGCTTGCCGCTGAGATGCCTTGTTTGATTGCGACTTTTGGTTATGGCTCGTTTGACGAAGCAGACATAAAAAAGGCTCGGCAATTCCAGAAATTTGAGGAGTTACCGAGCCTAATCTCAGAAATATTAGCGGTTGCTTGACTACACGCATTCCATTTGGGTGTGCTGAGGCATACCGTTCACCATATTGCTGCGCAAATCTGTCCGCGCCGAGCGCATGGTTGAGACAAAGCCCTCATTGACCATCTCTATATCAACCGCAAAACCCTTTTTCTTCCAAAACTCAACGATTGTGTTTCTCAAACGCGATGCACCATCTTTGTTACAGTAATCGGACATCTTGATCCTCCGTGCTGCGGCTTAAGCCTTCGTTGCCTGTGAAAGTATGCAATCAAATTTGGCGCCGCGAGTCCAGCACAAAACTATATTTTCTGATAACATTATAGGTAAAAATTTGTGATTTTGTATCATTTTCCGGTTTTTATACAGTTTATAAGTTCGACTCATATTGAGTTTTAATAAAATATAAGACAAGCTAATAATATGAGCGATTTGGATAATCAAATAACGGTATCTGAGAGTGCCACTGATCCGATCTCGAATCACAGCAGCTCGATTGGCTCGCGCATTCGGCAAGCGCGAAAAAAAAGAGGGTTCAACCAGGCGGAATTGGCCACCCGGCTTGGGGTCTCTCAGCCGACTGTGGCGAACTGGGAATCCGGTGTTCACGATCCACGGCAGGTGATGCTGGCAAAGACTTCTGAGGCCCTGAACGTTCAGCTCGGATGGCTTGCTGGTGGGGAGCGCTCCCCGTCTGAACGCGACAAGCATCCAACCGCCGCCTATATCCGCCGCGGCCTTTTTCATGTGCCGATTGTAACGCTAGAGGATGCGATGCTGATGATCGATCAGCATGCTCACGACCTGCATGAAATGGCGACGGACTATATACCCGTAACTTCAGGCAGCGACTCGCTGTTCGGTTTTTTTGTGACCGACGAGGCGATGAACCTCGCTTTTCCAGGCAACACGCTAGCCGTGGTTGATTACAGTCACCGCGTACCCGTCAATGGCGATATCGTCCTGTTGAAACTGCCATCCGGCGGCCCGCTCCTGCGACGCTGGCGCCGTAATCCGTCTCGGCTTGAGCCCTTTTCCAGCGACCCAAGTCATGAAGCAATTTATATTGATGAGCTGGCGGGCATTATCGGCACAGTATCGGTCTCAATCCGGTTTCACTGATCGTTTTTCACATCCATGATTGCGCCATATTGTCGTGCGAGGCGATTTCGCTCTATCTCGTAGTCTACAAGCCGGCATAGAAAGACGGTATGGCGCAAACCGAACAACAGGCAGAGTGTTTTAAGATGGTCGGCTGGCAAGCATCGGCCGAGATGCCCGCCGTCAGTTTTTCATACGATTGCAGTCTATTTGGCCGGTTCAGCGAAACCGTCAGCTTCCCATCATTGAGCGCGAGTTTTGCGGATCGGGTTGACGAGGGGCTCGCCAGCTTGCTCTCCCTTTTGCAAGTCGCCCTGGGTGTGAGCTACTACAAATGCGCAGCGGCAGGGGAAGTCATATTGCCCGCCGGGGCAGAGCTCAATGCATCAAAGAGTGTTGCTTCTCGTCTTTATCAAGACGGCTTAGCGGAGTTTTACGTTCGAGCCGGCTTGCCCTACCCGCCCAAAATCAATTTTCGCACAAGCAGCAGCAACGACGCCCGCGCCTCTGATCACAGCGAACAGTCAGATGCGCATGCCCGGCAGGCCCTAGTTGCCTATGGCGGCGGCAAAGATTCCTATGTAGCGGACGCCATCGTCAAAAAAGCAGGCATCAAATCACGCCTTTGTTCAGCTGTGATGTCAGATAAGGTAAGGGATGCCATCCAGCGAAGCGCCAGTGAACCGGTGATATTTATGCAGCGCCAGCTTGACCCGAAACTGCGTCAGGTCAACGCTGCAGGCGCCTATAATGGGCATGTTCCGATTACGGCGATCAATTCACTGATGCTGGTTATTCTCGGCCGCCTGACCAGTGCACAATTCGTGATTTTTGCTAATGAGCGATCCGCTGACGAGCCAACAATTGATCTGGGTGATGTTGCCGCCAATCATCAATATTCCAAATCGAGCGAGTTTGAAGCATATTTGCGCGATGCAATTGCCGCAGCAGACCCAAGGGCACCAGAATATTTCTCCATTCTCCGTCCGTTCTCGGAAATCTGGATTGCCCGCGCCTTTGCCAATCTGAAACAGCCGTTCGGACGTTTCACCAGCTGCAACCGCAATTTTCAGATAGCGGGAGAAGACGTACCCCGCTGGTGCGGCGCATGTGCCAAATGCGCGTTCACGTCGCTATTGCTGGCGCCGTTTCTCGATCGCGAGGAAACAACCAGAATTTTCCCTGACAATTTTCTGGAAAAACAAGCGTTATTGCCCATCTATCGTGAACTGTGCGGGTTGACGGATAATAAACCATGGGATTGTGTCGGCACGATCAATGAATGCCGCGCTGTCATTTTCCGCCTCGGCCAAATGGCCGCCTGGCAAGACAGTTTCATTGTACGCACTTTGCTGCCCCTGGTCCTGAATGAAAACGGCGAAGAACAGCTCAGCAAGTTCTGGCAAGATGGCCTCGCCGCCGCGGGCAAGCATTTTGTGCCGGAAGTCTTCCTGAGCGCGGCCCATGATCTCTAGGAAAAACATCAAGCATCTGATCATTCACGGCCTTGGTGTTGAAGGCCGGGCGGCACTGACCTGGTTTGTAGAGACCGAGATAGCGGCGATCACTGTTATCGACACAGCACAGAAATTCTCTCTGCTTCCGGATGCGCTGACCCGGGACAGCCGCCTGAAACATTCAACCGAAGAAGATTTTGATTGCGGCTTGGCCGATCATTCCCAGACGCTTTATTTGCGCTCCCCCGGTATTTCGCCGTCGAACGCTGTGTTCGAGGAGATCAAGCGGCAAGGCATTTTGCACACAACGCCGACGGGGTACTGGATTTGCGAGCTTGCGCCGGTGCATACAATCACCGTCACGGGCACAAAGGGCAAAAGCACGACGACGAGCCTGATAGCCCATATTCTTCGCTGGGCGGGCAAAAAGGCTCTTGAACTTGGTAACATCGGTCGCACACCCTTTGAGGTTAAAGTCGATGACCAAACAATCTGCATCGTCGAAGTGTCTTCTTATATGATGCATGACTTGCCTCCGAGCGCGCATTTTCATGCTGTTACCAATCTTTATAAAGAGCATACAGACTGGCATGGATCCATCACCGCTTATCACAAGGATAAGCTACGGCCTTTCAACCAATACCAACCGGCGCCAGGCATTGTGCCAAGAGCGCAAGAAGGAGCAATACTGAACGATTCACCAAAACTACAGTATTACGAAGACATCGCATGTGTCGTGGACAGTAACATCAAGATCAAGAATAACGAAATTTCGATCAACGCTGGATTACTCAATGATGCTTTTATTGCCCCCTCTATGGTCCTCGCCCTGCGCGCGGCAATAGCGATTTGTCTGGCGAGCGGTCTTCTTTGTCCTGAGGAAACTGTCAATGCGGTCAAAGGCAATCTCGGGAAATGGCCGGGCTTGCCATCGCGGCAAACCATCGTTTCCTCCACTGATGGCATCATTTGGGTCGACGATGCCCTCGCAACCGTTCCCGAAGCGACGATTTCGGCTTTAACACGCTGGCAGGGCAGCCCAATCCATTTGCTTTTGGGCGGTAACGACAGGGGACAGGATTTTACCCATTTGATCAATTTGTGCGCCGCAAACGCTCACATCCGGCTTTACGCGTTTAGCCAAACCGCCCCGCGGATTGCCTCACAAGTAAGAAAATCAGCCGCCGCCAGTAGGTGTCAGACATTTGAAACATTTGAAGAAATGGTCGGCGCGGCAAAAAGTGGTGCCCAACAAGGAGAAGTGATCCTTTTCTCACCCGCTGCTCCATCAGCCCCGCCGCATGCAAATTTCGCCGAACGATCGGCAATTTTTACCTCTTTCGTGCCCAAAAATTAACCCCTTGTTTGCCTCTTTGCCGAACATTTAAGGCATGACCGTAACCGCAGAGATTGCAGACCCAGGCAGTGATGTACTTTCCCGGTCGATCGCACGGGAAATCATCGAGACATTGCGCTCTTTCCGCAATTTCGCGCTGGTCGGGATTGTTGCAACAATCGTCCACTATCTGGTTTTGATCTTGCTGATATCAGGCAATGTCATTCAATCTCTTGTTGTTGCCAATATGCTAGGATTTTGTAGTGCGATCTTCGTCTCCTACGCCGGGAATCGGTTTTTTGTCTTCGACGGCAAGCACGGACATTTGAGCGGGTTTATTGCTCTTGCTGCCGGTGCGCTCACGGCGGCAGGCATTCATACAGGGTTGCTTGTCGGTCTTACCGAAGGGCAGGTATTCACCTTCCTCGGTGGTCCCATGAGCGCCCTGGGTGGCCAGGTCCTGATCGATTTGTGGCGCGGCGTGCTTGCTGTTCTGCCAGAGTTTGTGGCGCAGAACCTGGTGGGACAGACACCTCTCAGCATGTCAACGACAGCTGCGTTTTTTATCGCCAGCGGCGTTGCGGCGGTCCTAACCTATTGCTGGAACCGTTTTGTCGTTTTCCAGTCGAAATGTACTAAAACGGTTCAGCCATAATCATCGTCCAGAATGTTTTATATTCTGTAGTGGGATCATATATATACGCAATCCCGATCTGGCTAACTTCCTTTGCCAACAGTTTTGATCGATGTAGCGCACTTCCCTGCCACGCCACAAACGCCTCGCCGAAATTCCTTTGACCGGCACTGATATTCTCCGTAGCGACGATAGGGTCATAACCACCGCGCGCGAGGCGGGCAGCAAGAGACGCGCCGTCGCTTCCAGTATGTGACACTCGATCCTGTTGCGCCAGATCTCTGGCGTGAGCCTTCGCGATATTCGCAAGCTGGCCATCTGGCATAACAGGCATCAGACCATTTTGTTCGCGAAAATCATTGATCAGGACAAGGGCCTGCTTCATTTCAAGGCGACTGGCCGGTGCCCAATGTTCAGCACGGAGAATAGCTGACGAGAATTCTTTATCCTGGCGCGCGACAACAGGCGGCGGCGCTATACCTGGTTCAAGCAGAGCTGTTTCCGGGTTGCAGCTACACGCCGCTGGCGGCGTTGTGCAGCCCGTGCCAAGCAATGCGATGGCGAGCAAAGCCGACGATGTTTTTTGTCCAAGCGGACCGAGTTGAAGCATCCCCTTATTCACAACCGATCCCCTTGCCTGCGCTTAACCGGAGCAGACTACCTCAGTGCCGGGAAATTAATAGTGTAGAGCGCAAGTTTGGTTAAACTCTGTCCAGACTAGAGTTTTTCGTAGGCCCCCAGCGTCAGGAACTCCGCAAAATCTTTCTGCAAACAAAGATCTTCCAGTAAACTGATTGCCTCATCAAACCGCCCGGATGCCCAGCGCTCAGCAGAAAATTGATTTTTAACTGTCTCGATTTCCTGCGCCATAACATGACTGAAATAATCAGCCGTCATGGTTTCTCCGTTATCGAGAACAGGCCCATTCCTGATCCATTGCCACGTAGATGCTCGCGAAATCTCTGCTGTAGCCGCATCTTCCATAAGGCCATAGATGGCGACCGCACCAAATCCCTGCAACCAGGCTTCTATATACTGGACCGCAACGCGAATGTTGTGACGCAGCCCTTCATCCGTATAGGCCCCTTCACATGGCGCAAGCAGGTGTTCAGCCAGTATGGGTGCGTCGCCGTCTCTCAGGATGCGCGTTTGGTTCGTCTCACCTGCATCAAACGCGGCGCCATAGACTTCGTTGACCACCGAGGCGAGACCAGGATGCGCCACCCACGAGCCATCATGGCCATTGTCAGCTTCTTTCTGTTTGTCGGCACGGACTTTTTCAAAAACCACCCGGTTTTCTTCTTCGGACTTGCTTGGAATGAACGCGGACATACCGCCCATCGCGAGCGCGCCGCGCCTGTGACAGGTTTTGACCAGCAAACGGGAATAGGCGTCTAGGAATGGCTGTCCCATCGTGACATCCGTCCGGTCAGGCAGCATTCTGTCGGGGTGGTTCTTCAGCGTTTTGATATAACTGAAAATATAGTCCCAGCGGCCACAGTTGAGCGCCGCCGCATGATCCTTCAGCTCAAAGAGGATTTCGTCCATCTCGAAAACAGCCGGCAGCGTTTCGATCAGCATCGTTGCTTTGATGGAGCCAATCGGCAGGCCAACTTTTTCCTGCGCAAAAACAAAGACGTCGTTCCACCACCTTGCTTCCTCCGCGTGTTCCAGTTTTGGAACGTAGAAATATGGTCCATGGCCGAGATCAAGCAGCGCCTGCCAGTTGTGAAAAAAGTACAGGCCAAAATCCACAAGTGCACCGGGCACGTTTGCGCCACCACGCTTGATGTGTTTTTCGTCGAGATGAAGGCCGCGCACCCTGGCCAGCAAGATCGCCGGATCGCTTTTTAGTTCATAGTATTTTCCCGACTTTGGGTCAGTGTAGCTGATGTCTCGCCGGATCGCATCATACAGGTTTTGTTGTCCCTCAACGACATTGCGCCAGGTTGGTGACAATGCATCCTCAAAATCGGCCATGAAAACTTTCACGTCCGCGTTCAACGCATTGATGACCATTTTGCGTTCAACCGGTCCGGTAATTTCAGTGCGCCGATCGAGAAGAGCTGGCGGCAGCACTCCGACACGCCAGTCACTCTCGCGAATATTTTTCGTATCCGCCCGGAAATCCGGCAACGCCCCATCGTCGATCCGCGCAGACCACTCACGCCGGGCAGCCAACAACTGCTGCCGCTCACCGGCAAAATTATCGACCAGCGCCGCGAGGAACGTCAGCGCATCTTGCGAGAGAATGTGCTCGTCGCCGTCGCGCCACTCACCGGTAAGTTCAAAGCCCGCTTTTTCCATGTCGTCATCTCCAGAACAGCCGCCGGGCCGTCTCAATTTAATATTTGCCCGGAGAAAAGGCGGAATTGGCATTTTGTGCAAGCGCGAACTGCAGGGAGCCCGCAGTTACAATGGTACGGCGGTACGACGAAAAACTTTTCGGATTGCAAAATTGGTGATGACCCGCTCTACGCCCGGCAGGCGGGTCAAGATTTCCTTATGGATGCGCTCATAGTCGGTCCCGTCCTCACACAGGATGCGCAAGAGATAATCCGATTCTCCTGACATCAAGTAGCACTCCATGATCTCGCGGTGGTTTCGAACGGCTTTTTCGAAGGCGGTCAGGGTCTCCTCCGTCTGGTCTTTCAGCGTCGCTTGGACAAAGGCGCTGGTTTTTAGGCCGGCACTGTGTTCGTCGACAATCGCGACGTGCCGCGCGATCAACCCTGACTTTTCCATCTCCTTGACCCGCTTGTGACAGGCTGATGGGGACAGTCCGACCTTGTCACCAAGGGCGGTAAATGGTGTCTGGCCGTCCTCTTGCAGAAGGCTCAGAATATGTGAATCGAATTTGTCCATGTTTAGAATTATATGTTTTAAAACTGATCCAATAAAGAACTATATTCACCCCTTTGAACCATTTGACGAACATAAGTCGAAATAATTCGTGTCTGCGAGACATATACTCCGCGCCAGATAAGCAGATGGATGGAGGAAACAATGCGCGTTGGCTGCCCAAAAGAAATCAAAACCCTTGAGTTTCGAGTTGGCCTTACCCCTGACAGCGTCCTTGAGCTGACGCGTGCCGGACATGAAGTGGTTGTTGAAAGCAATGCTGGTGCAGCAATTGACTTCTCCGATGATCAGTACAGGACATCCGGCGCAACGATCGTTAATACACCGCAAGAAGTATTTGCACAGGCTGATTTGCTGGTGAAAGTAAAAGAGCCGCAGCTGCATGAATGTGCAATGTTGCGCGATGGCCAGACCCTGTTCACCTATTTGCACCTCGCGGCCGACAAGCCGCAGGCGGAAGCTTTGGCAGCTTCTAACTGCTGGGCTGTCGCCTATGAAACAGTGACCGGTGATCTCGGCGGGCTGCCATTGTTGCGGCCGATGAGTGAAGTCGCTGGCCGGATGTCAATTCAGGTTGGTGCGGCTTGCCTGCAAATGGCAGCAGGCGGGCGCGGCGTCTTGCTCGGCGGCGTCCCTGGCGTGGAGGCCGCGAAGGTTGTGATCATCGGCGGCGGCGTTTCAGGGTATAATGCAGCGCAGATGGCTGTTGGCATGCACGCCGACGTGACGATTTTTGACCGCTCAATTAACAAACTGGAAGAACTGGACACGATATTTGGCAACCGTGTACAGACGGTTTTCTCCACTTCTGGCGCGTTAGCTGAAGCAATCAAAAGCGCTGATCTGGTTGTTGGCGCAGTACTTGTGCCCGGAGCTGCGGCACCAAAACTGATCACCCGCGAGATGCTCGGGACGATGAGGAAGGGTTCCGTTCTGGTCGATATTTCGATTGATCAGGGTGGCTGCTTTGAAACCTCAAAAGCGACGACCCATGAAGATCCCTATTACGAAGTCGATGGTATTGTGCATTACTGCGTTGCCAACATGCCGGGTGCTGTTGCCCGCACATCGACCCTGGCTCTCAACAACCGCACGCTGCCGCATGTGATTAATCTAGCAAATCTTGGTAGCAAAGGCGCTCTTTTGGCCGACCACCACTTGAAGCGCGGCCTTAACGTTGCCAACGGCTGGATTACATACGCTGCCGTCGCAGAAGACCTCGGAATGAAATTCAAGGATGCTGATGATTTACTATAGTCTGAATGGTTTCTTCAGCTTTCCTGACAACCGCGTTATGAATAATCATCTGGCTTCACAAAGAGGCACGCAATACGCCATTGTAATGCCAAACTCGGGCAATTATATGCTGCGCGAGGGCAAATATCAGATTGTTGTCTAGTGAAGGTGAATCAGCAAATCATGTCGGAAGCTGTAGCGGTAGAGCAAAAACCCAAAGTTAATCCCAATGCGCCGACCTTGGAAAAGGTGCTTTCGGTGACGCATTACACGGACCGGTTGTTTGCCTTCCGGACAACAAGACCGCAAAGCTTCCGCTTTCGCTCAGGCGAATTTGTGATGATTGGCCTGCCGGGTGATAATGGTAAGCCGATCCTGCGCGCTTATTCGCTGGCAAGTCCGGCCTGGGATGAGGAACTGGAATTCTTCTCGATCAAAGTTGAACAGGGCCCTCTCACGTCAAAACTGCAGAAGATCCAGCCGAATGATGAGATCTTGCTGGGCAAGAAGCCAACAGGGACCCTGGTGCTGGATGCCTTGACCCAAGGCAAGCGGCTTTACATGTTCTCAACCGGCACTGGCTTTGCGCCTTTTGCCAGCCTGGTGCGTGACCCTGAGACCTATGAGAAATTCGACGAAGTGATTGTCACACATACCTGCCGCGACGTTGCCGAACTTGCCTATTCCAAAGACCTGATCGAGAGCCTGCCGGACGATCCGCTGATCGGCGAACTGGTCGGCCAAAAGCTAAAATACTTTTCGTCAACGACGCAGGAACAGTTTGACAGGATGGGCCGGATCACAAGTTTGATCGAGACCGGCAACCTGTTCGAACAACTGGGGGTAGCCCCACTTAATCCGGAGACGGATCGTGTGATGATTTGCGGATCGCTTGAGATGATCGCAGATACCAAAGCGCTTGTCGAAAAGGCTGGCCTGATCGAGGGCGCCAATTCCAAGCCGGCCTCGTTTGTCGTCGAAAAGGCGTTTGTCGGTTAGGTACTCTTGCCTTGGCGATCAGTTGCCCCATAATACCGGCGGCTTTAGATCCTGGATCATATACAAAACATATTTACGCAGATCCTTTTTGTCCTGTAATACCCAATGTAATTGTCTGCCCAGCCTGCAAAGCCGGAGAAATCATGAGCGACAAGGATCAGTTGATCAGCGCCATCAAAGAAGGCGAGCTTGAGACGGCGAAATCCATTCTGGCGGCGCATCCGGCATTGGCCAAAGGGGGGGATGAAAACGGTGTTTCATTGATCCTGCTGGCGTTGTATTATCAACGAGCAGAGATCTCACAGGCGCTAAGAACACAGGTCGACACCGTTGACGGGTTCGAGGCCGCGGCTCTTGGGGAAGTCGAGGTATTGCGCGACCTGTTCGGATCCGCGCCGGATTTTTCCCAGCAACATGCTGCAGATGGGTTTACTCCCCTCCATCTTGCCGCTTATTTTCGCCAGCCGGCTGCCGCGAGATTCTTGTTGGCGCACGGTGCTGACCCGGACGCGATCACCAACAACGCCGCCAACCTCCGACCCATCCACAGTGCCTGCGCAGCAAAGCATGCCGGATTAGTCCGGATACTGCTTGCTGCCGGTGCTGACCCGGACCATCGGCAAGATGGTGGTCACACGGCTTTGCACGCGGCAGCCCTGCATGGCGATGAAGCGATCATTCGAACATTGATTTCCGCTGGTGCGAAACGAGATATCCAGAATGACGAAGGCAAAACGCCGGTCGATCTGCTGCCGGATGATTTCGCGCATTTAGGAAAATTGTTCAGTCGGTGACAAAGCCGCTCTTGCGCGCCATCCAGACAAGCAGCGTTTCATCAGAACCGCGAATCTACTCCAAACCAATTGCCAGGTCGCAATTAATGCTGCGGCAGGTGCGACAAGGGAAGCCCAAGTGGCGGCTGAAAACGAGGAAATAAAGCCCGGGATTCTGTTGCCAGGCTCCCGGAAGCCCCGCCTAGACCTGGAAAGGACCTAGGAGTTTTGAGTGAGTTACTCGCGCTGCCTAAGCTGCGAGAGCGAACTCTTCCTTGTAGTTGTCATTTGCAACTATAATTGTGATCCAATAACGGAGATCATCCGAGCGAAAGCAGAACCTTTACACGTTTGTCGATCCTATTTCGGCCCCGCCACAAGGCCCGATCTGAGAGATCGGACCAGGCTTTCTGGTGGAGCCGCCGGGTACCGCCCCCGGGTCCAAGCCGCTTATTATGAGCGCCATTTATCGCTATAGCCGGCGAACCGGCCTCTCCTATATAGGGCGAATTGCCTAACAATTAAAGGCAGTTAGTGCGGCTAATTGCGAACGTTCCCCAAAACACATGGATTTAAGGGGCAAAACCGGGGTTGACCCTGGTCAGAAGCCGCACCAGTTGTGTTATTGCAACAAAACCGCAACAAATTCAGGCTAAGGGCGATCACGCAGACAAGGGCGGGAATGAGATGGAACCGGGTGATTTCAAGAAATGGCGTAAGGCCATGGGGCTCTCCCAGAAGGATGCAGCGCACGCGCTTGGTCTGAAACGCCGCATGATCCAGTATTACGAGAAAGGCGAGCGTGACGGCGACAAGGTTGAGATCCCGCTGACGGTCCGACTTGCCTGTTATGCCGTGACCGAGGGCGTGGCCGATTATCGCGGGCCGAACCGTAAAACCGTTATGACTGAGAGCAAGAAAAAAGATCCGTCCTAAGCGGCTGTCCTTCATGGCACCAGGCGCAGAAACAGCGGTGCAAAACCGATCAATCCGATCACCGCGATATTCAGTGGAGCAAGTGCCGGCATCCACCTGTCAGATTTGCCGATAGAATCGGAAATGACACCAACAACAAGCGCGAATGTGGCGAAGATGGTCAAAATAAGTTGGTAGAAAATACTTCCGTAGTCTGATGTCACTCTACTGGCATCAGCCATCGCCTTAGCCATTCCAAATTGTGACCAGAGCAATAACAGTAACACAATAGCGGCCACAAAAACCGAAACGCGTATCCAAGCTGGTGGTTTTGCCAGAGTTCCATCAACATAAACGAGATTGACGGTGATCAACAAGATCACAGTCATGACAAAATATGCGCCGCGCTCCTCGTTTGCGTTGCCCACTGAGGTAAGTAAAAATGTCATGGCGACCACACAGATAACCGGCAGCAGATAGCGGCTGGCCACTAGCAGCGCATAGCGGAAAGAGCCAATTAGCGCCCGCTGATAGCGGATTAAGGCAACGACGATGCCAAGAAAGGTGCCAAAGAGCAGTAACCCAACCAGCGCTGGGCTGCCATTGATATCCGGCAGCAGCAAAGCTGGACCGGCGTCTGGCGACCGGATGGACATCGTTGCCTGAAATGCCGCAGCCAGCATCACACTGAACAAGGTTGCAAAAATCGTCACAACAATGATCATTAACGGCAGGCTGACAAGCCGCGGAAAAACAAACCTGTAAGCAGGCGGCAACTCAAGCCCCGATTCGGTGTCATCTGTTGCCGCACCTGCGAGCACTAGGAAGGCAGCCCAACTGAGGAGCCTGGCGCCGCCCTCGCCGTGATGAAGGACCGCCGTTGCCAAGAGTGCCACCGCAAGCGCTGCCAGCGATGTTGCTGCGATCCGGGCAGGATGCCACAGATACAAAAGGCTGAGGGCAAGAGCAAAAACGCTTGTGCTGACGAGAGCGGGCAGTGTCCTTAAAAACGCGGCAGCGGGGAAATTAGCCTCTGTAAAATCCGGTGCCTTCACCAGCACCGCCAGAATGCCGAAAACGCACATCGGCAAAACGAAGCTGAAAAAGCCCCCAAGCGGCTGGCGTTCTGGTTGCGTTACAAACATTACTCACTACCCGGACCCGCGGAGCATAGCTGCGCCCGCGTCATCTGTCATGCAGCTATCAGGCCGCGACGGGTTATTTGAAATCCCGGCGATAGGAAAAGGTGAGGTCAAAAGCGCTGTATTGGGCCTTGCCGGTGGTGAACGCGCCAGCCGCGGCTGGGCCGACGGGGTCATAGGCAAAATTGTCGGTGTTCATGAAATTGAAGCGGGCACCGACCCAGGAATGATCATCCAGCGAAACGTCGCCGCCGAGAAACACCTGATACGCAAAGACACCCTCCCCCGCGTCACTGCCAAGGGCCGAGATATCAATATCGGCGTAACCGAGACCTGCCCCGATATAGGGCAACAGCCTGCCCGGCATATTGATATCGAGGACCGCGTTGGCGAACAGCGCGTTGACGCTGATATCGCCGCTGTTGGGGGTCAAGCTGCCGCTGGGATTGGTCGCCGTCGGGACGTTGAACCCGCCGCGCACGGTCGTCATGAGGTTGTCGGCCGTTGAGTAGCGGTACTCGCCTTCAACCCGCCAGGTGGAATTAAATTTGTAGCCAATGGTGCCGCCAACATTGAAGCCGGTATCGAAGGAGGTGTCGAAACCCGATGGCAGGGTGAACGTATTTGAGCCAGAAAACGGCGTGATCGTGGTGCCCTGCGATACATCATCGGGCACAGTGACGCCGGCACCGACGCTAAAATAAGCTGTCGGCTCTGCACCGCCGCCTGCCGCTGCCGCGATCCCTGGCATTGCGGCCAAGGCCAGCACGCTCGCGCCCAGCGTGAATTTTCCAACGGACATGTCCCACTCCCCTTTTTTTTCTGAAACTCTCCGCGACAAACTAACCATTTCAGCGCCAGCCGTCAAAGAAGTCTGTCTCACCCCGGAATTTTTTTGCGAGACTGCTGCGGGCCGCTTTTTTTGGGGTCTGGCGCAGATCGCCGGAGTGCCGCGCCCGGGCACCAACCACCTCGATTAGCTGACCTCTCAGATGGGCAGGTCATTTTTTTTGACCTGCTGTTTGAGGCTTTGTTCAGAATCGCAAATACAGCTTATCGTGAGAACCATGAAAAAACCCGGGATGCGCGAGACTGACCTCTATCCACCGATCAAAGCCTTGCTTGAAGGGCAAGGCTATGAAGTCAAGGGGGAGATCGGGGCGGCAGATGTCGTCGGCCTGCGCGGGACAGAAAACCCGGTCATCGTCGAGTTAAAAACCGGTTTTTCTCTTTCGCTGTTTCATCAGGCGATTGAGCGCCAGGCTGTCAGCGATCTGGTCTATATCGCCGTGCCACGGGGTAGCGGAAAAGTATTTTCCAAATCTCTGAGGAGCAACAAGGCTCTCTGCCGCCGGCTCGGTCTTGGCCTGATCTCCGTCAGACTGAAAGACGGTTTTGTCGAAATTCATCTCGATCCTCTACCCTACAAGCCTCGACAATCAGCGCAAAAGAAAGCGCGCATGCTGCGTGAGTTTGCCAACCGGGTGGGTGATCCGAACACCGGTGGCGCAACACGAGAGGGGTTGATGACGGCCTACCGGCAAGATGCGCTGCGCTGCCTTAGTGTCCTCAAGCAGAATGGCCCGACAAAGGCCGCCCTCGTGGCGCGCGCGACAGGAGTTGAATCAGCGCGACGATTGATGGCGGATGATCATTATGGCTGGTTTGAGCGGGTCAGCACCGGTATCTACGCGATTAGCCCAAAGGGATTGGACGCTATTACTCATTATCAAGATGATTTGGATCAACTGAGGAAGATGCCTGGCTTTAGTCCGACTAACCCGACTGACAACGGATGATCATGGAGCCTGGTAAATGATGTCACCGTCAACGACGGTCATCAATATTCTGCCCTCAAGCAGTTTGTTTGGATCATTCTCAGATAACACAAATGGATCGATATCCATGACCGTCATATCGGCCCAGTACCCGACATCAATCACACCGGTGTCTTTCTCGCGGAAGCTCGCATACGCAGACCAACTGGTATAAGCGCGAAGCGCTTCATCAATGTTCACTCGTTCGTCCGGGTACCAACCGCCATCCGGGTGCAGATCTTTGTCCTGCCGCGTGATGGCTGAATGCAGCCCATAAAAAATACTGTGATCTGATCCAGGGTTGTCAGAATTAAACGTGAGACGCGCGCCGGCGCGCCGCAATGTGCGCCAGGCATAGGCCCCGCGGATGCGCCCGAGACCCAGTCGATCTTCGGCCCATGCTTTGTCCTCCATCGCATGGGGTGGTTCCATCGAGGCAATAACGTCCAAATTCGCAAACCGGGGCATGTCATCGGGATGAACCAGCTGCGCATGTTCGACACGATGCCGGTTGGCCCGGGTTTCGGGGTCTTCGGTCATGACAGCTTCCAAAATATCCAGCGCCTCGCGATTGCCGGCATCACCGATTGCGTGAATGCCGACTTGAAAACCGGCCCGCATTGCATCTGCATTCAGCTGCTGGTTGAAACCATAGTTGTCACCGCTCAGGCCACGATGGCCCGGCATATCCGAATAGTCAGCCAACAGACGGGCGCCGCGAGACCCCAGAGCACCGTCGTAATAGGCCTTCACGCTTCGTGTGACCAGTTTGCTGTTATTATCAGTATCCGGACCTCTTGCGATCCATTCTCTGATCAGATCTTCATCCCTCAAGGATAAAAGCGCATAAACACGAAGTGGCAGTTTGTTTTCACTCTCCAATTTCTCCAACACAGCCATCGCGCCTGCATCTACGCCAGCCTCATGAACCGCGACATAGCCGTCTTCAGCCATTTGCCGAAGCCCACCTAACAACTGGTCCGTCAATTTTGCAGTCGTCGGCAACGGCACGATCTGGTCGACCATGCCGACCGCGTTGTTAAGGAACAAACCATTGGGCTCGCCATCTTCGCCAAGCCGCATTTCGCCGCCAACTGGAACATCTGAACGCGCCGAGATCTTTCCGGCGTCGAGCGCCGCTTGATTTACCCACGCCGCAAACCCGTGAAGGCTGTCAAGCGCAACCGGGTGATCCGGCACCGACTGGCTTAACAAGGTCTTGTCAGGATAACGGCTTGCCCAGGCGCCTTCGTCCCATCCGGCGCCAAGAACCCACTCCCCCTTTGTGGTCGCTCGCGCCTGCGCGGCAACCAGCGCAACGGCTTCTTCCTCGGTCTTGATATCTGTCAAATTAACGCGCTGAAGCTTTGCCCCCAGCTCAAAAATATGCGTATGCGAATCAATCAGACCCGGCACCAGGGTTGCACCCTGCAGATCCACTACATCGCCGTCAGCGCCCTTATAGGAGAGCGCGGACATGGTATCGCCAACGAATATGATTTTGCCGTCAGCAATCGCCACGGCACTGGCGTCAGGATGCCACCCTTGAGCATCATATGGCGCATCTGCTCTGATGACGCCCTCCGCTGACGGCGCTTCCCAACGAAGTGTATAGATGCGGCCATTGACCAAGATGAGATCGGCAATGTTTTTCTCGCTTGTCGCCGGTTGATCACTCGTTTTACCAGAACAGGCGACGAGTATGAGGGAGAAACATGCAATGAGTACTGATCTCATATTTTGTCCTTCGTTCAATTCGGAGAGGTCAGTATGGCATTGAAGTAGACTAGCCATTTTGCGAAAGCACAAAGTCATCAATCACACGACCAAGCACTGTCATCGGCAGATTACCGCCGAGAACCAGTGCATCGTTGAAACGGCGAAAATCGAAATTAGCGCCCATTATGGCTTTGGCGTTTTCGCGCAGTCGGACGATCGCTGTGTGTCCAACTTTATAGCCGCAGGCCTGCCCGGGCCAGGCGCAATAGCGATCAACTTCGCCGCGCACCTCTTCAGGGTTTGATCCATTATTTGTCACAAACCAGTCGATCGCTTCTTCGCGTGTCCAGCGTTTGGCATGAAGGCCGGTATCAACGACCAGCCGGCAGGCGCGGAAGGCAAGGGACTGAAGGTAGCCAAGCTGCCCGACGGGGAACTCGTCGTAAACGCCCAACTCATCGGCCAGTTGCTCAGCATACAATGCCCAACCTTCAGAATAGGCGTTGAAGGCAAGGAGTGATCGGATCAGCGGTTGCCTGAAAGTGTATTCGCCTTGCCAGACATGACCGGGAATAGCCTCATGATAGGTGAGATCCATCAGGCTGTATTTGCTGTGCAGTGCCGGCGTGCGCAAATTGATCCAGAAATGCCCTGGTTGTTTGCCGTCAATAGAGCCCGCACCGCCATAGGCTCCGGGCGCGCCCGCTTCAACTTCGGGGGCAATGCGGGTGACTTCGAGAAATCCGGGAACTAGCGTCTCGAACGCAAGCGGCATCCGCGCACGGATGTCTTCGAGCGTCGTGTTGATGAATGCCATAATCTCGGCGCGGCCCGCATCGCCGTCGGCGAATTGATAGCGCGGGTCCTGGCCAAGTGCGGTCATGCGATCGCCGACTGACCCTTCTGTGTAGCCAATGGAGCGAAGGATCGGGTCCATGCGCGCATGGATGCTCGCAAGTTCATCAATGCCCATCTGGTGTACTTCATCGGGCGATAAGGTCGTTGTGGTCCCTGCCCGCAAGGCCCAGTCATAATAGGCGTCACCGGAGGGCAAAGCCCAAACGCCAGCATTGCTGGTGGCACGAGGGGCCAGCGCTTCCAGTGCCTCGATTTGACGATCGAGAGCCGGAAGGATTTTCTGCTCCGCTATGTCTTTGGCTTTTTCTCCGTATCCGCCTTCAAACGGTTCTGCGCGCGTGGCAACGGAGGCAACTATTCCCCAACTGTCAATAGCGCGCGCACGTGCGCCGCGCAGTTGCCCCAGTGTCTTTTTCATCAAGAAATCGGGCAAAATGACGCCCTGCTCTCCAGCAATCTGGGTGCGCTCAGTCTCGCCGTCCAGCTGTCCGGCATAGGCTGCCATGCGCAAGAGATAATCATCGGCGTCGGCTCTGGTCTCAATGGTGTGGGATGAATCCAGAAAACTCGGGATCTCAACAAAGGCGCCGGTATTTTGCGCCACCGCATACGGACTATTGCGATAGGACCAATTGGAATTGAGCAATGCAACTTCACCGTAAGGGAAGTCAAAGCCCTCAGTGGTCGTCTCGAACACGGTGCGCACAACATCAACATTGAGCGCCTGGTCCGGCGTCAGGGTTTCCGTATCGACGTTGTTCAACCGGGCAAGCATCGCACGGACATTGCGTTCGATGCTCGACTGTCCGGCCTGTGAGCGGTCTGTCAACTGCGATTTGAGAGACTGGTATTTACCATGGTCGATGCCCGAGCTGGAGGCGCTTTCAGGGTAGGCATTCAAAATCAGCTCCGTGGCCTCAGCGAGCAGACCGTCCGCAGACTGCACCTGTCCCCCTGACTGTCCCTTGGAACACGCGGTGACGGGCATGACGGTTGTCAGTGCTGCGGCGGCAGACGTTTGAAGGAGAGCGCGGCGCGATATAGTCATGGGCTGTATCCCCTTGAAGTAATGCAAACCCGCAAAGTGTCACGATATGGCCTCTAATACAAATCCGATAGGCGGGATAAAGCGCCTCCCGGGGTCATCATAGGCCGGTTCCCGCCCGATCTGCTTGTGCGCAGACCTCCCGAACAGAGGGTTTTCTATGCAACTTCGCCCGTGCTAAATTCCAAGGCGCACGTAACGACATGATCCATTAAAGGGCAAGGCGTGGCGGAAGAACGACTGCATAGAACGGCAAGCGTTGGTGTCACCGAGCATGGTAACTCGGCGCTGCTGGTGACGGTTGCCTCCAACGGCGAGCTTGTTGATCGCCGTTGCATCGACTTGACAGACAGCCGGTTGCCAACGCACCCGCATCACCATGAAGGGTCATGGGCGGTGGGTCGCTACAAAAACAGCCCCTGGGCCCGCGAGATTTCGCTGGCCGCGGCGATCGAACTTGTCGAATGCGTGCGCGTTGCAGCAGAGCGCGGCGCGCGCGCCTGCCTGAACGCGCTGGCCGCCGAGGTGCCTACAGCGATTACCAGAATCGCGATCCGCGCATGCCCGGAACTTCCGCCGACAGTTGAAGAACGTATCAGGGACAATCGTGCACAGAGCGTTGCCGACACTGTCATGTATCGCGAGGCTCTCGCCAGCGCCGCGGAAGCGCACGGCTGGTCGGTTTCCTGGTACGACCGTGCGCGCGTGTTTAACGATGCAGCAACAGTGCTCGACTGCAATGACATCAACGCGTTTTTATTGGCGATGGGTCGATCAGTCGGGCCGCCCTGGCAAGCCAAACACAAGCTCGCGGCGGCGGCTGCACTTGCGGCCACGGGGTGCCCGGTGCCCTGATGATCGTTGTTGCGGAAGCTCCGTACTTTAACTACGGCGGCGGCCAGCGGCGGCCAATAATGCGCTCCTCCTGGTCTTCGTCGGAAACATTGTCTTCCGACGGCATGTCATTTTCGACCGCGATCCCGGCCTCAACAACGCTGTCACGGCGGCCCGAGACAAGCGGATGCCAGTCGGCCAGGCCCTGGCCGGCAGCGAGGCGTTTGTAGGCACAACTCTCAGGCATCCAGTGCAACGTGCTGACATTGCCTGGGGTCAGGCTGATGCAGCCGGGAACAATCGCGTGGCGGTTGTTATAGTCACGGCAGCGGCGGGTTTTGCAGTCGAACAATTTGCAAGCGACGTCCGTTTCCCAGACCTCGTCAGTCTCATCATCGTCAAACAGGACAACACAGCATTTGCCGCAGCCATCACACACAGACTCCCACTCTTCCGGGCTCATTTCAGTGAGGGATTTGGCCTCCCAGAACGGGTTTTTGCGGGTGTTATCCATTAACCACAGGCTTGAAACACTTGCCCGAAAATTACCAGCTTTTGTACCGATTACCGCCTGTTTCATGCTAAATGACGGTTAATGGCACAGTTGGAACGGATCGTTGAGTAAGAAACCACGAGCAAAATCGAGCGACAAGGCGCGCAGAGCAGCGAACGCCGCCAAGCCCATCATGCTGGATATGTGGGCAGGCGTGCAGACGGTTGGCTGGGTTTTTTGGCAAATGTTGAAGCCGCTTGGTCGCCTTTCATGGCGCGGCCTGTCGCATTGGCCGCTCTGGAAACGGGTTTTTCTGCACGGGTCATCGGTCGGTTTTGTGGTGGGCATCGCTTTGTTTTTTGGGCTCTTCAGTCTGACCCGTGGTTATACACCAGACCCGGATGTGGATTTGTGGACGATCAATCGACCGCCAAGTGTCGCCCTGCTTGATCGCGAAGGTGATACGATTGGCAATCGCGGCAGCCACTATGGCGATCCGGTGCCGATCAATGAATTGCCCGACTATGTCGTCTCGACCTTCATCTCAACCGAGGATCGGCGGTTTTACCGGCATCATGGATTTGACCTGCGCGGGTTCATCCGGGCGATGGTCACCAATATCCGGCGCGGGCAGATGCGTGAGGGCGCATCGACGATCACACAGCAACTGGCCCGCAGCCTGTTTTTATCAACTGATCGAACGCTGAACCGGAAGTTGACTGAACTTCATCTCGCCGTTTGGCTGGAGACGCGGTATTCCAAGGATGAAATCCTCTCCTTGTATTTAAATCGGACTTATCTCGGCTCCGGCGCTTACGGGATCGAGGCGGCATCCAATCTCTATTTCGATAAATCTGCGCGCGACCTGACACTGCCAGAAGCGGCATTACTCGCCGGCCTCCCGAAAGCCCCATCGACACTGTCACCGATGGTAAATTTTGACGGCGCTGCCCGGCGGGCAAATGAAGTGATCGATAATCTGGTCGAGACCAAAAAGATCAATCGGACGACAGCGGCGATCGCCAAAATGGCACCACCGACATTAAAGATGACCGATCTCAATGCGGAGTTTGGTTATTTTGTCGATCATGCGCTGATCGAGACGGCGAATATCCTGGGCGGGATCAAAACCGATATCGTCATTACCACAACGATCGATACTGATCTGCAGCAAAAAGCGGTTGCGGCAGTCGCCGAGGCGTTGAATGCAGAAAGTGATGCGATTGGCGCTGAACAGGCCGCACTTATCGCTTTTGAGAATGACGGCAATGTCGTCGCCCTGGTCGGCGGGCGATCCTATCAAGAGAGCCAGTTCAACCGCGCGACCCAAGCCGTTCGGCAACCTGGTTCCGTGTTTAAGCCGTTTGTTTATCTGGCAGCGCTGGAAAACGGCATGAGCCTCAGAACCCTGTTTTTTGATCAGCCGACGGAAGTCGAGGAATGGCGCCCGCGAAACTATACAAAGGAATACAAGGGCCCGATGCGCATGACGGAGGCGCTGGCTCAATCTATCAATTCAGTTGCTGTGCAGGCCTCGGAAGCCGTGGGGCGGGGCAAAGTAATTGAAACAGCGAGGCGACTTGGCATCACGCATGAACTCAAAGCACATCCATCGGTCGCTCTTGGCTCGATGGAAGTGACGCTTGACGAGATAACCTCTGCCTACCTCCCTTTTGCTCGTGAGGGCCTCTCAGCGACACCCTATGCAATTTTGCGGATAGAAAACCGCCAGGGTGAATTGCTTTATGAGCACACACCGCAACCGCAGACCCAGTTGTTTAAGAAGTCAGTTGCCCGGGACATGACCCACCTTCTGCATCAGGTAATGCTGAGTGGCACCGGCCGACGGGCCAGTCTAGGGCGGCGCGATGCCGCTGGTAAGACCGGTACGACGAATGACTGGAAAGATGCGTGGTTTGTTGGGTACACGGCACAAATTACGGCCGGCAGCTGGGTTGGTAATGACGAAGCCCGGTCGATGGACGAAGTGACCGGCGGCACCTTGCCCGCGCGGATCTGGCGCAATTTCATGCTGTCAGCTCACGATGGTATCAAACCCGTTTCCCTGCCCGGCGCCTTTGCGGCGGAGGCGGGATCAGAAACCATGCGACTCGTTGAATATTACAATGGCCTTGGCGATGATTTTCTTGAAGCAACTTACACATCCTCGCAGGTGGGGTATGCTGAGGCTGGCGACATTGATCAACTTGCCATCGCTGATACTTATCCAATTGACGATGAAGCCGACGCCGCTGCATCAGAAGATCAGAAAAAGCCGCGCCGACGCTGGTGGGGGCTTGGCCGCAAACGTGAATAAGCTGTTAATTTGCCGCTGGATTTTGGCCAAATTTCGCTTTGCAAATTAAGTCTTTTTTTTACCTAGTGCCGATATGATACTTCCCCATAAGGGGACGAGAGTGATGTCTGCAAAAAAATCACCGTTGGAAGCGCTGATCGAATTCCCGAAAGATGGTAAGGGCGATGCCCGTCGTGAACTTCTCCGACTAAATACGGATCCGTTGATCACGGCGGTGGACCGGTATGGCGCGCGCGATAAAGAATTTGTTGACCTTATGTTTTCGCGCGTTGCTCTATTGATTGATAAACGCCTGCGCCGCTGTTTGGCTATGGCCATGACAAAATCAAATGTCGACAAGGAATACGTCAAGGCACTTTTGAGCGGGAAGGACAAGGCAATCAGTCTGATCTTGCGCCGCTCCACGACGCAAACTGTGCCGAACTTGGTCAATGTAATCCGCGAGCGAACAACTGCATTATATAGTGCGCCGAGACGTGAAGGCCTTGACCCGGATGAGCTTGCGGACGGTGGCCGTTTCATCCTCCCACGGCTATTGGTTGAAGAAACTTTCCGGTTTACATATTTTTCACAGCGTCAGATCGTCGTCGAGTTTGCCCATGAACAACTGCTCGACCTGCTAGATCGGACTGCTAAGAGATTCCGCTCCCGGATCGTTGATGAAAGCCTCTCAAATGTGCGCACGGAATTGCTTGAATCACGCAAGGAAGTTGGGCGCCGGGAACGCCACGGTGAATTGACCGAGGACTATGTCTCGGAACTATTGATGACGGAGAACACAACCGAGTTCATTCTTGCAATATCTTCGCTACTCAACGTCGACAGTGCATCCATGCAGCGGATCTTGAACGATGCGACGTGGGAATCGCTGGCGCTGGCCTGCCGCGCTGCCAAGGTCGGCCGTCCGACTTTCGCCAATTTTGTTAACAGCATGAACCGACGCAAGTCCGACCATGCGAATTCGATGCGCATTATCAGCCTCTACAATTCCATTCCAGAGGAAGCTGCCGAGCGGGTTATGCGGTTTTGGCAGGTGCGTGCTGCGGCGCTTACCGATGCGGTACAGGCTGGTGAAATTCCTCAAAGTAACAGCAACAGCGTAACCGGCAACCAGAGCCATAATTTTGACGCCGCAGAACGAAAAGTACTGTTCGGCACCGGTTGAGCGTCAGGCAATGCCGTCCAGAAAAGGCCGCCCTTCGCGGTCCTGAACTTCCACAATCCACAAATCGGGATCGAAATTTGACTCCCGTTTAATCAGTGTATCAATCTCCATCTCCGGCTTAAACTCGTCCGCGAGCGCTCTCCAGGCGATGTCGGCCTTGTCGCTGAACGTTTCAATATAGGCCAGTGCTGATCCGTCGCCTGCAACGACTTTGACGATAAGAATGCCGGCCTCTGGGTGCCCTTTACGGGCGATTGCGGCAAATGCCCCAGCCGCCATGCAGCGCCTTAGCCAAGCCTTCACAAATATTTCTGTTTTGAGACGGATCATGTCTTTCCATAGCGCAGCTTTGCGCGGCCGGCCAGCCTCCTTCCGGCTTCTGCCCTTGCGAGAGCTTTCTTTTTATGGAAGTCTTTTTGAAGTAGTTCGAGGGGAAATATGAAATCAAGGGAAATTCTCGCCAGCAGCGAAGCCACGCGGCTTGACCTGTTAGGGGCAATCAGCGCGCGCCGCGGCAATCATCTTATTGCCTATCTGACAAGCACAAGGCCCGGCCTTTCCGGCTCGATCCGTACCGGCGATATTGAGATCATCGAGAAACATGTGCGCCAGGCAAAAGCCGACGGCGCGAGGGGTCTTGATTTTCTGGTTTACACCCATGGCGGGGCAACTGTTGCACCATGGGATTTCATCGCGATGGTCCGTGATTATTTCCCCGATGACCGGATCGGTGTGATCCTGCCTAGTGCAGCCTACAGCGCCGGGACGATGATCGCTCTTGGCGCAGATGAGATTGTCGCTGGACCGAGCACCAGGTTTGGTCCGGTGGACAGCACTTCCGGCTGGGAGAGCTTTTACTGGTTTGACGGGCGCAACAGCACCAGCGCGCTGAAAGGTTTTATGGACCTGATCGCAAGTACGGGGCTCAAGGAAAAGCACGTGCAGGATAGTATGGCCGATTGGTTGACGCGCCACACCGACGCGCTGGCGCTCGGTGAAGCATACCGGACGATGCGCGAGAACCGGCGTATTCTGGAGAACATTATCGATACGCGGCTAAAGTCGCCCTCGAAGGCTGACCGCCAGCGCCTGGTCGAATTTTTTCTCTATGAAATCGGCTTACACAGTCAGTCCGTCCGGCGGCGCGAGGCTCGCAAGAACGGCGTGACAACCCTGAGCGATATAGAGACAAGCGGTATTGAGACCAATGTCGTGGCTCTATTCAATCATTATGCGGATATTATGAAGCTGAATTCGCCGTTTGTACGCGCAACCACAGGTGAGCGGCGCGCAGGGGATGCGACAGATTATGATGCCTATGGTGAACATGCGTCTGAGACCCCGATTATCATGATTGAAAGCCTGTACGAGAGCAACGCTGCTTATGTCGCTTACGGGCATCGCCATTGGGACGAAATACCGCCCATCGGCGCGCCAGCAGATGATGCACCAATGCCGGCGCAGCCGATGCCCGCTTACGCCGTGGGTTGGGAAGCCCGGCGCGGGATATGACTTCAAATGGCGATTGATGATACGCTTGCGCGGGACCAGGTGATTCGGGAAAGGCATCCATGCGTACAAATCGTGAGAGCTTGAGAGGGACCGTCCACCGCTTGCAGATCGACTCTGATGTTTTGGTGGCCAATCTGCTCGGCGACCCGGCCCGGAGAGACATTGCGGTCTATGTACCGGCCGGGCAGGACGGGCGTGATCTGCCGCTGTTGGTCGATCTTGTCGGGTTTACCGCTGGCGGTCCTGCTCACGCCAACTGGAAGAATTTTGGTGAAAATCTGCCGGAGCGGCTCGACCGGTTGATCGGTGATGTTGAGATGGCACCGGTTGTTGTCGTCATGCCGGACTGCTTCACCCGGCTTGGCGGCAATCAGTATATTAACTCGATCGCTGTTGGACAGTGGGAGAGCTTTCTGGTTGAGGAGATGGTGCCGCTCGTTGAGAAACAGTTTGGCTGTGGCGGCGACGGCAGACGCGGGGTTTTTGGCAAGTCATCTGGCGGATATGGCGCACTGGTGCACGCGATGCGGCACGCGGATTTCTGGTCGGCAGCGGCATGCCATTCCGGCGACATGGGGTTCGAGATTTGTTACTTACGTGAAATGCCGGGGCTGGTGCGGGCGCTTGCCCTAAGCGACGGATCACCAGAGACATTTCTGACCACTTTTGAGGCGGGACCAAAATGGAGCGGTAAGGATATCCACCATCTGATGATCCTGGCGATGGCAGCAACATATGATCCTGACCCGGACGCATTTTGCGGTATCAGGCTGCCTATCGATATGGACACGTGCGAAGTCATCGAGGCGCGCTGGGCCGAGTGGCTAAAATGGGATCCGGTGATCATGGCAGACAACCACATAGCCCAGCTTCACAGTTTGAAAGCCTTGTGGATTGATTGCGGGAATGTGGATCAATACGACCTTATTTATGGCGCCCGGCGCTTGCATCGCAAACTTGCAAGTGCTGGCGTTGATCATGTTTATGAAGAATTTGACGACAATCATTCATCGGTTGACTATCGGATGGATAAAAGCCTGCCATTTCTGGTAAACGCGCTTGCCTGATTGGCAAGTGGGTTCTCAGCGCATTATTTACGCGGCGCTGGTGAGGGCTTTTTTGCGGCGCCTTAGCGCTTCCTCGATAGACCTCTGCAGCGCTCCAACCTCGATTGGTTTTGTTGTATACGCGTCCATGCCAGCACCGTAACATTTGTCAGCATCACCGCTCATCGCTTCTGCCGTCAGAGCAACAATCGGGATATCTGCCCAGGCCTGGCCCGATCTGCGGATCAGTTTTGTCGCGGTCAGCCCGTCTATCACAGGCATTTGTAGGTCCATCAAGACAAGATCAAATGTTTCTTCACGGAGTTTATCGAGCGCCAGCCCTCCATGTTCGGCAATGACAATCTCGTGGTTCCAGTTCTTTAAGAACTGTTCCAGAACCATCTGGTTGACGTTGTTGTCTTCGACAACAAGCGTTTTTAATCCCAGGATATCTTTATTGGGTTTTGCCGCATCATTTGAGGGTTCAACCAAATCATGCGCAGCGGGCACCGCCTTAAAACTTAATTGGAAGGTCGAGCCCATACCAGCGGTGCTTTGCACCGTCAGATCACCGCCCATTAACCGCGCCAGCCGTCTCGTTATGGAAAGGCCAAGGCCAGTGCCGCCAAACTTTCGCGTGATCGATGCATCGGCTTGCGTAAACGGACTGAACAATAACCTCATTGTTTCATCCGTCATGCCGAGGCCAGTATCGGACACTTTGATCTTGATCAGATGTGACCCGTCAGATTGCACAGCGGATGAAATATCTATTGCAATGCCACCTTTTTCAGTAAACTTCACGGCATTGGAGATGAGGTTCGCGACACATTGACGCACACGGACGGGGTCGAATACAAAGAGCCGCAAATCGTCCTGAATGGCAAGCGTAAAGCGCAGGCCTTTTTCGTTCGCCTTCGGCTCCCACAACGCGATCAGCTTGCGGACTGCAGCGCCAATGTCTTCAGGGGTCCTTGCGATTTCAAGCCGACCAGCTTCAATTTTCGATAAATCGAGGATGTCATTCAAAAGCGCCATAAGAGATTTGCCGGAGTCCAGAATGACATCCACACATTTCTCTGCATCGGTCGAAAGGCGCATCTCTCTCAAAGACTGGGCCATCCCCAAAACACCATTCATCGGTGTACGAAGTTCATGGCTCATAGTCGCCAGAAATTCGGATTTTGCCCGATTTGCGGCCTGCGCTTTCCGGCGATTTTTCTCCATCTGACGTGCTATCCATCGCTGATAGGCTGCGACAGCAAGAGCGCCGCCAAAAAGGATAAAAGCAAGAATGGCGACCCACTGTCTTGACTGAGCAGCAGCCTCGGCGAGTTTCCTCTCTTTTTCAAGCAACACCAACCGCGCCCGCTCCTGCTCCAGTTCAACCTGCAGCGAGCCCCGTAGTTCACCGACACTGGAGGAAAACTGCTCGCGCAGGATTTCTTCGCTTCTCTCACGATAAAGGCGTTCTCTGGCGAAGGCAGTCGTGAAATCACCCTCGCTTGAGGCGATGTCGGCCTCCACCAGCGTCAGGCGTATTTCGTTCTCTGTACCCTTCATATCTGGGCGCTCACCAATCCAGTCCCACAATGCTGCAAGCTCCTGAGCCGCGATTGCCGTTTCCCCGACGCGGGCGTATGCGCGCGCTGCCAGAATACGTAATTCTGTTAGACGACTGACGACATTCTCGTCGATAAGTTTGGCCTCGTTATAGATTGTAATAACCATCTCGTACTGGCCGGTCTCAAAATAGGCTTTCGAGAGTTCCCTCAAGACAAAAAGACGTGGGGCTTCAACGCCTTTTGCCTGCAACAGCGTGTTGAGCCGCGTATATATTTCGAGAGCAAGCTCTACATCACCAAGCTCCGCGGCAGAAAAGGCGACTGAATAAATCGCATTAAAACCATTCGCCGGCAGGCCGGCAAACTCTGCCTGGGTCAACGCCCGCTCGACGGTGTCGATTGCCGCTTCACCAGCGCCCAGCTTCATCTCAACATAGCGCACAGCTTCCAGGAATTCGTACCGCATGGCCGGCGCGAGGGGATCCGCATTAGACGGCGGAATACTGCCAAGACCAAGCTGCAGTTGCTTGTATGCTTTGGTGTAGCGACCGAAGCGCACGTCACTAACGGAACGAAAAAGGCTGGCGTAGACGAGCACGGCCCAATCATCCGGATAGGCAGCTTCTACAGCGGTTAGCTGGACAACCGATTCTTCGTACGCCCCTTCAACCGATGAGGCAAAACCATCAAAGGCGTCTGCGATGCCCTCGAACCGCATGTTGCCGATAGTTTTTGCGTAGTCCCGCATTTGCACAGCGGCAGCGCGCATTTCTTCTGCTTCGCTGCGGTACGCGTGCTGATTGGCGATCCGGCGCAGAAGCTCGAGTTTTTCAACACCTTGCGTAAGGGTGGCGCGCCGCTTCAGGTCTGCTTCCATTGCTGGTGTCAAGATCAGGTCGTTACGCTCGACATAGTCGACGATCGCGAGGACTTTGCCGCGATAGACGTCGTCCATCGGCGTTGCCTGCGCAGAGGTAACGCCTGCGAGTACTGTCAAGCAGCAAACCGCTATGAAAATACGTTGGATCAATGTTGTTCTCCGCCTCTCAGCGAAGAATACAATGGCACAATACGCTTAAATTCGCGTTAGCGAAAATCAGGGAATAAAAACCTACTGGCAACCATTGTTAATAAAGTGTTGCTGATCTCAGTATCTGAGGCTTGCAGGGTTGCTTTTAATGATTAAAGGTCAGCTGGCTGACCTTTAATCATCTTCCCAACCCCAGGCTGGAGGCGGCAGATCAACTGGCTGGCTCAAGTCAAATTCAGCCCGAAACATGCGGTTCGGACGTGTAAGTTCATAGGCGAATTTTTTGCCTGGCATCACTTCAACCGCCCAAACATTATCGACCGAAACATCGAGACCTTCACGCAAGAACAGATCCTTAGAATAGTCGTCCACCGGGAATTCTTGACGCCCGGCACTGCCGGGTGCGACTGTGTCGCCGCCATATTGAGAGACCGCATCCTCCGCTCCGTCTTCATGCCGATGATCATGTTTGAGACGAAGACCTGTGTCCGTGCGGGAAATAACCCACGTACGTGACCGGTTCTCGTCTACATGCAACGGGATGCGGATTTCATCCTCAGAACAATCACGCACATGGATGACCATTTTCGCGGTTGCCCATGTCGTTCCCGCATCAACCGGATCTTCGCTCACCAGTTTGCCCTGAAAGGCGCTGCCGCATAACTCGGCCAGTTTCGTAAAGAATTGAGCCTGCGGCGCAGGCTCAACGGCTGTTTGTTGCGAACAACCCGCAATCGCGAGCAATGGCAACACAAAAAGGTTGTGCGTTTTCATCATGCCCCAAGGCTAACACGTTTGCCCGCGCAGTAAAACTAATCGCTATCCATTTTTTCAATAACCAGGCGGCGCCCTTAATTTTTCCGCGGTGATGCCGTTTGCCCGGCTGATCGGTCCAGTGGCTGTTGACACCAAGATCAGCCACGGACGATTTGCCGTGAACTCGCTTGCTGTGAACTGTTTCATGCCAAGAGTGAATGAACTATTCCGTATAGCGCACCCAACATCAGCAGCAGGAACACCAGGTCAGCCAGCAAAAACCCCTGAACCCTGCTCTTGCCATCTTTCAAATATCCGTGCTGATACAGGAACCGGGCAACGATCCAAAATACGCCGATACCCGCTGCAATCTTACCGTTCAAAAAGTGACCGCACAAAACGATCAGAGGCAGAAAAATGATGATCATTTCACCGGTATTTGCATGAACACGGATCGTTCGTTTCAGCGTTTGATCTTCAGCTGTTTCGGTTGCTGGCGTGCCTACTTTTTGGCGCAAGCCAGCAACACAAGCGGCGAAGTAGAAATACTGTAGGAGGGACAAGATAATTACTATTCCGACATATTCCATTTTGCTGGTTCCTTTGACGGCTAATCTGGTGAGCACAATCTTGTGAGCACAATCTGGTGAGCACAATGCGCTGACTCAAACAGTTGATCAAACAGGCCGCTTGATGAAAAGTGCGATCGAAAGCTCGACGATAGAGCAACAGCGAAAGAGCAGCCATGCCCATCAATGAACCTTTGACCCTGCCCTGCGGGGTGGTTTTGAAAAACCGGATTTGTAAAGCCGCGATGACTGAGGGGCTCGCCGATGCGTACAACCGCGCGACTGCGCGGCATGTGACGATTTACCGGCGCTGGGCAGAAGGTGGCGCCGGAGTTTTGCTAACCGGCAACGTCATGGTCGATCGACGGTATCTTGAGCGGCCCGGCAATGTTGCCATTGACGGCGATCAGTCATCTGAGCAAATGCAACGGTTGATCAATTTTGCTAAGGCTGCAACCGACAACGGGGCGCATATCTGGGCCCAGCTGTCCCATGCCGGAAGGCAATCTCCAAAAATAGTCGCTACTGAACCGGTTGGGCCATCGGCGGTTGAGGTAGCGCTACCCGGTGGGCAGTTTGGGACACCGCGCGCACTTGCTGAGCCTGAGATTGAGGACGTGATCGCACGGTTTGTTCATGCCGCTTGTGTTGCGAAGGAGGCTGGTTTTACCGGCGTTCAGATACACAGTGCCCATGGCTATTTGATTTCGGAGTTTTTGAATCCTTTGACGAACAAGCGCACTGATCAGTGGGGCGGCTCGCTGGAGAACCGCGCGCGTCTCCTCCTGCAAACAGTAGCAGCTGTCAGAGACCGGGTCGGGTCGGACTTTCCGGTGGCCGTTAAACTCAATTCCTCGGACTTCCAAAAAGGCGGTTTCGCGTTCGATGAGTGCCTGCTGGTCGTTGAATGGCTGAATGACGCTGGGATTGATCTCCTCGAAATCTCGGGTGGAAACTATGAACAGCCGAGGATGATGGGGCTTGAAGGCATGGAGCCGGCTTTTGAGGACGGCCTCAGCCAGTCAACCAAGGCGCGGGAAGCGTATTTTATTTCCTATGCGGAAAAAATATCAGCGGTCGTCAAAACCCCGCTGATGGTCACTGGTGGTTTCCGCTCCCGCGAAGGCATGGACGCGGCGCTTGCCAGCGGTGCTGCCGATATGATCGGGATTGCGCGACCACTTTGCGTTGATACAGATATCCCGGCGCAGTTGATTTCAGGTGCGCGTGATGTGGCACCCTCTTGGGAAAAAGAACTCGCGATCGGTCCCGGCATTTTGGGACAGGCCTCGAAAATCAGTATGGTGAAGGCACTAAACGGTTTCGGCTCAATGGCATTTTACTATCAGAATATTTTTCGCCTCGCCGATGGCCTGGAAGCGAAACGCAAAATGGCGTTTCTGCCTGCCTTCATAAAGCAGCAAATGCACGAAGCAAAAGCAGCGAAGAACCTCAAAGGGAGACAATCATGACAGGCCGGGTCAGGGCGTCACGACAGGGAAACCCAACTCTACCTCATCAAGTGACTGGAAAAACGCGGTCGGAGCTCCTCGGTCTCCTTCTATCCTGATCTTGCCCTGCACAACCTGCATCCGCATGTCGACTTCTTGAAGCAGCACTCGGTTGAAAACCGATCTGTCCATCGTGATCGTGGCGCTGGCGCCTTCTTCCCTGCCCATGCGCGGTACAACCAGATCAGCACCGACATGCACGGCAACTGCTTCATCGGTGTCGCCAAAGACAAAATTCACGACAAACGGGTCACGCGTCATTTTTCTTGGATTGAACCTGACCGCCATTGCATCAAACAAAGCGAGCGTGGGGATCGCGCGTAACAAATCTGCACTTCTGGTTTGTGCATTCAGGCCTTCTGGTACGCCATTTCTCAACTCGCTTGCCCCTGCCAGATAGTAGCTCCGCCAGGCACCGCTCTCTGCCTGGAAGCCCAATTGTTCGTATGCAGCCGCAAGCCAGCCAAGTGCGCTTTTGTTGCCGGGCTCGGCAAAGACAAGATGATTAAAAATCTCAGCGGCCCAGCGGTAGTCCCCTTTTTCAAAGGCCGAGATCCCTGTCGCCAATACCGCTTCTGCCCCGCCCATAGCTTGCACATAGCGAGGGGCGGTGGTCTCGTGTGGCAGCCGGTTATATTCTGCGGGAACGCCGCCCCACCAGCCATAATAGAACTGAAAAACCGCCTTCGAATTATGATTGAGGGTGCCGTAGTAGCTGCGTGTTTTGAAGCCATCACGCATAAATGCGGGCTCATCGATCGCCTCTGCTGCTTCCGTCATGGTCGCACCGGCGTTGGCCTGACGCAGGGTTTGATCGTGGATATAGCGATAAATGTCGCGCTGATTTTTAAGGAACTGCTGAACGTTGTCACGCCCCCAGGTCGGCCAGTTATGCGACGCAAGAATAACATCGATCTTGTCGCCATATTCAGCCAATACATAGTCAATCACGCGGCTCCATTCCAGCGCATCGCGCACCTTAGCACCGCGCAGGGTGAGCAGATTGTGCATCGCCGGGAGAATAACATCGCCGGCACAAAGCGCGCCCTTTTCAGGTAGATAGAACATCAATCCGGCCGGTGCTTCGGTTCCGGCAGCGTCGATAAATTCAACCTCTACGCCATCGATGACCCGTTTGGTGCCTCGTCCGGCAATTTCTTCAGTTGGCAAAACAAGGCTGACCGTGCCGCGCGGCAGGGCGGGGCCGAGCCCGGAACTGACATGACCGTCCGCAGAACGCGCAATTGTGTCGCCAAACATCATGGCTGCGCGGCGCGCCATGTGATTGCCGGCAACGACGTTCTCTGAAACAGCGTGGTCGGAAAACCCAATGGGTGCAAAGATTTCTACGCCGCGCTGTTCAATATCTTCTTCCGAAACAATTCCTCTGGCGCCGCCAAAATGATCGGCATGGGAATGTGTATAGATCACGGCGCTGATGGGGCGCTCGCCAAGTGACTGGGTGACCAGCGCCATCGCCGCAGCGGCAGTTTCAATTGTTGTCAACGGATCTGTGACAATCCATCCAGTATCACCTTTGATGATCGTCATGACACTGAGATCATAGCCGCGGACCTGCCACACTCCGTCGGCGACTTCAAATAGCCCGTGTTCAGCAGTAAGTTGTGCTTGCCGCCACAAGGAAGGGTTTACGGTGTCGGGCGCTGGACCCTGCAGAAATTCGAATTGCGGAATGTCCCAGACAACGGCTCCATCATCATTTTGGATCGAACCAGCCTCGATCCGGGCAACAAATCCGCGCCGTGCGTCGGCGTACTCAGACTGATCAGCAAGCGGCAAGGCCTCCCCCACAGATATATTGACGCGCCGTGTCGCTTCGGTGGCAATGCCAGCTGGAGGCTCTGACCAGACTTGTGTCACGTCCGGCGATTGTTCATGCTCGGCACAGCTCGCCAAAACCAGGCATAGAGTTGCTATAGTCAAAAATCGCATGGCGTTGTCCCCTCGTCCGGTGTTGGGCTGATTAGACACCAGCGACGCGATTTGGCCAAGCCAAAGACAGCACCAACCTGACCGGCTGCACTTGGCCATTTCCTGCTGTCACGGATGCCTGCATAGTCTTTGAGAATATGCAGCTGACCGCTGTCCACGATCCGCGCAGGTGATAGCACATGGCGCAGGATTAGAGAGGAGTACGGAGTTGTCGATTGAACAGCTTGATGGTGAGTATGACTATATCATTGTCGGTGCCGGATCGGCAGGCTGTGTGCTCGCCAACCGGCTTTCTGAGGATCCTCGCAGGCGCGTTTTGCTGCTGGAAGCTGGCGGCAAAGATGACTGGATCTGGTATCACATTCCTGTCGGGTATCTGTTTGCAATTGGCAACCCACGCGCCGACTGGATGTTTAGAACTGTGAGCGAAGCGGGGCTCAACGGGCGATCCCTAAACTATCCACGCGGCAAAGCGCTTGGAGGCTGTTCCGCGATCAATGCGATGATCACGATCCGTGGTCAGGCGGCTGACTATGATCATTGGCGGCAACTCGGTCTTAAGGGCTGGGGCTGGGATGATGTGTTGCCGGTTTTCAAGCGAATTGAGGATCATTTCATGGCTGCAGATGATGTTCACGGCAAAGGCGGGGAATGGCGCGTTGAGAGGCCGCGCGTGAGCTGGAAAATTCTCGATGCGGTGCTTGATGCGGCGAACGAAATGGGTGTTCCGGTAACTGATGACTTTAACCGAGGCGACAATGAAGGTGCCGGTTATTTTCATGTAAACCAGAAGCGCGGCGTGCGCTGGTCGTCAGCGCGCGGGTTCTTGAAACCGGTCGCGAACCGGGCAAACCTCCAGGTTGAAACGCATGCCCTGATTGAGAAAGTCGAGCTTGAAGACAATCGCGCCGGCGCCGTTACGTTCCATCAACATGGGCGGCGGCTCAAAGCCTGTGCGCAGGGCGAGATAATTCTTTCGGCAGGCGCTATCGGGTCCGTACAAATTCTACAACGCTCAGGGATTGGTCCAGTTGATCGGCTCACCGAGGCTGGCGTGGCACCCCTTGTTGAACGGCAAGGCGTCGGAGCAAACCTGCAGGATCATTTGCAGCAACGCGCGATTTATAAGGTTGCCGGCGTCAAAACGCTCAATGAGACCTATCATTCGCTTTTCGGCCGCGCCTTGATGGGTATGGAGTATGCACTTTTTCAGCGCGGGCCCCTCACGATGGCACCATCGCAGCTCGGCATTTTTATGCGCTCTGATCCGACACGCGAGCGCGCCAATATCGAGTTTCATATTCAGCCACTGTCACTCGAAAAGTTTGGTGATCCGCTTCATCGCTTTGCAGCGATTACAGCAAGCGCCTGCAACCTGCAGCCGACCTCGCGCGGCGAAGTGAGAATCCCCTCTCCGGATTGCGCCGCAAAACCGATCATTGCCCCTAATTATCTCTCTACGGATCATGACCGACAGGTTGCCGCCGATGCTATTCGGATCA
This sequence comes from Parvularculaceae bacterium, assembly GCA_021776475.1. Classification (GTDB taxonomy): domain Bacteria; phylum Pseudomonadota; class Alphaproteobacteria; order Caulobacterales; family Parvularculaceae; genus Aquisalinus. Next base: position 1,416,405 of record JAJFFV010000005.1, on the reverse strand, counting down.
CCCGCCGGATGATGAAGCAGCCGGCCCTTCAACCTTATTCGCCAACCGAATACCTGCCAGGGTCAACGGTTGGCGACGATGATGATACCTTGGTGGAGGCGGCGGGCAATATTGGCACCACGATCTTTCACCCGGTCGGTACCGCCAGGATGGGTCTTGCGAGCGATGCGATGGCTGTCGTTGACGACCGGCTGCGGGTTTTCGGCGTTACGGGCCTGCGGGTAATTGATGCCTCGGTTATGCCTGTGATCACGTCTGGCAATACCAATACGCCGACCATCATGATCGCGGACAAGGGCGCGCGCATGATCATCGAAGATCGAAAATAGAGAACCAGACAGGCCTTCCCGGTCAGAGCGGACTGTGTTACGTGCCGCGCATATTGTGAGAGAGAGCATTTGACGCAGAAGAGATCAAATTCAAGCATTTTGGTGTTTTTGTGCCTGGTGTTGTTTTTTGATGCGATGGGTGTCGGTCTCATCCTGCCGGTTATGCCGGGGCTCATCAATGAACTTTCGGATTTGCCGAACAGCCGGGCAGCGGAAATAGCCGGGTACATCCTTTTCACCTATGCAGCGATGCAGTTCGTATGTGCACCAGTGCTGGGCGGTCTCAGCGACCGCTTCGGCCGTCGGCCAGTATTGCTGCTGGCGCTGCTCGGATTCAGTGCCGATTACTTTGTGATGGCCGTCGCACCAACATTGTTCTGGTTGTTTATCGCCAGGATGATCTCCGGCGTTTTTGGGGCCACTTTCCCTGCGGCCAACGCCTGTCTCGTTGACATTTCGTCAGCCGAACAGCGGGCGCGCAATTTCGGGTTCACTGGTGCAGCTGTCGGTCTCGGCTTTGTGTTTGGGCCGGCGTTCGGTGGCTTGCTCGGGGAATATGGCCCGCGCCTGCCGTTTGTCGTTTCGGGTTTTCTCACACTTGGTGTCGCTATTTACGGGTATTTCAGGTTTCCCGAAACACTCGCACCCGAGCATCGGCGACCGTTTGACTGGAAGCGGGCAAACCCGTTCGGCAGCTTGTTATCGATCAGCCGTTTCCCGGTGGTGATCCCGATTCTCCTCGCGATCTTCTTGGTCCAGTTTGCCAACCAGTCCTATGTCAGCATCTGGGCGTTCTTTACGATCGAAGTCGTGAACTGGTCACCACTCGCGATCGGTCTTTCTGCCGGCGTTTACGGGATCACGATGGTGATTGTTCAGGGCGGGCTAACCGGACCAGTGGTAAAGCGATATGGTGAAGTCTATCCGGCCCTGGTCAGTTTGTTGATCGGTATACTCACTTTCTTTGGTCTGGCGTTCGCAAGCAGTGGCAGCATGATCTATTTCTGGATTGTCGTCGGCGGTTTTACCGGGTTTGCGTTTCCTGCCATGCAGGCGCTCATGACCAAAAACGTACCGGAAGACTCGCAAGGCGAATTGCAAGGCGCTATTGCCAGTTCGTTCAGTCTGACGGCGATTGTTGGGCCGCTGCTCATGACCCAGCTGTTTGGCTCATTCACCAGAGGCGACGGCGTGCATTTTCCCGGCGCACCATTTGTTGGCGGCGCCGTTCTCATTGTCCTGGCGCTATGCGCCTTCGGCTATGGCACGAGAAGCATGCGCCGGCGCGGCGCAACAACCTAACCTGCGGACCCTTTTGTCATGCGTGAGGCGAGATATACCAGTCCACCGATCGTAATCAGGCCGAGGCCGAACAACGCTTCAACCGGGCGCTCGATCAACACGAAAACCAGGGTCCAGCCGGTGATGCCAAGATAGATCATTGGGGTGACAGGATACGCAGTAACCCGAAAAGGACGCGGCAAATTCGGCTGGCGCAAGCGCAAGATATAAAGGCCGAGCACGGTCAGAAAACTGTTTAAAGCAAGGGTAAATCCGGCAAATACAAGTACCGATTCAAATGTCGAGGTCAGGATGAACACGGTCGCAAGGCTCGACTGAACACAAATGGCGACAAACGGGATCCCGTCGGCGTTGGTTTTTGCCAGAACGCGAACCGCGTCAAAATCTTCACCGATTACCTGAAGAACGCGAGGGCCAGCGATCGTCATGGCACTGACAGTTGAGATCAAGAGAGCGGCAAGAACGAGCCCCGTCACTCTGGCTGCATCGGGACCAAAGGCGGCTTCGGCGGCGATGTAGCCAATCTCGATCTTACCAACCATGTCAGATATCGGGGCAACGGCAAGGAACACGACGTTTAGGGCCACATAAAGCAGCATGACCACCAGCGTACCGAATGCGAGAATGCGCGGTAGATCACGCTGTGGTTCGTCAAGTTCACCACTGAGATAGGTTGCCGCGTTCCACCCGGTATAAGCATAGCTGACATAAATCAGGGAAACCGCAAACGCGCTTCCCGTCAGCAGCGTCAGGTCGCCTTCAACGGGCAAGAACTGCACCGGCTGCGGCTCACCGGCGATCCCCACAGCGCCGAGGCAGAAGCCGATAATGACGACAACTTTGAGTAAGGTGAAGAACAGCTGCAGTCCACCGCTCGCCTGGCGCCGGCCGCTGTGAATAACGGTCAGAATAAGGATCAGTCCCACGGCCAACGCTTGCTGACCCCAACCCGGCACGGCCTCTCCGAGGGCAGACGTTGCATAGGCAGCGAAGGTCATTGCAGCCAGCGCAACGGGCGCTGCAAACCCGATCGTGGCGGACACCCAGCCGCCCATGAAACCAACGGCAGGGTGGTAGATGCGGGAGAGAAAATTATATTCTCCGCCGGAGCGCGGCAATGCTGCGCCAAGTTCTGCGTATGAGAGCGCACCGCAGACAGCTGTGATGCCGCCAACAACCCAGAGCATGATCAGGACAAACCCTGATTGTATCGTGACCAGCTGAAAACCGAGGCTTGTAAAGACGCCGGTGCCGATCATGTTGGCGATGACGACCGCTACTGCCGCTTGAACGCTGAAGCGATTGTTTGATGTCACTGGCTCAGGGTCTTTCCCATCAAAACAAGCGGCACAGATACACCGGTTGATGTGCGGCTTTGGGTTCGCTCGATCTCCTGATAACCGCAGGCCCGGTAAAGCGGCTCACCGCTTAAGGTAGCCGAAAGTATAGTTTTCCTGAAACCCTCCGCTGCGGCGGCCGCTTCGCACGTATCAAGCACCAGCCGGCCGATGCCGCGCCGGGTAAAATCGGGGTGCGTATACATCGCGCGGATGCGGGCCGCATCCCGCTCAGGATCCAGAATCTCGGCATCGCGACCTTCGCTGTGGTCGCCGCCAAACAGGGTCTTGCGCCGGCTCCATCCGCCGCATCCGCCGATGACGCCGTCACATTCCACAGCATAATAGGTCCGGTCAGCAACGAGCTGGGTGTCTAATCCCATGACCTCAAACGAGGCGTCGACCACCTCGTCATTCATATAGGGTTTCAACAATTTCGCGATCGCCTGGTGCATCAAACCGGTCAGTGTCTCGAGATCGTTTTCTGTCGCGAGGCGAATGGTGAGATCACCCATCTGCTGCTCTCCCTCGGGTAATTGCTATCTTGTCTAATCTGCATATTTTGGTGCGCCGAGATGGCCGACCCTAAAATCGTTAACAGGTTGCTGTTAGCAGCCAGTAGAAGAAGGATTCCCCTCTAGATTGTGTCTGATTAGCCACTATTCGGACAAAATAACAGTAACTGAACGATTTTATCTCAAAATTCTAACTGGCACCCCCTTCCTGAAGTTGACAAATAGGAGTTGTATTTATGTCTCAACAAGGAGGAGAAATACGATGAAGAAAACATTGCTCGCGGGGGCTGCCTTGAGTGGCATAATGATTGGGCTTGGTGCCGTAGGCGGCGCGACAGCCCTGGCACAGGACGGTGCGTCGAATGGTGGTGATTCCGTCTTTATCGTCACCGGAACACGGCGCGACTTGCGCTCAGCAGCCGATTCACCGGCACCCGTTGATGTGATCGGTGGCGACGAACTGGTTAATCAAGGTGACAATGATTTGCAGAACATTCTGCGCACGTCAGTCCCGTCTTATAATGTCAACACCCAACCGATTTCTGACGCGGCGACGATTATTCGTCCAGCGAACCTACGCGGCCTTTCACCAGACAACACTCTGGTGCTTCTCAACGGCAAGCGCCATCACCGGGCAGCGGTGATTACTTTCCTTGGCGGTGGTATCTCGGACGGATCGCAAGGCCCTGATATATCGTCATTCCCCGCGCTTGGCCTGAAACAGGTCGAAGTTTTGCGTGACGGCGCCTCGTCCCAATATGGTTCCGACGCGATCGCTGGCGTGATCAACTTCATCATGCGCGATGATCGTGAAGGTATGACGCTCGAAGCCAAATATGGTTCAACCTATGCAGGTGACGGCGACAACTATCAGGTCTCGGCCAATATTGGCCTGCCGGTTGGTGACAATGGCTTCCTCAATCTGACTGGTGAAATCCAGGATACCGAAGCAACAAGTCGCTCGGTTCAACGTGATGATGCCGCGGCACTCATTGCTGCCGGTAACACAGCGGTGCGCAACCCAGCGCAAATCTGGGGACAACCTGAAATCCGAGATGATTTCAAACTGTTTGCCAATTTCGGTTTGGACCTCAACGAAAATCACCAACTCTATGCGTTCGGTACCTATGCACAGCGTGAAGCTGAAGGCGGCTTCTTCTTCCGTAACCCAACCAATCGCGGCGGTGTTTATGCTGGCCCACTGGTCGATCCGGTCACGGGTGCGCCTGATCCGGTGAACGGCGTTCCGTCAGTACTCGTCGGTGACTTGTCGACAGCAGACACTGGCGATTGCCCGGCCGGTATTCCGTTGACAGCAGGCGGCGGTTTGATCCCGGATCCGACAGTTCTTGCATTGGTTACCCTTGACCCGAACTGCTTCTCGTTCGTCGAATTGTTCCCTGGTGGCTTCACACCGCAATTCGGTGGCAAACTTGATGACTACACCATCGCTGCCGGTCTCCGCGGCACATTCGATATGGGTACCGGGCTGAACTACGACTTCAGCTACGTTAATGGCAGCAACGAAGTTGAGTTCTTTATCAACAATACGATTAACGCCAGCCTTGGGCCGAACACGCCGACTTCGTTCGTTCCAGGTGCCTATAAGCAAACCGAAGACCTGTTCAACCTCGACTTCTCTTACGGTGTGCCGGTTGAAGGCTTTGCCTCGGACCTGAACGTCGCCTTTGGGGCTGAGTACCGCGAAGAAGAGTTCGACATCACCGCCGGTGATCCGGCCTCGTTTGCCCTTGGACCACTGGCAACGCCGGGTGGTGCCTATCCAACAGGTCAGGGTTTCTCTTCGAGCTCGAACGGGTTTGGTGGGTTTACGCCGCAAAGTGCCGGCGCAAACACACAGTCCAACACCTCTTACTATGTTGATCTGGAAGCGGATGTCTCCGACCAGTTGACATTGCAAGGTGCGGTTCGGTTTGAGGACTATGATGCCTTTGGCGAGACCACCAACTACAAGGTTGGCGGTTTGTGGAAAGTCAACGATCAGTTCAGTTTGCGCTCGACTTTCTCAACCGGCTTCCATGCCCCGACAGCAGGTCAGGCGAATGTCATTAACGTGACCACGCAATTCGCTAACGGCGTGCTTCAAGATGAGGGCACCTTCCCGCTCAACAGCCCGGCTGGTCAGATTGCTGCTGACTTCATTGAAGGCTCTGTTGCCAATGGTGGTCTCGGGCTCACGCGTCCAGTTCTCGGGCCTGAAGAATCAGACAATTTCACTGTTGGTGCGGCATTCGAGTTCGGTAACGTTGATGTCACGGTCGATTTCTTCAAGATCGAGTTAACAGATCGTATTTCACGGTCCTCGCAGATCGACTTCTTCCAGGCGTTGACCTTCACGGCCAACCAAAATTCCGTCGACGTGACGGGTCTGACAACACCAGGCCAGTTGATTATCGCGCTGTCGAACGCAGGTGTCGTCAATCAGGCTGACTTCGCCGGATTTGAAGATCTTTCTGCATTCGCGTTCTTCAACAATGATTTCGACACCGATACAGAAGGTGTCGACATCGTATTGACGAGCCCGATCTTCGAAAACCAGCCGGGTAACACTGACCTGACTGTTGTTGCCAACTATACCAGCACCGAAGTGACCAGTGCCGGTCAGACGATCTCGGCAACGCGGATCAAACAGCTGGAAGAGAACCTGCCGAACTGGCGGGCAAACGCCACGATCAACCACAGGAATGGCCCGTGGCGTGGTCTGGTGCGTGCCAACTATTATGGTGAGTTCTTCGAAGCCCACCTTGATGACGGTACACTGCCAATCAACGCAGGCAGTGAGATCACGTTCGACGCGGAAGTTGGCTACGATGTCAATGACAACGTCCAACTGATCGTCGGTGCCCGCAACATCTTCGATTCCTACCCGGATGATAATCCATTTGCCGGAATTGTCGGTGCATCCTATCCGGTCACAGCGCCGGGCGGCTTTAATGGCGGAAGCTATTACGTCAAAGCCCGTATCACACGGTAGTATTGACTCTTATAAATTTGCAAAAGAGCATCCCTCGCGGGGTGCTCTTTTTTGTACTCTTGTTCAAATCGATGGTGTTTGGGAGCTGACGTGGTCAGAAATCAGCTGGCTTTTCTCTGCGTCGAGAGAGCATTGGTCAACATGTCCGTCAGCGTATAGAAAGCTGCTTCATCGTCCATTGAGCGCGCGGGCGAAGTGGCGATTGTTTCTGCATTGTCCGTGTCTTCCGTAACTGCATCAATCCGCGGGATACAGACAACGACTTTGGTTCCCTCACCTTCCTCACTTGCGAGCCGGAGATCACCGCGATGAAGTTGAACGAGTGCGTTTGTCAGCGCGAGGCCAAGGCCGGTGCCTGCTGCGCCGCGAACACCTTCGTTGTGCGCCTGCTCAAAACGGGCACCGATACGGGCAAGGTTGTCCTTATTCATACCGATCCCGGTATCACTCACCGATATCCAGATATTGCCGGCATCGGCGCGAAGACGAACATTGATGCCGCCTTCCTTTGTAAACTTGGTGGCATTTGACAGCAGATTGAGGAGGATTTGGCGAATTGCCTTGGGATCCACCAACATCTCGGGCAGGTCTTGCCCGAGATCAGCTTGCAAATAGAGCCCGGCTTCTTCCGCTCCAAGGCGGCTGATCTCAACACAATCCCGGATCAGTTCGAGCAGGTCTGTGGCCTCTTTGTGGAGTTGAAATTTACCAGCTTCAATTTTGGCGATATCGAGAAGATCGGAGACAAGCGACAGAAGATGCTGCCCGCTTTTGTGAATGAGTTCAGCGTATTCACCGTATTTCTCATGACCGACTGGCCCAAATGTTTCGCTGCGCATCATATCGGCGAAACCGATCAGAGCACTGAGCGGTGTCCGGATCTCGTGGCTGAGATCAGCAAGATAGTTGGTCCGGTTTTCGACCTCTGCTTCGGCCCTTTGCCGGGCTGCTTGTTCGTGTCGATCACGCTGGTGACGGGCGGCAATATCTCTGGTGATCGTGCGGATCCTGCCTTTGGGATCAGTTGAAACTGTTACCTCTGTCCAGGCGATCGAGCCGTCGGCTTTCAACAAACGGCACTCTGCCCTGCCTTTTTCACCGGTCGCAGAGGCTCTGGATAACAAGGAAAGCACCTGCGCCCGGTCACCTGGCACCAGGATGTCAGTCAGCGGCCGACCGAGGAGGTCGTCGGGTGACAAGCCGAGTAGACCGTGAACTGACTCAGATACGCGGGTGACGCGTCCATAATCGTCATGAAGGGCGATCATATCATCGCTGTCGCCGGACCATAGCTGGTCTGCCGATGTTGGCGCGAGATAATTTTTAACGGTTTCCATCATTTTGGGTTAACTATTGAGGAAGAATTCTTAACGCTTCCTAAATGCCCATCAATTAAGCTCAATTTTAGGCGGAAAAGTTTCCATCCGGAATAAATAAGACGATGCCAGCAGATCAAGTGTAGGGACTTGGGCGGCGTTTGATAAAATTTTCGTTAATGCAAATTTGGGTGATTCTTTTTTCTCGAAATGTGTTAATTGTCGTGGCGGTGGGTAGTCGCGTATTTAGTAACAGGAGGTTTTGATGCCAGGCAGGGCAGGCAACAGCCAGAAGTACAAAAAGTGGACTCAACATTCCCCCACCGCCATACCAACCAAAATAATCGTCACAACGGTTGTTTGTGCAGCCATCGGTCTATCCACTGCTGGGGCGCAAAATCTGACCCAGCCGGAAATCACACCGCTTGAAGAACGGGCGGCCAAATATATCGAATTCCGCAATGATGTGCAGATGATCGATGTGACGCCGATCGACAGCGCCCTCGTTTCACGGGACGCGCACAACCGTCTCGCATCACATACGCCAGAAGACCTCTCTTCCGGCTGGATGGCTTACGCGGCATTAGTTGCAGCGGATACGCCTTCGTTTGTCGCGTCTGTTCGAAAACGTGTGAAACGACCGAAGGACCGGGCCCAATTCCTCTCGGAATTGCGCACCAATCCGCGTTCGGTGCGCAGTTTGTCTGGGTCGCAGGCCGCGGTTGAAGCTGTCTTGATGATGGCGGCAAAAGATGCCACCAAGATCAAGGCTGTTGGTGAGCGCTATATCTCGGATGCCTATGCCATGCAGAATAAGGGCTGGGCCAAGAAAAAGCTGGGTTCAGATGGCACATCGAGACTTAGCGAGGCCGAGAGTTATGCATACTCGCGCGCTAGAATGTCCACGCCGGTTTTACCAGCCTCAATGGATGCTGGTGTCAGACAACCGGGCCTTAGCACCTCGCCCAACAGTTGGACGCCAAGCTGGTCATCTGTCTCGGCTTATCCATCTGCCAACCCGCGCGCAACACCGATCATGGATCGCATCCTGGTTCTGGCCACACGTTATGCCGTGGGCGACTTAACGGCGCCGATTGTCAACGGTTACGCGAAAAGCGAGAGTTCGCGGCGCTGCCACAACACGGCGAAGCTTAATCTTGACCAGTGTATCGCTGCGACCAGAACGTCAACTGAAGAGGTCTTCTGTATCGGTAAACACGGCCTTGGCGAAGTTTCCGGCTGTGTCGGCTGGGTCGCGGGTGCCGGCGGTAACTAGCGCTTCTTAGAAAAACCATTATATCCTGGAGGGCCGTCTTATAGCGGACGGCCTTTTTTGTTTGTGAACTTCGGCATGCCAGATTTTGAAACCATTATAGACGATTTTGCTTTCCTTGGAGATTGGGAGGAACGCTATAAATACATCATCGACCTCGGTCAGCAGCTAGAGCCCTTGTCTGAGGCAGAGCATATTGATGCCAACAAGGTACGAGGCTGCGCCAGTCAGGTTTGGCTGAAATTTGACGACGCTGATCCGGCGCTACTGCGCTTTCGTGGTGACAGCGATGCGCATATTGTCCGGGGATTGATTGCATTGCTGATTTCACTCTACGCAGGCAAAGCCGCATCGGACGTCCTACAGATTGATGCAAAAGAAGCGCTGGCTAAGCTTGATCTGGCAGATCATATCACGCCGCAGCGCTCCAATGGTCTGGCTTCAATGATTGATGTTATCCGGCAACGTGCCGGCGCAGCACCTTAGCGCAACTCCCCCGCAGACAATATCCGATACGGCGACTGGCCCGCGGCAATCATTGCCATGATGGCGCCGACACCGGCGCCGAGCAGACCGGTGAGGCCAAGTACGCTGAACAGCTCCGGCCAGGCAATGATCCACTGGGCTTCAAACACTTCAACAATCAACAGCCACGCGGCAAAAAGCCCGATCATGCCGCCGGCGATAACGGCGACAAGAGCGGTCAGGGCGATCTCTGTCGCGGTTGAGGCGACAAGGCGCCGCTGATCAGCACCGAGGGTGCGCTGGATTGCGGTCTCATAAATCCGTGCGCGCATACCCGCCGTGAGAGCCGCGAAACAGGCGGCAATACCAGAGAGGAGGGCGACCAGAGCGATCACGCGGATCGCCACCGTCAGTTTACCGAACATCCGGGCAGCTGCATCAAGCGCTTCACGTACACGGAAGATTGTGATGCCGGCATCGATGTTTGCGACAGCAGCCGCCACCGCTTCATCCTGTTCTGGTGTCAGTCGCATGAGCACAATACTGTTGGGGTTGGCAGCTTCCAGGGTGCCGGGTGAGAAAACGACCGCGAAATTACCACCGAAGCCGCCCCAATCAACGGTGCGCAGATTGGAGACCGTCGCCTCAAGGGTTCGTCCCATCACTTCGAAAGTGAGTGTGTCACCGACTTTTATTCCAGCATCTTTGGCAACATCGATTTCGACCGAGACAAGCAGGTCGCCGGCATAGTCAGCGGCCCACCATTCGCCTTCGACAAGCCTTTCAGGCTCGCGCGGCGTTGCAACGTAGGTCGCATCTAGCCCATCTTCCAGGAACCAACGATTCTCCTGCATGTCGTCCGGCAAGAGACGCTCGCCGTTGCGTTCTATCAGCCGTGTCGAAATCATTGGCGTGCGCCGATAATCTTCGGTTTCCAGTCCGGGCGCTGCTGCTTCAACCGCGCGGTCTACTGCCTCCACTTTGTCAAGTGGCACCTGAAAAAGCACCATCGACGGAACATTTTGCGGTGCGATGTCTTCAATCTGTGAGATCAAGTTAGACTGAATCTGCACCAGGGCGAAAAGCAGGGCTGCACCCAAGCCGAGCGCCGGCGCTGAGCGCGGTGCTAGAGAGCCGAGGCCGGCAAGTCCCGCGACCGCCTGCCCGGCAAAACCGCTGAGGCGTGGACGGAGAATTCTGGCACCGATCTGCACGAATTTGCCAAGTCCCCAAAAAATGAAAAACGACAAAGCCGCCCCAAGGCCGAGCATGATCGCCATCGTCGGTACGTCGCTGGCAATCGCGCCGATAGCGAGGAGCAAAGCGAAGAGAATAAGCCCGATGATCCGCTCGCGGCCTGGTGTCCGGTCGTCGGCGGCGCGGAATAACGCTGAGGGCGGCGTGACGCGGCCGACCCCAAGTGGCATTGCGGCGAAGGCAAAGGCCGCAACGAAACCGGCTAGCGCTGCGTAAATCAGTGGCTCTGGGAAGATTGCGGCATTGGCTGGGAAAGGCAGCTGGTCCCCGTAAACGGCAAGGATGCCAAGCGGTGTCAAGGCGCCAGCGATCAGACCGATGACGATGGCGATCACCGCCATTAAGGCGATCTGGAAGGCGATAATTGCCTGAACTTCGGCGCCGGTCGCGCCAAGGGTCTTCAGGGTCGCGATGGATTTCTGGCGGCTTTCAACGATCCCCCGCGCGGCGGCAGAAACGCCCAGGCCGCCCGCGATCAAGGCCGACAGGCCGACAAAGCCGAGGAACAATTCAAGCCGTCCAATCATCGCGGACAAGCCGCCGACGCTGTCATCGCGGGTCTCCAGCCGGTTGACATGATCAGGCCAGGCGGCGCTGAAATCCGTTGCAAATTTTTCGACTGTGATGCCGGCGTTTAACAGGACCCGGTACTCGCTCTGAAATCTGACGCCCTTGTCGGTCAGGCCAAGGTCTGGGAGGGCGTTTGATGAGATCAGCATTCTCGGGGCGAAGGCGAAGCCGCTGGTCAATGAATCCGGCTGGCGAAGGAGTTGTCCGGCGATGGCGACGCTCTCCTGCGGCAACGTTATGATGCCGCCGGTCGCTGTTGAGAGTTCGTTGAAGACACGGTCAAAAGCGAGTGCGCCCCATAGGCCATTTTTTTTTCGTAAGGCATCGCGCCAGTCCAGCGCACCGTCCGGGAGTGTGACTGTCAGGTCGCCAAGCAGCGGGTAGTTGTCATCGATGAACAGGATTTCGACCAGCCGCCTTGTTTCATCGCTTTGCCCCATCACCCGAACTTCTACGAGGCTGGCAACTTTGCCGTAGTCGGCGAGCCACTCCTCTGCTGCAGCGGGTAGAAAGCGCTGCACGAAAGTAAGTCGCACATCACCGCCGAACAGCAGCTGGGATTCGTTGGCAAGACCGGTCTGGAACGCTTTTGAGGCAGAGCCGGAAGCGGCAATCGCAAAGATGCCAAGAACCAGACAAGTAATAAAAGTGCTGAGGCCTTTCGCGCCGCCGCGCAGATCCGCGATCGCGAGAGATAAGGCAAGACGCCAGCGGATACCGGTCATTGTTCGATCCTGCCATCTTGCAGGGAAATCATGCGGTCGCATTGTTCGGCCAGATTGCGATCATGGGTGACCAGCATCAAGGCGGCGTTCTGCTCACGGACAGTATCGAACAACAGCTCTTTCACGGCTTCGCCGGTTCGCTGATCAAGGTTTCCTGTTGGCTCATCGGCAAAAATAATATCCGGGCTGACCACGGCTGCCCGGGCAACTGCGACACGCTGTTGTTCACCACCGGAAAGCTGACGCGGGAAATGCCCATGGCGATCAGCCAGCCCAACACGGGTCAGCGCCTCAGCGGCCATTTTGCGTGCTGCCGCGGGATTTTTTTCGCCGGCAAGTTCGAGCGCTGCGGCGACGTTTTCCAGCGCAGTCTGATTAGGCAAGAGGTGAAATGACTGGAAGATAACGCCGACGCGGCCGCGGCGCAGTTTCGCCAGCGCGTCCTCGTTCAGGCTCGAAATATTTTTTCCGAGGAGTTCGACACTGCCACCCGTTGCGGGTTCGAGTCCGGCCGCAACGGCGAGGAGTGAGGACTTACCAGAGCCGGAAGGCCCGGTGACCGCAACGATTTCACCTTGCCGGACAGCAAGATCGATCCCGCGCAGAATATCGACGGACCCGGCAGCGCCGGACAATGTCAGGCGCAAATCCCTTGCCTGCAGCAGAATTTCTCCGGCCTGATCCGGGATGGCACGACCTTTACTAGCGACCACGGCTTTGTTTTCCTATCTTGACGATATAGGCTCGTCCAGCGCAGCTCTCGGTATTGCCTGCTACAGGCGCCAAAAAAAGGTTTGGGACCAATCTCATGAAATGCACCCAGTTTTTTTTCTCGTTCGGTTTTTTTGTGGCACTGGCGGCGTGCGGCAACCCGGACCAGCCCGACGCAGCAGACACTCCCCCTGAAATAGAGGGTTCTATCAGCGATACCACCCCCGCTACGCCTACGAACACCGAAAAAATGGACACTTTCAGACTTGTGATGCTGGGTGACAGTATTACGGCGGGCTACGGCCTCAAGGATTCACGGCTTTTGTCCGACGGCCTTGACGCTGTGCTTGGCGATGAGGTGACGCTGGTCAATGCCGGTGTCTCCGGAGACCGGATGCAGGACGCCGCGGGGCGGTTCGACTGGTCGGTTGGACCTGATGCCGACGGCGTATTGATAGCGCTTGGCGGCAATGACCTTTTGCGCGGGATCGAACCCGACGTTACCCGGGACAATCTCGAGGCGCTCTTGAAACGGGCCAAAGAGCGCGGCTTATGGGTCGCGGTTGCGGGCCTCAGAGCGCCCGGTAACGCGTCCGCAGAATTCGCGGCGGCGTTCAACGCCGTGTACGATGAGTTAACCGCGCAATATTGCGTGCCGCTGTTTCCGAATTTTTTGCAAGGCGTGATCGGTGTTCCTGAATTGAACCAGGAAGATGGTATCCACCCTAACCCCGACGGTGTTGCGGTGTTGGTTGGCAATCTCGGGCCGTGGGTGAATGAGGCTCTGGCCGGCGCGCATGATCCCTGTTGAGCAATTTTTAGATATCCAGCAGCAGAATTCCGCTGGCCTTGCCCTCAAGCGATCAGGGGCGGGCGCCTGGTTTTTTTTAAGGAAGCCGATTGACTCTACCAATTACGTCTGTAATCTAATTTGAAATTACGGGTGTAAACAACATGGCGATCAGTGCAGCTGAAAGCATCGTGATGGAAGCATTGTGGGCCGAAAGCCCGCTTTCGGCAGACAGCGTTATTGACCGGATCGCCGAGAAACATGGCTGGCGTGCGGTCACGGTGAAGACTTTGCTGAACCGTCTCTTGAAAAAAAAAGCGATCAGCGCGGAACGCGATGGCCGGCGTTATCTTTATCGCCCGCTGCTTGACCGCAGCGCCTATATCAACACTCAAAGTCGCAACCTAATCGACCGGCTGTTCGATGGGCGGATTGGTCCGCTGGTGACACATTTTTCCGAACAGCACGAGTTGACACCGCAAGACGTTGCCGAGCTTAAACGCCTGATCAAGGAGTTTGACGATGGAAAGTGAGGCCTTGGCTGCGCTGATCCGCGCCACTATTGCGATCAGTACCGCGCTCCTCGTGATCATCGCGATCCGTCGCCCGGCCCGGCGCTGGCTTGGGCCCGATAGTGCCTATGCGCTGTGGCTGCTTGCGCCGCTGTCGGTAATCGCGGTTCTGCTGCCGGCGCGGCGGATTGACGCAGCTGTCCTAGCTTATACGGACTATATAGAAACTTCTGGGTCACTTGATGCTGCAACGCCAACCCAACTACTCGCATTGTCCGGCACGCCGTCGCTTGAGATGAGCGCCGTCGCCCTGGAATATTGGGCGCCGATTTCCATTGCCCTGTGGCTGGCCGGGGTAATCGCAAGTGTGGGCTTTTTGTTTTGGCAGCAACAACGGTTTTGCTTAGCGCTCGGCGAGCTTCAGCCAACATCTTATAATGGAATCGACGTTTATCAGACGCACCAAAACGGATTCGGGCCGGCTCTGGTAGGGGCGTTTCCTCCGCGCTTGGTATTACCGGCTGATTTTGATCAGCGCTACACAGCAAAAGAAGCCGCGTTAGTGATTGCACACGAGCGCGCGCATCTTGCCCGGCGCGATGTGCATGTGAACAGTTGTGCAGCGCTGATTAGATGTGTCTTCTGGTTCAATCCGCTGGTCTTAATTGCAGGCTCCCGGATGCGCGAAGATCAAGAAATCGCCTGCGATGCCTCGGTTCTGGAGCACCAGAAAAATGCGCAGGCAGATTATGGCCGCGCCTTGTTGAAAACGCAGCTGGCAGCACAACACCTGCCGCTCGGTTGCGCCTGGCCCGCCACCGGGCGCCACCCCCTTACTGAGCGCATCGTTGCACTTGGCCGCAAGGCGCCGGGCGGTGTCCAGGGAAGAGTGGGCACGCTCCTTGTGCTGTGTTTATCCGCGTCCGCTGCCGCTGCCGCCTGGGGGGCGCAGACGCCAGTGGTCACGCAAGCGAAACCTAACGACAGCACCATGGTTCGTGCAGTAAACGATGAAGCGGAGAATACCGGCGGATCTTTTATTGATTCGCTTGCCAGCGCCGGGTTTACCGGCCTGACCGCAGACCAGCTGATCTCTCTTAAAATTCACGCTGTTGACCCTCAGATGATCCAAACTATCCGTGGTATGGGATTTGATCCGACAACCGACGATCTGATTGCCATGGCAGTAGCTGAAGTGACACCGGCTTTTGTTGAGAGCGTCCGGTCGCAAGGCTGGCGCGCGGTGACAATGGAGCAACTGGTCGCGATGCGGCAGATGAATGTTCAACCAGGGGAGGCAAAGCAATTTGAACACGCCGGCATCGACAAGCCCAATATCGACCAGCTTATCCGTTTGTCTGCCTTACAGGTTAGCGTCGATTATATCAGCAGCCTGAGGCGCTCAGGTGTTAAAGAAAAAGACCCTGAGGCTTTCATGGCTGCCGCAGCGCAGGGCGTCACGCCGGATTTTGTCGCCGCAGCGCGGCGGCATGGCTTCAGCGATCTGACGCTTGATAAACTTACCCGCCTGAAATCAGCTGACGTATTTTAACACACGGTTTCTGGGCGCTTTTGTTCGTTACTTTTGAAAGGCAGACATCATGTTTAGACATTTCATCGCGGTTTTTAGCGCTGTTTTATTCCTGCTCGTCACACCGGGCGTGGCAGCCGACACAGTTCAGGGGACCTGGGCGCTGATGCAATCGGACACGCCGGACCTTGTGGATGTGACGTTCAACCGGTCAAATTCCAGACACCACTGGAGGAGTGGCAGGTCGTTCGATGCATCTGCGTTTCAGGGACTTGACCTCAGCAATGCCGGTCGGCAGCAGATCAGCTTTACGCTGCAACGGGATGCCGGCAACATCACTGGCGATGGGGTTGTGCTTAATCGCGCGGGCTCTGGTGTTTTTATCTATACACCGAATGCGGACTATTTTAGACAGCTCAACCGTATTGGTTTTGGCGGGATCGAAAGTGAAGAACAATGGGATTATGCGATCAGCGATGTCAGTCTCGACTTCGCGCGCGGCATGGCCAAGCGTCGGATACCAGGCCTCAACGCGGACGA
The DNA here is from genome assembly GCA_021776475.1 of Parvularculaceae bacterium. GTDB lineage: Bacteria > Pseudomonadota > Alphaproteobacteria > Caulobacterales > Parvularculaceae > Aquisalinus. The sequence goes on along the minus strand of JAJFFV010000005.1, from coordinate 1,400,237 downwards.
ACTTCTCGGGTTTCGCGCGGTTAGCGGTGATTTGGCGTTTGTTGATGATTTGCGTGAAGCAGGAATCGAAATTGAAGATGCAGATAACTTGATCGCATTCCGCGTCCACGATGTGACACCGGACTTTATTCGTGCTGTCCGCGCCAAAAATCTCTCGCCTGACAATGATCAACTGATTGCCATGCAGATCCATGACGTAACGCCCGACTATATCGATGAAATCCAGGCAGCAGGATTTTCAACCGATGTTGAAGACCTGATCGCGTTTCGTATTCACGACGTGACGCCCGAATTCGCCCGCGAGGTGAAGAAGCTGGGGTTCACTGCCGACGCTGATGAATTAACGGCGCTGCGCATTCACGACGTGACGCCTGACTTTATCAAAGGGATGCAAGCTGAATTTCGCGGCGTAGAGCTGGACGATATCATCTCCGCCAGCATTCACGATGTGACGCTTGAGGATGTGCGGGCTATTCGTGCGCTCAAATTATCGCCGACGCTTGAACAGATGATCTCGATGGCGATCCATGAAGTGACACCGGCATATATCGCCGATTTGCGCTCGAAGGGCGTGACCACAAATGATATCGACAAATTTGTCAGCCTGAAAATTCACGGGGTCGACTAGACTGCGTTCACATTTTATCGAAGCAAGAACGCCGTCCAGGTTCTTTGGTGGTCGCGCATTCGAATCCTAAACCGCTCAGACTTTTTGAGAAAGCGCTCTGACAGCCAATAGCGTTGCTTCTATGACGCGACGACAAAGCGATATTCGTTCGGATCTGTCGCCTCTTGCGACCCACTGCGATGCGGGGGAAACATCATTGTCACGGTGGTGCCGGCCTCCCTGCTGGTCTCAATGGTCAGCGCGCCCTCATGCAATTCGATGATCTGACGCGCCACGTGAAGACCGAGCCCGGCACCTTCATGGCTTCTTGAGCGCGATGCGTCTGCTTGCGAAAACGGAGTCATTAGTTTTTGTACATCACCCTGATCGAATCCTGGTCCATAGTCTGTGACGGTCAGAACCAGACATTCGTCTGCGTCCACCATCGCCTGAAGTTCGACCGGGCCAACGGTGAATTTAATAGCATTCTCGACGAGGTGGGCAATTGCTCTGGACAGGAGTGAGGCATCGCAGCGGATTTTCAGATCGCCAACCATATTGTCAACGGTGATTGCACGTTTATCCGTATCCGGCGTGAATGAAGGCAGCCGATGCACGGCCTGCCGGAAAATTGCCTCCACGGCGTACGTTTCATCTTGGGCGCTCAGTTTTCCGGTGTCGGCATCGGTGAGGAGCAAGATGTCCTCGACCATACTGAGGAGCCGAACGCCTTGCGCATTGATATGGTGCGCGAATTCCTTGTAGTCAGGCTGGCCGACGGGACCGAGTTTTTCTTCTTCAATGATATCTGAAAACCCGATGACGGCGTTCAAGGGTGTACGCAGTTCATGGCTCATGACGCTGAGGAAATTCGACTTCGCCTTGTTGGCGCTGTCCGCCGCGGCACAGGCGACCTGTAATTGACTGTTTTTTTTCTCAAGTAATTGCTTTGCCCGCATCTTTTCACGGATGAATATAATAACCCCGATAAGAATAAGTGTGAGCAGGCCTGACGCGAAAACCGCGCCATTGCGGATCGCTCGCGCCCGGGCGAGACCAAGCCTTGAAATTTCGGCCTGCTGGCGCGAGAGATTTAGATCCTGTCTGTTTTTCAGTAGTTCTTCGTGGCCTTCAAACAAAGACGCAGAGCGAACCAGTGCGGCATCTGACATGGTCTCCAGAAACGCAACATGATCTTCAAGATAGCTGTATGCGGATTGGTAGCGTCCGCGCGCGAATTCGATTTCTGCTAAAAGTCTGTGAAGGTCGCTTATCCGCTCGGTGTAATTTGTCGCCTGCGCGTATTCTAACGCTGCGCCAGCGTAGTTTTTTGCTTTGGTAAATGCCTGGCGGGAGTGCTCGATTCGGGCAAGTGTCAGGTAAATGCCGGTCAGAAGTTCTGGTGCGCCGCTATGACGCGCGTAGTCCAACGCTGCTGATACATAAGGTTCTGCCTCGTCGTATCGCTCAAGGCGCACGAGCGAGTGGCCAATATTCTGACTGACATAGGCCAGCATGCGGGCATTGTCGATATTGGCGGCGCGTGCTTTTGCTTCCTTTAACAAGATCAAGGATGTCTCAGCATCGTTGTCAAAGAGTAGCGCAAAGGCGTAGTTGTTTAAGGTGCGAACGATTGAGTAGGCATCTCTCGACAGCCTTGCTTGCGCTAACGCTTCTTCGTAATGGGCGCGCGATTGCTGGAATAGCCCGACGTCGAAATAAAGTTCTCCGAGTGTCGTCAAGGAGGACGCGAGCCCCTTCGGATCGCCCAACTGTCGCCTAATTGCGAGAGCTTCTTGCTGCAGATCGAAGGCCCGGCGAGAACGGTTCAGTCTTGCCAGGGAGGCTGACATGGTTGTCAGTATCTCGGCCTTGAGTATCTGGTTGTCCACTGCTGCATGATCAAGCGCCTTCTGCGCCGAGGCGACAGCTCGGTTATATTCGCTTTTATGCGAAAGAGCGCGGGCCTTAATCCATAATGCATGCGCCAGAGCCTCGCTGCTCAATTCGTCGGTACGCTCAAGCAATTCATCTAGCAGTCCAAGGGCCATGTCTGCGTCACTGTCGACGATCGCTTCGGCCTGCTTGACCAGGTCATTTCCCCTATCGTTTGTCTGTGCAGCCACGCTCACCGGTGCTGCCATCATAAATACCGTCCAGCCGAGAGCGGACAATACGAATGACTGGACTGAACGGATATTGATCATCGCGACACGCTGCATGCTTGACGGTTCACCAGGCTCTGAACCCGATTGGACCCTAGCACGATCAGGTTAAACAGTGGTTGAGTGATGTGATATATATGCAACTATAAGTTGTTATTGGCGCATTTGGGAAGGGCTGCTGGATCTGAACAAACCTACACGGGACAGAGCAGGCAATTTCTACTAATCTTATAGTTGGAGATTGGGAGGTAACGCAGTCATGTCTGTTTCACGCCGGACGTTCATCAAATATGCGCAAGCTGTCGGTCTGTATTATGCCGGGTTGGCGAGCAGCGGGTGCGCGCCCGCAAGCTCAACGACACGTGGGATACCGCTCGTGAAAGATCCGCTCGGCATGCTCGATCTGCCGGAAGGGTTTTCCTACACTCTTGTCTCGTCAACAGGTGACAAGATGTCAGACGGGTTTTTTAGGCCTGGTCGGCCTGACGGCATGGCCTGCTTCCCCTTCCCGGGCGACGTGACCAAGTGCATCTTGATGCGCAATCATGAAAATTGGCCGGATACGGAAACTGCTGGGCCTTTTGGCAAGGACAACACCTTGGCGACAGCACTCGATGCATCGCAACTCTATGACCGGAAGGCCGACGGCGATCCATTTCTCGGCGGTGTGACGAAAGTTGTCTACGACCTTAAAAACAAGCGCCTCGAAAAAGACTTACTTGTACTCGCAGGCACGACCGGCAATTGTGCCGGTGGGGCGACACCTTGGGGATCGTGGTTGTCCTGTGAAGAGTCTTCAATCACACCCAACGACGGTGCCGGCAGGTATCATGGATTTGCTTTTGAAATACCATCTTCTGCAGACGGACTGATTGACCCTGTGCCACTTGTTTCGATGGGGCGGTTCGCCCATGAGGCAGCAGCTGTCGATCCCGCAACGGGCATTGTCTATTTGACCGAGGATAACCGGACCGGCCTGTTTTACCGCTTCTTGCCCGATGTAAACGGCGAGCTTGTTAAGGGTGGCCGTTTGCAAGCATTGGCAATCAAAGGCTGGGCATCAGTCAACACGAGCAACTGGGCACGCGACTGGGGCGGTCAGGGTTTCGGTAGCGTCGCGATGGGTCAGCAATTCGAGGTTGAATGGATCGATATGGACGACGTCGAAGCGCCGGGTGGCGATCTTGCCGCACGAGGGCATGCGGCAGGTGCAGCCCAATTCTGTCGCGGAGAGGGCATCGACTACGGAGCACGTCCAGGTGACGGGATGGGTGAAATATTTTTTAATTGCACGCAAGGCGGCGCCCAGCGAACCGGCCAGGTGTGGCGCTATACACCGAGCGATGCGGAAGGTGGCAGTGGAGAAGTGGCTTCCCCTGGTAAACTAACGCTTCTTTACGAGTCGCCTGGAGCCGACACGTTGGACAATTGCGATAATTTGAAAGTCGCACCATGGGGCGATCTTATTTTGTGTGAAGACGGTCCAGGTGACCAATTCCTCCGTGGGCTGACACCAGGTGCTGAGATATACGATCTTGCGCGCAACGCTCACGAAGGGAAAAGCGAATTTTGCGGAGCGTGTTTTTCACCAGATGGGTCTGTGATGTTTGTTAATATTCAGGAACCGGGATTCACACTTGCGATTGAAGGGCCGTGGGCAAGCTTGCGGGTATGAAAACCAACCACGCCATCGACCGTTTTGGCGGTGGCGCCTCATCCCGCGTTGGCACCGGCGATACTGACAAAACTGCCTGCCACAAGAGCAATGCGTGAGGCCGGCATTGATACCCTTATCGCCGGCGGCGGGCAATTGTCCCTTGCGATCTATCACATGCGACGGCGCTGCTACGGTCCGGGACCTGCGACTAGATCAAAAACGTCACGATCAACATGATGCCGAGAACGATGGCGGTGAACAACGCCATGAACCCGATCGGCCAGGTTCGCGACAATGCCCCTTCCGGGCCATGCGTATGGTGCAGTCCCCGCGCTACTGCTTCCATGAACCGAACCAAGTTATCCCACACGAGATGCCAGATGGCCGCGACCGAGGTGATGACCCAGCCGAGAAAGGCGCGACCGGGCACGCGGTAGAGCCAGTCGAAATCGAGATTGACCGATGGCACTTCGGCTGGATACCAACCGGTTTTTTGCAGGACCACGAAGGCCAGCACCGCAAACAGGAGCAGCTGAAACTGTTCGATCAGGTGATAGCTGGTATACGGATGATATCCCGCAATCTGGTCCTGATATGGCAACAATGCGTAAAGCGGATCCGGATAGAGACCGATACCGATGCAGAGCACCGCACCAATGCCCATGGCGATCAACATTTGCGGCGGTGCTTCTTTTGGACGCTTACCGCTGTCATGGGCAAAGAAGGTGAAAAACGGGATCTTGATCCCGGCGTGTTCGAGGACACCGGCGGAGGCAAACAGCAGGATCAACCAGATCAGCATCAGGTGTTCTTCGGCAACGCCGTCGATGATCAGGCCTTTGGTAACAAAGCCGAGGGTGCCGGGGAAGGCGGATATTGACAGCGCACCGACGACACACAGCGTCATCGTCAGCGGCATGGTCCTGTAAATGCCCCCAAGCTCCGTGGCCTTAGACGTCCCGGTGCGATAAATCGCGGCGCCGAGCGACATGAACAACAGGCTCTCAAAAATGATATTGCCGAAGGCATAACCAACCGCCCCGTTGACCGCTGTAGCCGTGCCGACACCAATACCGACGACCATGAAACCAACCTGGTTGTTAATTGAATAGCACAGGACTTTTTTGAGATCATTTTCGATCAGGGCAAAGAAAATCGGGAACAAGGTCATGAACGCGCCCAGCCAGATCAGCTCTCCGGTGCCGGCGAAGCCGCGGGCGAGCGCATAAACAGCGAGCTTGGTTGTGAACACCGACAGCATGATGGTGCCGGTGATCGACGCTTTCGGATAGGAATCCTGAACCCAGTTATGGAGCAGCGGAAAAGCGCTTTTGATCCCGAACGCGATGAACACAAGGAGCGGCCCGAAGTTAAGATCACCGGCCTCATTACGCAATGCCAGCGCTTCAAACATCAGTGAACCACTTTCGCGATAGACCAGTACGATCCCGGCAAGAAGCAAAACGCCGGAGGCAATCTGGATCGCCAAATAACGCATTGCCGCCATATAGGTTGAGCGCGACCGAGGCCCGAGAACGAGGAACACGGAGGTTATTGCGGCCATTTCCCACCAGACAAACAGCGTTAGCCAGTCCCCGGCGAGGACGCCGCCCATGGCCGCGCCGGGATAAGCAAGCGCCGAAAAGTTCTCAACACGATCCTTGATATGCCAGCCATAAATGACATTGAGGGCGGCAGCGATATGGAACACCACAACGAACAGGCGTGACAGAACGTCGTAGCGCGTGACTGTCAGTGTTTCGCCAAAGAGCTGCAGATTGCCATAATTGCCGAGATCCATTTGCCAGGTAACTGTGGCAGAAAATGCGATCACCGCCAGCATGAAATACCGGCGCAAACCCGCGGCGAGAAACAACGTCACAAAGGCGCCAAGAGTAAAGATCACACCGGGGTTGAGGAGCTCAGGCATCAGATTATTCCCGCTCCTCGTAGTAATTTTCCTTGCGGCCGACGAGTTTGCGCAGGTGCTGACCGACGACGACGATCAGGAAAAACATAATAAACCCGTAGATCGCGAAGAACACCGGGAAGCCTTCCGCTTCAAAATGCGGATGGTCTTTTTTCCAGAAAAAGCCGGCAGCAGCGGCAAGAGCGCAAGCAAGATACAGACCCCACGAGAAAAGCCGGACGAACCACGGTTTGTCGGCCCAGCCGGGATCGCTGCCGTGGTCTTTGTGCTGATCAGCCATCACTTCACCTCCATGATCGGCAGGAGGTAGTCATAAAGACTGCCCGCCAGAAAAAACAGAATGACGCAGCCAATCGCGGTCAGCACTGGCGGCATGACACAGAAGAAGGGCGCCTCTTTTAGGTTGCCCCATTGAACCCTTCCCTGCGGTCCGGCACCAACCCCGTCTTTTCCGTTGTCAGAGAAATAAAACGCTTTCAGCGGGATCGAGAGCAGATAGATCACATTGAGGATTGATGAGAGCGCCAGCACAAACAGCAGCAAGCGATGGCCAGCATCTGCGGATCCGATCATCAGCAGGAATTTCGGCCAGGCGCCCGCAAGCGGCGGTAAGCCGATGATTGACATGGCGCCAATGAAGAACGCGCCGAAAGTAACCGGCATGACACGGCCGAGACCGGCCATTTCCGAAATCAGTAATTTGTGCGTTTTGATGTAAATCGCGCCAGCGCACATAAAGAGTGTCATCTTGCCGACCGCATGCATGGCGATCTGCATGCCACCGCCCATCGCGCCCATGGAGGTTGCGAGCATCGCCCCCAGGGTAACGTAGGAGAGCTGGCTGACGGTTGAATAGGCAAGTCTTGCCTTCAGATTGTCCTGGCTCATGGCGATCATCGAGGAGGCGAGGATCGTGAATGCGGCAATCCACATGATAAAATCAGCTGCACTGCCCATGCTGAGAAAGTCGATGCCAAAGATGTAAATCGCAACCTTCAGGACGCCGAAGACGCCGGCCTTGACGACCGCCACAGCATGAAGGAAGGCGGATACCGGCGTTGGCGCAACCATGGCGTTGGGCAGCCATGGATGGATCGGCATCAGGGCCGCTTTGCCGATGCCGAAGGCGAACAGAATGAGAAGAACGGACACAACAGGATCGTTCGCTTCAACGCTGGAAGCAAGTATGCCGCCAAGCGCGAACCCGGTGGTGCCGGTCGTTATCCAGGTCAGGATAATCGCTGGCAACAAGAGGCCGATAGAGGTGCCGAGGAGAATTCCGAGATAGACCGAGCCGCCTTTTTTGGCCGCCTCGTTCTGGTTGTGGGTGACCAGCGGGAAAGTGGAAAGCGTCAGGATTTCGTAGAAAACGAAGAAGGTGAGCAGGTTTGCTGCATAAGCAATACCGAGCGCGGCCATGATCGCGATGGCGAAACACATATAAAAACGGGTTTGGTTGTTAGCCTGTGAGCCGCGCATATAGCCAATCGAAAACAGCGAATTAACGATCCACAGACCACTGCCGAGAATGCCGAACATCGCCCCCAGGGGTTCAACCTTGAACGACAGGCTGAGGCCCGGCAGGATTTCAAGAAACTCAAAACCCGGTTCCTGCCCGGCCCCGACTGCGACGAAAATCGTCAGCGCCATGTAGAGTGTGATGACGCCCGTGATCAGCGTGACGCCTTCGCGTATGTTAGGATATTTGTCGGCGAGCATGATGCCAAGAAAGCCGAATACCGGAACAGCGAGCGCCAGATACACAGCCATGTCTGGCGAGAGCAGTGAAAACATCAGTACGCCCCTCCGCAACCCGCCTGGGAGCACATCAACGCTTCGGCTGCTTGCGTCGCAACTCCAACTGTCAGGTCCGTGAAGAAGAAGAAATAGATATTAGCGATCACCATGATCCACAAGGCAACGCGCATGGCATGGGGCGCTTCTTTGATGGCCGGCGCGTTCTCGGGCGGTTGTTCCAGCACCATCGTGTAAATCAGACGGCCGACATAGACGGCGGCAAGCAACGAGCTTGCGCCAATCAACAAGACGACGAGCAATGGCGGGATGAGCGTGGTCGTCTGGAAAGCGGCTTCCATCAGCTTGAACTTGGAGATGAAACCAACAGTCGGCGGTACACCTATGAGGCTGAGGCCGCTCAGAACCAATGCCCATGTGGTCCACGGCATACGCCGTGCGAGCCCGCGAAAGGCCGTCAGCTGGCTGGACCCAATACGAAGTACGACGCAGCCCACACCCATGAACAGCGCTGCCTTGATCAGCGCATGGTTGAAAATATGAACGAATGACGCGGTCAAGCCATCGACCGTCCCGAACGAAATGCCGAGCAACATGTACCCGATCTGCGCGACAGAAGAATACGCCAGCATCTGTTTCACGTTGTCGCGGAAGACAGCGACGAACGAGGCATAGAACATCCCGACAATGCCAAGGATTAGAAACGCATTGAGCGCGACTTCCAGGAACGGAAACTCGAACCCGAAAACCGTGTAAATGAAGCGTACCATCAAATAGATTTGAACCTTGGTCGCTGTGGCCGCGAGGAAAGCAGTGACCGCCGAGGGTGCGAAGCCGTAAGCATTGGGCAACCACAGATGCAGCGGCACCATCGCAAGTTTGAGGCCGATGCCGGTAACGATGAAGGCGAAGCCCGCTTCCACGACCTTATTGTCCTGGCCTGCCAGTCGCTCATGCAGGTCCAGCATGTTCAAAGTACCTGTCGCTTGATAGAGCAGGCCGAGACCGATCACATAGAAGGTGGCGCCAATCGTACCCATAACGAGGTAGTTGAAGGCCGCGGTCAGCGCCCGACGATCTCGGCGCGCCCCCATGGCGACCAGCGCGTAGGTCGAGAGCGATGATATTTCGAGAAACACGAAGACGTTGAATGCATCGCCCGTGGCGGCAACACCGAGAAGACCGGTGAGGCAAATTATCATCGCCGTATAGAACGCAGGAGACTGCGCGCGTGCGATTTCCGATTTGACCGAGAAATACGCATACGGAAAGACCACTGCGGCCATAGCGGCAACCAGCATCATCACCAATGCGTTGGCGAGATCAATGTAATAGGTGATACCGAGTGGGGCGGCCCAACCACCCATCTTGTATTCTGTAGGTCCACCATGCCAAACCACCTCAAGCAGCAGAAGCGTACAGGCGAAAGTGACCCAGCTAACCAGGGTCGCCCATAGCCATGGTGTGCGACCCGGGCGCATCACGATTGTGAACGGTGCCGCAATGAGCGGGATGATCACCGGAAGGGCCGGCAGATGTTCGAGGCCTGGGAAGTGAATCATCTGGCTTCACTCCCGGCGAGTCGTTCACCAAACTCAGCCTCATAATCCTCTGCTTCCAGTTCGTCTTCTTCGATCGTGCCGTAGGCCTCTTGAATACGCACGGCAAGCGCCAGACCAACGGCGGTTGTCGCAACGCCGACGACGATGGCGGTCAGGATCAGGACGTGGGGTAACGGATTGGTGTAGATGATATCAGCGGCGTGGGCGGCAGCATCTGTTACGCTGGTAACTGCCTCATGGCCAAGAGTTTCGTGTCCGTCGGCGCCTAAACCTGCTTCTGGCATGTCGTGCAGTCCCTGATCGCGAGGAGTGAGCACTGCCTCAGCCGCCTCTCCCGGATCTGCCAGGATGCTATTGCCTTGTGCGGCCTGCGCCATATCCGGCAAGCTGTGCAGGCTTTGTGTCTCATACGCCGGTTGCTGCTCAACACCCTTCATCGCAGCGGCAAGATCGTTATGGCTGTGTGCTTCTACTTCGCCGGCAGCCTCGGCAGCATCTGAGCCTGCCCGAAGATCATCCAATGTCGGTTTAACTGAAACATCGTGCGCTGCATCTGCGCCGTGGGTAGCACTCGTATGATCGCCCTGCCCGTCGTGACCACCACCATGTCCCCCCATCAAGATCGGGGCTGTTCCACCGGCGATTTTGCCGATGGTGATATAAAAAATGAACACGGACGTCTGAAACACATTAAGACCGATGATTGTCTTGACCAAATTGCCGCGGCTGAAAACGATATAGAGTCCAGTCATCATCAAGGTGATGACGATCCAGTAGTTGTATCGCTCAAGAATGAACTCCCACATACCCTACCAGTCCTCGTCGCTGATTTCTGGTACACGGCCAGCGAAATGATAGAAGATTGTCAACATGGTTGAGGCAACGGCCAATCCAACACCAAACTCCACAAGCAGAATGCCGATATGCTGTCCCGCGTGGTGATGTGATGTCGGTTGGATCACATCATAGTCGAGATAGTTGCCGCCGAGGAACAGGGTCAACAGCCCGGTCCCTGCGTAGAACAGAACACCCATTGCCATCAGCCACGGCAAGACCTTCGGTGGCAGAACTTTTTTTGTTTCTTCCAGGCCAAACCCAAGCACATGGAGAATGAAGGCGACAGCAAAAATGACACCCGCCTGGAAACCACCACCTGGACCGTAGTCACCGTGAAACTGTACATAGAGAGCGAATAGTATGATTGGCGCGAAAAGGATTTTAATCGTCACCCTGAGGATGAGGTGGCCCATCATGGTGCACGACCTTTCTCAAGCTGTTCCTGCGTTCCTGCTGACTGCAGTGCAACAGGCTCATCCGGATTGGGATCCTTTACTTTACGGCCGCCGCGAACACTGCCAGCGCCCAGGAGCAGCATGACGGCGATACCGGCGGTAAAAATCACTACCGTTTCGCCGAGTGTGTCATACCCCCTGTAACTCGCCAGCACGGCGGTAACAATATTGGGGACCTCGATGTCTTTAGGTGTTTGTTCGACATAGGCCTGACCAACATAGGTATTGGCTGGCGCGTTTGGATCACCGAAACCCGGCATGTCAATGGTGGCGTAGAATAACGCCGCTGTTGTGATCAGCACAACAACGAGCGCCAAAGGTCTGTGGCCCGGCACAACCGGTTTTTCACGCCGTGCGGTCAACAGCATCGCAGAAAGCATGAGAACGGTTGATATGCCCGCACCCACCGCGGCTTCAGTAAACGCAACATCGACGGCATCAAGGGATACGAAAAAGGCGGCCGACAAAAGAGAATAAATACCAGACAACATCACGACGGCAAATAATCGGCGCACACGCATCATGCTGAAGGCGGTCACCACGAGCAACGTCAGCAATGCAAGATCCAACAGGAGAATTGGAGAGGTTTGGGCCGCGTATTCACTCATCTGGGCAGCTCCTCTTCTGGATATTCGAGCTTTTTGCCGAGCAGCGGGTTGAACCCGCCGACCCAGGCCGAATGAGCGATCGCGTGGGTCGAGACGGGGCTGGTCAGCAGCAGGAACAACGCGATGAAAAACAGTTTGATAACTGTTGTGAAATCATCAGACTGTAGCGCCATTGCCAGAAGGATCAGTTCCGATCCGAATGTGTCGGTAACACCAGCAGCATGAATGCGGGTGTAGAAGTCCGGGAAGCGCAACATGCCGAGTGAGCCGGCAAAGACAAATAATCCGCCTGTCAAAAACAACGCCCAGCTGATCAGATCAAGGATCAATTCGCCATTCATGAGGTCTCCCCCTTATTTGACGACCGCACGTCTCCCATGACCGGGGACAAATCCTTGTAGCGGAAGAACTTCAGAATTGCGATTGTCCCAACGAAATTGATCAACGCGTATAACAGCGCAATATCGAGAAAGTCCGGACGGCCTGTGAGGTACCCCATTACGCCGAGTAAAAGAACGGTCTTGGTGCCAAAGCTGTTACCGGCGAGCACCCGGTCATACAATGTCGGGCCAAGAATAGCTCTCAGTAAGGTCAGGACCATGGCAACAATAATAGCAAAAGCGGCGACGGCAAACATCATGGCGCGACCTGCCTTTGCTGCGCGCGTTCAAGCTGTTTTTGCTTCGCCCAGTCGCGCCCTTCTGGACCATCCAGGGCACAGACCTTGTGCCCCATAAGGTTCATCCCCGCTGGGTCCGACAGTTCTTCGGTCAACGCATGCACGAGAATGCTGCCTTCATGAAGGTCGACACTGACGGTACCCGGGGTCAACGTAATGGAATTGGCAAAGATGGTCTTGCCGATATCGCTTGTCTGGTGGGCCGGAACTTCAACCATCTTGGGGCTGAGTTTCAGGCCTGGGCGCAAGGCATGCGCCACAACGATGAGATTGGCTTTGCCAATCTCGATCGTCAGCCAGAACATGTAACCGAGAATACCGGGGAAAATCCTGGTTGGCACGCCTTCGCGATCCAGCATCCCCGCTCGATCTGCCAGCCAGACGCATAATAGAACCGAAGCGAGGCCGAAAACCGCAAGTGTCGAGTTAGCCCAATGCTCTTCCCCTGATAGACACAACCATAAGAGCCCAAGAGTCATAATCAGGGCAATTTGTCGTCCGGCAACTTTGAGAATGAAGCGCACCATTTTATGTTTTATTGCCCCGACGCCTGAATTTCGTTCCTACGGCTTTATCATCCACTCGGGTGGATGGACCAGAAAAATCAGGCTGAAAATGGCAAAATTCGCGACGAAATCAATCCCCTAGGGTGAAATTTGTCGCCGCTGTCGGATTGCGTGTTTAATCGAGCTGAATTGAAAATGTCGGTCGCAGCCAAAATACGCAAGGCCACAACCGACGATGGCTAGTATCGCATATTGTCCTTAAGGCCGGTTTAAGCGGATATGTAAAATTTTCACTGAAGCGGGAATTTGTGAAAACTTTTTTTAGATCGCACCAAAATATCCGTCGTCTGCCTCCGAAGTTTCCCGGACCGCCGGCGTGTGCCTGTCGGCAGGTTTTTTATATAGATCCTGCTTCCAGTCCCAGTAACGCAAAATAGTGCGTGAATAATCTCTGGCGATACTGTCGAAAATGCCGATCAGCTCCTCGACTTTTTCAGCAGAATACTGAGGCGCGGTTTCATCTACGTTCCCGTCATCCTCGAACAGCGCCGCAAACGCTGTCCGGCTGAGGCCGATACTCTTGCACAAGATGGCAAATCCTTCGCCGCCGAGATCCCGCAACGCCTGGCCCGCTGTCTCAGTGGTAACGCCCGCCAGTAACCCAACAGCGTGACAGAATTCCTCGGTTGGATTGAGCCGCGCAAGCTTCAGCGTGCGCTCCACGATATCCATTGTGACCGTCTCACCATTGCGCCCGCGAGGCCGGTGGCGACGATCAATCAACTTTAGAATGGCTTTGACATGCCTATCCGGGTTTTCGTTTGTGAATATCTCCACGAAGAGAGAGTGCATCGCTTCTTGAATGATACTGCGATCCACAGCAAACCGGGCAAGGACGATTTTCCGGAGCGGCGATTTCAGCCACCAGAACATTCTGAGCCCGTGCTCAAGGCGCAATTCGGGGCGGCGGATCACCAGGGATTTGATCAGTTCTTCGGCTTCAGACCGCGCAACGAGGCTGTCCATCGCCACACTGGAAATCTCCAGATTGTCGCGCTTTAGTATCCGCACAATGAGCTCGGTTTCACCGCAAAAAAGAATATAATCAACAACACCTGGTGGCAGATGATCACGATCAGCAATGAGCCGGCGATACTCTGTGCCCAGCTGGCTGACCTCAAGGAGAACGGATTCCGGGATGGTGGTCAGATTTTCGAGCAACGGCCGGGCCACGACGATGTCGTCGGTCATCAAAAAGCGCTGTAGTTGAATGGGAACATCGGCAAAACCGGAAATACGTGCCGCCACCTCCTCACGGGTTGAGAGTTCCACATTATCAAGCGCCCGGATCAACAAATCGGCCACAAAGTCCCGCTCATTATTGTTGAGTTTGGATTGTGACAAGACCACTAGATCAGCAAGCTTGCGGACCAGTAAATGGCGCGTTTGCGGCCCTGCTGGCACTGCCGCCTCGAGGGCTGAATCGAATGTCTCAGCAATAGAGATGTTTTCTGCAGGCTGCATACTAGGTCTTCCTTTGGCTGTAATATAGCGCGAGGATATTAATGCTTGCTTTCGCTCCGGCGGCTTGATCGGCAAGGATTTGTTAATGTTGGCTCAGGTTAGCGCGGGACGGCTAGGCGGTATGGATTTGCTGGTTTAAGAAGAATTAAAGTCAGGAGTTTGCAGATGACGACGATAGGGAAATATGTGGCTATTTTCGCCCTGGGCGGGATTGGCCTTAGCAGCTGTGTGGCCGATCGGACCCCGGCCTTCACCGGCAGTCCGTCATATCCTGCCGGTTATCGTGACGGATGTGCAAGCGCCACTGAAGCTGACAAAAAGTTTGCCTCAAAAGTGATCCGGGATGAGGCGCTGTTCAAGGATGACCCCGGATATCGCGATGGTTGGCGCCAGGGATTTGTAACTTGCCAACCTGGCCGCGTTTTTCAGGAAGAACAGGATCCGTTTCGGCCGAGCAGTTGAGCCGTTCAAGATAGGTCTGATTGAATCAAAAACGCTCCCTTAAAAGGGAGCGTTTTCCATTAGGCAATGCGCCAATTAGTATTTGCTGCAAAATCCCGGAACCGGGGTCCCGTCGGTGGTGCCGTCCGCGTAGGTGATAATCGCCGTTACTTGGTCGATCGAACTCACAACAACTTTCTCACATTCTGCAATACGCGTAGCCGAAAGGCTGGTTGCAAAATCATTCCCGGTACGCTTGATGATATCAAGATTGGTTTCGCAATTGGTCTTGTCTTTTTTGTAGTTATCAACCCGCACGAGCCGTTCGACCCGGTCCTGATTACAGGTTGTTTGCTCAACAGCCCGAACGTACTGGATCCAGCCGCTTGCCGCAGTTCTGTCTTGCTGGCTGGCGCCGGTTGTCGTTGCCACATTGCGCCAGGCTTCCATTGCCCGGGCCCGCTGGGTGGCGCTGTTTGTGTCAAGATTGTAGCGCGCATTACCGATCAACAACCAAATATTGCCGCGCGCTTTGGCAGATATGCCGCCACGATTGATCGCTTGGGTTAGAGATTGCTCAGCTTTGGTGTATTGTTCGTCGGCAAAATAAACCTGGCCAAGTCGGTAGTACAGCTCACCGGTTGGTGCAATCTTGGCGGCTTCTTCAAGGGCCGCTGCAGCTTTTTTCTGTTCCCGCGCCAAGTTCCACATCTGCGCAAGCAGCTCGAGATTTTTCTGGGAGCGCTGAACATTTCCTGCAGCCATTTCGCGCTCAAGCAATTTCGCACCGCGATAAGGATTTTCCAGAAGCGAGTAATACTGAACGAGATTGATGATCCGGTTTTCGTCTTTGATAAGACCATTCTTATAGGCAAGTTCCAGAACCGCTGCGGCATCAGAACCGCGATCTGCTTGCGAATATAAACCGGAAAGCTGTTCCCAATAAGATGCTTCCGCTGGCCAGTAGTTGATCATTTTTTCAAGCAAGGCGCTGCGTCGATCGGAAATGCTGAGCTGAGAATAGACCGAATTCAAGAGATCATAGTAACTCTTGCTGCGACGGGTTCCCGCCTCAGTTACAGCCTTTTCGTGAAGCCGCAGAGCATTTTCCATAGGCTCACGAGCGCCGCTATAGTTGTCTGTAGCGACATAAGCTGCCGCCAATAGATAGTACGTATTCGCATTGATTGCCGCACCTTGTGAATTTTGAAAATCGATATACTCGCGAAGAAACCGTATCGCCTCAGGATAACGCTCCTGTTGAAAATACAGCTGTGCAACAAAGTATCGGATCTGCCGTTCGCGTTGGATTGGAAGTGCATTCGGCTCTGCGAGCGCGCTTTCGAACGCCCGCAAGGCAGCTGTATAGTCTGGCGGATTCAATTGCGACTTGTACGAACCAATCAATTCATAGGTAGTTGCCCTTTCATACGGGCTCATATTGCCGCCACGGTCGCGGATCAATGCCTCCATGATGGCAAGAGCTGCGCGATAATCAGCATCCGTCGGATCAGGTGTCGCTTGAATGATCTCAAACGCCTTAGTCAGCTCACGAGCAACGGTGGGACCTAAGGTCGGGTTTCCTTGTGCAGCGGCGGGCGACATGGTGGCCGTTGCCGTGACGGTTCCGCCAACCAGTATGATAGCGGCCATAAACGCTTTCAGGTTTTTCCAGCTAATCTTGCTCATTGAATTGCTCATACTGTTAACCGTTTCTCGCGACCGTCTGCAGGCGCACTAATCCTTAACTGTTATTCTTCCAGAATGAAGATAAATGTTGTCTGCACACCGATCCTCGGCTGAGGTTCTCCCTGGACGATTTTTGGCTGGTACTTCCAGCGCAACACGGCCCGTGTCGCGTATCTGTCAAGACAGGAATCGTCACTCGAGAGAACGCGCGGGCTAGTTGTCTGGCCGTCGGTCGTCACATCGAATTCCACTCGAACACGCTTCCTCACACCCGGATCTGTTCTTCCCTGACATCGATCAGGGTATTGAGGCGGAATCCTGACCAGCGGCTGCGCATCCCGGTCGGGATTAAAGCCTGAACCGATGTCAACTTTGGTATCGAATGATGGCGTCACGGCCTGCACACCCTCGACTTCCGGTTTAAAATCGGCATTGTTGATCGCGGGTGGCGGCGGCGGCGGCTGATCGAGTTGCGGCCGGTCAAACTGATTCTGATTGGCAAGATCTGTATCTTGAATTTTTCGGCCAAGATTAATTTTTACTGGATCTTTTTTGTCCGCCAGCTCAGCTTCGCTGCTGATCAGGGCATACATCACCAGAAACAGAATCACTGTCACCAAGCCCGCCAACGGCACTCCTGCGATAAGTCTAATAATAGAAGTCATAGTTTGTCTTCCTATGAATCACTCGTTGTCGCGATTGATACTTCATCAACACCGGCATCTTTGATCTTTTGGATCACATCCAACATCAGCTCAGACCGAGCGTCCTGGTCTACCTGAACAACAGCATTTCCGTTTGGTGTTTCACGTCTCAAATCACGCACCTTGAATTCAACCTCGTCCAAAGCGACCTGTTCGCGATTAACCCAGATTTCGTCCTGATCGTTGATCGCAACGAGGAGGGAAATCAGCGGAATTTTAGCCGCGGTCAGAGCATCCGGACGCAAGACGTCAGTACCGGTCTCTTTAATGAACGTGGAGGTCACAATAAAAAAGATCAGCATGATGAAAACGATGTCAAGCAGCGGCGTTACGTTGACATCGTCATCGTCTGCACCTGATTTGCTAAATTGCCTTCTTGCCATATCCGGCCCCTGTCAGAACTGTTAACTCAACAAACATCGAAGCTTCAGAGATTACTCTGCCGCTTTAGCAATAATAACCGGCTGTCCTTGCGTTGCGGCCTGCCGCGCCTGGTCAAGCACTGTCACCGCCACGCCACTTTTTGAATCCGGTGCCGCTGTGATCTGAATCAACCCGTCAGGTTTTGACGCAAGAAATTCATCCGCAACCGGCTTGACCGATTTCGGATCGATAAGACGGACGTCATCTACACGAACAAAGCCGTCCGCCTGCACATACAACAACAGCGTCGGCGGTGGGTTGCTCACATCATTTTCCGGAGTAGGTTCCGGCAAATTGGGCTGAAATCCATCCTCATAGACAAACGTTGCCGTCACGATAAAGAAGATCAGCATGATGAACACGATGTCGAGCAACGGTGTGACATTGACTTCAGAGGACTCTTCCGGCCGTTTGATGCGTTTGCGATCAATCATTGCATCAATCTCCCACCGTCTTGTCGAGTTCATCCGCTGTGTCTGCGACGGTGCGCCGTGCATTGGCTTCCAGGAAGTTGATCATCAATATGCCTGACAAAGACGCAACCAGACCAGCCATGGTCGGGATTGTCGCTTTGGAAATCCCGCCGGCCATCAAGCGTGCATTTGAAGACCCGGTGACAGCCATCACATTAAACACTTCAACCATGCCGGTAACCGTTCCGAGCAAACCCAAAAGCGGGGCAATCGCAACCAAGCCCTTGATCATGGTAATGTTTTGATTGGCTGCAATTTTGACTTCAGAAAGAAGCTTGTCACGAACCGCCAAGGCATACCAAGAAGCGTGATCTCTACGGTTCGACCAGGTTCTCACTGCCCGTTTCTTGACACCGCCAGCTGCGGTCGAGAAGAAAATCACGCGCTCCAGGATCAGGGCCCACATCACAAAAGTGGCCACCATAATAACCATAAGAACGTCGCCGCCAGCTTGCAGAAACTGCCGTATCGAGTCGAAGGCATTTGCGGGATTTAAGACCTCGAGCATGAGCCGAGCTCCTTTCTCACGTTAGACTTAAGATCTCGACTCAGCGTGCTCGGCGATCATGCCCGCAGCCTGCTCCTCCAGAATTTGCGTCACGGTGCGTGCAGCACCAGCGGCAAAGGCGTGGATCAGCAACAGCGGTATCGCCGCGACCAGACCGAGCACCGTCGTCACCAGAGCGACGGAAATACCGCCCGCCATGATTTGCGGATCGCCCGTGCCGAACAAGGTGATTTGCTGGAAGGTCTGGATCATGCCGATCACAGTGCCAAGGAGGCCCATCAGAGGCGCAACAGCTGCTGCGACCTTGACAAGGTTCAAGCCACCTTCGAGCTTCGGCACCTCTTTCAAAATTGCATCATCGAGTTTTAAGGCCAATGTTTCGACATCCGCAGATGTGTTGGATTGATACGCCATCATAATGCGCCCAAGCGGGTTACCCTTGCTGGCATTTTTCTTACGCATCTGGCCGCGCACCGCGCCAGACGTACCCATCAGTGACAGCAAGCGCAAAATGCCGAAGGCACCGGCGATTGCGAGCACACCAAGGATTGTGTACCCAACCGGCCCGCCCTGATCGACAGTTTCGGCCAGCGTTGGTGTCTGTACAGACAAAGCCAGCAGCTGTCCCAAAGACGGGTCAATCGTGGCGCCAACATAACCGCCGCCTGTATAGTTCTCGACTTTGCGCGCTGCGTCATTTGCCCCTGCACCTGGCTGGCGGGACAGGAATTCCAACTTACCGACGTCTTTTTTGAAGACCATGAAGTTACCGCCGGAAGACGCCGCAAATGGACCGATACGGGTCACATCACGTTGCGCATCCTCGCCTTTAGCGCTTTTTACCGTTGCACTAAATTTTACAACATTGGCCTGCTCGGTCATTTCTTCGAGCATGGTCAGGTAAAACTCTTCAAGCTCTTCAATGCGTGGCAGCGTTTCACTTGTCGCAGTCTCGCGCAAAGGCCCGGTACGATCTCTCAACTGGGCACTGATTATTGACTCATCAAGTTGCAGCGCCAACTCGTTCGCCGCGGAACGTGCCGCCCCAAACAATTCAGCAAATTCGCCCTGTTTGGTCTTGAGCTCGTCTTGTAGAGTTTGAATTGTTTCACGGTTGGTATCGAACTCAGCCTGCAGACGGTCGCTTTCGGCCGTTGCTGCATTCACCTGCCGTTTAATCTGCGAAAGTTTTTGCTGCTGCGTGTTGCGCTCTCGCAAAAAGTCAGATTCACGTTGGGCGTTTTCAGTTCTGACCGCTTCGCGTTCAGCACGTGCGTTGTTCAATACATCGCTTAGTGTTTGCGCAGACGCAACACTGGTCATTGCAACTACAGCAGCACCTGCGATGAGTGAAATGCCTAGGGTACGGATAACTTTCATGTCACTAATTCCTTTTCGCATGCTGCCGTTACTGAACCTGTGCCGGTGCCTTAACCGGAACAGTTAGAAGGGCTGGTGCAGTCTGTCGCTTCGCGACCCGGAAGCCGAAGCGGACATCATCAAGAAATGATTTCGACAGATCAACGAAATCGCCTGCTGCCGGATCGTAAATACGCAGAATTGAATCGTCAGCGTTTTTGTAAATCAACGCCAACCGTCCAACCCGCAGAAATTCAACGGATAGTGCGCCTTCGGGTGCGTCAATTTCACCCTCATACGATTCTACCGTGCGACCATATTCGTTCTCAATTTGGTAGGCCTCGACAATCAGGCGATACCGTTGAGCGGCCGTTTGATTAGAATCGGCCATCACGGTACGCAACCGGGCAATACGTTCATCGCGTTCGTTCTCGTTAAACGGCGTATCGGCTGCAACGAACAGCTCCAGATCATCAAGCATATCTTCCATCAGCGGGAGCATGGCGAGCTGCAAGGTCCCGACGTTTTCAAGGTCCTCTTGAACACGTCCGATCTGATTTTTCTGACTTTCGATCTCAGCCGCCCGGGTTTTGTTGAAACGGGACAGCAACTCAAATTGTTTGAGATTTGCCCGATACTCATTCAACAGCTCTGACGTTTGGTCATCCAGCCTGTCGATTGTTTGCTGAGAGCGCTTCGCTTCGTTTTGAGTCGTTTTCGCCTCATTAACTGCGGAGCTAAACTGGGCCGCTGCCGGCATCGCAACCGCTGTAGCCATCGCTATAGCCGTTCCCAAAAAAGCAATCTTTTTTATCATCTGCTCACCTACTGCATTGCTTCGGTCAGACGGTAACGACCACCATGATCGCCACCCAAAAACCCGTAATGTCGGCCCTAACAAGTGTAGCGCCGCGCCAGAGTGTAACACCCAAGGGCGTCACATATGGGGTGTGTAATACTGTGTCCCGTCAAAGCCCCGGTTAATGATTGTGAAATAATATAGCAAAAGGCAATGCTTTATTTCGATCAATTCAAAAAAACCGTCACTTCTCAGGACTTGCCCACCCCAACGACCGATCAAGGTCTGTTATTAAATCACAGATTAGCGGAGTTCCTTGAGCGGCGCAAATCAATAATGACTTGCCCGAGCACGGCGTGGCAAATTGGCGACGTGCGTCAGAAAATCTCTGCCATGGCTGTTCCTAAATTGTGGTAAACGGAACACTCCGAATACCGGCACAATATTTGTCCATGGCAAATGATTGTTAGCACAATATTAATAAGCAGAAAGGTTGGCTGGGGCGGGAGGATTCGAACCTCCGAATGACGATACCAAAAACCGTTGGCTTACCACTTGCCGACGCCCCATCCGGGAGAACTGGCGTTTATACCGATAGTTTTTTTTCTGCAATGTTCTTTTTGCACAGCAGGGGTTGAAAACTTTGATCTCGGCCTGCCGCTATATTTCTGCGCTTCCTAGCGGCTGACCATTGCGCTTGTATTCAGGGCATAATACAGCGGCCTGACAAGCCCTGGATAAGTTTATGACAGACAAATTCAAACAGCTCTCAAACGGTTTTTACGTCTCTGCGCAAATCAACGCCGAAGACATCGTGTTACTTAAGAGCAAGGGCTTTGACCTGATCATTAATAATCGGCCTGACCACGAAGAACCGGGCCAACCGCTAGCTGAGCACCTTGCGGCAGCGGCTGAGGCGGTTGCTCTTTCTTATATATATATACCGGTTACGGCGGCAGGGCTCTCGATTGAGCAGCTTCAGGCATTCTCGGATGCCAGCCGCGATAAGGCCAAAGTGCTCGGTTTTTGTAAAAGCGGCATGCGATCGACCATCATCCGCGCCATGGCGCTGGCGCGTGCGGGTATATCGGCCGATACGCTCATCGAGGAAGCTCGGTCAGGCGGCTACGATATTTCAGGCCAGCGCGCGATATTTAAATCGCTTGCCGCCAAGTAAGGCTTAATAGTGGATGATCAGTTGCGCGGGACGACTGGCTGAGGGAATGACCAGGGTTTCTGTCAGCGTGACACCGCAACTCACCGGGAAAACATCCCTGCCGTCATCAGCCGTTTGCGCCACCGCCATGCCTGACCCGCAATCCAAGAAACTGCCCGGCGTCAGCGCAACGGTGAACTGCCAATTGGGCGGCGCTGCCACAAAGACCCGGTCGAGCACCCCACCAAGATTTTCACCCAGCGCGACACCGCCGATCTCTGCGGAGGGCTGACCTGTTTGCGCCTGGGCCGACGAGACCAGCAGATCAGCACAGTGCATCAGCACCATAATGACGATCGCGACGAGCAGATAGTTAACGGGTTGTTTACGTTTGGAACACATGTCCGTGACTTCGCAAAAGTGAGGCCGTAGACAGATATTTTTCACTTTTTGCGGGTATATTATCGTGGCAAGATAATCAGGTTCATTCATGTGACCTGGCGGAGTTACGCTGTGCTGAGAGACTTTGCCCTGAAAGACGGTCGGATCGTCGTTAAACAAACCGGTGCGGAAATACTTCTTAACAGCGAATTCATCAGAGAATTTGCCAGGGGTGCGAGCTTTGCTGCTGAAGTGAAAGCAATTACCACCGCACGTTTTGCGCGCGCGCAATTCAGTGCCGGAAGGCACCCGCGCACTCGTATCTGTTTTGCGCCGGCGATGCCGTATCCTTGGTATGCGATCTGGCCGGTCAGCCAGCTGGCCGGGATGGATATTGTGCGTAGTCCGGCCGAGGCCGACATTCTGTTTTATTTCGAGGACAGCGAATTTGCCGATAAGCTGCCGATGCAGACGGCTGGCAAGCCGGTTCTGAACGGCACCTGTCTTGACATCCGCAAAAGCACCGTTGGCCGGCATTTTGAAGACGTTTTCGGTTACTCCCTCGATGTGGACCCGATGACGCATTCCGGCCTAGCCTTGCAAAAATCCGAGCGCAACGGCGTTCATGACGGACAGATACTGCCTTGCCCTTATTACACGCCGCGCAAGGGATATGTGTATCAGCGCCTGATCGATAACACCGAAGATGGCCGCATTTATACGGACATCCGCACACCGATCGTGGCCGGCAGAATTCCGGTGGTTTATCTGAAACGTAGGACTTCTGTTGAACGTTTTTCGAACGACAATTTCCGGGTCGAACTCACGCACGCTGCCGCGCAATTTTCCGCTGAGGAAGAAAACAAGATCGTGGCCTTTGCCGCTGCTATGAACCTCGATTTTGGCGGGCTTGATGTCCTAAGGGATCGCAAGGACGGGCGCATATATGTTGTCGACGTCAATAAAACCGATATGGGACCGCCGACCGCCCTGCCGCATCATGACAAGCATATGGCGATGAATGCGCTGGCCAAGGCTTTTCGAGACTTTGTGGCTGGGCAGCTGCGCACCGATAAAGCCGCGTGAGCATTCCTTTCGTTAATGCATTTGATTTTACTTACGGCGCACCGGATCAGCTCTCCGCTTTGGTGCGCAGGGTTATCTGCGACAATCCTGGACCGTTCACGTTTACCGGATCAGGCACTTATCTGGTCGGGACAAAGAGCGTCGCTGTTATCGATCCGGGCCCTGCGAATGACGCTCATCTTGAGGCGCTGCTTGATGCTGCCGGCGCGCAGATTACGCGCATATTCGTCACACATACGCATAAAGATCATTGCGGCGGGGTTGCTGCGTTGAAAGAGGCGACTGGGGCACCCGTTTACGGCGCCAAGGCACATCCGAGTAAGGAAGGAGAAGCAGCGCCGCTTCTTGATGAAGGGTCCGACTTTTCCTATGCGCCGGATGTTGTCATGAAGGATGGTGACATCATTTCAACGCAGGAGTGGTCGCTTGAAGCGCTTGCGACACCAGGGCACATTTCTAATCATCTTTGCTTCGCCTTGCCTTTAGAGAAGGCACTTTTTACGGGTGACCATATTATGGGCTGGGCAACGACCGTTGTCGCCATGCCAGATGGCAATATGACAGATTACTATGCAAGCCTCGATCTGCTTATTGAGCGCGATGACATGATCTATTACCCAACCCACGGCGCGCCGGTCATGACACCACAGAAATTCGTCCGTGCCGTGAAAGTACATCGCCAGATGCGTGATGGCCAGATCATGAATGAACTTAAAAAAGGCAAAACTCGGATTATGGACGTGGTATCAACGGTTTATGCCGACGTAGACGAGGTGCTTCACCTCGCTGCGGCGCTTAATGTTCAAGCCCACCTTGAGCGGCAGGTGTCGCTTGGCGCCGTCAGACGAACCGGCAACAAACTGCTGGAAGCAGAATACCGGCTGATCTAAACTACTCCTTCAGTGTACGTTATCTAGCGATAGCGCTCGGCGCACTTGCACGATCAGATCGCGTTGACGCTCCGTTGGCGGACCTTCCACTTCAGATACTTCTTCAAGCATCACTGCCAGCTCTTTCATTTCGTCAAGGGTCAGCGCTTCCTTGACCGGGCGTATCATTTTGCCAAGAGCATTGGCCGCATCATTGATCTGTCCGATTGCCATTCGTCCAAACGAATAGAGCCCCTCCGCTTCCTCGCGCGAGGCATGAAAATGCTGCATCATCAGACCGGTAATTGCGTCCTTTTGGCGCGTCGTGATCTCGCCGTCATAGGCCGCGATCTGAACCATCAGGACCGCTGCGGCATCACGCGGGTCGTCAAGATTTTCAACTAAGCGGCTGTCAATTTGTTTCGACCATTTGCCGCGCCTCACTGCCCCTTTGATGTCACTGATTGCTTCCCGGCCTTCATTGGCGGCACTCATAAAACGGACCAGCGCATAGATCGCTCCGGCAATCGCGCCAAGCAGCACAACAAGCAACCCCATAGATCTCTCCTTAAGCTATACTATCGCAGCGTTGGCGCAGCCTGTCATCAATTGTGGGCTCGTAAGAAATTGCTGCGTTGGGGGTTGCACCATATTTAACTTTGCATTATAAAGTTATTGTCAATAACGATAACACATATTTAATTGGAGATGTCGCCATGAACACCACCTCACTTGCCGGAGGGATGCTTTGTTCGTGCCTTGTTTTAATGGCCGGGCAAGCACTGGCCGCGGACATTACCGTCAACCTCTCGGGCATCCGCGCCGGCGGCACGCTTTACGTCGGAATACAGACCAAAGACCAGTTTCAAACAGCCGCAACGACCAGCGGCAAGCGCGATGAAGAAGTCTCTGCCGGCGCGCATACATACCGCCTGAGAGATGTTGCGCCAGGCATCTATTCCTTGTCCGTCTGGCACGATATCAACGGCAACGGCGCCTTTGATGTGTCACCGCAAGGGTTGCCAAGAGACGGATTTGCTTTTGTGAACGGCAGCGCCTTGATGGGCCCGCCCACATGGGATCAGGTCAGCTTTGAGGTGAACGATGATGATTTTAGTATCTCAGAAAGAGTTCTATATCCAGCCGAGTGACAAAAGCCTGGCTGGACGGAAAGAAGCGCTGCGACATCGCCCTGCAGCGCTTCTTTTTTGTGCCCCCTTGAAAACTCGGCCGCCATGTACGGTCATATGTCTGCGATGAACGATGAGCACCGGATGGGTCCTGGCCGGTGACGGCGGAAATGAGGACTGAATATGCCGCTATATGTCGAGCTGTGCTGACAAGGCGTTTTCTTGGATGAATGCGCGGCGCGGCTCAACGACATCGCCCATTAGTCGGGAGAAGACGTCGTCGGCCTTGTCGGCGGCATCGATCTTGACCTGCAAGAGCAGCCGGGCATTCTCATCGAGAGTAGTCTCCCACAATTGATCCGGGTTCATCTCACCGAGGCCTTTATAGCGCTGCAGGGTGATGCCTTTTTCGCCGGCTGCACGCGCAGCGTCGAGCAAATTGGCCGGGCTGTACAGTGTGACAGTATCGTCTTTGCGCCGCCACACAGCCGGCGCCGCAAAAATACTCTGTATCGCAATTGTGGCTTCTGCAAGTTTGCGAGCATCAGCATTGGCGATGAGCTCCGTGTGCAGCGCATGGAGTTCCGTGACACCGCGCACTTCGCGCTCGACCGAAAACCCGCCGTTCCCGTCAAGCTTTGCCTTCCAGCCGCGCTCGACCTCGTCCGCCACCATATCGAGGCGGGCTGCGACCTTATCAGCCGTCACCTGATCCTCAATGAGTTCGCCCATGGCGCCGGCCAGGGCTGCCTGAACGATGACATCACGGGAGAACCGCGCCGGAAAGGGGTCCAGCTGTTTTTCAAAGGCTCTGGCTTTTTCGATAACATCAGCGAGATCATTACCGGTAATTGCCTCGCCTGTGGCAAGCTCCAGTTGCGCGCCGTCGATACCTTCCCCAAACAGATAATTTTCCATCGCCTCATCATCGAGCAGGTATTGTTCCGACTTGCCGCGCATCACTTTGTATAATGGTGGATTGGCGATGTAGAGGTAGCCGCGCTCGACCAGTTCCGGCATTTGGCGGTAGAAGAAAGTCAACAGCAGTGTGCGGATATGGGCACCATCGACGTCAGCATCAGTCATGATGATCACCTTGTGATAGCGCAATTTATCGATATTGAAATCGTCCCGGCCAATGCCGGTGCCAAGCGCGGTAATCATTGTGCCGATTTCCTGGCTCGAAAGCATGCGGTCGAAGCGAGCGCGCTCTACATTGAGGATCTTGCCGCGCAGCGGCAGGATCGCCTGGTTCTCGCGGTTACGGGCTTGTTTGGCTGAGCCGCCGGCGGAATCACCCTCGACGATGAAAATTTCTGACTTGGCCGGGTCCCGTTCCTGACAGTCAGCGAGTTTGCCGGGGAGCGAGGAAATATCCAGCGCGCCCTTGCGGCGGGTCAATTCACGCGCCTTGCGGGCAGCCTCGCGCGCCGCAGCAGCTTCGACAACCTTGCGTACAAGAAGTTTCGCCTCAGACGGGTGTTCTTCAAACCAGTTGGACAATTGCTCGTTAACCACGCTCTCGACGACCGGCCGCACCTCAGACGAGACGAGTTTGTCTTTGGTCTGGGACGAGAATTTCGGGTCCGGGACTTTTACCGACAGGACACAGGTGAGACCTTCGCGGGCATCGTCCCCTGTCAGTGTTACTTTTTCTTTTTTCTGCACACCGAATGACGTGGCGTAACCATTGACGACACGGGTGAGTGCCGCGCGGAACCCGGCCAGATGCGTACCGCCATCGCGCTGCGGGATGTTATTGGTAAAACAGAGAACCTTTTCGTGATACGAGTCATTCCACCACATCGCGACTTCAATGGTGACCCCATCCTTGTCGGCTGTGAAGGTGACGGGCGCATCGAGCAGTGCGTTTCTTGCGGTGTCGAGATATTTGACGAAGGCCTCGAGACCGCCTTCGTAATACATCACTTCCTCGCGGGCATCAGCGTGGCGTTCGTCTCGCAAAGTGATGGTGACACCTGAATTCAGGAAGGCTAATTCGCGCAACCGCCTTTCCAGTGTTTCAAAGTCATATTCCGTCTGAGTAAAGATCGTGTCAGACGGGTGGAAGGTTACTTGTGTACCGGTCTTGTCTGCATCTGCGACGACGACAAGATCTGCCTCAGCCTCGCCATAGTGGAAACGCATCTTGTGTTCCTTGCCGCGGCGCCAGATCGTCAGATCGAGCCAGTCGGACAAGGCGTTGACGACAGAGACACCAACGCCATGAAGACCGCCCGAAACCTTGTAGGAATTCTGGTCAAATTTGCCGCCGGCGTGGAGCTGCGTCATGATCACTTGAGCCGCCGATATCCCTTCTTCTTCGTGGATGGCTGTCGGGATACCGCGACCATTGTCGCTGACGGAAACTGACCCGTCTTCGTTCAGCGTTACCTCAACCGTGTCGCAATAACCAGCCAGCGCTTCGTCGATTGCGTTGTCCACAACCTCGTACACCATGTGGTGCAGACCGGAGCCGTCATCAGTGTCGCCGATATACATGCCGGGTCGTTTGCGGACAGCGTCAAGGCCCTTGAGGACCTTGATTGAGTCAGCACCATAGTCTTCACTATCATTCATATCGGAGTCGTTTTCGGGCAATATTTCTGCCGGTTCGGAAGCCATAATTTCCTGCTTGAAAGACACAAGATCGAGTCGGCCAAATCTACCTGAATTGGCGCGCGAGGTCCAACGAAAGGAAATGTTTTTTTCCTTTGTTTTATATGCACTTCAGGAAATTTTTGCGGCCTGCAAAATAACCAGCAAATGATCTCAAAATCGGCTCGAATTGACGCTTAGTCGGCGACCTGAAGATTGGCTGCGGCGACCTTGCCGTTGCGGCCTTCTTCCAGTTCGTAAGAGACCTTTTGGCCTTCATTCAGCGTGGACAGACCCGCGCCTTCAACGGCCGAAATATGAACGAAAACGTCTTTACCGCCCTCATCTGCCTGAATGAAACCATAACCCTTTTGAGCATTGAACCATTTTACGGTGCCAGTCGCCATCTTCTGTCTCCAGTCTTGCCATTGTCGCCCTCGAGCGGCGAATGCCCAAGACGCGTTAAAACCTCGCGTTGGAGACGTCTAATAACGGCTGTGGTTATGCCAAGTAGATTCGTGTACCAAGGCGCATTTTATTAGCTGTATATGCCCCTTTCGCTCGCTATTGGCAAGCTTTTTGGTTTTTTAACGTGGTTTGCACGGACCGTTAAAAAGTGATTTTTATCAGTTGACTGTCACGCACATCAAGATGTTCAGCACGGGTCCCCCAAGCGTCAAACAGGTCGGCCTCAGTGCCGGTCATGAAGGTCTGAAGTCCCGTTTCATGCAAAATATCAAACAGAGCGGCACGGCGCTCCGGATCGAGATGTGCGGCGACTTCGTCAAGCAAGAGGATCAGCGGAATGCCACGCTGAAGCCTGGCGACAGCTTTGGCATTGGCCAAAACCAATCCGATTAGCAAGGCTTTCTGCTCGCCGGTTGAACAGAGCCGCGCGGCCTGCGCTTTGTCGCGATGGCTAACGATCAGGTCCGAGCGGTGCGGCCCTTCAAGGGCGCGACCTGCGTCCGCATCACGGCGACGCCCAGCCATCAACCGGGCCTCATATTCCTCTTCTACCTCCGCAGCCGGATGATTTGCCAGATCCTGCTCGAGACTACCTGCCAGCGCCAGCTCGGCGACCGGGAAATGGCGCGATCCGACCGCGCCAGCCGCACCAGCCAGACGGCTCGTCATCTCTCGGCGAGCAGCCGCGATTGCGACCCCTGCCTCTGCCATTTGTCGCTCTAAAACTGCGAGCAGGGCCTCGTCAGCATGACGGAAGTTCTCCAGCAACTTTGTCCGCTGGCGCATCGCCTTTTCATACGCTGCCGCTGCTTTGCCATGCGCAGCATCATGGGCGAGGATCATCCGATCAAGAAACCGCCGGCGCTCCGATGGCCCTTCCATAAACAGACGATCCTGTGCGGGTGTCAGCCAGAGAAAGCTCAGATAGTCGAGCAGAACAGTCGGTCCGGAGGCGTGCGCACCATCGATCCTGACAAGACGCTTGTCCGCTGCGAGGCTCTCAATTCCAATGCCAAGACGGGTGACCTCTTCATCCACGTCATCCCCCAAAACAGCGGTAACGGCCCAGCCGCCGCCACCGCCTTGGCGGGCGATCTCTGCGAGGCGCGCATGGCGCATGCCGCGCCCGGCGGACAACATAGAAAGGGCTTCAAGAAGGTTGGTTTTGCCGGCGCCATTCGGCCCGGTCAGGACAATAGATTTCTTTTCAAGGGGCAGGGACAGCGCAATGTAAGAACGAAAATCGTTCAGAGTGATACGCCGAACCCTAAGCACCATGGCGGACCGTCAGACCCTAAGCGGCATCAGCACGTAGAGCGCCTGAACGTCTTCTTCATCGGAAATGATCGTCGGCGAGGACGGATCAGAAAATTCGAATGTTGCGGTTTTGCCATCGATCTGGCCGGCAACATCAATCAGATATTTGGCGTTGAAACCAATTTCAAGAAGCTCCGATGCGTAATCTACGCTTAATTCTTCCTGGGCGCTGCCGGTTTCGGGATTGTTGACCATCAGGCGCATATTGTCGGCTTCGATCACCAGCTTGACGGAGCGTGTCTTGTCGGCAGAAACCGTCGATACCCGGTCAACCGCCTTGGTGAAGTCCGAGGTCTCCACTTTCAACACGCGGTCATTTCCATCCGGTATGACCCGCTGATAGTCAGGAAAGGTGCCATCAATCAGTTTGCTTGTCAGTGTGACCTCGTCAAAGGCGAAACGCACTTTTGCCTCTGAAACCGTCACATCGACAGTGTCACTTGCGTCATCGAGAAGCCGGCGCAATTCCGTCACCGCCTTGCGCGGCACAATAACGCCGGGGATATCGGCCGCACCATCCGGCAACGGGCAATCAAGGCGCGCCAGCCGGTGGCCGTCTGTCGCAACCGCCCGGAGCGACGTCTCCCCGTCATTGACGGCGTGTAGGTATACGCCATTCAGGTAGTATCTGGTTTCTTCCTGTGACATGGCAAACCGGGTTTTGTCGATAAGACGTTTCAAGTCTTGTGCCGGCATGGTGAATGCCGTGCCCTCGCCATCGACGGTAAGACTAGGGAAATCCTGATCCGGCAGCACGGCCAAAGAAAAATCAGATTTACCGGCGGACAGTTTCAACCTGTTGGCATCGCTGTCCGTATCAAGACAAACTTGTGCCCCTTCGGGCAGGCGCCGAACGATTTCATAAAGGGTCAGTGCGGAAGCCGTGATTGCGCCTGGTTGCTCAACATCTGCGCCAACGTGTTCGGCAATCTCAATATCCAGATCCGTTGCGGTCAGCGCCAGTGAGCCGCCTTCGGCCTGCAGGAGGACATTGGAGAGAATCGGAATGGTGTTGCGCCGTTCAACAACGCTTTGCACATGACCCAGGGCCTTCAAAAAAACAGACCGTTCAATAATGACCTTCATAACGTCAGATCTCTCCAATAAGGTTATACCTGAGGGGTTGCACCCCAGCTCCCAGAAACACGGGTTCGGCACATGGGTAAAGGCGGAACCCATCGGTATAAGGGGAGAAACTATAGACAGTCGCCGAGGAGATAGAAAGCCCCGGCGACCCAATATGGCGGGATTTAGCGTTCAAACTCTTCCATAAGCTGTGAAATCCGGTCTCCGAAAACCGGATTTGTTTCTGCCAAGACCTCTCCTCGATCGATGCTCGAGAGCACCGTTGTGTGGTCGCGATCAATGACCGCGCCGATTTGTTTCAAAGGTGCTTCTGTCAGCCGACGTGCGAGAAGGCAAAATGCATGACGGCCTTTGACAATTGGCTGCATGCGTTTTCGGCTTTCAAGATCCCGCACCGACAAGCCAAAAGTGCTGGCGACCCGGGACTTCAGGTCTTCCAACGTGACCTCCCTTGGACGGCAGCTCAGATGCTCATTGATTAGAGCTTTGACTCGGTCTTCAGTCATTTGGCGTGCGTTACCGCTGCGTTTATCGGCCTTGGCATTCAATCTCAAAAGTCGGTAAGCGCCTTCGAGTTCACGAACGGAATTGTCGCACCGCCGAGCAACAATCTGCAATGCGGCTTCATCACAAACGAAGTCAATACGGGTTGCGTCTTGTTCCGCCATTTGCCGCAGGATTTTCATACGTAACTGAAGATCAGGTTTTTCGACAGGGACGCAGGCACCGCCGCCGATCCGGTCCGCCAATCTTTGATTGAGACCGGTTTCAGCAAGTTTAGTCGACGCCATCGCACCAGCGATAACAACTGTCTTGCCACAGGAGATTAACCTGTCGACCAGGCACAGCAACTCTTCTTGTGTCGCCTTGCGTCCGCGGAGTAGATGAATGTCATCAACGAGAAGGATGTCAATTCGATCAAGATAAGCCCGCAATTCAGGCACGCTTTTTGACAGAACGGCGCTGACATATCCGTTGAGCAAATTGTCGTAGGTCAGATAAAGGACATTGTCCTGCGCATGGCGCGTGAGCCACTCATGGCCGATGGCATTCAAAAGGTGCGTCTTTCCCCGGCCCGAACCACCGAAAAGGAAGAACATTCTATCGTCGGTTCTCTCAACTACATTCCGTGCACCGACAAATGCCACGCGGTTTGCCTCACCGATACAAAACCTATCGAATGTCAGCGCCGCGTTTAGCGGCGATGCCAGGGACGGCGTGAAACCGCCAGACGCCGACACCGGTTTAGCCGCGCCGGGGCTTTCTGTGGATTTCTTGCTGAATAGGTCAGATGTTTTTGCGGGCATTGACCGTGGGATGCTGACGGCACCTCGTTTTTCACGATAGCCATCGTGTATTGGCGCCGATCTTTCTACGTACTTTTGCAGATCTTTATTGCCACGAATAGAAATCTGGCAAATCGGGCCAATCTCCTTGTGCCACAGTTCGAACATTCCGCTGGAGAAACGCTCCGTGATCTGGGAGGCGGAAAACTTCGATGGCGCTCCTATCACCGCATGGCCGTTCTGGAGTTTGAGCAAAGACAATGCCTTGAACCAGCTATCATAAACGGCATCACCGTATCTGGTTTTCAAGGCAGTTTTATAGACGCTGAATTTCTGGAGTTCCGTTTCGGTCAACATTAGTGTCCTCGTGCGCGCGCAGCTATCCGAACGCTACATAAGTCTGTGCGCAGAATATAATCTTTGGAGATATTTGAATGAGTGGCAGGCGACCCCGCCGGGTTTACCTAGCCTAACTAATAGACCATCTTTTTATAAAGAATGCTGATCGAACAGCGCCGCAATTGCAGCTTAACTATACTTCTCCCATTTCCCCCGATTTTTAGTTTTTTGTCTGTTGCATTTATCATTTCGTGCCCACTCTTCGGTTTGTGCCCACTCAGTTTTAATGCAGAACTCTCTGTCACGAAGGAAACTTTTCCTTCATCCTGGCAATTCTGCACCTATTGAAATAAACTAGAACCGACCCCATCGCTCCCGACGACAGCGCCAGGCCGTTTCCGAAAATCTCATCTTGCCCCAATTTAGAAAATCAGAAGATGGTGAAATGTTCCGTTACCGCCATATTGCTATAGTAGCTTTCGGAACCACTTTCGCAACAGATATTTGCTGCTCCAGTTAGGAAGTGGGACTTTTTTTTGAATCCGATTCGGGGGCATCATGGTTGACACGTTGATTTATAAATCATTTCTGGAACACAATAATTTCCTGTGTAACGGATCTACGTGAATAATTTTCATCTGTAATAAAAGCCAATTGGTTGCTTGGCGTTAGCAAATCACATCACAATGTGTATCCCGCAGGGCGAGCGCAATCAGTGCATCGCATTGAATCTGCACAAAAAATGCCCGTCAACTATCGCTGCGGGCATTCCGTGTAAAGAATGTATCGCTATTTAACTTGCGAGCGCCTTGACCCGGCCAGACAGGCGGGAAAGTTTTCTTGCCGCCGTGTTTTTGTGGAAAACACCCTTGCCGACGGCCCGGTGAAGTTCCGGTTGGGCAGCTTTCAGTGCTGCTTGCGCCTTGGCCAGATCCCCGGATGCGATTGCCTCTTCAACCTGGCGCAGGAATGTGCGTACGCGCGAGCGGCGCGTCTTGTTTACGGCTGTCCGGCGTTCGATTTTCCGTACCATTTTTTTGGCAGATGAGGTATTCGCCATTAAATCAACTCTTGTCTAAAATTCAGCTAAGAGCGCGTGTATAACGAGCTGGAAATACCGCGTCAACACGCTTTTTTGCAGTTTTTTCCAAGCAGTTGCAGGACCTTGGCGGTGCTAACGCTGGCAGCTTGAACAATAGAAAGTCGAGCGGCCGGACTGGACAATGCGCTTGATAGGCTGGCTGCACGCCCCGCATTCCTGCCCGGCGCGATCATAGACCTTGAAATCATGCTGAAAATATCCGAGCGCGCCATCTGCGCCCGCATAATCCTTCAACGTGGACCCGCCTGCCCGTATCGCCTCTGTCAATATATCTCGGATCGCTGGCGCTAATCGCTCCGCCCGTTTGCCGACAACCGACTTGGCCTTGCGTTTCGGTGAAATGCCGGCACGGTGGAGCGCTTCACAAACATAGATATTGCCGAGACCGGCAATGACGCGCTGATCAAGAAGTGCCTGTTTCACTGGCGCATTGCGCCCATGCAGTGCGTCGCTCAGGCTGGCGCCAGAAAAAGAGTTGGTCAGCGGTTCAGGCCCCATCTCGGCAAAATGCGTGCTATCGGCAAGTTTATCGGTCTCAATCAAATCCATAAATCCGAAACGGCGGACATCGTTGTAGGTCACTTTGGCGACGCCATCAGGTCCGTCGATGTGAAACACGACATGATCATGGGCCGGGATATTGGTGAGCAGATGATCAAAGGCACCTGGCTTGCCGTCGAGTTCTTCCGCCTCGACGATGAACCGCCCGGTCATGCCGAGATGGATGATCAGTGTCTCGCCAGAGGTCAGATGGAAGAGCAGGTATTTTGCCCGGCGGTCCGCGGCGGCGATACGCCAACCCGTCAACCGGTTAACGAAACTGTCTGGAAACGGAAACCGCAGATCGGCGCGGCGTAGTTCGACCCGCAATATCCGCGCGCCCTCCATTACTGGGGCAAGACCCCGCCGAACGGTTTCAACTTCTGGCAGCTCTGGCATGACCAGAGCCTGCCCTTAAAAGGAGAGGATTACAATCACCACTGGCAGCGTGCATAAAAAAGCCCGCCCAAAAATATATTCGGACGGGCAGCAGGCCAAGGTGTCTCCGGGGACCTACTCAGATTTTTTGTCTTCGTGATCGCCATGCTTTTCGTGCATCTTGTCTTTGTGCATAGCCTTCTTCATTTCGTAATGGGCTTTTACTTCTGCCATGGTCAGCTCGCCGTCGCCGCCCGACATTTTAACAAATTTTTCCGCGGTAGCGCGTTCCCCTTGGGCGGTGAATTCGGCTTCCGTGATGACGCCATTGCCATCGGTATCGACCATGGCAAACTTATCCTCGAGGCTCATTTTTTCACCCTCATGCATTTTTTTGCCATCTTCGTGATGGCCCGCGAGGGCCGTGCCAGTCAAAACCAGCGCCGCGGCGCCGAAGGTCAATAAAGTGCGTTTCATGTTGTGCTCCCTAATCAACGCGACAGACATCCCAATAGATGTTCTGTCATTCTGGAGCATCTACTAATATACTAGTATTAATCAATTCGTTTTTTGTGACAAAGCGGTTAACTTAAGAGATGTCTGGTCGCCTCGGCGCACGAACTTGGATGATGCGAGCGCGTAGAAGGTCATCGTCAGTTGATCGCCTTTGACATAATTGAAGCCGTCCACGACGCCGAGTTCTCTGACCTGGAGGTTGCGGCCCGTTGCCGTCGTGATGAAGTCTGCCAGTTCAGATTGACTGACCGCGATCAGTCCGCAGTCAGGATTTTCCTGCAGGTGATCGACCCCCTCCTGCCCCACAGCCAGCAACGTGTTGGTCCCAAAATTAAAGACAACGCTCGGTTCACGATAGCCCAGCGTTGCAAAAGCAACCGTGTCACAGCCGGTTATCTGTGCGGCCTCTCGTTTCAGGCCCCGTGTCAGCCAGAAATTATCGAATGCTGGCAGCGTGGCTGCATATAAAGCCACGTAAAAAAGTATGGTTGCGCCTGCAAGCGGCAGCAGACGGGCGTGCGATGGCCTGAAGCTCAAAAAGCCACCTGCGGTGATGATCATGAGAGCAGCAACGACCACGGCCATGGCCGCTGCTGGCGACGCAACGCCCATTTCCGAGGCAAGGTAGTATGGCACGATCCCAAGAAGGCTGGTGGCGAGGGCAAAAAGGCCAAAGCACAAGCAGTGGGCAATTTTGGTCGTCCGGCCGGACAAAACAGTGCCGGCCTCTGAGATTGCCAAACTCGTAAGGATCGCAATCGCCGGAAAAACCGGCAGCGGGTAATGCGGTAGTTTGGTTGCCACCATTTCAAAAATGATCCAGGTGGGAACAATCCAGCACAGCAGAAACTGAACCAACGGTTCGTTCCGTTTCATCCAACCATAGGCTGCGCTGAGTACCAGTAGCAATGCGCCCGGCCAGTAGGTCAGCAGCAAGCCGATCGTGTGATAGCCCGGCGGGGCACCATGAGAGTCATCACCGCTGGCGACCTTACCCATGAAAGCGTGGCCGAGAGATTGTTCGATAAAGCCACCTTGTGTCTGCCAGGTGATCGTTACAAGCCAAGGCATCACCACCGCAAACATGACGATCAGGCCAAGCGGAATGTGCAGACGCTTTAAGATGTTCCAGTCGCGCCGCCATAAACACAGCGGCAGGATCGTCGCGACAAAAACCAAGGTGATGATCGGCCCTTTGATCATTAACCCGACACCTTGGGCAAGCCAGAAAACCAGAGGCCAGCCGACAAACTTGCTCTTTTGGGCGCTCTTTGGCGGGTGAAAAAGGGCGTATAGAGCGACCTGGGCAAAAGTTATCGCCGCCAGCAGCATCGCGTCAGTTTTGGCGGTGCGCCCCTCGACTGACATCAACAGCGTTAAAGCCATCAGTATACCGGCACCAAATCCGACCCGGGCGCCCCCGACACGCGCACCGAGCCACGCGGTCAGTCCGATAGCGATCAGGCAGCCGATCAGGGAGGGTAAGCGATGGGCCCATTGGGGGGCATCAGGACCGCCAAACGGCGCGCTGGTCACGACCTGCATCCAATAGATACCCGCCGGCTTCACATGGCGGGCCTGATCTTGGAAGCGGATATCGATAAAGTCGCCAGTTTCCATCATCTGCCGGGCGGCTTGCGCGTAGCGCGCTTCGTCCCGGTCCATGGTCGGCAGGTTAAAAAAACCCGGCAGAATCGCGAAAAGCGCAATCACCATTAGCGCCGCCCACGCTTTCGGTGTCAGCATCCTGGCGCTATCGTTCAGCCCGAGTGTTGTGCCTAAAAGCCCCATCAAAAAAATCCCGTGCGGTCGCCTCAGTTATCGTTTTGCCACTATCTGATCGGCAACAAAAGCCCGCCCTGGTGTTTTGGTCCGGCGCATCAACCAGACGACGCCCGACAGATCAAACAAGCCCGCAATTGCCCGGCCAAAGTTTGTGTATTTGGAAACGCCGCCGTCCCGCGGGCGATTTTCGACTGTCACATAGCGTGTTTCAAACCCAAAATGCCGGGTAAAGGCCGGCAGATAGCGATGCAAGGCATCAAAGAAAGGGAACGACAGGAACAGCCGGGTTGGCAAAATTTTCAAACCACAGGCCGTATCCGGACAATCGTCTTTTAAAAGACTGCGCCTGAGACCATTGGCAAAACGGGAGGCAAATTTGCGCGACGATCCATCGGTTCTGGCCCGCCGGACGCCGCCGACCAGACCGATTTCGCCAACGGTGGAGAGATCCAGCTCACGGGTCATGGTCAAAAGATCAGCCGGATCATCTTGACCATCGCCGTCCAGGGTGCCGATCCAAATGGTCTTGGTCGCCAACGCGGCAGTACGAAGGGCCGCACTTTTTCCGCATCGATGAGGATGCGCGATGATTTTGAGGCCGCCGTAATCGCCCGCCAATTTTTGCAAAATGCTCAACGTCTGATCGTCACTCCCATCGTCTACTGCGATCACGGTCAGGTCGAGTTCGCCGGCCATTTTTTTAAAGATCTCGTGGATCAATTTTTCGATCGCCGCTTCTTCGTTCAGGACAGGCAGAAGAACGGTCAGCTGTTTTTCGCTCACAGGGGTTGCCCCTCTCACTTCATTTAACCGCGTTCTAACGGCGAACCCAAGACAAGCGCAAATACATTCGGTTGGCCTGGTTTTCACCCTGACGAACTGGTTGTTAAAATATCACATTTGTTTTAGGATGGCTGCGATGGTGAAGCAGATGACCTTACCCAAAAGCCTGTGCGGCCTGTTCGCCGTCCTGTTTGTCCTTTTACAAGGCTTATCAGCAGCACATGCCTTGCAGCACGGCGACAATCCGCATCTTCACAATGGCAAGCAATGTGCGATTTCAGTTCTCCAGGATCGCGATGACGTGGCGGTGTCACCATCGCCAATAGCCGTTCCGGCGCACTCCACCTGGTGCACATCGGCCCCTTTTGTTAAAACTCAGCACACGTCAACAGTGGCAGTTAACTTGCCCCAACCGCGTGCACCACCTGCAATCAGATAGCACTACCTTACTCGTTTTGGTTACCGGCCCCTTTTATAGGGTCGATCGTTATCAGATTCAGGAATGTTTATCATGTCATGCAAATTTTTCCGCAGCCCTGGCGCGATCGCTGCTCTCATAAGTACACTACCCGTCTGTTTAGCATCGGCCAGCGCACAAGAAGACGAGGACAGTATAATCGTCACCGGTTCACCGATCTCCCGGTCAGTTGATGAAACCCTTGTTGGCGTTTCGGTTCTGGGCGGTGAGGAACTTGCTGACCGGCTCGCCGGTACGATCGGCGAGACCCTGAAAAGCGAGCCCGGTATTACGTCCACATTTTTTGGCGCAGGAGCTAGTCGTCCGATCATCCGTGGCCAGGGCGGTGATCGGATCCGCATTTTGGACAACGGCATTGGCTCTATTGATGCAGCTGCCGCAAGCCCTGACCATGCCGTGGCCGCTGAGCCTGCCCTCGCAGAACGGGTGGAAGTCATTCGCGGTAGCGGCATTCTGCGCTACGGAAGTTCTGCTTCAGCGGGCGTGGTCAACATTATCGATGGTCGGATTCCCCGCACGATCCCTGAAGATGGAATTGATGGTGCTGTACGGGTTTCTGCGACAAGCGTTGACGATGGATATGAAGCCGCAGGCGGCGCGGACTTTTTGCTCGGTACAGCTGGCCAATCCAGTGTGATCCTGCATTTCGAAGGGACAAGGCGCGACGGCGGCGATTACGACATTCCCGGCTTTGCAGAATCCGCGAAGTTGAGAGCTCTCGAAGAAGCCGAAGATGGTGAAGAAGCAGGAGCAGAGGAGGTCCGCGATACACTGGAGAACTCTTATACTGAGTCAGATTCCGTTGCGGCAGGGCTGTCTTTCGTTGGGCGCCGCGGTTTCATCGGCGTGGCAGTGAAAAAGTTTAATGCCACCTACGGTGTTCCGGGCGGACATGGTCATGACGAGGGCGAAGAAGAAGCAGGCGGCGTTTCGATCGACCTCGACCAGACCCGTTACGACCTTAATGGTGAAATTGACCTTGATTGGGCAGGGTTTGAAAGGTTCAACATTTTCGCCGGCTATGCAGATTATGAGCATCAGGAAATTGAGGGCTCAGGTGAAATCGGTACGGTTTTTACGAATGAAGGATACGAGATCCGAGCAGAACTCGTGCAACGTACACGTGGCATCTGGCAGGGCGCTGTCGGTATTCAGTATCGTGACCGCGAGTTTTCTGCCAGTGGCGCTGAAGCGTTCGTTCCGCCAACCACAAGCGATCAGTTGGGCATTTTTACATTCCAGGAAACGGAGTTCGGTGACTGGCATTTTGAGGGTGCCGCAAGGTACGAGACCACATCACACCAAGACAGCACAAACGGTATAAGTCGTGACTTCGACGGGTTCAGCGTATCGGCCGGAGCGGATTATCACGTAAACGAGCAATGGCGCGTCGGCGGAACAGTGCTGGCTAATGAGCGCGCACCAACTACCGAAGAGCTTTTCTCGAACGGCCCACACCTGGCAACCAACCAATTCGAGGTGGGAGATGCGAGCCTTGGCATAGAAAAGGCGAAAGGCGTGGAGGTATCGGTCCGGTACGGTGCCGACAATGCTTCACTGACAGTCAATGCATTCCGTACGTCCTATGACGATTATATCTTTCTCGGCGCAACTGGTAACGAACAAGACGGTCTGCCTGAGTTCATGTTTCAAACCGCCGACACAGTGTTCAAGGGGTACGAAATCGTCGGTGACGCCGATCTTGGTTCGGGTGGTGGATTCAACTGGCGTGCAGATGCGATCGTCGAACTCGTGGAAGCCGAAAAAGATGTGACAGGCAACGACAATTTGCCATTCATTCCGCCGCTGGGCCTCCTGGTTGGCATCGAGGCAGAGAACGATCACTTGAAACTCCGCGGTGAAATCGACCATGCGACCGAGCAGACAAATGTCGCACCGCTCGAATTGACAACCGACAATTATACGTTGGTAAATCTCTTCACCACGTTCACACCTTTTCCGGATGAACCGTCCTTGAAAATACGGCTCGCTGCGACCAATGTTACTGACGAGGAAGCCAGGCAGCATTCATCACCTCTAAAAGAGTTGGTGCCGTTGCCGGGACGCAATTTCAGGATCTCGATTGAAAAGCGCTTTTGATCTCAAACCACAGGAACGAGCTC
The DNA here is from genome assembly GCA_021776475.1 of Parvularculaceae bacterium. Lineage (GTDB taxonomy): Bacteria > Pseudomonadota > Alphaproteobacteria > Caulobacterales > Parvularculaceae > Aquisalinus. The sequence continues at coordinate 1,360,135 of JAJFFV010000005.1, read as the reverse complement.
GCGACCACGGCGAGGATTCCGGCGGGATAGAAGCGACCAGAAATACCGAGCGCAGGCAGCCCTCTTGCCGGCCGAGAACTTAAGCCCCTGACGAACCCTGATGCCATCTTGTCGAGATAGGTCTGTTGCAGCCCGACCGAGGCGGATTTTACAATCAAAGCGCTGGCCACAGCCTGTTAGGCTGAGCATCCCAGCAAATTGTGACATCAAAACCGTCATCCAGCTGTCGTCGAGACTGGGTTTTACTATCGCAGTGTACGTACTACCTATCAAAACCACCCGTCGCACCCCTGTTTGCTAGCTGGTCGACGGCGCCATACAATCATGCTAAGTTATTGGAAATAAACACCAAGAGTATGGCATGAATAACATTTTCAAGGAGCTGCAGCAGCGGAAGGTGATCCGGGTTGGCGGTGCCTATCTCGTGGCCGGCTGGATTGTCATGCAGGTGCTTGAGGTTATGGTGCCCGCGCTGCATCTGCCTGCGTCTGTGAACACGATCGCCGCCGTTATACTCCTGGCAGGCTTTCCGATTGCCGTACTTTTGTCCTGGGTTTTCGAGATAACCCCTGAAGGGATAAAACTGGACGGCAAAGCTGCCCCGGGAGAGCGGTTCTCGGCAGAAACACGCAAAAAGATGGATTACATCATCTATGGCGGGCTCGCCGTCGTTCTCGTCTTGATCATCGCCCAAAACACGTTTCTCTCAGGCGACGGTCAGGCTGAAATGACGGCTGAAGAAAGTGACGCTGATAATGGGATTGAAGGCACAAGGGCGGAACTTGCTGACTTGCCGGCTGATGTGGACTTGGCTGAAGCGCCCAAGCTTGGGCTGCCGCCAATTCCAGAAAAATCTGTTGCGGTTCTACCTTTTGCCACTCGCTCGGCAGGCACGGATGACGGGTATTTCGCTGACGGCTTGTCAGAAGAAATCATCGTTGCACTGACGGCCGTGCCAGATTTGCTGGTGACCGCCCGCGGATCCGCTTTTTTCTTCAAGGGCAAGAATGTTGCGCTCCCTGAAGTCGCCCGCACGCTGAGGGTAGCCCATATCGTCGACGGCTCAGTGCGGCGCGACGGTAATCGCGCCCGTATTACGGCGCAGCTCGTGCGTGCATCAGATGGGTTTACTTTGTGGTCCGAGACTTATGACCGGAAATTAGATGATGTCTTTGCCGTGCAGATAAACATTGCCGAAAACGTTGCCAAGGCCCTCGGCATCATCCTCGATGATGAACTGCGCAACTTGATGCTTGATGTCGGCATTGGAGATGTTGATGCTTTTATCGCATATCAGCGAGGGCTCGATTTTTATGCCCGCGCGCATGGTGACGACCCCCTTCAACCGACGCTGGTAAGCGCCAATGCCGAGTTTGATATCGTCGTTGCCAACAACTCCGATTTTTCCCAGGCCTATCTCCGGCAAGCGGACCTCTATGCACATATCCTGATGGACAAAGTCCCGTTCCAGGGAGAGCTGTTTGTTTCAGAGGTCGGCATCAGTGCCAAGGAAGCTCTAGACCATATTGGCGCCGACCTCGACGCTGCATTTCATGCAGAACATGATATTGACCAGAAACTCATGATCCAAGCCAATCGCATTTTCCTGTCACCGAATTGGAGCGGTCTCGGTTCGACGATGGACAAGGCGTTGTCCCAGGCGCATGGCTGTACCAGCGATCTGTGGATGAGCGATATCGGTCCGATTTTTGGCCGGGCTGAAGAAACGCTTGAGTGGAACAAAAGCCGGATGCATTGCGACCGTCTTGATGCAGCAATTCGCACTTTCGCCGCTTTTAGTGCAGTCATGTTGGGTCGGCATGATGAAGCGTTGCAATATATACAGGACCAAGAAGACCTACTTGGACCACGCGAGCGCGATACAACGTTGCAACTACAAGCGTTATTGGCGGCCAAACGCTATGACGAAGCAAATATGCTTTATGACTCTATTGAGCCAAGCGGCATGATTACCGTGCAAGTGCCTGCTGCACAGGGCCGCCAGGAAGATGCGGACACAGCGCTTCAAAAAATGCTGGCAGACGAGGATCTGGCCGTATGGGTTGAGTTGCCTGTGGTTGCGGTGAGTGGAGACCTTGAGGAGGCCAACCGTCTTGCCGCTGCGATTGATGTAACCCCGCTAGGGCCTGCCATCCTTTCGGCGGCAACTTCACTTTGCCTGTGTGGTTCACCGTTCGATCTTCAGAAAACACCAAATTTTAAGCGTCAATTGGAACAAGCCGACCTGCCGTGGCCACCACCATCGCCGATCGACTGGCCTTTGAAAAAACCGGATGCCGCCCTTCCAGGCTCCGGACACTAACGCATGGCTCAGCAACTTGTCGCGGAGAAGATCCTTAAGACTTTGCGGCAATTGCAGTTACGCATCCAGGAGCGCTTTCCAGAAGCGGGTCTTGCACGGGTCGGGCTTGACCTGATTGATGCGGCCGAACAGACCACCAAACGCGCCCACGCGGCCGCTCGTCCAAATCTGCTGCTGCGATTTTTTGTCATCGTAGCAATTGCTGTGGCTCTTGTTGTGGCAGTTGCGATCGCACCACAGGTGAGTTCAGCGGTTCAGATGCTGATTGGCAATATCTTTTCCGGTGCCAACACAGCAGAATTTACGCAAGCCCTAGAATCCGTCGTCAACCTGGTCATCCTTATGGGTGTCGCAATCTGGTTTTTGTTGTCGCTAGAAGAAAGAGAAAAGCGCCGGTTTGTATTGCGTCATTTGCATGAACTGCGCTCTTTTGCGCATGTGATAGACATGCATCAGCTGACCAAGGATCCGATTTCGCATACGGCCCGTGCGACACGTACTGCCTCGTCCCCTGACCGGCCGATGACCGCGTTTGAGCTTGCACGATATCTTGATTATTGCTCCGAGCTGCTATCAATCATAGGTAAACTTGCAGCGCTCTATGGCGAACAGACCAATGATACCGAAGTCATTGGTGCGGTAAACGATATCGAATTCCTGACCAATGGGATCGGTCGTAAAGTCTGGCAGAAAATCATGATTGTGCACAGAAACGGTCTTGCTGCGGACGGGTAACTGCACCTAGGGCTATTCTCCCGCCAGCATCTTTTTAACACTGCGAGCCGCCTGACGGATACGCTGCTGGTTTTCAACGAGGCCGATACGGACGAACCCTTCTCCGTATTCACCAAAACCAAATCCTGGTGCTACGGCAACATCCGCCTGTTCCATCAGTTTCTTCGCAAACCCAACAGACCCAAGGCCAGAAAACTTCTCCGGGATCGGTGCCCAGGCGAACATCGAGGCATCCGGCACCGGAATTTCCCAACCAGCGCGGGTGAAACTTTCGACCAACACATCACGGCGTGCGCGATAGGTTTTGCGGATTTCATTGACACAATCCTGTGGCCCGTCGAGCGCCGCGGCGGCCGCCACTTGAATTGGTGTGTAGGCGCCGTAATCGAGATATGATTTTACCCGGGCGAGCGCAGCAATGAGTTTTTCGTTGCCGACCGCCATCCCCATACGCCAGCCGGCCATAGAATAGGTCTTGGAGAGCGAGTTGACCTCGACCGCGATCTCCCGCGCGCCTTCAATCTGAAAGATTGACGGCGGCGGCGCGCCGAAATAAATTTCAGAGTAGGCGAGGTCAGACAGGATCCAGATATCGTGTTTAGCGGCGATCGCGACGGCTTCCTTATAAAAATCCAGATCGACTGTTTGAGCGGTGGGGTTGGAGGGGTAATTGAGCACCATCGCCGTCGGCGTTGTTGGCATCTTGGCCGCACTGTCTACAACACCTGCCAAATATTCCTCCGGGCTAGGCGCTGGCACAGCACGGATAAAGCCTCCAGCGATGATAAAGCCATAGGCATGAATAGGATAAGCGGGATTTGGGGCCAGAATAATATCGCCGGGCGAGGTAATTGCCTGCGCCAGATTTGCGAACCCTTCCTTAGACCCAAGAGTTGCCACCACCTCCGTATCCGGATCAAGATGAACGTCAAAACGGCGGGCATAATAGCGCGCGATTGACCGGCGCAACCCGGGAATGCCTTTCGATGCCGAATATCGATTGGTCTTCGGCTTTTGCGCAGTCTCAACCAGTTTTTCGATAATATGCGGCGGAGTCGGCATATCGGGATTGCCCATGCCGAAATCTATCACGTCCCGTCCCTCACCGCGCAGTTTTGCTTTCAAGGCGTTTACCTCCTCAAAAACATAAGGTGGCAAACGTTTGATCCTGTAGAACTCTTCCGTACTGGGCATAAGGGGTAATCTCTCAAGGCGGGTGCCGGCTGAATCTGCTCAGGTTTAAGAGGTTTCCCCTGTTGATCAAGGGTCGATTTGGACTTACCTTAAGCAAATGTTCCTTAAAACCCACGAAAACCCACGGGATTTGTCATGTTCTTGCGCACAATACTGAAAGCTATAGCCCTTCTAGCGACAATGATATCGGCCGAGGCCGTCGCGGGGCCAGCCGACTTTTCCTCGCCGCAACCGGTCGAGATTACCGGCTATGACGGGCACGCAATGGAACCTTTTTTGTCGCGCGATGGAAAGCACCTGTTTTTTAATAATCTCAACGATCCATCGGTCCAGACGGATATTCACTTTGCAAGACGCGTTTCCGACTTGAAATTTAAATATCTGGGCCGCTTGCCGGGTGTGAATTCCGGCATGCTGGATGGCGTGCCGAGCATGGATGACGAGGGCTATTTGTATTTCGTCTCGCCGCGCAGTTATGATGACACACGTAATACAATATGGAAGGGCTGGTTTGTTGGCGGCGAAGTGATCGAGGTCGGACAAATCCGGGGCACGGTATCACGCGATAAAAACCGCTGGCTCAATATGGATGCTGAAATCAGCGCTGACGGGCGGTCGTTATATTTTACCGAGAATCAGTGGAAGCGGGGCAAAAATGGTGGGCCTAAGACCTCGGATATTTATGTCGCACGAAAAAATTCAACTGGTGCTTTCATTCGCCAGCCTGACAGCGAGGCGATCTTTGAAAACATCAACACCAAGCTTTTGGAGTTTGCACCGGCGACAAGCCGTGATGAACTGACCTTGTACTTTACGCGGCTTGATCCGAAGAAAGTGAAGAGAAAGATCAACGAAGCTTTCGGCCTTTATGTGGCAACACGCACCGACATTCGGTCAGCGTTTGGTGTTCCCCGGCGAATTTCTACAATTAATGGGTATGTTGAGGCAGTGACATTGGCGCCGGATGATTGCTCTATTTATTTCCACAAGCGCACCGGTGAACAGTTCCGGATTCACCAGGCGCGAAAACTGGATTGTGGTACTTGAAACGGGCGACCCCAGCAGCGATCAGTGCACGAATTGCGGCCGCCGCCCGTTAGCTCTTACGCTTCAGCGGGAATCACAGCGACTTCCAACACCTCAGATGCGCTCGGCCCGATCAATCTGAAGCGCTGTATCGCCAGCTAGCCGGTCCATGATGACGTTTTAAATACTGAGCATTGGAGATGCTGGCTAGATCGGAATTTAAGGATAACAGCAAGCTTTTGCTTGTCTCGGCCGAATCTGGGCTTGACGCGATTTCACGTTTATGTAACCAGTGCGTTACATATGACTGATAGTGATGATATGGATGCTGTTTTTCAGGCTCTCGCACATGAGAGCCGAAGACGAATGCTGGATCTTGTCAAGCTACAGCCAGGAATAGGTGTTGGCGAGGTTGCCGGCCATTTTGATGTCAGCCGCATCGCGGTGATGAAACATCTGGCCGTGTTAGAGGATGCAAATTTGGTTACGTCCGAAAAAGATGGCAGGACACGCCGTTTATATTTCAATCCGATCCCGATACAGATGATCTATGACCGATGGTCCGATGAGTATAGTGCATATTGGGGAAGCCAGGTAACCGGTATCAAGTATTTAGCGGAATCAAAAAATCTAACTCACAAAACCAAGAAAAAGAGGTGACTATGACAGGGCAAGCCGCAACCGACAAACAGATCTATCGTGTCGTCATCAACGCATCGATTGAAGCAGTGTGGTCTGAGTTGGTCAACATAAACTCCCCCAGGCCATTTTTCTACGACGCGCTGTACGATACAGATGAGCTTGCACCCGGCGCACCCTATCGGATGGTGTCGAAGGATCGAAAGTTTGCTTTTATCGTTGGTGAAGTTCTGGAGTTCGATCCACCGCACAGATTTGCCCAAACTTTCAAATTCACAACAACTGGGGACCCGCCGTGCACCGTGACCTATACGCTCAAGGAAGTAGACGGCGGTGTCGAATTCTGTCTAATCACCGAAAACGTTCCAGCCGGAACAAAAACCGAGAAATCTATGGCTGGTGGTGGCAAGTGGATCACCGAAAACTTCAAAGCATATATGGAGACCGGTAAGACTACTTTCGGGGCGCAGCTGATGCTTGGTACGATGTCGTTGATCGCACCACTCACGCCAAAAGTATGCAGGATTGAAAACTGGCCACTTGGAAAATATCAATAGCAAGAGTTGAGAGGAAGTGATGGCACAATCACCAGAAGAAATGGCGAACACAATGATCGCTAACATGAAGGAAAAAACCGGCAAGACGCTTGAGCAATGGATCACAATTGCAAGAAAAACCGGCGCTGCCAAACATGGCGAGATTGTCAAATTCCTGAAGGCAGATTTCGGGATGACGCATGGTTTCGCCAATCTCGTTGCGCATAAGACATTGAGGAGCGATGCAGGCAGTAGCGCCAGTGACGGTGTCAATCTTGTTACGGATCAATACGCTGGCGCAAAGGCCGACCTGAAACCAATTTACGATGCCCTTGTCAAACTCATCAACGAGATGGGCAAAGACGTCGAGCTCTCACCGAAAAAAGCTTATGTCAGTGTACGCCGGTCCAAACAGTTCGCGATCATTCAACCATCAACAAAAACGCGGGTTGATCTCGGCTTGAACATGAAGGGTACAAAACCTGACGGAAGACTGGAAGCATCTGGCAGTTTTAACGCGATGGTCAGTCATCGCGTTCGGCTTGAAACCACAAGCGATGTCGACAAGGACGTGAAGGCCTGGCTTAAGGACGCCTATGAGAGAGCGTGAGGGCATCGTCTTTACGACAAACCAAGAACGGAGACGACGGTGATCAGCGGTGCTCACACCATCATTTACAGCACGGACCCTGAAGCAGACCGGGCCTTCCTGAAGGATGTTTTCGACTTCACACATATTGATGCTGGCGGTGGATGGTTGATAATTGGATTACCGCCTCCGAACTAGCGGTCCATCCAACAATAACCTGCAGCAATTTTATTTGATTTGCGACGATATAGGGGCCCTTGTTGCTGTGCTTAACGAGAAGGGCCTCGATCAAGTCCCGTCAGTGAGGAAGGTGGGGGCCGCATGACGTCTGTGACGATGCCAGGCGGAGGAGAACTTGGGATCTATCAACCCCTGCCTGAACGACCTGAAGCGATATAAGACTAAAACAGCGAAAAGGCGCGGGGATATGCCACCGCACCGCGCTTTCCTGACAGTCCTCCCGGGTTGAGTTCGAGTGCCATAAAATGCGGCCCGGCATATGGAGAGGCAAAAGGCGCTGCCAGTGAGGCGTCAAATCCAAACCTTGTGTAATAATGCGGCTCACCAAGAACGAACACCGCGTCCCATCCGCTTGTCCGGGCTCGATCCAGGCATTCACGAACTAACTGCGAACCTATGCCCTGATGGTGAAACTGAGGGGTGACTGCAACCGGCGCAAGGCCAAGAGCTCGAACAGGGGCTGTCATTTTGGAGAGCGTGACGTGCCCGGTGATTTCACCCCTGTCTTCTACGGCAACCAGCCCAAGTACGATATCGCGATCACGCCGTAAGGCGTCGACGAGATCAGCTTCATCAGGCTGACCAAAAGCCGCTTCGACAACTCGGTGGATGGCGCTGTGTTCTCCTTCACGTTCTTCACGAATGATCATTTTCCCTCGGTGGTGAGACGCGGAAAACCTTTGCGGACGCAGAAGAGTAATTTATCGTATTATTTGCCCGTTTAGCAAACTGAACCGATAAAGGATACATTTGTGGCGACAGAGAAAGACTTTCGTAACACCGCTCTTTCGTTTGAAGGCACGATGGAAGCGCCACATATGGATCGTACTGCTTTCAAGGTCGAGCGAATCTATGCAACGCTCGCCGCTGATGGACTGTCAGTGAACTTCAAACTGACACCGGATGAGCAGGAACTAAAATGCCTGACGCACCCAGACGGGTTCTCCCCTGTACCCAAAGGCTGGGGCCGCATGGGCTGGACAACTGCAACCCTCGCCGAGCTTGATGCCGCAGATTTGAAAGCGGTGATCGAACTGGCGTGGCGCCATGCGTTGCCCAAGAAACGCACCAGGTAAGGATTGCTTCCATTCTTGACCAGGCATCCGCATCGGTGCGGTGGAGTTCCTTTTTTTTTACAGCTTGACATAAAACCAAATGGTTTCGTATAAAGCAGCACCATTTAGTTTCATGTTGTGGATATGATGCATTCTTCTCAACCGGTCTTCCGCGCCCTCGCCGATCCTACCCGGCGGGCAATCCTTGAGATGCTGGCCGATGAACCACAGCCGATCAGCAAGATTGCCGCCCGGTTTGATGTAACCCGGCCCGCGGTTGCCAAGCATTTAAGGATATTGAAGGAAGGCGGCTTGATTGAGGTCAACCAAAAAGGTCGTGAACGAATTAACCGGCTGCGGCCTGAAACCTTGAAACAGGTGACTGATTGGATCGCCCATTTCGACAAGTTCTGGGACGACAAGCTAGAGAATCTAAAAAAAGCTATTGAAGAGGAAGTGGAATGACAAACCTAGCGATTGTGAAAACGGTTTTCCTGAAAGCACCACCCGAACATGTCTGGCAGTTCCTTACTGACAAAGACAAGCTCGCCCAGTGGTTTCATGAGGGTGGTGAAGATATTCGGTCCGGTGGAGATTATGTTCTCCTCACGAATACTGCCGGGAAGGAAGGTGAAAAAATGTGTTGGGGGAAGGTTATCGATTTCGATCCACCCAGAAAGCTTGTTCATACTTTCACACATCATCATTTGGCGGGCATTGAAACGACCTGCGTCTGGACGCTGACGGAAGCGGAGGGTGGCACAGTGCTGAAGCTTGAACATGATGGTTTTGAGAAAGTTGTAGACAACGCCTTTGAGATGGCAGCAAACCACGACCAGGGTTGGGATGAACACCTCCTCCGTCTGCGCCGTGTTACTTGTTGATACACCTCGAGCCTAAATTCAGGAATTGGATAGTTCATTATGGGTGCAAATATTGTTTCACGCAAACAGTGGCTAGAGGCGCGTCTGGAACTGCTGCAAGCTGAAAAGGCACATTCACGGGCAAGGGACGAGCTGACCCGTGCGCGGCAGGTAATGCCCTGGGTGAAAATCGATAAGGAATATCTGTTCGATGGACCGGACGGACTGGAAAGTCTAAGTGATCTCTTCGAAGACAAGAGCCAGCTCATCGTCTATCATTTTATGTTCGACACAGATTGGGCTGCCGGGTGCAAATCCTGCTCGTTTCTGGCTGACCATTATGGACCGTCGATACCTCATATCGGCCAGCGCGATGTTGCGATGGTAACTATTTCCAAAGGACCGCTCGAAAAACTCCAGGAGTTTCAGAACCGTATGGGTTGGTCATTCAAATGGCTGTCCTCAGGGAGCACGGACTTCAACAGGGATTTCAATGTTTCCTTCACCGACGAGGAGTTGGCGGGCAAGGTCTATTACAATTTCAGCGACGGCGCTTCTTTTCCTGCAAAAGAGGCACCGGGGATCAGCGTTTTTACCAAGGACACTGAAGGCCGGATTTACCACACATATTCCTCGTATTCCCGCGGCCTTGAAAACTTCATTGGCGCCTATGCTTTGCTGGATATTGTTCCAAAGGGGCGTGACGAGGGCGATTTACCTTACCCGATGGAATGGCTTCGTTTACACGATGTGTACGAACAATAAGATGCAGCGCGCAAGATAAACGAAAACATGCATACGACAAATGAGTGACAATAAGGTATTCCCAAAGACACCGGGCCGCGTGCTGATCGCCGTCGCTCATGTCAGCGTATTCACGAAATGACGAACGCAACGGATTTGATCAGTATAATTTGCGCTATCGCAAACCAGTTGGCGGGTTACAGATCAGCCGATTTCACTTAAACATCATGGGAGCCTGATACTGTTCAGGACGCAGGCTTTTTGTAGAGCCCTACCGCCCAACTTTGTTCACGAACTTTACTGCAAGTACGCCTTTAGCGGACCCCAGTACATTTTTCCCCAACCCGCATCAAGATGGGGCTCCATTTCATCGGGATAACCCGAGTGATCCAGTGTCAGTTTTGTTCCGGCACTGTTCTTCGAAAGGGCCATTGTTACCGTAGAATAAACGTCCGGCGCCCACATCTCGGCCCGCCATCTTTGCACAATCCGCTCATCGGGAATTAATTCAACGAACTGCCCGGTGACTTTGCCGCCAAACCCGACAAATTCTCCATTGGCCTGGGCCTCAATCGACGCAGGCGCGCCGGTTGCTTTTGCAAACTCATCAGCGTTGGTGAGCACGTTAAACAAGCGCTCAGGTTCGACGCCAAACATAATTTCCTGGTGAATCGCCATCATTTTTCCTCTCACATTGATGTCGCTACCGTATTACTTCAGATTATGTGCGTGAGAAGATCGGTTTCCTCGCGAGCACTAACCCGATCGTTGCCAACATAGCTGGAACGAGCGGGACCGGCAGGTTTCCGAACGACAACGCTGTTACAGCGTCATTCCAGCCCACCAGCAAGATCGTGATTACTAACACAAACCAGGACCATTTCAATCGCTGACGTAGACCAAATACCGACAACGTCATGATCAGGATTCCAACCGCCATCAGGATAGAGTAGTGGACATGTTTTGAAGTGACCAATTCGTCGGCCAGTGACGCATTGAATTGCCGCACCTCATTCAACGTAAACGATGCATCGCTGCCTGGTGGCATCATCGCCAAAAATGGCGCGTCAGGATTGAGATAGCTCGTCCATGTAAAGAACAATGTGACGAGGCCGAAGATGAACGGAATAATACCAGCGGTAAAGGTTACCCATGCCCCAAGAGTCAATCGCTTTTCATCACTTAACGCACTCATATTATCTCCAGTTTCATTCCCTCATGGCTGGCTTTGAAGCCGAGCTTTTCATAAAAGCGAATCGCATCTTGCCTTGTCTTGTCCGACGTAAGCTGAACGAGCTTGCATTCCCGCTGACGGCATTGCTCGAACGCCCAGTCAAAGAATTTTAGGCCGACACCCGGGCCCCGATGGCGTGAAGCTATACGTACAGCCTCTATCTGACCGCGCCGCATTCCCATGCGGGAGAGGCCGGCAATAAAGGTAACCTGCATACAGCCAATGACCTTTTCGGCCTCAACCGCAACCGCCAACAATTGATTTGGGTCCTGGTCAATCGCGTCAAAAGCGGCAATGTATCGCTGATCAAGCGGGTCTGACACTATCTCACGAGACTGACCAAGTTGGTCGTCAGCCAGCATTTCAACAATAACAGAAAGATCCGCCGCATTGGCTTTGCGAAAAATAAGCGTGCTCATATACCCACTTTAGGCGCATCTCTTATTGATGTCACTAAGTGGCGTCTTTTCTATAGCGTATGAGGACAAAAGGAGTATCATCCGATAGCCAACGGAAATCATGAGGAGGAGCGAGATGAATTCGGGCACCTTAAAGTTCGCACTGTTTGTCATGCGTCTAACGCTGGCTGTGTTTTTTGCACAATGGGCCGTTGAGAAGTTTATCGAGCCTGAGACGACCGTCGCTATCTGGAAAGGGTTCTATCTGGTAGAAAGCCTGCCACTTGAAGCTTCCTACGCTATCGGCGCTGTTCAAGGTCTGGCCGTGTTGTGCCTGTTGCTCGGTCTGTTTAAATTTTGGTCCTATGGGTTCTTCGTCGTTATCCACGGCATCGGGACTATTCTGACGTATGAACGGCTTCTTGATCCGTACACAGGAGGCAACCATCTTTTCGTTGCTGCAATCCCCGTATTCGGCGCTCTGTTCGCTCTGTTCCTGTTGCGCCGAGAGGACACTCTCTTTGCCTTGTCTCGTTGAACATCTTTAACCCGCTCAGAATGAATTTATGACTAGTATCCAAAAATGGATTTATGACTCTCGTCCGAAGGGTGAGATTTCTCCACAGAACTATCGGCTGGTGCAAACTGACGAGACGCTTGCGCCGGTCCGCGGCGAAGTTGTTGTGGAAGGCGTGTTCTGGTCGGTCGATCCTTACATGCGCATTCAGCAGAGTGCAAAAGACACCTGGGAGCCACCGCATCCGTTGGGTGAAGTTCAAAATGGTGGGGTCGTCGGCCGTGTGACTGAAGTCGGAGACGGGACCAAAGGGTTGCAGATTGGAGACTGGGTTGAGACCTTTATGGGCTGGCGCACTCATGGCGTTCTGTCAGCGGTCTCTTGTCGCAAGCTCGACCCGGAGATCGCACCAGTATCGACCGCGCTGCACGTTTTGGGAATGCCCGGCCGTATCGCTTATTTTGGGTTGACCGAGGCAGGTAAGCCGCGACCGGGCGAAACACTTCTGGTTAGCGGTGCGGCTGGTGCCGTCGGATCTATTGTTGGTCAGGTTGGCAAACTGGCAGGGTTGCACGTTGTCGGCGTGGTCGGGACCGAAGAAAAAGCGCGCTGGATCGTGCATGATCTTGGATTTGACGCGGCGATCAACTATTGCGACCACCAGAGCGCTGGCACCATGGTGGACGCCTTCTGCAAAGTGGCGCCGAACGGTATAGACATCTATTATGACAACACCGGTGGGTATACGACTGACGCTGTCATTCAGTCAATGAACCTGCGGGCACGCATTATCATCTGTGGACAGATCAGTCAGTATCAGGGCGGTCTCGACGATCCGAACACCGGCCCGCGCTTGTTGCATCATTTTCTATACAAGCGCGCGACGCTGCAAGGTGTTCTTGCCCGTGACTTTACAGCGCGAATGGATGAAATGCTGACGCATATGGGACCATGGGTTCGCGACGGTAAGATCAGATATCACGAGACAATTATCGATGGATTTAACAACCTGCCGAAAGCGCTGTGTGGGCTTTTCGAAGGCGCCAACACTGGCAAGATGCTCGTGAAAGTGTGACGTGCTAGCGCGTCTGTGCCGGGAAATACCAGACCCGGCGGATCTGATCACCGTCAATCTCATAAACAGCGATCGCCGCTTGAGATTTTTGCTCACCGGCAGGCGTTGTCCAGGAAGCAACCTCTGTGACGCTGACAAAGTTCCCGTTACCACCCCAGCCTTCAAGCGCGCTGCTCGACGCATACGGTTGCTTGAAATAGCTTGCCATTTCTTCAACTAATTGAGCTTTATCCGACGTAACAATGGTCTGTGCTGAACCGGATACATCGATCCATTCGATATCTGCGTGCATCATTATCTGCATACGATCCAGATCACGATCATTGTAGGCTTGCGTATACGCAACGATAAGTGCGTTCTCAGCGCCGCCCTCCGCCCCCGTCGAACTACTACCTCCAAGACATCCTGACGCGACCAGGGTGGCGATAAAAATACCAAGCAAGGGAAATACCTGTCTCATCAATGAAACTTTCAACTTGTATTCGATTGCGTACAATTGTCTACGATATGACAAGCCCATTCAATGGCAACCATGGTTTGTCGCCATCAGCATTTGTGTGGTAGAATAATCTCAACACGCCCGCAACAACGAAGATGATCTTCATGTCCACTCCCGTAACCCTAACCGGACAGTGCCATTGCGGTAATGTCAATGCGACTATCGCGTTGTCTCAACCTGCCTCGGAAATCAGCCTGAGAGCCTGCCAGTGCACATTTTGCCGGCGCCACGGCGCCGTGTCGCTTGCTGATCCTGACGGCGAGGCGGTTTTTAGTTTCGGTGACGACAGTATCACCAAATACAATTTCGGTCTTGGCGTGACAGATTTTCTCATTTGCCCTCGCTGTGGTATCTATGTTGCTGCAACGATGGCCGACGGCGATCGCCTGTTAGCGGTTGTGAATTCAGCAGGGCTGAGCCTCAAGGAATTTGCTGATCATGAAGCCCTTCCCATGGATTATGATGGGGAAGATGTCGGAAACAGGCTCGCGCGGCGCAAGAGTAAATGGATGCCGGCGCGAATTCTTGACTAGGCTCCATCGTCATCTCGGACACGCCACGACCAGTCTCCGTAACGCCATGGTCGCCAGCGGTGTTCAGACAATTCTTCCGGTACCGGATCAAAACCATGACTGCCAAATGGATGACAGCGCGCAAGCCGGGCCAGTGTCAGCCAACTGCCCCGCCAAGCACCGTGGCGGCGGTACGCCTCCATGCCATAATGCGAACAGGTCGGCATATGACGGCAGCGCACGCCAAGTGCGTAGAAAGCAACAGAAAGTGTACGCTGGTATACCCACAACGCAGCGATCGCAAACTGAGCAATAGGTCCGGCTTTAGTCTGTTGGCTGATGTTTCCAGACATAATGGCGTCGTTTCTTCCAGTTGCCTTCACCATCTATCTCAAACGATGTCGTAACGTGCGTGTCCGCGTCAGGCTTGGTTGATTTGTGACCAGTGCGGAAGCTGGAGCCGTCGAAATTGTCAAATGTTTGAAATATCAATGTGACGCCTGCCTCGTCGGCTGATGGCTCCGAAGTCCCTTTACCGATTCCGCCCCAACCATATTGTTGAAGAACTACTTTTTCGGTCGCCGGATCCCAGTATTCGCTAAAGTGCCAGAATGCTTCCGATGGTTCGCCATCTTTGAGGCCGTAAAGCTTGCCGGAAAGGGAGGCATTGGCGGGCCCTGCAACCCACTCTGTCACATAGGCTTCAAATGGCTCTTCGTCACTTTTATATTCACTGTTATCTGTCAGCCATTTGCCACCGTCTCGGCTCATGAATTGGACATCCTCTTTGTACCAATCAGGCGGCGCCGAAGTTGACGTGACCTCATCTTCCGCTTGTGCGAATTGTAGCGATACTGCCAATAGCAACAGCGCTGTCAGGATTTTGTGCATGATCTTCAGTCCCCTTGCGGTTATGTGATCTTATCTGACACGCAATCTTGGCAGTATTAAATCGCTGTAAGCTCACTGTAACGCTGAGCATTTTCAGCATCGATCTGATCAAGACACGCAACAACTGCTTCAAATACCAGCATGGTCGAGGCATGGCGCGCCTTGTAATCGCGGATTGGCTCAAGCTTCTCGAGTTCCTGCCAGCGCCCACCGGATGGCGGCGGCCCTTGTTCCTTCAGCATCGCCTGCATCTCGTCACGTAATTGTCGAAATCCCTCAGGTGTCGCCCCTATGATGTGCCGGGCGACCAGCGAAGAAGAGGCCTGACCAAGCGCGCAGGCCTTAGCTTCCACGGCAAACGCTGACACCATGCCCTCTGTCAAATTTAAATCGACGGTGACTTCGGAACCGCACACGCGCGATACTTTCGTCGCGCTCGCTTGTGGGTCATCAAGCCGTTCGGCCCGAGGAATGTTCCCTGCCGCTTCAAGCAGCGCATTTGAGTATATCTTCGCCAGCATGCCCTTTAAATAGCGATCCTTGGCCGCTTTCGCCAGCCCTGAAGCGGTTCAATTTATACCGCAACTGGGGGGGGAACCGGGAGGGCAGAAGCTTGTGAACAGGCATGCTTGTCGGCCCAACCGCTCGCTCTGGATCAAGCGCCGAACCGCAGGACACCGAGGGCGTTGCTAGGTGCAGGAAGTTTGCGGATTATCGCCCATGCGACCGGCCTGTCAAAAGCCTCCGTTCATCGGATCTGCGTTTCGTCGCGCTGGCCGACAAATGCAGATAGACCAGGTCAGCTCTTGGCTTTCGATCATGAGCGCAAATGTACTCGTGTCGCGGTATCAGGCGATTTTTTCGACGCGCGCCCGCTGACACAGTGGGTACTTCACGATAAACGGCTCGATCCGTGAGCGCATTTTCTCGGCATTTTTGCCGTACAGGTAGAGCGCCGTCTCGCGCGGCCCCTGCCAGAAGCCCTGATATCGACCGGCAATCCCCATCAGCCGATCGAATTCCGCAATAACCTGATTGATATCACAGGATTGATATATGCCGGCGTGCAGATCAACCCCGTTCAGATAGACCGCAAGTCCTTCAAGCCTGCCAAATGTGACCACCTTATCCTGTCCTTCGGCGATGAGTTTCGGCGCACCTAATAGTTCCAGGACATCTGTGATTTTTGCGAGCGTTGCGTCTTTCGTATCCGGCACCCGGACTTCCAGATCGCAATATGCCACGCTGCCATCTTCCGCCAGCTTTGTCGCGCCGCCGGTCACCTCACCGAGCCTTTCGGCCTTGAGCATTGCGTCCAAGGGGTCTTCGTAAATATTTCCACGATCTGCTGGCTGGAGTCGTGCATTCAGGCGGATCGTTATACATACGCCGCCATCTTGGTGTCTGGGCTTTGTTGATAAACCAAACATCGGCGTCTCACTTTCTACCCCCTTCGTCAAAAGTAAGTATGCGGGCCTAAGGAAGAGTTATAGGAATAGCGAAAAATTGAATCGAAGTTTGTCTGATCTAGCTTGCGACTGGTCCTCTATGGTAATGAAATATTGAGCGTTCGACAGTGAATGATCTACCGGATCATTGACTAATCTCAAGCACTATCTACTCGCCAGAATTGCCTTGCGTTATCCAACTAGCCCGCCTCTTTCACTGCCGCTTGCAGGACGTCGCAGATAAAATGCGCCTGATCTTCGGTGAGATAAGGGTGCATGGGGAGGGAGAGAACTTTGCTGGTGAGACCCTCGCAATTCGGTAAACCTTGCGCAGGCGCATACTCAGAGAAGGCTTCCATTTGGTGCAGCGGTTGCTGGTAATAGATCGCGGTCGGGACGCCCGCTCTGCCCATGGCTTCCTTCACCTTATCGCGGTTCTCAACCAGAACCGTGAAATAGCCATAGCTGTTTTCAGTTCCTTCATAAGCGCCTTGCAATTGTGCAAACCCTTTGAAGCCTTCGGCGTAAATCGCCGCGACTTTTTTGCGGGCCTCAAGCTCATCATAGAAAATACCAAGTTTTTCAATCAAGACCGCGGCCTGGAATGTATCGAGGCGTCCGTTCATTCCGACCCGGATTGATTCCTGGCGCTTGCTATCAGTACCGTGCCAGCGGATCGATTCGCAGATCTCGCCCATTTCTTCTGACTGAACAAAAATTGCACCAGCATCCCCATAAGCGCCAAGGGCTTTGCCGGGGAAAAAACTGGTACCCGTAACATTGGCGAGATCACCCACCCAGCGATTGTTCTGGCGGCCGCCAAAGCTTTGCGCGCCATCAGCAAAAACAGTTATGTTTTCTGTTTCTGCGATCTTGCCAATCGACGGGTAATCCGCAGGCAGACCGAACAGATCAACCGCACAAATGACGCGAGGCGTTAGCCGACCTTCTGCTTTTACCTGATCAATTTTGGTCTGCAGGTCTTTAGGACAGATATTGAAAGTGACCGGATCAACATCGACAAAAACCGGCCTCGCGCCGGCGATCAACACTGCGTTGGCAGTCGCGTTATAGGTGAAGGCCGGGATGAACACAGCGTCATCGTGCGTTAGGCCGAGGCCCATCATCGGGATAATCAGCGCATCCGTACCTGAGGCGCAGGCAATGACCTTGTGAGCACCGGTTTTTTCTTTCAGGAGGTTTTCCATCTCTTCGATTTCCGGCCCGGCGATATAGCGGCCATGATCAAGGACGGCAATCAAGCGTTTCTCGACGGCATCGCGGATTCGCTTTTGCTGTGCCTTCAAATCAATAAATGCGATCGTGCCAACACGGCTTTCGCGCTCTAGAGCGAGGTTTGCAACTGCGTTCATTGTGGCGATCCTTTTCTATTTTTTCTCAGCTGCGTGTTCAATGCGCAAAGCAAGATCAAGCGCTGCCCGACCTGCGGCCCCATCAACGATGGGGGTTGTCTTTTTTGCAACGGCTTTCAAAAAGCTCTGCGTACCGAACGCAAGCGGATCTTTGAAAGCGAGCGGCGCTTCTTGCGCGGAAAAATCGAGCGCCAGTCTTGTTCCGGTTGTGTTTTTGATCTCACGTTTCAGAAAATCAATGTGCACTTCTCCATCGTCATAGACAAGGCGCATATCACGAACCGGCTCTTCCTGCAGACGGCTGGCGGCGAGCGAGGCCCGCGTGCCATTGGTGAAAGCGATTTCGGTTTCAGTGTGATCGGATTTGTCACCGTGAACAGATTTGCCCGTCGCGGAGAGCGAGGTGACGTCGCCTTGCGTCACTTGATTGAGGAGATCAAGATCATGGATCATCAGGTCAAAGACGACCGAGACATCCATCGCCCGACCGGAAAATCGATTGAGCCGCCGTGAATGGACTTCCCGCGGCGCGGCGCGATCGAGCAAGCCAAACGCTTCAAAGACATAGCGCTCCTGATGACCGACCTGCAGCGTCAGGCCTTTTTCTGTTGCAAGGGCGATCAGGGTTGCCGCGTCGTCCATGTCGAGAGCTATCGGTTTTTCTACCAATACATGCTTGCCGGCTTTGAGGGCGTCGCGGGCAAGATCGAAATGAACGCTCGCTGGCGCCGCGATCGTCAGTACATCGACCTGATCCAGAAACCTGCCGTAATCGGTGGTCGCGGCGCAGTCATGAATTTCGGCCGCCATCATGGCGCGCTCAAGATCCGCATCAAAAATTGCGGTGAGATTTGCATCTTCTGCTTCGGTATATTTTTTGGCGTGGTATCCGCCGAAAACTCCGGCGCCTGCGACGCCTGCCCTAATCGTCATGTAACGCGACCTTTAATGTACTGCTGCGCTGCAACATAAGATCCTTCGCCGCAGATGCAATGCAACGGCGCTTGTGATTCTGTCACATGATGTTTCGGGCTGTTACACACGCTGACGAAGTTGCACATTCTATCACGATCAGTTGATGGGCCTACACCCCAGCTTCCTTATTGCTCAAATTGAGTTATTCTCGCGCCATCGGCGGAGGTGAACCCTCAACTCTGGTCCGCTGACGGATATCATGTGTCGCGTCGCTCCTCTGGAATAACAGGCATCCGTTGGTCCGACCAAACCGAAAAGGAGACTAAGTGTCGTGAAAAAACTAATCGCAATAGCAGCCTGCTCAGCCCTCACTATGGGTGCCTGGTCAGCAAATGCAGGAGACGCCCCTGCGGGATATCAAAAAACCGGTGAGACTGAGTATTGTCTGTCACTGACCCGGGTGCAAAACATCAAAGCCTTGGGCAACAAGCAGTTTCTGGTCAAAGCGCGCGGCGGCGACGTTTGGTTGAATGAGACCAACGGCAAATGTTCTGGCGCCGAAAAAGGCTATAATCGCCTGCAATACACAACGCCCACGAACAGCCTGTGCAAAGGCCAGATCGTTCGCGTTGTTGACAATACATCAGATTTTACAGTCGGCTCCTGCAGCCTTGGTAGATTTGTCAAGCTCGAAAAAACCGACGGCTGACCCTGATACGGATGATATGTTCGACGTATCATCCGTATACATTTAATCCAGCAGAGCTAAGCTGCCTTACTGGTGCGCACAGCCCGCAGATTCTCAGCGAGCCGGAAGGCCAGTTCCAGAGACTGGGTCGCGTTCAGGCGCGGATCGCAATGTGTGTGGTAACGCGATGACAGTTCGTTGACAGAAATTGCCTGCGCACCGCCAAGACACTCGGTCACATCCTGACCGGTCATTTCGAAATGCACACCGCCTGGATGCGCGCCCTCGGCCCGGCAGATATCAAAGAACGTCTCTACTTCCTTCAAGATCTTGTCGAATGGGCGGGTTTTGTAACCGTTCTCGGCCTTGATCGTGTTGCCATGCATCGGGTCTGACGACCAGACGACATTGCGGCCTTCTTCTTCGACCTTGCGAATGAGACGCGGCAGACCCGCAGATACTTTTTCAGCACCGAAGCGGCTGATCAGAACGATACGGCCAGCTTCATTTCCCGGGTTCAGAATATCAAGCAGCTGCATAAGCTCCGCCGGATCAAGCGAGGGACCGCATTTGATGCCGATCGGGTTGCCGATGCCGCGCGCGAATTCCACATGAGCACCGTCCGGCTGGCGCGTGCGGTCACCGATCCAGACGAGATGAGCGGATGTATCGTAATAGCGACCACTCGTTGAATCGACGCGGGTCATCGCTTGCTCATAACCGAGCAGCAGACCTTCATGGCTTGTATAGAATTCGACTTCATGTACTGGGCGGTTTTCTTCTGAAATAATGCCGGTTGCCTCAAGAAACGCGATCACGTCAGAGATTTTGTCCGCCAATTCTGCATATCGATCCGATTGCGGATTATCCTTGACGAACTCAAGGTTCCACTGGTGAACATTGCGCAGATCGGCGTAGCCGCCTTTGGCGAACGCCCGAATGAGATTAAGCGTGGCGGCGGACTGGCCATAGGCTTTGAGAAGGCGCTGCGGATCAGGCAGCCGGGCCTCTGGGGTAAACGCTGCCGCGTTGATGTTGTCGCCGCGATAACTGGGCAGCGTGATACCGTCGATGGTTTCGGTTGGCGACGAGCGCGGCTTGCCATATTGACCAGCCATCCGCCCGACCTTGATGACTGGCATCGCCGCGCCATAGGTAAGCGCGACCGCCATCTGCAGAAGTACACGGAAGGTATCGCGGATATTGTCGGGGTGAAATTCCTTGAAGCTCTCGGCGCAATCGCCGCCCTGCAGCAGGAAGGCTTTGCCTTCAGCGACCGCCGCCAGACGCTGACGTAAAGTGCGAATTTCACCGGCAAAAACCAGCGGCGGGTGGCGCGTCAATTCCTGTTCAACAGCCTCGAGAGCTTCAGGGTCGGGATAATCGCCTGGAATGTGCAAGGCCGGTTTTCCGCGCCAGCTTTCAGGGGTCCATTTTTTTGCCGCATTGGCCATAATCTGTCTCTCGGGTTCATGAGCGAGGCATAATATGCCCGCGCCATAACAGTACAAGCTGTTTTACCGTATAATTCCTTAAACTTATATTGGCGATGCTTTGATCTTTGCCAACGCGCGGAAAACTTCTCATGATCTGGTGACTGGCGCAGAAGCTGCTCTGGCTCTAATATCCGCCAGGAAAACTTAAAATGAGGGAGTTTCGAGGATGATCAACAATATTCGGGCGATTGGGCTTGCAGCCGTTTTGGGCAGCGGCGTGATGCTGGCTCATCCGGCGACTGCGCATGTCAGCATGCTGCAAAACAATGAGGTGATGATCGAGGCGACCGACCTTGGCGGCGGCATCTACATGCTCCAGGGCCGCGGCGGCAATATCGGCATTTCGGTCGGCGACGATGGCGTGTTCATGATTGACGACCAGTATGGAGCTATGGCTGAAAAGATCCTCGCAGCAATCAGCGACATTACCGCTCAACCTGTTGCGTATGTCCTCAATACTCACTGGCACAGTGACCACACTGGCAGCAATGCAGCCATGACCGCTGCGGGGGCGATCCTGCTGTCCCACGATAATGTCCGGGTCCGTCTAAAAAAGGGCAACCAGGACTGGGACGTGGCACCGGCTGCAGACGCGGCGTTGCCGACTGTGACATTTTCCGAAACAACGACCTTCCACTGGAACGGTCATGAAATCCATGTGTTCCATTTCCCCAATGCACACACGGACGGGGACGCACTTGTGCACTTTCGTGATCTCAACATCATCCATACTGGCGACACGCTGTTTTCAGGCTGGTATCCGTTCATAGACCTTAATTCCGGCGGCTCGGTAGATGGCTACATCGCCAATCTTGAAGCACTTGTCGCAATGACCGATAATGAGACAAAAATCATTCCGGGACACGGCCCGTTGTCCGGACAGGCAGAAATTCTCGAGTCCATTGATATGCTGAAAGGCGCAAAAGCTGCCGTCAAAGCACTGCACGACCAAGGCATGAACGAAGATGAAATTGTCGCTGCTAATCCCCTGGCCCCGTGGAACGAGAAATTCACCTGGCAGTTCATCAATGGAGAACGCATGACCAGGACAATTGCCAAGGACCTGGCGCAGAAATGAACCAGATGGCTGGCGATTGCTGCCGCCACACTTTGGTTCTAGCCAGCGGTGGCCGATTGAGAAATCGGACAACTGGTCGAGGCAACAACCTTGGCTGGATCACCTGAAATAAAATTGTAACCGCCGTCGCCTGAGCGTTTCACAGAAAAGCAATTACTTGTGTCGTCTTCATTCTGACCCGGATAGATGTAACAGATTTGACCTTCTGCGGCATACCACTTGCCAACAATCGTGCCACTCTGGTTCATGTCTTTCAGGGTTCCGTCAGCTTCCGTCCTTTCAAACCAAGTTCCGCCGCCTGGATAACAGCCAGCAAGAGACGTCCCTGAAAATGCCCGCCGGAGTTCGTTCGTATCAAGGGTTTTGTCGCTGTATTCTGTGGCGCAGGCTGTGAGGCCTGTCATCCCGGCAGCAACGAGTAGGTTTTTCAGGATCATCGGTGGTCTCCCCTAGTTTGATGACGGATTTCCGGGTCGACCCAGAAACGGAAAATGCCCGCTCTGTCATCGGAGTAGCCAGTGTAGCTCCAACCGGAGAGGCAAGTCCAATTCGCGCCTGTGGCAGAAAAAGCCCGGGATCTGGTGAGGTTGCGGCTTTTGTTCCGAATTCAGACAAATAAAGTCTCTACAACTTTAATAAAATTGGCACGAGGGTTGCACAACCTATTGGTATAGGCGCTGCCAAGGAGAGATATTGTGCCGATCTGGTTTGAATTTACGGTTTGTCTGATGATTTTTGGATCTGGTGTCATGTACGGGCACAGTTTTGTCCAGCAATGGAATTTAGCGCGCGACCAACCCTGCCCTAGGAGCGCGACGATAAAGTACTGAGTGTCTACAACAATCAGTGCGCAGTTGAAGACCCCGCGACAGGACGCCGTGGGGTCTTTTTCTTGCCGGCTGGCTTTTAGAACGCCTCGGCCTCGAGTGCCATCATAGTATCTGAGCCGATTTTGAGTTTGGCGAGATGAGCACCCGCTTCCGGCAGGAATCGCTCGATGAAATAGCGGCCAGTCACCAGCTTGTTCTTATAAAACGGATCCTCGCTCTGTTTGTGCTCAACGGCTGATTTTGCCATAAGGAGCCACATATGCGAAAGGGTGGTGAGGCCAAACAGGCACAGATAGTCGAAGGAGCCGGCCCCGGCATGGTCGAAGTTGGCCATCGCATTTGTGGCCATCCATTGCGTACCCTCCACCAGCTTTGCTTTGACATCCTTCAATCCGTCTACGAACAGCTTTAAATCTTCGTTGTTTTCGTTTTCAGCGATAAGCTCATCCAGCTCGGCAAAATACGCCTGCCAGCCACGGCCGCCGTCGGCCATCAGTTTGCGGCCAACAAGATCCAGCGCCTGAACGCCGTTAGTGCCTTCATATATCGTGGAAATCCGGCAGTCGCGGACAAATTGCGACATGCCCCACTCCTCGCAAAAACCAGAGCCGCCGAACAGCTGCAGGCTGTCGTTGCAACCCTGATAGCCACGATGTGTGAGATAGCCTTTAATCACTGGTGTCAGCAGCGCCATGTAGTCGTCCGCTTTCTGGCGCGTTTCTTCATCTGGTGCTTTGGTCTCGAGGTCAGCCTGCAGCGTCGCCCAAAAGACTAGGGCACGGCCGGCTTCCGTGAATGCTCTTGTATCCATCAGCATACGGCGCACATCCGGGTGAACAATAATTGGGTCCGCCGGACCGTCAGGATTTTTTGTGCCGGTGATCGAGCGGCTCTGCAACCGATCTTTGGCGAAGGCGGCGGCGTTTTGATAGGCTACTTCGGAGGCGGCATACCCCTGCAGCCCGACACCGAGGCGCGCTTCATTCATCATCACAAACATCGCCCGCATGCCTTTATTTTCTTCGCCGATGAGGTACCCGGTAGCGCCGTCATAATTCATAACGCAGGTCGCATTGCCGTGGATACCCATTTTCTCTTCCAGGCCGCCACAGCTGACGGCGTTGCGTTCACCCGGATTTTCGTTCTCATCGAGAATGAATTTCGGCACGATGAACAGCGAAATCCCCTTGATACCGTCGGGCGCCCCTTCAATCCGGGCAAGCACCAGATGGATAATATTGTCGGCCATGTCGTGTTCACCGGCGGAGATCCAGATCTTCTGGCCGGTGATCTTGTACGTACCATCGCCTTGCGGTTCGGCTTTGCTGCGGATCAGACCAAGATCGGTACCACACTGCGGTTCGGTAAGGTTCATGGTGCCAGTCCATTCACCTGAGGTCATCTTCGGCAGAAAGGTTTTTTTCTGTGTATCACTGCCATGAGCATGAATGGCCCGCCAGGCACCGGCAGAAAGCCCTGGATACATTCCGAACGAATGGTTGGACGAGGTTGTCATTTCGGTTGCTGCATAGGCTAGGAACAAGGGCAGGCCCTGACCGCCATATTCAGGGTCCATGGCAATTGAGCCAAAGCCGTTTTCGCAGAACTGCTTATATGCTTCCTTAAAGCCAGTTGGGGTCGTCACTGACCCGTCCGCGTTGCGGGTACAGCCTTCCTTGTCGCCGACAACATTAAGGGGTTGAACAACCTGCTGGTGAAATTTCGCGGACTCTTCGAGCACTGCGTCGATGAAATCGGGTGTCGCATCGGCAAAGCCGGGCAGGTTCGAATATTTCTGGGTTTGCAATACATCATGGATTAGGAACTGCATGTCGCGAACCGGCGCTTCATAAACGGGCATGATTTTCTCCAGATTTTATACGAGGGCCAAATACCATTGAGTGTTGGCCCGAATATATCCAGGGAACCGGTCGAGTGAAAGAAATTCATGCAGCCCGACCCTGTAAGACACTGTTGTATCTGCCAAAACTCTTGCAATGTCGTTGGAGAAGAATACGCCTTTTTTGGCAAAAACCCTTCACCAAACCAGCAAAGCACCTTACCCGGTTTATGGTTAAGAGTTAGAATTGACTGATTCCGGCACCGACCGGAGGCTAACAGGATAGGCAGACGCACATGAAATCGAATGTGCCGTGGAGTATTAAGGGGATTGATCCGGACGCTCGGGTTGTCGCAAAGAAGGCCGCACGGGCCGCTGGCATGACCCTTGGGGAATGGATCAACCAGCAGATTATGGAAATAGGCGACGCGCCTCAATCCACTGATGGTGGGTCTGTGCAAGCCGGTGAAGCAGGCGTTCAGCCACTGCCATCCAATGTCGTAACTGTCGATCAGCTGCGCGAAGTCGTCTACTCTTTGAATCGGTTGAATGAGCGGCTGAAAAGCACCGAACGCGACAGCCTCCAGGCCTTCAGCGGTATCAATCAAGGGCTGACTTCTGTTCTGGAGCGCATGCGTAGGGTTGAAGACGAGCGACAGACCGGCACTGATCCGGAAATTCTGGATCGCCTCGAGGCAATCGAGAAAGACGACGGCCCGCGCAAATATATCGACAGTTTTGTCGCCCTTGAGGATGCGCTGACAAATATGGTCGGCCAACTTGAGACCACGAGAGATGAAACCCTGTCCCGTGTCAGCGCAACGGAAGATGCGATTGGCAAACTTGATGGCCGCATCGCGCATATCGACGCGCAGGGTGCTGCAGCTCTCACCCAGATGCACAACCGTGTGGACCAGGTTTCCGAACAGTTGCGCAAAACCGAAGCAACCTCCCGGGCGTTAATGATGGAAGCGCGGGCTGCCTCTCAATCCGACGATCATGAGTTTATCGAGCGGACCAGCAACAAGCTGCGTATTCTTGGTACAGAGATCAAGCGTTCTGGCGACCAGATCCAGTCTTTGGAAAGCAACATCAACAAGCTCAGTGAAAAGATCGAAGGGGCCGAGCAGCGATCCGCCGAGGGAATCACCTCACTTTCGGGCAAGATTCAGGCCTTGAGTACGGAACTTACCGAGTACGACAAGGAACAGGCGGATGTCACCCGCAACGCGCACGAAGTGATCACGGCAACAACAAAAACTGCGCAAAACCGCATGACCGCGCTGCAGGGATCGTTTGAAAAAATGATCAACCGGTTGGAAGGCGTTGTCGATGGTGAACAAGCCTACCGTGAAATGAGCCCAGCACAGCCGGGGCCAGCAGTCACAGCGCCAGAACAGCCGATCGACCCCTCGCCGCTCCAGCACGCGATGCGCGAGGCAGAAAAGGACATGCCGGGCGAAGCGGATTTCGACGACGTCTTTGGTGACGCACTCGCCCCTCAACCACCGGCTTCAGCAACGCAGGCACTGGTCCAGGACGATGGAACGTCCGATCCGTTTTTCGAGGGCCAAGAAGCATATGATGCACCAGATGAAGCAACCGTGGACGAGACGCTTGCGCCCCTTACTGACGGCGCAGAAACGAAACGGCCACCACTGACTGCCAAGCAAAAAGTCATTCTTGCGGCCCGCGCGCGCCGCAAACGGCTAGAGCGCGAGGCGAAAAAACAGCCTGAAGCCAAAGCGCCCGACGACGATACACAGCCAGGAACCGCTCCCGCTGATGATCAGACCACGACCGACACAAGTCGGATTGCGAAGTTGCGGGAGAAATATAGAAAACGCGGTGGTGGCGGCAAGCCGCCAATGACGCTTATCCTTGGCGGTGCGCTGGTTGCAGTTATTATCGCCGTCGGATTTATGTTGTCAAACAACCAGTCCGGTACCACCTCAGCCGTTGAAGACAACGTGAACCTTGGCGCTGAAGGCAGCACGCCCGTATCGACAGAGCCGGAAATGACGGCTGCCGAACAATTTTCCCGCTGGAAAACACTTTCCCCCACAGCCTTTTCTGAAGAAGAAAAGAACCGTGCCCTGATGATCCTGCGCCGCGCGGCGGGACGCGACTATCCACCAGCACAATATGCCCTGGCCGAAATTTATCGCACTGGCTCTTCCGGTGAAGCGAACCCGACCATGGCGCGAAACTGGTTCCAGGCGGCCGCCGAGGGCGGCAACGTTGATGCCATGCACAAACTCGGCTCGATGTATGCGCAAGGTATCGGCGGGCCGATGAATGAATCGACCGCGGTTTCCTGGTTCGAACAGGCGGCAACCTACGGCTATGTGGATTCAGTTTACAACTTGGCGCTGATCTATGATCCCGGCGTCGATCTCGGGACAGGCAGCAGCCAGGAGAAAAATCCTGACAAAGCCTATTACTGGTACGCAATTGCCGCAAAACTCGGCGATACCGAGGCCAACTCGGATGCCGTGCGGCTGGGTCTTCTCATCAATGCCGAAAACCGGGCCTCCCTTGATGCACAAGCTGAGAGCTGGCAACCCCGACCCCTGATTCCATCTGCCAACTAGGCGGCGCGCTCCCTCTGTTAACAACTGCTTTGTGGTGTTATATTCAAGCTCAACGGGCGTATCTGTGGGAGTATCCGTCATGAGTAAAACAGTTGATGCCATCAACGCAGCCGACAACGCGCTGGCGCCGCTGGAAGAACGGGCAACCTTGCTGAGCTATGCGGGATTGCTGCCGTTTCTTGTCACAGCGATGGCGCTATGGGTCAGCCCTTTTGCCATCTCCTATGGCCGCGCCGGGATGTTTTTGAACTGGGAATTGCGGTATGGCGCCCTTATCCTGACTTTTCTTGGCGGTATCCGCTGGGGCCTTGCCATGCTGGATGACAAAAAAGTCAGCGACTATGTGACGATCAATCAACTGACCAATTCGGTTGTACCCCTCATGATCGGCTGGCTCGCCGTCATCCCAGCGAACTTCGTACCGGGGATCGACCCAAATTTTCTGGCACGGCATATCGTGCTGTTGCTTGCCTTTGGCTTGCTGGCGCAGGCCGACAGAACCGCCAGCGAAGACGGGTTTGCACCGCCCTGGTATGGGCCGCTCAGGATCAAGGTCACCTTTTTCCTGACATTGATCTTCCTACTGATCATGATGCGGTTGATCGATCTCGGCTGGTGAATCGTTGCTTGTTCTCGCCGTCGGGCTTTAGCTCATCTGTGCGCACCTGCCAGACGCGGGTCTGCCCGAGCAGAAATGCTGAATATCCATCGCCAAAGAACGGTTTATAAGCCTCATCCAGGACATTGAGGCCGCCGGTATAGGCGCCCAATGACGGCAAGATGAGCCGGGCGCCGTCGCTCATGAAACAACGCCGGCGGATCACCCTTCCGTCTCGGGAGACTTTCGCTGCTGGGTGCATATGGCCAGCGATTTGCCATGTTCCATGAGCGCACGGCTCATGTGAAAAATGCAGGCCATCAAGAACGGTTTCCGCGCAAGACTTGCCCTGCAGATATTTAGGTGGCGCCGGATCGTGATTGCCGAGGACCCAGATCCAATCGGCCTGTTCAGTTAACGCCTGCAATTGCGTCATGTCGGCTGCGTCCATCCGTGCTTCGGCTTGGGTGTCGTGAAAGGCATCGCCGAGAGAGATTACCGTCGCCGGCTGCCAGCGAGAAATCACATCTGTCATCGTCTTCAAGGTGCGGCGGGTGTCGTAGGGCGGCAGAAAAAGGCCCTTGCGGCCGTACGAACTGCCTTTCTCGAAATGAAGGTCAGAGAACACCAATATCTGTTCGCGTGGCAACCACAGAGCCCCCGATGGGTCGAACTGCACCGGTGTTTCGTTGATTTGGAGGTGGGTCTGCTGATCAGCGGGTCGTGCGAGCATTGGGCGAGTATAGCCAAATGCCGCCTGGCGGCGACCTTTTTGCCTAGATTATTTTCAACAGTTAACGGGCGTCTGCCACAAACCGGACCTCGAGGAAATTGTTATCGATCCGCACTGGCTTTTCGTTGCGCCTGCCAGGCGCATAGCGCCTTGTGCGAACCTCTTGTAAGGCAAGCGCCGCATAATATTCTTCATTATTCCCTTCGGGTTTTACATCCAGTACACTGACGTTGATTGGCCGGCCGTCGACGGAAATATCGTAAAGCACCATCGCACAGGCTTCATCATCTGTCGGTGCATCTTCCTGCTTCGACAGCGGCAGCGGGCCACCATTATAGCCACTCAAATATTGCGGTGGATCGAACGCGACATACTGATCTGTAGGGACAAAACCATGTGGGTATTGAACGAAACCATCCCCCGGGAAATCACAAATCACGGGCGCCCGGTCCGGTTCAATATCAGCGCTGGCCGGTATATCAGGTGCGGGCAGAATTTCAGGTGCCGGTTCAAGATAGACTTCCGGCTCTGGTTCAAGCGCCGCTGCGGGCTCAACCACGGCTTGCGGTTCTGGCGCCGGGGCTGACTGATTAGCGCCCATGAAATACATCAGACCCGCTGCGCCGCCGACCAGCAGAAGGATGGCGAGACCCGCTATAGTCCGCGCGCCGTTCCTGTCATCGTCTCCCATCTGTATCTCCTGACCCCGTTACGATTGTATCCTATCAAGATGATGCTGATCTGTCAGCACCAGCAACCCCGCCTGGTCGCTTCATTCTTCCCCTAACGCCCGAACCACTTGCAGGGGCAAAGCGTCAAAATCATGGCCGCGAAAATTGGTTGCTCCAAGCCGGACAACAACCAGGTTTTTTGACGGGATAATATGCGTCAGCTGGCCTTGAAAACCATTGGCAGAAAATGTGTCTGGCGGCAGTGCTGATCGGCTTGCAACCGCACCCCATTGCATTTTTGAAGCAAGCCAGAACCCGGCACCGTAGCCGTCGTCGCCAGATATATCTGTATACGTTGTTACGTAGTCAATCCAGTCTTCGGAAATAATCCGTTTGCCATTGGCGACACCGCCATCAACATATAGCTGACCAAACCGCGCCCAGTCCCGGGCAGACGCCAACATGAAAGAACTTCCAACAAAGGTACCGGACTGATCTGGTTCGATGATTGCACTTTGCATATTCAAGGGATCGAAGAGCAATTCCTGAATGGCATCCGAGGAAGCAGCAAGGTCTCCGCCAATCACCTCCTGAAAGGCACGCATCGCCAGGACGGTGCTACCACTCATATATTCATAGTGGGTGCCGACCTGTTTTTGAAGTGCTCTCGTTGCCGAGAAATGCGCGCCATCGGACACTTGAAATAACATGCGCGAGCTTGGATCATAACCGCTATTAGTTTCTGCAATCGCGAGGCCGCTTGTCATGCGTAGCAATTGGTCGATAGATATCTCCGAGCGCGGATCATCTGTTCTGCGCCATTCAGTCAGCGCGCCGGGGGCACCCACATCGATTTTGCCTGCGTCCGCAAGAATACCGAGCAGTGTCGCCGTGACGCTTTTGGTCATGGACCAACCGGGCAATCTTGTTTCCGGTGTGATGCCAGGCGCGTACCGTTCGGCGACCAGCTTGCCATTGTGGAGGACGACAACGGCCAGCGTGTTGATCGGTTGTTCGCCGGGCGTTTCGTAAAATGCTTGTTCGATGGCAGCATTCAGCTTTGAAGCATCAAAGGTTGTGTCCCGGTGGCCTTCATCCAGCAGCATCGTAGCAGACGCAAATTTTGCCCCCGGTGCCGGTTGCAAGCCAGCTTTCTGGTCATGCGCCAGCGTGCATCCCAAACCGGGGCGATGAAAAGCACGCTGTTTTACAAAACCGGGGATGTTGACAGTGACGCTTTGCTGCGCGGTATCCGTTGTGACTGTCATCAGCAGGGCGGCCTCAGCAAGCAGAGGGTCAAGATAGAGGTCACGGGCGCGTTGTGGCTCCAACCCCGAGACGAAAACGAGCGAACACAATTGCTTGGCGGTGATGCCAGCGCCTGTCGGCAATAGCCCTTTGCCGATCGGTGACATTGAGAGGCCAATATAACCGACGATGAGTAACGCCAATATGACAATGCCGATGGTGCGCAGGATGCTCATGGTGCGCCTCTCCATTTTCCATTGGTGCCAACCTAACCGCATATTGTGCTGCTGTCACCGGGCAGGTTCAGCTGCCTATTCCGCCGCCCTTGGGTTCAGGAGAGTTTCCATCCGGGCAATATAATGGATCCACGCCGTGCGCCCCTTTTCTGTCAGACGACAGAGGGTTTGCGGTCGGCGGTCCTTGAAGCGCTTTTCCACGTCGATATACCCGGCGTCTTCGAGTTTGCGGATATGGATCGACAAATTGCCGTCGGTGACGGCAATGCGTTTGCGCAAATCAGTGAACTCCGCCGATCCGGCACCAGACAAAAAAGCCATTAACGCCAGCCGCACACGACCATGAATCAGGTCGTCTATCTCGCGATAGTCGTAACTTTCTTCACCGGTATTTTTCGGCCTGCTGTCCGCAGACGCCTTTTTTGCCATTAACCCTGACCCTGCGCTTTC
Source organism: Parvularculaceae bacterium (assembly GCA_021776475.1). GTDB lineage: Bacteria > Pseudomonadota > Alphaproteobacteria > Caulobacterales > Parvularculaceae > Aquisalinus. The sequence continues at coordinate 1,328,867 of JAJFFV010000005.1, read as the reverse complement.
CGGTTTTTGTCAATCATGATGAAACCCGGCACCACAATCACGAAGACGATCCCGATGATCGCGGCAAGGAACTGCTTCAAGTCCCAGATCAGGCCTAAAGTGATTGCAGCAAAGAAGAAAGACAGGCCGATATAAGGCCACAACCAGGGCGCCCGGCCCGCAACAGCGGTCGCCGTCAGCGCAATGCCGTAAACACCAAAGGCGAGCGGTGACATCAGACCAAACAGGACGCCATACTCAATACCGGCGGCCTCGAAACGATCACCCACATAGAGCGGCATTGTGAAAAGCATCACTGAAAAAAGAAACAGGAAAAGCCCGCCAACACACCAGACCATCGCTTCGACCTTGTTACCGATGCTTTTGCTCTCCGGCGTTTTTGCCCCTTGCCTGCCCCAGTGACCGGTGGTCACGCCGCCGGCTGTCGACAGCGATAGCCAGACAATCATGATTGAATAGGCTGGCAGCGGCAGCGCGCCCCCGACGATAGCACCAGTAAAAGCAAGGCCGATTGAAGAAATCAGCCCCCACATGACTAGGTATTTGCCGCCCTGAAGCGGTTGCATCCGGCCTTCTTCGGCAATCTCCCGGACAAAGGCGAGATCCTCCGCCGCCGACGACATCTGTTTTTGTTCTGCGGTTATCACGGCTGTCCTCCCTCAAACAATTTCTGATGGCTGGCTTTTGACCATGGCAATGCCAGGCACCAGCACGACAGCATACGTGCCTAGTGCCGCGATCAGCATCATCAGCTCCATTTTCATTGTAAGTAACAAGATCGCCGAGATCGCCCATGATCCGATGGACACCCAGCGAAACCAGTTCTGGTTAGCGGCCACGGCTGTGACGTAAAATGCCAGACCGTACAATCCAAAGACAACCGGAAACATCGTCACGAACAACCATCCGACACTGGGTCCGTCTTTCGGCAGGAGGAAAAATGCAACCAACAACGACAGGAAATACAATGTTATGAAAATGCCGCAGCCAGACCACGCGGCATTGACGACGCGATTGCCAATGCTGCTGGCGCCGGGGGTCCGGTCTATTTTCACGCTGACAATAGCGCCAACCCCCCAGCCAAGAATCATCGCACTGCCCCAAATCCACAAGGAATTGCGAACCATCGGCAGCACACCGATAACCATCAGATACTGAATGAAAGCGGCTGTGCCGATAATTGAGCCCCAGACCACGAAAGAATAACCGCCAACAAGGGGCACGTTACGACCTTCTTCAGCTATGGCCCGCACATAGGCCAGATCTTCATGTGCAGTTGAGTGATGCATCGCCCATTTTCTCCAAATTCTCACTTAAACTACTTTATATTTTAAAGTGAATTTGTCAAGACCCTATTGGTGCCAGCACGGTCCGCCGATTCCGAAGAATCTGACAAACAGTTTAGACGCCCAAATATCACACGGCGCAGTAGATCTGACACAGGCGACAGGCCTCGATCAGCGCCAGGTGACACACTCATAATACGGATCAAGTGTTTTAAAAAGAAAGGGTGCGGGGTGCCATCGAGGGGGAACGAGGGGATATTAGGCACCCCGCCGCCAGGAATTGCGCCCTGGCTTAACTGTAAGGTAGCCCTAAAATGCGCCAAGAAAAGGGCTGGCTTCACTTTTTCTGATTACATTCCTGTTACCGAACACCTAAGCTCAAAATTACGGCGTGATTGTCCCGTTTTGCTTCAGAATGATCACGGCTTTGTGATCTGCAGTATAAGGATTAACGATAAGTATCCTGCGCCCTTCCGGCCCCTCAACTTGTAACGCGAGATCACGGCCGGTCAGCGACATATTGGTAATCTTTTCGCTATCAGCAATATTCAAAACCATTTGCGGCACGGTCTGTTGTAGCTGGTCCTTTTTCGATCCGTTGATCAACAGGACTGAAAAGAATGCAATGATGCAGACCAATAAGAGCACAGCCATAAAGACAACCAGGATTTTCAAGCCAAGCAGATTATCGACCGGTACATCTTCCCCAGCTTCCACTTCCGCTTTTGGCACTGCTTCAGATTGGCTCATTTTTCTTTATTCCTTGTGATTGACTTAGCGGCGGGGCCGCGTCAGGCAGTGCTTATGACAAGCGATGATCCTGACAACAAGGAAAATGACGCAATCCTGCTGACTGTAGCCGAAGCAGATCATGGAACACGTGTTGATAAATGGCTCTGCGATAACCTCGAGAGTTTAAGCCGGGCGCGGGTTAAAGCACTCGTTGAAGACGGGCATGTCATCCGTGACGGATCGGTATTTACCACGGTTTCAACCAAGGTACGGGAAGGAGAAGTGTATTCCCTGGTCATGCCCGCGCTGGCAGAACCGGTGCCTGAACCTGAAAATATTCCGCTCGATGTGCTTCACGAAGACGACCATCTGATTGTCATCAACAAACCCGTTGGCATGGTCGTTCATCCGGCGGCGGGCAATTACACCGGCACACTGGTGAATGCCCTGCTCTATCATTGTGGCGCGTCCCTTTCCGGTATCGGCGGCGTTGCCCGGCCGGGGATTGTCCATCGGCTCGATAAGGATACATCCGGCATCATGGTCGCGGCCAAACATGACCGGGTCCATCAGCGCCTTTCCGAGGCGTTTTCGATCCATGATATCAAGCGGGTTTATCACGCGATTGTGCATGGTGCGCCGCGACCGGGGATCGGCACGATCCAAACTGGCATTGCAAGGGCCAGCACTGATCGAAAAAAAATGGCGGCGGTCGATCTGCACCAGCAGGCAGGGGCCAAAGAGGCGATCACCCACTATAAGGCGCGCGCGACCTATGGGAAGGGCCGTGCCAAGATGCCCGGTGATTCCCTGGCCAGCCTCATCGAGTGTGAACTTGAGACCGGACGTACGCATCAAATTCGGGTGCATCTGGCGCATATTGGTCATCCCTTACTAGGTGACCCGCTTTATGGCAGGGGCCCGGGCCTTGCTGGACTGAAACCAGGCGATGACACCAGCGATGCGGCAATCGACTTTTTGAAAAATTTTCGCCGGCAGGCACTGCATGCCCGGGCGCTTGGTTTTGTGCACCCGGTGACGGATGAAGCGCTTCTTTTTGAGGTCGAGGCACCCGCCGACTTTTTGGCGCTGCAAAAATTTCTCGGCGGGTTGTAACCTGCGCCAATGCTGACCGCTGGGCAGAATTTTAGCACCTGCCCCTTCACAAATGCCCCGCGCAACCCAATATCTTGTATAACGAGGGTACAGCGCAGCTATGCCCGCTGGGTTGGCTAGAAAAAACAGGGATCTATGGCAAACGCACTCACAACTACGACAGGCTCCGTCCTGACGCCTGAAGGTGGCCTTTCGCGCTACCTTTCAGAAATCCGTAAATTTCCGATGCTCGAAGCGAACGAAGAATATATGCTGGGCAAGCGCTTCAAAGAACACGACGACACCGGTGCGGCGCATAAAATGATCACCTCTCATCTGCGACTTGTGGCCAAGATTGCCATGGGGTATCGCGGATATGGCCTGCCGATTGGTGAAGTGATTTCCGAAGGTAATGTCGGCCTGATGCAGGCAGTAAAAAAATTCGATCCGGAAAAAGGTTTTCGCCTCTCGACTTATGCGATGTGGTGGATCCGCGCATCGATCCAGGAATATATCCTGCGCTCATGGTCGCTGGTCAAAATCGGCACGACGGCGGCACAGAAAAAACTGTTCTTCAATCTGCGCAAAATTAAGGGCCAGATCGACGCGGTCGAGGAAGGCGATTTGCGGCCTGAGCATGTTGAACACATCTCCACCAAGCTCGGTGTCACCGAGGCTGAAGTTGTCTCGATGAACCGACGAATGTCAGGTGGCGACAATTCGCTCAATGCGCCGATGCGCGCTGACGCAGAAGGCGGCGGTGAATGGCAGGACTGGCTGGTTGACGACAATGCCGTCAATCCGGAAGCGCAATTGGTCAAGGATGATGAGTATGACAGCCGCATGGAACTTCTGCAAATGGCGATGAGCGAGCTAAACGAACGCGAGCAGCACATCATCACTGAGCGGCGTTTGTCCGAGGATCCCAAGACGCTTGAAGAGCTGTCCACGGAATATAACGTTTCACGTGAGCGTATCCGTCAAATCGAAGTTCGTGCTTTTGAAAAACTGCAAAAAGGGATGAAGAAACTTGATCGCGACATGCGCAAAGGTAACGCCTAGAGTCTGCTCTCAAGTCAGCTCATCATTTCGCAAGTTTCGCGGCGATGGCGTCTAGCGCCTTTTGCGCATCAGCGCCGTTCGGGCCACCAGCCTGCGCCATATCGGGCCGCCCGCCGCCGCCATTGCCGCCCATTGCTGCAGCGCCTACCTTGACCAGATCAACCGCGCTCAGTTTATCCGTCAGGCTCTTAGTGACGCCAACGGTTAGCGCTGCCTTGCCATCATTGACAGCGATGAAAGCCGCGACGCCCGCCGTCATATTTGACTTGGCCTCATCGACCATGCTGCGCAGTTCTTTTGCAGGCACCCCATCGAGGACGCGGGCAACATAGGAAATGCCATTGATCTGTTCGGATACGCCGGCTGGCGCGGCCGGACCGCTGCCGCCAAGCGCAAGCTTCTTGCGCATATTGGTCAGCTCACGGTCGAGTTTTTTGCGTTCATCGATGAGGCTGGAAATACGATTCGCGAGATCTGCCGAGGGCACTTTCAAGATTTCAGCAGCAGCGCGGGCGCGTTCCGCTTCGGAGATAAGATACTGACGCGCAGCCTCACCCGTCATCACCTCGATGCGGCGAATACCTGAGGCAACTGCCCCTTCCGAGACAATCGTGAATAACCCGATATCACCCATGCGACGTACATGTGTACCACCGCATAGCTCGACTGAGTATGCGCCATTGTGTGCTTCGAGGTTTTCACCCATACTCAGAACACGGACATCTTCATCATATTTTTCGCCAAATAGGGCCATCGCACCTGACTCTAAGGCATTGTCGTAAGACATCACCTGCGTCAGCGTTTCGCCATTTTGGCGGATAATTGCGTTGACCTCCCCCTCGATGCGGGAGATTTCTTTTCGCGTGACAGCAGCGTTGTGGGAGAAATCGAAGCGCATCCGGTCGTCGGCCACAAGCGAGCCTTTTTGGGTGACGTGATCTCCCAGTGTATTGCGTAACGCCTTGTGCAGTAGATGGGTGACCGAGTGGTTGGCGCGAATACGATTTCGCCGCGCCACATCGATCGCCAGCACCACAGGTTCACCCACCTGCAGGTTACCCTTTTTCAGTACACCAACATGACCATGTAAAGCACCAATGCGTTTTTTGGTGTCGCTTATGCTGATCACTGCGCCGGCTTCTGTACTCGCCCGGCCGGTATCGCCAATCTGTCCGCCTGATTCGGCGTAGAACGGTGTCTGGTTGACGATAATTTCTATTTTATCGCCAGCCACAGCATTATCGACCAGCCTGTCGTCCCTGATGATCGCCTGAACGATACCTTCTGCCTGTTCATGAACGTAGCCGATAAATTCTGTCGCGCCGGTTTTCTCGCGAACTTCAAAATAGATCGCCTCCGATGCCTGATCACCAGAGCCGGCCCAGCTTGCGCGGGCTGCCGCTTTTTGTGCCGCCATGGCTTTGTCGAAACCATCCGTATCGACATCGATTCCTTCACGGCGCAGTGCGTCTTGCGTGAGATCAAGAGGAAAACCGTAGGTGTCGTAAAGCTTGAAGGCGGCCTCGCCAGTAAGCTTATCGCCCTTTTTGAGATCAGCTTTTTCATCCGCAAGAATTTTCAGGCCGCGCTCAAGCAGGCTGCGGAATTTTTCTTCTTCGGAGTATAGAGTTTGCCTAATCAGGGATTCGGCGCGTTCGAGGCCCGGAAAGGCGCGGCCCATTTCTCCGGTCAGCACCGGGACAAGGCGCGCCAGCAATGGTTCCCTCGCACCGAGATTATACGCGTACCGCATGGCCCGGCGCATGATCCGGCGTAAAACGTAACCGCGACCTTCATTGGACGGCGTCACACCGTCGGCAATCAGGAAGCTGCAGGCGCGCAGGTGATCTGCAATGACCCGGTGCGCGGTTGCCATATCACCATCAGCGGCCTGGCCGGTGAGGTCAGCAGAAGCGCTGATAATTTTTTTGAACAGGTCGATATTGTAGTTGTCGTGCTCACCTTGCAGGACGGCCGAAATGCGCTCGAGGCCCATGCCGGTATCAATCGACGGTTTTGGAAGATCAACCCGGCTGCCATCAGCATGCGTTTCGAACTGCATGAAAACGAGGTTCCAGATTTCGATAAAACGGTCACCATCTTCATCAGGCGAGCCCGGCGGGCCGCCAGGCACACCCGGTCCATGATCGTAAAAAATCTCCGAGCACGGACCGCACGGACCAGTATCGCCCATGGACCAGAAATTGTCCGAGGTTGCGATGCGAATAATTTTTTCATCCGGCAGGCTGGCAATTTTTTTCCACAGATCGAAAGCTTCATTATCTGTGTGATAGACCGTCACCGTCAGTTTGTCCGCAGGCAGGCCATACTCTTTTGTGATCAGGGTCCAGGCCGATGCGATTGCTTCTTCCTTAAAGTAGTCCCCAAAGGAGAAGTTGCCGAGCATTTCAAAAAATGTGTGATGGCGCGCGGTATAGCCGACATTGTCGAGATCGTTATGCTTGCCGCCAGCCCGCACGCATTTTTGCGATGAGGTGGCGCGATTATACGTCCTCGTTTCGGCACCGGTGAAAACGTTCTTGAACGGTACCATGCCGGCATTGACGAAGAGCAGGGTCGGGTCGTTTTGCGGCACGAGCGGTGCCGATGGCACAATCTCATGACCGCGACCGGCGTAAAACTCGAGAAAAGTCGAGCGGATATCATTGACGCTTTGCATAGGGATCAGGATTTAAGTTGCCCGTGCCGGAGGCGCAACCGGCAAGTGCAACTCTTCTGCACCTGCCAAGTGAAAAACAGCACCGGAGAACAGCAAAAAGACCGGCAGCACCTCATGGAAGGCACTGCCGGTGTCAGGCTCTTTCTTCTGCAAATTCTGCCGCCGGGTCAGGCTTCAGCGGCTTCGTCCTTATTATCTTGTATCCCCGGATTGATCAGAAGATCATCGGCAATGAGACCGGCATTGCGGCGGACCGCAGTTTCTATCTCAGTGGCCATTTCAGGGTGATCTCTCAGAAATTGTTTGGCATTTTCACGACCCTGACCGATGCGCTCGGAATTATAGGAATACCAGGAGCCGGATTTCTCGACCACATTGCCGAGTACCCCGAGATCGACAAGCTCGCCCATCTTCGAGACCCCTTCGCCATACATGATATCGAATTCGACCTGCTTGAACGGCGGCGCGACCTTATTTTTGACGACCTTCACCCTTGTCTGGTTGCCAACTATTTCATCGCGCTGCTTGATGGCGCCGATACGGCGGATATCGAGGCGGACAGACGCATAGAATTTCAGTGCGTTACCACCGCTCGTTGTTTCGGGCGAGCCGAACATGACGCCAATTTTCATGCGAATCTGATTGATAAAAACGACAATGCAATTGGATTTTGAAATTGATCCGGTGAGTTTGCGCAAGGCCTGGCTCATCAACCTGGCCTGTAGGCCAGGCAAACTGTCGCCCATTTCGCCTTCAAGCTCTGCCCGCGGCGTCAGTGCCGCAACAGAATCGATGATCAGAATATCAACCGCGCCGGAGCGCACCAGTGTGTCGGCGATTTCAAGCGCCTGCTCGCCAGTATCAGGCTGTGAAATCAGAAGATCCTCAAGCTTGACCCCCAACTTCTGCGCATAAATCGGATCAAGTGCGTGTTCGGCATCGATGAAGGCTGCGACCCCGCCAGCTTTTTGCGATTCGGCGGCACAATGCAGCGCTAGTGTCGTCTTGCCGGAGCTTTCCGGCCCATAAATCTCGACGACCCGACCCTTAGGCAGGCCGCCAATGCCAAGCGCAATATCAAGACCAAGGGAGCCGGTGGAAATGGCTTCCATCTCGACAACATCCTTGTCGCCCAGTTTCATCACCGAGCCTTTGCCGAACGCCTTGTCGATTTGCGAAAGCGCTGCTTCCAGCGCTTTTTTCTTGTCCATATCCCCGCCTTCGATCACTCTTAAATCACGTGCTGCCATGTCCGCCTCTTTCTTGTCACAAGCCGTTAGAACTTGATACTGAATTATATGTACTCACTTTGTTCTCCATTGTCAACCTATCCAACCTATTGAAATATAAGATATATCCAGTTTTGTTCTACTTAGGTTCCAATGCGAATACAACCTGCGTTTATTTGCCCCTTCGCGCAAAGGTTGCATGAGATTAATCGCGATTCGGCGCCTATTTATGCGGATAAATTTTCACCGCCCGCAACCCGCCGCAATATCGGTTTTCACAAATGCGCAAACGCTCAGTAATCTTGAAAAACCAGTGCTGTCGCTGGCATCTGTGGCGGAATTTTTTTGTGTTTGATAAGGCGCTCGGTTGTCGCTCGCCACGGCCATCCTGCCTTCAGCCATTTGACTGTCCCGACTTACGCATATTTTTTGCTTTAGAACTTTTTGCGCACGGGTTTTTTGTGATCGCCTTTTAGCTCGGTTTTATCCGCCGCTAAGCTCTGCTGGTATGTGTCCAATTGCGTAGTGCATTGATTTGGCATTGAACCAGGCCATAGCTGATGCAAAAATTCACCCATACTCCCGCAAATTGCGCCACTCTAGACTCAGTATACAGACTGACTGATCATTTGCGATTTCCCTTTTTGATCACGCGGATTGTTTTCCCCAGAGCCTTATCCCCGGCTCTGCGTTCCGCAAGACTGGAAGAGTTGAGCCTGTCCTCAGCGGTAAGCTTATTCCAGCGCGCCAGTCGCTTACGATCAATTGTCCCTTTTTCCAACGCTGCCAGTAGTGCACATCCGGGTTCTATTTCATGCTTGCAATCCCTGAACCGGCATTGTCTCGATAGATCATGGAGATCGGAGAAAAGCGTCTCTACGCCTGATGCAACATCGGTCAATTGCAGCTCGCGCATACCGGGCGAGTCCAGAATCGCATACCCGGCAGGCATTATGTGAAGCTGGCGATGGGTCGTCGTATGCCGGCCTTTTGCATCATCCTCACGTATACTCTGGGTTTCTATCGCTTGTGCGCCGGACAGCGCATTGGTGAGCGTTGATTTACCGACGCCGGACGATCCCAAAAACGCGAGCGTATGGCCGGGCTTGCACCACGCGGCCAGTTTCGATCTTGTTTCTTCTCCACGTGCGTCAAGCGCCACAACCGAGACCAAATCTGAGATCGCGCGGGCCTCTTCAATATAGCGGTCGGGTGTTTTGCAAAGGTCCAGTTTCGTCAACACAATAACCGGTGTCGCATCCGCCTCAAAGGCTAATGCGATATAACGCTCAAGGCGCGCCACATTGAAGTCCTGATTGCAGGAAGACACGATAAACGCGGTGTCAATATTGGCGGCGATCAGTTGAATTCGCCGCTCCGTACCCGGCGCACGTCGTTTAAAAAGGCTTTTGCGCTCGAGCACCCGGCTCTCGTCCGGGCACGCTCGATTGTATAAAAGCCAATCACCTACCGTGGCATCAAGTCGGGGCGGGATAGTGGTGTCAATCTCCTCCCCGGACACGTGCAGGCCACTTCGATGCACCTGAGTGACCCGTACCGGCGGTGTCTCCCGCAGTTCATCAAGACTGACTTGTTGGGCAAAATATGCCTGCCAACCGATTTTCTCTAGGGCTGAGAGGATCGGCTTAGTTCGGTCATTATCTGAGTTTGGCGGCAGGAATTGTTGATAATCCGGCGTCATTGGTAAATTCTTTCATGGCTAGGGCACAGGCAAAACCTGTGGCATAGGGGTCAGTTCTTCAGATCACAAATAAACAGCCTGCGCACAGCGCATCGGTGTGCAGCCTCTCTGTTTCAATATTTGCATCGGGAGGCCATTGTCACCTCCCCACTGTACCAGGACATGAAATCTCTGTGTGAGTAGTATGCCATCGGGTCAGAGGTTTTCCAATTCTTATTTTTCACTTATCGCTCGTAGATAGTCATTGATCAGCTTGTTACAGATGATGCAAAAGGGCCAGAATCTGTTGTTTGATAGGTGGTGCTTGAGGTTTGCTTCTCGTCGAAATGGGCAGGTTTGTAATTTTCGCTTCACGATCGAGATAAATGCTGCAGTTTCATACATGTAATCTGTATATTGAATTTATAATCAATATTCAGAACGACCGGGGAACTTGCAACTGGCACTGACACTATCGGCTTCTCATCGGTCTGCAACTACGTGCTAGAAATGATGTACGCTTGAGCAATGCTCGATGACCGCGCAACACCAATGCTTTTGGACGCATCAGCAATCAAAAATTGGTCGGGTTGTCATCATAAGGCGATATTTCGCTTGCGGCGCGTCATTTCAAACCGTGCATGACATCTAGTCGGATTGCCCCGGCGTCAACGAATGCGGCCAAGCGATAATCGACCCGTTGTATTTTGTCACCGGTCCTGGTCCTGGATGGGTAAGCTTGAGGTCCAGACAGCCCGGCCCGAAGCCCCTCGTTGGGGTAGCGGGCACCGGATTTTTCCCTTCTCTGTTGCACACAGCTATTTGCAAACGCCGCTTCAGCCCCTACAAAAATCAGAGGATCTTTAACACACAACCAATCAGGTTTGATGCAGCGACTATCCACCGGCCTTGCAAGGGCGGTATCGGGTTCCCGGCGCATGAGCCAACCGCAGACAGTTGAAGGAACGCGATGAGCCGGGCTGAGACATATTCCGATACCAAAGACCCGGCCGGCATTGCACCGCATGGTGCTTTTGCGCTGCATGGCGCGCTTCAGCAGCTTGTCGCCCTCACCCGCCACACTGTTGCCGGTCGCGGACATTTGCGCAAACTGGCCATCAAGGTCGTGATCAACCAGAGACAGGACGCCTTTGACGTGGAAGTGCGCGGCCTGAAGATGCGTCTTTTTCCGAAAGACAATTCGGTTGAATCGAAACTTTTACTGCGGCCAGACAAGTATTGCGCGATCGAGCTGGCGCAGCTGGAGAAGGCGCTTGGCGATGACGCTGCTTTTGTTGACATCGGGGCCAATATCGGCGCCTTCACCCTGCCCCTCGCCGCGAAATCAGGCCGCCAGGTTATCGCGGTCGAGCCCAATCCGCGGGCCGCAGACCGGTTGGCGTTCAATCTGGCGGCAAACGGATTGACGGGCGTTGTGCTTGACCGGCAGGCGATCAGCGACCGGCGTGAAGTGACAGAATTTACCGCCGACGATACCGATATCAAACTAAGCGGCATAAGCGCTCCGCATGCAGATGGACCTAGAATAAGCGTGCAGGCAAAACCCCTGATCGACCTCTATGAAGAACATGGGATCACCGGGCCTTCAGTTCTCAAAATCGACATTGAAGGGCACGAGAACAAAGCACTGCTGCCGTTTTTTGACGCGATGCCGCGAACACGCTGGCCACGGTTTGTTGTAATTGAAGCCATTGAGCGTGAAGGGTTTCCGACCTGCATCGAGGTGATGCGCGGCCTTGGCTACAAGGACGTGTTCAAGACCTCGGCCAACCTGGCGTTAACGCTCACGGTCTGAGGCTGAAAATTGAGCTCGGGACAGTTCCTGGATCGCGAGATATCTTTTGCTTTTCCGCTTATGCCAATAGCGATTTGCAAACCTGGTCACTGCGCGTACAAAAACCATATGACCGAGAATCTACAACCCTACATTTTTGATACGGCGATTGTCCGCCAGCCCTGCGAAGCGGTCGTCAACGGGCTGCGGGACGGCGACGCTGGTGATCCGACATTTGCCGGGGTTGCCGCTGAACATGTGGCGTATGTGGCGGCACTGGAGCGCGCGGGTGTTGAGGTGACGACGCTGCCAGCTCTCGAGGATTATCCGGATTCGATTTTTGTCGAAGATCCGGCGCTGGTTTTTGCGAGTGGGGCGATCCTTCTGCACCCCGGCGCGCCGACACGGCAAGGAGAGACAACTGAGATCGAGCCGGTTTTGCGTGATCATTTTGAAACTGTGCTGCAACTACCTTGCCGCGGATTTGCCGATGGCGGCGATATTCTGGTGACACCGGAGCGGGTGATAATCGGCCTGTCGGCCCGGACGGACAAACAAGGGGCTGAGGATCTGCAAGGCCTCCTCGCGCAGCTGGGGCAGACAAGCGAGATCGTCAGGACACCGCCGGATGTGCTGCATTTCAAAACCGATTGTGGGCTGCTGGACGAGGCGCGGGTTTTGACGACGGCACGGCTCGCCGCTTCGGGTGTCTTTTACGGGCTTGATCCGGTGATCGTTCCGAGCGGTGAAGAAGCAGTGGCCAACGCATTGCGGGTGAATGATATCGTGATGCTGGGGCAAGACTTCCCGCGGACAATCGACCTGCTCGACGCTAAGGGATATGAGGTGGTTGCCCTGCCCACTTCCGAGATCGGCAAACTCGATGCCGGGCTTTCGTGCATGTCGCTCAGATGGAAGCGCCCGGCTTGACGCAGGAAACCACGGGACCCGGAGCAAAACCCGCCGCAATGGGGTTCTGGCGCTGCTGGGCGATGGCGGTTGGCGTGATGATCGGCTCCGGAATATTTCTGTTGCCCGCCGTGCTGGCACCATTTGGCTCGATCAGTCTGCTTGGCTGGTTGGCCACAAGCCTGGCTGTCATTTGTCTGGCGCTGATCCTCGGGCGGCTTGCCAACCGGACCCCTGAGATCGGCGGTCCTTACGCCTATGCCCGCAAGGCGTTTGGTGATCTTGCCGGGTTCCTGATCGCCTGGGGTTATTGGCTGAGCGTGGTTTTCGCGATCACCGCCGTGGCACTCGCCTTTGCCGGTTATCTCGGCGCGCTCATCCCGGCTGTTGGCGCCAGCAGACTGCTGCAGGCGGGTGTCGCGGTCACTGTCATCTGGACCCTGACGGCCGTGAATATCAGGGGCATGGCAGAGGCATCCTCTGTGCAGCTTCTGTTGACATTGTTGAAGCTCGTCCCGTTGATCGTGATCATCGGGCTCGGTGTTTTTGCCGGCTCGGTTGAGACGCTGCCACCATTTAATATGAAACAGATACCGGTGGGCGACGCGATTGCGGCGACCGCTCTTTTAACTATGTGGGCCTTTATCGGTGTCGAGGCGGCCGTTATTCCGGCGAGCGATGTGGTTGATGCCAAACGAACTATTCCGCGGGCTGTTGTGAGCGCCGCTGTGACGGTTGGCGTCCTTTATATCCTGGTGACGCTGGCGGTCATGATGCTGGTGCCGTTTGAAACGCTTGCGGTATCACAAGCGCCGTTTGTGGAGGCGGCGCAAATCATGGGGCCGTGGGCAGCCGGGTTTGTCGGTTTCGGGGCGCTGATTTCAACCGCCGGCTCGCTTAACGGCAATATTCTTGTCTCCGGTCAGATGCCAATGGCCGTTGCGCTGGACGGGCTTGCGCCGAAGGCATTTGCCGGGAGAAACGCCGGGCATGCGCCGGTTTTTTCGCTTTTGGTGTCGTCGTCACTGGCAACGCTGTTTCTGGGGTTCAGTTTTTCTGACAACTTTATCGGCGCCTTTACGTTTCTGATTTCCATATCAACGCTGTGCGTTTTAACACCTTATGGCATTTCCGCCCTGGCTGAACTGGTGCATTCATGGAAAAGCGCGCGAGGCTGGGCCCTGATTGCTTTGCTGACCATTGCCTATACCATATTAGCGGCCAGCGGCTCAGGCCTTGCGATCCTGTTATGGGGTGTACTGCTTTTTTTAATCGGTATTCCGCTGTTTCTTTTGGGTAAGCGGCACGGGTGAGCGTCAGGCGGTCTGCTCGCGCTGGGTCTGGGTTTGCTGAATGCGCTGTTTGATGAGATCATCTTTGAGGTGTTGGGGAATATCGCGGTAGAGCTGCGGCGGGATCATATTTAGGTGCCGGCGAACCTTTTCCAGCGGCATCGGCAAAAGGGCTTCAATATCCTGTTCTGGTAACCAGGCTGAATTCTCGCCCATGATGCGGGCCTCCTTCATAGCGCGGAGCACCGGTGTGCGGAATTGTTGTGCTTTCGCAGCCAGGGCACCGATTGATGTGATCAGCCAGAAGCCAATATTGCCCGCCTGTTTACGAGTAAAGATCAGCAGACAGATTTCACCAAGACTGTCGCGGCCATAGCCTGTGATGACGTGCCACAGATCATGGGCGACATCGAGATGCAGGGACATCCGGCGCATTTCAGGGAATTGGGTATCGCCGTTGTAATCAAGGCCGGCCTCGTTCGCGGCATCCGTTATACCGTCGGGGGTTAAATCCTCACCTTCCATGAAGTCGAGATAGGCACGCCCGAGGCTGCCGTCGGGCAACGCGCGCAGCCAGTCGCGCCGACCGAGCATTTCTTCCAGTTTTATCGGTTCTGTGACAACCCGCCGGCCATATTCTGTACCGACGAAGCGACCAAAGAACCGATTGTGGCTGCCGCCTGCAAGCGCGCCGACAATTTCGAACACCTGGCGGGTGTCTTCCTTGTTTGCGAGAAGTTTCAACACTGAAGAGAGCGCATGGAACGGCGCAATCTTTCCTGCCGGCGGCGCGGGAAAGCCGCCGATGGTCTCGATTTTGTCAGTTTCATAGCGGTTGGCGAATGAGACGCGGCGGTAGGCCATTTTGGTATCCTCAAAATCCTGTTCTGCCCTTAATGTCGTTATTGCCGGGCCGTCGGTCAAGGGCGCAGCAGCGAATAACTGTTATTGCGCCGGTGCGGCGACGGCCCGCTCCAGCGTGTCGAGATACCATGCAACAAATTTCTGCAAGGTTGCCTCAAACTCAGGGTGGTAAGGGCCAGGTTCAAAGAAATTCGAGTTTACGCCTTTACTGTTCCGGGTAATGATGAATTGATCCTCCTGGGTCGTTTGATGCCAGAGCCAGGTAAGCTTGCCAAGATCGTAGTCGCGCCCTTCTTCCGCGTCCCCATTCACAAACCAAACGACCTGCGCATCGGTATCGGTAAGTCCGCGCGGGACGAACCGATAGAGCACACAGTGGTCAGGATAGTTCAGCATGAAAGTGACAGGCCCGACCTGAAAATCCCCTGCCCCGCCATCATAGCCTTTTATCTTGCCCATCAGGGGCGCAACCGGTTGGCCATCTTCGCTGCCGGTCAGAAACCCTTCATACAATCCGTACCGGCTGGCCTCTGCACAGGCTCCAAAACTTTCCGCATCGAGATAGATGCGTTCATGTTCTTTTTCGATGCCGGGTACGCCAGTGAGTTCAGGTGCACGCTGCAGCATCGCGCTGACATCAGCCGCGACATTGGCGCTGAGATCCTGAAACGTATGTCTTTTTGCATAGGCCGGATGCGCACCAGCGCAGTGGTAGCACTCAAGATAATTTTCGAGACATAATTTCCAGTTGGCCGGTATCTTGTAGGTGTTTTGGTGCGCGACCTTCGCTTTTTCCAATTCGTAAGCACCGAGCTGCGCGTCAAGATGAGAGAAGGGGCCCAACGGATCGGCGGCGTGCGGATCGCAATTGATGAAAATGAGCCCCATATATATGGCCACGCTGGCTCGTTTCAACGGATAGTCTGCTTTATCAAACCCTTCCCGCATCTCCATGTGGCGGGCCGATCTGAGGCTGCCGTCCGTGCTATATGTCCATCGGTGATAAGGGCAGACAAACGTCGTCCGGTTGCCGCTGGTCGCTTCGCAAAGTCTGGCACCGCGGTGCCGGCAAACATTCATCAGGGCGTGAATTTCATGGTTTTTGTCACGCACAATTATGATCGACTCTTCGCCGATCTCAAACAGGACGTAATCCCCAGACTTTGGGACTTCAGAGACATGCGCCGCATAGATCCAACTCTTGAACAGCAAAGCGCCCAACTCCTCCTGGTAGACAATGTCTGAGCGATAGAAATAGGGATCGATTGCCTTTCCCCGCTTACGCTTCTCTTGTGTCAGGAACGCCCGCATCCGGGAGCGGCTGTCATCTTGATTGGTCGCGATGATTTTCATAGTGCTATACTCATGGTCCAAGCTGATACTTCTATGCCGCAATCCGGACATCTCTGCCAGGAATTTTGGCCTGTCGAACCTGGCGTGGTATCTGTCCGTAGGGCGACACAGAATTACACTCCATACGTCCTTTTGAGATATTTCCGAATGGCGAGAGCGCCGGTTGCCTCCTCGCCAGTGTTCGGATCGATCAGAAGCGGGGTTTTGGTTTGGCCCAACGCCTGCGAGCGCCAGTAATATTCAAGCTCCATTTCGCACAACAGTTCCTTAACGATGCGCGAAGCTGGCGAGCGCTCAGCGCCGTAGAATTCGAGTGGTTTGGCAGGCGTTGAGGACGGTTTGACAAAATTACCGCCCATCAGACGCAAAACAACCGCGAACGACGATGTCAGATTGTTGACGGGACCGAGCCACTGAATCAATGGGCGCGGCTGACCACCTGCATAGGTTTTGCGCAAATAGGCTGCGATATCGCTGCTTTCATAGATACCAGTATCCGTATTCGGATCAATCATGTAGGGGAATTGTGTCTTGCCGCCCTGCTCGGCGACTTTTGGGCGAAATCTTTTGCCGCCCTTCGGGCAGGGTTTGATGAGAACCCGTACACCGGTTGCCGAGATTGCCTCACGCGCAATGCGGCAGAACGGGCAGCCCTCAAACTCATAAATGATGATTGGCTGTTTCAGGGTTTGCGCCGGCGCACCGGCGCCGGCGCCGAGGCGCAACAGCGATGCCTTGAACGATAACAGCCAGTTGAACGGGTAGAGCAGCATTGTCGATTTACCCCATCTTCGCGGATTACTTCTAAAGCATATGGTATTTATCTGCCAGTTGACTCACACCAGATTGATCACTAAAAGCACTTTAAAATTTAAAGTTAAATGCTCAAAACGGAATGAGTTTGAAGTGACTGAGGATGAAGCAACACCGATCCGGCTCACAGGGGTCTCGAAGAAATACGGCAAGGTACACGCCCTTGCCGACGTTGATCTGACAATCGAGACAGGCGGGATCAGCGCTATTCTCGGGCCGAATGGAGCAGGGAAAACCACGCTGATCAATATCCTGCTGGGCCTGGTTGCACCGGGCAAAGGAAGCGCGCAGGTTTTTGACGGCACGCCAGGGCGCCTGCTGGCGCGGCGGCGCATCGGGGCGATGTTGCAGGATACGGAGTTACCGGAACTGTTGACGGTCGCGGAGCATATCGCCCTGTTTTCAAGTTACTATCCTGATCCCCGACCGGTTGTAGAAACCCTAGCGCTGGCAGGCCTGAGAGATCTGGCGAACCGCAAATATAAGAACCTGTCCGGCGGGCAGAAACGCCGGGTACAATTTGCCGCCGCGATTGCCGGACGGCCAACGCTGGTGTTCCTTGATGAGCCAACAACAGGTCTCGACCTCGAAGCCAGGCAAGGGTTGTGGCAGGTGGTCCAGGAATTAAGCGACGACGGCGCGACGATTATTCTGACCACGCATTACCTGGAAGAAGCGGATAATCTGGCTGACCGGATCATCGTTATCGATCAGGGCTCAATTGTGGCCGACGGGCCTACCGCGGAAATTCGCGCCCGCGTTGGCGGCAAGAAGATCCGCTGCCGGACAAGTCTGAGCGAGGCAGATATTGCGGCCTGCTCTGAGGTGCGCTCGGTACAACGGGCTGGGCGCTACATGGATATTCTTACCTCTGATGAGGTGGCGACACTGCGCACCTTGCTGGAACGCGATGCCCAACTTACCGATATCAGCGTCACCGGCACCGGGCTGGAGGACGCCTTTACAGCGCTGACCAAACGCAACGCGGCACTCGACAGTCACGCACAGACGGGAGCAGCAGCATGAACCTTCTGGGCGCACTCAGCCGTGAATGCGGTGCCGAAGTTTTGAAAGCCTTCAGGGCGCCGGAATATGTCATCCCAACTATCGCTCTACCGGTTGCCTTTTATACAATTTTCGGCGTGCTGATGAATGGCGGCGGCGGCGGCGGCCAGCAGGCCGTTTACCTGCTGGCGACTTACGGTGTTTTTGCCACCATGGGGCCTTCCATGTTCGGGTTTGGTGTCGGCGTCGCGATGGAGCGGGACCGGGGCTGGCTCGATTTAAAACGGGTCGCGCCAATGCCGGCATGGATTTACCTGGTGGCCAAACTGTTTGCAGCGCTGATTTTCTCCGTGTGCACCTTAAGCATTTTGTATTCTGTCGCTGGCTGGGCTGGCGGGGTGTCGCTGCCCCGCACCGTATGGGCAACACTGCTGGCTGTGCATTTGGGGGTGACAATCCCGTTCTCTCTGCTTGGGCTCAGCCTTGGCTTTTCGCTCAAAGGGAATGGCGCGGTCGCGGTGACCAATATTCTTTATCTTGGCCTCTCGCTTCTGGGCGGATTGTGGATGCCGCTCATGATGTTCCCTGGCTGGCTGCGTGACGCCGCGCACACAGACGGCGCTTGGCGCGGTTGGCATCAGCGAGGCACCACTTGATAATTTGGCGACGATGGGACTTTTTACAGCCGGATTTGCAGCGCTCGCGCTATTCTCCTGGCGCCTTCAGAAACGCTGATGAAAGGATTTATGCGCATGCTTGGTAAAACAGCTCCGTTTGCTCTTTTGATCGCCGCAACCGTCCTTGCGATATTGATCTTCACCCTGCCCTCGTCGTAAGCGTTGTCCCGCAAACCGACGCAAGGAATGGGTTTATGGGACTGAACACACCATCTAACGAAGGCGCAGACCTGCTGATTGGCGCAACGGATGCGGGCATGGTGCGGATTTATATAACCTCACCGGTTGTCGACCTGCCGCTTGATTTCGCGCCGGAAGACGCCGAGGAAATTGCCCAGGAACTAATGGCGGCGGCAAAAGCCGCGCGGCTGATCGGTTGACCTTACGATTTCGCAACCCAGGTCAACCAAGTGTGATATTGCCGCCTTACTCTGGCCAGCTATAAGCGTTATACTACTGCAACGGGTATTTTGGGAGACTGATTCATGCGCCTGGTTTTTAAAATTCTGCTTGGGCTTTTTCTCATTCTGGCAGTCATTGTTGTCGGCCTGCATTTCTATGTCGCAGGTGGCGCAGCGAGTTACAAAGGCCAGATCGAAGCCGAAGCAACTAAGGCGCTCGGCCGCGCTGTCACAATTGGCGAAGTAAAAAGCGCTGGTTTATTTCCCAATCCCGGGTTTGAAGTCACCGCTCTGACGATCGCCAATGCCGACGGGATGACTGACGCATATTTTGCCTCGGTTGGGGAGGCAGGTATTCGCGTGAAGCTGTTACCGTTGATACCTCCCAGCACCGTTGAAATTTCAAAATTCGTATTGGACAAGCCAGAGATCAATCTTGAAAAAAGAGCGGATGGCGCGGTCAACTGGATGCTTGGGGCTGATGCTTCTGAGCCAGCCGAAAAGGGTGGCGCTGGTGTCGCGATCAGCGACATCAGCCTTGGTAAGGTGCAACTGACCGACGGCAAAGTTACCTATCGCGATCTTAGTTCAGGCCAGACTTTTGTGGCCGAAGATGCTGATATCAATCTGACCCTTACCAGCCTCGACAAACCGCTGAGCGCAGACGGCCGGATGATCTTTCAGGGTGAACCAGCGACGCTGAGCGCCAAAGTTACAACACCGCGGGCGCTGATGAAAAATACCGCTGCTTCGATCATGCTCAATTTTGCTGTTGGCGATAATAGTGTTGATACGAACATAAATCTCGCTGGCGGTGAACTCGCCTATACAGGAAATCTCGATATTAACGCGCCATCCTTGAAGAGCCTGCTGGCCGTTCTTGGTATGCCGCTCAAGGTTGATAACGGGTTCAACCGATTGAAAATCTCCGGCGATGTCGCGGGATCAGCGACGCAGATGAGCTTCAACGATGCAGCGATCACGTTTGACGAGATCAAAAACGACATGGCCGGCAACACCAATGTCACTTTCGACTGGGGCAGCAAACGGCCGAAGGTCAGCGGCGAGATCGATCTTGACCGGCTTGATCTGCGGCCTTATCTGCCGGCACCGCCCGAACAGATCGAAGCCAACAAACGCGACAAGGGCGCCGCCTTCCCGCCCTGGCCGAACGACCAGATCGATTTTTCAACCCTGCAGGCGGTGGATGTCGACCTTAAAGCAACAACCAACGGTATCTATCTGCACGGCATGAGTTTTGGCTCGAGCGGACTTGATCTTGATGTCAAGAATGGCGTTCTGACAGCCGTACTGACTGAGCTAAATCTTTATGATGGCGGCGGCAGTGGCACATTAAAGGTGGACTCACAACAGCGTTTCCCGTCCGTCAGCCTGCAAAACCTGCGACTGAGCGGCATGAATGCCCAAACTTTTGCGACCGAGGTTTTAGGATTGAACCGCATTCGCGGTGTCGGCGGCCTCGAAGCCAATCTGACCGCCCGGGGGACCAGCGTTGCGGATTTCATGCGCACTCTGACAGGAAGCGGCAGTTTCGATGTTGATGAAGGGGTTGTCGAAGGGATCGATATTGGCAAAATTGTCCGCTCGGCCAACGCACTGTTGCAGGGCTTTCAGGGGGGTAATTTTAACGTGGCCGCACTGAACAGCGCGATCGCCGAAGCACGGGGGCCGGCATCGCAATCCCAATTCTCAAATCTTGATTCTAGGTTCAGGGCCGACAATGGAAATGTTCTGGCCGAGAACATCTTGATGAAAGGGCCGCTTTATCAGATCCTTGGTAATGGCACTGTCAATCTGCCAAACCAGAGCATGAATATGACATTTGTTCCGACCATTTTCGAGACCGTTGAGGATATTACCGGGCGTAAACTGAATATTCCGCTATTGATCAGCGGGACGTTCAATGAACCGAAGGTCGGCTTTGATACACAAGCGTTGGTACGCGGTGTTGTTGAGGATAAACTGAAAGGCATCCTCGGGGGTCAGGGCATCAAACTTGATGACAATCTGCGCATTGAAGATGCGCTGAAAGTGAAAGCGCAGGAGGAACTGACCAACCGGCTTTTTGGCGCACCCGAAACGGCACCTGAAGAAGGCGCAGAACCGCAACCGGCAGAAGAACCATCCGTGGAGGAAGAACTAACGGGCGTGTTGCTCAATTCTATCTTTGGTGGCAGTAAGGCAAAAGAAGAAAAAGAGGCCGACGAGTAAGCCCTTATCGGCCCTTGCGTTTTAGGAACGGCAGGCCACCACTCTTGCCTTTCGCCTCTCCTTCGACCGAGGCGCTAGCTGACGTCGATGGGCCGCCATTGGCGCGCAAATCCGGCAGAACATAATCCTTGAACACTTCGCGAAGTTTGGTCTTGAGAACTTTGCCGGTCGCGCCAAGCGGAATCTCATCGACCACCTGAATATCGTCCGGCCAGGAAATTTTCGGTAGCTGATCTTTCACGGATTGCAGAATTTCCGCCAGGTCGGGCGCCGCACCTTCATTCAGCTGAACGATCAAAAGCGGGCGCTCATCCCATTTCGGATGAGGCATGCCGATCACTGCCGCCTGCGCCACATCCGGATGTGACAGGGCCGCATTCTCGATGTCGATCGTCGAAATCCATTCACCGCCAGACTTGATCACGTCTTTGGCCCGGTCAGTGATGAGGAGCATGCCGGTCTCGTCGATTGTCGCAACATCACCGGTATCGAACCAACCATCCCTCGTCAGAATATTTTCACTATGATTGTAGTAGCCAGAAAGGACCGATGGGCCGCGCACTTGCAGATTACCGGAAGTCTCGCCATCATTCGGCACGACCTTGCCGTCATCGCTCATGATACGCATGTCCACAAACGGCAACGCTTTACCCTGTTTTAGCTGGTAGGGAATGCGTTCATCAATTGGTAAATCATAAAATCCGACCGGTTCAAAATTTGTCGTACCGGTTGGCGACATTTCAGTCATGCCCCACCCCTGACGGCAGCGCACACCCAGCTTGTCAAAACCGCGGATAATTTTTTCAGGCAGCGCGGAGCCTCCGATCAGAGAATATTTCATGCTGCTGAAAGAAAGGTTGTTATCGTTGACGTAATTCAAGAGATTGAGCCAGACCGTCGGGACGCCGAGCGCATACGTCACTTTTTCAGATTCCATCAACTCGTAAAGACTGGCGCCATCAAGGCCTGGCCCCGGAAAGACAAGTTTGATACCGCCCATCAACGCTGAGTACGGAACATTCCATGCGTTGACATGGAACATTGGCACTACTGGCAAGATGACATCCGAAAGCTCTGCCCCGAACGATGTCGGCAGCGAGGTCACCATCGCCTGGATGACCGTCGAGCGGTGGGAGTAAAGTACCCCCTTCGGTTTGCCTGTCGTGCCTGACGTGTAACACATGGCGCAGGCGGTATTTTCATCGAAGTCCGGCCAGTTATAGTCCTCGCTTTCACCAGCGATCAAGTCTTCATAGACCAGTGACTTGACTTTGCTGGTCGGGTTGTTGGCCTTGTCGGTCAGCACACAGTATTTTTTGACTGTCTTCAGCTTCGGCGCAAGCGCTTCGATCAGCGGCAGGAAGGTTGTGTCATAAAACATCACGCTGTCGCCGGCGTGATTGATGACATACTCGGCATTTTCTGGCCCGAGCCGCGGATTGATGGTGTGACAGACCGCGCCCATACAGCTGATCGCATAATAAAGTTCAAGCTGACGATGGGTGTTCCAGCCCATGACCCCAACGCGGTCACCCTGTTTGACGCCCATTTTTTTCAGCGCGTTGGCAAGCTGACACATGCGTTTGTAGCTGTCGCCATAGGTGTAGCGATGGATACCGCCTTCGACCAGTCTAGTGACGACCTCCTGATCGGAAAATGTCCGCATCGCATGGTTCATGATCCCCTTGATCAGGAGCTGGTAGTCCATCATCAAACCCTTCATAGGGTATCCTCCACTTATCTTTTCTGTTCTCTATTATTTCCGGTTCGGCCGTTTCAGACAATCACAGGAATTTTTTTTCACTTTGTCGCGGATAATCGCCAGCTTCAAGCCCGAATAGCTGTTGGTTTGGCGCAACGCTCGGTCAATTCGTGAATTGTGAGCAACCGCTCAATTTTTTTTTCAAATCATTGTTTTTGTTCAGGAGGTCCCGTTGAAGACTTTGATGGTCGCCGACAAACCGGGGTTTGGGCTTCTTCAGCGCTGACCTCTTCAATCTTGTGGGCAAATCCCCAGGTGTAACCAATGGTTCTTGGCCAACTGCAGCTGCCATCTGAAACGCGTTATTGCAACACCACGCCAACGGGCCGCAGCGCCGCCGCGTTGATTGGATCAGCTGAAGTACAACCGAGGTTGCAAAAGCTTTCCGAAATTTTGTCGTCTTAAAAGCCGCAACGAAGGCCGCGCGCTTTTGCAGCGGGCCAAGGCAAACGGCGAGATCAACAAGGCGATTAATGAAGAAAGTGGCTGCCACATGCTGTACGGATCAATTTCCTTGCGCTTGCCGGCCATCACCGCTGGACGCCAGCTTTGCCGACAGATTATTGCGGCTGGCTTTGGGTGGGTTCAGCAATAGTAACCTGCGCGGACAGCGGTACGACACGGGCCGGCATGTTGGGGAAACCCCGGTGTGAGAAAATGACGAAGCATTTCAGCAAACTGGAACAGAGCGCCTAAAAAACGAGCTTCCGCAAGCAGCGATCGGATTTGCAGCAGTAATCTGCTTGCCCAGATACCTAATCCGATAGTAATATCGTCCGGTCGCAAAACTGCGAGGAACGAATTTATGATCTCTATACGTTTCATTATCTCAGTGGCTTTTTTCATATCTGCCCTTGCCGGCCCGATAAAAGCTGTTGCCCAACCGGCTGCTTCGGACAACGCCCACCCGCTAGCCATTCACATGAAACACTGGATTGCCGGATCAGGCGCTTGGCGCTCTGCGAACGAGAATTATGAACCGGGTGCGGCACGCGGAACACGCGGCTGGATCAAGGAGTATGGGGTGAACTGGAAATGGGGTCCGAACGGGCAGCACCTGGTCGGTGAAATTGTTGCGATCACGCCGGAGGGAAAGGCTTTGAGTTCGTCGTTCATGTATGCGTTTTATAATCCGGTCACGGAGCGTGTGACCAATATGCAGGTTGGTCGCAAAGGCCATTACACGACTTGGGAAGATCGTGTGCGGGCAGTGCCCCTTGCCTATGGCGAACCTGAAATCAATGACGGCGTTGAATACGCGCCGACCGGTGAGATTGATATAACACGCCATTCCAATGTCTTTGTCGACGCCGATACCCAGTTGTCAGATGTGTACAAAAAGGACGAACGCGGCGAATGGCAACTTGAACGGCAATGGCGCTGGACACGGGTACCTCAATAGCGATGTTGTCAGGTTCATGCTGCGGGAGTAGCCTTGCTGCTGAGGATCAGCCCGAAACGCATTTGCGTGAGGAGACGGTATGACTTTTCTGCGCCAGCTATTGTTCATCGGCATCGCAACTGTTGCCAGTATGGCCACCACAAGCAAGGCCGCGCAATCTGCTTCCGCGATTGACGGGTATGACCTATTTCCAGCGCAGGTTTCAGAAAACGGTTTTGTGACCGCGCAGGAGCGCGTTGCGGCGGAAGTTGGCCGCGATATTCTGGCAGCTGGCGGCAATGCCGTCGACGCGGCTGTGGCGACGGGCTTTGCTCTCGCCGTGACGCATCCGCAGGCTGGCAATCTTGGCGGCGGCGGGTTCATGATGGTCTATCTCGCGGAAGAAAACCGCGCGGTCGCGATTGATTTCCGCGAGATGGCGCCAGCCGGCGCTACCCGTGACATGTATCTTGATCAAAATGGCGACGCCGATTTTGCCACCTCACAATTCAGTCATTTGTCTGCTGGAGTGCCGGGGTCCGTTATGGGTCTTGTCTACGCGCTTGAAACCTATGGCACGATGTCACTGCGCGAGGTGATCGCGCCGGCCATCCTGTTGGCAGCGCGTGGGTTCGAAGTTACGTATGCGTATGAAGCATCTCTGGCGGAGTATCGGAGCGGGTTATTGATTGACCAGTCGTCTGTCGAGTATTTTCTGGAAGGTCTTGACGGCGAGGCGTATCGTGTTGGTGATATTGTTGTGCAAAAAGATCTTGCGCGGACGTTGCGTGACATCTCGCGGGAAGGCGCGAAGGGATTTTATGAAGGCCGCGTCGCTGAACTGATCGTTGCGGAGATGGAGCGCGGCGGCGGGCTAATCACGCTTGATGATCTTGCCACTTACCGCGTCATCGAGCGTGAGCCGGTCTATGGCATCTATCGCGGTTATGAGATCGTGGCGATGCCGCCACCCTCCTCCGGTGGTATTCATATCATCCAGATGCTGAATATCCTGGAGGGTTACGAAGACCTCACGGCGCTTGGCCATAATAGCGCCGACTATATTCACCGGCTGGTTGAGGCAATGCGGCGCGCTTACGCCGACCGCTCGCAATATCTGGGCGACCCGGATTACTATGCCGTACCCACCGCGGCCCTGACCGACAAGGCATATGCCGAAGAGCTGCGCAGCACGATTAACCTGCGGCGCGCGAACAAGTCGCTGGACATTCGGCCAGGCCTCGATTTGCCAGCGGAAAGTCCGCAGACGACGCATTATTCTGTTATGGACGCAGAGGGCAACACCGTCGCGGTGGCGACCACGCTGAATTTCTCATTCGGCAGTGGGTATTCCGTTGATGGGGCCGGATTTTTGCTGAACAATGAGATGGATGATTTCTCAGCCAAGCCGGGCGCACCGAACGGATATGGGTTAATCGGTGGCACCGCCAACGCGATTGAGGCAGGCAAACGGCCCCTGTCATCGATGTCGCCGACGATTGTGTTAAAGGGTGGCAAACCATTCCTGGTGACCGGCAGCCGCGGCGGCAGCACGATCATCACCACTGTCCTGCAGGTGATCTTGAACGTGATCGAATTCGATATGAATGTTGAAGAAGCGAGCAGAGCGCCGCGCATTCACCATCAGTGGCTGCCAGATGTTGTAGTGCTGGAGCCCGGTGTCTCTAACGACACGCAAGCCATTCTGCGTGACCGCGGCTTTGACATACGTGTTCTCGGCGACGACCTACAGCTTGGTTTTCTGCAAGGGAGGATTGGCCGTACTCAGACCATCATGTATGACGATGGGTATTATTATTCATCGAGTGATCCGCGCGGCAGCCGGGGATATTCGGCGACCTATTGATCCTGGTGAGCGACATTATGCCGCCCACCTGGATCTTGTTCACTCAGCCTGCTGTTCGGCGACCCAATCCGCAACCATATCTTCAAGGATACCAAGTGGCATGGCGCCATTGTCGAGAACAACACCGTGGAAATCACGCAGGTTGAAATCATCCCCTAGGGCGGCCTCTGCTTCCGCCCGCATTCTAAGGATCGCGAGCTGGCCGGTTTTGTAAGCGGTTGCCTGACCTGGCCAGACAGTATAGCGCTCGATCTCGCGTGTTACTTCCGCTTCGGTCATGCCGGTGTTTGACATCATGTAGTCGATCGCCTCTTCCCGTGTCCAGCGTTTGTCGTGCATGCCTGTATCAACCACGAGCCGGACGGCACGGAACATCTCCGCCTGCAAGCGACCGAGATCTCCAAGCGGATCACCATCATACATCCCCATATCTGTTTTTACGATGCGCTCAGCATATAATGCCCAGCCTTCTGCATAAGCAGTAAACAAAGGCATTGTACGGATGATAGGTAACCCCTCGATCAGCAATGCCACGGATAGCTGGAAATGGTGACCGGGTGCTGCCTCATGATACATCAGGGTCGGCAGGGTCCATTTTGGATTATCTGCGGTATTTTTTTGGTTGATATAAAAGCGACCGGGGCGCGAGCCGTCCAGCGCAGGCAAGTTGTAATATCCACCCGGTGCAGAATCCTGCGAATATTCTGGTATGCGAACAACTTCCAGCGGTTGCGTCGGCAAAGTGACAAAGAACTCTGGCGCCTTGGCCATCAGTTCTTTGTCGATCTCTTCCAGATACGCGATCATTTGCGCCCGGCCGTCATCGGTATTGGGGAATATCTGTGCAGGGTCATTCATCAATACCTGGACACGTTCAGCGACGGTGCCTTCGGTCAATCCCTGACCAATAAGAATTGCATCCATTTCCTGATTTATCCGCGCAACTTCTGACAGACCGGTATCGTGGATCTCGGCGGCTGTCATATCGGTCGTGGTATTGGATTTGAGAGCAAGTGCGTAGATGGCGTCACCATTAGGGATGCGCCAGATACCAGCATCATGAGTGGCCTGTGCAAGAAGCTCTTCAAACAGCGCGATCATTGTCTCGTAGCCAGGGATGACTTGCGCCTCCACCGCGGCTGTTGCCTGGGCCAGATAGGCCGCACTTTGCGCCTCGTCGAGGCCGATGTCCTTAAATTTGTCCGGCAAGGTCGTGATCAAAGGACTTTCCTTCGCACCGCCTTCGATAAATGAGCGCATCCCAACAAGGGCTTTCTCAAGCACAAAATCCGGCGGCACAACACCATTGTCACGATCGTCCTCAACACGCACTTTTACTTCAGCCAGTACCCGGCCAAATTCATTCAGTCGGCTGATATAGCGCTTGACGCTTTTTTCATTGGCGATCACATGAGAGTCCGTCAGGAATTGCGGCATGTTGACGGTGACACCGCCAATCTGGGTGAGGCGGTAGCCACTATATTCATATTCGGAATCGCGCAGGATATCGTCCAAAAACCAGGCGGTAATTTTCCAGCTCAGGAGTTCCTGGCCGTCCAAGCCGTCCGGTCCGTACTTGTCGAGGCCAGTACGCGCCTTCCGGATTTTAGCCAGTGCTTTGTCGTCTGCTGCTCTGGTGTAGTCGTCCAGCTTGCCGCTGTGAGAATCAAATGGGCTGTTGTCTATTAGACCGAGCTGGGTGAGTAGTTCCGGCGACTCCATCGCCAGCCCAATCATGACTTTGTTGCTGTAATTGTTAACACCGACCGGCTTGTGCCACAGGAAATACCAGGCACCGACCACTGCTAAAACGACGAGCAGGATCAGCCCGCCGAGAATCTTCCCGAGAATACGCATTAATAATACCCCTTTTCGCCAACGCCCCAGACTACAAATATCACGTCTGCCGGCGCAGGCAAATAGTTGTCTTCGTGGCGCCTGCCACTGTGACGCGCCTCGTGGCGACATCTACAGTCATTAAACACAGGTGCCCGAGTTGCCTGCAGCGTGGATTGGCCGTAAAACCTCGACATGGGATAATCTGAGATCGGCGGATTTTTGCTTCTCAGGGAGGAGAGCATCATGGCTTTACAGCGGACATTGACGCGCTTTGCCGGGCTAGCTTGCGCGCTATTTTTAACTGCAGCATTTACAGACCAGCCAGAAGGATCTGCCGATGGTCCCGGCAAAATCATGATTGTCATGGATAGTTCCGGTTCAATGTGGGGACAGATTGATGGCGAGACCAAACGGGATATCGCACGGCGGGCGCTGCGGCAAACGGTCAGCCAGCTGCCCAAATCATCGGAAATGGGATTGATCGCTTATGGTCACCGCCGCAAGGGCGATTGCGGCGATATTGAATTGATGCAGCAACCGAAAATACAAAATGGCGAGAGCATCGCCGACACTGTAGATACACTGAAACCTGTCGGAAAAACGCCGCTGACGCAGGCCGTTCGTCAGGCTGCGGATGTTTTAAAAATTGCGGAGAACAGAGCGACAGTCATTGTGATCACCGACGGTATTGAAACCTGCAATGCTGATCCTTGTGCTGCTGGCGCTGAGCTTGAGGCGACCGGCATTGATTTCACTGCTCATGTGGTTGGTTTTGGCCTCAGCGAGATGGAAGGACGTCAAGTCGCCTGCCTGGCCGAAGAGACCGGCGGTCAGTATTTTGAGGCTGCCAACGCCGGGGAGCTGAGTGAGGCGCTTGATCAGGTGGCAGCGGCGGTTGAAGAGCTGGTAGAAGAACCAATTGAGGAGACCGCAACCGCGATCGTAACCGCGCCGGCAAAGGCGGAAATCGGTTCTACATTCACGGTCGAATGGGAAGGGCCGGACGCGCCGCAGGACTATGTCGATCTGGTGCCACCTGGCTATGAGCGGACCAGCGGCGAGCTGTCCTATGCCTACACGCGAAACGGTGATCGATCAGCTCTGCGGGCACCGAAAGAGCCAGGCAGGTATCAGATCCGCTATGTCTGGCACTCTCAGGCGGGCAAGCGCGTGATTGCCGACACAACGATCGAAATTACAGAAGCAGAGGTCGCGATCTTTGCGCCCGAACGGGTCGGCATCGGTGAGTATTTTGCCGTCGAATGGCGCGGGCCAAACAATCAGGCGGACTATATTGATATCGTCCCGGCAGGATACACCGATACAACCGGCGAGCTTGCCTATCGTTATACCAAGCGCGGCAACCCCCTTGAGATACAAGCACCAGACAAAGCAGGGCCACATGAATTGCGCTACGTGGCAATGGCGGGCGATGGACGGCGGGCGCTGAAAAGCGCGCCGCTGGAAATTGAAGAAGTGCGCGCCGAACTTGCGTTTGATCCTCAAATAAGTCTTGGCAAACGGGTTGAAGTTTATTGGACAGGACCCGGCACAAAGAATGACTATGTCGATATTGTGCCGCGCGGATACACAGACACCTCCGGCGAACTCGGATATGCTTATACAAAGGTCGGTAATCCGCTGGCGCTGAATTTGCCAAGCGAGCCCGGCGCCTATGACATGCGCTATGTATTGCAAGGGCCGCAAAAGCGCCGTGTACTTTATGTTTCACCCCTAACTTTGAAAGACGTTGTTGCCAGCCTTGTATTACAGAAAGAAGGCGCCGGCGGGACGACAATTGAGGTTGAGTGGGCAGGCCCGGGCGCACCAAATGACTACATCGATGTTGTACCGCGTGGGTCAACGCCAACCACTGGCGAGAAGTCGTATACCTATGTAAAACAGGGCAATCCACTCAACCTTCGCCTGCCGGGAAAAGCTGGTGAATATGATGTTCGTTATGTGCTGCAAGCAGCAGACGGCCGCAAAGTGAAAGCGGTTCAGCCAATCACAGTGAACGCTGCACAAGCGAGTGTTACTTTTGATAGTCCGGCAGAAGCTGGCGGCAGACTTAGCGTGACATGGACCGGGCCCAATCTGCCAAGCGATTACATTGATATCGTAGCTCGGGGGACGACAGCCACAACTGGTGAACTAAGTTATGCGACTACGAAACAAGGATCACCCGCGTCGCTCAAGATGCCTGCTGATCCGGGATCATATGATGTACGATATATTCTTTCAGCGGTGGACGGACGGTTGGTTATTGCCCGCAAGCCACTTGAGGTAGAGTAGAACGGCGGTTCAGGTTGGGTTGGCACCGGTATCAATCTCACCTAGTCTAACATGATGTTTGATGTTAGCCTTCCCGATGGTATCCAAGCTGCCTCTCCAGACGAGTGGCAACGTGTTGCTGACATCACGACTGATGCGTTCGCAAAAGATCCGGTGTCTTTGTGGACTTTTGGAAACGCCGAGGCAATTCGCACCACCTTTCGGACGATGGCACGGCGGATCTATCTGCCGAACGGAATTTGCCACATTGCAAACGCAGCTGGGGCGACAATGTGGCTGCCGCCGGGCAACAGCGAAGAAATGGCCCTCATATACAAAGTCGAATTGGCGTTGCGCTTGATGCAGCACGCCGGGACAGGCGCAATCCGGCGCACGCTGCAGATAGATGCCCAAATGACGCGTCATCATCCAAAACATGACCACCTTTATCTGTTCACGATTGGCGTTGTTGCAGCTGGGCGCGGCAAAGGACTTGGCCGGCGGTTAATGGCACCAATGCTGGCAGCAGCAGACAAAGTGGGTGTGCCGGTTTATTTGGAAAACTCCAATCCTGCCAATACCGGATTTTACATGAGCCAGGGTTTCGTCAGCCAGCAGATTTTTCAGGCGGCGCCCGGCGCACCGCCGCTTGAAGCAATGGAGAGACCGCCGAGGGGGACGCTTTAGGTTCCTGCTTAAATATCCCAGTTCATGTAGATAGCGACGAAACCCAGTGTATCGACCAGTCCATGAACGATAATCGCGGGCCAGAGGTTCTTTTTGAACAGCAGAAACGACGTCCCAAAAGCGATCGCTATTGCGCCGGTCATGAAAAATCCGCGCAGCCCCTGATAATAGATATGGGCCCAGCCAAATAACAGCGCCGGCAGGAGGACCGCAAGAATTGGTGCGAGTTTTATCCCAGCGAACACCGATTGCAATCTGGTGATCAGAAATCCGCGGAAGAACATTTCCTCCCCGAACGCTGCAGCTGTCCAGACAATTCCGAGCCATAAAAGGAACAGCGGCAGATTTCCCTCGATATTTCCCCAGCGGTCTTGCGCCCCTTGCGGCGGTTCAGCCATAAAATTCGGATCGATTGCCTGCCCGGTGAGCATGACGATGGCCACAGCCGCCGCAAAGAATATGAAGGTCAAAAACGTTTGGGGAATAATCAGAAGCTTCGCTCTTACGCCTGGCAGTGACTTTAGGCCCATTGATGTCCAGGTCATCCCCTGAAACCGCATATATCCGCTCAGTATAATGAGCGTGCCGATAAGGGATATGGGCCCCGCGTAGCGCCAGATGACGGGATCCAGCAATTTTTTTGATAGCAGCGCGAGCGCCACAAAGGCGACTACTTCTACTACTGCAGTAATCCGTTCAGAGCTTTTGATCGTTGACATGGGTACCCGCTGTAAGACTCAGAATTGACGTTCAAGCGGCATTTTAGCAGATGAATTGGGCTGTCTTATAGAATGATTGTGCGCGAACCGCGGCGCTATTCTAGGTCTTTCGCGGTCGTTCGGCGTGAGGTTTTGATTTGCGCCCGCTGCTTCTTGACCTGCAATCGCCGCTCAAGCGCGGCTTTTGAGGGCTTGGTCTTCTTCCGTTTTACAGGTGGTCGCAGCGCTGCCCGGAGAATTTCGGCTAACCGCCTGCGCGCCTCTTGCCGGTTCGCTTTTTGTGTGCGGTAGCCATCGGCATGGATCACGATTACATCATCTTTAGTCAGTCTGCTGCCGGCCAGACGCGCCGCCCTGGCTTTTATGCCTGCATGCAGGCTTTTATTGGCACCGAGATCAAATCGCAATTGCACGGCACTCGAGACCTTATTGACATTCTGACCGCCGGGACCAGACGCACGGATAAATTTTTCCGTCAGCTCCTCGTCGTCAATAAAGATATGATCCGTAATCTGTAGCATTTCAGTATTATTGGGTTGGCCAAAACATCGGTCTCGATCACCCCTTACACTTTTTTGGACTTTTGTCTCAGTTTTTTTTGATCGCCGGGGTAGATGTAAGAGCCAAAAGTGACATCCTAATGCTGATAGCCAAGTGCAGTGGTCCATCTTTTTGGTGTGATACCATAGGCTTTTTTGAAATGGCGGGTGAAATGGCTTTGGTCAGCGAACTCGCAGGCCGCCGCGGCATCGGCCAGAGTGTGACCCGCGAGGATCATCGCCCGCGCCACATCGAGCCGGCGCATGATCAAATAGTGATAGGGACTGGTGCCGAACAGGTCCCGAAAATCGCGCGACAGCTGCCATCTGTCGTGGCCGCTGATATGCTCCAGATCTGCAAGGGAAATGCCCTCAGCCAGATGCTCATGGATATACTGCCGCGCCCGCTCAGCTGCTTTGTAGTTGCGGGTTCTCGCCGGTTTGCTGAGACCAGAAATCTCGTCCAGAACCGTTGCAAGATCATAGACGGCGTCCTGATATTCGAGTGGGTCGAGTGGCTGGTCATATTCTTCGAGCAACGGCGTGACAGCTCGCAATAATCTTTGATCTGATGAAACACCGCTATCTATGAAAGGAAGGCGTTTACCGCCGAGGGCGGACTGGATCATTGATGGCTCGATATAGATTGTCCGATAACGAAAGCCAGCGTCAGTGCCAGCGCGGCCATCATGGACCTCGTCAGGATGGAGAATGACCAGACCACCCGGCAGGGAATGGCGGGTTGCACCCCGGTAGTCGAAACTCTGCACGCCTTCAAGCGTGATCCCGATTGTGTAGGTGTCATGGCGGTGCGGGGCAAAGGCGACGCCCGCAAACCATGCTTCGATACGGTGAATATCACCGCAAGCGTTATGCACCCAGCTTGCCTTTACCCCTTTTGTCATCTTGTGTACTTGGGAGCTGATTTTCGGAAGTCAAGCACAGGGCGTGTGGCAATCGCCGGTCGCGTTCGCCGCCGACATGCTCGATTGAACAAAGTCAGGGATACTGCACAACTGAAAGCAGATTGCCATCCATGTCGCGAAACCAGGCGAACTTTGCACCATCAGGTGTGACCAAAACGCCGTTCTCATCATGGCGAAGGCCCGGGAATCGTTCAACCCTCACACCGCAAGCGGCAAGTTCTATCACGATACGAACTACATCGGGTACGGCAAACCCAATAACAGTATGTTCTGTAGGCGTGGTCGACGGAACCGGTGACAGCCGTACCTCCTGTTCTCCAACACCAAATATTGAAGCGCCGTCAGACTCGCCTTTTAGCGGCAGTCCAAGTATGCCCCCATAAAACTGTTTTGCTTGTGCCAATTTTGATGTCCAGATGATGGTCTGCAGTTCCGCCTGTGCGAGCACAATCATACCTCCCGTTTTTACCATAAAGAATGCTTAGCTAACGCATCAGTTTTTTCGGTACGCTCTGGCGCAGCTGGTATTTTAGAACCTTACCGGTTGCATTGCGTGGTAACTCATCAAGCACCAGCATGTGCGTCGGCTGTTTGTAGGTTGCCAGGCGGCCCTTGCAGTGGGCAACCAGGTCGGCAAGGTCGAGGTTTTTCTCTTGTCTGAAGACAACGCAGGCACAGCCGGCCTCACCCCATTTTTCATCCGGGATACCGATAATTGCGACTTCGGCGATTTCTTGCATTTCGTAGAGGACATTTTCAATCTCCGCCGGATAAATATTCTCGCCCGCGGATATATACATGTCTTTGAGGCGGTCTTCGATATAGAAATAACCTTCCTCATCCTGGCGGGCGATATCACCCGTTTTGAACCATCCGTCTACGAAGCATTCTTTGTTGGCTTCCGGGCGGTTCCAGTAACCGGGCGTGATCGTCGGACCACATACCCAAAGTTCGCCAGGCTCCCCCCGCGGCGCGGGTGTTCCGTCATCTCTGAAAATGGCCATCTTGCCGTGCATCCCTGCGCAGCCCGCAGAACCTAGTTTGTGCGGGATCTCGTCACGCCGTAACAGAGTACTTGAGGCTGCCGTCTCGGTCATGCCGTAGCCTTCTTGAATTATGAGGCCTTTGTCGATCCACCATTTGACGAGTTCAACCGGCACCGCTTCAGCGCCGGCAAGCGCCGCCTCGACACGTGAGAAATCTGTTGATTCGATTTTGGGATGCTGTCGGAGACCATTGTAAATAGCCGGAACGGCAAGAAAATGAGTAACGCCGATATCGGCATCATTGATCGTTTCAAGTATGGCGCTCGCATCGACGATCCGCATAATGACGGATGTTCCACCAGCATAAGCGGCAGGGCAGGCAAAGACGTTGAGGCCGCCAATGTGAAACAAAGGCATAAACGAGAGATTGACCGATTGCTCCGTGAACCCGACACCCGCACGGCAATTAACCGCCGACCACAGCATCATCCCATGCGTGACGATGACGCCTTTTGGCCTGCCAGTTGTGCCGGAGGAATACATCAGCAGGCACATATCATCGGTGGCAAGTTCGATCATCTCCAGGATTGCTGCTGCATCTTTGATGGCGCGCTCAAATTCTGTGTCGCCGCCAACACCATCAAAGCGCATCCAATGGCCCACGGAGGTGATCTGTTTCAGGGCATCAGCTGTTTCGGCAAAGACATCGTCGATGAAGATGATAGACGGCGCCGCATCATTAATAATGAACTCAAGTTCCTCAGCGGTCAGGCGGAAATTGAGGGCCAGACTAACCGCCCCGATCCGCCAGGTAGCGAAGATGATTTCCATGATATCCGTCGAATTGAGCGCGAGAAAGCCGACCCGGTCACCCTTTTTAACGCCGTGTGCCTTCAATACAGCCGCGATGCGGCCAACCCGGTCGTGCATTTGTAGATAGGTAAAGCGGCGACCACTGGCGAGGTCAATCTGGGCAAGTTTGTCTGGCTGGGCAGCAGCGTGAAAACCGATCCAGTCAACCACTTCATGCGTGTAGTCCGGCATCTGTCTCTCCCTTAAAATTCCGTCTACAGGCCCATCTGCCGAACCGCGAGGTCACGCATGATTTCTTCGGAACCACCGCCAATCGCGTTCACTTTTACCTCACGATAGACCCGCTCCACCGGATTACCACGCAGATAACCCGCGCCACCAAGAATTTGCATCGCTTCCGAGGCACAAAATTCGAGCGCCTTTGACGCAGAAAATTTTGCCTTGCAGATCTCGGCAACCGGCATTTCGCCCTCATTGGCATGCCAGCAGATCTGATTGAGATAGGCCTCGATCTGATCAATCTTGGCCGACATGTCCGCGATTTTGTGACGGATCACCTGGTGTTTGATAAGTGGTTTGCCAAAGGTTTCGCGCTCTTGCGCCCAACTGATGGATTCGTTGAGGCACACTTTCATCATACCGAGCATCCCGGCAACCATGGCAATACGCTCATAATTGAAGTTTTGCATGATCTGGATGAAGCCCATATTCTGATCGCCCAGCATATTCTCCGCCGGCACCCGCACATCATCCAGGTAGAGCGCCGCAGTATCGGAGGCCCACCAGCCCATCTTTTTCCCGAGGCTTGAGCGAGAAAAACCAGGTGTGTCGGCGTCGACAAAAAACAGTGAAACACCGAACAGACCCTCATCACCAGTACGCGCACCGATGACGAAATAATCGGATTTCATACCGCCGGTGATAAATGTCTTTGACCCGTTGATGACCCAATGATTGCCATCAAGTCTGGCGTTGGTCTTCAAGCGGGCAACGTCAGATCCGCCGGACGGTTCGGTAATCCCGAGGCTGGAGCCTTTGCGACCTAAGACAATATCCTCAAGCACTCGATCCTTGATCTCTTCGGAAGCGAGCTTTTCAATCGGGCCAATAGAAATGCCTCGGCCACCGAGCGCTGCCGGGATACCCGTGGCACCACACATGGCGAATTCTTCGCTGAAGGCAGCGCGCATGAAACAATCATCGAAGCCAAGGCCGCCATATTTTTCACTGACGCCGAACCCGAAGGCGCCGAGCGCTCCAACTTTTTCGTGCAATGCCCATGGCACCTCTCCGGCTTCGTCCCATTCATCCGCGTGGGGCGTCACCTCCGTTTCGACGAAACGCCTGACCGTTTCACGGAAGGCGGCGCGCTCTTCATTTTCGAAAGGATTATTCATGATTTCCTGCCTCTAAACTGGCACGAATTTTCTGGCGAACCAGGATCCGTTGATAGAGCTTACTTGTCGTGTGATTGTCACTCAAGCAGGGGGCACAGTTGGCAGATCAGGGCTCGCCCATAGGGTACGAGGCATGCTAAGGGCCGGGCCTTATTGGTAGAAGAAATGGGCGCGCATGCCAACGGTTTCAGTTATTATTGTCAGCTACAATTCCGGCGCCAAGCGGTTGTCCAAAGCGCTTATCTCTCTTGGCGCGCAGACATTCACCGATTTTGAAATCCTGCTCTATGATAACGCGTCAAGTGATGGTTGCGTTGATAATTTGCCGCAGATAAAAAACCTGCGGCTAATCCGCGGGGTTGACAATCTGGGCTTCGCGGGCGGTGTCAACCGGGCAGCGGACCAAGCGACTGGCGATTGGCTGGCGCTGTTAAACCCTGACGCGACAGCCGATCCAAACTGGCTTGACGCCTTGATGCGGGCGACACGGGACTATCCTGACGTGAAGTCATTTGGGTCTGTACAAATTAATGCCGATGATCCAGCGTTGCTCGACGGCCTTGGGGATGTCTATCACGCAAGCGGTATCGCCTGGCGCGGCGGATTTGGTCAATCTGTCGACTTGCGGCCCGACGCTGACAGGGATATTTTTGCACCGTGTGCGGCTGGTTCGCTATATGAGCGTGTGACTTTTGACCAGCTCGGCGGATTGGAAGAAGAATTCTTCTGCTACCATGAGGATGTCGATTTCGGGTTCCGCCTGCGCCTTGCTGGTTGGCGATCTATTTTGGTGCACGACGCGACGATCCATCATGAAGGATCTGGCACAACTGGACGGTACAGCACTTTCACTGTTTATCACGGAACACGCAATCGCATCTGGACTTTTATTCGAACAATGCCGCCGCTGCTTTTCTGGCCATTGATGCCGGTTTTTATACTGAGTAACATCGTTCTATTCATAAGAGCGGTGGTAATTGGAAGCGGCGGTGCCTATTTCAGAGGCATAAGGGACGGTTTCTTTTCCGCCTCGCGGGCCTGGAAAGCGCGGCGCAAATTGCAAAAAGAGCGCCGGGCAAGCTATCGTATGCTGATGAAAAGCCTCTCCTGGTCGCCGCTGGTATTGCTCGGCCGCAAGCCGGTGATGCGGAAAATTGATCCGTCAGAGTAGTGACTTAACGGCTTTTTGTCTGATTTCATCAAGGGAAGTCGGGTCTGGCGGATAATCTGCCTCAATCCACAAATGTTCGGACATTTCCAGCAGCCGGCCCATGTCAGGCCCTTGCTTCACACCCAATTTTTTGAATTGGCTACCGGAAAAGGGGTTGGCTGGCGCTACCCATCGTTTTGGCAGATCAAGTAATTTGCGCCAGTCGATGTTGGCATCCTCGCCCCTAGCACCGGCCAGAGACTGCGCCCACGCCAAGATAAGTCCATCTGTGTACGTTTTATCTCCCTGCCGGTACAGCAACTCCTTGGCGCGTGCTTCGCTGGGTTGTTCACGCAACCAGCAGCCAGCGAGGTGCGCTGCTTGCGCCCGGTTTTTTTGCGCCCTGGAGAATTTGAGTTTCACGGCAACCTTTGTTGGCTCGGACCACAGCGCAGCGAGAATGAGTTCCGGGCTTCCCTGCCCGTGGTGCTGCGTCAGCTCAAACACACTCTGCGCTAAAGAGATATTGGCTTTTTCGGGGAAAACTGCGGCCAGAATTTCGGCCTCCTGTAGTGCTTTCAGGATGAAGGGCAGACGCGGACCAGCGAGGAGACGCATGAACTCGTGGTTAATCCGTTCGGCGGAAATCTGTTGCAACCCGTCGCTCAGTTGTTCGCAGGCCTGCGTCCCTGCAGCGTTCATCGCGTTGGCAAATCTGGCGGAGAACCTGTAGAAGCGCAAGATACGCAGATAATCTTCGCGGATGCGGGTGTGGGCGTCACCGATGAAGGCCACTTTTCGTGCCCTGAGGTCGCAAACGCCGCCGGCGGGGTCAAATAATCTGCCATCCGGCGACAGGTAGATGGCGTTGATGGTAAAGTCGCGTCGACGCCAATCCTGATCCCAGTCATCTGTGTAGCGCACTGTGGCATGACGGCCATCTGTGTCGATGTCGGCGCGCAATGAAGTGATCTCGGTTGTTAACGCCTCAGCTACCGCTGTAATCGTTCCATGATCATAACCGCTGGGCACAGTTTTCAAGTTGGCTGTTTCAAGAGCCCGAATGGTTTGATCTGGGGAGAGGACCGTTGCGATATCGATATCCGTCGGTTCAGCCACACCTTTTAGCTGAGGCGGATGTCCCAAAAGACTGTCGCGCACACAACCACCGACGAACATGTTGCCACCTGACTTTGATGCCTCGAGCGCCCCAATGATCTTCTGTAACGCGGGGTTTTTCAGCCAGGCAAAATGTTTCACACTGGCTGCCGGCAAAGACTGCAACTCCGGGACGGGCATTTATGCCTCCCAGCTGGCCATGGCCTTGACGAGCGAATTGATAATGCCCGCGGTCAGGCCCCAAATGTGATACTGTTCATATGAGATCGCAGGCATGCGGTATTTTACCTCACCATTCTGACGTTCTTCGATGATATGATTTGATTGATCGAGAAGGTAGGAAAACGGGACCTCAAACACTTCCTGTACTTCACGCGGACACAAAGAGAAATTCGCGTCAGGATGAATGATCCCGACAACCGGTGTCACCGCGAAACCCATCCCGCCAAAATGGGTTCCCATATCACCGACGACCTCGATACATTTTGGCGAAATGCCAACCTCCTCTTCTGTTTCGCGCAAAGCGGTAGCGGCGCGATCATGATCAGCATCGGCCACGCTGCCGCCCGGGAAGCTGATCTGTCCTGCATGTGACGGCATATCGTTTGAGCGCAAAGTCAGAAGAACCGTTGGCTCTGCTGGTCGATCAATAATCGGGACCAGAACCGCCGCTGCGCGATAGTTGTCGAGCCCTTGGTTAAAAATTGGCGATTGCTGCAGATGGGGGTTCAATTCGTGAAAGATGCTGCGCGTATCCAAAACGGCCTTGTGGTCCAGCGCCGAGATAATACGTGTACGCCAGTCAGTAAGGCTGTTGGCGACAGTAGGGGTTTTTGCGTGATTGATACTCATAGTGCAAACTAAGCCTCGCTGCTTGTTTCAGCAAAGGGAAAAGACAGACCGGCGCTGCGAATGACGGGCGCCGGACCTTCCACCAACTCGGCAAGTTCGTAATAGACAGGGCGCGACAGTCGCGCTTCAAGGCCACGCCGCACATGAAGATAGGGAACAAGCTCATCATCAGCGGCGTCCCCAGGCCTGAAGCTCAAGGCGTTGTCCGCGCCTGCGGTTACCAGATCGCCAACATTGGTGCGGAAGTTGAGGTTCTGATCAGGTCTGCCTGCCTTTTCAACGCTGAGTGCCACCGCCAGAAACGGGACATCCTCAACCTTGATTTTCATTTTCTCAACCGGCGTCACCAGGAAATAGTCGTCGCCCTCACGCTTCAGGACGGTCGAGAACAGCCGCACCAATTGCGGCCGACCGATTGGTGAGCCCTCATGAAACCACAAACCGTCGCGCCGGATCACCATGTCTATCTCACCACAATATTCCGGGTTCCATTTATCAACGGGCGGCAGGCCGCGCCCGGCGGAGAGGTCGGACATGCGTGAGGCAAGAGAAAAGAGATCACTCATATGGCCCTGAAAACGGTTGAGCAGGCCTGAAATCAGGCCTGCTCACGCAAGTTAGACCATTTTCCGCAGCAGGTGTTAGCCTATCTTGGCTCACATTCGAGACAGCGGACATACGTCGCGTTTGGATCATTGAACGTGTCGTAGAATGCCGCTTCTTTCCGCGCCGCTGCAAGCAACCGCCGGATCCCGGATGTTTCAAGACCACTGGCCGTTGTACCGAAAAGCTGCTCGTCCATTTTGATCAGGCCGTGTTTCACAGAGGCACCGCCAAGCGCCTCGAGAAACTCCTCAAACCGGGTTTTGCTGTCCTCTATCCTGACAACATCATAGTCGTCACCGACCCCAGCTAGATCTGCTGCCGCAGCGACCGCATCATCAAAATAACCAAGGTTATCCACAAGACCGATTTCGAGGGCGGTTTCACCAATCCAGACCCGGCCCTGTGCAATCGCATCTACTTCATCTCTGGAAAGGCCGCGGGCCTCCCCGACGATTTTGAGGAAACGCTCATAGCCCGCTTCAATCGACAACTGGATAACGTCCCCAAACTCTTGAGGCAGCGGCCCAAGACCTGCTCCGATAATGCCGGACAGGTCTGTCGTGCCGACGCCATCTGAGTAGATGCCTGCTTTAGCAACCGTATTTTCCAAGGTTTGGATCATCCCAAAAATACCGATCGAGCCGGTAATGGTTGTTGGGGCTGCCCAGATTTCATCTGCGTTCGCAGAAATCCAGTATCCGCCAGAAGCCGCCAGCGATCCCATTGAAACGACGACGGGCTTGCCTTCTTCCTTCAATGCGAGGATTTCCTTGCGCATCACCTCTGAAGCAAAGGCGCTGCCACCACCGCTGTCGACACGCAGGACAACTGCTTTGACGTCTTCGTCCTCGCGCGCGTCCTTCAAAAATCCGGCGATCCGGTCGCCAGCGGCAACACCGACAGCTTCGTCGCCGTCAACGATAGTGCCTGAGGCGGTGACGACGGCAACATCCGGCGCGTCACCATCTTCTTCTCCGTCGGCCCCAAGAATATAGGTGCGATAGCCGACCCGCTTGAACCCGTCGCCATCTTTATCTTCGCCAACGATGTCCTGGATATATTCGATTTGATCCTTGCGGGACTT
Organism: Parvularculaceae bacterium; assembly: GCA_021776475.1. Lineage (GTDB taxonomy): Bacteria > Pseudomonadota > Alphaproteobacteria > Caulobacterales > Parvularculaceae > Aquisalinus. The sequence continues at coordinate 1,287,760 of JAJFFV010000005.1, read as the reverse complement.
CAACTCATCTACGAGACCGAGGTTGACCGCTGCAACAGCAAGATCACCGCCTGCCGCCGAAATCGCATCTGCTGTGTTGTTGGCAAAATCATTGATCGCCCCTGGCTCCATGGCGCGGGCAGATTCAACCGTATCTGTATAGTCACGCCAAAGAACGTTGAGGTAGGCAAGGTTTGCTTCTTTTGCCGGCTCGGACATATCGTTTCGCAGAACGGGCTCCAGAGCTGACTTATAAGTACCGACACGGAAGATATGGTTCGTCACGTTAAGTTTTTCCGTGAGCAGCTCATTATAATAGGTTCGATACCGGCCAAAGCCATACATGAAGATGGCGCCGTAATCGTGCATAAAAATTTCATCGGCATGCGCCGCGATGTAGTATTGCTCTTGTGAATAATAATCACCGATCGCAATAACCGGTTTGCCGCTATCCTTGAAAACTTCGACTTCATTGGCGATCATTTGCATTTTGCTGGCGTAGATCGACGGGATCGAAAGGCCGCCAAGGTCAAGCACGAGCGCATCAATTCGGTCATCTGCCGCAGCCGATCGGATGGCTGTGACCAGATCGTGTACGGCGATCTCCCTTGGCCGGTTCGTTCCGTAGGCTTCTTCCAGAGCGACCTCAAACGGATCTTGTTCGGCTGCCTGTTCAACCAGCACGCCTGCCGGGTTAAGCAGCAGCGCGGCACCTTGAGGGACCGACACGGAAGTGGACGACCCGTCACTGCCCATTTCGGACATGACACCGGTCAAAATGCCCATAAAGGCGAGCATCAAAACGAGAAAAAGCAGGGCTTGCAGCAGCAAGGCAACGCCAATTACGGCCTTAACAATTCCCTTCAGGAACCCCCAGAATGTAAGTTTATGGTCGTCAGCCATCGATAGCCCCTCTAAACAGTTACTCCTTTAGTATGTTGCAGCCACCCTATTAAGATTCAATCCCCAATGTGACGATGTGTCCATTTCTAACGGTTTTCGTTGTCAAAACACCACGGAACAGGGAAAAAGGACGCAGCCCAAAATTTTTAAAGAAACCTGAATGATTTCAGTAACTAACAAGGAAATAGCATGACCGCAGATCCGACCAAGGGGCATATTGCCGATCGTGATATTTTGGCCAGGTTCAACACTCTGGCGGCCAAGCTCCGCGATGCCCGCGGCGCCCTTGGGGAGGTCGTTTTCGGCCAGGATGACGTGATCGACCAGATGATGACCGCACTGGTTGCAGGCGGACACGCATTGCTTGTGGGCGCGCCCGGTCTTGCCAAAACGCTGTTAGTGACCTCGGTCGCGAAAGTGACAGGGCTGTCCGATAAAAGAGTGCAGTTTACGCCGGACCTAATGCCGGCGGATGTGATCGGATCAGAAGTGCTTGACGAAGGGGTCGATGGCCGCAGGAGTTTCCGTTTCATCGAAGGCCCGATATTTTGCCAGCTGTTGATGGCCGACGAGATTAACCGCGCTAGTCCGCGCACCCAGTCAGCGCTGTTGCAGGCGATGCAAGAGCATCACGTGACCATTGCGGGCAAGCGTCGGGATTTGCCAAAACCATTTCATGTGCTGGCAACACAAAACCCGATTGAACAGGAGGGCACATACCCATTGCCGGAAGCTCAGCTCGACCGGTTTCTCCTGCAAATCAATATTGATTATCCGTCGGAAGCCGCCGAGCGGCAGATGTTGGCGGCAACGACTGGTACAATGATGATTGAACCACCAGCAGTTATGACGCCTGCTGATCTAATGGCGGCCCAACAAATGGCACGAGCAATGCCGATCGGTGAACAAATTGTCGATAAGATCCTCGATCTTGTACGAGCTGGCAGGCCGTCGCCTGACGAGGGCAGCGACAAAACGGACCTGATCTCGTGGGGACCGGGGCCCCGGGCAAGCCAGGCGCTTAGTCTCGCCGTACGCGCCCGTGCATTGATCGCCGGGCGCGAAGCCCCGTCCCTTGACGACGTTGCGAGACTCGCTGGACCGGTGCTGCGACACCGGATGGCTCTTACTTTTGCTGCGCGCGCTGATGGGCTGACGACAGATAAAGTGATCGACAATCTGGTTCAGAGCATCATCTAAAAATCAAAGCAGGGCCAGATTCAATGCAGAAGACGCCGCCGGTTAGGTCAGAAATGCTGCACCACGATGCCGAATTTGCCAGCACTGGCCTGCCGCCATTGCTGCTTGAGGCAGATCATCTGGTGAATACGATTATCGCCGGATTGCATGGGCGACGGCGCGCTGGCGCTGGTGAAACATTCTGGCAATACCGCCCATACGTTCAAGGTGACATCAGTACGCAAATTGATTGGCGGCAGTCTGCCCGCAGCGCGAACCGGCTCTATATCCGCCAGCGCGAATGGGAAGTGGCCGCAACGGCCTGGCTGTGGCGGGATCCCGGGCATAGCCTCGATTATTCATCCTCGCGCGAATTGCCGACCAAAAAATACCGTTCGGAAGTTCTGGCGACAGCTCTGTGCGCTCTGCTGACGAGAGCCGGCGAGCGCGTTGGCTATGCCGGTGCCACGCGGCGACCATTTATAGGGCGCAAGGCCGCTGAACAATTTGCTGGAGAGATTTTGAGCCAGCCATTTTCGGACGAAAGACTACCGCCGATCGTATCCTCTGCCGGTCAAAAAAAATCAGTTCTCTTGAGTGATTTTTTTATCGCGCCAGACCTATTGGAGACACGGTTTAAGGCCATGGCGGCGGAAGGGACGCAAGCGCACCTTGTGCAAGTCGTTGATCCGTCAGAGGAAGATTACCCGTTTCGCGGACGGACAGAATTTTTGTCCCGCAATCCAAATGATCCGGCTCTTCTTTTCGGTGACGCCGCCGCTATTGCAAGAGAATATCGGCGGCTGTTCAAGGCGCATCGATCCTGGCTTGCCGATATCTGCCGGCATCTGGGCTGGACATTCTCCATTCACCGCACCGATCATTCGCCGGAAACAGCCCTGATCTCTCTATACAGAACCCTCGCGCCGGAGGTTTTGGTCTGATATGGATTTCTCGATTCTGAGCTTTACCTATCCGCTCATCTTGACCACGCTCGCGCTTTTGCCCATTTTGTGGCTCCTCCTGCGGGCGCTACCGCAAGCGCCAAAACGGCAGATGTTTCCGGGACATTTCTTCCTGAAGCGGATCAAAAACAGCAATGAAACACCGAGCCGGGCGCCCTGGTACATTTTGCTGATGAGGCTGATAGCGCTTGCCGCGGTCATTATCGCAGTGGCAGAACCGGTCCTCAACAATCCGGAAAAACTGACGCGTGATGGACCCGTAGTCATCGTGCTTGATGACGGATGGCCGGCAGCGGATGGCTGGACGCTTAGACAGAACGCACTGCGCATGATTGCCGCCGAGCTGACAGAAAGCAGCAGGCTGATCTGGCTGCTAACAACATCACCGATGCAGCGGGGCGACGCGCTTCAAGCGCTGCGCGGTCCTTTAACGCCGGATCAACTAAGCGAGTTTGCTGACACGATGGTACCGACGCCCTTTGCACCGGACCGTTTCGCGGCCCTCACTGCTGTTCAGCAGATCGAAGACCGGCTTGCCGGAGCAGCTGATATTCGCTGGCTAAGTGACGGGATTTTTGTTGGCGCTGATATTCGCGAGCGGCAGTTTCTGCGGCGGATGAAATCGCATGGTGTTGTGACCGCCTACCGGCCGGACGAGCAGGTGCAGGTCCTCAGTGAGGTTGCCTATCGCTCTGACCGTCTGCAAGCAACAATTCGGTTGCCCGGCGCGGCGACAGAACAGATTACTGGCTTTTTGAGCATCTTGGCGCGCAATGGCCGTCTGTTACAGAAAACGGCCTATCTTGTCGAAGAAGGCGCAAACGAGACCAGCACCGCGATCGACTTGCCGCTCACCTTGCGAAATGACATCGGCCTTGTCCGTCTTGACGCGGTTCGCTCCGCCGCTGCGGTACAGCTTGCCGACGCCAGTACCCGGCGGGCGCTGGTGGGTCTTGTCGGCAGCGAAGTCAGCCTTTCGGGTACGCTGCTTGATAGTCAGTTCTATTTGGAACAGGCGCTCGCCCCCTATGCACTGTTCAGCTCCGATACAGTCGGCAATCTTGCAGGCTCGGATGCAACTGTTATCATCCTTGATGATATCGGCCGGGTCCGGGAAACTGACGCGGCGGCGCTGAAACGCTGGGTCGCAAATGGCGGTGTACTGATCAGGTTTGCTGGACCAGTTCTCGCAGATGCGTCTCAGGACGTTGCTTTCCTAAGCGACCAGGCGCTTCTGCCAGTGCCCCTGCGCGGCGGCGGGCGCGCCTTTGGCGGCGCTCTGACATGGGAAAAACCGCAAAAACTCGGCGGTTTTGCAGAAGACAGCCCGTTCAGCGACCTCAAGGTGGACCCGCAAGTTGAAATTCGCCGTCAGGTCCTGGCCCGACCCGGCGCCGACACATCCATACGCAGTTGGGCCTATCTGGAGGATGGAACACCACTTGTCACCGCCCGTGCTGAAGGCAAGGGGCTGGTTGTTCTGTTTCATGTGACCGCGGCGCCAGACTGGTCCGACCTGCCGATCTCTGGGCTATTTGTAGAAATGCTGCGACGCTTGACGGCGCTCTCCGTTACCGAGGTGACGCGCGTTGATCCTGACCAGAGCTATGTGCCGCGCCGAATCTTGAATGGATTTGGTCGCCTGGAAGATGCCCCGGATGATGCGCGACCAGTCAAAGCAGCAGACGCAATCGGATCGGCCGCGCGCTTGATTCCGCCAGGTCTTTACGGCGATCCAGCCTCACCCCTTGCCATCAACGCGGTAACGAGTGACTTGACAATTCTGGCACTTGACGCGATCGGCGCCTTCGACGGCATGGCCTCTATCAGCTATGCCGGAAGGGAGATTCGCTCCCTGGCAGAATGGTTTTTTGTGTTGGCCCTGATCCTGATTTTGCTCGACACAGTTCTGGTCCTGTATCTCAACGGAAAATTGCCAGGCCTGACGGGCGGTACAGTTGCCGCGGGATTTTTGATCTGTGTCGTGATCATTGCACCGTTTGACAGTGCACAGGCACAACCCCGACCAGCGCTAGATGCCAAAGCCATCGACTCGGCTTTATACACGCGTTTTGCGTATGTGGTGACCGGTGACCGCGAGGCTGACGAGCTCTCAAAAGCGGGCCTTTTTGGATTGAGCATGAAACTTCGGGAACGCACGGCACTGGAGCCGGCAGACCCGGTCAGTATCACGCCTGCAACTGACGACCTTTCGGTCTACCCTCTCATTTACTGGCCAGTTCTAGCAACGACGCCGATACCGTCCGAAAACACCCTTCTCAAGCTGGAGGCCTTTATGGCCGGGGGCGGGCTGGTCATATTTGATACACGGGACGGTGACCGGATTGTCGGCAGTCAGCAAACGGAGGAAGGTGCCGCGCTCAGACGAATCCTTGAGCAACTGAATGTGCCGCCATTGGAGCCATTGCCGGTTGGCCATGTCTTGCGACGCTCGTTCTATCTGATGGAAGACCTGCCCGGCCGCAACGATCAGGGACCTATCTGGGTGGAATCACGCTCAGCAGCGGGCAGCCTTAATGACGGTGTTACACCCATTATCATTGGTGGTCGGGACTGGGCGGCGGCGTGGGCCGTGGATAGCGGTGGGCGCCCATTAAGACCAATGGGCCCTGGCGCGGCTGGTGCGCGCGAGATAGCGATCCGATCAGGAATCAATATTGCAATGGTAGCTCTTACGGGAAATTACAAAGTCGACCAACTTCAGGCAGAGACCTTGCTGGACAAAATTGGCCGGGAGCAACCCTGAGCATGAGCGGCCTCACCTTCTCTTTGTTGTTGCCAATGCCGGTGTTAATCGCTCTGGCAACCATTGGCCTGATCATTTGTTTTTACACGGCGTTGCGACTGCCCGTGTCGGGCTTCTGTCGTTTGATCGCTGTGACTGCACTGCTTGTATTACTCGCAGGGCCAAGGCTGCTCGAACAGACAACCTCGCCACTGCCCGACATTGCACTGATCATCAAAGACGAAAGTGCCAGCCAGTCGATTGACGGCCGGCGGGAGGTGACCGATCAGGCTTTTGACGAGCTCTACGGTCGCTTGTCCAATATTGCGGGCCTCGAGGTCCGAACCGTATCAGCAACAGGTCGCGCTGAGACGCGGCTCAGTGATGCTTTTTTTGACGGCCTGGCCGATATTCCCCGCAGTCAGCTAGCTGGTATATTTGTGCTTACCGACGGTCAGAGCGTCGAGACACCTGAAAGTCCTGGCGCGCTCGGTATCTCTGCACCGGTCCATGCATTCCTGACAGGCCGTGATGACGAAAAAGACCGGGTGCTTGAAGTGATCAGTGCGCCACGTTTCGGGATTATTAACGAAACGGCTGAGATAAATTTTCGGGTGTCAGATTACGGCACCAACGCTCGTCTCGCCAATATTACGCTCAAGATAAATGGCCGGGTGGCAGTCAACCGAGCCGTGCGCGTCGGGGAGGATATACCGGTACGGGCAAAGCTGGACCGTCCGGGCAAAACCATTCTCGAGTTGATTGTACAACCAATTGAGGGCGAACTTACAACCCGCAACAATCGCGCCGTTATCGAGATTTCGGTGATCCGGGATCGCCTGCGTGTTCTGCTGGTGTCAGGCGAACCGCATGCCGGTGAACGGGTGTGGCGCAATCTGCTGAAATCGGACCCGGCGGTTGATCTTATTCATTTCACCATTTTGAAACCGGCAACCAAACCACGGGTTGCGGCGGAAGAGGATTTGGCCCTGATCCGGTTCCCGGAAAACGAACTGTTTCTTGAAAAACTCGATCAATTCGATGTCCTCATCTTTGATCGCTACACCTATCGTGGGGTGATGAGCCCGCTGCATTTCGACAACATCTCGCGATATATTCAAAACGGCGGGGCCATGCTGATCGCGTCGGGACCAGAATTTATCGGCTCAACCAGCATCGCCGGACGGCGCAATCTTGCCTTTATCCTGCCGGCAGTCCCCAGCGGCGATGTCCACAACACCCCTTTTGTCCCCTTGATCAGCGAGACCGGCGCACGCCATCCGGTCACAGATAGTCTTGATGACACGAATGACTGGGGCCGGTGGGTGCGGAGCCTTGGTGTTTATCAACGTGGCGGGCAGGTCCTTATGGAGCGTGACGGTGGCGAGCCGATCCTGATTGTCGACCGGGTTGGCCAGGGCCGGGTTGGCCTGTTGCTGTCAGATCATGTCTGGCTTTGGGCGCGTGAGTTTGATGGTGGTGGTCCGCATAGGGAGCTTCTGCGTCGTCTTGTCCATTGGCTGATGAAGGAACCTGAGCTGGAAGAAGAAGCAATCAACCTGAGCAGCAAAGCTGACAGTGAGCAGATAACGATGGCCCGTCGCACGCTCGGGGAAACCGTCATGCCGGTCGCCATTGAAGCACCGGATGGCACAATTTCCAATGTCAGCCTTGAAGAAGTCGATAATGGACGTTGGGTCGGACAGCTACTTGTCAGCGAGCCAGGGCTTTATACGGCAACGACCGAAGCTGCTGACGGGCGTATCTTGTTCGATGTGGCAGCGCTGGGGCTCGCGACGCCACCAGAATACCGGGAGGTGATTACAACGACCGAACATGTGGCGTCTCTTGTAGCCACTACAGGCGGCGGCATATATTCCGTCCGTACAGAGAGCGGCGTGCGTGTTCCTGCCATGCGCCAGGTTCGGGTAGGGCGGCCAACATCAGGGCGCGGCGCAGACAGCGGATGGGCGGGGGTCCTCCAGCGCGATGCCGTGAAGGTTGAAAGTGTCTCAACCAGGGACATTCTGGCGCCCTGGGGCTGGCTGCTGATGATCGCGGTCGCTCTGCTCGCTAGCTGGTTCTTCGAAGCTGGACAGCGTGGGCTTTTCAAGCGCGGCCGTTAACACCTCTTAAACCGTCCTGTTGATACTATCCGGCGATAGCTAACGGTGTTCCCTATGTTCGGACTGAAGAAAAAAACCGAAGACGAGACGGTAGATTTCTCTGCACCGCTCGCGCGTGCGTTAAAAAATCCTGTGGATCGTCAAGCAACGCCTGCCGGGAAACCAATCGATCCGGAATTGCGCCAGATGTTGTCGGCGATCGAAGCGACGTTTTATGTGATTGATCAGGTCCGCGAAGTTCTGAGCGAAGCATCACAACTTGTTCTCAGGGCCAAAGACGTCGAACAGCTGGCGGGGCGCGCACTCTTGGCCGAACAATTTGACGAATTGCGCCAATCGATCACCCAGATCCTCGAAGATGCGGATAGCGATGCCCAGCAGCTGCTTGGCTCACCAGCCAAACCGCTAAGCGCGCAACTAAATGCGCAAAGCCGCTATACGATCGCGCCGGCGCGTCTCGATATCAGCGAAGGCGGCCTTAACCTGCCGCCGCCAGTTGAAGCCTTTTCAACCACAAGCGAGATCGCCGGAATCCTGGGTGCTCTTGAACAGGCACTGGGCAAACTTGACGATATTTCCAGCGATTATATGCGCGACGCGAAATTTTTGATTTCGAGGCTAGAAAAATGAAATGTGATATGATAACAAATGCCTTTGCGGGTAGGTCCATGGGTATTTTAAAGTTAACAGTGCTAAGTTTTGTATGTGTTGCGCTGAGTGGATGCCTTGTCGGCGCTGCGGTAAATGCAGTTGGCGAAACCGCCGAGGCAGCGATTGAGTTGACCGGCGCGACCGTCAAAGCAACAGCCGGGGCCACAGGCGCAGTCATTGGCGGGACCGTTGATGCCGTCATTCCCGGCGACCAGCGCAAGTCAGACGAAGACTAGTCAAATTCTCTCGTTATTAAGCCGGAATTAACGCTCCAGCGTTCTGATCTCCCGATGGGTGTTCAAACTGACAGCTTCGCTGTGTTGTTGGCCGATTTTATTCAAAATCTGGAGGATGAACGACGCCTCAGCCCCTATACGGTACGCAATTACCGACACACACTGGCAATGTTCGAGCGGTTTTTGATCGAACATGCAGGCAGCCTTCCAACACCGGAAATCCTCGCGGAACTTGAAACCAAGGACTTTCGCGCGTTCTTGGCGATGCGGATGAGCAAGGGTGTATCAACGCCGACCCTTCGGCTTGATCTGTCAGCCATTCGTGCCTTCTACCGCTTCTTATCGCACCGAACCAAGCTGGAAAATCCTGCCCTAAGAGCAGTGCGGACAGCAAAACTCCCGGCCCGTCTGCCACGCCCATTGTCCCGGCAGGACACGGACGACCTGCGGGCGGAACTTGCTACTGACAGTCACGCCAACGCGGCTGACTGGCAGACGCTGCGTGACTATGCCCTTGTCACACTGCTCTATGGTGCCGGTTTGCGGATCTCCGAGGCTCTCAGTCTGAAATGGGCGGATGCACCGTTCGGCAATCAGCTTGTGATCGCCGGCAAGGGTGGCAAATCACGTATGCTTCCCGTCATCGGACCGATCAGACACGCTGTTCAAAAATACCAAGATGCCATCGTGAAACACAGCAAAGCGAAGTTTTACCCGGAAAGACCGACTGAAAATGGTAAACCGCCGGCATTGTTTTTTTCTGCAACCGGCAAGCCGCTAAGCTCGCGCATGGCACAAAAAATGATGCAACGTGTACGGCAAACTCTTGGCCTGCCGGAAAGCGCCACGCCGCATGCCCTGCGCCATTCGTTTGCGACGCACCTCCTGGCTGGAAGTGGCGATTTGCGAGCTGTTCAGGAACTGCTTGGTCATTCCTCATTGGCGGCGACGCAACGCTACACCGCCGTCGATGTGTCGACGCTCCTTGAAGTTTACAAAAGTGCCCACCCACGGGGATAATGCCGATATTAACCCGCAGAAAAAGTTGGCGGAAACTGCAGGGCAAATTCCTTTGTTGTGCGCTTGTCGATCTTGCCGGTGCCACCCCGTGGTAACTGTTGTGGAGATAACCAGATTCGTTCGGGCACTTTGAAGCTTGCGATATGGTCGGTCAGAAATTTGTCCAGCAACGTCAGATCAATCTTGTTGTCGCCGGGATAAACAACGGCACACACAATCTCCCCCATCTTGTCGTCAGGGATGCCAAACACCGCTACTTCTATCACACCATCATACCTGTAAATCTCGTTTTCGACTTCGAGGCAGGAGATATTTTCCCCGCCACGGATGATCAGATCCTTAAGACGATCAACGATGTAGACAAAGCCGTCCTCGTCTATCTTGCCGAGATCACCTGTTTTGAACCAACCATCCTTTGTCAGAACCTTCGCCGTTTCTTCAGGCATTCCGAGGTAACCGCGAAAGTTGGCCGGGCTCTTGATGCATACTTCCCCGACTTCTCCGACCGAGAGTTCTGTCATGTTGGGATCAAAAATCCTGATCTCGGTTACCGGCGGTATGGTCCGGCCCGTTGAATCGGGCCGATCGAGATAATCCTGCATACTGTTATGGCATCCAAGAGCATTCGTCTCTGTCAATCCGTAGCCTGATGATGCATTTACATCGGGGAATTTCTTGTGCATCTCCGTCACATGATGTGCGGGCCGCTTAGCACCGCCGGTGGTAATGTCAGACAGCATGTCAAGATCACCAGGTTTCGCTGCTTCAATAATTTCACGTGACTGGGTCGGCACCATCGCAAGGTTTGTAATCTTCTCCTCTTTGATCAACCGCAGAGCATCGGTAACGTCCCAGCGATACATAAAAACGATTCGCCGACCACTGAGATACGACAATAAAAAAGCCGAGTGCGATGCTGTCACGTGGAACAGAGGTAGTGTTATCAGAGCTGCCGCATTCTCAGGGCGAAGGTTTGCTTCGGGTCTCACAATCTCGATTGCATGAAGCAGAAATGACCATGACAGGACAGCATTTATCACCCCCCGGTGGGTCAACAAAACGCCTTTTGGTTTCCCCGTCGATCCAGATGTATAGAGGATACAAAAATCACTATCCGGATCAATCTGGATTTGCGGCATTTCCGCAGACGCTTCGCTTGTCAGTTGTTCAAAGCTTGCATCTGCAAGGACACTCTCTTCACGCGCAACAATCAAGATCAGACCAAGCTGATCTTGATTCGGTTTCAGATACTGAAGGCGTTTTGCATCCGCAACGACAATTTTTGCGCCGCTGTCTGTGAGGGCATAACAAAGCTCTTCTTCCTTCCACCACGCGTTAAGCGGCAGAACGGTCGCGCCAGCAGCAATAATGCCGATATACGCAATGCACCACTCTGGATAGTTACGCATCGCTATTGCGACACGATCGCCCGGCTTCACGTCATATTTGACGATCAGGGCGTTGGCAAATTGGCAAGCCTTGCTCCAAGTCTCTTTGAATGTAAATCGTTGATCATTATACACCATGAATTCCTGATCAAGAAACTCCTTGGTTTTTGCTGCCATAAGATCGCGCAAGGACAGATCTGAGGCTGCAAAAACACGTTCATACTCAACGCCGCGGATCGTTGCCGGCTTGCAGGCAAATATCGGATCGGCGATGAGCAGTTTTGCAACAACGGCTTCGACTTCCTCTGTTGTGAGGGGGGCTATATCGCTCATATTAACTCGGTTCCTGTATCTCGTTTCGTTTCCGGTTTGGTTTTCCGTCGTTTTAGCGAAAACAGGCACGCCAACAACTCTTTACCGCAGTTCACTCACCCGCCTCGTACAGTCTCAAGAAGGGTTATTGCTTGCGGTCTTGTACCGGAATGCCGAGTGAGGCAACAAGTTCGGGCACTTTGTCGAGCCGTCCAGCGGCCCCATCTTCCATGATCAGGGAAATCGCCTGGATCGCTTGCCCGCCCAATTGAGAGCGTGCCAGGAGTTCGAGAAAATCGTCCGTATCAAACAAAGATTCCTGTGCGGCGATGCTAAACAGCTCTCGCCAGATCGAGAAAACGTCGCCTTCTCCCTGCGCCAGCGCCGATTCAGCGATCCACTGGATGAATGTGCCACAATCGTAAACCGCGGTCGGTGCCATATCCTGTACGATCTGCGCATTGGCTGTGCGGTACCAAAGGCAACGATTGGCACTGCGGGCGAGCAGCCTTTCAAGATCAGCGTCCGAAATGCTGCCACGTGCATGCAGAGATTTGACTGCCATGTATTCGGCGCCGCCCTCGAAAAGCCATGTATCACCAGGGTTCGAGGGATAGCGCCGACCGTTCCATATGTGATTGACTTCATGGGACACAAACAAGGCCAGTTCCCGGCGCAGCAGCGGCGATTGACGTGTCCATCCCTCGCCTTTCAAACGCATGGCGATAAGGCCAGCTGCAGAAACATTGCCGCGCCAGCCTGCCCGATATCCCTCGGCAACATAGGTAATCAGAAAGGTCGGTGCTGCAGATATTTTTTCCGCAAACTTTTCTTCGTAAAACTCGATGCTTGCCTCAGCCTCTGCGAGGACCATATCAACAACCCATTGAGGGGCTGCAGGATCGACTACGGCACGCACAAGGCCATCAACGAAATACGTGCCGGGTCCCATAAACACAACATATTCATCCGTATCAAGATCAGCATATGACAAGGCCTGATTAATAAAAATTTCTATCATTTCAGCTGGCTGCTGCTCTCCAGCAATAATGATGTCGTCTCCACCGCTAATAAACGTCACCCGGGTCGCCATTTGCGTGCGGGCAGCAGCCAAATACTCTGCGCCAACCACAACGCCCTCACCGAGCGGTACTAACGCTGGATAGATCCGGCCATAGTCGGATCTATCAGGGCTGATCTTTATGCTAAAATGGTCAAAAGGTCTGCCGTCGATCCGGCTGACCACCCCGGCAGCAAGCTGCATGCCCGGGTCCAGTAAAATCCAGACATTATCGCGTAAAACATCGCGAAAGCTCGCATTAGGCCCGTTTTCAGTGAGGATCTCATGGAACGTGAACTCGCGGGCTGGCGCCGGCAACACGTAGCTCGCAGTAATACCCGCGGGGCTGCGTTTCACCGTCACATCGGCATAGTCAATGTCTTGCGCCGTGAGGGGCGCTGCCAGTGTTTGGAATACCAACAAAACAATCGCCGTAACCGGCAATACGAGGCGACGTCGCAAAGCAGCGAAGTACGATGTCATTGGCGTATCATGACAGTGAAACGGTGCGCAGAGGCAAGAGAAACCTCTGTTTTTTACGGAATTGTCAGATTGTCTCTGCCAATTGGCTTGCACAGGGCGCAAGCATCGCTATTGTGCGGCGCTCTTCACCAGTAAATGCAACGGATCCTCGGTAAAATGGCAAACACATCTGCCCTCATTAACGTTATGATTTCTGCAGCGCGCGAAGCGTCTAGATCTCTGCGCCGGGATTTTTATAACGTCGAGACCTTGGAGGTGACCCGCAAAGGCACAGCCGACTTTGTGTCCGATGCAGACCTGCGGGCAGAAGATATCATTTTTGAAGCGCTCAACAAGGCACGCCCTAAATACGGTTTCCTGATGGAGGAGCGGGGCGAAGTCGTTGGCACAGATAATTCCAACCGCTGGATTGTCGACCCGCTCGACGGCACCACAAATTTTTTACATGGCATTCCGCATTTTTGTATCTCGATAGGGCTCGAACGTGACCGTGAGCCGCATGCCGGCGTGGTTTATAATCCTGTTACGGATGATCTGTATTATGCAGAAAAGGGCGCAGGCGCCTATCATAATGACCGCCGTTTGCGCGTTTCGGCGCGGACTGACCTGAGCGAATGTTTGTTTGTTCATGGTCTGCCTTTCAAGGGCAAAGCAGGCGCGGATATCGCGCTGGCAGAAACAAACAACGTACTCGCCCAGAGCGCTGGGATCAGACGGTTCGGATCGGCCGCCCTCGATTTGGCTTTTGTTGCGTCTGGAAAGTTTGATGTGTTTTGGGAGCGGATCCTTGGTCCCTGGGATATTACAGCAGGGGCGATGCTGGTCAGAGAAGCTGGCGGCCTGGTCAGTGAAATCGACAAGGTCGGCGGCAGACCGCACCTGACAGGATCAGTACTTGCCAGTAATGGGCCCATCCACGAGGCTGCCCGGGCCCTTATTTTACAGAAATAGCCCGCAAGTTGCTCATTTGTTTTGGTTGCCGCTTTCCTATCTATATGTTTCTATTGTGTTATTCAGAACCTTTGCCGATAGCAAATAATTGCCGAACAAACCAAGAATGTAAGCGCCCAGGGTTTGGGTCAGCGCCGGGAGAATCGCCTGGGCGGGGCAAGCGACCGGCAGGCTGAATTTTGACAAACTTAATTGCCGCGAAACCCCATCTCATGGCTTCACGAAAACATATAATTCGTTATGCTAGAACACCGGGGCAAACTTTATGGGGTCATGAGACATGGCGCGTTCATTGGACAGGTCCGTCAGATTTAGCGGACCAGGCGGTTATATTCTAAATATGATGGTGTTTCTGGCGGTCGTTGGTGCGATCACCTTCTATCTGTCACCGTTAAGCCCGCAGCCTAATCCACTTCTGGTAGATGCGTTCAACGCAAACCCGGCACTCAACGGGCTGATCTTGTTTATCCTCGGAATTGGCATCGTCTACAATTTGCGGCAAGCTGGTGTGATCAGTCCGGCGGTCAACTGGGTCAACAGTTTCCGCGACAGTATTGATCCGTCACGCACAAAGCTGCCACGTCCGCCAGGATTGATTGGTGCGATGGCGCGGATGCTGCTCGATGCTGACGACCGTGGCGGTCGTCTGACGCAAGGGTCTTCCAGGGCGATCCTCGACTCTCTGGGTCAGCGCATCGACGAAGGCAGAGAATTTGGCCGCTACATCACGAACCTTTTGGTTTTTCTTGGTCTGCTCGGGACTTTCTGGGGTTTGCTGCAAACGGTGGACGCGGTTGCAGAAGTGATCAGCGGTCTTGCCAGCAACGGATCGGGGCAAGCCACGGATGCCCTGTCGCAGCTGATCAACAACCTTGAAGCACCACTTTCCGGCATGGGGACAGCATTTTCCTCCTCCTTGTTTGGTCTCGCTGGCTCCCTTGTCGTCGGCTTTCTCGATATTCAGGCGGGTCAGGCTCAAAACCGGTTTTATTCGGACCTTGAGGACTGGCTCTCCGGCATCACCGAAACGGTCACCGCCAAAGCTGGTGACAAGGCATCATTTGAGGCCGGGTCGGAAGATGTCCTCGGCGCGCTGCAAAATATCGAACTGGCGTTGGCAAGGCTTGGCGAGAACCATACCTCGGCGCAAGAAACTGCCTCAGAGGATGTCCGCAAGGAGATACGCAATCTCGGCCGCACACTGATTGAAGGTATCCCCGCAGAAGAACAAAAGGACGACTAATCCATGGCACGGCGCCGATCACGCAGTGAGGCAAATATCTGGCCGGGCTTTGTGGACGGTCTGTCTACTCTGTTGCTTGTCGTGATGTTTGTCCTGTCGATTTTTGTCGTCGCACAATTTTACCTGGGCGAGGAACTTGCGTCAAAAGATACCGAGCTTGCGCGCCTGACTGCCCGGATCAACTCTCTGGCCGAGCAACTGGGCCTTGCGCAATCGGAGCGGGATCAGCTGCAAGCACAGCTGTTGTCCTTGGAGACCACGATTGCAGACAGAGAAGCGGAACTCGCAACTGCTATCGCGGCGCTCGGCGCTGCACAAAGTGCAGTAGCAGCATCGGCAGAAGAGCTTGAGGCGGAAAAAGCGCTTTCCGACGATCAGAAATCAGAAATCGCGACCCTGAACGCACAATTGGCCGCATTGCGCAAGCAGCTAGCCTCCTTGCAAGAGGCGCTCGAGGCAGCAGAAGCGAAAGATCTCGACCAGCAGACACAAATTGAAAATCTATCGCAAAGGCTGAACGCCGCCCTGGCCCGCAAAGTGCAGGAACTGGCAGAGGTACGCTCACGCTTTTTTGAAGCATTGCGCAACGCGCTTGGTGATCGGGACGACATCAAGGTTGTCGGCGATCGGTTCGTCTTTGAGAGCGATATTCTGTTTGGATCGTGCTCGGCTACCCTCAGCGACGCTGGCCAACTGGAATTGATCAAGCTCGCGGGTGTTGTGCTCGATATTAGCGACGACATCCCTAGCGAGATAAACTGGATCCTGCGGATCGACGGTCACGCCGATGCCGAACCATTAGGCCCCGGCTGCCGACAGCGGTTCCGAGACAATCTTCAACTTTCTGCAGAGCGGGCAATGTCAGTCGTTCGTTATCTGGCGAGCGCCGGCGTGCCGGAGCGCCGTCTTGTTGCGGCAGGCTTTGGCGATGATCAGCCCATGGTAAATGGCTTAAGCGCTGCCGCGCTCGCACAAAACCGTCGGATCGAGTTCAAACTCACAGAAAGGTAGAGCGGGCGGCTTAACTCTCGCTCCAATCGCACCAAATTTGTGCGCCTGCCACCAGCGCTTGCGCGACCATAGACATGCCAGCGCTTGCCTCGCGTTTTGGCCTGCGCTCAGCGAAACGAGAAAACAAATGAGCACACTGAGCGCTGCTATCGCCAATGTCAGACTACTCGAGGGCTCAGCGCTGCAAGGGTCGCACTGAGCACTGGGTAAAGGATATCTTTACACGCTCTAATCGATGTTGTCGCGATCCCGCCGAGAAAAACCAGCCCGAACTTCCCGCATTGCATTCGGCTATCCATGACGGTAAGTCAGCGCTCTCAGGTGAGGAAACTATGGATATCCTGGTTCTGGGTGCCGGTATTGTTGGCATATCGACAGCTGTGCACCTTCAACAACGTGGCATCAATGTCATCCTTGTGGACAAGGATGAACCGGCGATGGCGGCGAGCTATGGCAATGCCGGGATGATTCATGGCGAAGCAGCTATCCCGACTTCGTTTCCAAGAGATCTTGGGTCTATTATTCGTTTCGGTTTCAACAACACGGCAGCTTTGCATTATCATCTGCGTGCTTTGCCGGAGCTTGCATCATTTCTGGCGAAATACTGGTGGTACTCAGAGCCAACACGACTTTTGAAAATCGCCGAGAGTTATGCCGCTTTGACGAAACAATCGCGCGCTGAACATGTGGCGCTCGCTAACGCTGCAGCGGTGTCATCCCTCCTACGCTCAGACGGATGTTTCAGCATTTATCGCTCCCGGCAGGCCTTGGAGCAGGGCCGGGCCGAGGCAGAAAGGGCGCGCCAGCATTTCGATGTGAATTACGCCCTGTTCTCGACAGATGAATTCAGCGAGAAAGAGCCGCACTTGTCGGGCATTGCAGGGGCCGTACATTGGGCGGACTCTCTGACCGCCGCTGACCCGCATGACGTTGCCGCTGGCTATTTTCGATATTTTAAAAAGCTTGGCGGCAGCTTCGTTCACGGGCGCGCCGAAAACATAATTGCCGAACAGGATGGCTGGTCTTTTTCGGCCGGAAGTAAAAACATCTCGGCACAGACGGTTATCGTCGCGCTTGGCGCTTGGTCGGATCAGTTTACGCGTTCTCTTGGGTACAAATTCCCGCTGAAAGCCAAACGGGGATACCATCTCCACTACAAAACCCAGGGAAACATCCCGCTCAATCATACGCTGATTGATCGCGTAAACGGCTTTTCCCTCGCGCCGATGAAACGCGGGGTACGTCTTACCACCGGCATCGAGTTCGCGCGGATAGATGCGCCTAAAACACCAATTCAGATGGCTCGGGCCGAGCAATCGGTTCGGAAGATTTTTCCGTTGGGCAACGCGATTGAAACAGAACCGTGGATGGGTGAGCGTCCATGTATGCCGGACATGTTACCGGTGATCGGCAAGGCGCCAGACAGAGATAATTTGTGGTTTGCCTTTGGCCACGGCCATCAAGGCTTTACCATGGGACCAGTAACCGGGCGGCTGCTGGCGGAGATGATAACGGGAGATGAACCAATCATTGATCCGTACCCTTATAGGTCGGAACGGTTTTTGACCTGATCGTTGGCTGATTGAGACTCTCGTCACTTTTCTCGTTTCAACGAAAATGCAACGTAGACACCAAGTAATGTTAGGGCGAGACCAAACCAGGTCAGGGCGTACTCCAAATGCCGGTTGTTGAACTGAAGGCGCGTCGTCCCGCCGCGCGGCCAGTCAGCGGGGTTCTCGAGACCGGCGCTGTCAATCCATACGGGCAAGGCTTGTAGCTCGGCTGCTTCAGCGAATGCCAGCGGGTCGCGCGTATGCCATTCATTCTCTGCCGGGTTATTTTCCGGTATAAGGGATTTTGTGTAGCCGGGTGTTTTTTGCGGTGTGCGCAGAAGACCGATAATCACTGGGTATTCTCCTTCAACATCGGGGCCAGTGAGGCTGTCGGCGCGGGTCGCCGACCGTTTGAAGGCTTCCGGCGCAAAACCCCGGTTCACATAAAGCACAGCTGCGGCATCGACGTGATCTGGTTGCGTGTCACAAAAATAAGTGGGTGCAAAAATGTACCAGCCGATCGTGCCATCGGACGTGCCGAAGACATGTGCTTCTCTTGCATGATCATAAATCAGCTTCGCCTGGACCGGCGTGTACTCCATGTCTTCGCCGTCGAGCCAACGCTTATATGCATCGGCGAAGGGGATGGGTTCAGCGCTTGTCCGCGCTTCGACTTTAGCGATCAGATCGCGTTTCCAGCTGAGGCGCTGGACCTGCCAGTTTCCCAGGCTGACAAGCACCGCCAGACCGATAAGCATGCAGATCGTTAAAACTGGACGAAACTGAAAACGCATCAATCCTCACTATCACTGGCGTCAGGGTTGGTATCAAGTTTACCTTCTGCCGCCTTGTTGACATATTGCAGCGCGATCAACGTCGCCTTCAGCGGGCGAAGCATCGTCAAGATAAGGCCCAATGCGAGCAGTATGCCGGCTGCCAAGGCCAGCCAAGCCGGTGCTTCCAATCCGAAGCGCAGAACGAAGACCGCCGCTACCGCGATAAATCCGACAATAAAAATCAGGAATACGGCGGGACCGTCACCGCTGTCAGCTTTGCTATAATCAAGTTGACAGGCCTTGCATTGTTTGGCCACTGCCAGATAGCCCTGAAACAGATCGCCCTGCCCGCAGCGCGGGCATTTGCAGCCTAACCCCGCAGCATACGGAGAGACCGGCGGATAATAGGACATAGCAGGTTTCTACCAGAGACCCTGGTTTCCCATGACGTAAATGCAGGCGAACAGGAAGAGCCAGACAACGTCAACAAAGTGCCAGTACCAGGCCGCCGCCTCAAACCCGAAATGCCGCTCCGGTGTGAACTGGTTGGCGAGCCCACGGAAGTAGCAAACCAGCAGGAAGATCGTGCCGATAATCACATGGAAGCCATGAAAACCCGTCGCCATGAAGAAGGATGAACCATACGTGCTGCCGGAAAACGAGAACATGCCGAGCGTAATCGCTTCATAATATTCAACGGCCTGTAGAAACGTGAAGAACGCGCCAAGGATAATGGTGATGAGGAGGCCTTGCAGGAAGCCCGATCTGTCGCCGACGGTTAACGCGTGGTGAGCCCAGGTAACGGTCGTGCCTGACAAGAGCAGGACAAGTGTGTTGATCAGTGGCAGTTGCCACGGGCTCAGCGGTTCGACTCCGAGGCCTGGGTAGAGACCGCCCGTTGCCATCAGACGGCCGTCATTCTGCAGAAAGGCGGGCAGACCCTCCGCATTCAACATTTGTGTACCGTCAGCCAGAAAAACCGGATCGCCGGCGCCCGGGAACAGCGCGAGACCAAAAAATGCCCAGAACCAGGCGACAAAAAACATTACCTCGGAGGCGATGAACAGGACCATACCGTAACGCAGACCAATGCGAACAACCGGCGCAGTATTTTCGCCGGTCATGCTTTCCTTGATCACGTCTTTCCACCAGCCGGCCATGGTGAACGCCACGAGCACGAGACCGAGGAAGAACAGCCAGTTTCCTTTCAGCTGCAAGAACGAGGGCTCGTTTGTGATCGGGTCTTTGCCACCGATCAGAATGCCATCAGCGCTGGAATGCCCCCAGGCAATTGCGCCCAACATCAGCATCAATGCTGCGACTGCACCGATCACCGGCCACGGGCTTGGATTGACGAGATGGTAATCGTGTTTGACAGCTCCAGCCATGGCACGGGGTATCCTTCAGATTTTTTTCATTGCGGCGAGATTTAGCGCGCTTGGTCAATAATTTCAAACAGTCAAATGCAGGAATGGATAAGCAAATATGAACATTTTCGAGCATTGGTCGTCTAGTGATCGCCCAAGGCGGCCAGTTTCTCCCGTTCAGCGTCTTCATTGCGGTAAAACGTGTAGGATAAGGTGATCGTCTTGATGTCGTCGAGATTCTTGGCGCCCGCGATGGCTGGATCAATATAGTAAGTCATCGGCATTGAGACGCGCTCACCTGGTTCCAGCAATTGCTCGGTAAAGCAGAAACACTCGATTTTGCGGAAATAGAGCCCTGCTTTTGCCGGCTGGACGTTGAAGCTGGCGCTACCGATAACCGGCTCGTCGGAGAGGTTTTCAGCTTCATAATAGGCAAGCCCGGTTTCGCCGATTTTCAGGGTTTGCGATACTTGTTCTGGTTTGAAGTACCACGGCAGTCCGCCCGATACGGTCGCATCAAAGCGGATCGTCACTTCCCGATCGAGGATGGTGCCGGACGCCTCTGTCGCGCGCTGGGTCGTGCCGCCCCAGCCGGTAATCTGGCAAAAAGCACGGTAGGCGGGGACTGCCGCGAACGAGAGACCGACCATCCCGATAACGACGGCACTGATCGTCAGCGCGGTGTAGGAATTTTTTTTCATCGGCTACCCACCCGACGCCGCGCCGATGCGCAGGACGGTGATGGCAAAAACAAGCACCATGAACAGCACGATCCCAAGGGCGATTGCCAGACTGCGTTTGTTGCGCTGTTTGATTTCCTCTGGCGCAAGCCGGTAGGTCTCACCGGTTGCCTGTGCTTCGCGGGCTGCGAAGAAGTCAGAGGACGGCGGCGCGCTTAGGTCTTCGGCATTTTTATCGGCGTCAGATTTTTCTTCCGCTGCCGGTTCAGCTGAACCGTCTTCAGAAGTCGCAAGGTCTTTTTTTTCTGTATCAGCCATGAAAACCCAACCAGTGTTCTGCCAGCAATGCCGCGAATAAAATGAACAGATAGAAGATCGAAAAGCCAAACAGCGATTTTGCTGCTTTGTCAGCGGCCTCGCCTTTTTCAGCCCGGAACAGCTTCACGGCCAGGGCCACCAAGATCGCACCCAAAACCAGTGCGACCAAGCCATAGAGCCAGCCGGCGACGGGAAAGAATACCGGAACGACGGCAAGCGGCGAGACGATCAGTGAGTAGATAAGGATTTCGGTTTTGGTGCGTGCCTCGCCCTTTACGTTCGGCATCATCGGAATGCCTGCGGCCTCATAATCGCCGCGCTTAAACAGGGCGAGTGCCCAAAAGTGTGGCGGTGTCCAGAAGAAGATGATCGCAAACAGAAGCCACGCTTCGAATGGCGCGGTGCCGGTTACAGCGGCCCAGGCAACAACCGGCGGCAGAGCGCCGGCGGCACCACCGATGACAATGTTCTGCGGCGTCGAGCGCTTCAGATACATGGAATAGATGACGGCATAAAAGAAGATCGTGAAGCCGAGCAGGCCGGCTGCCAGATAATTTGCAGAGAGTGCCAGAATTGTCACCGACAGTGCAGAAAGGAGCAAGCCGAAGGCAAACGCTTCCGGGCGTCGGACCAGGCCTGCCGGGATCGGCCGGTTTTTTGTCCGCGACATGACGGCGTCAATGTCAGCATCCCACCACATGTTGAGGGCACCGGAAGCACCAGCCCCAACAGCGATCGCCAACAGCGAGAAGATCGCCAGCCCGAGATGCTCGATGGGGCCGGGCGCGGCGACCATCCCCACCAAGGCGGTAAAGATGACCAGAGACATAACCCGCGGCTTCAACAAAGCGAAATAATCACTGGAACTAGCGGCGTTCAGGTGGTCATCATGGGCTAAGCTAAGGCTGGCTTGATCGGTCATCGGGGGCTTATCGCTGTTTTTTTTCTCAGGGACAATAGCCGAAAACCGATCATGTAAATGTCGGCATCGCGCACCGTGATCTCGGGGCAGCCAAGGGGCAGGGTCTTTTTCATGATCTCACCTCAGCGACAGCGTAATTGAACCTCGCCCCTTCGACACAGCAGGCAACAAAAAAGCCGGATCGTTGATCCGGCTTTTTTAAACCTTCGGCTTTAATACCCTACTTCACTTTTGGTAGTTCGTCGAAGCAGTGGAAGGGTGGTGGTGATGGGACTGTCCACTCCAACGTCGTTGCGCCTTCGCCCCAGGGGTTCATTTCGCCCTTACGACGCATCAGGAATGCTTCTGCTACACCTATGAGCCAGACAAAAACACCTACCGCAGTTAGATAATATCCGTACGTTGAAATCTCGTTGAAGAAGGCAAATGCTTCTGGATAGTCGATATAACGTCGCGGCATGCCCTGGAAGCCAAGAAAGTGCTGCGGGAAGAAGACGATGTTCACGCCAAAGAACATCAGCCAGAAGTGCAGACCGCCAAGGAAACCATTATATTTGTACCCGGTCATTTTTTCGAACCAGTAATACCAGCCCGCAAAAATTGCAAAAACCGCGCCTAGCGACAGCACGTAATGGAAGTGAGCAACAACATAGTAAGTGTCGTGCAAAACGTGATCGACCCCAGCATTGGCCAGCACAACGCCCGTTACACCGCCAACGGTGAACAAGAAGATAAAGCCAACCGCCCAGAGCATCGGTACCTTGAAGTCGATTGACCCTCCCCACATGGTCGCAATCCACGAGAAAATCTTGATGCCCGTCGGCACCGCGATGACCATGGTCGCCGCCACGAAATAGGCTTTCATGTCGACACTTAACCCCACCGTATACATATGGTGTGCCCAGACGATGAAGCCGACAAATCCGATGGCGACCATGGCGTAGGCCATGCCAAGATAGCCGAAGATCGGCTTTTTCGAAAAAGTCGAAACGATATGTGAGATGATCCCGAAGCCCGGCAAGATAAGAATGTATACTTCTGGATGCCCGAAGAACCAGAATAGGTGCTGGTAGAGGATCGGGTCACCGCCGCCTGACGGGTCGAAGAAGGTTGTGTCAAACAACCGGTCTGTCAGCAGCATGGTGATGGCACCCGCCAGCACTGGTAATGATAAGACGAGCAAGAATGCCGTGACCAACACGGACCAAGCAAACAACGGCATTTTATGCAAGGTCATGCCCGGGGCACGCATATTGAAAATCGTCGTGATGAAATTGATCGCGCCAAGAATGGAGGAGGCACCGGCCAAATGGATCGAGACAATGAGCAGGTCCATCGCTGGCCCCTCCCCTTGCGTCGACAATGGCGGATAAAGTACCCACCCTCCGCCAAAGCCAAGTTGGTTGCCATATCCCGGTACAAACATCGACAAAGTGATCAGCACACCGGAGGCGCCGTAGAGCCAGAATGAGATGTTGTTCATGCGCGGAAAGGCCATATCCGGCGCGCCAATCATCATTGGCACAAACCAGTTGCCAAAACCGCCAATCAGGGCCGGCATCACCATGAAGAAGATCATGATCAGGCCGTGATAGGTAATCAGTACATTATAAAAGTTTTTTGCCGCGGCGAGCGCGGCTTCACCCTCAAGATTTGGATTGACGAATGCGAGTAGCGGACCAATCCCGGGTTCAGCCAGCTCCATGCGCATCAGGCCCGACATACCACCACCGATGATCCCGGCGAGAATTGCGAAAATCAGATAGAGCGTACCGATATCCTTGTGGTTGGTTGAGAACACCCAGCGCACAAAGAACGACGGTTTGTGATCGGCTTGATGATCTGCAGTCGTTGCGTCAGCCATCTTGGTATTTCCTTTATCGTTACTGCTGCGCAGCGGCTGCATCGGCAGCGGCTTCGGCAAAGCGAGTTTGTTCAGCACCAAACAAGGGCTCGAGACCGGCGAATGCTCGCTGTTCGTTCACCCAAACATCGAAATCTTCGCGCGACATCACTTCGAGCGCGATTGGCATATAAGCATGATTGAGGCCGCAGATCTCCGAGCATTGACCGTAATACATGCCCGGCGCCGGTGCCCGGAACCATGTCTCATTCAGACGACCCGGCACGGCGTCTACTTTGAGAGCGAAGGCCGGCATGGCCCAGGAATGGATCACGTCAATCGCAGTTGTGATAATACGAACTGTCTCACCTTCCGGCACAACAACATTGTTGGTCGCAGCGAGGAGGTACAATGATGGATCATCGAGCTGATCTTTCGGCATAATGTCGGCACTAACCTCGAAATCGCCAAAATCAGGGTAGGAATAGTCCCAGCCCCATTGCCGGCCCGAAGCTTTGATCGTGATGCTCGGGGCGGGCACAATCGACGAACGGTCTTCGCCGAACAGGTCAAGGAATGGCTCGGGACCTGTGCGCGTGCGCCCGGCGATAATCTCGACAGCTTCATTCGGGCGCGGGGCCTCACTGAGGCTGACGATGACGATCGGCTCGCCCAGGTCTTCAAGAGAATAATCGGCGCCATGGGTGAGTTTGATTTTTGCTCCCGTCACAGCGTTGACCTTGTAGACATCAACATGCTCGCGCCGCTTCGCCATGCGGGAGGGCACAAAATCGTTTTGCACGGTAAAACTGGTGGTTTGGCCGTCGCCTTCGTAAACGATCTTTTTACCATCTGGAATAACGTCTTCCTTATAGAGAAGGTCGAATGAAAACAGGGCAATGAACAAAAGAATGAAAATCGGGACCGCGGTCCAGACGACCTCAAGTAACATGTTGTGCGAGAATTTTTTGGCGACCGGATTTGCCTTGCTGTTGTAGCGGATAACGATCCACAGCAGGAGCGCCAGCACAAATACACAAATGACGGTGATGATCGGCATCAGTATCAGGTTGTGGAAGAAGTGAACTTCTTCAGCCAGTGGGGTGGCAGGTGGCTGGAACCAGATTTTGCCATCTTCGGGACGGCTCGCCAGCGCCGGAAAGGCCAGCGCTGCTGTCGCTAAAGTTGCCCCTGCTGCCAGAAGCTTTTTTGAAATCGGTCCTAGGGGCATAAGCCAACAAATCTTTCTTTTTCTCAGATTTCCCTCGCGCGGAGGCGCGCAATTTTGCCGATGCTTATGGGCCTGATACGCCTGCTCTACAAGCCGATATAAAGCGATTTCTGCAGAAACCCAGCGATTTTTCAGCGGTTTTTCTACAGTTGTTGAGGGTATGTTTTGATTGCGGCATCGTCGGTAAAATCGATTTGGCTGCCGTCAACTTCATAGTAGGATCGAGCAACCGGCGCTGGCAAACCGATTCGCCGGAAGCCAGGACCGAGACACGGGAGCTGTTTTTTTATGACCGCAGCGGAGTGGCGTTGGACCGACAAGCTTGTACGGGCGTTGCCAGCCGAGGTTTATGGCGATCCAGAAATCTTCGCCCGAGAGCGGCAAACGGTATTTTCGAAATCCTGGCGGCTCATTGGACATACCTCAATGATGCCTGAGGCGGGCGATTTTATCACCGATGACCTCGCCGCTGCGCCGATCATTCTTGTGCGCAGCGAAAATGGCGCTGTGAATGGGTTCTATAATGTTTGCCGCCACCGTGCTGGGCCGCTGGCGACGGAGAGAACCGGAAATTGTCGGGGCGAGATCGTCTGTCGATACCATGGCTGGCGCTATGCGCTCGATGGCCGGCTCAGGTCGGCAACGCGGTTCGGCAGCGTCGCCGGGTTTGATCCGCGCGATTATGGCCTGCGGCCGGTCCGCGTCGAGCAGTGGCGTGGATTTATTTTCGCAAACCTGGACAATACGGCCGCACCGATTGCAAAAATGCTGGCGCCGCTTGATGAAGTCTGGCGCGCGAGCATGGATCAGCCGTTTGCGCTTCGCCGCAGCCATGAGATCGCCTGCGACTGGAAGGTATATGTGGAAAACTATCTTGAAGGCTACCACGTGCCCAACCTCCATCCGAAGCTCGACGAAGATATCGATTCTAGCAACTATCAAGTAGAGATGCGTGGCAACGTTGCTATTCATCATGCACCGCCGCGCAAGCAAGGGGTCTATTGTGGCCTATGGGGCTGGGTTTTTCCGCTCACCGGCTTCAACGGGTTTCAGCACGGTGTGCTGATGGAGCGCATCACACCGGTTGCGCCGCGCCGAACACGTCTCGAGTATCTTTATTTCTTCAATCCTGACCGGCGAGCGGAACTCAATGCGATGATCGAGCTTTCTGACATCACTACGGCAGAGGACATTGCGATGTGCGAGCAAGTGCAGATCAATCTCGACTCTGGCGCCTATTGTCCCGGACCATTGTCGCCACAGCATGAAGAATCGGTTGGTTGGTTCCAGGCAGAGATGCGCGAACATCTCGGGATAGATGCTTCGTGAGCAGAAGACAAAAACGCCTCGGACCAGTATTGGCGACCTTTCTGGTCGCCGGTAACATGATCGGATCCGGGGTGTTCCTGTTGCCTGCCGTTCTGGCCCAAACCGGTTCCTCGAGCCTTCTTGGCTGGCTGCTAGCTGCCCTCGGCGCGGCGCTGCTCGCCGGCCTTTACGCCATCTTGGCGACCCTGCGGCCGCCACAAGAGGGGCTGATCGACTATCCAACCCGCGCCTTTCACCCGGCCGCGGGGTTTTTGTCCTGGGCTGCTTATTGGAGTTCCTGCTGGATCGGCAATGTGGCGATCATCCTCGCTGCTGTCGGGTATCTCGAGGTGCTGATCCCGGGCGGCTTGGGGCGCAGCGCGGAAACCGCTGTTTTGTTGAGCATCATCTGGGGCCTGGCGCTCGCCAACCTGGCCGGGGCAAAAATGATGGGCCGGTTTGCGGCGGCAACATTGCTGCTGGGGATCGTACCGATCCTTGCGGCGACAGCCCTTGGCGTGATTAATTTTGAGACGGATATTTTTGCTGCCTCGTGGAATGAAAGCGGCGCTCCCCTGACGCGCGCCATTCCGCCAACCGTGCTCACAATCTTCTGGGCGTTTCTCGGTCTTGAGAGTGCCAATGCCGTCGCCGCCGTTGTCGACAATCCGCGCCGCAACGTCGCTGTCGCGGCGGTTGGCGGCGTCCTGATCGCCGCGATTGTTTATGCGGCCGCGTCGGCCGCCTTGTTCGGTGTCCTGCCGGCAGAGGAGCTGGCGCAATCTTCGGCGCCATTCGCTGATGTCGTCTCGCGGCTTGCCGGACCGGTGGCAGGCGCTGTCGTCGCGATTGCAGCACTGGCCCGAACGATCGGCTGTGCCGGGGGCTGGTTTCTGGTTTCGGCCCAAACAGGCCGGGCAGGTGCAGCGATTGGATTTTTGCCTAAAGTCCTGTCAGAAGGAGACCCTCTAAAGCGGCCAACGCGGGATGTGTTGCTCACCGCTGTTTTGATGTCTGCTGTCGCTTTTGCGACTTTGTCTCCTACCCTTAATGATCAGTTTACTGTGATTGTCGATTTCTCGGTGATGCTGTTTTTGGGCGTTTATTCGCTCTCGGCGCTCGCGCTTCTGCGATTTTCCGCTGATATTCAAGACCAGGATCAGCGGCGCGTAGCGCGCCTTGTCGGTGTTTCTTCTCTTGTCTTTTGTGTGGCCGTCGCTGCCACATCGCTGATGGGCTGATGGCAGATTTTGTAGCGCAATGATGACCACAACTCATTACACATATACCCCCAGTCCTGGCCGGTGATGACCTCAGTGATTTCCTGCGCGCAGGCATGGATGGCGGGTTATCATTACCACCGGCCACCAGGTCCGGAAGCCGCAGCCAGACTGGGCCCGCGATGCCGGTCCATTGACCGAAGCGATAAATCAGATCACGGCCTATTTTGAGGGTAGATTGACCACGTTCAATCTTCCTCTGGCGCCGGCCGGAACGGACTTTCAACTCGCCGTGTGGGAGATTTTGCAAACCTTTCCTTACGGCGAAACCTGGTCTTATGGCGAGCTCGCTCACAAACTTGGTCGGTCCAATGCGAGCCGCGCCGTTGGTGCTGCAAATGGGGCCGACTGTCTGCCAGTCAACGGGGTGCTGAAACTGGAAGCTGTCGAGCTCCACAGCACCGACGCACAGTTACAGTTGATCTAGGCCTCGGCATCCCCCAAAGAGGGTGGATGACCGATTCATTTTTCTTCTCCCGCACAGACCTTGACCGCAACCGTACCCAAGGCATCGTCGATGACGCCCTCAAAGACTTCGAAGATGGCGAGCTTTATCTCGAATACAGCCAGTCAGAGGCCTTTGTTTTTGATGATAATCGCCTAAAAACAGCGAGCTATGATGTGAGCCAGGGTTTTGGCCTGCGCGCTGTCGATGATGAAACGACGGGATATGCCCATTCGTCGGATTTTTCTGAAGCTGCCGTAAAACGGGCCGCCGCGTCAGTCCAGGCGATCCGAACCGGCAACAATATCTCTCTGGCAGATGGTCCGCATGGCACCAACACCAAGCTTTATGACGAAACCAACCCGCTGGATGAATTGCCGTTCGAGGCCAAGACTAGGCTGCTCGAAGAAATAAATGAATACGCCCGCGCCAAAGATGAGCGGGTGCGGCAGGTCTCGTGCTCACTTTCTGGCGAATGGGTCTCAGTCGAAATCATGCGGCCCGGCGGTCAGACGGTTCGCGATGTCCGCCCGCTGGTCCGGCTCAACGTTTCGGTCACTGCTGGTGAAGGCGAGCGTCAGGAAAACGGCAGTCACGGTGTTGGCGGGCGCGAAGGCTATGCAAGGTTTGTTGATCCGGCGCGCTGGCAGGGACAAGTCGATGAAGCCCTGCGGCAGGCGCTGACCAATCTCGAAGCCGAAGCGGCGCCGGCTGGTGAAATGGAAGTTGTGCTTGGCCCCGGCTGGACGGGTGTCCTGCTGCATGAGGCAGTTGGCCATGGCCTTGAAGGTGATTTCAATCGCAAGGGTACTTCTGCTTTCGCCGGTTTGATGGGGCAGCAGGTCGCGGCAAAAGGCGTCACGGTGATTGACGACGGGACACTTGAGAAGCGCCGCGGCTCCCTCACCGTCGATGACGAGGGCACGCCGACTTCCCGCACTGTGTTGATTGAAGACGGTATCCTCAAGGGTTACATGCAAGACCGGATGAACGCCCGACTGATGGGCATGGACGCAACCGGCAACGGACGGCGCGAAAGTTACGCCTATGCACCGATGCCTCGAATGACCAACACATTCATGCTCAACGGCAACCACAGCCAGGATGAAATTATCCGCTCAGTGAAGGACGGTATTTTCGCCGTGAACTTCTCCGGTGGTCAGGTCGATATCACATCAGGCAAGTTTGTCTTCAACTGCACCGAAGCCTACCGTGTACAAAATGGTGTGATCGGCGCACCGCTTAAAAACGTCGCGCTGATTGGAAATGGCCCAACGGTTTTACAGCAAGTGTCAATGATCGCGAACGATCTGGAACTTGATCCGGGTGTCGGGGTGTGTGGCAAAGGCGGCCAGGGCGTACCCGTAGGAGTTGGCCAGCCGAGCCTGAAG
Organism: Parvularculaceae bacterium; assembly: GCA_021776475.1. Taxonomy (GTDB): domain Bacteria; phylum Pseudomonadota; class Alphaproteobacteria; order Caulobacterales; family Parvularculaceae; genus Aquisalinus. The sequence goes on along the minus strand of JAJFFV010000005.1, from coordinate 1,258,393 downwards.
ATTGACCGTCTGACGGTCGGCGGCGCAGCCGCTTGATCCAGCGTTAGTAGTAGACCGAGAAACTTGAGTCATTGTGCGCCGCAGCACCGACTTTTGCTTTTGTCACTTTGTCTTTCTCGCGCAAATGCGTGACGATCTCATCATAGGCCATATTGATTTTTTGTGTCGCCTTGCGGGCTGCATATTCGATTTCTTCATCAACACCGAGCGACGAAATCTTATCCGGGTGACAGGCTTTGACGCGTTTCTTCCAGGCGTCTTTCACCTCCTGAAAAGAAGCACCGCTCTGGATGCGCAAGATAGAATAAGGACTTCCCTTCTCGGACGGCGCTCGCATAACTTGGCGCGCCTCAACAATGCTACTTTTTGCAACAAGCCGGGTTTCTTCCGGACACGTCTCGATCTCGATAAAAGGTCGATCACTGTTCAGGAAATCAGCGAAACTCATGCTGTGAGGAATGACGATTTCGCCCTCCAGCACGGTTTTGTTCGAAGTTTGAAAATGCACAAGCATCTTCGCCTTCGACTGCTTTGCAGCAGACTTTTCAAACATGACAAACTCTCTCTATTGTATGGGTAGTCTTCTTATTTTGAGATTATTCCTGCAGGAATTATGCCAGTAACGGGAAATTAACCATGATGACGGGGGTTGCTACCCTTTTTACGAGAGTCTTCACCTGGCCCAATGCGCGAGCCTGGGGTGAAAGTACCGCCCTGTTAACGCTGTTCGCCAGTATTTCCGTGCCGTTCAGCCTGTTGAGCGGCCTGTTTGCCTGGACACCGTCCACGGACGGATTATGGCAGGTTGCGCTAGTTGCCTTCTTTCTGCCAGCGCTCACTGAAGAGCTGGCTTTTCGTGGACCACTTCTCATTTTGGGAAACAAGACGTTACATTTCCAGCTTGCGGCGATGTTATTGGCCCTGTTCGTTCTCTGGCATCTTGTCAATGCGTGGTTACTCATGACCGAGGCACGCGGCCTGTTCGATGATCCGCGATTTTTGGTCGTTGCATTCGGGCTCGGCATGACTTGCACGTTTGCGACTTTTCGAAGCCGTAGTCTTTGGCCAGCTATTTTCATCCATTGGCTTGTTGTGGTTGGCTGGAAAGGCCTGTTTGGCGGGCCACAATTTCTGGTGGGGGGATAGAAAATGATGCGCACACGATTTGCTCCCTCGCCCACCGGTCTTCTTCACTTGGGCACAGCCTTCTCGGCACTGACGGCTTTTGAGGCAGCCCGCGAAGCTGATGGTGAGATGCTATTGCGGATTGAGGATATTGACCAGATCAGATGCCGGCCGGAATTTGAAGACGCGATTTATGAAGATCTTGCTTGGCTGGGCCTTGAATGGCCGGCCCCGGTTCGGCGGCAATCTGATCACTTTGCGGACTACGCTGGCGCCCTCAAAAAGCTGATCGACATTGGGGTCGTCTACCGCTGTTTCAGGACGCGCAAGGAGGTGATGCAGAAAATTGCCCTGGCGCCGCATCTGAACACCGAAGGCCCGGAAGGGCCAGTTTTTGTGAGTGATCCCCTGCCGGAAGCCGAAGAGAAAACACTTCTTGAAGCGGGCAACCCTTTTGCTTGGCGGCTCAACATGATGGCAGCAAAAGATCATCTGGGGTTAGCATGGGGAGATCTGGCCTTTACCGAGAAGGGCAGCGGCCCGAATGGCGAGACGGGTGCGATCAGGGCAACACCAGAAATCTTCGGTAATTTGATCATTGCCCGGAAGGATGTGGGCACGAGCTACCATATTGCTTGTGTCCATGATGACGCGATGCAAGAGATCACCCAGGTGGTGCGCGGTCATGATCTTTTTCATGCTGCGCATTTGCACAGGCTGCTGCAGGTGTTACTTGATCTGCCTGCCCCGATTTACAGGCACCACCCTCTGATTACTGACGAAAACGGCAAGAAGTTCTCGAAGCGGGATAAAAGTGCGACACTGCGCTCGAAAAGAGAAGAAGGCATGACGCCTTCAGAAGTGATCGAGATGTTTTTGAGGCTTACTCTTTAGCAACTTTGGATTCAACAACGGAGAGTTGCGGCGTCGGTTGCTCCGGCTTTGACATTTTGGTGATGCCGTTAAACTTTGCGCCTTCGTCAATCACAATCGATGGGCTCTCCACTTCGCCTTCGATTTTTTGCGCCGGGCCGCAAGCTAACACGGTGGGCCGCCCGGACCGATCCGTTGACGCTGCCGCCCACTTCAACGCTCTGCGCAAAAACATTGCCGTTGACAGTGGAACTTGTACCGAGGATCAAAAGATCATCACCAAGAAGATCACCATCAATCTGGCCGTCAATGTGGCTCGGTCCGCGGCAACTTAGTTTACCTTCCATTTGGCAACCAGCAGCGAGGATGGTTTCACATTTTGCATCACTGTCGGAAAAAGGATTCTTCATTGCTGCTCGATGCTCCTGTTGGCTGCTGCTGATAGGCTTTTATGCAAGTTCAACCCCGCTGGTGCAACGGCAATGAGGCTCGCTGGAGCCGGACCTCCAGCATTAAGAAAACACGATGTCTACTCTTTAATCTTGATGCCGCCACCACTCGAGGTATCGATATTTTTGGCCCGTGGATTGCCATAGACGACAACATCTGCCCCGGAAGAGGCGTCAGCTGAAATTTCTTCGGTCACGGTGATCACGATATCTGAACCGCTCGAGGCGTCGGCTGAGCCGGTTTTGCATACGAGATCTTTCGCCTTGATATCCGCCCCGGAAGAGGCATCGGCACTAATCCGGCCGCATCTGCCCGAGACCACCGCATCAGCCCCGGAAGAGGCAGCAACACTGAAATTCTCGGAATCAACGCCCGTTGCCTCGGCGTCCGCGCCGGACGAGACTTCTAGGCTGGAAAGGAAGGGCATCGTCACATAGACGGTTGTTTTCGGGCCCTTCCAGTTCCATTTCATCCCGGATTTTCGGGTGATGACGAGGGTCTCGCCCTTGACCTCCAGACGCATCCAGTCGAGGTCGCCACCCCTGGTTTCGGCTCGGACCGAGAAATCCGCTCCGACTTCAACCATCGCGTCATATCCGGCTGACACATCGACCGCGTCAAAACCGTTCAATTCGTAGGTTTGAGAATCTGCGGCGTGGGCCGGCAATGCTGCTGCAGCCATGACCCCCAAAACAGTGATTGCTATGTTCTTCATGTTGTAAGCTCCACACAAGTTACAACGCCCTGGGGCAGAAAATGGCCCTCATTTTGGACCGATGCAAGGCCTGAAGCGCGAATAAACCATTTTTTGCGGTACGGTGTTGCGCGAACGCTTCCTTGAATATGCTTACTTTCTAACGATCGCGGTCTGCTGCAGGCACGTAATAGCGGTAGTGTCCGATCATTTTCCAGTCAAACAGAACATTTTCGAGCTTCGGCTGACCACTTAGGTGGTGGACAACCAGCGGCTCGCCGTCGGTTGTTGTCACTGCCGTGACGATCCCAATATGGGGCGTGGTGCCACCACCATATTTAGGGACCTGCCAGGCAACGATATCACCGGGACGGTAATCACTGTTGTTGGTCGTCAGCGGCCGATCGGATCCGGTCATGATAAAGAATGCCTGGAGATTGAGGACCCGGCGGTGATCGATATTTCGGTCGGGGCGGGTCTGACCCCAAAGACGCTGGCTAGGATAGTTTGCGAAATACCTCGTCATGTGTTCATGAACCCGCTTTTGCAGGTCAACATCTAGTTCCCGAAACGCGCGGATGACCACATCCGTACACACACCCTGGCTGGCCGGCACATCGCCCCAGGGATAATCAAGTGACAGATAGGCGCCATTGTACTGAATATTGGCACCGGCGCTTTTCATCGCGGCGGCGGCAAGCTGCAGACCAAAATCATCAGAGGCGGATTGAGCTGATAAGGGTGCAACAGCGAGCAGCCATAAAAACAGACCAGCAACCACTAGACGCATTTATTTCCTCTATCGATTACTTTCCAATGGCGTAACAGAACACACCTGAAAGGAGGCGGCAAGAGCATGGCAATCACGACGATTTATGCCGGTTTCTTCAACAGGAATTGAACGACAGCGCATGAAAGATCGGACGGGTGGATGTGTGCGTACTCAGCATGGACATCGATGGTTGAGAGGTCGCTATGCACGAGCCGGTTTGTCTCAACAATCTCAAACCCGGCAAGGGCGAACTGGTTGTGCCAGTCAGGAATCTGCAGGCGATTGATATATTGCACCTTATTATTGAGAAACCGGTCAAAGAATTTTCCAGAAAACCGTAGATACTCCTTGTCGTGAACAGTTCTGTCATAAATTCGCAAGTGATCAGTGAGAACTATCTGGTGGTAGAGATGGCCTCCCGGTTTCAATGCCTTGAATGTGCGGGAGAGTATTTGCGGGATATCGTCGCGGTCAAAATGCTCGGCGACATCGCTCGCGAAAATAAAGTCGAGGGAATCCTTTGCAATCATTGGGAGTAACCCGGATGGGTCAACGATGTACTTAAACCCAAGGCGATCATAGGCCCGATTAAATGAGCTAGTATCAGCGATCCGTTGCATCAGTCTGAGGCCGTCGTGATTTTGCAGACCAAGCCGCGCACGCAACGCTGGATCCGTCAGTTCCTTAACAAATGCACGGAACCGCTCAAACGAGCGGTTGTCCCACACGTCGTATAGGATTGTATCGCAGGCAATCTCGTTCCTGAGCATCAATGCTTCCCAGTGAACCCAGCCAGTACCGACCTCCATCACCTTCATGCCCGGCAGGACGACATCGTGACGGCGCAGCATCTCGAAGAACGACCGGGTGCGCTCAATGTAGTGCGTTGGAATCGCTGTGGCGGCACCGGTTGCCGTATTTTTGAGGTTCCCCAAGTAGCGATAGGCCCGACGCGTCAACTGGTTAAGAGATGCGAGATTGAGCATCAACCCGGTACCATAGTAACTGATCATTTTATGCCCTTGTTTGCCTGACCACATCGGCGCCCCGCGGGGTTAACCAATCAGCAAGCATCTCAACACTTCACGCCGCTGGTCAGAAAACCATAAAAGTGTGAATATTCGGTTGGGGGCGTGGGGAGAAGGCGCCGGCCAATTGATCATAACCGCGGCGGCAATCCCACAAACACTTTGTGGAGATCGTCGATAGCGTTATGGTTGATAGGTGCGATCACCGGCACCTGAAGTGCGGAGACAACAATACCGAGAGGGAACATGGGCAAACCGATCAGCAAAATCACCATCGTCGGCGGCGGCACGTCAGGCTGGATCACCGCTTGCTTCCTCGCCCGGTCCTTCGGGGCACAAGTTAAGCGCGGTGAAATGATGATCACCCTGATCGAAAGCAAAAAAATCGGCATTATCGGTGTCGGTGAATCGACAGCGCGTCCGATCACCGATTTGCTGCGGTTTATTGGCATTAACGAAAAGGAATTTGTCACCAGATGCGATGCGACATTCAAACTGGGTGGTTGGTTTGATGGCTGGGACAATGATGCCAATGGCAACCCGATCTCATGGGTCAATCCGTTTTTTACGCAAAGCGAGATCGAGGGCATGAATCCCGGCTACATGTTTGCCCGTTTCGGCATGCACCCCGGCGGCGACCATATTAAAGAAGATTATTCCGAGGCCATGTCCGTGTGCCCCGAAGTTATCCGCGCGCATAGAGGACCGCGTCCGCTGGATGGGCAGGAGTTTCAGGCCTTCGTTCCATACTCCTACCATATGAACGCCGTTGAGCTTGCTAAAATCCTGATGGAGCACGGCACTGGCAACCTTGGCGTCCAGCATATTTATGATGACGTTACAGATGTGCGGATGGACGAGCGCGGTTTTGTGAAAGAGTTGGAGCTGGAAGAAAAAGGTGTCCATCCGATTGAATTCATTATTGACGGGACAGGTTTCGCCAGCGTCATCATCGGCAAAAAGATGGGCGAGCCATTCATCCCTTATGACAACTATTTGCTCAATGACCGAGCGGCGGTTGCGCAAATCCCCCATCAAGACCCGACCCGCATCGAGCCCACTTCTAAAGCGATTGCCATGAGAGCCGGCTGGTCGTTTCGGGTGCCGCTGTTTAACCGTGTCGGGGCCGGTTATGTGTTCTCCAGCAAATTTTTGTCGGACGACGAGGCGATCGCCGAGTTTCTTGAACACGCCGGTCCGATTGCAAAAGACGCTGAGCCGAAAGTTATCCGCATGCGGATCGGCAAAACCCGCCGCTCCCGTGTCAAGAACTGCCTGGCACTCGGTCTCTCCAGCGGCTTCGTTGAACCACTTGAGGCGACAGCCATCTATTCTGTTCAATTGGCACTGATGTGGCTGGTTCGGTATTTTCCGGATACTGATTTTGAACCCAGCGTCGAGAAACGATATAACGAGTTGATCGACGGGCTTTACAGTGAGATTGTCGATTTCATCGTCATGACTTTTCATCTGAGCAATCGCACGGACACCGATTACTGGCGCGTTGTCCGGGAGGACATGGAAATACCTGATAGCCTGCAGGCCAATCTCGACCTTTGGCGACACACAATGCCCGACAAGCTGGATTTGCCCAACAGTACTTTCTTCACACCAAACTCGTATCGGAGCGCGCTGATGGGCAAGCGGTTTTACAAAGGGCGTTCCTATCCACAATCGGCAATGGTTGATGACGGCTTCTGGGAAGCATTTATCAACGCACGACGGCAGCGCAGTCAGGAGTTTCTAGCCAAGCTGCCGGACCACTACACCTTGTTGCGGCGTATTCGGGGTGAGGATCAGCCAGTAACCGGGCTAGGGGCACAACCGCTGTTTGTGCCCCTGCACTGACGCCGCAACGCTGATCAAGGCACCGACGAGGACAAGAAAACCGTTTAGCTGCCAAGCGAAAACCCCTTGGCGCATTCGATCAGCAACTGCCCGGCAAGGCCCGCTTCGCGGTGCGGGTGAATCGCCAAATATTCAGGTGCCTGCATCATGCCAAGCATTGCGTCCGTAGACGGATAATTTAATATTGCCACCGCATCCCACACTTCGTCAACTTCACCGATCAACATGCCCCGCACCGTGCCGGAAAAAATGAAGCTGCCACCAAGCGCTGGGATAATTTTTGCCATGCCCTTGCTGTACAGCCCATAGGCCTCAGCGCCGGTCATGTCGGCCGGCCGGCCGTCTTGGTATTCGGCTTTCTCGCGGAATTTCAAAAGGTTGAGCATGTAGATCGGATCGCCTGTAACGCGATCGCCAAATGCCCGAATCTGGTCACCGGTCGGCTGCAATGCGTTGGTCATGAATTTCCTGTCTGTTTAGTTTTAGGAGATGATCACCACATGCGATGACAGGCAACAAGACATGTCAGCGAGAAGGTGCCGCAACTTATCCTAAAGACCTTCAAGAGCACGCCGTGCTCGGTCCTGCCGTTCCAGATTCGATGTCCAAGACGCTAGTCCTTCCAGGAGATACTTTGCATCTTCCGTGTAACCACGACGTCCGAGCACGACCGCTGCATTAAACGGTACTTCAAACGGATCCGGTGACAGCTCTAATGCCAAAAGCGCCGCATCAACAACCTCTTCGGTAACCTTTGCTGATCCTGACACATACATGCGCGAATATTCATAGTGAGCACGTGGATTTTTCGGGTCTGCCTTTCGTGCCACATCAAATTTTTGAAGTGCCTGCTGGAACTGCTCAACCGATACTCCCGCAGTTTGCAAATCATTGCGCAAGGACAATCCCTCCAAAATCATCGTCTCGGCTTTATTTGGCGCTGATACAACGGCACGTTCGACAAATGGTCGCGCCAGATCTGGTTTATCTGCATCGAAATGAATGATCGCGAGGCGATATAATAGTCTGGTGTCGTCAGGATTTTGTGCCAAAGCCTGCTCCAGCGCCGCCAGTTTATCTGCGCGTTCATCTTCATCGCTCATCCCGAAGTAGGAACCCGCCAGCGCCAGTCTCACCCGCTCTTCATCACTGTCAAGCTCAGCTATTTCAAGTTCTGGTTCGAAGTAGAATTTCTCGAGATTTATGCGCAACAGAGGTAGTCGTCCGCTCTCGAATTTTTTTTCAACCTCACGCTCTACAACGTCGATACTGGCCTTAAAGGTTGTCACAAAAGTCGCAATTGGTTCTCCACCTTCGCGAACTTTCTGCAAATACTCCGTCAGTTGCTGACTGCGTTTGGGGTTGTTCTGCAGATAGTGAACCGTGAACCATGACTGAGCATAGTATAGCGATATCTCTTCTGCATCGAGATCACGGTCGTTTGGTTTGTACCATCGAAGTTTCGATCGGATAAGATATTCCAGCGGGAACCAACGCTCGTTAGCCAGCCAATCAATTCGTTGCTGTAACAAGCGCCCGACTTCGCCAACGCCATCATCGTACTCGAATGTAGCGAAAAAATCCGCAATGCCTTCCCGGTACCACCTCGGATAATAGAAGGGACCTGTACGATATGAATAGTGATGTACGTATTCATGAAACAGAATATCTCGCGCCGACAAGCCGAATTCATCGCCGCGTTTTGAGACGTTTGCAGCAAAAATACCTTTCTCAATATCTGTGGTATATACCCCGCCAATATTGCGCCGGTCGAAAATTTTCTTTAGCGAGCTCACGTTAGTCATGAGGTAAACTTCAACCGGCACCGGCTCGGGCGTCGGTTGTTGACCGGAAACGACTGCCAGAAAAACGCGAAACTGCTCCAGCTCAATAGCAAACTTCTTCAAGGTCGGCAGGCTGGCGTCACCAGCGACAATAAAATTGTCCGTTCGCACCTCATGCCAGCGCGCCTGCGCCGGGCTCAACAGCACCAAAACAGAAATAACAATGGAAAACAAATATCTCATTATCCGCCCCACGCCTTTTATCCCAACTGTGAAAATGTAGCTGAATGACGCTGGATTACAACAGCGCTAACAAGCAACAAAGGGCGATATTGCTCCGGCGCTGTACTCATCTTACAAACATCGCTCCACAAAAAGAGGCACTCAACGGATGATACCTGTTCTCGAAACTGACCGGCTGCGGATGCGCGCCCACACTGAAGAAGACCTTGATGCGTCCATGGTGATGTGGGGCGACCCGAAGGTCTACCGCTATATCAGCGGCAAAGCCGGTACGCGCGAAGAATGCTGGTCGCGATTGACCCGTTTTATCGGCCACTGGGCGCTCAAGGGTTTCGGCTATTGGCTGGTTGAAGAAAGGGCGACCGGCGGGTTCGTCGGTGAGGTTGGGTTCAGTGACTTTTTACGGGAGATGGAGCCGCGAATTGACGGCACGCTTGAAGCCGGCTGGGTCCTGTCGCCGGCGCATCACGGCAAGGGCTATGCGACCGAAGCCGTCACTGCGGCACTTCGTTGGGGTCGCAGACATTTCCCCGACATGCCGATAACCTGCCTCATCGCCCCTGAAAACGCCGCCTCCATTAAAGTTGCGAGGAAAGGCGGATTTGTCGATCGCTGCGTTGGAACGTATAAGGATGAACCTTCTATAGTGATGGACTGGAAGGGGTGACAGATGCCGGACAGTCGTTACAAGTTCGCGATCGCTGGCTACACTTGGCCTACTGGCAGTCTTGCCCCCCTATCTCATAGGCACAGAAGTTGACGGACTCGTGCCAGATATTTACCGTTCTTAATGGTGCCTGTTGACCTGACCCACGGCTCTAAGCGCTTACGTTACTCCGCCGCGGGCAAGTCCCGTTTATCCTTCCACTGATCAAATTGTGACCAGACGCCGTCGGCACCGTGCCAGTCTCCGCTGGTGGCCGCTTTGGAGTATTCGGTTGCGCGAGCCTCAAAGAAGTTCGCGTGTTCGACACCATTCAAAATCTCGGTCAGCCAGGGCAGCGGGTGTTTCTCAATACCGTAGATTTTCGGCAAATCAAGCTGTGTCAGGCGCCAGTCGGCGATATAACGGATATAGCGTTTGATATCGTCAGGCGTCATTCCTTCAACCGCGCCCATCTCAAAGGCAAGATCAATGAACTTGTCCTCAAGACCAACAACGGTTTTGCAGCAATCGACGATATCGTCTTTGACCGCCGATGTGAGCGCTCCCGTCTCTTTGGCGAAGGCGTGGAACATCTGGATCATGCCTTCACAGTGCAGGCTTTCATCGCGGATCGACCAGGTGACCACCTGCCCCATGCCTTTCATTTTATTCTGGCGCGGGAAGTTCATCAGCATCGCGAAGGACGCAAACAGTTGCAGGCCTTCGGTGAAACCACCGAACATCGCGATTGACCGAAGAATGTCTTCGTTACTGTCGGTGCCGAACTCCTGCATGTAGTTATGCTTCGCGGCCATCGATTCATATTCCATGAAGGCCGAAAATTCCGATTCCGGCATACCGATGGTCTCGAGCAGCAGCGCGTAGGCGGCAATATGAACGGTCTCCATGTTGGAGAAGGCCGAGAGCATCATCTTCACTTCTATCGGTTTGAAGATCCGGCAGTAATGCTCCATGTAGTTGTCGTTGACCTCAACATCGCCCTGCGTGAAGAAGCGGAAGATCTGTGTCAGGAGGTTTCGCTCACCGTCGGAAAGCGTTGTCGCCCAATCCTTGCAGTCCTCACCTAGAGGAATTTCTTCCGGCATCCAGTGAACCTGTTGCTGTTTTTTCCAGAATTCATAAGCCCATGGATAACGGAACGGCTTGTAGCCAACAGACGGTGTCAACAGACCAGGCAAAGTGGCGGAAGCATCAGGCATCAACAAATCCTCTCGACGGGTAGATTTTTCGGTGTCTCTATAGTGTGTGATTCTCTCGTTCGAAAAAGGCAATTAGAGGCTTTCCACATACTAAATATGGTATTGATCACGAAAAAAAACACAATATATAGAATATACCAATAAAAATGTAAATTAAATTTGACATAATGTAAACTATTTTTTACATGATGGTTATCAAGTTTAACATACCGTATGAGGTTTCTATGTCATTTCAGGAAAAAAGCGCTTGGACAGCGTTGGCGGCGACGCTGATCGTCGGTGCCGTTTATCTCGGAAAACTGTCGGCTTCGGGTGGCATCATCGCGCCCGGCTGGTTGTTGCCGGCGGTGATCCTGTTCAGCACTATTTTGATCGTGGGCCACATTGCGATCGCCGTCAGCAACCCGAAAACCGCGGACACTGCCGACGAACGAGACAGGGATATTGAACGGAAAGGCGAAGTCGCCGGCGGCTTTACGCTCGGGAGTTTCGTGTTCCTTATTCTTGCTCTTGGCGTCATCAGCGGAGAATGGGCGTTTGCCAACCTGGCTTTCATCGGCCTTCTTGCGTCAGAACTAGTCAAGGCGATGTGGCGGGTTGCTTTATACAGACGCGGCGCCTGATCGGAGCAAGTCCTTGACACGCACCGCAATCGTCAACCAGATCCGCCGGCTCAGATTCGACGCTGACGAGATGACGCAAAGTGATCTCGCCGACGCCATTGGTGTCACGAGGCAGACCATCGCCTCGATGGAAAAAGGCAAATACAGCCCCAGCCTTGACGTCGCGTTCCGGATTGCCGCCGTTTTCGGCGTCCCGCTGGAGGAGGTTTTTCAGTATCAGGCGGTGGAACAAAAATAGCGCCTGCGCCCGCACCTTGGTACAGTGCAGTTAACATCCGGAGCATTTTCACTGGCCAGACCTACAGAAACCGAAACGACACGGCAGATCGCCCGGCTTGACCCTGACCGGGATTATCAGGAGATTGCACGCCTCTTAAGCGCATACGAATTTTCATGGGATACCGAACGGGCGCTGGAATTCGCCCTGTTTCGAACTTTCGCGGTGCCATCAATATCAGGACTGCTGGCCAAAACCGGCGAGTTCACCAAGCGCCCGCGCAAACGCTATGACGACACCGAACTGATACTGGCAGAGATCGTCGAAAACGGTTTCGACAGCAAAAAAGGCGCAGCCGCAATGGCGCGCATGAACGCCATGCATGGACGCTTCGCCATTTCTAATGATGATTTTCTCTATGTCCTATCCACTTTTGTATTCGAACCGATCCGCTGGAACGCACGCTTCGGCTGGCGCCGGCTGAGCGACAACGAAAAGCGCGCGAGTTTCAATTTCTACAGCGAGATGGGCCGCCGGATGAATATCCGCGATATCCCCGCGACCCTTGAACAGTTTGAGGCTTTCAACCGGTCTTACGAGAGCAAAGCATTTCGCTTTGCCGAAAGCAACGTACAGGTTGGATCAGCGACGCGCGACCTGCTGCTCGGATTTTTACTACCGCGATTTTTGTATCCGACTGCCCGGCCATTTGTTCATGCCCTAATGGACAAGCCATTACTGACAGCCATGGGATTTGCACCAGCGCCCGGGCTTTTGCGCAGTATCGTGACCGGCGGCCTGAAAGCGCGGGCCTTTTTGATCAGAACGCTGGTCCGTCGGAAACTATTGTGGTACCCGGCGCGGCGCAACCCAGTGCTGATAACGCAGCGCCAGCGCCCGACCTACCCGCAAGGCTATCAAGTTCAGGAATTAGGGACTTTCAAGCAGTCGATCAATCCCGTGAAAAAAGATAGTTGATTGTTGCCAATGCTCGTCTTCTCCGCCTTCGCCAACAACTCGGCGCCCCCCTCGTTTACGAGAAAACTGTCAACACAGCTGACGAAAGGGCTGGCGATCACTTCACCTTGGAGAAAAATCGGCGTTTGGCGCAGGCCAGCCCTTCTTCCTTGCGGCAGGAATGAGTTGACGCAAAAATCATCTCGGTGCGGCCCATCAGGTTTTCTACAGGCACAAAACCGAGGCCAGACATGTAACGGCTGTCCGATGAATTGTCGCGATTATCGCCCATCATGAAAACGTGACCTTCGGGCACGAAGTATGGCCCGACATTATCACCGCGCCAGGCATCGGAGCGCTCGATGATGGTGTGAGTTGCGTCACCGGGCAGCACCTCTTGGTACTGGCGCACCTCGGCAATACTGCCTTTGTGCTCCCGGTAAAAATAATCCCGCACGGTCACGCGTTCCACGGGTGCAGCATTGACATAAAGTCGCCCGCTGCGCACGGCAATCTCATCACCTGGGAGGCCGATGACCCGTTTGATCATGACTATGTTATCGCGGGTGTGTTTGAACACCGCCACATCACCGCGCTCCGGCAAGCGGTCAAAAATTCGGCCATTCTCGGTTGGCAGCGAGGGGAAAACCGGGAACCAGACAGAGTGTTTGCTGTAGCCATAGGCGAGTTTGTTGACGACAATCCGGTCGCCGACTTCCAGCGTCGGCACCATGCTTTCCGACGGGATATGGTAGGAGGCAAACGCGACCGAGCGGAAAACGCCAAAACAGAGAATAAAGATCACGAAAAACTGGACGTCGCCCTTATTCTTTTTAAGCCATTTCAACATACACCCGCCTTTAATTACAAAACCTGTCTTTACAGCAATCTGGCCCGCGTAGCGCCCGCAAACCACTGAAACTTTGGTTAGAAAGCCATCTGGCGCTGATCTGCAATCTTGTGGCAGTCTTCGCTCATTCCGTCTTGAACTTCAAAGGAGTGCCCGGTGGCCGTGGACTATGAGAAAATTTTCTCCATTGTAAGGCGCATCCCGCGCGGCCGGGTGGCAACCTATGGCGGGATTGCACGGCTCGCCCGCTGTGGGCCCAGATCCGTTGGTTACGCGCTGTCAGCCCTGGGCGAGACGAACCCGCCAACGCCCTGGCATCGGGTCATCAACGCCAAAGGGCAGATCAGCCCACGGAGCGCCGGTGATAACCACACCCGGCAGCTGGCGCTGTTACAAAAGGAGGGTGTCAAAGTGTCGGCAAAGGGCAACATTTCCCTGAGAGAATTCGAATGGACCGGAGATTTTGAGGATTTTTCTTAAAGCCGCAGTCCTGCCGTGGCACTTTGAAGCGACAACACCACCCGCAACTTGGCTTGTCGCCCGGAGAGGCGTTCGCTACGATGCAGAAAATTCTCACTGGAGGCAGAATGTCTATTTTTAAACCGGCGCTTCTTGGCGCTTGCGTACTCACTTTTTCTATCGGCGCTTGTGGCAACCAGCAAGTTGCAGAACCAGCGGACCGGCAAGTGGCCCCGGTGGAGCGACAGGCCCCGGTAATCGTCAAGGACGACAAATTCACTTACGCTAATTATGACGAGGTCCGTGTCACTCATGTCGACCTTAATCTTGATGTCAATTTCGATGACAAAATCCTCGATGGTACCGCCACCATAGACTTTGAACGCGTTGCTTCAGCAGCAACGACGCTCGTCCTCGACACCAAAGATTTATCTATCCGCTCGGTCGCGACGCTAAACGGCTCCAACCCGACCAATCCCGGGACGGGCAATAGCTACACCCTCGATGATGCTGATCCGGTATTGGGGTCGAAGCTGACGATCCCACTTACTGACGACACAACGCAGGTCCGTATCGCCTACAGCACCAGCCCGACAGCAGAAGGCCTGCAGTGGCTGTCGCCAGCGCAAACGGCGGGCAAGAAATACCCGTATCTGTTTTCACAGGCACAAGCGATCAACGCCCGTACCATCGCGCCATTGCAGGATACACCAGCTGTGCGCATGACTTATTCCGCGACTTTGCGCGTGCCGGAAGGATTGCTGCCACTGATGAGCGCCGAGCAGGGCGACAAAGACGAAAACGGCGAGTTTCATTTCAAAATGCCGCAACCGATCCCGTCCTACTTGCTGGCAATTGCTGTTGGTGACATCAAGTTCAAAGCCATCAACGATCATATTGGTGTCTATGCGGAAGACTATATTCTTGATGCTGCCGCCGAAGAATTCTCCGAGACACCGTTGATGGAAGCCGCCAACACCAGGCTGTACGGACCTTATCGCTGGGGACGTTATGACCTCATCGTACTGCCACCGAGCTTTCCTTTTGGCGGCATGGAAAACCCGCGCCTTTCATTCATGACCCCGACATTGATCGCAGGCGACAAGAGCCTCACTAACGTTGTTGCCCATGAACTCGCCCATTCCTGGTCCGGTAACCTGGTCACAAATTCAAGCTGGCGCGACGCCTGGCTCAACGAAGGCTTCACCTCCTACGTTGAAAACCGCGTGATGGAAGATCTCTACGGCAAAAACCGCGCCGTCATGGAGCAGGCTCTTGGCCTTGAAGACCTGAAGCGCGATGTCAGAGAAGCGGCTCGTCCCGAGCTTACGCAGCTGAAGCTGCCGGCAGATATCGCGCATCCGGACGATGCGTTCACACAGGTTGCATATGTTAAAGGACAGTTCTTTTTGATGTTCCTCGAAGAACGCTTTGGCCGGGCAGAGTTTGACGCGTTCTTGAAAAACTATTTTGACAAATTCGCTTTCCAGAGCATCACGACGGAAGACTTCATCAAATATCTGCATGATCAATTGCATGTCAAAAATCCGGATGCCCTGACGAGAGAAGAACTTGACGAATGGGTTTATCGGCCGGGCCTGCCGGCGACCATCGCCAATCCGCAGTCAGATGCTTTTGACAACGTCGCCGCACAATCAGCCAGCTGGCTAGCCGGTGAAATCACAGCCAGCGACCTTCAAACCGCAAACTGGTCAACCCATGAGTGGCTGCATTTCCTTAACGGTCTGCCTGAAGGCCTGACGCAAATGCAGTTCGCCGACCTTGATCAGGCATTCAGTCTCACCGGCACGCAAAACGCGGAAACCGCTTATGCCTGGTACATGCAAGCGATTAAAGGCGGGTATGAACCAGCACTGCCTGCTCTTGATGCTTTTCTCATGAGTGTTGGACGCGGTAAATTCATTTACCGGCTCTATGCTGCCTTGAAGGATAATGGTCGCGCCGAATGGGCCGAAGCAGTTTATAAGAAAGCCCGGCCCGGCTATCATCCAATTGCCCAGCGCCGGATCGACGGCATTTTGTTTCCGGACGAATAGACTAACTGAATCGTCAGCCTTATCTAAAGGCGCCCTGGAGCGCCTTTAGTTTTTCTGCTCCCGGATTAAGTTCAGAATACGGAATTTCGTTTAAGGGACGATCTTCCATTTTCTGGATTTCATGCATATCCGGCTGCGTCTCATCTATGTAAAGCAACCCGGTGACGATTTCCTGTGTCGCCTTGCTGTCCATCACTTTTTGGAACGCCGCGGCGCGATCCCTTGGGTCGTAGTTTTGGTCCAGCTTGCGCAGTTGAATAATGCCGCCATCATGCAGTTCAATCGGCATCACATCACCCTCATCATAAGACGCTTTGATCTCATCGGTTGGCGGCACATAGTCCGCATGCACTGCCTGATGGTAATACTCGTATGTGTGAGCATAGGACTTGGTTGAGCCCTTGTGGTCATTAAAGCTGACACACGGAGAGATGACATCAATTAGTGCGAAACCCTTGTGTTTCAGACCAGCCTTAATCAATGGCACCAGTTGCTTGCGATCGCCGGAGAAACTACGCCCGATAAATGTTGCCCCGACAGACAGAGCCAAAGCCACAGGATCGATCGCCGGATATTCGTTCGGTGCACCTTTCTTGGGCAGCGAGCCGAGGTCGGCTGAAGCCGAAAACTGCCCCTTGGTCAGGCCATAAACGCCATTATTCTCCAGCATGTACAGCATGTTGACATTGCGGCGCATGGCATGGGCCATCTGACCCAACCCGATCGAAAGGCTGTCGCCATCGCCGGACAGGCCGAGATAAATCAGGTTTGAGTTGGCCGCAATCGCGCCGGTCGCTACCGATGGCATACGCCCGTGTACGGTATTTGCGCCATGTGCATCGTTGAGAAAATAGTTCGTTGTCTTCGACGAACAGCCGATCCCGGAAACCTTGACAGCTTTTGCCGGATCAATCGACAGTTCAAAAAACGCCTTGGTCAGGCACGCCGTGACGCTGTCATGCCCGCACCCGGCGCACAGGGTCGACATCGCGCCTTCATAGTCGACGCGGGCGAGGCCCAGATCATTCAGCGGCTCATTCTTGCGCTGGATTTTCGGCTTCCTGAACGATGTCATGCAATCCTCCGGACCTTGATCACATTCATCAAGGCATCAAAAACAAACCGATAATCAAGCGGCGCACCTGAATAATGCAGCACTGGCGTCAGTTTTTCGCGTTGCACATTGGTTTCTGTCAGCAAAAGCCCCAATAGCTGAGCATCGCGATTTTGCTCGACAACGAAAACTTCGTCATGCTCCATGATGAACGCTTCGACATTCGCCGCAAACGGAAATCCGCGTACGCGCAGATAATCAAGGTGCACGCCCTCTGCTTCGAGACGATCACGCGCTTCGCGAACGGCGCCATCGCTGCTGCCGACCGCGATAATCCCCTGCCGCGCCTTTCCCGCGGCGCGGATGCAGACAGGTGCTGGAACCTTGGCCGCAGCGCTCTGCCATTTGGCCCGCAACCGATCAACAACTTCCTGATACTCAGGGCCACCTTCCGTGTAGCCACCATATTTATCATGGCCAGAGCCGCGCAGAAAATAGGCGCCTTTGGGATGCGTGCCAGGCAGCGTGCGATACGGGATGTGATCACCGTCGACATCGAGATAGCGGTAAAACGTATCCATTTTTTCCAGCTCAGTGGCAGATAGAACTTTTCCGCGATCAGGCTGATAAACATCATCCCAGGTCAGTTCATCAACCATCCAGTCATTCATCCCAATGTCGATATCAGACAGGACGAAGACCGGGGTCTGGAATCGCTCAGCGAGATCAAACGCCTGCACCGCCATGTCGAAACATTCGCCGGGGTCAGCTGGAAACAGGAGGATGTGGCGGGTATCCCCATGCGAGGCATAGGCGCAGGTCTGAATATCGCATTGCTGGGTTCGGGTCGGCATGCCTGTCGACGGCCCTGTCCGTTGAACATCGAACAGGACAACCGGCACTTCCGTGTAATAGGCAAACCCGATCAGCTCGCTCATCAAAGAAATGCCCGGCCCCGATGTTGGTGTAAAAGCGCGGGCGCCATTCCAGGCTGCCCCAATGACAAGACCGGCAGCTGCTAGTTCATCTTCCGCCTGAATGATACAATATTTGTTCTTGCCGGTTTCTGCGTCCACACGTAGCTGACCGCAATATTTTGCGAACCCATCCATAAGAGACGTGGACGGTGTAATTGGATACCAGGCACCAAACGTTGCACCGGCATAAACACAGCCGAGCGCGGCGGCTGTGTTTCCATCGATCATCACCTTGCCGTCAGTGCCGTTGGACGCCTCAACCCGGAAACCGAGTGGGCAGGCAAAATTGTCTTTTGCATAATCATAACCAAGATAAACCGCCTGCATGTTTGCATCGATCAGCTTGGCTTTTGCCGCAAATGTTTCATCGACGAGCCCCTTGATCACATCGAGATCAAGATCAAGAAGCGCCGCGACGGCGCCGACATAGGCCATGTTTTTCATCAGGATGCGCGAGCGCGCAACGCTGAATGCGTCATTGCACATACTCGCAAATGGCACGCCCAAAACGGTGATATCAGACCGGTCCATAAAAGCCGGTCGCGGCCAGGTGGAATCATAGAGCAAGATTCCGCCCGGTGAGAGCTCGGCCAAGTCTTCTTCATAGGTCTTCGGGTTCATCGCCACCATCAAATGAACATCGCCGGAGCGGCCGCAATGCCCCTCGCCGCTGACCCGCACTTCATACCAGGTCGGCAGGCCTTGTATATTTGACGGGAATACGTTCTTTCCGACAACCGGCACACCCATTCGGAAGATGGTTTTCATCAACAGGCCGTTGGCACTCGCAGATCCGGTGCCGTTTACCGTCGCCACCTTGATGGCAAAATCATTTACGCCAGGTCCACTCATCTCAGGCCTTTGGACTCCCTGCTTGATCATCAGCATAGTGAATTTGCAAGATCCCCTCTTGCATATCCCACGCAGCTGTAGGGCAGCGCTCGGCGCACAACCCACAATGCAAACAAATGTTCTCATCTTTGATCATCACCCGCCCGGACAAGGGCAGTTCGGATGACACATACAAAGACTGACCATTGCCGTTCTCGGAAGCACTGAGCGCGCCCCGTAGCGCATCCTCGTTTTCGGCTACAGGGGTAATCGCCAGGCACTCGACCGGACAAACATCAATGCAGGCATCGCATTCGGTACATAGGGGCGCTTCAAATACGGTATGCACATCACAATTCAAACAGCGCTCAACCTCGGTCGCAATCTGTTCGGCGGAAAAACCAAGCTCGACTTCAGTATCAAGCTTTTTGAAACGTTCAACCAGTTCAACATGCCGCATTTTGCGTCGCGGTGCATCATCATAGGCGTTCGAATAGCGCCATTCCATCATACCCATTTTGGCTGACTTGAGAGCCATCTCGTCCGGCGTCCGCTCGGTCAGTACCCGGCCCTCACAATGATTATGGATTGAGATCGCTGCCTGATGACCGTGCTCCACTGCCCAGATGATGTTCTCTGGGCCGAAAGCCGCATCGCCGCCGAAAAACACGCCCCTCTTCGTCGACTCGAACGTGACCTTGTCGATCACCGGCACATCCCATTTGTCGAACTCAATCCCGGCGTCTTCTTCAATCCATGGAAAGGCATTCTCCTGGCCGATCGCCAGTATGACGTCATCACACGGGATCATCACATCAGCGGTGACCCTTTGGCCCGTGATCGCGCCTGCCAGGTTCAGGTCATATTCGATCTGCTCGAATACCATGCCGGTGAGCTTGCCGTTCTCATGAACGAACGCCTTGGGCGAATGGTTGACAATGATCTCGACGTTTTCTTCTTCTGCATCTTCTAGTTCCCAGTCGGATGCCTTAAAAAACTCGCGCGGCTTGCGCGCCATCACTTTCACTGACGACGCACCAAGCCGCAGCGACGTGCGACAGCAATCCATCGCCGTATTCCCGACACCGATGATCAGCACCTGTTTGCCAATCGCTTTGGTGTGCTCGAAGGCAACAGATTCAAGCCAGTCGATGCCAATGTGAATGTTCGCCGCGTCCTGACGCCCGGGGATTTCGAGGTCCTTGCCCTTGGGCGCCCCGGTGCCGACAAAAACCGCGTCCCAGTCTTCTTTAAGCAGCGCCTGCATGCTGGCAACAGGACTGCCAAGTTTCAGATCGACGCCCATATTCAAAATATAATCCAGCTCTTCCATCAATACATCTTCCGGCAGCCGGAACGCAGGAATATTGGAGCGCATCAGGCCGCCGGGCTTGTCCAGCTTTTCAAAGATCGTGCACTCGTAGCCCATCGGCGCCAGATCATTGGCGACCGTAAACGAGGCTGGTCCGGCACCAATCAGCGCGATGCGTTTGCCATTAGTGTTCTCAGGTTTCTTTGGCAACTGATCCGTGATGTCACCCCGATGATCTGCAGCCACCCGTTTCAACCGGCAAATCGCGACCGGCTCCTCATCCACCCTTGTGCGGCGGCAGGCCGGCTCACAGGGCCGGTCACACACCCGCCCCAAAATGCCGGGAAACACGTTGGATTCGCGGTTCAGAAGATAGGCTTCGCTATAGCGGCCCTGCGCGATCAACCGGATATAGGCCGGCACCGGCGTGTGGGCCGGACAGGCCCACTGGCAGTCGACCACTTTGTGAAAGTAGTCAGGATCGCTGGTATCAGTTGGCTTCATACGCCTGATCTTTCCCCGCCTGAGCGAAACTTACCCGCGCCCGCCGTCCATTGATTCACGTTATTCATTTTCTTTTTAGAATCAACCGTTTCCTTAACAAGAGAGTGTGATTGCCAGGGCTTGAAAGGTCGAGGTTGAAGCCCGAACTGGTTGATTGGCGCGTCGGCGAGAGCAAAACGGCGCATTTCGGGTTCAGAAGATTACCATTCAGCCTGACAAAGTTCAGGCGCCGTTGTTTGCCGGCAGAAAACATTCAATTTCTTTGCGCAACGTCTTCATGATTTTGCCAGAAACGAGACCACCTTTTTCAACAATGTCCCCGGATATTACTTATCCGCCAGTGCAAACGCGATGATGTAGTCGCCGATTTTTCTGGCGCTCTTAGAGTGGCCACCGGCGGCGATCACAATATACTGCCGCCCTTCCCATGCGTAGCTCATCGGTGTTGCCTGTCCGCCGGCGGGCAAGCGCCCGTTCCACAGTTCCGCGCCGGTTTCAACATCAAAAGCACGCAGATAATCATCCATGGCAGCGCCGATAAAGATCAATCCGCCTGCGGTTATCACCGGTCCGCCGAAATTCGGCGTGCCGGTTTTAAAAGCGAGCCCTGTCGGCGTCAGGTCGCGGGTCGTCCCCAACACTTTGCGCCAGACAATTTCACCGCTCGAGAGGTCAACTGCTGCCAGCACCCCCCAGGGCGGCGGCGAGCATGGCAAGCCGATCGGTGAGGCGAGGAGTGCCCGGCTCATCCCGTAAGGTGCGCCCTCCATTGGTGCCACTTCCGCATCGTCAGCCACCGCTTTGATGCCAGCGACCTCCGCGGACGGGATCAGCGTGATGATATGCGCGGCATTGCTCATATTGACGACGAGAAGGTTTCGCGCCGCGTCATAGGCAGTACTGCCCCAGTTGCCGCCGCCGCCGCTGAATGGATAGACCAGCGATCCTTGCTCGCTCGGTGGTGTAAATATGCCATCGCGGCGCAACGCCCTGATCTTTGAGGCACAAAAGCGCTTGTCCCAAAAGGTCAGCCCGAACGCGTCGGCAGGTGACAGCGTATTCGGCACAAGCGGCGGCGTCAGGACCGGAAACGGCTGCGTCGCGGAGAGATACTCCCCCGGTGCGCCATCTTGCGGCACTGCGCGTTCTTCTACCGGCAAAAATGGTTCACCTGTTTCACGGTCAAGGACAAACACAAAGCCGGTTTTCGTCGTCTGTGCGATGACGTCATGGGCCTTGCCGTCCCGCCAGACCTGATAAACCCCCGGCTGCGAGGGAACATCATAATCCCAAACATCATGATGTACGGTCTGGAAATGCCAGACGATCTCCCCGGTTGCTCCATTGAGTGCAACAACAGAGTTTGTATAAAGATTATCACCGGGACGCAGGCCGCCGAAAAAATCCGGGCTGGCGCTGGAAGTCGGCAAAAACACCAAACCCCGCGCCGCATCCACTGACATGGTCGACCAGACATTCGCATGCCCGACGCTGTCCGCTGATCCGTTCGCCCAGGTCGCCCGCGCCGGGTCGTCTTGGTCATGCGGTACTGGGTCAAATTCCCATAGTTGCGCACCAGTGCGGACATCGAATGCCTTGACGACACCTGACGGTGCGGCAACCCGCAGATTGTCCGAAATCGCAGACCCGACAATCACCGTATCGCCGATAATCGCGGGCGCCGACGTGATTTGGTATTCACCAGGCCAGCGCAGCGAAATACTTGGCTCCAGTTGAACCTCTCCCTCAACGCCAAAATCTGTGCAAGCTGCACCAGTCTTGGCATCAAGTGCGATCAGCCGCGAATCGACAGTCCCCATAAAGACGCGTGATGCGCACGGCCCCTCTTCTGCCCGCTCATTGCGCCAATAAGAGACCCCGCGGCAGACAAAATCGTTGGCTGGCCGCCGCCCTTCCAGTTCCACTGCCGGATCATGACGCCATTTCTCTGCGCCCGTCCCCGGATCAATCGCGATAACCTCATTGAACTGTGTACAGAAGACCAGTGAGCGCTCGACTAAAATGGGGGTTACCTCAAACGCGGTAAGTGACTTGTATTTTTCGCGGCCCTCAAACGTGCCGGATCGATAGGTCCAGGCAGTTTCAAGCCGCTTGACATTTTTCGGTGTGATCTCGTCCGCGGACGAATACCGATTCCCGCCGCTGTCACCGCCATAGGCATGCCAGCCATCACCATGCGTGAATGTTCCTGTACGGACGATTGATGCGGTGCCGTCGATCTCAAGGTCGTCAGTCGCACCCAGCAGCCACCACATCATCGAGCCACCAGCAATGCTGAGAGCAAGAAAAAGTCCGATCAGCAAACCAGACGTTGAGAGCACCGGACGCTTCGCCATACTGGCCACGCGCGATGAAACCATGTTTGTCAGATCAGAGAAATTCATCACCCCATCTCCCGCATCAAGCTTGACAAAGACGCCAGATTTTTGGCCCACAGATAACCCTACCGTTTTTAAAAAACAGGTGCCACCCCGTCAGTACAGCAGATATGCCGCCCGCCCAGCCAGCCATGCCTGCTCATCAACAGAGGCCAACGCCTCAAGATCATCCGGCGCGGCACCCACATCATCCACCCACTCGCGCAAGCCCGGCCCGCCATTGATCACATCAATTGCAAGCTTGCCCTGTTCATACTCATAGGCAAAATCGCGCCACAATGGATATTCCGGATACAGACAGCGGATCGCCTTAAAGGCCAGCGCCTGCAAGCGCCACGGACGAAACGCCGCATGAACATAAAAAGGCTCTTCGCAATGCACCTGGACGCCGTGGCAAAGTGCGCTGGCATGTTTGTGGAACGTCGGCTCAAACCAGCACGCACGCAACTCACAGCCGGCGAGCCAATCTGGTGCCAGTGCCCGCATCTCACCAAGGACCGCCAGCGCGTCAATATCGGGCGCGCCGAAAAGCTCCAATGGCCGGGTCGTCCCGCGCCCCTCGGAAAGCGTCGTTCCCTCGAGCATCACGGTTCCGGCATAAGCGCGTGCCATGAACAGGTTCGGCGCGTTGGGGCTCGGATTGATCCAAGTCCGCGCACCTTGCGGCCAGCCAAACCCCGGCGCTGCGTCGGGCGACCAGCCTTCCATTTCGATGACGCGATAATCAACATTAAGCCCGAGCGTTTTCACAAACCACACGCCCATCTCGCCTAACGTCAGGCCGTGGCGCATCGGCATGGCGCCGGCACCGACAAAGCTCTCCCAGCCGGGCCGGAGCGTCAGCCCTTCCACAGGCCGGCCAGCCGGATTAGGCCGATCGAGCACCCACACTTGCTTATTATGCGCCGCTGCCGCTTCCAGAATGTAGCGCAAGGTCGTGATAAAGGTATAAATCCGGCAGCCAAGATCTTGCAGGTCGACAAGGATCACATCGAAGGTCGCCATCATCGCGTCGGTCGGCCGCCGAACCTCCCCATACAGACTAAATACAGGGATGCCGTGCACCGGATCGTTAAAATCCGGCGATTCAATCATGTTGTCCTGCTTGTCCCCGCGCAGACCATGTTGCGGCCCGAACGCGGCGGTCATATTGACGCCGTCACAGGCCGCCAGCGCGTCAAGCGCATGGGTCAGGTCTTCGGTGACCGAGGCCGGATGCGCTAGCATAGCAACACGTTTGCCGCTGAGCGGTTTACGCAGAGCCGGGTCAATAAGAAGTCGATCGATGCCAAATTTCATGGTCTTTAAACTGCTGGCGTTTCGAGTGCAAAGCAATCGGAATGATGAAAATCCGCCGTCCCCGGCGGATGCGTCAGCGCCCAATGGGAACGCCCGCCGCCTGCCTCTTCGATAACGGTACAAAGGCCGAGCTGCCAGAGGGCGTCATTGGGTAAGCCGGCAAGCGGCGCCAGATCCAGGGTAGCCCGCAGCTCAAAATTGTCCGCCGTCGCCGTTACGTCGATGCTTGGCGCGCTAATCTCGCCCGGTTTTTCCATCCCGCTGCGATAATCCTCGAACCGATAGGCCGCCCATTTGCGCGACGGGGCAAAGTTGAACTCGAAATACGCCGTCTCTGCGGGAACTCTAACAAAAGCCTCAAAACACGAATGTCGCCAGAGCGCATCGGCCCGCGTCGGCAGCGCGACCGGAGGCAGCTGCAATGCGTTAATGTCGCCGAGGACGAAATAACGTAGATCAAGGATGCCGGGACCGCTGCGGGCGACTTTAACGCCGATGCCGGAAACCGCGACGCACACAGAGTCCTGATGAAGTTTTAAAGCATATTGCATGTCGGCAGTGTAACGATGGTCGCGATAAAAAAGCGAATTCAAGTTGTAGGACCGCCCCTAAAGCTCGAAAACTTTAAGGCAGCAACCGTTCGGCCAGTTCCATGCGGAAGCATTCAAGACCCCTCGACACCAACCTCAAAAGGCTCGGGGAGCAAAAACGCGGGCTGGCAACTTGAATGAGTGTTTGCCCGAACAAGGCCGGCAGCCTCAATTTCGCTGATCCGAAATCTTCCGGCGCCCAAAATACTTGACCGGTGTTCTAAACGTTCTTTTTTTGTTCTGGTTCGATGAACACAGATAATCGGGCTGCGGCAATGGCAGACTGAGCTGACACAGGAAAAACTTTGCCATGCGCTGGCATCTTGAACACTTCTTTACAGGCAGGTAGCAGAAACAGCCAAGGCCGGGCAAGGCGACCCACGGGTTGCGGCCCGCGCACTGACAGACAAGTGAATTGGCAAAAAGGGAGCAAGGCGCTAAAGCGGGCCTGAATTTGGAGAAAAAATTTATGACCCGTGAGCGCAAGATTTTCTGGACGCTAGCAACCCTGGTGCTGCTCGTCGGCTATTTCATCCTGTTCTTTTGGATGAAATCGACCAGGGCCCACGCCGATGATGCGGCCGCACCGGCGCCGCAAGTCGCCGCTATGCTCGATCTCTCGGCCAAGGGCTATTTCGCCGGCGGCTGCTTTTGGTGTGTCGAGAAAGATTTTGAAAAACTGGATGGCGTCGGCGATGTGATCTCCGGCTATACCGGCGGCGATTTACAAAACCCAACCTATGAGCAGATCTCCCGTACCGAGACCGGCCACCGCGAGGCGGTCGAGGTGCCCTATGACCCGTCCGTCATCTCCTACCGCGCGCTGGTCGAATACTTCTTGCGCCATATTGATCCACTGGATGATGGCGGCCAGTTCTGTGACCGCGGCTTTTCCTACAAGACGGCGATCTGGGTCGCCAATGACGAAGAACGCGCCGCCGCCGAAGCGGCCAAGGCAGCAGCCGAAGAAGAGCTGGGTCAGGCGATCGTGACCCCAATTCTCGACAAAAAAACCTTCTGGATCGCCGAAGACCGGCACCAGGATTATTACAAAACCAACCCGGTGCGCTATAACTCCTACCGCTTCGGCTGTGGGCGCGACGCGCAAATCGCGAGAGTCTGGGACAAGTGATCGGCATGCGGAAATTTGCCGGCACAATCCTCGCCCTCATTGCGCTTGCCACCCTCTCAGGCTGCATCGGCATCAGTGACGGCCAGGAAACGGCGGCGGATTTCTCAACGGCGGGCCTCAAAGACGCCGTCTTTGCCGGCGGCTGTTTTTGGTGTGTCGACAAGCATTTCGAAAAGCTGGACGGCGTCACCGAGGCCGTCACCGGCTATATGGGGGGGTCCGGTCAGCACCAAAAACACGAGACATGGAAGGAAAATGGCTACCGCGAAGTCGCCCGCGTCTGGTATGATCCCGCCCTGGTGTCATACCGTCAGCTAGCGGATTATCATCTGCGCCATATCGACCCGCTAAATGCCGACGGCCAGTTCTGCGATGAGGGCAACGCCTATTACGGCACGCTTTACTATTCGACGCCAGACGAGAAAGTCGCCGCCAAAGCAGCAATCGCCGCCGCCTCGGAAGAGTTGGGCGCGACAGTGGTCACGCGGGTGGAAGAAGCGCAGGAATTTTTCCCGGCCGCTAAACACCACCAGGATTACTACAAAAAATATACGCTCAAATACAATTTCACTGTCTCACGCTGCGGCCGCGATGACCGCCTCGCCGAAGTCTGGGGCGAGTAGCACTAAGCAGCGATAGCAGCCAGCTCTTTGCGTAATTCAAGATCGCGTTCGGCCGCCCGCTCAGCAATGCCAAAATACTTGACCGGCTGATCTATGCTGAACATCTCGCGGACCTGCTCGAGCGGCAGGTGAAACAAGTTTTCCCAGTCGGCCTCGATCAGCCAGCCAGCCTTCTTGCCGATCTCATAACCTTCCTTGAAGCAGGCAAAAACCGGCATTGCCTCAAACTCGCGCTTGGCCTTGAAACCGACCATCGTGCCAAGATAGGCAAACCCGAGAATACCCGTCTGCGCATATGTGAAGCCGAGCAGCGCCACTTCCCCGACCGTGTCGCGGCCATAGCCTGTCAAGATATGCCACAGATCATGGGCGTGCCTGATCCGCATGCGCAGCTGCAACCGCTCAGGTGAAATATGCGCCATCTCTTCGTCGGCCGCCTCGATCTCGGCCTGAAATCCTTCCGGCGACAGGCCTTCACGCGTCACGAAGTCGAGATAGGCCCGCCCCAAACTGCCTTCAGGGCAGCTTCTCAAATGGTCGCGATCGCACAACGCCTCAAACAGGCTTCTATTTTCCGCCAGGACCATGCTGCCAGTTTGCGTCGTTTTAAAACGTTGAAAATTCTTCTCGCTCTGACCACCATCAAGGGCGCTCATAATGCGAAACACCTGTGATGTGTCTTCCTTGTTATTGAGGAACTTGCCGGTCGCCTTCATTGCTTTTACCGGTTCAAACTTCATATTATATCGTGGGTCAATCGTCATGGTTTTTTCTTTCATTCTTTCGCTGCAATTACTGAACGCGGTTGATTTCCCACCGCCGGATTTTGCAGAAGCTCGCGCCTTGCGACTTCCACAGCAGCGGCATATTTCTCATCCTTCATCAAATCCGGCTGGATAGCCGCGCCGATTATTAGCAAAACGGTACGCAACGTCGTAAAAAGGGCCTCAACGTCTTCCGCACTGTCAGGGTCCTGACGAACTTGCGGGATATAGCTGGAAAACGCCGAAAAAATATGGGCAAGGATAAGCCCATCCTCAACCTTGAAATACTCAGCAAACTTCCCGGCCATGAACGCCCAGACCCGTTGCCGGGCAGCACCGATCGTCTCGGCGATTTCGGTCGCCTCGCCGCGTGCTTGCGACAAAGCCGACAAAATCGCACTCGAATTCTGAGCGTCATCGACAAAGACCTGACGCACTGAGGCCATAAAGGCGTCCAGTTGATCGAGAGGAGAGACGAGGCCTGCCATACTGGAGAGATACCGCTGTGTGTTCCGGACAAGTGATTCATCGATCATCGCAGACAAAAGACCAGCCTTATCGCCGAAGTGATGATACAGCGATGTCGGCGAAACACCGGCACGCGTGCAGATCCCAGATATGCTCAACGCCCCGTACCCGTGGTCTCCGAGAATACCCAAAGCTGCAGCAAGGATCTTCTGTTGAGTGCGCGCCCCGCGAGCCAGTCGCTGGTCAGTGTTTTGAATAGTTGCGGCGATGCTGGTCATCATGTTTTTCTGTCAGAAATTGTAATGTTTGCTACATTTCATTGTGTAGCGATCGATACAATTGTTGTCAACGAATATTTTAAGCCCAAATCCGTGTTCGCAACTCCACCGATCAGCTTGTAAGACACTGTTTTAAAAATGATTTTCTAGTGCTGCGCCGGTTACCGCTATGTGCTCGGCAGCGGTTGCTCAGAAATATCATGCGCATCAGCCTCCCCGTGCGGGTCCTGGTGGAAAATGATGTCAGCGCCTGGAAAGGCCGTATGAAGACTTGCTTCAACCCGCTCGGCAATTTCGTGAGCCATGAGCAAGGTCAGATCTGGCCTCAATTCGAGATGCAGCTGTATGTAGACCCGGTCGCCTGCTTTTCGGGTGCGCAACGCATGATATCCGAGGACATCTTCATCCTTCGTGATCAGGCCGGTAATCAGGTCCCGGTCCTTATCTGAAAGCTCCTGGTCCATCAGTTGCGGTATCACTTTTCGGCCGATGGACATAGCCGAGAACCCCAAGAATGCGGCCGCTGCTAACCCGGCGATGGCGTCAGCCAATAGCCAACCAAACTGTACCGCCAAGATGACGGCAAGCAGCGTACCGGCATTGGCAACAACATCACCGAGATAATGCGCGCGATCCCCTTCTACGGCGAGAGAGCCGGTTTTGCGGATGGCGACGGTTTGAAATGCGATCAGACCGATCGATAGTAATAAAGAAAGCGCCATAACACCCATTGCAAGGTTTCCCGCTGCCAACGGTTCTGGCGATGCAAATCGCACCAGGCTTTCCTTCAGTACAAAGAGGGCTGATCCGGAAATGAGGATGACTTGAGCAAGGCCAGCCATAGCCTCTGCTTTATGATGGCCAAACCGATGCTCATGGTCGGCTGGTTCTGCAGCCCACCTCACGCCGGCAAACGCAATAAGGCTGCCGACAAGATCCATGCCTGAATCGGCAAGAGAGCCGAGGATCGCTGCTGACCCCGACAACTGCCAGGCCATTAACTTTGCAATAATAAGGATGAGCGCCACACTGATGGATATGCCTGTTGCGGCCAATGCCCATCTGGCACCCGCTGGGGCCGACGATAAACTATTAAACATGCTGCAAAAATAGGCAGCCTGCGACAACAAGTCAAAAAATATTCTGCTGAATGATAGTTACTCGCAGTCGCGCCCGAGCGTTTAGTACAAGCGAAGGCGCCTCAGGATAATATCGATTTCCTCTGGATCATTGTTGCGAGACTCGGTCCAGATGTGCATTTCTGGCCTTTGACTGTCCTTCGGACGGCGAATATAGGCCTGATAATACCCATTGTCGTAAAACACAGAATATTCCGCTTTTACCCTGGAGGATTTGAATGGTTTCATATTCCTTTTATGAACAGAGCTAACATTTGCTGGAGAGCCTTCAAATATGTAATAGTTGGCATACGCCGTTCGTACGAAATAAAGTTTCGCGTCTCCTCGAAGATCATACTGCCGCTCGACCTGCGATTGGATCGTCAAACAGAAGAAGGCACCACCGTCATAACAATCCGCGCGCCGCGGCGTGCTTTCACAGGCGGCAAGCAGCAATGCGAAACTGGCCAAAAGGAAAGTCCTAATCATCTCAATTCCCCGTCTATTGCTTGTACCCGCTCATCACTCCTCGTGATCAGCCAGAAATTCTCTCCCGTGTCCTAACACAAGAGGATCAATTTTGCCGATATTCTTCTCTTTTTTTCCATCATAGTCTAGCGCCTTCAGAACATGTCGGATTGTGTTCAGGCGGGCACGCCGCTTGTCGTTGGAGCGGACAACCGTCCATGGCGCATGCTCTGTGTGGGTTTTTTGAAGCATCAGATTGCGTGCGTTTGTATAGTCACGCCACTTCCCAAGCGCTTTCAGGTCCATCGGTGACAGTTTCCATATTTTCAGCGGATTATGCCGCCGGTCGTGAAACCGTTTCAGCTGCATCTCGCGCCCGACATTGAGCCAGAACTTGAACAGGTGAATACCTTCGTCCACAATCATATTCTCAAACCGTGGTGTCTCTTCTAAAAAGGAAGCGTGCTGTTGTTTCGTGCAAAAACCCATAACCGGCTCAACCCCGGCGCGGTTGTACCAGGATCGATCAAATAGAACCATTTCTCCGCCCGTTGGAAAATGACTTACGTATCGTTGAAAGTACCACTGATGACGTTCCCGGTCTGTCGGTTTTGGTAATGCGACCACACGGGTATGACGCGGATTCATGTATTGTGTAATCGCTTTGATCGTGCCGCCCTTGCCGGCGGCATCACGTCCTTCAAGTAACATTATGATACGGGCGCCACTTTCCTGTTGCCAGTATTGAACTTTGACTAATTCCTTCTGAAGCTCTTCCAGCTGATCTTCATAGTCATCCCAGTCGAGTTTTCTCTCGTGAGGATAGCCACCTGAAGACAAGCTATTTTCCTGAATCCAGTTTGGCCGTTCCGGATCATCTATATCGAACGTTCGCGGTTTTCCGCCGACGTTGAGTCGGACAGGTTTTGAGATCGTTTCTGTCATTCTGTTGCGGGCACTTCCTCTACCGAAATCTGGTTTAAGGCGCTGATATAAATATGCTCTACCGGCACGTCGGCTTCAAATTGCTTGCGGCCTTCCGTCGGCACTGCACTGATCGCATCAACCACCTGCATGCCAGCCACGACCGTACCAAAGACGGCGTAGCCCCACTCAAGCTTGTATTCTTTGCCCTGGTGGTCAAGCTCTGGGTTATCTTTGGTATTGATGTAAAACTGCGACTGCGCAGAATCCGGCTCATCATTGCGCGCCATCGCGATGGCACCACGCAGGTTCTTCAAGCCATTGTCAGCCTCGTTGACGATTGGATCGCGCTTTTCCCGTTCGTACAGGGAACGGTTATAGCCACCACCTTGAACTAACCGGCCTGGTGCAACGCGATGAAATATCATCCGGTCATAATATCCACTTCTTGCGTATGTGAGAAAATTGTCAACCGTCGCAGGGGCTTTGGTTTCGTTGAGTGCCAGATAAATATCACCCATGCTTGTTTCCATGCGGATATAAATAAAATCGTCTTCCGCACGGACACTCCCCGGGGAGGCGAAAACAGCAAGCACAAGAGTAACAAAAAAAGTGCGCATCCAAGTCCCTCGTGCGGTGAGCCCTGTGAGGGTACCCGGCCTACCATTTGCCCTCATTTTGCATTCTTCCTTATCTGATTAATTCGGTCAATGAGGCCGTTTGTAGAATCATCATGACGGGTCGCAGCCGCCTTTGCTTCGCCGATGCTGGCAATTTCTGGCAAGATCACTTGCGCCAATGCTTTGCCAAGCTCCACGCCCCATTGATCAAATGAATTGATACCCCAGATAATGCCCTGACAGAAAATCTTGTGCTCATACAGCGCAATCAAAGCGCCGAGGGTTGCAGGTGTTAATGTTTCCATAAGGATTGAATTGGTTGGTCTGTTGCCCGGAAACCTTTTATGCGCAGCCATTTTTTCGATTTCATCATCACTCATACCGCTAGCCGACAATTCCGCGATCACGTCCTCCAAACGCTTGCCCCGCATCAATGCTTCTGGCTGTGCAAGGAAATTGGCGAGTAGTTTCTCATGATGGTCACCGACTGAATTATGGCTCAACGCTGACCCGATAAAATCCGACGAAACTACATCCGTTCCCTGATGGATAAGCTGATAGAACGCATGTTGGCCGTTTGTGCCAGCTTCCCCGAAGATCACAGGGCCAGTCGCCCATTGCACAGGCGCTCCATTAATGCTCGCGCCTTTCCCGTTTGATTCCATATCCGCTTGTTGGAGGTAGGCTGGCAACCGGTGCAGATGTTGATTGTATGGCAGAATGGCGTGAGTCCCGATCTCCAGGAAGTTACGGTTCCATACACCTATCAGCGCCAGTATAACCGGCAGGTTGTCAAGCAATGGCGCCGTCTCAAAATGCTGGTCCATTTCTCGGGCGCCGGAAAGCAATTTCTCGAAATTGTCGTACCCAATCTGAAGGGCAACCGACAAACCGATTGCAGACCACAAGGAATAGCGCCCACCAACCCAATCCCAAAAACGGAACATATTGGCAGTATCGATACCAAAAGATTTGACCGCCTTGGTGTTCGTGGATAGAGCGACAAAGTGTTTGCTAACATCCTTTTCACAACCACCCCTGGCAAGAAACCAGTCACGCGCTGAAGCCGCATTCGTCATGGTTTCTTGTGTTGTGAATGTTTTTGACGCGATCACAAATAGAGTTGTTTCGGAATCGCAGTCATTCAACGCTTCGGCAAGGTGTGTACCATCGACATTAGAGACAAAATGCGTTTTTCGGCCGTCAATCCTGTAAGGAGTGAGCGCTTCCGTCACCATCATAGGACCAAGATCAGAGCCGCCGATGCCAATATTGACGACGCTGGTCAGAGGTTTGCCAGTATAACCTGAAAATATGCCCTGATGAACCTTCTCGCAGAACGATTTCATCCGTGCACGTTCTGCCTCGATCAGGGGCATGACGTCTTCACCGCCGACCAGATATTTACCGAGGGCGTCGTCACGGAGCGCGACGTGAAGGACGGCACGGTCTTCCGTTTGGTTTATTCTGGCACCTGAAAACATAGCGGCGCGACGTTCCGTCAGCGCCTGAGTGTCGGCAAGCGCCAGCAGCTTTTCGATAGTTTCGTCCGTAATAAGATTTTTTGAATAGTCAACAAACAAGCCGGCCGCGTTCCCCACAAAGCGTCGGGCCCGATCCGTATCATGGGCGAACAAATCGCGCATGTGTCGTGACTTCATCTCCTCAGCATGGGCGCCAAGTGATTGCCACTCTTCAAGTTGCGTCAGGGGTGTTGCGTCCATCGGTCCATTGCCCTTGCGAAATGTCCTTGAAGACCTATAGCGCGATCCCCAGAACCCGCCCAACAAAAAACCCGGCTTTACGCCGGGGTTTGATATTTTGCGAAAAACCGGGTCAGTATTTTATTGAACAACCATAGGGCTGAGATTGCTTGGTCGCGACTTCTAGGCCTGCATTGATGCTGCTGACGGCAGCAAGCACATAGTTTTCAGCCTTGTCTATGTCTTTCTTATTGGCGGATGGGATCGAATCGATCGCACCAGCATACCGCAACGTATCTGTTCTGTCAGAAACGTACATGTGCGGCGTCGTCTTGGCCTCAAACAGATGACCTAATGTGCCGTCTTCATCGAGCACAATATGGGTTGGCTGTGCGCCGCGAGAAGTGGTCAACTCCCGCGCTTCGTCTTCGTTCAGGTGACCCTGCTTGCCCGGCGCAGATGAGATGACAGTGATCCAGACTGCGCCATCTGCAATGGTTTGTTCCTGGGTCATCTGCATATTACCGGCGTGGTAGTGTTTGCGAACGAACGGACATTCATGGTTGGTCCACTCAAACACGTACACCGTATCTGCCAGCGAAGCGTTGGTCAGTGCAACATCGTCAATAGTGGTGACACTAAACGCTGGGGTTGTCTCACCGACCGTGGGCGCCGCCGCGCTCACCGGTACAAATGCCGCAACCATGACAAAGCCAAGGCAGAGAGTTGCAAGTTTCATCTTATGTCTCCTTTTCCAAGTAGATCCATCGTACGACTATAGCCCAGAGAGTGTCTCCAGCATCAGTTTTACGGATAACATTTGCGGGAGGACGGCCGGATTTTCTGCGCCTGGTGCATAAAACAGATACAAAGGTACACCCGAGCGACCCTGTGCTTCCAGCGCCCGTGTGATTGCAGGATCCTGCAAGGTCCAGTCGGCCACCATATATACAACACCATTTTCATGAAACGCGTTGATGATGTCCGCCCGCTTTAGAACGCGTTGTTTGTTGACCTGGCAGGTAACGCACCAAGCGGCGGTAAAATCAACAAAAACGGGCGTCCCTGCTGTTCGAAGTTCGGCAAGGTCTACCTGGCTGAATATCGCTGTCGGCAATTCACTCAAATCGCCCTCTCCGGGCAACGAAAAGGTGCGGATCGCAGAGCGCGGTTGCGGCTGAATATCAGCAATCACAACGCCAGCACCTATCAACGCGGCAAGCGCAAGCAAGCGAGAGGTCAGGCCGCCGCCGGCCCGCTGACCATTGCCATAAACCCAGGCCGCAAACCCGACGATCAGAAGCGCACACAAAAGCAGCACTAATCCATCTGTGCCCGCCTGTAATGTCAGTGTCCATATCAACCAGATCAAGGTGGCAAAC
This sequence comes from Parvularculaceae bacterium, assembly GCA_021776475.1. GTDB lineage: Bacteria > Pseudomonadota > Alphaproteobacteria > Caulobacterales > Parvularculaceae > Aquisalinus. The sequence continues at coordinate 1,224,101 of JAJFFV010000005.1, read as the reverse complement.
ATGGCAAACGAAAGGAGTTGCTTGAATGTTTCCATCCAGGCCCCAGGTTTCGGTAACAGACCAGCAAGAGCAGGTATGAGGGAGATCAAGAGATACGGGAGCGCCAGACCGAGTCCCATGACCGCGAAAACGGATAGTCCGATCGCCGCTGGCTGGGTCAGCGCAAAACCCACCGGCACACCCAGAAACGGTCCGATGCACGGGGCGGCCACCGCAACGGCGAGGAGACCGGTGAAAAATGCGCCGAGGTTACCGTTGCGAGCAGCAAGGCCAGAGCCTAGACCTTGAACGCTTGTTGCAACTTCAAACAACCCGGCGAGATTCAGCCCGACGAGCAAAATCACAACGGCGAAGACCGACACCATCATGGGTGACTGCAAATGGAACCCCCAGCCAATTTGCTCACCAGCAGTGCGCAGCGCGATCAAAATGCCAGCGAGCGCGACGAAAGTGGCGAGCACACCAACCGTATAGAGAAGACCTTGTGTTCGTATCGCGCCTCGGTCTTCGTGTGCTGCGCTGGCAAGGCTCGCTGCCTTGATGAAAACCACGGGAAAAACGCAAGGCATCACGTTGAGGATAATGCCGCCGAGAAAAGCGAACCAAAGGATACCGAAGAGACCAGGTGCTGAAGACTGTCCGACCGTAGTCGGCGTTGACCTGGAAGGCGCAGCGGCAACAACGAAATCAGCCGGTGCATCAATCTTTGTTGCGCGCACGACGAAGCCTTGGGTATCCGCACCACTGCCGGTTGTCACGACACCATCAAATTTTTCTATCGTTGACGGATCATATTCGAACCCTTTTGTGAACTGGATCGTCAAGCCGTCCCCATCGGTTGTCACGATTTCATTACCACCGGGCTCGATAAGAGACGGGACAAACGGGAAGAAGTGGGTTTCATCTTCCTGATCAAATAGATCCGTGTTGAGACGAAGGACCGGTACACCATCGGCATCAAAAAAGTCCGCGGTGAAATCAGCTTCAACCGGTAAGCGCTGTCTTGCTGCGCCGATGATGAACTCGCCTTCAGGGTCTGGCCCTAAAGACTCAGACACTACCGGCAGGGAGATCTCTAATATTCCTTGCTCCGGCACACAGATGTCGTCGCAAATGAGCCAGGTCGCATCGACAGAAAATGTGACGTTGGTGCCCGGCTCAGCATTGGCTGGAGCAGTTATCTCAATTAGAAAAGTCGGCTCACCTTCATGGCCATAATTGATGAGCGTATCCAAAGGCAAGCGGTGCGGTACAGGATACCAAATGTCTCCGGCGCTGAAAGCTTCCGGCAGCGTCCACTTTAATACCAGTGGCAGGCCTGAATCACCCGGATTTGACCAATATACATGCCAGCCGTCCCGTAGCTTTTGGTGAAAACCGATCACCACACTTTCACCGGGGACAATGCCAGCTTGTTCGCTGAACAGCCGGCTGACAGCGTTGTCAGTTACAATTTCTCGGGAGCGGGCATCAGTGTGTGCTGGTCCGGCGCTAAAGAGCACCGCGATGAAACAGGTCAGCAATAGCGATAAGCGCCGCATAATCATTCCCTGACAAACCTCAACTGACCGCTTTCATGACCCATGAAAAGGACCGTGGCTACAGTCGATCATGCCACTCGCGGGCTTGTTATGGCCAGAAAAAAACCGCTGTCGATCATTCCGACAGCGGCCTTCATTAGTTTTGGATAAATCCTACTTCTTGGTCACCGGTTGAAGCACTTGATCTGCTTTAAGGTCAAAACGTCGCACCCGGCGATCCATGATCATGCGCCAGTTCCCCATGGACATAAGTTGTGCGTAGAGGATCGGCAAAATATTTGACTTGCGCAATTCGAGGAACTTGTCATCCGCCAGATCCGTCAGACGTTTTTCTTCAATACCGGAGTACTGGGCAAAAGGCTGCGACTCACCGCCTTCCGGCGTAAACTGGGCAACTTGGCTGGTCACGAGATCGTACTGGACCAAGGCCTGTGCGAATTGCTGCGTCATCAGGCGATCACGCTCGTAATTGCTGCAATATTCCATCGCACGCTTGGTTTCGTCGGTAGTATCTTCGCCCTCGAAGAACTTCACGTCCGCTTTTTTTGAAAGCCCCTCATATTCGCTGTCGATGACGATCGCCATTTTGTCGGATTCCTTGTCGCCAGCGAGTGCGAAGGGGTACCGGCGGACATAGCCGGGAACATAACAGTTCTGTTCCCACTCACCGTCCTTTTCACCAACGAACAGATTCACATCGTCGATCAGGCCGACAACCGCCATTGGCATCGGGTTTTGGGGATCTGCAAAAATAATTGGATAATGTTTCTGGACCAGTGCGATTTCGCTGATTGTGATCGGAATGGCACGCACGGAATCGCAGAAAGCGAAAGGCCGTTTCGGCCGTGAAACACCCAATTCTCCATGTTTTTCCTTGGTCAGCAATTCCGGCTTTCGGAACAGGTACATTGTACCCTCGAGCTGTGGCGCATCGGCGACCGGTGGCATTTCAGTCATTAATGTTCTCCATGAATCTTAACTGGTGGCTCGATTGCCAAGCTGAAGCTGGTGCATAGCAAAAACGAGACCAGCGTCCAACTTTTTCTCCTGAATCTCGACAATCAGTATTAACGCAAAGCTGGAGATACGATTTCAGCGAGTTTTTCTGGCAGTTCCTGGGGTATAAGATGGCCGCTACCGTCAATGATGGTTGTCTCGAGGCCTGCTTTTGCCAACCGCAGGCGTGCCGATGGAGGAGTTGTCGATCCGTGTTCGGCCAGGAATAAATGTGGCTGAAGGTTCTGGTTTTTTTTTGCCTGGATCAGGTGATGCCAGAAATTCTGGCCCTGTGCGGCAAACGTTGCTGCTTCCCAGGCTGGTTCACAGGCGAGCTTTACGCCATTATCGCTCTGCGTCAGACCGCCTTCAAGATAATCTGCCAAGACACCGTCAGCCCATTTTCTAAAAAATTTTTTGCGAGTGTAGGATCGTTCAACGGCCTCATATGATTCCCAACTTGACCGCCTTTGCCCCGCCTTGCGCGCAATCGGGATTGCGCGCTTCATCAAATGGAACGCAGGTGTTCTGGCCCAGATGCGTGCCCATCCAGGTATGATGACGGGCTCAATCAGGATGAGGCGAGATACTCTGACACGCCCGGCTGCGGCAACCAGCAGGCTCACTACCGCTCCCATCGAATGACCCATCAACCGCCAACCCTTCGGCGGTTGTTGTTTTGCTAATAGTAAAGCTTCCATATCGCGCGCGTATACTGACCAGTTTCTTAATTTTGATGTGTCCGTTGGCAACTTTGACTGGCCATGTCCGCGCAAATCAGCTGCTAGAATGTCATATTCTGCGCCCAGAGGAGCCAGGAATCGTTTGTAAGCACTCGCGCACATACCCGTTGCGTGGGTAAATACAAGAGGCGGTGCACCTTCTTGTGTAAAATGCCGGACTGCCATTCTACCACCCCTGGCATTCGCACGATCTGCCAGATCGACAAATTCAGATTCGGGAGTGATCACGCAGCTGCCTCTTCCAAGGCGAGCGTATAAAGAGTTTGCATGTGCCTTACATCCTGCTCGGCACGATGCGTATGCGGCTCTTTTTCACTCGCTCGAGAGATAAGCTCTTCAGGGCTACTTTTGGCAACATTATTGATAAGGCCCGCCAAGTTAAGCAGCTTGAAATTGGCGCGTACCCCAGCTGCTTCATACAGGCGATAGAGCCAGAAACCGTCAAAGCTCGGCGCGTCGGAATAGACATCCGCGTTGGCAAAGGCAGCGTTTAGCACCAGGGCAACTTCAAGCGGCGGCTTGCCGTCCTTGATCAGCTGGTCGGGCGATAGTTTATGCAACTCCTCGGCAGATTTTTCCCACGCCTCAAGTGACCAGCCTGTCGCCGGCTTGATCAGCATCGAGCGTGCTGGCCAGCTGTGAAACCCCCAACCCACTTCAATCGGCCAGGATTTTGGGCCAAGCCCAGAAGCTTCCAGATCGATAAACGCAATCTGACGGCGGAGGGGTAAACAGATCGGAGTTTCGCTCATTCTTGTTCTTATAAATTGGCGCGGGATATGCGTTTCCGACTTTAGAGCGCACCACCTGTCGTTGCAAAACAATTGTATCAAAGACAGCCGATCGAAGAGCGATACCGGCTAAATGTCTTTGGCTTCATAGGCGCCGGTTTCTGGGTTTTTTTCAAATTCGAGGACGTCTTTATCGACTTTGCCTTCCGCCTTGCGCCGGGCCTGCCGGATGATCTCTTCCACTTTGCCAAAGCGCTTTCTGACCTGACGAACAGCAGCAACCGCGCCCAAAGTAGCCGCGGCGGTCGTCAAAATAGTGGTGATGGCAGACATGGTGAATATCTCCTCAGCTGAGCTTCAGTTTACCATTTTCAACAACGAAATACCAGCCTGCGGATATGACCAATGGGTCAGATGAGGTTATCTGCGCGCAACGCATTCCACCTCTACAGCTGCGCCCAATGCCAGGCCATTCGCCCCGAAGGCGCTTCGGGCCGGATAATTTTCGTCAAAATACTCCTTATAGACCTCGTTGAATGCAGGCCAGTCTGCCATATCGCCTATCATAACCGTGCATTTGACTACCCGGTTCAACGAAGAACCATGTCGCTCGAGCGTGGTTTTGATGGTTGCCATAATTTGCCGCGCTTCACCCTCAATGCCACCAGGTGCCAGGTCGAGCGTGCCGGGCAGGTTTCCGATGACGCCGGACAGATAAAGCCAGCCATCAACCTCGACAACTTCTGAGAAAGGCAATCCCGCTTGCCTGTAAAAATCACTCGAGAGAAATTTTATTTCGCTCATTTCGGTTTCTGCTTGAGGAGAGCAGGCAGCAAGGAGCACCAGCAACAATGCTGCCATGACTGTTTGGCGCGGGACAAATATATGCATACGGAATACCTCCCAGATTCTATCAAATTACAGTACTGACCTAGCAACTCAGTTGTCTCTTGACGATCTCGCTCGTCGGCTTTGTTCAGAGCCGTCTGCATCAGCTGCGGTAATCTGACAGCATTTCCATAGTCAAAGTTGACTATCCTCAATGACGCCATCTAGCTCAAGGCATTTAAAAGTGCCCGTCCTTGTCGGCTGCCGGCAAATATGTGTTAGGATAGAGAGGCGCTGGCCGACTTTTCGTTGGCGCAGGCAAAGAGGAGAGAGGCAGATGTTTTTCACATTCCCCAAAGCGGCCGGTGATGCTCTGAGAAAAGTCGGTAGCAACATGGCTGATGCGGTCAAAGACAAGTTCTCAAAAGATGACAAAGTCAAAGAAATAGACGTCAAAGATGTCGCCGTTGAAGAGAAGGAAGACGGCAAAATTATCATTTCAGGCAAGGCCAAGACCCAAGCAGATGCGGAAAAGGCGATTATTGCGGCCGGCAACAGCGCTGGTGTAGCGGAAGTGGAATCGCGTATTGAAGTAGCAGAGCCGGCCCCTGAGGCAAAGATGTACGAAGTCAAATCAGGCGATACGCTTTCCAAAATTGCCAAGGAATTTTACGGTGATGCGATGAAGTACCCGCATATTTTTGACGCGAACAAACCAATGCTCGCTGATCCGGACAAGATTTACCCCGGTCAGATTCTGAGGATTCCGCCGCTCGACTGAGCGTCAATTTTCCACAAGCTGGACAAAAAACGACGGTTTTGGGATATTACAGCTGTCACCAAACTGAAGATGAATCGCCATCATCTTCAGTTTTTTGTGTCCTGCTTGCGGGATTCTTCTCGCCCAATTGTCGCGGGGTTGCATATTGACGCTTCCACCATTAAATAACCGACTGGTCAGTTATTTAGAGATGGAATAATGGCGAGAGCGCGCACGGCAGCAGCCAAAGACGAGCGGCGACAGGTTTTGTTGCAAGCAGCGCTTGGTGAATTTTTTGATCGGGGCTTTGCCGCGGCGCGTATGGACGACATTGCCCGCCGCGCCGACTTGTCAAAAGGCACATTGTACCTCTATTTCAGCTCCAAGGACGACTTGTTCACGTCTTTGATCGAGCAAATTGCGATGCCAAACGTGGAACGGGTCGAGGCAATTGTACAAACATCTGCCAGCGCAATCGATGCGATCTCAGCGATCACCCAAATAGCGCCGGTAATCATTCGCGAAACCGACCTGCCCAAAATCTTGAAAGTGCTTATCGCAGATGCGCCGGCTTTTCCTGATACGGTGACCGCCTACCGGCAGAATGTCATTGAACGTGTGCTTGGTTTGATGGCCGGTGTTTTGCAAGCCGCGAAAGAAAATGGCGAGCTTGAAATAGCAGATCCCGCACTGACGGCTCGCATAGTTGTGGCACCGATCGTTATGTCGGTGATCTGGCACATCCTTTTCGAGCATGACCCTGATGCGCGCATTGATCTTGATAGTCTGTTCAGTTTGCATCTGAGGATGTTGACCCGCGCGCTTGGCGCAGAAAGTGAGGCATCATGACTTGCCCTCGTTTGCTTGCGATGTTCTTGGCAATCATAATGTTACTTATCGGTGTCGGATGTTCTCGTCAGGATACCGACGAACGTCTGGTTGGATATATCGAAGCTGAGTATGTCTATGTTGCATCAGCGCAACCGGGATGGGTTGTATCAATGTCGCACAGCGAGGGTGATTTTGTTGCAGCAGGAGATGTTCTTTTCGAACTCGACAAAGGTGAACAGAACGCGCTTTATGCCGAAGCAGCGGCGCGCGTGGCGCAAGCTGACGCGCAAGCACGAGACATAGCAACAGGTGCCCGGCCAGCTGAGATATCAGCCCTTGAGGCACAGTATCAAGAAGCGAGTGCCCGTTTCAGCCTTGCAAAAGCTGAAATGGATCGTTCCCTGCCACTCGTTGCTGAAGGCATTGAAGCAAAGGTTCTCGGTGATCAGCTCATTGCCAATTACAAAGCGGCGGCTGCCCGCGTCAGATCTGCTGAACAGGCAATCGAAATTGCCCGCCTGGCCGGGCGCACAGCCACACGTGATGCGGCCGACGCCTCAAAAGCGACGGCTGATGCTACCCTCGCCCAGGCTGAATGGCACCTCAACCAGAGGACGGTCACTGCAAAAACAGACGGCAGGGTTGATTTCGTTTTTCATCGGCAAGGTGAATATGTTGTAGCCGGCACGCCGGTCGTGGCTTTATTGCCGCCAGATTCGTTGAAAGTAAAATTCTTTGTTCCGCAGTCAGAATTAACCAGGCTGAAGACAGGAAATACTGTACGAGTTCGCACCGACGGCGTTGCGCAAGATATCGACGCGAGAGTTGTCTATATTGCTGACGAAGCAGAATTCACGCCTCCCGTAATATACAGTGCCGGATCGCGCGAAAAACTGGTTTTTCTCGTCGAAGCGCGATTACCCGAAGGGACCGGCTTGCGGCCTGGCCTGCCTGTGGATGTGATCCTGCAATGAGTGAGTTTGCAATCGATGTTCGCGGACTTGTTAAACGCTTCGGTGAAAAAGTTGCGGTTGACGGCGTTGATATCCAGATGCCGCGCGGTCAGGTTTGGGGATTTCTTGGGCCCAACGGATCCGGCAAGACCACCACCATCCGGATGATCTGTGGTTTGTTAAATCCGACCCAAGGCGAGGGCACATGCCTGGGCCATGATATTGTGCACGAAGCTGACCAGATCAAACTGGCAACCGGCTACATGACCCAGAAATTTTCCTTCTGGAGTGACCTCACGATCCGCGAGAATCTCGAATTTGTAGCGCGGCTTTACCAAACACCGTCGATGCGCGAACATGTTGATGTGACGCTGGAAACACTTGGCTTGACCAAACGCCAGCACCAGCTTGCCGCTGCCCTGTCGGGCGGTTGGAAACAGCGACTGGCACTTGCTGCCGTCACCATGCGCGCGCCAAAACTCCTGTTACTTGATGAGCCAACGGCAGGGGTTGATCCACAAGCACGGCGTGACTTTTGGGACGAGATTCATCGTCTGTCCACAGATGGTATGACGGTTCTGGTGTCAACACATTACATGGATGAAGCGGAAAGATGTGACCAGATCGTCTACCTCGCCAACGGCAAGGTAGTCACGCAAGGACATGTAAACGACATAATCGATGCATCGGAGCTCATCACATACCGAGCCGAAGGCAACGGCATCCGGCAGCTTGCATCAGGCTTAAGAGGTCAGCCCGGTGTTGATCACGTCGCCTATTTTGGCGCGGCACTTCATGTCAGTGGAACAAATCGTGCCTTGCTGGAGCAGGTAACAGCAAACCGAGAGCAAACCAGCATCGAATGGCAAGAGGTCCGACCAACCCTGGAAGATACGTTTATCGCACTGATGGCGCACGCAAGCGACGACCGGAGACCTCACGCATGATCTCTCCTCGCGGTATATTTGCACGGACCGGTGCTATCTTCACCAAGGAACTCATTCAAATGCGCCGTGACCGGCTGACATTCGGCATGATGTTTGCCATCCCGGTCATGCAACTGATCCTGTTCGGGTACGCGATCAATACAGATCCCAAGTCTCTGCCAACAGCCGTCCACGCGGAAGAACAAACAGCAATCGTGCGGACACTACTACAAGCTCTGGAGACATCTGAATACTACGACCTCGTCCTCGAAACAGCGGACCCGGAAGAAAGCGCCCGGCTTCTCGCCAGCGGTAAAGTTGCTTTTGTTGTTTCTTTTCCGGCCGGTTTTACAAAGCGGCTGATCCGGGGAGACCGACCGCAGATCCTGATCGAGGCTGATGCTTCCGACCCCGCTGCCTCGTCTAACGCGATTGCCCGCGCTGAGACCATCTTTACGCAAGCCCTGCGCCACGAATTGACCGGTGCTCTTGCCCATCTTGCTCCCCAGCCGCCGCCATTCGATTTAGTTGTTCATCCACGCTATAATCCGGAAGGTGTCACTCAGTATAACATCGTCCCCGGATTACTGGGTGTTATCCTGACAATGACCCTTGTGATGATAACGGCCATGGCGATGACCCGTGAGGTTGAGCGCGGCACTATGGAGAACCTGTTGGCGATGCCTGCGCGGCCAAGTGAGGTCATGCTCGGCAAAATTTTGCCCTACGTTGTTGTTGGAGCGGTTCAAACCGTTGTCGTCCTTATCACAGCGCGTTATCTTTTTAATGTGCCTTTTGCAGGGGCGATGTGGATTTTATTGCTTGGTGTCGCAGTTTTTGTATTGGCCAATCTCGCCCTGGGGTTTACTTTTTCCACAATTGCTGCATCCCAACTGCAAGCAATGCAGCTGACTTTTTTCTTCTTCTTACCATCAATTTTGTTGTCCGGCTTTATGTTTCCTTTCCGGGGCATGCCCAACTGGGCTCAAATGATCGGCGAAGTGCTGCCCCTTACGCATTTCCTCCGAATCGTCCGTGGGGTAATGTTAAAAGGCGCTGGCATCGAAGATTTGCAAGGAGCACTGATCGCAATGACTTTGTTCACGCTTGCTGCCACTGCGGTGGCCATGATGCGCTACCGCCGAACACTTGATTGATAGGCAGCTCTATAAGCCGTAGCGCCCCCAAAGTGCCTTTGCGTCCAGACTTTCCATGACATCATCGGCGCTAATTAGGCTCGTAGACAATGCACCGTTGCTGCGTGTCAGAAGTTTCTGAAGCAGGCTTCGTTCATCCGTATGGATATGTTTTATCTTCACATCCTTGCCAAACTTCTCTTTCAAAACCGTGCGCACTTCACCAAAATCATCGATCAATCCGCGTTCTTTAGCCGCGTCGGCATGCCAATACTCGCCAGTGAAGGTCGTGGCGTCATCGCTTAGCTTGCCGCCTCTGCGCTCCTTGACAAGATCAATGAAAATCTCGTGCAGCGCGTCGAGCAACACCTGCTGACGGGCAATGTCTTCAGGATTTTCCGGTTTGAACGGATCCATCTGGCTTTTGTTCTTGCCCGCCGTATAGACCCGGCGCTCAACACCTAGCTTCGCGAGCGCCTCTGGAAAACCGAAGCCGCCGCCGATGACACCAATCGAGCCGACGATTGAACTGGGGTCCGCGTAGATTTCGTCACCGGCGATCGACAGGATATACCCGCCGGACGCTCCGACATCCTCAACAAAAGTCAAAACAGGCACATCCTTTTCGCGCGCAAGCGCACGAATGCGGTCATGAATCAGACGCGATTGCACCGGCGAGCCGCCCGGCGAGTTGATGCTGATGGCAACCGCTTTCACCCCCTTTGGCGCGAACGCCTCATCAAGGGCTTTTTCGATCCGTCTGAGATTGAGGTTTTTGCTGGTTCTGCCAGCGGACGCGATCACACCGGACAACTCGATATGGGTCACAACGGGTTGAGCTGCGCCAGTGAAAGGCAGAGCCTTCCACATTTTTTGGGGTAGTTCGGTTAGTTTGATCATGAGATCCGATGTAGGTATGTCGGACGGATGCTGCAACAGGACTTTGAAAATTGGTGGTTTTTCAACCTTCTTTCCAGTCGATGAATTGTGGCAGACGCCCTTGACCCGTGATATTGCGCCCCTCATTGTTGTCTGCGAAAAGATAGTTACATGGGTTTCAAAAGGAGTTTCGCCTTGGGCGAACCGGCAAAAAGCATAGCACGTGAGCGCGACTTCCAAAGTGCTGTTCTGACCCTGCGCGAGTTGACAGCAGCGGACATGGAAGCGGTCAACGGGACCATTGTCAATCACCTGCAGTCTTCGGTAAAAATGATCCCGGAAGTTGCCGGTCACTTGATCAATGCTGGCGGCAAACGGCTGCGCCCGGTTGTCACTCTGGCGGCTGCGCGGGCCTTCGGTTACGATGGCCCACACCATATATCGCTTGCGGCCGCTGTTGAGCTGATCCACGGCGCCACGCTTCTACACGATGATGTAGTTGACGCCAGCCGCCTGCGGCGTGGGCTTGAGACCGCGAACGTCGTCTGGGGTAACAAGGAAAGCGTCCTTGTCGGTGATTTCCTATTTTCGCGCTCATTTGAATTGATGGTCAAGACCGGCAGTCTGAAAGTGCTGCAGATTCTCTCTAGAGCCTCTTGCGTTATTGCTGAAGGCGAAGTGCTGCAACTAGCAACACAGCAGAACACCAAATCAACGTTCGATATGTATCTTGATGTTGTCGAGGCGAAGACGGCTGAATTGTTCGCCGCCGCAGCACAGGCGGGCGCTGTTGTCGCAGGTGCCGGCGACGTGCAGGAAGATGCCTTTCGGCAATATGGGTTGAACCTCGGGATCGCCTATCAATTGGTTGATGATGCGCTTGATTACTCAGGCAATGAAAAAGCACTCGGCAAATCTGTGGGCGATGATTTCCGCGAAGGAAAAATCACGCTGCCGGTCGTCTACGCCATCGAAAGCGCCCGCAATAATGAAGAAGCGGCCTTCTGGGAGCGTACAATCGGCGAAACCGCACAATCCGAAACGGACCTGTCCCACGCCATGCAGCTGATGCACAGAGACAACACACTCGGGCGAACTCTGGACTGCGCTCGCAGCTATGCAGACAAGGCCCTCAACTGCCTCAACAAATTGCCTGACAACGAAATGACAGCTGCCCTTGCCGAATTAGCTGATCTGTCAATCTCCAGAGCTTCCTGAGTTGTCATCCAATTTATTGTTCTGTGTAAAGAAGGCGAACCCGCCTGCGCCCAAAAAACAAGTCAGAATAAAGGGCCCAAGCCATTTATGTGCTGGATCAACATAGCCGACGAGCCAGGCTGTGATGGCTGATACAAGACACAGACCGATATAGATACCAGCAACAGTTCCGTGATCCAGTCCGCGCTGATTCAACTTCTGATAGACGTGCTCCTTATGCGCTCGATGCAGACGTCGCCGCCGAAATGCGCGGCTGACAAGTGTCACGGTCACATCCAGAATAAATGGCAGAAAAATAATGGGCAGAAATACAAAATCGGCAACACTACTTCCCTCACCTTCAACAGATTTGCTGGCGATGACCGCGAGAACAGCCAGAAAAAACCCAAATCCATGACTGCCTGCGTCTCCCATGAAAATGAGGCCTGATGGAAAATTATGATGCAAAAACCCGAGCGTTGATGCCGCGAGGCAAATGCAAAGAACGAAAATATCCATTCGGCCAGTGCTTGCCGACGCCAAAGCCATCGCCAGCAATGCAACGATGGCCGCGCCAGCTGCAAGACCGTTCAGACCATCCATGAAATTGAACGTGTTAATGAACGCGATGATCCACAAAACTGTCATGAAAAAGCCAGTAGTACCAAGGGATACATCACCAAGGAAGGGCAACGGAAATGTCTCTATTTGCCCGATGAGCAGCGTCGCCAATGTGGCGAGCGCAACTTGACCGAGGAACTTGGCTGCGGGCGGCAGTCTTACAAAATCATCCGCAAGTCCCAATAGTGTGGCGCCAGCAGTCAGACCCAACAAAATCCATATCGTCACCGGATTTTGGTTGCCGATCACAGCAACCCACACGGCTGTTATGAGGATGAAAGGGAGGAAGATTGCAACGCCGCCCGCGCGGGAGGTTTCCTCATGATGGCTGGAGCGATCCGTCACATCATCATACAAAAGTCTTCTGTTGATTGCAAAGCGGCAAACCAACCAGCTGGCGAGAACGCACGCCATCACCGCCGCACCGAGCAGCAGGACGTAGATCAACAAAACCTCATTCATAAACGTGCCACTAATCCCCACCATTTGTTTTCTTCAGCTTGCGCCTTTGCGCGGTGCGCGTCCTCTTCATTGTTAAATAAGCCAAAACAGGTCGCCCCACTGCCGGACATCCGGGCCATGATATTTCCGCCTGTTGAGGCTAGTCGTGATAATACTGTGACAATTTTCGGGCATGCTGCCTCAGCATAAGGTTGAAGATCATTTTTAGTGTTTTGCACAAAATCAGCGATATCCTTGAAGCGAGGCAGATAAGGTAATTCTGGCTCAGGGTTTTGTTTGTCAAATGCCGCAAAAATCCGACCCGTTGATATCTGCTGGAGCGGATTGACTAGGCAGATCCATACCGATGGCAGTTCCGGCCCGCGCAAGACGCGCTCTCCAGCGCCGGTCATAATAGCTGTAGGGCTACCAAACAGATGCGGCGCAAGACATACAGGACCATCGGCACCAAGGCGGCCGGCAAGCTGGAACAATCTCTCATCGCTGATCTCCCGTTGCCAAAGGTCACGCAGCAAGACGAGCGTTGCGGCAGCGTCTGCTGTGCCGCCGCCAATACCGGACGCTGCGGGCACATTTTTTACGAGAGTAAGCTTCACCCCGTTTTTTTCGTCCATTTCAGCGGCGAACATTCGGACCGCTTTCATCACGAGATTGTCTTCGACCGGCAGCTCTGCAAGCTGCCCTGCAAATGGACCCGATATATCAAGTGACAGAGTGCCAGATCGCTCTGCCCTCATCTCGTCCCCGGCATTGGGGAAGACGGCAAGGCTTGCCAATTCATGAAAACCGTCGGCTCTGACAGGCCCGACATGCAGACACAGATTGACCTTGATCGGTGCAAGCTTGCGTAACGTCATGGAGTAAAACCGTCAGTCTACTGTGCGCCACCCGCGCCCGCGGCGGCGCCGGGTTCGACAACACCTTTCGCAAGTTTAAGTTCAATCGCGCCGCGCAATTTCTTATCTGGCTCATATGTCAGGGCACGGCGCCACTCATACTTCGCCTCGATTTTTCGGCCCGTCTGCCAATAGGCATCACCCAAATGATCGGAAATCACCGGGTCGGCAGGTTCGAGTTCGACGGCACGCTCCAACTTCTCCACCGCCTTGGCATAGTTGCCAAGCTGGTAATGGGCCCAGCCAAGGCTGTCTGTAATCGCGCCAGAGTTCGGCCTGAGACTTAGCGCTTTTTCAATCATCCCGAATGCTTCATCGAGGTTCATGCCACGCTCGGCCCAGCTATAGCCGAGGAAGTTCAAAACATAGGGTTGCTCAGGCGACAGTGACACCGCCTTTTCAAGATCCGTCTCAGCATCTTCCCAGCGGCCTGCTTCAAGACGAATTGCACCCCTTGCAAAATAGTACCGCCACAGATTAACCTGTTTGGACTCATCACCCATCAACCGGTCGGCAAGAGTGATCGCCTCAGTCAAAGCCTGATCGGCTTCCTCATAACGCTCCTGTCCGCTGAGCAAATCCGAAAGTTTTAAACCAGCATCTGGCGTTAAGCCATCTTCGGCGATAAAGGATTGCAGCAAGGATATCGCTTTGTCTTCTTCATCCCGGGCAAGCCACGCATCCGCCATATCCATCTTGGCATATTCATAAAAAGGATTGGTGAAATCGATTTTCCCGTAAGCATCGATTGCTTCATCGGGCAGTTCATATGTGCCGTACACGGCACCAATGACGTAATGCGCACCGTCAAGATCAGAATTCAGATGAACAGCCAATTGAGAAAAGGCAAGCGGCGTATTAAGAGCCGGTTTGAAATTCGAAAAGCCAGCCCTGGAAGCTGCTGCATGTTCGGTGACAATCTGTTCATAGGACGCCCAGGCAAAATTGTAGAGAACGAAAGCTGCACCATCGGCACCATTACTTACGAAACGCTGCGGCTGACGTGTCGCCTGCTTCAACGATACTTGTGTTTCTAATTCCGACGGTTGGCCCAGGCGCGCGAGGCCCAAGCGGCCGGCTCGCCTCAACGTTCCGGCATCCCTCGCCAAATCACCATAAAGTTTCAACGCCTCTTGCTTGTTATCCGTGTTGTTTTTGCCGGTGCGTTCGAGAAAATCCGAATAGGCAAAAATTGCGACATCACTGCCAAAGCTCGCGATTGCTTTTTGGTAGTAGGCTTTTGCTTCCTCGTCGTCGCCCTCCAGATCAAGCATCAAGGCGCGATGCAGCGGTGTAAATCCTGTGAACAACCCTGTGCGCTCTTCGTCCAGCACTGCAAGGCCAGCAGCAAGCCCACTTTCTGCATAGGCTGCCCAGGCCTCCATCAAATAACTGATTGAATTGGAGAACCGGGATTTGCCCCCTTCGCTTAGTATCTCACGCGCTTGTTTGTACCGACCGCGCTTGATCAGATCTGTCGCAACAGTGAGTTGCGGCAAGGCAAGTGTCGGCTGGGATATACCGCCAGCACCTGGCTCGCTCGGGCGCAGCTGATACTCGGGCAGCATCAATTTACTGGCATATGGCGTTGCTTGTTGCACGTCACCGGAGGCAAGCTCGTAGAAAAACGCTTTTTGCAACAAAACCGCATCACCGGGCGCTGCATCAAAGGCCGCCTCATAAGACTCGGCTGCAAAATCGAGCTGTTGCTGACGCGCGGCAAAGCGGCCTTTGAGATAATCGCCAGCCGCTGTGCTGTCATTGCTGGAGTTTAAAAACCGATTATAAGAGCGTGAGCTCGTGCAAGCGCTGACGCTTGCCAACCCGAACAGTCCAGTCAATGCCAACAACCAAATTCGGGCGGTATATTTACGCATCGGTTTCAAACCTGCTTTCTCCCTCGCGAAGGATAAACTTCTTCCCCCAATAAGACCAGACGACCCAATGGAGCGCAAGCTACGAGCTTGTCACATATTAGGATAGTTCGGCCCGCCGCCGCCTTCTGGTGTCGTCCAGACAATATTCTGTTTCGGATCCTTGATATCGCAGGTCTTGCAATGGACGCAATTCTGCGCGTTGATCTGGAATCGGGTTTTGCCACCCTCTTCGATATATTCGTAGACCCCTGCGGGACAATAACGCTGCGCCGGACCTGCATAAACGGGCAGGTTAATGTTCAGTGGCACAGACGCATCTATCAAAGTCAAATGAGCGGGCTGATCTTCTTCGTGATTAGTGAAGGAGAACGATACATTGGTCAGCCTGTCAAAAGAGATAATCCCGTCCGGTTTTGGGTAGAGGATCGGTTGAAATTCTGATGCCGGTTCGGTCGCTTGCGCATCCGTTTTGTTGTGCCGCCATGTGCCGAATGGCGACCAACCACCAGTCAGCGTATTGATCCAGAGATCAAGCCCGCTAAGCGCAATGCCGCCAAACAAAGTTCCAAATTTTGACCAAAGTGGTTTTGCGTTGCGTACTTTTTTTAATTCGTCATAGACCCAAGAGGAGCGGTACTTCTCCGTATAGGCATCGAGTTCATCGCCCTCGCGACCAGCCTGTATCGCCTCATAAGCAGCTTCCGCGCCCATCATGCCGGTTTTCATCGCATTGTGATTGCCCTTGATCCGAGGCACATTGACGAACCCAGCGGAACATCCAATCAGCGCGCCGCCGGGGAAAGTGAGCTTTGGCACCGACTGAAAACCACCTTCAGTAATGGCGCGCGCGCCATACGCCACCCGCTCACCGCCCTCCAGGTACCGCAAGACATCCGGATGGTGCTTGAAGCGCTGGAACTCCTGATACGGAGAAATATAAGGGTTTTTGTAGTTCAAGTGAACAACAAAGCCGATCGACACATAATTATCGCCAAAATGGTAACAGAACGAACCGCCGCCTGTGTTGTTATCGAGCGGCCAGCCAAAACTATGCTGCACCAGACCCGGATTGAAATTCTCGTCTTTGACTTTCCACAGCTCTTTCAGGCCGATCCCGTATTTCTGCGGATCACTGTCGGCAGCAAGATCAAATTCGCTGATCAATTGTTTGGCAAGAGAACCGCGCACCCCCTCTGCGATCAGGACGTATTTGCCCAGGAGTTCCATGCCCGGCTCGTAACTGTCCTTTTTCTTGCCGTCGCACCCAACGCCGACTTCGCCAACGATGACGCCGTTGACGGAGCCATCATCGCGCTTCAGATACCGGCTTGCCGCCATCATCGGGTAAATCTCAACGCCCATGCCTTCGGCTTTTTCAGCCAGCCAGCGGCAGACATTCCCCATCGAGGCAATGTAGCAGCCGTGATTCTTGACCATGCCGGGCATGGCAAATACCGGCAACGGAATCGATCCAGCCGGCCCCATGACCAGGAACTTTTCGTTCGTCACTGCCGTTTCGAGAGGACAACCCTGTTCCTGCCAGTCCGGGATCAGCTCGTTCATCGCCTTTGGATCAACAACGGCACCCGAAAGGATGTGCGCCCCGACTTCCGACCCTTTTTCGATCACGACGACGGCTGTTTCCGTGCCGTTTTGCTGATCCAGCTGCTTCAGCCGAATCGCTGCGCTGAGACCTGCTGGTCCGGCGCCAACAATCACCACATCGAATTCCATGCTCTCGCGTTCTTCGCTCATCTTTCGTCGATCCATTATCCGTTTGTTTTCAAGCTAGGTAGGCCAGTTTGAGGATAAATGCCAAGGATGATCACAGCCAACCGATTGACCATGAGGGTGTGATCAAGCAGCATAGGGCATGGCTGGTCAAACTGAGCGTTCCCCCGAACCTGGTACCGTCTTGCGGTGGTATGCGGATATGGGGATCGACGAGGTTATTGGCAAAGTGCCCTCGGACTTTTCGACATGGATGGCAAGACGCGAGCAGCGGCGCCGATCGGCAAAGCCGTCAACCAGCCCGATCGTCCAACAAGTTGCGGCGACGATCAGCGGATTTGAGGCGCCTGTCCCGACAGATGAAGCGGTCGAGGCAGCACAGCACTTGGCCGCGGCCGCTGCGACCCTTGACCAATTGCGCGCGGCAATTACCGGGTTCGATGGCTGTCCGCTAAAGTCTGGCGCCCGTAACACAGTGATCTGTGACGGCATCGATGGTGCCCCTTTGATGATCCTCGGTGAAGCCCCTGGCCGCGACGAAGACAGGGTCGGGCGCCCGTTTGTCGGGCGGGCCGGGCAGCTGCTCGATAAGATGCTGGCGGCAATCGGTCATTCTCGTTTTGAGGATGATCTAAAGCCGGCCTTTATCTCCAACTCGATTTTCTGGCGCCCGCCGGGCAACCGTACACCAACCAAATCGGAAATCGCCATCTGCCTGCCTTTCGTGCAGCGGATGATCGAATTGGCAGCGCCTAAAGTGATGATCCTGGTCGGCAATACACCGACCCAGACCCTGTTCGAAGGGGCGCCGGGGATCACAAGAACACGCGGCATCTGGCGAGAGCATGTGACCTCTACAGCCCTCACCATCCCAGTGCTGCCAATGTTTCACCCGGCTTTTTTGTTACGCCAGCCGGCCCAGAAGCGTCTGACCTGGGCAGACCTGATCGCCGTCAAGAAACAGCTGGAGAGCATATAAGGGTTCCTACCTTTTCGCGCTGACGTTGTCGCTGAAAACTCATTTTGTGATTAAAGATAAAGGGAGAGGGATATGTTTGTAGGCCACTATGGACCTGCGCTGATCGGTAAGGCCGCCGCCAAACAGGTCAAACTCTGGCATCTGTTTTTGGCGGTGCAACTTGTCGATATCGCCTGGGCCATCCTTATCATCCTCGGTATCGAACAGGCACGAATTGTCCCGGGGTTCCTTGAAGCAAGCGACCTCGATTTGTACCATATGCCGTATACACATAGTCTTGTTGCGACGGCGGGATGGATGCTTTTTGCAATGGTAGCCTATCGGTTGCGCCGACCAACTGCGGGGTTGGGCGGCGCTTTCATCATTGCACTGGCGGTCGGATCACACTGGTTCACCGACTTGATTGTCCATACCCAGGATCTGCCCCTGATGCTCGACGGGCCGAGGGTCGGCTACGGGCTATGGGACAATCTTCTTTTGTCGCAAATTGTCGAGATTGGTATAGTGCTGCTGGGCCTAATGTTTTTTCTGCGCTCCACTTACGCGACGTCGAATTTTGGCAAAATCAGTCCGTGGCTGTTATCGGCTGTTCTGCTCGCTTTGCAGGCCTACAATCATTTCGCGCCGCCGCCAGGTGAGATCAAAATCATGGCAGCGATGGCGCTGGTCTCTTATGTCCTGCTCGCCTATGTCGCGAGCCTGACCGACAACAGCCGTGCGGCCAGATAAAGCGCGGCTCAGGGGCGGACGATCTGGTTTCGTCAACCTTCTGTTAAGATATCGGGATCGACACTGTTCCTTTGAAAACGAACAACTGCTAGCTATCAACACGGTTGTGACAGGAGATTCTTATGCGCCGGACGGGTATTATCAGTTTTGTTGTCTATGCCTGTTTCACAGCAGTTATTTCGTTGTCACACGCAGCTGAGGTCGCCACGCCTTTGAGCGATGAGGACGCTGTCCTTTATCAGCAGATTTTCGATGTTCAAGAAAGTGGCAACTGGGGTCAGGCTGACGGGTTGATCGGCCAGCTGGGCGACGAGTCGCTGATGGGCCATGTCCTGTACCAGCGCTACATGCACCCGACCGCTTACCGCTCGACATACCCTGAATTGAAACGCTGGCTCGGCGCTTATGCCGATCACCCTGATGCTGACACGATCTACGCCTTGGCGCGCAAACGCCGACCAGGCGCTGCGGCCTATCCACAGAAACCGCGAAAACGGCGCTGGCGCACCAGCGATGACGATATGCGCTGGGTGCACCCGCAATTGCGGCAGGACTATGCCGCTTCACGCAATATCACCGAAGTGCGGCGTATCGAGAATTATGTCCGCTATCTGAACAAACTGGACCGGCCGACGCAGGCGCTGAACTATATCAGTTCCAGCCGTTACCGTAATCAACTGACCACCACGCAATATGACCGGATGCGCTCATGGATTGCCGCGGCCTATTATTACAATGAGAAAACCTCTCAGGCAAAACAGATCGCAACCGAGACCGCAAAGCGCAGCGGCGATACTGCCGTACTCGCCTACTGGATCGCTGGGCTGACCCATTGGCGGGCCGGCGACCGTGTGACAGCAGCTGACTTTTTTGCACGAATGGCGGCGGTGCCATATCAGGAACCGGAACTCAGATCCGCTGCCGGCTTTTGGGCGGCGCGCGCAGCACTGGCGACCGGCGCGGCTGATCAGGTCCTGCCGAATTTACAGATCGCCGCACAATATCCGTATACGTTTTACGGGCAGCTTGCGCTCGGGCAACTGGGCCAAGATGCCAACCTCGATTGGAAACCGCCGACGCTAACTGAGAGTGCCTGGCTCACACTTACCACCCGAAGCAATCGGGTGATGCGGGCAGCAGCGCTGGCGCAGGCCGGGCAATATGATCTGGCGCAGGCAGAGTTACGCTGGGCCCATGGCGAATTGACCGCCGCCGACGATGACGCACTGATGGCCGTCGCTTTTGACCTCGATCTGTGGGCCGCGCAGGTGACAATGGCGCTCGCGTCTGGCGCCGAAGATCTACAGAACACGCACCTGCAGGCCGGGCTTTATCCGGTTCCGGACTTTGCCCCCAATGGAGGCTTTACACTGGATCGCGCGATCCTGTTCGGATTGATCCGCCAGGAGAGCAAATTCATGACCAATGCCCGCTCCCGGGTCGGGGCTGTTGGCCTAATGCAACTGATGCCGCGCACGGCAAGTTTTGTTGCCGGTGACCAGACACTGCAATATCGATCGCAGCGGAGCCGCTTGTCCGATCCCGGATACAACATGCAGCTTGGGCAGTCCTATGTACAAGAGTTGCTCTCCAGATATACCGATGGCGATCTCTTTGAAATGACGCTTGCCTATAATTGGGGGCCTGGAAATTTGCGCCGTTTCAAACAGAAAACGGGAATTACGGATCAGTTACTGTTGCTAGAATCCATTCCCAATCCTGAAGCTCGGGATTTTGTCGAACACGTGATGACCAATATCTGGGTCTACCGCGACCGCTTCGACCAACCAGCACCAAGCCGCGATGCCGCAGCAGCAGGACTGACCCCGATTTATAGCGCTCTGGATTAGTCACGGTTTCCCTTCCACCCCGCCACTCAGTCTCCACCACCCGGCACGATGAGAAGGTTTTTTTTGTCGCGATGTATCCGGCGTCTGCAGAATAGGTTTTACGCTCACGCACACGCACCGGTGCTCGTCAGATAAAGAACGGGCCGCGCACCGATCGCTGTCAACGCCTTCTACCCGGCCGTTTTCGACTGACTGGTGATCGCTGATTGGGGGGCTCAACTGAAGCCCCTCGAGGCGGCGCTGTGCGTCATACCGCGTCTTGCGACTCCTTTAGCGGGACCCCATATGAGTCTATGGGGCTGGTTGAAGGAGAGGAGATGGTATGCGTGGATTTTTTGGACTACTTGGCTGGTTGTTTGCGTTTGGCGCAGTCAGCCGTGCGGGCCTCGCTGTTTTTGCTGCGTGGCTGGCGGCCACCAATGAGAGCGTAGGCTGGGACCTGGACCTGCGTACACTGATCACAGATCATTTGAGTTTTTTGAACTGGTCAATAGATCTCGCCTACTCGATATTCCCGGCCCATTTTGTTAATGGCATTATGGCCTTGCCAGCTATTATCGGCCTGCCGATCGGCGCGATGGTTGCAGCAATCCTGGCGGTTATCTTTTTTAAGCTGTCGCGACCTCGCGATTAAACCCCATGGTGAGCGCGTCTGATATCGGCGCGCTTTTCCACCTTATACGGATCTTATTGTTGCAACGCCACAGCCAATGCTGACGCGGCGTCTGTCTCTATATCGGGCATCACGCCTGCTCCTTCGATGCGGCCGTTTTCGACTGAATAATAATCCGCAATCGGCAAGCTCAAATGAAACCCGCCGGGGATGTCGTATATTTTTTGCGAGAGCATCTCACCGGCTGTCGTCTCCCCGATGACAACGGCACGCCCTGAACTCGACAGAGCATCAGTAGCCAGTTCGGCCGCGCTGGCGGTTTTGCTGCTGGTCAGCATGAAGGCCGGCCCATCGTAGACCGGTTCGATTGGCGAGAAGCTCAGCCTTACGAGAGGCGCTTCCTGAACGTCGGCCCAAAATGCCCTGATCGACCAGCCTTCCCACGGCGCCACTGCGACAATGTCGGATCTGGTCGGTGGGCTGTCATGCGCGGCGTTCCAGCTTTGTGAGACAAATCCACCACCATCGATCGGTTCGCTGATCAAGTGACCAACGAGCGGGCGGACGGCGAAGGCGCCGCCGCCATTTTGGCGCAGATCAATGATCAGCTTGTCGGCATCTCGCGACGTTATCTCATTATACGCCGCATCTATATGTTCAATCGTGTCAACGCCCATCATCGTGTTGACGGTCAGGATCGCGGCATCACCGTTCCATGTGAGCGCCACCGCATCTTCACCGACCCGCAAATCATCAAGATAGGCCGCCAGATCTTTTGCTGATTGCTTCGCCTTGCTTAACTCAACGTGCGAGAACGGACCCTTTTTCCAGATGTCCCGAAAGCCGTCGATGAATGCTTCATCGGTTTGGACATCCGCTGCCAATGCGGTGACGGCTGCTTCTATTTGTCTGTAGGCGTCTGTTTTCAGCTCCGCCGGATTGTAGTGATGCGCGCGCATCGTCTCACTGATGGCAAGGTCCACTTTTTGGTAGTCGGTTGTGGAAATTTCGGGACTGGTTGGATTTTCCAGTGTTGATCCAAGGATCGCCAGGGCGGCAATCATCACAAACTGCATCATTTTGTGCCTCGTTACTTGCGCCCTGAAACTGCCTTAGCAAATCGACGGGTCGCCGTCTTATTACGTTTCGGACACGATCCGGCGGTTGCGGCGCAGTAGCGGGCGTGTTGCTAATAGGTCTGAACGTAATAATGCTCTTTATCGTAGAGGCGATGAACGATTGCCGGGGGCAGACCATAGTTTTTTTGAACGTAGCCTCTCTGCGAGGCATGGATATCCCAGCCCCGGATTTTAGCCCAGCCTTCGCCCGACATCGCATGTGTCGGGTCAGGCTGGTTCCCGGCAACGATTGACCCTGTTTCGCCCCCGAACTTTTGCATCATTGGCCGCGGCGCGAGAATATAGGCAATCGCTTTGGGGGCCGTTTCGGGGTTTAGCGCGCGCAGCCGGTTGATTGCCTCTGTCGTCGCGCGCCCGACACGTTTGTGATCCGCGTGATTGGAGAAGCCACTTTCTGGCCAGAAGGTGACGATCAGGTCCGGCTGCCAGAGAGAGATCTGGTTTTTCAGGCGCGCGACATATTTTTCATAGTTTGCATCTGCCAAGCCGCCATCCGGGTAATCCCAGACCAGCTGCTCTTTCACGCCAAGTGCGTAGCCGTTTTTTAAAACCTCTGCATGCCGAATAATGCCCAGCTCTTCTGTCCGGCTAATCTGTGGCAGCGGCGTACCTGCCTCACCCTTGGTCGAGGTAATTATTCGAGTGACGGCGCCATCTTTTTTGTTCGCCCGGATCAACAGACCGGTGATGAGTTGTTCGTCGTCAGGGTGGGCGAACACCGCAAGCACGGATTTAGCGTCAAGCTCTCCAGCGATTGACGGGACGAATTTCGCGTCCCGCTCCTCAAACAAGGAATCGAGCCAGAAAAGGCCCCCGCCGAGGATTAAGATTAAAGCCGTTACGACCGCGGCTACAATCCTTTTCATGAAATTTCTACCTCTCTCCCGGCGGCGGTGCAGAATTGCCGATATCTGCGATCCACTTCCACTCACCGTCGGGTTGGCGCTGCCATATTGTTAAATATCTGCCATAGGACACTTCGGGTTCGCCGTTTTCGGCTTCGCCGCGAAACTCTGCATACCCCCATGTATAGCCAAAATCTCCTGATGCGCTTGCGAACGCCTCTTCAGGCTCCCATGTGACAGTGCGATCCGGTGACCATCCGCCTGTCCAGCCCGCCAATGCTTCTTTGCCCTTTAAGGTCGGTTTGCGCGACGGAAACGCACGCACATTGTCTGCCGCGAAGGCCACGAAGGCGTCTCCCGCACCGATTTCTTCGGACTTGGCGGAGAACGCACGGTCAGCTGAAAACAGCTCCGCAACCACGTTTTGATTGCTGGTTGTGCATCCGGAAATCAGAATAGAGCAAACCAGGCACCTGCCCCAGAACTTTAATACCATTTTTTTCCTCCCGATGGTGAATGACTTAAAGTGCTGCCCCTGCATTACCAGCTTCTCTATTTTCTGTTTCCATCAATAGCTGATCCACGAAGCGGATATGGCTGCGCAACCGGTAGACGTCATCATTGTAGGACAGCGGCACTTCAAGATCGCCGACTTCGCGCAAAATGCGTGTGAGTTCAGCGCGGACATGAGATTTTTCATCCGCGGTCCCGGCACTGCGGCCATCGAGTTCCAGCTGCCGCAAATCGCGATACCAGCGGATAATCCGCCTGCGGACCTGCCAACGATAAATCGGTGGTGCCGCCTTGATCAATGGATAAAGCAGCGTTGCCAGTGGGATCATGAAGACCCAGAGTCGATCGACCAGATTGGCAGCCCAGAATGGCAGATAGCGCTGCAGAAAGGGCGGGCCACCTCTGGTAAAATAGCGCCTTGCCTCATCGGTCAATGGAAAGGCCGTCAGGTCTGCGCGCGGGAATGTGTCACGCGGCACGAGAACATTGCCGTCGCTGTATTCGTCAAAGATTGCTTCAAGCAGAAGTTCCTGCAGGGCCGGATGCAGGTCGGGGTTGACGACGAGTGACGCCGCTGGTGCGACCATGATAGTATCCGTTGACGGTATATCCTGCGCCAGATCTATGACACCGCGAGGCAACGTGATAGCAGAGAGATAACGATGGCGGCGGCCATAAGCATCCGCGCGTTGAAAGCCGAGCAGACTGACGGATGGCTCTTCGAGCAACGCCTGAATATAGGGCCGATCCAGTGCGGTGACAAAAATGGCGGCATCGACCCAGCCATTTTCGAGGGCGCCTCTGGCACCGGCGCCACCTTCTTCAGATAGCGTGACATCATCCGGCCCGAGATCATTTTCGTTAAGCAGCATTGTGGCAAGCGCTCTGGTGCCGGAGCCTTCCGGGCCAACAGCGATGCGCTTTGCGCGCAAGTCCCGCAAATCAAGGATGTTCTGATCAGTGCGGGTGAAGACGAACAGGGGTTCGAAGAACAATGACCCGAGAGACTGGAGGTCCTGCCCTGCCGCTGCGCCGACCCCGATACCGCCTTGTAGAATTGCCGCATCAACCGGCGCTTCTTCCGCCGTGAGCAGTGCGAAGTTTTCGACCGAACCGGATGTTTCGACCAGCTCAACTGTGATCCCCTCTTCAGCGAGGCGACGGCGCAGTGCCTCGCCGCCTGCTGCGTAGGCGCCGCCGGGTGCAGCTGTTGCCAGACGGATGGTTTTGGGCGGTGCTGGATCAACCAGGTTAGCGATGAGAATCGTAATCATCAGAAGGAAGACGGCAATGCTGCCGAAAATCAGCCAGATGGCGCCTGGACGTTGCATCAAACCGGGCGCGTCTGGTTCTTCGGCGGGCGCGGGCTGGTCGGTTGTCATCGGATGGGCCTCCCCTGTTCCGTCAAGTGAAGGTAGCGGGGACCAGCTGGTGGGGCAAGGTTGGTCACTCTTACAAGCGAGATGGCAGGCTACCTTGAAGAAACCAAGTGTGGCCAGGCGCTGACGAGGCCGTCTGCTGTGCTGCCTGAGCCGGGGAAGACTATTTGATCGAGGTCTTTTCTCTCGACACCCAGATGATCGCGCAAGACACCTTTTAAGATCGCAACCATATCATTGGCCGGGAACAGATCGCGGTTTTCGTATAACTCTTTTGGCTTGAGGCCAGGCCAGTCGCCGGTCATGCGACCGCCGTTCACGGCACCTCCGAGCAAGGTGACGAGGCCGCCAGTGCCATGATCGGTCCCCTGCGATCCGTTCTCCCGGAAAGTGCGGCCAAACTCCGAGGCGAGCACAACAACTGTCCGGGGCCAGTGAATGCCGAGTTCTTTTTTTAACGATGCAAGGCCGCTATCGAGCCCGCTAAACTGCAGGGGCAGCAAGCGCTGTTGATTGGCGTGCGTGTCCCAACCGCCGACGGCTATGACGCCGATGCCGGGGCCGCCAGCCGCCGCCATCAATTTGCCGGCGGCGCTGAATTCCTCCGTGATGGCAGCGCCTGGCCCGCGCCGGCCAGCACCGCCCATACCCATCGTTGCCATGTCGGTTTCCCGGGCTGTCGCGAGCGCTGCTGCAAGGCTTGTATCAGCCGCATAAAGATACTGAAGACGCGCCAGTAAGTCGTCATCGACGGCAGCGAATACCGACGGCGACCAGTTGCTGACTTCCGCCGGGCCGCGAAGGATCAATGGCACCGCTGGGCCTATGCCAAGACCGGTAGCACCGGGCAGGACCTGAAGCGCGCGGTTGAGCCAGCCTTCGCGCGCGCCTTCGGTGCCGAGGCTCTCTAGCACATCCTGCCCGTCAAAATGCGAGCGCGCGCGATAGGGTGTCGAGCAGGCATGTATGAACGTCGCCTCGCCCGCTTTGTAAAACTCGTGCAGATTTTCAAGCGCCGGATGCAGACCGAAACCGGTGGCTATCGTGCGTCGCTCATTTTTGGGTGGGAGAAGACCTCCGCGTGCGGCTTCCACCGCCGGATCATCGGGGATTAAAGCGGCGAGGCCATCAAGGCCGCCGCGCAATATGACGAAGACGAACTTTCGGTCCTCGACACCTTGTGCAAAGGCAAGCGCACCAGTTGAAGCGACGGTGAGGCCACCTAGCAGGGTCAGGGCAGTGCGGCGAGTCAGATTTGTCATCATCTATCTCCTCTGGAATTCCGGGCTCATCAGCGCGATTGCCAATGCCTGTTCGCCGCTCTCTGCGAGGCGCACCGCCTGAACCGTATCCGGCGATGCGAGGTCAGCCAACGCGCCGCCGACGAATTGCCGCGCGTCGACATCTGGTGTTCTGGCGGCGACGCGGTTGGCCCATTCAATCCGTTTCATGATTGCATCAGGGCCGAGCCAGCCTTCTTCTGTATCCGGCCAGCCTTCCGGTGACGGTGCATTAAATGGCTGTTGGGCAAGAGAGGTTAGGGTTTCGCGCGGCATACCGGCAAAGATTGACTGCAGGCCAAAATAGCGCGCCGCCGAGATGAGCAGGTCTTCTGGGGATTTAAGCTTTGTCAGCAAGGTGTCCCATGGTTCAGGCGCCTCAACCAGCGCCCGGTAGACGACAGGGAGGTCACCGTCCGTATCCAGAAAGACCTGCTCAAGCCGGCTGACCAGTGTGAGCGGGGGGTCATCTTTGGTAAAATGGCGGGCAAGTTTGATGGCGATGTGCCGGGCTGTCATCGGGTGGACAGCCAGGTCTTCCAGAATCTCGAGCGCCTGTTGCCGCCCTCTTGCATTGTAGCGTTTGCCCATGACGATGCGGGTACCGGGCTCATGGATGCGCGAAAAGAAGAACGCTTCACCCATCCGGTCTTGCTCGAAGGCATTGTTACCGACCGTCCAGCCTGTGAGTGCCCGAGCGAATTCGGTGACATCTGCTTGTGTATATCCGCCTACCGATGAAAGCGTATGCAGCTCGAGGATTTCCCGGGCGAGATTTTCGTTGAGGCCACGGTCAAAGGCACGACCTGCAGCTGAATTTGGTCCGACCGACTGCCAGTTGTCGAGATAGATCAACATACCCGGGTGATCGATTGCGCTGACCAGAAGATCCCGGAAACTGCCGAGAATTTGGGGCCGGATTGCCTCACGCTCATAGGCGCCGACAACGGCTGTCATTTGTGGATTGATTGCCGAGACCGAGAAGTGGTTCGACCAGAAACGGACCAGGCGTTCGTGAAAAGAAACGGGCGTGGTGCTGGCATAAAGGTACCGCGCCTGGACCTCACTGATTGCTATTTGCTGGAGTTTTTGACGATACTCTCTTTGCTGATCCTGCGATGGTTGAGGGTCACCGCCGCTACGCCGCCCGCGCCTCACCGAGCGTTGAAACTGCATCAGCCATTCAATATTTTCGCGGGCCGTTTTTATGCCCGGTGCCTGCGGGAAAGGCGTCAGTTTCTTAGGCGACACCTGGTCAAAGAGCCAGCCCTGCGGATTGACGGACACTTTGTCAATTTCGCCCTTTTTGGCACCAAGGCCAAAACGCGTTACGGCAATTGCAGCTTCCAACGACATGCGGATCCTCGTTCTGCGTCAGCGATCACATCTTTAACGGATGCCACGGGCGCTCCTGTCGCGACCATAAACGATTTACCAGGCTTTTCTGGCAATTTTCGACCGTGTGTTGCTGTATCGGCTCAAGCAGTTGTACGTGGCTTGGCGAGTTGCCCGGCAGGCAGCGGGCGTCAGCACAATAATCTGGATGTCCGTATACGGTGCGCCAAATTAACGGATCATTTTTATGGCTTCCTCACCGCTCTCGCCTGTATATTGATCAGGTCCAGGTCGACCGGGCCGGCTTACATTTGCTGAATCAGTTGCATCTCCATCACCGACGATCAAAAAGGTCCGCAATTGGTGTTGCGGTTTCACGGTTTCATCCCCTGACTGATCGGTTAATTGGATGTAAGGCTTGTCTGCTTCGTCCTGCCGTCATAGACAACGCCCACCGTCGCCGGCTCGACCGCTGTCAGGGGCACGCAAAACCAGAAGGTTGAGCCTTCACCCGGTGTACTATTGATGCCGATTTCACCACTCATCAGACGGGCAATATCACGCGATATCGCCAGACCCAGTCCGTTGCCATTATGCTTGCGTGTGATCGAACCATCGGCCTGCGTAAATCGTTCAAAGATTGTTTGTTGCTGATCGATGGCAATGCCAGGGCCCGTATCGGCGACAGAAAATCTGACCTTGCCATTTTCCAATTGATCGATCGCAAAAGTGATCGAGCCTTGTTCAGTGAACTTGGCGGCGTTGCCAGCGAGATTGATGAGGATTTGTTTGATGCGTTTTTCATCACCAACAAATTCTGTAGGCATATCGGACTGGCGTTTGTGATGGATGAAAATACCTTTCTGGAGCGCCGTGCCCGCAACGGCGTCTTCGACGCTTTTCAACAGATCAACGAGATCGAAGGGTGTTTGTTCAACTTCGATAAGACCGGCATCGATTTTTGAGATGTCGAGAACATCGTTGATCAGCGAAAGCAGCGCTTCACCGCACAAACGGATCATTTTTGTATACTTACGCTGGGTCTCATCGAGCGATGTTGAATCAAGCAATTGCGCCATCCCCAGAACGCCGTTTAACGGTGTTCTGATTTCATGACTGAAATTGGCGAGAAATTCTGATTTCAATCGATTGGCACGGGCTGCAGTTTCCGAGGCCAGGCTTAGTTTTTCTTCAGCCGCGATGCGGGCGGTAATGTCTTCTATCGTACCTTCAAAAAACTGGATTGTTCCATCGTCGTCACGGATGACACGGAACGTTTCAGATACCCAGATGATCTCACCTGTGGCTTGACGACGAATTCGGCTGACGAAATTTGTGACTTCATCGCTTTGTTCGACCTCTCTCAAAAACGCATCTCGCCGATCGCCATCCACATACCATTCGGTTTCCATATCCACCCCTGCCGCGAGCCAATCAGCTTCACTTTCATAGCCCATCATCGCGATGAAGGCGTCGTTGGCAAATACTGCTCTGCCGTCCACGCTTGTTCGGCAGATTCCGATCGCCGCATTTTGATAAAGATCCGTATAAATACGGCTTGCCTCTTCAGTTTCCTTTTTTGCCCGCAAAAGCTGATTGTTGACAAGTCCAACCTGTTTTTGTTGCAGGTACAATCGCTGGACCAGAAAAAGTGACCCCAGAAAAGCCAGAACAAGAATGGCCGTTTGCGCGATCAAGGCACCATAGATCAACCGGCTTTCTTCACTGGTCGCGGTTTCAAGTTCTGTCCGCAGCCGGTCCAGAAATATCTCCTGGCCCTGAGAGTAAAGCTCTTTTTGCACGATGTAATTGTCTGAAACGAGGAGGCTGAGAGCCCGATCCTTGGCGCCTTGACGTGTCAATTCAAGCGCGCGGGCCTCTATTTCAATCAGTTTTTGGTTGGCATTTTCAGTTTGTGCGACGCCATAATTGGCATCTTCGTCGCCAGCAATGGCGATCGCCTGTGCAATCGCTTCATCAAGGAACGGGACATGATGTTTGTACCGCGCTTCCCAAGCCAGGTCCCCAGTACTTGCTGCAAGGCGTGCAGAACTGGTCAACACTTCGTCCAGATATTCAATCTGGCCTGCTAGGTTTTCAAATTTTGCGGCCCGCGCCGTTGCGTCTTCGGTGAAACCGGCGCTGCGCCAACTCGACCAGGTAAGCGATGACACAATCAGCACTGTGAATGCTATAGCCCCAAACACCATGGGCCAGGGCGACGTTTTTGTCGGTTCTGGATTGCATCTTGAGCCATTCTCCGCATCCCGGTTTGACGGTTGCTCATGACGATGGATTGGCAACAGCGGATGCGAGCGTAGCGATAAATTCGGAACCAGCATCGGCAAACCCCACGGAATGCGCGACCTAAAGCCCTGCAATTCTAGGTTGGGTCCGTTAATATATTCATAAATGCCAAGATGCCCGAAATCACCCGGATTGCCACAGCTCCGGGGGACCATTAGGGTGCCGAAAAAATTAACGCTTCAGGGAGCCAGATTAATGAAAAAATGGGTGATAAGCGCAGCAGCCTTGGTGGTGGCAGGGTGCGACCAGCACAGCGCCGGGACTGATGTCGCAGACGCCATCGAGGTAGCGCAGGTCGCGCCGCTTCAGTATCCGATGACCGCAACGGTTGACCAGAGGGATGATTTCTTTGGCACCAGCGTTGCCGATCCCTATCGCTGGCTCGAGGAGGATGTGCGCGAATCCGACGATGTCGCAGCATGGGTCGAGGCGCAAAACGCGCTGACCTTTGCGTATCTTGATACCCTCAAAGATCGCGGCCGCATCAAAGAACGCCTGTTGACCCTGTGGGACTATGAAAAATTTACGGTGCCGGAAAAAGATGGCGGGAAATACTTTTTCCGGCGCAATGACGGCTTGCAGAACCAGTATGTCTACTATGTGCAGGATAGTCTCGACGCCGAACCGCGGGTTCTGATTGATCCTAATGGCTGGTCCGATGACGGCGCAACGGCTCTTTCTGCAACTATACCCAGCCCAGACGGATCACATGTCCTTTATTCCATTCAGGATGGCGGCACGGACTGGCGCATACTGAAAGTATTGAATGTTGAGACCGGTGAAACTCTCGAGGACACGATTGAATGGGTGAAATTTTCAGCCCTTTCCTGGGCGCCGGATGGCTCCGGCTTTTTCTATTCACGGTACCCGAAGCCGGCAGAAGGCGAGACTTTTCAGTCCCTGAATTTCAACCAGGCGCTGTATTTTCACAAGATTGGTGATGCTCAGGGAGACGACACGCTCGTCTATTCACGGCCAAAAAACCCTGATCATTCCGTCGGTGCCTATGTTGCGGGCGACCGGTTCTTGATCATCTTCATGTCACTGGGAACTGATGATGTCTACGAGATCGCCGTAAAGGACCTTGCCGATCCGGAAAGCGAGCCTGAGCTGATCATAAGGGGTTTCGAAAACGATTACGTTTTCATCGGTGCGGTAGAGCGCACGCTTTATGCGATAACCAACCGGAATGCACCACGCGGGCGGATCGTTGCGATCGGCCTCGACAACTATGCTGAGGAAAATTGGCGCGAAGTGGTCGCGCAGAGTGACAATGTGTTGTCAGACGCCGCTGTTGTGGGCGGCAAAATCATCGCCGAATATATGGAAGATGTGAAATCCGTTGTCCGGATGTACGGGTTTGATGGGTCCGCCGCCGCTGTCGTCGAAATGCCGGGTGTTGGCACGGCTGGCGGTTTTGAGGGGTCGGCCGATGATCCAGAGACGTTCTATTCTTTTTCCAGCTACAATGCGCCGTCCATTATCTACCGTTTGAACACCGAAACCGGCGCAAGTGAACCATTCAAACAACCAGAGACGCCGTTCGACCCTTCATCTTATGTTGTAAAGCAGGTGTTTTATGCCTCGAGCGACGGCACCCGCATCCCGATGTTCATTGCCCACAGACAAGGCCTTGATGTTTCTGCAGGAGCGCCGACGCTTTTGTATGGCTATGGCGGCTTCGACATTACCATTCGGCCGCGTTTTTCCATTACCAATTTCGCCTGGATGGAAATGGGCGGCGTGTTTGTGCTCGCCAATCTGCGCGGCGGTGGCGAATACGGCAAGGAATGGCACGATGCTGGTCGCTTGATGAACAAACAAAACGTGTTTGACGACTTTATCGCCGCTGCCGAATATCTGATCGCTGAGGGCTACACCACCAAGGAAAAGCTGGCGATCTATGGTCGCTCAAATGGCGGTTTGCTGGTTGGTGCGGTAATGAACCAGCGCCCAGATCTATTTGCAGCGGCATTGCCCGCTGTCGGTGTTATGGACATGTTGCGGTTCGACAAATTTACCGCCGGCCGTTTGTGGACGGATGATTATGCGAAACCATCCGACAATGAAGAAGATTTCCGGTACAACTATGCCTACTCGCCATATCATAATATTGTCGACGGCGTTGAATTGCCGCCCGCACTGGTGACGACAGCGGATACCGATGACCGAGTGGTGCCGGGGCATTCGTTTAAATATATTGCGGCGTTGCAGGCAGCAGACACTGGCGCTGCGCCAAAACTGATTCGGATAGAAACGCGGGCCGGTCACGGCTCAGGCAAACCTACAGAGAAAGTAATTGAGGAATATGCCGACATGTGGGCGTTTATCGCGCACCATACGGGGCTTGTTTTGCCGGAAGGGTATGGCGAGTAAAGTGGCGAGCTGAGCAGGTCAGGAGATCTCCTTGGGAATACCGCCTTGGCAAACAAATCAAATACGGAATAATTAGTAGATGGTTTGATGGAGAGCGCCATGGGGAAATTCGTAGTTTTTTGGCTGATAACGATTATGGCCCTTGCCTTGGATGGCTGCACCCAAGGCAAGACGCCGGACGCTGAGCGGGCTGACCTTTCGGCACGCGAAATCATCGCGCGGGCATTGGAAGCCCATGGCGGAATTGACATAATTCGCCGCGATGGAGTGACGATCTCCCTGGACGGGACGTTCGATCTAACCGTACGATTGCAAGGGCGCTCGCCTGACCGGCCGGAACCAACACCGATCCGTGAACGGATTTCTGTAGATGTTGAAGGTGGCCGGGTAGGGTATGACATTGACTGGTTCAACTATTACTCATCGAACCAAATCCTGCGCGAGATCTACGATAGTGAGCGTCGGATCCTTTTTATCGATCGCCAAGCAAAGAATGGCGGGTATATGCCACGACAAAGCGTTGTCGATGCGCAAGACCGATACATGCGCAACTTGCCGAACCTGTTACTGGCGGAGGTCATTGAGGCAACTGGTCCCCTAACCCTTCTGCCACCTGCTCGGGTTGCCGATCGGGACATGCACGCCGTTTCGTATGAAACGCCGGCCGGCGCCGAACTTTATCTGCTCATTGATGCTGAGACAAACCTTCTTCATTCGTCAAGAACCAGTGTGGACATGCCATTGTT
The DNA here is from genome assembly GCA_021776475.1 of Parvularculaceae bacterium. Taxonomy (GTDB): domain Bacteria; phylum Pseudomonadota; class Alphaproteobacteria; order Caulobacterales; family Parvularculaceae; genus Aquisalinus. The sequence continues at coordinate 1,190,902 of JAJFFV010000005.1, read as the reverse complement.
GGGGTCTGTCAATATGGCTTGGGTTTGGAGAGACTACCAGCTTCAACCTGAGTTTCTAATGGTGCCGGGCCAGTTCACCTCAGTCCTGGGTAAATCCGTGCTGAAAAAAGGTCGAATGGCCGTGGTATTAGGCACGAGTGAAGAGGCCTTTTTGCCACCTGACAATATTGAGGTAGGCGATCCGCCCGCTCAACCTGATTCAATAGACAATTTCATTCCGTACGGGGAGCGACCTGTGCAAGTAGAAACCGTTGGAGACGGTGTCCATATGGTGCGCAGTTTGCGGCCGGGATTTCATCTGATGTTTGTAGAGTTTGCCGATTTCGTACTGGCAGTTGATGCACCGACTGGCTGGTATGAGATGCTACAGATACCACCCAAAAACTGGTCGATTGGCGACGACATCGATGCTCTTGGGCGTAAGTATTTGAGAGCGATCGCAGAAACCGCGCCAGACAAACCGGTTAATTACCTCGTTCTATCTCACCATCACAGCGATCATATCGGTGGCTTTATGCCATTTGCCGATGCCGGTGCAACGTTCCTAGCCGGTGCGGCATCCGCGAAGATGATTACCAACCGACCTCAGTCGATGCCGGGAGGCACTAATCGCATAACGCCCTTACTGGCCAGCCCGGAAATCGAAATCGTAAGGGGCACCCGCACCATCCGGGACGATACGATGGAAGTACAACTGATCGAGTTGCCAGACGATAATCCGAAGGCCGACAATTACCTTATGGTGTACCTGCCAAAGCAGAAGATTCTTTACACAACGGGATTTGTTTATCCTGTACCGGAGAGCGTTTTTCCGCTGCCGGAATCGGTTGAACTGTCGATCTGGTTTGTAGAATGGCTAGATCAATCAGGCCTGGATGTTGAAAAAATCTACAATGTTCACGGTCTGGGGCTCGTTGAAGACTGGCAACTTGAGCAAATAAGAGAGATTGCGGTCGAGCGAAATCTCTGAGCTCATATGATCGGTAACACCATAGCAACGCGACCGATCAGGCCTGCCCTTTGCTCTGCGTCAAGAATATATTGAAGTCTCTCGCCAGTTTTTTCTGGTGAGAGTTTTTGGAACCCTTCGCGCTCATAGAATAGAGCATTCCAGGGGAGATCTTCGAATGTAGTCAGAGTAACGGATGCGAGCTTTCTTTTTTGCGCTTCATCGCTCACGCGTTGCAGCAATGCTGTTCCGATGCCGCGCCTGCCAAAATCCGGTGAAACGGCAATCTCCTCCAAATGCAATATATCGCCGATAGTTGTGGCCACGGCAAAACCGACTGTCAGCGTCCCGCTTTGCGCAACCCAGAGCAATCCGTTGTCTAACGCCGCCACCAGAGCCTGATAAGAGAGCGTTTCTTCAGGATCGGGCAGGCGGTCGGCCGGGAACAACTTTGCCGCAGCGATTTCTACAACAGGAATCGCGGCTAGATCTTCTTCCCTGCCGAGGCGAATATCAAATGTAGTAGCCATGGCTCACAATGCAGCGCCGTCGAACGCGTTGATCTGCAGCTTTTCGAGATCAGCATCAGCGCAGCGTAGATTGAGCGCGTATACGGTGTTGCCCTGACCGTCCTTGCCTGTTCCAAAGGGTGCGCAGCCACAGCTTTTGCAGAACTGATGTTGCACGTTGTGATGATTGAAAGTGTAAGCGGCGAGGTCTGCAGCATCGGCGGTGATCGTCACCTGGTCGGCAGGTGCAAATGTGAGCAGATAGCCTTTGCGCTGGCAGATGCTGCAGTTGCATTGCATCACTTCTGTCGGTTCATCTTCCAGGGTGAATGCGAGTTTGCCGCAATGGCAGCTTCCGGAAATGGACACGGGCGTCTCCTTTTCTCACCTGCGGTTGTCAGGCGAGCTTGTTCTGTGGCCGGTAATTAGTGCCGGCAGTGATCTGTGCCCATTGACGAACATGAGGTGGTTCGTCGTCTAGCCAGAAGGCTTTGCCATCTTGGATAACGAGGATTTCCTCCCATTTGGCCCCGATCGGACCGGCGCCGGCGTGTGGCTCAACCAGCCATAAACCATCATGAGGCGGATGATCAGATGTTGTGCGAAAATTCCAGGTTGGTGCTTCGCGACCAAGACCACGGCGCGCCGCCTCGCCCTTGGCGATAAACCAGCCGAGCGACAAGCCATCAAATCCCTTGATGCGCCATGTAAACGGAAGCGGCACTGTTTTTAAGGCCCGGTGGCCGAGAACTTCGCCTGGATGTTTGGTATGCACCGGTTCATAGCCTTGCGCGGTGATGTCCGCTGCGACTTTGTCAGCGATGGATTTGAATGTCTCGCCAATCGTTACCGCTTCAAGCACACTCTGCCGGAATTGCGACAGACCGCTCATCATCTTCCGGTGTTCGGCGTCTTCACCAAAACAAAACGAGTATGACGTATCAACCATATACCCACTGAACAGCGGTGCCGCGTCAAGAATGACGCTGTCGCCCGGCTGAAGGCTTTGGTCCTTGGGGTAGAAATGGCCGATCTTCCAGTTGCCTGGCAGCGCCGTTCGGCCTCCAAACAGGACGACCGGCAGATGGAAGAAGGCCGTCGCACCTGCTTTGCGGTAGCGTTTGAACAGCAAATGCCCGACTTCCTTTTCGCTCTGGCCTGCATACAATTCAGCCGCGGTTTCTTCTAGTATGGCAAACGACGTGCTCTGCAACTCCCGGAAATGATCCAGCTCTGACTCGGTAAAATTTTTAGACTTAACCAGCATGGTCCCTACACCTTGGCTATCATTTCCTCGCTCATGGCCCACAGACGCTCTGCGCCTGCATCGTCGCAGGCCCATGACCGCACATGCTCCCAGCGCTGACTTTCTTCCGTTGCGAGTTGCGCGATATCGCAATCCTCGCAGTAAACGCCGCCTCGGCCATCCAGTTTTGGTGCCGTTGCTGCCCAAACGCTGGTCGATGCGCCCTGCTCCGGCGTCTTGAAGATTGCCTTCACAACGTCCGGCATTGTCCCATCCTGATTCATCCAGCCGAGCTCAACCATTTCTTCGGTCGTTAAATGACGTTGCAGCGGCGTCATGATGCCGCCGGGGTGAACAGCGAACGCTCGCACGCCGTCGCTTTTGTGCCGCGCATCGAAGCCGATAGCGAAAAGGCTGTTGGCTGTTTTCGCTTGCGCGTAGGCTTCCCATTTTTGATAATCCTGATTGTTGAAGTGCGGATCGTCCCAATGCACATCGCCCCGCCCATGGGCGATGGAAGAAAGCGAGACGACGCGGGCGCTGCCCGCTTTGAGTAAGGCGGGGGTGAGGCGGCGGGCCAATTCGAAATGGCCGAGGTGGTTGACACCGAACTGGCTTTCCCATCCAGGTCCGACGCGCGCTAGCGGGCAGGCCATGATGCCGGCGTTATTGATCAACAAGTTGAGCGCATGACCCGTCGCTAGAAACTCATCTGCAAACCTGCGCACACTGCCGAGGTCCGCCAAATCCATTTCCGCAACGATCACGCTGCCCTCGATTCCCTTAACTTCAGCTTTGGCCGCGTCCACACGCCTGGCCGGCACCACCACGGCAGCGCCTGCACCAGCCAGGGCTCGAACCGTCTCAATTCCGATACCAGAATATCCGCCAGTGACGATCGCGGTTTTGCCTGAAAGGTCGATGCCTTCGACAACTTCAGCCGCTGATGATTTTGCGTGAAACCCTGATTCTATGGGTCTTTGGTCCGCTGCTGCCATGCTCTTCTCCGACTTTTTCTGACCCGATAGCTTGAACCGGCATCGGGCCGTACATGCGTGAATGTGATCATATTACGAAGTGCCATGATACACGACCGGCGGGATTTGCCGGGCATACTATTTGCAGTTCCCGACATGCTTTGGCCTTTTGTCATCAGTAAATTTGCCATGCAGGTAGATCGATAAACTCTGGCACAGCCTTGCAACACAGGTTAGGCAGGCGCCCCTAGCTGACAGCGTTGGCGCAGAGCTCGCAACGATCGTCGTGCTGCCCTTTGTCGATATGAGCGAATATCACGGATCAGGCATATTTCTCCGACGGCCTCACCGACGAGATCATCAAAACGTTTAGCCGTGCCACAACCTCTTTTGCCCTGAAAGGTGAGAATCTGGATCTGCACCACTTGTAACGTATGCTGAACGTAGATCATCTGCGCTTTGCGTAACCATCGTGATCAGGGGCGTATTACAGGACCACTTATGGACGTTGAATGTGGTTTTCACCTCTGCTCAGAGACCTATGATCGACCGCTTGACGATATTTTCTGCGCAGGAAGAAATCGCCCACACGATTGCAGATCTCTTGCAGGCTCCGAATTTCGAAGGCGAACAGACGTCTAACGGAGGCGATTGTGCGTCATTCAGAATTATCCGGGGGCAGATGTTGCAGATAAAACCGGATCGCGTTTTCACCCATGACGAGGCTGATGTCGTCTTCGCTCATGCCCTCATCCATCAATGCCTGGGTGAGTGCCGCCAACTCAGACGTGTCGAAGGTCGTCGTGACCGTACCATCATAGTCTGAACCAAGAGCAATGTGCTCAACACCAAATTTGTCAGCGGCTTGTTTAATCACTCTAGCTATACCAGAGGGCGTGTCATCACAGGTGACATCCTCCCAGTATCCGATGCCAATAATGCCATCGCGCGCTGCGATTTCGGCTATCAGCTCATCGGGGATATTCCGTTTTGCATTACAGGCGGAATAGATTCCCGTGTGCGAGACGACCAGCGGCTCGTCGGTCATTGCGAGGACATCGCGAACGACCTGATGGGACGAATGCGCGACGTCGATCATCATGTCTTTTGCTACAAGCTTATTCACAACGGCCCGGCCAAATTCTGTCAGGCCATCGTTTGAGACACCGTGCAGGGAGCCGCCAAGGGCGTTGTCGAAGAAATGCTGCAGGCCGATCATCCGATAGCCAGCGTCATAAAGCCCATCGAGATTTTCGAGATTGCCCTCCAGTGGATGTCCGCCTTCGGTTGCCAGGATACCGACAAGTACAGATTTATTTTGCTCACGTGCAGCCAACGCATCTTCAAGATCTCTTTTTGTCCGTGCTACGATGAAATCTGCATCGCTGCTCTCCAGTTTTTTAAGGCGGTCCGCGTGATAGACCGCGCGTTCATAAATTGAGTCCCAGGTACGTATGGGCCATCGCTGTGACATGGCCAGAAGGGTGATCCGGTCAGACTCGGCAGTATTTTTCTCATAGTTGATCCCTGCCGGCGTTTTTGTGACACTTGAGAAAACCTGAACGACGACCTGGCCTTCGCGCAGGCGCGGTAGGTCCGTGTGGCCGCGGGTCTGTCGTTTTGACGGATCGCGCATCCACAATAACATGTCGGAATGCAAATCTGACACGCGCAATGTCGCGTGCAACGCGGCGGCCTGGTCTGATATTTCATAAGGAGTATGTTCTTTGACGACGTTCATTTGCTTGTCGGCTTCAATCGGCAAGTACCAAAAGAACCCACCTGCCCCAATGATCAGTACCAGAAGCACCAACCAGCCAACAATCCTCAACAATCCCGACATGTCACTATTCTCCCATTACCCGTACAAAGAGCCCGTCAGGGTGACGGTCAGTTGGAAAACTGTCAACCCGCGGTACCCCTGTCCAAAAAAATTTGGTGCTGCGCTACTGAAACTGTAGGATGCGGGTACCAGAATGGAGATCAGCGGGATTGAACATCTGATAGTGACGGCAGGCGATTTCGAGCGCTCGAAAGATTCTTACAGGGAACTCCTGCCGGTTCCGGGCATGACCCTTGTGCAGACCGTTGGCCAGCTGCAGCGCTATTCAGCAATCTGGTAGATCAGGAGTTGGCGTCGCAGGTCACTATCTTTATACCGGACGCAATGAGGGGTTCTTCTGTACAAAAAGATAGCGCTCAGCTGACCAAGGGTCCGGTTGGGCCGATATTGTGGCGCGTTAGCTGGCCCATGAGCATGGGCCTGTTTTCAATCATTGCGTTCAACATTGTCGATACATTCTATATTGGACAGCTCGGCGCCGACCAGCTGGCAGCAATGGGATTCTGCTTCCCGGTGATTTTTATCATGGGTTCGCTGTCAATGGGCCTAAGCAATGGCGGGCTTTCGGTCGTCTCGCGCGCCATCGGAGAAGGTAACCCGGACCGGGCTCGCCGATTAGTAACCAACACAATTGTACTGGTCAGTCTTCTGAGCTTTGTTCTCATGGGCATGATGTACTGGCTTTCCGATGAGGTGTTTGCCCTGCTTCGAACGCCGGATAATTTGATGCCCTATGTCCATCAGTACATGAACGTCTGGTATGCAGGGCTGTTGTTTCTGATTACGCCGATTGCTGCCAATACACTTATCCGGGCGAATGGTGAGGCACTGGTGCCAAGCATCATGATGGTCGTCGCGGCGGTGATAAATGCCGTGCTGTCACCGTTGATGATTTTTGGGATGGCGGGATTTCCTGAGTTGGGTATGGCTGGCGCAGCCTACGCAACCATCATTGCGCGTGGAACCATTCTGGTCGTGGCGATCTATTACCTCGGGATCCGCCACAGGATGATGGAGCTTTCTTGGCGAGCAGTACAGGCACTGCCACGGCACATTCGTTCAATCCTGCGCTTCGCAGCACCGGCAGCGCTTGCACAAATGGTTGCGCCGTTTTCCACAGCGATTGTTGTCATCCTACTTGCCGGTTATGGACAGAACGCCGTCGCAGGCTTCACTGTTGGCGCGCGCATCGAGACTTTTATGCTGATCCCCTTTTTTGCCCTGCAGACCGGCGTCAGCCCTTTTGTTGGTCAGAATGTCGGCGCCCGATTGCCAACGCGGTTGGCTGAAGCAGAGGGCTGGATCTGGAAGTTTGCTTTGTTCTGGGGGCTGATCAGTATGATTCTGCTGATGAGTTTTGGCGGCGCTATAGGCTCGTGGTTTACAGATGATCCCGAGATTATCGCCTTCACCGATCAGTATCTTTTTGTTGTTTCATTCGGGTATATTCTGGCTGGTGTTTTCCAAGCCGGGATCGGCGTCTTGAACCCGCTCGGGTTTCCGCTGCTCGGTGCCGGGCTCAGCGTTTTTCGCTACATTGCCCTTTATGCGGGCCTCGCCTGGTTGCTCTCCAGCGGCATGATCTTTCCGGCACTCGCCGGACCTGAAGGCGTCTTCATAGCCGCGGCGGCGGCTTGGATCATCGCCGGGCTTGTCGCAGGATTGTTCATACACCGCCTATTGCCGAAAAGCGGCGTGGCAAGCGGTCCGCACCAGCAAGATGCGCCAGATCAATCTCCGCTGCATGCGGCCCGCGTAAAATAACGCAACTACTGGATGCTATCCCTGCTCTGAATTTTTCTCTTGGCCCATTTGTAAACCGGCATTTCAATTTTGGTATGCAGAAGCCATGCGGTAACAATGGTCACGGCCAGAGTGAGCACAAGTGCGACATCGCCCTGAAATGGATCGGCGCCGATCAATATCTGTTGGCCATTTGCCGTCATTTCTTTCTTTGCAAATGGAATGCCGGTCACAGTTTCAACGATCCGTACACCGCTCGGAAAAACCACCATGTGCAGGAAGCGATGGCACATGTATAAAGAAAAAGATATTTTCCCGAGGAATACGAAAGAACTGGAGCGCAGAAAACGGCTCACCTGCCCGTTTTCTGCGCTGAAAACAACGAGGCTGATCGCAAAAATGATGGGAGAGAAAAAGCTGATCCAACGATCGCCAGCAATGCTGATAAAAGCCACGATCAGGACGAGCGCCCCGATCTCCGACCAGGTATTTGATAGCGCACCGAATAGCGGGTTTTCTTTGGCGGATTGCAGCAGGTAGTAGACTAGTGCGCCGATCGCAAATCCGTACAGGTTCCGGAAAATACCAAGGTCATATGTCGCATCCATAAAATCTGTACTGAACTTCATTAATATGAATAAAGACAAAAATATCGTCAAGATGTATGTCGCGATCCTGAGCCCAGATGCGAGAAAGCAGGAAGTGCCAAACAGGATGTAGGTGAAGAATTCTGTCGAAATACTCCAGCTGGGCCCATTCCAAGTGACCGTGTCATGAACGCCTAATCCATGGATGAATAATAGGTTTGTGAGGATAGCAACAGGTGATCTTGCTGCTTCCGAAAAAGGCGGTGTAGCGACTGACCCACCAAGATGGATCACCAAAATCTGCAAAAATTCATATGCAATAAACAGCGCCAGCATGAACACATGCACCGGGTATAATCTGGCAAATCTGATGGCGATGAAAGATGGAAGCGTGGCAGATTTTACCAGGGTGTCGGCGTAGGCATGCGTAATCACGAAGCCGCTTAGGACAAAAAAGAAGTCAACGAACAAGTATCCGTTTGTGACAATGGGCAAATCGGCGAGGTGGTTATTGCCGGCAAAATGAAATAGACAGACCATGAGCGCCGCAATACCGCGCCATGAGTCCAACACAACATACCGCCTCGCTTCCCCGCTCATGACCGTTCAGCCTCACCTGATAAATTTCAATGCCAATCTGATTGGGAAGTGCTTAATATATTGCGAATGCCCATATCGGCCAACGAGCGGGCGAACAATGTCAGATTAATCGCAACTTGAGCCGGGAATTCCGTCGTTAGGTGCGTGTTCACAGAAATCATTAACAATCATCACCCTAGTCAAGGACTGCTACACTGCCTGCTGCACAAGGTGGTGCACGGCCAACACTGTGAAAAATGAGCGGGCGTGAAGGGATCATCTAGCCGCTCTAGGTGTTTTACTCAGTACACGGCGGATACTTGTGACGGCAGCGTGATACTTCGTTAAGCAATAGCCGCTGACCGAGACCGCAATAATATTTCCGGGTTAGCGGCAAGGTCGGCGCCATCATCTATGTCATCTAGCACGGGAAGGTCGCTGACGCAGAACCCTTTCGGCAGGGTCGCGAGCGTATCAGCCAGTGTGTGCTCCGTAGACCAGCGAACATTCTTGAATAACTCCGGCGCTGAGCGCGCCCGCCGGAATCCGATAAGCCAGTAGCCGCCATCGGGTGCCGGGCCAACCACCATATCATCACGGCGCAACCGGTTGAAGGCTTCCATGATCAAACCAGTGCTGACATGCGGCGAGTCTGATCCGATGATCACAACCGGACCCGGCGGCATCGCCTCAACCATAAACCCCATCCGGTCACCAAGATCGCCGCCGCCCTGTGGTACGCGCGTCAAATGCGCCGGCCAAACAGAACTCCAATCCTGGTACATTGCACTCAAGGGATCGACAGCGAGGATCATTTCCCAACGCCGATCGACACCGAGACGGCCGACCAGGGTTGTCGTCGCATGACGGTAAAAACCAGCGGCACGCGCTTTGCCGACATCGCGCGCGAGACGTGTTTTTGCGCGACCAGCCTTCGGTGCTTTCACCATCATGACCAGACGACGCTGCCAGCGCTGATCGTTTAACAACACTCCCCTCACTGATATTTCTCCAGTATTTTTTCCGGCGCAACACCGCGATAGTAAGAAACGAGACAGCCAAAATTCTTTAAGACCCTCGGGAAGTACCCGTTTTGTTTATAACGAGCTGCAGAAGTTGTGGCAACGGAGCGTAGGCGCGTCAATTTGCCCTCGCGTTTTATGCGCGCGATAATGTCTACATCTTCAAATAGAGGCAAGCCAGCATAGCCCCCAAGGCCATCATAAAACTTGCGCGAGATCAGGAGAGCCTGGTCACCATATGGTAGCTTCAGTAATGCGCAGCGACAGAAAACACCAGTTTCGACAATTTTTGCCTGCCAGACATTTTCGTCAAACCGAAAACTGAAATACGCGGCCGTATCGTCGTGCGCCTGAGCAACGAAGGAGGCTGCTTCCTGCTCCCATCCTTTCTGCAAAACTGTATCCGCATGCAGGAAAAGAAGCCAGTCCTCCGCTTGCTGACGGTTTTTGAGCGCTTCTGCACCCGCCGCCAATTGATAACCGCGGCCACGCCGGGCCCGCACGAATTCGGCGCCCGTTGAGTCGGCAATCAATTCGGTCTCATCCTCAGAACCGCCGTCCGCGATCACGACACGCGCGATCAACCCTTGCATGGTCGCCGGTATCAACGCTGCCAGCGAGCCTTTCAGAGCCGCCGCAGAATTTAGCGTGGGGATGACAACAGAGATCATGTGTAACGGTTTTCCTGCAACTGCCTTGAAGCTGCGGTTTCATGACGCAAACTGCCGCCAATCACAACAGAGCCTTCGCTGACATCCGATCACCAATCCGTGCGCCAGCTGGTGCCACAACTTCCTGTTCCGATTTGACTTTTTTGGGCTTGTGGAAAAACGCCAAGCTCACCTCATAGATGAATGTTCTTGTTATGTTCTAATCGCTATGGTATGGCATCGCCATGGCCCGCGCTACGCCCCTTTCCTTCCGCCCGAAGAGCTTGCCCGCTCGAGAAAAGGGACGTGGCGCGCGGTCTAATAACAGCGGTCGCTATGAGCGGGAACAACGCGAGGAAGTAGATGACGGCTGGGTCGAGGATGTGCCGGGGTCCGTCAAAACAACGGTCACGCTGGAGACCCCTCGCAAGATCGTTACACACAATAAATCTCCCTATGTCGGCTTTGACCGCTCGATCAATCCGTATCGCGGCTGCGAGCATGGCTGCGTTTATTGTTTCGCCCGGCCAACCCACGCCTATATGGGGTTATCTTCAGGGCTTGATTTCGAGACCAGGCTTTTTGCCAAACCTGATGCCGCGAGGCTTCTTGAGAAAGAGCTTTCCAACCCGAACTACAAAGTGCGGTCGATCGCGATCGGCACCAACACGGATGCCTATCAACCAATAGAACGACACTATCTCATTATGCGGCGTATTTTGCAGACATTGTCCGCGTTCAATCATCCGGTCTCTGTCCTGACCAAGTCGGACCTGATTATCCGTGATCTCGATATTCTGGGACCGATGGGAGAAAAGAATCAGGCCCGCTGCATGCTTTCAATTACAACCGAGGACCGGCGGCTTGCGCGCGCCATGGAACCGCGTGCTTCGACCCCGCCGCGGCGTTTTGAAGCGCTGAAACGGCTTGTAGGTGAAGGAATCACAACCGGCATCATGACCGGCCCGATGATCCCCGGCCTCAATGACCCGGAGATGGAGACAATCCTGGAGAAAGCCGCCGAAATGGGCGCGACGTATGCTGCCTATACGATCCTGCGGCTGCCTTATGAGATTTCGCAGTTGTGGCAGGAGTGGCTGGAAGCCTTCGCGCCGCACCGGGCCAACCGGGTTATGCGGCATATCCGCGAGATCAATGGTGGCCGGAATTATGACCCAGATTGGGCAAGAGGCAATGAGGTGAAAGGCATCTATGCCAAACTGATGATGCAACGCTTCGGGAAGGTTTTGGAGCGCACCGGCCTCAACCGGAGCGACGGCCGCCTGCCGCTGGATGTGAGCCAGTTCCGGATACCGGAGAAACTTTCAGGACAACGGGATCTGTTTTTTTGACGATTTCAGCCTTCCTGCCGCGCTTCAAACCAAGTGCGGGTTGTCTCGTCAGTCGGGAACATCATTTCAACACAAGTATCGCATACCGCAACATCTTGAACCGTGCCGAATTGAGCGATCGTCGAGAACAATGAGAGACGCACATCGGACAGCTCAAGAATGATCGGTACAACCGGCGCATACAGATCAATATCTGAAATATCCGCGCCAACAAGCCGGGGGTGCCCGGCAAGGCGCGCCAGGGTTTTTTGCATCGTCGGGTCGCTGCCGCGATGCAGGATTTCTGTTCTGAGCCGCGCAAGAGACAAAGTAACCACTTCCACCCAGTTGGCGATGACCGACGTTTCGGGGTCATCGGCAATCAGCGCCTCAATCATATTGGTTGCGTCCGCAAGTCCGGCTTCAGTGAACAATTGAACCGCTGAGGCATTGGCATTGACGACATTCCAGTGTCGATCCAGTACGACAGCCGGCAACGGCAGATGGTTCGACAACATAATGTTGATCGCATCGTGTACCGGTTCCAACGCTGAATGATCCGGCGGCATTTCCGGATAAGCTGGGGCATAACCCGCTGCAAGAAGTGCCTTGTTGACGGCTGCCCGCGGCATTTGCAGCGCATCGGCAAGTTTCAAAATCATCATACGGCTGGGACGGGCCCGGCCCGAATCAAGAAAACTCAAATGCCGTGAGGAAGTATCCGCCTCAAGGCTCAGATCAAGCTGGCTGAGCCGGCGGATGCCCCGCCATTCCTTCAGAATATCACCAAAATGTATCGTCATGCGGCTTAATCACTCCGTTTCGGGCGAGTATACGCCATTCACAGCGCCGTACACTTACCTCTGAGGTAATTGTTTTGCTGCTCAATCGGCGGCAGCTTGGGCCAGACACAACCAGGAGAGACCCATGACCCCCGAAAAAACAGCGACAATCATAAAATACGCATCTGTCATATTGATCCTGTGCGGCATTGTCTTCGCCTTGCCAGCGTTTCGACCGATCAGTGGACCCGGTATTTTGATGATCGATATGCTCGACTGGCCGATTGATGGTGGCTCAGCGGCTATTTCCGCTGAAGCGCGTTGGTTCGCTGGTGTTGGGGGTGGGTTGGTTGTCGGGATGGGGATGATGTTCATCACGATCGTGGTGCCCCTACTGCGTGCGGGAAACACGCTGGTCCGCACCGGCGCAATCCAGTCACTTGCTGCCTGGTATATTCTCGACAGCGGCGCATCAATTGCCGCTGGATTTGCGTCGAACGCATTTTTCAATAGCATTTTCCTGGCGATGCTGCTGGTCCCGCTTGTGATGATGCGCTCTGTAGATTTGACCCAAAAGCAGATGGCTTGAGGTTGAACAGTTACTTTCGCTCTATGAGATCCCATTTCTGGCCGTAGAGATCTTTGAAGACGACAACCGAGCCATATGCCTCATGGCGCGGTTCTTCAACGAAGGTGACGCCGTTGGTCTGCATCACCTTATAGTCGCGGGTAAAGTTATCCGTATGCAGAAACATCATCACGCGACCGCCGGTTTGCTTGCCGATCGCCGCCGCCTGCTCCGGCGTGGTGGCCCGGGCCAGAAGCAGCGAAGCACCGCCGCCTTTAGGCTGCACCAGGACCCAGCGTTTGCCACTTCCGAGGTCGCTATCCTCGATCAGCTCAAAACCTAGCATCTCGGTAAACCAGAGAACTGCCTCATCATAGTCGCGAACCAGATAGGTCATGGCGTGGAGGTGTTGTTTCATGATCTGCCCACATAAAAGAAAAAAGCCGTACCGTCCGGCGCATAATAGCCGAACTCGCGCCTATCCCATGTTTTTTCTTCTTGGGCCGTGGTGAAACCTAAAGGCAGCCACTTGTGATACAGAGTATCGAGGGCAGCGTCGTCTGTCATCTGCACTCTTATCGACTGAACCTTGCTTTCACCCAGTTGGTCGGGGCGACATAATCTGCTTCATTCGGTGGCTGCCTGTCAGCCACCGCAACCTCATCGCGCGAGATTATGCGCGACTAGTCTGCCTCAATACCCCCTACTTTGCTCGACAAAAGAATCGGCGCCATAGTGTGCCGTTAACCTTTTGTTAACCATAAACGAACGGTAGGCCCATGCCTGAGCTGTCTCCAACATTTGATATTGAAGACTCTCTGCCTGGTCTGGTGGCGGGGATTGATGAAGCAGGCCGCGGCCCGTGGGCTGGGCCGGTGGTGGCATCAGCAGTGATTCTCAACCGCAATTGCACACCGGCGGGCCTCAAAGACTCCAAAAAACTGACACCTAAACGCCGCGCCGAGCTTGCCTCAGCCCTCTGGAAAACGGCACGGATTGGCGTTGGTGTTGCCTCTGTCAACGAGATTGACGAAATCAACATCCTGCAGGCAACCATGCTTGCGATGTCCCGTGCGGCGGCGAACCTGCCGGTGGCGCCAGCGACCTGCATTGTAGACGGCACGGTCAAACCGCAATTGCCGTGTCCGGCGTATATGGTCGTGAAAGGCGATGCTAAATCCCAGTCAATCGCAGCCGCATCCATTATTGCCAAAGTGACGCGCGACCGGATGATGCTTGAACTGGCCCGCGACTATCCCGGCTATGGCTGGGAATGTAACAAGGGGTACGGCGTCAGAACCCATCGCGAAGGGCTCGACACGCTCGGTGTAACGCCGCACCACCGCCGCTCCTTTGCCCCGATCAAAAATCTGGTTGCTAGAGCTGCAACTGCTTTTTGTTGATAAAGGCGATACGCCGGTTAAGCGCCGATATTTGCTTAATCGCAGTGCGCCTTTGTACCAATCTGCACAGGCGCCGCGGATCATCCTGTGCAAACCCTCACTTGTTGCAAAAATCAATACACTGATTGTTGGACAGGACTTTTCCAGGTTGCCTACCGGGATTTGGGCTCGCCCTTCTCACCGTCAATTCAACAAGGCTTCGGGTAGTGCCATGCTTCAGAAATTTGATGAACAGTTTACGCTTGAATTTTGTGATTATGAGTTATCCGCCCACTAGCAACTAGTTTCTCTTCTAGCTGTGTCAAAATGAATCAGACCTGTTAACTTTGATTAACGCACTGATTAAATTGACAAATTAACCATTCTCCACTTGACGAGAGTCGTCCGGGGACTCAGTATGGTCGCGGGATAAGATCAGGTGGAGACAATCCGTGGCGTATACTAAGGGAAAATCCGGTGGTACTGCTGGTATAAAAGAGCTCGATACAATTCTTGAAGGAGACTGCATCGATCAGATGCGGTCCCTGCCTGATGCCAGTATAGACCTAGTTTTTGCCGACCCGCCTTACAATCTCCAGCTTGGCGGCGATCTTTCCCGGCCGGATAATTCCCGTGTTAATGGCGTTGAGGAAGAATGGGATCAATTTGATTCATTCCGAGCCTATGATGAGTTCACACGCAACTGGCTTAGTGAAGTACAGCGCGTTTTGAAGCCCGATGGGGCGGTCTGGGTTATTGGTTCCTATCACAATATTTTCCGTCTGGGGACGGTTTTGCAAGATCTTGGTTTCTGGCTGCTAAACGACGTCATCTGGCGCAAAACCAATCCGATGCCTAATTTTCGCGGCACCAGGTTCACCAATGCCCATGAGACGCTGATCTGGGCCTCTCGTGACCAGAAATCTAAACCAAAGTTCCATTACAGAAGTTTGAAAACTGGCAATGACGATCTGCAAATGCGCTCTGACTGGGAGTTTCCTCTGTGCACTGGCGGAGAGCGTTTGAAGGATGAAGCCGGTAAAAAAGTTCACCCAACACAGAAACCGGAAGCACTTCTGCACCGTATTATGATGGCGACTACTGATGTCGGCGATGTTGTGCTTGATCCATTTTTTGGGACCGGTACCACTGGCGCCGTTGCGAAAACGCTCGGCCGGCATTTCATCGGCATCGAACGCGACGAGGATTATCTCAGCGCGGCGCACGCGCGTATAAACAGTGCCGTGCCGATAGATGCAAGCGACCTGAAACCGACCCCGTCGCCGCGCACGGCACCGCGGGTTGCCTTCGGGCAGCTGGTTGAAACCGGGCTCATCCGGCCCGGTGAAAAACTTTACTCATCGAAGCTGAAACGGTCCGCCAAAATCGCCCGGGTCAAAGCTGACGGCTCGATTGAGCTTCAAGGCAAAACCAAAAAAGCGGTGCCGCAGCAGGGTTCAATCCACAAGATCGGCGCCTATGCCCAAAACGCGCAGGCCTGCAACGGCTGGACTTATTGGCACGTCGAAACGGACGACGGGCTGGAGCCGATTGATCATTTGCGCTCAAAAATCCGCGCCACACTTCAGAATTGAAGCGCGGCGTCAGGCCGACTAGACTCGCCTGATGAGCTGGGAAAAAGAGATCGAAGAGCTGAGGCGCCGCGAGGCACAGGCTGAAGAAATGGGCGGCATCGAAAAAGTCGCGCGTCAACATGCCCGCGACAAGCTTGATGCCCGGCAGCGGCTTGCCGCATTGCTCGATCCATCCAGTTTTCGCGAAATCGGCAAAATCGCCGGCCGCAATCATTATGATGAGAAAGGGGATTTTGGCGGATTTTCTGCCTCAAACTTCATTTTTGGCCGTGGGCTGATCAACAGCGCGCCTGTTGTGGCGACCGCTGACGACTTCACCGTACGGGGCGGGGCGGCTGATGCCTCCGTCCATCGCAAATTCGAGCAAGCCGAACAGATGGCGCATGAGTTGCGGCTGCCCCTGATCCGGATGATCGACGGGACCGGCGGCGGTGGCTCGGTCAAAATGCTGGAGGATATGGGATTTACCTATGTGCCTTACGTACCGGGCTGGCAGCATGTCATAAAGAACCTTGAAACAGTACCGGTTGTTTCGCTGGCACTGGGCCCTAGCGCCGGCCTTGGCGCAGCCCGGGTTGTGGCGAGCCATTATTCAGTCATGGTCCGTGGCCTGTCACAACTCTTTTCTGCCGGTCCCGCTGTCGCGGCTTTTTTTGGTGAAGAGCTCTCCAAAGAGGAGTTGGGCGGTGTTGATATCCATACCCGCAACGGTGTGGTTGATGACGAAGCAGAAAGCGAAGAACAAGCGTTCGAGTTTTGCCGACGGTTTCTTTCTTACCTGCCGCCCAGCCGGTTCGGGCTGGCTGCCCGCGTTGAACCCACCGACTCGCCGGAGCGGCGGGACGATTCACTGATCTGCGCTGTGCCGAAAGATCCTCGGCATGCCTACAATATGCGCCGTGTCCTCACCAGTGTATTTGACCAAGAAAGTGTTTTTGAGATGGGCCGGCGCTGGGGCCGCGCCAGCATTACAGCTTTTGCCCGTCTTGATGGCTGGCCCGTTGGTGTTCTTGCCAATGACCCGACATATCTCGGCGGCTCCTGGACAGCAAAAACCTCGGAAAAAGTCGAACGATTTGTCAAACTCGCCGGACTTTTTCGATTGCCGGTTGTCAACTTTGTTGACAATCCCGGATTCATGATCGGGCTCGAAGCAGAGCAGCAGGGCGTCATCCGCTACGGCGTCTCCGCAATGAATGCGATCTACAAAGCGCGTGTGCCCTGGGCCAGCATCATCACCCGCAAAGCATATGGCATTGCCGGTTCTGCCATGTCGGACCATACGCGTTTTCAGTATCGCTTCGCCTGGCCTTCCGGTGACTGGGGCTCGCTACCACTCGAGGGCGGGATTGAGGTTGCCTACAAGGGAGAGCTGGAAAAGGCTGACGACCCCGCAACTGCTCTAGCGGAAATCCGTACACGCCTCGATAAAGTGCGCTCGCCGTTTCGGACGGCCGAAAAATTCAGCGTCGAGGATATCATTGATCCGCGCGAAACACGGCCTTTGTTGTGCGAGTTCATTCATCACGCGCAAAGGCAGCTGACCTGACATCTGAAATTTATGAGTAATCTCTCATTGCTCGGGCTTCATCGAGCGGCAGATCGTACCAGGCGGTCCGTTTATGTCTGGGCTGTTCAGCCACAAAAATGGGCCAATAGCCGGCGCCACGATTTGCGAATTCTATTTTCCGCTTTGCGCTGACGCTGTTCCGTCCATGAATTCTTCCAGATGGTCGTGAAGCTTGTGCACCGGACTCGTGACGCTTTCATCCTTGTCCGGATCTGCTGCGCGGACCATGCCGCTCATAAAGGACTTGCCATCGAAGCGGGCGCCTTTTTCCATCTGGACATTCGGGGCGTGTAATTCACCTTTAAAGACAGCACATTCGGTCAGATAAACACTGATATTGGCGGTGAGCTTTCCGTCGACGTGACCATGAATGATGACCTGTTCAGCGGTGATCTGCGCCTCGACGATGGCACCTTTTTCGATAACCAGGATGCCTTTGGCGATAATGGTGCCCGTCACTTTGCCGGCGATGCTGGCGGGGCCGTTACAGACGAGTTTTCCTTCGACCTCGCTTGCCGCATCGAGGGTTGTGTCAAACCGTGTGTCGGTCTTTTGAGCAGCGCTCAAAAATTCTTGTACTGCTGGTAACGCTCGCATGTTTCCCTGCTCCTGCAGCGCCTTGAAAGCCCGTGACCACGCTAGCGGTGGGGCATTGTCAAATGCTTAAAGAATCCGCGAAAATTGCGCAGATTCAATCACCTTTGGCTAAAACATCGTGTCAGGGTTTTGTAAAAACCTTGCGAAAGACCGTGGGCAGTCCAGCTTTTGCTGGATCTTTGACCCACTCCCCTTTGAAACAGGTGACCGTTTGATCACTCACTTCGGTTTGCCGGATTTCCATGATCAGGTGGAAATGCGTGAATGTGTGCATTACTTTGCGATTTGACTTTTTCCATTTAGCGGATATTGGCGACGCTGGTTTTTGTTGTTTGTTTTCGGTCCAGTCTGTTGAAGGTGGGGCCAGCATGCCGCCCAGAAGGCCTTTTTCAGGACGGCGGATCAGCAGGACTGCTCCATCCGACTTACGCCGGATCACAAAAGCTGTTCCGTATCGCGTCGGTTTTGGCGATTTCTTTTTCTTTCGCGGCAGATCCGCCGTGAGGCCCTGTTTATACGCCGCGCACAATTCGTTCAACGGACACAGGATACAGGTCGGATTGCGGGGTGTACAGATGGTTGCGCCGAGATCCATCAAGGCCTGAGCATGATCGCCTACGCGCTTTGCCGGCGTCTGGCTCGCCGCGTGGTCGCGCAAAAAAGGTTTGGCGTCCGGCAATGGGGTCACAACAGCGAACAGCCTTGCCATCACGCGTTCAATGTTGCCGTCCATCACAACGGCAGCCTCATCATACGCGATCGCCGCTATTGCCGCGGCCGTATAAGGGCCGATGCCAGGCAAGCTTTCCAATTCGCGCGCCGTCTCAGGGAAGACACTGGCGTGGTTTGCCGTCAGTTCCTGTGCACATTTGTGGAGATTGCGGGCCCTGGCATAGTAACCAAGGCCCGCCCATTCAGCGAGCACGGCCTCTTGCGTTGCAGCGGCGAGCGCCGACAGGTCGGGCCACCGGGCCAGAAATTTTTTGAACCGCGGGGTGACGGTCGCAACGGTTGTTTGCTGCAACATTATTTCTGACAACCAGACATGATAAGGGTTTGGTTTGATATTTTTTTTTCGCCCCGCCGGTCCAACCCGCCACGGCAATTCGCGGGCGTGGCGCTCATACCAGCGCAAAAGCGCCTTCGAAATCGAAAGGTTTTTTTGCACTGATGATTTTTGAACAGACGGCATTGGACCAATTGCTGAAACGGGCGCGGACTGGCACACTAGGGTCAGAACCTGAGATCTGGCATAAAGAGGAACTGACGATTTGCAAGGCCCCGTCAAAACTAAGCCACCGCGCTCCGGCCCACCCCATCTGAGCCGTTCGTTTGCCAAATTGATGGCGCGGCTGGCAACCAAGAGCGGGGCGATGGACCCGCGCCTTGCCGGCAATTGGGAAGAGATTGTCGGGCCTGACCTCGCAAAACTGTGCCGTCCGGTCCAGACCAGACCGGTTGGCCGGGCACGAGCGCTGGAAGTCGCCGTCGCCAATGGCGCGGCCGCGATGCAAGTACAGTACAAGCAGGATTTTTTGCTGCAGAAGATCAATGCCTTTCTCGGCCGCAACAACATCTCCCGCATCATGATCCGCCAGACGGGCAAAGCCGGCCTGCGCAGTGGCAGGTCCGGCTACTCCAAAGTGGAGCATGTCGATGACGAGGACGCATTTGCGCCTGAACGCGGCGTGCCGAGTGAAGAGCTGACATCAGCGCTCGATCGGATGAAGTCCTTGCTCGGGGCCAAGCGCTCCTGAGATCGATTTCATCAATGAAAATCCCGACTGGGGAATAATTTTTTTGCCTGCTCTCTTGGGTGACGGGCACCGGCAGACACTGCGTTGATCGGCAAGCGCGCCGGACTGGCCGGCCCGAGCAGGCCGCGATCCGGTGCTGGCCGTTTTGCCTCATCGGCATTACCCCAGCTTGGATCAATTTCCCGGTCCGGGCAATCCGCCACGCCCAGCTGGTCGATCAGATGTGAATGATCTTCAATGCGGGCGGAAATGACATGAATGACATTATCTTCCTGCTGGACCTGGCCGGTTATTTTTAACAGCCGACCCGTCATGACACTCCGGCGATATTGTTCAAAAGTTTTTGGCCAGACGATGACATTGATTGACCCGGCCTCATCTTCAAGCGTCACAAAAATGACGCCGCTGGCGGTGCCGGGTCTTTGACGGGTGATGACGAGGCCGGCGACATCAACGTAAGCCCCGTTACGGGCTGTATTCAGATCTGATGATCTTATTGTCCGCTGCCCCAATTGAGGCCGCAGTAGCTGGACGGGATGTGCCCGCAACGTGAGACGCGTACTGACATAATCCTCAAAGACTTCTTCACCCAAACTCATGCGCGGTAAATCAACCGCTAGGTCGATAATGCCTTCCCCTTCCTCTTTCAAGAACAGGGGCAACGGCGCTGTGCCTTTTATGGCCTTGGCCTCCCACAATGCCTGACGGCGTGAGATCCCAAGGGAGCCAAAAGCATCTGCTTCTGCCAATCGTGCAAGTGCTCTTGGCGCTACCCCGGCGCGGCGCCAAACCGCTTCGACTTCGCGGTAGCCATTACCCCGCGAAGAGGCGATGAAACCGGCATCGACATCCCTGAACCCTTTGATCTGCCTGAAACCAAGACGCAGCGCCCAGCCGCCGCGGCCATCCGGCTCCAACATATTGTCCCAGTAACTGGCATTGATACAAATCGGCCGCACTTCAACGCCATGCTCACGGGCATCGCGCACCAGTTGGGCGGGGGCGTAAAAGCCCATCGGTTGTGAATTCAAAATAGCGCAGCAATAAACTTCCGGATAATAATAGCGTAACCAGGCAGAGGCATAAGCCAGAAGCGCAAAACTAGCGGCATGGCTCTCGGGAAATCCGTAGCCGGAGAACCCTTTTAATTGTTCAAAATAATGCTCGGCGAATTCGCGCGAATAGCCTTTGGTAATAGCACCGGTGGTAAAGCGATCCTTGAATTTTTCGATCGAACCTGGCCCCCTGAACGATCCAAGCGATCGACGAAACTGATCTGCCTCTCCGGGGTCAAAGCCGCCCGCTACTTCAGCAATCTTCAATGCCTGTTCCTGAAACAGAGGAACGCCCAATGTGCGTTTCAGAATTTCTTTCATTTCTTCAGAATAATAGTCGATTTTCTCAAGCCCTTTGCGACGCTTCAGGTAGGGGTGCACCATATCGCCCTGAATAGGTCCCGGGCGGACGATTGCTACCTCAACGACCAGGTCATAGAGATTCCGAGGACGCATTCGTGGCAGGAAACTCATCTGGGCGCGGCTTTCGACCTGAAACAACCCGAGGCTGTCGCCTTTGCACAATTGATCATAAACGTCCGGATCGTCCTGCGGCAAAGTCGCGATCTCATAGCGGGTGCCATAATGGCTGGCGATAAGGCCGAAACATTTACGCAGGCAAGTGAGGATACCAAGAGAAAGCACATCGACCTTCAGCATGCCGAGGACATCAATATCGTCCTTGTCCCATTCAATTACTGTCCGGTCTTCCATGGCCGCGTTTTCAATGGGGCAAAGCTCATCAAGGCGGCCTTTGCAGATAACAAAGCCGCCCACATGCTGGGAGAGATGGCGCGGAAAGCCGATCAGCTCTTTTGACAGCATCAGGGTCAGGGCAAGGCGCCGGTCGCGTAAATCGAGGCCTGCCTGTTTCACTCGCTCTTCCGGTACGGATACGGACGACCAGCCCCAGACCTGCGACGATATCGCCGAGATTGCATCTTCTGACAGGCCCATAGCCTTGCCGACTTCGCGGATCGCAGCTCTGGAGCGGAAATGCACAACAGTCGAACAGATGCCGGCACGGTGCCGACCATATTTTTCATAGATATGCTGGATCACTTCTTCACGCCGCTCATGCTCGAAATCGACATCGATATCCGGCGGCTCGCCGCGCGCTTCGGAAACGAAACGCTCAAACACCATAGAGATAATTTCAGGACCGACATTGGTGATACCGATGGCGTAACAAACGGCTGAATTCGCAGCCGAGCCCCGGCCCTGACAAAGAATTTTTTTCTCTTTGGCAAAATTCACGACATCATTAACGGTCAGGAAAAAGGGGGCATACTCGAGTTGCCTGATGACTTTCAGTTCCTTTTCGACCAGGTCTCTGATCTTTTTTGGTTCACCGTCCGGATAACGATCCCTCAAGCCTGCTTCGGTCAACTCACGCAATCGGTCATCTGGATCCTTGCCGTCAGTGATTTCCTCCGGGTACTCATATTTTAGCTCGTTCAAGGAGAAGGTACAGCGCTCAGCAATTTTGGCGGTTGCTACTATGGCTTCAGGAAAGTTTTCAAACAGGCGATACATCTCAAACGGACTTTTGAGGCGCCGTTCGGCATTCGGCTGGGCCAATAGACCGAGATTATCGATGCTGACCTTCTCACGAATGCAAGAGAGAACATCAGCCAGCATCCGCCGGGCCGCCTGATGCATCAACACATTACCGAGGGCTGTTAATGGCATGCCGGTTTTCTCCGCCAGTTTTTGCGTTGCCTCAAAACGCTCCTTGTCGAGACCATCATAGTGGGGCGCAAGGCCCAGATATGTATGGTCAAGGAACGCTCTGTGCAGTGTCTCGCAAAAAAATGGCAAGTCACCGTCGTCATCACGGGGCACAATAATAAGGATTGAGCCCTCGCCCCACTTAATCAGATCTTCGAGGTATAAGTCGCACTCGCCCTTGACCGTGCGGCGTTTGCCGACCGTCAAGAGGCGGCATAACCGGCCATAGGCATCACGACCTTTGGGAAACGCAAGAACCTCCTGCCCACCAATGAATCTGATGCAAACGCCGACCAAATACTGAATGCCGGCTTCCTTTGCTTGTGCATGGCCGCGCACGATCCCGGCAAAGGTATTGACGTCCGTAACGGTTATGGCTTTGAGACCCAGCTCTTTTGCACGGCTAACCAGTTCCTCTGGATGTGAGGCGCCGGTCAGAAACGTAAAATTAGACGTGACCATCAGCTCTGCATAACTCATGGGAACACTCCGGCTACAAACCAGTTTTCCGGCAGCTCGCCGCCAGGATTATTATAAAGCCATAAGCGCTCACCTTCCTGCGTCTCGACCCACCAGTAATCGCGGGGACCGGATCGCCAGTCAGGGTTTTCGCGCCACCATTCAGGTAGGATACGCTCCGGGCCCCTGACCTGATGCAGGGTGTAGCTTCTGCGCTGCCAGGCAAATTCGGCAGGCGGCCGGCCCGGTGTAATGACTTCTGTCGGCTCCGGGACAAACTGGATCAAAGGCCGACGGCGCCTGACTTGCGGCCATGCCCCTGAGGGTTTGCCTTTGATGATTGGCTGCAGGGAAAAGGCATATTCCGGCACATGGCTTTCACAAGGCGCATACTGACCGATCCGGTCAAAACCGACACGGTTGCCAATACGGCTTAGTACGTCGTCAAGAACATCCTTTTGGGCATGGGCTTCATCACGGGTTGAAAGCTGCCGGTAACTCACCGGTTCGGCCATTGTCACCGAAAGGCGCAGCATTTCGATACCAAAGCCGGCATCAATTTTCTCAAGCGGCCGCTCAAATTGCCGCAGGATAATTTGCCGATCCCATGAAGGGCGGGCAAGGCCGATCAGCTCGCTGTGTGCTGTATAATCCGCGCGGCGCACGTAAAGTTTGAGCTGGCGTGCACCCATCTGTTCTTTTTCAAGCCGCTGGCACAGCTGTCTGGCAAGGCGGCTTACGCCCTCTTTGACATCATCAAGTAGGCCGATCGGGTCCGGAAAAGTCATACGCGCGGCAAAGACAGGCCTCGGCGTGGCCGGGCAAACCGGATCTGATGACGCCCCCATCATCTCGTCAAGACACCTGACCAGCCCCATGCCGAAGCGCCTTGCCAGTGAGGCGCGCGGCGGCACCATCACGTCACCAATGTTTTTGAAACCGAGACGGCGCAAACTCGCATGGGTTTCAGCACTGACGAGCAATGCTTCAACCGGGTACTGATCAAGAACTACCCGCGTGTGACCCGTTTCAGCAATTTCCTGACCGGTGCCGAAGCGGGCAAGGGCCCGTGCTGCCTGTTTTGTATCGGCAATAGAAAGCTTCACCTCGATTTGTAACCGGTCAAGCTCGGCAGCCATCGCGGGCAGCATCTCCTCTTCACCGCCGAAAAGATGGGCGCAGCCCGTCACATCAAGCAGCAATCCGTCATCACCGTCGAGGGCGACCCAGGGTGAATATTTGCCAGCCCAGCGATGCAATGAGCGCAACAGGGCCTGATCTCTTTCCGGTTCATGGACACGCGTGAGCAGATCCGGCACGACCGCACGTGCATCGGTCAGCGCTGTGCCTTGCGCCAGCCCGGCGTCACGCGCCGCCCCGGTAAGCGACAGGAGCCGCAGCGCATTCTTTTCCTCGTGCACCACCGCGAAGGGCGCGGCTCCTTCCACCACCCCTTTGCGTATCAGCCGATTGATCGGCAATGCGGGAAACCACAGTGAGACGACGCGTCGATGCATGCCAGGCTATCTCCCAGGCTCCAAATGTTCCTTGTTTGTTCTTATCCAGGAACCAATGCCAATGAGTCAAGGGCATGCCGGCAGAAGTTTTCACAGGCGCGCAAAACCAGCGGGTTTCAGCGCTGTTGGCCCCTTCGCCGGGGTTAGTGAGACAGAGGCCAATCGCCTCGCCTGCCTCGGCTGCCAGCTGCAGGCGGCGGCCTGCAGTGAGGCTGATCTGCTTGTCAAACTGGCCCACCACCAGGCCGAAAGCCCCGCAGCGCAAGGCTTCTTCCAGAGCCCAGAGGCGCTCGTCATGGCGCGGCCCCGAGACATGGTAGAGACGGTCCGGGGCGATGAAGTGCTGAACCTGCGCCGGGTTGAGGGCAAATCCGGCGCTGCTGATCCAGGCCACGGGCTTGGTCGTGCGCGTCGCCAGCACCAAGGCAAAAGCGGCCCGTCCCGGCCCTTGCGCTTCATGCACGCGGCCCGGTTGGACCGGCATCATTTCAAAAAACCCATGCCCCAGTGAACAATCCATATGTTCATGATATGTTCAAGGTATTTGGGAGTCAATCAGGGCTGACCGCTGAGGAAGAGCCCTGCCCTCAGATTACATGGTTCCTTGAGTTGTGAGGCCTAGCCTCTCAAAACACTAACATTCAAGTCCTGTCTCGCCTCTTGTATTTCTGGGCGGGATAGGCGAATTTTGCCTGAACGGCCCGACCAAAGGGTCCCGAAACAGGAATTTTTATAATGCAAAAAAATGTGAGCCTGCTTGTTGCCGCTGGCCTGGCGCTTGTTTTGATTGCCTGTGGCAAATCCAACGCTGACGCCGACACCGCACCCGCTAATGCTGCAGCGGCTAAAACCGGGACCGCTGAAACAGATGTCCCAGCGCCGCGTCTTGGAGACTCACTGGCGCTCGCTGAGATGACATTGGGCAGCGAGGACGCGCCGGTTACCGTGATTGAATACGCATCCGTTACCTGCCCCGGTTGCGCTTATTTCCACCAAACGATCTATCCGAAGCTGAAATCCGACTATATCGAAACCGGCAAGGTCAAATTCATCTTCCGGGAATTTCCGACACCTCCGCAACAGCTGGCCTATCTAGGGTTTTTGTTGTCGCGCTGTTCAGCTGACAGCAAGGGTGCACCAGCCTATTTCGCGATGATCGACACCTTGTTCAAAAACCAGAAAACATGGGTCAGCGAGGGATATAAGGACGAGCTCCTGAAATATGCCGCCCAGACCGGTATGAATGAAGATGGGTATTTGGCCTGTATTGCACGGCAGGAAATCATCGATAGGATCAATGCCAACATCACTTCTGGTGTCGATGAATATGATGTCTCGAGCACGCCAACTTTTATCCTGAACGGCGAAAAAATGGCCCGCTACAATTCCGAAGAGGAGTATTTTACCATTCTGGATCAGGCAATTGCCGCAGTGGCCAAGGAATAACTTCACTTTTTGTGTATTCCACGCGCGTTACAGCGGTCAGAAAACAACCTCTTCCGGAATAAAGCAAATCGCTCCAGTTTCGATGGTTAACGGTAGGTTAATGCCTGGGCCAGCGGCGCAGGAGCAATGATGAGGCGCTAAGGGGCCTCTGGCGGGAAGTAGTTGCATGAAGTTTAATAATTTGCGCCTGGTCGGGTTCAAATCCTTTGTAGAGCCGACCGATTTCGAAATCAGACCCGGACTGACCGGCATTGTCGGGCCCAATGGCTGTGGCAAGTCCAATTTGCTTGAAGCCTTACGCTGGGTGATGGGTGCAACATCAGCCAAAGCACTGCGCGGCGACGGCATGGAAGATGTGATCTTTGCCGGCACCAGCGGTCGGCCTGCCCGCAACTGGGCCGAAGTGATGCTCACGGTCAACAATGATCGACGTGACCTGCCGGCAGAATTCAACGAGCACGAAGCGCTCGAAATCTCGCGCCGTATTCTGCGCAAAGAAGAGGGCTCCCAGTCTATATACAAAGTAAACGGCAAAGAAGTTCGGGCACGCGATGTCCAGTTGTTGTTTGCAGATGCATCTACCGGCGCCAACTCGCCAGCACTGGTTCGGCAGGGACAAATTTCTGAACTGATTAATGCCAAACCGCAGAACCGGCGTAAACTGCTCGAAGAGGCCGCCGGCATTACCGGGCTTCATGCCCGGCGGCACGAGGCGGAACTTCGCTTACGGGCCGCAGAAACAAATATCGACCGTCTGAATGACGTCACCGGCGAACTTGAAGTTCAGCGGTCGGCACTCGCTCGCCAGGCCCGACAGGCATCGCGGTACCGCAATCTATCCGGCGACATAAGACGGACCGAAGCCTACTCGGCGTATCTGCGCTGGCAGGAAGCAACGGAGATACTGAACGACAGTGATACAAAGCTGACCGAAATGAATGTCCTAGTTGAGGAAGCAGCGCGGATCGCCGCGAGCGCTTCTTCGGCGCAGGTAAATGCACATGAATTGCTTGAGCCGCTACGCCAAAAGGAAGCAGAAGCTTCCGCCGCCCTGCATCGGCTCAATGTCGCCATGGAAGGGCTCGACGCCGAACTTGCCCGCGCGACCGCAGAAAATGAACGTCTGCAGACGGAAAAAGAGCAGCTTGAACGCGATATCGCACGTGAAAAAGATCTGGGCAGCGATTCCGCTGAAGCACTTGAACAGCTGGCAGCTGAAGAAATGCAGCTGCAGGCCCGCACGGCAGCTGAAGCAGACCGCCTGAAAACAGCTGAAAGCGCCATGAGTGAAGCGGGCGACACACTTGCCGAGATTGAAAATACCTATGAGCGCAAGAACCAGGAATCAATTGAGCTTGAAGCTGAGCGGCGCTCTTTGACGAATGCGCTGAATGCCGCGACGAGCCGGCTTGAAAAGATCTGTAGTGAGATTACGCGTCTGGAAGAAGAAAGAGGTGGCCTTGAGCTTTCCGACGAACAGGCCAGCGAACTGACCAAGCTTCACCAGGAAAAACAGGCAGCAGAGGCAACACTAGCCGAGTGTGACGCGGCCGCAATCAGAGCCGACGATCACCTGCAACGTGTGAACGAGCGCGAACAAGCGGCCCGTTGTCCTAAGCAAAAAGCTGACCAGATCCTGACAGAATTGCAGGCTGAGGCAGAAGCAATTTCCCGCTTCCTAGATACTGGCGCCACCGCTAACCATCCGGCGCTTATCGAAGCAGTACAGGTGGAAGCCGGTTATGAAACCGCCCTGGCGACCGCGCTCGGTGATGAACTTGATGCTGCCTTGGTGGAAGAAGCGGCAACCTTCTGGTCATGGGTCGGCGGCGAGGCGCTAATTGCCGGTCGCCTGCCGGAGGACGTTGAATACCTCTCAGCATATGTGATGGCACCACCGTCCCTCGCCCGGCGCTTATCGTCTATCGGTATCGTCAAGAGTGAAGACGGCGATCGGCTGCAGGCAAATTTGCTGCCGGGCCAAAGGCTTGTTTCGCGTGAAGGCAATTTGTGGCGCTGGGATGGGTATGTGCAGCGCGCCGAAGCCAAGACGGCTGCCGCCATCCGGCTCGAACAACGCAACAGGCTTGATGTTCTGAAATCAGATATCCAGCAAGCGGAAGCCAACGCCTTTGCCGCAACCAAAGAGCTGGAAGCGGCAACCGCACAGCAGCATCGTTCACGTGAGGATCGCGAAACAGCAAGCAATGCCCTGAAGGAAGCGCGGCATATCACAGCAACGGCAATTGCCCGATTGAGCCAGCTTGAGAAAGGCCACGAGCGCACTAATGCCCGCCTGACGGCCCTTGCCGAAACACTTGAGCGCCTTGTCACTGATCGCGCCGAAGCGGAGGCCGCTGTGCGTGAGAGCAAAAGTGCTTTGCAGGTGCTGCCGGCACTTTCAGCATTAAGGGACGCCGTCAGCGTTGCCCGTGAACAAGTGACCGAACAGCGGGCAACGTCGAGCGAGGCACGGGCAGCGTTCAACGACCTCGCCCGCGAAGCGCGCATGCGTGCCGACCGGCTCTTTGAGATCGCCCGCGAACGCGGCGTTTGGCGCACGAGAAATGAGACCGCCCTCAGCCGTATTCAGGAGCTGTCCGATAGGTTGGAAGAAACGGTTCGTGCGCAGAGTGAAGCTGAAGACGTACCCGACCAAATTGACGAAAAACGTAAAAGCCTTTTCGAACAATTGGATGCAGCAGAATCGCGCCGCCGCAAAGCCGCAGATGATCTGGTGGACGCGCAAGCACATGCAAGCGACGCTGACCGGGTGTTGAAAGAAGCGGACGCCGAAGCGATCGAGGCACGTGAAAACAGGGCGAGATTGCAGGCCCAGCTGGAAGCAGCCCGCGGGCGGGTCGAAGAGGCGGTCAGCCTTGCACACGAAAGCTGTAATGCCGACCCTGAACAACTTCTTGAAATCGCAGAACACAAGGCAGACAAGCTGCTTCCTTCGCGTCACGACATTGATCGCAAACTCGAGCGTTACAAACGCGAACGAGAGAATTTGGGCGGCGTTAACCTGCGCGCTGATGTCGAAATGGAAGAAATCGACACACGTCTGACACAGATCACTGATGAACGCGAAGATTGTGAAGCCGCGATCCGCAAATTGAGAGGCGCGATCGGCAACCTCAACAAACAAGGCCGGCAACGATTGCTCGAAGCGTTTGAAACGGTGAATGCAAATTTCCAGAAACTCTTTGTCCGTCTGTTTAATGGCGGCGCGGCAGAATTGCGGCTGATCGATTCAGATGATCCGCTGGAAGCCGGCCTTGAGATCTACGCCTGTCCGCCCGGGAAGAAACTCACTTCAATGTCGCTAATGTCAGGCGGCGAACAGGCACTGACAGCAACAGCGTTGATCTTCGCAGTCTTTATGGCCAACCCGGCACCGGTCTGTGTGCTCGATGAGGTTGATGCGCCGCTCGATGATGCCAATGTCGATCGGTTCTGTAACATGCTCGAGGAAATGGCGCGCGAGACTGAGACCAAATTTATCATCATCACCCACCATGCTCTGACGATGTCGCGCATGAACCGGCTTTACGGCGTAACGATGATCGAGCGCGGCGTGTCGCAACTGGTCTCAGTCGATCTTTCAGGGGCCGAGCAACTGGTTGCTGCCGAATAATCCGGGCGCAGACACGCTGTCGAATCGGTTCCTATGGTCAGTCATGATGCAGTGCAACAGGGCCGATCTGAAATAATTGTACATGCCCCGAAAAACCCTATATGTTTCAATAAGTTAGATAGTTGTCACAAAGCTTGACCTTGCCTGGCAGCGTAGCTATGTTCCGCGCGATTTTGACGTGGAGGTTACGTGCCTCCACGTTTTCACATCTGCAAACGGGTTTCTCTGTTTGCGGTCTCATGAGGCGACAATGCCTGAAAAGGATGACTTGCCTTCCATTGACGAGTATGGCGAGCGGCTGGATAAAGCGCGGCCTGGCTCGGTGGCAGAGCAATTGCAGGCGCGGGCAGCTCTTAATCAGAGTACGGCGCTTGGCAAGGGCATTCGGATCGCCTCGGAATTGCTGGCGGCATTGTTGCTGGCAGGCGCATTGGGATATGGGCTCGACAGGCTGATCGGCACATTGCCGCTGTTCATGCTCATCGGGCTATTTCTCGGATTCGCGGCGGGCATCTTGAATGTCCACCGGGCCATGAACGAAACAGACGCCAGCCTTGCCGAAGGCGGCGAAGAAGAATAAGGGCCTGATCTCATCGGGCAATAACTGGGGTTGAAATGAGCGCTGTCGATCATCTTTTTGCTGCCACGGCATTTGCCGGGCCGATGGAGCAGTTTGAAATTGTCTCGATTTTTCCGTTCGGCACGGAAAACATCAATCTTGAATTCACCAATGCGTCGCTATGGATGCTGATCTCGGTTCTTGTCGCCTCTGCTTTTATGTTTGCGGCTACCAATAAAGCCCAGCTTGTTCCAGGCAGAATGCAATCGGCGGCAGAGATGCTGTATCAATTTATTGCCAACATGTTGCGTGATGCGACCGGCGGTGAAGGCATGAAGTTCTTTCCCTATATCTTCACGCTCTTTGTGTTCATTTTCCTGTGTAATCTGCTTGGTCTGTTACCAACAATCCCGGGCGTACCGCACGCACTGCATGTATTTACCCCAACCAGCCATATCATTGTGACCTTTGCTCTGGCGATGGTGACATTCCTGCTTGTGATCATCACTGGTTTTTACAAGCAGGGCTTCGGATTCCTAAAGATGTTTGTGCCGACGGTGCCGCTTTGGCTGTTGCCGCTGATTACCGTCATTGAAGTTCTGTCCTTCCTGTCGCGACCGATTTCATTGTCGATCAGATTGTTCGCCAACATGCTGGCGGGCCATCTCATCTTGAAATTGTTTGCGGGATTCGTTGTCGGCCTCCTGGCCGCAGATGGCCTGTTCAAAGCAATCGCAATCATCCCGCTTCTCGGCAACGTTGGCGTGTTCATGTTGGAAATTCTGGTGGCATTCCTACAAGCCTATGTGTTTGCGATGTTAAGTTGTATCTATCTCAACGATGCTGTTAACGAGGCACATCACTAACAAAGTTTCCCGCGCGGCCGCGAGAGCCAGCTGCGAGACCGGGATCAACCAAGGCTCATTGAAACTATACGGAGTATAAAATGGACGCAGAAGCTGCAAAAATGATCGGGGCCGGTATCGCTGCCATTCCTTTGGCGGGTGCTGGTGTTGGCATCGGCATCATCTTCGGTAACTTCCTCTCAGGTGCATTCCGCAATCCGTCAGCTGCCGCTGCTAACCAGCAAACGCTGCTGATCGGCTTCGCACTGACAGAGTTTACGGGCCTGCTAGGCTTCGTGATCGCGATGATCCTGTTGTACGTTGTCTGAGGGTTAAGCCTCTAACTTTTGAGAAAGGGGAGTTGGCATGACGCCAGTACTCCTGTTTTTGGCATCAGGTGCGGAGGCCGCCGAGAGTTCCGGTGGTGGCCTGCCGCAGATGGACACATCGACTTATGCCAGCCAACTATTCTGGCTCGCTATCCTGTTTGCGGGCCTTTACTGGGCGATGGATCGGATCTTCCTGAAAAAGCTGGGAGGCATTATTGAAGAACGCCGAAACCGGCTCGCTGACGATTATGATCAGGCCGCTGAATTGAAAGCGCAGGCACAGGACGCTGAGAAGACTTATATTCAGGCGCTCAACGATGCCCGGGCAAAAGCCTCGTCAATCGCTGCGGAAACGCGGACGATGCTGGACAAAGAAATTGCCGCAATGCAGGCGGAGACTGACGCAAAGTTGAGCGGTCGCGTTCAAGCGGCTGAAGCGAGCATTGCCGAGATGCAGGTGAGGGCAACCGCCAAGGTCAAGGAAGCCGCTGTTGAGACAACACAGGCCCTGGTCGAAGCCCTGATCGACGAAAAACCGACACAAGATGCGGTGACAGCCGCAATTGCCGCTGCAACTTAGAAGTGAGCCGAGCCAATGTTGATTGCTGAAACGACAACCGAAACCGGCCACGACGCCCACAGCGAGGCGACACCATTTTTACTGGACACAGCTACCTGGGTGCTAATCCCGTTCCTAATTGTTGTTTTTCTTTTCTGGCGGATGGGTGCACATAAGATGCTCGGGTCGGCGCTCGACAAGCGCAGCATCGAAATTGCAGACGAGCTTGATCAGGCCCGTACCTTGCGTGAGGAAGCACAGGAACTGCTCGCCAAATATCAGCGCCGCCAGCGCGAAGCAGAAGATGAGGCAAAAGCGATTATTGATCAGGCTAAGCGCGATGCCAAACGCATGAACGAAGAAATGCGCACAAAGCTGGAGGAACAGATGGAGCGGCGCGCCAAGGCCGCAGAGGAAAAAATTGCCCGCGCCGAAGCGCAGGCGATTGCGGAAGTGCGCAACAAAACCGCTGATCTTGCTATTGCGGCGGCTGAAAAGATCGTGCGAGACCGCGTCGAGGGCCAGGCCCAAAACGCATTGGTCGAAAAGGCAATCAGCGATGTTCGGCAACGCCTGAACTAACCAGCCCCGGTTTCTTGAAGCCGCGCCGCGTTTTGTGATGAGCAGGCCGATTGCCAGCCCCTGACCCCGCGCTTAAGGTCTCTAACATTCACGGGGTTGCGCTGATCAATAAAGAGCGCTTCTGGCTTGTCATGATGACCAGCCCCTCGTGGTCTTTAGAGGAGGCTTCTCATGAACATCCGACTGACGTCCCTTATGGTGATGGCCGTTTGCACCGGTATCGCTTTAGCGAGCTGCGCCAGTTCCGGCGGCGGCAAGTTTTCGACGAGTGCTGATTTTTCTCCCTATACGGCAGTTTATGTTGCACCCGTTGAAATCAGCGACGGCTTGATGAGGCGGGCATCAGGGCCCACGAGCAGGTTACCTGGAAACTCGGATCGGCCAATTTCCACCCGCGACGTGAACCAAAAAGCCGGTGACTTTCGGCGGGCGTTGATCAGCGAACTGGGCCGGCGCCAATCCATCGCCTCTGGACCAGGCAGCAATGTTATTACCGTTTACACGACCCTGACCGATCTTGAAGCGAGCCGTCCGACGCAGGCTGATTATCAGGCCCAGCCCGGCCTCAGCTTCCAGTCTGAGTATACTGGCAAGGCGAGCGCCACATTCGTCCTCAAAGGCGGCGACAAGCAGTTGGCGGCGTTCAGCGACAGCTATGACGGACACCTAGATGACAGCCGCCGCGCCAGCCTTTGGGGTGATGCTGACTACGCCTTCAGGAGATGGGGTCGACAGTTAGCGGCCGCGATCTCAGGCAGTTAAGCGAGATCGTAGTGGCAGGCCTCTCCATTAGAGGGGCGTGAAACTGTGACCCTGACCAGACCCGGATATTTTGGCTGCAGCCGGGCAGCGACCCACTGGCAGATATTTTCAAGGGTTGGGACGTCCAGGCCTTCAACTTCGTTCAGCAGGCGATGATCGAGGTCCTCGCGTATACTGGCGAGTGCCTCATCAACATCGCCGAAATCGACAACCCAACCTTTTGTCGAGGGCTCACCGGCGATCTCCACATCGAGCCGAAAGGAGTGGCCATGCATTCTCGCATAAGGCCGCGCACCATCTTCTGTTGCGAGGAAATGAGCAGCATCAAAATTGACGGACTTAACAATACGCATTCTAGTCGTTCTCTTCTGTCGGCAGATCTCAGGGGATACCGGTCAGCTTGTGGGTCTGCAAGCTGAGCCGCCATTGCGGATGACGCCTGCAATACCCGATAGCCGCGGCTGTATGCCGGGAAATCTCCGGTCCGTCCAGTGGCTGCAGAAAAAAATGCCGAAAATCGAGATCGTTAAACTTCTCTGGCAGCGCGGTTTCCTGCGGATAGACAAGCTTTAGCTCATCGCCAGAGGTCTGTTTCAGGGGCGCCGTTGATTTCGGGCTGACACAGAGCCAATCGATCCCGTCGGGCGCCGCGATCGTGCCGTTGGTTTCGACAGCGATTTCAAATCCTGCGCGATGAAAGGCATCAATCAGCGGCGGCGTCAGCTGCAGTAACGGCTCGCCGCCGGTGCACACAATGTATGGCCGGGCGCGTTCATCACTGGTGATATGCTCGTCCCAGCACTGACGAATAGAACATGCCAGAGCATCAGGACTTTCAAATTTGCCTCCGCCCGGCCCGTCAGTACCGACAAAATCGGTGTCACAGAAATTGCAGACAGCGTCAGCCCGATCCCGCTCAAGACCTGACCACAGATTGCACCCGGCGAAGCGCAGAAAAACAGCAGCGCGCCCCGTATGAGCTCCCTCTCCTTGCAAGGTGAAATACAATTCCTTGACGGAATATATTTTCATGCCTTCCCGCCTTTGAATGCCTGCCATCCTTGTTTACGCAGGTCACACGCAGGGCATGTGCCGCAACCGTAACCCCATTCATGCCGCGCATCGCGCGCGCCCAGATAGCAGGTATGGCTTTGTTCCAGAATGAGGTCGATCAGCTTTTGGCCGCCGAGATTTTCAGCCAGCGACCAGCTTTCAGCTTTGGTTAGAAACATCAGCGGTGTTTCCAGGCCGAAGTCTGCGTCCATGCCGAGACGCAAGGTCTGTAGCTGCGCTTTGAGCGTCTCGTCGCGGCAATCCGGGTAGCCAGAGTAGTCCGTTTCGCACATACCGCCAATCAGTACACCGATATTACGGCGATAGGCGAGTGCGGCGGCGGCGGTCAGGAAAGCGAGGTTACGACCAGGTACAAATGTGCTTGGAAGACCGGCGTCAGTCATCTTTATTTCAACGTCGTCCGTCATGGCGGTTGAGCCTAATGCGCTCAGAACCGACAAATCGAGTAGATGGTCATCACCGAGCCGTTTGCCCCAATCAGGAAATGCCGCCTCCAACGCATGGCGAAGATTGAGCCGCGCCTCCATTTCCACAAGATGACGCTGACCATAATCGAAGCCAACCGTCTCCACGCACGCGTAGGTCGTGAGCGCCCAGGCAAGACAGGTCGCTGAGTCCTGGCCGCCGGAAAAAAGAACCAGCGCATGGCTGTGATCAAGTTTCATGCTGGTTAGATAGTCCAATGTCTTGTGCGGCACCAGTTTTCATATCTTCTCCCATTGTCAGATATCATTGACCTTTGAGACGCCTTGACGGGCTCTTGCTAATCGAGGCTGCTTTAAGATCAGGCTTCTCACAGAATAGACACTGATCCCGGACACCTCACCTTGAGCGCCGGCCAGCGCGCCGGCAACGCGTTTCAGCTTTGTTCAATGATTAACTTTACCGGCCCGGATCGCGCGCCATGACCAGAAAATGCCCCAAACAAAAAATACCAGGCCCGTAACGACGAGGGATGGGGCAAGTTCGCGTGATTGGATCGCCTCATCGAAGCCGCCAATTGCCGTTAGTCCGATTGCATCAACGAGAAAGTGCAAAACAGCAGCCGGTATAATACTGCCGCATCTCAACGTCATGGCAGCCGCAACAGCTCCGACACCTGCTGCCGATACCATCTGTGCCCCAACGAAAACCGGATCGCCAGCGGCAAACAGGTTGAGAAAATGGAGCAAGCCGAACGCCATCGACGAGGCAACAAGCGCTGTCATCGGGTTCATACTGCGCATCATGCCGCGCAGGATGAAGCCGCGGAAAATAGTTTCTTCATTGATAGCAACAAACAGGGATATCATAATCCAAATGAACACTCGCGGCGGATTAGCAATGCTGTCCCCTGTGATCAGACCAAGAGGGCTGATCACCGCCAGCCATAACGGCGCGGCAACAAAGATCCAGGACAGACCATTTGGCTTCCGCCAGCCCGCGACGCGTGTTTTTCGAAAAAGGCTCACAAATCCTACAACGGCAACCAGCAATGCGGCTTGATACAGCAGCAAATCCAGATCTGCATCAGCGAAGGCTGGGGCGAATGTATTGAACAGCCCTTCGTACAGCAAACAAAATCCCAGCGGGATGACGAGCCAGCTCAAATTATAGATTTTCACGCTGACCTGATCGTGGTTTTTTTCTTGCATCGTCTTCATCCTTGTTCCTTGAT
Source organism: Parvularculaceae bacterium (assembly GCA_021776475.1). Lineage (GTDB taxonomy): Bacteria > Pseudomonadota > Alphaproteobacteria > Caulobacterales > Parvularculaceae > Aquisalinus. The sequence goes on along the minus strand of JAJFFV010000005.1, from coordinate 1,155,003 downwards.
TGTTTATAATATGAACATGAATCCATCTTCACTTTTTAATGCCGATCCAATTTGCGCCGATCCGGTTCAACAAGTTGACTGACTGGCTGACTTGTTATAATATGAATATGAATTCATGTTCCTAAATAAGAAAGCAACCCGGATGAGTCAAGGCGAAAAACCGGCCTACCAAAAACGCTCACGGATCGCGCGAGAAAAAATTGTAACGGCGCTCGATTCAGCCCTCCGCGAAAGGCCGTTCGATCAGGTGACAGTCGCTGATATCGCCCAACGGGCCGGCGTAGCCGTGGGTACCGTCTATCGCCGTTTCGAAAACAAGGATGCGCTGATCCCGGTTGTGATGGAGATCTACGAACACCGGCTTGAGGAGTGGGCGGCGGGTGAAGGCGCTGTCCAGATCGATGAAGATGATGATTTGCGCTCAGCATTGCAGAAGATGATGCGGCAGGCCTGGCGCCTCTTGACACGCGAGGCGCATCTCCTGCGGGCAGTTCATCTTTATGCCCGGCTGAAACCTGAACTCATTCCCGAGAGTGATTGGGACAAGTATAACAAAGCGGCGGTACAAGGCATGAAGGCGCTGATAAGCCACTACGCCGATCAGGTTGTTCGCAAGAATAGCAAACGCACCAGCGCCTTTGCTGCCTATGTCCTGAATTCAATTTTTATCGAGAAGGGATTGTATCCGAACGAAAGTCCGGCGCTCCTGTTTCCGTACAAAGGCGACACTTTTGCCGACGAATGCGCCGATATGCTGTTTGCTTACTTGCAGGTGCCAGAGACATGAGACGCAGCGGGCCCCTTCACTCAAGGCTGGTTTCATAGGCCTTTGTGATATGATGGTCATGACCGGCCGTGGTCGAGAGCTGGAAAAAGGCCAATCCAAACGTCAACAGGATACCGATCATATACCACAACATCGCAACTGACCGGCTCTGCGCATCCTTGATGTGATCGATCAGGTGGGTTGTACCGACATACAATAGCGCACCGATGGCGACTGAGAGCAGCATGCCGAAATATTCCGGTTGGGCACCTTCAAGGTAGGATGTTGCGACAACGGCCCCGAGCGGAGTTGTAGCGGCCGCGCCAATAAATGACAGAACGAACGAAACAAAGACCCCAAGCCTCGCCCTGCGCATCAAAACGTACAGGACGACCGCTTCTGCAAACTCATGCAGGATCAACCCGCCTGATGCCATCATCGCGGACTTGATATCGAAATTGAACAGGATGCCGTATTCGATGCCATCAACAAATGAATGAAGGCCAATCGCGAATAACGGAATAAAAATACGACCGGTCGTGTTGTCGGTATCAGAAATATTATTCAGGGCAAAGAGACACACGTAACCAATAATAACAAGGTAGGGTGCATATGCAGCCGCATTCAGTGCTTCTTCAAACAGCAAAACAGCCGTTGCCAATAACAGGCCAGCGGCCAATGACGCGATATACGGGCTAAAACGCTCGGCAAGGTTTTCCTTGAAGATCATCACGATCAGTCCGAGCGTTGCGATTGACGCAGCAACGAGGCTCGCCAAAATCGCGGCATTGTCGGACTCGATGAACGTGGTCCCTAACATACTCTATCTGACACCGCGAACGGCATTCCCCAAACCTAGCCAGGCGACCACAACTAAACAATTTCGATGATCTCGATCCCGCTTTCGAAACCATACCTAAATCTCAACCACCCGCAACCCTAAATGTGATAATATCACTAATTTGACAAGACAATAAGTTTAACTCTCAAACGCTGCCGATACTTTTAAGCGTCGTATTCAGCAACAAGATGCCCTGGTGCCACCTCGATCAGCTTTGGTCGATACTGCTCGGCATCGGGATCGTCAATCACTTTTGATTTAAGGAAACGCAACGCTGCCCGTGTATCGAGCGGTGAGGGCAGATCGCCCCGCAGTTTGATCCGGGGCTTGGTCCGCTCAATTTTTGGGTCGGGCGTCGGCACGGCCGAGATCAGTGCTTTGGTATAGGGGTGGCGGGCATCCTCATAGATTGCATCGCGGTCGGCAATTTCAACTATTCTGCCAAGATAGAGCACCATGACGCGATGTGATATTTCCCGCACAACAGACAGATCATGCGAAATAAACATCAACGACATCGAAAAATCTTTTTGCAGGTCAATCAGCAGGTCGATAATCCCGGCCTGAACCGAAACATCAAGCGCGCTCACGGCCTCGTCACAGATGACCATTTCAGGCTTCAAGATCATCGCCCGCGCAATCCCGACGCGCTGGTTCTGACCGCCGGAAAGCTCATGCGGATAGCGGTTGATCAGGACGGGTGACAGGTCCACACGCTTCAGCATCACGCGGGCCTGTTGATCAACCTCCTCCGGCGTCAGGCCCGGTTTGTGCGTGAGCAGTGGCTCGGCAATGCAGTCCCCGATTGTCATGCGCGGATTGAGCGCGGCGAGGGGATCTTGAAAAACAATCTGAAATTCTTTACGCAGACTACGGATCGATTCTCTCGTTTCGCGAGATAGATCACGCCCCATCCAGACAACTGGCTTCGCATCAGCTTCTTTCTTGAGAGGTGCGAATTGCAGGACGGCTCTTGCGAGCGTTGATTTGCCGCAACCGGATTCGCCGACGATCCCGAGAGTTTCACCGCGCTTCAATTCAAAACTGACCCCGTCAACGGCCCGCAGCGGCTTGCTCTTTGAAAACAGGCTGGCATCGATTTTTATCGGGTAATGAACGGCCACATTATTGACCGTGAGGATCGTCTCCTCGTCGCCCTTTAAAGGGTCGATAGCAGGCCGCCAGGACCGGTCCGGTTGATCGAGCCGCGGCATCGCCTCAAGTAGCATTTTTGTATAATCATCCTTGGGGGCGTAGAAGATATCTTCGGTACTCCCCTGCTCGACGAAATAGCCATCACGCATCACCAGAACACGGTCACACATGCGCGCGACCACACCCATATCATGGGTGATCAGCGCCAGTGCCATCTGCCGGTCCTGTTTTAAGTCATGGATAATGTCGAGAATTTGCGCCTGCACAGTAACATCAAGTGCCGTCGTCGGTTCGTCCGCGATCAGAAGATCCGGGTCCCCAAGAAGCGCCATTGCGATCATCACCCGCTGGCGCATACCACCGGAAAGCTCATGCGGATATTGCCGAAGCCGGCGCGTGGCCTCTGAGATACGCACCCGCTCAAGCATTTCCTTGCACTGCTCTATGGCGTTCTCACCGGTAATGCCTTTGTGGACGCCAAGGACTTCCGCCATCTGTTGACCAACCCGCATATGCGGGGTCAGCGAAGTCAGCGGATCCTGAAAGATCATCGAAATGCGATCACCACGAACAGCCCGAAGACTGCTTTTCGGCATGGTGAGCAGATTTTCACCGCGATAAAGAGCTTGGCCGGTAACGGTACCGTTTGAGGCGACCAGACCAAGGGCAGACAAGCAGGTTTGGCTTTTGCCGGAACCGGACTCGCCGACAATGCCGATGCACTCCCCTTCCGCGACGTCGAAGGTGACGCCTTTTACCGCCTGAACCAGGCCATCAGGCGTATCAAAGCTGACTGCCAGATCGACAATCGACAATACTTTATCCGCAGATCCGGGTGAGTGAACCATGACGCAACCTCCAGCGGCACAACTTGCCTAAATCCGACGGAAAAATGAAGCTGTTTTTGCGCCTTGCGCGCTCGATTGTGATGACCGGTCCTGTTTTGCTCGCGGTTTACTGTGGTATAGTCGCGAGGCTGGGGAGCATATCACGTTCAACCACATCTATTATAGGAGAGGCAACATGACCCGAAACGCACCTATCATGAGAGGGCTCAGTGTGTTGAGTCTGGCGCTTGTCGCTGCTTGTTCAACGACCGAAGCGGGCGATGTCAAAGCGGCTGAAGGACCCGACCCAAGGCGCGGTGAGAAAGTTGACCGCATCTGCTTCAATCGTAGTATCGACAGTTTCAGTAATGCGTCCAAAAACTCGGTTGTGCTGCAGACCAGCCCGAACCGGCAATATCTTGTCGAAACCGGAAGCTGTTTCCAGCTGGACCGTGCACAGAGGATCGCTCTTGACAGTACAACCAGCTGCCTGACCAGAGGCGACCGATTGATCGTTTCTGAAAACTTTTTTTCAGGTAGCGATCGGGCGGGCATCGATGTTGATAGATGTTACGTCAAGGCGATGTATATCTGGAACAAGAACGCAGAATTGGCCGAAACGCTCGACTAAGACTGTCGACCTTGACCTTCAAACACCATATGCTTGAGAGACTTGCAGCTTTTAGAGGTCTCTCATGCAGCCATTAATATTGCCGTTTGAAGGCAAAACACCCAGCATTCATGATTCTGCTTTTATCGCACCCGGTGCCGTTATCATTGGTGAGGTCGAAATCGGCGAGAATGCAAGTATCTGGTACGGATCTGTTTTGCGCGCCGACACCAATAAAATCCGTATCGGGAGGAATACAAATATTCAGGACGGCACGATCATCCATGTTGATTTGCCGGAAATCGGCGGTAGGCCCTGTTTGATCGGAGATAATGTCCTGGTTGGCCATCGCTGCATGTTGCATGGCTGCGAGGTGCAGGATGGCGGCTTTGTCGGGATGTGCTCTACCGTTCTTGATGGGGCTGTCATTGAAACTGGCGGGTTCCTGGCGGCAGGCGCATTTCTGGCAAACAACAAGCGAGTGCCGACCGGCGAAATGTGGGCCGGTTTGCCGGCCCGCAAACTGCGGGCGCTGAAGGAAGGCGAAGACAAGATGGCCCTGATGGGGGCCTCCCATTATGTCGAGGAGGCAGGTCAGCACCGACAAGCGCTGAAAGAATTTGCCTTGCGGCCGGGAAATGTCGACGTCAAAAGCACCTATGAGTGTTGAACGGGCCGGTTCTAAAATTTAGCTTGAATCATTGCCGTATACATGCGACATATGCCGCATGTTCATGGCAAAGGCCGCGAGAATGGCAAAACCATCAAATTTCGAGCTCAAATTATTACGATATCTGTGGCAGCGTGAGCGACTGAGCGCCCGCGAAATTCACCAAGCAAGCCAGGTAGAAACCGGGTGGTCCTACTCAACCACGCGCAAGGCGCTCGACCGCATGGTCGCAAAGGGACTCCTGCGAATCGAACAGATTCACGGTCTCAAAACGTTTGCGGCGGCCCATTCAAAACTTCAGACTATGGCCGGACTGATCAAGGATTTCGCCCGTAATATACTCGATACGGATGAACCGCTGCCCGCCGCAGCTTTTGCCCACAGCAAGTTCATCGAACCGGAAGAAATCGAGGCGCTTGGCGTACTTCTCGAAGAACTCGATCAAGATGACGGGAGTAATGTCAAATGAATGAAATTTCCGGTATCGGGCTCGCCATCGTAATTGTCCTACTGATCCCTTTTTTATGGAGTGCACTGATTTGGGCGCTAAGATACGGGATTTACTCCCTGTCGCCGGCCGATCACCCAGAGGACCAGACAGAAAAACTGTTTTTACTGCTGGTGATTGCCCCTGCAGTCATGGGGGCATGTTTTTACGCAGGTGCAGTCCTGTTCCCGGACAAGATTGCGATCCTGCAAATTCCGTTTGCTCCCGCTGGTGATCAAACACCATTGGCCGTTAGCGCTCATTTTCAACTTGCGAGCGCAAAGGCTTCATGGACACCACCAATTTTTCTTGCTGTGATCATGATTTATGTTGTTGGCGTCAGCGCGTGGTTCGCGAGATTCTGCCGCACGCAGATTCAATTGAACAGGATCGTTACGGCGGCCAAAAAGCCACTGCACTCACTGGGCTGCGATGTTTTAATCACCAACAGTCAGGTCTCTCCGTTTATCGACATGACCGGGAGAATTATTCTGCCCCGCGTCCTGATCAACCAGTTGTCGCCCGCCCAGCTGGACCTCATCATCCAGCATGAAAGGGCGCATCTTGAGCGCGGCGACGCCCGATATTTTCTGCTACTTGCTGTAATTGATATTCTTTTCTGGTTTAATCCATTCATCCGTTTACAGACTTCAAAGTGTAGGCTCGCCTGTGAAATCGCTTGCGATATGGCAGTAACTGCAAAGGCACCAGAATCGCGAAAATCATATGCGATGACCTTGCTGTGTGTCCTGGAGATTATCGCCGGTGCCGGACGCATTGATGCGCCGGCGTTCTTCAGCTTGCGGAGAAAAGGAGAATTTAGAATGCGTGTAATAGAAATCATGCGACCATCTGAGGCAAAAGGCAGGCGCCCCAAACGGCTCGTCATGGCGGTGATCGCAGTGCTCGCGGCACCGGTCGCAGCTGTTCAACTGGCTTACGCTGATGCCTCGGCGAGCAAGGCTCCTGCGTTTTCGGCGCTCATTGTACAGGGCAAAATTACCAGTTCATACGGGATGCAAACGAGCCCATTTACTGGTGAACGGCAACTGCATGTTGGCGTTGATATCAAGGCTCCGCTCGACACCCCTGTTAAAGCGCCTGCAGCCGGTCACGTGATGCAGACAAGAACGGATCCTGGTGGGTATGGCAAGGTAATGGAAGTGGCGCACGCCGACGGGTTTATTACCCGCTATGTGCACCTCAACAGTTTTGTGGCCGAGGAGGGTGACAAAGTTGCAGCTGGGCAGATCATCGCCAAAGTCGGTTCAACGGGCCGCAGTACCGGGCCGCACCTCCACGTCGAAGTGATCAAGGACGGCGAACATATTGATCCGGCGAGTGTGTTGATTTTGCCCCGCCAAGACTGACCCGCCCGGGGACAGCAGCTGAAATCCCGCTTGCCTCTAAGGGGCAAAATTTTCTGACTGCTCAGTCGACAAGAAGGGTCTCAAGCTTTGGCGATCTCGCTTGAAAAATTCAGCGCCCCGCCACGATTTAAAAAGCAGGTCCTGTGTTTGGATCCATCAAGGCTTGCTGATCGAGGCAACCCCTGATCGCGGCGATGAGCGAAATCGCAAACTTGCTATTATCCAACACCCTACCCCGCCCCTCTGGCTCACCCTACTCTATCGTCGCTTGCGTTTGTGCCCCCGCCTCGTCTTTTGAAATACCAGGTGCCAATTCAACGATCTTCAGCGTTCCTGCGTCCTTGTTCACATCGAACACGCCGAGGCCCGTAACCACCCGGTCGACACAACGCACGCCGGTCAACGGCAGCGAACACTCTTTCAGCAATTTCGGATCGCCTTTCTTCGAGGTATGATCCATCAATACGATCACCCGCTTGACACCGGCAACAAGATCCATCGCACCGCCCATCCCTTTGACCATCTTGCCAGGGATCATCCAGTTGGCGAGATCGCCATGCTGCGAGACTTCCATTGCACCGAGAATAGAAAGATCGATATGGCCCCCACGGATCATACCGAATGAATCAGCTGATGAAAAATAAGATGTTCTGCGCAGCTCTGTAATCGTCTGCTTGCCGGCATTGATGAGGTCCGGATCAACTTCATCATCATACGGAAATGGACCCATGCCCAGCATGCCGTTTTCTGACTGCAAGGTAACATCTATGTCATCGGGGATGAAGTTGGCGACCAATGTTGGAATACCAATGCCAAGGTTGACATAAAATCCGTCCTGTAGCTCCTGTGCGGCGCGCTGCGCCATTTCGTTTCGATCCCAAGGCATCTTCTGCTCTCCTTATTTCACGGCCGCCTAAGCGGCCTCCCATGCCTGTTTCAAAAATGACATCAGGCGGGCATCTATATCTCCCGGCTTGGCGAGAACGGTTGACGCTTTCAGCCGATCCGACCAGCCCTCATTCTTAAGCGGTGCCTCAAAGCGTCTATCAAGGCCGGCATCAACAGCAACACCGAGACGGACTTCGCCCTGGTGGGGCCGAATAGCTGCAAACTGCACCTTGCGCGAAAATGCGGTGAAGGTTTTGCGTTGTCCGATTGTCACGCCATCGAATTTGGCGATCGCTTTTTCCAGCGTGTCGACAATCAATCGCTGGGCGTCATCTTTCCACAATGCATCTTTCAACGCGTCCGGATTATCCCATCCGAGGCTGCCTTCAAATGCTGCCGAGAAGATGACTGATGCCCGGTTGATACCAATACCGTGAGTATCTTTCATCCATTTCGTCCGGGCCCGTGGTTTGGTTTCAGGGCATTTTTTGGCGATCTTCACCCACTCAGCAAAACTCTTGCCGGTTTCTTTTTCGAGCCCTGCTTTCACCGCGGCGAACCATTGTTCCTGGCGCTCGGTGATGTTGGCTTTTGGTTTTATGGGGGAAGTGGCCATGTAGTTAAGCACGTTCACGAATGGTGCGTTGTTCAATGCGTTTTTCAAATGAACCTTTCAGAATCCGTTGAACAAAAATACCAGCAGTATGAATTTGGTCCGGCTCGAGTTCACCGACTTCGACCAGTTCTTCGACTTCCGCGACCGTTACCTTGCCGGCTGTGGCCATCATCGGATTAAAATTGCGTGCAGTCTTGCGGAAAATAAGATTTCCTTGGGTATCGCCCTTCCATGCCTTCACCAGTGAAAGATCCGCCTTCAGGCCAGTTTCCATGATGTGCGTTTCACCGTCAAAATCCTTGTGCTCTTTGCCTTCAGCGATCAGTGTGCCGACGCCCGTTTTGGTATAAAACCCGGGAATTCCGGCGCCGCCCGCGCGAATCCGTTCCGCAAGCGTGCCTTGCGGATTAAATTCAAGATCAAGTTCCCCGGAAAGATACTGTTTCTCGAAAGTTGCGTTCTCACCGACATAGGACGATACCATTTTTTTAATCTGGCGGGTCTGCAGTAACAGCCCCAATCCGAAGTCATCGATCCCCGCATTGTTGGAAATCGCGGTAATGTCTTTAGCACCTGAATCGCGCAAGGCGACGATCAGATTTTCAGGGATACCACACAGGCCGAACCCACCCGCCATCACGGTCATGCCGTCAAATGTTAGACCGCCAAGCGCGTCATCTGCACTAGTATAGACTTTCATCATGGTCCCTCTCCGGTAGTGTTGAGTGCCTCGTCTCATTGCAGAAAGGCGGCGCAAATTCAACTGGCTCTCGGGCCCGCAAGATCAATTCTCGCTATTGCTCGCCGCTTGGAATGGCTGGCTAATTCGGTCTGAGCCAGCGTAAATATCGCCAGCTTTCTGCTGCAGCAGAATTTCGCGGTCGCGCAGACGAAATTCTTGTTTCACATCTTCGATAAAGCGCTCGGATTTGCCTAAGGTCGACAAAGTATTGCCTGCCATCATTAGGCTCGATTCCATCGTCTCGCGAGTGATATGGTCAATTTCAGCATCCATGAGTTTCATTTCGTGGACCCGGTCATGGGCCCGGGCAATGATCTTGATATTCGGACAGGAAGCTCGGAGCGCGTCAATTGTCGGGCGCAGCTTGCCACTGTCACTGGAGGCAAAAATAACGGCGTTGGCGCGGGTCGCCCCTGCGGTCTTCAGGAGTTCGACATTGTAGCCGTCGCCGTAATAAACTTTATAGCCGAAATTTCTGGCCGTTTGGATGCGTTTTGGATCAAGATCAATTGTGTTGACCTTGATCCCGGAGCTGTGGAGGACCATCGATATAATCTGCCCCATCCGGCCAAATCCGACGATCAGGACTTCACCTTGAAAGTCGCTAAGATGCTCCGGCGTCTCGCCCTTTTCATCCGGGAGTGAGACGCGGTTAGCGAGCATTATGACGACCGGCGTCAACATCATCGAGAGCGTGACGATAGCAGACATCAGCGTTGCATCACTCGCCCTGAAAAGCGATTGGGCAGCCCCAAGTGAAAATACGACAAAGGCGAACTCGCCGCACTGTGACAAGACCGCGCCAGCCTTCAGCGCATCCCCTATTTGTGTACGGAACAGACGTGCAAGTGAAAAAATAATCCCCATCTTGATCGCAATAAGTGCCAGAGTACAACCAATAACCAACATCCAGTTGTTGAAAATAACTGGCAGATCAAGTTGCATACCGACACCGATAAAAAACAGTCCGAGCAGTAACTCACGGAATGGTTTGATGTCGGCCTCGATCTGGTGGCGGAATGTACTTTCAGCCAGCATAACACCAGCCAGGAAAGCGCCAAGCGCCATGGAAAGACCAACCGCAGAAACGGCCAGCGCTGTTGCCGCGACAACAAAAAGCGCCATGGCGGCGAACGCTTCACGTGACCCAGAGATCGCGACAAGACTGAACGCGCGGTTTAGGACGTAGCGGGCAACAACTATCAATCCGATAATCACGCCGGCAGCTTTCAGCACGGCCATCAGGTCAAACCCGGCTGTGCTCCCCAACATCGATGGCGCGACAAAAGGGATTGCTGCAAGGAGCGGGATAACGGCAAGATCCTGAAACAGCAGGATTGAAAACGCCTTGGTACCATAGGCGCTGTTCAACTCGTTTCGCTCTTCGAGGATACCGAGGGCGAACGCCGTCGATGATCCGGCAAAAGCAAAGCCGGCGATCCACGAAGCGGCAGGACCGAGTGGGGTGAGGTATGTGAGAGCCAGCGCAAATAAGACACCGGTTATGCCCATTTGCGCGAGGCCGAGACCGAAAATATCCTTTCGGAGGTCCCACAACCGCCCGAGACTGAGTTCAAGCCCAATAATGAACAAAAACAGGACAACGCCGAGCTCGGCAATCTGGAACATGCCTTCTTCCGCGCGCAGCAGCCCCAAACCATGTTCACCAAGGGCAATACCGGCAGCGAGGAAGCCGAGAATTGTCCCGAGCTTGAGGCGTTTGAAGATCGGCACGGCAATTGCCGTTGCCCCGAGATAGGTTGCCGCCTGTATCAGAAATTCATTATCGACCGGGCCAGACATCAATTCTCCCACTCATTGTTATGTGCAGAAGTAGACGCCGTCCGGCAGATGATCAAGCACCGGGTGACCTGCAACCAAAGTCAAGGCTGGTCAAAGTCGACAGATCCGCTCTCGCGTTCATGTTGTGGAAAAACAGACCAATGGGCCCAGTACTGGTCACGGCATTTAGTTCTTGTACGGATACTTTCCGTCGTAAAGGCCTTCGTTCAACATATTAAGATAGACTTCCGTCGCCGGAAATGTATCCCGCCGCCGCCGATCTTCGCTGGGCAGGAACAAAACGACCGCTTCAATGTCTTTGGCGCTAAACTTGTTGTACCCACCGACCAGGCGCTGACTTTCGCGCTCAGCTACCAGATCCTCGTATGCACCGATCCAGCTACTACCACTCGTCGCGCTGACATCCGGCAAAAGGATGCTGGTCAGCCCTCCGCCACCTGAGTAATTGATGTAAACAATCGCGAAACGATCGTAGCCGGATCTGGCTGCTTCACCAGCTGCGCGGCCAAGCAGGAGATACTCCATCTCTTCAATGTCAATGACGAGCGGCCCCTTGACATCTATCCGCACACGGTTATCGCCGACAAGGCGCATTTCTGTGCTGTTTACGACCTTGGCCCAGGCCTTTTCCCGTAATACCTGGTTGGTGATTGCATCGCCTTCAAGTTTCTCCCGGCGTTTGAACGGGTAGATCTCGCGTCGCACATAAATGTATCGCTTCACTTCGCCGTCGACAACGACCTGACGCACTCTGCGATCAGTTTCTTCGCCTGGTTCTAACTCAATGCGTTTGTTTCCAGGGATGATCGCGCCAACGGTATTGCCAACCCCTTTGCCGACACCCTTGACCGCGTTGCCAGTACCTTTGACAACATTGCCTGCCCCCTTGGCGACACTGCCAACGCCTTGGCCGACTTTGCCCGCTCCCTTTCGGACTGTCGTGCAGCCCTCGAGGGTCAACGCAACAACAAAAACGCTTGTGAGCAAAAGAACAACGGACTTTTTCATTACTGGATCAACCACTTGTCACTGATACATGTCACTCGCACGCAATGGTTAACGTCTTATTGAACAAAGGTAAATGGCAAAGGTAAATGGTAAACTAGCGCCGCTTCCCGCCTGCCCAAGGGCTAAACCGGCTGTCGCAGCGGCGTTAGACTGAACCGATATTGAATGCCTCCGAAGCCTGACTTTAGTAGCAGACAAACAAGGAGCGGACCTGGCCGCCACCGGCAGCGCCATCGATATCGATGAGTTTTGCGTCCAGTCCGTAGACCCCGCACTCTGACTTTGCCTGTTGAACAGCTTCGGTGTCCTCGCCAACTTCATGGATAACGGCGACGTTTCTAACATCTGCGTCGTCGGCATCTATGATGACGCAACCAGACAATATGAGCGGGATAGCCAGAACCATTGAATATTTTGGGTTGATCATTGTGAACTCCTGATCGCTAAGATATCCAACGCCCTTGGTTGTCTATGAAGAGGAATTGGGGCAAAGAAAAGGCCACCATGAAAATCCTTGTGACAGGCAGCACCGGACATCTCGGCGAAGCACTTATCCGTACGTTGCAAAACGGCGCCCACCAGATTGTCGGTATTGATAGAGCAGCATCGCCCTTCACCAGCGATGAAGGCTCAATCACCGACCGCGCGTTTGTGACACAATGCATGAAGGGTGTTGAGGCGGTTTTTCATACTGCCACTTTGCACAAGCCGCACATCGAAACCCATACGCGACAGGATTTTGTCGATACCAACGTCACCGGCACCCTCAATCTTCTCGAAGCAGCGGCGGCGGCAAAGGTTGGCGCTTTTGTCTTCACCAGCACGACCAGTCTTTTTGGTGATGCGCTGACACAGGAGAAGGGGGCGCCGGCAGTCTGGGTAACGGAGGATCTTACACCCATTCCGAAAAACATCTATGGCACGACAAAAACCGCAGCAGAGGATCTGTGTCAGTTGTTCAATCGTAATCACGGCCTTGCCTGTATCATCTTACGGACATCACGATTTTTCCCGGAACAGGATGACAACAAACTGGTTCGTGACGCCCTTTCAGATGCCAATGTCAAAGCCAACGAATTTCTATTTCGCCGGATTGATATCGAGGACGCAGTGGATGCGCATTTGCGGGCACTTAAAAAGGCATCCGCGATTGGTTTTGGCCGCTATATCATCAGTGCAACAACACCCTTCATGCGGGAAGATCTGTCAGCGCTCCTTACCAATGCAGCAACGGTCGTCCGCCAACGGATCCCCACATATGAAGAAATATACAAAAAGCGCGGCTGGGAGATGTTTCCATCGATCAGCCGTGTATATGTGAATGAGCGGGCGCGGCACGACCTTGATTGGCAACCACGGTATGATTTCCAGCATATTATAAAATGTCTGGTAGAAGGCCGAGATTACCGCAGCCCGCTTACGGCGCTGATTGGATCAAAAGGTTATCACGAACAGATTTTCAGCGATGGTCCGTATCCTGTCGAATAATCAGCATTACTCCCGGCCAAGCCGCAGACGAACGCTGGCATCCACCAGGACTGCCGCCGACAGACCAAACAAGAGGAGGCCGTTGGCGGCCATCGCGCCCGACAAAATACGCCATTCTTCCGGTGGCAGAACATCGCCATAGCCGAGTGTGGTGTAGGTGGCGGCGGCAAAATAGAGTGATGTTTCAAGGTCAAGAAACCCGCCGAGCTTCATATAGCTGATCGCCCAAATCCATATTGATGTTAGGTGAGCGACCAATAAAGCAACAGAGATCGCCATCAGCACAAACACATCTCGGATCATATCAGCAAGACCCCTCATATTGTCCGAAAGTGATCTCAGGAAAGCCGATATCATCACAACAAACACACCGTGAACCAAAAATGTCGCCGAGATCAGCCCCGCGGCCACGATGAACTGCCTTGAAATTTCTGTGGTCATTCTAGCACGCCCCAATCAGGTCATTCACATATACCAGGGTGGTGAGCCTATCGTTTCCGTGAAGATCGCACCGACAATAAATTTTTCAGCAAAATCCATAAAAATCTTTATTGCGGCAGTTCGAGATGAGGCAGCTTTGTTGGTGCCTGGTGGGATTACCGCGGTGCCAACACCATCATCATCTGGCGGCCTTCCATCTTGGGCAACGCTTCAACTTTGGCGATCTCTTCGAAATCGGTCTCGACTTTTTTCAGCAGGCTCATGCCGCGCTCCATATGCGCCATTTCGCGACCGCGAAAACGCAATGTCACTTTTACCTTGTCGCCCTCATCAAAAAAGCGGCGCATGGCTTTGGTTTTGGTTTCGTAGTCATGGGTGTCGATATTGGGCCGCATCTTGATCTCTTTGATCTCAACGATCTTTTGTTTCTTTTTCGCTTCAGCTTTTTTCTTCTGCTGCTGATATTTGAATTTGCCGTAATCGAGCAGCTTACAAACGGGCGGAGACATGTTGGGCGATACTTCAACAAGATCGAGCACGGCTTCTTCAGCCATCTCCAACGCTTGCTCTAATGTAAGGGGTCCATGTTTTTCACCATCTTCGGTGATGACGATAAGTTCCTGTGCCAGGATATCTTCATTGACGCGCGGGCCTGATTTTTTTGCAGGGGCGTCATGCATTGGTCTGCGTGCGATGTGGCTATCTCCATTTGTTGCTTCAGCGCAAAAGTAAAACGCAGTTTACCGTCCCAACAGTTTCCGGTTGGTTGATAAACCGCTGAGGCGGAATATAGGACGGGTTAACCGTCTTATCAATTGGCAAAACGCCGGATGCCGCACAATTAGCCAAAACTGGCTTCGGCTGGATCTTCAGCGCGAACGACGCGGTTTATCGGCAAAACACCCATGGAAACCAACATCTTAATTGCAATATCTGGCTCGAGGTTTGTCATATGGTTTGCCGTCAAGCGCACAACATCGCGGCCAAACAGCACATCAGCTTCGGCGTCTTGATCCGGGTGCAGCAAAAGAACACCTGGGCAGCCCAGGCTGAGTGTCAAATAGACTTCCTCGGTGACACCTGAGAAAAAGAAGCTTGCTTCGCGGGCAAGCGCTGCCAATTGGGCAAGGTCGGTTTTGTCGGTTAGATCGACCAAAGCGCGGGCGCCACCCTTCGGCCCGATCTGGACCATCAACTGGGTCACGGTATTGCCGAAGGTTTTCATGTCGGAATTGCCGACTAGCACCGGCGTCACCCCGCGCTTGACCATTTCGCTGGCCAGTTCTGCATAATTCTCTGCTGGCCAGCGCCGCTCTTCGTCGCTTGACGGCAGCAGCAGTGCGAATTCGCCAGAAATCCCATACCAACTGGGCCGCATGTTCGCGGCGTCTTTTCTGCCTTTGAGTGCCCATGACAGATCGGGCATCCGCTCTTCCATCTCAAGACCGGCATCAGCGAGCATTTTGCGCATCGCTGGGCCCGCGAAAGACGGGATCAGTTCATTTGCGTTTGATGATGAATTGATAATTCTTTTTGGCCCGACCCATTGGGCGCCGCGCCAACCGCTTAAGGACTTGCGGATCATCGAGGTCGCCTGTGTCCCGTCGAGATCATAGGCTTTGGCGTATCCCTGCTTGCGTAACTGCCCGAGGAAATTTTTCCGCGCCGCAGCATCCTTGAACGGACCAGCCGCGAGGACGCGATCAAAATAGGTCGCGCCTTTTGCCAACCGGCCATAATCATGGCTGGTCAATAGATCGATCAAACTATCCGGATGCGCGGCCCGAATGGCCGCAAACGCCGGCTCAGCCTCAACGAACTGGCTAAGGCCTGTCGCTTTCAGCACTAGAATGCGCGATTTGCCTCTCATCATACTCGGCCCCTGACTAAACCCACCTGATCCACAGTCTTCCCGTTCAGCGCCTGGATGTAAACATCCAAAGTGGCATCTGTCATCTTTTCCGTTGAGAAATTCTCTTCGGTGTTCCGGCGTGCTTCCCGGGCCATTTTTTTACGCTCATCCGTACTCAGGTCAGCAAAACCTGAAATTGCATTGGCAAGAGCGGTCTCGTCTCCAGGTGGTACAAGAAAACCAGTAACCCCGTCTTGAATTGTCTCCCGCGCGCCGCCGTGATCGGTAGCAATGACGGGACAATGCATCGCCTGCGCTTCCACCGCCACCCGGCCAAAGGCTTCTGGCCGTGTCGATGCAGATACCACAAGATCGGCCCACTGATAGGCCGCCGCCATATCCGAGCAGTTTCCCGGCATGATCACCATGTGCCCCACATCACCCTTGTTGATAGCCGCCCGTAAATCGGCCTCATATCCGCTTCTTCCCTGGGCGCTGCCAGCCAAAACGATCCGCAAATTCAGCGCTTGCCGGGTTACTCGCAAGATTTGCGCCGCTTTAATCAAAATTTCTTGACCTTTCCACGAGGTCAGGCGGCCCGGCAGCAGGATCTTGAGGGCATCCGCGCCCTGCCAGTCGTTTTCGAGCGCTTGGACACGTCCGGGCGAAATGCTGTTCGGATCAAAACGGTTAAGATCGGCACCACGATGGATGGTGATCAGGCGGCTGACATCAGCCAACGGGTCAGGGCTGTGTTGGGCAAGAATGCGCGCGCGCGTGTAATCCGAATTTGCAATCACAAAATCGCCCCGCGCCATGATCCCGTTATATTTACGTTTCCAGTTCGAGTTCGCGTTATAGACACCGTGATAGGTCGTCACGAAAGGGATAGTCGCCCGCTGGGCTGCTTTCCATGCACTCCAGGCGGGTGCTCTCGATCTGGCGTGGATCAGATCGACGCGCTGCTCACGAATTAATTTAGTTAACCGACCGGCGTTCGCAAACATCACAAGCGGGTTTTTCGACGCAACCGGCAGCTTGATATGGGTCGCACCATATTTTTTTAATGCTCTAGTGAGCGGCCCCCCTTGTGAGACCACGATTGCTTTGCCGCCTGCTTCAATGATCGCTTCAGAAACTTCGAGAGTGGTGCGCTCCGCGCCGCCTGTTTCCAGCTCCGGGATGACTTGTAAAATTGTGGCACTCAAACGTGGCGGCATACTTGTTAGCCCTCGGCTGTTGCTGCCCCCTGCCCCTTCAATATGACCAGTTGAAGGGAATGACAAGCAATGCCCAACCAACGTAGAAAGCAGCTATGACCGACGCGACGCTGTTTTTAGAACGAGTGGACGGTGCCGATATCGCCTATCGGGCCATTGCCGGTGAGAGCCCTGGCATTGTCTGGCTGGGCGGTTATGCCTCCGACATGGCGGGCACCAAGGCAGAGTATCTGGCAAATTGGGCCCGTGACGCCGGTCGCGCTTATCTGCGTTTCGACTATGCTGGCCACGGTGAAAGTGGCGGCCTATTTGAAGATGGCTGCATTTCAGATTGGACAGCAGACGCTCTTTTTGTGGTTGATCAGCTGACAGAAGGCCCACAAATTCTCGTTGGCTCTTCCATGGGTGGCTGGATCGCAGCCCTGCTTGCGCGGGCGCGACCAGAACGATTGGCCGGCCTTGTCTTTGTTGCACCCGCTCCCGATTTCACCAGCGATCTGATGTGGCCTTCATGGAACAACCAGACGCGGGACCGCCTGCTGCGCGATGGCAAAGTCGAGTTCCCGTCCGACTACGACGAGACTACGATGGTCTATACGAAGAAGCTTTATGAAGATGGCAAGCGCTGTTCTGTTTTTGCTAAGCCTTTAAGGGTTTCCGTCCCGGTACGGATTTTACAGGGCATGAAAGACGAAAGCGTGCCGTGGCAACATGCGGCAAAGTTCGCGGCACATTTAGAGGCGGATGATCTTGTGATGACTCTGGTGAAAGGGAGTGATCACCGGATGTCGGGGGGAGGCGATTTGGAACGGCTAGGACAGACGCTTACCGAATTCCCAGGTTAAACAGCAAACTCATAGGGTGACCGGCAGAAGTCGCAATCAACCTTGATCTTGCCGTTCTCCGCCATATTAGCGCGTTCGTCATCCGTGAACTGGTCCAGCACTTTCTCCACTTTCTCCGCGGAACAGGTGCAGGCGAAGTGGGTCGATAGCGGATCGAACAACCTCACACCATTTTCGTGGTAAAGCCGATAGAGCAAATTTTCTGCGCTAAGCATCGGATCCAGCAATTCATCCGGGCTCACTGTATTCAATAGCGCTTCTGCGTTGGTCCAGATCTCTTGATCATCTTCACGTAACAATTCCGCTTCACCACGCTCCCGCACGCCGCCTTCACCTGGCATGAATTGGATCATGATGCCACCGGCCCGCCATTTAGGTTCTTCACCAGGATAAGAAACCCGGCCGACCGCGAGGCGCACTGCCGCGGGAATTTGCTCAGACTGCATGAAATAATTGGCAGTCGCGACAGACAAGGTCGGCCCGTCCAGAGGCGTTACGCCCTGATAACGCTCCATGTCGGGGCCTTGATCGATCGTCATCACCATGTGCCCTTTGGCAAGAAGGTAGTGAAGTTCAGGCCCTTGCGCTTTTTCAATGACCACCTGTTTGCCTTTGTCGAATTTCGCTGTCGCCCGTATCGCGCCGCCCGCAGAATAATCGCTGACGACCATCGACACCGGGCCATCGCCCTCAATCTGCAAGATCAATTTGCCGTCGAATTTCAGTGAAGCGCCAAGCATCGCAACCAGAGCTGCTGCCTCACCAACCAGCATCGCCAATGGATCCGGAAACTGGTGGCGTTGCAGGATCTCATTGACTGCCTGTCCCAGCCGAACAATTTTACCGCGTACGGATGTATTACCGACCTGAAATGGCAGGATGAAGTCGTCGTTGGTCCTAGTATCGGTGGTATCACTATGTGTTGCTGACATCAGTTTTTCAGTTTGTAGCCGATTTTGAAGAGCCAGTAGGTAAGACCACCAACCGCGATGTTCAAGGCCAATACAATGAGAGCTCCAATCATCGGCGAGGCATCCGAAACACCGATAAAGCCGTACCGAAAACCGTCTATCAGATAAAAAACCGGATTAACCTGACTGAACGTTAGGACAAAATCCGGCAGCCACGCGGACCGCATCGAATAGAATGTGCCCGACAGGAATGTCAGTGGTGTGATGACGAAATTTGCGATCAGGGCCAGCTGGTCAAATTTTTCTGCCCACATGCCGGCAATCGCCCCTAACATGCCCAGCAGTGTTGCGGCAACTAGGGAGAAGTAAATGACCGCCCAAAGATGCGTGATTTGCATCGAACCGGTGCTAAAGGTAAACGCCCAAACAGTCAGGGCGGTCACCAAACCGACCAGCAGACCACGGGTCGCCGCACCGGCAACGATGGCAATGGTCAGTTCCGCCGCGGACAGGGGCGGCATCAGAATATCGACGATCGAGCCCTGCACTTTAGCGATGATCAGCGTTGACGAAGAATTCTGGAACGAGTTTGAAATGATCGCCATCATGATGAGGCCAGGCGGCAGGAACACGGTGACGGCCAGTTCGACATTTTCCATAACGATACCACTGCCACGGGCGCCCCATGCGCCCATGAACACGAGCAAGAACAACAGCGTGGAAATAATCGGCGCGAAAACCGTTTGAAAAGCGACCTTGGTAAAGCGCCGGACCTCTTTTTTGTACAGCGTCCACAGGCCGAGCCAGTTCACGACGCCAAACCGCCGGGTGCCAAAGCCAGGCGCCTCAACGGTTTCAGGGGGAGATATGTCGGTTTCGACAGTCATAAGATGATCTCGAACGGGCGTTGTCGTGTTGTTGGAATGCCCTTCAATGGCTTTTCCACAATGCAAGGTCAACCCGTGACAATTTGTGGAGAAATACGACCGAATCAAGGTGTTGTGGTTAAAACTTTCTTAATCGCGCATATTGTGTTTCCATAACTTTTAGCTACTATATGTAGGCCCGATACACATCATACTATATTGCTCGCACAAGATGTAGGAGATGTTACCCACATAAATCGGGCTGCAGGGACCAGATAACGGTGAATGGAGCAGAGTTATGGCTTGGACAGAAGATCGGGTTGAGTTGTTGAAGAGGCTTTGGTCGGATGGATTATCCGCCAGCCAGATCGCCAGCAGAATGGGCGGCGTGACCAGAAACGCGGTGATCGGCAAGGTGCATCGTTTGGGTCTTTCAGGCCGCGCGACGCCGGCAAAACCACAACTCTCACGAAAGACCGAGCACCCGCACACGCCGGCGCGGCGCGTATTTCATGATGCAGATCCGGACGGCAAGTCGGTGATCCAGGATGCCGGTTTTCTTGAGCCACTGGTCCTATCGACCGGCGACAACGCGACGATGTCGACACTAAAAAAGAATATGTGTAAATGGCCGATCGGCGATCCGTCTGCGGATGATTTCCATTTTTGCGGCCAATCAACCTCGCATACAAAACCATATTGCGCCTATCACGCGCATATGGCATTCCAGCCCACCAACACAAAACGCGAGCGCCCACAGCGTCCCGACTATGCCATCGCCGCACCAAAAAGGGCGGCCGGTTAGGGTCAGGGCCCAGTCGTGCCAGTTCCAGCTTGACGGCCTGAAAAAGCCTGCTTTACTGCAGGCTTTTTTTCTGGGCATTTTATGAATGCTAGGCCGATAATTCCAGCGCGTATCCCGCAGAGCGAACCGTGCGGATCGGATTTATATCACCGTGACGGTTCAACGCTTTGCGCAACCGGCCGATATGAACGTCGACCGTCCGTGCCTCAACGAATACGTCTGATCCCCAGACAGCGTTCAAAAGCTGCTCACGGGAAAAAACCCGGCCCGGATGCTGGATCATATGATCGAGTAGGCGGAACTCGGTAGGACCGAGATGTACCTCGCCGTCACCACGTCTGACCCTGTGCGCGGCACGATCCAACGTGATATCACCAAATGTCACCGTATCATCTGCAAGCCCGGGGCGAATGCGGCGCAAGACCGCTCGAATTCGGGCCGCAAGTTCGTTCATCGAAAATGGTTTGACCATGTAATCATCCGCGCCAGTCTCAAGCCCGCGGATCCGGTCTGTTTCCTCCGCCCGCGCTGTCAACATGATCACCGGGATGTTGCGGGTCTCATTTTTTGACCGTAACCGACGGCAGACCTCAATCCCTGAGACCTTTGGCAGCATCCAGTCAAGGACAATCAAGTCGGGAGAATGTTCCTCAACCCTGAGAAGCGCCTCTTCACCGTCACCGGCAATACGAACATCGAACCCTTCCTTGCCAAGATTATATACAAGGAGCGTCGCAAGAGATTCTTCGTCTTCAACAACGAGGATGCTGGTCATTGCCACGGCTGCACCTCCTTAGCTGTCGCGCGCCGTCGACTGATCGACAAATGTGAAACTGGTTATATCTGTTTTTGCCCGGTTTTCATTGAGATGTTCCCCGGTAGATGAATAATATACCCGCTCAGCGATACTCGTTGCATGATCACCAATTCGTTCAAAGTTCTTAGCCACAAAAGCAAGGTGGGTGCCGGCGCTGATCCGTGTCTTGTCTTTTGTCATGATGGTCAGAATTTCCCTGAAGATCGAATTATATAATTCATCAAGCTCTTGGTCACCGCCCCAGACGGCAAGCGCTGCGTCAGGGTTACCATCCTGAAACGCATCGAGTACATCGTGAATCTGCCTTTGCGCAATACGCCCCATACGGACAACAGAAGTGACCGTGCCGGCAACATTTTCACGGCTGGTTATCAAAGATCGCTTGGCAACATTTTTGGCGAGGTCACCGATGCGCTCCAGCGTGCCAGCAATCTTTAGAGCCATAATTACCGCCCGCAAATGTCTGCCGGTCAGGGTGTTCCGCTCCATCAAATCGAAAACCATGTCCTCGATTTCTGTCTCCCGCTGATCAACATTCACGTCACTGTCGATAACCTGACGGGCAAGCGCCACATCTCTTTTTTCGATCGCGGCAATGGCGTTGGAAAGCTGGTGCTCAACAAACCCGCCCATCGTTGCGACGCGGACTGTCAACAACTCAAGATGTCCTGATCCTGATTGTAGAGGCGTTAGCGGCATGCATGCTCCTGACCGTAAAACAAGCCTTATGGCCGACTTTTGTGACAGAATTTTGTACGCGACGTCAAAAGATTAGCAGAATCAACATGTTCAGATCGCAGCCCAGCTCAGGACATAGCCGCCCCAAGCGGCCGAAAAAAACAGGTGAAAGCTGACCCCGCGCCTTCGCCGCTTTCAACCTGTAGGCCGGCCTGATGGCGATTAAGAATGTGTTTCACAATCGCAAGGCCAAGCCCAGTGCCACCCCGGGCCCGGCTTTCCTCAACATCCACGCGGTAAAACCGTTCGGTCAATCGTGGCAAATCGACCCGTTTGATGCCGGGACCAGTGTCGCGAACCTGAACGTAGATAAGATCATAAGTCGCAACACCAGCCCTGGCGCTGATCAGCGCCGCCGTCTCACCCGTACGCAATTCGGTGTCACCGAGACCAGACGGCTCGCCGCGGCCTATCGCGATTGTGACCTTTGGATTGTCGCCAGCATATTTAAGCGCATTGTCGGTGAGGTTTTGTATCACTTGGATCAATTCATCGCGGTCACCGGCGATGATCGGATCGCTGTTTTTCAAATTATTTTCAATCACAATATTGCCATTATATGACTCCGCGACCGGCCCCAGACTTGCCCTCACCTCATCGGCGACCTGCAACAAATCGACGCGGTCATCCGGCGCCAAATGCTCGTTCAGTTCGATCGCCGAGAGCGACATCAAATCCTTCACCAGACGGAGCATTCTCTCCGCCTGCCCTTGCATGATACCAAGGAACTTCTCTCGCGCCGCCGGATCCTCTTTTGCGTGTCCCTTCAGGGTTTCAATAAACCCCAACATTGACGCCAGCGGTGTGCGCAATTCATGGCTGGCATTGGCGATAAAATCTGAGCGCATTTTTTCCAGTCGCCGTTCAGTAGACAAATCACTGATGAACACCAGCAAGCGACCCTCAATCACTGTCGTCTCTATTTTTTCATTCTCGTCAAACGTCAGCGGTGTGACAAAAACCCTACAATGCCGGTCAACTGAGCCTGTGGTGGTAAAGTCTACCATCTGCGGTTGACCAGTGTGCACAGCATCTTCCAGAGCCATTGAAACCGCCGGTACCCTAAAAACCGACATCAAATGCCGGCCCTCGGGTTCAGTACCCAAAAAATCCACTGTTGCAGGATTGGAAAGCTCAACCATGCCGTTGGCCTTCAGCACAATCACCGGCTCCGGCAAGGCATCGAGAACAGCTCGTAACCTTTGAAACAGGGCAAGTTCGTTTTTTACCGCCCGCTGCACTGGCACAGACCAATTGACATTGGCCGTATAATACCGAACGCCTAGACCAAGCAGGATGACCAGCCAGGCGGTCGCCGCCAGCTCCAGCGGGATCGTCGAGAGGGCCGCCAGAATGCCGATGGCGCCACCACCCAGACCAGCTGCCCACAAGAGATCCGTGCGCCGGACCTGCCTGGCGATATCGCTGATTTCCTTGTCGAGACCCGTTTCCATCAATATCCCTTAACAAGTTGACAGAACGAGGCCAAGCGCTCTTCACTGGGTTCGGGCAAAACGCCGTCCTGGTTCCTTATCCATGGTTTCTGTGCAGATTTATTAAGCGCAAATATTGAAAGCAAACGATGAAAACAAAGAAATCCTGCAAGATCGTCGCAACCCTCGGGCCTGCCAGCGACACACCAGGGAAAATCCGGTCATTGGCCGAAACTGGCGTTGATGCGTTCCGGCTTAACTTCAGTCATGGGAACCACGATGATCATTTGAAAAGTCTCCAAAACGTTCGCGCCGCGGAGACGGCAACAGGAAAGTCTCTGCCGGCCATTGCCGATATGCAGGGGCCGAAAATCCGTGTCGGCGTCGTCAACAACAATCAGCAGATGTTGCGCTACAACGAAAAAGTGACACTTGTTTGCACCGACACAGCAGCAGAAGATGGTGTCCTGCCCATCCCGCATCAGGAGTTATTCGACGCCCTTAAGCCAGGCGACATCATGATGCTTGATGACGGGCTTGTCCGTCTGACATTAACCGAGAGTGACGGCAAAAGCGCGACAGCCAGGGTCGATGTACCCGGCAAGCTGACCAACAAGAAAGGGATCAATATTCCTGGCCGGCGATTACCCATTGCCGCGCTCACGGAAAAAGATCACATTGATCTTGCCTTTGCTCTTGAAAATGATGTCGATTACATTGCGCTCAGTTTTGTGCAGACCGCGGAGGATGTTGCCGCCGCCCGCAAAATTATCGGCAGCAAAGCCGGTATTATCTCGAAGATAGAAAAACCCTCCGCCCTAGAAGAACTGGAAGGCATTGTTGCCATGAGCGATGCGGTGATGGTGGCGCGCGGTGATCTTGGTGTCGAGTTGCCCCTGGAGCAAGTTCCGATCGCGCAGCGGCGTATCATCCGGCATGGACGCAGAGCTGGAAAGCCCGTTATCGTCGCAACACAGATGCTGCAGTCCATGGTCGACAGCCCGACGCCGACCAGAGCTGAAGCATCCGATACCGCGTCGGCCGTTTATCTCGGCGCAGATGCTGTGATGCTCAGCGCTGAAAGTGCGGTCGGGCTCCATCCGGAGGCCACGGTGGCGATTATGGCACGGATTATTGAAGCGGTTGAAAATGACGAGTTCTACTGGGACGAAATTTACAAAGGCCTTGGCAACGCCGAAGCCAACGGACCGGGTGCAATTGCTGCTTCGGCGCGGCACACCGTAGATCTCCTCGGCTGCAAAGCCGTTCTGGCCTCTACTAAAACCGGCGGCACGGCCTTCGCGGTCTCACGCGAGCGGCCACGCGCGAGCATCCTTGGCATCACGCCAGACCCTGCTGCTGCCCGCCGGATAAGTCTTGCCTGGGGCGTCGAAGCGGTGGTTAAACCGGATTATGCAACGTTCGAGGAACTGACCGCGCACGCGCGCGAAATCGCGACAGACCACACAGACGCAAAACCGGGCGATACAATTCTTCTGACTGCCGGTATCCCTATGGGGCTCGAAGGCGGCACCAATCTGATGAAAGTGATACAGGTTGAATAAGCCCAGCCACTGCTTGCTTGGACCGTGAATACTTATGCTGGTCTCAACAGGGGATCGGGGCGCCAACGCGCTCATTGCCCGCGCCTCACCCGCAGGCAGTGTTGACGGACCAGAGATTAAGTCAGTTCGTCAATTATGGGAAAAATGAACTCGGTCAGATGACGGAGTTTTCTAATAATGATCCTGAATTTTGAAACCGGCTTGAATATCAAACCGGCACGGCCAAATTTGCCCTCGCGGGGCGCCGCCTGCGCGGCACACGAAAAAGGTTAATGGGTCCTACAAGCTCCGCTGGCAAAACGTTTCGGTGACTGAAAAAATGCGAAATGTCGGACAGACAATAAGGGTCATTTATTGTCAGAATTTGCCCTACTGATTATTCTCGCCTCTGTGCAAGAGCGTCTGGGTCTGCTATGCAATCGCCATGTTAGACGAAGACCTGCTTGTACCGATCATTGTTCCTTTCATCGTTTTTGCCAGCCTCGTGCTGATCATCGCGACGCCATTTTACTTCCGTCATCGCAATCGGCGCATTCTCTATGAGGCAATCAAGACATCGGTTGCGGAAACCGGCAGGGCTGATCCAAAACTGATTGCTGCGATCACAACGGAGAATATCGGACCAAATGCTGATCTGCGCCGCGGTATCTTGTTACTGGCTCTCGGCGGCGGGCTGGCGGTGCTTGATTATTTCTCAAACTGGGGCGTACCGTTTCTGGGCTTCGCTGCTTTCCCGGGCCTGATTGGCGCCGCTTACGTCATCTTCCACTTCTTTATCCCACGCGAGCCGACAGTTTAAAGTCTAAATTCCTACTTGGCGGGCAGTAGTACTATTGGCAGCGACAGTGTTGGCGCTCTTGGGCGTTATTTATGGCTTATTGGCCGATCCGCCCAATCGAGCTTTGTCTGTCTCAAAGAGATGGAGTTACGAACAAGTAACGTACCAGCACAGGAATTGACCCGGCCCGCCTGTCTTCTATGCTGGCCGCCAAAAGAACGGGGTAGGATATGTTCAAAACACTCACCACAATTCTTGCGTTGTCGCTTGGCGCTTCTGCAACCGCGCATCCGGACGATGAACCGTTAGCGATCAACGAAGTACCGGGCGCAATGCAGGACGCCGAGCCCGCAGCTGCAAGTAATGAAGGGAAGCCGGAAGAAAAAGAGGACGACAAATGGGACGTCGCTAATCCGCCCGTTCCCACCCGCACCATCGACATCAATGTTGATGAGGGCACTTGGATGAACATTGATGTGAGCCCAAATGGCCGCACGATCGCTTTTGATCTACTTGGCGATGTCTACACTTTGCCAATATCAGGTGGCACCGCAATACCGGTTGCCAGTGGCATCCCGCACGAGGTGCAACCACGGTTTTCTCCCGATGGGTCAAAGATCGCCTTCACCAGTGACCGTGCCGGTGGTGACAACATCTGGATCATGAACCCTGATGGCTCCGACAAACGGCAGGTCACAAAAGAATCCTTCCGCCTTCTGAACAATCCCACCTGGGCGCGCAGCGGCAACTATATCGCTGCCAAGAAACATTTCACAACAGCGCGCTCTGCCGGGACCGGCGAGATCTGGATGTATCACCTTGGCGGCGGCGACGGCATTCAGCTGGTCGAGCGACCAAGTGAGAACTACCAGAAAGAAATTGGCGAACCCGTTTTCTCTCCGGACGGCCGCCACATCTATTTCACCCGCTCCACAACACCTGGTAACTCGTTTGTCTACGCCGAAGATTCCAACACCGAACTTTTTGCAATTGATCGCTATGAAGTTGCAACCGGTGAGACCGACCGCATTGTCTCCGGCGCCGGGGGCGCGGTGCGTCCGCAACCCTCACCGGATGGAAAATATATCGCTTTCGTTCGCCGCGAACGTGCGAAGAGCAAGCTGTACATCAAAGACCTGAAATCCGGCACCGAGCGTAAGATCTATGACGAGCTTGACCAGGACATGCAGGAAGTCTGGGGCGTTTACGGCCTCTACCCGACGATGGACTGGATGCCTGATTCCAAAAGCATCGTTTTCTGGGCCGGTGGCAAAATCCGCCGCGTCAATATAGACACCAAGGCCGTCGCAAATATTCCCTTCAGCGTTTCTGACACCCGCGAAATTGTCGATCCGCCACGCCCGCAGGTTGATGTGGCGCCGGATAAGTTCAGTACAAAGATGCCGCGCTTTGCAACCGTCTCGCCGGACGGCAACAAGGTTGTATTTGAATCTCTTGGTAAGCTCTACGTTAAAAACCTGCCGAACGGCACGCCAAAGCGCCTGACGCGTGGTCAGGGTGATGGTTTTGAATTCTTCCCTGCATGGTCACGGGATTCGAGGAGGATCACCTATGTCACCTGGGACGACCAACGCCTCGGCGCTGTTCAGGTCATTTCTGCAACCGGCGGCAGCCCGCGCAAGCTGACGCCGGAACCCGGCCATTACCGGCGTCCGGCGTTCTCACCAAATGGTCAGACGGTCGTCTTCGAAAAAGATGGCGGCGGGTTCCTGACCTCCGGCAGTTGGTCCGAAAATCAGGGTATTTACCGGGTTTCTGCAACCGGTGGCGCACCGCAATTGTTAACCGAGAGTGGACGAGCGCCGCATTTTGGCGCCAATAATGAGCGCGTCTTTTTGTCGGTCAACGAAGATCGTAAACTGCACCTCATCAGTATGGACCTCTCCGGCAATGAACGCCGGGTCCATGCCGTCGGTCCGCTTGTAACCAATTATCGTGTTTCTCCAACGGGCGATCACGTCGCGTTTGGTGAGAACTACAGTGCCTATGTGATGCCGATGACACCTGGCCCGCAGGAAATTGACGCGGGCATGAAAGCCTCAAGCGTTCCCGTTACAAGGGCAAGCGGTGATGGCGCGACCTATGTCAACTGGTCGAACAATGGACGACAATTGAACTGGACCCTCGGGCCGGTGCTTTATTCAAGTCGTCTCGAAGCAATGTTGCCGTCCGCACCAAAGGGTGGCGATGACGATGATGACGGCAAATATGAACCACCGGCGGATGGCGTTTCGCTGTCAATATCGGTTGCTAGCGCCAAACCATCCGGGCGTATCGCATTGCTTGGGGCACGGATCATCACTATGGCAGGCGATGATGGCGGTATCATCAATGATGGCGCGATCCTGATCAATGGCAACAGGATCGAAGCCGTAGGCGCACGCGACGATGTCGCGATACCACCCGGCACCAAAACTATTATTATGACCGACAAGACCATCACGCCTGGATTCATCGATGCTCATGCGCACGGCCCCCAAGGCTCAGATGGATTAATTCCGCAACAGAACTGGCACGCGATGGCGCATCTTGCCTTTGGTGTCACCACGGTTCACGACCCTTCAAGCACGGCAAGTTTGATATTTCCATCCGCCGAAATGCAGCGCGCCGGCATCATTCTTGGCCCCCGAACCTACTCAACAGCGGAGATCGTCTATGGCGCGAAATCAGCCAGCCGTTATGCCCTGATCAACTCCTATGAGGACGCGCTCGAACACGTCCGCCGACTAAAAGCACAAGGCGCTCATTCAATCAAAAATTACAATCAGCCACGCCGAGAACAGCGCCAGCAAGTCGTCGCCGCTGCCCTCGAAGAGAATATTGTCGTGGTCGCGGAGGGTGGCGCACAATTCGGGATGGACCTAGCGCTGATCGCTGACGGCAACACCACGCTGGAGCACAACATTCCGCAGGCGATGCTGTATGAAGATGTATTGAGCTTTTACAGCCAAACGAAGGTTGGCTACACACCGACACTGGTCGTGACCTATGGCGGGCTCGCGGCTGATCCCTACTGGCGCTATGTTGATGACGTCTGGCTGCACCCGATCCTCTCCAAACATGTGCCGCCGCGGATTCTTCAACCGAGCGCCGTGCGTCGCACCAAAGCGCCGGAAGAAGATTTTGTCGATCAGGTCAGTGCCAAGACAGCCAAACTGCTCGCCGATCGCGGCGTCATGGTCTCCATCGGCGCCCACGGCCAGGAAGAAGGCCTTGCCTCGCACTGGGAGATGTGGTCATTCGCGCGTGGCGGGTTCTCACCTCTGGAAGCCCTGAAAACGGCGACGATCACCCCTGCTAAAGCCCTTGGCTTTGACCGCGACATTGGCTCGCTTGAAGCTGGCAAGCTCGCTGATCTTGTTATCATGGATGATAATCCGCTGACGGACATTCGCAATACCGACAACATCTCGCGCGTGATGATCAATGGCCGGCTTTATGATGCGGAGACGCTCAACGAAGTTGAAACCGGGACGCGGAAACGCGAGGCTTACTACTGGGAGTGAACCATCCAATTGGTCTGTTGCCGATTTGGTCCAGACAATGAGGTGTCTCTTTATGCCACTGAAAACGGTGGGTGGGAGTGTTGCCGATGCGCATAGCAAGCTTCCACCGATGGTGGCTGTGTCTTTACTCATCATCTAACGGAAGGTCATTTAGCACCTGACGCCGCCTTTGAAAAGCTGTTCAACGAGCAATAATTACAGGACAATCCCATGAACGGAAAACACGGCCAAGTTCATACCGGGTCGTGCCTATGCGGCAAGGTTACTTTGACAGCGGCAGGCGCACCTGTATCCGTCGCAGCCTGCCATTGTAACAGCTGCCGCAAACATACCGGTGCACCAGTTTCTGTGTTTGTTGACTATCCGCAGGCGAATGTCCGGTTCACAGATGCTTACCCGGAATATTTCGAATCCTCGCCCGGAAGCCATCGGGGGTTCTGTCGCAGCTGCGGCTCAACGATCTGCTTTGTCGGTGACAATCTTCCGGAAATGATCCATCTGCATATTGGCGTATTTGAGTCACCGGACGATTTTTCACCGACCGAGAACGAAAAAACCGATTCTCAATTGCGCTGGGTCACCGTCGCAACGAAAACATGACCGTTGCAGTCGAAATACTCACCTCCGAGCAAGCGCATCTTCTACAGAAAATCGCTGAAGACGTTTTTGACCGAGAGACCGTCCGGGCGCGCCTGGCAGAATACCTTGCCGATACCAGCTATTGTCTTGGCGTCGCGATTTCTGACGGAACGGTTGTTGGGCAAGTCCAAGGTTTCACCCACCGTCACCTGGACAAGGCACCTGAGTTTTTCATTGAGAACCTTGGCGTCACGCCTTCTCATCGCCGTCGAGGTATCGCAGTGCAGCTGATCAAAACTGTCATGACCCGGGCCAAAGAGTTCGATTGCGAAGGGGTTTGGGTCGTCACAGAACCGGACAATGACCCTGCCATCGCGCTTTATAAGAAGATTGGCCTTTCAATGAAAACTGCTACGATGTTTGAGGGATCGCTTTGAGCCCAAATGCGGCGTTTACACGCCAAAGATTTCCCAAAGGGAGGCACCTATGCGGGGACTGATTCAATTTATTGTCGCGACAATGATCGTCACGCTTTCCATCGGCATGGCCCAGGCTCGCGACGTGACCATCCGCCTTGCCCATGTGGACGGCGCCGAATGGCAGAACTCAAAAAAAGGTGCAGCCGGTGTCATTTTCAAAAACATCGTCGAAAACGAGACCGATATCAATGTGCAGCTGTTTCCGGCCAAGGCATTGGGCGATGAAGACGATCTGATCCAGCAGGCCCAGGAAGGAACCACGCAAGTGGTCATCGTCTCCGGCGCCATGTCGAAACTGTGCAAGCCGGCCTATGTCCTCGATATTCCGTACACCTTTACGTCTGCACCTGTTGCGTGGGATGTTCTCGATGGCGAGTTCGGCACTCTACTGGCTGATGAGTGCCTGAAGCGCACCGGGCTTAGAACCCTCGCCTTTGGGGAAACCGGCTTCCGCAACTTCACTAATAATGTTCGCGCAGTCCAAACACCTTCTGACATGAAAGGTCTGAAATTCAGGGTCCAACCGATCCCGCTTTACATCGAAATGGTAAAAGCACTCGGCGCCGAGCCAACGCCGATCGCCTGGTCGGAATTGCCAAATGCACTCACCACCGGCGTGGTTGATGGTCAGGAGAACCCGGTCGGTACTGTTTATAACAACAACCTGCACAAGCTGCAGAAATATATGATTCTTGATGGCCACAACTACGCCGCTGATTTTATTCTGATTAATGACGAGTTTTACGAACTCCTGCCGGCACAGGACCGGGCCGTGGTGGCAAGAGCTGCCCGCATCGCTGGCACTATGAGCCGGGCGATCCAGCAGTTCAATACGGCGGACAGCCTCTCAACTGTCATCAAGGAAGGCATGCAGGTACACACACCAAGCGCCGCTGAACTGGCCGCGTTTCGCTCCCTCGCCCGGCCCGCCGTCAAGGCATGGCTGAAAGATGAACTGGGAGATGATGTCGACTGGATTGCCAAGCTGGAACAGGCGGTCGCCTCGGCGAGCGCTGACTGACCCCTCCTTATGCGGTCTTTCCATGAAACTCTGATCCGACTTGCAACCAGGGTCTTCGCATTCGGCGCGGGGGCTTTCATGGCCGGAATGTTCGGAATCGTTTTCATCAATGCGGTCCGCCGCTACACACTCGGCAAATCTTTTGAGTGGGGCGAAGAACTGCCGGTCTACCTCGCAATCTATGGTGTCATGTTCGGCTGCGCCCTCGGCTATCTGCAGGACCGGCATGTTCGGCTCGCGATTTTCGTTGATCCGCTCCCGGCACAACTTCGACGCTGGATTTTCGCCGGCGTCGATCTCGTTATGGTTGGAGCCGGTCTGCTGTTGTCTTATTCCGGCTGGCTGTTCGTTGCCCGGCGCGGCAATATTGAATCTTCCGGCCTTATCGGCAGCGCCAAAGACGTCGCCGGTTTCACCGGCATCGATAGCCTCGTCTTTTTTGGCCAGATGTATCCATGGCAGTTTGCCCTATGCCTTGGCGGTGCCATGATCGCCTTTGCGGCGCTGCTCAAATTCTTCGAGCGTCTTACGGGCATGATGCCCGACAAGCGGGAGCCAGCCGCCTGATGGTTTATGCACTCCTTATCGCGGCTTTGCTGATCGGTGTGCCGGTTGCTTTTGCGATCGTCGTCGCGCTGCTTTATTTCATGGCCACGGGCGAGCCACCCTACCATATGCGGATTGTCGCCACACAGATGTTTGGCGGTCTCAAATCTTACCCTCTTCTTGCAATCCCGTTATTCATCCTCGCGGGAGAACTGATGAACGAATCCGGTATCACGCACCGGATCATCGCCTTCGCCAACATCCTGGTCGGCCGCTTCCGAGCCGGGCTTGCCCTTGTAAACATCTGGGCATCCGTCATCTTCGCGGGGTTGTCCGGCTCCGCCATCGCTGATGCATCTGCCCTTGGCCGCATCTTTATTCCGGCAATGGAAAAGCGCGGCTATCCGCGCGATTTTTCCGCCGCCCTCACCGCCGCCTCTTCAGTTATCGGCCCAATTATACCGCCATCGATACCGGTGATTATCTATGCTTTGACGGTCACCGGCGTTTCGGTCCCGGCGATGTTTCTTGCCGGCGTCGTCCCTGGTCTGCTCTTGGCATTGTTCCTTTCTGCCTATGTGATGGTCGTCGCGGGGCACTATGCGGCAGGCCATGAGACCGAGCAAAAGGAGCCCGGCTGGCGCATCCTCCTGAACGCCATCATCCCGCTCTTGATGCCGGTTTTCGTCGTCGGTTCAATCCTCACCGGCATTGTCACGCCGACCGAGGCGGCGAGCTTTGCTGTCGCCTATGCCCTGCTCATCGGCCTTTTCGTCTACCGTGAAATAAAACCTGGTCGGCTGCCCGGCATCTTCGCCCGCGCCATGCGGGACGCGGCCGTCATCATGATCATCATTGCCGCCGTCGCAGCCGCCAACTGGCTCCTCACCTATAACCGTGTCCCCAACATGATCTCGGAATTCGTGCTTTTCTATGTTGACGCCCAATGGACATTTCTGCTGGCGGTGATTGTGCTGTTCTTGTTTGTCGGTCTGTTCCTGGAAGGGATTGCAGCAATGCTGGTGCTGGTGCCGATCTTGCACCCGATCGCGGTCAGTCTCGGGATTGATCCGACGCATTTCGGCATCATTGTCATTTTCAACCTGATGATCGGCCTGATCACTCCCCCAATGGGGCTTTGTCTATTTGTCGTTGAAAATATCGCAGAGGTTGGTATGGCCAGGATTATCCAAAGGATCCTGCCGTTTTTTTTGGTTGAGCTGGCGGTGTTGTTGCTGATTACCTTCGTCCCGAAAACTGTCACCTGGTTGCCAGACCTGTTTGGATTTTAGCGATCAGGTAATCAAAAAGGCCGGTCACCCGGCCACTCTCTTAATGTCTTGGTGAGGATAATCCCTCTAGCTTGGTTCTCCAGGCTACTAAACGGGCTCTCTATCGCTTGTCCAACAGCAACAAATCCAATCAATGTAAAATAACAAAATGACGCAATTAAAAGTGTGCCTATCAATTTAAATTTTTGTCCTCTCTCTAGGGTTGCTTCGTACCCATCAGAGGGGAAAGCAAATCTCAGGAATCGAATCAACTCTCAGGAATCAAAGTGATCCAGATCACAGCTTGCCTATAATCAGAGCACAACAGATATAGCAGTTGTTTTTATTGCGTGATTACGTGCACTAGCGTTGCAACAAGGGCCAGTTCCATCATAATTGTGAGGGGCAGCCGGACCCCGAGATACCAGTCCGGGGCGCCGGAGCCGCGCCTTGTGGCTCTTAAGTCATCCATCAACAAAAGCGGTAGCGCCGCGACAATGATCGTCAGCCTGATAACCGGACTGTCGAGCAGGAAAACCGGGAAAGCGGCCAGCAGCGGCACGATGCCGCCGAACAGATTGGCGAAGGTTGGCCCACCGCCTGGGTTCATGACAGCGATCCCCCAGCGAATGCCGCCAAAAAAGGCGAGCAGCAACCCGCCATACATAATAATCAGTTCGAGAAGACGCGGGCCGATATCCATCGGCCGGGCCCAGACTAGGATGGCCCCGATAATCAATGGCAACGCGCCGGCATATGCCGCGGCCGCGGCAGCCTGTGTCAGGCCGGCATTGTCCGAGTTATTCCCGGCGGTCGTGTCATTGGCAAATCTTGTGAGATATTCTGTCATTAGGCAGCTCCCCTTTATCAGCCTTGGATCTCTCGTTACTCTACAATATACAGATCTCCGGGCAGAAGCGCTACGCTTTGACAACGCCAAGACAGTAGAAAATCCATCTAAATCATAACAATTATGCCGATGGAGAATTGACACGGACTGTGGTCACAAATGGCGCCGGACGAAAAATTGCCGTAAAAGTGCCTTGGAACAGCGAACAGGCAGACACCCATGACCGAAACAACATTTGAAATGTTCGACGCCCGCATCCGGCCTTTTGCCGCCCTAGCTGCAACCTTTCGCCTTTTGCGCAACAAGGAAGCAACGCATGAGGTCTACCGGATCATTGCTGCCCTTGACGGACCCGTTCAAGAGCGAAACTTCAAACAGTTCGAGGCAACAGATTTTGGTAATCGGGTTTTAACCGAGAAGTTCGATCTGCTGGATACGATGTCGAAGCGCGACAAGCTCGCAACACTGCCGGTCGGCAGCCTCGGCCGCACCTATCTCGATTTTATCACTCGTGAAAATCTGACTGCGGAGGGTTTTCAGGAAGAAATGGATGCAAGCGGCGAGAGCTACACACATGCCGGCGAAGACCGGCAACGCTTCAACTATCGCTCCCGTCATATCCATGACCTCCTGCACGTGCTGACCGGATATGGGCGCGACCTGATTGGCGAATTGAGCCTGCTCTCTTTTTCCCGTCAACGGACTGACAGTCGCGGGGTCTTGCTGATTTTGTTTTTCGGTTACTTTAAGGCGCGCAAAGAATATCCAGGCATCCGCGCCAAAGCCTGCATGAATGAAGGCGCACGACTAGGACGCGAGGCGACGGGCCTGATCGATGCTGATTGGGAAACGCTGTTGGCTGACCCGCTGGATAAAGTGCGCAAACAACTGAACATAGGCGTTCCCGAGAACTATCTCGCCATCAAAGATCGTGCCGATGTGCTTGATCGTCAGTACCGGACGCAACTTGTAGCCGGCCAGGCTTGAGGATTATCGCATGACACAACCCCATGTCGATGTCCTCATCATCGGTGCAGGTATTTCCGGCATCAGTTCTGCCTGGCACATCCAGAAGCGATGTCCCGGCAAGACATACGGGATCCTTGAGCAACGCGACAATATCGGCGGCACCTGGGATCTGTTTCGGTATCCGGGTATCCGTTCTGACAGTGACATGTACACACTTGGGTATAGATTCAAACCGTGGACGGATAAGAAAGCCATCGCCGATGGTAACGCGATCCGTCGATATCTGAATGAAACTGCTGACCAAAACAGTATCAGGGACAAGATTCGGTTCGGGCGCCAGGTGAAGCGAGCGAGCTGGTCTTCTGATACAGCGCGATGGACTGTCGAGACAGCGCGAACAGAAACCGGCGAGACCGAGCATTTCACCTGTAACTTCCTCTCCGTCTGCGCCGGGTATTATGATTACGAGGAGGGCTATACGCCTGAGTTTAGCGGCCGTGACCGGTTTCGAGGTCAGGTCATTCATCCGCAACATTGGCCCGAAGGTCTTGACTACGAGGACAAGCGGGTTGTCGTGATCGGCTCGGGCGCGACCGCTGTCACGATCATTCCGGAAATGGCGAAGAACGCTGCCCATGTAACCATGTTGCAACGCTCCCCGAGCTACATGGCGTCGCGTCCAGCAGAGGACGGCGGTGCCCAGTTCCTGATGAAAATTCTACCGGCAAAATTGGTCTACACACTAATCCGCTGGCGGAATGTTTTTCTGCAGATGTATTTTTTCAATGCGGCCCGTAGCCGACCAGAAAAAACCAAAGAACGTCTTCTCGATATGTTGCGCGATCAATTGCCAGCAAATTACGATGTCGAGACCCACTTTACGCCTGACTACGACCCGTGGGACCAGCGCCTTTGCCTTGTCTCCGACAGCGACCTGTTCGAGGCGATCAGCAACGGCACCGCCTCAATCGCAACCGACAAGATTGAAGCCTTTACCGAAACCGGCATCAAGCTCACCTCCGGTAAACAGCTCGAGGCCGATATCATTGTCACGGCGACCGGGCTCAACCTCCATAATTTCGGCGGCGCGGAAGTTTTTGTCGATGGCCGCCATATCCCCTCAGGCGAATGTATGACCTATAAGGGCATGATGTATTCAGGCGTGCCAAACCTCGCCGCAACTTTCGGATACACTAACGCCTCTTGGACCCTTAAGGCAGATCTGACGTCGGAATTTCTCTGCCGTATCCTCAATTACATGGATAAAGTTGGTGCTGTTCAGTGCGCCCCGCATCTACACGACCCTGAAGTAAAGGAAGAGCCGATTGTCGATTTTTCATCCGGTTACTTCAAGCGGGCTGAGCACAAGATGCCGAAACAGGGATCGAAAAAGCCCTGGAAACTCAACCAGAATTATGCCCTCGATATTATCGCGATGCGTTACGGCAAAATCGATGATGGTGTTCTGGAGTTCAAGAAATCAGGCCAGCCGGTTGCAGAGCCGGCAGCAATGGCTGCTGAATAGGACCTAAATTTGATGAGTCCATGTCGCAGGTGCGCCGGAATACTTGTCGGCTTTATCGACTGTATGATGGCGCCGGTTGCATGCCAGCCAATACGCCCGACTTCGAGTGCTATGACGCGACTTTCAACCCGGCATCAGACGCTGGCGGCATCGAAATCTGGTTTCCGATGATCGCATGACCGGATAGACAAATCCGTCTATCCCCGGCATTCTACCACAAACTAATTCTTTAAGACATGAGGAGGTCATATGTCTCACAGATCAATGATTTGGGGTGCTGCTCTTTGCATAATAGCGCTCACCGGGTGCTCAAATGAGCCAACGACTACAACCAAAACAAGCGCTATCGCCAAGGCAGAAAGCGCTGAGCTCTCTATCGATTTTGAAAAATATGAACTCGATAACGGGCTCAATGTCGTCCTCCATGTGGATCGCTCAGATCCAGTCGTCGCGATCGACCTCGCCGCCCATGTTGGTTCAGCCCGCGAAGTAGAAGGCCGCACCGGCT
The DNA here is from genome assembly GCA_021776475.1 of Parvularculaceae bacterium. Lineage (GTDB taxonomy): Bacteria > Pseudomonadota > Alphaproteobacteria > Caulobacterales > Parvularculaceae > Aquisalinus. Next base: position 1,118,186 of record JAJFFV010000005.1, on the reverse strand, counting down.
TTGCTCATTTGTTCGAGCACCTGCTTTTTCTCGATTCCGAAAACCTCGGATACGGCGGTCTCGATGAAATGAACACCCGTATCGGTGGCGACGGCACCAACGGTTTCACCACCAATGATATGACCCAGTATTTTCAGGCGGTTCCTGCCGATGCCCTTGAAAAAATTATCTGGGCGGAAGCTGACAAACTTGGTTATTTCATCAACACGGTGACGCAACCCGTGGTCGATAATGAAAAGCAGGTCGTAAAGAACGAAAAGCGCCAGCGGGTTGACAACCAGCCTTACGGTCACAATTTCTATATTATCAGCAAAGCACTCTACCCGGATGATCACCCTTACAACTGGCAGGTGATCGGATCTCTCGCAGATCTTGAAGCTGCAACGCTGCAGGATGTGATAGATTTCTACCGCCGCTGGTATGTCCCGAATAATGTGACAGTCACGATCTCCGGCGACTTCGACCCGTCTGAAGCAAAACGTCTTGTAGACAAGTATTTTGGTGAAATTCCACGCGGTGAAGATATCGAACCTCTTGAGGTGTGGCGTGGAGAACTTGGCGCGGCCAAATCCCTGTATCAAGAAGACAATTTTGCGACCGTCCCTTTGTTGACGATGGTATGGCCTGCAGTTGAGCAATATCATCCTGATACATACGCCCTCGAAATTCTGATGGAGTATCTGTCAGAGGGCAAGCGCGCGCCTCTGAATGAAGTCCTTATTGATGAGGAAAAACTGACATCTGATGTCTCAATGTTTAATTTCACTAAAGAGATTTCGGGCGAACTATATCTTTTTGTCAACGCCAATGCCGGCGAAGATCTCGATGCGCTATTGCCGGCCATTGAAACAGGCTTCGCGCGGTTTGAGGAAAACAGTATTTCTCAAACCGATCTTGACCGGATCAAGGCCGGACTAGAGGTCGAGTTTTATGATGGTATTCAAAGCGCGCTCGGCAAAGCGATACAGCTTGGCGAGTACAACCTCTTTACCGGTGATCCAGGTTTTATCAACGAAGATATCAAGCGTATACAGAGCGTAACGACCGACGATGTTATGCGTGTCTATCAGACCTACATCAAGGGTGAGCCTTTCATAAGCACAAGCATTGTGCCGAAAGGTGAACTCGACCTCGCTCTTCAGGGAGCGACAAAGGCCGAAATCGTTGAAGAAGAAATTCTCCAGGGCGCCGAACAGGAAGTTGTCTTGGATCCGACTATCCGCGAATTCGAGCGGACGGCATCAAGTTTTGATCGCACCGTAGAGCCTGCATTTGGTGAGCCTTACGCAATACCGTCACCAGAAGTCTGGCGCACAGAAATGACTAACGGCATCGCCGTCTACGGCATTGAAAGTGACGAGACACCGCTGGTCTATTTCTCCATGTCGATTGATGCAGGCCGGACACGCGGCGATGTGGCCAAGCCGGCCGTTGCTAGCATGACCGCGGATCTACTGGAAAAAGGAACCGCAACAAAAACCACGGCAGAGCTGGAAGATGCAATCAAATCGCTCGGCTCCTCTATCAGCATTTCCGCTGGCAGCTATGGTACATATATCGAAGGCAGCACGCTTGCCCGGAACTTCAACGACACTGTCGCACTGGTTGAAGAAATGCTACTCGAACCACGCTGGGACGCAGAAGAGTTCGATCTTTTGAAGCGACGCCAGCTAACTGAAATTGATCAGGCAGCGGGGGACCCTGGCGCCATTTCGTTACGGGAAGAAGCAAAACTTCTTTATCCTGAAGATCACATGTTCAGCTACCGATCCTATGGCACCAGAGAGAAGCTGAAAGCGGTCACGCTTGATGATCTGAAAGCCTTTTACGCAAAAAATTACGCCCCGGCCAACGCCGCATTGCGGATCGTCGGCAATGTTAATCAACAAATGGTGCTTGGAGCATTTACAAACCTTCCTGCGCGCTGGGATACGCCCACACCGGCGCCAGTCTCAGTGGCACAAGCAGAAGACGTCAGCGCATCCAGGATATACTTTTATGATGTGCCCGGTGCCAAACAATCGATCCTGCGCCTGACCCGCCCCTCATTAGCGGCGATCGATCCAGCATACCCGCTCGCTGAAGCGATGAACTTCTTGTTGGGAGACATCTATACATCGCGGCTCAACACGGAATTACGGGTCAACAAGGGCTACACTTACGGTATTCGGTCAGGATTCTCTGGTGCCAAAGATCGCGGCACGTTCAGTGTTCGCAGCAGTGTGCGATCCAATGTGACAAAAGAGGCAATGCAGCTGATCCGCAATATCGTATCCTCTTACGGGCCTGACTTCACAGAGGACGACCTGGAGGTGATGAAAGGCGCTTTGCTGCGCAACCAGGCTCTTCAAACAGAGACCCTCAATGCAAAACTGGGTGTTGTCGAAGAAATTAGCGATTATGGGTATCCGGATGATTATCTTGCGCAAAATGCCAACCGAATCGAAGCGATGACCCTTGATGAGTTCAAATCATTGGCAAGCGAGCACTTATTGCCGGACGCGATGAATTGGCTCGTCGTCGGCGATGCCGCAACGCAGGCAGAGCGTCTGGCGGACTTTGGCTTCGGCGAACCGGTTATGCTCAGTCCCGTCGAATAGTCAGGCGACAGGTTTGCAAAGGTGCCAAAAGCCTCCGCTGACCACAACAGCGGCGGCTTTTGTGATTGCTTCACGACCGGCCTGATCAATGCAGATTTGCACGAGCGAGCATTAATATCGCGGCCCACGAGACCAGATAGACAGGACTTGCTCATCTTTTGCGTATGGTACACGGAAATAGGACGATCAGTAAAAGTTTGCTATCTCAGTGTCGTTCACAATATTGTGGACGGTAACAATCCGGTTTCCCTTTATCCGCAGGCCGAACACGCAAATAGTCGGGTAACCTCTCCCAAGAAACATAAACGGCCACACTCCGGCCGAAACCACCAGAGTTGCCCGCCCAATGATGAATGCCCTGACCGACTTTTTTGCTAAATTCCCGATCCTCGATGGTTTTACCGCCCCGATCGCAGGTCTTGTCGCCTGTCTCGTAATAGCGATACTCGCGCTTCTTGCATATCTGGTCGCCAGACGCGTGGTGGCAGCGACAATCAATCGGCTCTTGAAGAAGTCGGATGCCGAACTCGACAATATCCTCGCCAGAAGCAAGGTCTTTGAACGCGTTTCACAGCTCGCGCCGGCTATCGTGATTTACCTCCTGGCACCTGTTGCGCTCGGCCTCTACCCATCGGTCAGTCAATTCATCGCAGCGATTAGCCTGATCTACATGGTGGTAATCGGTATCCTGTTCATTGATGCACTGATCAATGCCGGTCTTGAAATTTACAGCACTTTCAGGATCTCAAAAGATTTCCCTATCACGAGCTTCGCCCAGATCGCGAAACTGGCGCTGTACTTCCTCGGATTCATTACCGTCTTGTCGCTAATCCTGGGTGAGTCGCCGCTCACCTTCATCGCCGGCTTTGGCGCCCTTACCGCTGTCCTGATGCTCGTGTTCAAAGATCCGATCCTCGGGTTTGTCGCCGGGATCCAGCTTTCCGCCAACCGCATGGTCGCGGTGGGTGACTGGATTGAGATGCCAAAATTCGGCGTTGATGGCGACGTCATGGAGATCGCACTCACCACGGTCAAGATCAGGAATTTCGACAAGACCATCACCACCGTTCCGACACAGACCTTGATCGGAGACAGTTTCAAAAACTGGCGCGGCATGCAAGAAACCGGTGGCCGCCGTATTAAGCGCTCAATCTGGGTTGATATCTCATCAATAAAATTTTGTAACGACGAGATGCTGCAGCGGTTTTCAAAAATTCAGTATATTGCTGATTATCTTGACAAGAAGCGACTGGAAGTCGCGGAATTCAACAAAGCTGCCAAGGCCGATCCGTCGACACTCGTCAATGGTCGCCGCCTGACAAATGTCGGCACCTTTCGGGCCTATGTGGAAGCCTATTTGTACAACCACCCCAAAATTTCGAAAAACCTGACTTTTCTAGTTCGACAACTCCAGCCCACGGAAAATGGCCTGCCGATCGAGATCTATGTCTTCAGCCTCGAGACCAACTGGATCCTTTACGAAGGCATACAGGCGGATATTTTTGATCACATCCTTGCAGCCGCGCCTGAGTTTGACCTTGTATTGTTCCAAAACCCGACTGGCCGGGATCTTCAACGTTTGGTAGGGTAGGAATAAATAGCGAGGGAAAATGCAATTTCGCCAGTTCGTGGGCCTGCTGATCATTCTTTGGGTTGGCGCCTGCACAACCGTTACGACCCGTCCGCTATCAGCGGACAACTGCACAACAATCCGGCTATGGTCGAATGGCTGGCACACAAACCTGGCGTTGCCTGCAGAGATTTTTGACCAGGATCATGCAATCCGCTTGCTGTTCCCGGAGGCGCGTTATTTTCTCATTGGTTGGGGCGAGCGCGATTTCTACATGGTGAGAAACCCCAGCGTGTGGAAAGGGTTTAAGGCAATCATTCCACCCAGTCCGACAGTGATTCAGGTTCTGGCGGCTGATGAACCCGTTGAAAATACCCTGTGGCCGGCAAGTGAGCTTGCCGAATTTGCTGTGTCTGAGACCGGGGCGAGGCAAATGGCCGAGGGGATCGCGAACGCGCTCAGTCTTGATGAGGACAAAATGCCCGTCATTGTCGAAAAGGGCCGGCTCGCGAATGCTGGCTACTTTCTGGCTGCGAGAGGAAACTTCCATCTGCTTAATATGTGTAATCACTGGACAGCAAGACGCCTGCAGGAAGCCGGTGTGCCCGTTCGGCAAAGTATTGCCTTCACCGCGCCAGGCCTTATCAGGGCTGTTCGACGCAAGACAGCCGCTTCTTGTCCGGTCGGTGCCACTACACAAACCACCCTGGTGCGTTTCCCATGAAGCTTCTCGATGATGGGCCTCACAAGTGGTTTATCCGTGGTGCCCATCCTCTGAACGATAAACACAGTTATGACATAAGCTCGGGGGCAGTGCGCTGCGCGGTACCACAAGCGCTTGGCTTGTCGCGGCGATGCTCTGAAAAAGTGCTGACGGGAAGTGCCTTTAGAGATGCTCAAGCGCTCAGCAGAATCGGTCGCTTGACTTTATGGAATACCAAGAGCAATGCGGTTTTCTGGTTTTGAAACAGGTGAATACTAATGGCATATAATGTAGCAATTGTCGGCGCAACAGGCGTCGTCGGACAGGAAATTCTGTCGATCCTTGCGGAGCGCCTGTTTCCGGTCGACATGGTCTATGCGCTGGCATCGCGCGCCAGTGTCGGCCGGGAAGTCTCGTTTGGCGAGCGTGACCTTAAATGTCTCGACATTGAACAGTTTGATTTCCGCGACGCTGACATTGCGCTGTTTGCTGCTGGCGCCGAGGTATCAAAGGAATGGGTACCGAAAGCGGCGAAAGCCGACTGCCTCGTCATCGACAACTCTTCCTTCTTTCGTATGGACCCAGACGTGCCATTGGTTGTGCCGGAAGTGAACCCTGACGCTGTTGCCGGGTTCAAGAAAAAAAACATTATCGCCAATCCCAATTGCTCAACGGCGCAGCTGGTGGTTGCCCTGAAGCCTTTGCATGACCGTGCGCGCATCAAACGCGTGGTCGTCGCGACCTATCAGTCTGCGTCCGGCGCCGGTAAGGAAGCGATGGATGAGTTGTGGAACCAGACCAAGGGCATTTATGTCGGTGATGCCCCAACGCTCGAGGCTTTCCCGCGTCAAATCGCTTTTAACGTCATCCCGCATTGTGATGATTTCATGGAAGACGGCTCCACCCGGGAAGAGTGGAAATTAATGGCTGAGACTAAAAAAATCCTCGACCCCACAATCAAACTGACAGCGACCTGCGTCCGCGTCCCGGTATTTGTGGGTCACTCCGAAGCTGTTAACATCGAGTTTGAAGAACCGCTCTCAGCCGATGAAGCGCGCAGTATCCTGCGCGAAGCCCCTGGTATTCTCGTCATCGATAATGCGGAAAAAGAACAATATGTAACACCCGTTGAATGTGTTGGTGATTTTGCCACTTTCGTCAGCCGTGTCCGTGAGGATACGACGGTCGAGAATGGTCTCTCACTGTGGGTCGTCTCTGACAATCTGCGCAAGGGTGCCGCGCTCAACGCCGTTCAAATCGCTGAACTCCTGCTGAACCGTGGCCTGTTGCCAGGACAAAAACATTAAAAGCAAAATACAGGAGGCGCCAGTCCGATTATTGGGGCAAAAACGGATTCCTGCAAGGAAGCAATGTGATGGGTAAAGACGAACAGGATATCCGAACCGGCGTTTTTGCAGCTGTGTTTGCCTACACATTGTGGGGTTTCTTTCCGATTTATTTCAAGATCGCGGCAGGCGTCGGGCCCATTGAAATGTTGGCGCAAAGGATCATCTGGGCGGTTCCTTTTGGTGCTGCCATCATCTATTTTCGGAAGCAATGGCCTGATGTTCTTGCCATCTTGCCGGACTGGAAAAAGCTCCGCGCCTTGTTCATTGCCGCTGCTGCCATCGGCACAAATTGGGGCGTGTACATTTGGGCAGTGCAATCGGAACAAATATTCCAGGCGAGCCTTGGATACTACATAAACCCCCTAATTTTCGTTTTGGTCGGTGTTTTTGTGACTGGCGAAAAACTTAGTCGACTGCAGATGGTCGCCGTTGGCCTCGCTGCCGCCGGCGTCTTCATACTGACGATTTATGGTGGCACATTTCCCTGGATTTCATTCTTTTTGGGGATAAGCTTCACCGCATATGGCTATATCCGCAAAACGGTGAATGTCGGCGCCATGCCGGGACTGTTCATCGAGACCGTTCTGTTGCTGCCATTCGCGCTGGTTTACTGGTTTTGGTTGGTTGGAAACGACAGTTCCGCGTTTACCGCTGGTGGCCTTTCAATGCCGTTTTTGTTAATGCTGGCAGGTCCGTTCACTGTGCTACCGTTGTTGTTTTTCGCGATCGGTGCACGGCGTTTGAAGCTCTCGACCCTTGGCTTCCTGCAATATATCGGACCAACCTTGCAGTTCTGCGTCGGGATTTACTATGGCGAAGCCTTTACCACTGCACACGCGTTTTGCTTCGGCGCGATCTGGATTGCTGTTGCGATCTATTCATTCGATGCCTGGCAAAAAAATCACAAGCCTGTTCTTACGCCCCGGCCGAGCGGAACCGCTTGATCACCCCGTTGAAGGTGAGAAGTTCCTCAGCCTGGTCGAGGATAGACCCTTCGACAAAAATAATGCTCGAACCAGCGCGGACGACACGCCCTTGACAATGAATAAACCGGCCCATCTTTCCGGGTCTCAGATAATTGAGACTAAGCGATAAGGTCGCACCGTTCATCTTGTCTTTGCCGTCGCTGGCAATCAGGAACAGACCTATATCCGCAAGCGTTGCCAGCGCACCGCCATGAACGACGCCGTTGATATTGCTGTGCGTCTCGTTGGTCAAGAAGCCGAGCCCGACGGGATCTTTGCGCATAAACATCGGCGCAATACCTCGGGAATAATGCGACTTGATATCGAGCGCCGCCCAGCCTTCGGGCACAAGTGTGGATGAGTCGTTGCCGTTCATGAGGGGCGGCTTAACCCGTTATGACGGATTTGCATAGTCGGCAATAACAGCCAGAAACGTGTCCGCATAGGCTTGCACTTTCTTGTCGCCAACGCCAAATAACAGGCTGAACTCTGTTCTATCTGTCGGTTGCTTTTCAGCCATATCTATCAGGGTACGGTCGGAAAAAATAACATAGGCTGGCGATTGTTTATCGCGCGCAAGATCAAGCCGCTTTTGCTTCAAGAGGGTGAGCAGTTTCGCATCAACCTGACCTTCGGCAAGTCTGGTTTTGGCTGACTTGCGGCGTGTCTCCTGCCCAAGGGCATCCTGGCGGAACGAAACTTCAGCCGCCCCGGCCAACACCTGTTGCCCGCACGCTGTCAGGGTAAGGGAGCCGAACTCACCCGCCGGCGCGATAATCCCTTGCGCCAGCATCTGCCGGAACATTCGGCGCCATTGCTTGTCAGAAAACTTCTGCCCAGTGCCGTAGGGAGCAAGAGTGCTATGACCGGTGGTTCTGATTTTCTCGGTATTGGCACCGCGAAGAATACCAATGATATGGCTTTGACCGTAAATCTCTCCGGTCGCGATAATCGCTTCGAGGGCGAGTTTTGCCTCACCGGTACCATCCGCCATCAACGGCGGCACCTGGCAAATATCACAATTGCCGCATGGTTCTTCTCGTTCCTCCCCGAAGTAAGCGATCAGCACATTTCGCCGACAGGTCGTCGATTCACAATAAGCTGCAAGCGTATCAAGTCGTCTTCGCTCAACACGCTTTACCTCTTCCGGCGCGCCGCTGTCATCAATCATCGTCCGGCGCAGGCGCAAATCATTATACCCGTACAGGAGAATAGCTTCGGCTGGCGCCCCATCACGGCCCGCACGACCGATTTCCTGATAGTAGGTCTCCAGAGAGGCCGGTAGGTTCATATGGATCACATACCGAATATCCGGTTTATCGATCCCCATCCCGAACGCGATGGTAGCACAGACGATAAGGTCCGGCTCTGTCAGGAACCGGTTTAGCCGAATGGTGCGCTCTTCATCCGGCAGCCCCGCATGGTAGGCGACCGCATTGTGCCCGTCGTTCAACAGAAGTTCCGCCGCGCTTTCAGCCCCTTTCCGAGACAGACAGTAGACAATGCCCTGTCGGCCTGTACGCTCCTTGACCAAGGCAGCGAGCCGTTTGTCCGCCTGCCGTTTTTCTTCCACATGGATCGAAATATTGGGTCGATCAAACTCTCGCACATACGTCCTGGCGGTACCGTGAAAGATGCGCTCAACAATGTCGCCTCTTGTGGTTTCATCGGCCGTGGCTGTAAAAGCCGCAAGTTGTGCCTCAGGGAAAAGCGTTTTCAAGCGCGCCAGCTCCATATACTCCTTACGGAAATCATGCCCCCACTGGCTGATACAATGCGCCTCATCAATCACAATGAGAGAAAGTGGCAACGCTTTCAGCGCCTCAATCATGCGCGGTGTTGCCAGTCGCTCAGGCGACATATAGAGAAGCTGAATGTTGCCCGCAGCAGCGCCCCGCCAATCAGCAACATTTGCCTCTCGAGGCCGCCCGGAATGAAGCATCCCAGCCCGCACACCAAACGATTCTAAAAGCGCGACCTGGTTTTCCATGAGGGCGATCAGCGGCGAGACGACCACCGTCAACCCCGGCCGCATGATCGCCGGCAACTGAAAGCACAGGGATTTACCAGCACCGGTTGGCATCACCGCGAGAACGTCCTCGCCGTTCAGCAAGGAATCCACAACCGGCTCCTGGCCAGGCCGGAACTCGGCGAATCCGAAGACATGCGAGAGCATGCCTACCTTGTCTTCCAGTTCAACCGGACTGGTTTTTCCCGCCTGCATTTAACCACCTGAATAAACAAGAAAATATGGGCTGTGTCGTTAACATCGCCAATGCTGGTAGCTGCGCTCGCAGCTTTACGTTTTCCACAATCGCGGGCATCTCTGGGAGATGACAGATTTTTCAAATCCGAGAATGGTCCAGGCAGGCGACGTGGCATTTGCCGTTTATGAAGCCGGGCCAGAAGAAGGCCGCCCTGTCCTGCTGCTTCACGGCTGGCCAGAACTCGCCTATTCGTGGAAGAAAATCATGCCCGCGCTGGCGAACGCCGGATATCGCGCGATCGCGATTGACCAAAAGGGATTCGGCCAATCTTCCCGACCAGATGATCCAAGCCAGTATGGGATGGATGTGCTGACGTCGGACTTTGCCTTGTTGGCAAGGGCGCTCGGATACCACAAGATCCTGATTTGCGGCCACGATTGGGGCGGTGCGATGATCTGGCCGATGGCCTACAGATATGCCGATCTTGTAGAGGGCGTTATTGGCATCTGCACCCCACACAGAAAACGCCCGCCTGCCGCGCCAATCGAAATATTCAGAACAAAATTCAGCGCCCGACATTACGTTGTGATGTTTCAGGATGCTGGTCTGCCTGATCAGATTTTCGGCGGCCAGGAAGAAGAACTTTTTCGGTTCATGTTTCGCTTCGCACCACCACCGAAAATATGGCCCAAGTTAATTCCGGCGATCTACGATCAAACTGACAGGTTTAAGGAGTTTAAGGGATGCAGGGATGATCAGCTGGTCATCTCGCCGGCGGATCTGCAGGTCTTCATCGACGCCTACAAAAATTCAGGTCACCGTACACCAACACATGTCTACCGAAATGTAGATCACAATTGGCGACTGACCGCAAACACAGATCTGACCGTGCACCAACCAGTCCTGATGTTCCCGGCGGAGCGAGATATTATGCTGCCACCAGAGACAGCCGAACAGATGGAAGATCTGTGTCCTGACCTTGACATGCACCTGTTGCAGGATTGTGGTCACTGGGCCATGTGGGAGAAACCAGACGAAATTAATCAGGTTCTGATCCAATGGTTAGAGCAGCGTTTTCCAGCCTAGGCCTTATATTCCGCGGCGACTAGCGGTCTCTATAGAGACTTATATACCGCATCAATCAGCCTTAGGGTCCGTGGATCACCAACCAGATGGTGTGACATTTTGTTCAAGACAAAAGCAAAACTCAGCCGATTGACGGGATCGGCATAAACACACGAGCCGCCAGAACCTGAGTGACCCAGCGTAGTCTCCAATGGCCCGTAGAGATGATTGTTATTGCGCATGAAACCGCAGGCCCAGGAGAGATTAAACGGTAATACGAGATCATCACCACGGCACTGCTCAGCGCTCATCGCAGACAATGTTTGCTCAGAAAGCAGCTTCTTCCCTTCAAACTCACCGGCACAGGCAATAATCGACATTAACCGGGCAAGGGACCTTGCGTCGGCATGCATGTTTGAGGCAGGAATTTCAGCTGCCGCCCAGTCTTCACGGCTGACGCCTGCGGGTGCGGCCCAACGGGTCAGGAAAGCGGCGCGCCTATAATCGTTTAATTCACCAAAGTCCGGCAGCTGCGTTGGTTTCACCATAATGACAGTGCGGGCCGGTTCGTCTTCCTTCAAACCGCAGAAGATCTGAATGCCATGCGGGTCGACAAAATTATCCCGTATCAGGCCGCCAACTGTTTGGCCGGTCACACGCCGCAAAATTTCGCCAGCAAGAAAACCATACGTTTGCGGATGATATCCGTTCGCTGAACCCACAGACCACATAGGTGTCATTGCCGCCAGCTTTGCACAGATAGCGTCCCAGTCGAGCCACATAGCCGGGTCCATTTCTTCAGGCAGCCCGCAAAGGCCCGCTTGATGAGACATTACTTGCGCCAGGGTGATCGTATCTTTGCCTGCGGCGGCAAATTCCGGCCAGTAATGCGCGACCTGTTGATTGTAATCGAGCAAGCCGGCCTCGACTGCTTGCGCAACAAGAAGCGCGACCACCGCCTTGCCGGAGGAGAAGATACTGGCAATGGTGTCAGTCTGCCAGCGGCGTTCTTTCTTCCGGTCCTGATAGCCACCGATCAAATCGACGACTAACTCTCCATCAACACTAACAGCACACGCGGCACCCAGATCGTCTCCGTTTTCCAGGTTTTCGGCAAAAACAGCTCGAACATTGTCAAAACGGGATGCTGATTGGCCGGTAACAGTCATCAGTTCGCAGACGGTGCAAAAGCACAGGAAATGGCAGACGCTGTAACCGCGCCGACAACCGCGGGGTTTTCAATCTCAAGAACCACGTCCAGCCCTTCTCCCGCACTGTCTGCCCGAGCGAGTTCGGTCAGAAAATCAGCCAGTTCTTGCAAGTCTTTGTTGTCCAGCCGGTCGCGCAATTGACCACCAATGCAGGACGCTTTATTAACCGGCAAGCCTAAATCTTCCAGACTATCTTCGATCCTGTATTGTGAAACGCTGGCACAACCGGCAACGGCAACTAAAATAGCAGCGAATATCAACGTAATGCGCATGAGCCTATCTCCTCATGGTTTCTCTGACAGTGTGGCTAAACATTTCTTTCCTCCAGACGCCAGCGCAGCGTTTCGACGCGATCCTGACCGAAAAACGGCTCCCCGTTGAATAGCATAAGCGGGACCCCCCAATGATATTTTTGCTGCTCTGCCTCGTTTTTTTCTATCAGTAACAATAATGACGCTTTCTCAGTTTCCACTGTTCTTTCCATCTCCCCGAGGTCCAATCCAGCCGTGATAGCAGCTTTTGCTAAATGATCTCCTTCATGCCAATTGTCCGTATTGCCATCAAAAATAATACCTGACACGACTTCAAAGAACGGAAACGCCGCTGGCCCTTTATCGCGTTGTGCGAGTACTCCCAGTAACATCAGTCGATCAATTAGCGGTTGATCTTTCGCCACAGTCATTGTGGCCATATTCTGCACAATTGGATCAGGCTGCGGCCACCGGAAAGGCAACCCCAATTTGTTGGCCTCACGAACCATATCAAGGGCCATGTAGGCGATTTGTTGCGGTCGCCGGTTCTCAAAAAAACTCACTTCACGCACCGCCAGCGGATAAACCGGGCGAATATTAATCGCCACACCAAAATCTTCCTGCAACTGTTTGAGTTGAGAGATCACCAGATAGGAGTATGGGCTGCGGAACGACCAGAAGACATCAATTGAAACTGACACTAGTTTACTCCGCACACGCTATTTATTATCTGAAGGGTGGCTCATTAAAGCTTCTAAGTTTGCGAGAATGTAGAGCGTCGGCGCCGTCTCGCCACAAGCTTTCCATCGTCTCGATGCCGATCTTCATATGTTCTGAAATCGACTTTTCATAAAACCGGTTGGCAGCGCCCGGCAATTTAATTTCGCCATGCAACGGTTTGTCAGAAACGCATAACAATGTTCCATAGGGAACCCGGAAGCGGTATCCATTTGCGGCAAGTGTTGCGCTTTCCATATCGACCGCAATCGCGCGCGACTGATTAAAACGGTGTGCTTCTTCCGAGAATCTGAGTTCCCAGTTTCTATCGTCATTCGTGACAACAGTGCCGGTCCGTAATCTTGCTTTCAATTCCGCTCCTGTGTCTCCCGTGACTTTCGAAGCTGCCGCTGTCAGCGCCATCTGAATTTCCGCAATCGGCGGGATTGGGATTTCAGGCGGCAAGTCATTGTCCAGGACGTTATCATGGCGCAGATACGCATGCGCCAGCACATAGTCTCCCAACCGTTGTGAGTGGCGCAGACCACCGCAGTGGCCAATCATAATCCAGCATTGCGGGCGCAACACAGCAAGGTGATCGGTGATCGTTTTCGCGTTGGAGGGACCAACACCGATATTGACCAATGTAATTCCCTGTCCACGCTCGGCCGTCAAATGATAGGAGGGCATCTGGCGATTGCGCCACGGTGCATCGGCGACTACCTCACGTCCGTTTTTTGTGTCCGCAGAAACCCGCACATTCCCCGGCGCAACAAGTTCATTGTATCGATCGCCTGATGAAAGTTTGCCTATACCTAGTTCAACGAATTCATCGATATAGCGTTGATAATTCGTGAAGAGAATGAACTGTTGAAAATCTGCCGGTTCAGTTCCCGTATAGTGTTTCAGGCGCTGCAGGGAATAATCTGTCCGTAGCGCCGAAAACAGAGACAGAGGTTTTGTCCTGTCAACGAATGTTGAGTTGGCGGGCTCGCTTGCCAAAGAAAACACCGGCTGCCAATCACCGTTTGGCACTCTGTCATCGATCGCTGCCAAATCAGGAACCGGGAAAACACGCGCCAACTCAGATGGTGGTACGAGATCAACATCGACGCCACTACCTGACGTCAAAGCGTACGGATAAGGAATATCTGCGTCGGACAGGCCGACTTCCATATCAAAGTCATATGTACTCATCAAAAGTGTGAGCTGCTCGTGCAAATAGTCTTTATAGAGATTAGGGCACGCGATGTCTGTCTCGAAAATGCCGGCAGTGTCAAACTTACCAAAAGATCGTGAAAATGCAGGGGTCGCAGTATCAGGTCGATACGTGATCCTAATTTTTGGATAAGCAAAAATGCCGTTTGCCCGGCTTTGTAAATCCGGCGGCGTTGCGTCTGAGATATAGGTTTTGAATGCTTCGCGCAGTGCATCTCCGCTTTTCTCGTAAATTTCACAAAGGGTTGCCAGACATTCATCGACTGTGGAAACGCTTTTCCACTCCCCTCTTTTAGCTGGTATTCCGGATATATTCGACAATCGGCGCTCCTAACTCGCATCTCTTTTTATGAAAGTAACCGCGAATAGCGGTTGGCCCTCAAACAGATCTTTTGGCGACTCGTGCCCTTCGATCATTTGAAAGTGGCGCGGGGTTATTGTCCCTTCCATTCGGTAACCACGCTCGGCCATCTTACCGCGGTGGAATTCCAGGGCAGCAGCAGTGAATTCATAAGCAAGGATAGTGATGCGTTCAGGATCGTTAGCCATGAGGTCAACTCCGATAAGTAATTATTTCTCATGACTAGCGCTTTTTCGGTGTCACTGGCAAGCATTCGAGACCTTCGCTAGCTAGCAAGGCGCTTCGCGAGCTCAGTGAGTTGCGCTGCAACAGGGGATGTCTCTTCGGGAAAGGACGCGCTTTCAAACGTTGCACCCTTCTCAAAGCGCGCGCGCTCAAAGGACGGAGATCGAAAAAACGCAGCGTTGTCAAACCACGCCTTTTTCATGAATACGGACTGATCGAATGAAACGGAATCAACAAATCGGGCGCTGTCAAAACCGCCATTTCCTTCGAACAGGCAGAGCGAGTAGTCTGTTTTTCCCTGGTAGCTGACGTGGCCAAAGCCAGCCTCGTTGTGAAAAGTTACCTTGTGAAAATCGGCACATGCTCTGAATTCGCTGCCCCCAAACCAAGCATCTTTATAAAAAACCGCTTGTTCAAAGACAACATCATCGAAACGAACATTGCGAAATTCAGCCCGCCCGTAGAACACCGCCCCTGTGAAATCTGACAACTGGCTGAACTTGCAGTTCTCAAACCAGACATTTTTTAAAAATTGGGCATGGCGAAAATTGGCACCCTGATCAAACTGAGTACCATTGAAATAGACCTCTTGTCGAAAATCGGCTCCGTTAAAATCGGCCTTGTTCGAGATAATACGTCCGGCCCAGTCATGAATATGGTTGATTACCTGTTTGGCCATTAAAAGGATCCCATTTGGACCTAGCGTAACTAGATTCTGCATTTTTGCAACGCAGCAGCTGGTGGTATTGGTGGTCAGTAGAAAATCAGCCGGCCATTCACTGACCGGCTGATGATTTAGGCTTGATGCTGGCTCATCCGTCCCTATGGATGCGGTTCGGCTGCAATCACAAAGGCAGGACGCTCAACCTTCGTTCTACTCGTCGCCTTCTTTCAAGGCAGCGCCTAGAATATCTCCGAGCGAGGCGCCACTATCAGCAGAACCGTACTGTTTGACAGCGTCGTTTTCCTCGGCGACCTCACGTGCTTTGATCGAAAGCGATATGCGGCGTGACTTGCTGTCGATTGCAGTAATACGTGCATCAACTTTGTCGCCCACAGCAAATCGCTCGGGCCGTTGTTCGTTGCGGTCCCGACTAAGTTCGGATTTTCGAATGAACGATTTTGGCCCGCTGGCACCACCGATACGCACTTCAATGCCACCATTTTCGATCGCTGTGACTTCACAAGTAACATTGCTGCCGCGTGACAACCCTTCAACCACTTCCATCGGATCAGAATCAAGTTGTTTCATGCCAAGAGCGATACGTTCTTTATCCGGATCAACATCAATGACTTTCGCCTTAACAACCTGACCTTTTTCAAAATCCTTAATCGCATCTTCACCGCTTCGGTTCCAATCGAGATCAGAAAGGTGAACCATCCCGTCCATATCTTCTTCAAGACCCACAAACAGACCAAACTCAGTGATGTTCTTGATCTCGCCCTCGATGACAGATCCGATCGGATGACGTTCTGCGAAATTCTCCCACGGATTATCCAGGCACTGTTTAAGACCAAGCGAAACACGGCGTTTTGCTTCATCAACTTCAAGAACCATGACTTCAAGTTCTTGTGCCGGCGTGATGATCTTGCTTGGATGCACGTTCTTTTTCACCCAAGACATTTCTGAAACATGGACCAGGCCTTCAATACCGTCTTCCAGTTCAACAAAAGCACCATAGTCCGTAATATTGGAGACTTTGCCTTTGAACTTGGCACCAAGTGGATATTTAGCCGCAACCCCTTCCCAAGGATCAGGCTTCAATTGTTTCATACCGAGCGAAATTCGGTGTGTTTCAGGATTGATTTTGATGATCTTGATGCGAATAGTATCATTTACGTTGATCACTTCGGACGGATGGTTGATCCGAGACCAGCTCATATCGGTGACGTGTAAAAGGCCATCAACGCCCGGCGCAAGCTCGACGAATGCACCATAATCCGTGATATTTTTTACAACACCATCGCGCTCATCACCCTCGTTGAGTTCCTTGACCACTTCTTCGCGATGTTCTGCGCGATCTTCTTCAAGAATGGCCCGGCGGGAAACGACGATGTTGCCACGACGTTTGTCCATTTTCAGAATTTTGAATGGCTGGGTGATATTCATCAGCGGGCTGGCATCACGTACGGGACGTATGTCAACTTGTGAGCCAGGCAAGAAAGCAACGGCGCCGCCGAGATCGACTGTAAAGCCACCTTTGACGCGATTGAAAATTACACCCTCAACCCGCTCTTCTGCTTCTTGAGCGCGCTCAAGTGTCGCCCACGCTTCTTCCCGGCGGGCTTTTTCACGGCTGATGACAGCTTCACCAAGCGCGTTTTCAATACGCTCGACATAGACCTCCACCTCATCACCAACTTGAACGTTGATGTCTTGTCCAGGTGTTATGAATTCTCTTAAAGGAACACGGCCTTCCATTTTGAGGCCTACATCCACTACAGCCATATCTTTCTCGATGGCGGTGATTGTGCCCGTGACGACCGTGTTTTCGAAGGATTGGTGACCTACAACAGAGGCCTCGAACATTTCCGCGAAATCTTCCGCAGAAGGGGTGAGTGTTTCAGACAAAAGTCTTCTCCAGTTCAATTAGCTTCCTGCCAACCGGTTGGTTTGATTAACAAAATCAACGTCCGGCGGTCTTCCTGCACCAAAATCTCCCGATTTCGGAAGGAGGCTCAGGCGATAAGCTGGTTAAAATAATGGCTGTACGGCGAGGATCGACGGTCACACACACATAAACGATGCCGGGACTGTCCAAAAAGCTTAACTAAGCCGTAGGCTAATCCTCCATCGCGCCCTCAAGCAAGGGCTTTGTCGATCACACGACGCACTGCCGCGAACGCCGCGTCTATATCCAAAAGAGAGGTATCAATCAAGTGCGCATCTTGTGCGGCTTTCATCGGTGCTGCTGTTCTGGTCGCATCCCTTGTATCACGGCGCCTAATGTCATCCAAAACCTGATCCAGGGTTAGTGAGTTATTGTGCTGGAAAAGCTCACGCCATCGGCGTTCAGCCCTTACTTCGGCAGCGGCATCTACAAAAAATTTCACACTCGCGTCGGGGCAGACGACCGTACCGATGTCACGGCCGTCCAGTATTGCGCCGCGTTTTCCGGCCGGCGGATTTGTTGCATATTGCCGCTGATATTGAAGGAGCGCCTGGCGCACTTCGGGGATCGCCGCAACAACTGAAGCAGCGCGCCCGACATCTGGGGTCCTGATATCAGCATTGTCGAGCTGCTCCAGTGTAAGTGTGCTAGCCGCCACCTCAATTTCTTCAACATTTCGGGGGGATAATCCTTTGGAGAGCATCAGCCAGCCCACGCCGCGGTAAAGCGACCCGGTATCAAGGTAGGCAAGCCCGTAAAAATGCGCAACCCTTCGGGAAAGGGTTCCTTTCCCAGAAGCTGCAGGGCCATCAACGGCAATGACAAGATTGTCCGAGTTCATCGGGATTGCGTTTTAGGGACTGGATTGGGCGTGCGCAACTGGCAACATGTTTATTCGCAAGCCAAACTTGTTTGCGACGGCGTTCTGCACGCATCTGGCCAACCGAAAGCACGCCAATATTCTGTCAAGCCGATCCGGTCCGCAAAGGCCGGGAAGTCCGGATGCTGCCGTGCACTCTCACCGTAAGGTCCCCAAATACCATAGTAGATCATCGGATCAAAGGCGGCGCGATTTTGCTCATAAACAGAAAACGCTTTTTCCGTCTCACCAATATGGATCAGGAAATAGGGTATGAAAATCTCCTGCTTTGGGCCTTCCTTGGTGAGATAGGTGTCGACAAGCGAGCGGGCTCTGTCGCGGGCAGCGGTACTGCCAAACAGACCCTCGCCCATGATCAACCGTTGTTCCTCATCAAATCGGGTCGCCATTCCCCTCATCGCCATCGCCATAAAATCACGGGATTTTTCGATCTCGCCCCGTTCGCCCGTAATTTCCGACAACTGGATACCGGCTGGCGTGTATCCCATCTGGTAGACCCGGGTAGCGCGCCGCTCTGCTTCTTCGGACTGACCGATCATCCAGTGCAAAAGCGATTGCATGTGCAACCCCACCAGCGCTACTGGATCACGCTGTACGACAAAGGAGAACCGCCGATCCGCTTCCTCAATAGCGCCGACTGCGACATTACCAACACCGTACCAAAGGTTCGTAGTGACATCTTCGGGGTCTATCGCGAGCGCATCTTCGAACGCCTCGCGCATTAACATATATTCTCTACGCTGAAGATAAATCCACCCGAGAACAGCGTGCGGCTCTGACAAGGTTGGGTCGAGCTGCAAGGCCTTTAGAGCATTGATCTCAGCCGAGGTCTCGGCCTCAGCGAACGACACTACTCTGTATTGAGGTGAGATTGCATGCGCGGTAGCCAGCCCGGCCCAGGCGCGTGCGAAGGTCTTGTCGATTGAAACGGATTCCTCAAACGCCTCAATTGCCCGAGGCAGACTGTCGCCAATGCGGGCTGCGAGAAACCGCTTACCGCTCAGATATGCGGTGTATGCCTCGTCGTTGATAGGCTGGCGTTTGGTCAGGCGCGCAGTATCCTCTCCTGTCAATACAACCTTTAGTTCGTTAGCGACAGCGCGCGCGATGTTCTCCTGTACGTCAAATATTTCCGTGACCGAACCATTATATGTTTTGGCCCAAAGCTGGAAACCAGTGTCTGCCTTGGTCAACTGTACGGAAATACGCAGTTGGTTACCCTGTTTGCGTACTGACCCTTGAAGGACATAGGCAACATTCAGTGTTTTTGCGATTGTCCCGGTGTCTGCATCACTGCCCTTGAAGGCAAAAGATGACGTCCGCCCCGCAACTTTCAGGCCTCGGACTTTGACAAGTGCATTCAAAACTTCTTCCGCGATACCATCGGAAAAATATTCCTGATCCTTCGCCTGGCTCATATCTGCAAAGGGCAGGACGGCGATAGAGGACGCGTCTGGAACAAAGGCTTTGTCATCTTCAGTTTCGGCAGAATCAGCGGTCAGGGTTGTGTCGGTGCTTACGATTAGTTTTTCTGTCTGCTTGGTGGGCAGAAACGTGTCCACGCTAACAATCACGAGCACCGCGCCCATCACTAGAGTCAACACCAGATCCTTGCTGCTGAGACGATAGGAAGCCTGCAATTCGTCGGGTAATGCAGCCTTTGTTAGCTTTAGGCCGTCGCCAGTATGCTCATAAGCCCACGACAGGTATAGACAGACGGGCAGACCCAGAAAAATCAGAACCGTCACAAAGCCGCTGAAAAACTCCGGGAGGCCAAGGGTTGGTATCATAAAGTCTGTAAATCTGCGCAGCAACCAGCCAAGAATAATGTAGATTGCGGCGACTCTCACGACGTTGCGCCGGATCAAATCCTGAAACAAGTGTTTCATTTATCGCCACCACGGTAGCTACGAACAAGTAAACGTGACATCCGTAGTTTCACCTTTTCCCTCCCCCGAAGGTTTACAAAGTTCTGGCCAGCCATTCTCCTGCCAATAATCGACCAGTCCTATTCTTTTTGCAAATGCCGGAAAATCAGGATGCTGACGGGCACTGCGACCAAACGGTCCCCAAAGTGCCACATAAAACGGTAGATCAAATGCAAATGTATCGTTTTCAAAAGTATCAAATGCAAGTTCCGGCTCATCGAGCAAGATAAAAAAGTTCGGGAAGAATATCTGAGATTTGGTATCTGGCCGAGCCAACGCACTCTTCATTAATTCAATTGCCTTGGTGCGATTATCTCCACCTGCAAAAGTACCGCTCACGATCAGATCAATCTCTTCATTCCCAAAGTCATGGGTCAGCATACCGACCATCGGACGAGCCAGTTTTACCGCCCTGGCTCCTTCACCGCGAAGGGCCGCGATATCAGCAAGCGGCAAGTTCGCTGGCATGAAACCGAATGCCCTTGCCTGTTTGGCAGCGGTTTCCGCTCCCTCAAGTTCGCCCGCCATGAGCAACGCTGTTGCCAGGAAAAACCTGTGCGATGGCTGGATCGGATCAACCTCAATTGCTCGTTCAAAATATGCGACCGCCTCGCGCGGTTTACCGGCCGACAACAATCCATAAGCAGTCCAGTTGAGGGCCTGTGGGTCGTCGGCGTTGAGCGCTAGGGCCTTTTCGAAATGACTGTCCATATCGAGATAGTCACGTCGTTGAACCTGAATCCAGCCGAGCGTTGCGTAAGCCTCCGCAACGTCAGGCGAAATAGCGATTGCACGCAACGCGCTTAATTCAGCCGCTTTATGTTTTTTTTCAAAATCTGTCCCATCCATCAGCGATATTAAGTGCGCGGTCGCCATGGTGGCCCATCCTTGGGCAAATTTCGGATCAAGCGCTACTGCATCTTCCAGCAGCGCAACAGCGTTCGAGGCGTTGCTTGGCTCTGTATTTGCCAACAGATATTTTGCCTGAAAATACGCTTCGTAGGCTTCAGGAACAATTTTTTTGGATTGAGCAAGTTGTTTTTTTTCATCAGTTGCGAGAAGCACCCGTAACTTGTTGGTGATTGCGATGGCAATTTCTTCTTGTACAGCAAGCACATCTTCCAGCGGCCGATCGTATGTATCTGACCAAAGGTGAAATCCCTCTTCCACTTCGATCAGCTGCGCTGTTATTCGCACCCGGTCGCCCTGTTTTCGCACGGAGCCTTCGAGGACATGCGCAACTTTTAACACGCGCCCGATCCCCTTTAAGTCCTCGTTGCGGCCCTTGAAGGCAAATGACGATGTGCGTCCGGTCACCTTAAGGTCATCTATGCCGTTCAGGGCCCCGATAATTTCTTCAGTCACACCATCCGAGAAATATTCCTGATCCTGCTCCTCGCTCATGTCCACAAAAGGCAAGACAGCGATGGACTTTTCACGAAAAACCGCATTCGATTTTTTTTTGTCGGGTGGGTTTTCAGCCACAAGAGCCTGCTCCGTGGCTGTAGCTGTTGATCCCGGCGCCTCTGACGGAAAACCCCAGCGGGTGAGCACCAATACCAGCACAAAAGCCACGCCACCGAAGAGGACGTAGTCCAGTTTTCCGGTCGCCTCACCCGAAAGCAAACCGGTGTCACTGCGCGCTGCTTCTTTTTTTTTGTGCTCGAGTGACCAGGCAATCAGGAGAACGATGGGCAGACCGAAAATAAGAATAAAGGCGACAGCCGAAAGGACCCATGCCGGCAAGCGCAAGGCAGGACCCATGACTTCGACGATCTGCATTACGATCCAGCCCGCCACCAGATAGGCTGCTGCGATGCGCAATATATTGTGCTGCTTAAGGCGTTGCCAAAAATCGTTCATTTTTTTCTAGCTGCACTCCACCGATCACCGAACCTGTTATCAATCTTTCGGGCATTTACCAAAAAAACAAACAATGACCATGCTTTACAATTGTATAACAGTTTTTGAGAGCCTGCGTAAATTAACCTAACCTCTTGATGTAGAAAGACTTTTGAATAGTACGCAGAGCTAGGACGCGACGGTTTGAATTGCTGCACCAAGGCTAGTCATCAATCCGGCGAAACCCGGAAACGATGTCGCGATCATTGCGCCGCTGTCGATTGTCACTTTTTTTTCACTGACGAGGCCAAGTATCAAAAAGCTCATGGCAATTCGGTGATCCGACTTTGTCTGGACGAGGCCTCCATTGACAACAGGCCCGCCGGTTACTGAAAGCCAGTCTGGTCCTGTTTCGTGGGCAATGCCGTTTTCTGCCAATCCGTCAGACAGCGCCGCAAGACGGTCCGATTCTTTCACACGCAATTCTTCGAGACCGGACATTCGAGTGACGCCGCGCGCGGTTGCAGCGGCAATTGCCAAGACCGGATATTCGTCAATCATCGAGGCTGCCCGGTCGGCCGGAACATCGACACCTGTCAGTTGTGAATGCCTCACACGAATGTCGGCGACAGTTTCACCGCCTTCTTCCCGCTCGTTGATACAGGTTATATCGCCGCCCATTTCCCGCAAAGTCTCATAAAGGCCGACACGCCCAGGGTTCATCAGAACGCCTTCGATGGTAAGATCACTTCCCGGCACAATGAGGCCTGCCACAACCAGAAAAGCAGCCGACGACGGATCTCCCGGTACGATCAGGTACGTCGATTTCAGCTGTTGACCGCCTTCCAAGGTGATCCGTCGACCCGGACCGGAAAGAGGCAATATCTCGAGCTTTGCGCCAAAGGCTATCAGCATACGCTCGGTATGGTCGCGACATAATACCGGCTCTTCGACGACGGTTGTCCCGACGGCCCCGAGGCCGGCAAACAACACCGCTGATTTGACCTGTGCCGAGGGAACGGGAAGCCGGTAGGTGATTGCGTGCAGCAGCGAGGCGTGAAGCTTTACCGGCAGACGGTCATTTTCCGCGTTCGCCACGAGCCCCATTGCCTCAAGCGGCGCAAGGATCCGCTTCATCGGTCGCGCCCTCAAAGACTTGTCGCCATCGAACCGGGCGCCGACATTCTGGCCCGCGACAGCGCCCATCAATAACCGCACACCGGTCCCGGCGTTTCCGGCATAGAGCGTTCGCGACGGGGTCTGCCAAGGTCTGCCGATAATACGCCAAGCGCTCTTTTCTCGTTCGACATCAACGCCGAGGGCCCGCAAGGCAGCGGCAGTGTGTAAAACATCGTCAGCTTCCAGCAGGCCGGAGATACGGGTCTCGCCGGTAGCCAGAGCACCCAAAATAAGCGCGCGGTGAGAGATGGATTTGTCACCCGGAACCCTCACACAACCGCGCAAAGGGCCACTTTTTCCTGCTGAAAGTTGCATCACGACCTGTGGAGAATATATGTGAATTTCCTTTTGACAGTGCCCGCCATGCGTGGCAACACCAGCCCTTATTTTCAATCAGAACTAAGGTGAACACGTGGCAAACGAAGACCTCGGCATCAAACGCGACTGCCCGGAATGTGGCGCGCGCTTTTACGATCTTAGCAAGGATCCTGCCCAGTGCCCGAAATGTACCCATGAATTTGTTCCAGAAATTATTCTGAAACCTCGCCGGACCCGCAAGGAAGAGGAACCTGTGAACAAGCCAACTGCAAAGACCGAAGAGGATGAGGACGAGGAAGAGGATGAAGTGCCGCCGAGCGATGCGGAAACCAGCCTCGATGAAGCGGACAAGCAAGGCAAGACTGCAAAAGGCAAACGCAAAGCCAGCCTCGACGATGATGACGATGAGGAGGAGGAGGATGACGATGACGACATTCCCGAGATAGAAGAAATCGAGGATGCCGACATCGATACAGAGAATGATGATACCTTGTTGGCGGACGATGAGGATGAAGATGACATTGGCGTAGGCGGTTTCATCAAACCAGCCGGCGGCAAGACGTCAGACGACGCCTGATGGCCAGCAGGCTATAAAGACTTGAAAAGCCGGGAAGAGACACCTAGTTTCCGGCTCTAGACCCTCTGGTATGGGGCTATAGCTCAGCTGGGAGAGCGCTTGCATGGCATGCAAGAGGTCGACGGTTCGATCCCGTCTAGCTCCACCAACATTTTAAGTCATTGTTTTTAATACCATATTTTAGTCAGGGTGTCAATTTTTCATGCACTCCGCTAGATGTGTGCTTAGTGGGACTCTTCGCTAGATCGAATGCGGGCTTGGGCTTGTCTTTGCCGGTGTTATAATACACGAGACGCGTGTCCTCATGCCAACTTTTGTCGGTTTTAGCGAATAGCGAATTTGCCGACTTTACGTAAACGATAAGTTGCCCGCTGGCGCAAAACACCCTCTTCATCGCCCACTTCAATTATGTAAGCATTCTCAAGATTTTTAAATTTCTTCAGGCCACCTGAGTCAATAATGGTTTGATTGCAGAAGAACCAAGTTTCTCGCCAGATTTCGGCGTATAGGCACTATACTTAATCTGGTCATTGCTGCGGTCGATTCTGCAAGAAGGTGAAGCCTATCTGCACCGATTGCGCTCGTGTTGCCGCGTGACTGATTTGTATAAATCAACCACTCCTCCCGGATTGGTAGTAGTTCACTTTCTTGTACTGGTCCGACCGACGCGCTTTCTTGTCGTGGTTCCCGGGTTACCCTTGGTGCTGGCTTGCCACCCAAACCGGGAACAACAGATTGAATGTACCCAGAGGTATCTGGCGCAAGGCGGCTGTACTCATCTGTCAGCGCTCACAAAACTGCAGTATTAAAAATTGGGTCTACTTCACCGCCGTACCATTGAGGAATAGAACCATAATACGGTCCATTGGGAATCGGTTGGATAGCGACTGGGCGCCTACGGATCCTTTGATCGATGTTGCCCCCCGCCGATTGTAGTAACGCCGTTGCGATAAACGGGCCGCTCATGCTGGCCTGTGCAGGCGGTAGGCAGAACAGCTGTCACCAAAGAGGCCCTCATATACGAAGTCTGGAGGAAAAGCCACGTTTTGCAATGTCAACCTCGTCCGCATGATGACATTCAATCGTCGGCACCCATGTGGGTCATACTTTGCTTTTATTTTTCCGTTACCAACAAATCTTCTTGTTCCGAAAGAACTTTAATCAAGTCCAGTAGCCCTCCTTCAAATCCGGAAACTTGTTTTATGAATGGCAAATGAGCTCCTATAGATCTTCCTTTATAAATCTTGTTATCATTAACCCAGAAAATAAATGTTTCGTTGAATTCTGTTTTAGTAGCTTTGGTAGTTGAACTTGCCATTTTTGGTAAATCTGATTCCATTTTAATCAGGAATATGACTTTTTCTTCGTCTGCAACTGCTTCAACAATTTCAAGTTTTAAATTTGGCAAGAGAGATTCGATTCTTTCAACAGCGGATTTTAACTCATCCCGACTGTTGAACTTTCTTCCTTCAGTAGAAGTATGTTCATAATTCTCAATAAAAAGCTCATCGATCAAGTCAATATTATGTTGATTGTACACTTCATTGAAATAGCGAGACGTTAGCTCGACATTGGACGTTCGTAAATCTTGTTCCGTGTGCTGTTCAGAACAAGATGCTGTCAAAATCAAAAATAAAAATAATATTTGTTTCATATCTAATTGCCTCTAACGTTAGATATATGACAAATGGGAGTGAAAACAAGCGATTATTTTCCGGCAATCCCACGAATCCAACTGGCAGCCAGCGTTCTGGAGCGAATCCAACTGATGGTTTAGCGACGTTCTTCGGCTGAAAACGCGGGACATATTTATTACTCTGTATACGTACGCATTACAACAAATATTTGCAACATGCGACAACCTCTTGCGACTGCGAATGTGTAAGCGGTCAAGAAAATTGCGCAGGCGCTGATGAACATGAACTGCTTTCCGAATTCTCCCAAGCAATAGATTCCAACTTGAGTGCTATTTGACCGCCTCGGAATAATCGCCTTCAGCGTCTTCGTGAAATGCCCTCCTGTGGCGCAGAAAAACTAGGGCAAGGATTTGGATGACTGAACTGTCATTATCGCAAAAATGAGCTAGTTTTCTAGCGCACTTTCACTCGCATGCTAACAACACATTGATTTGACGGTTCGATCCCGTCTAGCTCCACCAACGCGTAAGTGATCCACTTAATTTGCTGACATAGCTTCAATATATGCTTCAACTCTTTGTTCAAGAACCGGAAGCGGCAGTGGGCCGGCACCAATCACAGCATCATGGAAAGCTCGGATATCAAAATTATCACCTAATTTGTCCTTCGCCATTTTGCGTAGATCCAGGATCTTCATCATGCCCACCTTGTAGGACAGCGCCTGTCCTGGATTCACGAAAAAGCGTTCAACCTCGGTGACAATATCACCTTCTGACAGCGGCGTATTGACCCGGAAATATTCGATACATTGTTCACGCGTCCAGCGTTTTTCATGGATACCTGTGTCGACTACAAGTCGGACCGACCGCCAAAGCTCGTTCTGTAGGCGTCCGAAATTATGATAGGGGTCTGCATAAAATCCCATCTCTTCAGCCAATTTCTCTGCGTATAGTGCCCAACCTTCTGTAAATGCGCCGTAGCCCCCGAAGCGACGAAATTTTGGTAAGTTAGGAAGCTCCTGCGCAAGAGCGATCTGGAAATGATGACCCGGTGCAGATTCGTGATAGGTAATCGCTGAGAATACGTATTTCTGAACAGTGCGCATATCAGCCAAATTAGCGTAGTAGACCCCTGGTCGCGACCCATCTTCTGAGGGTCGGTTATAGAAGGCAATACTGGTCGAATTTTCTCGCCATGGCTCTACACGCCGCACCTCAAGTTTCGCCTTTGGAACTCGATTGAAGTAGTCACCGACAACCACATAAATTTCATCTATCAACCTGCGCGCATCTGTCAGGAAAGCCTCGCGCCCCAGATCCGTGTTTTCATAATAATTATTCGGATCATTTCGAATGAACTCGAAAAAAGCCTGCAAGTCGTCAGCAAAGCCGACCTGTGATTTGATGTTGCGCATTTCGTTGTGAATTCTTTTAATATCAGCAAGGCCAATTTGATGGATTTCATCAGCAGTAAGATCCAATGTGGTTTGGGAACGAATTCTATTTTCGTAATAGGCCGCCCCGTTAGGCAAAGACCAAACGCCCTTATTTCCATTTTTTTTAGCAATTGGGTGCAAGCGCTCCATCTCCAAAATAAGAGCCTGAAACCCCTCACTGAACGGTCCTTTTAAGGCCTGCTCCATTCTCGTCGTTAGGGCTTTTCTCTCTTCTGTTGAAAGTTCGAGTTCGTCAATCTTTTCCAAAAAGTCGTCATATAGCGGATTTGTTTTGCCGTCATTCACTAAAGGCATACCAGCCGACATAGCGTGAGCATCCGCGATCATAGCCGGGAAGGCAAATGCTGGTGTTATAACGCCGTATTCTGCACGGTCATGCATCTGCATCGCATAAGTTTGAAGGATTGCTTTTAATCCCTTCACACGAGATATATAATCCTCTGCGTCCGGAACACTATTGATTTGGTGCGCGTTCTGCAAAATTGTAAGTAGTCCAGACAGTTGTCCATTGAACTGATCAATCACGTAAAAATTTCGTCTATAGGTGTGTGAATCGATCGTGTTTTGCAGGCCAAACTCAAATAAGTCGTAACTGATACGACCGCCGACACTCAATTGTTCACGATCAAATAACTCACGCAGTAGGGCTAAATCTGCTCGATCCTGCTCAATTTCCGTCTCAGCGAATGCGTCTGAAAAATCATCCCATTCGCCCTGCTCATCGGTTTTCCGTCCCAATCGAGACTGACGGATTGGACTCTCGCTCACTTCGCGTTCAAATATCTCGTCAAGGAATGCGTTCAGCCGTTCCTCTTCGAGATTTGATGATGCTGCACCATTACCCTTTTGAGACGAGATTTCCATCCCCGCGACGCCTGTTATAGGTGCAGCTATAATGCCTAACATACAGACAAAGCTCATCATTTTGCGACGCCATCTCTTTGGCATATTATGGCTCCTTGCTCTCTTTAAAATATTCTTCAACGAGCACTGCGGCAACAAGATCTTCGAACGCGTGCCCAACGGACTTAAAAAGTGTTATGTCGTCCTTTTCTCGGGTAAACTTTACGCGCTCTGTAGCAAGATCAAAAAGATCACCAGTGATGTCGTGCAACCCTATCCGGTTCTCGCGCAAGGCGGCGAGCAAATCTCCCGCCTCCTCCAGCGCCGCTTCTCTCGAATCAACAAAAATCCTGGCACGCACAAAACAATCTGGATCCGCTTCGCTCATTTGTTCTGTATGTGCACCAACAAGATCGATGTGCATACCGCTCTCAAGCCAGGCGCCGAGGAGAATAGGCTGTCGTGAAGAGGTAATGGTGGAGACAATATGGGCACCAGAGACTGCCTCCTGGAATGTTTCAGATATTTTTATTGAGCTTTGGGCGATGCTTTCTAGCTCGCTCTGACGCAAAGTCAGGCGCTCTGAATTTCGCGCCCAAAATCTGAATGAAGCTTTGGGACGCACGGTTTTATACGCCTCAATGAAGTAAGGTAGGAGCCTACCATCTCCGGCTATGGCAACTTGGTTCGCGGAAGGCCTCGCAAGCATGTCTGCCGCAAGGGCTGATGCGGCGGCAGTTCGGCGTGCTGTAATTTCGCCTGCATCTAATGTCATAAGCGGCGATCCGGTCTCACTGTCAAAGAGGCAATAGACACCCTGGATCGTTTCAATATTCTTTGCCCTATTACCCTCATAAACAGATATCAGTTTTACGCCCAAGCGCGATCGATATTGAGAGGCTGGCATCGTGAGCAATTTTGAACCGCGCTGGACCTGCAGGATTGATCGCTGCGGCACAATGAATTTCGATTTAGCGGCTAATAGGAGCTCCGGAATCAAGCGCTCAAACGGCAACGCAGCCTTTATTTCTTCAGCGCCGACATGTCGCATGGGCAAAATTACCTATAGTATTCACTGACGGCCTCGCCAAGTACATCCATATTTGGCTGTATACCAAGCCCCGGCGCATCAGACGCTACCATTCGGCCATGCGCGCGTTGCGGGGCGCCATGTGCATTTTTAACGGTGACATAACTGTTGAAATCGGTTGAAGAAAAACGCAATTTTTCAGGTGTTGAATGTGCCAAATGGGCGACAGCGGCGGTAGTGATATCTCCGCCCCAACTGTCTTCAATGGTCATGGGAATGTTCAAGGACACACAAAGGTCACGAATTTGGCGCGCTTTCGTCAGCCCACCTACCTTTGAAATCTTCAGGTTGATAGCGTCCATCGCACCATCTTTGTGTGCGGCCAAAAATGCTTCAATCCCGTTTATAGTTTCGTCAAGAACGAACGGTAGGGACGTGTTGCGTCTCACCGCTAAACAGTGCTGATAGGTGCGACAGGGCTGTTCAACATAGACATCACAATCCATTACAGCTTTTACTACTCTCATGGCATTATCCACTCTCCAGCCAGTATTTGCGTCCGCAACCAACAATTCACCCCTGTCTAGTAAAGTGACGGCTTGCTTGATACGCTCAATATCGACCATGGGGTCACCACCGACTTTGAGTTGAAACTTTTCATAGCCCTCCGCTCGGTAGTTTGAAATGCGTTCACTCATCTCTTCGGGTGAGGATTGGCTAATGGCGCGGTAGAGAGCCACACTATCGCCAAACTTGCCGCCCATCAGCCGACAAACAGATGCATTGGCTGCTTTCCCAGCGAGGTCCCAGCAAGCCATGTCAATCACAGACTTCACATATGGGTGCCCCAAAAGAGCGCGATCCATCACTTCGTTGATAACAGAAATGGCAGTGGGGTCTTGCCCGAGGAGCGAGGCTGACAACTCACTAATCCCGGCGCGAGCGCCTTGCCCAAATGCCGGTAAGTAAAAGGGACCCAGTGGACATACTTCGCCATATCCAACTTGCCCGTCATCGGTAATCAGCTCGATAATCGTACTATCAAAGACCTCAACAAATTTGCCCTCTGACCATGAGTATCTTCCCTCCGCCAGCGGCAGGTCGACCTGATAGACTTTGATAGCTTCAATCTTCATAGAATCACATTCAATTTGCCTTCAGTCTAACAACTAAGAAATTATGGGTCAATTTTGGGGAACCCTGATTGAGAGATCCAAAGCCCTCTGATGCTTTCAGGCATGCAAGCGCTCAGCGGTTCGATCCCGCTTGGCTCCACCAATGTCCTAGGATACTGATTGTCTATCTATTTTAGATTGTGTTTCTGACCTGACCGAATCAAAATCTTTTTAGAATTTTCTCCGCAGCTCAACTCTAGCACCAGTTGAAGATGGATTGTTGCCGAAGTCACCATACATCGCATCCATGCGCAGGATAACTGATTTTGAAAGCGGTTTTTGGTAACGAACCCCGGCACCAACTTGGACTTCTTGGGCAACGCCTGCCTTGTCGCTATGAGGGATAACCGCGGCGAGTTCGACAACCAACTGTTTGTCCAGGTTAAACAGGTTTTGCAGACCAATGGCACCACCGACAGTGTCTACGGCTGTCGCATCGAGCGTCGGAAAGCCAGTTAATTGATCTGACTCAAAATTGAGTCCGGTGTTTCGTAAAATGTTTTCGGCGGCACCTGCACGTGCGACAGATTGTGTTTTTCCAAATCCTGCCCAAAAATTTGCATAAGGAATAACGGTCAGTGGTTTACTGGTTATGAGAGAATTTTCGGAGAGGAAGAGGACGCCATCTGCGGTTTCACGAAACCCGTCACCTGGATCCTGGCCAACATTTGCGATGACACGAAACGAGTTCGATACCTTACCCCAGTAGCGTTTTGTAAAGGCGAATGTGAAATTGTGATAGGCGTGATCGCCATTTGAAGTATCGCCATCATGAAGATACGCGTAGCCTGTTTCCATATACCCTTCATTAAATTCAAAGAAACCTGCTATGCCAATCATTTTAGCATCATGGTCCGCCCTTTTGCCGTTATTGTTTATGAACGCATTTGAGGTTATCTCATCCAAACCTGCGAAAACCGTAATATCGAAGTTTGAGATGTCGAACCTCGGACTGTTTTTGGCCGGGATTGCGAAAGCCCCCCCGACAAAAGCATCTTCCAACCAAACACCGTTTTGCATGAGCAGTGGCACACGCCCGAAAGTAAACGGGCGATCATATGCCTTATACTCGTCTGTCAACCCGGCCATCAATGCCCCTAGATCGCCTTCAAAAAAGATGGTCACAGGATCTAATCTGGTGCGGATATCCGGGTCCGCCGTTTCATCGCGATCTCCACCGCCAAACTCATATCGTGTGAAAACAGCGCCCTGATCGATTGGTCTAAAAAACGCGTGTATACGTTCAGTTGCAGTCAGTTTGAGATCGACATCCAGATTCAGGCGGGCGGCGACTTGCGCAATATCCCGGCCCTGATTGTCGTTGTAGGCAACCGCGGTTCGAAAATCTCCGTAGGCCAGCAGTTGCGGAAATATTCGATTCTTCTCCCCCAACAGAGGTATTCCCTCCCCCAGCTCGCCTCTCGCATAAAGAGGTCTCCAGAGTTCCAATAGCGGACGTGGGCTTTTGACTTCGGACTTACCTCCATAAATTTCGATCTGGGCATCCGCGTCATAGACCAATTCTGGATATTTTGGATCCGAGCCGAATTGCGTTGCATCGAACATTGCTTTCGAGACCGATTCGTCCATCCGAACAGGTGCAGAATGAAGGTCATGCGTAGCGTGAGAATCAGCGCGGACTTCTATCTTTTCCCCACTGATCCCCTCTACCACTTGATGATGAAGGGCCCGCAATTTCTCCTCTACGGATTCTGACGCGACAGCATAACCCGATTGTATTAGCAGCAGAAGACAAGAGCAGGCACACCCTGCCCTGGCGCGTTTAACGAATGTACTCATTTTACCTCAAACTCCACCGCATACGGATGCAGATCAACCATCCACTCGTTCATTGCGCGCTCCATCTCTGAGGTCGCACCGACAAATTTCATAAAATAGATGGGTTCAGCTCGGCTTCGAAGTCGCACTTGCAGCTTGTACTTTCCTGACTTGTACATTTTACTCCCGTCCACTTTGTAAACTGCATCGCGATGAGCAAGTGGTGGCAAAGACCGACCTTCCATTCTGATAAATGGCGGATGATTAAGTACGCTCGTCGGAACGCCGGATGGGCGTATAAAAGGTATTTGATCTATGTCGAAATTAACCGGCAAATATGTTTCTCGATCCGTACCCTTCACATTTGTAGTCAGGAATTTTGTCTGCAGATTGAACAACTGGTCATCGTGTTTAATTTTTCCGGCCGCAACGTCCAACGAGTGCAGGTCCGCCATGTCGCCATTGCTATCGATGTAACCGGATTCGAATATCCGCATTCCATCGGGATCTGTCAGCAGGACGTTTAGCCACAACTCTGGTTGTGCGCCGAGGGACCCAGAGGGTAAGTTGTGCCCTTCGTCTGTGTTTGTAAGGCGAAACCGAAATGTCAGATCTTTATCCCGTTCAGGTTTGCCCTTGTCAAAAAATGGCCCGTCAATACGCGACCCATTTTCCATGACGGCGATCCTCTCCCGCCGCTTCTTTTCAAGCAGCTTCAGGTTTTGATCGATGACATATCTGGCCGTTTCGCGGTCCTTTCGTTTTGTCCAAATTTCGGGAAATTTAACGTCAGCTCTCTTCTTTTGAAGATCATCTTCCCACTTCGGGGTCCCCCAGGCGGTGTGCCAGTCGAACTGCAACCACTCTTCAATACTCCAGGTCAACGCTCTTGGATTGAATGGAAAAATCCCTGGATGGGCGATCGGATATCCCGGTCCATAGAATGAGTGATTGGAGTGTTTGGCGTTGGGATCGCCAACAATTCTTGCATTTACGATAGCTTTGGGTGCCTTACTGTAACCTTCAGCGCGACCAGGGACTGCGCCCATGTGGCAATCCTGACAGGTAATTCCAAGTTCAGCCGCCGGGGAGGCCCGATATTGTTCCCAGACAACTTCTAGTTTGATTCCCGGATGCACCGCCACCTGATGACAAGAAACACAGAATTCGGCCCGGCCAATCTGTTCAAACTCGATGGCGCCCTTATGTGCAGGGGTGCCCGATTCCAGCAGGGCCGAAGCAGTGTCATAATAGTCCGGGTTGGAGGCGACAGTTTCGTAGTTCGACGGCCCGCCGGTGTTGTACATAGGCTCAAATATTGTACCGGCGCGAATATGACGCTCGCCGTTTACTTT
Source organism: Parvularculaceae bacterium (assembly GCA_021776475.1). GTDB lineage: Bacteria > Pseudomonadota > Alphaproteobacteria > Caulobacterales > Parvularculaceae > Aquisalinus. The sequence continues at coordinate 1,085,133 of JAJFFV010000005.1, read as the reverse complement.
GCCAAAAGCTGTTGCAACGCGGTGGCACGTAACACAGGTGACGCCCTCGCGGGCTACTCTGGACCTCTCCCAAAGCGGAAGTTCACGCGGTTCCCCCTTTTGCGTTCCGACTTGCTGATGGCACCGTACACAGAATGTACCGATAGTTCCGGAAGACAACTCACTCAGCGCTTGTTCAAATTTGTGAAACATCGGCGAAATCGATGCGTAGGCATGGTTGGACGATGCCCACTCCCAGAATACTCTCCGGTGACATGCGGCGCATTGAACGGCAGAGGGAAACTCACTTTCCCTAAACACCGCCGAGTGCGGATCAACACTCTCGAGATCGCTCCTTTCTGCGATAGTTGTTTCTGGAGAATCTCCTTGAGCCAAACCTGGTGCCGACACCAAGAAAAAGAGTACAAAACAAATCCACCGTACTGACTGAGTCACTCTGCACCCCATTGTTGCTCTACGGAATATTCCTTACCCAACGCAGCAACGGCTTCCAAAATCGCTGCTTGCGGCCGGTCTGATTGCTTGGACCTGAAAGGTTCAGCCAGAAGACCGCTGTTGATAGCTTTTTGTGCAGCGACATACTGATCGCGAGATATTTGTTCCCGACGCCATAAGCCGTCAATCAGAGCTGCGGTTGCATATAAGGCCTGCTTTGCCGAAGGATCATCAGCCAGCGCACCTCTACCTGTTTCACTTGCAACACGGCCAAGCATGCCCAGCTCATCCTGCAAAGTAAATTCGTACGCCTCCAGTTCATCAAGAAGCAAATTCAGTTGCGCGATGATATCGCCAGAGTATTTCTTCACCCGGCCCGGCGCATACGAGGTCCCCAAAGTCATTTCCGTTCGCGCCCGCCGGATTTGATCTCGCAAACCCATGTCCGCAATTCCCTCTGCTGCCAGGTCAACAAGAAAAAAATTGTGGTCTGCTAATCTGGGTAATGATGCAGTATTCCGAATTCCCGACCGGTCGTTCACGGCTCCACCCTTGGAATCCGTGAGAAAATGACAGCTGCTGCAATTAAAAAACGCGAGCTCGGGAAAAACGGCATCCGACAGAAACATTCCACCATTGAGCATCGTCAAGTACTGACGCCACTGAACGATTTCACCTATCAGAAGTGCTTTCAAGCCGAACGGTCGTGGTTTCCTCTGCAAGTAGTCGTCGTCTGCGTCAAAATGTTCGTACGATTTTCTCACTCCGTACTCGTCCGGTTTGAACCAAGTATGGTAATTCAATTGAAAAGTAGGCTTCGGGTGACCGAGCGCCATCATCTCATGCGTCACAAATCGTTCAATGGTCCCGATGTGGCAGGAAACACACAGTTCGGCTCTTTTACGCGGGTCTGCGGTCGGATACATTCCGTATTTGAGGTTTTTTTCATAAAAATAGACACCAGATGAATGCACTCCGAGCCAGTTCGACGCCGCACCATGACAGGCCTCACAGGTGACGCCATTTTCGGCATCAACGCCGGTGGCGCCGGCACCACTTTCAACATTCGTTGAATGACAGCCGAGACATTGCTGTGCGTCTGTTGGATCGGGTATGCCGATCTGTCTAGCTATTTTCATGGCTTTCGAACTTCTGAGCGACTGCCAAGCGTCAGAATGAGGATCCTTATCGCGCCAAATCGCGTATTCGTTTTGGTTTACGGAGGAGTTCATCCAAGGCTCGCGCGCATCATGACAGGTCGCAGAGCCGCATGTTTTAGACCCGAGAAATTGTGACGGCTGAAGCGCAACAGCGTTTGTAGTAAAAACGCCAATTCCTATAAATAACGCACAAAGTAAACTGAAAAGGTTACCCGGCGTAACCAATTGCCCTTGCCACACTTTAAATAACTACCCCCAATGTACCCAGCTATCTGGGTTCTATATTTTCAAACTATCATGGTCATTTTAGGAAGACAATTAAGGCATGGTCATTTTAGGAAGACAATTAAGGATTTCACCGCATGTTCCCGTTTTGTCGCCGAACAAGAACACAAGAGGATGCTCACCTTTGGGCAATTGACCGGGCCCCACCAACCATGTTTTGTCAAGCAGATATTCTACGAAAATTCATCACGGCTTTGCTTCAAAAAATATCAAAATCTGTTGTGTTCGCTAAACCCGATTTCATTTTCTCTTCGCGTCATGACAACCATTCAAACGAGAAGGTTCACAACACAAATGCGCCGGTTTTACGTCAATCACCAAGCCAGCCGATCAACGGCAAACATCGTTCCGGGAAATCGCTTGCGTCGTGCAAGCACATATACTTACAACAGCTTTTAAAAAAGCAACTTTGTTACAAGAGGGCCATTTGCATGAAGGGCGTTGTTTTTACTGAGTTTTTGACCATGGTCGAGGAAGTGTTCTCCTACGATATCGCGGATAAAATTATTGAAGCATGCGACCTATCAACAGGAGGTGCCTATACGTCGGTCGGCACCTACGACCATTCTGAATTGGTCGACTTGGTTACCGCTCTCTCAAATGAAACCAGTACAGATATCGCTGATCTGATCAAGACGTTCGGCGTCCATCTCTTCGGACGCTTCTATGCGAACTATGGAGAGTTTTTCAAAAATACTACAACAACCTACGATTTCTTGATGAGTGTCGAATCCTATATTCATGTAGAGGTTCTGAAACTTTATCCAGACGCGGAGCTTCCCACTTTTACCTGCCGCTTGGAAGGAGACTCAACACTTTATATGGTATACAAATCAAAACGACCCTTTGCAGATCTGGCAGAAGGGTTGATTATGGGTTGCGCCAACCATTTTGGTGAAAACATCAACGTCTCCTTCGAGGATTTGTCGGATGGTGAGAAAAAACACGCGCAGTTTACCCTCACGAAAGCCGCCTAAACATGTCAGATTATGAGATGCTTGAGCGCCGCCTCAATCGGGAACGAAATGCGCGCAAGCAAGCCGAGGAGTTGATCGAGCAAAAGAGTCGACAACTATATTCCGCAAACGAAATGCTCGCCAGCCTAAATGAAGGCCTTGAAGAGCGCATCAAGCAAGCAACTTCTGATTTGTTAGATTCCAATGCTCTGCTAACAAAACGGTTGGCTGAGTTACGCGCGCTGAACTCAGTCGCAAATGCTTTAGGCAGCGAATTGAGGATATCAAATCTTCTTGATCGAATACTGAGCGTCAGCAAAGAAGTAATGGGGGCGGATTCCGGCGCCATTTTTATTCTGGATGAAGATGGCAAATCACTCGATTTTCACGTTGTCAGCGGGGAGCGAAGCGAAGCACTCAAGCCCCTGAAGGTGAAGCTGGGACAAGGTATAGCCGGGCATGTCGCCAAGACCGGAAAAACTGTGCGTGTAGAAGATGCGTACACAGACCAGCGATTTGATTCTTCCTTTGACCAACTATCCGGCTATCAGACAAAATCCCTGATCGCGTGTCCGATTTCTGTGCGCGGTGCAGTCATTGGCGTGCTTGAAGTTATTAACAAGCATGATGAAAGCAGCTTTGACATAAATGATGAAGGCCTGTTTGCTGCGCTGGCAAGTAGCACGGGCGTTGCCATAGAAAATGCGAAGCTATTTGAAAGAACAGTAGCAATGGCTGAAGACCTTCGAGAGGCTCTGGAGCAGGAGCGCCGCCTGTCGATAGAAAAGGAAAAAATGGGTGCTTACATACCCAAAAGTGTCGTCGACGAAATTTCACGCAATCGCGAGAAAAAGCTTGCCCTTGGTGGCAAGACTGTCTGGGCGACGGTCATGTTCTCGGACCTGAAGGGGTTCACCAAAATGTCCGAGAAAATGCCGCCCAAGAGATTGGTTGATATACTGAATATATACATGACTGCTATGACTGATATTATAGAAGATGAGCATGGCGTCATAGATAAATTTCTCGGAGATGGCATCATGGCGACATTTACCGCCATCAACGATCACGAAGAAGGGTCTGTCCGGGCAGTGCAGACGGGCTTGCGCATGCAAAGAAAACTCACAGAACTCGTACGGGGCTGGCAAGCAAGCTACCCAGAGGCACGGAACATGCAGATGCGCATTGGCATGAATACCGGCGAAATGGTTGCTGGCAATATCGGCTCTTCAACGCGCATGGAGTTCACCGTCATCGGTGATAATGTGAATGTTGCCGCACGCATCGAATCAATCTGTGAGCCTGGGCAAATCCTGGTGAGTGAAACGACCATGATCGAATGTCAGAACAAGTTTCAAGCAATCAGAAAAGAACCCATTCAGGTGAAAAACAGATCGCAACCCGTTCAAACCTACGAAATCAAAGCTGAGTAGACAGACGTTGAAATGCGACTTGGAACATCACATCTAGCGACAACACAGCTTTCCGATGATAACTCTCAGCGATCCCGCCTGGCGAGGCCAATGTTACAAGCAATTCGTCAAGTTAAATTTGTGTGCTGAAAAAATTGACCAACACCGGCCGATCCTAACGCGTGCAGAGCACCAGTTAGAGTTTTCTGCAAACACGCACCGGGATATTGGAACCGCTTTCTTTTACAGTGCGACATACTTCTTTTTTTTCACCCTCGGCGTTCGGTTCACCGTCCGGCACACCCGCACATGCAGCAACCGACAAAACTGAAAACAATACAAAAATTGGACGCAACATCTTAACTAACTCCTTTGGAACAAACGCCGTTGCTTATGATCTTTTTCCCATTTAGCCAACAACTTTCTTCACTTCTGGCGACAGAACACTCGCCGCCAATCGGGGTTCAGCGATCCGTCGGTGCAAGGTGCTAGTCGCCTTAAAAGTTTTCCAATTTTTTTTGAAATCGGGAATCACCAGACCAACCAGACAGACTAGGTAATTTACCCTTGAGGTGGGCTCGAGCGCTTTTCGAGGGCTTCGAACATTGGGTGGAAGGCCGGGCGCTTGATGTAGCGGCCTGCGCCTCTTTCTGCCCGTAGATCACCATCCTGGTAGACGACCTTGCCCTGACTAACGGTGTGCGATGCAAGGCCGGTCACTTCCATACCCTCAAAAATGTTGAAATCTATGTTTTGATGATGGGTTTTAGCTGAAATCGTTTTGCTTGCTGCAGGGTCCCAAACCACGATATCGGCATCGGCACCAACCGTCACCGATCCTTTGCGTGGGTATATGTTGAAGATCTTTGCGGCGTTCGTGGAGGTGGCTGCGACAAACTCCTCCGGGGTCAAGCGTCCAGCGCGAACACCGTGTGTCCAGAGGGTTGCCAGCCGATCTTCGATTCCGGCAGTGCCGTTTGGTATCTGCGTAAAGTCATCCCTACCCATAGCTTTTTGATCATAACAGAAACAACAATGGTCCGTCGCCGTGGTTTGCAGCGCGCCTGACTGAAGGCCGCGCCACAGAGCCTCCTGGTGTTCTTTCGGTCGGAACGGCGGGGACATGACATGCGCGGCGGAATACCCCCAATCAGGATTTTTGTATACTTCATCATTCACCAGCAGGTGGCCAGCTAAAACCTCGCCAAAAACGCGGCTGCCTTCGGCGCGCGCGCGCTCAATCTCGCCAAGCGCATCTTTGGTGGAAACATGGACCAGATAAACCGGTACGCCAATGACTTCCGCGAATTTGATCACGCGATGCGCCGCCTCACCTTCGACCTTGGGCGGGCGCGATAATGGGTGACCTTCGGGGCCGGTGATCCCTTGTGCCAGCATCTCTTTTTGCAGTTGATAGACAAGCTCGCCATTTTCCGCATGGACCGTAACTATCGCGCCCAGTTCCAGAGCCTGTTTGAAACTGTGATAGATCGTCTCATCGGTTGCCATGATTGCGTCTTTGTACGCCATAAAGTGTTTGAAGCTGTTGACGCCCTCTTCTTCAACCAATGTTCTCATGTCTGCTGCAACAGTTTCATCCCACCAGGTGACCGCCACGTGAAAGCTGTAGTCGCCAGCCGACTTTTCGGCCCAACCACGCCAGTCACGATACGCCTCCATCAATGGCTGTTGCGGGTTGGGAATGACAAAATCTATGATCATTGTCGTGCCGCCGGCGAAACCCGCGGCCGTGCCGGTGTAGAAATCCTCTGAAGCTACGGTGCCCATAAACGGAAGCTGCATATGGGTATGCGGATCAATCCCACCTGGCATGACATACTGCCCGCCAGCGTCGATCACCGTCGCACCTGATGGCGCCTCCAGGTTACTGCCGACAGCCTTGATTTTACCATGCTCACAATAGACATCCGAGCGTAGGCGCTGATCAGCGTTGACGACAGTTCCACCACGTATCAAGAGCGACATTTTTATCTCCTTTTCATCCCGACCAGCGGTCAGGTTTTTGCCGATCGGCGCGTCAACACGTGGTAGACGCCCGCAGCCACGATAAAACCTACAAACCACGCATAAACATATATGCTATCAAAAATTGCCGGCACGGACTTCAACGCGCCGGCTGCGTGCAAAAAGCCCGGCAGGTTGGGCAGGGCGCCAGCTGCGAACGCGATAAGTCCGGCTCTGTTCCATCCACCCGCACCGGCGTATTGACCGTCCCGTTTGAACAGTTCGTCAATGTTGAGTTGTGCTTTCTTGAGCAGAAAATAGTCAGCAATCAGAACACCGGCAATCGGTCCAAGAAGGGCAGAATAACCAACGAGCCAGGTGAAGATATACGCGCTTGCATCTTCCACCAGTTTCCACGGGAAAATCGCAATGCCGATCGCGGCTGTGATATAGCCCCCGAGCCGGAAGGATATCTTTGCTGGTGCCAGATTGGAAAAGCCATAAGCGGGTGCCACGACATTTGCGGCAAGATTGGTCGTGAGGGTTGCGATGACGAGTGCTGCGAGCGCAACGAGAACACCAGCACCGCCCATTCGGCCAGCGAGATCGACAGGATTCCAGATTGGTTCGCCGTAAATCGTTACTGTCGCCGATGTCACGGCGACCGAGATGAACGCGAACAAGGCCATCGGGATCGGCAACCCTATTGCCTGGCCGATCACCTGTGCTTTCTGGTTTTTGGCGTAGCGGGTAAAATCAGGGATATTGAGCGCCATCGTCGCCCAAAATCCGACCATGCCCGTGAGTGAGATAAAGAAAGTGCCCCAAAAGAGGCCTTCCTTGGCACCGCCCACAACGAACTGTGATGGTGCAGAGAGCATCTCACCGAAGCCCCCGGCTGTCACATAGGCCCAGACCAGCAAAGCGAACGCCATTAACAGTAGAAACGGCGCCGCCATCACTTCGAGCCAGCGGATCGATTCCGTTCCATTCCTGATAAAGTATAGGTGCAATGCCCAAAAAATCAGGAAGCAGACTGTTTGGGCAGGATCGATGCCGAGAACCGGCAGTGGTGCGCCGACGAAATTATCTCCCGTCAAGGTATTCAAAATGACGTAAATGGCCGAACCACCAACCCATGTGTTGATGCCAAACCAGCCACAGGCAACGAGACCGCGCGCGACGGCTGGTATCTTCGCACCTTGCGGCCCGAAGGCGGAACGCAGCAACACAGGGAAAGGGACGCCGTACTTTGCGCCCATATGGCCGATCGCGAGCATTGGCAAAAGGACAATTACGTTGCCGAGAAAAATGGTCAAAACTGCCTGCCACCAATTCATCCCTGTGGCAATCAACCCACCTGCCAGCAAATAGGTCGGTACGCACGCGACCATCGCCACCCATAGCGCGGCGTAGGCTTGCGTGTTCCAAGTCCGTGCGCTGTTTGGCGTCGGCGCCAGATCTTCGTTCCATAGCTCAGCATCGAAGCTCGATTTCATGCCGGTATCACTCATACGCTCAATCCCTATTCGCTTTCAACGAGGGGTCCATAAACATCAGGCCGGCGATCGCGAAAGAATTGCCAAAGGTCGCGCACTTCACGCACCATATCCATATTCATGTCATGCACAATGAGTTCGTCCTGATCGCGGCTCGCCTCCTCTTCGATCTGGCCACGCGGGTTGACAAAATAGCTCTGTCCATAAAATTCGCCAATGCTCCAAGGTTGCTCGACGCCAACCCGGTTAATCGCACCGATCCAGCAACCGTTGGCGACAGCAGAAGCTGGTTGTTCAAGTTTCCAGAGATATTCTGACAACCCGGCAACCGTCGCTGAGGGGTTAACGATATATTCCGCACCATTGAGGGCGAGGGCGCGCCACCCTTCAGGGAAGTGCCGGTCATAACAGATGTAAACGCCGAGTTTGCAATAGGCGGTGTTGAAGACTGGCCAATTCGAGGCGCCAGGCTTGAAAAAAAATTTTTCCCAAAATCCGGCGACTTGTGGGATGTGCGTCTTACGGTATTTGCCGAGATAAGCACCGTCCGCATCGATTACCGCGGCAGTATTGTAATAGACGCCTGCCACGTTGGTGCGCTCGTAAATCGGTACGACGATTACCATGCTGAATTTTTTTGCGTATTCTTGCATCAGTTTGCAAGTTGGGCCTTCAGGAATATCCTCTGCTGCGGCATACCATTTAGTGTCCTGGCTCGGGCAAAAATAGGGTTGCGTAAAAACTTCCTGGAAACACAAGACCTGAACGCCCTGTTTTCCTGCTTCCTCAATCAGGGGAATATGCGCATCGATCATGGCTGCACGAATATTTTCCGGCGTATCGTCTGTCGATCCCTTCAAGGACATCTGGATCAAGCCACCGCGCAAACTGGTCATTGTTGTTCTCCTTTGTCAGGTTTGATCACGAGTTCATCGTTGGGAATTTGAAGTCTGCACCGGCACGAATACCTGTGGGCCAGCGTGTCGTTACGGTTTTGAGGCGCGTGTAAAAGTGGATTGCTTCAGGTCCGTAGATCCCGTGGGCACCGAAGATTGATCGTTTCCAGCCGCCAAAACTGTGATAGCCGACCGGCACCGGAATGGGCACATTGACCCCGACCATGCCGACCTTAATCTGTGCTGCAAAGTCACGTGCCGTGTCGCCATTCCGGGTAAAGATCGCCGTGCCGTTGGCATAGGGGTTGGTATTGATCAAATCGATGGCGGCATCATAAGTGTTGGTTCGAACAACCGACAGGACAGGGCCGAAAATCTCCTGATCGTAAACACTCATCCCCGGTCGCACATGGTCGAGCAGCGTGCCACCCAGCCAATAACCGTCTTCGTATCCCTGCATCGACAATCCGCGGCCATCGACGGCAAGATTTGCTCCTTCTTGTTCCCCTTGTTCGATCAGCAGAGCGACGCGATCGCGGTGGGCTCGTGTAATCAACGGGCCCATTTCGGCGTCGCTATCCGTACCCGGTCCTATTTTTAGCGCTCGAACCCTGGGGGCGAGTTTTTCGACAAGCCTGTTGGCGGTTTCTTCGCCTACCGGAACAGCGACAGAAATTGCCATGCAGCGTTCTCCTGCAGAACCATAGCCCGCGCCCATCAGAGCATCGGTTGCCTGATCAAGATCAGCATCCGGCATCACGATCATATGGTTTTTGGCACCGCCAAGTGCCTGAACACGTTTTGCCGAGGCGCAACCTCGATTGTAGACATACTCCGCAATCGCTGTGGAGCCGACAAAGCTCACAGCTGCGATCTCCGGATGATCGAGGATCGCATCGACAGCGCCTTTCGCGCCGTGGACAATGTTCAGCAAACCTGCAGGCAAAGCCGCTTCTGTCAGGAGGTCATGGATCAAATTGGCGCTTGATGGGTCTTTTTCCGATGGTTTGAGGACAAACGCGTTGCCGCAGGCGAGCGCCATCGGGATCATCCACAACGGGACCATGAACGGGAAATTGAACGGTGTGATCCCGGCGACGATACCGAGGGGTTCACGATCCGCATGTGTATCAACGCCGCTCGCGACATTGCGGGAATAATCACCTTTGAGGAGGTGCGGAATTCCGCTGGCGAATTCAACCACTTCCAGCGCGCGTGTCACTTCCCCGAGTGCGTCCGCATGGGTTTTCCCGTGCTCTGCACTGATCGTTTGTGCAATTTCGTCACAGCGCGCCTGCATGATTTCGCGTAAGGCGAACATGATAGATGCACGTTTTGCCGGCGGTGTTGCTGCCCAATCGGGTTGGCTTGCGCGCGCCGCTGCCACGGCAGCTGCAACGTCATCAGCACCGCCAAGCAGAACTTCTCCAGTTTGTCCGCCTGTCGCCGGGTTAAACACAGGGCCTGTCGCACGCCCTTCTGTGTGCGTTTGTCCTGCGATTATGTGGCCAATTTTTTTCATCATTCTGCCGCATTTCGTAACGGATTTTTTGGGTGCTCCGGCCACGTCGTATAGGGCCTGTCGTCAACCACGGCTTCCATCGTGATGCAGTCCTTCACCGGACATACATGCATACACAGATTGCAGCCGACACATTCGTCATCGATGACCGAAAACAGTCGGCCGCCATCCGGTTTGGCATCTATCCGGATCGCCTGGTGCGAGGTGTCCTCACAGGCAATAAAGCAACGACCACATTCGATGCAGGCATCAGGATTGATTCGCGCCAGCAAATCGTGATTCATGTTGAGAGCGTTCCAATCAACCGTTTGAGCTGACGCCGCACCTTTGAAATCTTCGATTGTCCGGTATTTTTTTTCCCGCATGAACGCGGCAAGGCCTTCGTTCATATCTTCGACGATCCGAAACCCGTATAACATTGCCGCGGTGCAAACCTGCACGCCGCTGGCCCCGAGGGCAATGAATTCAGCGGCGTCCCGCCACGTGGTGATCCCGCCGATCGCGGATATTTCGACGCCCGCTGTTTCCTGACTGCGGGCGATTTCAGCCGTCATGTGCAAGGCGATCGGCTTAACTGCCTCGCCGCAATAACCACCATGGGTGCCGTGCCCGTCCACCGTTGGGGTTGGTGTCATATTGTCGAGATCAACACCAATGATTGAATTCACGGTGTTGATCAGCGAGATCGCATGTGCGCCGCCCGCTTTCGCTGCGCATGCCGGAAGCATGATGTCGGTGACGTTCGGTGTCAGTTTTGTGAACACGGGTAGATCAGTCGCCTCGCGGACCCAGCGTGTTGTTTGTTCGACAAATTCCGGATCTTGGCCCACTGCCGATCCCATGCCGCGCTCGCACATGCCATGCGGACAGCCGAGATTAAGCTCAATTCCTTGTACACCTGTATTGGCGACCTTGATCGCCAGATCTTTCCAGGCCCGCTCGTCCATCGGTGCCATGATCGACCCGATGATCACCCGATCCGGCCATGCGCGCCGCATCTCTTCCATCTCGCGCAAATTGATGTCGAGCGGCCGATCTGAAATCAATTCAATGTTGTTGATACCGATGATGGTGCGATCATGCGATCTGTGCACGCCGTAACGACTGGTGACGTTAACGACAGGTGGATCTTCCCCCAGGGTTTTCCAGACGGCGCCGCCCCAGCCTGCTTTGAAAGCACGTTCGACGTTGTATTTTTTATCGGTCGGCGGCGCCGAGGCGAGCCAGAACGGGTTGATGCTTTCAACCCCGGCGATAATGCAGCCAAGATCTTTCATTCGGCAGCTCCTTTGACCGGCGGCGCGCGCAGATACGCATCGGCGCAGATCGCAGCCTGCTTCCCATCTTCAACGGCCTGAACCGTCAGGTCTTCGCCGGACGCGATACAGTCGCCACCAGCATAGACACCGTCAAGCGATGTACGGAATTGCTTATCGACAACGATCTTGCCGTTTTCGATTTTGAGGCCAGCGAGCTCAGTTTCTTCCAGTGACTGCCCGATTGCCTTCAGCACCAAATCTGTTTTAATTTCAAAAGTTGTCTCTGTCGGTGACAATTTGCCGTTTCTGACGTCCATCTCGGCGAAGGTCGCTGTCTTGACGCCATCGTTGCCGACGAAGGACTGCGGTGCTGCCCAAAAACGCATGACTACCCCGTTCGCTTTTGCCAGATCCTGTTCCCATTCCGTCGCGCTCATTGCCTCCGGCCCGCGGCGATAGACCAATGTGACGTTGCGGGCGCCAAGGCATTTGGCCTGTACGGCCGCGTCAATGGCAGTGTTTCCGCCGCCGATCACGATGACGTTGTGACTGATCGGAATTTTGGATTTGTCATCAGCCTCCCGTACCACTTCAATAAATTCCAGCGCATTGCGCACACCGTTCAGCGCTTCTCCTGGAATATGAAGCGCGCGATTGCCGGTCAGTCCGGCGCCGATGAAAACCGCATCGAAATCCCGCCGCAGGTCATCCAGTACCAGATTGTCGCCAAGCAATTTTTTGTACTCGATCTCTATACCGCCGATACCCAGCAAAAACTCTACTTCCCGCTGCGCGAAATTGTTAGCCATTTTGTATGCTGCAAGGCCATATTCATTGAGACCGCCCGGCTTTGATTTGGCCTCATAGATCACAACGTCATTGCCCAGCATTGCGGCACGATGGGCAAAAGCCAGGCCGGCAGGTCCAGCGCCGATGACGGCGAACCGTTTGCCGGTTTCAGCTGCGCGCTCAAAAGGGTGAGCAGCCGAGGTCTCAATCAAGTGATCGACCGCGAACCGCTGTAGGTCGCCTATTTTGACTGATGCGCCTTCTGTGTGATTGACGACGCAAACCTGCTCACACAGAACTTCTGTCGGGCAGGCTCTAGCACAGGTACCGCCCATAATATTAGCAGATAGAATAGTCTTCGCTGAACCCTCGATATTCCCGGAGCGGATCTGATGAATGAATTTCGGAATGTCTATCCGTGTCGGGCAGGCATTGAGACAGGGTGCGTCATAACAATAGATGCAGCGTGCTGCATCTACGACGGCCTGTGCCGGTTCAAGCGGGGGATGCAAATCGCTGAAATTATGCGCGATATCCTCTCGTGAGAGATCAGCGCTGCCAGTATTCAGTTTGAAATGCCTCACCGGGCCACTCCCATCCCCATCACGCCGCTGCGGCTTTTTTTATGGCGTTCGCAAATATTTCAAAACCCTCGTTAATTTCTGATTCTGTAACCGACATCGGTGGTGCCATTCGAATGACATTCGCGTAGAAGCCGCCGCGACCAACAAGCAATCCGTTAGCTTTGGTTTCCTCCATCACGCGGCCTACAGCATCCACATTCGGCGTTCGTCCGTCGGGACCAACAAGCTCGACCCCGATCATCAATCCCTTGCCGCGCACCTCGCCGATGATCGGCGAGGTTTCCGCCAGCGCGCTTAACTTGGCCAGGAACCGCTTGCCCTGTGCGGCAGTGTTTTGTTGTAAATTGTTGTCTTCCAGGTATTTGAGGTTTGCGAGCGCGCCGCGTGTCGCGATTGGGTTGCCGCCGAAGGTCGAGATCGAATTTGCCCGAAAGCAGTCCATAATTTCCTTTCGGGCGACAAGGCCGCCAATGGCAAGACCGTTTCCGAGGCCTTTGGCAAACGTCATGATGTCCGGTTTGAAGCCATGTGCCTGATAGCCCCAGAAATGATCACCCGTACGGCCCCAGCCGGTTTGGACTTCGTCGGAGATAAACAGGATACCGCGCTTTTTCAGCACTTCGTTGAAGCGCCCATACATTCCATCCGGCGGCATGCCGAACCCGCCAACGCCTTGCACCGGTTCGGCGATCAGGCAGGCGACATCACCCGCAGTTGCAACATCGAGCACATTTTCAAGATCCTCTACGCACGCTTCAATATACTCTGCGTCCGGAAGGTCACGAAACGGGCTTCGGTAACGGTAGCCGCCATGAACGTAGGAGACGTTAAATGGAGAAAGGGATGACGGCGACCAGGATGAAGTGCCGGTTGTTGACACGGCTGAAAAGGAACGCCCGTGATAGGAATGGCGCATTGCCAGTATCTGATTTGACTGGCGATAAGCTGTCGCCAGCATGAAGGCGGTGTCGTTTGCTTCGCTGCCGGAATTTGTGAAGAAGACCTTGGCATCAGGGATGCCTGAAAGTTCAGCAATTTTTTCGGCAAGTTCGATCTGTGCATCTATCAGGTACAAGGTTGAGGAGTGCAATATCTTGTCGGCTTGGTCACGGATTGCCTCAACCACTTCCGGCACGGCATATCCGGTCATCGTCGTCAAAATGCCGCCGAAGAAATCGAGATAGCAGCGGTCATCCTGGTCCCAGACCCGTCGCCCTTCACCGCGGATAAGCTGGATCGGGTCATTATAATAAAGGGCGATCCAGGACGGCATGACCGCCCGATGTCGATCAATCAATGAATTATTTTGGCCTGTCATTTCTTGCTCTCACCCCTCTCCATCAAGACCTTCCCTTATAGGTGATCTGTCGCGCGCTCGCCAGTTTGACAAACGGTTCTCGACGACAGCTGAACCGACCCCTTAACACAGCCAAGGGGACTCGTGTAGGGTGCTTAAGTATCTGATTTTATTGAATAGATATCGTTGCGTCTCGATATGCGTTTTGACGATGCCGTGCGTATCGTTGAGAATGCCAAAAAAGCCGGCGTGCCCTGCCGGATCAACTACTGGGATAGCCCCCGGCATCATCTTAAAAGATTCAACTCCAAGAATGCCCACAAGTCTTTCGAAATTGCCGCGGATTTTGTACATGACATATGTCGCGCGCGCCTTCGTCAAAACTGATTATTTTCACAATGGAGACACCTGATGAAATCACCCACTGGATTAATGTTTGCGGCCGCTGCGCTCGGCTTGATAACTGTCTCGTGCGGGAGCGGCGATGAGACGACGAGCGTTGGTGCCGACGCTATGGTTGAGATACCAGAAGAAGAGGTATTTGACGTTCATCCGGAAAGCGTAGGCTTGACGCAGGCACCGACGCCAGTTCAAGCGGTTATGCCTGATATGAACGCGCGGCGTGGGCGCATCTTGTTTGCGCTCAAGGGCTGCGTCATCTGTCATCAGGTCAATGGTATCGGCGGTCGGGCGGCGCCGGACCTTACTGCGTTCAAGGCAGCCGAGGCAATTAATCCGCTGGTATTTTCTTCGCGCATGTGGCGCGGCGCCTCAGCTATGACACAATTGCAGTCGATCGAACTCGGTTACACGATCGAGCTGGACGCGCAGGATATTGCTGATCTTGCTGCATTTGCCGCGAGCCCGGATGAACAGGCGTTGTTCACACTCGCAGCCGTTGGCCAGGAAATGCAAACCTGGTTCCTCGATGACCGTTTCTGGATCACTGGCAATTGGGAAGAGTATGCCAAGCGCGGAAGCAAGATTCCAAAGATGGACGAGGGCGTCGAGCAGTAGGACACAGATAAGACGAACTCTTGGAGCACCGCAGATACTGCCATCGATTGCAAATCGACGGCGGCTTTTAGTCAACGCTTCAGGTCGTGGTCTCAATCGCCGGATGTCCGCCAAAACGCTAGTCAAGATAGCAATCGCTTTTTTGGACCCTGAAGGTTTGGACTGACTGCTGCCGAAATCCTGGACCATGGTAGTTGAGATGTATCGATCTAAAACCCTCTGATCTGCGCATAGCGTTCGGTGTGGAAATTCGTGTCACCATACAGAGCTTCGGCAACCCTGATCCGTTTGATGAAGAAACCGATATCGAATTCATCTGTCATACCGATACCTCCATGCATCTGAATTGCTTCTTGGGCGGAGAGTTGTGCGACCTGTCCGAGTTTGGCCTTGGCAGCTGAAACCATCAACGTTGCCATCTCCGGTGCTATATCAAGCATTTGCAAGGACTTCATCACAATTGATTTAGCAAGTTCAATTTCCGAGTAGAGATGGCTGGCGCGATGCTGCAGCGCCTGAAATGATCCGATGGTCTGGCCGAACTGTTTGCGCTCCTGCAGGTAACTTACTGTTTGAGAGAGGCATTCCTGCGCGGACCCCGACATCTCCGCGGCGAGCCCGGCGCGGCCGGCATTCAATATCTGCTCGAGCGGTTTATGCCCCCCATCTACTTCCCCGATGACAGCATCAGCTGTCAGCTCGACACCTTCCAGTTTGATCGTCGCAGAGTTACGGCTATCGACCATTGATTTTCGCTCCGCAGACACGCCGTCCGCATCGCGCGGCACCAGGAACAGGGTGATTCCATCCTCGTCGTTTTCTGCGCCTTCGGTGCGAGCCGAGACGATTAACCCGTCAGCGACCGATCCATCAGCGACAAATGTTTTTGTGCCATCGAGTTTAAAGCCATTGCCGGAGCGTTCAGCTTTGGTCGAAACCGTCGATGGTGCATGCTTGCGGCCTTCATCGACGGCCACGGCCAGGAATGCGTCACCTGTCGCCAGCCGTTGCAACCACTCAGTTTTCTGGCTGTCCGAGCCGAATTTTGATAATGCTGTCGCACCCATGATTGCGGTTGACAGGTAGGGGGATGCCGTCAGGGTGCGGCCCATTTCTTCGGCGATCAACCCTGCTGCCTGGTAGCCCATCGCGACGCCGTCATGATCTTCCGGTACGAGGACACCGGTCCAGCCCATCGCAGCCATCGCCGTCCAGGTTTCACGGTCGAAACCGTCCGGATTGTTTTCGTCACGCAATCGACGAAGCTGTCTTACCGGTGCATTGTCCGCCAAAAAGCCTCTGGCAGCATCACGCAACATTTCCTGTTCTTCATTCAACACCATCGCCATGACAGATGTTCCTCATCTAAATCAATTCTGTTTATGCACCCGGCAGGTCGAGAATGCGCTTAGAGATAATGTTCAATTGTACTTCTGAAGTGCCACCTTCAATAGAGTTTCCCTTGGTGCGCAACCAGGCGGCGGCCACATCGCCTTCGGCGCCCCACTCAAGGCCATCACAACCGGCGCTGTTCATCATCAACTCAAGTCGGCGTTTGTTCAGTTCAGTGCCGTAATATTTGAGCATGGATGAATTAGCGCCGACGCCCTGACCGGCTTTTGCCTCATCCTTGATGCGCTCCATCGTTGCCATGAAGGCGATGCCATCGATTTCCATGCGCGCCACATCAGAGCGCAACATTGAATCCGCGAGCCGTCCTTGATCGTCAAGGCCAATCTGCTGGGCGGCAATATCGCCCATCGGTCGCATGACATCACCGCCAAAGCCGGAAATCATTTCACGCTCGTGCGTCAATAGGTATTTGGCGACCGACCAGCCCTTGTTAACGTCGCTGACCAAATTGTGTTTTTCAGCGCGGGCGGCATCAAAAAATGTTTCGCAGAAGGGAGAGTTGCCAGAGATTAGCTTGATCGGTTTCGCCGTGACACCCGGTTGATCCATGTCGACCAGTATAAAACTGATGCCTTCATGTTTTTTTGCACTAAAATCGGTCCGTACAAGCACGAAGATCCAGTCCGCTTCATCGGCGTAGGACGTCCAGACTTTCTGACCTGTCACGAGATAATGATCACCTTGATCTTCGCATTTAGTGGCGAGGGAGGCAAGATCAGAACCCGCGTTCGGCTCTGAATATCCCTGCGCCCAACGGATCTCGCCGCGGGCGATTTTCGGCAGATGTTCAAGCTTTTGGTCTTCGGTACCATATTTCAAAAGCGCAGGCCCGAGCATCCAGATGCCGAAAGAAGAGAGCGGCGGGTACGCCTTGATTTTTTTCATCTCGGAACGAAGGATCTTAGCCTCGTCCTTGGACAGACCGCCGCCGCCATATTCTTTCGGCCATTCCGGTACTGTCCAGCCTTTAGCTGCCATGCGCTCCAGCCAGACCTTCTGAGCATCGCTCTTGAACGTCCATTTCCTACCGCCCCAACACGCATCCCTGTCGAGGCGCAAGGGCCCACGCATTTCCTCCGGGCAGTTTTCCTGCAGCCAGGCGCGGGTTTCAGATTTGAATTTATCAAGAGCATCGGACATCAGTATACCTCCTGATTAAGCTATTTCGAAAAGGCCTGCGGCCCCCATGCCACCGCCTACACACATGGTGCAGACGACGTATTTTGCGCCGCGCCTCTTGCCCTCGATCAAGGCATGACCAACCATTCGAGCACCTGACATGCCGTATGGGTGACCGATAGAAATGGCACCGCCACTAACGTTCAGGCGCGCGTCCGGAATACCAAGTTTGTCACGGCAATAAATCACCTGTACCGCAAACGCTTCGTTCAGTTCCCACAGGCCGATGTCGTCAACTTTCAGACCGTGTGTCTTAAGAAGTTTCGGCACCGCGAAGACCGGGCCAATGCCCATTTCTTCAGGTTCAAGACCGGCAACGGCGATGCCACGATAAATGCCGAGAGGCTGGAGCCCGCGCTTTGCGGCTTCCTTTGCTTCCATCAGAACAGCAGCAGAGGCCCCATCGGAAAGCTGGGAGGCGTTCCCGGCTGTGATGCAAAACCCCTCGCCGCGTACCGGCTGGAGACCGTTTAATCCTTCAAGGGTTGTCTCGTGGCGATTTCCTTCATCTTTGTCGAGCGTAACCTCGTGCGAGGAAACCTCGCCGGTCTCCTTGTTCTTCATCATCATGGTTGATGCCAGCGGTACGATCTCATCATTGAAGGCGCCAGCCTGTTGCGCAGCGTGCGTGC
Organism: Parvularculaceae bacterium; assembly: GCA_021776475.1. GTDB lineage: Bacteria > Pseudomonadota > Alphaproteobacteria > Caulobacterales > Parvularculaceae > Aquisalinus. The sequence continues at coordinate 1,066,833 of JAJFFV010000005.1, read as the reverse complement.
GTTGTTGCGACTGCAGGGAGTATTCATCCTGCATCGTGCGCGACACTTCGTATTTTTTGGCGACGATTTCAGCGGTGTCGATCATCTGGATGTAGGCATTCGGGTGCATCGCAACGAGTTCCGGATCCGCGGCAACCCGCATTTCCAGTGTCTGTACCATCGAGATGCTTTCAACGCCGCCGCCGACAACAATCTGTTGTCCGTCAGCGATAATCTGTTTGGCAGCCATGCCGATGGCCATCATCCCTGATGCACACTGACGATCAACGCTCATGCCCGGGACGGTGACCGGCAACCCTGCCCGCAGGGCGGCGTTGCGGCCGATCGTAACCTGCACCCCCTGTTGCAAGGCGGCCCCGATGATAACATCATCAATTTCGCCGCCGTCGATTTTCGCGCGTTCCACTGCGTGTTTAATCGCATGACCCGCAAGGGTTGGGGACGGTGTGTTGTTGAACGCGCCTCGATAGGCCTTGCCGATCGGAGTGCGGGCGGTTGATACGATTACGGCTTCGCGCATGGATATCTCCTTTAACCGAGTTTTACGCCAAAATGGGCGGCTGCTTTCGTCAGGAATTTCATTGTCTGCTGACCACCTTGCTCATACATGTGCTGTCCATCAGCGTTGGTGATGGCATCAATATTCTCAGCGACGCCATCAGCGTTTTGGTGTTCCGGGGGCAGATAAATACCTTCGGTCTCATAAATCCGCGTGGCAGCATATCCACCGGCGCCAGCGCACAAGACAAGCCGCGACGGGGCATCGTCGCTGACCAAATAGACAAGAGCCGCCGTGACACTTTCGACATTCATCAGCGCAAGGGCATTTGGCGGGATCAGGCCCTCGGTCATCCTTGTTGCGGCGGTCGGTGACAAGGTGTTGATCCGGATATTGTTTTTGGCCCCTTCAATGTGAAGAGTATTCATCAAGCCGACGAGGCCCATTTTGGCGGCGCCGTAGTTAGACTGACCAAAATTGCCATAGATACCTGATGACGAAGAGGTCAGAGCGATCCGGCCATATTGTCGCTCCCGCATATGTTCCCACACGGCTCTGGTGCAGGTGACCGAGCCCATGAGATGAACATTCAAGACCAATTCAAAATCCTGCAACGTCATCTTTGCGAACGACTTGTCACGCAGGATACCGGCATTGTTGACGAGAATGTCGATACGACCCCATTTGGCGATCGCTTGATCGACCATATCCTGCACTTCGTCCGCGCAGGTGACATCGGCGCCGTGCGCAATTGCCTCGCCGCCGGCAGCGGTGATTTCTTTTGCAACGGTTTCAGCGGCGGTAGACGAACCACCGCTGCCATCGACTGCAGCGCCGAGATCATTCACAACTATTTTGGCACCTCGCTTTGCAAGGTCCAGTGCATGAGAGCGACCAAGGCCAGCACCAGCACCGGTGACGATTGCCACCCTGTCGTCAAATCGGATTTTACTCATATTTTTTTCCGTACTCATCCTACCATCTGCATGGTCAGCCATTCAGCGATCAAGGCCGGTTTATCCTGGCCCTCAATTTCGACAGAGACATCGTAAGATAATATCCACTGGCCGGGTTTTTTCTCGACTGCATCCTTGAGGACAAAGCGACCACGGATCTTCTTGCCCGCACGGACAGGTTGGAGGAAGCGGATTTTCTCAAAACCGTAATTAACGCCCATCACCATTCCTTCGAGGCCGATGGCCGTGCCGTAGGCTATTTTTGACAGCATCGACAGCGACAAAAACCCGTGTGCGACGGTGCCGCCAAAGGGCGTTTGCTTGGCGGCGGCCTCGTCGACATGGATAAACTGATGATCTTCAGTACAGTCGGCGAAAGCATTGATGCGCTCCTGGCTTATCTCGACCCAGTCAGAAACGCCAATCTCCTGACCTTTCATTGAGGCAAGATCGGCGGGTTTCACGACATGCATAAGCATTTCCTCTCTTATTCCGTTGACGTGGCGGTTGCGCCACAAGTCCGGTTGTCAGGAGTATTGGTTGCCCGTGTGCGACGCAATAAATTCATGCAGTTGGGACTGCGGTTGGAAAAGATCGCTTGGACCTGGCTCGAAGCTGCTCTTGATCAAGTGATCACAGATTGCTTGGCTACCGCGATGTTACTCGGTTGAGACGATCTATGCCCGCCCTTTGCGAAAGGGGTCGGCCTTGTAGACACCGAGAATTTTCAGAGATGACGAAAAGAAACCAAGCTCTTCAAGGGCGAGCCGTACCGGCTTTGAGTCTGGGTGCCCTTCTATATCAGCGTAGAACATGGTTGCAGTGAACTCTCCATCCCGCTGATAACTTTCCAGCTTGGTCATGTTCACGCCGTTCGTTGCAAACCCGCCCATCGCTTTGTAAAGCGCTGCGGGAATATTCCGTACCTGGAAGACAAAACTGGTAACAACATCACCGTCTTTCAACGTTGCATCGTCAGGCTGGCCAGCCATTGATAAAAAACGCGTCGTGTTATGCCCAGCGTCTTCGACATTTTCTTCAATGATGGCGAGCCCATAATTTCTGGCGGCGAGCGAGGACGCAATCACAGCCACATCATCCTCGCCGCTTTCTGACAGCTGACGGGCAGCACCAGCGGTGTCGCCGGCGATCTCCGGTTTCAGCCCGCGGCGTGAGATGATGCCGCGACACTGACCAAGCGCCATGGCATGCGATCGTACAATTTTGAGTTTCGCCGGATCGGCACCCTTGATTGCCAGAAGCTGATGCTGCACCGGCAGAAAATGCTCAGCAATAATGTGAAGGCTGGTCTCTGGCAGGAGGTGATGAATATCGGAGACGCGACCTGCCAGGGAGTTTTCCACAGGCACCATCGCCTGCGCCGCGGTACCCGTTGTGACAGCCTCAAATACATCCTCGAATGTGGCGCATGGCATTGGTGTTAACGAGGGGGCATACAACCCGCAGGCTACTTCGGAAAAAGCTCCCTGCTCACCTTGAAATGCGATTTGACCAGCGGCCATTCAACGGCTCCGTTCTTAAAGAAGCAAATTCAATAAAGAATAGAGGGATAAGTGCAAGTGTGTTGCCAATTATGGGGAAGGCCTTTAAACACGCCCAAAATGCGATTGGCAGGTGGTGCACTGGCACCCCAAAGACGATAGGGCGAGATCCATGAAGGACCCATTATTCGTAAACAAGATCTTCGGCGCGATATTGACCGTATTGCTGCTGTTTTTTGGTCTGCCGATATTAGTGGGTACTTTTTACCCTGGCGGCTCGCATCATGGTGGCGGTCATGGCGACGAGGCACAGGACGAAGCAAATCCACTTGGTCTTGCCTATCCCATCGCATTTTCCATGGAAGGAAGCGCGGCAGCGGCGGCGCCTGAAATCGACCTCGGCACACTGCTTGCCGCCGCCAGTTCAGCCAAGGGTGACAAAAGCGCTGCGATCTGTCGCAGCTGCCACACGTTTGAGCAAGGTGGTGCAAATGGTACTGGCCCAAATCTTTATGGTATTGTCGGACGAGGGGTCGCAACAGTGCCTGGTTTTGCGTATTCCAGCGCCTTGCAGGGGCTAGGTGGGACATGGTCTTATGACCGGATCGACGCCTATATCGAAAACTCGAAGTCTTATGTTCCTGGCACCAGCATGGCCCAAAAAATCCGCAAACCGGCAAAACGCGCGGACATCTTAGCTTATCTTCAGACGCAAGCTGACAGTCCTGTCGCTTTCCCGGAACCAACGCCGGTTGAAGTTGCTGTGACTGATCAAGCCGAGGATTCCGGTGGCGAGATGATTGAAGAAGCAACGAGCGAAACCGCGCCAGTTGAGTAGTAGCGTCAAAACTAGAGCTTTGGCCTAACGATCATTTGTACATCGCCTTCGCGGGCCAGGTGCTTCGCAGCAAATTCCTCAAGATTGTCGACGGTCACAGCCATATGCGTCGCATTGGCGTGGAGCATTTGTATTGCGTCCATCATGATCACCACATGACCTTTCCAGAAAACCAGATCCCCACGGGTCAAAGTCAAGTCCCGCCAGTTGCTGATGCCTGGTGTTTGTGCAAACAGGACCGGCGCTTGTTGCGTGCGAAAAAACTCCTGCTGCTGGCTTGAATCCCTTGGGACAGTAAGTCCTGCTGGTTCGAGTGTGTTTTGTACCAAGGCCGAGCAATCAAGGCCAAGGCTCGTCCGTCCACCCCAGAAATACGGGGTACCCAGAAATTTTTCTGCGATACTAACGTAGTCATCAGCCCGCGCCTCGACTGGCGCGAGGTGATCTGCATAGACCCACCCGCCCCTCACTTCGCGAACGAACTTGCCGGATGGTGCGTCCTCAATGCGTAACTTGGCATTCATCGAAAGGAGATCGCGTGGTTTCGACTTCAAGTCGGGTTTTGAATACCGATAGGTGCGTAGGGCCGCGACCCGATGTGTCGGCTCCCCGACGGGCCCGGACAGAGCCGATATGTCAACAAAGCCAACATAAGAATCCAACCCAGTTTGCCCCCATCCCCATCCGTTCTCTTCTTCATACAGATAGAATGTCTCACCAAACAGCATCTCTGTTTCCTGCGGCCCGTCAGATTGAGGCGTGCGGCGCAATGAAGCAGCGGCGCGTGTCACTTGCAGCGGTTGTGAAAGAGTAGGTCTGGATTGGGACATGGCTATCCTATGTTTTGGATCAACGATGGCAGTTTTTAGCAATCATCTTATGAGCTCAATGTGTCGATGGCGCTCCGCTAAACGCGATGTCGTACAGATTCGCCGCATTTTCAAATATGCCAGATATTTGATCATTTGGAGATAGGAAATTGATGAGGTCAAGCCAGCCCTTGTGTCATAGCAGCCGCACCAAAGACCCCAGGAGATGGTAGCCATTGGCACTGCGATTCTAAAAGCCGCCGAAATCGTTCATGCGGGCGCGGTCCTCCACAAGGCGAGCAAAGTCATCAACAAAAATCGCGCCATCGGGCGTTTTTTGAACAATCACAATCCTTTTGTCATTTTGATCGCGCACACGGCGGATCAGCCCCAAAATAGAAAGCGTATCGAGGGCTCGTGAGATCGCCGGTTTGGGCACAAGAAAATCCGCTGACATCTGTCGAACCGTGTGCGGCCCCGGTGTCAAATAGACGCTCAACAGGATCGCCCACTGGCGCTGTGAGAGATCCGGCATATCAGCCCGGACCGTATCTACAAGAATATCCCTCCAGGGAAGAAGTACGTCCGTCGACTGCATTACCTAACACCAAATTGCCGGGATTCTATTTTGCGTGATTCATTGCGAAATCGAAATGATTTTCGTGATTATTATCCGCTTTGAATCAGGATTGGCCATATTTGTGCTTCAGGACATCGAAAACAGCCCGAATGCCGAAGGCTTCCCCCCCTTGTGGATGGGCTGGCCGGTCGGTTGGATTCCACGCGAAAATATCAAAATGTGTGTACGGAACGTCATCGGGTACAAATTTCTTCAGGAATAATGCCGCCGTAATCGAGCCCGCAAAGCCCGAGTCAGATGCGTGATTTACATCCGCAATTGATGAATCGAGATAGCTCTCATAGTTCTTCCAGAAGGGCATGCGCCAAACCGGATCCTGCAGCTCGGTCCCGGCATCGGCGATTGCCTCCGCCATTTTGCCATCGGTCGAATAAACTGGCGCAAGTTCAGGGCCCAAGGCGACGCGGGCTGCGCCCGTCAGGGTTGCGAACGAAAAAATGTGCGCTGGAGCCTCGTCAGCGGCCAACGCCAAAGCATCAGCCAGGACCAGCCTGCCCTCAGCATCCGTATTGGAAATTTCCACCGTGATGCCTTTGCGGCTGCTAAAGACATCACCAGGGCGAAAGGCATTACCATTGATGGCGTTTTCGACCGCTGGAATGATCAGGCGCAAACGAACATTCAGGTTTGCGGCCATGATCATTGAGGCAAGAGCAAGTGCGTTGGCAGCACCGCCCATGTCCTTTTTCATCAGCCGCATACTCTGGCCAACTTTGATGTTGAGACCGCCGGTGTCGAAACAGACACCCTTGCCGACCAGCGTAATTTTAGGCGCATCCTTATTGCCCCATGTCAGGTCGATGAGGCACGGCGGGCGATCGGCCGCCCGGCCAACAGCATGAACCAATGGGAAATTCTGCTTGAGGAGTGCATCACCCTCAATGACCTTCACCTGTGCCTTGTGCGGCACTGCAACGGTCCTGACGGCAGCTACAAGCTCGCCGGGACCCATGTCTTCGGTGGGCGTATTGACGAGGTCGCGGACCAGCGTGACAGCGTCGACAGCCTGGTCGAGGAGCGGTTTGTCGACACCTTTGGGCAGGATCAGCACCGGCACCGGGTCGGCCTTTCGGTATCGACTGAACCGATAGGCGCCCAGAGCCCATCCGAGACAGGCTAACTCAGCTGCACGGCCTTTGACCGGGTTGGCCAGAACATAATCACCTGTCGGCAGAATCTTGGCCGCCGCCCCGGTGACCAAATGATCTGCTCCATCGCCGATGCCGACAAAAACGGCGTCAGCGGCGACCAGGACTTTTCCGGCTTGCCCGGCAAATTTATTGGCTTTCGCCAACAATAGATAATCGATCGCAACTTCCTCGAGCCAGTGATCGAAATTTTCCGCCGGCGCGAGGTACAGGCGCGTTGCTTTGACGGCCCGGTCACGATCGTGGGTGATATAGGCAGCGTTGGGTGTAATCATTTGTTAACTCATTAATTTTTAACGCTTTTTCCTGATATTAGGAACAATCCGGCGAGCGACTTAAGGCTTTGTTGAACAGACTTAGCGATACTCGTCCAGAAGTAACAGGTGCTGAAGAGGCTTATCTATGAGCAGTTTGTTGAAGTCACTATCTACCGGAGTGTGCGCGTTGGCGCTGGTCTCCTGTGCGTCCACGCCCAGCACGGGCGGTGGCAAGCTCAGCAGCAAACTGGATATCGCTCCGGGTGGCCAGGAACCGGGCACGCACGACCCCATCGCCAAAGCGGCTTTTTGGGGGACGCGCTACGACCGTGAACCGAATAATGCAAAAGTCGCTGTCAACTTTTCTGAAGCGCTACGGACCATGGGGTCGAACGAAGAATCGCTGAAAGTGATGTCACGCATTCACCGCCAGTTCGACCAGGACGCCGCTGTCAATCTGGAATACGGCAAGTCGCTGATCGCCAATGACCGGGCCTTTGAAGCTGTACGCCCTCTCGAAGTGGCCATAACGGCCGGCAAGGGCCGGGACTGGAAAGCCTATTCAGCGTACGGCATCGCTTTTGACAAAATTGGCGAGCACAAAAGCGCCCGCACACAGTATGATGTGGCGCTGAAGCTGGCACCGAATTCCCACACGGTATTGAATAACAAGGGCCTCTCCTATGCCCTGTCCGGGCAACTCGATAAGGCGGAGCTGACCCTTCGGTACGCTGCTGCCTCTTCGGCCGGCACCGCAACCGTGCGTCAAAACCTTGCTCTTGTGCTGAGCTTTAATGGGAAGACCGCTGAAGCAGAGCGCCTCGCTCGGTCCGACTTGCCGCCCCGGATTGCTGAAAACAATATCGGCTATTTCCGCTCGCTGGTCAGCCAACCTGCCTATTGGCAGGAATTCACCGGCGACAATGTAGAAATGCCTTCATTCGATGCGCCGGTTGAAACAACTGGCAAAGTAGAAACGGCTCCAGTACCGGATATACCGGCTTCTGCCCCGCCTGCCAGCATCGCCCCTGTTCAAGAACCAGCGGTTGTGGATCCTGCCGTCGGTGCAGAAGTTCTGAGTTCCGTTTCTGACGAGATGGTCGCGCCACTGGCACCGCCTGCCACTGATGCCTTCGGCGAAAACGAATGGAGCTGGACCGCCATTACCGGTTCTGCCGCAACCGGCAAACCAGTTCAGCTCCAAAACACATCCACCAGCGATCAAGATGAAGCTGACGCACCAGAGGTAGAAGTTCCTGCTGTTGATGATGTGGGTGCCTGACAGCCGATTGATCCCTTAAGAGAGACCATGCCCCCTCCACAATTGAGGGGGTATTTTTTTTGATGTTGTATCATCCATGATATTCAGTCGCCGCCAAACGGCTTTAGCCAGTGCCGTCAAATTTTCCACTTCCCGGCTGGTCGGCTCGCGCTGAGCCGGTTTTTGGCTTGCGCATCTGGTTGTCTGTCTGAGCAGATTTTTTTTAAGGCCTGTCGCCACCCTGCTGATGCTGACCTGGGCTCCAGGACTGTCGTTCGCGCTGTTTACTTTTCAGGTTCTGCGCTCTTTGGAACTTCATCGTCAGTACCCGCTTCAATTGAGGCCATGGCGCTTTTTTGAATCACTTGGAATGGTCAATGGCTTGTCGGCGTCCCCATTTGCCAGCCGCACAAAATCGAGTCCCATACCATCGCCCAGGGTCTTAATCTTGGTTGAGTGCCTCACACCCCTCGAACCGATGAAGCTGCAGCCATCGCCCATGTTATTCGAGGATGAGTATCGACAACCACAGCAGCTCGCGCCGTCGCGACTTCTTCGATATGGGCCGTTGTGATTGTCGCTGAACCGTCGGCCAGCTTTTCTTCATTGCCCGGGGGAAGTTTCTAATGACATCCAGAATAGAAATAGACAGCAACGTTTTCTTGAAGATTCTATTCGGTTTCGACCATGCCCGTGACGCGCAAGATGGCCGGGCCTAGAATGACAACAAACAGGACCGGCAAGAAGAATAGGATCATTGGTACGGTGAGTTTTGGAGGCAGCGCTGCGGCTTTCTTTTCAGCTGCCTGCATACGGAACTCGCGATTCTCAGCCGCCATCACGCGCAGCGATTGTCCGAGCGGCGTGCCATATTGTTCCGACTGGATCAACGCGGTCACCACAGATTTTACGCCGTCAAGCCCGGTTCGCTCAGCAAGATTCTGGTAGGCTACTTTTCGGTCTGGGAGATAAGAAAGTTCGGCTGTCGTCAGGCCCATTTCTTCGCCAAGTTCAGGGCTATTACCTACCACCTCGTCGGCGACTTTTTGCAGAGCGTGTTCGATCGACATGCCAGACTCGACACAAATAAGCAGGAGATCGAGGGCATCTGGAAAAGCAAGTTGCATAGCCTGTTGGCGTTTTGCAATAGCATTGTGGACATAAACATTCGGCAAATAAAACCCGATAGCAAAACCGCCGATCGTCGCCAGCAGTTTCATGAAGCTGCCCAGCTCGAGGCCGTTAAAAACATAAACGTAAATACCAAGCCCGATGCCACCGACAAAAGGCATGATGAGCCGTGACAACATAAAAGTGAAAACCGGACGCTCGCCACGGAAGCCAGCCATCGCCAATCGCCTGGCAGCGCTTCGCGCATCGAAAACTTCAAGAAGCTTAAATTGCTCGACAATCTCACGCGCAACTCCCTTGGAACTCGCGTTACGCAAGGAGGGGCCTTTTTGGCGCATAGATTCACGATGCTGTTGACGCAGATTGTCACGGTGCTCATTAACCCGCTTCAGTCTGTCTTTCATCGGATCGCGTTGAAACACAGGTTGCAGCAACGTGAACACCGCGGCCATTGCCGCGACAGCGGCAAGCGCAGCAATCACATTCTGCTTGTTAGCAACGAGTTCAATGAGCTCATTCATACTGATAAATTAACCACAACACCTGAATTACACCTTAATACTGATCATGTTTTTCATGACCAGAATGCCGATGGACATCCAAGTTCCGGCCCCCATAAGGATGAAGTTACCAACCTGCGTTTCAAAGAGCGGTAGCAAATATTCAGGCGAAGACAGATGAACCATCGTCGCCACCATGAACGGCAACGATCCGAGTATTACAGCTGACGCTTTGGCTTCCATAGACAGGGCACTGATCTTACCTTCCATCAGCTTCCGGTTTCTTAGCACTGTCGCCAAATTATTAAGCGCTTCTGCAAGATTACCACCTGTCGACTTTTGGATGATCAGCACGATCGCGAAGAAGTTTACTTCGCTTAGCGGCATGCGATCATACATCCGTTCAAGCGCCTGTTCGAGAGTCAGGCCCACGCGCAGGCTTTCATTCATGACGTGAAACTCACTACGCACCGGTTCTTGGGCATCGCGGCCGATGATCTTGAGACACTCGTTCACGGGCAAGCCTGATTTGACCCCGCGAACGATTACTTCAATCGCATTGGAAAACTCGGCGATAAACTTTTTCTGCCGGCGCTTGGTCAAAAATCCTACAGCCCAGCGCGGAAAGCCGGCACCGCCAACGATGAACATTGCGCCTGTTACAAACGGCGATTGAGCCGTGATCAGCGCGACGCCCAGAAAAAATACGGCACAAATTGCAGAAGCAACATAAAAATCACGATCGGTCACTTCCAGACCAGCTTGCGCCAATTTTTGGCTCAGACTCAATTTTTGTTTTTTTGCGTGCTCTTTTTGCTTTTCGTCAATTCGCCTCAGTGACTCTTGTACCTGCTTCCGGCGATCTTTGGGGGCGTCGTTGGCATTTGGTCCAGCGCTCGCCCGTCGGCTCTGACCTCCTCGGCCCGAAAGGGCACCTGCCCGTTTTGTAGCTTTTTCCTTGTCGGTCGGTGCCAAGAATACGACAGCCAACGTGCCGACGGAGACTAAGCCTAAGACGATCAGCAGAATTGTTTTCGGATCCATGATACTCGTTCCTCTGGCAAGCTGTTATTCTGCTGCCGCATCAAGCGCTTCAGCGAGTTCCACATGCTTGCCGTAATACTTTGCGCGATCCCAAAATGCTGGTCGTGCGATACCTGTCGATTTGTGACGACCCCTCACCCGACCATCGTCTTCTTCACCGTCAATATCGTATACGAACAAATCTTGGGTGATAATGGTATCGCCCTCAGTACCGATTACTTCTGTCACATGAGTGATGCGCCGCGACCCGTCTCTCAGGCGTGCTGCCTGAACAATAATATCGACCGAGCCAACAATCATCTCACGGATTGTTCTTGAGGGTAGGTTAAAACCGCCCATCGTGATCATGGATTCAAGCCGAGACAGTGCCTCGCGGGGCGAGTTGGCGTGGAGCGTTCCCATCGACCCGTCGTGACCCGTGTTCATCGCCTGCAGAAGGTCAAATGCTTCCGAGCCACGAACTTCGCCCACAATGATCCGCTCAGGGCGCATCCGTAGGCAGTTTTTGACCAGATCGCGCATAGTGACTTCACCAGTACCCTCAAGATTGGGTGGCCGTGTTTCAAGGCGCACAACATGTGGTTGCTGCAACTGCAGTTCTGCTGCGTCTTCGCAGGTGATGACGCGCTCATCTTCTTCGATGAACGCCGTCAGACAATTGAGCAATGTCGTTTTACCGGAACCCGTACCGCCAGAGATCAGTGTGTTGATCCGGCAATTTCCGATCACTTCCAGCACTTTCGCGCCTTCAGGAGAGATCGACTGGAACTTTACCAGGTCGGCGATCGTCAGTTTGTCTTTTTTAAATTTCCGAATTGTCAGCGCTGCACCATCAATTGACAATGGCGGTGCGATAACATTCACCCGAGACCCATCTGGCAAACGCGCATCACAGATCGGGCTTGATTCGTCTACACGGCGGCCCACTTGGGATACAATCCGTTGGCAGATATTCATGAGTTGTGCGTTGTCGCGGAACCGGACCGGTGTCAACTCGATCTTACCCTCGACTTCGATGAACACACGGCTTGCCCCATTGACCATGATATCGGCGATGTCATCACGCGCGAGCAACGGCTCCAGCGGTCCATAGCCTAAAACATCATTACAGATATCCTGCAACAGAGCTTCCTGCTCCGAGATCGACATCTGGAGCCCCTTGATAGAGATGATCTCGTTGACGATATCCCTAATTTCTTCTGCGGCTGATTCTGGATCAAGCTGTGCAAGCTGGGACAGGTCGATTGTATCAATCAGGGCGTTAAAGATTGTTGTTTTGGTTTGAAAGTACTCTTCTGACTGATTGTTAGAAGCAGCCGCCTTTTTTGCCCTTGGTGGCATAGTTTTAGCGGACACAGTTGCGACTTTTGGTGGCACAACTTCTTTTTTTGGGTTTTCCTGCGCCGCAGGTCGTGCAGCCGGCTTTGGCTTCGCTGGCACAGGCGCAGGCGTTTCCAATTCTGACCGTTTTCCAAACATTATGTCAGCCCCTACAGCTTACGAAAGAGAGATTTGAGATTAATCTTATTGCGGTAAACCTTGTCCCCACCCATGCCGAGCAGCAGCATCGCCAGGCGGTCGACCGCGGCGACAGCTTTTGATTTACCGCCTGATTCGAAGATCGGTTCTGCATTTGTCGCGGCAAGGCCGAATAGCTGTGGTTCCCAATTGATCACCGCGGTAGGTTCGATTTCAAGCGCCTCGGCAAATTGCTCCGGCGGAATTTCAGGCCGTTTCGGCACGCCCATCTGATTAAGAACGAGGTATGGCGGCGCATCATTAGTGCGACTTGCTTTTACAGATTCAATAAGGTTCTTGGCATTTCTGAAAGACGAAAGATCCGGCGTGGCGGTGATGACAATCTCGTCCGCATTTTGCAAAACATGCCGTGTCCAGGACGTCCACGCGTGGGGCAAATCCACAACCAGATTTGGCACCCCTTTGCGGACCATCTCCAAGACCTCCTCAAACGCCGAAGCTGGCAGGTCATAATCATGATCCAGCACATTGGGTGCAGCGAAAAGGCTAAGGCGCTCTGTACATTTCTGCAACAAGCGATCGAGTAGCACATCGTCCAGACGTTCAGGCGCAGCCAACGCTTCCGCCAGGCCCTGAGACGGATCTTGTTCAAAATCGAGGCTCGCGGTGCCGAATGCGAGATCGAGATCAAGAATAACCGTATCGCTCTTATGACGTTCCGCCATTGCCCAAGCAACATTGTGACAGATCGTGGAGGAACCAACACCACCTCTGGCACCGACAAACACAATCGAGCGGCCAATCGGCGGTGCTGAAGGATCCACATAGAGGGACGCAATAGCACGTGTAACTTGTACAGGGGTCTTCGGTGCAATCAGATATTCGCTGATCCCCTTATTCATCAAATCACGGTACAGACGAATATCATTGATAGATCCAATGACGATTACCTTCGTGCTCGGGTCACACACTTCGGCGAGCGACGAAAGACCGTCAAACAATTCCTGACCACCGTTAATAGTCTCAATAATCAGCAGGTTTGGTGTGCTCTCATGCTGGAAATGCTGAACGGCTTTTTTTATGCCGCCCATCAGAATTGTAACATGGGCTTTGGACAAACGTCGGTCCGCAGCCGATGCCTCGACCAGTTCACTTACCGTCTGGGTTTCACAGAAAACGCTGATATTGATCCGTGGTACAGGAATATGATCGCCGTCCTGCGGAACATCATCTTCATAATAGTCTGCTGTGAGACCAGCTGCGGAAACGGCCGCTTCAACTGATGGAACATCAGCTGGTGCCTCTTCCGGGCTGCGTTCATCGTCGTCGGTGAAGGAGCTTTCATCGTCGTCGGCGAAGGATAAGTTTTCAACCGATTCTGCTACGGGACTTTCCGGCATGTCTCCTTCAGAAATATCCAAAGCATCTTCAATATCTGTGAGTGCCTGCTCTTCTTGAAGTGACGGTAGGTCCGCTTCAGCGCTCTTTGCCAACGCAGAACTCTCGCCGGCGACGGGCTCTTTGTACGCCTCGTCCCAGTCTTCTTCGTCGAGATCTTCCAGATCGATGTCCTCGAATTCAAAATCTTCATCAAAGTCGAGATCAAGCTCCTCTTCTGAAAGAGACTCAAGATCAGCCAATTCTTCTTCCGTGAAGGTATCTTCATCGTCGAAGTCGAATTTATCATTAGCCAGAGTATTCATTACGCCTCTCCAAAGATCTACGCGATCCCCTTGTTATTGTGCCACTTCAATATCGATACTCTCATCTGCCGCGCTTGAAGTCGGCTCGCCAGTCACAAATTTGTTGTAGACATCGCCCGCCCGAGCGGCGTCGTTGTCGCTGACCAGGGCTGGCGCCACCAGATCTCGTGGGTCAGAAATCATCGCGGCCAGATTTTGCTGGGAAAAGCAGCCAAAATTCTTCGTGCGCAAATTTCTGTAGCGCCGCGGCGCTTCTTGCGACCAGTCTCCACACTCAACTGAGGATGCGACATAGTTCGAGAATGTTACCATGACATCAACCGTCGGCGCGTTGGCCGAGACCCGATATGTTGCACCATTAATTTTAGCCCACTCGATTCCCAGCCGGTTCAATTCTTGACGGATATCAGATGCCATTTCCTGGCCGTAAAAGTCGAACTCACCGCCAGAAGGAGCTGTAATCGTGAGCGGGCCGTGACCGCGTGTAAAATATGTACCCGCGAATGCGCGTAACCTTGCTTTATCCACCGACGTCAACTCGCTAAGCGACGGGTCAACTGCCAGAGTAAGCGTGACCGTTTGCTGCTCCACGGAGATCGGATGTTCTTCTTCTACGGTAAGAGCCTGGTTCGGGCCATTAAAGACGGAAGAACAAGCTGCAAGTAATCCCAGGGCCAGCGTCGCCGGTATGATTTTGACAATCTTCATGCTTTTTACCATCTCTCCTAGTCCAGAATAAACCCGAGAGGGCCCTGGAGTGTTGCTGATTCCGGCGTCCGGCTTTTCATGCCGTATGCGGATTCCAGTTTGCCAACGAGGATTTGCTGAACGGTACTGGAATGGACAAATCCTTGTGCTGGATCTGTCAGGTTCGACTTGTGGGTTGGCTCAACTAGATACGGCGTCACGATGATGACCAACTCAGTCTGGTTGTTGCGAAATTCGTTGCTTCGAAAAAGCTGACCCAAAACAGGTGCATCCTGCAGCGCGGGTACACCGTCTACCGCCGAGCGAATATTCTCCTGCAATAGACCTGCAATCGCCATGCTGCCACCGCTCGGCAGCTCAACCACATTTTCAACACGACGTACTGTCAGGCCTGGGATGAGAAACGCATTTGGAATAAGCTGACCTGTTGTAGGATCGACCCCGGAAGTTGAGGACAGCGTGAAGCCGTTGGTCGAATCGACCTCGCTCACTTCAGTGTTGATTTTTAGATTGATCCTGCCCTTAGACAGAACGACGGGTCTGAAGCCAAGTGCAACACCGAATTTCTTGAATTCAATGCCGACGTCACCATTGTCGCTACTTACCGGTACCGGAAACTCACCACCTGCGAGGAAGTTGGCACCTTCACCTGACACCGATGTCAGGGTCGGCTCCGCCAACGTTTTGACCAGTCCGGATGACTCAAACGCATCAAAGGAAAAGTCGAGATTGCTGACGTCACCGAAGCCGGCCGTGTCCAGCATCCCGCTCAGTCCACCGGAAGCGTCGCCCGAAAACGGAAATCGGTTGTCCCAGGCCGCACTGAATATATTGTTGTCGATCTGAGCGAAAACCGACCCATCGATACCAAGCTGCTTAATAAGAGTGCGTTGCATTTCAACGATGCGCACTTTCAGCATCACCTGGTTCTGCTCGCGAATGCTCAACATGCTGAGAACCAGCTCTGGATCACCGGTAAATCTGGCCGCGACGTTCTGCGCCCGAACGATTTCTGATTCATTCGCAACCGAACCCCTGAGAATGATATTCTCGTTGACCGTTTCCACTGTGATCCGGGATTCTGGCATCAGTTTATTGTAGAGCTGCGTCAGCGCGTCGACATCGCGCTCAACCATAATCTCAAGATTCAAGATCTGCCGGTTGCGGTCATCGAAAAAGAACGCGTTCGCCTGACCGACCTCCATACCTAGAAGATACACGCGACGCGGTGAGCGGATTACCACTTCAACCTTTGTCGGATCTGAAACCAGCACATCTGCAGCCGGTGTCGGTAACTCGACGATAACGGCCTTGCTGAGTGGCAGCATCAGGCTTTTGGAGGTTTCCGTATCACCGCCGGTGATAATACGAACATCATTTGCAGCGGCCGCTCTACCAACTGGGGTGAGCGCAAGAAACATTGCTGTAACCAGGCTAAAAGCTCTTATAGCTGACTTTCCAATTCGGGGCGTTGTCCGATTCATATTGCACCTTGGGTTGAATGCTGCTGCTGCAGGTGAACAAATCATGATTGACCATACCGGATGACGACGACTTCAGCCGGTTCGGCCTCTTGCAGAAGTTCTTCACCATTTTCAGGCCGGAAAACACTTCTGAGAACAAGGTTCAGTGTACCGTCTTCGCGTGCTGTCAGAAACTTCGCGATCTGAGATGGCGCGAGTTCGACCGTAATCGTACGCGCAATAATCGCTCCTTCCGTGTCTTGCTCTGTTGCCTGATCAACTGCTAGAACGCGCACATCCGAATACATCAGATTACTCGAAAGGGCATCATTCCGCTGATCATTAGAGGTCGAGTAGACATCAACCTTGTCACCAGGAAGGATGAAACCTGCAGCCGCCTGGCGTGAAGAAACATCCAGCGTTACAGCGCGCATGCCCGGTGTCAAAAGGGCGGACATCATACCGCGGTTGCCGGGGCGTACAAGTTTGGCTTCAATGATCGGCTCACCGGCAGCTAACTCAGTCCGCGCTAGTGTTTCGCTGAGTGTATCGTAGAAATCAGTATTATCATCTGTAATCAGATAATCTGGCATGCCTTTTTTAGGCCAGCGGACCCATTTTGTTGCTGCCGGATCGATCCGTTCACCACGGGCGAATTCCTTATCAGCAACGAGCACACGCACGGTTTCCATAGAGTCTTGTTGTGGAATAACCTGGGTAATCACTTCGGGTGTATTACCCCCGGAAGCAACGAGAAAAAATGCACCGCCCCCTGCGAGTAGGGCAATTCCTAAGAGTATCAATCGACCTGCATTCACGGTGTACCTACCTGTTTCTGTTGCAGAAAAACACTATTGTGCCGTCCCAATTTGTCGCAAAACCCTCAAAACAAAGTTAATGTGTCCGGCGATCAGCCAAACATTAGTGAGAA
Organism: Parvularculaceae bacterium; assembly: GCA_021776475.1. Lineage (GTDB taxonomy): Bacteria > Pseudomonadota > Alphaproteobacteria > Caulobacterales > Parvularculaceae > Aquisalinus. The sequence goes on along the minus strand of JAJFFV010000005.1, from coordinate 1,049,964 downwards.
CAGATAAGTTTCCGGTAAAACCCACAGACCGCCGGCAGCAATCGCAACCCCATACGGCATGTGCTTACCCGACTGGTGCAGGTTCATGATCCAGGGAGCATGAGCATAAGCCGGTAAAAGCGGTGTTTTCCTGAACATCATGATGACGAGCGCAAAAAGCCCACCCATCAAAACCATCTTCATCAAAAACGGCAGCAGCGCAGCGGGGCCGATCCACAAGGTCGAAGCCGCGAGTAACTTTACGTCGCCGCCGCCAAGCTTGTTCATCGCAAAAAGAACAAACCCAACAACTAAAATACCTAACGCGAGAGCTATACAGGCAAAAAAACTGCTGAAGGAAAAGCCGAAATACAAGGCCGCGACAGGAAAGCAAGCCAGAAGGAATATCGAAATCCAGTTTGGGATTTTCATTTCGATTACATCATTGACGGCTGCAACGAGCCACGCCGCCGGCAGTACGGAAATAAGCATATAGGACAACATATCGCCTTGCTCCTGTTACAGTCTTTTAACCATATGTCTTACCCAAACAGATTTAATGAGTAGTTAGAGCGGAGGGTTTTAGATCAAAATAATCGCTCACATACGCAACAAAAAAGGAGGCCACAAAGACCTCCTTCCTTGAAAATTTAGTAGTAGAGCTGACTAAGCAGCGCCATCCAGCTCTGAAGAAATTTCAGAGAAGTTTGTGCTCAAAGAAGTTGCTACAGCTTGCAGCGCTCCAATAATAGCAACAGCAATGAGAGCAGCGATCAGACCGTACTCAATAGCAGTTGCACCTTCTTCGTCTTTTACGAAACGGTTGATGAGGTTTGTCATTTTCGACTCCTGTTACTTACACTTGCACATCCGCATTTTTCGGATATGGGCAAAGGTAACAGTGTTGAGTAAATAAATAGTTTAATTGATCAAATTGTTGAGTTTACTTTTATTGTAGTTAATATTGTATTAAAATATTAATTAAAGTGCTAGTGAATGAAATGCTGTGTAGTCTGCAATAATGAGTCCAGGATAGTCACGTTTTGCGATGCCTTCGCTGATCAGCCTCGCAACCGCCTCAGCTGCCTCAATCTCCGTGGTACCGGCAATTTCACCTAGTTCCCGATGTTTTGGCATCTGAGCAACCCGCCATTGTGCTGGAACCTCATTATCGTCTCGCTCAATCAAATCAAACAAAGACTGAAAAATCCGTTTGTGTGGATCGGCCTGAGGAGCGCTTTGCCCAGCTTTGAATTTTAGGAGTTGACGAGCGAAACCAGCGAGAAAGGCACGCGCGACAACCGGTTTGCGTTTTACGATTTCCTGCAAATGATGGCTGTCAATGGTGATAATTACCAGCGCCGTCGAAGCCGTCAGACCCGCCTGCAGAATGTTTTCCTGAAAATCACCAAGGACATACTCTAGCCCAAATATGGAGCCCTCAGATAATTCTTCAACAGACAACGCATCAGTCTCGACAGAAACAGTCGTCAGCTTAGCTTTGCCTGAAATGATGCAGAACAACTCGTCCCCATCATACTGATTCATAGTGAAAACAGTTTCACCGGCCCCGAAACAACGCTCGTCACTTGCGTCGGCAAGGTCTTGCAGAACGCTGTCAGGCAGGTCTTCAAAATACGAAATTTTTGCCAGAGCATCGCGAATTTCTTCGATCCTGCTTTTGTCAATTTGCTGCGTGGCGGTACTTGCTGTCACAGTTGTGCCTCATATTCTTCAGGCTTTAGTTGCCCTGTAACACTAATCCTTGCGGCTAAAGTACGCCAAATCTTCTTAAGACCGCGTAAAAAAGCTCCGTCTTATTGATCGGCAATGTTCTGCATTGCTCATTTTCGCAGCGTCTTGCTTAAGAAATCTTTGAGGATTTCGTGCCAAACCTTATGAGAGAAAAGTTGAAAGGGTATGCCCATGCGTGCCACTCTGTTTACAGGAATTGCTACCGCCCTCCTTATCATGCTGCCTGTCAGCGCGAGCGCAGGTGAAATGTGGCTGACCATAGACCAAGTTCGTGTCTACGAAATGAAGCAACCTGTCAGCAGCATCGTTGTTGGCAATCCGGCCATTGCTGATGTGACTGTCCAGTCGGACAAAAGAATTCTGCTTTACGGCAAGACGCCAGGCCTGACGAATATTTACTTTTTTGACAAAGACGGTAATCGCCTGGACAATGTTAATATTCGTGTTCAAAGCCCGTCTGGCAATATGCTTGTCCTTAACCGCGGCGTTGACCGTGCGACATACACCTGCACCGAGAAATGCGAACTGACCGTTGCGGTTGGCGACAGCTCGGAAGTCTTCGGGCAAACAACCCAGCAGGCAACCGCCAAAGTAAGCGCGGCAATGGAAGCTGCCTCTGCAGGCGAATAAAGCTCTACGGGTCTTCGTCAGTAATTGAACCAAAAACGTAAATACGCGGCCGCTCCGGCGGCCGCAACTTTTGCCGGCACCATTCATCAACTTCCCATGCCGTATCCTCGTCGGGCTGAATACCCGGGCGTAGTGCGATATGGGCAATCAACCGATCAAGGGCGCCACTTCGTTGAGCGACGCTGACGGTACAATCTTCAATATTCTGGTGTGTGGCAATTATCTCGCCAATCTTCTTGGGGAACACATTGACTGCGCCGATCTGCACCGCTCCGTCGCGCCGGCCAGCCAGGTTAAAGGCACGATCTCCCGCCCAGTTTAGATGATCCATCGCGGCCGTCTCGCGCTCCTGCCCAGCTGGACAAATACGGATGAGCGTATTTTCTGTGTGAGACCAATGATCGAACAAAACAAACGGCTCTGACGGATTGTCTCGCCAGCCAATTATGCCCGTTTCTGTTGATCCGTATAGTTCGCGCATCGCCCCTAGCCCCATTTCGCGCAGCTCCGAGGCAAGATCGATCAATAGCGGCTCTCCGAAGGAGAGGCCCATGACATTATTAGCAAAGCCGGGCAATGTCTGAGCCAGATAGCGCCACAATGTCGGCGTTGCGACAAGTAGATCACCAAACGAAAGAGTTTCCGCCAGTTCATCCGGCGCCATCGCCCCGCCATCCAGCACCTGCAGATGTTGCAGGTTTGGCGCGAGCACGGATGTAACGAATCCGAACAGACTATGCGTTGAAACCAACGTGATGACCCGGCGCCGGCCATGCATCAGGTTGGCGATCACGCGCGCATCCTGCCAGACTTCGTCTGTCGCGTGACGCGTCTCCGCTGCACCCGCCTGTGTGGCCGGCAGAAATCTGAATGTTGTCAGTGAATGGCGGATCTTCGGGGTGAGCCTTGAAGCCCAATCGCCAAATGTGTCGTTCTTTTCAGGCATAAGAGCAGTTGCAGGCTTATCAAAGAAATGGCACAGCCGGGCAGCGCATGCTTTGATTTGCTTGGTATCCAATTCGAGACCATCAGCACCTGGCGCAGTATTGGCGCCCCATTCAGCCCGCGTCAAAAAATCGGTATAGTGATTGAAATTTCTCGCGAGTTCGTCGCCTGTCAACGCACAAGCAAGGCGAGCAAGTTGTGCTTCAGTGATCGCAAAACTGTTCATACTATTTTTCTGTCTGCGCGGTCTTCATCTATTTTCTGCGCATATTGCCGCTGCAACTCAAGCAAAACCTTACCGGGAGATACCAGATTGCGGTTACACCCATCACCGGACTTCAGAAAAGCAGCGCGCAGACCCTGAAGGCTGTTCGTCAAAAATATCTCTCCGTCGTTCAACACAGAAGGAGGTATCTCTGTCTCCTGCACGGAGAGATCAATATCAGTCGCAATTTTCATGACAATCTGTCGAACAATGCCGGGCAGAGCACCTGATCTCAAATCCGGCGTGAGCAATTCGGTGTCATTTTTTACAATAAAGATATTCGTGATCGTGGTGCAGCAAATGTGACCACCGTTGTTCAACAAGATCGCATCGTCTGCGCCAGCGAGATCGGCTTCGCGGCGGGCCAGGATGTTATCTGTATAAGCAAGTGTTTTTAGACTTGATACCGGCGACCCCTCATTTCTCCTGATTGAACTGACGATCAGTGATACTGGGTTTGTTGAAGGTTTGAGCACCGCTGATGCCGTCATAAACAATGTTGGATGCGTTTCCTGCCACGTCGGCAGGGCAATTCCGCGCGCGCCAATACCCCTTGTCAGTGTAAGCCGAACCGCAACGTCCTCACCCATAATCTTTTGCTTATGTACCAACTTCTTGAGGTTAGTATGGATATCCGCATCTGTATGGTGAAGGGGAATAGCCAAGGCCGCGGCACCGGCGCGCAACCGTGCCATGTGCTGCTTGAAAAAAACTGGGCCCTTGTCCTTGACCAGTATGGTTTCAAAAATCCCGTCTGCCAGCATTAGCCCGCGGTCAGTGAGGCTGATCAATCCGTCGCTTTTTTCGTAAAACTCTCCGTTCAACCACACGGTCATGCGTTTCGCTCTCCAGCCAGTTTGATGAAGTTTCGGATGATATCTACCCCCTTAACAGTCAACAGTGATTCAGGATGGAACTGTACCCCGAAATGAGGAAACTCCCGATGCCGCAATCCCATGATTTCACCGTCCTCTGTCGCTGCCTGTACAATCAGGTCTTCGGCGTTGTCGATGTTGACGCTTAATGAATGATACCGGCCAGCTTCAATCGGCGAGACAAGGCCTTCGAAAACACCGGTAGCGTCATGGGTAATCTTGCTGCTGCGCCCATGCATCGGCTCCTTTGATGGCACCGTCTCCCCGCCATAAACTTCTGCTAGACATTGATGGCCAAGACAAACGCCTAATAAAGGCGTATCCGGACAAGCTGCAATCAGTTCCTTACAAATTCCTGCCGTTTCGGGCTGGCCGGGCCCTGGAGAAAGAATGATCCCCTGCAACGACATGGCGCAACATTCGGCAACCAAGAGTGTATCATTCCGGTGTACTGTTGTAGCACCGCCCAACTCGCGGACATATCTGGCGAGATTATGGACAAAGGAATCATAATTATCGATAACGAGGATCATGTTGGTTTACGTGATTTGCACTGTGTGAGGTCGATCAGCTTTCTAAAAGCCTCGGCCTTGACGGTTGTTTCTTCAAATTCCTGCAACGGATCAGAGAGTGCTGTGATGCCGCCGCCTGTGCCATAGGAAATCCTGGTCGAACCACCGGCACGCGTCAACTCGGCAGTCCTTATTGCCACGGAAAAATCCGCCGTACCACGATCATCTATGTATCCTATTGTACCGCAGTAAATGCCGCGTTGTCTTGCCTCAATATCGGCGATAATTTCCATCGCCCTGATCTTTGGAGCTCCGGTGATAGATCCACATGGAAATGCCGCTGCCAATACATCGACCGCAGATTTGCCCGGCTGCAATAAACCTGTGATGCGCGAGACGAGATGATGAACATCTGCAAAGGTCTGCAATTCGCAAATCTTTTCTTCCTCAATCGTACCATCCTGGCAAACACGCGAAAGATCATTACGCATCAGGTCCGCTATCATGATATTTTCAGCGCGGTCTTTTTCATCTGCCAACAGCTCTTTGGCGATCTGGCTATCTTGTGCTGGATCGGAGTGACGCGCGCGCGTTCCTTTAACAGGCTCTGCAGTTACGCGCAATTGCTCACCGGCTGTCGTTACGGAAAAGAATCTCTCAGGCGAGTTCGACAGATAAGCCAAATTTTCATATTGCATGAGGCAGGCGAAACCTGAGGCGCTGCGCGCCACCCATTTCCGAAACAACTGCTCTATGACCGCCTGCGGCATATCTGTCTGCTCGTAAGATGCTGTCAAAAGGCGCGACAAATTAACTTGAAATATTTCACCAGCTAAAATCTGATCAATACAGAACCGAATATCTGAAACATGTTGCCGTCTCGATTTGTTGGAAACAACCTCTGCTGTCGGCCAATCTTCCGACGATTTGACTGGACACTGTTGCGCGCCGTTTCCCAATACTTGTTCGAGCCGATCGGCGCTTTCTTCCGAGCGGGCAAAAATATAGACGCCCTTTTCGTTCATCCTCCAGGCGGCAACAGCATCGTAATACCCGAATGCCATTGTTGCCATTGCGGCATAAGGAAGGTTGAGGGTCGGTTCGAGAAGCTGCGCCATTTCATAGTCGAGATGTCCGACAGCGCCCGATAAGAAGGGGGGTAAGCCTGCGTCCGCAAAATCGGATCCGACGGCTGATCGTCGCGCTGCCGACATTTCTGCCAACATCTGAAAGGGCGAGACGCTCTCAACGCTTCCCAATGCAACGCCGTCACGGAATATTTGACCGTTGCGTACGACAAGAGTTTCGCTCGGCGCCGCCACAATAATCCGCCACTCCCCGCCCCAGCAATGGGTCGCAAGAGCGCTACCCGACAAAAAATGGGCAAACGGCAGCCCGGCCAAAGCTGTAAACGCTGTCTCGGGCACCAGATATCTGAGGCGGCGGCGGATCATCGACCCGCCATATGCCAAAAACGAAGGAGAAGAAAGAAGCAAAAGAACCTGACAGACTTGCTCAAAACAGGTTATTGGAGGCACCGGCAATCAGCGAGACGCAATGAAAGATCAACAGGGTCAAAAACCGGACATCCACCAACAAGGCTTACCCCGCTTGTTTTACGCGACCGCCCTGGCGATCTTGCTTGGGTATATTTTCTACGTGGGCAAAGCGATATTGATTCCGTTGGTCTTTGCTTTGTTTCTGAGTTTCATCATTGTTACTGTAAAAAACAATATCGAAAGAATACCCGTTCTTGGGGCTCTCTTTCCGGAATGGCTTAGTTTTGCCCTAGCTTTTGGCTTGATGGCACTTGCCCTGATGATCCTTGGGCAGATTATAATTGCCAACGCCGAGTCAATGTTGGAAGTTTTTCCGCTTTATCGGACGCGCTTTCTCGAAATTTCAGGCAGCATTTTAAACTACCTCTCTCAGTTTTCATTTCTGGCGCCCTATTTTCCGGAAGCAGCACAAAGCGTGGCACAGGGAGAAGAACAGCCTGCGGTTGCCAGTATGGAGTTATTTGCTCAGTGGCAAGGCCAAGCAATTAGCCTCGCCACCAGATTCTTCAATGAAATCGGCTCCACCGTGAGGGCGCTCGGCACAAACCTTATTACAATCCTTCTTTATACGGGTTTTATGCTTGTCGAACGCGGCAAATTTATGAAGAAACTCCTAGTTGTCGCCGGGCCTGATCATGACCGACTCGATGTCGATCAGATTGTCAAGGACATCGGTTCATTGGTGCGAGACTACATTTCCATCAAAACGATCACTAGTTTCATCGTCGCGCTGGCGTCCTGGATCATCATGTTGATCCTCGGCATTGATTTTGCCGGGTTCTGGGCTTTGCTAATTTTCTCGTTCAATTTTATCCCAATAATCGGTTCGATCATTGCTGTTTTGCTCCCTTCGGTTCTGGCGCTTGTCCAACCTGACGGCGGCGGCATTACGTTGTTCCTGTTAACACTTGGCTTGTTGACGATTGCAGAACAAATCGTCGGGTCGGTTATCGAACCAAAACTACTTGGCGAATCCTTGAATTTGAGCCCCTTGGTCATCCTTCTTTCTCTCACCTTCTGGGGAACGCTATGGGGGTTTGGCGGCATGTTGCTTTGCATACCGATCACTGTCGGCATCATGATTGTACTATCGCAATTTGAGGATTCGAGAGCAGTTGCCATTATGCTGTCCGAAAACGGACAAATTCAGCCTATAAAACGACAGGTGCAGCAGTCAGACACCGACTCCGAGAATGCAGATACCACAACAACGTAATCAGCTTCACATGCAAAAAGCAGCTATCAATATTTCTTGCGCTTACTCTCGTCAATTGCAAGCCAACGCGTGCGTTGAATGCCGATGACATTGTCTTTCCAGTTCTGCACATGCACGCCAACAAGATTACGATTTACGCTGAAGTATATCGGCACAAGCGGCATGTCCTCCAGCATAATGGCTTCAGCTTCCGCCATCAACGCCGCTCGTTCCTTCAAGTCTTGCTTATCGTTCGCCGCTGTCATCAACCGGTCAAACTCGGGGTTGGAATAATCAGCGTAGTTAATCGGGCCAGTATCGGATTTTCCGAGGAACAAGAAATTATCGGGATCGTTATAGTCAGCAACCCAACCAGCATCTGCCACGTCAAAATTGCGCGCTCGATAGTCCGCATAGGCAACTTTCGGCTCCTTTCCTTCCAGTTTGGCTGTGACACCGATCCGTTTCCACATGTCCTGCATCGCGACCATGATCTGCTTGCGATCACCTGCTAACCGGTATTTTACGTTGATGGTAAGCGGATTGCTGTCGTCAAACCCCGCTTCAGCAAGCAATTTTTTCGCTTTGACGATGCGCTCTTCCTGGGTCAAATCTGCTTCGCTCATTTCAGGCGGCGATCCAGTATAGTTATCAATACCAGGCGGGCTTAGCGCATAAGCCGGAATCTCACCTGCCCTAAGGACCTGCTTTGTCAAAATCTCACGATCAATGGCAAGACCCAACGCTTTGCGAACACGCGCATCGTTGTATGGTTCTTTGTTGGTGTTAAAAGTCAAATAGGTGGTCGACAACACAACTTCGTTCCGTTTAACACCCGGCATGATCTCGTCGATAAGGTTGACCTGCTGTATCGGGTAACATTGCGAACAGGAATTAGTGTCGATTTCCCCAGCGCGGAACGCCCGGAACGCAGCTGATACATCACCGATCGGCTTATAATAGACCGTATCAATAGCAACATTTGCAGCGTCGTAGAAATTCTCGTTTTTAACCAGCTTGATCTGGCTGTTCGGCCGCCACTCATCAAGAACATACGCTCCATTTGAAACATAAGTACCGGGTTTAACCCAGGCATCACCAAGCACTTCAACTTTATGTTTTGGCACCGGAAAAGACGTATAGTGCGTTAACAGTGTGCGGATGAACGGTGTTGGTTGTTCAACCTGCAATTCCAGCGTCTTGTCATCGAGCGCCCTTGCACCAAGTTCCGCTGATGGTATTTCACCCTCATTGATTGCCCGTGCATTTTTAAACGGGTAGATCAAGGAGGCATAAGGTGCGGCCGTCGCTGGATCGAGAATGCGCCGCCATGCATAGACGAAATCGTGTGCCGTTACAGATGCACCATCAGACCATACCATGTCTTCACGGATCTTGAAGGTATGGGTAAGCCCGTCATCGCTGATATCGTGAGACACAGCTGCACCAAAAACAGGTTTCGCATCGGCATCTTCGGTATAAAGGCCGATCAACAGATCACCCAATATGTTATTTTCCCATGTGCCGTTTGCCTGGTGCGGATCTAGTGTGTTGGGCTCATAGCCGTTACCCCGATTAAGCACGACCCCATCTTCGCTGTTGCTATATGTGTTATTGCTGTCACCGTCACCGCAGGCTGTCAAAAACAGCGCGGCGGCGAGCGTGATCATCTGGCCGACCCTTCGTGTCACCTTCTGTGCAATCATATTGGTGCTTCCACTCCGTTGATTCTCAATTCACAGCTTAGCGCAGTCCGCGCGCGGCCCCAAGCAGGCATTATCACAACAGTTCTATAACAGTTCTATTGTAAGGCTCGATAATATGGTGTTTGACGTCCTCTCGCCGTTTATTATAGAGTTTAAAAAAGTGAGGTATGTCATGCGTTTTTCTGCTCTTGGTGTTGTTTTGGTGTCGATTGCCTGTCCCACTGTTGCGTCGGCGACACAACCGTCCAACATGTCTGATTGTGTCGGAATTTCAGATAATGAGGCGCGGCTTGCCTGCTTCGATAGCGTGATGAAATCCGGCGCTAATCCGCCTGAAGCTGCGGCTCCTCAAACGACAGCCAGCGACGCCACAACAGCCGAAACAGAAGTACAGAAAAAAAGACGAATCTTCGGCTTGCGCATGCCCGGCGGCGGCGCGACCAAAGAGGCAGATTTTGGTAAGCGAGAGAGACCCGAAGACAAACTTGTCAACCAGATTACATCTGCGATCAATAGCATCGAGTATCGGGGCAAGAACGCTCACCGGATCGAACTTGCGAACGGTCAGATATGGCAACAGCTTTCTTCGGATAGTAATTATGTGCCGATGTCACGGAACAACCCAAAAAAATACTCGGCAACCATCAAAGAAGCGTCTTTTGGCAGCTTCAAGATGACCGTCGAACCCATGGGCCGTACCATAAAGGTCCGCCGCCTGCAATAATCGCTAGGCGCGTTTTGCTATTGCCAAGACGGCGGCGGTGAAAGTCAGAAACCCCAGCACAACGCCGAGTGTTGACCAGCCGATGGCGGCCGTAAGCCGCGACATTCGGCCCCGGGATCATGACCAGCACCCATCTGGCAACAATCAACGCGAATATTTGCTCAATAGACGCCAACCGCGCCTAACGATCTTTTGGATCGAGTGCGTCTCGCAGACCATCACCGATAAAGTTAAAGCAAAACAATGTCAGTGCCATCACACCCGCCGGAAAAAGCAGTGCCCATGGCGCCGCCGGCAATCCATTGGCACCATCGGCAATCAGAACGCCCCAACTGGTTAGCGGCTCTTGTACACCAAGCCCGAGGAAGCTCAGGAAACTCTCCGCCAATATCGCATAAGGGATTGTGAGGGTGACATAAATAATTACCGGACCGATAAGGTTTGGCACAATATGCCGCCGAACAATTGTTAAAGGCTTCACACCGATCGCCCGCGCGGCCTCGACAAACTCTTTTTCCTTGAGAGACAGCGTCTGACCTCGGACAATCCGAGCCATGGTCAGCCATTCGATCGCGCCGATAGCGATGAACATGATCCATAAGGAGGTACCGAAAATCACCATCAAAATGATTACGAAGAAGACAAATGGCAACGAGTACAACACATCAACAATCCGCATCATGACATTATCGATTGTGCCCCCGAAGAAACCAGCTGTTGCGCCCCAAACAACGCCAATCACCAGTGATACCATTGTTGCAATCAACCCGACCGCGAGGCTGACCCTGGCCCCCATCATAGTTCGCACCAGAATATCACGGCCATTCACGTCGGTTCCCATCCAATATTCAGCAGATGGTGCCACACTATAGGCCGAATAATTCACATCATTATAGGCGTGTGGACTGATCAGTGGCCAGAAGATCGCGGCCAGAAGAACCAGAAACAGAACAATCATTGATGCGAGCGCAGCTTTATTTGCAAACAAGCGTCGGCGTGCATCCTCCCACAGTGACCGACCTTTGATCGCATCGCCCGCCGACTGCATGGCCCGCACATTGGGGTGCTGATCTGCATGCGGTGAAATCGTATTCATTAGGTCAGCCTAACTTTTGGATCGAGTGCGGCAAGCGCCAGGTCAGCGAGAATGTTGAGGAAAACGATCAGCGATGCGTAGACGATCACAACCCCCATCACGAGTGTGTAGTCCCGGTTAAGTGCCCCGGAGACAAAATACTGGCCGATGCCAGGCAAAGTAAAAATCTTTTCAATCACCAAGGAGCCGGTGAGGAGTGCCGCTGAGGCCGGTCCGAGATAGCTGATCAAAGGCATCGCAGCTGCCCGCAACGCATGACGGCGCACTATTCTTGAAGTTGATAGCCCTTTTGCCCTAGCGGTTCGAATGAAGTTTGACCTCAGAACTTCAATCATCGAGCCGCGCGTCAATCGCGAGATGATCGCAATTTGCGGCAACGCGAGGGTGATAACCGGTAGCACCAGCGAGCGTCCAAAAGCCCCAAGCCCCTGCTCGTCAATCCCGCCCCAGCCGACCCAACCGGATGTTGGCAGCCAATCATTCCAGATCGCAAAAATCAGTGTCATCACCGGCGCTGTCACGAAGTTGGGGATGGTAATGCCGGCCATTGCCACAGCCATGACAGCATAGTCTGTGGATTTGTTTTGCCTGAGTGCCGCCATCACACCAAGAAAAGATCCGATGGAAACGGCCAGCATCAATGCTGCAATCCCGATCGTCAAGCTGACCGGCAGCCCTTGCAGGATCAACTCCGACACCGAAAAGTCCCGATTAACGAATGAGGGTCCGAAATCACCCTGCACGACATTGCCGAGATAGCTAATAAACTGCATCCCCAGCGGTTGATCGAGATTGTATTTGGCGTTCAGATTCGCCTCGATAGCCGGCGAGACGTTGCGCTCGTTCGTGAAAGGTCCCCCGGGCGCCAATCGCATCATGAAGAACGCAACAGCGATAATCACAAACAGTGTCGGCAATGCCGAAAGCAGCCGTTTCAGCGTATATAAAGCCATTCGCGGTGCTCTCTTTTTGTTATTCTACACAACTTTTTTCGCTCAATTTTCGAGCCCCGATCAGCTTCCCCGCCGCTTGGATGCCCGAGATAGCAAATTATGGCAAAGCCGCGCAACACCCAAGTTGTGTTAGGGCCAGGCTAGATCCGGTTTAGGCGTGAGCTGCCAAGCTGGCTGGACGCAGCTTGTTGCAGTGATATTGTCGGGCAGATGACGAGCGAAGATTTTTACACAACCACCCATGATGGCCTGAAATTGCATGGTCGGAAATATGCCGATCCCGATCTGCCTGCAAAGGCGCCCGCGATCATTTGTCTCCACGGTCTCACCCGCAATGAGCGTGATTTCCGTAACGTCGGGGCCTGGCTTGCGGGAGAGAATTTTAGGGGCAAGAATTTCCGTGTCTATTGCCTGTCATTTCGCGGTCGCGGCAAGTCAGACCGTGATCCGACGCATCTTAACTACCAGCCGGTGGTCTATGCACAAGACGTGCTGGGGCTGATGGACGAGCGTGGGCTTTCTGACGCTGTGTTCATCGGGACTTCTCTTGGTGGCATTGTGACCTTGTTGCTGGCCAACCTGAACCCTGATCGGGTCAAGGCCGGTGTCCTGAATGATATCGGTCCGGCACTGGCACCAGAAGGGCTCGCCAGGATTGCCGGATATGTCGGAAAGACTGGCGACATTGCCACTTGGGATCAAGCAGCGGCCTATATCAGGGAAATCAATGGCGTTGCCTTCCCGCACGCAGATGATGCGTTCTGGCTTCAGTTTGCGCGAAATACTTTCCGGGAAGAAGGCGATATGTTGGTACTCGATTATGACCCAGGTATCGCACAGGCACTCGCTGAAGCGGGTCCGGCGCCTGAATTATGGCCGGTCTATGAGACTGTCACGTGTCCGATCCTGTCGATCCGCGGTGAATCAAGTGATCTGTTTACTGAAGAGACACAAAACAAGATGCGAGAGATGATCCCGGCGACAGAGATCGCCGTCGTACCGGGCATCGGCCATGCGCCAACATTGGAAGAGCCTGTCGCCAAATCTGCCATCCAAGCATTTTTGTGCAACTTGTGATTTGAGAAAAACATTGCAAGGGTTTGCTGGACGCTCATCGTCGTTTGAACGCAAGGGATCTATGTTCTCAGGAAGTATCAGGAAAGCGGTTATTGGTTTATCTACTGTCTTTGCAGTTGGATTGACGTCGGCAACAGCCAGCGACACCCAAATTGTTGTGCCATCCGGGAGCGCTAGCGCGCAATATGCTGCTGGGCCGGCCATGTGGAAATTGGCAGATCACGACACAACCATCTACCTTTTCGGCACCATACACATTCTGTCAAAAGATGTGGAATGGCGTACAGAGAGTTTTGATTCTATTTGGGAGAATGCGGATGTTATTTATTTTGAAACTGACACATCCCCACAAGCCCAAGCCGGGACACAAAAACTTGTCTTCTCCCTAGGCTTCAATCATGAGGGCACAGGTTTTTCTTCCTTCTTCAATGATGAAGAACTGGCGCTAATTTCCGAGGAAGCGGGTAAAATTGGGTTGTCTATTGCCAGTTTTGAACCGTTCCGCCCATGGCTCGCAGGCCTCACTATTTCTGTCATGCAGCTTGTGGCAGCTGGCGGTGATCCCAAAGCCGGGGTTGAGATGATTCTCGGTGGCGAGGCCCGAGAAGCCGGAAAAGTGATGCGTTTTTTTGAAACCAATGAACAGCAGGTCGGTTTTTTTGCGGACCTGCCGGATGAGAGCGCGGCCAAAATGCTTATCGACGGGCTGCGACAATACCGCGCGAAACCAGACTTCTTCACCGAACTTGTTGAAGTATGGCGAAACGGAAAGGTAGAAGAACTAGGTCGCTTGCTGAATGATGCGATGAGCGAGTCTGATCCGGCAATAGCAGAGACCATTCTTTATAAACGTAACGCCGGTTGGGCAGAGACGCTTGCGACAGTTATGAACAACGAAAAAGGTGTTTTCCTAGTCGCGGTCGGTGCCGGCCATCTTGCCGGAGAAAAATCCCTGCAGGCTTATCTCGCTGAAAAAGGGATTGCAACAGCGCGCTATTGATCAGCAGCTCCGTTTGTTAAGCTCATCAGCGATGTAGCTGGCGAGACGGCCAGCAACTTGCGTCTTGGGCATATTCTCCCAGCTTTCTTCACCGGCCTCACTCAAAATGGTCACGGTGTTGTTATCACCACCCATTGTGCCGGTACCGGTCGAAACATCATTGGCGACAATCCAGTCGCATCCTTTGCGTTTTCTCTTGGCGTTCGCGTTGCACAGAATATCGTCAGTTTCCGCCGCAAAACCAACGACCAGCTTTGGGCGCCCTACATCAAGTTTCGACAAGGCGTTTAGGATATCCGGATTTTCCTCAAGCGCGATGGATGACAAGCCGCCGCGTTCTTTCTTGATCTTGTGCTCGGTTTCGATTTCCGGACGGTAATCTGCTACCGCTGCACAGCAGACCGCAGCATCGGCTGGTAGCGCCTTCATGGTCGCATCCATCATTTCGCGAGCCGTTTGAATCCGGACCGTCGCGACGCCCGCAGGGGAGGGTAATTCCGTTGGCCCTGAAATCAGCGTCACCTGTGCGCCCATCCTGGCGAGCGATGCTGCGATCGCATATCCCTGTTTGCCGGAAGACCGGTTCGCAAGGTAGCGCACCGGATCAATAGGCTCATGTGTTGGCCCTGCGGTCACAACAATGTGCCGCCCATTAAGGCGTCCATCTGATCTGCCGGCGAAATGGGCCTCGACTGCATCAGCGATGTCGGACGGTTCTGCCATCCGACCAAAACCGAATTCGCCGCACGCCATATCTCCCTCTCCAGGTCCGACAAACAGAGCACCATCATCCTTAAGGGTCGCGACATTTCGCTGAACCGCAGGATGTTGCCACATTCGCACATTCATCGCCGGCGCATAAAGCACCGGTTTGTCGGTTGCGAGCAGGGCGGTGGAGGCGAGGTCGTTTGCGACGCCCAAAGCAGGTTTGGCCAACAAGTCCGCTGTTGCGGGTGCAACCACAAGCAGATCTGCCGAGCGTGAGAGTTCAATATGCCCCATCTCGGCCTCATCGGTTAAGTTGAAAAGCGCCGTATAACACTTTGCCCCGGTGAGGCTGCCGACAGAAAGAGGTGTAATAAACTCGGCACCGGCGCTTGTCAGGATCGCCTTCGACCTGATCCCACGCTTTGATAGGTCCCGGATCAACTCCAGGGATTTATACGCCGCGATACCGCCGCCAATGATCAGAAGCACAGATTTAGTCGTCATTTCAATCTCTTAACAGGCGCCGACCAAATTGTCATAAGGGAGCGACAAAATCAGCTTGCAGTCTTTTTTGGAGGTTTTCCTTTTAACGCCCGGGCCAAGTCTGCCACCGTTTCCCTAGACAACCTTATACCATCATCATCCACGTGGTCGATCATTGTCTCGGCGGCTGACGCAAATTCCGGGAACTTTTCCGCCAGACGAAAGGCTGCATGGGCGCTACGCCTGGCTTTTTTTGCAAGTGCGCTCGGGCCAACCCGCCCGGTGATATATCCGCGCACGACGGGATCGGCCGCTTGCCACATGTTGATCTGAGGGTCGAGCGCTCGCGCTACACCTTCAACAACGACCATCGTTCGTTGCAACATGACAAGTTCCGGGCGTAGGTGCATTTCGAACACTTCCGTCACATCAAATAATTGTTGCAGGACACGTGACATATCAACCGATTCCGAATCCCGCCCAAAAATCGGTTCGCCGACCGATCGCAGCGCGGTCGCAAAAGCGTCCACTGAATAATGCGCGGGCACGTAACCGGCATCAAAATGTGCTTTCGCGGCCAGGTAATAATCGCGCTGAATGAAGCCGAAAATAATCTCGGCATAGGTCCGGCGGGCCTCTTCATCGAGCCGGCCCATAATACCAAAATCGATCAGTACTAGTCTTTTTTTATCATCAATCAGAAGATTCCCCTGATGCATGTCAGCGTGAAAAAACCCATCCTCAAGCGCCTGACTGAGAAATGTACGCATTATGGTTACGGCGAGCGCTTTTCTGTCGATGCCCGCTGCTTCCAGTTGATCAAAGTCGGTCACAGGAACGCCGTCAATCCATTCAAGTGTCAGGACCCGCCGAGATGAGAATTCCCAGATGATGTTGGGGACATAGATATTCTTGTTTTCCGAGAGGTTCTCACGAAGTTCTGAAGCTGCCCCAGCCTCCATTCGCAGATCAAGTTCAATCTCGGCAGCTTGCGATAGTGTCCGGATAAATTTTACCGGTTCCATCCGCCGCGCGGTTTTTGAAAACAATTCGGCCAATTTTGCCCCCAGCAGAAAAGCGCGAAACTCACGCTTAGCTCGCTTTTCAATTTGAGGACGAAGCACTTTTACGGCAACCGTTTCACCTGTTTTCAATGTGGCTTTATGAACCTGCGCAATCGATGCCGCCGCAAACGAATCTGAAAATGTCTCAAAAACTTCAGCGACCGGCTTGCCAAGGGACTTGGCGACTTCTTTTTTTGCTTCTGCTTGTGGAAACGGCGGCATCCGATCCTGAAGTTCACACAGGTCATTAGACATCTCAAAGCCGATAATATCCGGCCTGGTCGCGAGGAGCTGTCCGAACTTCACATAGGCCGGGCCCTGACCACCGAGCGCGCGGGCAAGCCTTTGGCCCGGTCGTAAATCCTGGCCGCGTGCACCAAACCGGGAAATCACCCCCAGTACCCGCAACGGTGCAGGCAACAGATAGGCATACTCCTTCGGCAACAGGGCATCATAGCGTGCAAGCACAAGCGCAGCCCGCATCAGCCTGAAAACATCTATAACAGCTGTAAACATAACACCCCTCGGGCCCTAGAGCCGCCACCCCGCATGCAGGGCGGCAATTCCGCCGCTTAAGTTCTCGTAGTCTACCCGGGAGAACCCGGCGCGCCTGATCTTCCCAGCAAAATCCTGCTGTGACGGAAAACGACGTATGCTTTCGATCAGGTATTGATAACTTTCACGGTCGTCAGCAACTTTTTCACCCAGCCAGGGAATAACATTAAAGGAGTACGTATCGTAAAGATTCTGAAACCCATCCGTAATCGGATGAGAAAACTCAAGGCAAAAAAATCTGCCACCTGGTTTCAGCACTCTATATGCTTCGGTTAGCGCTGCTTGCATGTCTGTCACATTGCGAATACCGAATCCGATTGTATACGCATCGAAATGATTGTCCGGATAAGGGAGATTTTGAGCATCGCTGCATGTGCGCGTCACGCTGTCTCCAAACCGTTCAGCATCCGCTCGCTTTGTGCCAGCATGCAACATTGAGTGATTGATATCGCAAATTGTGACCTTTGCTGGTTTGCGCCCGCGGATCGGGCGCTCGTTCGCTCTGCTCAAAAAACTGAGTGCGATATCTCCAGTGCCGCCCGCTACATCCAGAAGATGCTGGCCCGGCTGCGGATTCAACCGGTCGAGCAATACTGATTTCCAGATCCGATGCACGCCGCCAGACATCAAATCGTTCATCAGGTCGTAATTTTCAGCGACAGAGTCAAAGACAGCCCGAACCATGCCCTCTTTTTCTCCGGCGGGCACCTCTTGATAGCCAAAAGAGGCGGTTTTTGTTTTAATATCTGCCATAATATTAGAAGTGGGACCTCCAGCTCTTTTTGCGAGACGCCAGCGGCAGAAATTTCGCTAACGGGACAGTTTTAATATTGACGCCCGTCAGTGCTTTTGGCAGGGTCACATTGCTTAAAAACCAAAATAAATCAAGACGTTGCGGTGTACGTAGTGCGATATTCTAACATCTCCAAAGCAGCGTTGAGACCGTGGCGGGCTGCCACAAGGTTGCTGTTGTACGATGATAAAATCTGAACTTGTACAAAAACTGGCTGACGAAAACCCGCATCTCTTCACACGAGACATTGAGCGTATCGTCAATACGGTTTTCCTCGAAGTAGCTGATGCTCTGGCCAAGGGGGACCGGGTTGAGCTGCGCGGTTTTGGTGCCTTTTCAGTCAAACATCGGGAAGCCAGGATTGGTCGCAACCCGCGCACCGGAGAAGCTGTCGCCATCGAGGAAAAATGGACACCGTTTTTCAAAGCTGGCAAAGAAATGCGTGAACGTTTGAACAAATCCAAGAATGCGAGCGAGAATACGATATTGTCGATGAACTTTTCCGACCAACCTTGAGCCTGCTCTCTTTAATTTCATTATTTTGCCGTGGAATCCTGCGTCAAAGCGTCCTAAATAATAAGGTATGCGTAAGTTTCTTTTTTCGACCTTTTTGGTGTTGTTCGGCCTGATCTTTCTTGTGTTTCTGGTTGCTAATCGCCAGCCAATCACCATCAGCTTCGATCCGCTATCAACCGACAGCCCTGCTTTCGCGATTGGTCCGCTTCCCTTGTGGGCAGCGCTCGTCGCAACGCTTTTTCTCGGATACTTATTCGGCGGGCTTGGCATGTGGTTGTCCGGCAAAGGTACTCGCCGCAAAGCGACCGACCGGAAGCACGAAATTAAACAGTTGAAGCGCGAGATCGAAGCTGCTGCATCGGCGCCGACCCAACCAACTGGCGAAAAACTTCCGGTCACCCAGCGCTGATTGCATTGCGGCCAGGGCTGCGCTAGCCCATCAATCATGAGTTTCCACATCAAAATCT
Organism: Parvularculaceae bacterium; assembly: GCA_021776475.1. Classification (GTDB taxonomy): domain Bacteria; phylum Pseudomonadota; class Alphaproteobacteria; order Caulobacterales; family Parvularculaceae; genus Aquisalinus. Next base: position 1,031,107 of record JAJFFV010000005.1, on the reverse strand, counting down.
GTGGGTTGAAAAACCCCGATCTGGTCGATGTCGCAATTAACGCAGGCGCCGACATGGTCGGGCTGGTTTTTTTTTCAAAAAGCCCGCGGCATCTCAGTCCTGAAGAAGCAGCAAATGTGGCGCTGGCGGCGCGCTCCAGGGCGGCGACTGTTGGCCTGTTTGTTAATCCCAAGGACCGGATGCTTGCCAGCGTCGTCGGCAAAATTCCGCTGACCCATGTGCAGCTGCATGGTACCGAAACGCCGGAACGAGCAAAATCTATCAAGCAGCGATATGGGCTGCCTATTATCAAGGCGATCGGTGTTGAAACCGCTGTTGATGTCAACCTCGGGATTAAATATGGAAGCGCTGCCGAAATGCTGCTTTTTGATACCAAAGCGACGGTTGCCGCAAAGCTGCCCGGTGGCCGCGGCGAACCCTTTGACTGGACGATGTTGAGCGCTGTTGCGGGTGACCTGCCATGGCTGCTGGCGGGTGGCCTGACGCCGGACACGGTCGCCGACGCGATTGCGGCGGTGCGCCACTTGCCGGGTTTTGCCGGTGTCGATGTCTCTTCCGGTGTCGAGCGTGTTCGCGGCATGAAAGACCCGGCATTAATCGGGGAATTCGTTGCCAATGCACAAACGGCCTTGTCAGATCTCCAAACGAAGGAAGCCTGATGTCTGAACAGAACCTTAATTCCTATCGCACGGGGCCTGACACAGAAGGCCGGTTTGGCATTTTCGGTGGCCGCTTTGTCGCCGAGACACTGATGCCGCTGATCCTAGATCTGGAAAAAGAGTACAAATCTGCATCGGGTGATCCCGCCTTCCGGCAGGAAATGGATTACTATCTGAAGCACTATGTCGGGCGCCCGTCGCCGCTATATTTTGCCGAACGACTGACCGAGTTTGTTCGAACAAAGGCGGCTATAGGCTGGGGTGCAAAGATTTATCTAAAGCGGGACGAGCTGAACCACACTGGTGCCCACAAGATCAACAATTGCGTCGGACAAATCCTGCTTGCCCGCCGGATGGGCAAAACCCGGATCATTGCCGAGACCGGCGCTGGCCAGCATGGTGTCGCCACGGCGACGGTCTGTGCCCGTTTCGGTCTGCCGTGTATCGTCTATATGGGCGAGACTGATGTGCAGCGGCAAAAGCCGAACGTGTTCCGGATGAAACTGCTCGGTGCGGAAGTTATCCCCGTCAGCTCCGGTACGGGGACGCTGAAAGATGCGATGAATGACGCGCTTCGTGACTGGGTCACCAATGTTGCGGACACTTTTTATATCATCGGTACGGCGGCCGGCCCGCATCCCTACCCGGAACTTGTGCGGGATTTTCAGTCAGTCATCGGCATTGAGGCAAAAGCGCAGATGCACGAGGCGGAGGGCCGCCTGCCGGATGTCATCATGGCCTGTATCGGTGGCGGCTCGAATGCAATCGGTCTGTTCCATCCGTTCCTAGATGATAAAGACGTTGAAATTATCGGCGTTGAAGCGGCGGGCCACGGGATCGATAGCGACAAACATGCCGCGTCGTTGAGCGCTGGCAGGCCGGGCGTGCTGCATGGCAACCGCACCTATCTGCTTCAGGATGAGGACGGGCAGATTGAAGATGCGCATTCGATTTCCGCCGGCCTTGATTATCCAGGGATTGGCCCTGAACACGCATGGCTGCACGAGGCCGGGCGCGTGCGCTACGTCTCCGCCACCGACGATGAAGCGCTGGCTGCCTTCCAGGTTTGTTGTGCGCAAGAAGGGATCATTCCGGCGCTGGAGCCGGCCCATGCGCTTGCGCGCGCGCTTGATAAAGCAGCAGAGATGCGGAACGATCAGATCCTGCTGCTGAATATGTGCGGGCGCGGCGACAAGGACATTTTCACTGTCGCGGACGCGCTTGGCAGCAACATCTGACCTTAACAGATCAGTACACAACAGGGAGACACAGATGGCTGACGAGATTCCTTCTATCATTTCACACATTTCCATTCCGGTAACTGACGCGGCGCGCGCTTTGGCCTTTTATGACAAGGTGATGCCGACGATTGGTGCCAAGCGCGTCTATGAAGTCTCTGATGAGATTGTTGCCTACGGCAAACAGTTCCCCGAATTTTGGGTCCACAAGCCGGTTGATGGCCAGCTCGGCAACACCGGCAATGGCTGGCATGTGGGTTTTCTGGCTGCCTCGAAAGCACAAGTTAATGCGTTTCACAAAGCCGCGCTTGAAGCGGGCGGCACGAATGATGGCGCGCCGGGCCCGCGCCCGCATTATGGCCCTGGCTATTATGGCGGCTTTGTCCGCGATCTTGATGGCAACAAGATCGAGGCGATGATGTTTGACGCAAGCGCCGGGCATTGAGGTCATGACCGGATCTGCCGCGGCCATCTTGATTCTGCACTGACCTTCCACCTGCGCCTGCGGAAGTTCTTTGATCACGACAAGCGGGTTGACAAACTTCTGAAAATTAACGGTCCATTGGCCAGCTACATCCATCCCAAGCCACCGCAATATTGATCCGTGGACCTTTGGTGCTGCGCTCACTGCATTTGCTTGTTCAGGGTGACGCGAGGGCGGGAATGGGACGCTCTAAAACATCATTGCCCTCATCTTTGATGTCTCCTAACACGAACCCCATGACCCGCATCGACACCTGCTTCGAGCAACTCAAAAACAAAAACCGTGCCGGGTTTATCCCGTTCATCATGGCGGGCGATCCGGATTATGAAACATCGCTGGAGCTTTTGAAAAAACTGCCGGAAGCGGGGGCTGACATTATCGAGCTTGGTGTGTGCTTTACAGATCCGATGGCCGATGGCCAGACCATTCAACAGGCCGGATTACGGGCGCTAGATGCCGGGCAGACACTGGCCAAAACACTACAGATGGTGCGGGCTTTTCGCGAAGGCGACCAGGATACACCGATCATCCTGATGGGCTATTACAACCCGGTCTATTCTTTTGGTGTCGAGAAATTCCTTAACGATGCCAAGGGTGCCGGTGTTGACGGGTTGATTATTGTCGATCTACCACCAGAAGAAGACGAAGAATTGTGCCTGCCAGCACGGCAGGCCGGTCTCGATTTTATTCGTCTCGCCACACCAACAACCGATGCTGCGCGCCTGCCCCTGGTGATTAAAAATACGTCAGGTTTTGTTTATTACGTCTCGGTTGCGGGTGTTACGGGCGGCAACACTGGCGCCACACCGAGCGTTCAAGAGGCCGTCTCCCGGATCAAAACCGCATCAGGCTTGCCCGTGGCGGTTGGCTTTGGCGTCAAGACACCGGAAAAAGCGCGCGAGACCGCTAAAAGCGCTGACGCGGTTGTGGTTGGCTCTGCGCTTATCGAAGAATTAGCAAAAGCACTGGATAATAATCCAGAAAATCGCGATAATGTAACAAAGCCTGTAATTGACAAGGCCCGTCTTTTGGCCGAGGCCGTTCATAGTGCAAGATAAACGCTTTGCCAGGGTGTATGGCTAATAAAATGTAAAGGAGCTTCATGGCATGAATTGGCTCTCGAATATCACGCCACCGGGGATCAAGAAAATGTTACGCCAGCTCGACGACAGCGGTGACAAACTCTGGACCAAATGCAAGTCCTGCGGTGAAATGGTTTTTCACAAAGATTTGGAAGCGGCGCAGCATGTCTGCCCTTCCTGTGATCACCATCTGCCGATCAGTGCTGATGAGCGTTTTTCGCACCTGTTCGACGGTCAACCCTGGGACCAGATTGAGCTGCCGGATGTTGTCGCAGATCCGTTAAAATTCAAGGACGAAAAGAAATATGCAGATCGCCTGCGCGATTACCGCAAAAAGACCGGTCAGAACGATGCGCTGAGCGTCGCTGCAGGCAAGATCGACGGCGTCGAGACGATTGTGGCCGTACAGAATTTTGCCTTTATGGGCGGGTCCATGGGCATGGGCCTTGGCGAAGGGATTTTGAAAGCGGCAGAAGAAGCCGTTACGCGCAAGGCGCCTTTGGTGATTTTTACGGCATCAGGTGGCGCGCGCATGCAGGAAGGCATTTTGTCCCTGATGCAGATGCCGCGCACGACAATCGCTGTACAGATGGTTAAGGAAGCAGGATTGCCCTATGTTGTCGTCCTGTCAAATCCGACAACCGGCGGTGTTACCGCCTCTTATGCGATGCTTGGCGACGTACACCTGGCCGAACCCGGCGCGTTGATCGGCTTTGCTGGCCCGCGGGTGATTGAACAAACCATTCGCGAAAAATTGCCCGAAGGTTTTCAGCGCTCAGAATATCTTCACGATAAAGGCATGGTCGATGCCGTCGTCCATCGCCACGAAATGCGCAAAACGCTCTCAGGCCTGTTACGTGTTTTGACAAAACACGGCGTCAAGTCAGCAACAACGATTGACAATGTAACCGCTCTGCCCGCACTGGCCAGTGCGGCACCAGCGGAAGCTGAAATGCACGAAGCACTAGACAAGGCTGCGGAATAAAAAGTGTCTTCAGATGATTCTGGTGATGTAGCGCCCGTCGATATCGGAGCGCTGTTGGCGCGGCTCGCTGAACGCCGCCCGCGAAAGATCGATCTTAGTCTCTCTCGCATCCTGAAAGCTCTGGAGCGTCTCAGCAACCCGCATCTGAAACTACCGCCGGTGATCCATGTTGCCGGCACGAACGGCAAGGGCTCGACCATCGCTTTCATGCGCTCGATCCTGACCGCCGCGGGTCTAAGGGTTCACGTCTACACATCGCCGCATCTGGTCCGGTTCAATGATCGGATTGTGCTGGCCGGTGAAGAAATTACCGACCAGGAACTTGCCCGGGTGTTAGGGAAGTGTGAGGCGGCGGCAGGTGACCTTGAACTCACTTACTTTGAAGCGGTGACCTGTGCTGCCTTTCTAGCGTTCGCAGAGAACGAAGCCGACATCCTGCTTCTTGAGGTCGGCCTTGGCGGGCGGCTTGATGCAACCAATGTCATTGATTCGCCGCTTGCCAGCGTCATCACACCAATTGCCCTCGATCATCATGAATATCTTGGCGACAATCTGACGGATATTGCCGCAGAAAAAGCCGGGATCATCAAAAAAGACCGCCCGGTGATTATCGGGCTGCAGCGCGGCGAGGTTCACAACGTGCTAACCAACCGGGCGCTTTTGCTGGGCGCAGAAACTCACAGCGCTGGTGAAGAATGGCATGCGTTGATGGAACAGGGACGCTTCATATTTCAAGATGAAACCAGCCTTTCTGATCTGTCCGAGCCCAGACTGTACGGTACGCATCAGGTTGAAAATGCCGGGCTTGCTATTGCCGCCTTAAAGGTCGCAGGCGTCGCGCCTGACGATGACAAAATTTCGCAAGGCCTTGAGAACGTGTTCTGGCCGGCACGTCTACAGCGTCTGACCAAAGGGCCGCTTGCAGAGATGGCGTATGAAAAAGCACACGAAGATGTCGAAATTTGGCTGGATGGCGGACATAATCCGCATGCTGCGCGCGTTTTGGCGCGGGCGATGGCCGACCTTGAAGAGCGCCAACCCCGCCCTTTGATCATGATCACGGGGATGCAGGCAAATAAAAACGCCGAGGGGTTTTTCCTGCCATTCGTAGATCTTGCCTCGATGGTCTTTACAGTGAAATCAGAAAATGGCATCGCCGTCGACAACGAAGCACTGGCGGCGACTGCCCAAAAAGCCGGCCTGTCGGCAACACCCGCTGCGTCGGTTTCGCAGGCGGTGTCGGAAGGGTTAGAGGCAGCATTCCGCTCTGGCGAGGGCGCACCTCGCCTGTTCATCTGCGGCTCACTTTATCTCGCCGGTGAAGTGTTGAAAGACAATCGCTGACAACGGGCACCAGATCAGTTTAAAAAACCTCGCATGAATGATGCACCTCTTATCCGAATAAAGCGCCTGCCCCATGGGGACGGCCTTTCTCTTCCCTCATACGAAACCGAACTTGCCGCCGGCGCTGATGTGCGCGCGGCGCTACCAATCGGCGAGCCGCTAACGCTGAAACCTGGCGAGCGCTTCATGGTGCCAACCGGGATCGCCATCGCCCTGCCGCCCGGATGGGAAGCACAGATGCGTCCACGCTCCGGTCTTGCCGCCAAATATGGTATTTCGTGCGTCAATTCACCCGGCACAATTGATGCAGACTACCGCGGCGAGTTAAGGGTTATCCTAATTAATCACGGGGCAGAGGATTTCGTCATCAATCGCGGTGACCGGATTGGTCAGATGGTGATCTGCCCGGTCTGGCAGGCGCTGTTTACCGCAGTCGAGGAACTCGATGAGACGGTCCGCGGCGCCGGTGGTTTCGGATCGACGGGTGTATAATTTTTTCTTTTAGTCTATGTTCAAAGCTGGACGTCAGAGGAGAAATTTATGGCCAAAGGTGAAGTTGCCAACAAAATGCCAATCCCGGTCGAGGTGGTTGCAGGCAAAAGCTATTTCTGGTGTGCCTGTGGCAAGTCTGCCAAGCAGCCTTTCTGTGACGGCTCACATCAAGGCACAGAGTTTGAGCCAGTGAAATGGATCGCGGACGAGAGTTGTAAGAAGTTTTTCTGCGCCTGCAAACAGACCGATGGACAGCCCATTTGCGACGGGTCGCATAACAAGCTCTGATCACGATGCCTCTCCTTCCAGACCAGATCGAGCGTTATAAACGGCACATCCTGCTGCCGGAAGTGGGCGGTCAGGGGCAACAAAAACTCCTTGAGGCCTCCGTTCTAGTCGTCGGGGCGGGTGGTCTCGGTTGCCCGATACTTTCCTATCTCGCAGCTGCCGGTGTCGGCACTATCGGTGTTTGTGATGACGATGTGGTAGAGCTTTCAAATTTGCAGCGGCAGATCTTATATGCACTCGAAGACGTCGCGGAGCCAAAAGTTAATGTTGCGTCCCGGCAACTCGGCGCCCTCAATCCTGATGTTCGAATCATTCCGCATCAGGAGCGAATAACAGATGACAACGTGTCTGATTATATCGCCGGGTATGATTTCGTCGTTGAGGGTGTCGACAATTTTCAGACACGCTACACGCTGAACACCGCCTGCCTCAAACAGCAAAAGACATTCATCAGCGCGGCGATTGGTAAATATGATGGACAGGTTGCCACTTTCAAACCCTGGATGATTGACCAGCCGTGTTACCAGTGCCTCGTGCCGGAAGCACCGGCGGCGTTTGCCGATTGCGAACTGGAAGGCGTGCTCGGTGCGGTGCCTGGCACCGTTGGTGCGCTCGCTGCGATGGAAGTCTTAAAGGAAATTACCGGCATCGGAACGAGCCTTGCTGGTAACCTGCTGATCTATAGCGGCCTTACCGGTGAAACGCGCCGCGTCCGCCTTGCCCGCGATCCCGCCTGCCCTGCACATACTTGTGATGAACAAAATGGCTGATCACATGGTATCTCAAACTTCTTGCGAGAGGACCTGTCTCATGAACCACAAAACATTCGCTCTGATCTTGTTTATTTGCCTCGCTGGCTGCACGAGCGTCCTTGCGCCGAGCGTCGATACCCAAGCGTCGGCCTTGCGCGACGGCGCCTATCGACTGGACCCGGCGCATTCGACCCTATTATTCAAGATCAGCCATTTTGGAATATCGACGTATGTCGGCCGGTTCAATACATTCCAAGCAACACTCGAATTCGATGAAAACAATCCACAAAACTCATTCCTCGAAGCCGTCATCGACGTGACCAGCCTCGACGTTAATAACCCCACATTCGCGGATACATTGAAAGGGCCGAATTGGTTTGACGCTGAGAACTTTCCGGAAGCAAGATTTGTTGCAACGCAGGTTACCATCACCGGTGACAATACTGGTGATGCCGTCGGTAACCTGACAATTAAGGGCATCACGCGACCTGCAATACTTAACGTGACCTTTAACGGTGGCACGCGCAACAAGCTAACGACACGGTACACGATTGGTTTTGACGGTAGGGCATCCTTCACGCGATCGGAATTCGATATTGAGCTGTTCTCTGCATTTGTGGGTGATCGTGTAGATCTCGAATTTTACGGCGAATTTCAACGCCAGTGAACATGCTCCAGTGAACCTTCAGTCCTATCTCGACAGAGTAGGTTTCGACGGGACGCCGTGCGCGGACCTGGAGGGCCTCAACGCATTGATTCGTACACACGTTACGGCAGTGCCGTTCGAAAATCTTGATGTGCAACTCGGCACACCGCTGACAACAGATATCGAGGCGGCCTACGACAAGATCGTTGTACGCAGGCGTGGCGGCTGGTGCTATGAAATGAACGGATTGTTCGGTTGGGTTTTGGGCGAGATCGGATTTGATGTGCGGCGCCTGTCCGCCGGTGTGATGCGAGACCAACGTGGCGATGAAGTGCTCGGCAATCACCTGTGTCTGCTGGTTGAATGCGAAGGCGCGCATCTTATTGATGTTGGTTTTGGCGGTAGTCTGACGTCGTCCTTGCCGATAATGCATGGTACCGCAGAACATCTGCCGTACCGTATTTCTCTTGAACAAGTGGACGGTGAATATTGGCGCTTCACCGAAACAATCAATGCTGACCCGTTCAGTTTTGATTTTACGACGGCAGCAGCGAATGAAGACCTTCTGTCAGGTATATGCCAGGACCTGCAAACCAGCCCCGGATCGCCGTTTGTGCGAAATCTCGTTGTGCAAACACGGCGCGCAGACAGTCACATTTCCTTACGCGGGCGGCTACTGAAACACGCCCACCAAAGCGGCGACAAGAAAAAACTCTTGGGCTCAGCAAGTGAGTTGATCGAAACTCTGAACGTAACTTTTGGTCTTGATGTGCCAAAAGCTGCTGATCTTTGGCCGCAAATCCGTGTACGGCATGAGGAATTGTTTGCCAACGTCAAATGAGTGCAGCTAACTCAGTTGAGCATCTCCGGAATAATCCGGTCCGGCGGTTTATGGCCGTCAGCAAACATCTTGATATTGATCAGCATACGCTCACCCATATCATCCCTGGCTTCTTTGGTGGCCGAGGCCATGTGTGGAAGGAGGACAACATTCGGTGCTTGCATCAGTTTCGCATTGACAGCGGGTTCCCTCGAAAACACATCAAGCCCGGCTCCGGCAAGCTGCCCGTCTGCAATCATGTCGGCGAGCGCCTCTTCGTCGATGATATCGCCGCGCGAAATATTGACGACATAGGCTTCCGGCCTTAGAAGTTTTAAGCGGCGGCTCGACAAAAGGTGAAACGTGGCAGGTGTTTGTGGGCAATTGACCGAGACAATATCGACATTTGCCAGCATCTGATCGAGACTCTCCCAGTAAGTAGCCTCAAGTTCGTTTTCAATGTGCTGATTAATCTGATGCCGATTGTGGTAGTGAATGGAAAGACCGAATGCCTGCGCTCGGCGGGCGATCGCCTGGCCGACACGGCCAAGACCAATAATGCCGAGCTTCTTACTGCGCACACTGCGACCCAACATCCAGGTCGGTGACCAGCCAACGAATAGACCGTCTTGCAGAGCTTTTACCCCTTCAACGAGACGGCGCGGTACAGCAAGAATTAATGCCATTGCCATGTCAGCTGCATCTTCCGCCAGAACTGACGGTGTATTGGTCACCGTGATCCCGCAAACAGCGGCTGCTTTAACATCAATATGATCGACACCGGCGCCGAAATTGGCGATCAGTTTCAACCGGCCGGCAGCTTCAACCAAAAAAGTCTCATCCATCATATCCCCGAGCGTGCAAGCGAGAATATCGCAATTCTGTGCGGCCTCAAGCAATTCTGCCCGGCTCATAGGCTGGTCATTTGTACACGGCACAACATCGAATAGTGCCGCAAAGCGTGCTTCTACCTCTGGCGGCAGTTTTCTTGTAACCGTGACCTTCGGACGCTTCTCGGTCATGGAAAATCCAGGTCTCCACTCATTCTTAACCACACTTTAACGGCTCTGTGGTGTTTGTCTGTAACTGTTTCATCCGTTGTTAACAATCCGAAGCGTGGCCTGACATTATGCGCAACTCACTGACTTTACTGACCCTCGTGTGTTTACTTTTCTTAACAAGTTTCGCTGCACTGGCGCAGGAGCCACGGACGGGACACTCCGGCCTGCCTGTTCCGCGCTTTGTTAACCTCAAGAACAGCGAAACATGGGGACGGCTCGGGCCCTCCTTCGACTACCCTGTACGATATATTTTCAAGCGCCAGAACCTGCCGGTCAAGGTCATTGCCGAAACACGGGACAATGTCTGGCGTCAAGTAGAAGACCCGGAAGGCATGACAACGTGGGTACATCGGTCGCAACTGGTCAGCTCCAATATGGTGATGATTACGCGTGACGGCGGTGTACTGATGCGCAGAGCAGCCAATCCTGATGCCAGTGGTCGTGCAATCCTGCAGCAAGGGGTAATTGTGCGGTCCGAAATTTGCGAGCGACGTTGGTGCCGGGTTCGCACGAGTGACTACCGCGGCTGGGTACCGCAAAACGCCTTGTGGGGCACAAACTGAGCCGACCCGCTCACGGCCACAGTTAGAGAACAATCCCGATTTTGATACTCCCCGCCCGGTATCCCGGCAGATCCTCGATCGGCCGTCAGACCTGTTTTGGCATAAAATGAACGCGCATCCTTCAAGCTCCAAAGCGCTGTCTTCTTGTTAGCGTTTTGACCTTACGCGCGACATGTTGCGACCCCGCGGTGTCATTGACGCTTGCTGTCCTGCCCATTAGATAAGACCCTTCAAGGCCGGTTCGGCCGCCCACCATATTCTCGCAGAAAGATGACGGATGACCAGCAAGCACAGTTTCAACAAAGAAGAGCTGATCGACTGCGGCATGCACGGACTGCGCGGTGCAGGAACAGCACAATTACCGGTTCCACCGATGTTGATGTTCGACCGGATTACATCGATCCGGCCGGATGGTGGTAACTACAATAAGGGGCACATCAGTGCCGAGCTGGATATCCATAAGGATTTGTGGTTTTTCGAATGCCATTTCCCGAATGACCCAGTGATGCCCGGCTGTCTTGGTCTCGACGCCTTATGGCAACTGGTCGGTTTCTTTCTGACTTGGTCAGGTGAACCTGGCTCGGGACGAGCCTTAGGTGCAAAGGAAATAAAGTTTTCTGGGCAGGTAATGCCTTCAGCAAAGCTGATCAGATATGAAATCCACATTCGCCGGATGATGCGCGGCAAGCTCATTCTCGGGATCGCGGATGGGGAGATGTTTGTCGATGACAAGCCCATATATCAGGCCAAAGACCTCAGGGTCGGCCTGTTCTCACAGGAAGCACTACAAGCCGGCGCCATGTAAGCCGCGCTTCCACTGTCAGGAAAAAAACCGTAAAGTTCGAGAGACAACCGTCAGGAGACCGCATGCGGCGCGTCGTTATTACAGGAATGGGGATTGTTTCCTCTATCGGCAATTCAACGAAGCAAGTCACGCTATCACTGCGTGAAAGCCGCTCCGGGATTAGCCGGGCCGAAGAATATGCCGAATTAGGGTTTCGCTGCCAGGTCTTTGGGCGACCGCCGGAGTTGAACATTGCCGACCTGGTAGACAAACGTGCCCTCAGATTCATGGGCGAAGGCGCAGCCTGGAATTACATCGCCATGCAGCAGGCGATCAAGGATTCAGGGCTTGAGGAAGCCGAAGTCAGCCATCCGCGAACCGGGCTCGTGATGGGGTCAGGCGGGCCATCAACCAGAGCGATCGTCGAGGCCGCTGCAACGACGCGCGAGAAGGGGCCAAAAAGGATCGGCCCGTTCGCTGTGCCCAAAGCGATGAGCTCGACCAATTCAGCCACCCTTGCTGTGCCGTTCAAGATTCTCGGGCTCAACTATTCGATTTCGTCTGCCTGTGCGACATCGGTCCATTGCATCGGCCATGCCTACGAACAGGTGGCTCTTGGTAAGCAGGATGTGATTTTTGCCGGCGGCGGCGAAGAGCTCGACTGGACACTCTCCAACCTGTTTGATGCTATGGGTGCCATGTCGACAAAGTTCAACGATTCGCCAGCGACCGCATCAAGAGCATATGATGCGCATAGGGATGGTTTCGTCATTGCTGGTGGTGCCGCAGTTGTTGTTGTTGAAGAGCTGGATCGTGCGATAGCGCGCGGCGCTACTATTTACGGCGAGGTTATCGGCTATGCCGCCAATTCCGACGGATATGATATGGTCGCACCGTCGGGCGAAGGGGCAGTTCGCTGTATGAACCTAGCGCTGGAGACGGTTGATCGGCCGGTCAACTATATCAACACCCACGGCACCTCGACACCGGTTGGTGATACGCAGGAGACCGGGGCGATCCGGGAAGTATTTGGGGATAAGATTCCCCACTTTTCGTCGACCAAATCTCTCACCGGGCATTCCCTCGGCGCGGTTGGCGCGCAGGAAACGATTTTTTCCCTATTGATGATGAATGAAGACTTCATCGCGGCTTCAGCGAACATAGAAGAAATTGATCCTGAGTTCGAAGACCTGCCGATTGTCCGCGAACGAATAGATAACGCAGGACTTGATTGCTTTCTCACCAATTCATTCGGTTTTGGCGGCACCAATGCCTGCCTCGCCGTCGGACGATATCACGGTTAAGTCAGGCCATTACCGTTGCTGACGGCAACACCCGATCCGGCAAGTCCGCAATCGGATAAATCTTCGGCTTGATCTTGACAACCCAGCGTAGAAGTAGGGGTAAAAGAACCACGAGAGCCCCTACCTTGATGAGCCCAGCAGGTGACATCCAGCCATCTGGCATTGGTATAAATATCAGCCCAGCGATCACCGTTGTAAAAACCGTCAACCCACCGGCCAGCCGTAATGCGTAATACCAGCGTGCGCCGCCAGAGCGCACGATCAAATTTGGTTGAGCGGATCTTAATTCATCGATCAGTACCGAAACAAAATCACGATAAGCCTGTGAACGCTCCTCGAGACCGCCCTTGGCCCGATGGTGCATATTGTCGAACTGAATGCATTCACCCTTGGTGTTCTTGACCGTAACCATATAGCGGTTCGGTTTTTCAGCTGTCGGTAAATAACACAGCCGGAACTCCACCACATCGGCAAACATGATTTCAGTGGTCTTGTGCGGCCGGATTTCGGTTATGCAGCCACCAGAAATCTGGTACACACGCTCAACCTTGTCCAGAAAATTATCGCGCCGCCGGTATTGCAACATGGCTCACCCTCCCCGATAGCCCGGGTGGAGTGTAGCACCAAAGCCTGGAGATTAAAGCCTCCATTTGGCAATTCTTCAAAGTCGTTCTATTGTTTTAGGCTGTCGTAAAAAGGGAAGAATTCCATGTTATTTGCGTTCGATACACCGTCTCTGGAAAACCTGTTCAAGGTCGGCAACATGGCTGCGATGGTCGGCTGGATCATTTTGATCTTGTTGCCCAGGCGCATATCCTTCCTCGAAAAGCTCTGGCCAGCCCTTCAATCCCTTCCCACTCTGATTATTCCTATTCTTTTGGCGATTGCCTATAGCGGGCTCGTATTCTCGGGCTTTGGCGGCAGTGGTGGTGATTTCAGTTCACTCGATGGCGTGCGCCAGCTATTCACCAGTGACACCGTGCTTGTCGCTGGCTGGTTTCATTATCTAGCCTTTGATCTTTTCGTTGGCACCGTCATTGCCAGCAAAGCTGATGAGATCGGCATTCACCGGATTCTCCAGGTCCCAATCCTCGCCCTCACTTTCATGTTTGGCCCGGCAGGGTTGCTAGTGTTTCAAATGGTGCGCGGCGGTCTTTCGTTGTTTGGATCGCGGAGATAGTTTTGAAAGTGAGCGCTCAAAAACCCACCGTTGATCGTATCTGGCTGCAATCCGGTTTCCTGATTCTTGCGTTTGCAGTTCCAACTGTTGCGGCATTGCTGTTTGAGGAACGGACCTTCAACGAGATCAATGTCTGGATCAAACCGTTGAAGTTTCAGGCATCCACAGCCCTGCATCTCTTCACGCTGTATATTGTGGCACAACTGATGCAGGCTGCAGATCGCCGCAAGCCGGTTTTTGGCTTTCTGGTTTGGGCCTCGGCCCTCGCCTCCCTGTTTGAAATTGTCATCATTACATGGCGCGCCGCGCAAGCCCGAGCATCACATTTCAATTATGAGACGCCCACGGATGCTTTGATCTATGCTCTGATGGGCTTGGGTGCTGTGACGATGTTGTTACCCGCAATCTACCTCGGGTTTCGGTTTCTCCGCTCCGCCCGGGAGTTTGAAGGCGGAAGCGGTTTGAAACGTGGTATCGCTACTGGTTTCCTTTTTGGCTCCCTGCTGACGCTACTGTTTGCAGGCTATATGAGTTCAAGTGGTGGACACTGGACGAGCGGGCAAGTGAGCGATGCGGGTGGCCTGGTTATTACCGGTTGGTCTCGTTCCGGCGGCGACCTGCGCGTGGCTCATTTTTTTGCAACCCACCTTTTGCAAATCTTGCCGCTGACCGGCCTCCTAGCTGACCGGCTGTTGGGCGCAAAAAATGCTGCCGCAAGATGGCCGGTTTATGTCGTTCTCTTCCTCGTCGCCGGTACAAGTATTGCCACTTTCGTGCAAGCGCTAAACGGCCATCCGTTCCTCAGCTAAGGATCGCGCGCCGCTCACAAACCGCTGGACCCGCCGAGCGAGCCCCCTATAAATGCCATCAACAACCTTCTGAAAGGACATGCCATGAGTGCAAGCGAATTTCCAAAAGGAGACCTGTTAAAAGGCAAACGCGGCCTGATCATGGGTGTGGCCAACAAGAATTCGATCGCTTGGGCGATCGCGCGGCAGCTGCACGCGCAAGGAGCGGAGCTGGGCTTCACGTATGTCGGCGAAGCACTGGAGCGCCGCGTGCGTCCATTGGTTGAAAGTATCGGTGCTGACTTGTTAGTCGAATGTGACGTCACCAGTGATCAGTCGATGGATGACACCTTCAGGGTGATTGAAGATAAATGGGGCGGACTTGATTTTCTGGTCCATTCGATTGCATTTGCCGACAAAGACGCTCTGAAGGGGTCGTTTGTCGAAAACACCAGTAGAGAAGCGTTCCGGACCGCGATGGATGTTTCCGCCTTTTCGTTCGTTGATGCTGCGAACCGTGCATCGAAGCTGATGCAGGGTGGTGGCTCAATGATCACTCTGACCTATCTCGGCTCTGAGCGCGTGATCCCGAATTACAATGTGATGGGTGTTGCCAAAGCAGCGCTCGAGGCATCAACCCGCTATATCGCCCGGGACCTTGGCCCGAAAGGCATTCGCGTAAATGCCATCTCCGCTGGTGCGATCAAGACATTGTCTTTAGGCGGTATTTCCGGTGCGCGCAGTCTCCTGTCAGAGGGTAAAGCCTGGGCGCCGATGCGCGAAAACACTGATCCCGTCGGTGTCGCCGGCGCAGCGCTCTATCTCCTGTCTGATCTCGGAAAATCCTGCACTGGCGAGACCCACCATGTGGATGCCGGATTCCACATTGTCGGCATGCCGGAAGACGATGCGGGTGCGGAGTAACAGTAGAAAAGACGGATCTATTCAAGCGCCAATGACGTCGGGATGCAGGACGTATCCGTAAATAGCGACGAAGTGGCAGATGCTGCCTGCCAGAACGAACATATGGAAAATCGCATGGGTAAACGAGCGCGATTTCCACGCATAAAAGGCAGCGCCGACAGTGAAACACAAGCCGCCTGCGACCATCCAGGCAAAGCCTGATGCGGGCAGCCTACTCCATAATTCGCCGGCAACAAAAATGCCCATCCACCCCATGGCGAGATACCCGGCAAGGGAAATCCAGTCATATTTGCGTCTATCAGACAGATATCGCGCCATAAATTTAAGCGAAATGCCGGCGATTGCCAGCAGCCAGACCAGAACCAGTATTGTGGTGCCGGAAGCAGGTGACAAAGTCAGCAATGCAAATGGTGTGTAGCTGCCGGCGATTTTGACGTAGATCGCTGAGTGGTCGATGGTTTCGAGAAATGGTTGAAACCGTGATTTGAAGGCACCGTGATAGAGCGTTGAGCAGGCATAGAGGATAAGCGCACTGACCGCGAAGACAGAGACCGCGATGACCTCTTTGGTGCCGCCCATTATTGCTGCTTTGGCGACCAGTACGATCAGTGCAACAACCGCGAGTATTATTCCCAAACCGTGGCTGGCAGCGTGCACAACCTCTTCGAGGTCTGTGTGCACATCCGGTTTGGTACGCTCAACGAACAACATCACTTAAATCCCTGTGATAAAATCATATCACCACAGGATGAATACGAAATTAAGTCTTTTTTGCGCGTGACGACTAAACGAGCGATCACATCTTGTGACAATCAGTAACGACCAAGATATCCAAGAGCACCTATGACCAAGGCCGCCGCACTTGTCGAGCGACGGCCTCTCTTCTGTGGTCAGTCGGCTGAAACCTAGCCGTCGTCGTTAGCGATCTCTTTGCCGGTTTCCTGATCGACAACCTTCATGGACAAGCGAACCTTGCCGCGGTCATCAAAGCCAAGAAGTTTAACGAATACCTTGTCGCCTTCATTGACAACATCGGTTGTCTTGTTGACGCGGTTTTCCTCCAGTTGTGAAATATGAACCAGGCCGTCTTTGGCACCGAAGAAGTTGACAAACGCACCGAAGTCGACAGTTTTAACCACTGTACCCTGATAGATCTCACCAACTTCAGGCTCATCGACAATTGCCTTGATGCGGCGGATTGCGTCATCAATGCTCGATTTGTCGGCCGAGGCGATCTTGATCACACCTTCGTCGTCAATGTTGACCTTGGCACCAGACAACTCAACGATCTCGCGGATCACTTTACCGCCTGTACCGATCACTTCGCGGATTTTATCGGTGGCGATCTGCATGGTTTCAATACGCGGCGCAAATTCACCAACCTCGTCACGCGAGTCAGCAATCGCTTTCGCCATTTCGCCAAGGATATGCTTGCGGCCATCATGTGCCTGGGCAAGGGCCGTTTTCATGATCTCTTCGGTAATCCCGGCAATCTTGATATCCATTTGCAGCGAGGTTACGCCCTCTTCAGTTCCGGCTACTTTGAAGTCCATGTCCCCCAGATGATCTTCATCACCCAGAATATCTGACAGAACTGCAAAACGGTCACCTTCGAGGATCAGGCCCATGGCGATACCGGCAACTGCACGCTTAATCGGCACACCTGCATCCATTAAGGCAAGAGACGAGCCGCAAACTGTCGCCATCGACGACGAGCCGTTGGATTCCGTGATCTCGGAGACAAGACGCAACACATACGGGAATTCTTCCTGCGACGGCAGGACAGCCTTCATCGCCCGCCAAGCAAGCTTGCCGTGGCCGACTTCACGCCGTCCAACGAAGCCTGTGCGGCCGGTTTCGCCAACCGAGTATGGCGGGAAGTTATAATGCAGGAGGAAGTTTTCTTTATACGTTCCCTCCAGAGCATCGATGAACTGCTCATCATCTGCCGTGCCGAGTGTTGCAACCACAATCGCCTGGGTTTCGCCTCTGGTGAAGAGAGCCGATCCATGCGTGCGTGGCAGTATACCAACTTCTGAAACAATCGGCCGAACGGTTTTTGTATCCCTACCGTCAATCCGCTCACCGGTATCAAGAATACCGTTACGAACAATGTCGCTTTCAACAGATTTCAAAATGCTGCCGACAATACTTCGGTCGATCGCATTTTCGTCATCATCCGCACATAACGCGGCGTAGACAGCATCTTTCGTTTCAGAAATTTTTTCCTGGCGAACCTGCTTGACGGTTTCTTTGTAGCCGTCACGAAGACCAGCTTCCGCCAATTTCCGCACGCGACCTTCATAGTCTGAAAAGTCAGGCGCTGAATAATCCCACGGCTCTTTGGCGCATTCTTCGGCCAACGAAATAATCAGGTCGATCGCCTCCTTAGCAGCAGCGTGACCCGCGACAACGGCGCCGAGCATAACGTCTTCTGAAAGTTCTTTCGCCTGAGATTCGACCATCATCACAGCATCCGCGGTCCCGGCCATCACAAGATCGAGCTTACTTTCTTCCATCTCGTCCATTGTCGGGTTGAGCTTGTATTCGCCGTTGATATAGCCAACGCGAGCGCCAGCGATAGGTCCCATAAATGGCAAGCCGGAAATTGTCAGCGCCGCAGACGCAGCAACCATTGCAACCATATCCGGGTCATTTTCCATATCGTGGCTCATCACGGTACAGATCACCTGCACTTCGTTTTTGAAGCCAGAGACAAATAGTGGGCGGATCGGCCGGTCAATCAGACGCGAGACCAGTGTCTCTTTTTCTGACGGACGTCCTTCACGCTTAAAAAAACCGCCGGGAACCTTGCCGGCAGCGTATGTCTTTTCCTGATAATTGACCGTCAAGGGGAAGAAATCCATTCCCGGTTTTTGTTCGCGGCGGCCAGTGACGGCGGCCAGCACGGTGGTCTCACCATAGGTGGCGAGCACGGCCCCGTCGGCCTGGCGGGCAATACGCCCTGTTTCAAGGGTCAGCGTCCGGCCGGCCCATTCGATAGATTTTCGAGTTATATTGAACATTGTTTTTTTCTTTCAGTTCAAGACAGAACGCCGGATTGCGTTTGCCTTAATGGAGGGATGTTAGCCCTCTCATCCGTATCTGCTGGATTAGGTAAGAGCTGATACGAAAAAAGCGGACCGCCATCGGTCCGCTTTCATGGGGTTCTGCTTAACGGCGCAGACCGAGCCGGCTGATGAGCGATTTGTAGCGCTCTTCATCTTTGCTTCGGACATAGTCCAGAAGGCCGCGTCGCTGGGAGACCATTTTCAAAAGGCCCCGGCGTGAGTGATTGTCTTTTTTGTGTTCTTTGAAGTGGCCGGTCAAATTGTTGATCCGTTCTGACAGGATCGCGACCTGCACTTCCGGCGAACCGGTATCGCCGTCTTTGACGGCATATTCCTTCATCAGCGCAGCTTTGCGCTCAAGCGTAATTGACATATTTTTCTCCGCGCGTGCCGTAATTGATTAAACTCGTGGCCGGGGCACCGTCCAGCCGGGTCATAAGTCAGGTGCATATGGGGGAAAAGGGCTGGAGATGCAAGGGGGTGTCCTGTGCTTGACCATATATCAGACCCGGAAAATATTGATCGGATGGATTTATCACCCGAGTCTTGGTATCTGCGCATCTTGGGCCGTCAGATTTCCCGGAAACTCATCAGTTCATGCCCCAAAGTGTCTCCCAGTTAATGCACGCACGTTTTCAGCTTTTGACAGGCTCTATGCAAACTCTTGGGCCGGGTTTGGCGCTCGCCGGCGTCATCGCAATCGCCGCGAGCTATCTTTCAGAGCATTATGGTGGACCAGCGATGCTGTTCGCCCTGCTGCTCGGGATGGCCTTCAACTTTCTCACTGAAAGCAAGAAGGTCGGCCCTGGGATCGAGTTCTCAACCAAGAGTGTTCTGCGCATCGGTGTTGCTCTGTTGGGGGTGCGGATTACCTGGACGGAAATTGGCGATCTTGGGACCGGAACGTTGATCGTTGTCGTGGTCAGCGTTGGTCTGACAATATTGCTAGGCGGACTTGCTGCACAGGCGCTTGGCCTCAAACGCGATCACGCTTTTCTTTCTGCTGGCGCTGTCGCCATTTGCGGGGCGTCCGCGGCGCTTGCCATCGCGGCGGTTATGCCAAAAAATGAACACTCGGAACGCAATACGATTTTGACAGTGATTGGTGTCACCACGCTCAGTACGCTGGCGATGATGCTTTACCCGCTGATCGTTGCCTTATTCTCATTCGATGACCGAGCGGCAGGTATCTTCCTCGGCGCGACAATCCATGATGTGGCCCAAGTCGTCGGCGCAGGCTACACGATCTCTGACGAAGCCGGTGAAACAGCTGCGATCGTCAAACTTTTGCGCGTCACTTGTCTAACACCCGCCGTCCTTATTATCGGGCTTATATTTCGCGAGAAAGGTACCGCGGAGGCTGGTGCACCACCGCTTCTGCCGATGTTCCTCGTTGCATTTCTGTTGCTGGTCTTCCTCAACAGTTTCGGTTTCATCCCGCAAGGCCTGCGCACGGCGCTCAGCGTGGCATCGCAATGGTGCCTCGTGTCAGCTGTTGCTGCTCTTGGGGTTCGCACATCTTTGAAGGAACTCACCTCGGTTGGTATGAAACCGCTCTTCGCACTAGGCGCGCAGAGCATGTTGTTGGCGACCCTTGTCTTGGCGGCCCTTCTGCTCATTCTGGCTTAAGTGTCCTGCAAGACTTAGCAAAAATCTGCCGGGGAATTAGGTTTGACCGTTCAGCGCGTGACCTACTCGCAAAGTCAAAAACAGATAATACGCAATGAAGGCGTGGCTTAAAGCGGCAAGAAACCACCGATATGCGCGCAAAGTTCGGCGCCGGCATCATCAACCGGACCGGTTGTTTGTGTCCTGATCTTGTCTTCCGTAACCTCAAAGTTCTCGGCTCTGGTTCTCGATTGGATCAGAACACCGTGCCGGCGTTCGTAATTGTCGACCAAGCGCAGCAATTCTTCCGCATCCCGCTCAGGCAATTTGCCGAGCAGTTTGACAAAACTGACAACAAATGCGTTGCCCCAGGGGCCTTTTGGGCACCCGATGTTGCCATTCACAAACTCAAAATCATTTGCATAACTGGTGATCATGATCTGCGGCTGCGCCCGGGCGGCGGGCGCCAACAGCATCGTTGTGATCCACACAATCGCTATGCCGCGAAGTAGTTTCATGCTGCTCTCCTTAAAGACGGTTTCTCGCGTTTTTACCAAAACAGCTGCGATGCGCCATAGGGCGAATGCCCTATTCCCAGTCGAACGGTCGGTAATCCGGATACTCAAGAACGACGTCCGTTTCACCGGCCGCCGCTTGATCACGTGCATGGGCGCGCAATGCTTCAAGATCTTCCGTAATCTGGTAGCGCAAGTCCCGGACCTGGCCCCAATAACGCTCGAATTCTTCAGGGCGGTCCTTTTTCTCCATCGCAAGCATTGGGCCCAGAACCGCAAAACCACGATAGATGCGTTCTGCCTGCAGGCGTTCAAAAGCATCGATTTCGTCATACAGTGTTTCTAGAACAACCGGCTTTGCTGCCCAGACTTGTGCCGCTGCTTGGCGGGCGGCAGGCGCCGCCATACGAGAAAAATATTCGACTGCCTCATCAACATCAATTGTCGCTGCATCCCGCCAGCGATGCAGATCTTGCCGATTGACCAGAAGATCTGTACCCGGTTCAACAACGAGAACCGTCGGCGTCCCATAAATAACCGGCATGCCAAACCGATTGATCACTTCTCGCCCGCTTTCGAGATAGCCGACATCAACAAAGAGAATTTCATATTTCGCGGAAACCAATTCCTTCAAAACGGGCTCATTGAGACTTTTCACAAACTCTCGGCTATCGTGACACCAGTTGGCTCCCATCACTACCAGAGCAAGCCTGTCTCTACCCGCAGCGCGTGCCAGTGTCGCATCGAGATCTGCCATGACGTTTTCGGAGGGTTGGAACGCTGCTTCGGGATCGAAGCGTTGCAATGATGCTTCACTCGGCGTCACGGACGCGTCATTGCCCCCAACCTGGGCACAGGCAGATGCAAGGACAAAAGGCAACAGTAACAGATAGCGATAGCGCAATGGCATATGATCGTCCTCAAACCAGGTCTGGGAAGCTTAGCATATTATAGGTACGGGTAAATATGCGCCTCAGGCGGCGTTTTCGCCGATTAGAACTTCCCTTTTTCCGGCATGATTCGCAGACGAAATGACCCCTTCATCTTCCATGCGCTCAATCAGGGTCGCGGCCCGGTTATACCCGATTTGCAGGCGCCGCTGAATATAACTGGTCGATGCCTTGCGATCACGCATGACCACAGCCACAGCCTGATCATACAGCGCATCACCTGAAGATGTATTGCCGCCAACGGACAGCCCGTTGATATCGATCGCGCCGTCCTCGTCAGCCATCTCGGTGACTTCTTGCACATAGTCGGGCTTGCCCTGTTTCTTCAGATGCGCGACGATTTTTTCTACTTCGGTGTCGGAAACGAAGGCGCCGTGAACACGGGTGAGCCGACCGCCGCCAGCCATGAACAACATATCGCCCTGACCGAGCAATTGCTCTGCGCCCTGGTCGCCGAGAATAGTCCGTGAGTCGATCTTCGAGGTGACCTGAAAAGAGATCCGTGTCGGGAAGTTTGCCTTGATTGTGCCCGTGATCACATCAACCGAGGGGCGCTGCGTCGCCATGATCAGGTGGATGCCCGCTGCACGGGCCATTTGCGCAAGGCGCTGGACCATGCCTTCGATGTCCTTGCCAGCGACCATCATCAGATCGGCAACCTCATCGATCACCACAACGATGAACGGCATCGGCTTGTAGTCCAGTTCTTCGATTTCATAAACCGGCTCACCAGATTCAGGGTCATAGCCGGTATGAATTTTTCTCATCAGCATTTCGCCGCGCTCTTCAGCCTCTCGGACACGATCGTTGAATCCGGAGATATTCCTGACACCGACTTTTGACATCTGTCGATAGCGCTCTTCCATCTCACGAACGGTCCATTTGAGCGCGACAACTGCTTTGCGCGGATCCGTCACCACCGGCGCCAGAAGATGGGGGATCCCTTCGTAAACGGAAAGCTCGAGCATTTTTGGGTCAACCATGATCAGCTTGCATTGATCCGGTGGCAAACGATAAAGCAGCGACAGGATCATCGTGTTGATCCCGACAGATTTACCCGACCCGGTGGTCCCCGCTATCAGCAAATGCGGCATTTTTGAAAGGTCAGCAAAAACTGCTTCACCTCCAATGTTTTTGCCAAGGCTCAGGGTCAATGCACCCTTCGATCTTTCAAACTCGGGCGCCGACATCATCTCGCGGAAATAAACCATTTCCCGGTCTTGGTTCGGTAACTCAATTCCGATTGCATTGCGCCCTGGCACAACGGCAACACGGCAGGCAACAGCGCTCATTGAGCGGGCGATGTCATCGGAGAGATTGATTACCCTGGAGGATTTTACGCCTGCGGCGGGCTCGAGCTCGTATAGCGTTACAACCGGACCCGGGTGGACGTTGATGATCTCGCCGCGAACCCCGAAATCGGCAAGGACCGTTTCCAACATTCGGGCGTTTTGCTCTAATGCTTCATCGGAAACTTCAAGCCGGTTGTTAGGGTCTGGTTTGGCCAGTAAATTGAAGGGCGGTAGTCTGTAATTATCAGGACAAAACGCCGGGAATTCCGGTTGCGCTTCCGCGGCCTCGCGTTTGCTTTTCTTTTTCTTGTACCGTTTGCGGACAATCCGCCGGTGCGGCCCATCTTCCTCTTCGTCCTCGTCAGGAACAGCGCTCAGATATGGCACGCCTTCTTCGTCCTCTTCACTTTCTTCTTCAGCCCTTTGGTCATCACTCACACCGCGCCGATCTTTCATAACAAAGGCGGCGAATTGTTCACAGCGATAGCGGACTTCATCAGCAATAATCAGGGCAGCTTCAACGCCCGAATCAATGTGATCGCGGCGAACGCCGCAGGCGAAACAGGTAAAAAACGCGCTCATCAGGAGATACAGAGCGCTAGCTAAAATCACCGCGCCGGGAATCCCGATCAGGTCGAATGGAGCAGCCCCCAGCATCGCCATGCCATCACCCACTAGCCCACCCATACCGGTTGTAAACGGCCAGTCCGCTGTCAGCGGCAACCCACCGGCGAATCCAGCCATCAAGACAATTCCAAGACCCCAGGCAAAGAACCGCCACCAGGCCCTGGCTGGGGTTGTTTCGGGTGCTCCGTGAAAAAAGGCGTTTGTACCCCACACGGCAAGAGCAACGGGCAAAAGAAGTGCAGCCCCGCCAATAGATTGCAGCAGCAAATCGGAGATATTTGCGCCCATCTGCCCAGCAAGGTTACTGACCGGCATACCCGTTGCGGTGTTGAGGCTCGGGTCGCTGACCGAGTAGCTAATAATTGCAATGAAACTCATTATGGCCAAAAGGATCAGTGATCCACCACCGGCGCGCATGATAAGGGCGCGCACGGCCATTCCCGCCTGTTGCAGGGCTGGCGTATCGAAATCAACGCGTTGCGCACGAGAAGATCGGCTCATCGGAAAAGTCCGGAAAACTGGTGGTCACAAAAGTTACCGAGACCTTGCCAGCGACAAGCAAACAAAAAGTTAACGCCGATTAACGAATTTCGCCTGGTTGCCTCATTTGAGCTGGTGAATTCCGGACCGTCTCCTGGTGAGATTCGGTCCCGTCAAGACCGCTCAATTCCTGCTTCGAGATCACACGAATCCCGATCGTGTGTTTCAATATTAGCCAGATCAGCGACGACACCGTGAAAACGAAAACCCCGATCATGATTATTCCAATGAGCTGCCCGACAATTGATGGGGCATTGTCGCTTGTCGTCGTAGAATTGTTTGACCAAACGACCACCAATGTCCCCCAGATGCCACACAGCAAATGCGCCGAGATGGCGCCGACTGCATCGTCAATCCTGAACCGGTCGAGCAGCGGGATTGCCAGTGTCACAATGGCGCCGCCAACTGCCCCGATGACCAACGACTGCCAGATCGCCGGCATCAGGGGTTCGGCCGAGATCGAAACAAGACCACCAATCGCTCCGTAGAGCACGGCGGTCGCCTCAACCTTTTTGTAGAGCACTGAAGTCAGAACCAGCGCCGCCAAAACGCCAGCTGCTGCCGAGGCATTTGTGTTCACAAAGATCTGACTGATCGCAAGGATATCTTCCGTTGAACCCGCTGCCATTCGAGATCCGCCGTTAATGCCGAACCATCCGAGCCACAGAATGAAAGTCCCCAATGTCGCCAATGGCACGGACGAAGCTGGTCTCCGGTCAGTCCGTGTACCGACATATCTAGTACGCGGTCCCAATATGATCACGCCGGCAAGAACAGCCCAACCACCGGTAGAATGGATCAGTGTTGATCCCGCAAAATCGGCAAACTGCCACGTCGTATGAAGGTAGCCTTGACCCCATTCCCAGGAGGCCTGAATGGGGTAGACGAAACCAGTGAGGAAAATGGTGAAGACCAGAAACGACCAGAACTTGATCCTCTCAGCCAGCGCGCCAGCAACAATCGACGCTACGATGACCGCAAAAACCATCTGAAAATACCAGCTGGCATGGGACGAGTGGCCGCTGCCCGTTTGCTCAGTGGCGATACCAGGTTGCCAGATCCACCACTCCATGAACGGGGTCAACAATCCATCGACAGGTACGTTGTAGAGAATGTTATAACCCGTGAGCCAAAACATGATCCCAGCAATGGACACAACCGCGATCGTGTTCAGACATATTGTGGCGGCGTTTTTGGACTGGGCCAGGCCCACCTGAAGCAAGCAGAACCCCGCCGCCATAAACATCATGGCCAAACCGCTGATCAGCAGCATCGATGAGTTGAAAACAAAGCCCGCCGTTTCGGAGGCAGGCTGAATATCCTGCGCTATCGCAGGAGAGCTGAATACTAGGATGGCGACCGTGGCAAGAATTACGGTATGCATTGTTAGAAATTTCACAATTTGCCTCGCATCTGAGTTACCCGGTGTTTGATCTGTTGGATTCTGCGGCCATTCTGAGTAGTCTGGCAAGCATCTCAACGCCGCGGCAGGAAGTTCCTATCCACCTATTATGACGGACATTACTGATATCATCATTGTGGGCGGCGGGCTGACGGGCTCTCTTGCTGCAATCGCCCTGGCCGATGCCGGCTTTTCTGTCACCCTGTTTGACGCTGACGATCCGGCTCGGATGACCAGCGCTGGATTTGATGGGCGCACAACCGCTCTGGCCTATGCTTCGGTCAGAATGATCCGCAAGCTTGGACTGTGGGACAGGCTGGAGGGTGACGCGGCAGCGATAAACGATATTCTGGTCACGGATGGCCGCCCGGCCGGGCGTTTCCGCAGCGGTAAGGTGGCACCCGGCTTTCTGCATTTTGACAGTCGCGAACTTGCTGACGCAGGCGCGGCAACACCACTTGGCTGGATTGTCGAGAATCGGCTGATGCGGCAAGTGTTCTATGACGCGATCGCCGAGAGCGAAATGATCACTCTTGCTGCCCCTGCCCGTTGCCAAGACATGTCGACTGACGCGGCATCGGCCTCGGTCAGGCTCGAGACAGGCGACACCTATTCCGCCAGACTTGTCATAGCAGCTGACGGGCGCAGCTCTCCTTTGCGGGAACAAGCGAAGATAAAAACCAGCAGTTGGTCCTACGGTCAGACTGGTATTGTTTGCACAGTGCAGCACGAGCGGGATCACCTGGGTATTGCCCAGGAAGCGTTCCTGCCTTCGGGCCCCTTTGCCATCCTGCCACTCACCGAAAATCGCTCATCTCTTGTGTGGACCGAAAAATCTGACCGGGCCAAGAGCTTTCTGGCCATGAGTGAAGAGGCATTTGTGGCCGAAATTTCAGCCAGGTTTGGTCCTTATCTGGGTGAATTGTCTCTCGCCAGCCCGCGCTGGTCTTATCCTCTGGGCTTTCATATCGCGTCCCAGTTCCATGCCGAGCGTCTTGCGCTTATTGGCGATGCCGCACATGGCATTCATCCGATCGCTGGTCAGGGATATAATCTGGGGGTCAAGGACATTGCGGCACTGCACGATGTTCTTGTGGAAGCGCGCCAGACCGGTCTTGATATCGGGCACGGCACCCAACTTGCCCGCTACAATCGCTGGCGCCGATTTGACTGTGCTTCTTTGGCCTACGGCACCGACGCGCTTAACCGCCTCATGTCCATCGACAACAACGCAGTGCGTGCGTTCCGCAGCACCGGCCTCGGCATTATCAACAAGATTGATCCCTTACGGAAGATGTTTATGCGCCATGCGGGCGGCGATCTCGGCAACCTGCCAAGTCTGATGCAACCGTGAACTATCTAACGACGTTGCGGCATTTCATCTGGCCTGCATTCAGGCGGTCCTCGACGCGGTTATTGCCCTGTTGCTGAGGTCCTTTCTGGCACGGTTCTACCAAGGGGTTTTTCGATGATCAATTCTGCTTGATTGAACTCAACACGGCCCATTTCTGACAACACGTTCATGCCGAGCAGGTTTTTTGCCAACTGCTCATCGGGCAGGATAAAAACGTCTGCATCCCGGACCGTCAGGCGTCCAAGTTCGATTTCTTGGACCATCATCCGGGCGGCCATGGTCTGACCGTTTGCGGTATTCACAGGAAACTTGAAATCCGCAGGTTTCGGGTAAAGGCCGACGGCCTCAGCATCGCTGTCACGAAGGGCCAATATGCTCGCGCCGGTATCAATCAGCACATTGACGTTTCGGCGATTAATCATGAGATCAGTATAAAAATGACCGTCACGGTTTTTTGCGATACGGACAATATCAGAGTATCCATTGGCCGGTGTTGACGGAGCAACAATCTCCACAACCAGATCCGCATCGCGGCCGGCCCGCAATTTTTCAGTGAGCCCGCTGTCATAGACCTTCACCGCGCCGGCCAAAGCCATCGCAACCAACGCCACAAGACCTATCTCTTTCGATAACATAGAGGGGAACTCTTTAATTATACCGCAGAGACCTTATCCCTAAAATTTTAATTACAGCCTAAGAAACAGCGTTAAGCGCCCTGGAGCCCCAACACATCCCGCATGGTATAAAGACCCGCTGGCTTGTCTTGCAGCCATTTGGCAGCTGTCAGGGCACCGCGCGCAAACAAGGATCGGCTCATCGCTTTGTGGGAAAGAACCAGAACTTCATCCTCAGATCCGAACAGGACTTCATGCTCACCAATGATACCACCGGCTCTTGTGACCGAAAATCCGATTTGACCGGCTTGGCGTTCAGCCATGATGCGATCACGGCCGCGCACGGAATTTTTGTCGAGATCGACCTGGCGACCTTTTGCAGCTGCCTCGCCAAGCATTAAGGCTGTGCCGGACGGCGCGTCTATCTTGTGGCGGTGATGGGCTTCACTAATCTCGATATCAAACTCTTCACCGAGGCTGGCTGCGGCGCGACGAACAAGTTCGTTTAAAAGATTGACGCCGAGGCTCATATTTCCGGATTTGACAATGGGGATGTGTTTGGCGGCCTCGATAATCTCTGCCTCTTGCTCGGTTTTGAAACCGGTTGTGCCGATAACAGCAGGAATCTGTTTGTCTACCAATGCCGCTATATGTTCAACGGTTGCAAACGGTGTCGTAAAATCAATCAGCACATCAATCTTTTTACCGAGAGACGCGACTGTCGGCTCGACCACCAGGCCAGCATTGGCGATCTGCGCAAGACCTGCCAACGGTTTGCCTTGATGTGGGCTGCCTTCGTGCTCAAAGCCGCCGGCGAGAACCAGATCAGCATCATTTTCAATGAGGTAAAGAAGTGTCCGGCCCATACGGCCTGCGCAGCCGGCAACAGCTATACGCAAGACATCGCTCATGAAGCATCTTTCATCTGAGCCCAAAAGTCTTTCGCCTTGGCAAAAAACCCTTTGGATTGAGGGCAGGCTTCGTCACCACCGGCCTCGCAGAATTCCTGTAGGAGCTCTCGTTGCCGCGGCGTCATGTTCACTGGTGTCTCCACCATCAACTCAACAAGCATGTCGCCGGTTCCTTTGTGGCGCAGCATCGTCATGCCCTTGCTCCGAAGGCGGAATTTTTTTCCTGGCTGGGCCCCGGGCGGGATCTTGATCTTGATTCGGCCACCATCGATGGTTGGTGCCTCAATCTCGCCGCCAAGAGCGGCCGTTGTCATCGGGACATGTGCAACGCAGTACAAGTCCGCGCCGTCGCGCTCGAACAATTCATGGGCACCAACCGACACAAACAGGTAGAGATCACCGAACGGACCGCCGCGCACGCCTGCTTCCCCCTCCCCGGCGAGGCGGATACGCGTGCCATCTTCGACACCTGCGGGGATTTCTACCTGCAAGGTGCGGTCCTTGCGCAGCCGGCCTTGGCCTTTGCACGATGTGCATGGATCGGTGATAACCTGTCCTTGTCCGTTGCAGGTCGGGCATGTGCGCTCAACGGTAAAAAAGCCCTGTTGGGCCCGAACCCGGCCCTGACCACCGCACGTCGAACAAGCTGTCGGTCCTGAGCCTGGTTCCGATCCAGATCCTTCACAATGGTCGCATGCCTCTGACGACGGAACGGTAATGGTTTTTTTTGCCCCCTGATAGGCATCAGACAATGAGATCGTCATGTCGTGTTTGAGATCCGCACCGCGGCCCGGATTGCGGCGTCCGCCAGCGGCCCTGGCACCGCCCATGAATTCGCCAAAAATATCGTCAAAAATGTCCGAGAATGCGCCGGCTGAGAAGCCCTGCTTGCCACCAAACCCGCCACCGGCTTGCCCCATGCCACCGTTCTGGAACGCTGCATGGCCGAAGCGGTCATAGGCTGCACGTTTTTGGTCGTCAGAGAGCACCTCGTAGGCTTCCCCGATTTCCTTGAATTTTTTTTCCGCTTCGTCATCACCCTGATTGCGATCCGGGTGATATTGCATGGCGAGTTTGCGGAAAGCAGATTTGATTGCTTTTTCGTCTGCGTCCCGCGCAACATTCAAAACTGTATAATAATCTTGTGCCATAAGAACAGCGACCTACCACTTTTCACGAAAAACCCAAATCGCCAAACGGCGCCAGTCCTGTTCCGGGCGGCGCCGTGTTAGCGGTTCGGGCAATTCAGTCCTGCCTTTATTCTTTTTTGTCGCCGTCGACTTCTTCGTAATCAGCGTCCACGATATCAGCATCCGCTGCGGCGTCACGGGCAGCGTCGGCCGCCGCGTCAACATCGGCAGCATCGCCGTCAGCCTGGTACATCGCTTCACCAAGTTTCATTGATGCCTGGGCCAGTGTCTGCACGCCAGTTTGAATTTTTTCGGCGTCCGCTTCTGCATCTTCGAGAATTTCACGCATGCCGGTGATGGCATCTTCGATATCTTTTTTCTCAGAATCGCCAATTTTGTCGCCATGTTCGGTCAAGGCGCTTTCTGTTGAATGCACAAGCGCCTCGGCCTGGTTACGGGATTCGACCTGCTCGCGGCGCTTTTTGTCCGTTTCCGCATTGGCCTCAGCATCCTTGACCATTTGTTCGATGTCATCATCTGACAGACCACCGGATGCTTGAATACGGATCGACTGCTCCTTGTTGGTCGCCTTGTCCTTGGCAGATACGTGCACAATGCCGTTGGCGTCGATATCGAAGGTCACCTCGACCTGCGGGATGCCGCGTGGTGCCGGCGGGATACCGACCAAATCGAACTGCCCGAGCATTTTATTGTCTTGCGCCATTTCGCGCTCACCTTGCGCCACCCGAATAGTGACCGCGTTCTGATTGTCTTCGGCGGTCGAAAAGGTTTGGCTCTTTTTAGTTGGGATCGTGGTGTTCCGGTCAATGAGACGGGTGAACACACCGCCAAGGGTTTCGATCCCAAGTGACAAAGGCGTCACGTCAAGCAGTAGAACGTCTTTCACGTCACCTTGCAAAACACCGGCCTGAATAGCAGCACCGAGCGCGACAACCTCATCCGGGTTGACGCCCTTATGTGGTTCTTTGCCGAAGAAATTTTTCACTGTTTCCTGGATTTTCGGCATCCGCGTCATACCACCAACAAGAATAACTTCGTCAATGTCGGCGGCTGTCAGTCCGGCGTCTTTCAGTGCTGATTTGCACGGGTCGACGGTCCGCTTGACTAGATCCTCGACCATTGCTTCGAATTTTGCACGGGTGAGTTTCAAATTAAGGTGCTTGGGTCCGGTCGCATCCGCAGTAATATACGGCAAATTGACTTCATACTGGGGCGCTGAAGAGAGTTCTTTCTTCGCTTTTTCAGCTTCTTCTTTCAGGCGTTGCAGCGCCAGCTTGTCGCCGCGCAGGTCAATACCCTGATCTTTCTTGAATTGGTCGGCAAGGTAATCAACAATCCGCAGGTCGAAGTCTTCCCCGCCGAGGAACGTATCGCCGTTGGTGGATTTCACTTCAAAAACCCCGTCACCGATCTCCAATATAGAAACGTCGAAGGTGCCGCCGCCGAGGTCGTAGACCGCTATTGTCTTGCCTTCATTTTTTTCAAGGCCGTAAGCTAGCGCCGCTGCCGTCGGCTCGTTGATGATCCGCAGAACTTCGAGACCGGCGATTTTGCCGGCGTCTTTGGTCGCTTGGCGCTGGGCATCGTTAAAATACGCCGGGACGGTAATCACCGCCTGGGTCACCGTTTCGCCGAGATAACTCTCAGCTGTTTCTTTCATTTTTTGCAGAATGAAGGCCGAAATCTGCGAAGGCGCGTATTTCTCGCCGCGGGTTTCGACCCAAGCATCACCATTGTCGCCTTTGACGATGGCATACGGCACCATGGCCGCATCTTTTTTAACCGTCGGGTCAGTAAATATGCGTCCGATCAGACGTTTGATCGCAAAGAAAGTATTTTCGGGGTTGGTCACCGCTTGGCGCACAGCAGGCTGGCCCATCAGGCGCTCGCCATCTTCTGTAAACGCAATAACGGATGGGGTCGTGCGGTTGCCTTCCGCGTTTTCGATGACCTTGGGGTCTCCGCCTTCCATCACAGCCACACAGGAATTGGTCGTTCCCAGGTCAATACCGATAATCT
Source organism: Parvularculaceae bacterium (assembly GCA_021776475.1). Classification (GTDB taxonomy): domain Bacteria; phylum Pseudomonadota; class Alphaproteobacteria; order Caulobacterales; family Parvularculaceae; genus Aquisalinus. The sequence goes on along the minus strand of JAJFFV010000005.1, from coordinate 999,659 downwards.
TAGCCATTAAGTCTTCTCCTCTAGCAGGCTGAATGGCCGGGCCTTATACACCGAAGTGTTTGGCAAGCACCCGAAACGGACAGCCCCAAGTAAGTGATTTTTCTATCGCCATTTTTCTATCGCCAGTGAGCGACAGCTTCATGCGGGATATAGGCAGGCGCCTGGTCCCCCGCAACCACCCTCATCACCAGAATTTGTGTTTTTCTCAAAAATTTTTCTGGCGCCACCTTAGTTCTCCAATGACCGATAAAGAGCCGCAAGTGAGAATGAGTATCATGTCCTGACCAGTCTGCTCTACCAGCGCTCAGCTGCCCCGCACTAGGGCTGAACGGGGCGCGATTTAACCGTCTGGCAACTTCCGCTTAAGCTTCCATTCACCTCGTTTTGATACCAAGGGGCGTGAGTAAATAGATCCGAGGACCGGGAGCATGAAATCCACGTCAAACTGTCTTTTCCTGTCAGCCGCTGTTTTGGCGCTGGCCGCGTGTTCATCGACAGGCGGCGGGGCTCCCGTCAATCCTGTACCGTTGGGTGGTGCTGGCACGCCCGCGCCGTCCAAGAACCTGATCATGACGGACGTCTCATACCTGCACCCGAGCAGCGGCGATGGCGTCAGCGAGACATTTGACCTTGGCGTGTCTACCCTAACAGTTGACGTTCAAACCGTTAACCCAGGCACCGGTCAAACTGCCCTTGTCTTCAATGAATCCGTTCGCGGATTTTTTGATGACGGCAACACTATGTTCTACGACGCAACTGCCGACACATTCACGTTCAACATCACTTCAGGCACCTCGACAATGTCTGAAACTTTTCAGAATGTGATGCTCACGGATCCGGTTGACCTTGGGTTTAGGTTTAACAACGAATCCGTTGTCATCTCTTCCAATCCATATATCTTTGGTTTTGCTTCAGCTCTTGCGGACACTTTTTTAAGTGACCCAAATGCCGTGAACAGCTATCTGGCAGGTCTTGCTGATTCCACAGACCCGAATGATCAGGATCTATTGTCGGCAATCCAGAGCGTCGTCACCGATCTGATCAGCAACAGCGATTTCTATTTTTATTCTTCCAATGGCGTCAATTATTTCCACCTCAATTTGACCAACAATGCGGGTACGACCAACTACGTTACACTCGGCATTTGGGAAGATGCGACCATCGCCGGACAGGAAACCTACGGCGCTGCCGTTTTTGGCGAGCGTACGCCCCTCAATGAAATTCCAACCTCTGGCACCGCGAGTTACACCGCGATCGTTGAAGGCTTCATCCTTCTCAACAACAACATTCAGGACTTGGTCGGCAGCATCGCTTTCAACTTTAACTTTACCACTGATATTCTGGATTTCATCTATGACGCTGACATCCGTGAGATCGGCATCGACGGCAGCGCAGACTTTTTCGACTATGATGTGTTTGATGGCACTGGCAACATCAACGGCGACACATTCACCGGCACTTTTGTGAGCCAGACCGACCCATCCATCGTCGGCGAACTTGAGGGTGCTTTCTTCGGTGCTGATGCGGACGAGATTGGTGGTACACTGATCTTTGGTAACAGCAGTGTTCAAGGTATCGGTGGCTTTATCGGGGCAAACCCGGAAGCGGCCTCCCAACAGAACTAACCAGATTGATCAATCCTGTGATCGATGAAGCCTGCCGCTTTGGCAGGTTTTCTTGGTGTCAGAACGACCGGGTCAGGCCGACATCGGCAGAGTGTCGATCGTAGCTGAAAAAGGCATTGTTCGAGATATTTTTAAGATACGAATAGCTGAACACTGGTGCAAAGCCGTAATACTGCCAGTCGCGCTTGGTGATCTGCAATGTCAGCCCGTAGGTCTCGTCTTCGCGCCCGGAATCCTCAAAATTTCGGAAATAAAATTCCGGACGAATCTGGCCGGTAATCCCCATCGGCAATTCCCGCGAGAGATACGCGTTCATTGTATACTGTGTATTTTTTAATTGGTTCGCATCTGTCTGCTCGCGCGTCACCTGGACCCCCAATCCACCAAGCGTTCTTTTGTCTATGATGCGTGTGAGCGCCACACCGGCTGAATATACCGGACCATCGCGATCCGGCGTCGTATCGTATTGTACATCCGCGTGGCTGCCACGCAGGGAAAACCGCACCCGCCTCGACAGGGGTGTGGTTACAACCAGCCGCCCACCATAGGAGGTCGAATACCCCTGGCCAGCGTAGTAGCGCCGACTGGTTGTCGCGAGTACACTGCTGGTCATCTTTTTTGTCTTTATACGTGGACCTAATTCCACCGAGAAGAAGGCGTCATCGAAATCGGCATTCGCGTAGTCAACAACCCGCGCACCAGCGCGCGCTTCAAGCCGTAGGTTTTTGCTGAGTTTTGGAAAGGCTGCCACATTGAGAGACGTAGATAACCCGACACCGGAGCGTTTCTGTGCCTCTTCATCAAGCTGAAACGGCAGGCCAAAAACTGTCACGGTGTCATCTTTGGGGCCGGCGTTGACATTGCTATTTGGCATGAGGGAAGCGCTGAGGCTGATTTTGTAGTTCTTGCGCGCCTCAATAGCGTTCAGATATTTACGCACCTGTTTGATTGTTGCGTCCGGCAGCCCATTGCCCAGCACATACCGGAAATGATAGGCCGCAGCGATGTCTTTTTTTTGCTCAAAAAGCACGCGCGCCAGTTCGAGGCGTACCCGGATAAGATCAGGACGCTGATCGAGAATGCGCCGCAACACCTTCTCTGCCGCCGGGTAGTCTTTTTCGGCCGCTGCAATCATACCGAGCAGGAAATGAACCTGGGTACGGTCAACCTTGTCCGGGTTAGCAGTTACCAAACGCTGCAAAATGGCATCGGCCTCGCCCAGCTCTCCTTTTTGCAGCAACTCTGCCGCAATTTTTAACGCCTGCTCGCCGGAAACCGTCATATTTTGTTGTTCGAGATCTTGTGCCTGCGCGATGGGCATTGTCGCAGGCAGCATACTACAGAACGCACAGGTTGCGAACGCGTTCACGAACCGCCGATAAAACCGGTGATCAGGAGTAACCCAAGCTTGCCACATCGTGCGGCTAAGTCTCGGAGGACATGGTTAACAGATGTTTACGATTAGCCGTCGTCGGTACTTTCAGGCGCTTTTGCACCAGCACCGGTCGACACCGTCACCATCGCGGCACGCAAAACCCGGTCGCCGATCGTAAAACCGGTCTGCGCAACATCCACAACGTGACCCTTCGGTTCGCCGTTGCCTGGGACTTCGGCGATCGCCTGATGCAGATGCGGGTCAAACGGCTCGCCGGCAGGATGAACGCGGTGCACACCGTTGCGCTCCAGCACCTTGATCAGCTCATTTTCGGTCAGGCGGATGCCGTTGATGATGCCGCTCAAAATGTCGCGGCTGGCGTCTGCCGGATTGGCCGGCGCTGTTTCAAGCGCCCGCTGGAAGTTATCGGCGACGGTGAGCAAATCTCTGGCAAAATTGGTCAGCGCATACTGGCTTGCTTCGGTCTTTTCCCGGGCAGCGCGCCGGCGGGTGTTCTCAAGGTCAGCTGCGAGCCGCAGCATGCGGTCCCTGGCAACCTCTAGATCGCTTTCAAGCTGGGCAATCCGCTGTTCCGGGTCAAGCTCTTCTAGCGCCGGGCCGGGCGCCTCAAGTGACTCTTCACCCATTTCCAGGGTGTCATCTAATTCGGGCTCGCTCTTCTGGTCGATACCATTGGATGATTGATCGCTCATCAAATGCTCTTTCTTGCGTTGACTGGCTCAGGAAGAAACGGGATTTACGCATTTACGGGCTCTATTTCAACAGCCGTGTTAGAATTTCTGCTGTGTAATCGACCATCGGGATAATCCGGGCATAGTTCAGGCGGGTTGGACCGATCACCCCGACAACGCCGACAATATTGCGATCCTTGTCCCGGTAGGGCGAGACAATCACCGAAGATCCCGACAGAGAAAACAGGCGATTTTCCGAGCCGATGTAAATCCGGACGCCGCGGCCATCCTTGGCGGCTTCCATCAGCTCAATCACATCTTTCTTTTGTTCAAGATCGTCAAACAGCATCCGCACACGCTCAAGATCCGCTTCGGCGTCCGTGGTCAGCAAGTTTGCCTGACCCCGGACGATGAGACTGGCACCATCGCCCGTCAGCTCAGCAACCCCTTTCTGGACTAATTCGGCCGTTAACCGATCAAGCGCGGCGCTTTCTTCCTCAATCTCGCGCTGGATCAGCGCCTTTGCTTCGCCCAGGGTGCGCCCCTTGAGGCGGGCGTTCAGGTAGTTCCCGGCTTCGATCAGCGCTGCCGGTGGCAGCCCTGCCGGAATATCAACGACCCGATTTTCAACGTCGCCAGCGCCGGAGACCATGACGACCAGCGCCTTGTCGGGACTGGTCTGTACAAACTCAATATGTTTTAGAGGGGCATCAATTTTGGATGCCATGACGAGGCCAGCAGTATGGGTGAGCCCGGACAGCCGTGACGCAAGGCCGCCGAGGATATCATCCGCTGACCGTCCGGCGCTGTCCTGTTCTTCTAAAGCACTGCGTTCTTCGCGGGTGATGTCGCCGACTTGCAGCAAGCCATCAACAAACAGGCGCAAGCCCTGATCTGTCGGCATGCGGCCAGCAGATATATGCGGCGCATACAGAAGACCCATTTCGGTCAGATCTGACAATGTGTTGCGGATCGTTGCTGGCGAGACATTGATTTTGGCGTCGTGACTTAGCGTGCGGGAGCCAACCGGTTCGCCGGTTTCTATGTAGGCTTCAACCACACGGCGAAAAATCTCGCGCGTCCGGTCATCAATGTTGTTCAAAAGCGACATCAGAATGATTTATGCCTTGTTGCGCCTGACGCCAAGACCGCAAACAATCAGGGTTTTAGCGCCGCGATGCTGTCGGCCTCCAGGCTCGATGCGTAAACGGTGCCATCAGCTGCACGAACAGCACCAGTAATATCCGGATAGCTGCCGGCTGGATCCTGCCAGGTTTCCAGGATTTGGCCATTTTCATCAAACCGCACCAGATGACTGTAGGGCACCGGCACAGCTGCCTCCCGAAAACCGGGGATCCGCCACAGAACGTTTCTGACAAAAGGCTTCTCGGACAAACTGTCGACTTCGGCACTGCGCGGGCTGACCAGCCCAAGGAAAAAGCCGCCGCCGGAATCACGATTGATATTGTCAGGAAAACCCGGGAGATTGTCGATCAGGACTTCGGTCTGGCCTGCCTTGTCAGCAACCAGCCAATGCTTCAATACGCTGTAGGTTCCTGTTTCGTTGACGAGAACGAACCGCCCTTGCGGGTCAACCGCAACGCCGTTGGAGAAAACCAGTCCGGTAATTTTGATTTCAACAGCGCCGGTTACAGGATCATAGGTCAGCACACGGCCAGTCCCCGCACCTTCCCATATCTCAGCCACCGAAGCTGCTTTTGTGCCACCCCAATCGTTGGGCAAAAATTTTGTACTGGCGTCAGAAAACCAGATAGTGCCGTCGGGCATAATATCAAGGTCGTCCACATAGCCGAGAGGCGATCCATCGTCGGCCTTGTCGGCCAGTAGATTGACGCTACCTGCAGAGGTGATGCTTAGGAGCCCGCGAATTGAGTCTGCAACAATCAGGTTGCCTGCAACATCGAACTCAAGTCCCAGCGGCCGGCCACCGGTCTCGGCGAATTTCTCGCTCGCCCCAGTTGCCGGATCAATGCGCAATATATCCCCGTCATGAACGCCAGTGTAGAGAAGCCCGTCCGGTCCGATCGCAATATCTTCAGGCCCCTTTTTGCCATCAATCGCGATCAGCCGGCTCTCCTTGATCCGTGTGTTAGGCACAAACTCGCCGGTTAGTCCCTGATCGACTGGCGAGACCCAAGCTTGCGGTGACAGACCGGTCGGCCAGAACAGGAGATAGGACGTAGCCAACAGGACGAGAAGTCCTATCACTTTGAAAAAGTTGCCCATTTTTATCTTCGCTCCATTGCCCTGAAAATGTCAGGTTACTCCGATCAGCGCGGCAGGAACAGCCCCTCGACAGAACCGGCGCTGAGGTTTAGGGAGTGATCTGTTTTCCGTGAACCTCAAGAGAGGACTGAGCCCATGCGCCCATCCGGTCGTGCTTTTAACGAAATGCGTGCTGTCACGATGGCACCTGGCTATGCCAAGCACGCAGAAGGCTCCTGCCTCGTCAAATTCGGGGATACCCACGTGCTTTGCACAGCAAGCTGGGATGAGACGACACCGCCGTGGTTGCGCGGCGAAGGGCGTGGCTGGGTAACCGCGGAATATGGCATGCTGCCACGATCAACGCATTCGCGCATGCGGCGCGAAGCTAAAGCGATCAGTCAATCAGGTCGCACCCAGGAAATTCAGCGTTTAATCGGCCGCTCTTTGCGCGCCGTCGTCGACCTAAAAAAACTTGGTGAGCGCCAGATCCTGATCGACTGTGATGTCATTCAGGCCGACGGCGGGACCCGCACGGCGTCGATTACTGGCGCTTACGTCGCTCTGAAACAGTGCCTCAACTGGGGCCTCGAGCAGGGCATTATCAAAGCGTCGCCATTGATCGACAGCGTCGCTGCCATTTCGTGTGGGCTGACCAACGGCGCGCCTGTATGTGACCTTGATTACCCGGAAGATTCCACGGCGCAAGCAGACGCCAATTTTGTGCTGACGGGGTCAGGCGGCATTGTTGAAATTCAGGGGACAGCCGAAGGTGATCCGTTCACAGAGGAGCAATTCATGGCCTTGCTTACCCTCGCCAAAAATGCCTGCGGTGATCTGAAAAATCTTCAGGACAACGCCCTTTAGAGTACTGGCGTTTTCGCGCCAACTACCATAGATTCACGCCGAAATGGATGATACCACCCCCCTTAAAAAGACAGAACAGCGCCGCCGCGCCAGGGTGCAGGCGCATGCCAAAAAGTATCATCATATTGTCGATCAACTGATCCTGGAGCGCGCAAAAAAGCTTAGCCGCAGCCGCTGGTGGCCAGTCTACCGTTTCTTTCTAAACAAACTTCTCGGTTATCAACGCGCTGTTCAAATGGTTGATGAAGCCGGTGATTATTCTGCCCACGATACATTTGAGTATGTCAGCGAAATGCTCGATATTGAACTCGATGTAACAGGACTGGAACATATACCGCGAGATGGCGCCTTTATGATGGCGATCAATCACCCGACCGGTATTGCCGACGGTGTCGCGATTTATGATATTCTGAAAAAAATGCGCCCGGACATGACTTTTTTTGCCAACGAAGATGCCACCCGGCTGAACCCGAAACTGGCTGAAATGATTATTTCCGTGCCGTGGCGTGAGGAAGACAAATCCCGCGCCAAATCTCGCGAAACACTGGTACGCACAGCGCAAGCGTTCAAAAACGGCATGGCCGTTGTTCTGTTTCCGTCAGGGCGCCTTGCCTTTATGGACGAAAACAAGGTGCTGACTGAGCAACCCTGGATGAACTCCGTATCCCAACTACCTAAAAAATATAAATGCCCGATCATCCCGGCGCATATGGTGAGCCGCAACTCTTGGCTTTATTACTGGTTCTGGGACGTCAACGAAGAACTGCGCGACATGACGTTGTTTCACGAACTGCTCAACAAAAAAGGCCGTACCTTCAAAATCACCATCGGCCCGGCGATCATGCCGGATCAATTACCTGAAGACAATGACGTAGCAACAGCAGCTTTGCGGGAATACGTTTCCCGCAAACTGACAACCGGACAGACCTGGGATGAGTTCCAAAAATCGTCCCAATCTTGATTTGGGAGTAGCTCTATCGCTTCTGGATCGTCCCGCCGGCAATCTTACCGTAACTGACCGATGGATCACCATCGTAAATGATCTGACCAGCACCGACCACTGAAGCACCGAGAGTTTCGGTCACGGTTACTCTGATTGTGCCACCGCCAGTGACCGCTGCGTTGACTTCGGTTGCCGAGACACCGAACGCATCGATTGAACCGCCTCTGGAAATGTCAGCATCAAATCTCTGCAGGGGCGAAAACCCTCCTGAAAATGTGACCGAGCCACCACCTCTGACAGTGACGTTGTTGACCAGCGGTGCAGTGACTTCGAGCACCCGTCTGACATTGTTACGACACGGTTTCCGACATTGAATTGTGAGCGTGCCGCCATCATTGAATAATTCTACTCTGCTGGCCCCTTGTCGAACCGTAACGGTGTAACTTCCCGACTGCCTTACCGTGATGCTGCCGCCGTCGAACACCTGAAGAGCGGAGAAAGCAGGCACGGTCACTGATTGGCCTTGTGTGAACGAAAGCCTGTCTTTTGCGACCGCGGCCGGTATCACAAGCGCCAGCATCAGTGCTGCGCCACCGGTTAGAATTTTGCCAAGATACATACTCATCCCCATCTGTTGTTTAACCCAACCGCTGCCATCGGAACAGGAAAAGAGCTGGTTGTCTAGCGCCGCGAAACAGAGCCGCCGCCAATGGTGCTGGTAGCGACCTCCGGATCACCGTCGTAGACGATACTGCCACCGCCAACGACAGCGGCATTGAGGCTGTCCGATGCCGTCACTTTCAGTGATCCACCGCCGGTAACCGCTGCATTGACGTCGCGTGCCTGAACGGCAAACGCGTCAATCGTGCCGCCGCCAACAACAGCGGCATGCAACTCACCTTGGGCCTCAAAACCCTGTTCAAATGTGATCCGGCCGCCTCCTGCAATCGCCACACTTTCAATGGCGGGAACTGTTACCGTCAAAATGCGCTTCACATTGCCCCGGCATGGGTTGCGACATCTGATTTGAAGTGAGTTTCCGTCCATGAATAACTCAACCCGTTCACCGCCCTCAACAACATTCACAGAATAATCGCTAGACGCCGTGACAGTAACGGTACCGCCACCCTTTAAAGCAAGGGCGTTGAACGCTGGCAGGCTAACGGGCTCACCTTCGGTGAAGGCAACGCTTTGTTTTGCTGCCGCGTCTGGTATCGCAGCGACCATCAGCAACGCCACAGCGCTGGTCAACATTTTGTTGAATTTCATGTTTTCCTCGACAGGTTGTACGCCCCAACCTCAAAATGGCTATGGAAACAGGAAAAACGCCCATTGTCAAAGGCGGGCTCTACCCGTCACTGCCGTAAGTCAGTTCCATGAATACATCTTCAAGGTCTGCTTCGGCGGTCGACAAGTCCTTCACCTGGATACCCGCCAGATTGATATCACTGAGAATATCAGCAACTTTGATCATGCTTGGCTTATAAGAGACATAGAGATTGCCATCGTCCCTCAGCTCCGCCGAATAGCCGGTGTTCATGATCGGGGTTTTTGTTAGCGGCACTTCCGGCACAACGATCAGCATCTTTGAATCCAGCGATGCGATCAGTTCAGATTTTGGCTGACAGGTCACAACCTTGCCATGATGAATAATCGCTATAGTGTCACACAGTTCTTGGGCTTCTTCGAGGTAATGGGTCGTCAAAATGACGGTCACCCCTTGCCCATGCAGCTCCATCACGTGATCCCACATCTGCTTGCGTAACTCGATATCGACACCGGCTGTCGGCTCATCAAGAATCAGCACGGGTGGCTGATGAACCATCGCCTTGGCGACGAGTAGCCGTCGTTTCATCCCACCCGACAGGGTTCGCACATAGGCGTTTGCTTTATCCTCAAGCTGCAATTTTTTTAGAATTGCCATTGTCTGGCGCTGTTCTTTTGGAACGCCGTAGAGCCCGGCCTGAATTTCAAGCCCTTCTGCCGGTGTAAAAAAAACGTCCGCTGAAATTTCCTGTGGCACGACCCCGATTGAGGCCCGTGCCTGTCGCGGATTTTTGTCAATGTCAAAGCCCCAGATATCGACCTTGCCGGCGGTTTTGGTCACGAGGCCGGCAAGTATATTGATGAAGGTTGATTTTCCGGCACCATTTGGCCCGAGCAACCCGAAAATAGAGCCTTGCGGGATTTGAAGATCGATCCCTTTCAAGGCCTCTTTCGGTTCAGTTTTTTTGTCGCCCTTGTAGATCTTGCGCACACCATAGGCGGCGATGGCCCAGTTTTTTTGGTCAGTCGTGGCGCTGTCTGCAGGCAAACGTTGTCCGTCGGGCATCGTATCATCTCTTGGTTGGCCCAACATATCGGCGCTGCTCCGGGTTGCGTCAAGCAATGCGACGGGTTACCGACATTTCTTGATTTGCGACCCGGACTGGCAGAAAAGGGTTGGCTGAGACCCGCAGCATAAGAGGCCCCGTCATGGCTGAGATCACCGCGAACGAAGAAAAAATTCTCGCCAAGCTCGGCGATGTGCCTGAAATCACTTATGTCAAAGAGGCCCGCGTTGCCTGTAATGGCGGTGACGGACCACTGGGGCACCCCAAAGTGTACTACTCCCTTAATGATGAGGGTTACGCCGAGTGCGGTTATTGTGATCGCGTCTTTATCTACGCACCGGAAAAAGCTGCCTCTTGATTGTCTTCATTTTGAGCCCCATGTAAGGCTCGGGCGTCAACCATGGGGACAGACTATGTGGTTATGGCTTTTGTGGTGGTGCATCGACGACCATCTGGCTGCAGCTTTTGAAAAACCCGGCATTGGCGAATTACCGATCTGGTTGCCGCTGATCATCAGTCTGGCAATTTCTTTTACGATCTCGAAAAAAGTCTAACGCTCACGAATGAGTTCATCGCGCAGAAATCCCGGGCGGCGCTGGTGAAAACGGCTCATGAAAAACCAGACAATCGCGCCCCAGAAAAACAGCATACCGAAGAAATAATAAAACCCACCAAGATCTCGCACATAATATTGCAGGGCTTCGGGCGGCATGTCGTTGATCAACCGGGCCTCACCGTCATCATTTAGCATGAACCGTCCAACAACTTCCGATGGATTAGGAATAATCCCAAAACGGTTCATCGCCCAGTCACCGCCGGCAAGAAGGCCAAGCATGATCGGTGTACCGATCAGAAACACTGCAATTATCGCAAGCACATATCCTGGTGCGCGCGGCATTTCAGTTTTGCGGTAAAGTTCCGCGAACCGCGCCTCGGTGAGATCGCCGACCAGCTCGGGATCAGAATTCTTAAGGCGGCCATATTCAACTTCGGCCCCCTCGGCCAGCTCCTTATCTATCCGCGCCGCCCACCAGCGATAGGCGACGTAAAGCCCGCCGATAACAATGGCTGAAAAAAGCAAATACTCTAACAAAGACGACCCCTGCGATGGAACTGCTGAGGAATAGTAGAGATCACCCGGATGTTTGGGAAGGGATACCAGCGTTTTTTGCCGTGGCAAGCGCGGCGGTAAGCGCTTCGGCCAGTTCGCCGCGCTCTGCTGGTGACAAAAACGCACCGACTACCAACGTTTTGCCATGGCTTGAGAGCCGCAATTGGCTTTCGTGCTGGACCGGACGTTCCATCTCTACACGCGTCCAGAACGGCACAAGTTTCCACCGCGTCTCATGGCCAGATGGCAGGACGCGGCACACCCATAATTCTTCGGCGCTCAGCAAAATCCGTTCGTGCAGGCGGCCCTGACGGTAGCTGAGTTTGAACGCGACCCAGACCGCCACAATATCAGCGCCAGCAAAAAACAGGACCGGCCACGCCCCGGATGTCAGATACATGATTGCTGCAATAATATGGAAGCAAATCAGCACTGCCATCACGACATAAAACCCGTGATTGGGCAAAGACCGATTGGGATAGAGCAGCGCATTGAACAACAGGTTTGCGCTGCCATCGCTGGCTGAGGGCGTTATCTCCTCCATTGCCCTGCCCTTTGCGACAGGTGGCATGTTTTCAATGGTTTGGGTGACTGTCATGGGCAAAATCTAATGCCTCCTCAAAACAGCTGCAACAGGGTCCGGTAAGGCCCTGACGCTGTTCACAAAAATATCGAAACAGCACTGGCGGAAGTGGCAAAAAAAAGCTTATTTAGCGCCAGCATGTCCACGCATGCGTCACTCACATTCAGGCAATCGCCGAGAGAAAAGGGAGATACTTCATGAGCGACTACATCGAAAATGTGCGTAAATACCGCTCTAACGCCAGCGAAGAAACTGTCACCAAGATTGTAAAACACCTCGGGATTGCCCTGCAAAGCCGCGATGCGTCATTGGTTTCTTGTTCGGACAAGACGGAGCTGGAACGCGTCCGCGAGAGCTGGTGCAAGAAGAAACTTGGTTCGGACAAATCCGACAGCGAGCTTGACGAAATTATCAACGAAGTCTGTGTGCAGATGGCAGATGAAGGCGGCCACAAGAGCCGCGTGACCTTTTATTATGTTGTCGCTGACAAGCTGGACAAGCTGGTCGATCTTTAAATTTAACCAAATGCTGAACAAGCAGGGCTGCAGAAATCTGAGCCCTGCTTTTTTTTGAGGAATTGACTATCCAATGCCTAAAAATATGACCCGGGCCGATATTGCGACGTTCTATGACCGCCTGTCACAAGTAAAACCCGCTCCGGACACAGAGCTGAATTACAACGATCCGTATACACTGCTGGTCGCTGTCGCCCTGTCAGCGCAGGCAACCGATATTGCTGTCAACAAGGCGACGCATCGGTTGTTTCCGATCGCTGACACGCCGCAAAAAATGCTGGCCCTCGGCGAGGAACAGCTCGGCGAATATATCCGCACCATCGGTCTGTGGCGGAACAAGGCCAAAAACCTGATCAAACTGTCACAAATGCTCATCGAAGAGTACGCTGGTCAGGTGCCGGAAGACCGCGACGAATTGCAGAAATTGCCTGGTGTCGGCCGCAAGACCGCGAATGTGGTTTGCAATGTTGCCTTTGGTCAGCCAACCATCGCGGTTGATACCCACATCTTCCGGGTCTCTAACCGAACCGGGCTGGCACGTGGCAGGGATGTTCTGGCCGTAGAGCAGCGGCTCGAGAAAGTCACACCGCCGGGCTATTTGCATCACGCGCATCACTGGCTGATCCTGCATGGCCGTTACATCTGCAAAGCTATTGGCGATCCCGAATGTTGGCACTGCGCTGTCCGAGACCTTTGTCTCTATTCGCCGAAAACACCTGAGGGGGGCTTCCCCAAAAAGAAAAAACCAGCCAAAAAGAAAACCTCTAGGAAGATGCGCACCAAGCCTGCACTCAAAGCAACGAAATAACAGCAGGGCCGCAAATGCAGCGGGCGCGCAGCAGTAAAAACGCGTATTTCGGAGGGGCTTGTCCATGCGCATCTCACAGTTTCTGTTGATTATGTGTTTCGCCGTTTTTGGTGGACATGTTTCCAACGCCGCAGAAAATGCCGACACACTTTATCGGGTGCAAACCTATCGTGCGGCACCCGGCGGACTAGTTGAGTTTATCGAGATCCACAAAAAGCTGGAGCGCGAAGGGTTCTATGAAAGCTGGACTGCGCAAGCGCCTTTCATGTTGCGCCACAGCCAAGGCGATCACTGGGACATCATGCTGATCCAGCCGATGATGTCTTACGGCAAATATTATTCCGCCAGTCAGATGGAAAAACGCCGTAAAGCTCATGAACAATTCAGGGATGACCTGCAACGACTTGATCAGCTGACGTCATTTCGTGAGGATCTGTTTTCCACAGGCCCATCTTTGGAAGTTTTGTCGGCCCTGTTTGAGGAGAACGATTTTTATCACATCGAAATATTCCACGCGCTTGCCGGTAAGAAACAGGAACTTCTTGAGCAACGGCGTATCGAGAACATCTACCTTGAAGGTATCGGCGTCAGGGCTAATACCATCTTTGTGATCGATGGCGGCGGCGATGCAGACGCGATGACCATCGGATTTTACACGTCACTTCAGGATTATGCGAAACCATCGGAGGTTGAGGACGCGGCAAAAGAACAGATTGCCCGCGATGCGGGGTTCAAAAGCAGGGCCGATATTGGCCCATATCTGCGCACACTAATTTCGGCTCATCACGACACGCTCGCGGTCTCGGTACCATGATCATCAGGACCGCTCAATGACAGGTGCGCCCGATCTGATCGATCGTCTGATCGTCCCGCTCGATGTTTCATCGCTGGAACAAGCCGAAACAACGGTCGCATTGCTGGGTGACAGAGCAAGGTTTTACAAAATTGGATATCAATTGATGCCGCTTGGAGGTGCCGCGCTCGCCCGGCGCTTGCTTGGCAAAGGCAAAAAGGTTTTCCTCGATTTCAAATTTCTCGACATCGGTGCAACCGTTGAAAAAGGTGTTGCAAGCGCCGTAAAACTCGGCGGCGACTTCATCACCATACATGCTGATCCCGATGCCCTTGCTGGTGCTATACAAGGGCGCGGAAACAATGAACGGCTCAAGATCTTGGCCGTTACTGTGTTGACCAGCTGGAATGAAGAAACTTTGAAGCAAAATCGCATCGATATGTCTGTGCACGAACTGGTTTTGTACCGAGCAGAGATGGCGGCCAGGGCGGGTGTCGACGGTATCGTTGCGTCAGCCCGGGAAGCTGCGGCCATCCGTGCACGGTTTGGGTCTGACCTGACAATCGTCACACCAGGCATCCGTCCTGCTGGTGCGGCGAGTGACGACCAAAAACGGATCGTCACACCGGCCGAAGCGATCAAGGCGGGTGCAGATCACCTGGTCATTGGCCGGCCGATTTTGAATGCCAGCAACCCGCGGGCCGCGGTCCGTATAATAATGTCCGAAATGGATGCTGCTCTTGGCGCCAGCCCGGCCCACTAGAAACTGGTGCGGCGGCTTTCCTCGTTACCCAAGATGGGTATACTCTAAATCAAAAGGGAGAGAAACCGATGGCAGACGGAACCAACGCCGACCGCGCCCAATTCAAGGCCATGACCGAGGGTACGCAGGAAGACTGGATGAAAATCGCCGTCAACGCGATCGAGTTCAACAAAGGCCTTGCGGACCGCGTGTTAGAGCATTTTCGCATTCTGGACGGAGACTTCGGTGGTTTTCCGGTTGATCGGCTTGAACATTCCTTGCAGACGGCTACCCGCGCCCATCGTGATGGCCGCGATGAGGAATACGTCGTCTGTGCCTTGTTGCACGATATCGGCGATACGCTTGGATCGTACAACCACCCAGACATTGCCGCGGCAATCCTGAAACCATTCGTTTCTGAGCAAAATCACTGGATGGTCGAACATCACGGTATTTTCCAGGGCTATTATTTCTTTCATTATATCGGTATTGACCGGAATATGCGCGACAATTTCGAGGGACATGAAAACTATCAATATACAGCAGAGTTTTGTCACCAATATGACCAAATGGCATTTGATCCTGAATACGAGACCATGCCGCTGGCAGCGTTCGAGCCGATGGTGCAGAAATTATTTGAAGCACCAAAACGGTCAATTTACCTCGATGCCATGAAGAATAATGCGTAAATTACCTCATTTAATCCATGTACTGATTTGATTTGAGGCTTTTGAAAAACTCTTCTTGCCCCTCGGCCTCGCCAGTGCGCTCCTTCGGCAAGTCCTCACAGAAATTAACGAACGAAAGCTTGCCCTCGACACCATATTGACAAGTGACAGCGGCAAGTTCCGGATTGTCCAAAGACCCGATCGTTACATAGATCCTTGCCTCTGGATCGTTGAAGGCGAATGTGAGCGGCGTGCCGCAATCCGGGCAGAACCCGCGTGTTGCAAGATTGGAGCTGGCAAAGAAAGTTGGCGCGCCCTTGGTCCATTTCAGCCTGTCCTTCGGAGCACCCGCTAGCGCGGCGAACAAGCCGCCTGTGGCACGCTGGCACATCCGGCAGTGACAAACATGCGCGTTCTGCGGCTCTGTGTGCATGGCGTAACGGATTTTCCCGCACTGGCAGCCACCTGTAACCGGTAAATTTTTGCTCATCAGGCAATCCCTCTGGATAATTTTCTTCGCCTTCATTAAAGCATCAATCCATGAACACAGAAAGTGCGGTATCGCACCTGGAGCACAGCCGGTGTTGCCGGACAGACCAGCAGGACGAAAGACACGCCCGATGAGCCAGAAAACTGTCATTTGTATGAAATGGGGAACCCGCTATGGCCCCGAATTTGTCAACCGTTTGTATGCTGGTGTCGCGAGAAACATCACGGGTCCATTACGGTTCATCTGCTTTACCGATGACAGCACAGGCCTGGTTGCGGGTGTCGAGGCATTGCCCCTCCCCCCGATCAATTTACCGGAAGAATATCAATGGACGCCCTGGCGGAAACTTTCCTGCTGGCAATATCCGCTTGCAGACCTCGAGGGTGATGTTTTGTTTCTTGATGTTGATCTTATTATCGTCAGCAGTCTTGATGACTTTTTTACTTACGAGCCTGGCGCGTATTGTGTGATTGAGAATTGGACACAGATGGGCCAGAGCATCGGTAATACGTCCGCTTACAGATTTCCTGCTGGAAAACACGCGCGAATTTTTGACATTTTTAATGCAGACCCAGATAAGGTCCTGTCGGAACACTTGATTGAACAACAATATATTTCTGTATATATTCCTGATCAGAAATTTTGGCCTGCAAAGTGGTGTGTGTCATTCAAGCACAACCTGGTGCCCAAATTTCCTCTAAACTGGATCCGAAGTCCCGACCTGCCAGCGACAGCAAGGATTGTTGCCTTTACTGGCAAGCCAGACCCTGATGAAGCCAGAGTAGGCAAGTGGAAAGCGCCGTTCTTCAAGAAGTTCTATAAACACACCAAACCAGCTCCCTGGATTGGCGATCACTGGAAATAGGCCTTGTAATTTCCGTAGGCGTACCATCGCAATGAAACACCGGTATTGACAAATAGCCACTTTCTACAGATAGTCACTTTCACATTAGAAGTGACTGCAAAAAAAAGAGCTGTACAGCATGACTGACGAGCTACGTATCTATTTCGGGTTTCGCAGCCCTTACTCTCGGCTTGGTTTGCATAAAGTAGTCCGCGCCGACCTGCCGAAAATCATCCCAACGCGTTGCATCCCGTTTACAGGGCCTGCGGGTGGCGCAGCATTTTTTGATCCGTTATCAAGCCCACCAAAACTTGCCTACTACGCAGAAGACGCACCCCGGATGGCGGCAAGAATGGACCTTGGCACACAACTGCCCGACCCGTTTGACGTCAGCATGACCCGGGCCAACAAAGCCTTTCTGGCGGCAGACAAACTTGGCAAGGGACTGCCCTTCGCGCTTGCTGTTTCTGACGCACGCTGGGGGGAAGGCAAAAATATTTCCGATATTGAAGTCCTCACCAGCTGTGCAGTGGCGTCAGGCCTCGATGAGGGCCTGGCCAAACAGGCGAAAACTGATGCAAGCCTTGATAGAGACCTCACGGCGTGTGCTGTGCTCGTCGATCGCGATCAGGTCTTCGGCGTACCGTTTGCCGTCCTAGAAAAAGCGGGACGTACACAGAAGTTCTGGGGTCAGGACCGGTTTGACTTACTGATCGAGTTTCTCAATACCTGAACCTCAAAGGTTTGATGCGTTAAATGTATCACAATCTTCCATTAGACCATTTTTGTAACCGGTCTTGAACCAGCGTTTGCGTTGATCTGAGGAACCGTGTGTAAAACTGTCCGGCATTGGCTGCTGTCCTGCCTGCCGCTGCAAGGTGTCGTCGCCAATGGCATTAGCAGCATTCAGCGCTTCTTCGATATCACCGTCCTCGAGTGGTTCCATTCGATCTTCGTGGAACGCCCATACGCCAGCCAGACAATCTGCCTGTAGTTCCATCCGGACTTGTAGTGCGTTTTGTTCCAGTTCCGAGCGACCCTGTTTGGCTTGCTGCACCTGGTCAGAAGTACCGGTTACTGTCTGGATGTGATGGCCAATCTCGTGAGCCACGACATAGGCTTGGGCAAAATCACCGTCGGCGCCAAATCTGCCTGACAGTTCTTTGAAAAATCCAGTATCGAGATAGAGTTCGCGAGTCGCTGGACAGTAAAACGGTCCGACTGCAGAAGATGCATATCCGCAACCGCCGGCTTGCACCCCGCCTGAGAACAGATTGAGCTTTGGCTCGGGGTAGTCAGAGCCACGTTTTGCAAATTCGGCGTTCCACACATCCTCCGTCGATCCGAGGACAGCACACAAAAACTGGTCGGTTTCATCGCCATCTTCGCACAGATTTATTTCCCCGGCGCCAGACGAATTGCCAAGCTGCGCGGTTTGTGGGCCGGTGCCCGTTATCAGTTGCAACGGGTCGATGCCAATTGCGCGCAGTGCGAAGAATCCAATCACTAGAACAATGATCCCGCCGATGCCGAATTTTGAAAAAATGAGCTTGATCAGGGTAAACGCCAAACCGGCGAGCCCTGCACCACCAGCCAGTCCTTGCCCACCTTCACCGCGACGGTTGACAACATTTGTGCTTTTTCTTCTACCCTGCCAACGCATGAGACCAAATCCTCCTCATAGAAACGGGGATATCGCCACCCCTTTGCACCACTCAGCCACCCCAAAAGAGACCACGAGAGGCAAAAAAATGCAATGCTGGCCCCAATAGGGGCAACCCTGTAAATTGCTGGTCCCGTAAGATTAGGAAACCGGTTTCAGGTTTTGCGAGCTCTGCCCATCAGCCACAATCCGATGCCAACAGGCACGGCAACCCGCACTGCCACGTCCACAAAGAACGGCAGGCCAAGTTCCGGTGGTTGCAGGTTTTCAAGATCGAATGCCTTCGAGAACGCCGCCATCAGGTCTCCGTCTTCGCTCGATGCTGCAACAAATGCGACCGCCGCAGAAATCAATGTAACATTGTAGCCACTGTGTATGCCGGCGGCGGGCAACACCGATCCCGACGCCTTCGATACACCGGCCAAAAGAACGCCCAAGCTGCCGGTTGCCAGCACAGCATAAAGCCCCCAGATCGGGCCGGCAACGAACCTGTCGCCATGAAAAAGGCCAAAGATGACCGATGAGAACAGTACACTGAAAAAGAGGCCATGGCGGGCTGCAGTGCCACTCATCATCCAACCGCGAAAAAGAACTTCTTCGCTTGATGCCTGGATTAGCACGACAAGAAAAATTCCCACAAAAAAGAGAGCAAACCCAGTCGATTTAACATGATCCCAATTCAACTGTTCAGGTGCCTCCATCCCTGTCGGTGAGCCGACTAGCACTGACGGCAAGGTCAAAATGAGAGCCAAGAAAACCCCGCCGCAGAATCCTTTCCAGAACCGGCCGCCATAAAGAAATCCATCAAGGCCGGCGGATGCAAGAGATCGTTTCTCCATTTTAACCTTGAGCATCGTGATCAGCATCAGCCCGCCGAAAAAAGCGATGACAGCTGCGACGATGACTAGTCCTAAAAACCAGCCTGAAGGATCCTGTAATTCTGCTTCAGTCAATTGACCGCTGCCAACCCCAACCAGCCCAACGACAAATCCCACAATAAGCACAACCATAACGGCGAAAATCGCGGCCAGCAGGAAAATCAAAATCGTTTGCGGGATCGCCCATATACCGCTCACCGGGCGTGCTGTCTCAGGAATCTCCGCGTAAACATGCGCCTTCGGTACAATTAACTTTACGCCCGTGTCCCAATTTACGTCAGCTTGCTGAGTGTCAGTCATTGACCCCTCCATGTGTTTCGTTGAAAATATCTTCAATACTCAATTTGAACAACCGGGCGATCTTGAATGCTAGCGGCAAGGACGGATCATATCGACCCTTCTCAAGAGCGTTAATCGTCTGGCGCGAGACCCCCAGCCGGCTTGCCAGCGCGCCCTGGCTCCAACCGTTTTGATCTCTGAGCTGCGGCAATTTGTTGTTCATGGCTGTGTTACCTTATCCCTTTAACTCATTGCCGAAGAACCTCACTCCTTTGATCATCACCGCCGCCAAAAAGATGAGAATGGCGGATTGTTCATTTATGCCTCCTTCTCTTTCTGCTTTTTTGAGAAACCGGTTCCTGAGATCCTTAAGTCGTCGAATTTGATCAGCACAAGGCCCATTAACAGGAACCAGCTGGTGAAGGTGAGCGCGGCCGGTATGTTCAGCAGAAAGATTTTGCCTATTTACACCGCCGAATAACAAACAAAATAGGGGAACCTTCGGTAAAGTGCCCTTTACAAGCTAGAGATCAGCTGTCAAGCACGCTTTACAGCAAAATTGTTCGGCGATTTCTTAAGAACCGGTACTGGCGCTGCGAATGTCCTTGAGGAAGGTGTTGACAACACCACGCCAGCGCGAAAGACGGCTTGAAATATGATCAGATGTCACCCCGCCGGTCAAATCGATGAAATAATCGACCCCCATCTGATTAGTGTTTTCGATAACATAGGCTCTGCCGTCAAAATGGGCTTCGTTGAAGTCATTGACGATGCGGAAATCAGTATCGCTCACGTCCCGATTGAGGTCAAAATTGGCAAAGAACAAAAGCCGTTTGCAGGCGATCGGTGACCCGCCACAATCCATCGCTCTTACGACAAAGCTGATTTCACCCATTTTGCCGAGCGCAACCGGCGCACCGGTCCCCTTGTCTTCAAGGATTTTTCCACCAAGCCCAGCCTCGCTCAAGAGTTGCTCAATATCTGCCGCAGACATGCTGTCAGAGACTTCGGCCGCCACCAGAGGCGCCCAGGAAAACACCAAAGCGGCCGTTATCGCGGCAAGAACGCCTGATTTCACTGTTGTTTTCCCCATTTTGACTCGCACCTTTGTTCACCTACAGCCGGCAGAGTGGCGCAAAACCGGGGCTTTTGTCCATGGCAAGTTGTAAATGACCCCACAGAATATTGGTACAAGCGATCACTTTGGGGCTGCAAACGCCCAAAAACAGATGTAACGCGTTGACTTGCCGTGCTCTTTATCTATCTTCGCGGCCTGAGAGGGAGAACGAACAGAACAATGTCAAATCAGACAACCGCCCCGCTTTCACCCCATTTACAAGTCTGGCGCTGGACCGTCACCATGGCAGCTTCCATACTTCACCGGGTCACGGGCGCGGCACAATATGGTGGTGCGATTTTGATCACGGTCTGGCTTGCCGCTGCCGCCATGGGCGACGATGCCTACACCACGGTTCAGTCGATATTCGGCTCTCCTCTCGGCCTGATGATCCTTGTCGGTTACACTTGGTCGATATCTTTTCATCTGATCAACGGGTTACGATTTTTGTTCTGGGACGCTGGCTATGGTTTTTCAAAAGAGACCGCGACCTTAACCGGCTGGGTCGCCTTTGTCGGCTCGATCATTCTGACATCCCTTATCTGGGCGATGGCGATGGTCATGGGCGCAGGGAGCTGATCGATGTCACAAAAAGGTACTGCTCATTTCATTTTCCAACGCGGCACGGCGCTTGTCATGATCCCGCTGGTGATCTGGTTTGTCATCGCCCTAATCTCTCACGCAGACGATACGCGCCCTGAACTGATGGTGTGGATTGCGAAACCGTGGACCGCATTGCCTCTTGGCCTGCTTATCCTGGCCGGGTTTTTTCACATGCGCCTCGGTATTGAGATACTGATCGACGACTACATCCACAAGCCCGATACACGAGGCATGTTACTTTTTCTCAACACCCTATTCGCTCTCATTCTCGGCGCTGTCGCCCTCTGGTCGATAATAGCTATTACACTGATCGTCTGAACACGAAACAAAGGCACAATATGAGCACTTCATATGACATAGTTGACCATGCCTATGACGTTGTGGTTGTGGGCGCCGGCGGGGCCGGGTTGCGGGCCACGCTAGGCATGGCGGAACAGGGGCTCAGCACCGCCTGCATCACAAAAGTTTTTCCGACCCGCTCCCACACGGTCGCTGCGCAGGGTGGCATTGCCGCATCACTAACAAATATGGGCCCGGACAGCTGGCAGTGGCACTTGTATGATACAGTCAAGGGCTCCGACTGGCTGGGCGACGTCGACGCAATGCAGTATTTGGCGATGGAAGCGCCGAAGGCGGTCTATGAGCTGGAACACTATGGTGTCCCCTTCAGTCGTACCGAGGACGGTAAGATTTATCAGCGCCCGTTTGGCGGTCACATGCAGAATTTCGGTGAAGGCCCACCGGTTCAGCGCACTTGTGCGGCCGCGGACCGCACAGGTCACGCTATTCTCCATACTCTTTATGGCCAGTCGCTGCGCCATAACGCCAAATTTTTCATCGAATATTTTGCCTTGGATCTGATCATGTCCGAGGACGGGAGCTGTACCGGTGTCGTTGCGTGGAATCTGGATGAAGGGACCATCCACAGGTTTTCCGCGAAAATGGTGGTATTGGCCACGGGCGGATATGGCCGCGCTTATTTCTCCGCAACATCAGCGCACACTTGCACAGGTGATGGTGGCGGCATGATTGCAAGGGCAGGCTTGCCACTTCAGGACATGGAATTTGTCCAGTTCCATCCGACCGGCATCTATGGATCGGGCTGTCTGATTACGGAAGGTGCCAGGGGCGAGGGTGGCTATCTAACCAATTCAGAGGGCGAACGCTTCATGGAGCGTTACGCGCCAACCGCGAAGGATCTGGCATCACGTGACGTCGTCTCGCGCTGTATGACCATTGAGATTCGCGAGGGGCGCGGCGTTGGTAAGGACAAAGACCATATTCACCTGAACCTCAACCACATTCCGGCAGAAGTTCTGGCAGAGAGACTGCCGGGTATATCTGAATCTGCAAAAATCTTTGCGGGTGTTGACGTGACCAAGGAACCGATCCCGGTCCTGCCTACTGTCCATTACAATATGGGCGGCGTCCCGACAAATTATTGGGGCGAGGTGCTTAATCCAACCAAGGACAACCCGAACGCCACGGCGCCGGGATTAATGGCAGTCGGAGAAGCTGGCTGCGCGTCTGTTCATGGCGCAAACCGCCTCGGCTCAAATTCGCTGATTGATCTGGTTGTGTTTGGACGCGCTGCTGCAATCCGTGCTGGTGAAGTCGTCGATGCTAAGTCCGCAATCCCTGAGATCAACAAAGCCACCTGTGACGGGATCCTAGATCACTTTGATCGTATTCGGCATGCCAGCGGCGGTACACCGACTGCAGAATTGCGAACCAGAATGCAAAAGATCATGCAGGAAGATGCTGCCGTCTTCCGCACCCAAGAGACCCTGGCCCAGGGTTGCCGCAGGATGGACGAGGCCTACAAAGGGCTGAATGACCTGAAAGTCTCCGACAATTCAATGGTTTGGAATACAGACCTTATGGAGACGCTGGAACTTGAAAACCTGATGACCAATGCCATTAGCACCGTGTACGGCGCAGAAGCCCGAAAAGAAAGTCGCGGGGCACACGCGCGCGAAGACTTTAAGGATGGACCGTTCGCCGGGCGTGACGATGAGAACTGGCGAAAGCATACGCTTGCATGGGTCTCCAACGCCGGTGAAGTCAAACTCGGCTACCGCCCCGTACATACGGATCTGATCGAAGAGGGAATCGAGCTGGAAAAAATCGCACCAAAAGCACGAGTCTATTAAGGAAGCCAACCAATGGTCGAACTAACACTCCCGAAAAACTCCAAAGTTATCAAAGGCAAAGTCTGGCCAAAACCGGACGGTGCCGCAAACCTGCGTGAGTATCGGATTTATCGCTGGTCGCCCGATGACGCTGAGAATCCTCGGCTAGACACTTTTTATGTTGATGTCGATGATTGCGGACCGATGATTCTCGATGGTTTGCTGTGGGTCAAAGACAATATCGATCCGACGCTGACCCTGCGCCGTTCCTGCCGTGAAGGGATTTGTGGCTCTTGCGCCATGAACATCAACGGTGCCAATACGCTTGCCTGCACCAAAGGTATGGATGAATGCGGGAAAGGTAACATCGCGGTCCATCCCCTGCCCCACCAGCCGGTCGTCAAGGATCTTGTAACAGACCTGAGCAAATTTTACGAACAACATGCTGAAATCCAGCCATTTTTGCAAAGCAATGATAACCCGGCTGCTGAACACTCTCAAACACCGGGTGAGCGGGAGAAACTTGACGGCTTGTATGAATGTATTCTGTGTGCCTCCTGTTCAACGTCATGTCCGTCTTACTGGTGGAACGGAGACAAGGGTGACGAGAATGAATATCTCGGACCGGCAGCACTATTGCAAGCCTATCGCTGGCTTCAGGATTCGCGCGACGACGAGCGCAATGCCCGGCTCGACATGTTGGAAGACAATTTCAAGCTTTACCGCTGCCATACAATCATGAACTGCACGCAGGTTTGCCCTAAAGGACTAAACCCGGCAGAAGCAATTGCCGGGATCAAACGGATGTTGGTTGAGCGCTCGCGGTAGTATTCAACGGTACGCCGCCAATGCAACCTGCGAGTTTATGGTGCATCGTTACCGTTTGCTCAGCCTGGCAGCGAACACATGAGAAAATATTACAGGTAGGGTTTGCGCTAACCTACTCAGGCAAACGCCGAATGCGGTAGATTTTGCGGGCGTCCAGAAGTAACGCCCCCTTTTTTAAGACGCTTCAACTGCCATGCGAGCATTGCAAAGCCGAGTAACATAAATGCCCATGTGCCAGGTTCGGGATTGGCGGCCACCGCGCTTAATGCTGCCAACCCAAGCGTTGTGTCGGCACTGTCCAGTGACAACGTGCCGGTTTCAAAGTTGAAGACGATGAAAGTGTCGCAGCCACCGATGCTCGCACAATGACTGGAAAGCCCAGCACTGACGATATTGTTGCTGCCATTGACGGCTTCAAAAAAGACAAACGCGAGATTTATAAAACCGCCAGCGCCATTTGTTTGGCCCGCAAAAACTGCCAGCGTCGTCGACGTCGTTACGCCGGTTAGCTCGACGGTGATGTCAAACGCGTTAAAAAAAGCATCGGTTTGATAGGCGATCCAGGAAAACCCAGAAAGCGTTGCCACAGAACTGTCAGGCAACCCTAGTGAATTGCCCGGATTTGCCACCGCATTGCCGCCGCTCAATTCACTGGTTGTGTAAATTGTAGTATCCGCCTGTGCCGGGATAACGACCATATTGGCCAGCATGGCCACGACGATGAAAACTGTAGACTTACTCATACTCATACCTCGTTCGCACTCATGTTCGTCGGGGAGAACGGTGCGTCATGTTTTTATTTGTCTCCATTTATAGGCATTAGATTTGAATGTCGGGTTAGGCATCCTGCTAAAATTTTAGCCAATTGACACATTATTATATTTTGATATTACTGGAAATATGGAAATTTTAGAGGCAGTTTTAGTTTTTTCTGCGCTTTCGCAGGAAACCCGCCTCGATATTTTCAAAACGCTGATCAAGACAGGGCCAGCAGGAATAGCCGCAGGCGAAATTGCGGCAGAAATGAACGTCGGCCCGTCGACACTCTCTTTTCACCTGAAAGAACTTGAGCGCGCCGGCCTGGTCAACGCGCGCCGTGAAGGGCGCCACATATTCTACAAGGCCGACTACCCTGGCATCCGCACTTTGGTTGACTTCTTGCTGGTTGACTGCTGTCAGGGAGATCCACGCTTGTGCGGCCCTTATGTCATTAAAGAAGCCGCCAGCCAGCCAAACCAGTTGACTAAAAGGGCCTGATTTCATGAACAACGTCCTGTTTCTTTGCACCGGCAATTCCGCGCGATCAGTCCTGGCGGAATGTTGGCTGAACCACATTGGCGCTGGTGAATGGCGCGGTTATTCGGCCGGTTCTCACCCGACCGGCTCGCCCAATCCGTTCGCTCTGAAAACACTGGCGCTGCATGATATTAAAGTTGTCGGCGGCGATGGTGGCCCGGTGCGGTCAAAAAGCTGGGATGAGTTCGCAGCAAAAGGCGCGCCCATCATGGATGTGGTTGTCACGGTCTGTGACAATGCCGCCGGTGAAGTCTGCCCGATCTGGCCGGTAAAGCCAGGCTGCGATGCGCCGCTCAAACTGCATTGGGGCTTTCCCGACCCGGCAGCTGTTGAGGGAGCAGACGACGAAAAGCTCGCTTCCTTTGAAGACGTTTTTGCCGGCATCCGTAGCGCGATCGACAGCTATATCAACGATGCATGAAAATACTGGTGGCCGTATTCGTGCGACGCTCAGCCTTGGCATCAAGAGCGCGGCGCTGTGCGCCGAGATAGAAATCTGTAGGCCCCAAATATTCACTCTTTCGGGGCAATCGAACCGTTTTGGTGTTTGAAATTCAAGAAAAACAGAACTGCTGGCAGATCTCGAAACTAAAAATGGAATTTCAAAGAGAGCTTGTCGGCTTGTAACAAAACTCACGCAATCGCGCGCCAAAACAATTCGGCATCTACATTGCCACCAGTACAAACGACACATATTGTTCGCCCGGTAACTTGCAGTCGCCCCTGCAGCACACAGGCCAGAGCGACAGCCCCACTTGGCTCCAACACTAGTTTGAATTCCTCAAACGCCAACCGCATTGCGGCGAGCACTTCCTTATCACTGGCGGCAAGGCCGCGCACGCCATTTTTTTTCAGTATCGGGAATGTGAGATCTCCCGGCACCGGCTGCAATAACGCATCGCAGATGGACTGGCCGCCTGGCGCGTTGCGCAGCTGATGGCCCGCTTCGAGCGATCGACCGGCGTCATTAAAGTCCCGCGGCTCCGCCAGCCAAACTTGCGTCTGCGGAGTTTGTTGTCCAAGGGCAATCGATGACCCTGCTGAAAGCCCGCCGCCCGAAATGTTAACGACAAAATCATCGAACCGGACGCCGCGCTTTTCAGCCTGTGCTGCCACTTCTAGCCCGATCGTGCCTTGTCCGGCGATAATGTGGGGATCATCAAATGGCGGCACCAAAAGCGCGCCCGTCTCTGCCGCGATTCCAGCAGAAATCTTCTCACGGCTCTGCGTACGGCGATCATAGAGGACAATGCGAGGACCGTGCCGCTCGGTATTTTTGATCTTCGTCTGGGGCGCATCTGCTGGCATCACGATGGTCGCCGGTACGCCGTGAAGTTTCGCGGCGAGCGCGACTCCCTGGGCATGGTTGCCGGAAGAAAAGGCAACGACTCCCGCCCGCTTTTCCGCCGCATTAAGCTGGCTGATCCTGTTAGTAGCCCCCCGAAACTTGAACGAGCCGGTTTTTTGAAGGCATTCCGCTTTGAGAAAAATACGCCCGCCAAGTCGCTCGTTGAGGCTCTCGCTTTCCAACAGAGGGGTGCGATTTATAAACGGCGCAACCCTCTCCGCCGCCGCCTCGATGTCAGCATATGTTACCATGCCCAACGCTATAGCGGATTGCATCGCACACGAAAATGCCTCTAAATAATTTTCATGGCGGGGCCAAAATTTGCATATGACGACTTGATCGAGAACGGCGAGCTTTACGCGGACCGGGCGCAGTTTCAGGCCGTCCGGCTTCTGCAGAAATTGTATGGTCCGCTTAAAAGCTATGTACCACGCAAAAAAGGGTTTTTTGGCCGCGAGAAAAGACCGCCACAGGGGATTTACATGTGGGGCGGTGTTGGCCGCGGTAAAAGCCTTTTAATGGATCTTTTTTACCAGACAGCGCCAACACCAATCCGACGCCGTGTCCATTTCCATGAATTCATGGCCGAAATCCACGAGCAAATTGCTGCCTGGCGAGCTATGTCCAATGCCGAGCGCAAGCGTAAGCCTTTTTTGGTGCGCAAGGCCGACATTGATGATCCATTACCGCATGTGGCCCGAGCGACCTTCCAGAAGGCGCACCTTCTTTGCTTCGATGAATTTCAGGTGACGGACATTGCCGACGCCATGATCCTCGGCCGTTTTTTTGAAAGCCTGTTCAGGTTCGGGACAGTCATTGTCGCCACTTCAAACCGCCATCCAGATGATCTTTATAAAGATGGCCTTAACCGGCAATTGTTCCTGCCATTTATCGAGCTTTTGAAGCAGCAGCTGAATGTGCACGAATTAGGTGCGGCCCGGGACTACCGCCTAGATCAGCTAATGGGTGCAACTGTTTATCATAACCCACTCGGGACCGAGGCTGATGCGGCAATGGATGCCGCCTGGGACCGGCTCACCAAGGCAACCCATGAGGAACAAGAAGAGCTGACCATCAAGGGCCGCCACCTAGCAATTCCACGCGCGGCGCGCGGCGCGGCACGCATCTCCTTTGAGGCATTGTGTAAACAAGCCCTGGGGGCTGAGGATTACCTTGCCGTCGCACGCAACTACAACACATTGTTCATGGACGGGATACCGTCACTGTCACCGGAAAAACGTAATGAAGCTAAACGCTTCGTCACACTGATTGATGCCTTATACGAGCACAAAACCAAGTTTGTCTGTTCGGCCGATGCGTCACCTCAGGATCTCTACCCTAAAGGCGATGGCAGTTTTGAATTTGAACGCACGACCAGCCGCCTCATGGAAATGCAGTCAGCAGAATATCTTGGCTCGGAGCATGGTCACGGTAAGGTCAGCAGCTGATCACGAGAGCGCGTCTCAGCAATTCCTCAGCAATGCCTCAGGCATTCACGAATTCTCAGGCAACAAGACAACAAACCGACTGCGGACTACGCAAACGTGAAATCACCATCAGGCGATACCGTGCTACTGTCCGGCCAGCTATACTCGCGCCAATAATCGACCATCCCGATTTCCTCAACTAGTTTCCTGAACTCAGGATGCTGACGGGTTTTTGCACTATGCGGCCCCCACACGCCATAGAAAAACAAAGCTTCTACCGACGCCTTCGCCGTTCTGAACAGCTTGATCGCCCGCTCCGGCTCACCGATCCGGACGAGAAAATAAGGGATGAAGGGTTCGGCCTGGGGGCCGTCTGAAGACATGTAGCTATCCACAAACTCAAGTGCCCGCACCCGATCTTTTGCGTTACCAAAAACACCGCGCCCTAACAGAGCCCGCTCTTCATCAGAAAAATCGGTTGCCAGACCGAGGATCGCATCCGCTGTCAGCAAGCCAGCGCGGTCAGCATCACCGCGCGCTGCTGCAATCTCTGCAAGCTGAAGATTTGCCCCCAGAAACCCCATCTTCAGGGCCTGGGTGCCGTTCAGCTCGGAGCCCTCCATATCACCTCGGATCCACTGCGCAAGCGAAAGAAAATGAACCGCTAAAATGGCAACTGGGTCTACGTCGACGATCCTTTTTAACACTTTCTCGGCTTTTTCGATCCGACCTACGGTCAAAAGACTCTGGGCGTACCATTGCGGCGTTGTCATATCTTCCGGACTAAGAGCAAGCGCCGTTTTATACTCCCGTTGCATTTCGACGTAGTTGCGCCGCTCCAGATTCACAGAACCAAGTACCGCATGGGCACCATCGGATTTCGGATTCAAGGACAAGGCTTTCCGCGCCGTTTGTTCTGCCTGGTTCATGCTTTCGTACCTGTCAACACCACGAACATATGTTGGTAAAAGCACCTGGGCTCGCGCCATGGCTGTCCAAGCCCGCGCAAACAGCGGGTCTTTTGCAACTGCTTCTTCAAACAAGGCGATTGCTTTGGGCAAATTGTCGCCGATCCGCTGTGCGAATAGGGCCTTGCCTTGCAAGAACAAAGTGTAGGCATCACTGTTGTCAGTACACTTCACAACTAGATGATCGTCCTTTTTTTCGCTCAAGACGACTTCTAGTTCACTCGCAACCGCAAGGGAAATCTGATCTTCAAAGTCAAAAATGTCATCCATACAGCCATCAAAGGTCTCTGACCACTGATGAAATCCGTCTTCGGCCTTGATCAGCTGGGTGGTCACCCGAATCCGATCGCCCTGCTTGCGAACCGATCCTTCGAGGACATGGGCGACGTTAAGCATTTTGCAAATGGTTGGCAGATCAAAGTCTTTGCCGTTCAGGGCGAAGGAGGATGTTCGGCCCGCAACGCGTAAGCCTTCAACCTTCACCAACGCGTTCAGGATTTCCTCGGCGATACCATCAGAGAGAAATCCCTGATCACCACCAACGCTCCTGTCCGCAAATGGGAGCACAGCGATTGATTTCGCGGGCGGGATGCGTGGCTGGTTTGCCCTCACCTCGTCTCCCGTTCCAGCTTGCTCAAATCCCGAGGTTGGTATCAGACCTTTTTTGAGATCGATGTCGAAAACCCAGGCGAACACCAGTGCGAATGGGAAAGCGATCAGCGAGCCGTAAAAGACGATGGTCGCCACAATTTGTGGCACAATGCCCGCTTCGAGCAGCGTTGTTGCCACCTGCAGCGCCAACCATGCGGTCACAATATAAATCACCGCAAAACGTGGCACATGCCGCCGCCGAAGTTCTTTGATGAACTCGTTCATTTTTTTCCTGTAGGCCGTGCGGGGCGCTGAGATTTTGTTCGGCGGTGTTGTCCGGCGAATCACAGTCGGTTGTCAACTGAGCGAAGCCATGCCGCGTGGCAGAATCTGCCACAGTTCTCCAATCCTCTTCTTCGGTTGTAGCCACGAGATAATGCCGGGCCGGAATCGAACAATAGCATCAGCGAGGAGAAACCAGAATGTTCACCAGGGCGGCCGCTATGTGTTCAAAAGGACACCTCTAAATAGCGTCCGAGTGGCCGACCTGCGGACCTCACACGCTCTCCCATAAATCCGCCTAGCAAGGATGACTGAATGCGCCGGCGCCTACACGCTTCGAGCGACGGCGGACGAGCCGCTGATCCGGTCTAAGGGTGCATCTGCACATTCGGTGTTAGTCACTGCCAGTCAGCGACCTGATGATACAAACTCGCGGTGGCGGTCACCTCTATGATCCCGGCAGTTTCACCATCTGGGTTTGCGTTACGACAGCCGCGAGTTTGCCGTTCTCCCGGGTGATCCGTGTCTGCCAGACTTGGGTCGAGCGACCGATATGAATTGGCGTCGCCTCGCCATAGGCGATTTCGCCCACCGGCACGGCGCCGGTGAAATTGGTTTTGCTTTCGATGGTCGTGGTCGTCGCGCCTTCCGGCAGGTTCATGAAAGTACCCATGGCACCAAGTGAATCGGCAAAGGCCATAACTGCACCGCCATGAATGACCGGCATCGCGGTCGCGTGGTTTGCGGTGACCTCAATTTCGGCGGTGACCCGCTCTTTGGTGGCACGCGTTACCTTCATGCCAATCAGTTTCGAGAATGGCGGTGCCATCTGGTTGAACAGATCTTTCATGTCGTTGGTCATGGTTGGGAGTGTGCGAGATTGTCGGAGCGATTACCAGCGCGGCATGCAGCACCACTTTGGGCGGTGCATTGCAGTATCGCTCTCCATGCACCCTACAAACCGCACACTCTACAAAAACGCATACGGATCAATGTCTATTGTGCGGCGCACCGAAGAGTGCAGTTTGACACCGTCGACCCAGGCCTTGACAAAGTTCTGAATGGAAATGTCACGTGTCGTCTTTACAAGAAACCGGACGCGGTACCGGCCGCGCAGGCGATATAATGGTGCCGGTGCCGGCCCCCAGACTTCGGCCCCCTGGGCCTGGGGCACAGCTTGTGCCAACGCCCTTGCGGCTTCATTGACGCGGGCCTCATTGTCCCCGGTCAACAGGATCGCAGCAAGCCGGCCAAACGGCGGGAAATGAAGCATCTCGCGGCCTTCGCGCTCTGCCAGCATGAAGGCTTCACGGTCGCCAACGGCCATCCCGGTAATCACCGGATGTTCCGGCTGATAGGTCTGCAACAATGCCCGGCCTGGCTTTTCAGCGCGCCCGGCCCGGCCTGCGACCTGGCTCAATACCTGCCAGGTGCGCTCCCCGGCACGCAGATCCCCACCTGCAAGACCAAGGTCGGCATCGACCACACCGACAAGGGTCAGATGCGGGAAGTGATGCCCCTTGGCAGCAATCTGCGTTGCGACGAGAATATCGATCTCGCGGTCACGCATCTGTTGCAGAAGTTCCTGCGCTGCCTGATTGCTCGGCACAGTGTCAGATGAAAAAACGGTGATCCGTGCGCCCGGCCATTTGAGCGTTGCTTCTTCGGCAATCCGTTCGACCCCCGGCCCGCATGCGACCAGTGCATCTTTAGCGCCACATAGCGGGCAGGCGTCCGGCTTCGGCATGGAAAATCCGGTGTGATGACAGACAAGGCGGTTGGTAAAACGATGTTCCACGAGCCAGGTGTCAGATCCCGGCGCCATGATCCGTTCACCGCATTTCTGGCAAATCGTCAACGGAGCATAACCACGGCGATTCAGAAACAACAGTGACTGATCACCTTTCGCGAGATTTTCCGTCACCTCACGGCTCAATACCGGCGACAGCCACTCACCGCGCTCTGGCGGATTGGACCGCATGTCGATCAATGCGATCTCCGGCATCTCGGCACCGCCGTACCGCCCAGTTAGTTGAACAGTATAGTAGCGGCCAAGCTCGGCATTGACTGTCGTTTCAAGAGATGGCGTCGCCGAGGCAAGGATCACTGGAAACTCGCCCTGCGCTGCCCGCGCGACTGCCATGTCACGCGCTTGATAAAGGACGCCGTCCTTTTGTTTGTACGCGCTCTCATGTTCTTCATCGACGATGATCAGCTTCAGATTTCGAAAGGGCAGAAATAGCGCAGACCGGGCGCCAACTATCAGCCGCGCCGATCCGTCAGCGACACGGCGCCAAACGCGGCGGCGCCCAGCATCCCCAAGATCCGAGTGCCAGTGCGCGGGCCGCGCGCCAAAGCGCTCCTCCAGCCGCTTAAGAAACGGCAGGGTCAAGGCGATCTCCGGCAACAGCACAACCACCTGGGCGGTCCGGTCCTTTTTCAACGCAGCCGCGGCGGCCTCAAGATAGACTTCCGTTTTGCCCGAGCCAGTGACGCCATCAAGAACTGCGCAGGAATATCCGCCCGCGTCGATCCGGGTAACAATTTTTTGAGCTGCGGCCCGCTGGTCCGGCGACAGGTCTTTGCCTTTGCGGCTCGTATTCGGATCATCAAAGGGAGCATCAGGATCCGTATCGATCCGTTTGAGTGCGCCGGCATCGGCAAGCCCGCGTACAACACCGTCACTCACCCCGGCACGCGCAGCCAATTCCCGTGCGGCAGCTGGGAAATTTAACCCTCGAGCCGCCTCGAGAACCCGTTCGCGCTGCGGCGTGACTTTGAGACCTTTTGGAAACTCCTGCGCCATAAAACCGGTTTGCGGCCGCGGCGGGTCAAGAACCGAGCCTGAACGCATCACCATCCGCAAAACAGCACCTTGTGGGAATAACGTATAAGCCGAGACCCAGTCGACAAACTTCATGACTTCCAGGACCAGGCCTGGATGAGCAAGCCGGGCGCTCACAGGCTTCAGTTTCGCTGCGGCAATCTCCCCTCTTGCGGCTTCCGGCCAGACAACACCGCGCATTTCTCTTGGTCCCAGCGGCACGGTGACAAAATCGCCGGGCTTCAGTTCCAGGCCGCCGGGCACGGCATAAGTATACGTTCCGGCGAGCGGCAATGGCAACAAAACCTGTATCGTCGTCGCGCGAGCCTGTGGGGGCTCTTCAGGGAGTAAGGGTAAGCCGTTCATGACCACCCTATCTGCCATAGATGTGTGCTTTTTGTCAGGCGTCGCTTTTCCCCTTGAAAAAGGGCCGCACTTCGTGAGAATGACGCAGCACGACCGAATAGGAATTGTCTCAAGTGTTTTGTAGAATTGCCTTATCGCTTGTCGCCGTCTGGATCTCGGCCATCGGCCTTGCCCGCGCTGAATATTCGTTTTGCAACAAGACCAGCTATGCGCTTTCTGCAGCCATTGGCTATGTGGAAGATAGCCGGATGATTACAAGAGGCTGGTGGCGGTTACGCCCTGGCCAGTGTAAAGTGGTGATGACGGAAGCTGTCGTGCCCGGGCGGTATTTTGTCTATTCCGAAGCGATTCCCGGCCATCGCGGGCCTTTACGTACATGGTCCGGTGATACCCCGCTTTGCGTCGAAAATGAGAGCCTTTTCACATTGCGAGATCAGGATGTTTGTGCCTCCGATCCCCGGCGCCAGCGCGAATTCTTCAGCGTCGATGTTGATGAAGGCAATGATGGCAGCTGGCGGACCGAATTTTCGGAAGAAGTTAACTTCAACGTCTACAAAGCGGAGGTCGCTGGTGTACAGCGGCTCTTGCGTGATGTTGGTTACGAAGTCGCAAGAATTGACGGCACGCTCGGCCGTCGAACGCAGACCATCCTGCGTGAATATCGTCAGGATCGCGGCCTCGGTGACAGCGGTGTCTATGATGACGCGTTGATCGACCAGTTAATCCTCGAAGCAAACGAACGCGATGCCAAATTGGGATTCTTCTTCTGTAACGCAACACAATTGCCTATCTGGGCGGCGATTGCACAAGTTGACGAAGAGGAGGGGTATCGCTCGTCAGGTTGGTGGCGCATGGAAGGGTCGGAGTGTGCGAAAGTCCTACGAGGTGAACTGACCGCTAATCATTACTACGTATACGGCATTATGGATCTTGGTGATCGTGATATTTCCCTTGCCGGTGGCACAGAAACATTCTGTGTCAGCGACGTTCAGTTTGATGCAGCAGGCGCGATTGATTGCGCCGAGTCTGGGTTCGCCGAAGCGATGTTTCGTAAAGTAGAAATCGGCGGCGAAAAGGCATGGACCTATCAATTCTCCCCGGAGCAGTTTAATCCGGAGATCGCCGCAGACACGGGCAGCGGCGAATAGTGAGCCCTTAGTCTGCATGACAGATTTCACGCATATCGATACGTTCGTCTTTGACCTCGATAACACTCTGTATCCGGCTGACTGTCACCTTTTTTCGCAGATTGATGCCCGGATGACACAGTTCATCGAGATGACGCTTGAACTGCCACGAGAAAGGGCGCGGCATTTGCAAAAACGCTACTATGCTGCCTACGGCACCACTTTGAGCGGTTTAATGAACGAACACGGCGTTCCGCCGCAGGACTTTCTGAGTTTTGTTCACGACATCGACCTGACAGAACTGGATGAGAACGCCGCGCTTCGGCGCGCGATCGCCGCCCTACCCGGCAAGCGCTATGTTTTCACCAACGGTTCTGTGCGCCATGCTGAGAACGTTGCTGGCAAACTCGGCATTCTTGACCTCTTTGACGGTATTTTCGATATCGTTCAGGCCGAATACAGGCCGAAGCCACATATGGAAACCTACAGGAGGTTTACTGACTATTTCGATATCAATCCGCCATCTTCAGCGATGTTCGAAGATATGCCAGACAATCTCAAAGCTGCACACGAAATGGGTAAGACAACCGTACTGGTCCAGTCAGATGCAACGTGGTTTGACGACGAGCCGTCAGACAAGCGCCCAGCAAAAATCGGTGAGACATATGATCACGTGCATCATGTGACGCAGGACTTGACCTCATTCCTCACCGGCCTCAAAACCGCTGCCTGAAGCACCAAGCAAGGAACAAGCATGCAACTTGATCAGGCCCGGGCGATTATCGAACAATGCTGGGATGGGCGCGACAGTCTCTCCACTGAAACCACGGGCGACATCCGGGACGCCGTCGACGCTGCCCTTGCTGCCATGGATAGCGGCACTGCTCGCGTTGCCGAAAAATCCGGCAACCACGATTGGCAGGTCAACCAGTGGCTAAAAAAAGCGGTGCTCCTTTCATTTCGTCTGAACGCCAACGAATTGATCTCTGGCGGGCCCGGCGAGGGCGGCGTCTGGTGGGACAAGGTTCCATCGAAATTTGAGGGATGGCAAGCGGATGATTTTGCCGCGTCAGGGATCAGGGCAGTACCGCCAGCGGCGGTGCGCTACGGTGCGTTTATCGCACCGTCCGCCGTATTGATGCCTTCCTATGTGAATTTTGGTGCCTATGTTGGTGAGGGGACCATGATCGATACCTGGGCCACCGTCGGCTCCTGCGCCCAGATCGGTGCCCATTGCCATATCTCGGGCGGCACTGGTATCGGCGGCGTTCTTGAACCGCTGCAGGCCAACCCAGTCATCATCGAGGATAACTGCTTTATCGGCGCGCGCTCCGAAGTTGCGGAGGGTGTTATTGTCAGACAAGGAGCGGTTTTGTCGATGGGTGTATTTCTGGGCGCATCGACCAAAATCATCAATCGCGCGACTGGCGAAATTCTTTACAAAGAGGTACCGCCCTATTCTGTCGTTGTGCCGGGCAACCTGCCATCAGACAAGGGTGGGCCGTCACTTTATTGTGCGGTCATCGTCAAACAGGTCGATGAACAGACAAGATCAAAGACATCTGTAAACGAACTTTTGCGGGACTAGGGACCTGGACGCCTGGACCAATCGTATGGAGAGAGCCGTGCAGCAAGATGTGAGCAATGCCGGCGGCGTGGCACCGTTCCTGACAAGTATCCGATCTACTATTGGGGATTGGCTCGATCAGCTAATGCAGTGGGCCGTCAGCCCGGCGTTTTATTTGCAAATCGCGGCCATCACTGTGGCATTTGTCGCAAGTTTTTTTGCAGCAAAATTGTTGCGCGATCGCGTGCCGGCTTTCAATACAGAACCAGCAGATGGCAAACTGCTTAAGGCCCGGGTGCTGATATACCAGACACGGCATATTCTTTTCCGGTTGCTCTCGGTTATTTTTCTTAGCATAGCTGCGAGAGCTGTTTTTGCCTTTAGTGGCCAGGACTGGCTTGTGCGTATTGCCCAGGGTCTGACTGTTATCTGGTTGATCTATGCGATCCTGAATCACTTCGTCAGCAGTGATCTGATCAAGAAGCTGATCCGCTGGGTTGGCACGCCGATAGCGGTGTTGGCGGTTGTCGGATTGCTGGACGATGTATCACTGTTCCTAGATACACTGTCACTGGAATTGGGCTCCATCCGTCTGTCACTACTCACACTGGTCCGCCTCGCCGTTATTGGAACGATCCTTTTCTGGATCGGCAGATTGTCAAATACCGAGGGCAAGAAAGTTATCAGGCAGCAGGAAAATCTCGATGTCGGCACACGCGAAGTCTTCGCCAAGCTCTTCGAAATTGTACTTTTCACCCTGATCTTCATCTTGTTGCTGCAAGTTGCCGGGATCAATTTAACCGCCCTTGCCGTTTTTGGTGGCGCTCTTGGCGTAGGGCTCGGCTTTGGCTTGCAACAGATCGCGGCCAACTTCATCTCCGGGATTATCATCCTCCTCGATCGCTCTTTAACGATTGGCGATTACATCGAACTTGAAGACGGGCGCACTGGTTTCCTAACAGAGCTGACGATGCGCTCGGCGACGCTCGAAACGCCCGATGGCAAAGATATCATGGTCCCGAACGACCAGTTCATCACCACCGCTTTCACGAACTGGACCCACAAGGACCCGCGCCAGCGCTATGAAGTGGCGTTCATGGTCTCTTACGACACTGATCTCGACCGACTCATAGAAATCATCATTCCTGCAATGATGAACCATCCCCAGGTACTAGAGGAGCCGGAAAACCCAGATCTTGAAATTCGTGAGTTCGCCGAATATGGCATCCAAATGGTGGTCGAATTCTGGGCAGATGGAATCGATGAAGGTGAAAACAAGTTCACCGCGGATATCATGCTGATGATATGGCGTACTCTGCGTGAGCACAAAATAGTGATGCCGGTGGCGCAGCGCATGGTCACCGTCGAAGGAACCGTTCAATAAAGTTCTTTTTCGGAGACGCCAAAAACGCTGGCAACGACACCGGCATGAAACACGGCACGAAGGACCCAGAAGTTCCGTTCGGCTGCTGACCAGCAAAACAACAACGCGGCGATTAAACAGAAGGGTACTTTAAGAGCAGCCAAAACTGTTATGCGGGCACGTGTCAAGCTGCTTTTTTCCGCGCCGTGATATCCATAGCTCTGCCCATAACGAAACTTACGCTGGGCGAGCCACCTAAAACTCAGTCGTACAGAATCTACGTTCTCGTAAACTATTGCCTGTTCGCAAATGCCAAAACGGCCACCTTTCCGCCCGATACGGAAAAAATACTCTGTATCCTCCCCACCAGTCACACCTTTGGAGATAAGAAATCGTTCATTTACAACAGCCGGATCTGTTCTTCGGACGAGCGCGTTACAGGTATGGCCGGTCTCGACAATGCCGTTTCGGGTTTTCGGGTGATTGGAATGAAATCCCTTTTTTCGCATCCACTCAGGTGTGTTCTCGTCATAACGGGCATGAGACGGTCCAAAAACAGCTGTAAGGGTCTGCGTTTCAGCTTTACGCAGCAAAAGCGCCAGCCAGTCAGGCGCGGCTATTTCATCATCGTCAATAAAAGCCAGCCAGTCGGCAGTTGCAAGGTCAAGGCACGCGTTCCGGGCGATCGAAATGTTTCGTGAAGGCGCATGAACATATTGAACAGGTATGGTGGCCTTCTCGACAAACCCGGCAACAATTGCGGCCGCGGATGGCTGTTGGTCATTGTCTGCAACAATGATTCGCAGGAAGACATCCTCAGACAGGTCCTGTACTGCAATGGATTCCAGCGTACTGATCAGGTTTTCCCGCTGGTAAGTACAAATGCACACGTCAACTGAATGCCCCGGCATCACGCAGCACGCTCCTTTGCCAGCGCGAGAGCCATTTCCACCAGCCGAGTAATTTCACTTATCGGCTGAACAAAAACTTTTTCAGGTAGTGACTGCAAGCTATGTACTGGTTGCTCAATCAGTGTCGGATCGGAAAGCAGATCTCTGATCAAATCAGCAAACCTTTCTTCCAATGGCTCTTCCAGCGCGAACCCGCTGCAATGCATTCTTACCCATCTTCCCGTTTCACTGTCGTGTGGCGCAATAGCGGGTACGGAAAAATACCCACCCTCATACAATCTGTTTGGCAACAGCCACTTTGAATTGTATCCAGCCTGATAAAAATCACCAGCCCAAATCAAATCTATATCGGCATATAGCCCTGGCAGGTCTTTCGGAGACTGATATGGTCCACCATAAAACATGTTCGCGCGGCCGCTAATGCGAGCGTTAAAATCGGGCACCTGCGTTTCCGCCGGAATGCCCGCAGTGATAATTTTTATTTCTTCAGGAAATGATGCAGCCAGCTTTTCCAACAAGTGCAAAGTACGCTGACAGCGCAGTATGCCAAACCATCCAATTCGCAATGGGCGTTTCAGCTTTGCAATCTTTGCCGGGCGCGCAGGCAATGCTCCAGCGTCGACCAACCGGTTCTCAAGGAGGTAGGGCGTATAAAGACCACCATAATGTGCTTGAAAAAACTCTCGCTCAAATGCCGGAGAGGAGTAGACCAGCAAGGATGTGTTCGTGATCAAACGACGCTCAAGCTTGCGAAGAAAAATTCCCAACGGATCGTTCCGTGTCAGCAGATGGTGCACGTCAAGGCATTCATAGACAACCGGTGCGGCCAGCTTTAGCCAGCGCTTGACCAGCATCGCACAGATCAACATATCGAGATTGCGTGCATAGATCAGGTCTGAACAGCGCAACGCATCGCTGTGTCGTGCAGCAACTCGTGCGCCCTTGAAAATCGCGCGCATACGCTGCCAATACGCGGCATCAAAAGTCTGGCCGAGATCGACATTCTTCCAATCACGGGGATTGTCATCGCCGCGACGCATCATGAAACCGGTCACGGTATAACCGGCTGCTGTAAAGCCAGCGACCCTGCGCCGAACGGCTGCATCTCCTGCATCATGGCCAAAAAAAGAAATTTCTGTCATCTCCGCCCCCGACGCATGACCTTGAAAATGCCCCCTAAGAAACCAAGACCCCACGCTACGTGCATGACCCCAAGTGCCACGCTGCCCCATAGACCACATAAGGACCTTTTGGTCAGAACCAGCCAAAACCCTATCCCGACCAGGGCAGCCAAATAAAAGGCAGGCCAGAACAGCCAGGCGGCATTCCAAAGGGCGAGCAACCCGGCTCCAACAAGGGCAAAAATATTTGCGACGGGCGCAAGTTGCCGCAGGCGCGGCTTCTCCTGATTTTTCAAAAGATTCCGGGCACGGCCAACGCCGTAGCCAAAATATTGTTGCCACAAGGAATAAATATTGGCGCGCGGGTAGTAACCAATCCGGATTGAAGCGTCGAGGTATATTCGTCCACCGGCCTTTCGCAGCCGTACATCGTATTCGGCATCTTCGTTATGACGAAAACTTTCATCGTACCCGTGAAGCGCCAAAAATCTCTCCAGCCGAAATCCCGCGTGATGGCCATGATCGACAAAGCCGGATTTTTTCCCGCCACGATGAGCTGACCCGCCTGAACCGAATGGTGTGTCCACAACCCAGGCGTTAGCTTTTTGAAAACAAGATGTGCCTTTGGCATCCATGGGCACCACTAGGCTGTCCGCGCCTGTACCATCGAGCGCGGCCGCGACTTTGAGTACATAATCTGCCGGGTAGTCCGCATGAGCATCGCAGCGGATCAAAATATCCCGCTGGTCGCCGCGCGCGCGCGCACCAATGTTAACGCCGGATGCTTGTAGCTTGCCGGGATTTTCAAGCAGGCTGAGATTAGGATTTTCTTTCGCGCAAGCACGCACGATCTCCTGGGTCCCGTCTGTGCTGCCACCGTCAACCACAACCAGGCTCAGATATCCAAGCGCCGGATCGCCCGCAATCAGACTAACAAGACAGGCCTCGACATGAGCGGCCTCGTTGAGGACTGGCATAACCACAAGAATGCGCTTCGCCAGCGCCTGGCGGGCCGCATGAGCGCTGTCGGTCTCTGTCTGCTCAAACATATGCGACATTTATCAGCTTTGTCTTGCCGGCCTGTTAACCCGTTTATACAGGTAATGCGGGTATTGGCGCAGGATTTGCGATAAAAAGGCGGTATTCCCACCCAAGGACAATGCATGGTTAACCGCCCGTTAAGACAGAAAATATCTACCCAAACAGGCCGTCCGCTGCCGAATTTTGCAGTGATCGGCGCCATGCGCGCCGCGACAACCATGGTTCACGAATTGCTGGCTAGTGTGGACGAATTTTCCCTGCCGCGGATGAAGGAAACTGATTTTTTTGTGCGCGAGGAGAATATTGACTCTGGCAGAAAATGCTATGGGGACTATTTCGATAAATCCGCCCGCTTTTGTGGCGAGGTCGCGCCCAACTACACCAAACGGGACATTTTTCCGGATGTCGCCGCGCGCCTGCACCGTACCAATCCTGATGCTCGTCTGATCTATATTGTTCGCAATCCTGTCGCACGCGCAATTTCCCATTACAGGCATTCGTTTTTGATGGGGCAAGAGATGCCGGCGCCGGCAGATCTCGTGAAATCAAGCAAGGGTCAACACATCATCGCAACCAGCAAATACGCCTTTCAACTCGAACCATGGCGCGCGTTTTTTGATATCGACCAATTGCTTGTTGTCGACTTCGACCTTTTGATCACCGATACCCCCACGGAATTAAGAAAAATCAGTGCCCATATCGGTCTTCCCGAGGCACAAATCCTGTGCCGCGCGGGGCCGAGGAACAGTATGGGCGACGTCGCCTCGATGCCAGGCTGGTGGCCACAATTGCGTAAGTCCATTGTTGGGCGGGGGTTGCGCACGCTGCTGCCACGCGGGGTAGCAAGACGCACCAAAGGGCTGGTGTCTGGCCGCGGACCGGCA
Organism: Parvularculaceae bacterium; assembly: GCA_021776475.1. GTDB lineage: Bacteria > Pseudomonadota > Alphaproteobacteria > Caulobacterales > Parvularculaceae > Aquisalinus. The sequence goes on along the minus strand of JAJFFV010000005.1, from coordinate 958,428 downwards.
AAGGTTCCGCCCGCATTTCCCGCAGCCGTAGTAACGGAAATAGAAGAGTCACTGCGAGATGATATCGCGGCATTTCGTAATGTCACTGGGTTGCAATTTTCACGCTGGAGCATCTGACCCTCATGCCACAGATATATCCAACGTCTGTCGTTCAGAGCAGCGCCTACCCGAGCAAGTCCGTCAGTATATCGCTGCAGCCCGGCCGAGGGACACTTATTGATCAACTCCTTGTGGTTCTTTGGCTGTTTGCAATCCCGCTGGAATTTCCGATGGCGTCCGCGTTTCGTTATCCCGTGACACTACTGGTTTTGTTAGCCGTCATGGCCCGTTGGCGGGATGTTGTTCCGCTATTAAAACGTGGTGCACTCTTCTTCCTTTTACCCGCGCTGTGTCTGCTTTCTGCCTTGTGGTCAGATGCCCCTCTCCTGTCTGTCCGGTTCGGACTGTTTATGACCATCGGTCTCATTATTTGTGCCTACACCGCCGCACGGCTTGATCATCGGCAATTTGTCGTCGCCATATTTGCAGGCAGCGCCATCTTAATGATTGGTAGCTTGATTTTTATGCGCACAACATTTGTTGGTGGCCTCGACGGTGGTTACGCGATGATCGGGATATTTCCCCACAAGAACGTTCTTGGCATGCGCATGCTGATCCTTCTTATCGCGGCTATCGCGATTATTCTTGATCACGGCTATGGGAAGTTTTGGCGCCTCGCAGGTCTCGCTATCATCGCGCCGGCGCTGTATCTGCTTTTTGGCAGCAACTCCGCCACTGCACTTGTTCTCTTGTTCACAGCAGGCTTGCTGACAGCAACCCTTGGCGGGGTTTGGCGTCCAGCCGCAAAAATCCATGGCTTGCGGCTCGTCCTTGCAGCGAGTGCCGTAATCGCGCTCGCAGGCGCGAGCCTCATTGTCACGAATGTCTATCGCATAAATCCCTATACGGAGATACTGGAACGATTAGACAAGGACTCTTCTCTCACCGGACGGACTGAGATCTGGCGTATCGGCAACCAGATCATCGAGGATCATCCTGTGACGGGTGTTGGCGCAGGTTCGTTCTGGCGTCCAGGCGTTGACAAGGCCACCCGTATTTCGAGCATGTTTGATACTGAGAACAATCAGTTCTGGTTTCACAATGCCTATTACGAGGTGACAGTGCATCTTGGAATTGTTGGCCTCATTCTATTTTTGATAACAATCGGTAAAGCCTACTGGATTTTGATCCAGCACTGGTTGATGCAGCAACGTGTTATCGACGGGTTCATAGTGACGATTGCGGCAATCCTGTTGGTACGCACATTCACTGAATCGGAGCTGTTTTCTGTCTTTTTGATGAACCCGATGATCTTCTGGACGGGCGTATTTATGGCATTGTTGCCAACACAGCGCCGTGTGCGGCCTACAAACTAACTCCACCACCTGGTCTGATACCCTGTGCACGCATATGTGTCGCGCCCAAAATAGACGCGTCAATACCTGTCTCTCGGCGTGTCCTGTCGTAGAGTGCCCATTCCCAGAAAAACACTGTCACGACAGCAGCAGCGGTCGCGCCGTGTAGCCCGAACGCTATGCCCGCAACCGGCACTGCAATGATGAGCAGGGCAAGGCTGACGGCAGACACGCGAAATATCTGTTGCTGGCGTCCGGTAATATTTAGGATCATTATGGAAGGACCAAAGAATGCCGCAAACAAAGGCAACAGTGCAAACAGCCGCAATGGCCAAACGGCAGTTGCATACTCTGCACCGAACAGACTGATCAGCCAAGGTGCTAACCACCATACGAGTGCGGTAACAACGATCGTTGGCCAGAATTTCAGATGCGTCGATTGTGACAGCAGGCCATGCGCGTCAGCGTGCTGCTCAGCGCTGATCGCTTTCGAGATGCGCGGACTGACCGCCATGTTGACTGCCATCAGCCCCATGCGCAAAAAACCCGTAAACCTGAGTGCAATCGCAAGCCGCGCGACATCGTCGTCCGTTAACCCGAGCGCCGATGTGACGACGACGACATTTTGAAAATAGTCGATCAACAGGATCGTCACCGACAAATAGAGGCCGGTTCGCATCCACTCCTTTGATCGCGTAGTGTCTGGCTTAACCTCGCGCGCAAAAACGAAGGCGTTGCGCAACAGGAAAAACTGGATGACGAAGGCACCACCGCAGGCCAGAAAGCTGGCTAATAGGATGCGATCAACGCTGAGGGTAATGCCGAAAACGACCAGCGACCCGGTCAGCAAACACAAAAATGCAGGACGGAAGAAAGCCCAGGAAAGCATGCTTTTGATAATTTTGGAAAGCGCGTGCCCCCAACTACTACCAAGACGCAACATCGACAGAACCGGAATTGCCGCAGCGGCAAAAACCACACCCCAGATTTCTGATCGGGTGAGCTCGTTCTTCAGACTTTGGCTGGCGAGCATAAAGACGAGAAAGAAAACGATGACAAATGGCGACGTCCAAAAAAGGACTTTTCTGCCAAAATGAACAAATCCTGAGGCTTCCGCCCGGTTCCCTTTTTCGAGCGGCTGCAGTAGATGCCGGACAGCACCGTTTTCCATATTCAGCGTTGTGAAGAGTGAAACCAAAATTGCCAAAGACATCGCTGTCATGACAAAGCCAACCTGGGACGGGGCCAGCTGCTGGGCCAGTAAAAGCGTGAATACGAAGTTAGCGACGGCCCCGCCAAAGCGGGCCACAACCAGCGCGGTTGCGTTGCCGATGGTCTCCATCAGGCTTCGTTTGGCCAGTACGCGGGTAATCCACCGCGGCAAAGGTGCTGGCATGATCACTGTTCCAGTTCGCGGGATCATCCCGCGTTGACTATCTAGTGGCACAAATGTGCAGAAAAAATTAACCTAAACTGGCAAAACTGCTGGTTTGTAGCTCGCCCAGTGGATCGCATTTATGGGACTGATCCGTTCAAGCCTAATTGATCTGAAAAATGGTCTTCCGCCCCGTGCGCTGGCAGAGAAGTTTCATCCGCGCGGCGTTGTGTTTGTCCATGTACCCAAATGCGCCGGCACCTCCTTCGAAAAAGCGCTGCGATCACATTATCGGCTCTCTCGCGTTGCTATTGATCCGGAAGCGACTTTTTCAGCGGCAGCGAGAACGCTGGCGATCCCTTCTGATACCGACTCTCAACATGAAGTTCTGACGCGCGCGAGCGAGATGCGGCGGGAGATGCTCCACTACTATCTTTCCTGTGGCTATAAATGTATCACTGGTCACGCGCCCCTTGGCCCGCAAACGATCGCAACAGCCAGCAAAACACATGACTTCGTGACGATCCTCCGGGACCCGGTAGAACGCTATCTTTCTCACTTAACTTTCAATACGACGAAAGCAAGCGGGCACGGCCGTATCAAGCAGGCGGTTGAGGCATTCCTTGAAAGTCCGCGCGCGCACGTTATGGGTAGTCTTTATGTAAAGTATTTTTCCGGCATGCCGATGACAGAAGATTTCTCCAGCCCGGGCGCGTTAGCAGCTTCTAAAGCGACTCTTTGTAACCTTCAATCTGTTGGCTTCGTTGACGATCTTGAGACGTTTGCGACTGATATCACCCGTCTGACGGAACACTCAATCCGCATCGGTCATGAAAACAAAGGTACACCGGAGAATTCGGATCACAGTTCTTTCTCAACCGACGTGCTTGAGAAGGTCACGAGACTTTGTACTGCTGATCGCGAAATCTATCGATGGGCGTGCGACAAGTTCCGCTAGGACTTAATCGTGATAATATTTCTGATGTGAACTGTAATAGGCATAGCTGCCTTCATAGCCGTATTGAGTCTGTGACTTTGCATCCACCTGGGTCAGGACAGCGCCGTGAACTGGCGTTGAAAGACCTGCAAGAATACGCGTCGCCGACCGGGCAATTTTTGCCGGCGTCTGCCGCCAGCGCACCATCAGCAGTACGCTGTCCGCTGCATTGATGATCGTGCGGGTATCTGCAACGGCGGTCACAGGCGCCGTGTCGAGAATGATCAAATCGTATTTTGTTTTCAGTTTACTGATCATAGAGTCAAAGGCATTGGAGCCGAATACATCCACGATATCATCCTGCGCACCGGACAGTGGCAAGATATGTAGATTGGTTTTGGAATCTTTGCGGATCGAGTTTTTCAGCTGCGACTTACCAGACAGGACTTCCAGAAGTCCTGTCTCAACGCCAACCACGGAACCCGAAAGGATACGACGTCTCGCATCACAGTCGATAACGATCACCCGATCACCCGACATAGCGCAAATCCGGCCCAAACATAGAGAGGAAGCTGTTTTTCCTTCCCCGGAAAGGGCGGAAGTGAGGGCAATGACTTTTGGTTTAGCCCTACTGTTTGATTGCAGCAGGACTGAACTGCGAATTGTTCGGTATGCCTCAGCGAAGCTTGATAGTGGTTTTTCCACAAGATAATCCTGCGGCACCATGGTTGTACCGTCACCGGCAAGCAGCCCATGCGACAGTGTCGGAATAGCGGTGATCAGCGATGTGTTGAGGTTGCGTTCTATATCGTCCGCTGTCCGCAGACCATTATCGAAAATTTCCGCCAGCGCAACAAGCATAGCGCCAAACCCGGCCCCTAAAATCAACCCAAGCAAAATGTTCAAAAGCTTGTTTGGGAAGGCCGGATTAGTAGGAATGACAGCGCTGGAGACAACTTCCGAGTCGCTTTCGGTCAATGCTTCTTGCTCGCTGGTTGCTTTGAAGGAATTCAGAAAACTCTCATAGATGGAACGGCTTGCTTCTGCCTGACGCTCAAGCTCACGCAATTTGACCAACGCCTTGTTGTTCTCGGCAAGCTCGCCGCGCCGGGCATTCAGGCTAATTTCAAGGGACCCGACCTTGTCCCGCGCGATATTTACTTCGCTTTCGAGGCTTGCCACGATGCGGGTGATTTCGCTCTCGATCTGAATCTGTAAATCACCTTCTTCACGGATAGTTTTCTGCATTTCAGGGTGCTTTTCACCATAACGTGTTGCAAGCTCGGATTTACGTCTTGTGAGATCCGCCTGTTGTGCACGCAGCTGACCAATCACAGGTGAGCTTAAGACTTCTGCGATGGACTCTCCGCCAACACCGCTGTCCAACTGGCTCTTGACCGATGTGAGCCGCGCCCGACGCTCCGCAAGATTTGCTCTTTGAATTATCAACTGAGCATTGACGTCGGAAATCTGCTGCTCGGTCAAACTCGTACCCCCAGATTCAAACAACCCATATTCTTCACGATACTGTTCAACTGCTGCTTCTGCTATGCGTACGCCTTCCTGCAATTCGTCCGTGCGTTCGCTCAAATGAGTTCGGCTACGCCGAATAAATTCAAACTTCGCGTCAAGTTGTCGAACCAGATATTGATCAGCAAAAGCATTGGCAATCATTGCGGCCTTGGCTCTGTCCTCACTTTCAAACCTGATGGCGATTAGATACGTCATCCCCGCACGCTCAACTGAGAGATTGCTCATGACGTTGTTAACGGTTTTCTCCTCAGCCATGCGGGCCAGTTCCTCCGTGTCACCATTAACATTGACTTGTGACGGAAACAGGTTGCGAACAAACAACTTGATGCCGGAAAGACCGGATTCTTCTTTTAACGAAGGGTTGAATTCAGGGTCGCTGTAAAGGTCGAGCTTTCTCGTAACTCTTTGGCTTATCACCCGACTGCTGATGAGTTCGACTTCAGTATCTACAGTTGCTGAATCCGCGGAAACACCTGAATAAATAGCGCTGATATCGACTGCCTGCTTTTGCCGCGTGTCAATCAATACGGTTGCCTCGGCAACATATTTGGGGGTGAGTTGGAACGTGACCAAAGTGACAAGCGCCAACACCGTCATCGCGCCACCGAAAAACAGGCCCATCCGGCGACGAAAAATGGCCCAGAGCATCGGCAAGTCTATCAGCATATTATTTGCCGCGTCTGCCATAACGGTTGTTAGGGACAGCTGCCTGGCATATCCCTGATTGTGCGTATTATCTGCATAGGGCGGCATTGTTTGGGCTAACTCTTCTGCGCTGCGCTGCGTATCCATGATACCTCACCATTCTACCCGGTAGAGGGGCAGATTGACCACCCTCTGTCCTCATCCGGATAGATACGCAAAATGCGCGCCAGTTTGGCGCGCATTGAGGCTAAATATTCCCGTTTTGGGCGAAACGCTGGACTTAGCGTTCTGCCGTCAGGGTCAGCAACAGCTCGTTTGTTGTGAAGTCCTTGAGGAACGTTGCTGTACCGTCAGACGATTGTTCTTCATATGTATATTCAATGCCGGCCGACAGGATCCGATTGATCAGGTACTTCGCAGCCAATCTGAGTGCATAGCGCTCATCCTCGCGGCTGATATTCTCATAGTCATCCAGCGCGTAGCCTGCCGAAGCTGACAGGATGATGTTGCGCGCAACTTCATGATCAACACTAAGGACTACTTCGTTCGCGAGGAATGCAGAGCCGGATGTCAGCGCAGACGCTCTGACTTCACGTGTCGCGGTCAGACCGACGGTGGTGAGTTCACTCGGGAACCACTCGAGGCCAGCCTCAACACTGACGCCGTCAATTGAGGCAAGAGCAGGATCTGTGAAATCTTCTTCGAGATACCCGACAGCGATCGACCCGCGGACCAGGCGTGTAATGTCAAAATCTACACCAGCAGCAATCGTATACCCTTCACTGTCACGGTTGAGGCCTGTGCCTGGCGTGAGGTTGTCAAAATTACGGTCTCTGTATTTACCACGTATGAAGATCGATGCATCACGGGTCAGGGCATAGCCTGCCTGCAAAAGTACGGAGCTTTCTTCACGGTCACGGAAATCCTGATCAACTATGTTACTGGTAATCAAGGAGACCGCATCATCGTAATTAAAATTTGTATACCCCAGGCGACCACGATATCGGATGCGACCAAATTCCTGGCGCAGACCAGCGTAAACCTCACCGCGCTTGTATTCGATCGGATCAGCGAAAACATCATTGCCGGTTGAAATTTTGCGGCTCTCGTTGAGTTTATCATAAGCGCCACCAAGCTCGATAGCGGTTGTCCGTGTAACATCGATTACACCGTCGGCAAAGATGCCGGCATTGAGCGCATTCGATTCATCAAAATCAATGTGTTCGTAGGCCTCCACATAAGCACCGAGGTTAAGCGAATGGCGATTCCAGTTGCTTTCGGCGATAATGCTTGGACGGAGGATAAAGTAGTAATCTTCCTGATTGCCAAATTGGGCATTCAGCGTGTCGCTAATGGCGAACGTGTTGTCGGTATAGCCAGCTGAAAGTTCCAGCTTGGGCCTGACAATAAAACTCCCGGAGCGCATGCCCTGGGACGCATATTCCGGTCGCTCGCGCTGTAGCACGCTGATATTACGATCGCGTGAAAAAAGCGACTGCGCCGCAGCTATATCCGTGATGGCAAAAGCCCCAACAGAACATAAACCAAACACCAGATGTTTTACTCTTACCATTTGCAGTCCCCGTTTATCTGCATGAACATTCACAACAACTGGCCAGGTGGCAAGTCGCAATTCTGAAATTGGCACATGCAATACCTATGCCGCATGACTGCCAAATTATAGAACAACAATAGGTTAGCGACCAGAAGATAAGTTCGCGTTAACTTTGAAATATCAACGAATTCAACCGCTTGGGGAAATTAAAAGCTGAGTTCCCGTAATACGAAACTTCTCGACCCGGTCCAGCTGGCGTTACTTAGAAAATTCGTTCCGCAATACGGATCGTGTCCCCTGGTCTGACAACCGTCGTCGAGGTCAAGGAGTATTGGCTTTCCGCCATTTCACCATCGCGACGAATATAAACAACCTTCTGGTTGGCCCGATAGGTAAAACCCTCCGCCACCGCGACAGCATTAAAAACCGTCAAATTATCGCTGTACGGGTAAGTTCCGGGCCGATTCACTTCGCCCAAAATGTAAAACGGACGGAAACTTATAACTTCAGCACTGACCCTCGGGTCGTTGAGATATCCGTCTTTCAAAGCCAATTCGAGGGCCCGCTGGAATTCTCTGACTGTTTTGCCTTCCGCGGCAATTTCTCCTATGAGGGGAACCGATACCGCACCGGTACCATCAACAAGAAACTCTCCTGAAAGATCCGCCTCGCCGAACACAATTACGCGCAGCTTGTCCCCTGATCCGAGGGTATATTCGCTCACGCTATCTGCCGGCGGTTTAAATCCGGCGCTGTCTGCTGAAACGCCTTCAACCTTGCCGGGTGAGCTGGCACAGGCAATGACAAATAGAGCTAACAGGCAGCTTAAAATCAATTTCATCGGGTCAGTCCTTTAATCTTTTCCGTCCCTTATATACTACAAAATACCGGGATGTCGGGCAATTTCCCCGGAACAGTCTGTTTTTACCAGGAACCGAGAAAACATGGCGATCCAGGTGACCTAATCGCTGAATATATTCCAGCTGTCCTGGTCAAATTTTACCCGCAGCCGCACAAAGAAACCTTCCTGATAGAGGTCCCGAAGACTGTCCTCATTCAAGGTGGCATAATTATAGCCAAGGCCGAGGAGAATGTTATCGGCCACCAGGAATGTGCCTTCAACACCGGCGCCGGCATTCCAGTTGGTTGCCCCTGCTTCTGTGAACAATGACAGGTTTACGCCAAGATTGAACCAGTCGACAATGTCACGATCGGCACCAAGCTGCCCCATATGCAGGGTCGTATGCTCGCTGAAGCTGCCCGTTTCGAATGTAAAGTCTTGTCCGGCGTAGCGCGGGTGCAATCTGGTTTTTGCGTCAGGCTTATACTCACCGGCGACGGACCAAATGTGACTTTCTTCTCTTGCCTGCGCATCGCTTTCAACACCATACTCATACCACAACAAAGCATTCACCTTGTCGTTCGTTGACGGACGATATGCAGCACCGACTCGCAGCCGATCTCTTATCCGATTACCTTCTGCTTCCTCAGTTATGGCGTAGCGGTTGCGCGCCAGGAAGGTCGTGTCACCAACCTTGTAGCCTGCAGTATTGCTAACGTATATGGATTCGCTATCTGATGCGGAAATGGCGTATTCGAGATCGCCGGCGACAACGGCATCAACCGTCTCAGGCTCCCAGGTCGCACCCACAGAGGCCGCACTGTTACCTTGGTAGACTTCGGTTAAAGGTTCTACATGTTCGACCCTGCCGCGCAACTCGACTTGATCAGTAGCAGACCAGCTGGCAGAAAGGCCGTTCGCAATCCCGGCATCGAATGAACCCTGATTGGCCCGGTATTCAGAAAAACCCTTGACCTTATCGACAACAGTATACTCAATACCCCCACGCAGAGACGTATTTGACTGTGTTGATTCTCCGATTGCAAACGCGCCTCGATCTGAGGTTGACCATTCAGATAACAGATACGCACGCAACTTCGGATTGATCGTATAGTCTGCACCAAGCTTTAATCGAAAGTGTTCGGAATCATTGATGGCCTGCTCGATTTCGGTATCAAGATTGGCACCCTTCAGGAAAGCCGGTGCCCAGGTGGCCCCGACAATTGCAGAAAGTAACTCATCAGAGTTTTCACTGTCACCCTCATTGACACCATCGGTCGCAACATACCGCGCGCCAACACGGCCAGACAGTTGGTCGCCGATACGGCGCTCAACCCGTGCAACAGCACCGAAGCGCGTTTCGTCTTTGCTCGTGTTTTCGGAGTAGATCCCTTCTGACGTCATGCTGAGTTTTTCGGTGATCCGTGTCTTCCCCTGAACTCTCGCTTCGAGCGTTCCTGCTGTCTGATTAGAGCCTGGCGCATCGAAGGCCTCGTCCGTATACCCGATACGTGCATTAACGCTGCTCTTTGCCGTATTCTTCGCATAAGAAAGCCGCACCGCATCGCCGGTTTTTTCCTCGATCACTGGTGCTGGACCAGTGACCTCTTCTTGATCAGCAACAGTCTGAGCAAACTCGAGCTGCAGTACACTGTTTTCCGAGAGTTTTGCTTCCGCATAGGCCGATCTGACGATGCGTTTGTCTTTGTTGCCGCTTTCTGCCAGACCCGGTGCATCTGCCCGCAATTCCCGGTATCCGATCGCAAGATCGTCAGATACGTCGACGCGGGCTTCACCACCGTAAACCCAATACTTTTCACCATCTCCTTGACGTGTCTCAAATGTGATCCGTATAGAGACCGGATTCAGGTTGTCGTCGATGCTCTGAACTGGCGCTGAGAATATGATGCTGCCGGCGAAGTAATCCAGCGTGTAGTCTGCAAACCTTGACAAGGTTTCTGATGATATGATTTGCGAGGGTTGATCGCGGTCCCTGATCAGAATCTCAACCACTTCCGAGTTTTCGACGACATTGTCGAACTCAAGCGCATAAGGTCCAGATATACCCTGCGCTGGTATCTCAAGAACCTGTTGCCCAGAATCTGTATGTGCTGCGTAAAGGTCAACCGTTACCCGTCCCTCTTCAATGTGCGCTTTGCCACCCTCGAGAGACCTTTGGAATGCACCAAGCTGAATTGCGGGAGATACTGCACCATACCGGACATCTCCATACAGAAGATACGACAACCCTTTTTCTACTTTGACAAAGAGTTGTCCACGGCTCTGTGCGTCAAACCCAATTTCGGAGCGATCGCCATAAACTGGATAAAACTCGTCTGGCTCCACATCACGAAACAATCGGTCTCGGTTATCGCGCTCGCTATCGAAGCGCATCGTCAGCAACGCATCTCCGCGGATTTTTCCTTTCAGGAAGACTTCTCCGTTTACGCCCTCCTGCGTCTCCTCGAACATGGAAAGGTCGTCTCGTTCAAGCAAGCCCTCAAGGGTGTCGCGATTTTCTGCGAAAGAATATGCTCCTTCAATATAACCAACGACGACCGGTGGTTTTTCCAGATCGGCGGTGAATCTGACCGGCACTTCTGCAAGTCCAAAAGCGCTATTGATTTGCAACAGGTGCGTGCCCACCAACCCCGATGGTTTGAATGCGACCGATAGGTGCCCGCTCTCCATCAGGGTCTGTACGCCCGGTTCTGTATCACGAATGTCTTTTACCAGCCATTCGCCATCTGGGGCTGAGAGCGTTACTTCGAATGGCCGATGGACGGGAAGGTTGTTGGCATCAACAAGACTGAGGACTACTTCAAACGGTTCTTGTGAATTGGCCCGCACTTCCTCCGGGGCATTGACGATGATTTTTACCGGCTCGCCCGGCGCCATTACTTTTATTTCCTTGCGCTGCCGCTCATTCCCAAACGGATCAACCTGCGCGACGGACAGAATGTTTTCGCCAGGCCTGAGCTTCAATGCAATATATTCAATCGCTTGGACACCGCCCTTGCTTTTGTCGCGGACATATTGCCCTTTTCGCTCTTCGCCAATTTCAACGCCATTGACAAAAAGCTGCAATGTCCCGTCCTTGGCGCCCTTGACCCGAACAGTTACGGTGTCCGACCCAAGGACTTGGTTGTCGACCAGATCTATGTAATCCAACTCTTCTGTATAGGTTTTTATCTCTGCATTGAGATCTCGTGTTGCCTCCATGCCGTTTGAGTTTTTGGATGTGACCCCAGCACCGTCCCGGCCAGAAATGAGGCCGTCTTGCTGTTCTGCAGGTAATGTAATTACGGTGCTTACCTGTTTTTCATATACCTCACTGAAGCCAGCGCGATCGACACTATCAAATCGAAGTGCCTGTGACTTTCTCTTGTCTTCAGCATTCGCAAATTCTGCTTGACGTGCCATCACATCTGTCAGGATGTTCGCGGAACAACTTCTGACAGCAAAATCTTCTGACCTCACTTCACCGGATCGAAGCGGCACGAAACGGCTGCCGCCTCGTCCAGCATCCATGACCCGCGTTGCAGCAACGAAAGAACCGTCGGGAAGAGAGCTCTCGTAGATATCAAGAACATGCGTTTGGGCCCGCAATCTCGGTAGAGAAAAAAGACCATTTCCGTCCGTTACGACCGACACACCTTCCTGTGTGTAGAGCTGCACGCCCGGAATTCCTGGCTCATGCTCATCATTCTGCATGCCGTCTTCGTTGCAGTCGAGGAACACCTTGCCGAGGATCACGCCTTCCGATGAGAAAACTGAGCTGTTTCGGTCAACGCGCACAGAGGCCTGAGCTGTATTGGACGTGAGAGATATTGACCCGCCGAGCAGTCCTGATGCTGCCGCCAAATTAATGTGCGCGCCGCTACCGACATTCGGGCCTATCCGGACGGCGTACTCAAGATTTCCTGTCGACACTGGCGCAATAATACCCACCGCGAATGTCAGTATCGACGTCTTGGCCCCAGTCGGATCGGGTAGCGCGGTTCCGTTAAAACGTGCAGAGCCTTCTACGAAGAAGAAACCAGATGGCAGATGGTCCATGACAACCGTATTCACCACTTCTGATTGGGCCGAATTCCTAATCTCAACAGCGTAGTTTACAACTCGGCCGTTACTGACAGTATTACGATCCGCTATTTTATTCAAAAACAGCGTACTGACTGTTATGGCATCCACCGGAATATCAAAATCCACCCGACTTCCCGCAGAGGCCTCGAAGAAATCCTGTCCGAAAGACCCGGTGACATCTATTGTTCTGTTGAAGCCATCGAAAGTTGTAATTGTAGATGGCGCCGTATAGCCACTTAGGCCAGCGACAACAACGCGGTACGTACCGGTCGCCGGAATGCCCAGTGTGTATCTTCCAGTTGCATCTGTAACTGCTGTTGCCACAACGCCGCCCGAGAGGTCCACCAATGTGACCGTAGCGCCGCTTACAGGGTCGTTGGTGACGGAATTGAACAAGAATCCCACCGTCTCAATTGGTACTTCTGACGCAATATCCGGATCACATTGTACGCTTACCGATAAGTTGTCATCTTCGCTTGCGCTCAGGGAACCATCATCAACGTTGACCACGGTATCACTTGATACCGTCAGTGGGCCAACACGAAAAACACCTGACAGCGGGCCGGTTTCAATTGCCTGAACAGTTTCCCGGTCCCCGGTTGGCTGGGTTTCGAGCAGTACAGAAATGGTGTCTATTTGAGCCGTGAGGTTGCAATTTTGTGACGCGACTTCAACATATATTGGTGCATCGAAATTGATGAGTGATGCTGGTGATTGAAATCCAGCGTCGTCATATACGGTCACACCGGAAGGTCCGCCGCTCGGTGTTTCGATGACGGTTGAGACCGCGTTGGAATTTATTAAAATGACAGTGCCGTTGCCCTGAGCCAGCGGTACAAAGGCGTCGTTAGCAACACTCGCATTAGCGACGGCAGGGTTGATTGTCACCGCAAAGCTTACCTCCCTGAACTCTCCGGGGGAAAGCGGGTCGTTCCGAAGGAACCCAACAGCATCCACAGTGGACAGGTCCGCTGGTGCTGTCGTGATGAATGCATACTGATCATCGCCACGAATATGAAAAACCGGTAGAAAGTCTAGTACACTTAGAAATTGCTCGAATGTTGTATCCGCTGGGAAATAATCCAGCAGCATAACCACATCAGAAACAACACCATCGATCGTAACCACATCACTCCCGTACAAAGATGCAGGCAGAAGCGGCAACAAAGAGGCATTCTCAACCGTCAATGCGTAGGTCAAGCTATCGCCAGCAAATGCGTTTTCGGTTGAGACGGCCTTCTGAACCGTTACTGAGGGTGTATCGATCAGAATTATTGCTTGAGAACCAAGCACCGTTGTCGTTTCTGCGGCCGCCAGGTTCAGAGTGGCAGACGCTTGATCTCCTGCGAGGGCGAGCTCCGAGACATGACCAAAAACCAGAAATGATTTCACCTCACCCGCGAGGAGCTGCAACGCGTCACCGATTGCCAGTATCTCTGAATTTTGAATTAGGCCATCCAAATTGTCGTCAACTGCAAGGGTTACAAGGCCCACATTGAAGTCGCCGGCGAATGCTGACAGGGTTGGTGTGATGGTGAGATCGACATTCCCGGTATTGCGAACGGTGTAGCCAAACAAGACCAGATCATCAGGCGCCCGGAGAAGCGTGACGTCACCTGACAGAGTATAATCTGGAACCGGATTAACTGTCGCTACAACACTATTTGATGTAACCGTTTCGGTTGCACCAGACACGCCATTCAGATAGCTGGCGGAGGAAGTGTTGGTAATGTTGGTGCCTACTGCCGGCGCGGCTGCATGCGCGGGATCAAGCAGGATACAACAGAGGCAAAAAGCAACAAGAAGGCCCAGAGCCCTCCTGCTGCTATTTGCTATGCGACCCCCCAGAAACACAACTATCGCCCAACTCTTTGTTACTCAACTAATTTGTGGGCGCCTTTTCCAAACTGAAGAAGCACGCCCACCAATATACTGTTACTGATTAATCTGAACGGTGAAGGTCAGCGTCAGCGTATCACCTGAAGACAATGCAACACCGGCAACATCTGTACTAATGCCACCCGCTCCCTCGTCGGCGGGGCTTGTACTGATCGTAACCGTCGTTGATCCGTTGATGTCCGCTGCTGGCACACAGGACGTCGCACACGAGGTTTCAAGCGTCGTGAACGACGGCGTTGCGTCTGTAATGATTACATTTGTTGCCGGTTGCGACCCCGTGTTGGCTGCAACGATCTCATAGACGATGCAATGGCCAGGATCTGCAGTTATTGCCCCTTGCGTCAACGCTGTGTCGGATGCGCCGGAGATAACACCATCACATGCGGCATCAACACCTTGACGTTTGACAAGGGTTAGATCACCCGAGATCACTTCAACTGAGTCTGCGACCGTGTTGTTAGCGTTGACACTGTCACTCGCACTGCCAAACTGTGTGGTCAGTGAGGTTCCGATGGCAACATCGCCCGTTTCAATGATACCTGGGGCAGCACCTGCTGGTGCCTGGACACGGACGAAGATTGTTGCGCTCTCACCCGCCGTCAGCCCGGCTCCACCGTTGATGTCACTGATATTGGTGATAGCAGTATCACTGCCGTCAAGAACACCGTTGCCATCATCAAGGAATATCGAGGCCGTCATGCCAGTGTCCGTAAACGGATCAGCACCAAAGCCAACGCTGCCTGCCGTGACTGTTGAATTACCGTTGTTGGTAACGGTGTGCGGGATGGCGACCACACCGCCAGGCGCAACCTGCACCGCAGTGTTAGCGGCAATCGAAACATCGACAATCTCATTGACCGCTACCGTGTAGTAGATCGCGTCCGTGACACCATTAACTGGCGAGAGCGCTTGGACATAGACGTCCTGAGGTGTCGGGCCAGAAGCTGCAACGCCTGCTGGCGGCGTAATCCGTACTTCAAAGTCAAATGTCGCCGCGGAGACACCTGTCGGCGTCAATGTACCTGTGTTCGTGATGTTATTATTCGACGTGTCGTAGAATTCAACAGTCCAGCCAGCTGGCAAAGACGTTGTAAACCCAGCATCACTATAGGCACTCAGATTGAAGCTGTTGCTTGGATCGCCGGCTGGAACACTGACCCTCATGTTGTAAACTAATGTCTGGCCTGGGTCAGTTGAGCCTGCTTCCCATGGCGCACCACCATTGGTCACATTTGCACCGACACCGCCCGTCGCACCGGTTTCGTCAGTCTGGTCAACACTTCCTACCAACAGGTCACCGGTGAAATTGATGCCGCCATCGTTGGTTACCGAGTTATCCTCCGATGATGTTGCTGTTACGGTTGCCTCAAAGTCAGCTCCCGTGACCGCAGATGCACCTGTTGGGAATGTTGCAACCACATCGAACGTACCGACTGCACCTGCTGTCAGAACGACAGTGTTGCTGACGATTGGAGTTGACGTACCGGTTTGAACAAACTGGAACGTTGTACCAGCTGGAAATGCTGTACCATCATCATAGGCCGTATTTGCAACACCGAGGACGAAGCTGTCTGTTATATCAGAGAGATTTGTCAGGACCATGTTGAAGCGGACATCCGCTCCGGCGAAGGCGTCATCTGCCTCGGTCACAACGTCGTCTTCATCCGTACCATCATCAGTATTTGAATCGGTAGATGTAGAATCGAGTTCCGTTGTGCCTTCGTCGCCAACATTAGGACCACCGACGGATGTCGCTTCAGCATCCGCCAAAACGACTTGCGTCGTCGCCGCAATGGTGACGATGGAGGTGTTGGAATTTTCTGGCGTGCCCTGGGCCGTTGACGTAACTGTGGCAATATTTTCGATGTTACCTTCTTCGATACTTGTCAGCGTATAGTAAAACGTAACCGTGCCAACGCGTCCTGCTGGCACAGCATCAATGGCCGCAGTTATCGTTCCGCCAGATTGCGTATAATTGATTGAATCACCTTGCCCGTTGGTCAACTCATTGCCGTCAGCACTATCCGTAAGTGTTGTTGATGAGTCGCTCCAGAGAGCTGGGAATGTCGCGTTATTCACATATGTCAGCGTGATTGCTTCGCTGTCCGCGTTTGTTGTTGGCAAAATATCTTCGAGGTTGACATTCAGCGCGTCGCTAAGGCCGGCGTTTTCATACGTAATGACAACACGGACTGTGTCGCCCTCACTAAAGACTCCGTTACCATCGGCATCATTTTGCAGCGTTTGATCCTTCTGCAACGACACAATACCACCCGTACTGACCGTTACAGTATCTGTGACACTACCGGTAACCGAGGCATCGCCGGTGCTGACCGCATCAACGCTTAAGCTTGCCTGATCAGTATCTGCTGCTGATGGCGGTACCGTAGCGCGCACAACAATCGAGTACACCTCGCCAGCGTTGAGAGACGGTGTTTGAGAAATAGTTATGAGATTGTCTGGCAAGCCATCCGAATTTGCGTCGGCGAATATGTCGATTGCCAGAAAATCGAAGTCGTCGCCCGTGTTGTCACTGGCAGACAATGAAATCGTATCTGGTGTGTTAGCATTGTTTGTGATGACATGTGTAAAGTAGACAAAATTGCCCGGCGCCGTTGTCTTTGCCTGGTCAGCAACAATGCTCAGCGCAAAAACCGGATTGATTGTTGTCTCAACCAAATTGGATTCAACCGTGAACGACTGCCCACCAGACTCATATGTCGCAGCCGCCTGATTCCCAATTACCTGGCCGGCGTCAGGAGCTTGCGCGTATGCCGCCCCTAAAGAAAAAACGAAGGCAAAGAAAACTACTAGCCCTGTAAAATTTGTTTTACGCAACATGTCATACACTCCTAAATACTCTCAATGGCTTGGCAGGATTCTCTGCCTCAAGCTGATGACGTATATCGCCACTTCTGTTCTTGCCGGTATTCCCCCCGGGTGGCATTAGCTATCCACCTTCACCCGGTAGACGACACTTACACTTGTCTCCGGACTCAGATCACCTGCGAGCGTCCAATGCAGCGCGGTGTACTCTGATGGATTTATTTCGACCTTTTCAGGCTGACCGTCATTATTAGTGATGGTACGGAAGGCCGGGATATCTACCCAACCAAGATCTTCAATATATGCCTGAAAGTTGGCGGCGAGATTGACTTCCTGGCTATTTGCAATGTAGCGGGTCTGCTCGGGGATATCGCCGTTCACAACGAAATTTGCGAGGCCATCGCTTGTATTGTTGCTGTACGTAATATGGTATTCGATAACCCCGCCGGGCAATACCTTGTCTGCCGGCATGAGTGATTCTTTGCCATCTTCGCCAACTTCGACGATAAAGGCCTCTAAACTACTTGTGACAGGCCCTTCAGCATAAGCAGCAGGCGTTACAAGCAGGACAATCATGGCTACAAATGCATACGCAAACTGTAGCGTGCTTGTTTTGCAACCATCAAAATAACCAGACATAACTGTACCCTTTGTTAGCGATGAAACTAGCCGTTTTTGATTAATGAACGTCTAATTATACGTCTAAAGATTAAAAAAATTACGTGCTTTAATACCATTTTAATATGATTTAAAAAACCGAGCGTTCAGACCGCTCAGCCTTGGAACTACCTTCAATTCAATAATCAGTTTGGCACGTCCCAGTTCAATAATTTTAGGTCCTACAAGGTCATATTGCGTGTCAAGATGACCTGCCTAGGCAAGTCTCTCTTAAATCCTAATAAATCCTATACAGAACATTATTCTTAATAATATAGATTTCGGGATACCGTCACCCGAAGCCAGATCGGGCAGCCCTACCGTCTGAAATGACACAAAACTGTGCTGAAATGGGCGGGTAGTACTCTTGTCTTAGCCAAAGTAGTCTCCGAGAAAAATACGCGTCAGAAATTTATTTTTGCACATATATGTAAAATTTGAATGAATTAGTCTTTACAACAATTAATGTCTCTAAAGAAAATATTAAGGCTGCCCGAAATGGCATATTTTCCTTTTCACAAACCAGAAAACAGCATAGTCGTAGACTGTTCCGTTGAACGCAGCTCCTTTCTGGAATCATTCAGTGCCCCTTTTACAACTGCTTATTCTCGCCCTCGTACAAGGCCTGACTGAATTCTTGCCGGTCTCGTCTTCTGCGCATCTTGTTTTGGTGCCGTTGGCGGTGCCCTCATGGTCGGACCAAGGCCCTTTAATTGATGTCGCGGTACATGTTGGTTCTCTTGGAGCCGTGATGATTTATTTCAGACTGGAAGTGATGCGGATAATTCGTGGTGGATTAGACACTTGGCGTCGCCGCGAAAGCGAAAACCGGCAACTTTTCCTTTTTATCGTGCTCGCGACCATTCCAATTGTGGTTATTGCTCCAATCGTATACCTCGCCGGCATTGTTGACATGTTGCGAAATCCGGCGATCATCGGCCTTGCCAGTATCGGGTTTGGGATCCTGCTCTGGATTGCAGACCGTTGCCCGCAAGCGACGACTTCAGTTGAGAATTTTACCTGGAAAACAGTCGCTTGTATTGGCCTGGCTCAGGCCCTTGCCATTATCCCTGGCACAAGCCGGTCTGGCATCACCATTACAATCGCCCGGTTTTTTGCAATATCGAGGACCGAGGCCGCCCGCTTTTCGATGCTGCTTTCAATTCCCACAATTTCTGCATTTGGTTTGTTTGCTGCCTTTGATCTCGCCAAGGGAGGAGGGCTGACAAACGCTGAAGATGCTATTTTGGCGGCCATACTTTCATTTGTAGCAGCCTATGGCGCGATTTTCGTGTTCATGCGGATGCTTGGGTGGATTAGCTTCACGCCGTTTGTCATCTACAGGTGTGCGCTTGGTATACTCTTGTTAACTATTACAGCCTTGTGAACAACCGAGGCTTGCAATGTTATAAAGTTACGCTATATTGAATGTTATAGTATATCATTGGTGCGCATCAAACCGAGAGCGAACAAATCAAGACAACATTAAGTTTCCTGATTTTACGGTTTAATAGAGATTTCAGGGTAAGTTTTCGCAACAGCACTTACCCGAATTCGAAACGCAAGTTTGCAGCGAGTTTTGGCAAGCAGTAACTTGGGAAGGAAGGCTTATCCGATGACCGGCCATAATAACATGACTGACGGAGGCGAATCCAACACCCAGGCATTCGCCCAATTAGGTGGCAAAAATCTCGTTTATGTGCGACCAGTTATGGCCCGGGACGTGATGGGCGATCTGCTCGATGACGAAAACGAACTTGATGTCGATATTCCGGCAGAGACAATTCTGTACGCTCTGCATGCCGCCGATGGGGCGAGAATTGCCCTGATGGGTAACCGCGATCTTGCATTTGCCGCAGCCCGCCAGAATGAAATGACACCCGTCAGCGTCCACTAACGGCTGGTAAATAAATTATGTGAGGCTATCGCCAAATTGTCAGGCAGCCCGTGATTT
Source organism: Parvularculaceae bacterium (assembly GCA_021776475.1). Classification (GTDB taxonomy): domain Bacteria; phylum Pseudomonadota; class Alphaproteobacteria; order Caulobacterales; family Parvularculaceae; genus Aquisalinus. Next base: position 938,726 of record JAJFFV010000005.1, on the reverse strand, counting down.
TTCACGGGCAATCGCAATGGCATAGAGGGCCTCTGCCGATTTGGCACCGCGCATTGCAGCGCGCACTTCTTCGCTCCGCATTAATCGCGCCACCTTGGACAGGGTCTTCAGATGTAGGGCGCTCGCATCCTCGGGTGCGAGAAGCAAGAACATTAGATCCACTGGCTGATCATCCACAGCATCAAAATCCACGGCTTCTTCGAGATGCACAAGGACGCCGATCATATCAGTAATGTCAGCGAGTTTTCCATGGGGGATTGCAAACCCCTCACCAACACCCGTTGAGCCCAGTTTTTCTCGTTCCTGCAAAATCGCCAAAATGTTTTCCGCAGATTGCCCGGACGCTTCAGCACCTTTTGCGGCAAGAAAGGACAGCGCTTCACGTTTGCAATTTGCTCTGACATTGACCAATACGCGGTCGCTCGCCAGTAAATTGCTGATATCACTCATACTACATCCTCACTTTGGAATCTGGCCGAAACCGCTCCATCATCGGGCCTGATATATGCCTTTTGGGTCTTACCTGAAAGGGAAAGTTCTTCATTTTTGCTAATATTTCAAATGCGTAACCCTTTTATTTTCAATGGGTTACCCGATGACGGGAATTTTATTTGCCGCTGTCAATCCAGCCGATATTTCCATCGGACCGTTTGTAGACGACGCTGATCCTGCCGTGGGCAGCGTTTTTAAAAACAATCACTGGCTGATCCGCCAGATCCAGCTGCAATACGGCGGCACCAACGGTCATTTCGCGCAATCTGGTGGTACTCTCTGCGATGACGACCGGTGTTGGATCTTCCTCAATGGGCTCGTCACCTTCCTCGTCAGCGTCAAGAGGTTTCAGAATATAAGAGGGTGCTGATTCAGCTGGAAGCGGGGACTTCCCGTTGGCATGGTGGTTCTTCAAGCGCCGTTTGTACCTGCGAACACGCTTTTCAAGTTTTTCAAGCGCGTCGTCAAAGGCGCTATAGGCGTCGTGGGCTTCGCCCTGAACGGCAAGAAATACACCCGACGCAAGGTGTGTGGTCGCCTCGCATTTTATGCTCGACCCCTCTCTTGCAAAGGTCACCTGTGCTTCTGCTGAGCGTTCGAAGTACTTATGAACGCTAGATGCGATCCTGTCCTCAACATGGGTTTGCAGGGCTGCACCTAAATCTAATCCTTTACCAGTGATCTGTACGTCCATGAGGGCTCCTTCTTGTCTCGCATCATTTACACACGATCGCCCGGACTGCAATTGTGCAGTGTAGCGCGACAGCTGTAAGTGTCAAAGTAACCAGTTCAGATCGCTTTTTGCTTCAATCGCCGCCGCTGAACTGAGGAGGGGATATGCAACGCCTCACGATACTTGGCAACCGTCCTGCGAGCAATATCAATGTTTTCCTTCTTCAACATATCGACAATGCGGTCATCTGATAAGATCCGATCTGATTGTTCTGATTCAATCAAGTCTTTGATCCGCTGGCGGACAGCCTCCGCCGAGTGCGCCACATCACCCGTCGTTGCGGCAATTGCAGATGTAAAGAAATACTTCATCTCAAATGTACCGCGCGGTGTCGCAATATACTTGTTGGATGTTACGCGGGACACGGTTGATTCATGCATTGAAATCGCGTCTGCGACTGTTTTCAAGTTCAAAGGCCTCAAATACTTTACGCCATGAATAAAAAACGCATCCTGTTGCCGAACGATTTCTGAGCCGACTTTCAATATCGTCCGGGCACGTTGGTCCAAGCTTTTCACTAGCCAGTTAGCATTGGACATTTGTTCGGAGAGGTAGCTCTTTTCGTCATCTAGAACACAGGCAACAGTCAGTTTTGCAAAGTATTTCTGATTGGAGATAACCTTGGGTAATGTTTCCGAATTGAGTTCGATTTTCCAACCGCCATCGTCCGACTGTGCGACATATACATCCGGTACGACAACCTGTACAAATTCCGTCCCATAGGCAAGGCCTGGCTTGGGTGTCAGTGTACGGATTTCCACGATCATTTCGTGTAATTCATCTGCGTTCAGGCCTGTCGCTTTCTTCAATCCGTGAAGATCGGCAGCACCTAAAAGGTGAAGATATTCCAGGAAATTTTCCATCACAGGATCGAGTCGATTTTTCTCAATCAATTGCAATCTTAGGCATTCTTGTAAGTTACGCGCGCCCACACCAGCCGGCTCAAGCGCTTGAATTTCTTTCAAAACGCGCAACACATCTTCTTCACTTGCACCAAGCCGGGCACCAACTTCATCAAGATCGGCACGCAGATAGCCGCCTTCATCTATCAGATCAATGAGAAAGGTACCGATCAGAAGGTCTGTCTCGTCCCTGATCGAAAGGTGAAGCTGGTCGGTCAGCACTTCACGCAATGATTTTTCGCGCGTGAGATTTCCTTCCGTGTCGAGGTCGGAGAAATCATGACCTTTTGACGTCCGGACAGAAGACCAGTCAGAAACATTGTTGTCTGAACGCATCGCTTCAAATTTGTCGGCGTGGGAGGCATTGGGATCAATATTGTCATATTCAGTATCAAGGGACTTGCTTGCGGCATTCAGGCCATCGCTGTCAGAAAGGGTTAACCCTTTCTCTTCCGATTGAAGGCCCTCGGTCTTTGCGGTCGCTTCCAAAGTAGCAGCGCCATCGCCGCGTTGCGGCTGGTCAGCCCGCTCATCACGCTCAAGAAAAGGGTTTTCGAGGAGCTGCGTTTCAACGTATTCCTGCAATTCTAGATTGGTCAGCTGTAAGAGTTTGATCGCCTGCTGCAATTGCGGCGTCATGACCAGGTGCTGACCCTGTCTTAAGTCTAATTTTGGCGAAATTGCCACGTTCCCAACCTCCACTCGTACAACCAAAAAAGGCTGTCTTCGCGGGGAAGTCTACAACGCGAAGGTTTCTCCAAGATAAACGCGGCGCACATCCGGATTGATAATTATTTCATCTGCCGTTCCCTGCGCCAGCACCTCGCCCTGGTGAATAATGTAGGCCCGGTCAATAATTTCAAGGGTTTCACGGACGTTATGGTCTGTAATGAGAACCCCGATGCCGCGATCTTTGAGCTCTGCGACAAGTTCTCGAATATCGTTCATCGCAAGCGGATCGATGCCGGCAAAGGGCTCGTCCAGAAGCATGAACTCAGGCCCCGTGGCAAGCGCCCGGGCTATTTCAAGCCGTCGTCGCTCACCGCCCGACAACGTGATGGCAGATGATTTCCGAAGGTGGTCAATCTTGAACTCAGACAAAAGGCTGTCAATCAATTGCTGTTGAGACTCACGGTCGTTGTAGACAAGCTGGACCACCGCTTCCAGATTTTGCTCAACTGTTAGGCCACGAAAAATTGACGCTTCCTGTGGCAGATAACCAACACCAAGCTTTGCCCGCTGATACATCGGCAGGCGCGTTACGTTAAATCCATCAATCCACAGCTGCCCGTCATCGACGGGAATAAGCCCTGTCATCATGTAAAAACAAGTCGTTTTGCCGGCGCCATTGGGGCCCAATAGTCCAACAACTTCGCCCCGCTGCACTGTGAGATTGACCCCATGTACGACTGAGCGCCGGCGATAGGACTTTTGCAGTCCCTCAGCGACCAGTCCTGCGCGTTTTTTTTTGTCAGCCGTGGGCGCGGGGGAATGTTCGGCCATGTCCGTTACTGTCTGTGTCGTTATCTGGTTGCTATCGAGCAAGGTCAGGACTTGGGCGAGGCGTTATTGTTTATAAATATGCCACGGACGCGACCGCCATCTGCCGCTGTAAACTTAATCTCGCCTGTTTGCGTATGATAAATCAAGCGCCCGCCGGAGAGTACCTGCTCACCCTGCACTACCACGACATTTCCGGTAAAAAGTACCGTTTCCTGATCGGCATCATAAATGGCCTTTTGGCTTGAGATGGCTTCTTCTCCATTTGTGTAGCGAATACCACCTTCCGCATGGATCTCCCTAAGGCCGCCTTCTCCGACACCATACATGGTCAGTTTTGGCGCCGTCAGAATTGTCGTTCCCTGGACAACGTGAACATCACCGGTCCAGATAGCATAATCCTTTTCCTGGAAGGCCTCGAACTGCTCACCTGTGATGTCTATCGGATCAGTCGAGTTGCTTGTGAGCTGCGCCTGCGCCGGCGCCAAAATGGTTGGGGAAATCAGCGTTGCCAAGGCCGCAAGGCATGACAATTTATTCGCTTTACCAGTCATTTGTCTTTCCCGTGTTGCCCTACCCAAACCTTAACAGCACCGCATCCTATCAGGTTTCCGGTGTTTGTTGTTCACTATTTTCTTCTGATGCTTCGGGTATTTGTTCCTCGTCTTCAACGTTTCGCGGCTTGATCACCATCCGCGCCTTGTGAAAAACGGTTCGGCCCTCATCTTGATAGGCAGTCATCCCCTCGGCGCTGATGCTGCCGTTTTTATTTTCACCAAAAACATCGACATCGGAATGCACAGAACGATCTTCCAGGCGGACTTCTGCGGCATCCATGCTTAAGACAAACTCTTCAGATCCTATACCCTGTTTGAACTCAACCTCGGAATTGAGCTGAATCGTCTTCGCATCCAGGCTGTACATACCGGTTTTTGCCTTAACCAACGCCTGATCTGCATGCCCGAGCGCCTTAAAGGCTTCTGGGTTTTCAAGAACGATGAACTTAGGCATCCTCGGGTTTTGGGTCGCAGCGCCAGCATTGATTTCGTAGGGCACGCCGGCAGTATCTTCACCCAGAAAGCGAGGCTTTTCCATGCGCAGATCTTCGCTCACAACCTCTAGATTCTGAAACTGGCGGAGGAAGTCCTGATCAATCGTGCGGGGGGTCGCGGTCACACCGTAAGCCGCCACAATACCAGTAATAACAACTGGCAGACACAATCGTGCCGTCCTGACAAACACACTGTGACGCCGTGCTTGCTTTTTATTCATGCGCCGTCCGGACACTAAGTCTCGATTTGTCGATTGCACCTGGCGGATCTCGGTCTGACTGTTGCGACAGATGGAGTGTGTTGAAAACCAGTTTCAACCGCGCTCCACGTCACAGGTTATTGCATTTTGTTTCAGCTTGAAAAAGCTAATAATCAATTACTATACATAAATTAAGCCGTTTTCGCGGTATTCAAGTCACGAATGCGCAAAAATGTCGGTTTCTGGCCAGCCTTCAAGGTCGAGCTTTGCCCGGTACGGGATAAACTCAAAACACGCCCGGGCAAGCTCGCGACGGCCTTCACGCTCCAGCATTGCATCCAGTTTTGCCTGCGCCTCGTGCAGATAAAGCACATCGGCGGCGGCGTAATCCTTCTGGGCAGGGCTTAAATCGTGCGCGCCCCAGTCGGAGGATTGCTGTTGTTTCGACATGTCCACGCCCACTAGCTCTTTACAAACATCCTTCAACCCGTGTCGGTCAGTGTAAGTTCTGGCCAGTTTAGACGCTATTTTGGTGCAATAGACAGGTGACGTATTGGCGTTCAGATATTTCCTAAACACCGCTACATCGAAGCGCGCAAAATGGAAGATTTTGAGGATTTGGTCATCCTCGAGCAATTTTTTAAGATTGGGCACGTCATATGTTGCCCGATCAAGCTGTACCAAATGAGCGTCCCCATCTCCGGCAGACAGCTGCACAACACATAGGGGGTCACGGTGTGGGTTTAACCCCATTGTCTCGCTGTCAACCGCAACAGAGCCAGAAAATGAGAGGTCGGGCGGCAGGTCGCCCTTGTGCAGATGGATTGTCATGTTCGCTTCCGGAAATGAAAAAATTCAGCCTCAGATGGGCTTAAGCGGCCTGCCTGTCAATAACAGGGGAGATTTGGCCCGGACAGCGGCGATTGTTTGGGCAAACATTTGCGTGAACTCTTAGCCAAATTATTAACAAGACCTTAGCAGGGCAGTGCTCAAATGGGCAGATAGCCGCACTGTGGCTAGCGTATAGGGAGGCGACACATGAGACGCCTGACAATCTCAATTATGATACCGGTTTTAAACGCTTGTGCGGCCCTTGCCCCGACACCCCCAGCAAATCGAATTCACCCTCGCCAGGCAGCAGCAATCTTTCAGGCCTCGCCGATCTTTTTATTCAAACATTTTAACGATTTAAGGCTGCCCAAAGCAAAAACATTTTGTGAGTCTTAAGGTCGCAGTCCATTCAGAAAAGCGATTGGTCTCCCTACCCCCTTTTAACATATTCAAAGTCGAAGTCGATCCTCTGCCCGCTGACATATTTTTCTGATGCCAAAAGCTGCCAGGTACGGCCAGTGAAAAAAGGGCAGCGCACGTTCATGGATGCGTTCCCTTTTTGATGAGTTGGAAGGGGGGGGATGGAGTTGAACGAACGTAGTGGAGATTATTTCTACTTCATTCTCGCCTACGATGATCTTCTCAACAATCGCTTCAATGATGGCGCGTTTGGCCTGATGTTCCAGGTCACCCCATTTGGATAACAAGCTTGGGCTTGGCCGGTTATTTCTTTCCGGCAGATATGATCAGTGGTGAGCACATCTGCTTAGGCTTGCAGTCGAGGGAGGCGCCGCTTTTATTTTCTGGTTTCCCTTTGATGGCTGATGTGCTCCAGATGTTCATTGTGTTGGAAGCCGATAATTCTGAAGGAACAGTTTAATGACCCAAAATGGGAAATGTCCCATCGCGCATGGAGCACTGACGTCAACCGAGCGATCTAATACCGAGTGGTGGCCGACAACGCTCAATCTCGAAATACTCTCGCAGCACGACACCAAGACGAACCCGATGAATCAGGACTTTGACTACCGTGAGGAATTGAAAAAGCTCGACGTTAAGGCGCTAAAAAAGGACCTGACGGAATTGATGACCAAAAGCCAGGAGTGGTGGCCGTCGGACTATGGGCACTATGGCGGTCTGATGATCCGAATGGCGTGGCACGCGGCGGGTTCTTATCGCCTTGCCGACGGGCGCGGCGGTGGCGGAACCGGCAACCAGCGGTTCGCACCGCTGAATTCCTGGCCTGACAACGGTAACTTGGACAAGGCCCGCCGCTTGCTTTGGCCGATCAAAAAGAAATACGGCAACAAAGTCAGCTGGGCCGACCTCATGATCCTCGCCGGCAATATCGCCTACGAGTCCATGGGGTTGAAAACCTTCGGGTTCGCTTTTGGCCGTAAGGACATCTGGCATCCTGAAAAAGACACCTATTGGGGCGCAGAAAAAGAATGGCTGGCCCCGAGTGAAGGGCGATATGACGGCGCCGGAGCGGAGACGCTGAAAAATCCGCTTGCTGCAGTGCACATGGGCCTCATCTATGTTAATCCGGAAGGTCGCGACGGCAAGCCTGACCCGGCGAAGTCGGCAGAAGATGTGCGCGTTACCTTTGCACGTATGGCAATGAATGATGAAGAAACAGCGGCGCTTACCTGTGGTGGCCACACGGTCGGCAAAGCTCATGGCAATGGCGATACAAGCGTGCTTGGACCTGAGCCGGAAGCGGGGGGCCTTGAAAATCAGGGCTTCGGTTGGCTCAACAAGAAGGGTCGCGGTATCGGCCGCGACACCGTCACGAGCGGCCTTGAAGGCGCGTGGACAACCAACCCCACCAAATGGGACATGGGCTACTTTGAAATGCTCTTCGACCATGAGTGGGAATTGAAAAAGAGCCCCGCCGGCGCCTGGCAATGGCAACCTGTTTCTATCAAAGAAGAGGACATGCCGGTCGATCCGGAAGATCCAACCAAACGGACAATGCCCATCATGACTGACGCCGACATGGCCATGAAAGTCGACCCTACGTACAATAAGATTTGCCAGAAATTCCGAAAAAATCCGGCCAATTTCGCCGATACGTTTGCGCGTGCTTGGTTCAAGCTTACTCACCGCGACATGGGACCGAAAGCACGTTATTTCGGGCCGGACGCGCCCAAAGAGAACCTGATCTGGCAGGATCCGATCCCCAAGGGGCCGACCAAGTACAAGGCCGCGGAAGTGAAGAACGCGATTGCGGCAACGGGACTATCCGTACAGGAACTGGTGGCCACGGCGTGGGATGCAGCGCGCACCTATCGCGGTTCTGATATGCGCGGCGGCGCCAACGGTGCGCGCATCCGGCTTGCTCCCCAAAAGGACTGGGCGGGAAATGAGCCGAAGCGCCTGAAGAATGTGCTCGGTAAACTAAAAAGAATCGCCAAGGAGCACGGCGTAAGCATTGCCGATGTCATAGTCCTTGCGGGGAATGTTGGCATCGAACAAGCGGCGAAGGCGGCGGGTGTCAAGATCAGCATTCCGTTCAAGAAGGGTCGCGGCGATGCGACGTCCAAGATGACTGACACGGAGTCATTCGAGTCGCTGGAACCTATCCATGACGGCTACCGCAACTGGCTAAAAGAGGACTACGCCGTCGCGCCGGAAGAGCTTCTGCTTGATCGAACGCAGCTCATGGGCCTGACCGCACCTGAGATGACAGCGCTTATCGGTGGCATGCGCGTCATCGGCGCCAATCATGACGGATCGAAGCATGGCGTCTTCACTGACAAAGTCGGTGCCCTGACCACCGACTTCTTTGTCAACCTCGTTGACATGTCCAATACATGGAAACACGCGGGCAACGGGATCTACGAAGCCCGCGACCGCAAGACTGATAAGATTAAATGGACGGCTACACGAGTCGACCTGGTCTTCGGGTCGAACTCCATCCTTAGGTCCTATGTTGAAGTTTACGCCCAGGACGACGCCAAGAAAAAATTCGTGCATGACTTTGTCGCCGCATGGACAAAAGTAATGAACGCGGACCGCTTCGATGTGACGTGAGCCATTTCAAGGAGCCATGTTTGCTTTTTTTAGCGTTACCTCGGCGAGGCCCTCCTTCCTCTTTTAAACGGGCCACTCCTCTGGCACCCGCTTTAAAGCTATTGGATTCATTTATTTCTTGCATGACCCTCCTGCGTCTTTTTTCCTGACTAGGGTCGGGTCCCAACGCCAGTTGGCGGCGAGCTTGTTCGCGTTTTGCACGAGCTATCGCGAGGGTAATCTCCGCGTACGGCCCGATTGAGAGGAGTTTTTCTTTACCGTTAAACCTGTATTTCATTCGCCAGAGTTTAGACCCTTGAGATGTCACATAGAGGTACATGCCGCGACTGTCTGTCAGCTTTCGCGGCTTTGTTTCGGCTTGGCTTTTTTTATCTGAACATTTGTAAGTGGCATTTTGGGGATCGCTTTCGATACCCCCTAAAGTACCCCCAATTTCTCTGGATGCAATAGCATCAGATTGGACACGGCCGGACTGACTTTCAACAAAATCTATGTTTTTAGTGGGTTATAGGACAGACCGAGATCACGTTGGATCGACGGATGGTGCCAGGAGAGGCGTCATATTTATCGGCGAGTGTATTGATTTTGCAACAAAATTTAAAAACCTTTTTCCATGATACCAACAATTGTACCAACAATTGAATTTCTCTATTCAGGTTCGACTGTCTTTGAAAGACCTGACTTGGGTTGAGAGCCAGCCACCTTTTTCGCTGTTTCAACAACGCTATTCATCATAACGTCGTGCAAACCTTGAATACTTCCCAAAATGCCTTTCGGCGTCCTTCTTTAACATCAACTTCGGAAAGAAAAGCATCACAAGCATCAGCAACATCTCGAAGTGTTTTTCTCTGATCCTGTTCGTACCCGGCAAGACCGGAGGTGCGTGCGGTCGTTGCACGTTCATGTCGCGTCACAGGATCGAGTGAAAACCTTACATAGCCAGAACATCGAACAGGTCGCTGTCCGGCGCATCAATCAGGGTGCGCATATCCGCAAGGCGGGCATCGTCATACCCTCTATCAGCCAATACATTCAGTAATCGTTCGCGCAGATCAGGGTCACTCCATTTTGCCCGCAACTCATCTTCGCCTGCGATCAGCGCGCTCAAGTCGCCGAAAAGACGTTCAATAAATTCTCTGGCAGATATAGGTTTTCCGTCAAACCAGTATGATGTCGAAGAGATGTACTTGATATTACGCGCCTTGCCGTCGGCCAGTTTGACTACAACTTTCTCTGATGGTGGGGGCGGCCCGCCCGGGGGGTCTGGCTCACCTTCCGGCGGAGGACTGGTTCTGGCGCCGTCATTGAGCGACGTTTCCGGAATCGGCGAGCGACCAGCCATATTGGTATGGTGGCGAGCGATCAGCGGCGCGCCGTGACGAAACTGTTTCGACATCGCTCACTCGGTCACAAGGACGGGGTACACCCACACACACCGCAGGATCAGAAGCGAGCGGGCCCCATAAGTCACCCGGAAATTTTTTTATATCTACTCCGAACTTTTTTCGCACGTTAGAAGTCGGCAGGCCGGTGCTGCAAAAGATGGTTCTTTGTCTTGGCTGCTCGGCATTAGAGGATGGTTCGACGATCAGCGTGTTAGCTTAAACCATCTACAAACTCTGATACCGGACGTACGCCAGAAATACAGAGGTATTCTCGTGCGCGAGTGCACGCTACGTAAAAAAGATGACGTTCAGTTGCATAGACCTCATCCAGATCCGCTTCATCCGAAACATCCGCTATTCGTGATTGCAAAGGCAAAGCTTCATCATCGCACGCCATCACCGCCACGGCTCGATACTCCAGGCCCTTTGCCAAATGCATGGTACCTAATGCTATTCGGGCTGTTAGGTGCTCTTCAACACCGCTCAGCGTTTCACCATCAAGCCCAAGCTCGACTAGCATGGAGCGGGCGCGCGGCAAATATGAGCGATCTCGGACGAATACTCCGATCTCAACGGGAGGAACACCACTATCGAGATGACCTCTGATCCACGCCGACACGGCTCGGTGCTCCTCCTCCTCCGATTTGAACTTTAGAATGTCAGGTCTTGGACCATTAAACAAAGAAACTGTCCCTAGCCGGCGATCTTCATTTCCATCCATGTCCCTTATCGCACGCGGAAGTAGGTTATCAGCCGCCTGACGAATTTGGTGGCTGGTGCGATAGTTCACTTTCAGCATTGAGGAGCGTCCGCGAATATCGACACCTAGAGATAGCCACGAAAATGGGTGCTGGAAAATTCTCTGGCCGTAGTCTCCAGCGAAGAATAGAGCGTCCTCACCACCAGGTGAAACTGACGAAAGAAATCGAAGCTCAGCGGGGCCAAGGTCCTGAGCCTCGTCCACAATGGTATGTGTGTAGGGTTTGTCGCTTTGCCCTTTAAAACGGTCGGTAACGACTTGGAACAGCATTGATGCAGTCAACATTCCTTTTCGATGCAAGGTTGCGCGAACCTTCTCAAATACGGGCCACAGCACCTCTCGTTGTTTGCGGCTAATCCGGCTTCGTCTGCCTTTCCGTGATACATCCAAATATTCATCGCGCTCGTTCAATTGCCAGCCGTCGACCACATCTCGCCACTCTGACAAAACAAACCGCTCCGTGAAACCGTCGAGCCCTTCGGATTCGCGGGTAAGAAGCGACCGGATGTCTTTTTCTTTAGCAATATAGGGCTCCCGTCCATGAGCCAGGGTGTAAAGCTCCGCGGCCGCATCCTGAAAGGAAGCAGTATTGATTGACGGGACGGTACGCTTTTCATCACCACCAAGAATTGCAAGCTTGCGCTTCAGTGAGGCTGCAAGTGGCCTTGAAAATGTCGTTAGCAATATTTTTGCACCTGGCAATTCTGAGAGGTGTTTGGCGCGGTGCAGAGCCACAACTGTTTTGCCGGTTCCAGCCGACCCGCCAACACGGGCCGGACCCCCGAATGTGCGATCCACAATTTCTTGCTGGCTCGGGTGGAGAAAAACCGTCCACTTATCCCAAGGATAATCGAGCGCTGCTTCGAGTGCTTCGCGTCCCTCAACAACACGGAAGCGGCGCTGCGCGTCCCGGTGTAGTGCTGCATCTTGCAATTTGTGTTCAATAGCCGGAATGGGAGGGGTTTCGCCAACAGCAAGCGCGAGTACGGCTTCTTGTGCTTCCTGGGGTAAGTGATCAGCGAGGTCGAGTAATTCATCAGTATCTGCATTACGCAACCTTTCAAGCCAAAGTTCGGGAACGCCGAAATTCAACAAATCTTCGTTTTCACACAAGGCTAGCGGTTTGATTTTTTCACGAAATCCGTATGCTACCGGATCTTCCAATGATTTTGGCTTGACGAATTTCTCTTCGATGACGACTTTCTCTTCCATCTCCACGATCTGTAGGGCTCTTGTGTTTGGGTGAATTTCGAGAACCCGGCGTTCTGCCCATGCATAAGCAGCATCGTGATGGTCAACATAACAAAGAATAATTCGATCACTGATTTTGTGGATGATGAGTCGAATATCTTGGCTCGCCCGTACCGACCAGAACCCCTTGTCTATGGTGTTATTTATTCTGTGAACAGACTTTCCTTTACCCGACGGGTCCATCTGCAGGTCGAATGCTGTCATTTTCGCGGCCTTTTGTGACTGGTTGTCCAGCTTTGCGAGTGCGGTTTGAAATGTATCAGCGATTAAGAAATTCATGACCAATCCTATCGCCGTTGATTGTTTTTATGAGCCCATGGATGTTCATCGCTCCATATATCGGGGTCAGCAGTATTCCATGCTGTCTCGGGTAAATTTTCGAGGATATTCAGAGCGCTGAACAGGCGCCCATGACTCGCTGCAAATTCGAGATGCTCCCTCAGTCGCTCATGCTTAACCGTATGGCTGGCTATCGAACCACCGAGGATTAATGGATTCCCCGGAAGATCGTCTTGATCGAGATCGTGTATGATAAATCTGAAAAGCCTGTCCCAATACTTTCCATTAGGACACGATTTGCCTTGTGACCTGAGGTCATTCAAATATGTATGAATGAGTTGTGTGTGGTCTTTCATCCGCTGCCAATCAATGATTGGCCCAATAATCATATACCTTTGCCAGCTCTTCCATCCAGCAATTGTCCTGGTCCATAACTCCTCTTCCAAGCGATTTTGCCAGTTCAAAAAATCCTTTGCCGGGTTGCATGTCACCACTTTTGTGCACAACGACGGCTGTAAGCAAACCGCGCCCAGCAGTATCTTCAGAAGACGCAATCTCTCCGAGCATGTGGAACAGGCGTGGATCGTTCGGGGCTAATTCTATACTTCGAATGGCATTGACCAGATCAGAGTAGGAAACCATACTCCTCACTTTGGCGCTCTCAATCATGATCTGCCGCGCCTCCGCTTTGGCATTGGCCCAGTCCTTTTCGGTGAACCCGTGATTCAGTCCTTCCCTGAGCATACCACTCTCCTACACGCTGTAATCCTACTCGTCACAGTAATGGCTGGCGCCTTTCTCAGAAACAAAGGATTACCATCTGCGCTTTTGAAAAACTCGCGCAGCGTTTTCCCTGCTCCGCCGAATCTGTTTGACGGCTTTCTTCTTCGTTTTTGAAGCAGTCACCATTTATCTACACCGAATAAACCTTCATCACTTCGTCACCGTAGTGGTTGATGGCTTTCACGGCAATCCTGCCGCTTTTGGGTCTCGGGAATGTGCGGGACGTATCGCGGTAGAGGGTCTCCCAGGCGTCTTCGTTGATTTCGGCCTTCAGCGCTGTCTTCAACGACTTGTAGGGATTGCCTTCGCCCAGAAAATAGGCGTGGCGGACAAAGAAACTCTCTTCGTCATAGTCGGTGTCGATGAACCAGGCGGCGATGTCTTTGGTGTCGCCATGGCGGATTTCGCCGGTGGCAGGGACGAATACGTCCATACCACGGATAGTGACAGCAATGTCCTCACCTTTTTCGATAACTTTGAAGTCGGGATCGCCGATGACCATGAAAAGGTTGGCGTTCTTGTCACGCCGCAAATCCTCCGCCATGTGAAGGTCCGGATTCATCTTCGCTTTGATGACGCGTAATGGACCGAGTTTCGTCACATCGCTGGCATGGGCATCATAACCGAAGGCGCAGGCGATGAGGATGTCAAAGCGCGCCTCGGTCGCCTCGCGGGCGGCAGCCATCAGGTCCGTACGATGGAGTGTACCATATTCCGGGCCTATCATGATGCCGGCGCGGCGTTCCGTTTCGCCCTCCATGAAATGGCCCTCAGCGCAGACCATCTCTCCGGCCCAAGGTGTGATTTGGTTGAAGGTGATGCGGTCTTCTTTTGCCCCCTGCTGGACGCCGGCGGTCCGCAGATTTTCGAGAATAACTTGAACGAAATCGACTTCATCGGCGAGGGCACTCTTTCGCTTGCATTTCTTGCTTTTCGGCTCGTCGAGAAGTTCGTCCTCGTCCATGGGGACGACGCGGTGGGGTGAAAGGCTCTCCACTGTGAAGGGGCCTGCGACGCGTACGCGGTTACTGTCCGGGATTGGACGGTCGTATAAGTATACGACATCCGCCGCGCGCGCGATGGACGCGTCGACCTCTTTCTGGCGGGCGGTGCGGTTTGTCCACCAACCCGCATGGATGGAAGCTGCTTTCTCCGACCATGGATCAACTGGTCTATCCGGCAGGTCAGCAAATGAGTAGCTGCGCTCCATTTTTGAATTGAGTTCAGCTAACGCTTTTTCTCGTTCCGCTTTCTTTTGACCCTCGTCCGATACGAAGTTGTATAGCTCTATCATATCTCCGGGCCAGGGGTCACACGCCTCTCGCGGCATCTCCCATTCTTTATAATTTCGATCCAATTTCCGGTTCAAGTCGTTGCGCAAGGGTTCCAGCTTTGCCTGATATTGCTCCCAGATAACGTCGATCTCGGCGTTATTGGCGATGGACTTCAATGTGACGTGCGGCGCGCGCTCATAGACGAAACCCTGACGGACGTCTCCGTGCGTTGTGCTGTCCTTTGGCGGCTTGCCGGTAATCTCTGCCTCTTTCATTCGTCCGTCTGCGGAGTCTTTCAGATAATAATAGGAATATTTCGCGCTCATCAGCCGCTGGCGGGCCAGCGCCAATGCGACGCGAGACGTATCGATGGTGATCCAGCGCCGGCCCCACTGTTCGGCTACAGTCGCCGTCGTGCCGGAGCCGCAGGTCGGGTCGAGTACGAGATCGCCGGGGTCGGTAGCCATGAGGAGGCAGCGTTGGACGACGCTGGTATTCGTTTGAACTACGTAGACTTTATCCATCCCGCTACCAGAAGCGGTATCGGACCAAAAATTGTTAAGAGGATTAACTGGAAAATCATCAATAAACCGGACGTAAGCCAAGCTTAGTCCACTTTCTTGCAATCGTTCAGCTTTTTTAAGCCGCATCATCCCATCGAAATTCGACTTCCAACTCGCGCCTTTTTTTGGAGATAGCACACGCCCTTTAAAATCGATTTTGAATACGCAGCTTTTGGTTAATCCCGCAGCCACAGCGATTTGCTGGCGAAAAATTAAAGCACCATCCGGCAATGGTGCTATTCCTGCGCGCTCATCAGATTTCATTCGCCGAACAGACAAATCGGGTAGCCTAACGTTCGCATAGGCATTGTCTCCAAGTTCTGGTTTTAGTTCGAACAAACGCCTCAATTTGAGCAGTTCGAAATTCTTCGAATACCAAAGAATATAGTCTGTAACACCCGACACTGCGGACTTGGATAAACCAGCAGTTTTTTTGAAAACAATTTCAAGAAAGAAATTCTCCTCGCCAAAAACCTCATCCATCAACGCCCGCACCCGGTGCACATTCTCATCGCCGATCTGCACGAAGATCGACCCCGAGTCGGTCAGGAGATCGCGCATTACCGTCAACCGGTCGCGCAAATAGGTGAGATAGGAGTGGATGCCGTCTTTCCAGGTGTCACGGAAAGCCTTCACCTGTTCCGGCTCGCGGGTTAGGCTTTCCAGCTTGCCATCGGTAACTGTTCTTGAATGGGTCGAGACCTGCCAGTTGGAATTGAACTTGATGCCATATGGCGGGTCGAAGTAGATCGCCTGCACCTTGCCACGCAATTTCTCGCGCTCGGCGAGCGAGGCCATCACCTGTAGCGAGTCGCCGAGGATCATCCTGTTCGACCAGTGCTGGTCGTGTTCGTAGAACTCGGTCTTCGCCTCGGGATCGAGACCATTGAAGTCACCGAACAGGTCAGGCGCTTCGGCTCCGTTCTTTTCCTTCGACATGCGGACAAGATGATCGATCAGCGCTTTGGGGTGGACCTTCTCCTGTACATAGATGGGCGGCACATTGACCACGAGATCGGTCCAGTCCTGCCGGTCCTTGCCGCGCCAGGTCAGGTGTGCATCACCTAGCTCGACCTGACCTGTCTCTTGTAACTGCTCGCGCTGCGCCTTGGTCAGCGTGATCCTGATTCCGTTCCAGATGATCTGCGGATCGAGATCCTGATCGCGTTCGCGACTTTCACCTTTTGGCAATGGCCGCGCCCGTTCGTACGCAACAGGTTTTTGCGGCGTCATCTCTTCCAGGCGTTCATTAATAGATTGAAGCTCGGCAGTCGGAATGTTTTTTCTTCGCGCTTCTTCGTGTGTGAGCGTTTCAACATGTTTCTTCTTTGAGGGTCTTTTAGCCATCAGATAGTATCTCCAAGAAGCTCATCGATAGTTGCTGAATAGAGCGTGACTCTTTCATTCAACCATGCGGCAACCTTCTCAAATTGATCAGTATCGGAGTAATCACACGACAGCGAAGAGGCACAAAAGTATCCGTAGTCGCTAGGACCGAAAGGCGCACTTAACCGGTCAGCAAGTTGTGAAACAATCGGTTCAAGGTGATCTGCGGTTTCATCAGCAGAGACACCACTCGAGCCGCGAATGAAGACTCCAACGCGATCTTTTGCGATGTAATAGCTTACAATGACCTCACCGCCGTTCGTTTTTCGCCACATGTTTGAATGACCGCCTGGCGCCCCATCTCCCGCGTTGGCAGGGTAGGCGGCAAAGAATCTTATCCAAAATGCGCGGCGCTTTTCGCCTAAACCAGTGAGTGCTTTAGCTGTTCTCGCTGCGTTTTGTTGGCGACGCTCCCACGTATTCGGTTGCTCCATTACTTCAAACAAAGGAGCAAGCGCCGAATTACCGATTTGCACTACGCGCACTTTAACTGCGAAGAACGCAAAATCCTCCGTAGTGTGTTCGTTCAACCATTTTATTGCAGCAAGATGTGCCTCGCGAAAATCCTGCGCTGTCCAAATGACCGTCCTCGCTTGCAAACCGGCGAGATAGGTCAGGATTTGCCCAAGATGCGTATGGTCTGAGCGCTCAAGTTGGTTTTCGATCAGTACATTTGAGTCATCGTACACATTGCGGGCAAGAATGTCGGCGGAGAACCAGTCGTCTTTCGTGGGTAGCGTCGCTTCGACAGTGACCACTTCCAAAGGGATGCCGATCGAATCGCCTAAGTGATTGAGGTTTTCTGCCAACCATGGAGTGAAGTTTGACGCCTCATCTTTCCAAGCCACGCGAAGAGAAATGTCTGCCAGCTTACCAAATTCCAATTCGGTCATGACCGCTTGCCCTCATGCCCATCCGTCACAAATTTATCAATCAATTCCTTGAAGGCGTTCTCCATCCCGAAAACTTCGGTGAACTCACAAAAGGCCCATCGCCCGAACCGGCCAATATTGTTGACGCCGGGGACCCACAGCTCCTTCATGGTTTGCGCCTTCATTTTTGCGTCTTCATCGCGATAGCCTTTGACCTCCAACACGAGATTGAGTGGGTCAGCGTCGCCATTGCCGTCGTCTAGGCGCGCGATGAAGTCTGGGACATAGCGCCGTGTCACGGCGCCATTTCGATATGGAACATCAAAACCCAACCCTTGATTTTTCACATAGGTGAGGACACTTGGATGTTCCTCGCAAATGCGCGCCATCTCTGCTTCCCAGGTTGAATCCTCGACCACATGGCTGACATGGCATTTACGCGCATCTGTCGTAAAGCATGGCTTAGAAGTCGTGAAATTGACAAAGCGCGTATCTCCTTCCGGATTGAAGCTGTCGATCACTGCGGTAACCCGCGAAACACCATCATCAAAGCGTTGACAAGCGAGGAAAATCCGCTCGGCCACTTTATCGATGACGCCAGGCCAGGTCGCCATTGCTGGATAAGTACCTTCAGACTCACAGACGAGATAACCGCCGTCCAGCCACTGCATAACTATGCGCTTCACCTGCGGGAAGAGCGCCATGTTCATGCCGCCTTCATCCTGAAATTTCGTCATCAGGAGGTGCTTGGTGATGACGAACCCGATGGAATTGGGCCGGGCGTGCTCATCCAACTTGTCCTCCGGCGACATGATTTCCTGTTCGCCGACGACGCCAGACATCTGGGTCTTTGTGGCACCGATTTCAGATGTCCGGAGATGAAATTTTGAATCTTCATTGAAGGTTGCGGTGAGTTTTTCATCGGGCAGCACTGTGCGATAACCAGCAACGCGCGGGAAACGGATTGCGAGATTGGCCCGCTCCTTTTTGGCATGAACGCGGGTGACAGGCTTCGGTGCGGATGGCGGTGCGACCGTCGCTTTCGCGGTAAAATCAAATGGGATACCCATAATGTCGGCATATTCGACATCGAACCGGCCATCCTTATTTAGCTCATAGCTCTTCCGACGCAGACCGCGACCGACAACTTGCTCGCAGAGTAGCTGCGTGCCAAACGCACGAACGCCTAGAATATGTGTGACGGTGTTTGCGTCCCACCCTTCCGTCAGCATAGAGACTGATACGACGCAGCGGATCGATTCGCCGAGGCGACCCTTTACACCAACGGTATTCATAACTTCGCGGAGCAGATCTTCGTCGGTTATCTTAACGTCACCACTAACGCCTTCACGATTTCCCTTGTCGCGGCGGAATTGCTCAATTTCCGGTCCCATAGCTTCCCGGAACGCCTTATCAAGACCCTCGCCAGAATCGATTTGTACGGAGTCGATAAGGAGCGTATTTGGTTTTGACAAGCGTTGATGATGCTCATCATAGTTGCTGAACATAGCCAATTGGCCGGGTACAACAATTTCTGCTTGATCCTCCGTTTCCGGAACTTCATAGCCCGCGATCCAGTCATGCACGATTTGTGATGTCGTCGTATTGTTGCACACGACGATAAACACAGGCGGAACATCGTGCCCTTTAGCACGCCACTCCTTATCGGTTTCAACGTAGTGC
This sequence comes from Parvularculaceae bacterium, assembly GCA_021776475.1. Taxonomy (GTDB): domain Bacteria; phylum Pseudomonadota; class Alphaproteobacteria; order Caulobacterales; family Parvularculaceae; genus Aquisalinus. The sequence continues at coordinate 919,745 of JAJFFV010000005.1, read as the reverse complement.
GCATAGAGGGACCGGAGCGCCGTTATCAATGGCGTGACTTCAGCGAGCGCCTCTGGATTGCCTCCACCGCTTTTCGAGCGACCCTTTTTGGGCATTTTTTTGCCGATGTGATCCCATAGGTTGCGATAAATCGGCTTGCCATCTGCCATCGGCATGTTGTCAAGGATAGGCACCCGTGGCAGCTTAACAATACCGCTTTCGATGGCGTCCATCAGTGAGAAGTCCGACACAGTCCACGGAAATAACGTTCCCTCACGATAGCCTGAGCCGCGCAAAAAGAACGGTGTCGCAGACAGGTCAAAGACAGCCCGCAGGCCGATTTTACGCTTAACGGCTTCGATTCCGTTGATCCATAAACGGGCCGCTTCGTTATTCTCTTTCGCCTCTTTTTTCTCATCCCCTTTAGACTTTTCGACGTCTTCACTATCCGGCTTTTCGCGATAGCAATGATGCGCCTCGTCATTAATGACGACGATATTCTTCATATTGAACAGGTCGCCAATGGCCCGACGAAGCATTTCCCCCTCAGTCTCTGTTGTAACGATTTTGTCTTCTCGCCGCCCCTCAAGGACACCACGCGTTCCTTTCGAGAGCTTTGTCTTTTCACGTTTTTGAAACGCATGGTAATTTGTAACGACAACTTTCGCCGCCGTGACGTCATTCATGAGATCAGGTGGAACCAGCTCACGCTGTTCGAAATAGCTATCAGGGTCGGTTGGGTCGAGAACGCGCAACCGATCGCGGATCGTGATACCCGGCGCGATGATAAGAAAACCTCTCGTGTAATTCGTTGACGAAGGCATCCGTATGGAGTTGATCGTCTGCCAGGCGATCAACATTGCCATAACTGTCGTTTTACCTGCTCCGGTAGCCATCTTCATGGCCAGTCGATAAAGATCGGGATTTGCTTCTTCATTCCCGCCTTTGAGGTGGTCAAAAATTTGCTTGTAGCGCTTCTGACCTTTGGCAACTTCAGTGAGCCAAATTATGGTTTCGACAGCTTCGCGCTGACAAAAGAACGGTCGCACAGCAATCCACTGGCTCTGGTCACGTCGCCAATGTTCAAGCAACCGCATCGTTGCCGGTGTGACGCTCCAATCTTTTGGGTTGGGTAACTCCCGCCAACTGCGCACGTGCTGGCGAATTTCATTGATGATTGGAGTTGGATCGTACTGCCACTCATCGTCATCCAGGAGATCCCGCTGATTATCCGCCTTTCTTGCACGCTTCGCTTTTGGAACCGGGGTGTAGAGGTCAGATTTTCGGCGTTCATTTTTCGGCGGCTGATCTGTCGGTTGGCCATCTTCAAGGACATGGTGCCACAACGGTTCGTCGTAGGGTGAGTTCAGTATTGGTTTTTGGAAAAAGTCGTGTTCCGGCATATTGCCCCTCTCCGAAGGCAAAGAAGCTTAATTGGCCGAGTTTGTCCAACAAATTGCTGTCGTCACACCGAGCGACTCACAGGCCTTGAAGTACATATTGCGCGGCCATTCCACTTTTCGTAGTCCACATGAATTGCGAGGCCAACATAAAGTGCTTGGTATTAGTTCCTTGAAGCTGCTCCGGATCTCCTGTGGGAAGAATCGTGGCCTGCACTTAAGGCAAAATCGGAGCTCTTCGACAACAACGGCCCGGCGGTAAACTTATAGCCGCGCTAAGCGATGAGAAACTTATCCAGCCACTTGCTTGAGTGCGCTCTTTTCAGTTCGACCCGTTCCAGGATCGGATGTGTGGTCGCTCCTCTGGTAGCGCCCTTGCCCCACTCATCGAGGTTGTGCCAGATCGCTGACATGGCCAGGCGGATGACGACGCGGACGCCTGGCAGCGGTATATGAAGGCCCTGTTCCCAGTTGCGTATTGTTTGGATGTTGATGCCCAACGCGATACTGGCCTGCATCTGCGTCATAGCGATCCCCATACGCCAGAGCTTGACGTCGTGTCCAAAGTCAACGCGATTGCGTTCGCGCCTCTCTGGCTCTCCTGGCGCCGTTAGTGGCGTAAAGACAGCACGCTGAGGAGCAGCATCTATACCGGCTATTTTGCCATTTCTTGGGTTGTTGGACATATCAATAATTTACACTCTTTTTCCCTTAAAGGAAATCCGCTCCGTATCTGTTGTGTACAGAGATCGTGAAATCCGGTGCATGGGGGCGCCAGCGCGGCGTAACGAGAGATAATTCAACATTTGTTTGATCAGGCACGGCGTTGGTGGTTCGAGCGGTTCCCATAGTAGATCGTACAATGTCCAATCAGAAGGCAATGCCTAGGGTTGACTTTACCTGCTCGACAGGAAGAGGGCCAACTTTCTGGATCAATCCTGTATCAATGGGTTCGCCCAGGATTTGCGCAGCTATTGTCTCTGGCTTGCAGGAATCAAGAAGGGCCATAAAAAAATAATCATCGGCGCAAACATATTCGTTATTGTTCCGGACATATAGCCAAGGCTGGATAGGGTTTCCAGCGTTCCATTGGTGTATCATTTGTGGCAATATCTTACGGCCTAATTCGGTGTTTTCGGGATGGAAAGTCGGGTCCTCCCGAACGATTTTCACATCATGCGTTTCTATTACACAGCCATACACAGGTCGTCGCCCGTCCAATGATTGGCCGAGACAGGTCTGAAACCGTGGACTATCAGGCGGCGCCAAGCTCGTGTCATCCATCTGACGTTTCTCCCTTTGCACACAGGTATCACCAGAATTGTGTAACTATAACCGGACCGAATCCACTCGTTGTTTTGCACAAACTTCACGATTTTTCACCCTGCCAGGCGGGCATTTCCTGCGGGTGAATTTGGTCTGGAAATGTCAGTCGCCTGACAATCAAAACCGGTGGCGTTGAGTGATAGACCGGCACCCCCCCACCCCCCGCAGGACTGGATGCGAGCCGGTCCCATGGTTACCCGGAGATTTTTTAATCGGACCGCCCGGGCCAACCAGCGACGAATACCCGCCGGTCGTGCCGGAATTGTCGGCCCAATGATTTGATGATAGAACCTGTGCATGGCGGGTATAGCAAATGGCAAGGGAAAGCGCTGAGCGCATAGCGATAATCACGGTGCACGGGACCGGGGATACGGCCCCCGACCCTGATGGCGAAAAATGGTGGCAGCGCGGCTCGGAATTTTCGGGCTGGCTTCATGAAGAGTTTTCGGCGCGCGGCGTCGACGGCGACATTCATCCACTTTTGTGGACCGGCGCGAACAGCGCGACGGCGCGGGAAGAGGCCGCGCGGGCGCTGATGAAACAGGTGCGCTCGCTCGCTAAGGAATACGAAAGTGTCCATGTCATAGGCCACAGCCATGGCGGCAATGTCGCCAGCGAAGCGGCGGCGATGCTTGCTTGGTCCGGGGGGCGAGCAAAGGGCAAGAGCGCGCGGGACCGACTTCGATCCATCACCACGGTCGGCACCCCTTTTTTCAAATCGGCGGTGACCGCGGGCGAGCGGCTCGGCGCCTACGGGTTCGGCCTGATGGCGCTCGCCAGTGCCGCACTCGTCGCCTTCCTGCTCATCAATCCTGGTGGGTTTCTGGGGGCTACGACTGGTGAAGAATGGTTCACGGATGCTGCCGCGATCGAAGCGCGCAACCAGGCGCTTGCGGCGGTGTTGCGAACCATCGGCATTGCCGGCCTCGCCGCACTCGCTTTCATCGTACCGATCGCCTGGCGCGGCCTCCTGCGGATCAGGCAAGCTGGACGGCACCAGCCGAGGGCGGGGCAGTTCTCGATTTGGCATGCTGAGGACGAGGCGATCTCTTTCTTGCAACGACTTGAAGCTCTGCAAATCGAGCCGTTCGCGCACGGTTCACTGTGGCGCGGATCGCGGACCGGCGGCATTCTCTGGGGTGTCCGGGCGGTGTTCATGCTGCCGATCCTGGGGCTTCTGGCTCTGGCGGCCGAATGGGGGCTGTACGAGTTCTTCACAAAGACCATTGAGTTTCCACCCTACGGCTTTGGCCCGGCGCCGCTTGCAGCGGTCGGTCAACAGATGATCCTGTTTGGAGTCGCGGGCGCCCCGCTTGTCTTCGCCGTCGTCTATCTTTTCTACCGGGCTTTCGCCTATCTGGGGCTGGAACTCGCGGGACGCGGGCCACTCAACACTATGATCGGCGGCGCGCTGAAGGGCATCGCCTTTGGTCAGGACGGTGACCACCGGATCGGACAGGTCTCATCGAGATCACATCGCTTTGGAACCCGCGCCTTAGTCCTTGACGGCGAGGTGGCCGCGCGCATGACGGCCGATTCATCGGACGCTGCCCGGCGTCTTTTCGACAAATACCGGTCCGGCGCGTTCGGCGTCGATTCGGACCAGGGCGAGATCGCACGCGAGATTGCAGAAGATGCGCTCACTTGGGACGCGCTCATCCACACGACCTATTTCGATCACCGCGAAATCGCTGAAGCAATCGCAAACCATGTCGCCAAAAATCTGGGAGCAGAAAGCGAGGACGAGGCAGCGCTTCTCCCACCTGCGACACTGTTCGAAGGCGAAGGCCTGCTTCAGGGCTTCACTCGCCTTGTTCTTGGATGGTCGCTTGGGGGGTTCCGCTTTGCCGTTTTGTCAGCGGCGCTTCTCGGCGCGGTCGCTTCCCTCGCGGTCTTTTTTGAACCGATCGCGAACAATGACCATCTCGCGGATAAGCAGGGCGCCATAGCCACACCACTGCCTTATTTCGCCGGTCAAACGCTGAAGGAATGCGAAGAGTGCCCTGAAATGATCGTCCTACCTGATGGTACGTTCTCCATGGGCTCTCCGACAGACGAGCAGGGGCGGTTATCGATCGAAGGGCCTATCCAGCGCGTAAGGGTGGAGCCGTTCGCGGTCGGCAAATTTGAAGTGACGTTTGCGGAATGGGACGCGTGTGTAGCCGATGGCGGTTGCAACGGTTACAGTCCGTATGATGGGGGCTGGGGTCGTGATGCCCGGCCGGTGATCAATGTCTCATGGCAGGACGCGCAAGCCTATGTCGCCTGGCTTAACGGCAAGTTCGAGGGCGACGGCCCGTATCGGGTCCTCACCGAAGCCGAATGGGAATACGCCGCCAGAGCAGGTACCACAACCGCTTACCCTTGGGGGGCCGAGGCGAGCCGTACGTTCGCGAACTATGGAACCGACTCATGTTGCGGCGGATTCGCTTCGGGAGCTGACAAATGGGTATACACGGCACCAGTAGGTGAATTTCCACCGAATCCATTCGGCCTCCACGACATGCATGGGAATGTGTATGAATGGGTGAAGGACTGCTACCGCGACAATCTCTCGGGACAGACGGCTGAAGAGTGGCCCGGCGACAAGCTGAGCTCCTGCTTGCGGGTGCTTCGCGGTGGTTCTTGGTACTACGATCCCGACTACCTCCGCTCGGCCGTTCGCGTCAGGGGCAATTCGACGTACCGGGCCAACATTTTCGGCTTTCGTTTAGCCAGAACGCTTTAGCCTGGCATCGACGCTGGCCGGGCAAGAATGCAGACGCTAACGAGCAGGTACACGCCATCACCGCTGGGACGGATTTCCCAGCACGGGGCTTAGTCCCTTTAACGGGCGACAACAGGCGCCAATCCAGAGCAGTGTCGGACGAGACCACGTTTGTAATGCTGCGTAAGCGTATTGGCGCGGCAATTCAGACTGCCAAGCAAGGTGGTGTCGTTGAGGAAGTCGCTGCGACGGTGAATATAAACTGTGGCGGCTTACCAAGCAGCAGGCTTGTTGATGACTCGACCAGCGGAGGCATTGATTGGGTCCGGAAATTGTGCGCCGGCCAATCTCGATCGCGACACGTGCCGGACAAAAGAGACCGCGCGACGATAATGCCCGTTCGGCTGACGGCCATCAAGCCAGAGCAACCCGACGGGTTTGTTCAAGTCGTCTTTTACCATTGAAAGCGGCCCCAAAAGATCTGAATCTTGCGAAATGACCAGAGCTGCGTCGTACTCGTCGCGATGGCCGTCATGAAGCAAATACGACGCAAGATTTACATCGGAACCTTTTTCTTCTGTATCCATAACTTCAACAAAATTCGCGGGGTTGCTGACTAATGGACGCCATTTTGATTTGGCGAGGAACCGGCCGTAATGAATGCTGACTTCGGGAACTGTTTTTAAAGCGCTCAAATACGCCTGTTGCCGCGCCGGCGCTCCTGGATCACCAGCCCGTGGACTGACACGAGCTGTAAAGTATCGTAACAGATCAATAGTATCGGTTGGATTAATCACTAAGCGCGCTAGCTCTAAAGGATTCAACCATTTGTGTGTGGTTCCTTTTAGTGCCCGATAGTAGAGGTTGAACCCGTCAACATAGACCCTAACCCTCATGCGACTCCCCCCAAAACAGCAAGAGCCGCCCTTGCGTTAGCAGGAATCGGCTCTCGAGCTGCCGGCACGCCGACAGCGGGTATGAAACGTATATAAAACCGATTTGGTTCATAATCAATGAAGTTGTAACAGAAAGAAAATCGTGTGAAACGGTAACGCGGGTCCTTGCGACCCCTAAGATATTATGAGTAGGGCTAATGGGCCGGTTCGCCAGCCGTTCACCCTCGGATGTTGCAGCATCCTATACCTCGTAATTTCTCCGGCGGCATCGTCGCCGGTTACGCCTGCTGATCAAACAGGAATTGAAGCTTCCGGCACAGAATCAACCGTGCCGGAAGCTTGTACATTGCCCTTGCCAGTAGCTGCAACCCCTTAATTGCTAAATTGCTAAATTTCTTTTGTTGAAAACGCTTAATAACTATGTTAGCTGTTTGTTCACATTATATAGGAGCGAACACAGCATGGCACGCAAAAGTCCAAAATACCCTAACTACCAGTTAAATACTGCCATTGAAAACGTCAGAAAAGTCTATGATGCCGACAGAACATCACCGCTGCCGCGTGAAGTTATTGCAAAGCATTTGGGCTATAGCGGTATTAGCGGAACGTCTGATGGAGCAATTGCTACTCTTGTGCAGTATGGGCTGCTTGAACGTGTTGGTAAGGGTGAGATGAAGGTATCGAAACTGGCCGTAGATATTATTGTCCCAGAAGATGAATCCCAAAAACAAGAGGCGGTTAACCGGGCCGCTCTGAATCCACCCCTTTTCTCAGAGATTTGGAATCACTTCGGGAAGTACGTACCCTCAGAAGAGGCATTAAAAACTTACCTGCTGCGCCGTGAGTTTAACGACAGAGCGATTGACCCTATTATGCGCGCCTTCGCCCCTACAGTAGCAATGACGAAGCAAAAAGACGAAACCGAAAGCGGTTTACGGGACGAAGAAAAAGACGAAGAATCGACATCGCCATCATCAAGTAACGGATTTGGTGAGGTCAAGGCATCAATTGGGGACCACATCCAGTGGGAAAGCAATGGGACCTTGCAATTTGAACATCCTCGACGTGTCCGAGCAATTAGTGACGATGATTGTTGGGTCTGCGTTGATGGAAGCGAGACGTGGATTCCTATGGAACAAGTATCAATCGAAAAACGATTTCAGTCAGGGAGCAATACTCCGCCACCTCCTCTGCCAGAGGAAAATCCTAGATCGGAAATTTCGGTCGGCGCGGACGAACGCCTACTCGACGCGGGTCAGCTTTCAAAAGCAGGAGCGGCCTATAAGGTTATCGTATCCGGCGAAATTGGTGTCAGAGAAATCGACACCCTGATTAAAAAGCTTGAGATTAGCAAAGATTGGCTTTCTGACGCCGACGAAGATTAGCGCTGCCAGTACCCGCGCCATTGGTCTGACTTTGGTGCTATAGCAGCGGCTGAAACCAGCATAGCAAACTAGTTTCCGTTGCTATCGCGGCGAGCGTCCTCACGCCAAGCCATTTCAGTTGAATAGGCTGAAAGGTAGTCGCCAGCGATCCGGTGGTGAAACTCTCGGCCTGGTTGGTGCACGCGCCATCTGTTGAGTATGTCTTTTTGTGGTTGATCCGCGTTATAGAGAAGCGCACCGCCAGCTTTACAGTGAAATCTTCATCAGCATGAACCGTGAACCGGCTCCAATGTTCGGACGAGCAACCGCAACACCGGCAGCTTCGGTCTTGGCAACGTGTATCAGGGTCCGGCCTGCGGTTTCACGGGCGACGATAACCATCTAAAGATGGCCTGACTTGTTGATTTTCTTGCGACGGTCTTTCCGGTCTGTGCGCAGGTTGGCAGGCTTCACATAGCCGCCAAAATATGCGCCATCGACCTCGACATTACCGCTAAAAACGCCGAAAGTTAGTTCAAGGATTAAATTTACGTGCCAGAGTTCCACCCCTTATAGGGGAATGGCACGTTGGCACGTAAGTGCGTGCCAGACACGTGGTCATTAGAAATCATGGCACTTCGGTTGGCACGCACGGCACGTGCTTTACTCACGGACCAGCCAAACCTCATCACTGTTGAAGTTCAGCAAACCCTTTCCCTTCAAGCTAATTAGCTTGTTTTGTATGGCCCTGCGCTCGGAGGGATTCATGGGCCGGCGGGTGCCAGTGAGCGTGCCATTTTCCGAGTAGAAGCTGGCACGTTCTCCCAACAAGCCAGCATCAATCACTACCTCATTGAAGGCCTTGCGTGCCATCTTTTTGCAACTTGCTGATGGTGAGTTTTCACCGAGAACTTTGCCGTGTGAGCCTCGCTTCTTGATTGCATCCAGGATAACGTCCCACCAAGCCCGCTGAGTATCTGTCAATTTCAAATTGTGTGTCTTTGCTGGAGATAGCACCCGCATCTCAGAAACAAATGGTGCGGTGATTGGCCAGCCATTGATATCGGTTTTGCCCACTTCACCCACTTCCACACGGAAATTGTATTTTGCACCATCCCGGCCATTCTTGTTCTTGTGGACCTTTAATATCCAAGTGTCATTCTTCGAGTCACGCTCAATGTGCAGGAGCAGATAGGCGGCATTACCTTGATTTTCGCTGCCCGAGATCGCGCCTTCTTCGCCGTTTGATTTTGCCCCTTTAGATGGGTGTGTGAGCACCATGACAGCGCAATTGGCTGTTCGGCCAATTTCTTCAAGGCGTTTGATGATACGGCCCATTTCCTCAGTTTTGTTGGTATCCGCACCGGCTGCAATAACGATATCATCACGTGTATCAAAAACGATAAGACCGACTCTCTTGTTGGTTGCTTGCTTGCAGAATGCGTCCATCCAGTTGGATTTCATGATGAGGCTTGGATCATAGTTGCCATCAACATTTGCCGGGTGACAAACATAGATGTCGGCGGCGCCAGACATTTCCCTTATATAACAGAGACGGTCCTCGACTCCCTGCTTGTCTTCCAGAGGAACGTAAAGGACTGGGCACGGCTTGACGGTCAGGCCAAATAGCTTGCCACCGGTCGCCACCTGATAGCATAAATGAAGCGTCAGTGCGGTCTTACCGCTGGCATAGCCACCCGTCACAAATCCCAACTGACCGCGCCGTAAGTGACCGGGGATGACAAAATTGCTGTCATCAGTGTTCACCCGCAAGTCCCTCATATGCACAATTTCTATCGGCGAGGGAGAATTTGTCTTGGCTTTATTCGGTTGGATTGTTTCGGTGACGATGTTGGCTTCCACTTGCGCCCGAAGCGATTCTGAATCAGACAAGTCAACCATTGATCCGCCTCACAATATCGTCGAGATCTTCACCAGCGTTGTTTGGAATTTTTATAATTGCTTCCTTGCCAAATGAGCATTGCCGCTGGGCACATGTGTGTGCTGCCTTTTGGCCGATCTTGTTGTCATCGTGATCAGCAAATATTGTGATGCACTCGATACCGGGAAGCGCAGGAAACGATTTCATGCTGCCGGCGTCCACACAGGCCCACATGGGCAGGTAACCGGCGACCATACCGGCAATCGCGGCTTCAATGCCTTCGGCAAGGTGGAGTCCAGTCGTGACTGATGCAAATCCGGACAGGCAGATCACACCCTTTTGGCCCAGCAGCATCCTCGCAGGGCCACAATCATCATACTGGTTGAGACGTCGGGTGCCATAGTTGTGCAGAAACGTTCGATGGATACCGGTGGGATCACCGGTCCTAGGATCACGCATCAACGCGATCAATGCTGGTGCTGGAGGTAAACGTCCGCGTGGACTGTGCAGGTTGAACCTGAGATCGTTCAGTGAAAAAATGTCGGTGATCTCGACGTCGATCGCTTCAGGCAGGCATCGGTACGACCCTGGTGATGTCGCTAGCGGGAGTGATTTTCCCCAAAGTGCCAGGGCATACTGATTTTTCGCAACGCTTGATAGAGTGGACATTTTGGGGGGTTGTTTGCGGGCAACGGCTGGTTCCTGGGTGATATGTCCAACATGATTGAGGAACTGCTTCGCCACACGCACTGCATCTGCGAAATTTCCGTTCGACAGCCGTGTAGTGATGAGTTTAAGGCAGTCACCGCCCTCATTCGTATAGTGATCAAACCATGTGCCGTCGGTAGTGTTGACAGCGATACCCGGTGAGGAGGAATTGCCATATCGGAGATTTCGTCCAAAGCGGTACTTCTTCTGCCCGGCAAATGCCTCATCTGCAAATTGCTCTAAATGCCGGTTTAACAATTCCCGCATATTATGATTGGTCATGGAGGCCATTATTCGGCTCCCTGAGAATTGCATTCTGGTGGATTCTGAATGGCACCGGTGACCTTAGTTTCTTCGGACTGTGTCAGCGCCAGGATGTCTTCCGCTCGCCAAACGCTTATGCGCGCACCAAGCTTCATCGGCTTCGGGAATCGCCCGTCTCTAATACCCGCCCACCAAGTGGATTTGGAAACAGGGATTGGGCCTTCCGGTGCCAGGATCTGCCTGATCCGAACAAGACCCGTCGATGGAAACTGAATGTTGTGTGACACGATGCGACCTCATACGTTTACGTCACATATGAGTTGATCAAGTCTTCACGGTTTAATAGGTCTCAGGTTTGTGAAAACCTGACCACGAAATCGTGCGGGTTACTGTACGTTCGGTCAGAACCTACGGGAGACGAACCAGACTCACTCAGAAATCGTCCTTAAGTTACAAAGACTTATACTGGTGCAGGGTTACCTGAATTTCTGAACCAAGAGCGAAGAAGAGTGAACACACCGGACGAGCTCAATAGAACTTGAACGTCATGATGGCGTCTTCGGAGCTCCACCCTTGGTCTGCCAGTTAACAATCTTGGCAATTTCTTCAATGACCGACTCCGAAGGCAGTCCTTCATCATCACATAGCCCATAGTGATTGGCATGTTGCCGCAACCACTTGATGGCGGCCTTTTTCGGCGTCGTTCCATTGAGCAATTTTTCGTCTTCAAGTAATTTCCAAGCAGCGGTCGCCGCAGCCAACTTCGGAGAATACCGAGGATGAGATGGATCCAGAAACTCATCATGGCTTGCTTTGGGCAAATAGAACGGATGCGCGACGACTCCCTTTGATTGCAACCACTTTTTCAAACTGTCCACTGACACAACCGAACGGTCAGGTAAAAACGCGCGTGATTCGACACCTACTTCCTTAGGGGTTCGTTCGATTGTTCCTTTAATTCTGTCTGATTTCAACCCATCGAGGATAGCTGTTGTTGCCGCATGGTAGCCTTCAGGGCGATTAACATCGGCTTGATCCTCAACATGGAGGTTCTCTGACGGGTTAAGACCGATAAATAGCAGAGCGGCCTGTGAGACCGTTAGCTCATCGCACAGTCGCCAAATGTCGAAATTATCCGTGTCCATCATAGCCTCAATTTAGCAATGAGATTTATGCCCTCATCGTCCCGTTGGTTATCGCGTCGTTACTGTCATGATCTTTTCAGCCCACCACTGTGCCATAGAAACGCGCTCTTCCCAGTAACGCGTACGATTGTAGGCCCTGCGCACTTCATCACTGCCCACATGCGCCAATTCGGTTTCGATGGCGCCTTCACTCCACTTGCCGCTCTCGTTCAATAGGCTTGAAGCACTCGCCCGAAATCCGTGCGAGGTACATTCTTCCTTGGTGAAGCCCATCCGCCGCAACGCCGTGTTCATCGTGTTCTCACTGATGGGCTTGTCCTTCACCCATGAGGAGGGGACCACAAATTCGTCACTGATGGACAAGTTCTTCAATTCTTGAAGGATTGAGCGCGCCGGCACGGAAAGCGGTTTGACATGTTTTCGACGCATCTTCGTTCTTTCCGCAGGAATCTCCCAGCTTGCGGCGGTGAGGTCGAACTCCGACCAGTGCGCACCCCTCAGCTCGCCGGGACGCGGATAGAGCAAGGTCATCAATTTGAGGGCCGCACGGGTCTGTGGAGCGCCACCGTCGAACGACCAGATCGCCCGAACGAGACCTGTAAATTCCTCCCAATCGGTGAGGGCCGCCATATGGACAGTTCTTGATTTAGTCAGCGCATCTCGCAAAGCGAATGTGGGATCGTTGTCGGCGCGGGCCGTCGCTATCGCATACCGGAACACCTGTCCAATTACGGACCGCATGCGCCTGGCCGTCTCGTATTTTCCTTTCGACTCCGTCTTACGCAGGACTGCCAACACTTCCTGAGCGGTGATCTGTTTTATCGGAAGCTCGGCCAGGTCCGATTTCGCCATTTCCAAAATCCAAGATTTCTTTTCCAGCGTCCTGCGCGCCAGACCGTCTTTCCGTCCCTTTTCCATGAGCTCGTCTGCGATCCTGCCGAAAGTATCTTCACTGAGCGCACGTCGTCGTTCCTGCTCAGCTTTGGCCTGTTCCATTGGGTCTTTGCCGTTCGATAAGAGCGACTTTGCCGCCAGCCGTTTCTCCCTGGCATTTGCCAGGGTGGTTTCCGGATAGGATCCAAATGACATCAGCTTCTGCTTTCCGTGAAAGCGGTAGGCCAGGCGCCAGAGTTTAGAACCATTAGGCCTAACTTCTACGAATAGTCCGCCTCCATCGCTTTTCCGAAACGGCGTTTCAGCGGGCTTGAAGTTTCGGACTTGAATGTCTGTCAGAGGCATGTTGGAATATTGTTGGTATCGGTATGTGACATTTTGACTGCAAAGGTCTTGTTACCACCAGATATACCAACAAATTGCCTGGATACCAACGGACAATTTCGGACTATCTCGGTCATTCGATAGGCTGATTCCAGATCAAGTCACTGTTTTTATTAGTTTAATCGGACATCACAGGATGTATTGGATTATCAATTGGTGCCCAGGAGAAGACTCGAACTTCCACGTCCATAAGGACACCAGCACCTGAAGCTGGCGCGTCTACCAATTCCGCCACCTGGGCAGGTTTAGGAGCGCCGTTTCTAGGCAGCATGAATTAGGTTGTCAAACGAGAAAGCGGCCCTTCACCCGTATGGGAAGGAGCCGCTCTGATAGGGTTCTGAAGACCGGGATGGAGTTTGTGCAAGTAGAACAGGTCCCGGCCCGCTCCGCCTTTTCATTCTCCCAAGCAAAGTCTGTGCCGGAGATGGATTGAAAGCGCGCGCTAATTCGGCTAGTCGGTGTCCAGCTTTGAAGGAGACAGATGTTGGCGGGCAAACTTGCGGTTGTTTTCGGGGGTTCTGGTTTTATCGGACGCAACGTCGTGCGGGAGCTGGCAGCGCGAGGATGGCGTGTGCGGGCCGCAGTCCGGCGACCACATTTGGCACAATTCCTGAGACCGATGGGGGCGGTGGGGCAGGTCCAACTGTCGCAGGTGAACATCCGCTATCGCGCCTCGATTGCTGAAGCTCTCAAAGGAGCAGACGCGGTTGTTAATTTGGTTGGAATTCTGGCCAATGAAGGCCAGCAGAAGTTTGACGCGGTGCAGGCCCGCGGTGCACTCAATATTGCCGAGATGGCCATGAAAGAGGGCATCACGAATGTTGTGCATGTATCTTCAATTGGCGCAGATCCGGACAGTGTCAGCGACTATGCCCGAACCAAGGCGGAGGGAGAAGCGGCGTTTCGTGAGTTGATCCCGTCAAGCACGATCCTGCGGCCGTCTATCGTATTCGGGCCAAAAGACAGTTTTTTCAACAAATTCGCCAATATGGCGCGGTTCGCGCCAGTCCTGCCGTTGATTGGTGGCGGCAAGACTAGATTTCAGCCGATTTATGTCGATGATGTGGCGGATGCAGTTTGCGTCGCGCTCGGCGATGATAAACATAATGGGCGCACTTACGAGCTTGGCGGGCCTGGTATTTATACGTTCAAAGAGCTTTTGCAGATGACGTTGCGGGTAATCGGCCGCAAGCGCATGCTCGCCCCGATACCATTCTTTGTGGCGAACATGATGGGCACGCTCGGCGATTTCATCAGCTTCCTTCCTTTTGTGAAGGCGCCGATCACGGCTGATCAGGTCAAGCTGTTGAAACAGGATAATGTCGCGGGTATTTCCGGCGAGGAAAATATTGGTGTCATCGAAGATCTTGGGATTGCACCAAAAACAATTGAAGCGATCCTGCCAACATATTTGGTCAGATTTCGCAAATACGGTCAATTCTCACCCGAGACGGTCTAACCATACGCGGCTAATCATGGCTGCCAATCATCAGGGTTCGCAGTTTCGGTATCTTCCTGCGTTCTGCCCTTTGAGGTCAGGAGCATCAACTCCCCCACCACTTTTCTGAGACCCTGTTGGGCAACCCCGGAAATCGCGAGCACTGGGCCGCCGGACACTTCTTCAAGTTCTTCGACGCAGTCGGCGATACGCTGATCGCTAAGCAGGTCTATCTTGTTCAAAACAAGGACCTCCTTCTTCTCCGCCAGAAATGGGCTATAGGCCTCAAGTTCCCGGCGGATCACTTTATACGAATTGCCAATATCCTCCTGATTGCCATCAACCAAATGCAGCAATGCAGCGCAGCGCTCTACGTGTCCGAGGAACCGGTCACCGATGCCATGGCCTTCGTGCGCCCCTTCAATTAGGCCGGGGATATCTGCAAGAACAAAGCTTTCCCCCTGCTCAACACGCACAACACCCAAATTGGGATGAAGTGTCGTAAACGGATAATCGGCGATTTTGGGTTTTGCCGCAGAGACAACCGAAAGAAACGTCGACTTACCGGCGTTCGGCAATCCGATGATGCCGATATCCGCAATAAGCTTCAGGCGCAGCCAGACTGTGCGCTCTTCCGCCGGCTGACCTGGATTTGCACGACGCGGCGCTTGGGTCACGGAAGATTTAAAATGAACATTTCCGAAACCGCCATTACCACCCTTGGCAAGTAACACCTGCTGGCCGACCTCAGCCAAGTCAGCAACCAGTGTCTCCTCATCGTCTTCATATATTTCGGTTCCAACCGGTACTTTGATGACAATGTCTTCGCCATCAGCACCTGTTCGGTTGCGTCCCATACCATGAATACCGGTGCCTGCCTTGAAGTGCTGCTGATATTTGTAATCTATCAGTGTATTGAGATTATCGACCGCTTCAGCAAAGACGTGCCCGCCGCGACCACCGTCACCGCCATCCGGACCACCGAATTCGACAAATTTTTCACGCCGGAAGGACAGGCAACCGGCGCCGCCATTGCCACTTCTGATATGAATTCTTGCGCGGTCGAGAAATTTCACATCCTCAGTCCTTCTGATGTCAGGCGGAAGTGCCAGCCGGGCACATTTTCCTGCCTTGCCGCACTGTATGTATCGTCTGCCGGTCTGATTTTGACAAACCCGGCTTTTTCAAGAACCCGACCGGATGCCGGATTATCAAAATAGTGGTCTGCTTCTATCACATCTGCATTCATGGCTGAAAACCCGTGTTGGCACAGCGCTTTCACAGCTTCCGTCATTAGTCCTCTACCCCACCAGCTGCGGCCAATCATATAGCCAAGCTTGTGAACATCTGTATCATCTTTGATCCCGAGCCCAGCCAAGCCAATGAACCCATCATCGTGGAGAATGGCGAGCGTGAGTCTTTTGGACGGATCAAACTTTAGTGCGTTGCAAAACCGTTCGCGAGCAACTTCTTTAGTGACCGGCCAAGACCAGCTCGCCGTCATTTTGACGATATCATATTCTCCGCAGACGTCGATAAATGGCTCTGTGTCATCTATCTCAACCGGGCGCATCACCAGCCTTTGTGATCTTATCTCTATGGGCATGTTTGTGCCCCTTTTGTGTCCCGAACTAAAAAGGAGGGCCACAGCCCTCCTTCAAGAAATCCATTTCTGGAGTGTTGCGTTTATTCAGCCAGTTCCTGCGGTACCACACTGACAATCCGTTTTGACTCGCGGGTTTTGCGGAACGAAACATTGCCAGTGACTTTGGAAAAGAGTGTGTGGTCTTTACCGATCCCGACATTGTCACCTGGATGAAATTTTGTGCCGCGCTGGCGGACAATAATGTTGCCCGGAATAACCAACTCGCCACCGTATTTTTTTACACCCAAGCGCCGGCCTTCGGAATCGCGGCCGTTTCTGGATGAGCCACCTGCTTTTTTGTGTGCCATGTCCGTTACTCCTTGTCAGCTTTCTGAGCCGCCTGATCTGTCTTTGCACGTGGTGGTTTACCGGCCAAAAGCTCTTTTGCCTGCTCTACCCATTCGTCACGTTCTGCACGGCCACGCAGGTCAAGTTCCTTGTCCATTTTTTCGACCGCAGCTGTGTCCAATTCAGCAATCTGCTTCAGCGAAGTAATACCAAAGCCTTCAAGTTTTTCTTTCAGCTTGGGTCCGACCCCACCAATCAATGAAACATCGTCTTTGATTTCAGCTTTGACTGCAGCTTTTGGCTTGGCATCTGCGGCTGGTTTTTCTGCTTTCGGCGCAGCCTTTTTCTTCGTTGCCGGCCTCGCGCCATCAGTGAGAATGTCGGTTACCCGCAGGACTGTCTGTAACTGACGATGGCCTTTTTTGCGGCGGTAGGTCTGGCGGCGGCGCTTTTTGAAGATGACAATTTTTTTCGTGCGTGCCTGCTCAAGAATTTCAACGGCAACGGCTGCACCATCTATCTTGGGGGTGCCAACGGTCACTTTGCCTGATTGACCCAGCATCAATACATCTTCCAAAGTGATCACATCACCAGGCTCACCGGTCAACCGTTCGACTTTTATGACATCATTTGCGGCAACTTTATACTGTTTGCCACCCGTCTTTACGACTGCATACATCTTCCGACTTCCTTTCAAATCAAGGGCTTGAGGCCCTTACAAGTCCTTTTTCTTCCCCGATCTTCCGTCAGGGTTGTCAAAAAGAAGCGGCGTCATACGGGCAAAAGCAGACGCCGTCAATCTTTATCAGATAGGCAATCAGCCAGCCACAATCGGCGTGATTAAGGCGCGAATATGCGCCCTGTGCGCTTTGCCAGAGGCATCCTGGCCGAAGGCCATGAATCCGATGCGCCGGTTGATATCGAGGATTGCGCCGAGCGCGGCTGAGCGCGCCACAGAATCGTAACCTTCTACCATGAAAATGCTGATCATTTGCTCTGTATAGAGCACTTGTAAATTCTGCCTGAAAGTATTCGGACTGCCGGTTAAATCGTCACCGAAGACGGCGTCGTTCAAATCCAGCAGCATTTCGGCCGCTGAATAATCCCCACCATATACCTGATAGTTGGTCATCCGGCCAAGAACGACCGGACTCATCAGATGATTAAGCACATCTCCCTGGATAGCCGACGCGCGTTCATGGATTTTGGGGTCTTCTGGAACGCCGAAAAAATCGAACCCGCGGCGTTGCTGCTGCAATGCGGCAGCAAGGTCGGACGGGATTTCAAACGCATCAGCTGAAAAGAGCTCGTTCTTTAAGAACGCCATCGCTGCTTCCTGACGGGCTCTTGAGACGGGGGTGAAGGGCTGCGTTGCGCCGGCCTGTCCATTGTCCGCACGCTCCACATAGACGCCCCCGATGAAACGAGAGATTGACCGGGCCATCGAGCTTTGCTGTCCGGTAAGAATGAGATAGGCATTGGTCAACGCCTGCCAGGTCTCACCATCTTGGGCGTATTTGTCCTTGATGCGGGTCATCAGGTCACGGACGAGATCAGTTCGGTCTTTGCCATAGGTGATCATATCACTCGACATATCACCGATCATGACCCGGGGGTCGATACCCCAACCGCCTGAGGCGCGCATATCGTCCGCGTCATTACCGAACGTGAGAGCCGGCTCCAGTGAGCGTCCAAGGTGGTCGGCCCTGGTCTTTGGATCATCCATCCCTGGCGCATAGCCAAAAGTGATGGCCCAATCGTCATAAGGCCCCGGCCGCGTATTGGCGTAATCACCCTGCGGCATCCCAAGTGGCGCAACATTTAAGGCCGGATAATCCATGACCGATCCCATGATCACGCCATCGGTTATGGTACTGTCGTGAACCTCCCGTGGCCCATAGAGCTGGCTTGCTTTCATGTTGTGGTTGAGCCCGAGTGTATGGCCGACTTCATGAAGGATCAGATAGTACAGTCCTTGTTTGACCAGTTCGCTTTGTTCAGCCTCACTCATGCCTTCTTGCAGTGCGGCCATTTTGGCAAACATCAGATCCTGCTGCAGAGCAAAACCATAGTCGCATTGTTTGGGATCAGCCAAAACGTTGGCGCGCTTGGTCGCTTGTACCGCGGCGCTATCATAAAGCTTTGCGTAATCCAGTCTGTTGGTCAAAAACACGTATTCAAGCATAATATCTGCAGCAAGAATTTCACCCGAATGCGGATTGGTGAAGCTCGGTCCATATCCTCCGAATGGCGGGATGGGCGAAGATGTCCAGCGCAGAACATTATAGCGAATGTCACCAGCATCCCAGTCAGCGTCGTCGGGTTGCACTTTAACTTCAACGGCGTTTTTGAACCCTGCTGCCTCAAATGACTGGTTCCATGCCAAAGTGGCGTTGCGAATGGTGTCGCGATATTCGACCGGTGTTGTGTTCTCGATCCACCACGTAATCGGTTTTACTGGCTCCGAAATAGCTTTTTCGGGATCTTTTTTGACCAGCCGCCAACGACTGATCAGGTCCCGGTATGGTGTCGCGGACGGTGACGTTAAGTCAGTCACGCGATCCAGAAAATAGCCAACACGGTAGTCATCAATACGCGGCTCGAACCCTTCGTCCGGCATCGCAAGAATGGAGTGCTGCATCTTGATCGTGACCGCGCGGGCATCCGTGACAGCCTCGCCGCCGCTCGTCATCGGCGCGCCGTTTTCATAAACATAGTCCACGATGACGTCAGTGTTTTGCGGATAATTCCTAACTTCGGCATATCGTGTTTTGTCACCGGACAACTCGCCGAGCGAGAAGGACATTGGTGGCGCGTCAGGATTTGGCGAAGATTTGACCTGATGCAGGTCTTCTGTGAGGAACAAATCATCTGCGAAAACAAGATACCTTGCGGGCGTCCCTTCCGCTTCGTCGCCGTCTCCTTCTACCGCCTCGGTTTCTGCATCAACATAGACTAACGAGATAATGGCCTCGGAAATATTTGCATCGGCGGCTCTGGAGAGCGCACTTTCAGGATCGAAATAGAAAGATGTGTTTTCCTCAATGACGTCGATCAGATCGTAGCGTTTCTCAAAACGAACGATACGTTGATCACGATAAGCGCCGCGAAAATGACCGGCCTGTAAAACACCGTTCTCCGTATGGGAATAAACAATGAATTCCTGCCCCAATTGATCTTCCGAGATTTCCATATACAAGCTTCCATCCTCCGGATCACGGTAGAGGGGAAACAGCCCTTCGGTCAGTTCAAATTCCTCGGTAAACTCCTCAATCGTTTTAGTTTCTTCTTCCTCGTCCTCATCTTCCTCGCTGTCTTCTTGAGCGACGGCCTGAGCTGTGATCATCGACAATGGTGCGATGAATACCGCACCAGCGAGTAACCATACAAAAAAGGCTGACAGATTGACCTGTGAGTTGTTGAGAATACGCATTGATACCCCTCATGTTTTCATTGTTCCCTGTGGGATAACTTGCCCGTGCCAGGCGCAACACGCAAGGGCCGGCGCCGCTGCATGACCGATTGGTAAGGCGTCCCCATGGTTTTGGAAATCGGCATTTCGTCGCGTCGTTTTGTCTTCTTCTGTGTGATAATTAAGTAGGCCGATGCCTGGCGCAATCTGACTGTCGGCCTATCATTAAGACGATGCGTGCCTATATTGGGGCAAAACGGAGATACCATTTCATGCCGGATACAACCCCAAGAGCCGCGCCGGGCAGAAGCGCCGGCGAGGGCTTTATGGCCGAACTTAACCGGGACAAGGAGCATCGTGACAAATCCAGTTCGCTGAAGCCGCTGCAGCGGTTGTGGCCATTTATGGCCAAGTATCCGGCCCGCATTGCATTGTTTTTGTTCTTTCTGATTGTGGCAGCTATCCTTGGGCTTGCCCTGCCCTCCGCTGGCCGGCTTCTGGTCGATTGCGGGTTTGGCGAGAACGCAGCAGCATTTGCCTATTGCAAACAATTCGCGTTGGGGGATCCGGGGAAGATCAGCTCCTATTTTCGCTTGGCAATCGTCCTCGCCGTACTGGTCGGCCTGACCAGTGCCCTTAGATTCTATCATGTAAGTGTCTTGGGCCAGCGGGTAATCACCGACCTGCGTAAAGCCGTTTACGACCACCTGCTAAATTTGAGCCCTGTGTTCTTTGAACGGGTACGCACCGGGGAAGTTCTGTCGCGGTTGACGACGGACACCACCCTAATTGAAACGGTGATCGGTTCGTCGATTTCTTTTGCCCTGCGCTCGATTGCCACGACAATCGGCGCCGTCATTTTGATGTTCTTCGTTAGCTGGAAGCTGAGCTTGATGGTCATCGCAATTGGACCTGTGGTGATATTGCCGGCGATCTTTCTCGGACGGCGAATGCAACGCCTGTCGCGCGACAGCCAGGACCGGCTGGCTGATGCTTCCGCACGGGCCGGTGAAAGCCTTGGCGCAATCCAGACAGTGCAGGCGTTTACCCGTGAAGCAAAGGAACGGGTGAGTTTCGCCGATACGGCGGAAGGCACCTTTAACGCAAACCGATCCCGGCTCAGGGTACGGAGTTTTATGACTGCGTTTATTTTCTCTGCCGGCCTGGTGGCGATGATTTTCATCTTCTGGTATGGCGCAAGCGAGGTAAGCAAAGGCAGCATCACAGCCGGTGAAATTCTGCAATTCTCGATGCTGGCCTTCTTCGCTGTTTCGGGGGCTGGCTTTCTGACCGAAACATGGGCCGAGTTTCTGCGGGCGGCAGGGGCAGCTGAACGACTGGTTGAACTGCTGGATGAAAAACCATCCATCGCGGCACCGACAGATCCCCTGCCTATCGGACGCGCACAAGGGCTCGTGCGGTTCGAGGATGTGAGTTTTTCCTATCCAGGACGGCCAGATGACGTCGTCCTGCAAAACATCAATCTGACCGTCGCACCCGGCGAAACGGTTGCTCTTGTTGGTCCCTCCGGCGCCGGCAAGAGCACGATATTTCAGTTACTTCTGCGGTTTTATGACCCTGACACCGGCGCCCTTACCCTTGACGGCACGGCTTATCAACGGTTGGCGCCACAAGCACTGCGGCGACAATTCGCGATCGTGCAGCAGGCAACACCCCTCTTTTCCGGCTCGGCGCTGGAGAATATCCGCTATGGCCGGGTCGATGCCGAAGACGCAGAAGTGATACAGGCGGCAAAGGCCGCGTATGCGGACGACTTTATCCAACGCCTGCCGGACGGCTATGACACCGATCTCGGCGAACGGGCGACGACCCTTTCCGGCGGCCAGCGTCAACGCGTCGCGATCGCCAGAGCGATCCTGCGTGATGCGCCGGTATTGTTGCTTGATGAAGCAACGAGTGCGCTTGACGCCGAAAGCGAACGTGCCGTGCAGAAGGCTTTCGCCGAGATATCGCAGGACCGGACGACCCTCGTCATCGCCCACCGGCTCGCGACCGTTTTGTCCGCCGACAGGATTATCGTGATGGATGAAGGCCGCATCGTCGAAGAAGGCACGCATACAGAATTGATCACACAAGGCGGGCTTTATGCGCGACTTGCAAAGCTGCAATTCGAGCAGGATGCCGTCATCAGAGAAGCCGCGGCGGAATAAACTCGTCAGGGCGTGCTATTGGGGATGCTCGTGGGTTTGAGTGCGCTTGAGGCTAATCCGCCAGGGCAATAAGGGACGCGTTGCCGCCTGCCGCCGTCGTGTCGACTGACACAGTTTTTTCTTCGACGAACCGGGTCAGATACAAAGGCCCGCCTGCCTTCGGGCCTGTCCCGGAGAGACCGCAACCGCCAAAGGGCTGTACACCGACGATGGCACCGATCATATTTCGATTGATATAGATATTACCGGCCGCGATCCGCGGCACGACATAAGCCGCAAGCGTATCAAGACGAGAGTGCAGGCCGTAAGTGAGTCCATAGCCAGTACTGTTAATTGCAGCGATCACCTCATCGAGCTGATCAGCGCGCCAGCGCACGACATGAAGGATCGGACCGAATGCTTCTCGTTGCAAGGCACCCATTGATGGCAACTCAAAGATATGTGGCGGGACGAAAGAGCCATTGAGCCCCTCATTCACCGTTCCAGCATAGTGGAGGCGCGCTGCATCGCTCATCTGGGCAATATGGGTCATGAGGTTGCCTTGCGCTTCACCGTCGATCACCGGTCCGATATCCGTAGACGGATCGACGGGGTCACCGAGTTTTAACTCTTTGGCAGCGCCGGTGATCATTTTCAACATGTGATCGGCAACGTCATCTTGCAGGAAAAGCAGCCGCAGAGCCGAGCAGCGCTGACCGGCAGACCGGAAAGCGGAGAGAACAACATCGTCAGCCACCTGTTCTGGCAGCGCCGTCGAATCGACGATCATCGCGTTGATGCCGCCTGTCTCTGCAATCAGCGGGATAATCGGCCCATCTTTTGCGGCAAGGGCACGGTTTATTGCACGCGCGGTCTCGGTTGAGCCGGTGAAAACGACACCGGCGACGTCCTTATGTTCCACCAGCTTTCTACCGACCTCGCCGTCGCCCAGGACGAGATTACAAACGCCTTTTGGGAGGCCTGCTTTCATCAGGAGGCTGATCGCTGTATGCGCGATCAGGGGTGTTTGCTCCGCAGGCTTGGCGACAACCGTGTTGCCGGTGGCGAGCGCTGCTGTGATTTGCCCAAGGAAAATCGCAAGCGGAAAGTTCCATGGCGAGATGCAGAGGAAAACACCGCGGCCATGAACGTGGCGAGTATTGTCTTCGCCCACGGGTCCGGGCAGCGCCGGATCCGCGCCGCAGAGCCTTTCTGCCTCAACAGCGTAATAGCGGCAGAAATCTACTGCCTCGCGGAGTTCCGCTAGCCCGTCATCCATGGTCTTGCCCCCTTCCGCTGCCATCAGCGCGAGCAGGCGGTCACGATTTTCTTCCAGCAGATCGGCAAATTTGCGCAAGATATCCGTCCGGGCCATGACCGGCGTATCACTCCACGCCGAGAACGCTTTGCGCGCGGCGTCAAATGCTTTCGCCACCTGATCATCGGTAAGGATCGCCGCGGTGCCGAGAAGATCGCCGGTCGCGGGATTGATAATCGGTTCGAGTTTTGCCTCGGTACTGAGCAACGGCGCACCATTAATCAACGAGGTGATATTTTGGTTTTTGACAGGCTGGCGAATGCCATCCGTCAAACTTTTGAGATCTGATGAGTATCCGAGCTCCGCGCCTTTGCTGTTTTTTCGATCAACGAACATGTCCTTTGACAGGCGGATCATTTCCTGACCAACACTGCCCTGTTTATAAATCAGCGCGAACAGCTCTTCCTGCGGCGAGGCCAATAGTTCTTTCATTGGAACATCGGGGTCCGCAACTTGTGCCACGAACGAAGAGTTCGCCGAATTTTCCAGAAGCCGGCGCACGAGATAGGCGAGAAGATCCTTGTACCCCCCAACCGGGGCGTATATCCTCGCCGGAACCCCTTCAATATCCATTTCAAGATTATAAAGCGCCTCCCCCATACCATGCAGACGCTGGAATTCGTAGCCCTCAATGTTACCCGCTATCTCGAGAATACTGGCGAGCGAGAGCGCGTTGTGGGTCGCAAACTGTGGGAACAATCGTGGACGCGCATCGAGCAGTTTTCTGGCGCAGTCGAGATAGCAAAGATCTGTTGCGGCCTTTTTGGTGAACACCGGGAAGCCATCAAGCCCTCGTTCCTGTGCCCGTTTGATTTCAGTATCCCAGTAGGCGCCTTTGACAAGGCGAACCATAAATTTGCGATCGAGCTTTTCGGCAAGAGCGTCCACCCAGTCGATCACCTGTGGCGCGCGCTTTTGATAGGCCTGGATGGCAAGGCCAAACCCGTCCCAACCGGCAAGTGACGGATCAATGGCAATGGCCGCGAATACCTCAAGCGAAAGTTCGAGCCGATCCGCCTCCTCAGCATCGATCGTAAAATTCAATTCATAGCCTTTGGCCTTTCGCGCAAGGTTCAAAACCTTTGGCACCAACTCCGCCATTACGCGCGTGTGCTGACGGGCTTCATAACGCGGATGAATGGCTGACAGTTTAACCGACAGGCCTGGGCGATCAGGCAACGCGGTGTCGCGTGTTTGAGCATCGTTGCCGATCGCGTCGATCGCCTCTTCGTAAGCAGCATAATATTTTTCGGCGTCTGCCGCAGAGCGGGCGCCTTCACCCAGCATGTCAAACGAGAAGCGGAAGCCCTTTTGGCGCTCCTTTGTTGCGCGATGCAGTCCTTCTTCAATTGTCTGTCCGAGGACGAAATTGCGCCCAAGAAAGTGCATCGCCTGCCTCGTGCCTGTGCGGATCACCGGCATGCCGAGACGTTTGGTCATCGATTTGAGAATGGCAGCCGGCGTCTCGCCCGGTTTTAGCACCCAGGACGACATGCCGATGCCCCAGCTTGCTGCCTGGAGAAGCCAACTTTCGTCGCCGTCAAGATCGTTCCAAGTGCCTTCAGAAAGTTTCTCCTCGATCAGACTGTTCTGGGTTTTAGCGTCAGGCACCCGGAGGAGTGCTTCCGCGAGAACCATCAGCGCGAGACCTTCTTTGGTGGTAAGAGAATATTCGTGCATAAACTCTTCAAGTGCACCGATGCCATTGGACTTGTCGCGGATGCCGTCAACAAACCGGGTGGCGCGGACGCGGATACGCTGTTCGAGTTCCTCGTCGAAATCGTTGCGGGCCAAGAGCTCCTCGACAAGCTTTGTCTCGTCAGGGGCATAGCGTGCGGCGAACGGCGGGATTGGTGGGGTTGGTGTACTCATCAGATCGGCGTTCCTCAAATCTGTCTCCGCATATAGCACTAGAAATAGCGGGCGAAAGCAGGAAACTGGACAGCCCCGCTCCACAACCTTAAGGTCGCTCACTTGAAACGCGATAACGAGCCAAAAGGGGCACCCAGATGGATTTTGAAGCACTGATCAACCAGCTGAACAGTATTGTCTGGGGCGTCCCGATGCTTGGTTTGCTGCTGCTAACCGGGCTTTATCTTACTGTCGGACTGCGATTCATGTCAGTTGTCCGCGTGCCTTACGCGTTCGGACAACTGTTCCGAAAACGCAAAGGTACGGCGGAAGGGGACGTTTCGCCATTTGGGGCACTGATGACGGCACTCTCGTCAACCATCGGTACTGGCAATATCGCAGGGGTTGCTGCAGCTATTGCGATTGGCGGGCCCGGCGCGATATTCTGGATGTGGATGACGGCAGTTGTCGGTACTGCAACCAAATATTCGGAAGGCGTCCTGGCGGTTAAGTTCCGCGAGACAGACGCACTCGGCAATCATGTCGGCGGGCCGATGTATTATATCAAGAATGGTCTCGGCAGAAAATGGTTCTGGCTTGGCGGGCTGTTTGCCATATTCGGCGTTTTTGCCGCCTGGGGCACAGGCGCTTCCATTCAAGCCAACTCAGTCGCGGATGCGCTGAACAGCACCTACGGGGTCGCGCCTTGGATCAGTGGCATCGTTCTGGCCGCCGGCGCCGCTGCCGTTATCCTCGGCGGTATTCAGCGGATTGCGGACGTTGCCAGCAAGCTCGTCCCGGCAATGGCGTTCAGCTATCTCGCGGCCGGCCTGATCGTTATCGGCCTCAACATCGAAGCGGTACCTGCTGCTTTCGGCTCGATTTTCCGAGGCGCCTTCGGCTATGACTCTGCTGCCGCCGGGATTTCGGTCGGCCTGATCATGCTCGCCATGCAAAAAGGCGTCGCGCGCGGGATATTCTCGAATGAGGCCGGTCAGGGCTCTGCCCCGATCGCACATGCCGCAGCGAAGAACGATGATCCGGTCAATCAGGGCATCGTTGCGATGCTTGGCACGGTCATTGATACGCTGATCGTTTGCACTATTACGGCCCTTATCATCATCACATCCGGCATCGTGGGGCCGGAGTGCCAGCCTGTTGCCGCAAACCTCGATACGTTCCTTAGCGGTTCACAGCCCGCCGGCTGCGACACCGGTGCACCTTTGACCGTTGCAGCCTTCGATGCGACACTGACAGGTATCGGGGAGCACATTGTCACGCTCGGTCTTGTGGTCTTCGGCTTCACGACTATCCTTGGCTGGAGCTACTACGGTGAAAAGTGTGCCGAATATCTTTTCGGTGAAAAAATTATCACGCCGTTCCGTATCAGCTGGATCGTTGTTGTGTTCCTCGGCGCTTCTGTTTTGATGCTGGAAGACCAGATCGGTAACATCGTCAACCTGTTCTGGCTGGTCGCCGACACCTTGACCGGACTGATGGCGGCCCCCAACCTTGTGGCGCTGCTTTTGTTGTCACCATTAGTCTTCAAGCTCACCAAGGAGTATTTCGCCAAGCTCAAATAAGGCCCTGAAAAGGTCTCATATTGGGACTTTGTTGGCCTTTGTTTAGGTGTTAGCATTCTTATCTGGTGGATCGCCCTTGATCGTCATGGGCAAGACCGGGGTAGCGGGATGACTAGAATAAACGCTCTTTCGACTGTCTGTGCTGCACTTTTTTTGGCGTTAGCGAATACTGGCTGCAGTTCCATGGAAAAAGGCCGGGATCACGTGCGCAAGGTTCGGCCTGACCGGGTCGCGGTTGAAATGGATAAGGACGAGCTAAAGCGCGCAGCGCAAGCGCCTCTTTATGATTTCAATTTCAAGAAAGATGAAATCCCTGAACCTCTGGCCAACCTGAAAAACATCTATTACGCGCCACCTGACCCTGGCTGCCGGAATATGAAAAAGGAAGTCGGTGTATTGACAGCGATTCTCGGCCCGGAGGAGATCATTGTAGATGATGATTCGGAAAAAGTTCTGACCCTCAATCCGAGCGGCGTGCTTGAATCAGCCGTCACATCTTTTATTCCGTTTAGTGATATTATTCGATATGTATCCGGTGCCAGCGCACATGAGAAAAAGCTGGCGCGGGCGTATTTTCGTGGGCAGGCGCGGCGATCTTATCTGCGGGGATGGTCGACTGACCGGCGCTGTGATATTCCAAGGCCAATGATTAAACCAAAAAGAACAACAAAGACGAGTTGAGAGGATGAGGGGATGAGGGGATGAGAGAGCTAATTGGGTCTGCGCTTGCGAGCCTTGCCCTGGCAACGACCGGTGCAACGGCCAGTGAGCAATGTGACACAAACGAGAAATTTGGCATCATCATTCACGGTGGAACCGCGAAGGCCGGTAACATTCCCGAAGAACGCCTTGTTTTCATGCGTACACTGCTTGCTGGTATGAAAGCTGACCTTGCAGCAGGTGCTGCTGCCATCGATATCGTTGAAGATACGATAGTTAAGATGGAGGATTCCGGTCTTTTCAATGCTGGCAAAGCGGCAATCAACAATGCCGGCGGGTTTGTCGAGACTGACGCGTCAATTATGGATGGCAAGACCCTTGAAGCCGGATCAGTCGGGTCCATGCAGTTTATCAAAAATCCGATACAGGCTGCACGGATGGTGATGGACAGAACCCGCCACGTCATGATGGTGGGTAACCGAGGCGAGAACGCCGTGACAGCCCTCGGTGCAGAAACTGTTGAGCCGGAATATTTCATCAACAACATCGATGACCAACCGAAAGAACATGGCACAGTTGGCGCTGCTGTTTTGGATCGTTGCGGTGATCTTGCCGCTGGCACATCGACCGGCGGCTACGGTGCAAAAATTCCAGGCCGGGTCGGTGACAGCCCGGTGATCGGTGCTGGCACTTACGCCAAGAATGGCATCATGGCGGCTTCTGCCACCGGACACGGTGAATTTTTCATTCGCTTCACCGCGGCAAGATCTATAGCCGCGCGAATGGAGTATGGCGGTGAAGACATCAGCGATGCTGCACAAGCCGTGATTGACGAAATGTATGCCGCCGGCGACGGAGCGTCAGGCAGAGGCGGCCTTATTGCAATTGATGCCGACGGCAATTTTGCGATGCCGTTTTCTACTGACGGTATGGTACGCGCGCTAGCCAACAATACGCAGGCACCGGTAGCGGGTGCTTTTGCCTTGATGGAATGATCACACCGGCGCCGGGAAATTCTTGCCAAAGGTGAACGCATCTGGAGTTGGCCCCAACCGGTCAATCATTTGCAATTTCCCCAGCGCTTCTTCAACGGCAGGTTCGTGACCGGCCTGCACCCACCAAAGCGCCATATGCGCTGTAGCTGGTTTTGGAAACCATTCTGCCTTGCGGCGCAAAAATGCAGCATGGCCGGTCTGATAGACGAATGCTTTCAGACTATTAATATCCTGCCAGACGCTTATGTTGATTAGCGTTCCATCCCCATACGGATCGTAGCCAGTAGCACCTGGCCCATTCTCGTCTTGCAGCCGCCAGATAAAACCGGAACTTGCCTCCGCGAATGCATTGACGGCTGCAAGTGCATTAGCGAAATCAACCATCCTCATACCGTCGAGTGGATAGAGCGGCCGGGCGATGTTGATTTGGGCAAGCTGATAGTCGTGGGTCATACTGCAATGCGTAAAACGGCAAAGAGGCATAGGCAACCTTTGCCACGTTACTACCTTGGCCACCTTGTCTGCATCCAGAATTCATGCAAGCATCTGCACGCCCTGCCGAGGGAGAGCAGGCGTTCACCACAATCAGGAGAGAGACTATGAAACCGTTAGTGAAACTCGGCCTTGCTGCCGCAGCGACTGCGATGACCACGCTCAGCATGGCAGCGGCACCCGCTGCCGCGCAGCAGGACTGTATGATCGGTGAAGTCAAAATGTTTGCCGGTAACTTTGCTCCGCGTGGCTGGGCCACCACAGATGGACAGTTGTTGTCGATCAGCAGCAACACAGCTCTGTTTTCAATACTTGGTACTATTTATGGCGGTGACGGGCGCACAACTTTTGGTTTACCGGATCTACGCGGGCGATCTCCTATCGGCGAAGGCCAGGGGCCAGGATTATCCAACCGGCGTTTGGGGGAGAGGACGGGCGCAGAGACTGTCACCGCACGCAGCATTGGCATCACCACCCAACCTGGTAGCGATCCGGTTGATATTGGCGGCGTGCCAGTCAACAACATGCAGCCTTCCCTGGGGATGAACTACATTATTTGTCTGCAGGGCACTTATCCGAGCCGCAGTTAAAAGAACATGATTGACCGGACGATGAGTTGCGCCAGGTAACGAAAAATCAGGAGGAAAACGATGAGACTGTTGAAACTCGGTCTAGCGGCCGTTGCAACCATAATGACCCTTGCAGGTATGGCTGCGGCGCCCGCCGCCGCGCAACAGGATTGCATGCTTGCTGAAGTAAAACTATTTGCCGGCAATTTTGCGCCACGCAACTGGGCCTTTACAAACGGGCAGATCATCTCAATTAACCAAAATCAGTCGCTCTATTCGCTTTTAGGGACGACGTATGGCGGTGACGGGCGTACCACATTTGCGCTGCCGGATTTGCGCGGACGCACACCTATCGGCGTCGGTCAGGGATCAGGGCTATCCAATCGACAGCTGGGGGAAAAGACCGGCTCAGAGACTGTCACCGCGCCCAGCACTGGCATCCAAACCCAATCGGGTACTGATCCGGTTGATTATGGCGGCGTCCCGGAGAACAACATGCAACCCTCACTCGGGATGAATTACATCATCTGTTTACAGGGTCTTTTCCCAAGCCGTAGCTAGGGCAGTTTCAGCATGGGCCGGGCCATTGATTTGCGCCCGGTCTGGCCTTAGGAAGAGACAACTTTTTCTAGGCAGCACACCCATGCCCGCCATCAGCAATAAACAAACAGGAGAGACCATATGGCCCGCAGAAAAATCGCGTTGATCGGATCCGGCATGATTGGCGGCACCCTTGCCCACATCGCTGCCCAAAAAGAACTAGGAGATGTGGTCCTGTTCGACATCGTGGAAGGGATCCCCGAGGGCAAGGCGCTCGATATTGCCGAAAGCTCTCCGGTTGACGGATATGACAGTTCCCTTAGCGGCACGCAGAGTTACGCGGATATTGCCGGCGCAGATGTCTGCATCGTGACCGCCGGTGTGCCGCGCAAGCCGGGCATGAGCCGCGATGACCTCGTCGGGATCAATCTGAAGGTTATGAAATCCGTTGGCGAAGGCATCGCTAAATATGCGCCGAACGCTTTTGTCATCTGTATTACAAATCCACTCGATGCAATGGTCTGGGCACTGCAGAAATTCTCCGGATTGCCAACCAGCAAAGTCGTCGGCATGGCTGGTGTCCTGGACTCGTCCCGCTTTCGTTATTTCCTGGCGGAAGAATTCAATGTCTCGGTTGAGAGCGTAACAGGGTTTGTACTTGGCGGGCATGGCGACACGATGGTGCCGCTGCAACGTTACTCGACAATTGCGGGCGTACCATTGCCGGACATGGTCAAAATGGGCTGGACAACACAACCGAAAATTGATGCGATTATTGATCGGACCCGTAAGGGCGGGGGCGAAATTGTTGCGCTGCTTAAATCCGGCTCCGCCTATTATGCGCCGGCTGCTTCCGCCATCCAAATGGCCGAAAGCTACCTTCACGACAAGAAAGTGGTTGTCCCTTGTGCCGCCTATCTTGACGGCCAGTATGGCGTCAAGGACCGTTACGTTGGTGTACCGATCGTTATCGGTTCGGAAGGTGCTGAACGTATTCTCGAAGTCGAATTCAATGCCGATGAAAAAGCCATGTTTGATCACTCGGTAGCAGCGGTCGAAGACCTTGTGGCGGCCTGCAAAAAAATCGAGCCAAGCCTCGATTAATCTGCACAACCAATAAACAACGATGAAGGCCGGAACACTTTTCCGGCCTTTTTTTGGTCGCGCAATCTTGATGAGGCTTTCTCCGCCAGAACCTTATGTTATCCATCAAGTCCAAGGAGAATAGTTGCCATGTTATTGAAATCCGTGCTTGCTATAGTTGCCTGTTTCTTAACGATCACATCAGCAGTTGCAGAAGACCCGGAACTTGGACCGATCATCGGCAGCACCATTCCCCATGATCTTAATATTGGTGATCAGCCGGGATTTGCGGCCCTCGCGGGTGACAACGGCATGGTGCTGTTTTTTACACGCTCTGTAGTCTGGTGTCCTTTTTGTAAAAACCAAATCATCAACATCTCATCACGAAGTGATGAATTCGAGGCCCGCGGACTGGCCCTGGTTTTCCTGAGCTATGATACCGCCGCCGACCAGGCCAAATTCAAGGTGCAGAAATCCCTTAACGCGCATTTTATTTCTGATACCGGCTCTGACATCATCGACGCGTTTGGCTTGCGCAACGAGAATTATCCCGCGGGCTCCTTTGCCAACGGTGTGCCGTATCCTGCCGTGTTCTTTATCGATCCTGATCGCACAATTCGTGGCAAACTTTATGAGAAGGACTATTCGTCCGACCGGAAAAGCTACAAAAACCGTCCACCGTTCGAGATCATTCTGGATGAATCTGACCGCCTAGCAAGCGAGTAAGGCTGTCTCTGGTTGGAGACGGTCCCGGACACGACAAGGCCCGCAGACGAGGTGCGGTCATCTGCGGGCCTCTGGCCACACGCCGTCCATACGGGGGGAGAGAGAACTGGACGGGCGGCGGATTTAAGTTGTGGCTGGCGAGGACGCTGCCGCGCTCCCGGGACACGGCGTGTCGATTTTTTAAAGCCCACAGGCGACAGGCCCTTGCCGGCCTCTGATCGCACGACATCCGGGAACAGGGGGAAGATCCGGACACCGTACGGGTAACCTGGTTTATTCCATTGCCTGTTTTGTCTGGTCTGCGAGGGCCTGATCTCTTTGCTCAGCCTGCTCCATATTGAGGATCATGCTTTTCATCTCGAGCAGAACAGCTGTAGCTGAAGGCCACTTGTCTTCGTTCCAGCTGAGACTGCTAACCTCTTCAACCGTATCACCGGCGTGTTGGTGATATTCCATGATCAATCGGTCGCTGACATAATTGAGGATTGAATGAACATCAGGCAGATCAAGGCCCTGTGCCTTTGCCGACATGGCTTTGACGTCGTTAAACAACTCAAAAATTTGTTGACTCTTGTGCACCGGCAAATCTCTCTGTTCGATTCCGATGTTCAGATAATACTGCTACCAACAATTAAATCATGTCACGCAGTCACGTGATGAAGGGTTTTTCTTCTGGATCTTGCCTTACTCTTTTTTATGGATTTATTTTAACCCATTGTAATTCATCGATAAACTTATATGGAACGAGCAAGGCCCAACTCTTGATAGAATAAAAAAATATGAGACTTTTGTATCATCATCGCACCAGATCAGCCGACGGACAGTATGTTCATATTGCCTCATTAACTAATGCGATCAGTGCAGCAGGTCATGAGCTCACAGTCTGCGGGCCCGACGGTGTGAGCGCTGTGCACGCGACGCCTGCGCGCAGAATGGATGCAGGATCTGGCGCAAAGCGCGGCATCATCGCCCATCTACCCAAGGCATTTTATGAACTTGCCGAGCTTGCCTATTCAGTGCCGGCATATTGGCGTTTGAAAAGAGCGGCCCGTGCCGAAAACCCGAACATTATTTATGAGCGATACAATCTATATTTCCTGGCGGGTTTGTGGCTTCGGCAACAAACCCGCCTGCCCTTGATTTTGGAAGTAAATGCACCGCTGCGCCGGGAACGTATGCGCCACCACGGTCTTGCCCTTTCCAACCTTGCCCGATGGGCAGAACGCAAAGTCTGGCGGGGTGCCGACGCGGTGCTCCCCGTCACACAAGTGTTGGCAGATGAACTTGTTGCGGAAGGGGTTGCGCCCGAAAAAATCCATGTGATTGCGAACGGTGTTCAGTTGGGCGATTTTGACGATGCGAACGGTGACGCCGTTCGCCGAAAATATGCGCTGCGCGACAAAATCGTTCTTGGCTTTACCGGGTTTGTCCGGGACTGGCACGGCGTCGATACGATCCTCGACTATCTTGCGGCACGTCATGACGGTAGACTGCACTTGATGATCGTTGGTGACGGGCCACACCTTTTGGCTCTTCATGCGCGTGCTGTAGAACTTGGGATCGAACCACAAGTGACGTTCACTGGTGTCATACAGCGCGCACTGATCCCCGATCATATCGCAGCGTTTGATATTGCGCTTCAACCGCGCGTCACCGAATACGCCTCACCGTTGAAACTGTTTGAATATATGGCGCTCGGCAAAGCCATTCTGGCGCCGGCACAACCGAACATTGAAGAAATCCTGACCGATGCTGAAAATGCCGTTCTGTTTCAACCGGATGAACGCAATGCCTTGTTCGCCGCCCTTGA
The DNA here is from genome assembly GCA_021776475.1 of Parvularculaceae bacterium. GTDB lineage: Bacteria > Pseudomonadota > Alphaproteobacteria > Caulobacterales > Parvularculaceae > Aquisalinus. Next base: position 886,236 of record JAJFFV010000005.1, on the reverse strand, counting down.
CATCCTGACCCGCGATCCGTCAATTCGCGCCACACTCGGCGCGTGCGCGCGACGAACAATTATCGATCGGGATCTCACCTGGGAAGGAAACGCTGCCCGTGTGCTGAAGATCGCCGAAGAGCTGATCGACAAACGGGAAGAAAGCCATGCAAGCCATTGCGCCAAAACTTGAAACTGAACGACTGATCCTGCGCGGACCCCAGGAGAGTGACCTCGATCAGTATGCCGCCATGATGGCAGACGAAGATGTCGTCCGCTTTATCGGGGGGTGCGTGATGGATCGGGCAGACGCTTGGCGTAATATGGCGATGGTTGCCGGACATTGGCATTTCCGCGGCTTTGGTTTTTTTGCTTTGGAGGAAAAAGCGACCGGCCATTTTGTTGGCCGGGTTGGCCCGTGGATGCCCGAGTCCTGGCCCGATTACGAGATCGGCTGGACACTGAACAAAAATGCCTGGGGCAAAGGGTTTGCAACAGAAGCTGCCGTGGCGGCGATCGAGTGGAGTTTTGCTGAGCGGTCGGATCTTAGGCGGGTGATCAGTATCATCGACGAAAACAACCTTGCCTCGCAAGCGGTTGCAGCTCGAATTGGTGAGACCCAAACTGACGAGACTTTCGAGTACAAAGGTGGGAGATATCCAATCTGGGCGGTGACAAGAACTGCTTGGGAAGCTGGTGCGGCGTTGTGCTGATATGCTAGGATAGCAATTATGTCTGCAGCGAACAAAGTGAGGCCGAAAGACTTCTTCAGTAATGCTGAATGGGATACGCTCTCGGCACGCCAGGCTTGGCGCGGACCTGTACTGGTATTGCACGCCTGGGGGATTATCATTGCCGCATTCGCGCTGTTTGCGGTTTTCCCAAACCCGCTGACATTCCTTTTGGCGGTTATGCTCACGGGGGGCCGTCAACTCGGGCTGGCGATCCTTATGCATGACGCGGCGCATGGCGCCCTGCATCCCAACCGCGCGATCAATAATTTTTTGGGACAATGGCTATGTGCCGCACCTGTTGGGGCAAATCTTGAACAGTACCGGACCTACCATCTCACACATCACAAATATGTCCAGCAGCCGGAAGATCCGGACCTGGTTCTGGCAGCGCCGTTCCCGGTGACCAAGGACAGCATGCGCCGCAAGATCATCCGTGATCTCACAGGGCAAACTTTTTTCCGCCAGCGCGCTGCTGCGTTCAAGCAGGTTTCCGCGCTGTCTGAAAATGACAATGGCGCTGCCGCCAAACAGGCCGAAGTTTTGTCTTCGAAGCGCGCCTTCCGCGATCACCTGCTGGTCAATCTGGCCCTCTTCTTAATTTTGGCCCTCGCTGGCGCATGGTGGTTATGGCCGAGCGTCTGGCTTATCGGGCTCGCGACTTGGTTTCCGTTTGTAACGCGCATACGGAATATTTCTGAACATGCCTGCGTCCCTGACAGCGAGGATCCGCTGGCCCATGCAAGAACAACACACGCTAGCTGGTGGGAGAGATTGTTTATCGCACCCTACTGGGTGCATTATCATTCCGAGCATCATGCTTTTATGCATTTGCCCTGCTATCGCTTGCCAATTGCCCACAAGATGTTGATCGACAAAGGGCATGGAGAACGCATTCCTCAAATGGCTTCTTATCTGGATGTTCTGCACGTGGCCGCATCAGCCTGAAACGGACTCCTGGAGAGGAGAAGGCGATCTGAACGTTACGCGTGTTCCATCCGCAGGATGATGAAAGCTCAATTCCTCCGCATGCAATTGCAACCGGCCTGCCGCCGCCCACGCCTCGTCATGGGCGTAAAACCGATCCCCAAGGATCGGACAGCCAAGCGACAACGTGTGGACCCGAAGCTGATGCGAGCGACCGGTTATCGGAACGAGGCGCAAGCGCGTCACCTGCCTTTCCCACGCCAACACTTCCCATCGTGTTTGGGCCGATCGGCCACGCTCATGATCAACCATTTGTTTCGGGCGGTTGGGCCAATCACAGATCAGTGGCAGATCAACCATGCCTTCGTTTGTTTGCGGCCGACCCCATACCCAGGCGATATAGGTCTTGACCGTCTTGCGCCGCTGAAACTGCAGCGATAGGTTGCGATGCGCCGCCGTTGTGCGCGCCATCACGCAAAGGCCGGATGTATCCATATCGAGCCGGTGGACAATCCGCGCCTCAGGAAACGCCGCCTGGACCCGGGTCTCGAGACAGTCGCTGTGTTCCGGTGCCTTGCCGCTGACGGTCAGCAGACCAGACGGCTTATCGAGCACAAGGACCAGATCATCGATGTGAACGACCGAAAAATACGGCGCATGCGGCGGCGTGTAGGTAAAAGGGCGCATCTCAACCGGTTTCATCCTCCGGGTCTTAACCATAGTTCCTTTTCAGGTGCAGGGTTTTATCGTGCAGACTGTTCATACAGCGAAAAGTGAGATATTGTATCGTCTGGCAGGTGGATGCACAGCCAATCTCCCCCCGGTTGTGCCCTGTCCGCCCCGTCAGCGAAGGGCACGCTGGCGGGGCACCCAACACTCGTTCCCGGCCGACCGAGCAAACGGTGTGGACCTGGGCTTCCGAACGACTGATAAGAATATCTGCATCGACCCCACTCGAATTGGCGGTTCTTGATGATGCGCGATATTTGGGCCGATCACGAGATTTATCCGCCGCTCAAGCAGCAGCGCGATTTCATCATCGGCTCGTGCAAATCCATTGCTTCCCCAACGGCAATGGTCGGCATGCACGCATCGCGACTGACGCGTATTTGCAAGAGCGCGTTACCCTTCCACCGATAGACTGGGCGGGCGGATTTGATCTGATGCAAAGCATTGAGCGCCGGGATGAGTACAACGCCGCGCTCACGGCGGCGGATGCTGGCGATTACGAACCGCTTCTAAGCTTCGTTGGCGCGGATTGATCAGTGCAAGTTTTTCAAAAAATTTTGTGCATCAACGCCGAGATTGGCGGTCTCTAAGTTGTTGATTTTCCTAGGGTTTGGAGAAAATCTGGAGCGGGCGATGAGATTCGAACTCACGACCTAAACCTTGGCAAGGTTTCGCTCTACCCCTGAGCTACGCCCGCTCGACTGCCATATGGTCGGCAAGAGCCGCGTTTAAGCGCATCAGGCAAAAAAGGGCAAGGGGAAATTGCAAGTTCCGACAGGGTGTGCTTTTTCCTTGGGGCTTAACCAAATGAGGCAGGAATGGCGGCAACGAGGGACGATTTGTTTGCCCGATTTGATAAATTGGGGATCAGCCACAGGACCGTTGATCACCCGGCGGTTTTCACCGTTGAGGAGAGCCGCGAGATCAAGCAGGAGATGCCGGGCGGGCACTCGAAGAACCTATTCATGAAGGACAAGCGCGGCACGGTATCGCTTGTTGTTGCGGAATCCGACACGCAGGTCGATCTCAAAATCCTCGGCAAAGTCCTGAAGTCGAAACAGCGGCTCTCCTTCGGCAAGCCTGAGCTTCTTGAGGAAACGCTGGGCATTCAGCCCGGTTCCGTGACGCCGTTTGCGCTGATCAACGATGTGGAGAAACGTGTCAGCCATGTGGTGCTCGACCAGGCTTTTTTTGAGTTTGAGCAAATCTGGTTCCATCCGTTGGAGAATACTGCCTCAACTGCGATAGCGCCCGCCGACCTCGTCAAATTTATCGACGCGTGCGGGCATAACCCGCAACTGATGGACCTCGGCAATCTCGAATTACCAGGTGAGTGAGACTTGCTTTCACGGCGTGGCGAGGCCATGTATTTCTGTGAGTGGTTGATATGGACAAGGCGCTTCGGCGCCCACGGGGCTGGCACCAAATACCCTAGGGAAAAAATATGGAAGAGCTTATTGGCGAAAAGCAACCGGCGGCAGACGGGCTGATTAAGGACGCCACGATTGAAACCTTTGCCGAGGACGTGATGACGGCGTCGCGCGAAGTGCCGGTGATTGTCGATTTTTGGGCAACCTGGTGCGAGCCGTGCAAAACCCTGGGGCCGATGCTGGAGAAGGCCGTCGGTGGCCTTGGCGGCAAGGTCCGCATGGTCAAAGTCGACATCGACAAAAACAAAATGCTGGCCCAGCAATTGCGCATCCAGTCGGTGCCAACCGTGATGGCCTTCATCGCCGGGCAGCCGGTCGATGGATTTGCTGGTGCCTTGCCCGAAAGCGAGATCAAGGCGTTTCTTGACCGCGTGGTCCAGGTGGCGGAACAAGCCGGGCTCAGTGTCGGCACTGACGCAGGCCCAAGTGACGAAGAAATCCTCGAAAGTGCTCAAGCGGCGTTCGAAGCCGGCGACCTGGCCGCTGCGGCGCAGTCCTTCGGCCAGGTGGCCCAACAAATCGCCGAAGACACAGCGCTCAAGGCGCGCGCGCTGGCTGGCCTTGCCAGGTGTCATATCGCGGGGGGCAATCTTGCTGAAGCAAAACAGATGCTCGATCTCGTGCCGGAAAAATTTGCTGGCGAACAATCCGTGTCGGGTGTTCGCGCGACGCTTGAGCTGGCCGAAACCGGCGCCGGCGGTGTTGACCTCGACACGGCCAGACATGCGGCCGAAGCGCAGCCAGACGAGATGGGCGCGCAGTACACTTATGCAGAAGCACTGATCGGTGCCAGCCAGCTTGAGCCCGCTGTCGATCTGTTGCTGGCGATGATTGCCCGTGACCGCAGCTGGAATGAGGAAGCCGCGCGCCAAAAGCTGCTGACCGTTTTTGAAGCGCTCGGCGCTGGTCACCCGGTAACCAGGGATGGCCGACGGCGACTTTCGTCGATCCTGTTTTCATGATCGATCGGCAAGTATATAACGCCGTATAAGGAGGTTTGATGGCAGTTTATCAGGACTATGACCAAAACCATCAGCTTCCCGAAACCTTGCCCCTCTTTCCACTACGCAACGCATTGTTGCTACCACGCGGGCGCCTGCCTCTTAACATCTTTGAACCACGTTACCTGATGATGACGGATGCCGCGCTTGGCGCTGGCAGGCTGATTGGCATGGCCCGGCCGCGGCAGGACAGCGAGCCTGAAAACCTTTATCACGTGGGCTGTGCCGGACGAATTACTTCTTTTATGGAGACAGATGATGGCCGGTATCTCATTACCTTGACGGGTGTTTCCCGCTTCTTGATCGCGGCAGAAATTGCCTCCGATGAGCCGTTCCGGCTTGCCCGGGCGGACTGGACGCGATTCAAAGGCGATGTCTGGGAAGATCTTGAAGCTGATGAGCCGGCCACCCGTGAAAGATTGCTCGAGGTGCTGATCACGTATTTATCCGAAGCAGGCCTCAAAGCCGATTGGGATGCGATCAAGGACGCGTCAGTTGAATCCATTGTTAACTCGATAGCGATGAGTTGCCCGTTTGAAGCTGATGAACAACAGGCAATCCTTGAGGCAGCAAGCATAAACCAGCGCGCTGAAACGCTGATCTCAACCATGGAAATCTCTGTCGCGGAGAGCCAGGCGGAAATGTCAGGTGAGATGAAGAAACCAGGCCGGCTTCAATAATCCGATCACCGCTCAGGCTGATAGATACAGGATAATCGTTGCCGGTACATCGATCATCGCGAGCAGGAAGGCCCAACGCAGCAGCGTAAATTTGCGGCGCAGAATGCGGGCGACAATCGCATTGCTGCGGGCAATCGAAATGATCAGCTCCGCCAACTCGCTGTCGCGCATATAGGAAGCGTGTTCTTCGGGCCCATAATTGTCACTGGCGAGCGCTGGCCAGGAGAATCGGTCTTGACGGACCATTTGGGCTGCCTGCTTTTTGTTGGCAAGTCGCGGCAACAACACAAACAGACAGATACCCATTATCCCTGCTTTAATCTGTACTAATGCCGTCAGTGCACCTGCATATTCGATGGATTCGATATTGAGAATCGCATTAGCGGCAATAACACCGATCAGGGCGAACAGAGCAACCGCTTTCATGTCCGCGAACTGTATCTGCTGACCAAGTGCATCGCTTTGGCCCAACAGAAATTGCAGCCGCAGGCCGGCTATTTGCTCTGATGCCTCATCATGCTTGTCCGTCTCGGGTGGTGATTGCTCTTCCATCAGTCTACCTCAAAGTCGTTATCGCCGGTTGGACGGCATTTGTCTGCCCAGCCATACACTTGCCAGTAGTCAACTAGGCCGAGCCGTCGGACAAAATCCTTGAAGTCTGGGTGCTGGCGCCCTTGTCTGCCTGACGGTGACCAAAGTGTGCCATAAAAATAGGTGTCGAAGGCAAATTTGTTCCGGGCAAAGACATCGAATGCGGCTTCGATTTTCCCATACTTGAGCAGCAGCACCGGCGCGAAACCTTCGGTTTCGGGGGCGGGGTCGCGGACGTAATCTTCAACAATCTGCAATGCTTCGGCTCGGCTATCCTCAAAATAGATACCGCGCGCCAGGACCGGAATCTGTGCCGCTGAAAACTCATGAACAATCCCGGCTTGCATCGCTTCTTCAAATAATCTGTACGCCTTCTCGGGTTCGTTGTGTGCGCCGGCGATCTCTGCAAGCGTCAGCTTTGCTGGCGTAAATCCGAGGGCGACAACGCGAGACGCATATTTTTCTGCCGCTGACAAATCTCCAGCTAAAAGGCGTGTTACAGCCAAGCCGCTCAGGGCAAATGGCATCATCGGATCAATATCATGCAGTCTTTGAAAATGCCTGGCTGCTTCATTTATTCTGCCAACATTTATCATGGCGACACCTGCATGATGCAAAGATGTGCGGTCATCCGGATCCAGCTCAAGGGCCTTGGTGAGGGACTCCTGCATTGCAGTATAGGCCCGGTGCTGCATGAACACATGACCAAGCACGGAATGAGGCTCGGCAAATTTCTCGTCAATCGAGATTGCCTGACGACAGCATCGCTCGGCTGCCGCCTGACTTTCACTCAACCGCACATTTAGGTGCGCCGGCGTAACAACATGAGCTTCAGCCATGGCTGACCAGGCGCGAGCAAACCCGGGGTCAAGGTCAACTGCCTTTTGGAAAAGTTCAACCGCTTTGCTCAGGCTGTCGCCAGTACGCTGTGTTAGGAGTGATTTGCCCTCCATATATAAATTGTACGCCTGTTCATCGGCCGTCAGGCTGCGGGCGTTATCGTCTTTCGTTTCCTTGGTGAAGGGTAGCCGCAACTCGCGTGCGACGGCAGCGGCAATATCCTCCTGAACGTCAAAAATATCCTTCAATGTACGGATGTATGATTTCGACCACAGTTGAAAACCGCTACCAACCTTCACCAGCTGAGCGGTGATCTGCAGCCTGTCCTCTTGCCGGCGCACCGCGCCCTCCAGAACATGGGTCACATGTAACAGCTGGCCAATTTTCTGACTGTCTTGGTTTTGCCCCTTGAACGCTCGTGACGACGTGGTGCCGATAACATGCAAGCCGCTAACGCGCGAAAGCATGTTGCGGATTTCTTCGGCGACGCCATCGGACAGGTGTTCTTGATCATGACTGACGCTGATGTCATCAAATGGCAATACGGCAATCGATTTTTCACCACCGCTGGCGGCCGACCCACTTGGCAGAGATGGCTCCTTGGCATCAACCACCGCACGCACGACTTCTGTCTTGCGGGCAATCGCTTCAGTCTCTGTTTTTACCTTTCCCGTCAACCGAACGCCGTCGGGTGTCAGGTCCACCACCCAGGACAGGATCACAACAACGGGGAAACAGAGGATCGGGAGATACGTGACTACCGCCATGACAACCTGCGGCAGCTCCAGCGAGGGCACAACAATGCCAGCGATTTGCACAATCAACCAACTGACAACGATGTAGGCTGCCGAAACCCGGAAGACGCCTCTTTTGTTGAGCTCTGAAATTACCTCATGCATAAGCTATTCTTACTTGCCACACGCATTGCCCATCATGAACAAACGCTTGGAATTCAACCACAATTCGCTCGTCATGTATTGCCATAAATAAAGCGCCGGCCTAATTGTGCAACACAAGTGGAAATCGTCATGAGCAAAGACAAGACTACTCACGAGATCAACCCCAGGCTTCTGGAGATTCTGGTTTGCCCGGTCAGCCGGGGACCTCTGCGCTATGACAAGGATGCGCAAGAGCTGATCAGCGACAAGGCGCGCCTTGCCTATCCCATTCGCAATGGCATCCCGATTATGCTGGAGGCTGAGGCGCGGCATCTCGACGACTAGGCATGCGCTCTAACCGATGCGTCGCGTTGCCTGCCGGTATAATAATAACAAAGCGCCAGCGTGAACGATAAGGGCCAGCACACCGACCGGCAGCAACGTCCCGGTTTCACCCTGGAAAATGATCTCACCAATCCAGAAGGACGGGATAATTCCGCCAAGCAACCGCAGCGGCGAGGCAATAATAGCCAGCAGCGGCACGAGCGCCAAAAGGTTAACCACTTTTGAAAGGGCGAGCCCTTCGACCTTGTTACCGGCCAGGGCAACCAGAATGAAGCTGGTCATGACTGCTTCCTGCGCTGTCAGTATTGCCAGCAAAAGGTGCACGCCCGGTCGATCTGGCAGCAACATGGCTAGTACAAAGAGGCTCGACAAAAAACCAAGTACAAAGATGATAGAGGTTCGGTAGAGCAAAAACCCGCCTTTGCCGATCAGGGTTACTTCCAGCGCCAGCAACGGGCCATCGTCTCGGTCTTCCAGCAGCAACATCCCCGTCACCCAGCCAATTATAAGCGCTGGCAGGATCAGGGCAAAAGGCAAAAGATACTGCGAGAAGTTTGCGATGTTGAATGTCTGGGTGGCATAGTCATCAATCGTGCTGCGTGCGCCCCAAATGGCGATCGGTAACAGCAGTGCGACAAAGAAGTTGATCAGGAGAACCGGCTCGCGCGTGACGCTCATTGCGTCAGAGCGCAGGAGCGCCCAAAATCTGCCCGGCTGAAAAACACTCAAAGCCCTCATTGCTTCACCCCAAACTCTCGCCTCAATGCCTGCACCCCTAGCCTGAACGACAAGATGGCTCCGAGCGCAGACGACACCAACAATATGGTCAATCGCGCTGGCGACAACGCAGTACCATCAAGCCCGGCCAGGACCAGGTCAAATTGTGCAGCTGTTGGTAGGACGGCGAAGACCAGCGGCATCGGCTCCATGAAAGCAACACCTGCTGGCACAATCACCGGAAAAAAATACAACAGGGAGCTAGTTATATATCCTGTTACCGTCTTTATACGGACCGCCATCCAGGCACCAAAGCCGAGATAGAAGATAGATGTGATGGCGGTCGCAACAAGATAAAGCGGCCAGTTGGTTGTAAGATCGACGACCAGGGCCACAACCGTAACGGCTGCAAGCGCGAATAGAGTAAGGGTAACAGTTTTTGAAATGAGATATTCCGTCCCGGAGACCGGTGTTACGGCCAGCGTATCCCGAACATTTTCGGCGCGTTCCAGGAGCAGCATGCCGCCAAGAAAAAAGAAACCGATCGCCGAGTTATCCGTAAACACCATGAGGCCAACAAACCAGCTTGGCAGGACATCCTTTAGGAAATAAACGACGAGCCCGGTTGAGGTGATTACCATTGCATAGGCCGCAAAAATCCCATAGCGCCATTGCAGGCGCAAGTCATGGCCAAGGAGCACGGCGAGACGATTAGGCATCAGTCCCTCCGGCCACTTTAATGAACACATCATCAAGGCTTGCCTCGAGTGAGTGCATGGTTTCAACACCACCGGCTTTCACCATGCTGAGAAACGCGTCATTCTCGCCGAGGCCTGTCATTGGGAAGCGCTGGACCTGCCGCTCCCCTTTTTGTGACCGGGTGACGACCTGCAAGATATTTTCACCATGCCGTTTTTTTAAAACTGCCGGCGTATCAATAACATCCGCACGCCCCTCGACAAGAAACCCGACCCGGTGACAAATCTCATCAGCTTCAGCCATGTTGTGGGTTGTCAGGAAGATGGTTTTGCCAGCGCTGTTCAACTCCCGGATAAGATCGCGCGTTTTTCGTGCCCGTGCCGGATCCTGGCCGGTTGTGGGCTCATCAAGAAACAAAAGGTCAGGATCATTGATCAGGGCACGGCACAAATTGAGCCGCATCTTCATGCCCTTGGAGAAGGCAGAAACACGCTTGTTGGCATCGCCTTCAAGGCCCACTCTCGCCAGAAGGTCCATGGGCTTCAGCGTTGTGCCGCTGTAAAGCGACGCGTAAAGATTGAGGTTTTCAAGGGCAGTCAGGCGCATGTATAATGTTGGCAATTCAAAGGAAACACCTATGCGGTTGTAGAAATCCCGGCTCACCTTACCAACCGCATCCCCAAACACCGTTGCCTTGCCACTGAACCCGCGCAGCAGGCCCATCGCCAGGCGCTGGGTGGTCGATTTGCCGGAGCCGGATGGCCCGAGCAGACCGAAAACCTCGCCTTTGATGAGATCAAGACTTAGGCCTGATAGCGTGGGCTCTGCACTGCCTGGGTATGTGAAACTTACATCATCAAGAGTGATCATGAAGGGCCTCCCCCACCAATGTTGTACGGTTTAGCCTGATTTCACCCGCTCGTGTGAGTTTTGTCCCTAGTCCGCTTTATGAGCTAACAGTTCTATGCGGATCGCAACATCGTCGCCGATCAGATTCTCGGCGATGCTCATACCGAAGGCTGCGCGACTGAGGTTGGTGGTTGCAGAAAAACCCGCCGCTTTTCTCTTTGTGGCAGGGTCTGCTCCGATGCGGTTCAACGTTGCATCAAGGGCGACAGATTGGGTGATGCCCTTAATTGTCAGATCTCCCCTGATGACCGCGCTGTCTTCGCCGGTCACTTCAACACCAGTGGATGTAAAAATGATTGCCGGATAAGCGGCCACATCAAACCAGAATTCACCGGAAACATGAGAGTTTCGCAGATCGTCGCCGCTTTCAAGGCTTTTTGTATTGATCTCTACACTAACTGTACTCGCGTCAGGTTTCACTTCATCAAGCATAAGCGTTCCCGTCATATCCTTAAATTCGCCAATGATGTAGTTAAAGCCAAAGCGCTTGACCGAGAACTGCACATGAGTGTGACTGGCATCAATCTCATAGGCCTCCGGTGCGGCGTAAGCGTTCGGCGCCAGGATCAGGGCTGTACAAAATGCTGCGACAATGGTGAAGGCGCGCATGACGTTCTCCGATTTGATTGTTGACGTTTATTTACATTACTCTTACAATGTAAAACATATAGGATGGGCTGTAAATGCCAAAGGAAAAGAATCTCGGCGAGTTTGAAATCCTGGTCCTGGCAGCACTCGTCCATCTCGGGCGCGAAGCGTACGGTGTCAGTATATGGCAGGAAATTGAGACCCGTACCGGGCAGACTGTTTCGCTGGGCGCAATATATGCGACCTTGCACCGGCTGGAGAAAAAGAGCCACGTATTGTCGCGCATGGGTGCCGCAACAAACGAGCGTGGCGGGCGGGCAAAACGCCACTACGAAATTACGGACGGCGGCAAGGCCCAGTTTGAAAAGTCCCTCACTGTACTGAAAAATATGACATCTGGGATTGCGCCATGGCCAGAGGCACCTGCATGAACGAATGCCCAGATACAACGCCGGGCAAACCGCCGGTTTTCGCAACAATGCTGATCCGGCTCAGCACCATGAACGATATACGTCAGGCTTTTCTGGGCGATCTTGAAGAGGAGTATCGTGGTCGGCTGACAAAGGCCGATAAGCACCAAGCGGACACCTGGTATTGGCAACAGGCGGCCCGCTCCCTACCCCACCTTGCCCGAACAGCGGCAGGACAGACACAGCTCCTGGCGCTGATCGGCGCGACGATTGCCGGGTATCTGACGGTTACAGTGTTCGATATCTATGTGGCGCGCAACGCTGCGTCAGCTTATGCCCGCGCTTATGAACTTGAGTCTTATCTGATACCGCGCCTCATCTATTTTCTCCTGAAGCTGTCGGGCGTTGTGTCGGCAGGCGGCCTGATCTCCTACCTGACATTCAAAACCGACGCGCCATTCTGGAAGAACGTTCGCAATCGGTTGGCGCCTCTTGGCTTGCTGCTGATTTTGCCGGCAACCTGGCTGGTACTTTACCAGTCAGCGGATTATTCCTCTGTATACAGATTGATATGGCTGGCGGGCATTGCGCCCTGCCTTTTGGCTGGGGCGTGGGTTGGCGCAAGGTTTACCAAACGGTGATGCTTCAGAAACGGCCGCAAAAAAGACGTATGATTGGTTTCCTTTTTTCCGATAAACCAGCTGATCTGCTAAGATCATGGTATTATTCACTATCCGGGTGCTCTCAATAGAAAACTGCCTATTGTCGATATTAGCACCGTGGGAACCTACTCCCTAATATCCACCGGGATCACCTGATTGACGATTTCGTCGATTAATCCCTCACCCTCGAACGGGCCCAGAATATCGTTGAGAAGACTGTCGGAAAAAATGATCGATGCGCCGATTGTGGTAGCAATCCCGTAAAGCAATACTGCTCGCAGTGGTCTGTTTGTATACAGGCCAGCTTTCTGTGCTTCGATGCAAGCCTCCAAGATCATTTTGATATAGATACCAAGGGCCGCTTTCAATTCATCATCGGCAAAGCGGCTGACATCCGGGTTCATCAGGGCTGTGTGATATGACCGGTTATTGGCGGCCCAGCTGATCGAGGCTTTCGCCATCGCATTCAACCGTTTGATTGGATCCTCACCTGCGGCTTTGGCCGCTTCAATCGTTGTAGCAGTCATGCGCTCATAGGCGGTGCGGACAATCGCGGCGAGGAGATCCGATTTGGCCGCAAAATGCCGCGCCGGGGCAGCATGAGAAACGCCCAGATCACGGGCGAGGCCCCGCAGAGACAACCCCTCCACCCCTTTTTCGCCGATCACTGCGACTGCGCGATCGAGCAGCTCCTCGTACAAATTGCCATGATGATAGGATGCTTCAGACATGATTTTTCCGTGATTATTGATCGAATGTTGACACTGACAACATTCGATGTCATATGTCCAGCAGATAAAGGACACAGCGCGATGGAATTTGTTGCAGCAAAGGCGGACGGCTCCGAGGTCCGCTACAAGGATGGCAAACGCTGGTTGTGGTTTTTAGGGCCAGCTTCAACCTTGGTCCCGGTTTTCTCCTTCTGGCTTTATTTCGCAGCCGATAGAAACCCGTTGGCCGTTCTCATTCCCTTCTTTTACATCTTTGCCTTCATCCCAGTTATGGATGCGATTTTCGGCGAGGACCAGAACAATCCGCCGGAAGAAGTGGTCCCGGCCATGAGCATCGACAAGTTTTACGACTACATCGCCTATGTCAGTATCCCTCTGCAGTATCTGATCTTTATCGGTGCAGCGTGGTTTGTTGGCACCCAGGAATTGCCGGCCTGGGCCATCATTATCTTAATTATCGGTATCGGTACCGAAAGTGGCGCTGCGATCACCATTGCCCATGAGCTCGGCCACAAGAGCGATCGGCTGAACCGTTACCTTGCCAAGATCGCCCTCGGGGTTGTCGGGTACGGACATTTCACGATGGAGCATAACCGAGGCCACCACGTAAACGTTTCGACACCGGAAGATTGTGCGTCCGCGAAGATGGGTGAAACGGTTTACGCGTTTGCATTGCGCGAATTGCCCGGCGCCTTTGTCGGTGGCTGGCAGCAGGAAGCAAAGCGACTTGGTAACAAAGGCCTGCCGCTAGTGCATTGGGAAAATGAAATCCTGCAGGTCTATGCGATCACACTGGTGATTGCTGCTGCACTTGTCGCTTGGGTCGGCTGGGCCGTGTTGCCGTTCATTATCGGCCACCATTTCTTCGGCTGGTACGCACTTACTCAAGTCAATTATATCGAGCATTATGGGTTGCTGCGGCAGAAGAAGGACAATGGCAAGTACGAACCTTGTCAACCGCGTCATTCATGGAACACAAACCACATCGTCTCAAACCTGTTCCAGATACATCTGCAGCGCCATTCCGACCATCACGCCAACCCGATGCGGCCCTATCAGGCATTGCGCGATTTTCCAGAACTCCCGACCCTGCCGTCTGGTTATCCGGGATGCCTCGGGCTGGCGGCCATACCGCATCTATGGTTCAAGGTGATGGACCCGAAAGTGATGGATTGGGCCGATGGTGATTTGAACAAGGTGAATGTCTGTCCGCGCGCGAAAGTGCGACTGGCAGCAAAATACACCTGAAATATCTTTACAGTTCGACGGTGGCCTCGTTGCGCCGCACACTGGCCCGTTTCTTGACGCTCTGCGTTTTCAGCTGGCCGCAGGCGGCAGCTATATCGCGGCCGCGGGGGCGGCGGATGGGTGAGGCGTATCCGGCCCGGTTCACGATATCGGCAAACTCTTCAATCGCCTCCCAGTCGGAGCATGAATAAGGGGCACCCGGCCAGGGGTTGAACGGGATCAAGTTGATCTTGGCGGGTATTCCTTTGAGGAGCGAAACGAGCTTTCTCGCCTCAGCTTTTGTATCATTGACACCTTTCAACATGACATATTCAAAGGTAATCCGCCGGGCGTTGGAGACGCCCGGATAGTCACGGCAGGCCTGCAACAACTGGTCCAGCGGGTATTTTTTGTTGATCGGCACCAAGATATTGCGCAAATCATCATTGGTGGCGTGCAGCGAGATCGCGAGCATCGCCTGGGTTTGTGCCCCCAGGGCGTGCATCTGCGGCACAATACCAGACGTTGAGACCGTGATCCGACGGCGCGAAATACTGATCCCCTCATTGTCCGAAATGATTTCTATCGCATCCGAAACGTTATTGAGATTATATAGCGGCTCGCCCATACCCATGAACACAATGTTCGTGAGTTGCCGGCCATGTTCAGTCGATGGCCATTCTTCAATGTCATCCTTGACGACCAACACTTGGCCGACGATTTCCGCCGGTGTCAGGTTGCGCACCAAAAGCTGGGTACCGGTGTGGCAGAAAGTACAGTTAAGGGTGCACCCCACCTGCGAAGAAACGCACAACGCACCCGACCGGCCAACATCCGGAATGAACACACACTCAGCCTCGATCCCCGGTGCGAAGCGCAGAAGGTATTTCCGTGTACCGTCAGTTGAGACTTGCCGCTCAATGATTTCAGGCCGTGCCGTTTCGGAAAGCTGGCCATACCGCTGCGTCAGCGATGCGCGCAATCCCTTTGAAACATTGGTCATATGCTCGAAATCAGTGACGCCATGATTATACAGCCACTGGAAAAGCTGGCTGGTGCGCATTTTCGCCTGTTTGGGAGTGAGGCTAAAATCTTCGCTCAACTGTTTCGCCATTTTAGCGCGCGTCAGCCCGATCAGACCAGGTGCAGGGTATGACGATACCGCGGTTGCAGCTGTTTCGAGGTCGAGCGTGACGGACATGATAGTTCCACTATAGGCAAAGAGCGCGGCTTCTAGCGGAAAAAAGCGCTCTTGCGAAGGGGCTGATTTGACAGGGTTACGCCGGCCCGCCGATGGCGGCGCCTTGTGAGCGTAAGTAATCCGCGACCTCATCATGGCCCATGCGGATGGCTTCGCTTAAAGGAGAGCGCCATTGTGGTTTGAAGGCCGCGTTGGCCATCATGCCGAGGGAAACATCGGCGCCTTCCTCAACCAGGAATTTGACCATTTCCAGATGACCGGTTTGTGCGGCGTTGATTAACGCGGACTCATCTGATGGCACCATTGCGTCGATTGCTGCGCCGGCCTCCAGAAGAATTTTGGCGATCTCAACGTGATTGCCAAAAGCTGCAGCGATCAAGGGGTTTCCATCGCCGGCTACTGACATATTGACATCCGCCTTCGCCGCCAGGAGGAAATTGACCATGCGCGCGTTACCGCTCCGGGCAGCAACAATTAACGGGCTGCCATCACCGCTGACGCCAAGGTTTGGATCTGCACCATATTCCAGCAGCATCATGGCCATGCGCTTATGCCCGCTGCGTGCTGCGATGATTAGCGCCGTGCCGTCACCCTCGACCATATCATTCGGGTCCCAGCCCGATCTAAGAAGTGTGCTGATCATATTGAGATCGTTGGCCAGGGCAGCGTCAAGAATTGGCGATCCTGTCTTCGACTCTTCGTGCCTGCGGTCGTAATCAAGAGTCGTATAAACCAATGTATTGATGCCGGGTGTCCGTGGCAGGGCAATGACCGGCACGGCAACTGTCAGAAAGATTAGCACACTGGCAAAAAGCAGCATATTCCGGGTCAACATCAAATACCCCTTTCCCAGTACACAGACTGTCTCGCTCAATAGCTTCTGTCTAGCCTTTATCATAGCATACCAATTGCCGAGGTTCTACTAATTTATTAGTATAAAATCACTCATCAAAACTCAAGATATCGCCGGGCTGGCAATCAAGTTCGCGGCAAATCGCTTCCAGCGTTGAAAACCGGATTGCCTTGGCTTTGCCAGTTTTCAGGATAGACAGGTTAGCAATCGTGACGCCGACTTTCTCTGACAATTCAGTCAGCGACATGCCGCGTTCAAGCAAAATCCGATCAAGTTTTACATTTATTGCCATCTACTAAACCGTCAAATCCTGTTCCTCTTGCAGCCGCGCTCCTTCACGGAACACTTCTGCCAGAACAAGTGCGATCCCGGCGCCCAAGAAATTGGTCAGGTTGAGCGAAATCTCTCCGCCCTCCCCATATTCAACCCCCATTAGTCCCCCGACGATTGCCGAAAAAGGAACAATCGCTACTTTCGCGAGCTCCGCATAAACGACAACGCGCGCGATGATGCCAAACCGGTCTGCATTATCATATTCAAATGGTGTTCCATCAGAAATTGTCTGGGTCACAACCATCAGACATCGCGAGACAACAACGAACATCACCGCTGTGATGAAGGCTTTGGCCACGTCGACAAAATCGGACATGACGAAATCATGATGAAGATCAACGTCAACGTTGATGCGATCCAGGATGCCTTCGACCGGAACCGCAAAAAACATGACGACTGATGCAATTCCGAGGATGACCATCGCGACGAGCGAGATGATGTAAATGATCCTCAAAATCACTGACATGAAACCAGCCAGCCTGTTCTTACTCGTCATCCAGTTCCCCTTCAAAAAAAGTGAGGGCGGCATCGCGTTAGGGCGTTAGGTTTAAGGATGGATGCCGCCCTACTTTGTCCTGCCTGTCAAACAATAACAGGCAGGTCAGAAATCGCGCCGACATAGCCGGCAAAAATCAGTGCTACGATGAGCACGGTCGCTACGGCGTTCAGAATATCGCCGGTAGAAGCATTTTGGGTTACATTTCTCGTCGTCATTTGGATCTCTCCCGAGTCAATCGATGCTTTTGTTGATCCGGCCTTACAGTGTTGGGCTGTCGATCCGGGCAACAGGGTTAAAGAATTCAGGGCGGCATCGCGTTAGGGCGTTGGGTTTAAGTTGATGCCGCCCTGCTTCGTCCTGCCGGTCAAACAATAACAGGCAGGTCAGAAATCGCGCCGACATAGCCGGCAAAAATCAGTGCTACGATGAGCACGGTTGCGACGGCGTTCAGAACATTGCCGGTAGAAGCATTTTGAGTTACATTTTTCTTCGTCATTTGGATCTCTCCCGATTCAATCGATGCTTTTTGTTGATCCGGCCTTACAGTGTTGGGCTGTCTATCCGGGCAACAGGGTTAAAGAATTCAGGGCGGCATCGCGTTAGGGCGTTGGGTTTAAGTTGATGCCGCCCTGTTCTTCCCACTCGTTAAATACTAACGGGCAGGTCAGAAATCGCGCTGAAATAGCCGACGGAAATCAGAAATACGACGGTCAGCGAAGCTAATATGTTGACAAAATTGCCGACAGAAGCGATCCTAGGGGTGCGTTTGTTAATCATGTGACTTCTCCAAGTTTTGGTTTTTCAAACAATCTATTTAACTTTTCGGGCGGTTTGGCTTTTTGTCTTTCCGCCCTTTTTATTGGGTCGGCGTTTCTCGTTTTTTTGATACCGCCTTATTGTTTTTCAATATAACCATATCGAAAAACAATGCAAGAAGTTTTTATTGAAAAACGATATATTTTTGTCGTTTTTCGGCATGGTGGTCTGTAAGTGGCTGAAATAACTAGAAAATTTTCTGGTAAAAAAATGGCCCTCGCGAGCCACAATGAAGGCAAACTGGTCGAATTTTCGGGCCTATTTGCCCCTTTAGGCATCGAAATATTGTCCGCCCGAGAGCTCGATTTGCCCGAACCTGAGGAAACTGGTGAAACGTTTGAGGCAAATTCGGCTTTGAAGGCAATTGCAGCGGCGACAGCAAGCAACCTGCCGGCGATGGCAGATGATTCAGGTCTCTCCGTCATGGCGCTCGGCGGTAATCCAGGGATTTACTCGGCCAGATGGGCCGGGCCAGAAAAGGACTTTGCTGCCGCAATGCGCCGGGTCGAGCACGGTTTGCAGGAGGCCGGGAACACAGACAGATCTGCGGCGTTTGTTTGCGTCCTCAGCCTTGCCTGGCCGGATGGGCACATTGAGCAGACCCGCGGAGAATGCAAAGGGCGCCTGCTTTGGCCGCCGCGCGGCGATGGCGGCTTCGGCTATGACCCGATGTTTATGCCGCTCGGCAGCACTCGAACTTTCGGTGAGATTGCATTAGAGGAGAAAAAAAACCTCTCCCACCGGGCACGGGCCGTTGCGGCAATGATCGCGGCCTGCTTTTCGTGACCGCTTTCGGCCTTTATTTTCACTGGCCATATTGCACACGGATTTGTCCGTATTGCGATTTCAATGTGGTTCGAAATCGGGATGTGGATACCGCCGCCTGGGCCTTTGTTCTTGCGCGCGATCTTGACTGGCTCGCGGCAAAGACTGCCGGGCGAAAACTCACAAGTATCTATTTTGGTGGTGGCACGCCTTCGCTTATGCCCCCGTCGCTGGCAGGAGCGTTGATCGATCAGTGCACGGCTCTTTGGGGTCTTGCCCCCGACGCCGAGATCACTCTCGAGGCAAATCCCACTGACGCAGAACAGGCGCGTTTTGCCGCGTTCAAGACAGCGGGCATCAACCGGTTGTCGCTTGGCATTCAATCGCTACGTGATCAGGCACTTCGGTTTCTCGGCCGGAATCACTCGGCAGCTGAGGCTCGGCGGGCGCTTGATCTGTCATTGCGCCTGTTTGACCGGACGACGCTTGATCTCATTTATGCACGACCAGATCAAAGCCTGGCCCAATGGCAAGCAGAGCTTACCGAAGCTCTTGCCACGGGCATCGAGCACCTCTCAGTCTATCAATTGACGGTGGAACCGGAGACTGCTTTTCAAAAAGCCGTCGCGCGGAAGGCCTGGGCGCTACCGGAAGATCCTCTGCAGGCAGATTTTTATGACCTGACACAGGGACTCTGTGCTGATGCTGGCTTGCCGGCGTATGAGATATCCAACCACGCCACGCCAGGACAGGAATCTCGGCATAATCTTATCTATTGGCACTATCAGGAGTATGCCGGCGTCGGGCCTGGTGCGCATGGCCGGCTACTTCTCGACGGGACGAGGTACGCTGTTGAGACCAGGAAGGCCGTAGGCGACTATCTTGCCCTTGGCCAACGGGACAAATTCACCCTCGAGCCGTTAAGCCGAGCCGAGCAGGGGGCTGAATATCTGTTGACAGGTCTGCGGTTGACGGAAGGGATTAATCTTCAAGCTTATGAACAGCTTGCCGGTCTCCGATTGCCGGCCAAGCAAGTGCAATACCTCGGCGAAATGGCGCTGATTGAAGTAAGCGACGACATCCTAAGGCTCACCGCTGCCGGCAGGCGTGTGCTCAACCGTGTCGTGCTGGAATTGCTGGCTAGTAGCTGAGGCCGGTTTCGCTGTAGGGATCGTCCGCTTCAAACTCCATAATGAAATTGCGTGGCGCCGGGTCAATCACCTTGATGCCGGACGGACGTATTTCGAGTATGGCCAGTCCACGCTCGACACTACCTTCTGCACTTAACCGAAACAATCCGTCAGCACCGAGAAAACCGTTTGGATCGGCGATGTTGCCTGAAAGGAACCGGGCGCCCTTTTGATTTAGGCCAAGGCGCGCCGTTAACAACGCCGCATCATAAGCAAGAGAGGCAAGCCGGGGCGGTGTTTCACCGTAGACGCTTTTATAGCGCTGTTTGAAATTCTCAGACAGGGCAGGGTCTGGCGCCGCGAACCAGCCACCTGAAAGGGCCGGCTCCCGGGTTAGGCGTGGATTGTTCCAGGCACTGACGCCAAGCAGTTTGATACATTTGACGTTCACGTCATAATACGGCAGCAACGGTGCAAGAGCCCTTAACAATGTGCCTTGTTCCGGCATCAAAACGGCCTGAAAACCACCCATTGGTTGCGCACCTAGTTGCGGGTCAATATAGGTATCCGGTCGTTCTCTGCCATCGCCAAACGGGCTTGGATTAGAGACAGGATTGTCCAGCGTTGAACATTTGGCTGCATACCCCGAAAGACGTTTCGCTGGCTGCATCATCGCGTCAGGTGATTGTTCATAACGTTCTTCATGTACAACCACACCGCCGCGCACGAACGTCTCCTCACTAAAGGAGCTTGAGACGCGATCGCCATACTCCGATTGCGGGGTCAACAGGCCGAATCTTGTATAGCCATTTTTCACCGCATAGTCGGTGACCCGGGCGATTTCCATTTCCGGTGGGAAACTGAGAAGATAAACGCCGTTACCGGCGATGTTCATGTTGGAGGAAAACGCGATCATCGGTACGCCAGCAGCGCGGGTCACTTGGGAAGCTGCGATAACTGAATTGGAGAAAAGCGGGCCGAGAACAATCTCGGCACCTTCCCGTAACGCTTCCCGCGCGGCGGCAGTCGCCCCTTCCGGAGTGCCTTGTGTATCTTTGGAAATCAATAAGAAGCGCTCATTGCCGCTCTCGAAGACAGCAAGTTCGGCCGCATTCGACATCGCTTCGGCAACTTTTTCCACGTTCTCCGAGGTTGAGGTAAACGGCAGTAGCAACGCGACCCGGATCGGTTCTTTGCCATCGAGAGCTTCTGTGGTCACGAACTCCCGCTCGTCATAAACTTCTGGCGCCGGTTCGGTCGGGGCGGGCGGGCGGCCATCCGGCAAAGGCCGGCTGATAACAGGGCCGCGCTGGCCACCAGTTTCACACGATGCAAGCAGGCTCCCGGCCAGCAAAACCACCGCGAGTTTCTTGATCATTTCCCCATCGAAACAAAGCTTCATGCTGATAATCCCTGCTATGTACAGTGCTTGACCGAACGTTGAATTCGAGGCCCCCAACGTCGAAACCCTGTCGGTGAACCTACCTTGGTGGCATTAAAGCGCAAGTGGTTTACTGCCTCATGTGAAGTTACGGCACCAGTGCTCTCCTTGTCCCGGCCTTGACCCGACGACCGGTGCCAGTCATCTCTGGCGGCATGGCATTCAATCCTGGCCTTTATGTGACGGCGACCCCGATCGGCAATATGAAAGACATCACGCTACGGGCGATCGAGGTGATGCAGAACGCCAATCTCATTCTTTGCGAAGATACACGGATCACGGCGCGACTTTGTCAGGCGTATGAAATCTCGACACGGCTTAGGGCATATCATGACCACAACGGCGCTGGGATGCGTCCTTACATATTAGAAAGACTGCAAAACGGAGAGCGTATCGTGCTCATTTCGGATGCGGGAACACCTTTAATCTCGGATCCCGGATATAAACTCGTGCGAGCCGTCCGCGACGCTGGGTTGCCAGTATTCACAGTGCCCGGCGCGTCCGCGCTGACCGCTGCTCTGGCGATCGCCGGGGCGCCGACGGACCGTTTCTTATTTGCCGGCTTCCTGCCACCCAAATCAGCGGCCCGGCAGGCGGCATTGGCTGGGCTTGCCGGTATTCAAGCGACGCTGTTGTTTTATGAAACCGGCCCAAGGCTCGCCGCGAGTTTGCGTGACATGGCAAGGGTTCTCGGTGATCGTCTGGGCGCCGTTGCGCGCGAGCTGACGAAGCTTCATGAAGAGGTCCGGGAGGCAAGTCTCGCCAGCCTCGCTGATCATTACGAGGACCATGGGGCCCCGAAAGGTGAGATTGTGGTGATCGTCCACCCGCCGATAGAAGAGCCCGCGAGCGACGCTTATCTGGCCGACCTGCTCAGCAAATTGCTTGCGGATAATAGCCTGAAAGATGCCGCTAGCATCGCGTCCGAACAAACCGGCGCGCCTCGCAAAAAACTCTACAACCTCGCACTTAGGCTCAAGCAGCGGCCGGAATAACCTTGTCGATAAGGAAGTATGGCCGGCCCTACCGCCGCGAAGCGGCGTGAAAGTAAGGGTTTCTGCTCGCCTGGTAATAATTCTGCGCAACGAGTTAAAGCTGTCACGGATCAAAACCGGCAGCGCGGTGAACAGGCCGGCATTATTGTACCACAAAAAAAGCACCTTAGCCTAAACCCCTGTGCCGCTTCGATATTGTGACGGTTTCTGGCGCTCTTGGCGTTATCACAAAAACGCCTGACGCGGCGGCGACGGTCTGACCGAGGGCAACCTCACCCAAACTTAATTCGCATCGCCCCTTTTCTGTCAAAATGAACAGCGTATGGATGTTGGGTAATCCATGGAGATACCCGTATGCCCCATCCGCTCGTGAAAATCCTACTTGTCGTGGGCGCTTTTAGTCTTGCGACATCTGCCTGTGTCACCAATCGGACATTTGGCGGCGGTGTTGATGATGTATCTGCCGGCATTAATCTGAAGGCGCGGCTGTTTGGTGACGGCTTCTACAACTACGGTGATGTGGACCTGACCGTGTACGAGGGCCGGGTCTTATTGACCGGGACGATGTCGACCGAAGCGGGCAAGCAACACCTGCAGCAACTGGCCTCGAATTCGGCCAATGTTGAAGAGGTGCTGAACGAAATCGTTGTCGGTCAGCGCACAACGTTCAATCAAACTTCATCCGACGTCCTGATTGATGAGAAGCTTGGCTTCGCCTTGCTCGCAGACAACGGTGTTTATCGCGCCAACTACCAGATCGCCGTTTCAGGCGGGGTTGTCTACATTATGGGCATCGCGCAAGGGCCAAACGAGCTGATCCGGGTAACAGACCATGCCCGCAACATCAGGGGTGTACAGCGGGTTGTCAGCCATGTCCTTTATGTTGGGGACCCAAAACGAGAAACGCGCTCCGCTGGGCGCTAGGGTTGCGCAATTATTTTCGGTTCGGCTACTGAATAACTCTTATGTGACCGCCAAACTAGTGTTTGTGCCTGGAAAGGCCTATGCGCGATAGCAACGGGAAGGGGCAACCTTTGTTTCAACGTATCTGCGCATTTTTGTTGCCGGTGTGATTACCCTATCTCCGGTGATCGGCGTACATCCATCGTTTAGCAGGATGCTGCAGGTATGTCTGGTCGGCGCTGCCATCTTGAAAATGAAGATGCACTAGCAGTTCTTGACACTGGGTATCCTGAACCATAGGCCTTATCTTTGATATTGCTCAAAACAGGAGTCACCACATGAGCAGTCTAAAGATCGCGATCCAGATGGACCCGATGGAGGGCGTTGATGTCCACGCCGATACGACGTTCGATCTCGCGCTTGAAGCTCATGAGAGAGGTCATGAGATCTGGACCTACGAGCCCCGGACCCTGCGACTTGAGGATGGGCAAGTTGCCGCACGCACGAAGAGAATCGCCAACCTCAAGCGCGAGCAGGGCACGCATGTGGCCTGGGCGGGTGAAGCAGACATAAACCTCCAAGATCTGGACGTGCTGCTGGTCCGCCAGGATCCGCCTTTTGACATGAGCTATATCACCGCTTGTCACATCCTCGAACATTTGCTGGAGGATGTCCTTGTCCTGAATAACCCAAAGGAGATCCGCAACGCGCCGGAAAAACTTTTCGTCACCGAGTTTCCAGATCTTCACCCGCCAACATTGATTACTTCGGATGACCTCGCGCTACGCGTCTTTCGCGAAAAGCACAAGGATATTATCCTGAAACCGCTTTACGGAAATGGCGGGGCCGGTGTCTTCCGTGTACGCCCGGATGATCAGAATTTCTCTTCGCTACTGGAAATGTTTGCGCAGTTTTACCGCGAGCCAATTATCGCTCAGGCTTATCTGAAAGATGTGCGCAAGGGCGACAAACGCATCATCCTTATTGATGGCAAACCGGTCGGCGCCATTAACCGCGTACCAAGCAAGGATGAAGTTCGCTCCAACATGCATGTGGGCGGCGTTGCATCCTATATCGAACTTTCACCACGGGACGAAGAAATCTGTGCCCGGATCGGTCCGGCGTTATCTGAACGCGGGCAGGTGCTGGTCGGCATTGACGTGATCGGCGATTATCTTACCGAGATTAATGTTACGTCACCAACTGGTATTCAGGAAGTGCGCAAATTCGGTGGCGCGGATATTTCAAAGATATTCTGGGACTGGGTCGAGGCACAATGAACGCCTAAAAAGGACAGGCCTGTGGCAACTGGGGTAAAACATATCGGCATTCTGGCGCATAGCGCTGAAGGATCTGCTCTTTGTTATCTGACCGCGTGCCATCAGGGTGCCCGCCAACTTGGCGAACACATGCACCCCGACATTACGCTCTCAATCATCCCGATGGGGATAAGCATGCCCGCCTGGCGACAATTCGACCTGCCGGCAATTTGGGCAACGCTCAATGCAACGGCCGAACGGCTGCTGGCTGCCGGGTGCGATTTTTTCATCTGTCCGGACAACACAGCCCACCTAGCGTTCGAGGCAGTGGACGACCCCCTGCCATTGCCCGGCTTGCACATTGCCGAAGTCGTTGTTGACCACGCAGCAAAGCAGGGGCATCAGAAAATCGGCCTTCTGGGCACAAAATGGACAATGGAAGGAACAGTTTACCGCAACGCCGCTGCCAGAAGAGGTCAGGAGCTATATGCTCCCGCACCTGAGGATATGGCATTCGTAGATCGGGTTATTTTTGACGAGCTGTGCAACGGCCTTTTCCGCGACCAGACGCGCGAGGAATATTTGCGCATCATCTCTGGGTTCGCGGATCAGGGTTGCACGTCAGTTATTCTGGGGTGTACAGAGATCCCGCTTTTGCTGACGCCGGACATCTCACCAGTGCCGTTACTGGATTCGACCAGATTACTGGCTGCGGCGGCGATTGAAGTCGCCATCGGAAGCGGCCCCATTCCTAGCTGGCGCGGCGGTCCCATAACCGGCTGAATGGAGGCAACAAAATGTGGTCACGATTTGCCAATGTTGTTCGCCGCGGTGCTTCAGGTCAGTTGGCGTGATGGTCATCAAACCACGAACATCGCGGCGGCAACCTGCGGGTCCCGCAGCACCTGACACATGGATCTAAAAAGAGATCGCGGTTGAATGAGTTTCGGCAAAAACAGTTTTAATTGCCTGGTTTCAGCCACAGGTTAAGGTTTGACCTCTGTCGTCTGCGCCCGCTTCTCCCGTTCATCTACCGACAGGCAAAAAATATCAGGCCTTGCATAGTGCCCGACGACATCTAGGTCATATTTGCCGCGCGCAATATCACCCATGTCGAGATCGGCGATTAGAACGGCCTCGTCGTCATAAACCGGTCCAGCCAGTATCTTGCCAAGTGGTGAGATGATGACGCTCCCGCCACGGATAAGCACCGTCTCCGGATCATTGCCCTGAACACACTCATAGTCGTCCGGGTAGTCCGCGCGCCGCGCAAACTGACAGGATGCGAGCACGAAAGTTCGACCCTCATAAGCGATATGATGCATTGCATGTTGCCATTGATCCCGGTCATCCACGGTCGGCGCGCAATAAAGTTCAACGCCCTTGCCGTAAAGAGCCGTGCGCAGCAGCGGCATGTAGTTTTCCCAACAAATCGCGCCACCGACTTTGCCGATCTTGGTATCGACAACCGTCAGTGTCGACCCATCGCCGAAACCCCAAACCAATCTTTCCATTGCGGTCGGCATGGTCTTGCGGTGTTTACCGAGGAATTCGCCCTGATCGTTAATATAAATACTTGTGCAATACAGCGTGGCGCCGTCGCGTTCGATCACCCCGATGACAAGGTGGATTTGATTATCAGCAGCGATCTCGCAAAGACACGTCAGGTGCAATCCAGGCAAGGTGATTGCACTATCGTGATAGCGACGAAACCAGTCACGCCCCTGATCAGAGCGCATGCCAACACGGGCACCGAAATCCATGCCCTTTGGATAGCCACCGACAAAGGCCTCCGGGAAGACGGCAAGAGCGGCGCCTTTTTGGGCTGCCTGCCTTGTCAACTCGGCGCATTTGTCCAGAGTTGCCTTTGTATCAAATGCTTTCGGCGCTGCCTGAAGCACCGCGGCACGAACGATTGGAACTGCTGCCATATCCGTTTTCCTCGAAATCTAAACAAACCAACTTTACGGATTTTAAGGCACAGATCGCGGGCTAATTCAAAGATTTCCCGACCGGCTTGTGCACCAACGTCACCAGCACCCACGAGATGATCATCAACAAGTACCATGACCCCATTTTTGCGAATGACACCATCTGCCAGCCCTCTGCCTGATCCGGATAAAGCCAGGCGCCGGCGAGGGTACCTATATTCTCTGCGAGCCAGATGAAAAGGGTCACCAAAAAAAAGCCAAGCAAGAGTGGCATCCTGTGTTGCCAACGCCAGACCTTGAAGTATACCCAGCTACGCCGGTAAAAAAATCCGGCGAGGGCAAAAAGCAGAAGCCGCGCATCCGGCAAAAAATGATGGCTGAAAAAATTCACGTATATCAGTCCGGCAAGCACTACCGTCCATAGCTGGCTTGGATAATACGTAAACTGAAAATCATGCGTGCGCGAGACCCGTGCCAGATAGGACCCGACCGCCGCATACATGAAGCCCGAGAATAAAGGCACCGCACCACCGGCAAGTTCCAGCCGGAATAGATTGGCTTCCGGGTAGGTCCAGGATCCGGCGCCCGTTTTGAATACCTCCATCGCTGTGCCGACAGCATGAAAAATAAGAATAACGATTGCCTCAGATGGGCGCTCCAGTCTGGTGATCAGAAACGCTATTTGTATGCCGATCGCAAGGAGAAATAAAAAATCATACCGCGCTATAGGTGCGTCACTGGGATACCATATGCCTGTGAGCAGGATCGCGCAGAGCAATAAGCCGCCAAAGAGGCAGGCCCATGCCTGCTTGATACCGAACACGAGGAATTCCACCAACGCATGGACCACAGCGCGCGGCAGAAACTGTTCTAGCGATCTTTCAACAGGCGGGAGCAGGCGCGCCAGCGTCTGATCAACACGGCTGTCAAAATGTTCTGGGGCCGTATCATACATACGCGCATCCTTCCTCCGCTATTTCGTCGCGCCGCCGGGTGACGATTTATCGATCAGGGCGTGACCTTTTCATGATTTGTCAATCGGGTATATACAACGGCACGGGTCGCTGGATTGGGCCAATGCCAGAGTGAGGCATTGGATCAAACTTGCGAAATCTGGAACAGCGTGGGGATTTATGATCAGTATGTACCATAAGACGCTTTTTGTTCATATTCCAAAGACGGGGGGACAGAGCATCGAAGAAGCGTTTTTGAAAGACATCGATCCATGCCTGACATGGGAGGAACATCGGCGGCTGCTTTTGTGTATGCCGCGCATGCGTGAACCGGAAAAGTGGCCGGGGCCCAGCCGATTGGCGCATCTGAAGGCGCGCGATTATTTTGAGCTCGGCTATCTGCCCAGAACCTATTTTGATAATCTGTTTAAATTCTCGCTGGTCCGGAATCCGTTCAGCAAAGTTGAATCTCATTATTTTTATGGATTCTCGGAAAAATATGACTTCACAACATTCGTCTCTCAGGTGATCCCGGAAGCTGCGCGTAATTATCCCTTCTTAGCACCACAATGCGACTATCTTTTGGATGACGCCGGTACCATGCTCGTTGATGCGACCTATCGCTTGGAAAATCTCGCACAGGCATGGGTAGAAATTTGCAACCGCACAACCCTGTCTGCAGCGCTGCCCTGTCGCAATGTGTCCGCCAAGCCAGTACCCGTGCGCTGGTCTGCTGAGATGATCAAGATTATCCGCGAGTGTTATAAACGCGATTTTGACCTGTTGGGATATGCAGATACTGTCTGTTAAGACGCTGATACGGATATCGCGGGGTAACATCTCACTATGAACGAGCTTACTTTCACAACGACCAACACCGCTGACGGCCTGACCCTGTTTGGCCGGAGCTATATGCCTGACGCGCCCAAAGCGGTAATCAGCCTGGCCCATGGTCTCGGCGAGCATTCGGGGCGATACGCCGAAATGGCGGCCTGGCTGGCCGAAAAAAAAATCGGGATGAACCTTGTTGACTTACGAGGTCACGGCAAGTCCCTCGGCAAACGCGGTGTCTGTGACAACATCGATCTGATGCACGGCGATATGGAAGCGCTGCTTGATTATACGCGTGAGCGCCAGCCGGACGTGCCGCATTTCCTGATGGGCCATTCCATGGGCGGTCTTCTGGTTCTCGCCTACGGCTTGCAACACCAGCCTGATGGCCTTGCCGGCGTGATTAGTCAGGCACCGGCGTTAAAACCATTCACCCAGCCTCCAGGTATTCAGCTCGCGATCTTGCGGATGATCCGGCCGATCATGCCCGGCTTTACCGCCAACAACGGTCTAGATCCAACCCTGGTGACAAAAGATCAACCGGCGGTGAGCGCCTATGTCGCTGATCCGCTGGTGCACAACCGGATATCGGTTGCTCTGGCTCTTGATCTGCTCCGCACTGGCGAGTGGGTTCTCGATAAGGCTGCCGACTGGCACCTACCCCTTTTGCTTATGCACGGTGGCGACGACCGCATAACGTCCCGCGACGCAAGCGCCGAATTTGCAAGAGCGACCGGTGACCGCTGCCGGTTTGAAACGATCCCGGATGGCTTCCACGAAATCCACAACGACCCAGAGCGGGAAGGGGTTTATCGGCGGATAGACGGATGGATTGCTGATCAGCTATCATAGCTTGACGGCCATAACCCTGTGCCGCTCCGGTCACTCTTGTGTGACGTCATCTTGCCCCAGCGAACAGCAATAGCAGGCGGGGAAAATGTGTCGGAATGGGACGACCGATGATCAATAATGAGATTGGGAAATAAAAATGCTCGAATAACGGCAATTAATATGAATTAACCAGATTTACTTACATTTTTTCAAATTCTGTTTGCTTTTCTGTCGCCTGTTAAGGGGTCTATGAATGCCAACAGATACTAAAATTTATCTGAACAACCTCAGTGAGCTGGTTGTCGTCACCGACAAGAACTACGTCTGCACATATGTGAATCCGGCCTATTGCCGGTTTTTCTCCGGCACGCCAGAAAGCTGGAGCGGCAAAGTCATGGACGTCGTCAATCAACCCGATTGCGAAATCGTCCATAGTCTCGATGGCGATCTGAACAGTGCTGCCCGCTTTGAAAGCAAGGTTTTGTTCGATGGCAGCCCCGTCTGGCTTGAGTGGCAACAAACAGACCTTGATGGCAGTAAACGGATTTTTGTTGGACGCGATATCACCCAGCGCAAGATCGACGAAGACGCAATGCGGCTCGCTGCGCAAAGCGCCGAAGCCGCCAGCGATACGAAGATGCGGTTCCTTGCGACCATGAGTCATGAAATACGCACCCCGCTAAACGGCATTCTCGGAATGACGGGCCTCTTGATGGAAACGGGCCTTGATTCAAACCAGAAAGCTTACGCAGATGCTGTCCGCGAATCCGGCACGGCGCTACTTGCTCTGATAAACGACATTCTTGACTATTCCAAAATTGACGCTGGCAAGATTGACCTTGAAGAGACTGTTTTCGATCCGCTTTCACTGGTGCAGAGCGTTGCAGAGCTCCTGTCGCCACGCGCCGCCCATAAGGGTCTTGAAATTGCGTCATTCGTCGATCCATCCGTACCCCAACGGCTAATTGGAGATGAGGCCCGGTTGCGACAGGTGCTCTTGAATCTCGCAGGCAACGGCGTCAAGTTCACTGAAGACGGCGGTGTGACAATTGAAGTATATGCGCTGTCAGGCGAAACGCCCGGTGTCACAAATCTCAAAATTGACATTCGGGACAGTGGCGTCGGTATTCCTGAGGGCGACCTTCCAGTAATTTTTGATGAATTCGCTCAAGCAGATTCCACGCATGCGCGCAAATTTGAAGGCACCGGCCTCGGCCTTGCCATTGCCCGTCGCATTGTGCACGCCATGGATGGCGAGATGACCGCCGAAAGCGAAATTGGTGTTGGAAGTGCTTTCTCGTTTACCGTGCCGCTGAAGATGACTGCGGGTATTGAGAACAGCCGAAAAGAATACAAAATCAATGATCCAATCCTGTTAGTTACCACATCAACAATCCTGGCACGGACGGTACGCTTGCAACTACAGTCGGCGGACGTCAAGAAGTTTCACATCACAGATTCCGAAGAAGATGCGCTTGCTTTCTTGCGCAAAAATCGGAATGCCATTTTGCTTTGCGATCTGTCCTTTGCCGCGGTGCATGGTCAAAAACTGGCGAAGGCAGCATCGCATGGGCTTGTTTTGCTCTCACCTGTTGCACGGGGACGGCTCGAAACGTTCCGCCGAATCGGGTTCCAGGGGTATCTGATCAAACCAATGCGCCAGTCTAGCCTGTTTGAACGATTATCTGATCGCTCGTTGCCGCCAGTTACAACCACACAGCGGCTCGATTCGCTTGCTACCGCACCAAAACACGGTCCGAAAAAGTTCCGTATCCTGCTCGCGGAGGATAACCAGATTAACGCTGTCCTTGCGACTGCTATCATCAAACGCGCCGGGCATCATGTGGATGTAGCAGGCAACGGCATTGAGGCGCTTGATGCCGTACAAACCGCCCCTTACGACCTCGTCTTCATGGACATGCACATGCCTGAAATGGATGGCTTTACTGCCGCCAAAAAGATTCGCGAACTAAGCGGCGAGCCGGGCAACATTCCGATCGTGGCATTGACCGCCAATGCCATGCAGTCTGATCGTGAGCTATGTCTTGCCGCTGGCATGGATGATTTCCTGACGAAACCGTTTGATCCTACGGACCTGACCGGATTGATTGACAGATGGGCCGATGGCCGCATTGCAGGTGCGGAAATACCCGCGGCGGCCGACACGCAAATCAGGTGAACCAGACAGGAATAACGCCTTTTATCTGCCACAAATCCGGTTAAGCTTCCGATCAGTAACAGGACGGAACCTGGATAAGTGACGGAACCACAAAAAGCCATCGACACAGAGCCAGAATGGCGCCGTAAGCTGCCTTCTTGGGTTCAGCCTTATACCCGCCCCGAAATGGCAGCGATGTTGCTCCTGGGGTTTGCCTCCGGTCTGCCACTTTATCTTGTCTATCAAAAAACATCTTTTTGGCTTCGCCTCGAAGGAATCGAACGATCTACGATTGGATTTTTTTATTGGGTCGGCCTTGCTTACTCATTTAAGTTCATCTGGGCACCAATCATCGACAAGGTCACTATTCCTGTACTGGGCCGGCAAGTCGGTCACAGAAGGTCGTGGATGATGGTTTCAATAGCCGGAACCGTTCTGGGGCTTTTAATAATCTCGACAGCAGATCCATCTGAAAACCTTTTACCTGTTACGTTGGGCGCCCTGATTCTGGCGTTCTCCGGCGCGACACTGGATGTCTCAATAGACGCTTGGCGGATAGAATCAGCGCCGTCTGAAAGACAGGCCAACATGGCTGCGTCGTACTCACTTGGGTATCGCGGTGCGCTGATCTTTTCTGGGGTTGGGTTTATTATCGCTGATTTATCCAACTGGAATCTTTCCTTTGTTGTAATGGCCTTTGCCATGGCTCTATGTGCCGCCTTGACCTTATTGATCAAGGAGCCGTCGAGCCAAAGAAAAGGTACCGCGATCGACAATCTGCCCATCCTGGCTGGTGCGCCCAATGCGGTCGCGGTTGGCCTCGCCTTTTTTATTCTCGCGCGCGTTCTGACACTGATCGGGGTGGGTTTTGATATCGCCACTCCCCTAGCTGCCGCCGGAGCTATCGTTCTACTGGTCGGTCATTTTGTTTTAACAGCAACGCGTACACCGATCCACCTCAGGGTGATCCTTGCGCTTCTCGGAATTGCCTTTGTTTATTCTGGACACGCTTGGCGCACCTACACAGCCTTGCCGGAGGGATCGCAATTTCTCTCATTGCTGGTCATCTTGACCAATATCATCCTCATAGGAGCGAGCGCCGGTCTCTTACGGCACATCGGCCAAAGCCTTAAAACGCAGGTAGCTCATACACGTGGCAAACTTTACATAATGTTCGCCACGCCGTTTCAGCAGGTGGCGGACAGATACGGCAGAGCGCTTGTTCCGATCCTTGGCCTTGTTCTTATTTACCGGCTCAGTGATTTTACCATGGGCGTAATGGCAAGTCCTCTTTATGCGGATTTAGGATACGCAGCCGCAATTGTGGGCAGCATTCAATCTGGCCCTGGTGTACTCGCAATCATCGTTGGTCTGTTCATAGGCGGGCTCGCCGCCCAGATGTTTGGCATCATGCGTTCTATGATCATCGGAGCCCTGCTGACCCTGGTAACAAACGGTGCATATGCCTGGTTTTCGGCAACCGCCGCGGTTAGCCCTGATATCTGGCGGCTGGCATTTGCTATCTGTGCGGATAATGTGGCCGGTGGATTTGTCACGACCGTCTTTATCGCTTATCTCTCAAGCCTTGTAGATCCAGCATACGCGGCAACACAATATGCATTGTTTTCATCGCTATATGCTTTTCTCAATAAATTCGCTGCCGGGTTCTCAGGTGTGATGGCGGATGCTTTCGGCTACGTGAATTTCTTCCTGATCACTGCAAGCTATGCCATTCCGGCTGCACTTCTGGTGATGTTTGTCATGCGATTACAGCACGCTCCGGAAGAAAATGGGCTAAAGGCGCCAGTTTAAGGCTCCCGCCTAGCTACCAAAGTTCAGGCACTCGCCAAAAACAGGCACCGGGTCGCTGGCTTTGAGGCTGCCGACATTGAGGCTTTTTACCAGCTGCCGACCATCAGGATCCGGCATGACAACGGCATAAATGCGGCATGACGGTGTGTCATAGCGGCGAAATTCGCCGACCCCTTCACGTCGAACGAAATTAGGTGCGCCAAATAACGCCTCGAGATTCCCAGGCGGCTGATCTATAAACTCCTGCCCGGTTATGGCTGCTGTTTGTTCGAGATACATCTCCGGGCCGCCTTGGCCAACTGACGCCGACACATTCTCTGCGTCTTCGATCGGAGGTTTGCCCGGAGACGCACAGGAGAGCGTCAGGAATAATAAGCTTACGGAGAAAATTCTGACTTCACTCATCGCATAATACCCTTCGATTTCCTGACCTTGTATATTCAGCGCGCCTCACATAGTAAGGTGCGCTGAAATCAAAATCAAAAAAGAAAGGCCCGCCAGCCGTATGTCCCATAAAACAGACCTCGCCGCCGTTGGAAACGCGATTGTTGATGTCCTGGCCCATTGCGAGGACAGTTTTCTGCAGGATCACGATATTCCAAAAGGCAGCATGCAGCTGATTGGAGCTGAGCACGCGCTGCATATCTACAAGGAAATGGGTGAAACGACCGAGATGGCCGGCGGTTCAGCGGCGAACTCGACCGCCTGTCTTGCGTCCCTTGGGGGCAGCGCCGGCTTCATCGGTAAAGTTGGTCGGGATCGGCTTGGCGAAACTTTCCGGCAATCCCTGACGGAGATCGGCGTTTCTTTTGCGACACAACCAATGGCAGACCACACACCAACCGGTCGCTGTTTGATCAACGTGACGCCGGATGCCGAGCGCTCAATGTTAACGTTTATTGGCGCTGCGGAACATGTGGGCGATGTTGATATTGACGAAGACCTGGTCGCCGGCGCAGCGGTTACTTATTTTGAAGGCTATCTGTTCGAGCAACCTGTTGCCCGTGGCGCGATGGTCCGGGCTTGTGAAATCGCCAAAGCCAATGGTCGCAAGACCGCAATCACTCTATCAGACAGTGGTTGTGTTAAACGCCAGCGCGCGCATTTTATGAATTTCATCAAAGATCACGTGGATATTGTTTTTGCCAACGAAGAGGAGGCAACGGCACTGGCCGATACTTCCGACTTTGATGCAACACCAAAAATCCTGGCAGGCCTTGCCCCATATTTCGCCCTGACGCGTTCTGAAAAAGGCTCCGTCGTTGTCGGACCTGATGGCAAGGCGCAATCTGTTCCGGCAAAAAGCCCGCCACAACTTGTTGATACAACCGGCGCCGGTGACGGATATGCCGGCGGTTTCATCTACGGTTTCGTGCGTGATTTACCGCTCGCGACCTGTGCGGCCCTGGGCAGCCTCGCCGCGGCTGAAGTGATTAGTCATATGGGGCCGCGACCCGAGCAGTCGCTTCATCGCCTGGCCCGGGCGGACGGATTGATTGGGTAACCTTCAATCACGCCAGAACGGTTCCATAGCGGCGAAGGTCTGCCAGGCCTCATGGACGGCTTCAGACTGCTGCTGCAATCGATGTGCGCTCCAGCCGATGACGAAACTTGCCCCGAGGGCACACTGAATATCATGCTGCCTCCCTGCCGACCCCGCTGGAGCCGCTGCAGCCAGGGTCATTTCGCGTGCGACGACAGCGTCGTTAAGAAGGCCGAACTCATCTTGCAACCGGGACAACGCGGAAAGGTATGGCTTGCGGCGTTCCTTGTCATACAAAGGACGAAAGGCATGCAATGCGTAGCGCATCTTCTTGAGCTCGATCCTGAGCGGGTGGCGCGCATCTGCGGGCGCGTCAGCGAGATCCGTTCCCAGACCCATTACTTTTTCTAAGCTTTGATTTAGCGCGTTGACCGCGTAACCACGGGCCGGACGACGAAGGTTTGGCTTGGCGGTTAAACTCCAGGCTGACAAGGCCAGGTATGCTGAAAGGTCAAGACAGAAATCCAAAAAATCAGGTGACCTGATCAATGTGGTTACATTGTTTTTCGCAGTCTGCCTTTTGTGCGCTGACGCCTTTAACAAAGCCTTGATCACGCCACGATCGTTTTCTTCAAGGGTTGTCGCCTGCATGATTTGCGGCAGTGTCGTTTCCGTGAACACGTCCCAATCTCGCGCAACGCCCAGCGTTTTTCCAAACTCTTTTGCTTTCGAAACGATTGTTCTTAGGAGGTCGCTGCGCAAGGATTTGCGAAACAGGCGCTCAATAGCGCGCAGCCGCCGCAATCCTACCCGCATCTGCCTGACACCATCGACCTGGCCTGCCAGCGCTGGTTCAATGTTGCTGACAATCTGAACAAACGTTGAGCGCAAAGCTTGCCGCAACACGTCCTCGGCCGTTGCGTCAACCGGCAAGGTGTAGCGGGTCGCTTTTGCCGAGGCGAGGGCATCGCCGCGCAGTAATTGCATCCCCAGCTGCGGGGTTGTCAGACAGGTAAGCTGCAAGGAGCTGGTCTTCGCCGCCTGTTTGACGAATCTGAAGAACTTGACGGGATCGCCGTCCTGGAATTCAAAAACAATCTCGACCACATGGCGTTGCTGCGTTGGTCCGGCGGCAGGCCATACCGTCACCTGACCAAGGTCGAAGTGGTAACCCAACCTGGTTCCTTGCCACAGCAAGTTCCGCTTCTCGCGAGCTGTGTCGATACGCAAATACTGCTGTAAAGCGCTTGACTGTTCTGAAATCAGACCATCCGCGGCAGCACTGAAACTGGTACCAATTCGCCTGGGAAACTCCCTGGTTTCCTCAATCACTGTTTCAACTTCAAAACGCGTCAGGTTGGGTAGTTCTTTTGTCGGCCTGCTCTTGACGGTTTGCACAATCCCGTCGTCCTGCTGGCACAACCATATGGACAGGCCGGCTTTGCGGAAATGCTGCTCAGGCGTGTCGTAATAAGTTCTGACGAGGCGGGTTTTTCGGACGCCAGCTATTGTCGCTTCTAAGATCAGGGCGCCATCGGGCAGATGCTGATTGGCCGGGTTTTCAGCCGAGAACCGCACTTCAATCTTGTCCAATTGAGGCGCGGCAATTCGAGAATATACTCTGGTTCTGTCAAGCATAGCAGAACCTTAGCAAAACCAGGGCGACAGGGATAACATCAAGTTTAAATGCTAAAAAAAGGGCGCTCTCAACGAGCGCCCTTTTGTTTTTGCACAGAAATGATCCAGTCTATTCTTTTGCTACGGCCTCTGCTTCGAGATCGGAAGGAGGCGCAGAGCAGCTGGCGGCGACAGCGCCCGCTTCTTCTGACAACTCCTCGCCTTCCGCAGCCGCCTTGTAACTAGCGAGCAGACCAGCATTGTCGCCTGTCTTGTCGACGAGGCAGCCGCAATCCAATGTCGATTCAGGATTTTCAGCCTTGTATCCGTCACATGCGGTTGCAAGGTCCCAGTCATCACCAGCGATCGCCGATGCAGTGAATCCCAAAAGCGCGACAGCGCTTGCTGCGATAAAAAACTTCGTCATGGAGTACCCCTTTTTTTTTGCTGTATTGATTTACCCAACGAGCACACATCATATCTGCTCTCTTCGACCCGGCAATAACAAACAGCAGGCACGTTCTTAATAATCCTGAAACTCTGGCAACAAGCCTGTTCATCTGGGCAAAAAATACTGGTACGGCCGGCAACGGCCCCCATATACGTTTGACCTACAAAGCCACTCATTAGTCAGCAGACCCTCAGGGCCAATCAAGGAAACCTAAATGTCCAACTCTCCGTTAATGCATGGCACAACTATTCTTGCGGTCCGCCGCAACGGCACGGTTGCCATCGGAGGCGACGGCCAAGTAAGCCTTGGTGACACGGTCATGAAGGGGGATGCGCGCAAAGTGAGGCGCATTGCTGGCGACAAGGTAATAACTGGCTTTGCCGGGGCCACCGCTGACGCCTTTACGCTGCTCGAGCGGCTTGAGGTGAAGCTCGAACAATACCCAACGCAACTCACCCGAGCATGTGTTGACCTCGCCAAAGACTGGCGTACAGATCGCTACCTCCGCCGGCTCGAGGCAATGATGATCGTTGCCGATAAAGAAGTGGTGCTGACCCTATCAGGGGTCGGCGACGTCTTGGAGCCTGAGCATCTCGGCGCGGGCAAGGACAAAGAAGGCGTCATCGCGATTGGCTCTGGCGGCAATTATGCGCAAGCCGCAGCATTGGCATTGTTTCAGGAAACTGATCTGCCCGCCGAAGAAATCGTCCGCAAGGCCATGGGTATCGCTGCAAAAATCTGCATTTATACCAATGACAACCTGACCATTGAAAAACTCTAAGCAGACGGACATTTGACACAAAATATTGTGGCCTTATGACAATCAGCCTACCTAGTTGCCCTCTGATAACCACACCTCTCAAAGGAAATTATGACCAGTTTTTCACCGCGTGAAATCGTTTCAGAACTCGACCGGTTCATTATCGGCCAGACCAAAGCCAAGCGTGCGGTGGCCGTTGCTTTACGCAACAGGTGGCGCCGACGGCAACTTGAAGGACCTTTGAAAGAAGAAGTGACCCCGAAAAACATTTTGATGATTGGGCCAACAGGCGTCGGCAAAACAGAGATCTCCCGCCGTCTTGCTAAGCTTGCCGGCGCGCCCTTTTTAAAAGTGGAGGCGACGAAATTTACAGAGGTCGGTTATGTCGGCCGCGATGTGGAATCCATCGTTCGCGATCTCGTGGAAATCTCAATCGGACTTGTCCGCGAAAAAAAACGCGAAGAAGTCAAGACCAAGGCCCATGCAGCTGCTGAAGAGCGCGTGCTCGCCGTGCTCGTCGGCGAAAATGCCAGCGATGCTACCCGTGAAAGTTTTCGCGCGCGCCTGAGGGCCGGCGATCTTGACGCCCGGGAGATAGAAATCGACGTTGCCGATACCGGCAAAAACGCCATGCCAACTTTTGAAATCCCAGGCATGCCCGGCGCCCAAATGGGGATGGTCAACCTGTCTGACATTATGGGCAAAGCCTTCGGTGCACAGACAAAACTGCGCAAGGTTAAGATTCAGGAGGCTTATGAGCCGCTGATCGCCGAAGAAAGTGATAAGCTTCTTGATGACGATACTATTATCGGTGAAGCCGTCGAGGCTGCGGAAAATGACGGGATCGTTTTTCTCGATGAGATCGACAAGGTCGCCAGGTCAAGCGAGAAGGCCGGCGCGGACGTTTCCAGAGAAGGCGTGCAGCGCGACCTGCTGCCGTTGATCGAGGGAACAACTGTCGGCACCAAATACGGGCCGGTCAAAACCGACCACATATTGTTTGTCGCATCTGGCGCCTTTCATTTGGCAAAGCCATCAGACCTCCTGCCAGAACTCCAAGGTCGGTTGCCGATCCGGGTCGAACTGGACGCGTTGACGCGCGAAGATTTCATCAAAATCCTGACCGATACGGAGGCCAGTTTGATCAAACAATACCAGGCATTGATGCAAACTGAGGGGCTGACCTTGACCTTCACTGATGATGGTATTTTCGCTATTGCGGACAAGGCGGCACAAGTAAACGCCTCAATTGAGAATATAGGTGCCCGCCGCCTTGCCACAATAATGGAAAAAGTGCTTGAGGAGGTGTCATTTGATGCGTCCGACAATAATGGTCAAGCCATTGAAATTACAGAAGAATTTGTCGAAGCGCATCTCGGCGATCTGGCCCGGAATACCGATCTTTCTAAATTTATCCTGTAGCCTTCCAGCAACACGCGTCAGGGGTGGCACTTTCGTTAATAAGTGATAAAATCCTCTCAGACATGGGGATTTGCGTCATATGGCCGACGGTTTCGACGGAAAGCAGAGCAGCCTGAATACTGGCTTTATTGCTTATCAAGATGAGGAGCACGGCCTCGGCTACAAGGTCGCTCAGGACATTTGCGGCAACGTTGGCGGCGGACGCCCGTCCCGTCGGCTCACGACCAGCGACACTTTGTCCGCCCTGATTACCAGCAAAGCACAAAAAGCCATCGTTCCGCTTGAGAATGACCGCGGCGGATATGACACAGCGACGCTTTCTACATTGCTCGACTTTAAGGAATATGTCGTCCGGGAAGAACGCGCGAGTACGGACAATTATTGCCTGGCAGCCCCTTCGATTTCGATCCATGAGATCGCTCAGGCGTCTTTCCCTGGCACCTATGCCGAAAAAGGTGCTGTCGGCCCGTTCCCAAGGGACCGCCAAGCGCAAGCAACCTACAGAAAACGCGTTGAGGTCGTCTATGCCTCACACGACGCGTTCGAGCGTTGCGAAGCAACCATCGAAGAACTGCGCGCCGACGGAATTGAAGTGCGTCGGTTGCCAGATGGCACCGATCCATATCGTGAAGTTCTTAATCTCGCTCGCAAAGAGCTTGATCCGAATCGGAAAATCCGCACCCAGATGACGGACAACAAACATACGATGATTAGCGACGCGACGGCATCCAGTTTTGCCAAGCCACTGATTGGTGTCCTGTTGCCACAAGATGTCGCAGTGGGTGTTGATAGCGGTTACAATGAGGCGACAGGCAAAGCGCACGGCGCTGAATTCAACGGCGACTATGTGATTTTGCAGGACCGGCTCGCTGACGGCGCCGCAGATATTACTACGCGCTTTCTGGTGCTCGAAAGGAAACCAGGGCCGAAGAAGGGAAACGACGGAAAACCTCCGAGAATCCAAACCCCGCGCGAAAAGCTTATGAAAACGCTGGATGGCGTCACCAGTCGCTACGCCCGGATCCTACTAAAGGTGGACACGAGGGGTGAGCGAACCGGGAATATCTCAGATATTACCAATTTGCTGGTCGATGCAGGGATTCATTTCCGACCGATCTATCTGCATGACCGGCCGGACACGCTTCCAGCGGTGCTTGAAATCGAACTCGACCTTCAACTGGGCTTAACCGCACGGGTCAAGAAGGCGATCGGCGCCGTTTGGGACAAGGCATTTAATAAAGCCCGCAATCACGATCCTGCAATGATGGCTGCCTATGGATCGGAGACTTCTGTTTTCGAGGGGATTGTGATGCCTGAGTTAGCAAAACCGCCATGGATGACGATCCTTATGCTGAGCATCCTTGCTCTGTCATTGGCTGTGGCAATGGCTGTCGTGTATTTCCGAATTACTTGACAATTCAACAAACTCACGACTTTTTTAAAAAAACATAAAACGCGCCAGTGCCACCATGGCGTTGATGTGCTGGCCGGACACTCACGATATCTTGCCGAAATGGGCCGTCTATCCATTGCAAGAATCTTTGCCGAAGAATTCCCCGCGATGAAGAATAAGATAGAACATTGCGGGGCGATATCTGCTGACCCTTGCCCGTTATGACCAGCACTACGCGGTGCCCTTTTGCTTTCTCAGCCATTAAAAAATGCTGAAGTGCTGCAAAGGCCTGTTGCTGGTTCATGCCGTGAAGATCAAGTGCCGCGTCAATTTCTCGCCGTCCGCGCCGGACATGCCGTGTTGATCGCGGATCTCCGGCATTCAAAAGCGACTGGAATGGTTGAAGCTCTGGTTCGGCAGATAACGGTTTTGCTACAACCGCCCGCTTACCGGCTCTCTTTTGTTCTGACTTGCCCGTTCCTGCTGACAACAATTCATCCGGCCCGGCCCGGTCGGGTAGGGTGCCACCGGCGCGGCGCACGTCCCTGGTTACGCGGTGCCAGATCTGCCGCTCTTCGTTACTGAGTGGGCGCTTGGCCATCACGTTTCTCTAATTGTTCGGCGACAGCCATCGGGATCAAAACATACATCTGTCCTGACTGGCGCATCCTGCCGGCGATGTCAGCAGCCGCTGCCCCGCTGCCCGTGAACAGATCCCCGCGAACTGGTCCCTTGATGGCACCGCCAGTATCTTGAGCAACCACCAACCTCTGGTCTTGCGTTTCTGGATCAAGGCCTTCCAGATCAATCCACACAGGCGCGCCCATCGCGTGATAGCGCCGGTCCACCGCGAGGGATCTCCCTGGTGTCAGCTGAACGCCACTCGCACCAACCGGCCCCAATTCCGGCGCCGGCAAATTATCCAGCCGCCGGAAAAAGACATAAGATTCATTCACGTAGCGCAGAGCCGCAGCCTCTTCCAATGAGGCTGTATTGAGCCAGTTATAAATTGCCTGCATTGACATCTGTTCGCGCGGAATTGCCCCGGAACGAATTAATGGTCCCCCAATCGCCGTATAAGGGTGGCCATTCTGGGCGGCATATCCGACCCGCATCTCGCCAGCATCAAATAGCAGTTTGCCTGAGCCCTGGATCTGCAGGAACAAAAGGTCATTCGGGTTCATCCATGCAAGTGTTTCGGCATCAACGCCCGCAGCAATAATTTTTTTGTGATCTGCATAAGGAACAAGTCTTCCGTTGGTTACTTTTCCAGCGATGCGCTCGCTGGCAAACTCCTGCCGAAATGCACCAAGGTCGACCATCACCAGATCATCAGGCCGGGCCAAAACAGGCACCGGAAATTCCTCGGTCCGCACCGGAGATGCGCGGTATGCGGGCTCAAAATAGCCCGTAAACAGACCCTCGGCAGTTAATCGGGGACTGTTCCGCTCATCTTCTGCCGGATGCAAAATGAGAATCGGTCTGAAATACTGCTCAAAAAAACTGCGAACAGCCCGGTCATCTTCGGCATCTACTGCAGCCTGAATATTTTCAGCAGTGGCGCACGCTAGTAACCAGTCCGCAACCTTGCCGCTCAAGCTGACCGGGACTTCGAGCCCAAGGGCCTCCCTGCTGTTTATCGGATCTGACGGCACTTGTGTTTTGAGATTTTGGCAGGATCGAAGAAATGGTGCCAACGCCTCACTGTGACGATCCGCTTCCCACCCAGGCAAGTCGGC
Source organism: Parvularculaceae bacterium (assembly GCA_021776475.1). GTDB lineage: Bacteria > Pseudomonadota > Alphaproteobacteria > Caulobacterales > Parvularculaceae > Aquisalinus. The sequence continues at coordinate 844,586 of JAJFFV010000005.1, read as the reverse complement.
AAAAGACACTTCTTTGTAGCCGATCGGAGGCATTGCCGGTTGCGATGCTGTGCGCTGGAGCCCGGTACCAAGCAAGACGCGCGCGGTTTCAATCAGGGCCAAGAGAATCAGAAGTCCGATCGCAATCATTGCGATCAAGCGCCAGGCCTTCGCCTCTGGTGACAAGGGGGTCAACATCCAACTTATCCTGCGGCTGGCTCCTGACCACCCGTCGCAACAAGTTGCCAGTTCGGATCGTTGCTATTGGCGGAACGAGAGAAGGTCCAGCGGTCTTTCACCCGGTCAATACGGTTTGGGTCTCCTTCGACCACTTCACCTCGGTCATCTCGTAGAACGCGGATTTGGTTGGAAATAAACGTGACAGTTATCTGAACGAATCCGCCGTCAATCTTAGTATCAGAAACATCCGCGTTTTCTGTCCCGACAAACTGAACCTCGGAAGTCTGCCTGGCTGCCTCGCGTGAGGCGACTGCAGTTTCAAAAGCCTTGTAAACACTGGGGGCGATATAGGGTTTTACGCTGGACAGGCTATTGCCCGCGAAAGCTTCGACAATCATTTCGTAAGCAGCTCGCGCGCCGTCGACAAAGTCCTTCTCGCTGAACAAAGGATAGATCTCGCGCACTTGCCGAATCCAGTCCGGCAGATCATCGCGCTCAGCCTCTACGGTCGCCTCGACCGCCTCGGCGCTCGCATCTATGGTCGGGGGAGGCAACGGTTGGTCATTTTCTTCAGGCTCATGACCGCCCTTGCGACCCAGCACTGTATAGAGCTGATAGCAGATAAATCCTGCCAGAACGGCGAAGAATATAGTCGTTGGGTCCATCCCGGTTCTCTTTTACCCAATTTGCTGTTCTGCAACTGTAAATTCTCTCACAGGCTCTTATATAATGTCTTGTATAAAAACACACCCCGGTTAACAGCGAGCACACCGCCCTTATGATTTACCTGGTTCTTCTTCTTATCGCCCTGCCGATTGCCGAGATTTATGTTCTCCTGCAAGCGGGTGGTTATTTTGGTGCCTGGCCGGTGATCGCCGCTGTGGTCGGAACCGCTCTTCTCGGCGGTGTCATTATTCGCTGGCAGGGACTGCAGGCTCTGTACCAGCTACGTAAGCATTCCACGCAAGGTGAAGTCCCCGTGGAACCCGTTATAGACGGGTTTTTTCTCCTGATTGCGGCTCCTTTTCTTATGACTCCTGGCTTTATCACGGACGCTTTCGGTTTCTTGCTCCTGGTGCCCCCGCTCCGCCACGCTGTCGCTCGTGCTGTTCTTGAGCGTATCCGAAAGTCGATTGCTGATGGAAAAACCAGTTTTACGTTTCGGCAATTTTGAGTGAGCAGTCTTGCCTGCCCCCGCGTCTGTATGGTAGCAGCCCGAATTCAATTACCCATAATCAGAAAGAGTTCTCATGTCAGAAACCACCCCAGCGACGACCAGTGACGACCAGCAACCAGCCGGCTCGATGCGCGTCGCTAGCCAGTATGTCAAAGATCTTTCGTTTGAAAACCCGAACGCACCGCTTTCGGTCCAGGCTGGTGGCGCCAAGCCTGAGGTTTCTCTCGAGGTCAATCTCGGCGCCCGCCCGATGGGTGACGATTTCCCCGCTGGCACGGATTTTTATGAAGTCGAAGTTTCTGTCAGTGCGACGGCGAAGGATCGTGAAACCGGTGCTGTTCAATATGTCGTGGAAACAAATTACGCAGGATTGTTCCTGATTCAGAATATTCCGCAGGAGCATATGGGCTGGGTTCTCCTCGTGGATTGCCCTGCTTTGCTGTTCCCGTTTGTGCGTCAGATCGTTGCTGATGCCGTGCGCGATGGTGGCTTTACACCCCTCATGCTTGAGCCGATGGATTTTGCCAGCATGTATCGTCAAAAACTGGCCCAAGATCAGGCCCAGCGCGCCGATGCTGAGAGTTCGGTGCCGGAAGTGGGCAACGCGTAACCTCAAATAGGCTTCAGTTCATCGAAATTTTTGACCAGAGCGGCTTACCCATTTCAGCAACAAACCTGGCATGGGCTACTTTTTCTTCCTCTGTGAGCATGAGCTTCAGCGGCAACGGTCGTTGTAATGTGATCCGTGCGCTCGCCGTTTCTTCCTCCGTGCGCCCCATGGTCGCAAAATCGAGCCCCGCCTGCACACCGCCAGTAAGTTCAATATAGACCTCTGCTAAAAGCCGAGAATCGAGCAGCGCTCCGTGACCATGACGCTCGCGTTCCGTCGTATCGATCCCAAACCTCGAACACAGAGCATCCAGAGACGCAGGTGATCCAGGAAATTTCCGGCGCGCCAGCACCAATGTATCGATAACGTCATTTGTCAACTCCGGCATCCCGGCGCGCGCAAGTTCTGCTTGCATGAAACGCATGTCGAACTCCGCATTATGGGCAATTAGCTCGGCATCTGCAGCGAACTCTACAAACGCCTGTGCGACCATAGGGTCTCCAAATAAGGGCTTGTCTTTCAGAAACTCTGTAGACAGACCATGTACCTTGTAAGCACTATCCGGCATCTCTCTTTCAGGATTGATATAAATGTGAAATGTTGCACCAGTAACAGCACCGCGCACCAGCTCCACCGCGCCGATTTCGACAACGCGATCATCACCCTCGGCGTTGAAGCCCGTGGTTTCAGTATCAAAAACTACCTGACGCATAAACTAAAGACACCACTGTTTGGATAGCCATACAAGATTATCGTGGTTATTCCTGATGGTAGTTTTCCAGAATTTCTCTGAATATTTTGCGCAGGCACTCGGTGGTTTCTTCTATTGGACCATCTGTATAAACAACATAATCTCCCAGTAATCTTTTTTCTTCTTCTGACATCTGCTGGGCTACAATTGAGGCAAACCTGTCTTCCGACATACCTGCGCGGGCCAAAACCCTGTGTCGCCGAGCGTCAGAGTTGGCCGTAACGACAATTACTGCATCAAAATCTTGAGATTGGCCGGTTTCAAACAGGAGCGGGATGTCCATAACTACTGCCCTGGCATCTTGCTCCACTGCGCTGTCATAAAACCCCTTTCGATCTTCAGCGACAAGTGGGTGCACTATTTTTTCAATTTCTCTAAAACCATCAGGATGCATCATAAGGTGCTCTCCCAGCTTTTTTCTTGAAATCGCACCATCTTTGATCACACCCGGAAACGCCCGTTCGACAGCGGCCACAGCGGCGCCACCCTTCGCATAGAGACGATGAACAGCGCTGTCAGCATCCCAAACGGCCGCGCCCTGCTCACGCAAGACCCTTGTGGCGGTTGACTTCCCCATGCCAATCGATCCGGTAACACCAATTTTTACAGGCCTCGATCGAAACATCTGAAGTTTGTCAATCAGATGCTGCATCAACTCATCTGAAACATCTGGTGTGACGCCGAACCAGCGCTCAAATCCCGGCGCCGCTTGATGCGCCAACATTGCAAGACCACTTTGGTTACGCAAACCCCGCTCTTTGGCAGCTTTGATGAGAGGGGTCTCGAGAGGTGTATAAACGATATCCGCAACAACCAAGTCAGGCTTTGCGCCCGTAAGGTCAATTGACAGCGCTGGTTGGCCGGTCATCCCGAGGGGTGTTGTGTTCACCAGCATATCTGCACCACCGAGGATGGTTGGTATATCAGACCACGCACAAATCCCCTTGATAAAATCATAACGCTCTGCCATCTCAGTTGCACGATTCAGAGTTCGGTTCGCGATAACAATCTCACAAGTTCCGAGGTTGTGCAGAGCCAGGCAGACAGCGGGCGTGGTACCGCCAGCTCCCAGAACCAGCGCCAGAGCGCGACGATCATTGCGACCTAGAATCGGTTTAATCATTTTTTCAAACCCGGCGACATCAGAATTGTCCGCAAATATTTGACCGTCCGCAAACGTCAACATATTTGCAACACCAAGCATTTCGGCTGTTTCAGTTCGGCGGTCAGCTATGTCAAAGGCGTGCTTTTTATGGGGAATAGTGACGTTCACCCCGGCATAACCAAGCCTTCTGAGTTCGGATAGGCAAACTGTGAAAGATTCATTGTCTGGCGCACAGGCAATTCGTCTGTATGCCCCCGAAGTACTATATTGTTGCCGCCAAAAAGCATGTATGGCGGGCGAAAGAGATTGTCTTACGGGCCAACCAATGACAGCAGCTTTGTTTTCGAGCCGGCGCATCAAAAATCCAGAAGTTTGTGTTGTCTAAAGAATGCCAAAAGCGGTAACAACGGCAATCCGAGAACGGAAAAATAGTCGCCTTCAACTCTGTCAAACAATCGCACACCTGGCCCTTCAAGCTGGTATGCACCGACGGAAGAAAAGACAGCTTCGTCGACGCGTGAGAGGTAGGTCTTCACTTCTTCGGGTCCAATGACACGCATCGACAACGCTGGTGACGCCGTATCTGACCACAAAAGGCTCCCACCCCTGATGACACAAACCGACGTGTGCAAATAATGGGTTTTCCCGGAGAATTCCTGAAGCTGGTTGGCCGCTTGTTGACGTGAGGTAGGTTTATCATAGCCTTTGCCATCGAGCCCCAGAATCTGGTCACCCCCGATAACATACGCATCTGGATGCATGTGGCTGACCAGATCTGCTTTCGCACGCGCCAGCGCCAACGTCGTTTCTTCGAGGCCAAGATCTCGCGAGGCGTAGGCATCTTTGATCACCTCCTCATCGACCTCACTGGCTACAATTTCAAAGGGAACACCGGCATTTTCCAGGAGCATCCGGCGTGCCGGGCTTTTTGAGGCAAGGATGATTTTGGGCACTATTACGCTCGCCCCTCTCGTTTGCTCGACAGCCGCGAAATGATGCTTGCGGCAGTTTCTTCGACCGATCGGTGGGTCACGTTAATAACCGGCCATCCCTTTCGGGCAAACAATCGCTTTGCCTTGATGATCTCTTTTCTGATCTCGCCTTCATCGGAATAATTGCCGCCGTGTTCGGGCGCGTCGATGTTTTTGAGCCTGGTGCTCCTGATTTGTGCAAGTCGATCTGGAGACGCTGTTAGTCCAACAACAAGTGGGTGCTTCAGGCTCTCCAGCTCACTTGGAAACTCAGTCGTGGGGACCAGCGGGACATTCGCCGCTTTGAAGCCCCGGTTTGCAAGATACATACAGGTTGGTGTTTTTGACGTCCGGCTGACACCCACAAGAACGACATCTGCAGTTTCCAGATCCCAGAGCATTTGCCCGTCATCATGGGCGAGGGTATAATCAAGGGCTGCAATTCGCCTGAAATAGTCTTCGTCAAGAGCATATTGAGCCCCGGTTTGCAAGGTTTGCTCAAGCCCAAGATAGTTAGCAAAGGCACTAAGGAGCGGGTCGAGGACGGATATCGCAGGCACCTGCAGTTCGGCGCATTTCACCTCAAGGTGTCGGCGGAGATCAGGATCTACTACTGTATACATTACAAGCCCTGGAGAGCTTTCAATTCTGGCCAGGGCTTCGTTCAGCTGTTGCTTGGAGCGCACTAGAGAAGCGACGTGTTCAAGGGGTTTTGCGGCGGTAAATCGCGAGCCGACTGATTTCAAAATCGTATTGAGGGTTTCACCGGTAGAATCCGAAATGAGATGAACATGGAAATACGTCGTCGAGTTCACGACCGGTTTGATACTCACTGTTGACATTGTGTGGACAGCTCCACGGTTTTGGCGGTCAGACTCTCGGAGGTCATATTCTAGCGCTGCTCACCCACAAAAACCATCTTCTTTCCTGTTTTTCAAAAGGAAATAGTTTTCCTTTTCCTTTTCCCACTCTTTCGAGTTCTAACCGCTGAACGCACCCTGTTTCAACAGAGCGTAGCGCGCTAATCCTTTGCTAGGGCCGTGGTATAACCAGTTTTCCAGTTTTTCCTATCGGCGTATTTTTTCGTTGGTTTTGTGTGGATTTACACTGGATTTCAGGCACAGGCCTGATACTCAACAGTTTCAACAGGCTTATGATTCTGATGAGATTCTAAGGTTAGGGTTTTAGATAGAAGAAGCCGCAAGAGCCGAACGGATGATCAACGATATGTCCAAGTCTGCCTTCATCAATACTTTTCGAGGAAGCGCTATGTCGCCTCCACCGGTGTGGTTTATGCGTCAGGCGGGCAGGTATCTTCCAGAATATAGGGCTCTTCGGAAAAAAGCCGGATCGTTTTTGAATCTATGTTTTGATCCGGTTGCTGCAGCAGAGGTGACGTTACAGCCGGTTCGTCGGTATGACCTCGACGCGGCTATTTTGTTTGCAGACATTCTCCTGATCCCGATGTTTATGGGCCAAAAGCTGAGCTTTGAGGCCGGTGAGGGCCCGAGGCTTAGTCCTGCTTTGCTGAACGAAAAAGTTGATCTCTCGATAGACCAAATATCAGAGCATCTTGGTCCGATTATGGAAACCATTCGTCTTTGCCGTAAGGAGCTTGCACAAAGCAAAGCCCTGATCGGATTTGCGGGCGCGCCGTGGACAGTCGCGACCTATATGATTGCAGGACAAGGCGTTAAGGACCCTGCCGCGCTGCGATCGTTTGCGTACAACTGCCCTGAGGTTTTTGATGATTTGATCAAAAAACTAGAAACAGCGACGATTGAATATCTAAAAAACCAGATTAAGGCCGGCGTACAAGCGGTGCAGCTTTTTGAAAGCTGGGCGTCTGGGCTGCCAGCAGATTTTATGCGGGAGTTTTGTGTTGCGCCCGCAGCCCGCATAGCGCGGGCGGTGAAGGCTGATCATCCAGAAATTCCATTCATTGCTTTTCCGAAAGGAGCGGGGCACATACTGGTTGATTACGCCGAGAAAGGCATATTCGATGGGATTAGCATTGATAGTTCAACGGATCCGGCCTGGGCCGCCGAACAGCTGTCACCGAAGGTGACGGTTCAAGGGGGGCTAGACCCGCTGCTTGTGGTTCAGGGCGGTGATGCGATGCACGCAGCAGCCGTGAAGATCCTTCAGGCGTTTGAGGGTAGGCCCTACATCTTTAATCTTGGCCATGGTTTCGTGCCACACACGCCCCCGGAACACGTTGCTGAACTGGTCAAATTAGTTCGCACATAATCGCCTAAACTGCATCAGGAGTGGTTTAATGCAAGGGTTTTTGTACAGCATCGAAGAGTGGCTAAGGGTCCTTCATTTGACCGCTGTTATGGCCTGGATGGCCGGCCTGATGTATCTGCCACGGCTTTTTATTAATCATCATCAGGCAACGCTTGACGGAGAAGCAGCTAAGTTTTTCACGGCTATGGAGCGACGTCTTCTCAAAGGCATCATGACACCGTCAATGATAGCAACCTGGATCTTTGGGATTTTGTTGCTTGTTGCCAAACCGGCCTATGTGAGCTCCGGCTGGTTTTTGGTAAAAATTTTGTTTGTTCTAGGCATAACGGGAATTCATGGATTTTATTCTGTTGCGACAAAAAAATTTGCTGCTGGCGAAAAACCCCGGACAGAAAAATTCTGGCGGATAATCAACGAGGCCCCGTTCCTGTTTTTAATAATCATCTTGATTATGGTCTTGGTGAAGCCGTTTTAGATATCAAATGAGCGGCAAAATTATTAGGCTTTCAGCCGGTTCTTTCACGGCCTGATCAGGCAAGATCGTGCCGATGCGCTGCGTCGCCGGGTGAAAGCAATATGCAGCGCTTCGACCGTTGGGTCATTTGTACGCGTCGATAAACGGCCGCTAAAATCTGCTTCTTCGGTCTGGCGATATGTTTCGGTAGCTTCTCGGACATGAATAATGTTGAAGCCGAAACGTGGTATGGCCGGGATAGCCCAGATCTTTAACATATAACCTGCCCTTGACGGCGGGGATTTAAGATAGCATATCACGGTGCAGTCGGCGTTCTGCCGAACTCACCCCTCAACCTGCCGGAAAATATTATTCTATTCGTCCGGCGTTTTCTCCAGGTCTGTTATGTTGCCCGATAAAATCACGCTCGATGAGCTGAAAGAAAAGACGCCCGCAGCCTTGCTTGAGTTTGCGGAAAAAGTCGGTGTTGAAAATGCCTCCGCCAAGCGCAAGCAGGACATGCTGTTCGCGATCCTGAAGGAACTTGCAGAAAATGACGTTGAGATCACAGGCGGTGGTGTACTGGAAATATTACCGGACGGATTCGGGTTTCTGCGGTCGCCAGATGCCAACTATCTGGCAGGGCCAGACGACATTTACACCTCACCGACGCAGATCCGAAAATTTTCCCTTAAAACAGGGGATACGGTGATTGGGGAAATCCGAAGTCCGAAAGATGGCGAGCGGTATTTTGCCCTCACTAAAGTTGGCACGATCAATTTCGAAGACCCGGAAAAAGTTCGCCACAAAGTTCACTTTGACAATTTGACGCCCCTTTATCCCGACCAGCGCATGCAGATGGAAGTTGTGGCCGAAGGGGGTAAGGACCTGTCTTCCCGGGTGATTGATTTGGTGGCGCCGCTTGGCAAAGGACAGCGCGCCCTTATTGTGGCGCCGCCGCGGACTGGTAAAACCGTCCTTCTACAGAATATTGCACACTCGATTACGGCAAATCATCCAGAATGTTATTTGATTGTGTTGCTGATCGATGAGCGGCCTGAAGAGGTGACTGATATGCAGCGCTCGGTGAAGGGCGAGGTCGTCTCCTCAACTTTTGATGAACCTGCGACCCGCCATGTGCAGGTTTCTGAAATGGTCATCGAGAAAGCCAAGCGTCTGGTTGAACACGGGCGCGATGTTGTAATCCTGCTGGATTCCATCACCCGTCTTGGGCGGGCATATAATACGGTGGTTCCGTCCTCCGGAAAGGTGTTGACAGGTGGTGTCGATGCAAACGCGCTGCAGCGCCCCAAACGGTTTTTTGGTGCTGCCCGGAATATCGAAGAAGGCGGCTCACTTACGATTATCGCGACTGCGCTGATCGATACCGGATCCAAAATGGATGAGGTAGTTTTTGAGGAATTCAAAGGTACTGGTAACTCTGAAATTGTTCTGGATCGCAAAGTTGCCGACAAGCGTACCTGGCCCTCAATCGATATTGCCAAATCAGGCACGCGGAAAGAAGACTTGCTTATCGAACCGGGCGATCTTCAAAAGATCTTTGTATTGCGCAGGATCCTTTCGCCAATGGGCGTGACCGATTCCATCGAATTTCTGATTGATAAACTAAAGCAGACAAAAACCAATGCAGACTTCTTTGATTCGATGAATACCTAGGCAACGGCCTGCCTAGTTGGGCACACCACATGTTACGCTGTCGGTTTTCATCCCAGCCCTTTTCAGCGCGGCGTAGGCTTCGATTGGTCTGTCCGTAGCAATAATATCCACGCCCTGTTCAGCGATGCGCGCATAGCGTGCCTCGTCACCGGTCTCTGCGATTTGATTGTCGATAGATGTACCCCCTCCAAGTGTGCCGAAAATAACCTCAATGTCCTTTTCATTCAGTAAGCGGAAGACATCTTCATCAGGAGTGGTATTTCCTGTCCACGCGATAATATTGTTCGTCGGAATGCCAAGCTCGAACGCTTCAGGCAAATCGGTCGTCTCGTCGATGGTTAGAGAAATCATTGCTTCTGGATGCAGATGGTGGAGTTTCTTCGCCTGAGCATACGTGTAGGCGATATAAATCACCCGATTTGTCGCATTTTGTCGCTGAACTTCTGCAACAACATCCTCATATTTAGTAGATCGCTTGAAATCGACCTGAATGAGCGTTTTACCGTCAGCCCAGCTGAGGACATCTGCGAAACTTGGTGGATGATCATTTGGAAGCGTCCGTCCATTTGCCCGCAGGTTGAGGCTTTTAATTTCATCCCAGTCATGATCTATGACGGGACCCCTACCAGTTGTGGTACGGTTCAAACTGTCGTCGTGCATGAGAAGCAAGACGCCGTCGCTGGATGTGGCGACATCTATCTCCATGATCGCCGGAACCTGCTTCATTGTTTGATTCATGCCAGCAAGACTGTTTTCCGGCACGCCCCCGCGATGGGCCGAGATCAAGGTGATGCCCTCAGCCTCAAGGCAATCAAAGAATTCATTGAGATTACTCATGGGGCCGATTACCGGCGTGGTTGTTGCTTGGACCCCTGGGGTGCGATCTAGATCACATCCGACCACGGTGCCAAGGCAAGCAAATCCAGCCAAAAGGCTTATATTCAAATTGCCGTTTTGAGTTCGAAACATATGACAGTCCCCTGGTTAGTTAGCGGCTGCAATCGGTTGTATCATATGACATCGGAGTGAAACCCTGTTTATAAGCGAAGACGAAAATTACGCCGAGGAGACAAACGAATGAAGTTGACCATCAATGTAGACTGCACCCCGGAAGAGGCCCGAAGTTTTTTCGGCTTACCCGATGTGCAGCCCGTCAATGACCTTTTGGTCTCGAGCCTTGAGACCCGTGTGAAAGAAAACATTGATACACTCTCAGACCCACAAAAATATTTCGACAAGGTGATGCAGATGAGCGGCAGCGGCGTTGAAAATATGCAGAAAATGTTTGCTGCAGCGATAGCCGGTGCCACTAAATCAGATGGCAGATGATACGATCTTTGCCTTGTCTTCTGGCCTGGGTAAGGCGGGCATTTCTGTATTTCGCCTGTCTGGATCGCAGGCAATTACTACCTTAGAAACATTCAGCAAACGGACGATCAAAACCAAACATGTCTATCACACGAGCCTTTATGATCCTGCCGATGAAGAGCTGATCGATAATGGTGTTGTCTTCGGTTTCCAAAAACCGGCCAGTTTTACTGGCGAAGATATGGCCGAAATGCAGGTTCATGGCTCTCTGGCAGTGGTGGATAGACTATCAGCTGCCCTTGCGGCGGCGGGGCTGCGGCCGGCCGAACCGGGTGAGTTTAGCTTGCGCGCCTTTCGCAACGGCAAGCTGGATCTGGCCCAGGTGGAGGCCCTGGGTGATCTTATCGATGCCGAAACAACCCTTCAACGACGACAGGCTTTGCGGCAGGCGGGAGGTGGGTTGTCGGCGCTGGCCGAGGATTGGCGGGACAAGCTCATCAGCATTTTGGCCCCTCTGGAGGCAGGGATAGATTTTCCTGACGAAGAAGGTGTACCAGAGAGGATCTCTGAGCAAGCGGGCCCTGTTATTCGATCTCTGCTCTTAGATCTGGCCGAATTCATTGACGACAGCGATCAGGCTCGGCGGCTTCGCCGCGGCATAACCATTGTTTTGCTCGGGCCACCCAACGCCGGCAAGTCGTCTTTTCTAAATCTTCTGGCCGGCAGCGAGGTTGCGATCGTTTCGGACATACCGGGCACAACGCGCGATTTGATTGAGGTACGCCTCGATCTTGAGGGAGTGCCGGTCAGTATTATTGATACCGCGGGGCTGCGTGATGAGAGCCGGGACGAAATTGAAGAAGAAGGCATGCGGCGGGCCCGTGAGAGGGCGCAGTTAGCGGATTTGAGAATTGGCTTGATTGATGGCAGCGCGAATTTAACGGCGGCCATACCTGCGCTTTCAGCACTGGGGCCGCATGATATTATCATAATTAATAAAGCCGATCTTATCACCGGCAGAGCACCGCCCGACTTGTCCGTTCAGAGGGCTGAGTCGCAAAAATTTGTCATATCGCTCAAAACAAATCAGGGCGTGGATGATTTGGTTGGCGCGCTTAAGACTTCTGTGCGAAATTTATGCGGCTCGGCAGAAGAACCACGATTGACCCGCTTGCGCCACGTACAGGCGGTAAAACACGCTGTTTCGGATCTAGAACGATCATTGCTATCACTGCATGATCAGCCAGAGTTATCGGCCGAGGATGTGAGGCTGGCCGTGCGTCATTTGGGCGGGATCAGCGGACGGGTCGATGTCGAAGAGGTGCTGGGAGAGATTTTCTCTACTTTTTGTATCGGCAAATAAGCGCCCTGTTTCACGTGAAACACTTTGAAAATTTCAGCCCTCGTCAACACGGTTTTTTTGGATTATTGAGCATCAATAGTGAGCGCTAAAACAACATATGATGTGATTGTCATTGGTGGTGGACATGCCGGCTGTGAAGCCGCCGCCGCCTCGGCACGCCTTGGCGCGCGCACTTTATTGGCGACACACAAGATCGACACGATCGGTGAGATGTCTTGTAATCCTGCGATCGGCGGTCTTGGCAAGGGCCACTTGGTTCGAGAGATAGATGCGCTTGACGGTGTTATGGCCAGGGTAATTGACCAGTCGGGCATTCAGTTTCGGATGCTCAACCGCTCAAAAGGGCCGGCTGTTCGTGGTCCGCGGGCGCAGGCGGACCGGGCGCTCTACAAAAAACACATGCAGGCGACATTGGCGGAAATCGATCAGCTCGAGATCACCGCTTGTTCTGTAGAGGACTTGATTGTTGATGATGGCCGATGTCTGGGCATCACGACTGACCGCGCCGAGGAGATTCGCGCAGGAGCGGTTGTTCTAACGACTGGTACCTTTCTTAAGGGTGTCATCCATGTCGGGGAGCAGCGAATACCGGCGGGGCGAGTAGGTGAAGAGCCGACGATTGGTCTATCCGACCGGCTCTATGGTCTTGGGCTCACAATGGGCCGGCTCAAAACCGGAACGCCCGCCAGGCTTGATGGTCGGACAATCGACTGGGCGAGCCTGGAAATGCAGCCTGCCGATAATCGCCCTGTACCATTTTCTTTTCTGAATTCTGAAATAACAGTACCACAGATTTCTTGCGGCATTACCGCAACCACGCAACAAACCCACCGGATCATTGCAGAAAATATTGCTAAGTCAGCGGTTTATGGCGGTGGTATTGCCGGGCGAGGACCGCGCTACTGCCCGTCAATTGAGGACAAGGTTGTCCGGTTTGCCGAGCGCGAGAGCCATCAGATTTTTCTCGAACCGGAAGGTCTCGAAAATGATCTGGTCTATCCGAATGGGATCTCGACTTCTCTGCCCGAAGACATTCAGGCGGCGTTTTTGAAAACCATTCCGGGCCTCGCAAAAGTCAAGGTCGCCCAGTATGGCTACGCGATTGAGTATGATTATGTCGATCCCCGCGCCTTAAGCCGCGCGCTAGAAGTTAAGAAATTGCCGGGGCTTTTTTTGGCCGGTCAAATCAACGGGACGACCGGATATGAAGAAGCAGCCGCGCAGGGGCTGATGGCGGGTTTGAATGCAGCGTTGAAGAGCGCTTGTACTGAGCCCTTTATCCTCGACCGGTCGGAGGCATATATTGGTGTGATGATCGACGATCTGATCACGCGCGGCGTAACAGAGCCCTACAGAATGTTTACATCGCGGGCTGAATACCGCTTGTCCCTCCGCGCAGACAACGCAGATCAACGCCTGACACCACGTGGTGACCAAATCGGGTGCATATCAGCTGTGCGTCGGAATGTGTTTCACGTGAAACAGGCTGCCCTGATCGAAGCGCGACACTGGGCGTCAAGAACACTGATGACACCGAATGAGGCTCAAACGCACGGCATTAAGGTCACCCAGGATGGCCGAAAACGCACTGTCCTTGATTTCCTCTCCTACCCCGCCATAGACGCGAAAAAATTATCTTCGATCTGGCCTGAACTTTCAAATTTGCCAGATGAAATAGTAGAGCAACTGGAGTTCGACGCGCTTTATTCCGGCTATATGGATCGGCAAAAAGCCGACATTGCGACCTTCCAACAGGATGAAAAAATTTCCCTGCCGGCAGGATTTGACTATGACGCCGTTGTTGGGCTCTCCAACGAGGTCCGACAAAAACTTGTTGAGGCGAGGCCAGCTACGATTGGCCAGGCCAGCCGGATTGAAGGCGTGACGCCCGCAGCACTGACACTTCTTTTGGCTTCCTTAAAAAGGCGGCGGGTTGCGCTGAAAGACGTCAGGAATGCCTGACACTGATCCTTTCGGTCCCGAAAACTTTGCGGCAAAAACGGGTGTTTCACGTGAAACAATGGAGCTGATCAAGCGTTTTGATGTGGTTTTTTTGGAGTGGACGCGCCGCCTGAATCTGGTTGCAAAATCCACGATCGCTGAGCGCTGGCAAAGACATTACCTGGACTCCGCGCAACTTTCCCCCATCGTTCCTGCAAATGCAAAATCTGTGATGGATTTTGGTAGTGGTGCAGGATTTCCAGGCTTATTCCTCGCGTTACTGTCGTTGAGCGATCCAAACGCCAAAGAGCGGCATTATTATCTGGTGGAGAGTGTAACCAAAAAATGCGCCTTTTTGCGGCACGTAGTTGCTGACTTGGGCCTGACAAATGTGACTGTATTGAACAGGCGGATTGAGGAAATCGAGGAGATCAAAAAGGTCGATGTTGTCACGGCCAGAGCACTGGCGAATCTGGACACACTTTTGCGGTATGCCCGGCCATTTTTGCACCAGGGCTCAGTCTGTCTTTTTCTCAAGGGTGAAAACCTACAAGATGAATTGACCGCAGCGGCGACGCGCTGGAAAATGCAGGTCATACCGCACCCGAGCCTCAGCCATGAAGCGGCAACCATTCTTGAGATCAGAAATTTATCACGTGTCTAATCTGTCCAAACCTCTTGCCACCAGCCGTACCGGAAAAGTGCGCATTCTTTCGGTTGCAAACCAGAAGGGAGGTGTCGGCAAGACCACAACGGCGATTAATCTCGGCACTGCATTGGCAGCAGTTGGCGAGCGGGTATTGATCATCGATCTCGATCCGCAGGGAAATGCGTCAACTGGGCTCGGCCTCAATGCGGCAAACAGGGACATTACAACCTATGATGTGATTATGGGTGCAGCTGTGCTGGCTGACGCTGAACAGGTTACGAATGTGCCGCGACTGAGCTTGGCGCCTGCCGGGGTTAATCTTGCCGGTGCCGAAATTGAGTTGATTGACGAGCCGGAGCGGCAATTTTGCCTTGCTAAAGCGATCAAGGCGTTCACCGCCAAACGGCCCGAAATCACCTACATTTTGATTGACTGCCCACCATCACTCAGCCTACTGACGATTAATGCAATGGCAGCATCTGACGCGGTTATAGTGCCATTGCAGTGTGAGTTCTTCGCACTTGAAGGATTGTCCCAAATTCTGCGAACGATAGATAAGGTGCGGGAGCGGATTAACCCTGGGCTTGAGCTGCAAGGTATCGTGCTCACGATGTTTGACAGTAGAAATAACCTGTCTCAACAGGTCGAGGCCGATGTGCGCTCGCATATGGGTGAAAAAGTGTACCGGACCGCTATTCCCCGCAATGTCCGCATCTCAGAGGCACCGTCGCATGGCAAACCGGCTTTGCTTTACGATCTTGGATGTGCAGGCAGCCAAGCCTATGTGAGGCTAGCAAGCGAAGTCATCCAGCGCGAACGCGCGGCTTAAGGAGAAAACACAGATGGCAAAGAAGGGATTGGGCCGCGGACTGGATTTGCTCTTGGGTGACGCGCCGTCGCCGGACAGGCCGGATACAGCGCTGACGCCTGCCTCAGATAAATTGCCGATTGAATTCATCATTGCAGATCCGAAACAACCTCGAAAGAGTTTTGCTGATGAGGCAATAGAGGAGCTTTCTGCTTCGATTCGGGAAAAGGGGCTGTTGCAACCGATTCTGGTGCGGCCGGCGCCAGAGCAGCGGGGCATCTATCAAATCGTCGCGGGCGAGCGCCGCTGGCGCGCCGCCCAAAAAGCCCAATTGCACGAAGTCCCGGTCATCATCCGAGACCTTACTGATGCCGAAACGGCAGAAATCGCTTTGGTTGAAAACCTACAGCGGGTAGATCTCAATCCGATGGAGGAAGCAGAAGCCTATAGTCATCTGGCTGAAGCTCACGCCCGAACATCCAACGCGATTGCCGAAGCTGTGGGCAAGAGCCGTAGCCATGTCGCCAACATGATGCGGTTGTTGAAATTACCGGAGAAAGTGCGAGAGCAGGTTCGCGGTGGCATACTTTCGATGGGCCACGCCAGAGCAATACTTTCTTCAGATGATCCCGAAATCGTCGCAGACTATGTGATCCGACGGGGCTTGTCAGTCAGGGATACGGAGGCTTATGCGCGTGCGTTTCTTGGAGATATCGGGGCCCGGGAACCTGATGGCAAAGAGAAGAAGAAAAAGGGTAAGGGGAAGTCCAAAACAACCATCAAAGACGCCGATACGCGAGCCCTCGAGCGAGATATCGCCGATGCGCTCGGACTTGCGGTGTCGCTCGAACACCAGGGTAAGAAAGGTGGTGTACTGACCATAGACTACCAAACGCTTGATCAACTTGATGAGGTTTGTCGTCGCCTCATAAATGTCGGGATATAAGCGCGACACCCGCAATATTGCTACTTGAGTTTAAAAAACCATGCCCTCTTTCAATTCTTTTATGCCAACCCCGAAAACTCTGATGGGCCCCGGCCCATCAGATGTTTCTGAACGAGTCCTTGCAGCGTTGTCGCGCCCGACAATCGGTCACCTTGATCCCGAGTTTGTCGGCTTGATGGATGAGATTAAGCAATTGCTCCGATATGCGTTTCGCACCGAAAATCAGATCACTTTCCCGATCTCAGCGCCAGGCTCCGCTGGTATGGAGGCTTGTGTCGTTAATCTCATTGAGCCGGGCGACAAGGTAGTCGTCTGCATCAACGGTGTGTTCGGCGGGCGCATGAAGGACAACGTGGAACGGGCTGGCGGTATACCCATCATCGTCGACGATGAATGGGGCAGGCCCGTTAGCATTGAAAAAGTTGAAGAAGCGCTGGCGAGGGTGCCAGACGCGGTCGCACTCGGTTTTGTTCATGCCGAAACATCAACCGGCGTGCGTTCGGACGCAGAAGCCCTTTGCGGGCTCGCAAAAGCACAGGGCTGCCTGACAATCGTTGACGCAGTTACGTCGCTTGGTGGCATACCACTAAAGCTAGACGAATGGGGAGTGGATGCAGTTTATTCAGGTAGCCAGAAATGCCTTTCTGCGCCACCGGGCTTGTCTCCGGTTAGTTTTTCAAATCGAGCCCTTGAAAAAGTGCGTAGTCGGAAGAGTATAGTTCAAAGCTGGTTCCTCGATCTTACTCTCATGCTCGGTTATTGGGATGGAGCAGGCGAGCGTTCCTATCATCACACAGCACCAATCAATGCCATGTACGGGTTGCATGAAAGCCTTGTGATGTTGAGCGATGAAGGGCTTGAAGCCGCGTGGTCACGACACAGGGAAATGCACCTGCTCCTTGAGCAAGGCCTGGCCCGCCTTGGGATCAACTATCTAGTTCCGGCAGAGCACCGCTTGCCGCAACTAAACAGCGTTTTGATTCCAGCTCATTTGCAAAACCAAGAAGCAGAAATCCGCCAACGCTTGCTGAGTGAACACAAGCTGGAGATCGGGGCAGGGTTAGGCACACTGGCCGGAAAAATCTGGCGCATCGGTCTGATGGGGCATGGTGCCTCACGTAAAAATATCGAGCTTTGCCTTGGTGCAATGGAAGAGGTTATTCAGGGTACATAGTAATATTGCGGCGTCGGTGTCCGCCGTCACGGAACACCGCTTTTTGCAATCATGGCAAGCTAACTGGGTTGTTTCTCCGGGTGCACCAGCAGGTACAACAGGCGACCGCCCAATAGTACTGACGCGCAGGCCAGTCCCGAGAGCAAACCCCACCAAATGCCAACAGCGCCGACTGCCGTGTAGAGACCGAAACCAAAAGCAACCGGAAAGCCAACGATCCAGTAACTAACGCCGGTTATGACCATCGGCAGGTTGACATCTTTCAGGCCTCGCAATGCCTGGCTTGCCGCAACCTGAATGCCGTCAAAGAGCATAAAGGCCGCGGCAATAGGCAGAAACGATGCAACAAGGGCGATGACCGCCGTGTTTGATGGGTCATCCGCATTGAGATAAAGACCGGCAATGCCTTGCGGAAATAATAGTACAGGCAAAGCGACGATCATTATCGCTGCAACACAGACGGCGATGCTTGCACCGGCCGCCTTTCTGACGCCTTCTTGATGGCCTGCGCCGGCGGCCAGGCCAACCCTGACGCAGCCAGCCATTGAAAGGCCGAGGGGCATCATGAAAGCGATCGCTGCGACATTGAGAGCAACCTGATAGGCGGCAACTTCGTTGATGCCGATAAGACCCATTAAAAAGACGGCCACGTTGAACAGCATAACCTCAAACCCAAAGGTCACACTGATCGGCAAACCCAATCTAGCAATCGCACCCAATCGCGCCCAATGCGGCCTCAAAAGGTTTGCGAATAGGTCAAACTCGCGACCACGTTTGTCCCAATTGATGTAGGCGACCAGCAAAAAGAAGCCGATTATGTGGCACAGTGACGAGGCGATGCCAGCGCCGACAAGTTCCCATTGAGGAAATCCCCAATGCCCATAGATCAGCAACCAGTTGAATAAGGCGTTCAACAGCGTCGTGATGACAATAATAACAAGTGGCACACGTGTTCTGTCTATCGCCGCGAGAAAATTCCGCAGCATGAAGACACCCAGCGCAAACGGTAATCCGGGGGAGAGCGCCAGCACATAGGGGCCAGCCCTGCGGGCTAATTCTTCTGGCTGACCGAGCGCCAGCGCAATGTCCGTTGCAAAAAAGTAGACAAGGAACATGACTGGAAACGAGAGAGCTATCGCCCACAGGCCCATGCGCACAGATATCCGCGCATCTCTTGTATTGCCGGGATCTGCACCTAATGTCCGTGAGACAAGTGGCGTCACTGCCATCATTGGGCCGAAGCCGGCAAGCCAAGTTGCATAGTAGATAACAAGTCCCAACGATGCAGCGGCCAACGCCTCCGGCCCAAGTCGCCCAATCATCAGCACATCAACTGTATTGATAGAAAATTGAACAAGTTGTGCAAGACCCATGGGGATGCCGAGCTTCAAAAGGCTGGCAAACTCGTCCCTCCAAGAATGGCTGGGCAGCAAAGGTGGCTGCTCAAGAGCCGGTTTGTCGGCGCTGGTTGGAAGGCCTATATCAGGGCTCAAATTATCGTCGGTCATGGTATCGTCGCTTGTTATATCTTACTTCTGATCGTCAAGGCGCGAGAGGCTGTAAGACATTAAAAAACCTCCGGAGCGCGGCTTGACTCGGGAGGTTCATATTCGTTGGATCAGTATTTGTGGATCTAACTCAGGACCTTCTTGCGAGCCAGTGAACTGGTCACGGAGCAAATCGAGACGGCTCCGCAAATCGGGTTCACAATCATGATGAAATATTTGTTCATCTTAACTACTCGCAGGGTTGAATAAATTGGTCTTACTCGAGACCGTGTGGCGGCGTAATCCGGCGATAGGAAAATGTCAATCAACCGATCGCTTAAAATCTCGGCTGTGGTTATTTTGCCATTGTTGCGAGGCGCAAAGCCAGACGTTCGATCAGTTCTTGTATTGGTGCGCCTGATTGTTTGGCCTGATGTTCGGTTTCCATCAGATGGGAGATCGCTCGCTCTAGTTTTGCCACTGGCCATTTGCCAAGTTGCGTTTGAAAAGCGCGCTGCTCTCCATAAAACACTGGGGGGCGTAGTTTCTTCATTGCCGCATCAGCAGCCATACCGCCGGCGACTGCTGATTGAACGGTGTAGAGGCGGGTAAATTGGCGTTGCAAAAAAATTAGGATAGTGATCGGCGAGGTCCCAGCCTCGGAGGCTCGATTAAGCGCGACAGAGAGGCTTCGTGTCTGGCCGGCGGCTGTTAGTCTTGTGATCTCGGTGGTCGCGTCCTGGAATGCATCAGTGAGGCATGCGTGAACGTCTCCGGCGGAGATTGCCGTTTCTTGGCCGTTGACGTCTTTTGGTCCTTTGAACAGGATGAGCTTATTGATTTCAGAGCGACTAACCCCTCGATCTGTGCCAAGTGACGCAACGAGTGTTTCCATGGCGTCATTGGTGATGGTCAGTTGTTCGGCGGCAAGCGCGTCGCTGATCATTGTTCGGATATCGCCTGCACCATCCTCGTAGCAGGGCAATGCTGCTGCTTTTCTTGCGCCTTCAAACAATTTGCGGAGCCCAGCACTTTTTCGCAAATCACCCGCTTCGATAATTGTGAGGGCATTGGGTTTAAATGTTTCGGCTTCGAGAGCATTCAGGAGAAGCTTTGCGGACGCCGTTACTGCTTCGGTTGATCCTCGGACACGAACGACGCGCTCACCGCCCGCAAAAGAGAGCGCTGCGGCCTCATCGACGAGCCTCGCCGGCTCGTGTTTAAGATCGCCCTCTGTTAACTCAATAAAATTGAATGGATCTTGCAGGTCGGCCACAACTTGCGTGGCAAGGTTGTCAGATCGCTCCCGGACAGAGCCACCGTCAGGTCCGTATATTAAAATCGCAGAAAATCGCGGGTCGCGTTTCTTGGCAAACGCAGCAACGTCCTTTCCTTTAAGCGCCGTCAAAATTCATCACCGAGAATTTCCTGGATTTGTTTCTCGCGTAAGCTTTCTTCGTCGCTTGGTGTGGCGAATTCTTCGCCTGCTTCGAGCTCAACACCTTCGATCTGTCCTTTGAAATAAAGCACGAGATCGGTTTCTATTTTATCAGCCAGTTTCACACCTGCTTTTAGAATTGCATCCTCCCGTCCTACTTGTGAGGCATATTGTGATGGCACGATGCCATAGCTGGTGATGGCGGACTTTTCATTCTGGTAGCGCTTGCCGGTTTGGAGCTCGGTCAGGACATACTTTGCCTCAAGAGTATATTCGAAACGTTGTGTTTGAGCCTGACTGGTTACAGCTACTGATCTGCGCTTTTCGCGCAAAGTCACGGCCAGATCATACCGCGCAGATGCGGTACTACTGATAAAATCCCGAAGCTGACTTTCGAGAACATAACTCGCTTGCTCCGGGTCACGGATTGGATTGATCCTGATTGCCGCGAATGAGTTATTGATGGACTGGTCCGTATCTGCATAAAGCGGTGTGAACCCACAGGCAGAAAGAGCAGGCAGGGCGA
Organism: Parvularculaceae bacterium; assembly: GCA_021776475.1. Classification (GTDB taxonomy): domain Bacteria; phylum Pseudomonadota; class Alphaproteobacteria; order Caulobacterales; family Parvularculaceae; genus Aquisalinus. The sequence goes on along the minus strand of JAJFFV010000005.1, from coordinate 823,792 downwards.
TTGCGAACAGCCCAAGGCTGAGGTGACGGGTAGAAAGATTAACAAGCATTTGCCTTGCCTTTGCTGGTTGCCCTATCAGACAACGATATTGATAATTCGTCCGGGCACCACGATTAACTTCCGGATCTGCTTGCCCTCAATATGCCTCTGAACAGCGTCGTCAGACAAGGCAAGTTTCCTGACCTCAACTTCGCCGGCATCTGCTGGGACGGTTATTTCCCCGCGACGCTTGCCGTTGACTTGGATCGGCAGCGTGACTGTTTCGGTTGCAAGAAGAGCTTTGTCGGCCTTCGGCCACGGGGCGTTACAGGCGAGCCCCTCGCCACCCAGATGGGCCCAACATTCCTCGGCGATATGTGGAATGAACGGCGAGACAATACGCGCCAAAACAGAAAGCGTCTCCGCTCGAACGGGCGCTGAGATCGTATCAGCCGAAACGGCCTTTCTGGCCGTCGCGATAAACTCGTAAAGTCGTGCGATCGCTTTGTTAAACCGGAAACTCTCGATGTCACCAGTTACGTGGTCTATCGTTGCATGGGTCAGCCGCCGCATGGACATGTCAGCATTGTCCATCTCGCGGGACAAATGTCCCAGGTGCGGCTGATGAAGAATACCCTTCGCCCCCTCACAGGTATCCCAGATGCGATTGACCAGCCGCCAGGCCCCCTCGACCCCTGCCTCACTCCATTCGACATCCCGCTCCGGTGGCGAGTCAGACAACATGAACCAGCGGGCTGCGTCAGCGCCATACGTGTCCGCGATGTCCTCTGGCGAGACCACGTTCTTTTTGGTCTTGGACATCTTTTCGATGGCCCCAACTGTCACGGGCTTGCCAGTTTCGGCGTGAACTACCTGGCCATCCTTTTTGACAATGTCTTCAGGAAACAGCCATCGGTCCTTTAGGTGCTTGCTTTCATCAGTATCAAGATAGGTCTCATGAACGACCATGCCTTGTGTGAACAGGTTCCGAAATGGTTCTTCTTCGTTGAGATAGCCACACTCTTTCATATTGCGGGTAAAATAACGGGCGTAGAGTAGGTGTAAAATCGCGTGCTCTATGCCGCCAATATACTGATCAACCGGTAACCAGTAATCGGCCATATTTTTATCCGTCGGCGCCTCAGGTGCGGGGGCCGCGAAGCGCGCGAAATACCAAGATGAATCAACAAATGTATCAAATGTATCAGTTTCGCGGCTGGCTTCATCGTCACAGGTTGGGCACCTCACATATTTCCATGTCGGGTGCCGGTCGAGCGGATTACCTGGCGCCGAAAAGTCGGCTTCGTCGGGTAAGGTTATCGGAAGATCTTGTTCCGGTACCGGAACGACGCCACAGTTTGTGCAGTGGATGGCTGGAATCGGGCACCCCCAATAGCGCTGCCGTGAAATACCCCAATCACGCAGGCGATAGTTGGTGGTCCCCTCACCGTCTCCCATTTCTTCGATCCTAGCGATCGCTTTCGGCAATGCCTCTTCCCATGGCAGGCCGTCCAGGAAATCAGAATTGAAAATAGTGCCGGGTCCCGTATAGGCCTCTTGATCAATCGCAAATGTTGCCGGGTCCGCGTCCGGGGGCAGCACAACAGGGATAACATCGAGGTCATATTTCCGGGCAAAATCGAGATCACGCTGATCATGTGCAGCAGAGCCGAAAATAGCGCCCGTACCATACTGCATCAGAATAAAGTTTGCGACAAAAACCGGCAGGGTTTTACCCTCAACAAACGGATGTCTGACCTCAATTGGAAGCCGAAGGCCTTTTTTCTCAGCTTTCTCTATCGCTTCTTCGGAAGTTCCTATTTTCTGGCACTCTGCAATAAACGCCCGCAGCTCGGCATTTTCGGCAGCGTAATGCGCCGCTAGTGGATGGTCCGGTGAGACTGCCATAAACGATGCGCCGTACAATGTGTCAGGTCGGGTGGTGTAGATTTCAAGACTTTCAAAACCGGCCGGGGCCCTACCGGCGGCGTGAAAGCGCATTTTCAGGCCCTTTGATTTACCGATCCAGTTTTTCTGCATCAAGACAACATTGTCTGGCCAGCTGCCAAGGCGGCCATCGTCAAGAGCGTCAAGTAGATCTTCAGCCCGGTCTGTTATCTTAAAAAACCATTGCGAAAGTGTCCGGCGCTCGACCGGTGCCCCGGAGCGCCAGCCTTTGCCGTCGATAACCTGTTCATTGGCAAGAACAGTATGATCGACCGGGTCCCAGTTTACCTGGCTTTCGTTCCGCTCAACGAAACCGCGGCGCCAAAAGTCGAGAAACATCCGTTGTTCGTGAACATAATAGTCAGGATCTGACGTGGCGAACTCGCGTGACCAGTCGATGGCCAGCCCCATCCGTTTAAGTTGATCCCGCATGATCGCGATATTGTTATAGGTCCAGGTTCGAGGATGGCCGCCGCTCTGCATTGCGGCGTTTTCTGCAGGCATGCCAAATGCATCCCATCCCATAGGATGCAGAACATTATGGCCCTGTGCTTTTTTATAGCGGGCGATGACATCGCCCATGGCGTAGTTCCGGACATGCCCTATATGGATCCGCCCTGATGGATAGGGAAACATTTCGAGGACAAAATATTTTGGCTTTGACGTGTCTGTCTCTGCTTTGAAGGCTTCTGTTTCCTCCCAGGCTCGCCGCCATCTCGGCTCTGCTTCCTTTGGATTGTACCGCGCCATCTAATTGCCTTTGAAAAATCTCTGAGTAACAAAAAAACGCCCGCTTGATCAACGGGCGTTTCGTTAGTGCCAAGCGTGACCGAATACTAGCCGATACTGTTCAGTCGTAGCTGACGGGCACGTGTCAGGATCGCGTTTTCGATTTCGCGTGACGTGGCCGGATTAACTGGTGAATCTTGCCAGCCAGCGGGCGTGTATTGTTGTTTGAAAACAGTCACCCGAAGCGCATCGGCCCGCAAAGCCGTATCCAGAATGAAGATATTTGCTTTCAGCCGTTCGTTCGGCACAGACGGGTTCGCATACCAGTCTGTAATAATGATGCCACCGATCGGATCGGCGGAAAACATTGGCATGAAGTCAAGTGTTTCTAGTGAAGCAGACCACAAATATTTATTCACACTGGTCGCTGTGCCCGATTTGTTGTCCAGAGAGTAGGACGGCAAAGATGCGTTGCGGCTCTCTTCTGCCGCGTTATTACTTGCGCATGCGGCCAGTATTGCGGCGCCACATGCCATGCCCAGTATTTTGCACAACCTTAATGTTTCAGGCTTCATCTTGCCTCAACTCCTGTAAATCCCGTTGGTTCCGTTAACCATTCGTGACTTTCCTATCACAATGGCTGAATTACTCAACACAGTTTGACGTAAATCTATTGACCAAAAAACCCATCAAGCCTCTATTTGGTGTACTTGAACAATACCTGCCTGACCGGGAGTGTTACAAGCTAACATACGTTAATTATTGCAAAATTTTAAGTGGCGTAGATCTGAAGTTGAATGTGAGCTGCCGTATCAGGGCAGCTAAAGAGCAAGTGACCAAATGTTGAAGATCGCAGAACAGACGAACACCTTGAAGGCGGTGGCGCAGATGCGCACGGGCCTTTTGGCGTGTCTCAGCTGGGCTGCATTTTCCCTCGCTCTTCCCGCCCATGCACAAGCCGACAACGAACTTGAAATTAGTGGCGAGGTCAGTGCCGTGGCGGGCGCCGTTGAGGGTGAACTGGAGGCTGACGCCGATGCCCGGGTGAGGCTGAAGTCGTCAACCTTGCTCGACAATGGCCTTGAGGTCGGCGGTGTTTTGGAAGCTCGCGTCGATGGCCAGGCACCTGACCAATACTGGACTGCCGGTCGCTATTCAGGATTACTGGCCGGCGGACCAAGAGGTGTTGGTCCGTTTGAAGGCGATGCATATTTGCAGAGCGCCTACGCCTACATAAAAGGCGGTTTCGGCGAGATCGCGATTGGCCGTGACAATGGTATCGCCAGCCAGTTGGCCGTAACATCGCCTACGGTTTTTAGCGCGATTGGTGTTAATGACTGGAAGAGTGACCTGACAGGGCTGAACGATGTCCAGACCGTCAACGATTTCTCCGGATACGCCACAAAACTGACTTATATGCCGCCTGCGAACTTTCTCGGTGGTGTATTGGGCGGTCTCAAGCTTGGCGTGTCCTATTCACCGGAACTCAGGGAATGCGACGATGAGTTGTGTGCGCCCGTAGGTGGTTATCTCCCCGCCGCAGCAGGATCGACACTGTTGAACAATTCTTCGTGGAAAGATGTTCTAGAAACCGCAGTGTATTATGAAAAAGCCCTCGGGGATGAGGAAAATGATATCAGGTTTGGCCTCGGCGCCAGCTATATCAGCGCCACGGAAGATCTCATAGCCCCCCCGCCTGGCTTTGATGATTATGAAGCCTACTCTCTTGGTGTCAATCTGGCGATCAACGGCCTGACCGTGGGTGGCTCCGTCAAGAATACCAATGCAGGCCTCAATATCCAGGACGACGAAGGATATCTGGCGTTTGATGCCGGGATCACATATGAGACTGGACCATGGGGATTTATGGTGGGTTACGGATCATCTGATGCCAGTAGAGATGCCGCAACGCCACTTGATCCAACCTTCTTTCGGGAAACCGAATTAACGCAAGCTGGTGTCTCATACGTATTTGAGCAAGGCGTCACCCTTGGTGCCGCCGCTCAGTTTGTGGACAGCAATAAACCGGATTTGCTTGGCGGCAATGAGGACAAGGCTGCTATAATATTTGAGAGTGCCATAAAGTTTTAGAGATCTGAAAGTGCGCCGATTGCCGCGATGCCGGCAGCGCCGGTGCTGATCAATTGATGTGCATTCATTTCTGTTACACCGCCTAGCGCCAGCACCGGCAAGTCAGCACGTTTAGTCAAACGGCTAAACCGGTCAGTGCCAAGGGGTTTAATGTCCGGATGGCTTTTTGTTGAAAATACTGGAGAAAGCGTGGCGCAATCTGCGCCAGCGGCAGCTGCCGATTGCAGGGCCTTGCCCGAATGGCAGGCAGCAGAGATGAGCCACTCTCTATGCGCCTTTTTTATGGATGCCAATTCACCGATCTGCCATTCGGGTAAATGAACACCGTGCGCGCCAACTTCAGTTGCGAGGCGCGGATCGCCGGCGACCAGGAAGAAGTGACCAGCCGCTCTGGTTATTAAACAAAGTTCGTGCGCAATGCTGGCGCGGTCCAACAGATCATAATGCCTGAATATTACGGCGCAGCGGATTTCAGACGGATGTGGCAACGCGTCGATAGAGCGTTGGCTAACCGGTACGCGCGGATCGGTCAGCAGCGCCAACTTGAAGGGGGCTGACCGGCTTGACGTGGCAATCCGCGCAGCATTAAGGCTGACGGCCACAGCGGCGAGCTGGGCCGCACGTTTTTGCAGGGATGAGATCGATTGTACCATGTCCGCTATTGATATTGTCGCAAACCTTGACGCTGTCAAAGCGTCCATTCGCAAAGCGCTGGGAACGGCAGACCGGGAGGCGGAGGCCGTTGAGCTGATCGCTGTCAGCAAAACCTTCGATGTGGACCATATCCTGCCGGTCTTGCAGGCTGGTCATCGCGTATTTGGTGAAAACCGTGTGCAGGAGGCAGCCAGCAAGTGGCCTGGGCTCAAGCGACAATTCTCTGGCATCTGTTTGCATCTGATTGGTCCTTTGCAAACGAACAAGGCTCTGGAAGCTGTGACGCTGTTTGACGTCATTGAAACAATTGACCGGCCTAAACTGGCCGAGAAACTGACTGTCGCTATGGAGAAAGTTGGAAAACGTCCTGATTGTCTGGTTCAGGTCAACACCGGTGAGGAAAATCAAAAAGCAGGTGTAGCGCCTCGCGACACGGCGGCTTTCGTCCGACAATGTCAGGATGAATTCGGGTTGCCGATAAAAGGCTTGATGTGTATCCCGCCGGCACAGGAAAGCCCGGCACCGCACTTCGCCCTGGTGCACAAACTGGCAGAACAGATGGGTTTGCCAATTATCAGTATGGGAATGAGCGCTGATTACCAGATCGCCTGTCAACTGGGCGCAACCCATGTCCGGGTTGGATCCAGCATTTTTGGCCAGAGAAGCTAACTAGCCGACCAGGCGTGTCTCGATCACCGTGTCGGCATTGCTAGTGCGCAAGATCTCTAGCATATCGCTGAGGTTGACGGCGATACACCCTTCTGTCGGGGTATAACCGTTTCTCGCCAGGTGAAAAAAAATAGCGCTGCCCTTTCCAACTACTGCCGGCGCTATGTTCCAGTCGAGAACGATGCAGATATTATAGACATGATCTTTCCGCCAGAGCTTTTCATGGCTGCCTTTGAAAGGCAATTTTACCAATTGATTGTACTGCGGCAAAGTTGGGTCATCACACCATCCATCCGCTGGGTCGGTTGCTCGCATCGGCAATTTAGTCACCGGTCGCGACAATCGGTCGGATCTGTAGAGCCCTTTGATAAGTTTCATCGAAGCAATCGGGGTGGCGCCGTCTCCTTCTTTTTTGTCGGCCACAAAGCCAGCTGGGCCAAGAGCGCAAGGGACGGATTTGTTGCCATATCTTAGCGCACCCAGCGGTTGACGATTTTTGGCCTCAACGATCAACTTCATGTTACCACCCGTGAGAGAAAATCAGTTCCCCTTGATATAACGCAAGCTATATTGCCGCAAATTTTAACGGGAAACGAGGAAGAGAAAATGGCACGCGCGAAACGTATTCTGCTCGTAGATGATGATGAATTGCTAAGGGAAACCCTGCTTGACCAGTTCGAGGTCCATGATGAGTTCCGGGCGGAGACCGCCGCAACGGCAGCTGAGGCGATCGAGAAAGTAAAGCAGGAAGCCCATATTGATTTGGTGCTTCTTGATGTTGGCCTGCCCGACATGGATGGGCGTGAAGCTTGCCGTTTGATGCGCAAGAACGGGTTTAAGTCACCGGTCATCATGCTCACCGGCGCTGATACCGAAGCAGATACTATTCTCGGATTGGATGCCGGCGCCAACGATTATGTGACAAAACCGTTCAAGTTTGCGGTGCTGCTGGCACGCTTGCGCGCGCATTTGCGCAGCCACGAACAAAGCGAAGACGCTGTCTTCAAGGTCGGCCCGTATGAGTTCAAGCCTGCTGTCAAAATGTTGGTTACTGAGGAAGATCGAAAGGTCAAACTCACGGAGAAAGAAACCTCAATTTTGAAATTTTTGTATCGGGCAGGCGGGCTACCGGTCTCGCGCGACGTGTTGCTGGATGAGGTATGGGGGTACAACTCCGGGGTGACCACGCATACGCTGGAAACCCATATTTATCGCTTGCGCCAGAAAATTGAGCCCGATACCTCGCAGGCGACACTGCTGCTTACTGAAAGTGGCGGCTACAGACTGGCGGTAGACAGGTAGATATATGGAAATTTTGCACAATCCACGGTGTTCTAAATCACGGGAGGCCTTGGCACTTCTTAAAGGAAAGGGTGTGCGCCCTGAGATCATCGAATACCTAAAGACCCCGCCATCTCAGGCTCGATTGAAGGAAATCGCTGCATTGCTTGGTCTTTCTCCACGCGAAATGATGCGGACCAAGGATGCACTGTACAAAGATCTTGATCTGCAGCGTGTGAGTGATGCCGCGCTGTTTAGGGCAATGGCGGAAAACCCGGCGCTGATTGAACGACCCATTGTCATCAACGGCAATCGCGCGATTATTGGTCGCCCTCCTGAGAATGTGCTCTTTCTCCTTTGAAGTTGTCGCAACACGCGAGACATTGACATGCTGATGAAAGTCGCCCTGTAATCTTCAAATCACTTAGAGGAGGATTTTGTGGAACAATCTATTTTGACACCAGTGCTGGCGCTTATTTGCTGGTCGCTGCTGGTGTGGCTTTATATGTATGCCAAGCGCATTCCCGCCATGCAGAAAGCGGGCATCAAACCACAGGACGCACAAAACGCCGGATCATTGTCCGTGTTGCCCGCACCCGCACGGTTTGCGGCCGACAACTACAACCATTTGATGGAGCAACCGACAATCTTTTATGCGCTTGCTTTCTATGTTCAGCTAAGCGGCGGCGCAGATCAGCTCGCTGTCATGCTGGCCTGGGGATATGTCTCTATCCGTATACTGCATTCTTTGGTACAGGTATCGGCAAATATAGTTCTGGTCAGGTTTGGGCTGTTCGCGGTGTCTTCAGTTTTGCTACTTGTTCTCGCCGCCAAAAGCCTGCTCGCACTGGGTTAAAATTAACAAGGCCCTTGAAAGATGGTGACAAACTCCTAAATACATGGTACTTTGTAATTTAAAGTGACCTTGCTGAGGAGGGAGAAATGGACTGGAATTGGTTTAACGGCGACATGGCAGTGGTTTTTAGTTTCGTGATTGCGATTGTTCTGATTAATGCAATCGCGGGGGTCTTCAAATCCAATCAATTACAAAAAACGGTGCGCGAAGCGATGAAATCCGGTCAGCAGCTGGATGCGAAAACGATCGCAGCACTGGGGCTCGAGCGCGCCAGCGGCGGCGGTAGCGTAACTGGCGGCTTTGTCCTGATCGCGGTCGCCGCGGCGCTGCTGTTGCTGGGTTATTTTGGGGGTGGCTTCGCAGACGAGCCTAACGCTGTGTTTGCTATGCTCGGCGTGGCGGCATTCCCAGGCCTTATCGGTGTTGTCCTCGTCATCAGTGGAATGCTTAATCGCGGCAAGGACTAAGGTCTTTCCTTCACGATAGGGCGATATTAACCTTTCCCCTTGGCGGCGAGGACAGTTCGCGCTACCCTAATGGTTAACGACTTTCGTTGCGTGTTATTTGGGGATCACGTCATGACCAAAATCGAAGCAATTTTCGGCGGTGTGTTACTGCTTGCGGTTGTCGCGGCAGCGTCTTTCGCGATGTTTCAGAGCGGCATACCTTCGCTTGGCAGCGCAGATTCACGGCTCGTTTCACGGGACGGTGAGGCGAATTTGGGGATTTTTACCGGCGACTATGGTGACGACATGTGTACCTGCTATGAAAGTGGGTATCAGGACGGTAGTGAGTACGGCAACGTCAAAGCGGACGTTTTGTACAGCATTGACGATTCCATCCACTACAAAGCGGGATATTCTGCCTGCCGCAGTGCGGTTGGTATGCAGGGCGGCACTGCCTGGACCGAAGGCTGGGCCAGCGGAGAAGCCAGTTTGAGGACGCAGCGAAAATGCGCATTCTACCTCAAGCGGCTTAATATTCGTTGATCATTTCGGATGTGAATTGATTTTCCGAGAGATCTCTAGCCTCAAATTACTGATTATTCTTCGCGTAAGGGCCGTGTGAGGAGCGCCTGCATTGCGCTGTCAACATCGGTGGATTCGGCGACAATATCGGCAATTGCGCTGCAGATCGGCATTTCAACCCCATTTGCGCGCGCGAGTTTCATCACCGGTTCGGCCGTCGCCGCTCCTTCACTCACCGTTTTGCGTTCGCGCAGGACGTCGCTGACGAGCCGTCCCTGGCCGATCTCGAGACCGAGCGACATGTTACGTGATTGGCGCGACGAACACGTCAAGATCAGATCGCCCAGGCCTGACAGTCCCGCCATTGTCTGAGGCTGGGCACCAAGGGCAACACCCAGACGTTGAAATTCAGCAAATCCTCGAGCCATCAGCGCTGCCCGGGCGCTTTCCCCGAGCCCCTTGCCCTCGACAATACCGCAGGCAATCGCGAGGACATTTTTGACAGCCCCGCCGAGCTCTGCCCCGACAAGGTCATCAGACAGGTAGGGGCGGAAATGCGGACAACCGATAGTTTCTAGCCATTGCTTGCCAATGACCTCGTTTTCGCAGGCAAGAGTGACAGCCGTCGGGAGGCCGTTTGCCACATCAGCAGCGAAGCTCGGGCCCGACAAAACTGCCGGAATTGCGCTCGGCCATACCTCGTTGATGACCTGTGACATCAGTTTACCGGTGTCTCTTTCGATACCTTTCGAACACAAAGCGACCGGTACAGAAGTCATACCAATTAACTGGTTCATTTCTGCCAGGATTGTGCGGGCGAATTGCGCAGGTACAACAAACACCAGCGCTGCTTTTTCGCTGGCCTGGCCGAGGTCGCTTGTGGCGAGCAAACTACCCGGTAAGGTGATACCCGGCAGGAACGGCTCGTTGACGTGCGAAGAATTGATACTCGAGACGACGCTTTCTTCGCGGGCCCAGAGGATAGTTTTGATCCCTGATCGCGCGGTCAGGCTTGCCAGCGCGGTGCCCCAGGCACCGCCTCCGACGACCATCACCGATGAAAAAGCTGGTTCAGCACTCATGTTTTTGGCCCCTTTTTCCCGCTGCCATAACGCACACCACGAGGGTTGTCATCAAGTGGCCAGCGTGCCCTGGGGCCAAGTTGCAGGGCCGAACGTTGATCCGGCACGCCAACGCAAAACACTCTTTCAGCGCCGGCCAACGCGATCATCGCGCCATTATCAGTACAATATTTCGCTGGCGGAACAATGAGCCTCCAGCCTTCGCTTTCGGCTTGTTCGGACAATGTATTCCGTACCGTCTGATTGGCAGCGACACCGCCGGCCAGCACCAACCGACCGGACTTGGTTTGGTCCATGGCGCGCTTTGTTTTGATGGCGAGATGTTGGGCTGCCGCGGTTTGAAATGAAGCCGCCAGATCAGCTCTGTCCCGTTGCGTCAGGGGTAGGTGTTTTTCGGCCTGCATGCGCACCGCAGTCTTCAAGCCAGAGAATGAAAAGTCACATGTTGTTCGACCACGCAATGGCCGTGGCAGGGGAAACCGGTTGGCATCGCCCGTTTGTGCGGCGTCCTCCAAATACGGGCCGCCCGGCTGACCAAGACCCAGAAGCTTCGCAGTTTTATCGAACGCCTCTCCAACCGCATCGTCGATGGTGGTGCCAATTCTACTATACTGTCCCACGCCATTTACGTGCAGCAGTTGAGTATGGCCGCCCGAAATCAGCAATAGAAGGTAGGGGAATGCCAAGTTCTCGGTCAGCAGTACCGACAAAGCATGGCCTTCCAGATGGTTGATCGGAATGAACGGAATATCATGGGCGAGCGCTACTGCCTTTGCTGTCATCATCCCGACCATCACCCCGCCGATCAGACCAGGCCCCGCGGTCGCGGCGACACCATCGAGCGCCAATCGATTGGCCATACCGGCGTCCATAAGGGCCCGGGAGACAATACCATCTGCCAGCTCAAGATGCGATCGGGCAGCCAACTCTGGTACCACACCGCCATATCCGGCATGCTCCTCGTGTTGGCTGTAAATAATATTAGAAAGGATCTCCACATCCCCGTCCGGGTGCCGGCGAACAACGGCGGCGGCTGTTTCGTCGCAACTCGTCTCTATCCCAAGCATGGTGATAGCTGTCGGCATGTTTTACCTTTCCGAACTCTTTTTTTTTAAGATCAAACCCGCTAAGGGTCTGCCAACGCCTGACGCGGGAGCGTTCCACGCTGGCAGGATGGCGGCCTTTGTCATCGCTTAGGAGTGTCTTGTCCAGCTTATGTCTTCTGAATTCTCGTTCACCCTCGCTTCCCGAAAATCGCCTTTAGCGGTCCACCAGGCTGTCATGGTCCGCGCCATGCTTGGGCAAGCATTTGGGTTATCGAACAGTGAAATTAATGATCGTTTGAATATCAAAACATTTATTACTCAAGGTGATAGGGAGCTTTCCGGATCTTTGGCGAAGATCGGTGGCAAGGGGCTTTTTACCAAGGAAATCGAATGGGCATTGCTGCATGGGGAGGCGGACATTGCCATTCATTCCATGAAAGACATGCCAGCGCAGATGCCTGATGGCCTTGTGATTGCAGCTATTCCCACCCGTGAAGATCCGCGCGACGCTTTTGTCTGTGATATTGCAGGCCTACCATGGGAACTGCCGAAGGGTTCGGTGTTTGGTACCTCATCGGTGCGCCGGCGCGCCCAGGTCTTAAACCGGCGGCCCGATCTCAAAATTGTGCCGTTGCGCGGCAATGTCGGGAGCCGGCTGCAAAAGCTCGAGGCTGGTGAAGTTGACGCAATGTTGCTTGCGGAAGCTGGGCTGAAACGGTTGAATAAATCAGAAATTAGAAGAACCGTTTTGGAACCGGAAGAAATGTTGCCGGCGGTCTCTCAGGGCGTTCTGTGCGTCCAAATGCGGTCAGATGATTCCCGTCTTCACCTGGTGACAAAGGCGCTGGCTTGCGCCATCACAGGCCTCACCAGTGCAACCGAGCGAGCATTTTTGACGCATCTTGACGGATCCTGCCAGACCCCGATTGCGGGCCTTGCGACCCTCGAAGGGAAGCGGCTTTTTTTTCGCGCGCAGCTTTTGTCACTCGACGGGCAAGAGGCGCTCAGTCTGTCAGAGGCTTTGACCTTGGGGACGGACACAACCGAGGAACGCCTTGAAAAAGCGGCCGAGTTCGGCATCAAAATCGCTGAAAGCATTTACAATGCTGCGCCAGCTTCAATCCAAAAACTGGTCAGGGCCGCGTGAAGGTCCTCATCACCAGGCCTGAACCCGACGCCTCTCACTTTGGCAGATTACTCACAAAGCATGGTATGACCCCGGTTTTGGCACCGGTCATTGATATTCAGTTTGACCCCGCACCGGTTCTGGATACCGAAGATGTCACGCACCTCGCATTCACATCGGCGAATGGTGTTCGGGCGATGTCGAGCTGCATTGATGGCCGGGTATGGCCCGCCTTTGCGGTTGGGCCGGTCACCGCAACAGCGCTGGCAGGTGAAAAAATTCTGCTTGCCGGCGTGGCTGATAGCTCGGTTGAAAGTATGGCCGATCTAATCGTGTCTTGCACGGACGATAACGCTGTCATTTTGCATATCGCCGGCGCCCACCGGGCTGGTGACCTGCAGGATTTGTTGAAGGAGAAAAACCGGCAATGCCGGTTGGCGGTGCTTTACGAGGCACATCAGATCGCGACTTTGCCATCCAAGGTTCAGCAGCAGCTTAGAGACGATGAGATTACCGCCGCGACTTTTTTCTCCCAGCGATCCGCCAACCTGTTTCTCTCCCTTCTGGGAAAGCATCGGTTGCTTGGCGCACTAACAAGGTTGCAGCTGATATGTCTCAGCCAGGCGATTGCTGGCCTTTTCAAAAACGCCGGGGCATCCCACATAAGCGTCGCTGAGCGGCCGGATCAGTCCGCGATGATTGACATTTTATTGACGGCTCAGACATAAGCAAAAGCGTACCGCATCTATCAAAGAGAGATTGATGACCAGTTCAGAGACCCCCGAACAAGACAATGGTGACGATCATCCAGAACAAGTTGAGGTTGAGATTATCGACACTGGCGAGCAAAGTTCGGGTCACGAAACAGTTCATCTGGATTCCGAAACGGTATCGACAGAAGGTAATGTTTCGCCCGAAAAGAAGCCACCTAATCTGAGCTCAGTCGGGGTCATCTTGATGGGTGTGATGGCAGTTCTGCTGATCATTGTGTTCCTTAATCAGGGTGCCGCTGATCGGCCTGCCGCAGAGGCGATCGCGGAAAATCAAGTCCGGCAAACTAAACAGGCGGCGGATCACCTGTCGGGCAGCGAAGCAACGATCGCTGATAAAGTTGAAAATACGACGGCCGCAGAAATAAGTGAAAGCAGACGCCAATCTGCCGACCTCAGCGCTGACGACGTGGCTGATGCAACCCCCAACACCCCTCTGGAAGTTGCCGATGATGGGGAAAATAATACCATCACCAGCACACTCGACGATGAAGCTGAACAAGGGCCACCCAAAGCAAATGGCGCCCCGGCAGAGCAGCGTCGGCTGGCGGCGATCGAACGTGCCAGGCAGCGCCGCGAGGTCCGGGCGAGCCTGCCCCAAACGGCTGCGGACAATGACTGGAGTGCCGATAATGACCGGAGTGCCGATACTGCGTTGAGGGAGGATACTGGCGTTTTGTCGTTGGTCGAAGAAGGCCCTGCCGAGATTGCAACCATTACCGCTGATCCGGGCGTGCTTGCGGCGGCGGGCGAGACCTCACAAGCGGCTTTGCCGGAGGCAGCTCAAGCCACTGCAGCCACTGCAGCTAAAGTTATCAGCTCGGATGCGGTATTGGCGGGCCAGCTAGAAACGATCAAAGATGACGTCAAGGCGGATTTGATGGCCGAAGTTGCGGCAGATAAACGTCAATTGACCCGTCAGGGTGAGGAAATCGATCAACTTCGCCAGGAACTGGGCACCGCTCTCGCCGAACAAGACAAACGTGCAGAACAACTGGAAGCGCGGCTTAACACCCTTCAAAGGCGTGATGTCGCGGCGGCGACAAAGCAAGCTGCCTTGTCGCTCGCCGTGACAAACCTGCAACGCCAAATGGCATCGGGACGACCATTCGCAGAGCAGCTGCGTGTTCTCGAACAATTGGCTCCCGGCACGGCCGGCATCCGCGATTTAAGACCATTTGCTGAAACCGGTCTACCTAACCTGAGCTCACTGCGTCTAGGGTATGCTGATGCGGCCCGCAAAGCTCTTGCTGCAGCGAAAAGGGGTGATGCCGAGGGGCCACTGGCAAAACTCGCCGCTAATCTCAGCGGCCTTTTCAGCGTGCGCAGGGTTGGCCTGGTCGAAGGGGACAATCCGTCCGCCATCATTTCCCGAGCTGAAGTCAGCCTCGAAGAAGGTGACCTTTACGCCTGCCTGAAGGAGCTTGGCGGCCTTGAGGGCGAAGCCGCGCGCGCCATGACTGACTGGATGGCACAGGCCCGATCTTTGGTCACAGCTGATCAGCTTTTGGATGACGTCAGCAATCGTATTCTGGCGACATTGTGATAATGTCGGCTCAAGGCTGATCCGTAAGGAACGAGCGCGCATGATCCGTCTTTTTATCTACCTTCTTGTGATCACCGGCCTTGCTGCGGCGATTACGCTGTTCCTCGGTCTTGAGGGCTCGATCGATGCCCGTGCCGCGGGTTATGCGATAAACGTGCCGGTAGATATTGCATTAATATTTGTACTGATTGCTCTTTGTTTATTTGGCAGCCTGGTGTGGCTTCTCAGCTACTTGATGCGCCTGCCCGACAAGCTCAATGCCCGCCGCGTTGCGGGCCAGCGCAATCGGGGCATGATTGCACTGACCCGCGGTCTTGAAGCTGTCGCTGCGGGCGACCCCGAGGATGCACGGCGTCACGCACGCATAGCTCAGCGCCAACTTGATGAGCCGGCGCTAACGCGGTTGCTGACGGCGCAGGCCGCGCAGCTGGCGGGTGACGAACAAACGGCGGAGCAAAGCTTCTCCGCGATGCTCGATGCGCCGGAGACAGAGTTTCTGGGTCTGCGCGGACTGTATTTGCAGGCGCTGGCTGCGGGCGATGCCAAAGCGGCGAAAGGGTTTGCCGATCGAGCCTTTAAGCTGCGCCCCAATGCACGCTGGGCATTTGAGTCGGTATATCAACTGAGTATTGAGCGAGGCGCTTGGGGTGAAGCGAAGGAAGCTCTCCAGATGGCAAGCCGCAACGGCCTTGCCGAGGGTGAACACGTGAAGCGCAAAGAGGCGGCACTTTTGACCGCCCGAGCCTATGCAGCGGCGAACGCTGGTGACAACGAAGAGGCATTAAGGGACGTCCGGGCAGCGTTGAAGCAGGCAGCCGGTTTCTCTCCCGCTGCAACACTTGCCTGTCATCTTGAAGCGGTCAAGGGCAACATGAGCAGGGCGGCGCGTATTTTGGAACAGGCATGGATGGCCTCGCCTCACCCAGCCATCGTCAAATCATATAAAAATCTGTATAAGGATGAGAGTTTATCTAAAAAAGCCGAACGATTGATGCGGTTGGCGGCAAAGGCGCCTGAACGGGACGAAAGCCAGTTACTGAAGGCTCAGCAACACATTCTTTTGGAGGAATGGGAAAGCGCACGGTCGCTTCTTGAGCCATTGTTGCAGCGCAACCCAACCGCGCGCGCCTTCACGGCCATGGCTGAGACCATGCGCGGCCTTCATGGAGAAGAACAGGCCCGGCCCTGGTTTGCAAAGGCAGCGGCGGCGCCGCTGGAGCCTGTACCAGGCGCAGATGGTGAATTCCATTTTACAACAGATGGCTGGCGCCGGCTTATCGTTGAGTATGGTGACCATGATCGCTTGGCCCCGCCACCCCTTGAAGAGATATCAGGTGCACTTTCGGGCGAAGAAATTCGCCTGCTAACAGCACCGCCTCCGGCATCAGAACCAGAACCAGAACCAGAACAGCAGATTGAAGAGGCACGCGAAGAAACGCTGAATGAGGACATGGAAGGTCTCCAGGTTGTGACAGAAACAGAAACGCCTGAGAAACTACAAGATGACAGCGACCATGAGGCAGCGGCCCGGCTCCCGCCAGACGCGATCGTTACGGGTTTGCCCAAGGAGCCAACAAGAACCTGACAACATTCTTGCTACGGATCTATTTTTCGTTGAACCAATTTGATCTCAAACAGTTTTGGCCAATTCTTACCGGTCACAAATAAGCGGTCTGATTTGGCATCATAGGCAATGCCATTTAGGACATTCGTGTGTCTTGGCCGGATATCCTCACTCGGTAACAGTGCCGACAAGTCAATCACACCTGTTACCTTGCCAGATGCAGGGTTGATTCTGGCAATTAAGTCAGTTTGATAGATATTAGCGAAGATCTCACCTGCCACCCACTCAAGTTCATTCAGGTTTCGGACGGGTTTGCCATTGAACGTGACTGTGAAGCGATCTGTTTCCATCAGCGAGGTTGGATCGATAATGCGTATCTCAGCGGTACCATCACTCATATAGATATGGGCGTCATCGCGTGTTAGACCCCATCCCTCTCCCGTATAGGAAAAAGTCTTCTTCACGTCGAAATCGTTAAGGCCAAAGACGAACCCGGTCTCCGCTTGCCAGGTGAGGCCGATAATCTGATCTTGCCACTGAACGATACCTTCGCCGAAATATTCATCCGGCAGGCTCTCCCTCCGAACAACCGTACCGGTTTCAAGTTCTACTTTGCGTAATGATGAGAATGTTCTGAGACCAGTGCTCTCGTATAAATATCCATCAAGAAAAATAAGACCCTGCGTGTAGGCATCATCGTCGTGTGGATAAGTGTTCACCACCTGATAGTCATAGACCGGCACATCGGCCTCAGCTGCGCTGCAGCCGGAGATTGCAAAACCGGCGGCGAAAAACAGAACAGACAAAATTTTCATACAAAAAACCAAGGCCTTCGTTCATGGGTCAGCAAGAACACTATGCCCCAAATACTGCCCTGTCGCCAACTGACAGGTTCTTAATCAACAGGTTTGTAGGCTTTGCCAGGCTCTTTGGGGTGCCATTTTGCCTCTTCGGCTGAGGCGTCTCCCGTATCGATGGCAGCGGGGGAGTATTTTTTGCCGTAGCGTCGCTCTCCTGGGCCCAGCGCTGCTGCCGGGGTATCCTCGCATTTTAGTCCAAGAAGACCGAGCGTCCCATCATTGCCGCGCTCCAGATTGGTGATGTACCAATAGAGCAGCACGGCAAACCCACCGAGCATTATCAGAAAAGCCAAACCACCCATGCGCCTATTCCCTGTGCAATAGCGAACCATGCAACGTCCATGCTAGCGTACTTAATAGCGGTTAACCAAATCTCATTGTCTGTCTGATTTGCTGCGATGATAATGCATTATCTGGCGTGGCACCGGCTTGGCACTTTATGCCTTCAGACAGCGCTTCTCATGGCGATTTGGGGAGCTTTCGGCATCTATGTGTTTATCGCAACAGCGCTTGGTGTTCTTGTGCCACCACTGGCGATACTGGCTTTGTTGCCGGCGATACCGTTGATCATGTGGGCAGCGCCCGACATGAAAGCGATCTCGACCAGCTTTACAAGGCGGCTGATTTTTATCGGTGCGGCAATCATGCCGCTTTGGCCGGTCTATCTGCACATCAAGCTTGGGCCGCTGCCCATTATCACGCCAACCCGGTTGATCTTCTATGCTGTGGTTTTTGTTTGGCTCTACGAAATGTCGTGCGTCGGAGTGCGGCGGCGGCAGTTCCTAGCAGCGGCTCGGCGGTTATGGCCGTTGTTTCTCGTGATCGCCCTGTTGTTTGTCCAAAAGTTTATTTCGATCCCGTTTGCCGTCGGCAAGGGGATCGCCGCCAAAGAGTTTTTTCGGCAGAGCATGATCTGGCTACTCCCGTTCCTCGCCGTCATCAGCTATGTAAATAAGCGGGAGATGTTTGACCGGTTGGTGAGCATTGTCATCATTTCGAGTACAGTCGTCGCTTTGGTCGCGCTCGTAGAATTTGTGACCCACACACACCTCGCCGAAATCCTGAAACCGCTTCTTGGCGATGTCGACTGGCTCCAGCAGGTGCTAAACGAAAAAATCCGTGACGGTGTCTTCCGCTCACAGGCAACGCATACGCACCCTTTGTCGCTCGGTGAACATCTGGCGATGATTATTCCTTTCGCCATGTATAAGGTTTATCGTGGCGGTAAGGCATCACGCAGATACTTGTACGCAGGAATCCTCCTTGTACTGATTGCTGCCGTCCTGATGTCAAATTCGCGTGGGGCGATCATTGGCGGCGTGCTTGCTGTTTCTGTCACTTTCTTTTTGATGATGTTCACTTGGCTGCGCCGGCCCGAAAGCCTGCCTTTCCGGCCCATGGCCGGCTTAATCATTGCCGGCGCGTTGGTTCTTTCGCCTGTTGTCGGTGCGGTCGGCTACAAACTCGTTGTTGGTGAACAGGGCAGTACCGCCGCGGTTTCCTCTCACGCGCGTGTGGAGCAGATCGAAGTTGCCTGGCCAAAAATCTTGAAGCGGCCTTTGAACGGTTATGGCAATGGCCGCTCTGTACGTATCCTCGGGTTTTATGGTGGCCGCCTCACGATCGACAATTACTACCTCAATCTAGCGCTCGAGTTGGGCTTTCCAGGGCCGATCTTGTTTTTTTCAAGTTTTGGATTACTCGCCTGGTATGGATATCGATGGGGCACCGATCTTGAAGACGATCCTTATGCCGGTCTATATATTGCCGTCGCCGGTATGGCGGTTTCGTTTGCGGTGACGAGGTCCATCTTGTCGATCAGCACCAATATTGAGTTACTCATGCTGTTTGCTGCATTGCTCATCGGGACTTGTGGTCGAACGAAGTATCTGGTTCGTCAGAAGCGCCGTGCCCGGGCGCCGGTAGTTGCCTCAGCGGCAACTCCCATACTCACCCCCGAGGGGTTGGCAGCGCATCGCGCGCAGGTTCTCGGCGGCGGCTCCCTCTGGACCCCAGCAGCAAGATAGCCTACCTCAAAATCCTGAATTACGCCGCAAAGAGGAGAAAACCGATGGATTATCGAGGGCGCTGGGCGTTAGTTACAGGTGCTTCTGCGGGTATCGGGCAGGAGTTTGTGCGGCAGTTATCCGATGCGGGCGCCAACGTCGTTCTGGTTGCGCGCCGTCGAGAGCGCCTCGAGCAATTGAGCGCACTCCTGCAAAGTCATGGTAAAAAGACTGTCGTTCTGCCGGTTGATTTGTCTGACCCAGACGCACCTGAAACCATCGTTGCCTTCCTGAAAGAACAAGGGATAGTAATTGACATTCTGGTCAACAACGCAGGGTTCGGGCTCACCGGGACGTATGTGAAAACAGCATGGGAAGATCAAGAGAGTTTTCTACGATTAATGGTTGGTTCCTATGCGGAGCTTACACACCGGCTCTTGCCGAGCATGGTTGATCGCGGCTATGGGCGGATCATTAATGTGGCGTCGGTTGCTGGGCTGATCCCGCCTGCCGCGGCCCACACACTTTATGGTCCCTCGAAGGCGTTTCTGGTCAGCTTCAGTCAAGCGCTGGCGGCTGAATGCAGCGATTCCGGCGTCAATGTGTCGGCACTTTGCCCTGGATTCACTTATACAGAATTCCATGATGTAACCGGCACGCGCGCAGAGGTCAGTAAAATGCCGCAGTTTTTGATGATGCAGGTAGGGCGAACCGTCCACGGCGCTTTGAGAGCGGTGGAAAAAAACAGAACGGTTTATGTTCCTGGAGCGATTTACAAGTTTCTGACTTGGCTTTCGCAGACTTTGCCGCGGTCCTGGGTCGAGGAAATCGTTAAGGGACCGAGCAAGAGTTACCGCAACGCCGCAAGCAGATAGTCAGCTTTCAAAACGCTGGAGAGAAAAAGGTGCCAGATCATATCTGGCGATACCGCCCAATGCCAGATCGGCCATTATTTCTCCAAGAACTGGTGCAAACTTAAACCCATGCCCGGACATGCCAGCAGCAAAAAAGAGATTTTCGATATCCGGGTGCTGATCGATTAAGAAGTTGCCATCCGGTGACATTGTGTACATGCATGTATTGGATTGTCTGTGGTCGCCGAGAGTAGGTAAGTGTCGTCGGGCAAACTCAGCTACATCTCTACGATCCACATCAACGATGTGGCGGTCTATGTCCTGAGGGCGCCGCAATGGTGTACCTAACTTGCGGCCATGATTGCCGAGCTTGACGCCGCGCGCATCAATCCTGGGAAGTCCGTAGAATAGATTGTCATTGTCTGGCTGGACTGCGAACGGACGGAACTGAGCGGATTCAGAATAATGTCCCGTATCGTCCGTGTACCAATGCACGCTGCGGCTTTCGACCTTAAGAACTTTGTCCAGGAAACTGAATTGGTCAGCGGCCCACGGCCCGGGGCAGACAATAACGGCATCCGCTCTTGCCATGCCATTTGCCCACTGGACCTCAATCTGGGAGCCCTTCTTCGCGTAAGAGGTGACATCTGTGTTGAACTTGACTGAAGCCCTATTTTGGCAGGCGCTAGCCAGGAGGGTTTCGATTGATTTTTCAAGATAAAGGTATCCCCCTTCAGATTCAGCAATGGCCAACCACGACGCAGGAATGTTTGCAAATACATCGGAATATAAATCATTCGCGGCACTCTCAAGCCTGACATTATGTGCCCTTGCCGCTGCGATTGTATCACTGATAAGGGGTGCGTCTTCGGGCCCGAAATAAACAATGCCCGACTGCTGAAATAGCTCGGTATTCGAGGCTTTCTCAAGTTCCCGCCAAAGCTCAATCGATCGTCGAATGAGTGGTATATAATGAGCGCCCTCTTGATAGGCGACGCGTAATATTCTTGTTTGGCCGTGGGAACTGCCGTGTGGGTGCGGCGATACCGCCTGCTTTTCAAGGCCGAAAACGCAAACGCCTCGCCTTGCAAGAGCATAAAGCGATGCTGATCCGATGGCGCCGAGGCCGACAACGATCACATCGTAGGACGAAGGCATGAGGTTACCTGGTTTTTGCCCAGTCTCGGTGGTCACGGTCAAGCTCATAAGCGGCAAGTGCGGCAAGCGTTACCACATCACCAACCTTGCCGGCGGTTTGTACAATCTGCACTGGTTTTTCGAGCCCGATCAGTATCGGGCCGATGACGACGGCGCCACCGATCTCGGCCAACAACTTTGTTGCGACACTACCTGAGTGAATGCCTGGGGCGATCAACACATTTGCAGACCCTGTCAGGCGGGCGAATGGATAGATCTGGCGAGTTTCTGCACTCAGTGCCATCCTTGGCGTCATCTCACCGTCATACGCGAAGTCGATATCGTCCCGACCATCCAGTATACGGACGGCTTCTGCAACTCGTTCCGAGTGCTCAGAGCGCGGGTTGCCAAAATTTGAATAAGACAGAAACGCAACGCTCGGTGTAAACCCAAGACTGCTGACAGCGTGCGCTGTTTGGACGGCAATATCAGCCAGGCTTTGTGAATCTGGCATTTCAGAGATCGTTGTGTCTGCCATGAAAATAGTGCGGCCTCGAGCGAGAATTGCTGACATGCCGACAACACGTTCGCCTGGCCTTGGATCAAGCACATGGCTGACATTGTTCATCACGACGTTATAGTGACGGGTAACACCGGTCACCATGCCATCAGCATGATCCATCGCAAGCATGCAGGAGCTAAAGATATTTCGGTCGTTGTTTACGAGGCGCTGGCAGTCCCGATGCAAATATCCTTTTCTTTGAAGACGGTTGTACAAATAGTCTGTGTACTCGGTCGTACTCTTTGAGGTGCGGGCGTTCCAAATCTCCATATTGTGATCGGCGGGCAAGCCCAACGCTTTGATCCGGCTGTCCACCTCCTCTTCGCGGCCGATAAGAATCGCCTGACCCAGCTCCTGTTGCTGAAAACCATAAGCGGAACGGATAACCGTATCGTTTTCACCTTCGGTGAAGACGATACGTTTCTTCTCGCTTGAGCGAACTGTCGCGTAAATCTTTTGCAGGAATGAGGCTGACGGGTCGAGCCGTGTCTCCAGTTTTTCCTTGTATGCCTGCATGTCTTCAATTGGTTTGCGCGCAACGCCAGTATCCATTGCCGCCTGCGCCACTGCCGGCGGAATGCGGGCAACTAGCCGCGGGTCGAATGGCGTTGGGATAATGTAGTCCTTGCCGAATTTCAGCCGCTTTCCATAAGCAGCGGCAACTTCGTCGGGCACATCTTCCTGAGCTAATTTGGCAAGAGCCCGTGCGCAGGCGACTTTCATTTCGTCATTGATCGTCCGTGCACGTACATCAAGAGCGCCGCGGAAAATATAAGGAAAACCAAGAACGTTGTTGACCTGGTTTGGATAGTCAGACCGGCCTGTCGCCATGATCGCATCATCTCGAACGGCGTGCACTTGTTCTGGCAGAATTTCCGGATTGGGGTTCGCCATCGCGAAAATGATCGGGTCCTTGGCCATGGACTTGATCATCTCTGGCGTAATGGCCCCGGCCGCAGACAGGCCCAAAACCACATCTGCCCCATCAATCGCCTCGGCCAGTGTCCGCTTGTCTGTTTCCACGGCATGTGCAGATCGCCACTGGTCCATGCCCTTTTCCCGACCTTTGTAAATCACACCGTTTCGGTCACAGATCAGCGCATTTTCATGTGGCAAACCCATCGCCTTGATCAGGCTGATAACTGAAAGAGCCGCGGAACCGGCACCGGAAACAGCCACCCGAATGTCTTTTATGTCCCGACCGGTAATTTTGAGGGCGTTGAGAAGACCCGCGGCTGAAATGATGGCGGTTCCATGCTGGTCATCATGGAATACCGGGATATCCATGATCTCCTTCAGCGTTTGCTCGATGACGAAGCTCTCGGGCGCCTTGATGTCTTCGAGATTGATGCCGCCAAAGGCCGGACCCAGATATTTTACGCAGTTGATGAATTCATCAGGATCTTTCGTATCCACTTCGATGTCGACGGAATCAATATCGGCAAAGCGCTTGAATAGAACGGCCTTGCCCTCCATCACTGGTTTGGACGCAAGCGCCCCCAGGTCACCAAGGCCGAGTATGGCCGTGCCATTCGAGATGACGGCGACCATGTTACCTTTGGATGTATAGTCATAGGCGAGATCCGGATTCTCCGCGATTGCCTTTACCGGTGCTGCGACCCCCGGCGAATAGGCAAGCGACAAATCGCGTTGGGTGGCCATCGGTTTGGTCGGCGTGATTTCCAGTTTACCGGGTTTGCCCCGTGAGTGGAATCGAAGCGCTTCTTCATCAGTTACTTTGGTATCGTTGTCGGACGAAATGGCCATGGATGTTCTCTCTCGTTTCTTCCCTCTGACGATCAGTTGAAGCTGATTGTCAACTTCGCCGCAAGAGCCCCGCTTGTATTTCCGGCGTGACGCCGCCATATCAGGCGGGAACCAACGAGGCCCCAATGTTCATCCAAACCGAAGATACGCCAAACCCCCAGTCAATGAAGTTTATGCCCGGACAGGCCGTTCTCGGGGCCGGCAAAATGGGGCTGGACTTCCCCGCGCAGGAAACCGCAAAAACTTCCCCGCTAGCCCAGGCGCTATTCGATGTCGACGGAGTAAACGGCATATTTCTTGGGGCTGATTTCGTAACCGTAACGAAAGATGCGACAGTTGAATGGGATCATATCAAGCCTGCCGTTCTGGGCGCTATCGCCGACTTTTTGACGGCCGGGATTCCAATATTGGCCGAAGGCGTGCAGAGCGACCTGCTTACTGCCGGCTCCTTAGATGAGTATCAGGGCGAGGATCGTGATATTGTTGAGCAGATTATCGAGCTGATTGACACCCGTGTGCGCCCGGCGGTGGCGCAGGACGGCGGAGACATAATTTTCCACAAATTCGTGCCCGGCGATGGCATTGTGTTTTTGACCATGCACGGGGCCTGCGCTGGATGTCCTTCATCAACACTGACGCTTAAGTCCGGGATTGAAAATCTGCTGAAGCACTACATACCGGAAGTGACATCTGTCGAAGCGGTAATGTGAGTACGGCGAGGCGTCACTCATCGCTGTTCGGATGGGGGTTCAAAAAAAAAGAACGACTGGCAAGAAAGACTGAAATCTCATGGTTGAAAAAGAAACTGACAACAAACCCTTGAATGATTACTCGCTGGACCAGTTGTTTCGCAAAGCCAGAACCTACAATGCCTGGGAAGATCGTGAGGTACCCGAGACGCTTATCCAGGCGCTTTATGACTTGATGAAATTCGGCGCAACCTCTGCCAACTGCTCGCCGGCACGGGTATTGTTTCTAAGATCAAATGAAGCAAAACAGCGGCTTAAACCGCATTTGATCGAGGGTAACTCGGACAAGACCATGACGGCACCATGCGTCGCGGTGATCGGCCACGATCTGCAATTCCATGAACATTTGCCGCGCCTATTCCCTCATACTGATGCCCGCAGCTGGTTTGAGGGCAACCCGACGTTGATCGCCGAAACGGCATTCAGGAACGGTACGCTGCAAGGTGCCTATTTGATGATGGCTGCCAGGGCGCTCGGTCTCGATTGCGGTCCGATGTCAGGGTTTGATCAACAAGGTGTGTCGAAGGAATTTTTCGAACAGGAACCTGGGGACGTACGCGCCAACTTCCTATGCAGCATCGGGTATGGCACAAGCGAAAATCTGTTTGATCGATCACCACGGTTCGGCTTCGACGAAGTTTGTAAAACTCTCTAAAGTATGACTGTTTATTTCATGGCTATACTCTCGATAGACTCATGTCTGCAATCTTGTAGCGCAGCCATACTTGTTGACGATGTCGTGCAGGCACGCCGATCTGAGTGGCGAGAAAAAGGTCACGTCGAGCGCCTCGCGCCGCTGGTGCGTGAGGTTCTAGATGAGGCCGATATCGCTGTTTGCGACCTGACACGGGTCGTGGTCACGGTTGGTCCTGGGTCGTTTGCCGGCGTGCGGGTCGGGTTAGCTTTTGCCCGCGGGTTGGCCATCGGGCATGAACTGCCAGTCGTTGGCGTCACCACCTTGGAGGCCCTCATCAGTGCACTTCCCGGCGATCAGGGCGCCTGCCGCGTCGCGCTAATCGATGCGAGGCGCGGACAGGTCTATGGTCAGGTATTCGCAGCATCAGAGCTCAAACCAGTCACTGAACCATTCGTTTTGACACCGGAACAGGCGAGACTTCATTTGGAAGAAAGCCTCGCTGCAACAGAACCGGTCTTAACTGGCACGGGCGTACCGTTTGTCTTTCCCGAACGGGCAAACGATGCCGACTGGGCCGGGCAACAACCAGACCCGGTTGTTATTGCCCGCATTGGCATGCGCAAACCGCGGCCCGTCGAGGCACCCCAAGCAGTATACCTGCGTCCGGCAGACGCCAAGCCAGCAAAACCTGCTTTTTCGTAATTTCGTTAAAATCCGATCAATTAAGTTCACGCTTTGGTATTTTCTCAGGCGTAATTTTGTGACTGATCTGGGCGGGCCAGTCAGGGAAATAGAACCATGCAGAACATCAATTTTCTGCCCTATCCTCATCGGTTATATTCAATCACTGCTATCGCCAGCCTCTTTCTGCTGGTTGCTGCGTTTATTCACAAAGGGAGCGATGGTCCTTTTGGTCCGACCCTTGATCAGCTCCAATTCAGTGACGCAAGCGCAGCCAGGTTGGGCCAGGACGTGTTTGAAATCGTTTACTTCGGTTCCACGGATTGCGAGAAATGCGAAACTTGGAAAAAAACCCACTTACCCAGGTGGCGGCAAGCAGCGCTTTCTCGCGATGTACATCTAACGATGCGCTCGGCGTATTGCGGCAACGCAACCAAATATGCCAGCCTCTGCCGGAAACTCGTCGATGACACGACAGACCAACCCGTGTTTGCGCTCATCCATTGGGAAACCGGACGGGTTCTGGCAACAGGTAGGGGCGTCAGTGGATTTTATTCGGTCGGCAAGCAAGCCAGGAAGTGGCAGAAAACATGGTCAGACCAGCAAAACACGGTCTGATTGGTTGCCCGGTATCGGCAGATGACTGCCAAGATCGAAATCCAAGCTGCAACACCAAAACATGCGCAATTGTTAGCTTATCTCCATGCCGAAATATTCCCCGATGATGCCTGGACGCAGAGCTGGTTTGAACAGCAGGCGAAGAAACAGGGATCAGTAATCCTGATCGCGGCGCGCCGCGCCGTCCCCGTCGGATTGCTGGTCTTGTCCGTTGTGCTTGATGAGGGTGAAATCCTGACCCTTGGCGTGCTGCCCGCGGCAAGAGGTCGAAAGGTTGGCAAAGCCCTCCTGGCAACGGCGCTAAAACAACCCGTTAAGCACTTCTTTCTTGAAGTTGCCGCTGACAATGAACCAGCAATTGCTCTTTATCGCTCGGTTGGTTTTTTCGACAATGGGCGCCGGCCAAATTATTATCCCTCCGGTGCCGATGCTGTTTTGATGATGAAGACCGTTGCTTGATATCAATTGCGTGTTTGAGCCAGTTCTGAAATTCGCCTATAGGGTGTCTCGTCAGGAGATTTTCACCATGAGCCGTATAGAAAAGCTTTGCCACGAAAAGGGGTTGCGCATGACAGATCAACGCCGGGTGATTGCCCGCGTTGTTTCGGAAGCGGAAGACCATCCGGACGTGGAAGAGATTCACCGTCGCTCCAACGAGATCGATAACCGCATCTCTATTGCGACCGTGTATCGCACCATGCGGCTGTTTGAAGACTCCGGTATTGTCGAGAAGCATGATTTCAATGACGGGCGCTCACGCTACGAAGAAGCCACCGATGTGCACCACGATCATCTAATCAATCTGCGCAGTGGTGAAGTGATTGAATTCGTCAATCAAGAAATCGAGCGCCTGCAAGAGAGGGTTGCCAGGGATCATGGGTTGAAGCTCGTGGATCACCGGCTTGAGCTTTACGCAGTCCCGCTTGATGACGGGCAATAGGGCGGGGCACCAAATCGGGAGGAGATGACGATGGACATTCGTGCAGCTGTCGCGCTTGAAGCGGGCAAGCCATTATCGATCGAAACAGTTCAACTTGAAGGTCCAAAAGCCGGTGAGGTATTGGTTGAGTTAAAGGCAACCGGTATTTGTCACACAGATGCTTTCACCCTTTCGGGTGATGATCCGGAAGGGTTGTTCCCATCCGTCCTCGGCCACGAAGGCGCGGGCATAGTCGCTGATATTGGTCCTGGCGTCACGTCGGTCAAAAAAGGTGATCACGTTATTCCTCTTTACACGCCGGAATGTCGCGAATGTGATTATTGTCTTCACCCAAAAACCAACCTTTGCCAGTCTATCAGGGTAACACAAGGTCAGGGGTTGATGCCAGATGGCAGCAGTCGGCTCTCTTTAAACGGCGAACCTCTCTATCACTATATGGGCTGTTCAACTTTTGCGAGTCATGCGGTGATGCCAGAAATTGCGCTCGCGAAAGTGCGTGAAGACGCGCCGTTCGAAAAAATCTGCTATATTGGCTGCGGCGTGACAACAGGCGTTGGCGCCGTCGTCTTTGATGCAAAGGTCGAACCCGGATCAAATGTCGTCGTTTTTGGCCTCGGCGGTATCGGGCTCAATGTTATTCAGGGAGCGCAAATGATCGGCGCCAACATGATCGTTGGCGTGGATCTCAATCCTGAGCGCGAAGCAATAGGCCGCAAATTCGGTATGAGCCATTTCGTCAATCCTTCCGACATGAAACCCGAAGAGGTCGCGCCAAGCCTGGTCGAGCTGACCGGCGGCGGCGCGGATTATTCTTTTGAGTGCATCGGTAATACGACGACGATGCGCCAGGCTCTGGAATGTTGCCACAAAGGCTGGGGAGAGAGCATGATCATTGGTGTTGCCGGTGCAGGTCAGGAGATCTCGACACGCCCGTTCCAGCTGGTAACTGGTAGGGTCTGGCGAGGGACGGCATTTGGGGGTGCGCGTGGACGCACAGACGTTCCCAAAATCGTCAATTGGTATATGGATGGCAAGATCAACATTGATGATCTGATCACGCATACAATGCCGCTTGACGACATTAATGACGCATTCGAGTTGATGCACAAGGGCGAAAGCATCCGCTCTGTCGTCGTTTACTGACTGTTTGTAAGTGCAGATGGAATGTATCAAAGAATACCGAATGTTCGATGGGCGCCAGCAGGTGTGGCGCCATGATAGCGTGGAAACCAAAACAGCCATGGAGTTCGCGCTCTATTTACCGGCGCAAGCTGCCAGTCGCGCAGTCCCCCTGGTAACGTATCTTTCCGGTCTCACTTGTACTTGGTCCAATGTAATCGAAAAGGCCGGTGCACAAAGGGTGTGTGCAGAGCTTGGCCTCGCTTTCCTAGCACCGGACACCTCACCGCGCGGCCTTGATCTGCCAGGCGAACATGATACCTACGATTTTGGCAGTGGTGCGGGTTTTTATCTCGATGCGACGAGAGATCCTTGGGCGGGGCACTACCGCATGCATTCATACGTTACCGAAGAATTGCAGCAAGCTATCGCCTGCATGGAGGGCTTAGACACGACCCGCCAAAGTATCATGGGGCACTCCATGGGTGGCCACGGGGCGCTGACCATCGCCTTAAAGGCTCCTGAGTTTTATAAGTCAGTATCCGCTTTTGCACCCATTTGCTCGCCGATGAGTTGCCCGTGGGGAAAAAAAGCGTTGACGGGTTACCTTGGCGATGATCGTGCGCAGTGGCGCGCTTATGATGCTTGCGCATTATTGGAAGATGGCCACAAAAGTCCAGAAATGCTCGTCGATCAGGGCCTGGCCGACACCTTTTTGCGCGAGCAACTCAAGCCGGAACTTCTCGAACTTGCAGCAAGGAGCGTCGGTCAAACTCTCACGCTCAATCGTCATGAGGGCTATGATCATTCCTACTATTTCATGGCCAGCTTTATCGACAGCCATTTGAACTGGCACGCCGACAGGCTAGCGTGAGGTCGCAATGGAAGAGACGCTGAAATTTCTTAGCGCGATGATTGGTTCACGACCGATTGAAATTACGGCCGTGGTGCTGGGTGTGCTAAATGTCGGGCTGATCATCCGCCGGTCCATATGGAATTATCCGTTCGGTATCGTCATGGTCTCGCTCTACGCCTGGATTTTTTTCCAGGCCAAGCTCTACAGTGACTCGCTGTTGCAGATTTATTTCTTTTGCATGCAGCTATATGGCTGGTGGTTTTGGGCGCGTGGCAAGGCGGATGCGGGCGAAGTAGTCGTTCGGCGGTTGCCGGTTTCTCAGTATTCGGTCTATATAATTATCGCGATTGTGGGCATTGCAGGTTGGGGTACAGCGATGGCGCGCTTTACCGATGCGTCTCTCCCCTACCCCGATGCAACGATCGCTGTCCTTAGCATGATCGCGCAATTTTTGATGGCGAAAAGGTATCTCGAAAACTGGGTGCTCTGGGTAGTTGTCGATGTGGTGGCGATCGCTGTTTTCTTGTACAAGGATCTGGAACCAACGGCGCTGCTTTACCTGATCTTCCTGATCATGGCGACTACAGGTCTGTTTGTCTGGCATAGTAACTGGCGGAAACAGCAACATGCCTGAACCCGTCCGTGGCTTTGTTTTGGGCAAATTCATGCCGCCGCATCTCGGTCATATCTTCATCTGTGAAACGGGCATTCGCATGAGCGATATCATGACGGTGCTGGTCTGCTCGACGGATGATGAACCACTACCGGGCAAATTGCGGCATCAGTGGATGACCGAATGCCTGCCACAAGCGAGCGTCCTGCATTTGCATCGAAACCTCCCTCAAACGAAGCAAGATCACCCGGACTTCTGGCAACTTTGGAAGAACGCAATCAGGGAAAACCATCCGCAGCCCATTGAGTATATTTTTGGCTCTGAAGACTACGTTTTTCAGTTGGCGGACGTTTTGGGTGCCAAACCGGTACTTGTTGACCCGGCGCGTGAAATTTTTCCGGTTTCGGGGTCAAAGGTGAGAGATTGCCCGGCAAATTATGGCGCATATTTGCCGGAACAGGTGCGCGTTTTTTATAACAAACGGATTTGCCTTCTCGGACCGGAGAGTGCAGGCAAATCTGTGTTAACCGTGAAGCTGGCGAACCGCTATCAAACAAAATATATGCCAGAGTATGGCAGAATTTACGACCAGTCCTATAAGCAGACAAAACCGGGGCCGAGAAAATGGGTGAGCGGTGAATTGCTGGACCTCGCCCGGACCCACATTGCGATGTCTCAATCCCTGATGCGTCATGCCAATCGCGTCTTATTTGAAGACACAGATCCGCTCCAGACAGCGATCTGGGAAAAACATCTGGTTGGCACCACATCAAACGGAATGCGCCTGCTTCTGGAGGATTACGACGCTGCGGACTTTTATATTATCCTTACACCAAGTGTTCCGTTCATAAATGATGGCGGGCGGTATTTTGAGTCACAAGCCACACGGGAAGAATTCTATAGTGAGGCAGTGGACCTTGTTCAGGCGCGCGGCGTGCCGTTCGTTACCGTAACCGATAAGGATTGGCAGGCGCGTGAAGAGTTAACAATGCAAAAGGTAAAAGACTTTCTCGGCTTTTAAGTGCCCTGCGTAAGCCAGTCTGGCTGGATTATTGTTTCCGCTTATCTATCGGGCCAGCGCATTTGAAAATTGTCTGATGTGGCTGAAAGCCCTCTGCCCCTTCTTTGCCTTTGGCGCGTACATATTGGCTGTTCCAGACGCCGTCGCCCGTTGGTTTTTCTCCGGTCGCCTGCCATTTTGCAGCATCGGCTTTCTGTTTGGCGACGTTGGCCTGGCGCTGTGCTCCCCATTTGTTTACTTCACCAAGAAAGCCAGGGTCATCGGTAAGGTTGTGGATTTCCAGGCTTGTCTCTTCCAGCAAAGCGATCGGGTACGGATAAATTCGGCAAACGGCTTCGCCGGCAGCAAATTTTATGAGTTCATTCTTGCGCGTAAGGCGCCAATTCATCGTGAATGGAAAAGGCAGCCAGTCGGTTCGTACAAATGCGTCAAGTGCCACAGCGTTGTCATGTTCGTGGTTCGCAGGTGCCGTCACCATCAGTCCAAGGTCAGCAGATGTGCGGAACAGAAAGGGCAAATACCAAGTCACGATACCGCTGCCAAAATGAGATGAGGCAGCAAACCGGCTGACATTTTTTGTCTTCGTTGTAAGACTGGTATTTAGTTCACCGCCATCCCACAAAACTTCTGTGTCTACCGGATTAAGCACCTCCCATCCCATTGTGTTGGCCGCAACCATAGGGATACAGCGATAGACATAACGTTGTGGAACGTCGTTCATCCACTCGCGCGGGGCAGTGCAGGGGCGAATCCAATTGGTAACGTCTTCTGTTACACCCGGCACAACGCTGGCATAAATAGTATTAGGGGGTAGGGGTGGTTGTTCCGTCATGGCATATACACCAGCTCACCCAACGATCAGGCCTGCGCTTCACTATTGGGTTTCGATTGCAAATGCAGGAAATGCTCTATGCCCATCTTGTCGATCAGCCCGAGCTGGGTCTCAAGCCAGTCAACATGCTCTTCTTCATTGTGCAGAATTTTTTCAAGCAGCTCACGTGACACGTAGTCACGCTGTTCTTCGCAATACTCGATGGCATCACGCAATAGGGGTAGTGCGTTGTCTTCTGTTTTCAGGTCGCACTCCAATATCTCCTGAACAGTCTCGCCAATGCGTAGCTTGCCGAGGTCCTGAAGGTTCGGCAGCCCTTCAAGAAACAAGATGCGCTCGATCAACCAGTCGGCGTGCTCCATTTCCTCGATGGATTCGCGGTGCTCTTTTTCGGCAAGTTCTGAAATCCCCCAATCCTTCAACATCCGCGAATGCAGGAAGTATTGATTGATCGCGGTCAGTTCGTTTTTCAAAGCCTTATTCAAAAACTCAATGACTTTGGCATCACCCTTCATCGTCCCAACCCTTTTTGTGAATGCATCTCGTGTTGCAGCAAATAAGCGCATTTAGGTTTTGCCGCCAGCAATTTAGCAGCAACTGGTTCTTAATAACGGGAATTTCTGTAGCCTCGAAGGCCTACTCAGCTGCCATCATAACAGGGGACAGTGTTTTGGTATCTTGTGATGGTGCGCTGTCTATCATCCGGGAGATTTCGTCACGGCATGTACCGCAGTTGAATCTGGTGCCGTGGTGAGCGAGTACACAGGCAGGGCTCCTTGCCCCGCAGCTGATTGCAGATTCGATGTTTTGAGTATTCAATCGACGACAAACGCAAATAATCATGATTCTCATATGCTAATAATGAGAATGATTGTCAATAAGAAAAATGAAAGCCAGCCTTAGCGCGTGAAAACCATGATCTTTCTTGCAAACATAGTATCTCTTGCCCATAGAAGCGCGTTCTGAATTTATATATGCAAGAAAGCTCGAATGACTGACACTTCAGACACCGTGGGAAAGCAGCAAACCGGCTCCGTCAAAAAGCTGTTCATCAAAACCTATGGTTGCCAGATGAACGTTTATGACTCCGAGCGGATGGCGGGGCTTTTGAAGCCGTTGGGATATGCCGCCAGCGATACGGCCAACGATGCGGATCTGGTGATTTTAAATACGTGTCATATTCGCGAAAAGGCAGCTGAAAAGGTCTATTCTGATCTGGGGCGGATCCGAAAATTCAAGACCCAAAAAGAACGCGACGGAGGCACTATGAAAATTGCCGTTGCGGGCTGCGTTGCCCAAGCTGAGGGGAGCGAAATCAAAACGCGCGCACCGTTTGTGGATATGGTGTTCGGCCCACAGACCTATCACCGCTTGCCTGAAATGATTGCCCGCGCCAGCCGCGAAAAAGGCGATATTCTGGAGACTGATTTTGCGGTTGAGGAAAAGTTCGACACGTTGCCGAACCAGAGGGAATTAAAGGGTTATTCCGCTTTCGTAACGATCCAGGAAGGATGTGATAAGTTCTGCACCTTCTGCGTCGTTCCCTACACGCGCGGCGAGGAAGTCTCGCGGCCGGTTGAGGCCATCACGGCAGAAGTTCGGATGCTGGCTGCGAAAGGATTGCGGGAAGTGACGCTTCTCGGTCAAAATGTGAATGCCTACCATGCCCAGGCACCGCATGGCGGAATTGGCGGCGAGTGGGGACTTGGTGAACTCGTGCGCCACCTCGCCAAAGTCGACGGGCTTGACCGGATCCGGTTCACCACTTCACACCCAAGAGACATGGATGCCGGTCTGATTGCTGCCCTTGGGGAAGAGCCGAAGCTGATGCCGTATCTGCATCTGCCGGTTCAGACAGGCTCAGATAAGCTCTTGAAAGCGATGAATCGCGGTCATACCGCGGCGCACTACCTGCAGCAAATCGAGAAAATCAGGACCGTCCGTCCTGACATTGCGATTTCAGGTGACTTCATCGTCGGTTTTCCTGGAGAAGATGACACGGATTTTGAAGCCACCATGCAATTGGTCCGAAATGTCGGTTATGCCTCTGCATTTTCGTTCAAATACTCCCGTCGCCCGGGGACACCAGGGGCGAGCATGCTCAAACAGATTGCCGAGCCCATAAAAGAAGCCAGGCTGGCGCGCTTGCAGATCCTGCTTGAAGAGCAGAAGCAGTCTTTTAATACGGCACAAATTGGTAAGATCTTGCCGGTATTGATGGAAAAAAAAGGCCGAAACCCCGGCCAGCTTGTCGGACGATCACCCTACCTGCAAGCGGTCCATGCGGAACTGGCGGAAAACTTGCTTGGACAAATCGTGCCTGTTGAGATTGTCGACACTTTGAGTAATAGCCTTGGCGGTCGTAGGGCCATTCCCGGAGCTGTGCTCGCATGACACGGAAGATCAAACGCGCAGATCCCGAAGCTGCAGATCCCGATCAGAATAACGTCGATCATGTGGAGTTTGGCGACAATCTGCTCTTCAAGGACCTGTGCGGGGCGCACGACGCTCATTTGTTATTACTGGAAAATGCCCTTGGCATCCGGGTTGATGCGCGCGGCAACCGGGTTGCATTGCGCGGCGGTGAAGACGGCAGGAACCGTGCCCGCGAAGTGCTCACCCAGCTGTATGAACGGCTCGAAAAGGGTCTGGGTATTTCAGACGGAGACGTCAATGCCGCGATGCGCCTATCCGCAGAAGCAGCGAATGGCACGCGTCAAGGGCAAGGAAAAAAAATGGTTCTTTCGCTTCAGAAACGAACTGTCAGCCCGCGATCTACGGCCCAATCAGACTATCTTGAGGCGCTGGGCAAAGAAGAACTGGTTTTTGGGGTTGGACCGGCCGGCACTGGCAAGACCTATTTGGCGGTCGCAAATGCGGCAAGCTTGTTACTGAAAGGGGAAGTAGAGAGGATCATTTTGTCCCGTCCTGCACTTGAAGCCGGCGAGCGTATCGGCTTTTTACCAGGCGATATGAAAGAGAAAGTCGATCCTTATCTGCGACCGCTTTATGACGCCCTTTATGATGTCCTGCATTCGGATTTTGTTGATCGACGCATCGCCACAGGTGACATCGAGATAGCGCCGCTTGGCTTTATGCGGGGGCGTACTTTGTCGAGAGCGGCGGTCATACTTGATGAGGCGCAGAATGCCTCCGTAGCGCAGCTGAAAATGTTTCTGACCCGTCTCGGTGAGGGCTCTCGAATGGTCGTGACAGGCGATCCGTCACAAACAGATCTGCCAGCCCACGAAACATCCGGCCTGTTTGATGCGCTGAATCTCTTGAACGGTGTTAAAGGCGTCAAGGTGGTGCAATTCAGCGCCGCCGATGTTGTCCGTCACGCCTTGGTTGCGCGGATTGTCAGGGCCTACGACAACCGGGATAAAAGCCGGCGCAAAGATCAGTCCGAGGACAAGAGCCACAAGAATGACTAGGTCGCTGCAGCTTGGTTCAGAAATTCTCGTTGAAGATGCTGGTTGGGAGCGCGTTGATCAGCTCGTCGCAAAATGTTTCGATACCGTAATAGTCAAGTCTCCCGAAGGGGTCCGGTCTGGATTAATCTCGTTCCTTTTCACCAGCGATTTGGAGGTCCAAAAGTTAAATGCCTCGTTTCGGAATATTGATAAGCCAACCAACGTGCTGGCGTTTCCAGCCGGTACCGATCTGCCGGGTCTGCCGGCAGAAAAACCGTCCATTATCGGTGATATTGCGCTCGGTTATGAAACCTGCTTCCGTGAAGCGCGGGAGAGAGGTATCAGCTTGAATGATCACGTGGCCCACTTGATATTGCACGGGACCTTACACTTGTTCGGCTATGATCACGAAGCAGATGAAGATGCCGAAATTATGGAGCAACTAGAAGGCGAGCTCCTGGCGGATATGGGGATCTCCGATCCGCGTGCGCACATGGAGAGATCATAATGGCTGGCGAAGCCAGGCCCAACGGCGCCAATACGAAAGAGCCCCCAACGAAGCCCGACGATACCATCCAAGACAATCTGTCCGGCTGGGAGCGTGGTCCAGGTATGTTAAAGCGGCTTAAGGGGCTGTTGGGGCATAGCGATGGGCAGGAGCAATCTCTGTCTGACGCGCTACCGGCCGGTGAGGATGCAGCCGACCTTTCTTACGCTCGGCGGGAAATGATCGAGCGGGTCATTGCATTTGACAGCAAGCAAGTTGTTGACGTGATGATTCCGCGCGCGGACATTATTTCAATCGAGCAGCACACCACACTGACCCAACTTCTCAAGATATTTTCCGATGCGGGACATTCGCGATTGCCGGTTTATCGTGGTGAACTGGATGATCCGATAGGCATGGTCCATATTAGGGACTTAGTTGGTATACTTGCAGATCCTGAAAGCGGTGAGCAGGCGGGCGATCAGCCAATTCTTGATCAGCTTGTAAGAAAAATTCTCTACGTGCCACCATCTATGCCAATTACGGACCTTCTCCTGCGGATGCAGGCTAACCGTATTCACATGGCGCTCGTTATAGACGAATTCGGTGGCACAGATGGCCTTGTGACTATTGAGGACCTTGTGGAAGAAATTGTCGGCGACATTCAAGATGAGCACGATGAAGATGAGGCAGCCTTTCTGAATCATCTTTCATCGCATGTTTGGGAGGCCAATGCGCGGTTGCCACTTGAAGAACTGGAACGGGCTACAGGAATTGAGCTCGAACTTGATGAGGACGAAGTCGATACCCTTGGCGGACTGGTTTTTACGCTTGCCGGCAGGGTACCATTGCGAGGCGAGGTGATTTGCCATCCGGCGGGCCTTGAGTTCGAGGTGCTCGATGCTGATCCGCGCCGCATACGGAAAATAAAATTAAGAGCTCT
Source organism: Parvularculaceae bacterium (assembly GCA_021776475.1). Taxonomy (GTDB): domain Bacteria; phylum Pseudomonadota; class Alphaproteobacteria; order Caulobacterales; family Parvularculaceae; genus Aquisalinus. Next base: position 787,389 of record JAJFFV010000005.1, on the reverse strand, counting down.
TCAGGAGCATGAAAAAGCCGAACTGACTGTTGAGGCTCGCACGAATGGCAAATAACGAGGATAGTACCGGGAGGAACTGAGTGAGCGCTATCCTTGAGGCCACCTTTGCCCGGGCGCATTCGTTTGTGGCTGACCTAGACGGCTGGCGCCGTTATGGTTTTGCTTGCGGCTGCGGCGTCGTGACCGCTTTTGCCCAAGCGCCCTACTATCTCCTTCCGTGCCTGATCATCGGTTTTTCAGGTCTCGTTTGGCTGATGGATCAGGCGGTAGAGCATGCGCACCGTAACAAAGTTAGTTTTTTCACGGGCTGGTGGTTCGCATTCGGGTACCTCTATGTCAGCATATATTGGCTGGCGTTTTCGTTCTTTCACAATGCAGACAGTACCTGGGATCTGGTCATGCTTGCTGGCCTGGGCTTTGTTGGGGTCGCCGGCGCAGCTGCGTTCATTGCCCTGTTTTATGGTGCCGCAACCTTGTGCGCCGGGCAGTTATGGAAAGCTGACTGGACCCGGATCCTCGTCTTGGGCATTGGTTGGTCGATCGCCGAATATGGGCGCGGGCACGTCTTGACGGGCTTTCCCTGGAACCTGACCGGGCAGAGTTTCGCCGGGACCCCAGTGTTGGCACAAGCCGCCGCGATCATTGGACCCTATGGTCTGAGCCTCGTCGTTATTGTCCTTGCTGCGATCCCGGCATTGTCGGTATCGCAGCAAGGACAGGACCGGAAATTTTCAGTTCTGCCAGCAGCGCTTGTTGCCGTCAGTATGGTGTTGATCGTTGCGTATGGGGTCGGGCGCCTGGCGGTGAACCCTGTTCGTTACAAAGAGAATATCCGGTTGCAGATCGTGCAGCCGAATGTTGCGCAGCGTGACAAGTTAAACCCCGCAAAGTTTCCTGATAATTTTATGGCTTCTTATGAGTTGAGCGGTGGGGAGGTCGTTGACACGCTCGACCCGGACGAACAGCTTTATATAATCTGGCCAGAGAACGCGTCTTACGATTATTTCCAACGCGATGCAGTAGCCCTTGAGCTTTTGCAAGAGGCCCTACCGCTCAATGCGATATTGATTTCAGGGGCGATACGGATTGATCGGTCTGATCCTGAGGCTGAGAAATATTATAACAGCCTGCATGTGATTGCTGATCTACCAGTACAGGACAATAACGAGAGGAGGCTGCTGGAAGAACTAATGGAAGACAGCCGAAAGCGGATGATTGTGGGCTCGTATGATAAACATCACTTGGCACCATTTGGCGAGTATGTGCCCTTGGTTGGTCTCTTTAAGGCCATGGGCATCGATAAACTTGTACCGCTGAATGACAGCCTGTCCCGCGGCGCCGGTCCGTCTGTGCTGGATCTGGGGCGCACTATCGTCGCGCCAATCATCTGTTACGAAACAATTTTTCCGGGCCGACTATATCCTAATGATCAGCGCCCTGAGTGGATGGTAACCGTGACCAATGACGCCTGGTTCGGGGACAGTGTTGGTCCGAGCCAACATTTGGCGCAGGCGCGCTTGCGTTCTATTGAAAACGGCCTTGCCATGGTTCGGTCAGCCAATACGGGTATTTCAGCGGTCATCGATCCATATGGGCGGTTGCTGCATTCGCTGCCATTGTCTGAGCGCGGGGCAATCGTATCCGGCCTGCCAGCGCCTGCAACCACAACGATTTATGCCCGACTCGGCGATTTTCCTTATTTTTGCTTGATGGTTATGATGGCGGGGATGTTGGTGGTTTGGCGGCACCGTCGATCCGGTTAAAATAATGAGTGATTTCAATCAATTGCCATCGGACAGCTTAAATATTTGAGGATTGAATTTATCCGTGGTTCAACGAACGCTTGCAAAAAAAGTGATCTCGCTTATTACAGCGAGCTTAAAATTTAAAAGCATAGCAGGGGCATGTAATTGCCATGAGTGAAGCAAATAGAAAGTCGCCTCACCCGATCGATATTCATGTTGGCGGACGTGTAAGACTTCGGCGAATGATGGTGAGCATGAGTCAGGACAAGCTGGCTGACGCTCTAAATCTGACATTCCAGCAAGTACAGAAATACGAAAAAGGCGTAAACAGGATTGGTGCGAGCCGTCTGTTTCAAATCGCAAAAATTCTCAATGTGCCCGTCCAGTTCTTCTACGATGATTTCGTCCAGGAAGAAGAAATGCTGGTTGGCGGTTTTGCTGAAAACGGGGCTGATGATACATCGGCTAGCGAGTTTATGGACTTGCTCTCGACCCCGGAAGGGGTTCAGCTTTGCAAATCGTTTTCGCAAATTAAGGATGTTGCGATTCGGCGCAAGCTGCTCGATCTCATTAAAACATTGGCCACCAGCGAGAAAAGCTGATTGGCCAACAAGCCCCGCTTTCTTAATGGACAATCCTGAATCGGTCCGGTATGCCTGCCCGCAGGACATATAAACTTATCCTTATATCCTTTTGAAAGCAGGTTCCCATGGCGTCCAGCACCTACCTATTCACTTCCGAGAGCGTCTCGGAGGGCCACCCGGACAAAGTATCGGACAGGGTTTCTGATGCTATTGTAGACCTATTTATAGGTCGTGATCCACAAGCCAGAGTTGCTGTTGAGACCCTGACAACTACCAATCGGGTTGTCCTCGCAGGGGAGGTCAGGTCGGCGGAAGATGTCAGCAAGGCCGAGATGATCAGCGCTGCGCGCGATGCGATCAAGGAAATTGGCTACGAGCAGGATGGGTTCCATTGGCAGAAGGCGGACATCGACTGTTATGTTCACGAACAGTCAGCCCATATCGCTATGGGCGTTGATGCCGCCGGTAACAAGGATGAGGGCGCCGGCGACCAGGGCATCATGTTTGGCTACGCTGTCGATGAGACCCCGGAACTGATGCCGGCACCGATCGCCTACGCTCACCGGATTGTCAAAGCACTGGCCGATGCGCGTCATGCGGGCATCCGCAAGGAATTTGGCCCAGATGCCAAGAGCCAGGTTACCCTGCGATATGAAAATGGCCGCCCGGTCGGGACAACATCAGTTGTGGTGTCTAGCCAACATGAAGAAGGCCTAAACCAGGATGACATCAAGGAACTTGTCCGGCCGTATGTTGAAGAAGTTCTGCCAGAAGGCTGGATGTGCCCCGAAGAGCAATTCTATGTAAACCCGACCGGCATGTTTGTCATCGGCGGTCCCGACGGAGATGCCGGTCTGACCGGTCGTAAAATCATTGTCGATACCTATGGCGGCGCTGCGCCTCACGGCGGCGGTGCCTTTTCCGGCAAGGACCCGACCAAGGTTGATCGCTCAGCGGCATACGCTGCACGCTATCTGGCAAAAAATGTCGTCGCCGCAGGGCTGGCCCGGCGCTGCCTCATTCAGCTTGCCTACGCCATTGGTGTTTCTCATCCGTTGTCAATTTATCTTGATACTTTTGGGACCGGAGAGGTGCCAGAAGACAAACTCGCCGATGTTTTGCCACGGGTGATGAACCTGACACCGCGCGGTATCCGTGAGCATCTCGCGCTTAACAGGCCGATCTACAAGCGCACTGCTGCTTACGGACATTTTGGACGTGCGCCGGATGAAGATGGCGGGTTTTCCTGGGAAAAGACGGACCTTCAGTCGGCGCTTAAAGGCGCGATCTAATGTCTGCCAAAGCTATCGCGCAAGACAACTGCGCTGAGCCATGCTTGTAACCGATACAGACCACCCGTTCGGTTTTCAGAGTGCGAAAGCGGTCGCAACTTTTTATATCGGCCACCGGATCAAGCTGAATACCCCTCGGCGCCTTGGTTGGGGCTGAAACGGATGTATTGTGGCCATGCCACGCGACCAGACTTTTTTGCATGGCGCCCGGATCTCTTTCGTGACCAGGGTCTATTAAACTACCTAAAGGCGCGTGAATTTTTTGCACGGTTGATATGAACGAAAGTAATTATCCCGCCTACAGACTGTTTGGTCGTCGCCAGGATCGACCCTTGAAGCCGCGTCAGCAACGACTATTGCACGAGTTCCTGCCAGAACTTGCGGTGACAGACGCCCTGCTGTCTGATTTGAAGCAACAAGGCCAGCCAGTTTGGGCTGAGCTTGGCTTTGGCGGCGGAGAACATCTGGTCTGGCAGGCGGCGCAAAATCCTGATGTGATGTTTCTTGGGGCGGAACCGTTCATCAACGGTGTCGCTAAATTACTAACGCAAATCGACGACCTGAAATTGAACAACATCCGCATTTTGCATGGTGATGGAAGGCCAATGCTGGAGAAACTGCCGCAGCATTCCCTCGAGCGCTTGTTTATCCTGCATCCGGACCCCTGGCCGAAAAAGAAACATCATAAAAGACGGCTTGTCTCAGCCGACCTATTGGCGCAGGTGGCAAGACTTCTCAGTACCGGCGGCGAGTTGCGCATCGCTTCAGATATTCCCGATTATATCCGCTGGACCTTGCTGCACATTCAATTACATAATCGTCAGTCTCGGGATTTTGTATGGCTGGCGGAGAGCATGTCGGATTGGAAAGACCGGCCTAAGGACTGGCCTCAGACGCGCTATGAAGCAAAAGCGATCCGGGAAGGACGCAGGTCAACATACCTCAAATTCCAGCGCCGATAAAAATCAGCGGAAACTTTATCAATCTGGTTTGTTGAGATATTTTGCCGCCGCTGCATGTGAGAAAAAAGCTGACAAGCCTGCTTAGTCATGCTATCTGCACGCCAGTTAAGAGCATTTCGAGAAAATCGGAAGCGGCCAGCGGAAGCTGAGCCGTTTTTTTGTTACAAAACACATGTGAGGCATTTTGGACGCCCTGACGGAAACATTGCTCGCACTCATTGAGCCTGTGGCGGATGCTGCCGGGTTTGATCTGGTGCGCGTCCGGGTGTCGGGCAGGCAAAAGCTGACCCTTCAGGTGATGGCGGAAAAGGCCGACGGCACCATGACCGCAGAAAACTGTGCGACCCTATCCCGCGCATTGTCGGAAGTTCTGGATGAGGCGGATCCGATTTCGGCAGACTATGTTTTGGAGGTATCGTCACCCGGCATTGACCGTCCATTGACCCGGCAAAAGGATTATGACCGTTGGGCTGGGTATGAGGCAAAGCTGCAGCTCAGACAATTGATCGAAGGCCGCAAGCGATTTCGTGGTGTGCTGGCCGGTATCGATGGCGACAATGTCTGTGTTGATCTTGAGGGTGAAGATGAAACGACATTGGTCCCGTTTTCTCTTATTGAGGAAGCCAAGCTGATATTGACGGATGATCTGATCCGTGAGTCTTTGAAGGCGGCATCTGCCGGAAACGAAAACAATGAAACAGAGGAAGCATAAAATGGAGAAGACAAATGGCCGTTAGTGCCAACAAGCTTGAATTGATTCAGATCGCCGAGGCGGTAGCCCGCGAGAAGTCCATCGATAAAGCCATTGTCGTAGAAGCGCTTGAAGACGCCCTCGCGCGTGCCGCACGCTCGCGCTACGGCCATGAGACGAACGTCAAGGCAGAGATCAATCCGGATACTGGCGAAACGAGACTATGGCGACTTATGGAAGTTGTCGAGGAAGTTGAAAACGAAGCCGCGGAAATCAGCCTCGGTATTGCCCGCGACCGCAATCCGGAAGCAGAGATTGGCGATTTCCTGTCGGATCCATTGCCGCCAGTTGAGTTCGGGCGTCAGGCCGCAATGAGTGCCAAACAGGTCATTACACAGAAGGTTCGCGACGCCGAGAGGGAAAGACAATACGAAGAGTTCAAAGACCGTGTCGGCGAAATCATCAACGGCATCGTCAAGCGTATTGAATATGGTCATGCGGTAATCGACCTTGGTCGCGCTGAGGCGATTTTGCGCCGTGACCAGCAACTGCCACGAGAGGCGATCCGCCAGGGCGATCGTATCCGGGCGTATATCGGGGAGGTGCGCCGGGAACAGCGTGGTCCGCAGATTTTTCTGTCACGAACTCACCCGCAGTTTATGGCCAAACTTTTCGAGCAGGAAGTGCCGGAAGTGTATGATCGTGTAATCGAGATCAAAGCCGTTGCGCGCGATCCGGGCAGCCGGGCAAAAATCGGTGTTATGTCCAATGACAGTTCGATCGATCCGGTCGGTGCCTGTGTTGGTATGCGGGGCAGTCGGGTTCAGGCAGTCGTCAACGAGCTTGGCGGTGAGAAGATCGATATTGTTCCGTGGTCTGATGATGTCGCAACATTTATCGTGAACGCGCTGGCGCCAGCTGAGGTGAGCAAAGTGGTGCTGGACGAGGAGTCCGAGCGTATCGAAGTCGTGGTCCCCGACGAGCAGCTTTCGCTCGCGATTGGCCGGCGAGGTCAAAATGTTCGTCTGGCGTCACATCTTTCAGGTCTCGAGATTGATATCATGACAGAACACGAAGAATCCGAGAAGCGTCAAAAGGAACACGCGCACCGCTCAGAGCTTTTCATGGAAGCACTGGACGTCGACGATATGGTCGCCAGTCTTCTTGTGTCAGAAGGGTTCTCCCGTATTGAGGAGATCGCCTATGTCGACGTTGCGGAAGTCGCAATGATCGAAGGATTTGACGAGGAAACAGCCGAAGAACTGCAGGCGCGTGCCAACGAATTTCTCGACAAGGAAGCCCAGGAGCTTAACCAGAAACGCCTCGAAATGGGTGTTGCGGACGATCTCTATGAGATGGACGGCCTGAGTGCCAAGATGGTCATCGCCCTTGCTGAGGAAGGAGTGAAAACCGTTGAAGATTTTGCTGGTTGTGCCGCGGATGATCTGACCGGCTGGACCGAGAATGTCGGTGGTGAGAAGAAACATTACGAGGGCATGCTTGAAGCCTTCCGTCTCAAGCCTGAAATGGCTGAATTTCTGATCGAGCAGGCCCGTCACGCGGTTGGTTGGGTGACACAGGCCGATCTGGATGCCGAAGCTGCCGCAGCAGCGGAAGCGGAAGAACAGGAGGGTACGACTGAAGACGCTTGAGGCGGAATATATCACGCTCCGTCTGCCCCGGAAGAATGACCGCCTCTGTATTGCAACGGGTGAGGTCATTCCCCCGGACCGGCCCGCGCTAAAGTTCGTCCGGTCACCGGATGGCACTGTTGTGCCTGATCTTGGCGGAAAGTTGCCCGGTCGCGGCGCCTGGGTGGGGGCGACAGCCGAGGCCGTCGCCGTCGCGGTCCAAAAAGGGCTTTTCGCTCGCGCATTCAAGCAGCAGGCGGAAGTCCAAGACGGTCATCAGGGGCTTATTGCACAAGTGCGCGAGGGTCTTGAGAAGCGAGCGCTTGATGCGCTGGGTCTGGCAAAAAAAAGTGGCGGGGTGATCTCGGGTTTTGAAAAAGTGCGGGCGGGGCTTAAAAAATGTGATTTTATCGCCTATATCCATGCATCTGATGGGGCAGTAGACGGCCTGGAGAAAGTCCGCAAAATTATTGCGTCCCAATCGGAGCCTTGCCGGATAGTCGGTTTTTTCTCTGGACCTGATCTCGATCAGGCGTTGGGCAGTATGAATGTAGTGCATCTTGGTCTTGCAAGGGGCAGATCAGGGAGCAATTTTCTGAAGGAAGTGGACAGGTTGTCGGGGTTTATACCCAAACCGACAGATACCTACGATTAGGAGACGATTTCCGCGCTTTGCGGCGCATAAACTGGAGAAGTGGTGTAGACCCTGCGTGATCGTGAGGCTATGTCCTGCACTCCGAATAGGAACAGCCTACCTTAAACAAACGGGTAGCCGGAGACTGAATGAGCGAAGAAACAAAAGATGAGGCCAAACCAAAGCGCAAATTGACTTTGCGCAAAACCGAAACCGGCTCCGTGAAGCAAAGCTTCTCGCACGGTCGGTCGAAAACGGTTGTGGTTGAAACAAAAAAACGACGCACGATCGCCCCTAAAGGCATGGCGGCGCCGGCAGCCAAAGAGGTGAAGCCGGTCGAAACCAAGGCAGCTGTTGCACAGCCTGTTGACGACAAGGCTGAGCAAAAAAAAGACGGCAAGGTTCTGCGGACTCTTTCTGAAACTGAAAAACAGAAAAGGGCCGCCGCCTTAAAGGTTGCTAAGGTTCACGAAAAAGAAAAATTTTTGCGCGAGGAAGCTGAACGAGCCGCACGCGAAGAGCGAGAGACAGCCGAGCGTACCAAACTCGAGGCTGAACGCCAGCAGCAGGCCGACGACGAAGCAAAACGATCCAAGGAAGCTGAAGCGCGGGCACGTGCTGAAGAAGAGGCTCGTCTGTCGCTGGAAGCAGAAGAGCTTGAGCGCAAGAAACGCCTCGCTGCCAAGGGAGACGTGCGCGGTAAAGGCAAGGAAGAAGGTGCAGTTCAGTCTGACCCGGGCTTTGCAAAAGATGCGGACAACCCGTTGGCTCAATTGGGTGGGCGCCTCAAGACCAAACGCCAGTTTGTGGACGATACGCGAAACCAAACGAAGCCAAAAGACAATCGCCGTCGCACCGGGAAGCTGACGATCGCCAATGCGCTCGACGATGAAGAGCGGCAACGCTCACTTGCGTCAGTGAAGCGCGCTCGGGAGCGCGAAAAACAGGCCCGCCAGGCGCGCTCTGGCGATGGCCAGAAAGTCGCTCGCGAGGTTGTGATCCCTGAAACAATCACGGTGCAGGAACTCGCTCAGCGCATGTCCATGCGTGCCGTTGAATTGGTTAAGGAGCTAATGAAAGAAGGCCAAATGGTCACCGCCAATACGATACTTGATGCCGATACGGCGCAATTGATCGTCGAAGACTTGGGCCACATCGTAAAACGCGTATCAGAAGCTGACGTAGAAGCGGGCCTCGCGGGACTGGACGATAAGGATGAAGATCTGAAACCGCGACCACCTGTCGTTACGATCATGGGACATGTCGATCACGGTAAGACGTCGCTGCTTGATGCGATGCGCGAGACTGATGTTGTGTCTGGAGAAGCCGGTGGCATCACCCAGCATATCGGGGCCTATCAGATTGTTCTCGATGGCGGGCACAAGATCACTTTCCTGGATACGCCAGGCCACGCCGCGTTCACGCAAATGCGTGCGCGTGGTGCGCAGGTGACAGATATTGTGATCATTGTCGTCGCGGCGGATGATTCTGTCATGCCGCAAACGGTTGAGGCTATCAATCACGCCAAAGCGGCAGGCGTTCCGATCATTGTAGCGATTAACAAGATTGATCGACCAGAAGCTGACGCAAATAAAGTGCGCACTGATCTTCTTCAGTATGAGTTGCAGGTTGAGGGGATGGGCGGGCAAGTACAGGACGTCGAAGTCTCGGCGCTTAAGAAAATCAATCTTGATGGCTTGAAAGAGGCGATTCTTCTGCAGTCAGAGCTTCTTGAATTAAAAACCAATCCGGACCGCCCGGCAATAGGCGCTGTTGTAGAGGCAAAACTCGACAAAGGCCGCGGCACGGTCGCGACGCTTCTTGTGGCGCGCGGCACCCTTAGGCGCGGTGACATTTTTGTCTGTGGCGCGGAGTGGGGCAAAGTTCGTGCGCTCGTCAATGACAAGGGTCAACAAATCAAGGAAGCAGGCCCGGCAATGCCGGTTGAGGTGTTGGGACTGAATGGTGTACCGGAGCCTGGTGACCAGTTCGTCGTTGTTGAAACCGAGGCGCGGGCCCGGGAGGTTGCTGAATTCCGTCAGCGTCAACAGCGCGAAAAAGCAAATGCCAAATCTTCCGGTTCTTCGCTTGAGATGATGATGTCGCAGTTAAAGGACGCTGAGATCAAAGAGTTACCGATCGTCATCAAGGCTGACGTTCAAGGCTCCGTTGAGGCGATCGTCAGTTCTCTTGAAAAAATGTCTACGGATGAAGTGCGCGTGAAAGTTCTGCACACCGGCGTTGGCGGTATTTCTGAAAGCGACGTGATCCTCGCAGAGGCCTCCAACGCGCCAGTAATCGGCTTTAATGTTCGGGCCAACAAACAGGCCCGTGACGAATCTGAAAAGTCGAATGTTGAAATCCGGTACTATTCAGTCATCTACGACTTACTGGACGACTTGAAGGGCGCTCTGTCGGGTATGTTGGATCCTGAGATCCATGAAACTTTCATCGGCAACGCTGAGATACTGGAAGTATTCAACATCTCGAAATTTGGTAAAGTGGCCGGGTGCCGTGTTGTCGAAGGTATGGTGCGGCGCGGTGCAAGGGTTCGTCTTATTCGCGACAGCATCGTCATCCACGAGGGCGAGCTTTCTCAGCTTAAGCGCTTCAAGGACGATGTTCAGGAAGTGCCGGTTGGTCAAGAATGCGGCATGAGCTTTGCCAATTACGATGATCTGAAGGCTGGTGATGTCATCGAGTGTTTCACCGTCGAGCAAAAAGAGCGGACACTCTAAGCTGATTTGGCAACTGTTGGGCGGCGGCGCGAAGCACCCTAGGGTCGCAAGATGGATTTCGCTCTTACCTTCCGGCGGACCGAGGCGCACTACGACGAAGTGCAAAAAGCGCTGACCCGGCCCAGAACACGGGCCCGCACAGCGCTTCGTTTCCTGTCTGGCCTGTCGGTTCCGTTTGCCGCCGCCTTTATCGGCATTGTCGCAGCGCTCATCATCCGCCATATGCCGGCAGAGATGTGGCGTTATATTGCCTCAGCAAGTCTTTGCGGTGCATCAGCCGCCATTTTGTTTGTCTTGGTCTTGCGGCCAGCCGCGCCAGGTGAGAAGAAACCATCACCCTCGGATAGAGGCAGCTTTTTGACCGGCTGGCAGGTCACGACATCGCATGACGGGATCATCGAAAAGGGTAATGGCTGGCAGCGAGCTTATACCTGGCAGGCGCTGCTTGGCATGCGGGCACTCAAAACCGGGTATGTACTTCTACATGACGCCACTGACGGTGTTTTTATCCCCTACACGGCTTTCACCAATGACGCGCATCAACGAACTTTCGAAGAGTTTATGCAAGAACGGGTCGTGGTCGGCGACGCACTGGTTAAAAGTCACTGACCCTTCCGTTTTTTTCCCAATCGCCATAGCGGGTGGGTTCGACATTCCCTTTGGGACCGTTGATCTCTTTTGGTAACCCGGCCTCATCTTTCGGTTCTTTGTCGCGCGCCCTTGCTTCGCGCAAAGCCTGGATCGCTGTTTTTGACAACCGCTCACCGTTCACAACCAGCGGGATGCCGTCTTCCGTCAGCGCTGTCTTGCCGCTCTGTGGGCTCATATCTTTTTCGTCATCTGCCATGGCCAAGATATTGCAACTATCCTGTCTGTGCTTACTTGAATGTATAGTTGTTTAATATGACAGGGAGCACAAAACCAATGAATTCGGTTGTGAGGACGAGCATGTTGATGGCGGCATTGACCGCTTTGTTCGGCTTTGTCGGTGCCGCTCTTGGCGGCGCAACCGGCATGGTAATTGCCCTTTTGTTCGCGGGCGTTATGAACATATTCAGCTACTGGAATGCCGACAAGATCGTCCTGCGCATGTACAATGCCCGTGAAGTCGACCCTCGGCATGCTTCAGGGTCAATCCGCCGCTATGCAGAAATCACCAGCGCTCTTGCTCACAGCGCGGGGATGCCCCAACCGAAAATCTATATAATGGAAAACCCGCAACCGAACGCATTTGCCACCGGCCGTAATCCGGAAAATGCCGCCGTCGCTGCAACCACCGGGTTGTTGCAACTGCTGTCGGATGAAGAAATTGCCGGCGTAATGGCGCATGAGCTGGCGCATGTAAAAAATCGTGACACCTTGACCATGACCGTAACAGCGACCATCGCCGGCGCGATTACGTCGCTGGCCAATTTTGCAATTTTCTTCGGCGGCAGCAGGGATAATGGCGGGTTGATCGGTGCGATCGCGATCATGCTGCTCGCACCATTGGCTGCGGCTCTTGTTCAGATGGCGATCAGTCGGACGCGGGAATATGAAGCTGACCGGATTGGTGCGGAGATTTGTGGTCAGCCCTTATGGCTGGCGTCAGCGCTGGCCAAGATTTCGAATGGAGCGGCCCGCATCCCGAACCCGACCGCAGAGCGCCACCCAGCGACTGGCCAGTTGATGATCATCAACCCTCTGCATGGTCAGCGGGCGGATAATCTGTTTTCAACCCACCCAAACACACAAAACCGAATTGAACGCTTGCAGACACTGGCTGGCCGTGTTGCGCAAAATGGCTATGCGTCCGCGGGCATCGCCGCCCGCGGCCCATGGGGATAAGCCACCGCTATTTTGGTGCTGGCAGCCTGGCGTCATTCAAAATTTCGCGCGCGGCGTTTCTGCCCGGTAGCCCAGTAACGCCACCGCCGGGATGGTTGCCTGCGCCGCACATATAGAGGCCACGAACGGGCCCACGATAGTCGCCATGTCCTAGAATGGGCCGTGCAGCCCACATCTGATCAAGTGTCATGGCGCCGTGCATTATGTCCCCGGCAATGAGTCCGAATTTATCTTCCAGGCCTTGCGGTGACAATATCATCCTGCCGAGCACGGAGTGTTTAAAATTCGGTGCATACTGAGTGACGGTATCAATGACAAGGTCTGCCGCTTCCTCAGAGGCGGTGGACCACGCCCGTTTGCCGGGGAGCTCTGGTGCAAATTGCTGGCAAAACAGGCTCGCCACGTGCTTGCCCTTGGGGGCTAGTGTGTCGTCAACGGTTGAGGGAATGAGCATTTCTACAATCGGTTTTTTTGACCAGCCATACTGTTTGGCATCGATATAGGCCTGGTCCATATAATCGAGCGTTGGTGCGATGACAATGCCTGACTGGTGGTGCTCGCCGGCTTTTGTGCCTGGAAGACATGTAAAGTCGGGTAATTCTGAGAGCGCGACATTCATTCGAAATGTTCCAGATCCACACTGATATGCGTCAATACGACGTTTGAACTCCGGTTCTAGCGCCTCATGCGGCATCAATTTTCCATAGAGAAGTTTTGGATTCACATTGGCGACAATGCGCGCGGCGTAAAAAGTATCACCGTTTTCCAATGTCACACCGCAGGCCGCCTCATTTTCAACGCAGACTGATCGAACTGGTGCCGACGTTGAAATAACAACGCCATTTTCTTCACATGCTTTGCGCATGGCGCTTGTAATTGCCCCCATACCGCCGATGGCATGACCCCAGACGCCCTTCTCGCCGTTTACTTCACCAAACACGTGATGCAGAAGAACGTAAGCGGAGCCAGGTGTATCCGGACTTGCATAATTTCCGACGATTGCGTCAAAGCCAAACGCCGCCTTGGCCTGTTCAGATTCAAACCAGGCGTTGAGGAATCTGCGGGCGCTTTTTGTAAACAGGTCAAGAACGTCCTGCTGTAAGTCAGACGACCCTCTTGCGACTGGCAATAGTTGCATCGCGGCCGAAAGGCCAGCGCGCAGGCCCTGGCCTGGGTTTGGCGGTGTCTTTTCCGATAGTCTGCGCAACACCTCTGCAACGTTTTCCAGTCGTTCATAGTAGAGTGGTAATTGGGCTGCATCATGTACAGAAAATTTGCGGAACTCTTCCTGAGTTCGCTCAAGACCGCCGCCAAGTTTCAGGTAGCGCCCATCCTCCAGCGGAAAGAAATTTGAGATCGGACGCTTCAAGATTTTGAGGCCGCGCTTTGCAAGCTCCATCTCAGAGATGACTTTGGGGTTAAGAAGGCTGACAGTGTAGCTTGCAACAGAGTTGCGAAATCCAGGATGAAATTCCTCGGTAACGGCTGCCCCGCCCACAAGACCACGGCTTTCGAAAATCCGAACACTCAAACCTGCCTTTGCCAGGTAGTAGGCGCAAACCAGCCCATTGTGCCCCCCGCCAATGAGTATGACGTCATACTGTTCGCAGAGTAGTCTCCGCATATATTGGCTCCAGCTTATTTTTAAGACGGCAGATTGTCTTTTGTCCCGGCACTGAAAAAAATTAGTGTGCCTCGTCCCAATTTTGGCCAATGCCGGTCTCGACCATCAGCGGCAGATTGATATTCACGGCCGGCAGAGGCGCAGCTTCCATCACTTCTTTAACAACGGCACAGGTTTTCTTGGCCTCTACTTTCGGGCATTCAAAAATCAGCTCGTCATGCACCTGCAGGAGCATTCGCGCTGAAAGTTTTGCCTCACCTAGCGCATATGGCATACGGATCATTGCGCGCCGAATGACATCGGCAGCTGAGCCCTGTATCGGCGCATTAATCGCCTGCCTCTCAGCATAAGCGCGATAGGTTGGTATCTTGATCTTTGGTGTATGGGTCTTTCTGCCAAACGCAGTTTCAACAAACCCGTCAGTCCTAGCGCTGTGAATCGTATCGTCCATATACTGTTTGATGCCGGGGAATTTCTTGAAATAGCTATCGATATAGTCCTTGGCATCGCTGCGCGAGATGCCCAACTGGTTGGCCAGTCCGAAGGCGGAAATGCCGTAGATAATGCCAAAATTTATTGCTTTCGCCTTACGTCGCACCATTGGATCCATGCCCTTGACCGGTACACCGAACATTTCGGATGCGGTCATCGCATGAATATCAATCCCGTCGGCGAAGGCCTGTTTCAGACTTGCAAGGTCTGCGATATGCGCAAGCAGGCGCAGTTCAATCTGGCTGTAGTCAGCTGAAATCAAAACGTTGCCCTTTTCAGGAATAAATGCCGTCCTTATTTTGCGTCCATCTTCCGTCCGTATCGGGATGTTTTGCAAATTAGGATCATTAGAGGAAAGCCGACCGGTGGGCGTCGCGGCGAGAGAATAACATGTGTGAATACGACCGGTCTCCGGATTGATTGCCAACGGCAGAGTGTCTGTGTAAGTACTTTTTAATTTTGAAAGTTGCCGCCATTTGTGAATTTCCTGTGCGATTTCAATGCCTTGTGCCGCCAGATCTTCAAGAACGTCAGCACCTGTTGACCAGGCCCCTGTTTTGGTTTTTTTGCCCCCTGGCAGCCCCAGTTTATCGAACAGAATTTCAGAGATCTGTTTCGGGCTGCCAAGATTGAACGCTTCACCTGCAAGGTCATAAGCGCTCGATTCGTGGCCCGCCATGCGTTGAGCAAATTCGCCAGAAAGCCGCGACAAAACATTCGGATCGACCTTGACGCCTTCGCGTTCCATTTCCGCAATGATGTAAGTCATTGGTCGCTCAAGTGTTTCGTACATGGTCTTCATGCGGCTTTTGATGAGCCGCGGCACCAATACCTGATGCAGACGCAGTGTGATATCGGCATCTTCTGCTGCATATTTGGCAGCATCGGCGATCGGAATCTGGTCAATGGTTTTCTGTTTCTTGCCTGTGCCTGCAAGATCACTCAACTTGATGCGTTCATGGTCCAAATGCAGCTTGGCCAGCTCGTCCATACCATGCCCATGCAGCCCACACTCAGCGGCGTAGGAAATCAGCATAGTGTCATCGATGGGTTGGGGGCTGATGCCATGGCGTCGCAGGATCAACAAACTATATTTGAAGTTATGGCCGATTTTTAAGACGGCAGCGTCCTCCAGCATCGGTTTGAGGAGGTCGAGAACTGCCTTGGCCTGTAGTTGTTTACGCGTATCGGGATCTTCCAATGAAAGGTCACTATGACCATGTGTGAGCGGAATATAGCAGGCAGCCCCCGGTTCAGTTGACAAGCAGATTCCCACCAGCCTTGCAGACATCGCATCAAAGCCGGTAGTTTCCGTATCAACTGCGATAACACCGCGTGAATATGCCTTGTCTGCCCATTTTTTAACTTGATCTAGGGAATAGACAGTTTCATACGCATTCGTATCAATTTCAGAAGTCGCGGATTTTGCCGCTGCCGTTTTGACCGTCCCCTCAACGCCGCCAGCCGCACGGACGCGCTTTGTTAACGTCGTAAATTCCATACTCTCAAGAAAGGTGACGAGCTGATCATATGCGATTGGCTTCACAACAAAACTGGCAAGGTCTTCTTTGATCGGTACATCGGTTTTCAACGTCACCAGTGCTTTGGACATCCGGGCATCCCCGGCAAATTCAATCAGGTTTTCCCGTCGTTTCTTCTGTTTGATGGTCTCTGCCCGATCAAGCAATGCCTCGAGTGTTTCAAATTCTTCGAGAAGCAGCGCCGCTGTTTTTGCGCCGATGCCGGGAACCCCCGGAATGTTGTCGACGGAATCACCAGCCAGCGCCTGCAGGTCGATCATTTTTTCTGGACCGACACCAAATTTTTCAACAACCTCGGCGCGCGATATCTTCTTAGACTTCATCGTGTCATACATGGTTGTGTGGTCGGTGATGAGCTGCATCAAATCCTTGTCGGAGGAGATAATCACAGTTTCGGCACCGCTCCGATCAGCATGTTCGGCGTAGGTCGCGATCAAATCATCCGCCTCGTAGCCGGCCATTTCAATACACGGCAGGCCAAAGGCGCGCACGGCATCGCGAATTATGCCAAATTGCGGACGCAGATCTTCCGGCGGCTCATCTCGGTTTGCCTTGTACTCAGAATACAGATCGTTACGAAATGTATGCGATGAATGATCGAAGATCACCGCGAAATGGGTCGGCGTTCCCATCTCCTTTACCGCATCGTCGCTGACGTCGGCGAGCAGTTTCCACAACATGTTACAAAAACCGGAAACGGCTCCCACCGGCAGACCGTCGGATTTGCGGGTCAGAGGTGGCAGCGCATGATAGGCACGGAAGATATAGGAAGATCCGTCGACCAGATAAAGCCGGTCGCCTTTCTTGATTTTCTTGGACATCTGAACCCCGGGGCAGTGAAAAATTTTCGCTACCCTAGTCTTAGCTGAACGTCAGGGCAATCAGGCGGTTTTCACCAGTTTGAGGTGTGGCGCTGCATATTTTTTCCGGGTCGTTTTTTCCGCTGTTTCGTCAAAATGCCTGCGAATAAAATCCCTGATCTCCGGCTGGATTTCATTCTGCCAGCGCGACCCATTGAAGACGCCGTAGTGGCCTACGCCCGATTGCACATAGTCGCGCTTCATTTTGGCCGGGATGCCTGAGCATATGTCATGGGCGGCTTGTGTTTGGCCGATGCCGGAGATGTCATCAAGCTCGCCCTCAACCGTCATCAACGCAACGTCTGTAATCGCTTCCGGTTTCACCAGATTGCCGCGATGGCGGAACTCGCCCTTTGCGAGGGAATAGTTTTGAAAAACGTCACGAATAGTCTGCAGGTAAAACTCAGCCGTCATGTCGCAGACGGACAGATATTCATCGTAAAATCCGCGATGTTTTTCGGCGCTGTCGCCGTCACCTTCAACCAGATGGTTAAAATAATCGTGATGTGCGTCCAGATGCTTGTCCGAATTCATTGAGATGAAGCTCATGAGTTGCAGAAAGCCTGGATAGACCCGGCGCAGCATCCCCGAATACGGTATCGGCACGCTTTGGATCATATTGCTCTCAAACCATTCAAATGGTTGTTTTTCAGCCAGTTGGTTGGTGACGGTCGGAGATTTGCGAGCATCAATGGGGCTGCCCATATAGGTCATTGTTGCTGGCAGGTTTGGATCATCCGTTTCGCTCATCACTGCGATTGCAGCTAGGAGCGGTGGGCCGGGCTGGCAGACCGCCATTGTGTGTGCTTCCGGTCCGACCACTTGCAAGAACTCAATCAGATAGTCGACATAGTCATTAAGATCGAAAGTGCCAGCACTAATTGGGACATTCCGTGCGTCCACCCAATCAGTAATGAACACGTCATGCTCCGGGAGCATTGCCTCAACCGTACCGCGCAATAATGTCGCAAAATGACCGGACATTGGTGCAACGATCAACACCCGCGGATCGGGGCCTGCTTTTGCGCCTTTGGCTCTTTTGAGTGCTACCTCGTCACGCTTGAAATGAATCAGCGAGCCAAAATCCTTATGGCACGCGGTTTCGACACGAATCGGCACGCTGACTTTATTTACTTCTGTGAAATCGAGACGCCATTCGGGTTTTGTATAACGGCGTGTGATGCTCTCAAAAACTGACAGTGAAGCGGCGGCATTTCGGCCAAACCAGCTGTTCTTCGCCGGATTTAAGGGAGACTGCCAAAACTCAGTGCCAAACCGGGCGGCGGTTCGCCATGGGCGAAGTACATTTCGCCCGAACTCAAACGCGGTATATAACATTACGCCCCTGTTTTTGCAGATAAATCTGCCTTGCCTACACAACTCCCCAGCCTGAACTTAACATAGAGGTGTTTATGAGCACAGGATAGGGTGCAGTGCACAAATAAGCGATTTGTTATGTTTTAAGCAATATTAGTTAACAAGAGCTTTCAAAACGCCCGCCATCTCCCTGGGCGCCATACTGTCCAGGAGGGCGATCTGAGGGCTGCCTTGCGCATCGACGAAATAGAACATTCTGAGATGTTGCACCTGATATTCCAGCGCGGAGTCAGGCATTAGTTGCTTTTTGGGCGGCAGGCCCTTCATACCCTTCAGCGCAGCAGATACGGCCTCAAGGTCGCCGGTCAGACCAAGAATACGCTCATCAAAGGCAAGGTGGGCCTTCAATACTTCCGGCGTATCACGTTCCGGGTCGACCGAGATAAACAGTGGCTGTATCTTCTCTGCATCCTTACCCAACTCTTCCATACTTGCTGACATAACGCTGAGCGCTGCCGGGCAGACATCAGGACAGCTGGCAAAGCCGAAATAAATCAGCAAGGATTTTCCCGCAAACCGCTCATCTGTCGCTGGTTGTCCATTGTGGTCAACCAGATCGAAGTCGGCTTTGAACACGTTGGATAGTTCAATAACGCCCGGCTGTTGCATGGGGTCAGACCGGGTGCAGGCGACGACACTCAACAGTGTCAAACAACAAATGATGAACCGAATAATAGACATTTTTATACCTCCGACCGGTTCTGACTAACGAATGGCGACGGGCCCTGCAATCAAAACTGCGCCGCTCAATTTACGGTGAGGCATCTGGCCGGCTGGAATTGTCAGGAACAGCGGCGGCGCCTTGAGAGAAGTTCAATTCGGGGGAGAAAAGTGAACTTCTTTGCCCAACGCTGCCAGACTCCGCTTTTGGTAGATTAGAAACCAAACTCTCGTTCGTCGCTTAGTTAAGGCTGGCTCAAAGGCGGTTGGCAAAAAGCCGGTTCGCCGCCTGCCGGGCGAAGGCGAAGGTCAGCGCCTTCCGGCGAGCGGCCACCAGCTGTTGCCCGGTCGCAGGCGTCAAAATCGCGCCGCCGAATTGATCAGCCAGAATGCGCCCTTCAGCCATCGGCAATATATCAATCGGGAAATCCGGACTGACGGCAAAGAAAAACAGATCGCAATATTCGCGATATTCTTGCCACTTGTTGTCACCTAAAAAATCTTCGCGGCAGGATTTGACTTCTGCAAAGAGCAGCTGACCCTTTGGTCCGAGGCCGGCAAGATCGGCCCGGCGGCCATTTGGCAAAATGAACTCCGGTAGCACCACGTAACCCATATCGACGAGTAATCGCGCGGTCCCGTTGGTCACCGCCACCGTAACTTCGGGGCGCAAGCCAGCATGCCCTTCATCCAGGGTGCTGGTTAGTTGCTCGAGCGCAAGGTCGTTCTGCATTTGTTCAATGCAGCATCATGAGCTTGATCGGTCAAGGGGTTACAGGGTCTCGATCAGCCCTGAAATTCAGGCAAGCGGACAACAATACCGTCCACTTCGTCACTGACTTTAAGTTGGCACGATAGGCGGGAATTTTCCTGCCGTTCCTGGGCGAAATCGAGCATGGATTCTTCCATCGGATCTGGTGTTCCAACCTTTTCGAGCCAGCTTGCATCCACATACACATGGCAGGTCGCGCAAGCGCAAGCGCCGCCGCAGTCGGCATCAATTCCGGGAACCATATTTTTGACCGCCGTTTCCATAATCGTCAGACCGTTTTCGGCTTCAATTTCATGCTGCGTGCCGTCATGTTCAATGTAGGTAATTTTAGCCATTCGAATTGTCTCATTAACGTCGGATCGAACAGCCGATGTAAGGCCTCATATGGCCTTTGCCAACCATTGATCTGCGAGATGCTGATGCAATCACGGAACTTTTGTCTGCCGGCAACATCAGATATGACAGCGCCATGAGTGATCCTCTTTTAGTCTGTACGACGACCAGTGAAGCAGAGATGCGCCGATTATCAGGCGCTCTTGCGCCGCGCCTGAAGGCCGGCGATGTCTTGCGCTTGCAAGGTGCGCTCGGTGCCGGCAAGACGGTATTTGCCAGAGGGATAATTCAAACGCTTGCCGGCGCCGACGAAGAGGTGCCAAGCCCGACGTTTTCGCTGGTCCAGACTTACGACACAAGACCGGCGCCGATCTGGCACCTCGATCTCTATCGACTGGAGAAGCCAAACGACATCTGGGAATTGGGTCTTGAAGATGCGCTAGAGACGGCTATCTCTCTCATTGAGTGGCCGGACAAAGCCGACGCGCTGGTGCCGCCTTGTGCTCTAACTGTGGAAATCGCCCTCATTGCCGAGACCGGCAGGAAAGTAACGTTTTCTTCTGCCGGCGACCACCGACAAGGGTGGTCGCGGCGGCTGCAGGGCCTGAAAACAGAAGCACAGGGAATAAAAACGTGACCAGTGATCGCCGAGAACTTCTACAACACTTTCTGGACAGCGCCGGCTGGGGCCGGGCGCGTCAGGACGTGCTGAGGGCCGATGCGTCGACGCGCTCTTACCGACGGTTGCACAGGGGCGCAGACCAGGTACTGTTGATGGACGCACCGCCGGCTGTCGAAAGTGCACCGTGCCCGCCCGGCGCTACCCCAGAACAGCGAGCAGCGCTTGGTTATAACGCGCTGGCGCGTCTGGCAGGGCCAAATCTTCATGCATTTATCGAAATATCCTCATTACTTCGCGCTGCGGGCCTTCATGCCCCGGAGGTTTATGCGGCTGACCCAAAGGCTGGTTTTGCGCTGATCGAAGACTTTGGTGATAATCTCTATGCAAAGCATATTCCGTCCAACAATGAGGAGCAGCTACTTTATTCAGCCGCCATCGATGTGCTTGTGCATCTGCATAATACACCGGTTCAACAGCCCGTACCTGCTAGTTATACCATTCTGGACTTCGATGAGACTGCCCTGAAGGTCGAGGCGAATCTGCTGATGGAGTGGTATTGGCCGTTTAAGCGGGCTGCTGCTGCGCCAGACGATGCCGGGGTGGCCTACGCAGCTGCATGGCGTGAAGTGCTGCAAGAATTACAAGCACCACAAGTTTTGGTTTTGCGCGACTACCACGCAGAAAATTTGCTTTGGCTTAAAAATCGCAAGGGCCTCGGCCGCGTAGGAATTATTGACTTTCAGGATGGCCTGATCGGTCACCGTGCTTATGATCTCGTATCGCTCCTGGAGGATGCGCGCCGGGATGTTTCGCCTGATCTTGCCACCCAAATGCAGGCCACGTACAAAGCAGAAATGAAAGGCCGACAGAAAGATTTCGATACAGATCAATTTGACGTGGAGTATGCCATTTTGGCAGCCCAGAGAAACGCCAAAATTTTGGGCATCTTTGCCCGGTTGGTTGTTAGAGACGGGAAGGCGAAGTACCGCAGCCTTTTACCACGGGTCGAGCGCCATTTCGCCGAAGATATCGGCCGTCCCGCTCTAAAACCGGTTCTCGCCTGGGCAAAAGAACATTTTCCGGAAGCGAGTACCCGATGAGCATGCCAATCGTTACAGCCATGGTTCTTGCCGCAGGTCTGGGTACGCGGATGCGTCCTTATACAGATAACATGCCAAAGCCCCTTGTGCCTGTGTTAAAAAAACCGCTGATCGATTACACGCTTGACAGATTTGCGGAAGCAGGTGTCAAGCGAGCTATTGTCAATACCCACTATTTGGCCGAACAGCTGCAAAAGCATCTTGAAAAAAGAACGGCGCCGCAAATACTCGTTTCCGATGAACGTGGTGAATTACTGGAGACTGGTGGGGCGTTGATCAAGGCAAGGGATCAGCTTGGTGATGAACCGTTCTTTTGTGCAAATACTGATGCGATTATGATCGATACCACAATGGATGCGTGTGAGGTGCTCACCGGCTTCTGGCAGGATCATGAGATGGATGCGTTGCTGCTTTTGTGCCCAAAACAGCAGACGAGCGGCTATACCGGCAAGGGAGATTTTCTGTGCACGGCCGATGGCGTTTTGTCGTGGCCTGACGCCGGCGCCAAAAACGAAACGGCATATATTTTCACCGGGGTGCAAATTATCCACCCCCGCCTTTTTGCGGATGAACCGTTGAGGCCGGTCTCTACAAAACGGTTCTGGGATAAGGCGATGGCTGAGGGGCGCCTTTATGGTGTTCTGTATGATGGCCGATGGATGCATGTTGGCGATCCTGCCGGATTGGCAGCAGCAGAAAAATACCTCAGTAGTACATGAAAAAGTTAGGCTCATGAGTAATCAGGATGCTCCTCTAGCGGATCTGTTCTCCGGCGCTGGTCCCAACCTATATACGATCTCTCCTGACCGTCCGTTTCTGCGGGACCTCGCTGGGACACTCCTCGATAGGCATTCAGCCGACCCGGCACGCCTTTCAGACCTGACAATTTTCCTGCCCACACGCCGTGCCGCACGGGCATTGACGGATACGTTTCTGACTTTGGCTGGACCAAATCCAAGCGCGCTTCTTTTGCCCCGGATTAAAACTCTTGGCGACATTGACGATGAAGGCGTACCGGATTTCGGCAGCGTGGACCGTGATTTGACACCTGCAATATCTGCGCTTGAGCGGCGTCTGGTTCTGGCAAACCTTGTTCACAAAAGGAACAGTGTGTGTGGTGAGGAAGGCGGTGCGCCGAACTGGGCAACCAACTTGAAGGCTGCCGATGAGCTGGCATCTATGCTTGATGCTTTTTATACGGAACAAGTAAGCTTCGATAATCTACAATCCCTTGTCCCTGAGAACTACGCGACGCATTGGCAAGTCACACTTGAGTTTCTGGAAATCATCACAAAAGCCTGGCCGAATTATCTCGCAAGCAGAGACCGACTGGACCCATCAGAACACCGTCATCAACTGATTGAAGCCCTGTGTGCTAAATGGGATGAATCCCTTGCTGGAACAGCGCCGGTGGACCCGGTAATTATTGCTGGATCGACAGGGTCGATGCCTGCTGTTGCGCGGTTAATGCAGCTGGTGGCTGGTCTGCCAGTGGGCTGTGTTATTTTACCGGGGCTCGATCAGGTGTTGGATGACACCGGCTGGACAGAGATCGAGGATCCCCACCCACAGGCAGGGATCAAGTATTTCCTGGAGAAGTATTTTGTTGATCTCCCGAGAACTGATGTACAGGCTTGGCCAACAGTTGCCCATGCCATCCGTTCAACGGATCGCCAGCAGCTTATATCACTCACACTGCGGCCTGCGGAGGCGACGGCTGACTGGCTCGCCCGATTGCACGACCTTCAGAGCACGGCGGATCTGCAAAGGGCGACGAAGGGCCTGTCACTTGTGGAAGCGGCTGATGAAGCGGCAGAAGCGCAGGCGATCGCGATTGCGCTGCGCGCGGTTCTCGCCGAAAAAGACAAAACCGCTATTCTGGTAACGCCGGACAGGATCCTGGCGCGGCGCGTTTCAATGTTGCTGGAGCGTTGGAACATCAAACTTGATGATTCTGCCGGTGTGCCATTTGCCAACACACTGCGCGGTAATTTTTTGCGCCTTGTGGCTGCCTGGCTCATTGATCCGTCAGAACCGGTTTCTTTGCTGGCCCTGTTAAAGCATCCGCTCTGCGCTGTTGGTTTTGATCGTAAATCACACGCAGCGCGGGTGCTCGAAATGGATCTCATGTTGCGCGGCTTGCAACCAGGCGAAGGCTTTACGGGATTGCGGGCGCGCCTTGAGGGCGGTGCTGAGTGGGATGCGCTCTCCCGGGATGAAAATGCTACATCGAAACAAGATGCGCAGCAATCGGAACGGTTTCGTGATCTTATCGACCGGTTGGAGAATATTGCTGCTTCGTTCTATGCGGCAGGTCGACGTGCAGGTGAATTGATCCGCGCCCACATCCACGCCGCAGAACAGATTGCGGCAACGGATACTGAACAGGGTTGGTTGAGGCTCTGGTCGTACGAAGATGGTGAAGCCGGTGCCAGCGCTCTGGCGGAACTTCTCGATCAGGCAGTATTGTTGCCTGCAACAGATAGGGCTTCCTATCCGGAATTGTTTTTGACTCTGATCGCCGGCACGCCGGTGCGGTTTCATGGCAGGTTGCATCCAAGGCTGATGATCCTAGGGCCACTTGAAGCGCGGCTGCAACAGGCCGACCTCGTCATCCTCGCCAGCCTTAATGAAGGAACGTGGCCGGATGAAGCGCGGACTGATTCCTTTTTGTCACGCCCAATGCGAAAGGAGTTGGGCCTGTCTTCGCCGGAGCGGCGTGTGGGGCTTGCGGCTCATGATTTTGCCCAAGGAGTGTGCGCGCGCGAAGTCTTGCTCACGCGGTCGAAACGGGTCGAGCGGGCCCCGTCAAAGCCATCGCGCTGGCTGCTGCGCTTGAAGAATATTCTCTCCGCCACAAAGCAGTTGGAAAATATTGATCAGACAAATCAATACCACTATTGGGCCGGATGCCTTGACACGCCGGAGACGATGAAAAATGCTTCCCCGCCCGCGCCGTGTCCTCCGCTTGAGGCAAGGCCCCGGGCCTTTTCAGTCACGGCGGTCGAGAAACTGCTTCGTGATCCATATAGTATTTATGCGAGCCGGATCCTGCGTTTGTACAAGCTCGACGATTTTAATATGGATCCAGGCTTTGCTATGCGGGGCCGTTTTTACCACCACCTCTTCGCCCGGTTTGCGCTAGAACATCCGCGGCATATGCCCACTGATCCTGTCGGCACATTACTTCGTTATGCGGATGAATTATTCAACAAGGCATGTGTAGGACCATCAGTCCGCGCTTTCTGGCAAAGCCGTATGCAGGATAGTTTCGCATGGTTCACAGAGTTTCATGAAGCAGCATTGAAAAAGGGCACGCCCGTTATCGTTGAGCAAAAAGGAAGCTGGAAATTTTTCGCAGGCGGTGAGATCTATACGCTCCACGCACGACCGGACAGAATTGATTACTATAAAGAGGGTTTGTTTATATATGACTATAAGACCGGAGCGGTGCCAACGGACAAACAGGGAAAAACATTTAGTCCCCAACTCCAACTGACCGCATTGATCGCGCAACATAATGGTTTCACTGATACGCCAACAATATTGATATCCGGTTATGCGTTTCTGAAAGCATTAAACCGGACAAAGCCGGACACTCTGATTGTCGGTCCGGAAGCGGCGGCGGGCACTGAACAGGCGAAGGAAAACCTCTACCGGCTGTTGCGGCATTATCAAAATCCATCCGAGCCATATCTTTCGCAGCCGCGCCCGTTTTACCGGAACGTATATGGCGAGTATGACCACTTAGCCAGAACAGGCGAGTGGACAGTGCTGGAAGGGGATGACGGCTGATGATCCCGGAAGCCTCCGCATACGAACAAACCGTCGCCCGGCAGCGACAGGTCACCGCGCCAGCAGTATCGGCATGGGTTGCTGCTAATGCCGGATCTGGCAAAACCAAGGTTTTGACGGATCGGGTGATGCGTTTGTTGCTAACAGGCACAAATCCGGCGCGCATTCTTTGTATCACATTTACCAAGGCAGCTGCTGCTGAAATGGCGGAGCGCCTATTTAAGCGGCTGGGCGAATGGGCATTGATGGATGATGAGACGCTCAAGAAACAGTTATCCGACCTCGATCAGCAGGCAGCACGATCGACACTAGAGTTATCAGATGCGCGGCGTCTTTTTGCCCGGGCACTGGAGACACCGGGCGGCCTCAAAATCCAGACCATTCACTCATTTTGTGAAAGTGTTCTAAAACGATTTCCGCTGGAAGCAGACGTGTCACCGGGATTTGTTGTCATGGAAGAGCGTGACGCTGAGGTGGTTTTTCAGAATATTGTCAGCACACTGGTTGTTGAGGCCTGGCAAGGGGATGAACAAAGACGCGATGATTTTCTCAAACTCACGCAGAAAATTGACGAAAGCACCCTTCGCAAGGATATATTTGTTCTGATCAGTAAAGTGCAAGATATCCGCAAAGCAATTGAAGAAGCTGGCGGGAACGCTGCTTATTGGCACCAGATGGCCAACTATCTTGGTGTTGATGCGAAGATCTCACCGCTGGTTCTGAAACAGAGGTTTTTCCGATCCCTCAACCGTCAGTGGCTGGAGGGCGCGTATTCAGCATTTGTGTCCGGCAAGAAACGGGACCAGGAGCGCGCCTTAAAACTCAGGGCCTTGCTTGACTCGAATGGTGGAGATGCGGGTTTTCGCGCCGCCGAGGAGTTTTTTCTGACAAGTGGGCAGCTGCGAAAACAAATGGCCGACAACGCTGCCAAGTCGGCGTTGCCTGATATTGAAGAACGACTTTTTGTCTATCAGGAAGCGCTGAATGACGTTCTTGCTGAATGCAACGGCCTTGAACTCTACTCTACCACAAAGGCAATTCATGAATTGGTACTTGATGCAGATATGCACTATACGGAATATAAAAAAACCCACGGTTATCTTGACTTCAATGATCTGATTCAAAAGACCGCCGAGCTTTTTCACACTACTGCGCCGGACTGGGTGCTCTACAAGCTTGACCAGGGACTCGATCACATATTGCTTGATGAGGCGCAGGATACCAGTGATGGCCAGTGGAATGTCATAATGCGGCCATTGCAGGAATTTTTTGCCGGATCGGGTGCGCGGGAAATCGCTCGTTCTGTATTTGTTGTCGGTGATGAAAAGCAGTCAATTTATTCCTTTCAGGGAGCAAATGTTGATCTGTTCCGCAGCCAGCAGTCAGAGGTGGCTGGTCTAGTCAAGGCGGCAGAGCGGGACTTTGCCGTGAAAAACCTGACTCTCTCATTTCGTTCAACGGCACCGGTGTTGCAGTTTGTTGATGAAGTCTTCAACGACCCTGAGGCGGCGAAGGGTGTTTCGGACGATCCCGAGATGAGCCACTCCGCGTATCGCGATGGGGACGCCGGGCTGGTCGAGTTATGGCCGCTTGTTGAGCGGGAGGAGGGCCCGGAAGGAGGCCCCTGGGACGCGCCGGTTGACATGCCGGGTATCGCGGATCCGGCACGCCGACTGGCCGAACACATCGCCGGTACGATCGCTAGATGGCTAGATGATGGTGAACTGCTGACGGCAAGTGATCGCCCGATCCGTCCGGGCGATATCATGATCTTGTGCCAGCGGCGCGGACCGGTCTTCCACGAGACGGTACGTGCACTGACAAGGCGAAAGGTGCCAACGGCTGGTGCGGACCGGATTGGCCTCAAAGACCACGTAGCCGTTAAGGATATGCTTGCAGCGGCAAGGTTCGCGCTGCAGACAAATGATGATTTAAGCCTGGCAGAGCTATTGAAAAGTCCACTTTTCGAGTTTGAGGATGGGGATCTTTTTGAAGTGTCTTACGGGAGGTCAGGATCTCAATCGGTTTGGCAGGCCTTGTGCGCGAGAGCAGACAATGACGAAAATAGTGCCGTCAGCGATTTGTGTCGGCGTGCGGTAAGGTCTTTGCGTGCCGCCCGTAGCATTGGTCAGCGGCGCGGACCATATGCGTTTTTTTCGTATTTGCTGGAGACGGGTGCACCATCTGGCTGGCGACGAATGTTTGGCCGTCTTGGTCCTGGTGCGCGCGAAGCGCTGAACGAGTTTATAAATGAAGCGCTCACCTTTGAGAACCGTGAGCCTCGAACGCTGCAGGGGTTTCTTGCACATGTGGAACGTCTTGAGGCGGACCTAAAAAGGGAAATTGATGGAACGGACGATTTGGTGCGCGTTATG
Source organism: Parvularculaceae bacterium (assembly GCA_021776475.1). Taxonomy (GTDB): domain Bacteria; phylum Pseudomonadota; class Alphaproteobacteria; order Caulobacterales; family Parvularculaceae; genus Aquisalinus. The sequence goes on along the minus strand of JAJFFV010000005.1, from coordinate 759,734 downwards.
ACCGTACACGGATCAAAAGGCCTAGAAGCGGAAATTGTGTTTTTAGCAGATGCTGCCTACACAAATGTTGACCGGGTGGGGAACTTTTTGTCCCTCGGCCAGGAAAAGCCGGCGACGAACCAATTGTTTTATCAGCCACTGCCTGGTTATCCGGTTCGGATATCCAGCCAGAAACAAGACAACGCCGCAACAAAAGAGGCGCGCGCCTACGCGGTGAGTGTTCGCGCGGAAGAATATCGACGTCTTTTCTACGTAGCGGCAACGCGCGCGCGCGACCGGCTTTATATCTGTGGTCAGGCTACGGGAAGAAGCAGCAAGGAAAAGCTGCTGGAGAAACCATCTTTGGAGGCGTCATGGTATACCCTCGCCGCGCGCGCCTTCGACCGTCTCGGGCGGCTCAGCAATCTGAAATCTGTTGGCGAGGCCCCGTGGGGCGGCGAAATTCTGCGCATTGAGAGCGCGCAAAGCGTGAAAATCGAAAAGTCCACGGCCAGCACACAACGATCTGTCATCAAGCCACCAGCATGGTTGTACAGGCCCGCACCTGTCGAAGAAGCAGCCAAGCGCATCACGCCCTCATCGATATGGGCCAGCGAGGGCGACGAACGGCTGGCTTCAGAATTTGAGGTCGCATACAAACCGGCGTCTGACACACAAGATCAGGTTCCACCGTACACCCGTGGTAATGCCTTGCATCTGCTCTTGGAAAAATTACCGGATATCGCAAAAGCGCAGAGAAAACCGGCAGGTCAGAAGCTGCTGCAGAAACATTTCCCCCTTATCGAGCAGGGCATTCAGGCTGAATGGGTGGCAGAAGTGCTGACCGTATTGACCGATCCGGCATTTGCGGATGTTTTCGGGCAAGGCTCAAGGGCTGAGGTACCGATCATGGGATCGCTCACTGACAATGACCAAGGTACCGTTGTTTCGGGACAGATAGACAGGCTTGTCGTAACGAACGACAAAGTGATGATTGTTGACTACAAAACCAATCGGCCACCGCCAATTTCAGTTGACGAGGTCCCGCAAGAGTACGTTGTGCAGCTTGCAGCCTACCGGGCCCTGCTGCAGGAGATCTATCCATCGAGGCAGATTGTCTGCGCCTTGCTCTGGACCTGGGAGGCCCGGTTGATGGAAATACCGCCAGAAAAAATGGATCACGCTTTTGTGCAGTATCGATGACACCGCAACGGGCATCTGCAGGCTTGATTGCGGTTGCTTGGTGCTTATGTTGGGGACACGTGAACAATAACAGTGTGAAGGAGCCAGACAATGGCGATCAAAACCGTAACCGATGGCAGTTTTGCCGATGATGTCTTGAATGCCGATGAAGCTGTGCTTGTTGATTTTTGGGCAACCTGGTGTGGCCCCTGTCGGCAAATCGCACCGTCTTTGGAAGAAATTGCAACGGAATTCGACGGCAAGCTGACGATCGCGAAAATTGATATTGATGAAAACCCAAACACGCCGGGACAGTTTGGGGTGCGCGGTGTACCGACGTTGATGATTTTCAAGGATGGCGAGACGATTGCAACATCTGTTGGCGCTAAACCCAAAAGCCAGCTGGTCGATTGGGTCAACCAGGCCCTCGCCGGCGCTGCTGCTTAATCTCAAGGTTGAAAATAAAAAACCTGCATGAAAATGCAGCTGTACTTATTTGTCTGTTGCCTCAGCTTACCACTTAAGGCCGACGCCAGCTCTCAGGATAAATGTTTCGGTCGTATCGCCGAAAGTACCCGACGCGCCGATGTGAACTTTCGCATATTCGTTTTCGTAAGCCACATCAGCCCCGATCAGCGCTGCGCCATCCTCTGGGTTGGAGGAGAGAGTGAAACTGTCTCCGCCGACAGCATAGGTGTAGGTTGCTTCGATCGGGTCTGTGTTCAGTTCGGATGACCATGCGACCGTAAACTGCGGATGCAGCGTTCCTGGTATACCTGTGTCATAGGCGTTTGGCTTAACTTCATATACTTTCCCGGCCTTCACACCAAAATTGGCTCTGAGGCTGTCGGCAGTCCTTTGATCGACAGACAGATTTACCCCATCGCCGCCGTTGGTTTCGGTATAGGCATCCTCATCAAGTGACAGCCAGTCGAGGCTGGCAAACGGCTCGACTGAGAAATCAGACACTTTGGTTTCGTATGAAACCCGGCCACTCGCTGAAATCTGGGTGCCTTCCCATTTGCCGAGCGCGAGACGGCGTATATTCCCGATCGCGACGTTGCGTTCGGAATCACTGTCAGAAATCGCATATTCTGCACGACCATCAATTTGCAGATTGCCGAATGAAGCCGCGCCGTAAGCGCCAACCCCATAGGTGACCCTGTTGAACGGGAAATCTTCGCCGGTTTGTTCGTCATACCGCGCCGATGAGAATGAGGCGCTAAGACCTATCGCATCAAGACCTTCTTCGAGCCCGGCATCAACGCCTGCTGCAATCGCAAAACCACCGCCGTCGAACCCGTTAGAGGCGGCATCGGCGCCACGATTGACATAGTATCCCTCTTCCTGGATCCAGAAAGTGCGCCCGTATTCGCCGCTATTGCGGGCCATATCGAGGCGCTGTGTGATGATACTGGTAACAGAGTTCGTCTGTGCCCTTGCATATGTCAGCGGTGCGTCAAGTGGCCCGGCGACAAGCTGGCCGAACGCGCTCTGAAAATCTTCCTGTGTCGTCAGGTTGAAAATCAGGGTGCCCAGAGCAAGGTCCTGATTAAGGGCCGCGATCGTTGGGTCAATCGCTGCTTCGAGAGACGGAGCAACGCCAAGTTCAGACGCTGCTTTTCTGTTCACCCCCAAAACCAAATCATTCCCAGCACTGCTCACGTCAAAGTTGAACAGAAACGGTGTGTTGCCGTTTGCATCGCCAACGTTGATCATCGATGGATCAGCGTTCAGCGTCCCGGCAGAAACAATCGTCGAGCTGAAGCTGCCATTGGGAACAGCCCCGAGGAAGATTGGATTGATCGTCGCACCATCTTCAAACAACGCTGTACCGGACACGTTGAGCAAGCTGGTTGCCGTACCCTGGTCAGCGATCGCAATGCCAAGTGTAGACGTCGCGTCAACTGACAGGCTTGACAAATTCAACAGGGCTGTATCGGCGAAATTGAGCACTGAATTCGTCGCCAGCGTGATATCCAATGCGTCATCACTATCGGTGATTTGCCCGGTGAATATAGTGCCGTCAGAGAAATTCAGCGCGTCAGCCCCGGTGCCAAAGGATAAATTACCCGTGACAGATCCATTGGAGACGGTGAGCGTGTCATCGCCGCTATTGAAATCTATGTCACCTGAGATAGATGCCATTTGCGACAGGTCCACGGTGTCGTTGCCGGCGCCGAGGAACAGGTCGCCGGCCGTCGAGCCGGCATTGGCTATGTATGAATCATCCCCTGAACCGAGAAGGACATCTCCGAGAACCACGCCGAAATTTTCACGGTCGGCTGGCGTGCCTGAAAAATCTGCCGAAACTGTGTTGGTGATTGTCAGGCCGGTTGAGTTGGCGCTGAAATCGAAGGCAATGGCCTGACCGGTGGGGGCGAGTGTATTGCCGTCGGTGGACTCGTCCAGGACCCGCGCCGCAATAGTACCGGAGTTTGTCACCTGGCTGACGCTGCCGCTCGTATCGCGGATTGCGACGGCATCCCCGGTATCGTTAAGTGTTGAGGCGTTGATCAGGTTATTGTTGGTGATCGAGTTTACCGTAGAAGTATCCTGAATCAGGATGCCAAAGGCCGTGGCGGTATTACCCTCGGTCCCCACCGTTGCGATGTTAATAATACCGTTGTTGAAGATCGTTGGCACGCTTGCGCCACTGCGAACGGTAACACCAACAGAGTCGCCATTTCTGCCAGTCGCAGAGATTGTATTATCGTTCCGCACACCTCCCATAATGGTTGCGTCATCAATAACGAGGGCCTGGGTAACGAGATCGTCGTAAATGGCCTGACTGATGAGGGCGCCGCGATTAATCACGCCGAAGCTGCCATAGGCAGCTGGATCGACCAGGCCTGATGTATCAACGAGGTTGATGGTCGCGCCACCGGTTATCAGGAGGGCTGCGCTGGAGGAGAAGGAAGTCACCTGCGCCGCTGGCGGATTGGTCTCACCGTCCGGCAGCTGATTGGCTGGTATACCACCATTTATCAGTACACCGCCGCCGACGTCACCTCTGATGTCAATACTGGCGCCACTTTGCCGCCCTCTTTGTGCGTCATTGTCATTATCAGGATCATTATCAGGGTCTGGGATCAGGTCTGTGTAGGCGGATAACTGAACGGTGCCACCAAACACGAAGGCGCCATCTATTGAGCCGTCAACCATAACGCCGTTGGCGCCGACCCCGTTGATGAAAAAGTTACTGTTCGATCCGAAAATTACGTCCCCGGAAACATTGCCGGAAATCGCGGCCCCTTGTGAATCTTCACCGTTAACGGAGAAATCGCCGTCGATGTTGACTGAACCATCAAGATCACCAAGCAACCGCAAGCCGGCGGACATATCACCAAAGACCCCGATGGATGCGCCAGCGGTTAGAGTGAGATCGCCAGTGAACGTGCCGCCGCTATCCAGAAGGATACCTGCCCGGTTGTCGTTGTAGTCAACAGGATCATCACCCGCTGCATCCGCATCAATTTGCGCCTGCGACTGGTCGAGGAGGATATCACCATCCTGCGAATAGGTGCCGCTGAATCCGGGCGTCAAAAGAACTCCGCTGCTGTTGTCAGACGCATCAACAGTGACACTGCCATCGACCGTCAAATCATTGTCCGAATCCACCGTCACGGCGGTGCCACTTGCAACTGTCACACTACCCGCGGTGTCGATGATCACATTGGCCGCTGCACCACCATCTGCCGTCGATGTTTCGATCGATGTGGTGCGTGCATCTGAGACTGTCACATCCTGCGCTTGCGCGGTCGTCATCAGGCAAGGCAGTGCGGCGCTCACGCCGGAAAGCAAAACCAGGCGCAAAGCGCGCCCTTTCAAAATCGAATTACTCAAGGTCTTTGAACTGGACTGGTGACGTACTGCGGTCATCAGATACTCCCATCGGTTTTTTACTGTGGAGATAAGCCCGCTTTTGCGGCTCGGCGCAGGACGCTGGTGTTCCTCCAGCCCCCTGTTTCCCCACCATAATTGGTATATTTCCGCTTCAGCGTTCCGATATGTCTCGCCCAGAAAAGCGCATTTTGCAAGCACTTAACCGAGTGGTGGGCAAACCTTACGCAAGTATAAGACACTCAATTCAGCTGCTTATTTTGGGCTCACCTGGATCACCTTGCCACCTGCCTTGTCGGTCAGGAAGTAGAGGTATCCATCCGGTCCTGTGCGCACGTCGCGAATACGCTTGTCGAGACTTGTGAACAGCTTTTCTTGTGCCCCAAACACACCATTTTCAAGGTCGATACGGCGAACATGCTGGTGTGCCAGGGCGCCGATAAACAAGTCGCCCTGCCAATCAGGAAACTTGTCACCTGTATAGATGGTCAATCCAGAAGGTGCGATCGACGGCACATAGTGGACGATAGACTGCGCCATGCCCTCAAGTCGGGTGTAAGGGGTGATCGCAGCACCCGTATAATCGATGCAGTAGCAGATCACCGGCCAACCATAATTGGTGCCCTTTTCGATAATATTGACCTCGTCCCCGCCGCGTGGCCCATGCTCGTGTGCATAAACAATCCCATTTTCGGCATCAAAGATAAGCCCTTGTGGGTTGCGATGGCCGTAAGACCAGATTTCGGGCAAAGCGTCTGCTTGGCCAACGAAGGGGTTGTCATCCGGCACGGTGCCGTCATCGTTCAGCCGTACAATCTTGCCGAAATGATTATCGAGTTTTTGGGCTTGCTCGCGAAACCGGTAGCCTTCGCCGGTGCTCATTAGCAGTGTTCCGTCAGGCAAAAACACTATTCGCCCGCCATAATGCGCCGATGTGGTTCGCCAGGACTGACCGGTGAACAGGACTTCAAAGTCCGCAAGGCTGCCGCCGGCTGTATCCGGTTCAAAACGCGCGCGGGCCAGCCGCAAAGTGTTTTTGCGGTTTTCCTGATGGGCATAGGATAAGTAAATCATGCCATTTTCAGAAAATTCGGGATGCAGAACCACATCGAACAATCCTGCTTGTCCCTTAGCAAAAACAGTCGGCACACCGCCGACTGCTTTGGCGAGCAGAGTGTCGTCGCGGATCACCCGCAGGCGGCCAGGTTTCTCGGTCACCAGCATGCTGCCATCCGGCAAAAACGCCAGCGACCAGGGTGTATCAAGGCCGGTTGCGATATCAGTTAACTGGTAATTCTCAGCCGCTTCTGGTGCCGCACCGATCTCCTGACTGAGAGGCTGTGCGGCGGCTGACGCCGTCGATATTCCAATAACCGCGATAATCGCAATAGCTGTTGTTTTCATAAAATTACTCATCAATGGCTCCTCAATTCGCCGTATAGAGTGTAGGCGCAGGCTCAATTCTGACATAGCATGGAAATTGCGAAAAGCGATGATTCAACGGGTTTGATGATTCAACGGGTTTAAGGGGTTCATTATGGGTTTTTTCCGGAATGTTTTTGCCTGGGTCTTAGCAGCTATGCTGGGCTACTTGGCCGCGAGTACCTTTTCAACGCATTTTGTCCTAGCGGACCTGGCTGCTTTGGGAGCGCCCATCACGATACAGCAACGTATATCTACGACGCTGTCAGACCTGCTTGGCACGTATCAGTATTTGGCAGTCATTCTCCTCGGTTATGCCGTTGCGTTCTTTGTCGCTTCATTGGTCAAGGCGATGCTGCCAATGTTAGGGCGGATAGCCTATCCGGTCGCAGGGGCATTTGCCATCTGGGCCGCTCTGTCTTTGATGGAATGGCAATACGGCACCGTGCCGATTGGCGGCGGCCGCTCGGATATCGGTTTTCTCTTTCAGATCCTGGCTGGTGGCATAGGTGGTCTCGCATTTGAAGTGCTGCGGCCGAAGAAGAGCTAGCGCGCCTGGCCATTCAATTCTCAAAACAGCCCTGCATGTTCTTGTTATTTTCCAGATGTTTGGGCAGGTGCTTATGCGTCACTTTGCGGGCCCCGGTGAAGGCCGAACGGGGTACCTTGAGTGCAGGTTCTTTTGCAGACGGGCAGGTCCAAAAAGGCTGGTGAAATCTTTTCCCCTGGCCCTGGCAGAATCTGCCAAGCGGTGCCGGGATTTTAGTTCCGGTACCGCAGACCCAGCGTCAGCGTGCGCCCTGCGTCGGGAAAGTAGCGCTCTGTCCCAAAAGCAAAATCGGCGCGTGTCGCATATCGCGTGTCAAACACATTCCGAACGGCTGCAAACGCCGTAAAGAAACCGGCGGACTTTTCGAGCCGCAAGTTAAAAACATCATGCCCTGGATAGTCATGATTGTTTGAGGCGTCAGTAAAATAATCGCCCACATGCACCCATTCCGCTTGCGCAAACGATTTGCCGGAAGGCCGCCAGATCAGCCGCGCACCGGCAAGTGTTCTCGGGGCCGTGTCGATATCATCGCCGTTGCTGATCGCCTCGCTGGCATTCGCTGTGCTGTTTACAGGCCGGTCAAAACGATAGGTGTGGGCCGCATACGAACCATTTGCATTCAAAGAGAGCTTATCATTGATGGCGATATTCAGATCCGCCTCTATTCCGATATGCTGTGTTTTGCCGTCGATTACATTGAAGCCGTCAGCATCGCGAAACAGGAAGTTTTCTTTTTTTGCGTAGTATACAGTGACCTCGCCGCCGACAGTGTCGGACATGTCACCACGCCATCCGGCCTCAAGGCTACGAATGTGTTCAGGATCAACGCCGGTCACATCTTGGTTGCCCTGAAGACGATAAAGGTCGGTCGTTTGTGGTGGCCGCGCGCCTTCTGCATAGCTCAACCAATATTGACCGTTCCCGGCCTGGTGCAACAGGCTGATTTTCGGGCTGAATGTGAGGAAGTCATCATTTCTGTCGGCTGGGCGAATGAAGCGGCCAAACGGGCCGTCGCTGGTATTGTTCTTATACTCATACGTCGTCCAGTCGGCCCGTGCCGCAAGCGTAAGTGTCAGCGCTTCGCTCAGATTGCGGTCAACTTTGAAAAATGCCGACAAACTGCCGGCGGTGATGTCGTAGTCATAATGAACCCCTTGCACAAAACTGAAGACCGTTGGCAGGGTTTGTATCTCGGTCAGATAGCCTTCCGTGTACTCGCCATCGAGGCCAAAGCTGAAATGATCATCAGCGTAGAAGGCGCTTTGAAAACCAGCGCTCCAGTGCCCGTTCTCTTCGACCGCTTTTGACGGCAGGAAATGCTGCAGGAACTCCATCTCAGTCCAGCGGGCATAGGGTGTCAGACGAAATTCTCCGCCCTGCAGCGCCTTTGTCCATTGACTTTGGAGGCGTAGCGCCGTGCTGTCGCGATACGCCTCAGGGTTGGGATTGGTTTGGCTTAAACGCCGATCACGGTAAGCGTCAGGCCCGGCGATAAACCCCGCCGTTTCCTGATTGAGGTTGGTTGCTGTGATAATCGTGTCATGGGCCCAGCCATCTGTGGTCCCTGCGAAGCGAACAATCGCTCCTTGCTGATCGGTGCCGCTATCGGCTCGGAACCCGGTGTCTTCATGCGCGGAAAACCCGGCATAGATCCCTTGCCCCCGGTTCTGCCGGGCAACCGCAGCAGTGACCTTGTTGTGAAACCCCGAAGCAGAAACCGCCGCACTCTGAAAATTATCAGCTGGCGCCGGGGTGATCACATTAACAACCCCATGAATGGCGTTGGCGCCATAAAAAGCACCGCCGGGGCCGCGAACAATTTCCACCCGGTCAAGCAACGCGGTCTGTGCCTCAAACAATCCGTTCACATTGGCAAATCCTGCGGCGCGCAACGGCACGCCATTTTCCAGAAACAGGAAAGACCCGGCACCCGCGCCGCCTGTCAGGACCGGGGATCTGATCGCGGTTAAATGCTCCTGGCCCGAGCCACGATGGATCAACACACCTGGTGCTCTGTTCAAAATTTCGGAGACATGATCTGCCCCCAGTGAGGTGATCTCATTGTTGTCAATTGTCGCGATATTACTGGCCAGGGTATCGGTGCCTTGGATCCGGCGTTCTGCTGTAACGACAATCTCGTCATCAGCTTGCGCACAGGTTACACCAATAGTGCAGAAAATTACAAAAGCGAGCGCGCGGTTCATTCTACTGGTCGATCTTTTTCCATCGCGGTTTCCCGGAGAAGGTAACGGTACGGATCTTGCCATTGGTCTCGAGATTCACATGGCTTAACCAGTCGCCGCCAATCTCGCGAAGGAGGTCGCTGCGAATATACAAATCTCTCAACGGTCGTGGCAGCCTTGTCTCTTGATAGACGTACAAATAGTCTCCTTGCAACTCTGCCCCGACTATCTCTGTTTCGATCGCGACCGGATCTTTGCCCGATTTTGACAGGCCGAGAAGAAAGTGATTGCGGGCGTAAACAGCAATCTTTGCCTGGGAGCGAACACTGCCAATTTCGGGTTGCACCAGATCCGGATTACCGGAGAGTACAGAAATCGCGTCATGAGCATGCAGCCGGTGCGTGATCCCGAGCCTGCCATCGTCCAGAACCTCGATCGTGGTCAGCGCCACCGGCAACCGATGCGCGACAGCTGGTGGCGCGCCAGCAAGGAGCCCGACCAGCGCGGACAGCGTCGCAACCAGCAAAAACCTACTGATCATTTGCAGGTTCAAGCGGTACGCTCGTTTCTTCGCCGTCATTGTGATCGACTTTTTCATCATCTTTCAATTCAACCAGCATGTCCGCCATTAAATCCTTGCTGTCGCGTTTGGACTTGTAAAGCTCGATCCGGCTCTGACTGATGCGCGGCGGATAAGCATTGTCGCTGCGATTGGTATCCGCGATTTCATGATGCCGATCGATTTCAACCGCCGCGAGGCGTTTATCGAGCATCATTAGCTTGGTCGCGCTCGAGGCATCCCGGCGCCAGATTTCTGCCGGAATTGTCATTTCTTCTTCCGACCCGTCTTCATAGGTAAGGGTTACCGGGATCGGCATGACGAGCCCGCCCTGATTGGCGAAATCAACAAAGTAGATGTACTGACCTTCTTTCAGTGCGCGGTCGAGAGCGGCCACCTCCCAGTTCTCCAGGCCTTCGCGAAATTCCTCGTAATCGTTGCGGTCCTTATTGCTGACGGTGAAGCGATCATTCTGGTTGTAAAAATCGAGCAATTCTTCAACCCTTTCGACATAGGGCACGATGCCTTCCGCGCGGTTCCGGCTTTGGATTTGCGGTTCCGGATAATCATCTGCTCTTTGCTTGCGTTGCAGCGGAAACTCAATGTCAGGATCCTCTGACGAAATCTGATACTCGCGCACGGATCTGACCGCCAGGTCGACATGGTCCGTCGTGTAAAACCAGCCCCTGAAGAACCAGTCGAGATCAACGCCCGATGCCTCTTCCATTGTGCGGAAAAAATCTGCTGGGGTTGGGCGTTTGAATTTCCAGCGCCGCGAATATTCCTTAAAGGCGAAATCGAACAGATCCCTACCCATCACTGTCTCGCGCAATACAATGAGTGCTGCCGTCGGCTTCGAATAAGCATTAGGCCCAAACTGCAGAACCGAATCCGATTGCGTCATGATCGGCACCTGGTTCGAGCTTTTCATGTAATCGACGATGTTATCGAGCACGTTTACATCGTTACCATAGGCCGGGTAATTTTCTTCCCACTCAATTGCCGCCACATAGTCGAGAAACGAATTCATCCCTTCATCCATCCAGGTCCATTGCCGCTCATCTGTGTTGACCGTCATTGGGAAGTAGATATGGCCGATCTCGTGGATAATAACCCCGATCAATCGGTATTTGATGCTGCGGGAATACGTAACCTTGCCGGTTTTTTCATCTTCGGTCGGACGATATCCGTTGAAGGTGATCATCGGATACTCCATGCCACCCCGTTCCCAAGTATTGACCGACTGAGCTGTTGGATACGGATAGGGAAACGAGAAGCGAGAATACACTTCCATCGTGTGGATGACAGATTCAGTCGAATATTTTGACCAGATTGGCTCACCCTCATTAGGATAGAAGGACATCGCCATAACAGATTGACCATTGTCCTGCTTGTGGCCTTTGGCGTCCCATATGTATTTGCGCGAAGATGCCCAAGCAACATCACGCACATTCTTTGCCCGGAATATCCAGGTTTTTGTGCTGGTTGTGCCGTCCTTTTCGTTTTCGGCGGCTTCTTCTGGTGTCACAATGAAAACCGGTTTGCCGGCGGATTTTGCACGTTCCAGTCGCGCGCGCTGGTCGGCGGTGAGAACATCATTCGGGTTCTGCAACTCACCGGTCGCTGAAACGATATGATCGGCCGGGACGGTTATGCGAAGTTCGTAGTCACCAAACTCGAGGCCAAATTCGCCGCGGCCAAGAAACGATTTTGTATGCCAGCCTTCGTAGTCCGAAAATACCGCCATGCGTGGGAACCATTGAGCCAGAAAATACTGAAAAGTATCATTGTCCGGAAAGTGCTCATAGCCGCCACGTCCACCGACAATTGGTTCGTTGATGATGTGATGTTCCCACGCGATTGAGAATGAAGTTGATCTTCCCGACGCTAATGGCTGTGGAAGATCGATACGCATATGTGTATCAACAATTGTGTAGTCGAGCGAGCGGCCGTTTGATGCTTTCACAGATTTGATCTGGAAACCGTAGTCAACGTCGGAGAGGGCCTGTTGGCGGGCAAGCGTCGAATAGCTGAGCGTGTCGCCTTCGCCAGAAGGATCCCAGCGCTGACCAGCCGTTGAAGAGGTCTCCGACATGCGGGCGATGGATGAGTTATCGAAGCGCTGCTGATCCAGCATTACCCACAGAAAACGCAAAGTATGTGGAGAATTATTTCGATACGTGATCTGCTCTGATCCGCTGATTTTTTTGGCATCTTCATCAAGCGCAACGTCAATAACGTAATCGACTTTCTGTTGCCAGTATTCTGGGCCTGGCTCCCCTGTCGCAGCACGATACATGTTGGGGGTCGGTAGTTTGTCATCTTCGAGCTGACGGAATTTTTCCGCGCCATCACCGGTTTTGGCGAATGCGCCCTGGCACAAAAGAACGGATGCAAGCACCGTGGCGATGGAAAGGATTGCCCGGATCATGATGTTATCTTCCCTCATTATTGGGAAGGACAGTAGGTCAGAGCAATGATGATGGCTAGTCTGCTGTTAGCCGGTGCGCGTAAAGGTGATCATAGTGTGGCTGACATGCCGCAACAATCCCGCGTAGTGATTGCGAAACGGCAATCGTCCGTTCGTCTTGTGGGCGAAAACCGCTCGATGATTCAACTGATTTGTACCAGTGCGGTGCCCAAACACCGTCACTTGCGCGCGGCCCTTGCGGCCAGGAAAGCATTTCTTCAAGAAATGGGATTTCAAGCTGGTCGCAGAGTTTCGTTAACATCCCGCGCGGGTCAGCCAGCATGTCAGCTGCATCAACGACGGCCGGAACGGCGCCTGTCAAATCGTGTACGTGATCAAACAATTCTGCCTCTAATGCGAGCCCCAGCACCTCCGGCGTCACTTTTTCCATCCGATCGGCATAGGAGGCAACCATGCGCGCAGGCTCCCTTATCAGAAAAAAATGGCTCAATTTCTTAAACCATGTTCGATCCACATCCGCCGTCAGGTGGTGACACATGTGTTTTTGAAAAAATATCGAGGCAGGTGTTGCTTCTGTCAGCCCTCTGACGGCCTCTCGCCAGTTTCTTGGCAAGGCCGCTAGAATCTCTGACTGCATAGGATGAGGATCGCCCGTCGTATGTAAATAGTGTGCGTAGAGTGGCTCGTCAATCACCGCGCAGTCAGGCCGGTTCTCGAAGGCGCGCATTATCGTTGTCGAGATGTTGCGCGGCCCTGACCACATGGCAATGCGCCTCGTCATGTATTCTCCGCCTCAATCCGCTCAAGGTACAGCGCCTCTAGTCTTTTCATCATGGGTCGAGTTTCGCCATCGCCGATGATGCGGCCGTCAATCTCACGCACCGGAGAGACCCCGGCAAAAGTCCCGGTTATGAAAGCTTCATCAGCTCCATAAACATCAGTCAGAGAGAAGTTCTTTGTGCGCGCAACAATGCCTGTTGCCTGCGCGAGTTCCAGCACGACGGAGCGAGTGATACCACCAAGACAGTAATCTCCGGTCGAGGTCCACAACTCGCCTTTGCGTACAATGAAAAAATGTGTCGAGTTACAGGTCGAGACAAATCCGTGCGGGTCAAGCATCAACGCCTCGTCAGCGCCAGCCTTGGTTGCCTGAATACAGGCGGTGATGCAGTTGAGTTTGGAATGGGAGTTAAGTTTCTGGTCCTGTACATCCGGATAACCACGTCGGACATGAACGGTAAAAAGCGAGATACCCTTATCGTTGAGCACAGGCTTCTTATATTCCGGGATAATCACAATCGTTGGTGGGGTCACTGTCACGCGCGGATCTTGATACGGCGTCGATCTTGTGCCTCGCGTTACCATCAACCGAATATGAACATCGTCGCCCATTTTGTTGGCTTTGAGGCAAGCGTAAAGTCGGGCACGCAATTCCCCTCGCGATACGTTCATCTGAAAGTCGAGCGTTTTTGCCCCTTCATACAAGCGGTCGAAATGTCGCTCCAGAAAGGTGATCGTGCCTTTGTGAACGCGCAAGCCCTCCCACACCCCGTCCCCCAGCATGAAACCTGAATCGAAAACGGAGACCTTGGCTTCATCGCGCGGAAACAGCTCACCGTTGATATCGATCAGAATCTCGTCGTTGCGTGGATCAAGAGCATAGTCATGCGACATCAGACAGCGAATTCCTTAAAAGGATTGAATTTTTTTTGTTCGTCATGGCAACTTCATAACCATCCTCAATGCACAGCTTCAAGGCGGATTTCTCCGGTTCTTCATGGGATGTCTCGATAAGGATCATTTCGGGTTTCTGCCAGTCACTAGCGGTTTTGAAAAACGCTTCGAGCGCCGCATACTCAGCCCCTTCTATGTCTATTTTCATAACATCGATTCGTTCAAGTCGTCGCTCGGCAAAGATATCAACGAGCGGATGACCCTGAACTTTGATGACATCGTCCTCGCCTGACTTGGCGGCCGCATCGAGGCGGTTCATGCCCCGGCTTTTGATGTTGAGATGCAGGAATGCTTCCTGCCGTTCGCCGGTGACAGCCCAGGGCAGTATTGTGGTCTGTTCGCCTGCGCCGGACACTTTTATGTTGTGCGCCATGCGCTCCTTCATCAGCGGGTCCGGTTCAATGGCGATGATGGTCGCTTTTTTATCGGCCTTGTCGCAAACTGCAAGGGTGAACAATGAGTAGAGGCCGGCATTGGCGCCCACATCGAGAAAGATGAAATCATCCTTGTCGTGAGTGTGTATGAATGTTTTTAGAAAGTGCCGTTCTTCCGGATCCCAGAACTGCGGCGTGATATAAACGCGCTTTTCACATATATTATCAAATGGATAGAGGCGTGCTTTCTGCGACCCGAAGACTGGGACGTCGTATGCTTTGCGGTGCTTTCCGCCAGCAAGCCGCAACAAAATGGACGCCAGCGTTCGGTTGGCATTTGTCAATGGCAAGCGACGCGCCAGTCGGCGCACCTGTTCTTGAAAACCTGACGGCGGGCCAGAGGGGATTGATGAGAGATCGTTCATACCCGTCCTGTTCGATCGGGAGGTTATGCCTTAATCAAACGCAAAGGCAAAGGGGGCTGTCGTGCGGCGATAGTCATCGGCGAGAAGGCGCTTGTGCAACGGTGGATGCGCGCGGGCAACGCAGTCCTGCCGGTCACACAAACGACAGGTAACGCCGATCGGTTTTGCGTTGTCTGCATTGAGATCGACGCTCTGCGCATAGATGAGGTCGACGGCGTGATCGATGGGGCAGCCAAGGGCGATCGCGCGTTCCGCGCGCGCTGCTGTGTAGCCGCCAGCGCCGCCGGAAACTGTCCGGGCAATTGAGAAAAACCGCTCGCCGCCTGGCAGTTCGATAATCTGGGTCAGGATTTCCCGCGGGGTCCGGAATGTCGCATGAACATTCCACAGCGGACACGAGCCGCCATAACGTGCGAACGGGAATCCGCCGCCATCGTAGCGCTTCGAGACATTGCCGGCGGCGTCAACTCGGAGAAAGAAAAACGGCACGCCCTCGTGTCCTGGGCGTTGTAGTGTGGTCAGTCGATGACAGACTTGTTCAAAGCTGGTGCCAAAACGCCGGCCGAGTGTTTCAACATCATACATCAGTTCAGCAGCGCTTGATCGGAACTCGTCATATGGCATGAGGATGGCACCCGCAGTGTAGTTGGCGAGCGCGGTGCGGGTAATCCGCTGCCCCGCCTCAGACCCTGAAAACAGATCGTTGATAATTGTTTGAAGCCGTTCACCTAGTTCGAGATAGACCAGCTGGAGCGCCATCTGAAAATGCCTGCTTGCGCCATCCATTGCTTCAGAAACCACCAGCTGTCGTCGGTGCCGGTCAAGTCGGCGGTAAGCGCCCATCATAATGTCAGCAGGCAGAATTTTTACTTCGAACCCGTGCGCGTCAGCAAACCGGCGGGCAAGGGCCGCGCGACCATCGCCATCGCGCAATCCCGTCTCGCGGGCGATCCGTTCCGCTGCTTCGTCAAGGCTGGCGAAATAGTTGTTGTGGTGTTGAATGAAGGCCCAGGCTTCTTCCAGCGGCGTACCGGAGGCTTCATCACTGCCAACGCTTTGAATATCGGTCAGGGTAAGATTGTTCTCGCGATAGGCCTTGTAGAGGGTCGCAACCGCTTCAGCGACAACCGGGTTGCCGGCAGCCAGTTCCTGCATATCGGATCGGGTGATTTCAAGTTCCTGAAAAATCGGATCCCTGAATGCTTCCGCCAGCCGATCAAAAAGTTCCTCGCCGCCATCGCCGGCAAAGGTCTTGATATCAAGTTCATAGGTTTTAGCCAGGCGGAGCAGGAGGTCTGCGGTCAAGGGTCGTTGGTTGCGTTCGATCAGGTTGATATAGGAAGGTGAAACTTCCAGCTCCTCTGCCATACCGGCCTGGGTCAGGCCAAGCTCCCGTCTTAAGCGCCGCAGTCGCGGCCCGATGAAAAGTTTCCGCTTTTGCTCCATGACACCACACGTGTCACAAAAGTGACAAACGCACAAGAATTAAAGTGTGTTGTTGTACGACAACACACGAAAGCGGGCGACATGTGTGTGAAACACGCAGACAAGGAATACGAAAAAGCGCCATTAGCGTAAAAAGGACCGATCATGCCTTACGACACTGTTGTTGAGTCAAGCCTGTTTTCAACTGATCTCGAGCAGGTAGACAACCTGATCAAAAGCTATGACGGAACATGGAGCAGCATCAATGCCGAATCCGTTGCCCGCATGCGCGCCCAGAATCGATTCAAAACCGGTCTTGATATCGCGAAATACACCGCCGCGATCATGCGAAAGGATATGCAGGCCTACGACCTTGACCCTTCCAACTACACCCAGTCGCTCGGCTGTTGGCACGGGTTCATTGGCCAGCAAAAGATGATCTCGATCAAGAAACATTTTGGCAGCACCCAAGGCCGCTATCTGTATCTTTCCGGCTGGATGGTTGCAGCGCTCCGGTCTGAGTTTGGCCCTCTGCCAGATCAGTCGATGCACGAGAAAACCTCCGTACCGGCCCTGATTGAGGAGCTGTACACATTCCTTCGTCAGGCGGATGCAAGGGAACTTGGCATGCTGTTCCGCCAACTTGATGCAGCCCGGGAGGTTGCTGATGTTGCAATGGAGGCAGAATGCCAGGCTGCCATCGATGATCATCAAACGCACATTGTGCCGATCATCGCTGACATTGACGCTGGTTTCGGTAACGCAGAAGCAACTTATCTTTTGGCCAGGAAAATGATCGAGGCAGGTGCTTGCGCCCTGCAAATAGAAAATCAGGTCTCGGATGAAAAGCAGTGTGGTCACCAGGATGGCAAGGTTACCGTTCCGCATGAAGATTTCCTCGCCAAAGTACGTGCCTGCCGCTACGCCTTTTTAGAACTCGGCGTTGAAGATGGTGTTATTGTCACCAGAACAGACTCCCTCGGCGCCGGCTTGACCAAGCAGATCGCTATCAGCCATGAGCCTGGCGACCTTGGTGATCAGTATAACTCGTTCCTTGATTGCGATGAGGTGCTGCCAGGTGATATCGCTAACGGCGAAGTCATTTTGAACCGTGACGGTAAGCTAATGCGACCGAAGCGTCTGCCAAGTAACTTATACCAGTTTAAACCAGGAAGCGGGGAAGATCGCTGCGTCCTCGATTGCATCACATCACTGCAGCACGGCGCCGATCTGTTGTGGATCGAAACCGAAAAACCGCATCTTGATCAGATCGCCGGAATGGTTGATCGCATCCGCGAGGTCGTGCCGAATGCCAAGCTGGTCTATAACAACTCTCCATCGTTCAACTGGACCCTCAATTTCCGCCAACAGATCTTCGATTCTTGGGAAAAAGAGGGCAGGGATATTTCATCTTACGATCGCAGCAAGCTGATGCATGAAAAATACGACACCAGCGATCTTGCGCTGGCGGCGGATGAAAAGATCCGCACGTTCCAGGCCGAAGGATCAAACTGCGCCGGTATCTTCCATCACCTCATCACTTTGCCGACCTACCACACAACGGCCTTGTCCACCGACAACCTGGCACGGGAATATTTTGGTGAGCAGGGCATGCTTGGATACGTCAAGAACATTCAGCGTGAGGAGATCCGCCAGGGAATTGCTTGTGTCAGACACCAGAATATGGCCGGGTCCGATCTTGGCGATGACCACAAGGGATATTTCGCCGGCGACGCCGCGCTGAAAGCAGGCGGAAAAGACAATACGATGAACCAGTTTTCTTAACAAACCACATTAATCGGTGTTGGGGGAGTATCAACGCCGTGCCCTGGAGTTGGTCCTCCTTCCCCGAAACCGCCCGCTGAGTACCAGCGGGCGGTTTTTTGTCGTAAAGTTGCTTCATTTTGGTCAGTAAAAAGGGCATTCTGGTGCTTCCTGACGAGGAGCAAGAAGAATGCCGGACCAGACAGATCGCAAACACAACATCTACGGGTCGCCGCGGGAGGCGGCGCTTTTGTTCCTGCTCCCGGGAATCATTCAAGGTCTTGCCCTTTATGGTCTGGTTGAACTGGCAGGTGAGGATATCAACTCACCGCTGCTGATAGCCGGGTTCATTTTTGCCCTGGTGGCGCCCAGCGCCCATTTCCTGACCAGCACCAAGGCGACACGGATACCATCTGCGTTGTTTTCCATTATTCTAGGCGCTGCAACAGCGTTGCTCTATATGCTGGCCGAGGCAGCATTCGGGGATCCCGGCGAGATCACACCGCAAGTGCTTCTGGTCAGCGTCTGGGCCAATCTAGTTATCTGTTATATCGCACCACCGTTCTTCCGAACGGTGTTTGAGCGCCGCGCAAGAGTTAATCATTATCCATCGTTATTCGAATTCGCCTGGAACCTGCCGGTTATTACGATTTCCGCTGGGTTGTTTACGCTTGCCGTTTGGGCCGTGCTCGGTATCTGGGCCGCCTTATTCAATCTCATCTCCATAGATTTCTTCGCCGATTTGTTTTTTGACGAATCCTTTGCCCTTCCAGCAACATTTGGGGCCAGTGCGGTCGCGATAGGGATTGTTCGGGAACGCGAAGGGATTGTCCTTGCTCTACGTAATGTTTTGTTTGCGTTATTGCGCGTGCTCTCTCCAGTACTGATGGCGGCAACGTTACTGTTTGCAGTTTCGGCTCTGGTCCAAGGGCTCGATAAGCTTTGGGATGGCTGGAGCGCTGCGTCTTTGATGGTCTCCGCAATCGTCGCAGCTATTGTTTTCTCAAACGCGGTTATCGGAGAAGAGGGAAGGCCGGAAAATTTTGCTTTGCGCTGGTCAGTACGCCTTCAATCCTGGGTCTTGCCATTGCTTGCGGCCTTCGCTCTCTATGCAATGTATCTGCGACTGTCTGAATACGGCCTCACGGTTGCCCGAATTTATGCCCTGATCCTGGTTCTTTTTGCTGCAGCATACGCTGTGGTCTGGTTCATCAGTACACTTTTGTCATCCGGCTATGGCTTTCTGCGGCAGGCAAATATCTGGCTGGCTGGTGCGCTGTTCGTTGTTGCTGTTCTCGTCCAGACACCGGTACTTAACACCTGGCAAATGACTGCTGACGACCAGATTGCCCGGTTGAAAGATGGCCGCCTTGACGCTGAAACTTTTGACTATGCCTATTTCCAGTTCGAGCTTGGGAAAGTCGGCAAGACGGCGTTGGCAAATCTGAAAACGGATGAGACCTTGCCGGCGCGTGAAAAAATACTCGGCCAGATCGCCCGTGTCGAGGCGGCGGAAAATCGATACGGCTTCCGCCGAGAAGTCGTGCGGGACGAAGACAGGTTTGAAGCCGCAATTGCTGACGGCCGATTGACGCTGGTGCCTGAAAACACAATCCTCGACCTCAGTTTCGTTGTGTATGCTGAACAGGAGGGGTTGCTGCAATACGAGTGCCGCGACACGGACGAGGCCGAGTGCATTTTGCTTGAGACCCGCATATTCGAATCCGATACGCCGCAATATGTCCTTTTTATGGGTTATCCACGGGCGAACAACGTCAATATACGGCTGTTGTTTCAAAATAACGGGGGATGGCAACAGGCATTCGGTGACTATCTGGAGCTCTCAACCAAGGAGGCCTATGAGGACTTCCTTGAGCGTATCAAAGACGGTGATATCACGGCAGGAACGATCACTTTCCGAACCATGAAGATTGGTGATCAACAGATTTATTTCTTGAACAACGACAAAAACCTCCGCGAGTTGATGGAAGTTTCCGCATCTCAGGATTAAAAAACGTACTGGTCCCGTGACCGGATATCCTTTAGTTCACGCGTAGATGTCTGAGTTTATGGAGGGCACATCATGAATGGGTTGAGATTTCTTTTCGCGGTCGCCGCCGCGCTTGGAGTTGCTGCATGCGGAGAAGTAAACAAGGAAACAGAAGTGGTAAATCAAACCAAAATATCGGTTACCGGAAAGACGGCTGAACTGTCCGCGCCTGTCGCGCGCAAGGAGCCAAAGGAAATTACCCAACATGGCGTCACCCGCGTTGATAACTATGCATGGATGAAGGACGACAACTGGCAAGACGTGTTGCGTGATCCGTCGATCCTGCGCGCTGACATCCGCGAGCACCTGCAAGCGGAAGTTGCCTATTACGAGGCATCCACTGCCGATTTGGATGATTTACGAAAAACCCTGGTTGCCGAGATGCGAGGCCGGATCAAGGAAGACGATTCGTCGGTGCCAACCCCGGATGGCGATTTCGAATATTTCTCAAAATTCCGCGAAGGCGGCAACTACCGTATCTATGCGCGCCAGCCGCGCGGCGGCGGCGCGGAAACAGTTTTGTTCGATGGCGACAAAGAAGCCGGCGACAGTGATTTCTTTTCCATCGGCAGTGTCAACAATTCTCCCGATCACAAGCTGATTGTCCACGCCACGGACCGTCTCGGTTCTGAGTATTACACATTGCAGGTGCGTGATGTCGCAACAGGCGAAGATATTGGTGAACCGATTGAAAGCACTGATGGCGATGCGATCTGGGCTGCTGATTCCAAAAGCTTTTTCTATATCGAGCGGGATGACAATCAGCGCCCTAAGCGGATCAAACACCACTTCTTGGGCACAAGCCCTGCGGAAGACCGCCTGGTTTACGAAGAAGCCGATGACGGGATGTTCCTCTCGGTTGGTAAAACAACCAGCGCTGCCTATATCATCATTTATGCCGGCGACCAGGTGACGAATGAATACCAGCTCATTCCAGCCAACGATCCAACCGCCAAGCCGGTGATCTTCGCGCCCCGCGTAGTCGATCAGGAATATTATATCGATCATCACGATGACTGGTTCTTCATCCGCACCAACAAGGATGGCGCAGTCGACTTCAAGATCATGAAGACACCAGTTGCAGCCACCGCACGCGAAAACTGGGAAGACGTCGTGCCGTATGAAGTGGGCACAATGATCAGCGGTCTGACCACGTTCAAAGACTATATGGTTCGATCAGAACGCAAGGATGCGCGCCCGCGCATTGTCATCGCGGATTATGATGGCCATGAGCGTGAGATCACCTTCGATGAAGCAGCGTATAGCGTCTATTTTTCAGATGGCCGCGAATACGACACGGTTACGCTCCGCTACGACTATGAAAGTATGTCGCGGCCGGCTGAAACAGTCGACTATAATATGGCAACCGGCGCGCGCACGGTGCGCAAGGTGCAGGAAGTACCCAGCGGCCACAATCCGGATTTATATGTCGTCGAGCGCATAGACGCAGTAGCTGATGACGGCGCCGAAATTCCGGTTGTAATTATTCGCCTGAAACAAACGCCGCTTGATGGGTCCGCACCCGTGCTACTGTACGGCTATGGATCATACGGCTCGTATATCGACGACGGGTTCTCGACCAGCATTCTGTCTCTGGTGGATCGCGGTGTCATCTATGCCCTGTCCCACGTCCGTGGGGGTTCTGCCAAAGGGCAAGGATGGTATCTTGACGGCAAGCTTGGCAAGAAAATGAACACGTTCACGGATTTTGTCCGCTCCGGAGAAGCCTTGATCGAAAAAGGGTATACAACCAAGGGCAACATTATCATCTATGGCGGTTCTGCTGGGGGCCTGCTCGTGGGCGCTGCGGTTAATCTGCAGCCGGATCTCTTCGCCGGTGTTCTTGCTGCGGTCCCGTTTGTGGATGTAATCAACACGATTTCTGACGAAAGCCTGCCGCTGACGCCGCCGGAATGGCCAGAATGGGGTGATCCGATCCGCACCAAAGAAGGTTATGACTGGATCGCGTCATACTCCCCTTATGACAATATCGGCCAAGGTATGTCCTATCCGCCAATCCTGGCAACTGGAGGCCTCGCTGACTATCGTGTCACGTACTGGGAAATGTCGAAATGGGTTGCTCGTCTGCGGGATGAGGCAACGGGTGGGCCATTCCTGTTACGGATGAATATGTCTGCCGGACATGGCGGTTCAGCCGCCCGGTTCGAACGACTGGAGGAGCGGGCGCATCTTTATGCTTTCGCTCTTGAGCTTTTCGGTCTTGAGGGCAAGAAACCCGTAAGCCATTCCGAATAACGGCCTCGAGGCAGGTGAAAAGCCCGGCGGATTGCGGGCGTTGGGGCAACAATGGCTGGATCCCATTTGCTGCTGAATGGTGGTCGGTCCGTAAACGTACGATTGACGCTGACTGTATACATGTAGTTGATCGGGAATTGGAAGAGAGGTGATGTTGATCGTCACGCCAGCGGCGCGATCATTTTGCCGCTGCCCAAAGAAATTCGACCTGAATTCTATAAGCGGATTCAAAGGGCCGATATTTTTTTCAGAACCAAACTGAATAAAAATAGCAAGTTATGCCAAAATTGAGCAATTGCCCACGCAAGAGGCGGTTCGGTTTTGGAGGTTGACCACAGGCTGTTTTCGCGGTCCAATCGTCGTTAACCGGAAAATGTTGGGCGGTGTATTATGAGACTTTTGGCAATTATTTGGGTGGCGCTGACAGTCGGCGTCAATGTGTTTGCGCTGACTGGCCTTCTCTACGAGTTTTGGGGCGTCAGCACGAATTGGCAGGCTCCCTTTTCAACTATGGGAAAATTCTATGCGGTGCTTTCGGATCAGATTTTCTCCGCGGCACAGGGTTTGTTGAATGATCGCTTCAACTTTGAGTTGCCGAAATGGTCAGTTCACGCGCTTGTTGCCTACGCGGCCAGCGCTTCAGCCGTCGCAGCAAGCGGTCTTGGGATTGCGAGCCGTGAAGGGTTTGTTGATGGGGTAAAGAGCTCCGGTCTGTCCATTGCCTGGCCAATTGGAATTGTCTTCCTGGTTTGGAAAGCAGTTCGTTTGCAGATCGTTAGTAAATTTGCACGCGATCACAGCAGCATTTTGGCTGGCTACCTCATCGCCGTTGGCGTTTGCTATTTTGGCGCGACCTATGTCAACAATAATCACCTGGCCAAAACAGAGACAGAAATAAGCCTGCCAGCCCCTGAGGTCACGGACGAGACGCAAATGGCAGAGGGATGATCTCTGTTAGCGACGCGGTTGCCTCACGCAAATCGACACGTGCCTTTTTGAACAAGAAAGTTCCGGCTGAACTGATCCGAGACATTCTGGCGCAGGCATCACGTGCCCCGTCGGGTGGCAATCTGCAACCATGGTTTGTCGATGTCGTCAGCGACGAAGCACTGAGGGATTTGAAGGCATGTATAAAAGGTGCGATGGCACGCTGCCCAGATGGGGAGGGTACTGAATATCCGATTTATCCAGCGGCGCTGTCGGCGCCTTACAAAACAAGGCAGCGCCAGGTTGCTGCTGACATGTATGCGCTGCTCGGCATCAGCCGTGAGGATAAGCTCGGCAGAGTGATGCAGATGGCCCGTAACTACGAGTTTTTTGACGCACCCGTCGGATTGTTCTTTTCTATCGATAGGCAAATGGCCCAAAATCAGTGGGCGCATCTCGGCATGTTCATACAAACCATTGCGTTGCTCGCGGTCGAAAGGGGGATGGCCACCTGTATGCAGGAGGCGTGGGCGGTTTTTCACAAAACGGTCGGACGTTATTTCGAGATGCCAGAGGAAAGAATGCTGTTTTGCGGTATGGCTCTCGGGTTTGCTGACCAAGAGGCCGCCGTCAACAGGTTGGAGACATCAAGAATGCCGATCGAGGCATTTGTGAAATTCCATTCTTGATATATGTGGTTGAAGTCCATTTGTTTTTTGAGGGCGCCACGTGGGCATAAACGCGGCAGCGGGTCGAAAGAGGACGAGTATGAAAAAGTTTTGGGTTACATCCCTGTTATGGATCGTGTTTTTGGGATTTTTCTGGCTCGCAGGAGCGCGCTACGGGGCCCCGTCCTGGCTTACCGGTGTCAGCGATCGCGGCTTCGCTTTTGCCGAGACTGCGGCCTGCCATCTCAAGAAAAGAGTTTTTGCTGCTGCATCTACCGCAGATCCAGATAGTCCGACCGCAAACGCCAATATTCGAATCAATAAAGCAGGTCTGGACATCATCAAGATGTCAGAAGGTTTGCGGCTTGAAGCATATGAGGCCGGCGGCAAACTTTATATCGGGTATGCTCATCAAATGCGCTCGGGCGAGCCGCGGACCATCACGGAGGATCAAGCAGATCGACTTTTGCGGCAGGATGTTGGCCAGGCAGAAGACGTTGTACGAAAAACACTAACCCGTCCTGCTACGGAAAATCAGTTCTCCGCCATGGTATCACTGGCCTATAATTTGGGGGCAGGTGGCTTCGGCGGCTCGCAAGTGCATGTGAAGTTTAACGACGGTGATATTTCGGGTGCGGCTGATGCGTTTCTCACTCACAATCGTAGCGGCGGCGTTGTTCTTGAACACCTGACCGACCGGCGGCAGAGAGAACGCGCGCTGTTCCTGACTTCTTAAAGGGCGATTTTGTCGTTTGCTGCGGGACAGTCTCCAAGACCGGTCTGTCGTTGCAATGGCGCCTGTGTGAGCACTATTTCACGCGCTTTGCTAATGATGCTGACAATTTCCTCGACCGAATGTTCGCGGTCAATACAGCCAATTTTTTCTCCCGAGTCCGGAGCGGTTAAGATTCCGATGCCCGTCAGACCGAGATAATCACCATAAACGCCCGCCAAAATAGTCCCATCGACCAGGTCATATGACGCAAAACGTGCTGTATCATCGGTCATATCAAGAACCACATGCTCAACCTCGGACGGAGAAAACCGATCAAGGGCTTGTTCCATCTTCGGATTAAGGACTTTGCAGTTCGGGCACCATTCAGCGGTGAAGCTGACGAGCTGAATATCAGCCACTTCGGCCCGGGCGCCAGAACCAAAAATAAGAAGAGCAAAAACTAGAGCAACAACAAAGCGCATTTTTGAGTGTTTCCAATTAGGTCAGTCAAATATAGTAACTGACTGAGCGACGGCAGGGAATAGGGTGTGGCTAAATTTACTCTTGCTGCACTGCGGCAGAAAGGTCATAAACCGCCGGTTTCCACAGACAGGAATTGAAATCATGGATCTCTCCAAAATTGATGCCGGGCCAAACCCGCCGGAAGATATTCATGTCGTCATAGAAGTCCCCCTTGGCGGTGAGCCTATCAAGTATGAGATCGACAAGGCCTCCGGGGCGATGTTTGTCGACCGCTTCATCTACACCGCGATGCGCTATCCCTGTAACTACGGTTTTATCCCCCGCACTCTCTCCAACGATGGCGATGCCGTCGATGTTATGTGTCTGGCAAATCGCGCACTGGTACCCGGCGCCGTTCTGCGGGCCCGCCCATTGGGTGTTTTGATCATGGAAGATGAGGCCGGTCTCGATGAAAAAATCCTGGCAGCGCCGCACCCCAAATTGACCCGCTACTATGACAATATCGATGATTACAACGACGTTCAGCAAATCATGCTCGATCGCATCCAGCATTTCTTCGAGCACTATAAGGACCTGGAGCCCGGCAAATGGGTTAAAGTGAAGGAATGGCGGGGTAGAGAAGAGGCCATGCGTCTGATTAGGGAAGGTGTTACTGCTTATTCAGAATAACAGAGCTTGTCGCGAATAAACAAACCGCTCTGGCCTTCATTTCATAGCTCTACCAACCTTTCTTGTTGATTTCACCTGCGGGCTTTGCCAGTTTCCGGACTTGATCCGAAGGGCAAGGTCTGTCACCGCCCATCTAGCAAAAGAAAATTATTTTGGAGGATTACATGTCTCTAGCGTTGTGGCTCGTCATTGGGGCGGGTTTCCTGGCAGTTCTGTACGGGTTTTTGACCATTCGGGGGTTGATGTCAGCGCCCAAGGGTAATGAGCGAATGCAGGAAATTGCTGTTGCCATTCAGGAAGGCGCGCAAGCCTATCTGAACAAGCAATATACAACAATTGCCATTGTCGGCGTCGCGGTAACATTTGCCCTGTTTTTGTTTTTTGGGTTTGATTTTGTCCCGCCGCTTGGGTTTGTCATCGGCGCCGTCCTGTCAGGGGCGGCCGGATATATCGGTATGCTGGTTTCTGTGCGGGCCAATGTGCGCACCACCGAAGCATCCCGGCACAGTCTCGCAAAAGGTCTCGACATCGCTTTCAAGTCCGGCGCCGTAACCGGCATGCTGGTTGCTGGTCTCGCCCTGATCGGGATCGCGGGATATTACGGTTTTCTCACCGGCATGCTGGGCTACGCCCCAGAAAGCCGCGGCGTCGTTACGGGGCTGATCTCGTTGTCTCTTGGGGCCTCTCTGATTTCGGTTTTTGCCCGTCTTGGTGGCGGCATCTTCACCAAAGGTGCAGATGTCGGCGGCGATCTGGTTGGTAAGGTTGAAGCTGGGATCCCCGAAGATGACCCACGCAACCCAGCAACAATTGCTGACAATGTCGGCGATAATGTTGGTGATTGTGCCGGCATGGCGGCCGACTTGTTCGAGACCTATGTTGTCACCCTCGCTGCAACGATGGTGCTGGGCTCAATACTCTTTGTCAGTTTGGGCGCGGAGACCGTGTCAAACTTCATGTTCTATCCCATGGCGATCGGTGCTGCGTGTATTGTCACATCAATCGCCGGCACTTTTGCCGTGCGGTTAAGCCCAGGGTCGACGAACGTTATGGGCGCTCTTTATAAAGGACTGATCGCAACCGGCATTTTGTCGCTTGGTGCTCTTTTCCTTGTCACGACAAGCGTTCTTGGCTGGGGTGAGGCATACACCGTTGCCGACAAGACGTTTACCGGCGGCAGCTTGTTCTGGTGTGGTGCTGTCGGGCTGGTGATCACTGGCCTGATCGTCTGGATCACCGAGTATTATACCGGTACCGGGTTTCGCCCGGTGCGATCCGTTGCGAAGGCATCGGAAAGTGGTCATGGGACAAATGTTATTCAGGGCCTAGCGGTCGCAATGGAATCAACAGCGGCTCCGGCAATCGTCATTGTGGTCGGGATCATCGCAACCTATAGCCTCGGTGGCCTTTATGGGATTGCTACTGCCGTGACGACGATGCTGGCGCTCGCCGGCATGATCGTCGCGCTTGATGCGTTTGGCCCGGTGACGGATAATGCCGGCGGCATTGCTGAAATGGCTGAGCTCGATCCGGAAGTACGCAAGACCACAGACACGCTTGATGCGGTAGGGAACACGACCAAAGCGGTTACTAAAGGTTATGCGATTGGTTCTGCGGGTCTCGGTGCACTGGTTTTGTTCGCTGCGTATACGGAAGATTTGAAACACTTTGTTGAAGAATCTTCTGCTGAGTTGTACCCCTTCTTCCAGGACATTGTTGTCGATTTTTCTTTGTCGAACCCATACGTTGTCGTTGGTCTTTTTGTCGGCGGCATGTTGCCGTATCTGTTTGGCTCTATGGCGATGCAATCGGTCGGCCGTGCAGCGGGCGCTATCGTTGAGGAAGTTCGCCGACAGTTCAGGGAAAAACCGGGCATCATGGAGCGCACGGAGAAACCTGACTACGCACAGGCCGTTACTATTCTGACAAACGCCGCGATCAAGGAAATGATTGTGCCATCGATGTTGCCAATTCTGACCCCAATACTTCTTTATGTGTTGGTCGGGATTGTTGCGGGACCATCACAAGCGCTGTCCGCGCTCGGGGCGATGCTGATGGGTGTCATCATCACGGGCCTGTTCGTCGCTCTCTCGATGACAGCAGGCGGCGGTGCCTGGGACAATGCCAAAAAGTATATCGAAGATGGTAACCATGGCGGCAAAGGGTCAGAAGCCCACAAAGCCGCGATCACCGGCGATACTGTTGGTGATCCGTACAAGGATACAGCTGGCCCGGCCGTGAACCCGATGATCAAGATAACCAATATCATCGCACTCCTCCTGCTGGCATTCCTCGCAGGTCTTGGGTAGGCGCTACTTGCTCAAAGAAACAATAAGTGTTTTGATAAAGCCCCGGCCTCAGCCGGGGCTTTATTCTTGCGGGGTACAGATTGGAAAGCAGAGAATATTATAGAGAACTGGTTACTCTTCGCGATACGCTTTCACCAGATATGCGCCCAGAGTTTGACAGCTTTTTTTTTGCAAATAGGAAAAACCAGACCCATATTTTTGTTTTCAGCCTGTTTCTCGGATTTATTGGGGTTGATAGGTTCGCTCTCGGGCAACCGGTGCTTGGCATTTTGAAGCTGCTTACCCTAGGTGGTTTTCTGGTCTGGGCGCTGATTGATCTGTTCCTAGTTGGAGGTTCTGCACGCAGGAAGAATTTGAATATAGCCAGAGAATACATAAGCCAACAAAGTGGGGAGTTGATGGCGTGACAGAAAACGAATTTCTCAAGCAGTTGTATCAAACCAGAGACAGCATCGACGCCTCCGAGGGGCTGCAAAGATTTGACCAGGTGTTTTTTGCTGAGATGAAAAACCCGATTATTCAATATGGGTACAATTATTTCCTCGGCTATTTTGCTGTGGGGCGGTTTACTCTTGGCCACACCGGAATCGCGTTTTTGAAACTGGCTCTGGGCGTATTGGGATTTATTGGCGGTATCGCCGCCAGTGTGTACGGCGGTATATCTGTGGAAGATGATGTGGGAATGGCCTTGGTTCTTTTTGCCAATCTCATATCAATCCCCATTTCAATTTGGATTCTTGTTGATTATTTTCTGATGCCGGCAGCGACCCGCAGATATAATATTGCCAAGGTAGAAAAGTTTGCCGAACATATTGGTGGGCATACAAGGGAGTTTTCCCACTTGAATGTTTGACGCAATCATCTTCGATTGCGATGGTGTCCTGGTCGACAGCGAAATAGTCGGCCTTGAAGACACCGCGGCGTTCATGCGCAGCAAAGGGTTTGCTTGGCAGGCTGTCGATTTGGTTCAGCTTTTCACAGGATTACGCGACGACGTTTTTGCGGCAAGATTGGCCAAAGAATACGCGCTAATATTGGGACGACCACCAACCGAAGATGAAGCAACCGAGCTGTTCGCGACGATGATCGAAAACCGGCGCCGAAACCGTCACATGCTACAAGCGGTGCCGGGGACAAAAGAGATGGTCATTGCGCTTGAGGCGCTACCTGTGGCGAGAGCCGTCGCCTCTTCCACAAGAGCGCAATACCTCGAAGACAAATTATCCCGGTTCGATCTGCTTCAACATTTCGCGCCACATGCCTATTCAGCCGAACTGGTCGCCGCCGGCAAACCAGCCCCAGACATCTTTCTGTATACCGCGGCAAAAATCGGTATTGCACCGGCAAAATGCTTGGTAATTGAAGACAGTGCTAACGGCGTCAGGGCTGGGGTGAGCGCGGGCATGACGGTTTGGGGGTTTACGGGTGGCGGGCATTGCTTCGACGGGCATGGTGATCGATTGTCAGAGGCTGGGGCAGCGCGCATTGTCGAAGATCACGGCACTCTTGCAGATCAGATGGCGGAGGCTCTCGCTGGTTGACGCACGAGGTCCGGGGCGTCAAGTTTCGCGGATGCTTTTTACTTCCGACAACTGGGCCGGCGTTCACCCCACTATTATGGATGCCCTCAACAAGGCCAATAGCGGCGCCATGCCGGCATATGGTGGAGATCAATTGACAAAACGCGTGGGGGACCGGTTCAGCGAGCTATTCGAGCACGAGTGTTCTGTTTTTTTTGTTACCACAGGCGGCGCTGCAAACAGCCTCGCCCTGTCTCAGTTCGTACCACCCTATGGCGGTATTTTTTGTCACGAAATATCGCATATCCAGATGGATGAAGTCGGCACACCTGAAATGTATACTGGCGGTGCTAAATTGCTCACTCTTGCCGGTGATGACGGCAAGCTGACGGTAGCGGCCCTTGAACAAGCGCTGGGGTTCTACTTCCCCGAAACAACGCATCACGTGAAACCAAAGGCTGTGAGCCTGACACAGGGAACCGAAGCCGGAACGGTTTACACGGTCGCCGATGTGACTGCGCTGACTAACGTCGCAAAACAATATGACCTCAAAGTGCATATGGATGGAGCACGGTTCTCAAACGCAGTGGCGCATCTCGGCTGCGCGCCAGCAGATATTACCTGGCGTGCAGGTGTTGATGTGCTGTCTTTTGGTGCTACCAAAAACGGCGCTCTTGCAGCAGAAGCAATTGTATTTTTTGAGCCAGCGCAGACAAAGGACTTTGCCTGGCGGCACAAGAGGTCTGGTCATGTCTGGTCCAAGAACCGGTTCATGGCGGCGCAGTGGGATGCCTTTCTGGCTGATGATCTGTGGCTCAAACTTGCCGGCGATGCGAATGCCATGGCAACACGGCTGGCCAACGGTCTTTCCCAAATTGACGGATGTGAAGTTGCCTACGTAACGCAGATCAATGAAATCTTTGCGACGTTTCCGCACGGTGTGGCGGAAGCGCTGTTGGGATCAGGTGCCCAGTTCTACGACTGGGTCTACCCAGGCGACAAGTGGCAGGGCCGTCTAAAGCGCTTCGTCACAAGCTACATAACAACACCGCAAGAAGTAGATATGTTTTTGCTCAAGACGAAAGAGCTGTGTACTGAATAAATGAGGAGATGTCTGAATATGCTCAGGAAAACCTTCGCGGCAGCGATATGCTTCGCCGCCATAGTGCCTGCCTGTTCACAGGCGACGGATTTTGATGTCACAGCTGATATCAATATCAGGGCAGAGGCGACAAACAATCTTGCGAGGACAATCTGGGCGACGGCTGAACTTGGTTATCAGGAAACCGAAACGACCGCGCTCATGCAGCAAATCCTTGCGGATGAAGGGTTCACGATTCAAAAAGCGGTAGCCGATATCCCGACAGCCTTCGTTGCGCGGTATCGCCAGGGTAGCGCTGGCGGCCCGGTGATCGGTATCCTTGCAGAAATGGACGCCTTGCCCGGTTTTTCTCAAGACGCAGTTCCGAAGAAAACAGCCTTTGCCGGGCTGACGGCGGGCCACGCCTGCGGGCATCATCTGTTTGGCGCCGGCAGTATTTCTGCCGCCATTGCGGTGAAGCGCTGGCTCGTGGCGACTGGTACAAAAGGTGAAATCCGCCTTTACGGCACACCGGCGGAAGAAGGAGGTTCGGGCAAGGTCTATATGGTTCGGGCCGGGCTCTTTAGCGATATTGATGTCGTGCTGCATTGGCATCCAAGCGATACAAACTCCGCCGACATCCCGACCAATAACGCCAACCGGTCCGCGAAATTCCGATTCAACGGTGTCGCCACCCATGCCGCCGCTTCGCCTGAGAAAGGGCGTTCAGCTCTCGACGGGGTGGAAGCGATGAACATGATGATCAACATGCTGCGCGAGCACACACCTGACCGAACCCGGATCCATTATGTGATCACCTCCGGCGGATCGGCACCAAATGTCGTTCCTGACTTTGCCGAGGTTTATTATTATGTCCGTCACCCTGATCCTGACTATTTGCGGGAGCTATGGCCGCGGATCGAGAAGGCAGCCGAAGGGGCGGCCGTTGGCACAGGGACTAACGTCGATTGGGAGATCATTCACGGCAATCTTTCGCTGCTACCCAACACCGCATTACAGGTATTGCTCCACGAAGAGATGACGAAACTGGGCGGCCTTCAGTACACTGCTGAGGAACGCAAGTTCGCCGAGCAGATTCAAAAAACAATGCCGGATGGCGGCGCCGCAATGCAAAGAGCAACCACTATAAAGTCCCAGGAAGAATTTTTTACTGCCGGCTCAACCGATGTCGGGGACGTCAGTTGGAGCGCCCCCACCGGCAGCATCAATACAGCAACCTGGGTACCCGGTACGTCTGCGCATTCCTGGCAGGCGGTCGCTGCCGGCGGCACATCGATCGGCCACAAGGGGATGGATCTCGCGTCAAAAACATTGGCAAACGCAGCGGTGCGCCTCTTCAGTGACGTGCAATTGCTAAATGCTGCCCGTACTGAGTTTGATGAGCGCCGCGGTGTGAACTATGTCTACGAGCCATTGCTCGGTGATCGCCAGCCGCCGCTTGATTACAGAAAGTGATCGGACGGGATCTAAAATCCGTACACGTCTTTGGCTACCCGATAGGTATTGGCATAGGCTTCCACCGTCAGATCAATCGGGTCGGCATAGCCACCACCGATGCCCATTGAGCACGGGATGCCGCGGCGGTGGCAGCCTTCCAGGACAAGTCGGTCCCGTCTCATCAGGCCGTCAAAACTGAGATCCATGCGTCCGAGCTTGTCATGGATGAGGGGGTCAACACCTGCCTGATAAAGCACGATGTCGGGCGCGAAGTTCCAGACCTGCGGCAGGACTTTGCGCAATTCTTCGAGATACTGCGCGTCACCCGGATTATCCTCGAAAGCAACATCAAGCGTCGCTGGAAATTTACGAAAGGGGAAGTTTTTCCGGCCAAACATATCAAGAATAAAGATATTTGGATCATCGCACAGAATCGCGGCGTTACCATCCCCCTGGTGCACATCGAGATCAATAATCGCGACGCGGTCGATCCGCCGGTCTTGTATCAGTTTTAATGCAACAATGGCAAAATCATTCAGGACACAGAAGCCGGCGCCAAAATCTGCATGGGCGTGGTGGGTGCCGCCGGCGAGCTGACCTGAAAGACCCGTCTGCAGAGCCTGTTCGGCCGCAAGCAAGGCGCCGCCCGCTGTCCGAAAGCCGCGCAGCGGAATTTGCGGCGACCACGGAAACCCAATCCGGCGCATCGCTTTTGGATCAATTGACCCATCTTCAAGCGACACGATATAATCGCTGTGATGGGCCCGGATAACATCCTCCCGCGCGGCAGGCTCGCACAGCGCTAACGTATCGTTGGTCAGAACGTCGTCGGATAGCAGCTTCTGGCGGAGTAGCTCGTATTTGTGCCCGGGGAAGCGATGTTTCGGCGGCAATCGCAGATTGAAATCTTCAGAATAGAAGAACCGCATCAGGCGGTTGGTTGCGCTTGCGCAGCGACGGCAAGACACTCCCCTATCTCGCGTCCAACAAGTGTTTCGAGGAGGTCAATCATATCTGTGCTGTCGTTGAGACACGGGATCAGGGTCAACTTCTCGCCGCCCTTCGCCTTGAATATCTCACTGAGACCTATGCCGACTTCCTCGAGTGTCTCAATACAATCCGCTACAAATCCTGGCGCGATGACAGCGACGTGTTTCGTCCCAGCCTCCGCTGCTTTGATCAGCAAACCTTCCGTCGTCGGCTCCAGCCATTTCTCGCTGCCGAAAATGGATTGGTACGCAATCGGTGCAAAGTCTTTACTGTAACCCATTTTTAAACGGAATGAGGCCGCCGTGTTTTGACAGTGCTTCTCATACGGGTCACCTTGCCGCACATAGCGCACAGGCAATCCGTGAAAAGATAAAATGATCTGCTCGGGTTGACCATTGTCCGCGCTAGCCTTGTCGACGCTGCGGGCGAGCGCATTTATGTAATCGGGGTCATCAAAAAAAGGCTGAACGAAATCAAGCGCCGGATTCCACGACATCGCTTTGAGTACATCAGAAACCTTGTCCTCCACGGTTCCAGTCGTGGTCCCGGAATATTGCGGATACAGAGGAAATATCAGCAAGCGGTCACAATCCAGCTCTTTCAACCGCGCCAACTTATCGGCGATCGACGGCAAGCCATAACGCATCGCCCACTCAATGATCAGGTCATCTGTGGCGATTCGCTCACTGAGCAGCTCTGCCTGTCGCCGGGTAAAATATCTAAGCGGGCTTTCATTGCTCTCTTTGCGCCAGATTTTTTCGTAATTCCGCCCTGTCTTTGCCGGCCGGACATTGAGGATGATGCCATAAAGGATCGGCAACCAAAGCAGCCGCGGATAGTCCACCACCCGTCGGTCCGAAAGGAACTCGGCAAGGTAGCGACGCACGGATCTGGCGTCGGTCGCCTCGGGTGTGCCGAGATTAACAAGCAGCACGCCTGTTTTGCCGTGTTTTAGGGTAGGATGGCCAGGTTCATTGATGGTTATCGCGGTCATGCCGTCTGATATACCGGTATTGGATCATCAGACCAGACCCATTCGAAAATCAGCCGCGCGCACCAGTTGCGCTTATTTGCTTGACAATGCGCATTTGGTGCGCAATATTCATTTTGTGACAGTTATATGACAATGTCTTGTTAATGTTTCGAGGGGTATATTCCTCTCCCCGGGAGTACGTAAATGTCTGATATTAAAGTGAAAAATACCCCTAAAGCCGTATTTTACATCTTGACCGGAGCGTTAGCTCTGGCCGTGGCGCTGCCACTTGCGATTGCAACAAATAATAGTGATGCCGGTGACCTGTTCGTCGAATGCTTTGACGCAGAGTGCGATGATGCAGTTATTTACGCCGATCTGAAAGACTAAAAACAGCCTGTTTCCAGTCTAAAAACTGAAAATACCCGGTTCAGATGTGAGCGCTGCCTGCGGCCGGAAGTAGTCACGCTGGTTCCCCTCCTTCGTCATAAAAGTGTCACCCGTTTGGCGTACGCGGTCCGGACAAGTGTTGGGTCTGGGGCGCACTTCATATGGAATTCGATATTAGTTTTTTTGCCGCGATCGGCTTCATTTTCGCCGCCTACGCGGTGGTCGGAAATGACGCGTTGCAGACGCTTGGGACGTTCATTAATTCCAATTCGCGCCTGCATTGGAGCTGGCTATTCCTGTTCGCAGCGACGATCCTTGTTGCAACGTTTACTTATGGCTGGTTCGTCAATGGCGGCGATCCCTCATGGGGTCGTCTCGACAACGCTAAAAAATATCCGGCCATCGCCATCGAGTGGTATCATACGCTGCCACCATTGGTCCTCCTGATCGTCACCCGATTTGGGGTGCCGGTTTCAACATCCTTCATGGTACTGACGGTATTTGCGACGTTCGCGGGCATGACGTCGATGTTGCAAAAATCCCTGATTGGGTTCGGATTGGCCTTTGTCGTTGGTGGTTTTTTGTATGTGATCCTTGCAAGCACACTCGAAAAGTTCTTTCTCAAAACGGCTGATAAGCAACATGCTTTTTATTGGGTCGTACTGCAGTGGACAGCGACGGCCTATTTGTGGGGGGTGTGGTTGATCCAGGATTTCGCCAATATCTTTGTGTTTTTGCCGCGCCAGTTATCAGCCGCCGAGAGCTTCGGAGCGATGTTCATCATTGTCATCCTGTTAGCATTCACGTTCGCGAACAAGGGTGGTCCGGTCCAGCGTATCTTAAATTCCAAGACCGCTGTGACGGACATTCGGTCCGCGACCATTATTGATTTCACTTATGCCACACTGTTGTTTTATTTTAAGGAACTCAACAACATCCCGATGAGTACGACATTCGTTTTCCTCGGTCTGATCGCTGGTCGCGAATACGCGTTTGCGCTGACAACGCAAGCCGTGAGTTTGCTACAAACAGCAACGATCACCCTTTCCGACCTTTCAAAGGCCTATATCGGGCTTGTGTTATCGATTAATATGGCTGTTGGCCTGCCCTTCCTGGCGCGAGGCCTTGCCGGTGGTGGGTTTCCGATGGACCAATTTGTTCCGACGCTGGCCTATGGTTGGTTTATTGTGATTGCAAACATTTTGATGATCCCGGTTACTGCCTTCTTGATGAACAACACTAAACCGCGGATGATTATTTTATCGGTATTGCTCGCAACAGCGTCTGCCGCATTTTTCATGATCCCGCTGGCATGAGGCGGACACAGACTTATTAGTCTGTCAGGCGCTTCGAGCCAGCTCCTCGAGCCGCGGTGGCAATTGTCCGCTCAAGCTCTTCAAATGTGCGATAACAGCTTTTTCCGCGTCGTTGTAGACACCGTCACGGCCAATCCGGTCAGCGAGCCAGTCGGCTTCCGATGCAGTCACCTGGGCTGCAACGGCGGCTTCTCCTTCCCGTAACCGGTTTTTGTTCGCCTGCTTGGGTAGCTCAGCCGGGCCGCGGGAGAACATGCGTGAGACAAAGCGCCCGATGTTGACGCTGTGGTCCGCGAGGTTGTCTTCCAGCCGCAGAACTTCTGCCCGGTTTAATGGCTGATAACCGATATGGGCCATCAAATGGTTGGCAACGCCCTGCGCAAAAAAATGCGTCCAGGCCGGCGCGTTGGCCTCGCCATGAGTGAGGTCGTTGATATCAAACAATAGCTCTGCCTCTGCCCGCGTGATGGCGATATTGCCGTCACCACCGGCGGCAAACAGAAAACAGCGTAGCCGGTTTACTTCGTCTGCATCAATCCGGCCATCGGCCAGCACATGCGCGCGAACAATTTCAAACCCGAATTCAACCAGGCTCCTCGGCACCAGCGTCGCGTGCTTCAGCATATGACAAAGAACATCGGTCTTGATCGTGCTCACCGTTTCCGGTGCGCCAAAACATTTCATCAGAAATACGGCATCGGCTTCCGTCATGTACCCGCAGGGATCCTTTTGCCGAACAAAAAAATCTGTTGCTGCCTCGCACAGGAAATCATGCCAGTCATGGTCGCCCGCGGGCGCTGAATCAGCTAACTGAAACAGTTGATAGGCCTCATGCCGATCGACTAGGTGATCGCCAAAAACTTCACGGCGCAGGCGTAAAACGTCTTCCGCTGTCACGAAATGCTTCTCGGTTATAGAATGCAGCAGCTTGTTCATCGGGTCGGTTCCCCCATTTGCTGCCTTTGATTGTGCCAAACTTTCGTTAAAATCGGGCAAACGGGCATTTCACCTTAGAATCCGCTTGATTCCCGCATGCCCCCGGCTATAACCCGTGATCTTTCAAGGCAGGCTGGCCATAAGGGTATGCCTCGTCTGCCGTGCACCTTATCGTAAGAGGAATATAAAATGCCCAAAATGAAGACCAAATCAGGGGCCAAAAAACGGTTCAAGGTAACCGGCACCGGCAAGATCAAGGCAGGCCAGTCCGGCAAACGCCACGGCATGATCAAGCGCACACCCAAGCAAATCCGCCAGAAACGCGGTACAGCTCTGCTTGAAGCGGCAGATGCCCGCATCGTCAAAAAATTCATGCCATACGCACGCTAAGCCGGAGGATCGAAACCCATGTCACGTGTTAAAGGGGGCGCTTCTGCCCACGCCCGTCACCGAAAAGTAATCAAGGCTGCCAAAGGTTATCGCGGCGCCCGTAAAAATCTGTTTGGCACCGCCAATCAGGCTGTCGAAAAAGCGGCACAATATGCCTATCGCGACCGTAAAGTCCGCAAGCGGCAATTCCGTCGTCTGTGGATATCGCGGATCAATGCTGCGGCCCGCTTGAACGGCATGACCTACGCTACATTCATGAACGGTCTTTCACGAGCCGGCATTGATGTTGATCGTAAAGTCCTGTCTGACATTGCTGCACAGGAGCCGGCAGCTTTTACAGAGCTTGCAAAACAGGCTGAAGCGGCACTTTCCTAAAAACTTACGCAAGGCCCCTTGGGCTGCGTTACAAAGGCCGCTCGGTAAAACGTAGCGGCTTTTTTATTGGTGAAGGAGAACAACAAACAAGGCGAACCAAAGAATTTGCGATAGAATTTGCACCAGACGATACTATTATCAAATCCCACAGTGATGGTGTGTTGTTGGTGATAAACGGACTTTGCCGAATCTTCTGATGCCGCCAGCGTCCAGTTTGTTGATCTGGTTGCAGGGTCAGTTTATCCCTCGATCTCACCGGATATACGGCAGGCCGCCTCACGCCTATTGGAAAATGAATAAATATGGAACTCGACCAACTCGAACAGGACCTGACGGAAAAGATATCTTCAGCTGGAGCAGAATCGGCACTGGAGGAAATCCGCGTTGCCGCCCTCGGCAAAAAGGGTGTCATCAGCGAAAAGATGAAAGTCCTCGGCAAGGTCACACCGGAGGAGCGCAAGACATTGGGGCCGGCCCTCAACGGTTTGAAGACTCGAATCGCCGACGCGATATCCGCCCGCAAGGCAATCCTTGAAGAAGCCGCCCTCGATGCACGCCTCGCGACCGAAAAAGTCGATGTCACCTTGCCCGTGCGGCCTGAGCCAAAAGGCAAAATCCATCCGGTGACCCAGGTATTCGAGGAAGTAGCAGCCATCTTTGCCGATATGGGTTTTGAAATCCGCGAAGGCCCCGATATCGAAGATGATTTCCATAACTTCACGGCCCTCAACTTCCCGCCGGACCACCCGGCTCGAGAGATGCACGACACTTTCTTCATGAACGAGAAAGGAAATGGTGAGCGCATGGTTCTGCGCACCCACACAAGTCCTGTCCAGATCCGTACCATGATGAATGAGCAACCGCCCTTGCGCGTCATCATTCCGGGCCGCACCTTCCGCTGCGACAGTGACCAGACCCACACGCCTATGTTTCATCAGGTTGAGGGTCTCGTCATCGACAAGGAAACCCATATGGGTCACCTCAAGGGCACCCTGACCGAATTCGTCAAGGCGTTCTTTGAAGTCGACAGCGTCAAGACCCGCTTCCGCCCTCACTTCTTTCCGTTCACGGAGCCTTCCGCCGAAATGGATGTCGGCTATGAACGCGTCGGCGGCGAGTTACGCATCGGCCAGGGCGATGACTGGATGGAGATTCTCGGCTCAGGCATGGTTCACCCGAACGTGCTGCGCAATGTCGGCCTCGACCCCGACGAATATCAGGGTTTTGCCTTCGGCATGGGGGTTGACCGCCTTGCTATGCTGAAATACGGCATCCCCGACTTGCGCGATTTCTTTGCGGCGGACGCCAGATGGCTCGAGCATTACGGCTTTGATCCGCTTGATCAACCGAGCACCGCAACGGGGTTGAGCCGGTGAGCAAGATGCCAGGTGACAGCAACCGGCTCCAACCTGACCGGCTGCGATCATGCCCCGCGCCGGACGACTTTAGTGTTGTGCTGGTTGGGGCCGTTGGCAGCGAAAACCAAACCGAGGACGCATCGGATACAATCGAGGACGCAAGCACACAATGAAATTCTCCCTGTCCTGGCTAAAAAAGCATCTCGAAACAGACGCAACGCTCGACCAAGTCGTCGAGACAATGGTGCGTGTCGGTTTGGAAGTTGAACAAGTTGAAAATCCGGCGGAGAAGTTGAAAGACTTTTCCATCGGCGAGGTCCTACACGCTGAAAAACATCCTGACGCGGATAAGCTGAAAGTTTGCCGTGTCGCTACCAAAGACGGCGAGAAACAAATCGTGTGTGGTGCCCCCAACGCCAGAACCGGTATCAAAATTGCTTATGCTGCTGTCGGTACATATGTACCCGGTATTGACGTAACGCTGTCAAAAGCAAAAATTCGCGGCGTCGAAAGCTTTGGCATGATGTGTTCAGCGCGTGAACTTGAACTCGGCGACGATCATGACGGTATTATTGAAGCACCTCAGGATGCAAAAGTTGGGGAACCGGTCGCCAATTTGCTCGGGGCTAACGACCCTGTTATTGATTTTGAGGTGACGCCGAATAGGCCGGATACCAACGGTGTCATGGGTGTTGCCCGCGATCTCGCGGCGGCGGGTCTCGGTCGCCTGGTTAGCGAAAGCTACAACTTGCCGGAAAGCGATTTCGCCAGCCCGCAAAAAATTGAACTCGAGTTCGACGATGACAATAAAAATGCCTGCCCAGCTTTCGGCGGTATTTATGTGCGCGGCGTCAAGAATGGGCCTTCGCCGCAATGGCTGCAGGACATTTTGCGCGGGATCGGCCTTCGCCCGATCAACGCCCTGGTCGACATGACCAATTATGTGTCGGTTGACCGCGCCCGTCCGCTCCACGTTTATGATGCCGATAAACTGAATGGCCCGATCCGCGCCCGCCTTGGCCGCGCCGATGATCCGTCTTTCGTTGCCCTCGACGGCAAGGAATACAAACCCGACGAAACCATGACTGTGATTGCGGACGAAAAAAATGTTCTCGGCTTCGGTGGAATTATGGGCGGTGAAGATACGGGGTGTACGGAACAAACAAAAAACGTGTTCATTGAGTGCGCCTATTTTGACCCTGCCCGAACCGCCAGAACCGGCCGCAGGACCGGCATAATTTCCGACGCCCGCTATCGGTTTGAACGCGGTATCGACCCGCAGTCGATCACCCCAGGTCTTGCACAGGCGGTGGCGATGGTTACCGACATGTGTGGTGGCGAACCAAGCCGGATCGAGCTCGCCGGCGATCCGCCTGCCGGCACAAAAAAAATCAATTTTCCACCGGCCGAAGTAAAACGGCTCACCGGTCTTGATATGTCGGAAGAGGAAATGGAAAAAATTCTATCGGCACTCGATTTCGAAGTCGAGCGCGGCGCCACGTGGACAGTAACAGCGCCTTCAGCCCGCCCGGATATTGAAGGCAAAGCGGATCTGGTCGAAGAGATTGCCCGGATTAAAGGATTTGATGAATTGCCGGAGGCGACATTGCCACCGCTT
Organism: Parvularculaceae bacterium; assembly: GCA_021776475.1. GTDB lineage: Bacteria > Pseudomonadota > Alphaproteobacteria > Caulobacterales > Parvularculaceae > Aquisalinus. The sequence goes on along the minus strand of JAJFFV010000005.1, from coordinate 719,381 downwards.
GATGCAGTGGAGCGCCCGAAATACTCCAAAGCACAGGACCGTGTCCGTCTTGCCAAGCGCGCGTTGTCAGGACGCGGCCTTCTGGAAGCGGTGACCTGGTCGTTCTGCGACGGGCCTGTTGCTGCCTTGTTTGGTGCTGGGCAATCAAATCCTGACCTGGTTCTCGCCAATCCTATTTCGTCAGACCTCGGTGTGATGCGTCCATCAGTACTGCCGGGTCTTGTCGCAGCGATCGGCCGCAATGCCGCACGAGGCAGAAAAAATCTTGCCTTATTTGAGGTTGGCCCTGCCTACATCACCGACCAGCCTGATGGTCAGCGAACGGTTGCTGCCGGTGTCAGAGCAGGTCACGCCCAACGTCATTGGCAGGAGAACAGCACTGGTGATGGTGTCTTTGCGTCCAAGGCTGACGCGCTGAACGTGCTCGCGGCCGCCGGTGTCCAGACCGGTGCGTTGATGATCCTTGAGACCGCCCCCGGTCACTATCATCCCGGCCGATCCGGCATCCTCAGCATGGGGCCAAAAAATCATCTCGCGTATTTTGGTGAACTTCATCCCCGCGTCATGCGGGAAATGGATGTCGACGGACCGCTTTATGCCTTCGAGGTCATTCTCGACAAGATCCCTCCGGGTAAGCTGAGACCGACAAAATCAAAACCGGCGCTGAACGCATCGGACCTAATGCCGCTGTCGCGTGATTTTGCATTTGTTGTCACTTCTGACCTGCCCGCCGAAAATCTTTTGAAGGCGGTCCGCGGCGCAGAAAAAAAACTTATCTCCAATGTTGCGCTGTTTGATGTCTACGAAGGCAAAGGCATCGAAGACGGAAAAAAATCTCTGGCTATTGAAGTAACGCTTCAGCCGATGGAAAAAACCCTGACTGACGAAGAAATTGACGCGGTGAGCCAGCGCATCATTGCGCAGGCCGAAAAAGCAACCGGCGCAACGCTGAGAAGCTAAGGATGGCGCGAGACCTGTCAAATTGGCAACCAGGCCCGCTCCCCGGAGAAAAAAAACTTGCAGGCCGGCTCGCCCGGCTGGAGCCATACGATGCCGATATCCACGCCGAAGGTCTGTTTAATGCCCTGTGCGGTGAGAATGCTCACAATATTTGGGATTACATTCCTTTCGGACCGGTTGAAACGGAAAAAAAATTCCGGGAGACTTTCCAAACTGCGATGACAGATCTGGGATGGCGACCGTTGGTGCTTTTGATGCGGGATTGTTCCGTTCCATCCGGCATGTTTTCATTCATGCGGCTTCGTCCGGAAGCCGGGTCAGCCGAAATAGGTGCCATTCTTTACGAGAAAAAAATTCAACGCACGAGTGCGACAACAGAAGCGCTTTATCTGTCAGCAAAGCATATCTTCGAGGATTGCGGATACCGCCGCTACGAGTGGAAATGTAACAGTGAAAACAAAGCCTCCTGCCGCGCTGCCGAACGCTTTGGATTCACCTACGAAGGCACCTTTCGGCAGGACATGATTACCCGGGGCAAAAATCGCGACACAGCTTGGTTCTCAATGCTTGATCACGAATGGTCGGCCATAAAAAAAATGTTCGAAGCCTGGCTCGATCCACAAAATTTCGATCCCTACGGGCAACAAAAGCAAAGCCTCGTATCATTCCAAAACCACTTGCAGAAAAAAGACTGAGACAGTAATTAGAACCTTGAGATGCCGCATTAGCTCAGTTGGTAGAGCACATCATTCGTAATGATGGGGTCAGGTGTTCAAATCACCTATGCGGCACCAAAGAAATCAATAACTTATGGCATAATGGCATAATGGCATTTCTCTATTCTCCTTTAAGCGACCACGATGCTACCGCGAGCGCGTTTTCTGACTCTCAACGGGCATTGTTTTTGACCTGCTCCCACAAGTTTGTTCGAGTACGTTTCTTTATCAAGTAACATACTTTCAGCGATTATGCGATCTTCAAACCACAATGTCGTTGCTCTGTGACGTTAAAATCACCGTTGGGTCGTTTTCACTGGTTTCCCTGTTAGCTGATCAACATCACCAATCACATGGACACAATTCGGAATGTCTGTGAGGACCCCCCATGGTACCTATCGCCTTTGTGATTATTCGCCGGCTACTGGAGACGGATACTCGGTTTTATGCACACTGCCTGCAGTGAGAAACACAACACCGAGAGTAAGTGAGATCAGAATTTGCTTCATCGAGGCACCTATGGGTTTATGTATTCATGCCCTTCGAAAGACTCGATTGGTATGGGGTCTGGCACATTACCTATTCTTGCAAATTGCAATAGCGCGCTCCAGCGCCTTAGTTGCCAGCGCTCGACGTTCATCATCAACGAATAAAAAATACACTGAATTTGTATAGTATGGTTGATAAGTCTCCTTATTGCTCAATCGATACAAAGCGCTATAAACCGAAGGCATATCTTCCTCTGTATACACAACGAGGCTCGGTTTTGTTACTTCTTTGGCCTTGTATCTCGCAAAGTCACGCAGATTAAACTTCTCGACATAGTAAATGTCGTTATCCGTGTGCGATTGATAACTATATAATATCTCACAACCATTTTGTTCTGGCTGTAGCAAGAATGCAAAAGACTTTTGCCGGTCTAGATTCTCACTTATTTGTTCAATTTTGCGATCTAGGTTTGACGGTTGAACTGCGGCGCCGTTGCCCACAATTCCCAACGTCAAGAATGCAAAAAGTCCAAATGTCCATTTTAGTGAACCAGCCAATGTCTCGACCTTCCATTGCTGAATGCAAAAATTGTACACGAAATCAGCTACAACGTTAAGGCCAAGAAATGGCCTATTTATGGATCAACGAGAAAGCAGGATTGCTGAAACTCACAAAACCTCACATAATTTTGTGATGAAATTCAACTCCCTTACCCTTCTAGCAGTCATCATCGCTGCCAGCTCCTCACCTTCTGCCATTTATTGGAGCGACGGAGATTCAGGCCGTTTCAACGGACAGAGACTTCGACTGGCCAATGTTGATGCACCAGAGACAGGATCGATGAAACAATCAGGTGGTGCGAAATGTGAACAAGAACGCGCAATGGGATTCGAAGCCAAAGCATACATCGTTACCCTGACCCGTGATGCAGACATTGAGATCACTCACTCTTATGGAACGGATCGATATGACAGGCTTGTGGTTGATCTGTCAGCAGATGGTATTGATGTTGGCGCTAGTGGTATTGCTGCTGGATACTTGAGAGCTTGGCCACATGAAAATGGAAGGGCTTTAGTAGCAAAGCCAGATTGGTGTGATTGAAGAGCAGCTAGCGAAGGTATTACAAATGTAACAACTGAGATTAGCCGCTCAGAGGCAAGACGCCAACAGATTGGAGTGACCACGAAATTCGACTTTACTTATGAGATTCTCTTACTCTCAGACAAAGCTTTAAATGCTCCAAGAAATTGGGTGATGGAAAGCACAAATTAGCATTTGCCGCGAATTAAAGCTTGCCCTTCAGCTGATTGGGGTTATCAAACCAATAATTATACTTTCCTTCTTCCCCTGCTGGAATACGCGCGCATTAAGATTCATCGGTCCGTCCTTGTAGTGATTATACCTTTGATTTTGAGACTACTCTCTACTTTCCCAAATATCTATAAGTTACAAATACAGGGACTTTGGCTAAGTTCGCATTTTCGGGGCGTTCCAATGTTATCCGATCTGAAGTCCATATGCGGCATGTATCTAATTGGACAATTTGGACCCCAGAAACCCCCCTGGCCCTAACCCAAGCGGGCCAATCGCTACCTGCACAAATTTCTAGGGTCCGAGCTGATCCGTCTGCACTTTCATAAAGAACAAATTCATCACTGCCTAATGCAGGATCAAGACGAACTGTTTTTTCGATAGAGCTTTGTGCATGAGCAGAGGCTATCAACAAGAGGAGGCAGATCATTCCAAGTAATATTTTCATTTTGGGGTCTCTCCTCTTTCGATCCATACACCGATTAACTTCCAAAATTCAAAACATTCGTTTTTTTCAGGGGTCGAATATGGACCAATTGTCAGAACTCAGCGGTGCTCAGTTCTGACAATAGCAGCTCATCCTATGCATTGATAGCAGCTCCCAACGATACCAAACTTACTAATTGGCCTTTTCTGAAATCAACTCACCAAAGAGCGACTAAGGATTGAAGGATGCTTCAGCCACTTAATTCAACATTTAGCCAATCACTACGATTTTTTTCCGTGATGGAACGACAGTTGTAGCTCTCGTGTGCTTTGGCTATATTAAAGCATAATTGGGGAATTGGGGAATGACCACAATCATAACGGTGCACGGTACTAACGCCGGTGACGAAAGCGACACTGGTGATCAGTGGTGGCAGCAAGGCTCTGAGTTTCAGGAAAAGCTGAGTGAGTATGTTGAAGCATCGGATGGTCGTCTGGAGTTTAAGCCTTTTCATTGGGGTGTTGGACCAAACAGTGAACTGAAGCGACGTGATGCCGGTAATGATCTTCGTCGAGAAATGCTGGAGTTGGAGAAGGAAGAAGAACCCTACTCAGTGATTGGCCATAGTCATGGTGGGTCTGTACTGAACCATGCGTTGTTCTCAGTTTATGCCAAGAACCTAAGCCTGCTCCATATGAAGTCATGGGTGACGGTAGGAACGCCATTTATCCTTACAGATCGGCAGGGGTCGTATTTCAACAGATTCAATTTCATCGGCAAAGTCGGTCTCATAATTGCCTTCGTAAGCGCACTGAGCGGTCTCATACTTGCTTTGGCATTTAGTATCGATAATATGGAAGGCGCATTGTCGTTGGTTGAATACTCAGATCAACAGATCGTTAGTGGACTATTCGTCGGCATACTGATAATTATTGCGGCAAGGATGTATACAATACGCCCGGACAAACGCCTGAATATCCGACACAAAAACCGATATTGCACCAAGTTTCAACAAAAGTGGACTAATTTTAACCACCCAAAAGACGAAGCTATAAAAGGGTTGCAAAACGCTAATCTGCTTGAGTTAAAAATATTTGATCGAAAATCATTAGGTCGTGGAATAGCACCAATATCGGTAATATTCGTTGCCGCCCTTTGGGGTGCACATGAATTCATCTTCCAAATGTTGCGATTGAATGTTGTCTATGCTGACAGCTGTATCAATCCAGCCTTTCTGTGTAATGTATCGGCAAACGTTTATCTGTCGATGTATTCTTATGGTATAGATGGAAACGATCCTTCGTGGCTGCGGGAATATTTTGATTCTTACAACACGTTCAGAGGAGCTCTTGGAACGTTCATTATTGAAGAGCGAAATATGGGAAGCGATTACGAAACGCGTAATTGGATCATGGCGTTATCTTCTGGCCCAATTTTCATTCTCTTAGCTTTGGTAAGCACATGGATTGTTACTCGTGGGCTTGGTATTGCCCTTTCATACCCAGCAGCTGCATTTTTGAATGGCCAGATTTCGAACAGAGTTAAGTCGAAGGCTTATGGTGCAGATAGTTACGGAGAACGAGTTGCCGTCGTGTCGAATACGCCAACCGGAAACGACATATTAGATCGAGCATTTCCTCAGGAACTGGCTAATGAAATCGAAGACTACACGGAACAATACGCCATTGACGCCATCCGCAAGATTAGAGCCCTCATCGGTTCCAACATTGCCTCGTCCGATAACCCAATAACGGACCAAATCAGCGACACGCTCTCATGGAAAGAACTCATCCATACCGCCTATTTCGATGTCGATAACTTCATCAAGCTGGTGGCTGTCTGTTTGTGCGAAAGCGCTCTTGTAACACCGAGTGCGAAGCTGAAGAATGATCCAGAGTATAAGAAAGTGTGTGGGTGGTATCAGCAGATGTGACCGGAGACCTACTGATATCCAACCAAAGCGCTTTGGTTTTTTGAAGGCCCTGTTGAATGGTCGAGGCTTGACTCACAACAGATCATATCGTTGAACTAGTAAATCGACCGGGCAACTGGGAACAACTCAACTTGAGGGAACACCCATGCAAGATGACCTGCCCGTGACTCTCACTGAATACGATACCCATGGAAACATCTATCAAGTGTTGGCAAGAACAGCGCTGCCAACCTATGGCACTGCTGTGTTTGAGGAAGCTGTTAGATTGATGCCGCACCGGCGTTATGTGCTTTCCAACAAGGCCCATGTGTTGCGGAAACATAATGTGGATAAGGTTTGAAACCGGTCTGGGCGAAGGAAAAACCGAAATTCGCAACCTTCAATGCCCGTGACGACAGTATCGACATGGCTGGACGATAATCGTTCAATGAGCCCGTCAGCGGCGACAAGCGCTCGTGTGCGGTGATCACCGGTGGGCCAAACAACGCCACACAAAAAGTGCACAATCGGATGCCTGCGATACTTGACCCCAAGGATGTGGACCCATGGCTGGGAGGTGAACGGGATGAGGACAAACGCGGTCTGATCCGCCCGTGCGAAGATGATGTATTGACCGCCTCCCCAGTCAACAAGATGTCAGCAAAACCAGAGGCAACGGCGTCAATGAACCATATCTGATGGAGCCTATTGGAGAGCCATTGTTCTGATCTCACTCAGCTGAATTTTTGCTTATGTCTCAAGCGCAGGCGAGAGATTGCTCTTCGAGCCGAACATTTTTTACCAATGCCTCATTAAGCTGGTTACTTCGTTCTCCGAAGTGTATTTCCCGAATGGTCATTCGGGCTGATTTTTTGCACCCACCCAAAGAGGATGATCCGGACCTTACGCCAACTGCAATCGGTCGCATCGCTCACACAAGCTGACCGACAAGCTGTCTACACGTCGCTGCCAGAGCCAAACTCGACTCAATCTGCCGGCGTAGGTGTTCGAGATGCCTTTTTCGGAAAACCGTTTCCTTGCCATCTCGATAACCTCCGCAATCTTGTAGAATAAAACAAATTTTGTGCCTCAGTTATAAGGGGGCAGGACAATGGAACTCGAGCAAGGGTGGCAGATAAACAGGTTCAATGCTAAGATATAAGCTTGTCCATTAGGGCATGTAATAAGCGCACTACTAAAAGTGATGGTTTGGCATGCTGTTGCAAAGAAAATCGATCTTTTTGTTTTTGCAACAGTATCGGCATGCTGTATCCTTTGTTGCGATAATGCTCGCAGCATTGTTGATCATTGCTTGTACCAAAGCACGCATAGACTTCAGTTTTGAAGCGTTCTTCCCTGCTTCGGGTCCGAACAAAGACATTTTTGTAGAATACAAAAAAAGCTTCACGAAAGAAGATTCTCAATTCGCGTTATTTTTGGAAATTGACAAAAACTTCGAGAATCAAGATTTCGATACTCTTAACCAAGTTGCAGAAATATTCGAAAATGCAGAACTTGAATCTGTTGATTGGATCGGATCGGTCAATGTTGCAACAAACGAGGTGATTGATGGCGAGGAGTCACTCGTCATTAAACAGATGATTGATGAGTATAAAACCGACGATATTCCCAGTTTGCTAAAAAGGTATAGAAATGACCCACTTTACTCAGGGGTTATATGGAATGAAAGACAACAAGTGCATGTCGTCCATGGATTTATCAGTTCAGAAAATAATAATGATGTTGAGAGGCGAGAAACTGAGCGCACAATATCTCAATCTTTGCAGGTTCTGGATACGGATACATCAAAGTTTGTATTAACTGGATTACCCGTTATTCGAGCCCGCGCCCTGCAACTTCTTGAAGTCGATCAAATAAAGTTTTTGGGCGGCGGTCTAATAATCAGTTTTTTGATTTTATTCTTAGTATTCAGGAATTTGGGACACGCATTAATTGGGTTGGCATCGGTAATTCCAGGATACCTTACGGGCTTTGCGTTAATGGCATTGCTCGACAAACCCATCACTGTAATGACCAGTATAATACCTACTGTTGTATTGGTTGTTCTATTGAGTGATACAATTCACATATTGCTTCGGTATTATAATTTTTTGCGCAACGGTTTTTCAAAGGCTTGTGCAATAGATAAAGCATTTTCTGAATTAGCACTACCCTGTTTTTTTACATCCCTCACGACAGCTTTAGGTTTCTTTAGTCTTGTTTTCACCCAGATCGATATTATGATTGATCTAGGTATATTTGCAGCACTATCCATAATGTCTGGTTACTTATTTTGTATGCTCTTGTTGCCAGCATTGTTGGCTTTTGGTTCTAGCGCCTCATATCCGGCCTCGAGTAATATATTGTATACAGATCACATTATTAGAATAGCAAATCGCGTATCAACTCGTTCGCCGATACGGTCGGTGACCGTTTTCATGCTTATCGCTGCATTTACCGGGCTTGCGACTCTAAATTTGGAAGCTAACACAAAGATGTTCGATGATGTACGTACTAATCATCCTCTAAAAAAAGACCTAAAATTTGTCGAAGATAGAGGCTTTGGCATTTTCACTCTAAACATATTTCTTAAAAAGGAGGGAAAAACTGAATTGCATGATGTGGAAGTGCTACGTTGGATCGAATCGCTCCGAGAGTATGCGGCGAAAAACGACGCGGTCGTCAACACGTTTGCATTGCCCGATCATTTAAAACAAGCAAGACAAGCAATTTTTGGCGGCGCGGATAGTGAGTACCGTCTCCCTGAAACAACCGAAGAGGCAGCTCAACTATTACTTCTAATGCAACTTTCCAGCGCTACTCACGTGGAGGATTTCTATAATGAGTTTTTCGAGGCGGGGCAGGTAATTATCAGCATTCGTGATGAAGGGTCACAAACCATTGTTCCCTTAATTAATGAGTTAGAATCGTTCATCACAGACTACCCTCTGCCATTCGGCATCTCGGCAGAAGTAACCGGAACAGTAAAATTAGCGCAATCCGTGTTTGAAACTCTAGTTGCATCTCTGCTTGCAAGCTTATTAATAGCCATTGTCTTTATATGGATAGCGATGACAGCCTTGTTCAAATCTGTCCGGTTCGGATTGTTAGCGCTTCTGCCAAATTTGTTACCATTGCTGATATTGGGCGCAATCATGCACTTCATAGGTTATGATCTTAAACCCACAACGGTTTTGGTTTTTGCAGTAGCTTTTGGCATCATTGTTGATGACACAATACATATGTTGGCGAGTGTTCAAGATGGTATTAGCAAAGGGTACGATATTGAAAAAATCATACGGCGTTCTCTCGATAAAAGTGGTCGAGCGATCATAGTCAGTTCGCTCGTGTTCGGTGCTGGTTTTTCGCTTTTGCTCTTATCTGGATTTGAAGTTCTCTATATGGTGGGTTTGCTGACCGTCACTGCTGTCGTATCAGCAATATTTTGCGATTTGATTTTCTTGCCAGCTCTCATGAAATTGTCATTCCGGGAGAAGCATTGATATGACGCGATTTCTAGTGACAGGTGGTACTGGATTCATCGGGCAGCATCTCGTCAATCGACTTCAACAAATCGGTGAGGTGCGCTGTTTGGTTCGAAAACCAACAAAAAATATCTTTAATTCAGACGTAGAGCAAATTCGAGGAGATATTCTTGATAATGATTGCTTGCATGATGCAGTAAAAGGAATGGACATAATCTTTCATGCTGCCGGTGCAATCAAAGGGCTTTCTGCCAAGGAATTCTACGACACAAATGTAATTGGATGCAGAAATCTCGCGGCGGCGATAACTAAATCGAGTACAAGTTCGACTACGGTTTACATTTCGTCAATGGCGGCGGGCGGACCAGCTACGGCCTCTAGTCCCAGAACAGAATCGGAAACGCCACATCCCGTTTCTACATATGGCAGAACGAAACTGGGTGGTGAGTACGAATTCAGAAAATATTCTGATAACATACGGGTAACTGTTGTTCGCCCCGCTGTGGTTTACGGAGAAGGCGATCTGTCAAGCTTGGAACTGTTCAAACCAATTTCAACTGGTGCAAACTACATAGTGGGATCACCAGAATGGAAAATGTCTCTGATTAACGTACACGATCTTATTGAACTTCTTCTGTTATCGGTAGACGGCGAGAGCTTGGCAAGCGACCAGAATTCCAGTCAAGGGATATATCAAGCTGCTGGCATTGAAGCGCCTAGACTTGACGAATTTGGCTATTTGATTGCGGATGCATTAGATGTACCGAGAGCGAAACCTCGTCAAATTCCAAAATATATCACTCGATGTTACGGCGCATTTTTCTCACTTATTTCTTTGGTGACGCGAAAACCAAACCTGATTTCAATCGACAAAACCCGAGAACTCCTTTCTGGTCCATGGTATATCTCGAATGAAAAAGCCATCAGGGATTTGAAATTTAAACAAAAAGTGTATTTGTCCGATGGCTTAAAGGCCGCATCGAATTGGTACAAAGAGCAAGGGTGGATATGAAGGAAATATGGATATCAAAGGCGGGCTCTCCAAAGGTTCTCGAAGTTAGAGAAGCTGCTGAACCGACGCCGGTAGAAGGCACTGTTAGGGTAAAGACTAGCTTTTCTGGAATTAATTTTGCAGACCTCATGGCGAGAATGGGTGCATATCCTGACGCTCCACCAATTCCGACTGTTGTCGGATATGAAGTGTCGGGAGTTATTGACGCAGTGGGAAAAGGAGTAACCAGGCTTAAAGCGGGTGACAGAGTTTCTGCACTAACCCGATTTCGTGGATATTCAAGTTCCGTAATCGTCCCAGAGTCTCATTTAGTTGTGCTGCCGTCAAATGTGAGCGATGAATCGGGGGCTGCTTTTCCAGTAAATTACCTAACGGCATGGTTGATGTTGGATAAATTGGGCAACCTACAGCCAAACCAAACGGTATTGGTTTACAGTGGTGCAGGCGGAGTTGGGCTGGCGGCTTTGCAGATTTGCATTCACAAAAGTGCAAGAATTATCGCCGTGGCAAGCGAAGAAAAACATGAACGATTGTACGAGCTAGGAGCAACCTGCTGTGTTAATTACAAAGACCGTTCAGTCGCGACGGCAATTCGGAACTTAACTGGTGATGACGGGGTGAACATTGTACTGGACTCTCGAGGTGGAAGCTCATTTAGAAAAAGTTATGCGTACCTTTCGCCATTGGGAAGGCTGTTTATGTTTGGTGCCTCCGGTTTAGTACCCGGATCAAAGAGGAATCTGCTCACAATGGTTAGCGGTATTATGAGCATGCCACGTTTTAAGCCATTGGATTTGATGAATGATAACAAAGGAATTATGGGTTGTAATCTGGCTCATTTATGGGATGAAATTGATACTTTGCAGCAGGCCTTTCAAGAAATCATTCAACTTGGAAAAGATGACGTTTTGTCTCCTGTGATCGATAGCATCTTCAGCTTTGAAGACGCCGGAAAAGCTCATCAACACATTCACAACAGAAAGAATTTTGGCAAAGTTTTGCTACAACCCTAGTTTTAATCAATCGACTGCTTGATAAATCGGCCAATTAAAACGGGGATTTTCCGTTTATGATCTCCTGTATGAGAAAAGGAGAATTTCATGAAGAAGCCGAAGTTCACAATCGGACCTAAGTGATCGAGCCCTTTTCCAACAACTCGCAAGAAGGGCGCTCGAAACAATCTGACTGCGCTGGATTGGCTCGCTCGTAGTGTAAATCCATCCTAACAAATATCTCAATTTATGCAAAGCATATCACTTCTAAAACACGACGGTACCAGTGGCGCGCGGCAGCAAGCAAAACTCTTGTTTGCTGCATCATTCCTCGACGGATGTTTTCAATCGCTCGATCGCCTCGTCCCACTGTGCGGAAGCGCGGGTCAAGTAGTCTCTGGCTTTCGCGATAGGATCGGGGCTGATGGTAAATCTGCTTTCCCTTCCGATACGCTTGCAAGAGACCATGCCGGCTTGTTTCAGTACATGCAGGTGTTTGGTGACACCCTGGCGCGTCAGATTGAGACCATCCGCCAGCTGCACAATAGAGTAATGCTTCCCGTCACTAAGGCGAGAAACAAGCTCGAGGCGGGTAATGTCGCCAAGAGCTGCAAACACCGGGGCAGAACCAATAGCGGCGCTAACCTTCGACATGGGCGGCGACGTTTTTGGCCTGAATGTCCCAACCTTCTGCGTTTGAACGCAGCACTTCCAGTCGTTTTGCTTCTGGAAATTGTTGAAAGCCCGTTTCCGTAATGGTGAGACGTGTGCCTAACTCTGTCGGCTCTAGCCGAAACTCGACCCGTACTTTCGCTTCTGTATCGTACTCTGTGTCAGGATCAATGGCACTTGGTGGCCAGGAAAAGGCAAACAAGCGCTGTTGATCCATTTGTTCGGTCACCGACAGCCATTTCATATCTTCGTGGCCTGGATAGGTGATATTCCCGGTGGTTGTCGTCCCAACTTTGAACGGGTTATCAAGTCGAACTCGAAACCACTCACCAAATTCTTGGTGATCTGTAATGGCCGTCCAGACCCGCGCGACAGGCGCTGCAAGGTGGACGATCTTTTCAATTCGGTCCTGGTCTTTGTGAATACTCAATCCGCCACCCCCTGGTTGTCTGTACAATAGGCCGTGCGTTCATAAAGCGCAACCGTTGAGTTGCCAATTATTGAAATTCCTAACCCTTCGAACGGCGAAAAAGGCGCGCAAATGCAATCCACAACATGGTGTTCTTGGCGCGCATCAGCTGTCAGCTCATTCAGTTAGTGCACGAGATAAGTTTCTGAACAGGTTTGTCTGGCGCAACATAGGGATCTTCGATAAACATTCCGGCCGCCCGGTCAAATCCCAATGTTTTGCAAACTTTCAGTGCAATTTCACTATAGGAACAGTTTTCGGATAACTGAGCGGCACTGCAAGTTGCCGCAGTTGTGACCACTGTTGGATTGGCAACGTTTTCCGTATTTCCGGCCGCTACTGAATGGCCGATAACCGCAAACGCGGTGATAGCCGACATAATAATCAAAGTTGTTTTCATGCTCACCTCACAAATTTTATATAGATGGTTTTGGCACGAAGGGCGAACCCTTGCTCTGCGATCTTGATCTCTTCGATAGGCTGAAATGTGTACACTTGGTTGATCGATGGTGTGCTGTGCGGGAATACGATTTGCTCTCTGGCAAACGATCCATCTGTAGTCGCCAAATTCAAAGTGTCCAATCCATTGACCAGCCTTTGCTGGCGGCAAGGCTCAGCAGCCTTTCACGTTCCTTGCTTGCCTCAGCAACTTGTCCCGAGCTTTCGAAGATCTGGGTTCGAATCATACTTGCTTCTAACAGCGGTTCAAATAGCCCAAGATCTCTGGCACGATCTTCGACAAGCCTAGTGGCGGCGATTGCCTCAGACGTCGATTGGGCGCTGATCGGCGTGAGACAACGGGTCAGCCGAAGCTGCGCACGCAGACCAATAAGTGCGTGTTCCACCTTTCTCGCCAGTGGTGCCAGGGCGCCGCACGCTGATTCAAAGTCATTGTCAAAATTCACGAAGGCCAAATCCGCGCGTGTTATGAGTGCGTCAAGGGCGTAGTATCCAGTGTCAGAATCGGCATAAATCTTTGCGGCCTTCTCAAGTTTTTCGCGAGCAATGCTATACTCACCCCGACGCAGTGCGATTCGCGCCAGCATATGTGCGGATTCGCCAGTACTGATTGAGTTTTCAATTTCTTCAAAGGACTGTTCAAGCGCCGTGAACATTGTCTTCGCTTCATCAATTCTCCCTTGATGAAACAGAATCTGGGCAACTTCAAACTGTGCGTTGAGCTCAAGAGATCCTTCCGGATTGTCCACCGAATTGGCGACGGCTTCATCCGCTAACTGAGCAGCATTGATTAAGTCGCCGGCGCGCGATCTCAGACGGGAGCGGTGATAAGGTGCCCACGCAATACCGATTGAATCATCAACGACCGAGAAAATCTCCAGGGCTTCATCGAAACTTTGTTCCGCCTCGGAAAGGCGGCCCATTTTGAACAACGAGATACCTATGTTTTCCAACATGATAGAGTGCCGAGCCTTTATTCCCCGCACGGCATAATAGTTCATGACCTCTTGTTTGAGGGCCAGACCGTTGGATAGTTGACCCTCGAGATCCAATGCGATTGAGAGGCCGTTCTTCGCATCCGCGACTTGTGGTTCATCACCGATGCTTTGGGCAACCGCCAATGCCTGACGGTAGTACTCTTTAGCGGGGTCTATCCGACCGTCATATCGCTCCTGCTTGGCAATTTCTGACAAGACGGCGGACTGGTATCTGGGATTGTTGAGAATTGGAAACAGGCTCTCGGCCTCCGCCAGATACTCAGTTTTGTTACTGCTTTCGCTGTTGACGGCTGCAATTAGTGCTAATGCCAAGATAGCTAAATCTTCAGAGTCTCTAGCTTTTACGACCGCCTTGTCCGCTATTGCCGAGCTCTCTTCGTAGTTGCCTTTTTGATGCCAATAGCTTGATTCAACTAAGTCAATCCTTGGGTCTTCCCGATACGGAGCAGGTAGCGCCCGCATATCAGTGATATTTTGCGAAACTTCATCTAGATCACTTGAGTTCAGCTGTGCTTCGGCAAGCTGTAGGCGATACGACATATCGTTTGGATGAAATTCCTTAAGGGCGTTGAAAACTTCCGCAGCTCGGGCCCATTCGGCTTGCGTTAAGCGGAACTGACCCTCAATTTCGAGTTGAGATTCACGCGACAAGTCCGAACGCATTTCAAAGGCGCGCGCCGCTGCTTGTCGGGCTTTTCCACTGTAACCAAGTTGAGTCCAGGCTTGGGCAAGCCGGGAATGCACTACCGGGTGATCACCGCCGGCCACCAGTGCTGCCTCAAATTTTTCAACGGCCAGTCTCGCTTCAAAGTGCGAAAGAGCGCGTGTACCCTCGGCAAACGCGATCTGTGCCGGGCCTGGGACCGGCAACTCGGCCTCGGCTTCAGCCAGTTGAACCGTGGACAGTGGCTGCTGTTCAAGCCACGCCAATACTTGAGCTGACGCGCGGGCCGACAAATCATTCAGACCCGCAGGCACGCCGGTCAGTTGTGCTTGAAACAATCTTCCTGGCATATCGATGGATTGAAGTTCAAGTTCAAGCACGATAGCGTCAGTGGTCTCGGTAGCGCTGGAAATCGTTCCTGATACGATCCATTGGGCACCAAGTTTCGTTGTTAGTTCCGCTGCAGCTGCTTGATTAATTATTTGAATCTGTTCCCCGACGTCGAGATAAGCGTCCAGCGCTTGCTCCATGGCGTCGCCAATCCAGCCCTGAGCTGGTTCCAGACTTTCTGAACTGACACCATCACTAAAAATCAAGATTGAGCCGGCTGCTCCTTTCTGCCGAAAGAACAGCGAACCGGCCGCGAGAATAAACAGGAGTATGATGACCGGTGTTAGCCTGTGGACAGCGCTTTGATACTTGCTGTCGACGTCCAGATTTTTGCGCAAGGCATCGACATCTCTGGTGATGCTTTTTGGTTCAGGAGCGCCCTTAATGTTTTTTTCTGCCATAACTCCCCCGATGTACAGCGCGCTCTTTGCGCAGCCGTGCCGGCACAACAATACTACGGGTCAATTTTCAAGTGCAAACGACAAGAACATATCCGGGCAATAAGTGATTAACGGTTGAACTATTTTCTTGCTTTCAAACGGGTTGCTGTATTAACGCACTGATACAACATTAAGCAAAAAAGGGTTGTGGTATGTCCCCCGGGCGAAAGCAACGTGATCCGTCAGAGCATGATAAGGCGCTTTGTAACGCTTTTATGGTGCTGAAAACACCTGATGAGGTCAGACGGTTTCTAGGTGACCTGTGTACGCCAGCAGAGATTCACGTGCTTTCAGAGCGCTGGCATGTTGCAAAACTCCTACAAGACACAGACCTCTCATACCGTGAAATACACCGGGAGACAGGGGTCAGTACGACGACGATAGCTCGTGTCGCTAGGTTTTTGAGAAGCGAGCCTCATCAAGGTTATCGGCTTGTGCTTGATCGAAGGCACGGTCAGAATTCTGATTAAACCAGCCGCGACAGATGGGGAGTGTCCATGACGACAAAGAAAACGACCGAGATTTTTGCAGTCGCAGAAGGCATTGTGCCGCTTCTAACCGAAAAAAGCTATGCGGTAGAAGAAGCCAGAAGGCTTCCATCTGATCTTGCGCGCCAACTAGCAATCAAGGGTTTGTTCAGGTTACTGACGCCCTCATATCTTGGTGGCCTTGAGGTCAGCCCCCAAACTTTCAGCAAAGTCTTACAGATATTAGGCAGGGGAGATGCCAGCGTTGGTTGGTGTACGATGATTGCAGATACGGCTGCCTTAGTTGGCGCTTATCTTGACAAGTCTGTTGCCAGGGAAATCTTCGCGGACCCGGAAGTTATTCTCGCCGGCGTTTTTGCTCCGATGGGAAAAGCGCAGGATGAAGGATCTTATTATAGAGTCTCAGGCTGCTGGCATTGGGCTTCCGGGTCAGCAAACGCCAACTGGCTTTCCGGTGGCGCCATAATTATGGCTGATGGCAAGCCACGCACATTATCGAATGGTAGGCCTGAGCAGCGGATGATGATTTTTCCGTCTGCGGATGTAGAGTTGATAGATACATGGCATGCATCAGGCCTAAAGGGCACCGGTTCCGGTGATATAGCTGTGCGAGAGGCAATCGTGCCGAAGCAACGCTCGGTTTCATTCCTGACAGATAATCCTGTGGCGGAGGGACCATTGTATGCCTTTCCGGTTTTTGGCCTGTTGGCACTTGGTATTGCTTCTGTTGCAATCGGTAACGCGCGCGCTGCCCTTGATAATATTATTGATCTTACCAGTCACAAAACGGGGCTGGGGTCTTCAAAATCGATGGCAAACCGGCAGCTGGTTCAGGCAGAAATTGCAAAAGCGGAAGCTGAGTGGCGCTCCGCACGGACCTATTTGTATGAGAGTACCAGCAGCAACTGGGAAACAGCGAAAACAACCGGTAATCTTGATATTCAATTACGCGCCGATTTGCGCCTTGCCTGCATAAATGCAACCCGCAAGAGTGCGGACGTTTGTCGGACAGCCTATGATCTTGGTGGCGGCAATTCGGTGTTTTTGTCCAATGAGCTGCAGCGGCGGTTTCGCGATGCGCATACGATGACACAGCATATTATGATCGCTCCGGTTATGTATGAAATGGTCGGCCGCGTGATGTTGGGCGTAGAGACAGACACCTCGTCGTTGTGATCACAAAACGCCCATAGGTAGCGCATAAATCATATTTCAACCATTAGTAGCTATTAACCATAAGTTCCAGTTTGAGTGGGAGCCCGGTAAATGGCGGTACGGTATGATCTTGTGGTAATCGGTAGTGGTCCGGCTGGCCGACGTGCGGCGATTCAGGCCGCCAAACTCGGTAAATCGGTACTTATTGTTGAGAAAGGAAGGCGCGTCGGCGGTGTTTCCGTTCATACCGGCACAATACCCAGCAAGACGTTGCGCGAAACGGTTCTTAACCTTTCCGGTTGGCGCGAGCGTGGTTTCTACGGTCAAAATTATAAGGTGAAAGCTAATATTTCGGCGGGTGATCTGAAGCAGCGTTTATTCGCAACGCTTGACCATGAAGTAGAGGTTCTTGAGCACCAGTTCGCAAGAAACGGTGTTGATACAGTGTGGGGCAAAGCCAAATTTTTATCGCAACACAAAATCGAAGTTATCAGTGACAACGGTGAGCAACAGTACTTTTCCTTTGACAAGGCGATCATCACTGTCGGCACAATACCGTTTCGTCCAGATGATGTCCCGTTCGATGATACTCATATTCTCGATAGTGACGATATTCTGAATATCGAGCATTTGCCGAAATCGATCGTTGTGATCGGCGCGGGCGTGATCGGGATCGAATACGCGACAATATTCAGTGCGCTGGACATTCGGGTGAGCGTTGTCGAGCCGCGTGAATCGATGCTCGATTTTAGTGATCAGGAAATAATCGCAGAATTTCTTCATGACCTCAGGGATCGCGGTATACAAATGCGCCTAGGCGCCAAGGCTGCAAAAATTGCGAGATCAGATACAGGTTGCATCACCACGCTTGAAGATGGCCGTGTGCTTCATTCCGATGTTGTTCTCTTTGCAGCAGGTCGCCTTGGAGCAACGCATGATCTCAATCTTGCCGCATGCAATCTCGAGCCAGACCATAGAGGTCGCTTAACTGTAAACCGCGAATGTTTTCAGACAGAAGTTCCGAATATATATGCAGCAGGAGATGTAATTGGTTTTCCAAGCCTTGCCTCAACCTCGATGGAGCAGGGCAGAATCGCCTGTTGCCATGCTTTCGGTACGCCTATTGCAAACGTGCCGGAACATTTTCCGTATGGTATCTATTCAGTACCGGAAATTTCGATGATTGGTATGACTGAGGAAGAGGTAAAGAAAAAGTCTATTCCCTATGAATGCGGGGTTGCACGGTTTCGGGAAACCTCAAGGGGGCACATTCTGGGGATTAGCAATGGCATCATGAAAATGCTTTTCTCGCTCGAAGATCGCCGGCTTCTTGGTGTGCATATTCTAGGAGAGGGCGCAACTGAGCTCATCCATATCGGTCAGGCTGTCCTTAATTTGGGCGGTACGGTCGACTATTTCGTCAACAATATATTCAACTATCCGACTCTGGCAGAGGCTTACAAAATTGCAGCGCTGGACGCCTGGAACCGGATGGAGCATTCAGGTAAAGAAAATGCGCAGCTATGTCATGAAGCCAGCGACGATAAAATGGAGAGCGGCAAGATGGTCGCTTGAGGCTGCGCACGCTCATTTATTCATTGTATTGCCAAAATTTAATCGCGCCAGAGTAGCAATCGCTCGGTATTTGGGCGCAAGTTCAACCTGCTGACTTGTAATTTGTTTTCTGAGAGATCATGTCAGCAGTGGAACGTGTTCACGTCATTCGAGGGAGGCATTTCGCAATCCATACCGGAGGCGTCTTGGTTAACAGATTTAAAAGCATCTGTTTCTACTCTGGGACCTGGTTTGAGTGAACTTACGTTTTGACAGCGTCTTTTTAGGGCGTGGCGGCTGTCGGCATTGGAGTATGGAGCCATTGAAGATGGAGACCCGTTCTACGCTTGCGAGAAAGCCGCGAGATATTGGCCTGTTAGTGCGTCGAATTTTGGTCGGCGGTTTGCCCGCATTGGTTCTGATCGGAGCCATCGGCCTGACATTTGCCATGGGAGCCCTCAAACCCAAACCTGACGAGAAGGAAGAGACGGTAAAGGCCGCACCTGTTTTGGTGGCAGAGGCCTCGTCAGAAAACGTCCGTCTTTCAGTCCAAACTCAGGGGGAAGTTAAATCGCGCACAGAGATCAGTTTGGTGCCTCAGGTGTCCGGCAAAATTGTCTATGTCTCGCCTTCGTTTGTCGAAGGTGGTGCGTTCCGGAAGGGTGATGTGCTGTTGCGTATTGATCCGGAAGAGTATCGACTGCGAGTCGTGCAAGCGCGCGCGAATGTCGCTCAGTCCCGCACCCGGTTACAAAGTGAAGAAGCCGAAGCTGAAGTGGCTCGAAAAGAGGCTGATGAACTTGGCCTTAATGAAACCAGTTCCTTGGCACTGCGCGAACCGCAGGTTGCAGAAGCACGTGCGATGATCAACTCTGCGGAAGCAGCGCTCGGCGAAGCAGAACTTCAGTTCCAGCGGGCAACGCTCAAAGCGCCGTTTGACGGGCGTGTACGGGAACAAGAAGCGGGTGTTGGCCAGTATGTTGCACCCGGGACCAATCTTGGAAAAATTTTCTCCGTACAAACCATGGAAATACCGCTGCCGTTGACTGACAACGAGTTAGGTCAGTTGGGTCTTGAAGTGGGTTTTGCCGAATCTGCTGAACGACCCGGGCCAGAAGTTGTCTTGACCGCGACTGTCGCGGGACGACCACACGAATGGAAAGGTCGTATTGTTCGTACAGATAGCGGCTACGATCCTTCTACAAGAGCTCTATTCGCTTACGCTGAAGTTGCTGATCCATATGGCGCCGGGGCGGATGATGGGACGCCTCTTGCCTCAGGCCTGTTTGTGACCGCAGCGATCGTCGGCCGCGCGCTTGACTCTGGTGTTGTCGTGCCGCGAAGCGCTCTGCGTGGTGAAGATGAGGTTTATGTCGCCACCGCGGACAAGGAAATCGAGATCAGAACGGTGACCGTTGCATCATCAGATCGTGACCGGGTAGTTTTGACAGCGGGCTTAAGTCCTGGCGAACAGGTCATAACGTCGCCCATACGCGGCGCGGCGGATGGCATGAAAATCGAGGTTGTCGAGCGAACGGCTTCTGATGATGGTGCCGCACCTTCCCAAGCCTCTGTAAATTAGGGAGGGCGAAATGAACGGTATTGTTAGCTGGTGGGCAAGTAACAGGGTAGCCGCAAACCTGCTCATGATTATCATCATGATCGGCGGTGTTATCAGTCTTTCTTCGATCGAACGAGAAACCTGGCCCTATGTGGAGTTTCCAGGCGCACAGGTCTCGGTTGCCTGGCTCGGTGCATCGCCGCAGGATGTTGAAGAACAAATTGTTGTCAGGCTGGAAGAGGCAATTAGCCGGGTTGAGGGTGTCGATCAGCTTTGGTCGGTCGCCGCAGAAGGTGGCGGTAGAGTTTTTGTCATTGGCAAAATGGATCTCGATAAAGCTGCTTTCCTCCAAGATATAAAGCGTGAAGTGGATTCCATCAACACGTTTCCAGCAGCAGCGGAACAACCAAACCTTAGGCTCTTTGCCGCTCAAAATGAAGTCATGCGTGTTGCTGTTTCGGGAGATGTGGACGAGCGTGAGCTAAAGCGTATGGCGGAAAAAATTCGGCGTGACATCGCGTTGCTACCGAATGTGCCGTCAGTAGATTTGTTCGGTGTTCGTAACGAAGAGGTCTCTATTGAAGTTTCCGAAGAAGCTTTGCGTCGATACAACCTGACCTTCAGTGAGGTTGCCGATGCAGTACGTGGTTCTTCCGTGAACCTCTCTTCAGGCAATGTTCGCACTGAACTGGGTGACGTCCAGTTACGCACGCGCCAGCTCGCCGACACACAGTCTGACTTTGAAGACATCGTGATCCGTCAGTTGGCTAACGGCGCGGTCATCAAGGTTGGCGACATTGCAAACGTCAAAGACGGGTTTGAGGAAGTTAATCTGTTGGCAACGATCAATGGTGAGCGAACAATCCTCGTTCAGGTGATGAGCGGCCCGACGATGGACATCGTCAATATTTCGAAACATGTGACAGAATATGTAGAGGAGGCTCGTGAGAATCTTCCTGAGGGCATGAGCCTAACCATATGGGACGATCAATCGGAGACCTATTCAAGCCGGATCACAACGATTAGCAGCAGTTTTTTTAGTGGACTTGTATTGGTCCTTATAACACTGATGCTGTTCTTGAGACCCATGATCGCCTTATGGGTATCTGTCGGCATTGCGACAGCATTCGCCGGGGGCGTCGCGCTTCTGCCTTTGTTCGACGTTTCGTTTAATATGTTATCGACTTTCGCATTTCTGCTCGTCATCGGTGTGATTGTTGACGATGCGATCATCGTGGGGGAGGCGATACACAGCAAAACAGAAGATGGTGAATCAGGGCTCACAGCAGCCGTGAATGGCACCAAGATGGTGATCAAACCCGTTATCTTCGCCGTGCTTACGACAATGATTTTTTTCGCTCCCTGGATGATGGTGTCAGGTGGCACAGCACAATTTACCCGGGCGATCTCGCTGGTTGTAATCCTCGCGCTAACTTTTTCTCTCGTAGAATCTTTATTGATCCTCCCGTCACACCTTTCGCATTTGAAACCGGCTAAAGCGGATAAGGGCATTTTGAAATTTCAGAAGAAACTTGCCGACAGTATCGTGCGGTTCGGTCACAAAATTTATCGCCCCCTCATGGCAGGCGCGCTGAAACGCCGGTACTTGACGGCTGCCGTTTTTGTTGGTGCAATGATTATGTCTATCGGACTGGTGTCTAACGGGCTCGTCAAGTTCTCATTCATGCCGGAGCCTGAGTCTGATCAGGTAATCATTACTGTAGAGCTGCCCCAGGGCACACCTTACGCAAGATCTCTCGAAGTCCTTGAGCAGATACAGATTGCCGAAAGGCAGCTGGAACAAGAGATTTCATCGCAACAAGGTGAATTGATCGAAAACTGGTACACCAGATCACGCGACAACCAGGTGCTTGCGATCGTGCAACTTGTTCCGCCTGAAGAACGAACGCTTGGTGCTCAGGAAACAGCGGAGCGGCTTCGCGAATTGATCGGCGAAGTACCGGACGCTGAAACGATATCTGTTGTCTACAAAGACACCGATAATGATCCGCCTATTCAGTACGTTCTCAATTCCACAAGCCTTGAAGATCTGACCTTTGCAGCAGAAGATTTAATGGAGAAGCTTCGATCCTATGAAGGCGTCTACAATGTTGTGAACGACACACAAAGCTCCTCGCAGGAGGTACAGTTTGCCTTAAAACCGGGCGCAGAATCACTGGGCATTACTACCGGTTCAGTCGCACAGCAGGTGCGTCAGGGATTCTACGGCGAAGAAGTTCAGCGTCTGCCGCGCGATGGCGCCGACGTGCGGGTTTTTGTCCGTTATCCGCAGGCTGACAGACAGTCGCTTGATTATTTGCGCAACATGCGCGTCCGGACAAATGATGGCCGTGAACTACCTCTGTATTCGGTTGCTGATATTTCTTTTGATATAGGCGTCAGTCAGATTCTGCGGCGAGAGCGCCAGCGTGCTGTCATTGTTAGCGCCGAAGTAGTTTCCGATCGTATTGAAGAGATCCGTAAGGATTTGTCCGAAAACTACTTCGACGATTTTGATAAAAATCACCCGACCATTCGCCGAGGCAACATCGGCAGGGCGCAAGGCCAAGCAGAATTCTTGTCCGAGATGATGATCCTGTCTTTGATAGCGATCGGGATCGCTTATTTCCTCGTGGCGGTTGCGTTTAAGTCCTATTTCGAACCTCTACTCATCCTGTTTGCGGCAATCCCGTTCTGTTTTACCGGGGCGATCGTCGGTCATCTCGTTATGGGCCACGCGATGTCGTTGTTCTCTTTCCTCGGCTTCATGGCAGCTGCAGGGGTCGCGGTGAACGACAATCTTGTGCTGGTCGACTATGTGCACCGGTTACGAGCGCAGGGGCTTGGCGGCGGGCGGGCGTTACTCGAAGCTGGCACCAAGCGCTTCCGGCCGATCCTGCTGACGTCACTGACGACTTTTGTCGGTCTTCTGCCCTTGATGATGGAGCGGTCTATTCAGGCTAAGTTCTTGATTCCAGTAGGCATTGGACTGGCTTTCGGTGTGTTGTTCGCTTTGTTCGTGACACTGTTTTTCGTCCCTGCGGTGTATGGGATCGGGGCCGATATCCGCCGCTTCTTCATTTACATCGTCACCGGCAAAAAACAGCCGCGGTTTGCCGAGAATCTAGATGATACGTCTGGCTTTACAGGTGATGCACCGGGCCTCACCCCGCCAGAACCTGTAAGTCCCTGAATTTGATATAATCTTCGGCAGCAACAGTGTTCCCGGTTTACCCGGGAAATTATCTGCGTTAACCTTGGTTTGAGTGGGAATTGAGGGGCGAGAATTCTCGTGTCGCGGGTTATGTCGGACAGTAATGAGAATATATATTTAAGACGAAGTCCGAAACATCTGCGGACTACGTTTGATCAGAATAATATTATTGTAGCCACTAAGGGGTCGGCAGCGCCGCCGTGGCATATTAAGCTCGACAAACTACAGGTTATTTCTCTTTTGTTAGGCGTCCTGCTTTTGTCCTCTATGACCATATGGGCGACATTATCGTTAACCCAACTAAAAACCGACCATTTATCAGATGATGCGTGTAAGATCGCGTGCGCGGAACAGAGTCAACGAAGCTACGGCATGGTCGAACTGCAGCAGGCTTCCCTGACCGAGTGGCTGGCGCAAACAAATAAAAAATACTATGGCCGGAAGAAAGCCCAGGCGCTTTTGTTGTCCGCATCACAGTCCGACAACCTCTTGCTGGGTCTCTTTGAGCAATATCAACGGGATGAAAAGATCGAAGCAGCCTTCCATTATCTTATGGCTGGCCTGGGCGGATACGAAAAAGCAAATGACCTGCTTAAGGGTTTGAGCCTGACAACCCAACAGGTTGGAAGGCTCAAGGAAACTTTTGTAAAGTACCACACGAGAAATGGTGGCCGCGGGTTTCTGCGGCTTGGACAACTTTATCTCGATGAATCCTATGAGAAATCTGGTCCAATCGCAGTCGCTGATCAGTATTATGTTTTATACGGATATTATCTACCCGCGAGAAGTGATTCGGAAGCGTTTGTGCAGTTTCAAATGGCCGCATTGTGCGGATACGGTGAGGCATATGACTGGCTGACCTACATGGCAAAAAGAGACGGGTTTTCTCCCCCATACCGCGATCAACTCAGCCGTGAGGCAGAGGAGAAGTTGCAGAAGATAGTGGCCGACTCAAAGCAAGTCAGGGCGACGTTCTGCGCCGGTGCTGCAAGGCCAAACGAACCGCTGGAGGATCGTGTCGGTGGATTAGTTCTGGGTATCGATGACGCCTCACGCGCTTACCGTGACAATCCGGGAAGTGCCGCGGTCGATGACAGCGGTGGTATTCCACCAAATTGCATCACTAACAATTCACCACCCAACTGCGTCGACAGGAAACAGTTCCTTACCTGTGCAGATGAATCGAGGTACTGGTTTAATCGGGGCGAGGCGGAGATGGCAATTGGCCAGACAACTCAGGCGCGTGCCTTTTTTTCTGAAGCTATCAAAGTAGGCCGCAAATGCGGTGCTGAATCAGCGGTCCTGGCTTCCAAGCGCCTCGGTGCCTTGAACCTGACTTGCGAATACTCTGCACAGAGTCTCGCCCGTATTTCGCGCGATGCCCGCCAAAATCCTGATGGGGGTGACATTATTGATCTCCCAATCCGGCAGAAGGCTCTCAAGGCACTTGGGCACTATCAGGGGAATATTGATAGCAAATATGGGCCAATGACCCGGCGCGCGATTTCGGATTTTCAGCGCGAACTGGGATTCCAGGAAACCGGCGATCTGTCACCCCTGGAAACAGTGTATCTGATTTGTAGCGCCGCCGATAACGCGCGCGACAGGGACGCTAAAAACGTCCTTGGTATCATGTATGTTACTGGACTTGGTGTTGTTCAGAACACGGACACGGGACTATTGTGGCTAAAAGACGCAGCCGACAGCGGCGATGTAGATGCCTTATATAATCTGGCAATCATCTACGGCAGCGGCACGGTTTTGAGCAGCTATCGTCTTTGCGATGTTGTTGAGAGTACTGAGCGAGCTGACGCCTATCTTCAGGAGGCTGTAGAGGCCAACCACCCGTTCGCGAAAGAGCTGGTAAAGAAGTATGGCCCGTTGTCTTCGCAGGAGCGCTGGCAACGAATTAAAAACGAACAGCTCGAACAAGTTGATTTCTATAACAAGCGTCTCAAAAATGTAGGGGAAGGATGCGATCCGAATTAGAGGAACGCAATCACCTGTCTTAAGATATTGGTCTAAGAGATGAGGAAAAGAGAAATGAAGATTTTTTTGCCAGCGGCGATTTTACTCATTGTCCTTACGGCCTGCGGCCACAATGGCTGGCAAAAAAAAGAAGAGCCGCCTGCGTGCGATGTGCGGAATGTCGAAGACTTGCGCAGAACCTACAGTGCCAAAAACACAACCTTGAAAAACCGTCTGGCCGACAAAATGTCGACAAGGAACGTCGACCCGGCGCCCGCGATGGTGTTGCTCCAGGATCTTAAGAGTGTGAAGGCGCAAATCGATGTGAGTTATGCAAAAACCGAAAACGCCTGCAGGGCGTTGGCTAATTGTGCCGCCGCGTTCAAAAAAGATCTGACAAGATGTGGCAGGGAGCAGAGCGAATGGCAGACCAACAACAGCAGGTTCAGCAGTTTCGCAGGACCGCTCAATCAACTCGACAGTCAGGTGAGACTGCTCAGATTGCCGGTGGTCGAGCCAAAGGAAGCGGCCAAAAAGACAGGTACAGCCAACCGAGAAAAAGAATGCAAGCCTGTGGTCGGGACCATTTTCACTGAATGCAAATAGACACGGGGCTTGGGAGAGTTTCTACAATTTGTGATTTTTGATTTCCGGATAATCTGGTCTAAGCTCGCTTGAGAATAATCAAGGCGAGGGAGTGTACTGCGTGGTTGAAACTGGATTACTTATCGCTGCAGGCTATCTTGGCGTTGGCCTGGTTGTTGCCGTACTTTTTCTGTTGTTGGGGATCTCTCGTGCTGATCATGCCGCGAACGGTGCAAAGTGGCCGTTTCGATTGATTGTTCTTCCCGGCCTCATCCTGCTGTGGCCCATCATTCTTGGGCGCTGGCTTTCAGGGCGTCAGATTAATCAGAACATTCACGCAGGAGATGCCTCATGAAGCGCACGCACCGCCGGGCTCACCTGCTGCTTTGGTCAGCCCTTGTGCCGGTGACAGTTTTTATGTTTTTTCTGTCTTTATATCTCAAGCAACCTGATCCCCTGGTATCGGACGCAGCCCTTGATCTGATTCAGGGGGAGGCGGAATAATGGGTCATCAGTACCAGGCGATCCAGTGGAACAAAGGCAAAGTTCAATACGACATCGCTATCGTGACTTTTGCCGTCATTTACATTGCGATCTTCATGGCTGTTGGCCTGATGGCTTTTGCAACTTCAGATCCGATAGTGTTGATGATCCGCGCGCTGGGCACATGCGCCTTCCTGTTGCTGACATTTATTTTGTTGATTGGCCCCTTGGCACGGATTTCAGACCGCTTTAAGCCCATGCTCTACAATCGACGCCATTTTGGTGTTTTCACATTTCTAGTGGCTTTGGCACATTTTGGACTGGCGCTTACCTGGTATCATGGCTTTGGTCCTCTCAATCCCCTAGTGTCTTTATTCCTCAGCAATCAGTCTGGTGGCACGTTTCCTGGATTTCCGTTTGAGCTTTTGGGCCTTGCTGCATTCATCATTTTGTTGCTGATGGCGGCGACAAGCCATGATTTCTGGCTCAACAACCTTTCGGCCCCTGTCTGGAAGGCGTTGCATATGCTTGTATATGTGGCATACGGACTACTGGTTATTCATATTGCGGCAGGTGCACTGGTAACCGAAAAATCGCCCGTATATCCGGTTCTGGTTATCGCCGCCTTTGGCTTGGTTTCAGGGCTCCACCTCATAACGGGTCTGAGAGAAGCAAAGAACGATGCTCTCCTCAACAAGATGGAAGCCAAGAGCTGGGTTTCGGTTGCTGCACCAAATGACATTCCTGACAAGCGTGCCGTTATTGTGCCGTTACCGGGCGGTGAACGCGTCGCTGTCTTTCGGGATGGAAAAAAAATCTCTGCGGTCACAAATGTCTGCCGCCATCAAAATGGTCCGTTGGGAGAGGGCCGCATTATTGACGGTTGTGTCACCTGTCCCTGGCATGGATGGCAATACCGGATGGAAGACGGCATATCACCGCCGCCGTTCACCGAAAAAATTGCAACATACAATCTGAAAATGATGAATGGGATGGTTTTTCTCAATCCTGATGCCAATGCGCCAGGGACTTATGTTGACCCTCTTGTTATCGGACAAACTGCGGAGCAGAGATCATGAAGCGCGCTGGAAGTATTCTTATTCCACGGCCGCATCGCGAAGATGATTTCTTCATTGGCTGGGCAAAACCGCCTGCCGTGGACCGGCGTTTTTTGTTAGGGGCTGTACCGACAATAGCTGCTTTTTCAGGTGGTTTGGGTTGGCTTGTTGCGAATGAGCTTGCAGATCCCGGTGCCGGCAGTTGGCAAACAAGCTCAACTCATACGGTAACCGGCCAGCTTGTTCGTGACCCGTATCCTATGATCAGAAGTGTTGATCCAAACGGTAATTATAAAACGACCTTGGTCGTTGCAATGGGTAAGTGCACTTCATCCCTTGAACTCGCGATGGCGGCAGGCGGCGTCCATACAGGCACTGGCGTGCTGATCGAGCGCCGCGGACGACATATGTTGGAAGTGCCATTCGATGATGCAGCATGGTTATCACCCGCCCCCACAAATGTCACGATCCCGGATGTCGTATCTGAGGTGGTTATCGAGAGTATTTCCCTTCAGGGAATGATTATGGATACCAAATGCTTTTTTGGTGTGATGCGTCCCGGGCGCGGTAAAACGCATAAGGCGTGCGCTTCTTTGTGCATCCGCGGTGGCATTCCACCATCATTTTGGGCTCATACGAAAGATGGACGCGAAGTGGTGATGTTACTCACCGATGAAAACGGCAATGCAGTGAGCACAGATATTCTGCCGTTTGTCGCGGAGGCTGTTGAAGCCGAAGGCTCTGTTGTCAGATCTGGCGACTGGCTGCAGTTCCGTGTTGCAACATCAAAGTACCGGCTCATTTAGGGTAAATAAATCCTTAACCTACAGCGCATAAATACCGCTGCTGGCAATATCGCATTAACGCAAATATGCGAAAGTGCTCGCATCTGAGGTGCTTTTATGGCGACGTTTTTTGATCTTTGTGCGACCGGTCTGTTTGTTGCTGCCGCGGGATTGTTCCTGTATCGGTTGCAATATGAAGATCCGCCTTTGACGCCATATCTGGTTTCGATTGCAGCTTGCGCGCTTGGCAACTGGACCGGCAACGAAGGATCGGCATCCGCCGGCACAATTATTCTGGTTGCGGTGGGGTTCCTTCTTGTGCATCTTGCGAGCCAGGCGTTCGAAGATGACGAACAGGCCTGATATTTGCGTTTTGGCAATGCTCATTAATAATATGTAAACAGAATATATTGTCCGACCTCCTCATGAATTCATGATCTGGAAACCATAATTCTTTAAACCTGATTGATAGTCTCGGGTGTTCAATAATGAAAACAACACGCACTATTCATCCTGAACGAGGATCGGCGGTATCAACCGAGACAATCGCATCGCCCGCATTGACAGATGTTCAGCGTCCACCTCACATGGTGATCATTGTAGAGAACATGCCGGTGCCAGCAGACCGACGGGTTTGGCAAGAGGCGACAGCATTGGTTCAGGCAGGATGGCGTGTTTCTGTAATTTGTCCAAAGGCAGGCAGGTACACCAAGTCCCATGAGTACCTAGAGGGAGTTGAGATATATCGCCATTCGCTGCCGTTTGAGGCGAATGGCCTGGCTGGTTATGCTCTCGAATATGGCACGGCTCTGTTGATGGAGATTGCGGCTCTGGTTCGAGTTGGCTTTGGCAGCATTGATGTTGTGCAAATATGCAACCCCCCCGATTTCTTGTTCATGCCGGCGCTACTTGCAAAAGTATTCGGCAAGGCAAAAATCATCTTTGATCATCATGACCTGACGCCCGAATTGTTGGTAGAGAAAACCGGCAAACCAACGGGGCCGTTGCTTGCCTTCGCGCAATGGGCGGAGCGGAAAACTTTTCATGTTGCTGATCATGTGATTTCCACCAATGCGGCGTTCCAGAACGTGGCGATAGGGCGCGGAAATAAGAAAAAAGAGGATACATCCGTCGTCTATTCGGCACCGGATCTCGCGCGCATGCCCTTTGTATCGGCAAACCCGGCGCTCAAAAAGGGTGCGTCAAAACTCCTCTTGTGGGTGGGTATGATGGGCTCACAGGATGGTGTCGATTTGTTGTTGCAGGCAATGCAAATCCTCCGGGGTGATCTAAAAGAAACCGATGCCCATTTGCTTATCGCCGGTGACGGACCAGAGCGTAGCAATCTGATCGACGACGCTGAGCGCCTGGGAATAAGCGACGCCGTCAGTTTCCCCGGTTTTCTTTCCGGCCATGCGTTCGCCGAAGCTTTTTGTACGGCAGATATTGGCATCGGATCCGATCCCAAGAACGACTTTAATGATCAACTCGCGATGAACAAAGTTATGGAGTATATGGCTTACAAACTGCCCATCGTAATGTTTGATCTCGCTGAGTGTCGCCGGATTGCAGGCGAGGCAGCACTTATCGCAGACGATAACGACCCCGCGAGCCTGGCGGCGAAAATCTGTACACTTTTACACGATGAGGAACAGGCGACAGCAATGGGCAACCTTGGTCATGCCCGACTTGCTTCATCGTTCTCCTGGGCGCAGCAAAAATCCGCCTATATTGATGCCTGTAACAAAGTCCTGAGAAGTGTATGATGCTCTCGGTCAGCGTAATTATCCCTCATTACGATCAGCAAGATCTTTTGCGAAAATGCCTCGATGGTCTCCTCTTGCAATCCTATATCGGGCCCCAACAAGTCATTGTCGCGGATAACAACACGCCGGGTGGTATTGAAGAGATTGTCAACCGATACCCAGGTGTCACGTTCCTTCAGGTGGAAGAGCGCGGTGCCGCCTGCGCTCGAAATGCAGCCCTTCAGGTAGCAACAGGCGAGGTGATCGCGTTCACTGACAGCGATTGCATGCCAGATAGAAACTGGTTGGCTGTGGGCATCGAAGCTCTCGCGATCGACGATACAGACATTGTCGGCGGGGCAGTCCAGGTTACGGCAGATGATGAAAAAAGTCTTACCAGCGTCGAGGCGTTCGAAAAAGTGTTCGGTTTTCGTCAAAGGCAATATGTAGAGCAGAAGAACTTCTCGG
This sequence comes from Parvularculaceae bacterium, assembly GCA_021776475.1. GTDB lineage: Bacteria > Pseudomonadota > Alphaproteobacteria > Caulobacterales > Parvularculaceae > Aquisalinus. The sequence continues at coordinate 688,921 of JAJFFV010000005.1, read as the reverse complement.
TCACAGCAAACATCATTACACGCCGTGATGTGGTTCGTGAAACTGGATGCTTTACAAATGGTTTATCGGAGGATGTCGACTGGTGTCACAGAGCGCTGGTGCTAGGGTTTCGTTTATCCTTTTATGGTAAATGCATCGTTAGTCATCCCGCGCGAAGGGATTGGGCAGCCTTGACACAAAAATGGTCGCGCCTGATTGCCGAGCGATGGAGGGGACACCAGAACAGATATGACCGGCGTCTGTCGGGTATGATGATCTGGTGTTTGATGGCTTTAGGTACGGCACTATCTGCTGTGCCGCATATTGTGTTTGTAGCGATCAGTCCTGCATTGGCAGACAAGCGGGATAAACTGGCAGCGTTGAAGATTCTATTTCGTATCCGGACCTGGCGATGCGTCAGAATGTTGCAGATGGTGCTGAACGATGAAGACGACATCGGTGAGCACAATCGCGGGATCGGCGCGAAAAACGATTCTGCGATGCAGGAGGTATGAGTGATGAGTAAGCGTGGTGCGCAAAGACGGAACAGGATCGCCGTGAAAAGTGGCCTCGTTGTTGTGCTGGCGCTTGGTTTTTTCTGCGTTCCTGCCGCAACGGCCAAAGATAAAAAGGTTACATCTGGCGAAACACAAGTTGTTGCGAATGTCGGGGGGCGTGAAGTTACCATCAGTGAGGTACGTATCGAGATGCAGAAACTCGGGCTTGATCCGTTGGAAGCGTCCGCAGAACGACGCGCGTTTGAAAGCTTGCGGGACCGTATCTTGATTGTGAAAGAAGCAGAAGCGGCCAAAATTCACAAACGCCCGGAAGCCTTATGGCGGATGGAAGCTGCGCGCGAACAGGCGCTGACAGAACTCTATCTGGGTATTATTGCACAGCCACCTGAGCCGTCACAGATTGAAGTTGAAGAATATATTCTGGACAATCCGACTTTGTTCTCCAAGGCCAAGAACTACACGTTCAGTGTGATCGAGATTGACAGTAAGGATCTTGACCTTGAAGTGCTGACGCCGCTTTTTGATGAAAAACCGGATTTCTCAGTTTTGAGAGCAGCACTTGAGGTAAAGGGCATAACCTACACCCTGTCGGAAGCGGTTCGGCCGGCGGCGGGATTTCCTGAAGCCATTCGCCTTCAGCTTTCTGAATACAGCACGACCGACAACATTGTGCTGCAGGGCGATGTCCGTACTTCTATTATGAAAATCACAAAGATCGAAAGTGCCGGTCTTTCACTCACCAGCAGCATACCCCTGGCACGTGCACTCCTGAAGCAACAAGAGTCGCAAAACCGTGTGCGTCGTAAAATTGAACAATTGCGAAAAAATACAGCTGTCGCAATCTATCGGGAAAGCGTTAAACCGACAGTTGAGATGGTTGAGGGGGCAAAATGAGCCTATTAGCCCTGTTTAGCGTGTTACGCGCCCGTGCGATCATTATCTTCTGGGCTATTATGGTCGCGACGATTGCCGCGCTGCTTGTCGCGCGCGTTGTGCCGCAGACCTATGAGGCGTCAGCCAAAGTCCAAGTAGACTCGATACAGGAAAACCTTCTTACTGGCCTGGTCGAGCCGCGCCTGCGCGTTTCCGAATTTCTTGGACAACAAGCTGCTATCGTCACCAGCCGGACGGTTGCCCTCAAGGTTGTCGATATACTCACTCTAGAGGGGTATATCTCGATAGCGCAATATGAGAGCAACTGGCGCGAAATCACCGGCGGTGAACTTGTTCCTGGTAACGATTCAAGATTGTGGACGGCCGATCAATTGATTGAAGACCTCGTTGTTCGCTCCAATGTTGCCGAGAGCACTCTGACGATTACCTATCGCGGTGACAGCCCATCAAATGCGGCGCGGTTTTCCAACGCGTTTGCTGATGCATATATGATTACAGTGTTGGAACAGCGTCAACGCCGGGCGGCGCGTAACGCAGAGAATTTTTCTGAGGAAACAGACACGCTCGAGCAACAGGTTCAGGAATCTCGTGAAGAGCTGACCGCCTTTCAGCAACAAAGTGGCATCGTCACGATCGGTGTTGAACAGGCAGAATCTGCCGAAGTGGAACTCGCCTCACTGACCTCTCGAATGGCAGAGGCGCGGGCCGATCACGCGGAAGCACAATCTCTTTTTGATCAGGTCCGGCAGACACCAAAAGACAAACTTGGCACCATACCACTGCCGGCCTACGACACACCGGGCCGCACCGCCCAGGCCCGACTTGCCGCGATCGCATCGCAACTGGAGCGCCTCGGTCAGCGTTACGGCGAGAATCACCCAGACTATCTGGAATCGTTGAGCGAGCTCGAAAACCAGCAGAACATCATTTACAGCACAGTTAAGGGGCGCGCTGAGTATACCGGGCGCCGGGTTAAAAAACTTTCACAGGAAGTTGCCGGGCAAAAGAGCCGCGTTGTAGATCTTCAACAAACGCGGCAGCGCTTTGATACGCTGGAAAAAAATCTCGATACAAATCGCCAAGCCTACGATTTGCTTGCGGCGCGAACGCTGCAGGAAGGTCTGCAGTCGCGGTTTGACACAATTGATGTTTTGCTTCTCTCTCGAGCGGTGCCGCCACAAGAACCGCTCCTGCCAATTGATATCCTGATCATTCTGGCTGGCGCAATGCTTGGCTTTTGTATGGGAATGAGCGCGGCTGTTGTCGTCGAGCTTCTCGAAGCAAGGCTTCGTTCACGTGAAGGGTTGCAACTTGCATCGAAAGCGGACGTGCTGGCGGAAATCCGTGTCCCCGGCATGGTGAAGGGGAGGTATTACGCATGACTTCTGAGGCAGCACTAGCCACGGAAACGCCGCAAACGGGATCTGACGACAGCAGTCAAGCAGATAAAACTATTTTGCCTGAGCGCTCCCAGACGCTTGGTGACACGTTAATTCGTATGGGCTGTATAACGCCTGACGATGTTCCGAAAATTTTGGCCTACTCAGCCCGGACCGGCAAAAAATTCGGTGTAGCGGCTCTCGCCCTCGGTATGGTCGCGAAGAAGGATATCAACGCCGCGCTGAGCATCCAGCAGGGTTTGTTCCACGATGATCGCCATAGAGTAAAGGTGCCCGCGTCGCTCATCACGTTGCATAGTCCCCATACGGAAGAGGCAGAACAGTTTCGCCGCGTCCGCACGCGTCTGGTCACAAAAAGCGAAGGAACTGCCCTTCGCTTGTTGTGTGTTTCAGGTGTTGGTGCAGAAACGGCCTGCTCGTTCGTCGCAGCTAACCTAGCCGTCGCAGTATCGCAGTTGGGCCGGAAGGTACTTCTCGTCGACTCGAACCTGCGTTTGTCACACATGAATCAACTCCTGGGTCTTCGACCACGGATGGGTTTGACAGATGTTGTCAGGGGTACCTGTAACGTCAAAGATGCCTATGCGCCTGGCCTTATTCGCAATCTGACATATTTACCAGCGGGTAGGCCGTCGTTTAACCCGCAGGAGTTGTTGTGCAGTGAAAAATATGCCACGACTATTATGGAGCAGATGGATCACTACGACTCTGTGATCGTCAACACCGGCGACAGCCTTGACACTGCAGATGCTCAACTCGTGTGGGCACTGACCAAGTCAGTTCTTTTGGTTGCGCGCCGTGACAGAACGCGCACACCGGATATCCGCAAAATCACTTCCTTGATGACAGAATGCCGTGCCCAGTTGGTTGGTACGGTAATGACAAGATGAGTGCTGATGAAACACGCCAGGCACTATGGGCAGAAGTTTGTCTCGAAAGGATACCTGATTGCTTTCGGCACGGGACTTATCTGGCTGATACTCTTTCTGCCACTATACCGTGAACTGGCCGCCAACGCCTGGCTTCGGGACGAGAATGCCCACGCACCTTTGCTTTTGTGTTTTTGTGTTGGCGCTATAGCGGTACGCATGAACAGCCTGCGGCGACGATCCTCGATCAGCGCATTATTGACGCCAACCAAGACCGACCAGATAGTGGGTGCCGCCGTGTTCAGCAGCGGCCTGGTAGCCTATTTCTTCGGTCGTGTTGAGGATGTGGAACTTTTGGCAACTGCCTCGCAATTGCCGACTGCTATCGGCATCGTCCTGATCCTTGGTGGCGGTGCGTTGTTGCGAGGGCTCTGGTTCCCGATCGTCATGCTCGCTTATTTGATCGTTTGGCCCGGATGGGTTCTGGATCAACTGACTTCACCATTGAAGCTGTGGATATCAGCTGTCACCGCTGACATACTATCCGTATTCGATTTACCTGTCGCACACTCAGGCGTGACACTAGCCGTTGGCCCCTACAGGCTTTTGATCGCTGATGCCTGCGCCGGATTGAACTCTCTGTTATCTCTGACATCCATCGGCGCTATATATCTTTACGTCACGCGCCAGCCCGGCATCGCGCGTAACGCCAGCGTCCTTCTGATGATCATACCAATTGCGATATGTGCAAATTTATGCCGTGTTATCCTTCTTGTATTGATTACCTATTATGGAGGTTACGATGCGGGCCAGGGATTCCTGCATGAATTGGCTGGCTTTTTCATGTTTGCCGTCGCGTTGATATTGATATTCTGCATCGATGGATTCACCGAATGGCTACGAGGCGCGCGCGCTGTGCGAACCCAAGGGGCGCCGGCATGACACAACCCGTGATTCGAGTGGTGATGATGGCGATCGCAAGCGTTACGGCCCTGCTGGCGGTGTCTGCTTTGCGTAGTACTGATATGGGTACGCCGCAAGCGCCGGAATTGTCTACACTGATCCCAGAAAATATTGGTGACTGGTCACTCAGCCCACTGACATCCGTCGTGCGGCCGTCAGAGGATATTGAAGAGCCTGGCACGGCGGTGCTTTATCGCACATATGTCCACAAGAGCGGCCAATTCCTGACATTGGTTGTCGCTTATGGCAGCGCGCGCGGTGATGCCGTGCGCCTGCATCAGCCGGAAGTCTGCTATCGTGCGCAGGGCTATGCGGTCAGCAGAAACAATGATCAATCCAATCTCGCAAACGGGTTGCGGATTTCCCATATGGCTGCCGATAGCAGCCTACGCCGCGAGAGCGTTTCTTATTGGATTCGTGTGGGTGACAAACTGGCCAACGGGCAGGCGGGACAACAATTCGCCAACATACAGGCCGGCTTAGGAAAATCTGCGGACAGTACACTGGTTAGAGTATCGACAGCTGGTACCGGTTCGCGGCTGAACTTCGCTCAGCACAATCGGTTTATCAACGATCTACTGTCAAGCGTGCCAAGGGATACCCAGCGCCTGCTTGCGGGTGACGCATACATGACGGGTAAGGGCGGTTGAAATGCTAAACACGCCTGGCGTCGTCATCGTGAACTACAACACTCTGGAGCTATCGCTCGAAGCAATAGCGAGTGTGTTTGAAGCAGAACAGATGCCCGGTAAGACGCGTGTGGTCTTGATTGACAACGCCTCAACAACTCACTCATTCAGCCAGCTTGTCGCCGCCGCACACAAGAGATTGAAGCTCTCCGTTGTGGTGACAAGGGATGGGATAAACGATCTTTCAAAACAAGCAGATGTTGTTATCATCGACGCTGGCAGAAACGACGGGTTTGCCGCCGGCTGCAATATTGGCCTCCGTTGGTTGAAACAAACGGACACAGACCTTTTTGTCCTGCTCAACCCAGATGCCTGTCTTCACAGAGCGGCCTTGCGGGCATTTGCCGCGAAACTGTCTTCGGATCAATCTTATGGTCTGGTCGGTGCGACGTTGCTGGATGCCGCACATCCCCACAAAATTCAGGCGTTGAGCGGTGCCAAGCTATCCAACTGGTCATTGCTCGGTCAAAATCTGAGCGAGGGAAAGACGCGTGAGGCTGGGTTCAGTGAACAGGAAGTCGAAAGGACCCTGTCCTACCCTGTCGGCGCTGCGCTGGCATTTCGCTGTGACTGGCTGGACTATGCCGGATTTATGGATGAGCAGTACTTCCTCTACTATGAGGAAATAGACTGGGTCAGAAGTGGCGCGAAGAAGTATCGGCCAGGCTGGGCGAGTGAGGCCATTGTTTATCATCATCGCGGCGCTGTTGCCGGAAGCCATCTGGCGGAGAAAATGCGGAGCCCATTAGCTGATTATCATATGATCCGTTCACGAATGCTGTTCACTCTCAAATGGCAGCCATGGCTATTTCCCTTAATCTGCGTACTTTCGGCGGTTCAGATGATGCGACGCATTCTGCGTGGGCAGTGGCTGCAGGCGTTGGCCATCGCCAGGGGCTGCCTGCCGAACGCGAACAGAAAGTTCAATTGAATGCCGCGAAGTTTGTTTTCTTTAGGCATCGCCGCAACGCTTCTCGTCGTATTGTTGGGGCTCATCATCACCGCTCGTCAGACAGATACGACGCCATCTGGGCCTCACCCAACCTTGCGGCAGCAACCCCAGACGACAACATCGGTAGTGGAACCTAGACTCGAAACACGTATCCGTCAGTCAAATCCTGGAGATACAATCAATTTGGCTGCCGGCCGTTATGGGGATCTAAGGCTGAATGATATATTCTTGGATGCGCCGGTCACCGTGGATGGCAATGGTGAGGCCATTTTTAGAAAAATATCGCTCAAAAAAGTATCCAACCTTCATTTCCGCAATATCGTTATTGAAGCGGGTAAAACCGACCAGCCAGGGTTTCATTTTGCCTTCAACATCATGAATAGTCGAAACATTAGTATAGAAGGAAGTGATATCGGTTGGAGTGCGGATGGCAACTGGGCTAATGACGGTATGGGGATGACTGCAAGACTGTCAGACAGCATTTCAATCAGGAACAATGTCCTTCACGACGCGTTTATTGGTCTAGTGGTTCGGGATGCCGAAAATATCTTAGTAGCCGGCAACACTTTTCGCGACATAAAACGTGACGGGATTAACGTGTCAGGGACGGTAAACATCGATATTTCGGAGAATATTTGTACGGATTTTCATCCAACACGGCCGGTAGATCACCCCGACTGCATTCAATTCTGGAACGACACAGCAGAGCGCAGCAATGAGAATATCCGTATCGTCGGCAATCAGGTGCTACGTGGCTCGGGCGGCGTTTCTCAGGGAATATTCATGCGCGGGTTGAAAGACGGCTTACACCACAAGAATGTTCTTATAGAGAATAATATTATACATCAGGGCATGGGGCAGGGAATTTACGTTCAAAAAGCTGACGATGTTATCATCCGCGGTAACAGGCTCACGCCGGCACCGCCGGTCGAGTTTACGCCGATGCTGAGCATCCGATCCCCGGTTAGTAACGTCCTGATAGAAAACAACGACCTGATGCAGATTGATATTTCCCGGGATCTGCCTGACGGCGCAGTCATCTTACGCAACAACATGGTGAGAGCGCAAAACTGATTCTGAAAAATTGCCTTCCATGCCGGGGCAGACTAAGAAGTCTGGCGAGAAGGACGGTAAATACATGCAGGAACCCCCCGAGATCGATGCGCCTGACGTCACGGCTACCCAAGATTTCTTGAATCCGGTTTATGACGCTCTGGAACCATTGCTGGGGCCAGAGCAGGCGGAGACGTTCACCCATATGCTCGCCGCCATGTTGGTTTGGGGCCGCGACAATCTCCTGACCTGGAATATTGCCCTGCAGTTTGGGTTGCTCATGGGCGCACTTGTGCCGGCGATAATGTTCGGACCGCGCCTCAAGGAATTGACCGAAGAACAACTGTGCAAGCGCGCACCTTATGGGATATTGAAACGAGCAGCGACATCACTGGCAAAGATAGCCACGCCGATTGCGTTGTTTATTTGGATTTCGGTATTCATCACCGTCCTCGGCGCTGTCGAGCAAAAAACCGGATTGATGGAGGCGGGGCGCAGCTTGTTGTCGGCCTGGATTCTTGTCCGGCTCGTCACCTTGACCATTCAATCTCCGTTCTGGTCGAAAGTCGCCTTTTACACGGTCTGGCCGGTGATGGCTCTGGACGCCTTCGGTGTTCTCGACAACGTTATGGTACAACTGCAGGCGATATCGCTGACTATCTCGCCGGGCGATCCAGCGCAGAGCATCCCGGCCGCATCGATCAGTATCCTGGATGTCATCCGTGCGGCAATTATCTTTGCCCTTTTCTTCTGGCTCGCAAATACGGCAAGTAATTTTATCACTGGCAGGATCAACAAAGTTGATGAGCTGAATCCTTCACTAAAGGCGATGTTTGCCAAAATTTTGGATCTGGTGTTACCGATCATCGCACTTCTGCTCGCGTTGCAGTTCGTCGGCTTCAATCTGGCGAGCCTTGCGATTTTTGGCGGTGCCGTCGGTCTCGGAATCGGTCTCGGCCTGCAGCGGATCATTTCTAATTTTGCCGCCGGGATCACGCTGCTCGCGGACAAATCAATTAAACCCGGCGACGTCATTGAAGTTGGTGAAACCTTCGGTTGGATCACCGCAATGAATACCCGCTATGTGGCGGTGCGGACCAGAGACGGCACCGAACATCTCGTGCCAAATGACATGTTCATGAATGAGGGTGTCGTTAACTGGTCGCATGCTGACAAGGTTGTCAGGATCCACGCGCCGTTCGGCATTTCCTACGCGCAGCGCGACGTGCGTCATGTGCAGGAGAAGATCGAGGCACTTGTGACAACGATCGACCGTGTCCTTACGGTGCCCAAACCCCGCTGTAATCTCGTGGAGTTCGGCGACAGTTCGGTGAATTTTGATCTGCGGTTCTGGATCAGCGATCCCTCAAATGGCGTCAGCAATGTCCGCTCGGATGTCATGATGGCGGTTTGGGATTGGCTGCACGAGCAGGAAATCGAAATTCCCTTTCCTCAACGTGATTTGCATCTGAAATCTGGCAGCCTTATCCTACCGGAGGAGATGCCGGGCTAATTCCCCGGTCGGCGACACAAGGTTGCCACAATATCGGCGTTCTTTAGGAAATCATTGGTGGAGGACGAAAACATGGCTTTTGGCAAACTTTTTACCCTGATTGGCATCATCGGCCTGGTGCTTAGTGCTTGCGCAACAGAAACACCTTATGGACCGCGGGTTGACAATCGCGGCTACGGTTATTCTGAGCAGAGCATCGAGAGCAATCGCTACCGCGTGACCTTCCGGGGCAACTCGTCGACGTCGCGTGAAACGGTCGAAAATTACCTGCTCTATCGGGCAGCTGAGCTGACCCTGCAAAAGGGCTATGACTATTTCATCGTGGTTGAGGACGATACTGAAAAAACTACACGTTACAGCGCAAGCGGTTACCCTGGACCGTTTTACTACGGGCGCGGGCGGGCATTCCCCTATTATGGCTACGGGTATCGCTGGGGACCTGGGTTCTACGACTATGAGGTACGTGAAAGTAATCGCTACACAGCGATTGCCTATATCGTGATGGCCAAAGGTGAAAAGCCCCGCAAGGCTGCCGCTTACAACGCTCAGGATGTTTCCGATAACTTGCGCCGGTTTGTCATACGGCCCCAGTAGTTCTAACGCTGAAGAGCGCAAACTGCCGCTTGCTCCTGCTGTTGAGCCCGTTATGCTTGGGCAAAAATAGCGGGAGCGGCGCGTGACCATACTTACCAGAAAATATACTCTAATTCCCGCTGTGGTACTTTCGGGGCTATGGCTAACCGGCTGTGCAGTTGAGAATAATACGTCTGTGCCAACGGATATAAGCGACGCTCCGGAAACGAAAGAAACGGCCACGATGACATCCGCAACAGACGATCCGTTCCTTTGGCTTGAAGAAGTGGAGGGTGAAGAAGCGATTGCCTGGGTCAAAAGCCAGAATGAACGCACCCTCGCGGAGCTTGAAAGCGATGCCAGATATGAGCCATTATTAGCCGATGCAAAAGCCATCCTAAATTCGGATGAGCGGATTGCGGGCGCGGCTTTGCGCGACGGGTATGCTTACAATTTCTGGCAGGACGAAACCAATACGCGTGGTCTGTGGCGGCGAATGGCCATCGCTGAGTACATCGCGGGCGGATCGAACTGGGACATCTTGCTTGATTTCGACAAGCTGGCCGAAACTGAAGACGAAAACTGGGTATATAAAGGCTCTGACTGTCTCGCGCCAACTTACACACGCTGCATCTTGACGCTGTCCCGCGGCGGCTCTGACGCTTCTGTGCGCCGTGAATTCGACGTTGTCAGCAAGAGTTTCGTTGAAGGCGGTTTTGAGCTGGAAGAAGCCAAGGCCGGGACGGCCTGGGTTGATCAAGATGCGATGCTTGTTGGCATGGACCTTGGCGAGGGAACCATGACCACATCGGGTTATCCCCGCACAACGCGGCTCTGGAAACGGGGTCAAAGTATCGCGGATGCGGAGATTGTTTTTGACGGCAAGCCTGAAGACGTTGGCACTTTTCCGTTTACGCAAATCACTGAAGACAGGACTTTTCAGGGTATTATCCGTTCGATCACATTTTTCGAGCGAGAAACATTCCTGAAAAATTCAACCGGGGATTTTGAACAACTGCCACTACCGCGAAAATCGTCAGTACAGGGCGTCACGCTCGGCCTTCTCGTCATAAGCTTACAGGAAGATTGGGCGTACCAGGGGAGCACCTACAAAACTGGTTCGATCGTTACGCTTGACCCGGACAGCAAAGCTGCTGCGCTGGTTTATGAACCGGGACCTCGGGCGGCGGTTGAGAGTATTTTTGCTGCACAAAGCGTCATTTACGCGGAGCTGCTCGACAATATAGTCGGTAAGGTGGTGAAGTTCACACCTTCCGCTGCAGGTTGGGATCGTGAACAAATCGAATTACCCGACGCCGGTGTTGTTTCAATATCGTCTGTTGAGGAAAAAACCGGCGACATGCTGGTCTATTTTGAAAATCCGACCACGCCAGAAACCCAATATTACGTACAAAATGAAGGCCTTCAGGCGCAATCGCTAAAAAGTACACCTGTGTTTTTTGACACTGAAGATATTGTGACCACCCAATACGAAGCCAGAAGTACGGATGGTACCAAAATTCCCTATTTTGTGACAGCAAAGGAGAGCGTCCTAGCGACAGGTCCAGCGCCGACTATTCAGTATGGCTATGGCGGTTTCCAGATTTCTATTCTGCCAACTTATTCAGGAACCACGGGCAAGATGTGGCTGGCGCGCGGCGGTGTTTACGTGAATGCCAATATCCGCGGCGGCGGCGAGTTTGGTCCCGAATGGCACCAGGCTGTGTTGAAAGAAAATCGTCAACTGGCGTTTGATGATTTCTTCGCGGTGTCTGAAGATCTCATCGCCCGCGGCATAACCACCCCGTCACAGCTCGGCATTCTTGGTGGCTCCAACGGCGGCCTCCTCATGGGTGTATCCATGATACAGCGGCCCGATCTTTACAACGCGATTGGGATCGGCGTGCCGCTTCTGGACATGCTGCGCTATCACAAACTTCTGGCGGGAGCCAGCTGGGTTGGGGAATATGGTGATCCGGACATCGAGGAAGAGCGCATTTTCATTGAGAAATATTCACCCTATCAAAACCTTGATGAAGGCATGGAGTATCCGCGCGTCTACTTTTTTACATCGACAAAAGATGACCGCGTCCATCCGGGGCATGCGCGCAAAATGGCAGCGAAAATGGCAAGCTATGACATGCCATTTCTCTATTATGAAAACATCGAGGGTGGGCATGCAGCGAGCGCTAATAGAGATCAGACAGCTAAGCGGCTCGCCTTGCAATATGTCTATTTCTTGCGTCAATTAGCCGATAACGGCATACAAAATTAGTCGATAACGGCAGACAAAAAGTGAGCCAAGCGGTCCACAATAAGAATTGTAGAGGGAAAAATGGTTGAAACTGTTATCAGCGGGATCGCAAATTTTGTTCAGGAAAACTGGTTCTGGGGCTTCTCGGTCGTCGTTTTCGCTTTTCTGTTTTTTCTCTCCCGGGGTTTAAAGGCACCACTGTGGCTGCGTGTTTTCGCTGCCCTCCTTATTGGTGGTTTAAGCGGTTACCTATTTGGTGAGCAAGCAACGGATACTAAAATAATCGGCGATGCGTTTGTAAAGCTGATCAGGATGCTGATCGTTCCGTTAATTATGACAACAATCATCGCCGGTATTATTTCAATGGGCGACCCAAAACGCCTCGGTTCGCTTGGCGCAAAAACGTTGTTCTTATACGCGTGTACGACTTTGTTTGCCGTGGTTATCGGTCTGGGATTTGGTACGCTGTTTCAGCCAGGGCTCGGCGTGGACTATTTCGGTGCTTCACCAGAAACGGCTAGTGCGCTTAGCGAAAGGCTGGAGGGCGGGACCAAGTCATTAAATGAGAGATTGCTGAATATCATCCCGGCAAATCCCATTGAGGCGATGGTGACAACCGATATTCTTGCAATCATATTCTTCTCTATTTTATTTGGCGTCGGGGTCATCTCTGCTGGAGATAAGGGCGAGAGGATTGCGGAAACCATCGAAAGTGCTGCAGATGCAATCTTGCGCATGACCAGTTTTATCATGGAGCTTGCTCCATATGGTGTTTTCGCCCTGATGGCGTGGGTATTGGGTGAGCAGGGGCTCGGTGTTCTGGTAAGTCTTGGTAAGCTGACGATCGCGCTCTATGTCGCAGCTTTCGTTCACATCGTTGTTGTCTATGGGGGGCTGGTCCGGATAATCCTGGGGCTGCCGTTCTTGAAGTTTCTCAGGGGTATTTTGGATGCGATGATGACGGCCTACTCAACATCGTCTTCTGCGGCGACACTGCCAGTCACTATTTCAAATGTCTCTAACAATTTGGGTGTTGAGAAATCGGTTGCCGGTTCAGTATTGCCCATCGGGGCGACCGTTAATATGGATGGAACGTCTATTTATCTAGGGCTGGTGGCGCTTTTCGCCGCCCAGGCACTCAATATCGATTTGACGACTGGGCAATATGTTGCAATTGCAGCAACAGCTGTTGCTGTTTCAGTTGCAGCGGCGGGGATTCCATCAGCATCATTGTTTTTGGCCTTTACCGTGCTAAGCGTCTTCGGTGTGACGGCTGAGCAGGCAGTTTTGATCATCGCCCTGATCTTCCCGTTTGACCGGCTCCTGGACATGATGCGCACCCTCACCAATGTCACTGGTGATGCCGCAGTCGCGGTCGCGGTCGGCAAGTGGGAAGGCGCGCTTGACGAAGACGTTTTCCGGGGCAAAAAGTAATGCGGCGCGACGTCCGGGTCCTCATTACCGGCGGGACGATGGATAAGGTTCATGATCCCCATGAGGAGAAACTGGCTTTCTCGAAAGACGGTGCTACGCAAATTCCGGAAATCCTGCATTACGGCCGCTGCCACTTTCCGGTTGTGCAGCAGGTGATGCAGGTCGACAGTCTCGAGATGACTGATGAACACAGGGCGCAAATTGCGTCCGCCATCAAGACAGCCCCAGAACAAGCAATTGTTATCACACATGGTACCAGCACGATGGGACAAACGGCGCGGTATCTTGAACCTGAAGGCAGCGGCAAAACCATTGTTCTAACTGGCGCCATGCGGCCTTTTTCTCTCGGGTTTTCTGATGGACCGTTCAATCTTGGCGGAGCTGTGATAGCTGCTCAAACCCTCAAAAGGGGTGTCTATGGGGTCATGAACGGAAGAATATTTCCTGCAGATGAGCTGAACAAGAATACCGAACAAGGCCGTTTTGACGTCTGACGCTTTGGTGGATACCCCCATATGGTGATTGCCAATAGCAGCGCCAATCATGCGCAAGCAATCATCAAAAATTCATACGTGAACTGCTTATTGAAGTATTGCGCTGTTGAAGGTTTTGAGCAATAGGATTTTGTTTTGTCAAAATCTATTCAAGAAAAAACAAATAAATGAATTATTATACATAAATAAAAAAAATGTATTATAATATGTTATTTATATTTACATGGTAAATGCATGTTAACCATAACAATAATACTTGCAGTTAACTTTGTTTCCTAAATTTCCCTTAACTACTATTTGGCATATTACCACTTCCTGACTGTTGGGAGGAGTGTAAAATGCGTACAGACATTTTCAGTGACAAACTTAAGTCCTTGAAGGGTTTCCTGAAGGGATCGCTGTCATCAGCAGCATTGAGTATCAAATCATTTGGCGGGGACACGCGCGGCAATTTCGCTGTTCTATTCTCCATGGCCACTGTACCTATTATGGGCTTTGCTGGGCTCGCAATTGAATTTACCCGTTACAGCATGGTCAACGAAAATCTGACAAACGCTCTTGATGCATCGGGTCTTGCAATCTCGCAACGTGCGACAGCTTTAGGGTACGAAATCAACAGCCTGAGCGATTCACAAAAGGACGAACTGAAACAATACGGCGTAGACTTCTTCTACGCGAACTTTTCAACTTCTGCCGGAATTGCGGAACTTGAGGTTGATTTCACATTCTCAACAACAACCGTGAAGCCGACAGCGGTCGGCTATATGAACACATCGCTTATGGGCTTGTTGGGTGTCGACAGTTTCGATCTCAGCACCGATACGGAGATCACGCTGCAGGGTGCCGGAAAGCTTGAGTTGGCCTTGGTTCTGGATGTGACCGGATCAATGTCGAGTTCGTCCGGAGGCGGCACACGGATGAGCGTATTGAAAGAGGCCGTCGATGACATGCTGGACACGCTTTACGGCACCGATCCAGATGCGGTGAATGACCAGGTCAAAGTTGCCGTCGTTCCGTTTAATACGGTTGTTAATACCGGCGGGCTCACGAACATGGATAACAGCTGGCTGGATCTCGATGCTCAGTCTATGTACCATGGTAACACCTTCTTCCACACGGAGGATCCCTTTGACATCGATCTGACAAAAAACGTCAACCTGTTCAAGCTCTTTGATTCGATTGGTACAGAATCCGGTTGGAAAGGTTGCGTCGAAAGCCGACCGTTTCCGCTCGATGAAATGGATACGGAACCGGGCTCAGCCGTTGCCTCAACCGAAATCAATACATGGGATGATATGCCATCTGGCGTGGATCCATCGGTTTTTTCAGATGTCTCCGACGCATTTAACAATGCGCCAAGCCTGCCCTATTCAGCAGCAGCGGTAGGCGATGTCGTTAACTCGCGCTTTGTTCCGTTCTTTTATCCAGATCATCCTGATTGTGCAGTAACCAGTGGTAAGGATGCCTGTAACTATTACATGAGCGGATCATCTTCGCCCGGTTACATGTATGATGATATCAATCAAGACGGTGACTATGAAAGTTCATACGACAATAGAAAATTTGTGCGTGATTGGCAGTATACCAACATGTCATATGGGGATTCAGATGCGCGCGTAGCGTACAACAAGATTGTATGCCAGTATCGCTATAACTGGGATGGAAGAACATCGGGTGGTTGTAGTTCTCTGCCACTTGTCAATGATGATGCTTGGGATGTGATCGTTCCGGCGACGCAGGCAACCAATGTTGCTTCAGATGAATATCGAATACGGCAGGCTTATCCCGGTATCTACAATCCCGCAACGGAGAAATATGAAGGCAAATACGATCTGACCGTTTCTGTTTCGGAAAATGGTGAACTGGCAGGCCGGGGACCAAACCAGGATTGCAGTACTGAGCTTTTACCTCTGACGACAAAGAAAAAAGACATTACCGACACGATAGACGCGTTAGTGCCCGGCGGCTTCACCAATTCTTCCGTTGGTGCGATTTGGGGCTGGCGCGTGCTTTCTCCAGAAGCACCGTTTACTGAAGGTGTCGATACGAATGTAGATACTGACTGGCGTAAAGCAATTGTCATCATGACGGACGGCAGGAATACTGTGAATTCCAAAAGCGGGTCTCACAATGGCTCAGATTTTGAAGCCTATGGGCATTTAGCGGAGAACAGGCTCAACCTCAGCGCCAATGCGGGTGACTATGAAGATGAATACAATCGTAAGACCATTCGTATCTGTCATAGGATGCAGGCAGAGGGCATTAAAGTTTATACGGTTGGCTTTTCTATCTCTGCGGGATCTGACCCAGACAAAATGCTAAAAGCGTGTGCCACAGAACCTGAAGGCGAGGATGCGACATACTACCTTGCTGAGGACGCGGACGAATTGCTGGAAGCCTTCCAGGCGATCACGGAAGATCTCGTCAACCTGCATATTAGTGGATAGAGGATCACATGAGTAATTTCAAAAATCTGTCCAAATTGCTGAGGCGCGGAAAGCAGCTTGACAAATGCCGCGAAGGATCGGCCACGCTCGAATTTGCGATGCTGTCACCTCTTTTCATCGGCCTATTGTTCTCGATCTTTGAGGCATCTTTATATTTCTATTCCACATCTGTGGCGGAAGAAGCCGTCAGCCGCGCATCACGGCTGATCCGTACAGGTCAGGCGATTGTTGCGTCTGATCCCTCAGCGCAGGGTGCCTGTACGGCAGAAAAGGACTGCTTCTTCGAAGAAGTATGCGATTTGATGAAATCGTTCGGCGACTGTAGTGCAAACCTGTCGGTAGATGTCACCCGTTTCTCGTCCTGGTCCGACCTTAACAGTGATCTCTCTACTGTGTCTTGCCCCTCATCCGATGGGTATAATTATGACGACCAGGGTTTTGATCGTGGCGCACAGCTCGATATTATTCGTGTACGTGTCTGTTACATTATCGATATGATCAACCCGGCATTGGGTATGAGTCTTGCTGAAACTGAAGACGGCAAGCGCGCCTTGATTTCGACTTATGTCTTTCGGAACGAGCCTTATGATGAAGGTCTCGACGGTGAAGAGAGACCATCGTGAACAAGAGTGGAAAAGATAAAATGGGTAAATTTGAAAAAGTACTGAAGCAGTTACGGCTGGCAAAATTCGCCAAATCGGCCAAAGGGGTCGCATCTGTGGAATTCGCCCTGATCGTGCCGCTAATGACGACGCTGTTCTTCGGGATCCTGGAATTCTCCCAAGCGATGGCTTCAAACCGCAAGGTGAGCTATGCCGCGACGATGCTCGTCGATCTTGTCTCGCAGGAACAGTTCCTCAGTCAAAATGACATCACCGGCATTTATACAGCGGTTGAACAGGTGCTCGAGCCATATGGTATCGAGAATCCGACAATGTGGGTCGTCAGCGTTACGATGGATAGCGACGGTGATGCGCTGATCGACTGGAGTCTTGATGATGATTTGAATGAACCGTTCACGCGCGGCAGCACTTTTTCAGCCATCAGTGAAAATGAAATAGATCTCAACGGCGATGACTCGCTGATCAGTGACGGTTCTTCCCTGGTCATTGCCTATATCGAGTATCCGTTCACCTCGACGCTATCGAGCATCATGATCGATGAGATCACCTTCACCAATCACGCGACCCGCTGGCCGCGCCGCTCTTCACAAATCATTTATTGTGATGATGCTGGAAACTGCTCCGACGACTAGGATACCCGCGTCATTTCGCTTGACTTTAAGCAGGTTTGACCGCTACTTGCCTCCGTCATAATTGAAAAACAGTTGTTTTTCCCGTTGCCGGCACGACACCTCAACAATACCTATATTGAGGACGAGGCCGGGGATCGCCCGCCATCGGTGTAATGCACCCATGGGGGTCGATCAGGCTGTGGTCTGTTGCCCGCAGCCCGGCGGTTAAAGGAGACACGATGTTTGATAATCTGAGCGACCGTTTAGGCGGTGTATTCGACAAACTGCGCGGCAAAGGTGCTCTCAGCGAAGCGGATGTAGCAGAGGCCCTGCGCGAAGTGCGGATCGCCCTTCTCGAGGCAGACGTTGCCTTGCCGGTCGCGCGTGATTTCGTCGCAAAAGTAAAACAGCGGGCAATCGGCGCTGAGGTTCTGCGCTCGGTCACACCCGGCCAGCAAGTCGTCAAGATTGTCCACGATGCCCTTATTGACATGCTGGGCGGCAGTGAAGCAGATCACGCGCTTAATCTGGCGGTTACGCCGCCCGCTGCGATCTTAATGGTTGGCTTGCAGGGCTCAGGTAAGACGACGTCCACCGCCAAGATCGCCCTGCGTCTGCAACACAAAGAGCGCAAAAAAGTTCTGATGGCCTCGCTCGATACGCGCCGTCCGGCGGCGCAAGAGCAGTTGCGGATTCTTGGTGAACAAGCGGAAGTCAAAACCCTGCCGATCATCGATGGGCAAGCACCGGTGGACATTACCCGGCGGGCGATGGAGGCTGGCCGTCTTGGTGGCTACGATGTGGTCATGCTCGATACCGCGGGCCGGCTCTCAATCGACGAACAGTTGATGGCAGAAGTTGCGGCAATTCACTCTCTGTCAAATCCTGCCGAAACTCTTCTGGTCGTTGATGCCCTGACCGGCCAGGATGCGGTTCAGACAGCAGAGAAGTTCAAGGAACGTGTTGCCGTTTCCGGTGTCGTCATGACACGGATTGATGGCGATGGCCGCGGCGGTGCGGCTCTTTCAATGCGGGCGATCACAGGTGCGCCGATCAAGCTTATTGGTATCGGTGAAAAACTCGATGCCCTCGACACGTTCGACCCGCAACGTATGGCCGGTCGTATTCTCGGCATGGGCGACATTGTCGCGCTGGTCGAAAAAGCCTCGGAAGAGGTCGATGAAGCGCAAGCCAGAAAAATGCAGAAGAAGCTCGCCAAGGGCAGTTTCGATCTTGATGATCTTGCCGATCAGTTCAAGCAAATGCGTAACATGGGTGGCCTCGGTGCGATTATGGGGTTGATGCCCGGCATGGGCAAAATGAAAAAAGCGGTCGATCAGGCTGGCGGATTTGACAACAAGGAAATCCTGCACCAAGAAGCAATCATCAGTTCCATGACGAAAAAGGAACGCAAAACTCCCAAACTGATGAATGCCTCGCGTAAACGCCGGGTCGCCGCCGGTGCCGGTGTGACTGTGCAGGAGATCAACAAGCTTTTGAAAGCCTATCAGCAAATGGCGACCATGATGAAAAAAATGGGCCGCAAGGGCGGCAAGAAAGGCCTTGCGTCATTGATGGGCGCAATGGGTGGCGGGGCAATGCCGCCTGGCGGTATGGGCGGTCTTCCTCCGGGCAGCGGCCAGTTGCCGGGCCTTGGTGGTGGGCAATTACCGACTGACCTTGGTAATCTTGGCGGGCTGCCCGGCCTTGGCGCACCGAAGAAAAAGTAGCCAAATGGATACCGACACAATTCTCAAACGCGTCGACGCACCTGACGGCGTCAAAACCTTCACTCCCTGCATTTTTTTGGGTGCAGAGAAATACACGAAATAAGCTGAAAGGAAAACTAACATGGCTTTGAAAATCAGATTAGCCCGAGCGGGCTCAAAAAAACGTCCGTACTACCACGTTGTTGTGGCTGATGTGCGGGCACCACGCGATGGTCGTTTCATTGAACGGCTGGGTGCCTATAACCCGCTGCTCGCGAAAGACGATGAGCAGCGCTTCACGATCAAGGAAGAACGCGTAAAGCATTGGCTTTCCAAAGGGGCAAAACCAACTGACCGCGTCGCTCGATACCTCGCTGGCGGTGGTATTGTTGAGTGGAAAGTCGGCAACAATCCGAACAAAGCGAAACCGGGTAAGAAAGCTCAGGAACGCCTAGCCGAGAAAGAAGCCGAAAAACAGGCAGCAGCAGACGCCGCCAAGGCGGAAGTTGAAGCACCGATTGAAGTTGAGGCACCAACTGAGGAGGCACCCGCGGAAGAAGCTGCCGCTGAGGAAGAAAAAGCTGAGTAAGTAAAAAAAAGCCATTGGCCCCTTGTCGGTGGCACGCTGCCCTTTGCCCGGTAAACGGGGGGGAGCATCAATCAGCTCTTCCAATCCAATTCCTCCCCCGTTCGAGGCCGTGCGAGGGGGGGAGGTACTGGAGCGCAGCGCAGGCGGAGGGCAGGATTTATGACGATCAAAAAACGTATCTGCGTTGGCGCCATCGCAGGCGCTCACGGCGTGAAGGGCGATTTCAAATTGAAGTCCTTCACTAGCATGCCTGAAGATGTGGCGGCCTACGGACCAGTTGAGACTGAAGATGGGGCCGAGGTCTTCACGCTGACATTACTACGTGGCACAAAGTCTGGTCTGTTCGTTGCGCGCGCAGTTGAGGTCAAAAGCCGCGAACAGGTCGAAACTTTAAAAGGTACAAGGCTTTATGTGGGCCGCGACCGCCTGCCGACCCCTGAAGAAGATGAGTTTTACTACGAAGACCTGGTCGGTTTGAAGGCGCAAACCACGGATGGTCAGGCGTTCGGCGAAGTCAAAGCTGTTCTCAACCATGGTGCAGGTGATTTGCTGGAGCTTAGGCACATTCCGGATGTAAAAGGCTCGCGCATACTGCCGTTTACGAAGCAAGCGGTGCCGGAGATCGATTTTGCCGCTGGCACTTTAACGGTTTCGCCGCCAGAAAATTTTCTCGAACTACCGTCACAACAGGAACCAGACATATGACCTGGACCGCCACGATGTTGACCCTTTTTCCGGATGCTTTTCCGGGGCTGCTCGACCTGTCCGTCATTGGTCGGGCCCGGAGTGAAAGGATCTGGTCGCTTGAAACAGTTGATATCCGTGATTTCGGTTTTGGCAAGCACCGGCAGGTGGATGATACGCCAGCCGGCGGCGGTGCTGGCATGGTCATGCGGGCTGACGTGCTGGCCGCCGCCATCGACAGCGTCGATCGACAGGAAAGGCCGTTGATTTATCTGTCAGCGCGCGGTGCGCCGTTGACCCAACGCAAGGTCCGGGAACTCGCGGCGGGTCCAGGGGTTATTCTCCTTTCGGGGCGGTTTGAAGGAATTGACGAGCGGATCATCGAAGCGCGCGGGATCGAGGAACACAGCCTTGGAGATTTCGTTTTGGCTGGGGGAGAGGTCGCCGCGATGGCCCTGACAGAGGCTTGCGTCCGTCTTATTCCCGGTGTATTAGGCGCGCCTGCCTCTACCGAGGAAGAAAGTTTTGAAGGCGGCCTCCTGGAATATCCGCATTATACGCGGCCCCGGGAATTTGAAGGCCAGCCTGTCCCGGAAGTATTGCTTTCGGGCGACCACGAAAAAATTGCTAGCTGGCGCCAGCAAAAGGCATTGGAAATAACGCGCGCGCGACGACCCGACTTGCTAAAAAAACCGGCGGGGTCCAATCCGGCACCACAAAACAAGGAACAAGACCAGTGAATATTATTCAAGAAATCGAGCAAGAGCACATGGCTGAACTTGGCAAGGACGTACCGCCATTTGCGCCGGGCGACACCGTGCGTGTCAGTGTGAAAGTGAAAGAAGGAACACGCGAGCGCCTGCAGGCTTTTGAAGGCGTCTGTATTGGTCGCAACGGCGGCGGCTTGAACGAAACCTTTACGGTCCGCAAACTCTCCTTCGGGGAGGGTGTTGAGCGGGTATTCCCGATCTTTTCACCCCTGGTTGAAAAAATCGACGTTGTTCGCCGTGGCCGGGTACGCCGGGCAAAACTCTACTATTTGCGCGGCCGGACAGGTAAGGCAGCGCGGATCGTTGAGAAGAAGGATAACCGCCGCAAAGTGGCGGAATAAGCGCATTTTAGCTCGCATGGCTTAGAAGGGTGGCAAAATTGCCACCCTTTTTTAATGTCTGAAACGGGGAATTGCCTGTTACGCGCGTTTTGCGGTATCCTAAGGGGTGGGGAAGAGGGAAAATTAGATGAAAATGGCTCCGAAAATCCTGATTGGCGCAGCGGCATTTGTCGCAATCGCCTATGTCGCCGGATTTTTTCTGGATGATGAAGTCAAGGTCCGGCGGGATATTACAATCGACGCGCCACGTGACCGGGTCTTTGTTCTGGTCAGTGATTTTAGTTCATGGAGCGACTGGTCTCCCTGGGTCCAGTTGGACCCTGAAGCTATTTTTGCGGTCACCGGCGCTGGCATGGGCCATCGCATGGTCTGGGAATCGGAACACCCGGCGATCGGCGAGGGCGCACAGACAATCATTAACTACGAACCGCCACGGATGATAGAGACGAGACTTGACCTCGGCGGCTGGGGTGACGGGTATGGCGCCTTTGTTTTTTTTGAAACAGAAGGCGGTACGCGGATCGTTTGGGAATACAATGGCCAGATGCGCGAGGGCAAACCGTTCCTCCTCAAGCCGATCCATACTTACTATGGGATTTTCATGGACGAAATGCTAGCACCAACTTATGAGCGCGGCCTCGCGCAGTTAAAAGAAGTTGCCGAGAAGCCAGCAACCCCCTCTATTGCCGAGGTGGAAACGTCGGAGCCCGAAACGGCTCAATAAACTGGTCGAAGATCGGCAAGCGGGATAATCCGGTTCATCGCTACCTCCCCTTCACCATCAACCAGCTTCATCTCAATTTCTTCTTTATCCCAATCAATATCTATAAGCCCAAAATTGACCTCATAGTAAATATCCGTCAGCCGGTAGGGTCCAGGCTCATCCTTAAAATCTTCTGCCGTTACATCGACAAAGGTGCTCAACGGTGCATTCAAAGACGACGATGTCACTTCATAAAGCGGATACGGCACAACATAGTCGCGCTTATACATGGAGCCCGCATGGCGATCGCCTGATATAAAGACAACATTTTCCGCACCTGCCGCGCCGATCAAGTTGTAAAGCCGCTCGCGTTCCTTCGGAAGGGTTCGCCACGCTTCCCAGCCGTGACCATCGGCAATTACCTGGATCGACGACGCGATGATCCGCAAATCCGCCGGCTTGCTCAGCTCTGCTTCCAGCCATTGCCATTGTCCGTCTCCCAGCATTGTCTTGGCGGCATCATCATCCGGCAGATAGCGCTCTTTGCCAGCGGCGTTCTTCTCGTCTGTTGGTTTCAAATCCGACCGGAAATAGCGCGTATCCAGAAGGATAATCTGTACACGCTTTCCGTCCTCTTCACCAACCATCCAGGCATCATAAACACCGGGCCGTGAGCGCGCCGCTTCCGGCATTGCCCAGACCTCTTCGAACAGTCTTTCGGAATCTTCGCGCCAGATAAATGTCGCGCCCGCATCGTTGAAGCCGTAGTCGTGATCATCCCAAGTGACGAGAACCGGTGTCTCCTGCCGAAATTTGGCAAATGGCTCACTGCGTGCAAGCAGGGCATAGGCAGAATTCAGTTCCGGTAGGCCAGGCGTACCGGAATAGTTGTCCCCATACACATTATCGCCAATGAACAAGAAGACGTCCGGGTCAGTTGCGGCAACCCTGTGCCAGATTGACTGATCATCTTCCTGTTTCATGCAAGAGCCAAAAGCGATCCGTGTCAGGGTCCGCGAGATGTCGAGCGGCGCCGATGTCATCGGTGTCGGTACCGCAAGATCGACCGACACTGAAGGGGCCGCACCTGCATCGCTCGCCGGCGTGGTATCTGTACTGGTGCACGCGCTGGCGAGCGCCAGAAAGGTGCCACCAGCAATCAACCGATTAACAAAAGACATCATATCACCCCATATTTCTTCACCTGAGCGGCAATGGCTCACGTGATCTATTCAAACCAGCCACCGGCGATGCGAGGCTTAATCGCTGCCCTGGTCGCTGCCTTCCGCCTCGGCCCGGAAGTCGCCTTCGATGTTTGCCGCCATCCAGACAAACGCTGCATACGCCGCGACATTTTGTGCAATGTCGTCGGGATCAATCTTGTCAAGCGTATCGTCCGGCGTGTGATGCAGATCAAAATAGTCCCAGCCATTTTGTTTCAGCGTCACAACGGGCATGCCTGCCGCTGCCGCCGGGATCATATCTGGGCCGCCGGAAGCCGTGTTTGGCCCTGGCCCAATCCCAAGCGGTGCTAGCACACGCTGCATCTCTGCCGCCCGGTCGAGTTTGCCCTCGGCAAATTTGGTCTCAAACCGGTAAATCCGCCCGGCGCCAAAGTCTGACTCCGCCCCGACGATATGTTTATCGAGTTCATCGGCATGCTGCGCAGCATAAGCCCGCGCGCCCCAAAGACCGGTTTCTTCCGATCCAAACATCACCACACGGATCGTCCGCTCAGGCTTCTTGCCCATCTCCATGATCATTTTGGCAGCGCCGACAGTGATTCCGATCCCGGCACCATCGTCAATTGCGCCCGTGCCAAGGTCCCAGCTGTCGAGATGGCCACCAATAAGGACGATTTCGTCAGTCCGGCCGGGAATTTCCGCCAGCACATTGCCTGACCTTCGTTCTCCAGGAGATTCGACATCCAGCGCCAGCCATAAGGTCACCGCGCCGCGCGACAGCGCCCGTTGCAATTGATCCGCATCCGGCGCAGACAATGCCGCAGTTGGTACTTTCGCAACGCCTTCTTCATAACGCATCTGGCCTGTATGCGGATTACGGTGGCTGTCTGTCCCTACGGAGCGGATCAGTGCAGCGATCGCGCCGCGCTTGCCTGCTTCATTGGCAGCGCCGGAGCGTTTTTGCACCGCGACGCCATAACCGGACCCATCCTGTGTCCGTGTCATATATTCATCGACGAACACGATCTTGCCTTCGATACCGGTCAATGGCGCGTCGCGCAAATCCTGCATGGTCTCGAACCGCACAACTTCGCCCTGCACGCCCTCAACCGGCGTTGCCACGCTGCCGCCAAGGGCCGTGACGGTTAGTTTTTGCGGGAACGGCGAGACGATCTCGGCGTCCTCGTAATTGCGCTCCCAGTAGGGCATGTTAAATGTCTCCACGCGCACATTCTTGAAACCGAGTTGCTTGAACTTGGCGACCCCCCAGGCGCGCGCCCGCGCTTCTGCTTCGCTGCCGGCGAGCCGCGGTCCCACTTCCGTGGTTAGGCTCTCAATAACATCATAGCCAACGCTGCTCTCCAGGCTTTTGGCGATCAGCGCTCGCGCTTGTCTTTCTATCTCTTCACTCACATAATCCTGCGCGAGCGCGGAACCAAGTGTGAGCCCGAAGGCAAGGGCAATAACGGCGGCAAAACGCATGGGAAACTCCCGTAAAAGATGACAACAATGAGCTTGTGCGGAGCCTATCAGGCAGGAAACCCTCCCGTCAAAGACAACCAGCTGTGACCGTTCTGCCTCTATCAAATTCTTCCGGTTTTCTGCTATGCTGGGTCGGTAATGTGGGGAATATGGTATGCCAAAGTTCTACAAGCTGGATAATATCGACCTGATTGATCTCAACGCGCTGATGAAGCTGTTGCCGGGCGGTCTTGGCTGGAATCCGTTCTCCACCCGCGGAAAATACGTTCAGGCGATCCTGTCGTCATACGGGCTCCTCAAAAAATACGAAATCAACACGCCGTTGCGGATCGCGCATTTCCTGGGTCAAGGTCTGATCGAAACTGGCTTTTTGAAATATGCATCCGAAAACCTGAATTACAGTGCCAGCCGGCTGCGGGTCATTTTCCCGAAATATGTCAGATCAGATGAGCAGGCAAAGCACCTGCACCGGAAGCCGGAAGAGATCGCCAATCTGGTTTACGGGGGCCGTCTCGGCAATACCGAACCGGGCGATGGCTGGCGCTATCGCGGGCGTGGTTTTTTCCAGCTGACAGGCCGCGCCAACTATCGCCGCTTCGGTGAGATCGCCGGGATCGACCTCGAGGGTAACCCAGACATCATCGAAAAAAATCTCAAAACTTCGCTACAGGTGGCCGCTGCCTATTTTGCCCACAACAATCTCGGCATGTATGCCGACAGAAATGATGGTGCCGCTGTCTCGCGCGGCGTCAATCGCGGCAACCCGGACTCGCCGCACCGCGCCCATGGTGAGGCTGATCGCGTCATGTGGACCGAGCGCGTTCTGTCCTTGTTCACGGACCCCGGAAAAATTCTGGTTGATGAACAGGCCGCGCCGAAACCGGATGGTCTTCAGGCAGGCTCCAGCGGGGAAGAGGTCAAAGACCTGCAGGAAAAACTGGCACAGCTCGGCTATCCCTCCGGCACGCCCGACGGCATTTTTGGCCGCAAAACGACGCAGGCCGTCATTCTCTTTCAGCACGACTACGGACTAACCGCGACTGGTCTTGTCAACAAAGAGACAATGGACGCCATTGACCAGGCAATCGAAGAAAACACCAAAGGCAATGTCGATATCTACCGCGAAGCCCAGTCGAAAAGCGAAGTCCGGCGAGAAGTTGGTGCCAATGATGGCACTGGTGTCGGCGGCGCGGTCGCCGGGGCTGGCGGTGTTGCCGGTGTTGCCTACGAAACAGAAATTTTGAATGATGTGATTGAAGCCGGCAAGGATGCCTTTGAAAACGTCACCAACGCCTCAACAGACACGGGTACAGATCAACCGGAGACTGACACACCGGTGATAAGCGAGCCGGCACCTGAGCCCGAGCCGGCATCTGAGCCCCAGCCGGCACCAGTGCCGGAAGATGACAGCACAACGCCACCGGTAGCAGAGCCCGTACCCGAGGATACAACAAGCGAAGTCAAAGTACCGGCCCAGCCACCGATGACATCGGAACCGGAGCAACAGTTCGACATCACCGTCATCCTCTTTGCTGTGCTGGCGTTGCTCGGGATCTACATCCTGCTGCGCGCCCGTTCACGGAGTAAACGCAGCATCGACGATTACCGCGATGGCCGATATTAGGTATTATAGGAGTGATACCAGCGGCGCGGGGCATAATCTTTAACTTTAAGTGGTATTTCAGCATGGGCAGCCCTAGGCTGATCCCGGTAAGAACAAGGGCTTTTTGCAACCTTCGTCCGCCGCGCCGCCGATAAGCTTGTGGGATGCCATTCTAAGAGGTCGTAACGATGCGTACAGGTATTGATATGAAGCACGGTGGAAGGACGGCCCACGCCATAGGCAAACCACACTGCATCATCCGCTAGGCAGACGGGCAAAAACCGCTATTCTGCCCCGCGAGGGACTACACCATTATAAAGAGGCATTCTATGAGACATCTCGTCGCAATCGCGCTGTTATCATGCCTGACCGCATGTTCAGGAAAAGAAGAAACGCAGGAAGTACCGGTGGTCGCGTCGGCTGACACGGTGCGGATGACGGCTGAGGGCAACGTTGCCGGGTTCGTTGCTGACAACGGCACCCATGTCTGGCGCGGTTTGCCCTACGCCGCATCGACAGCGGGCGAAAATCGCTGGCGCGCACCGCGCCCGGCGCCTTCATGGGACGGCACCTACGAGGCGCTGGAATTTGGTGAGCGCTGCGTTCAGAAGACCAACCGGCTGAACGCTTCCGAGGGCATCGAGCCCGGCTTGCTGATCGGTTCGGAGGACTGCCTCACGCTCAATATCTACGCGCCAGCGGACGCAGCGGGTAAAAACTTGCCGGTCATGCTTTGGATCCACGGTGGCGCGAATGTCTGGGGGCGGGCGGCGTCTTATGACGGGTCAAATCTTGCGGCGAACGAAAACGTTATCATCGTCACGGTACAGTACAGGCTCGGCCCCCTCGGCTGGTTCGCTCACGAGAAAATTCGGGAAACAGCTGAAACGCCGGCAGATGCCGCTGCCAATTTCGGCACCCTTGATCTGATCGCATCACTGAACTGGGTTGGCGAGAATATTGCTGAATTTGGCGGCAACCCTGAAAACATCACGATCTTTGGGGAGAGTGCCGGTGGCCACGACGTGGTGACCCTTCTTGCTTCGCCGTTAGCGGCAGGTCTGTTTCACCGGGCGATTGTTCAGTCCGGCAGCTTTGATAGTATTTCACTGGCACAAGCAGAAGAAGACGACCCAAGATCGGCAAATAAGATTGCCGCGAAACTCGGTGTCTCGACAGCAGCAGAACTGCGTGCCATCCCCGCCGGTGATTTCCTTGACGCCTACTGGCTCGAAGAAGGGTTCATCGAGGCGCCACTTATCATCGAAGACGGCGTCGTCTTGCCGTCAATGCCGCTGCGCGAAGCCTTTGCGTCCACCGATACATTTAATGCCGTTCCGATCATCACTGGCACAAACCGCGACGAAATGAAGTTTTTCTATATCGCCGATGAACGCCTGGTGAAAAAGCTGTTCGGCATCTTCGTTGTTGCGCGTGATCAGGATCTTTATGATGCCGCGTCCGATTATTCAGCCCGGCTGTGGCGTATTCGTTCGGTAGACGGACCAGCCGCGCGTATGGCCGCAGCCGGACATGACAAAGTCTTTGCCTACCGCTTTGACTGGGACGAGGGCGGGCGGTTCTTGTTCATGAATTTTGCCAAAATGTTTGGCGCCGCGCACGCCGTCGAGATCCCGTTTGTCTTCAATCGTTTCCGTCTGCTTGGTGACGCCGACAAAATCATGTTCGCCAAGAAAACCGCCGCCAGCCGCGATACACTGAGCCGCGCCATGGGCAGATATTGGGCCTCCTTCGCCAAAACCGGCGCTCCTTCAGCAAATGGGACGGCGGACTGGCCCGTCTACACAACAGGAGGCGGGTCGCTCATTCGGTTTGACTCAGTTAACGACGGCGGCATCGAAATCATAACGGGCGCTGACGACCTGGACAAAATCCTGCAGGATTTGGCCGCTGATCAGCGGGCCGATCAAAAAGAACGCTGCCTGATCGCCGAGAGCCTATATGGCTGGGTGCCCGAAATACAAGATCAGGTTGACCAGGCCTTCAGCTGTGACTGACCGTTTTAAATGCGGCACGTCCTGTCTTCGAATCAGCGCAGGTTGCAAGCGAAGCAACATGCCCGTACGGCGCGATGAAGATACACTGGAATGATTTGACCCTCGAGGAGTGGGAAGAAGCTTTTTGCGCTGTCCCGCGCTCGAACCTGCTGCAATCCTGGCCCTACGCCCAGATGATGCGTGCAGTCAAACAGATGTCGACCCGATTTGGTCGCCTGGCAGATGGTGGTGAGACCCTTGCGATCTTCCAGGTCCACGAGGTTAAACTGATGCCGCTCTATCATGTTGTCATCCTTGATCGCGGGCCTCTGTGGTTGGTCCCAAATGTCACAAGAGAACATTGGCAAGCCTTTGTTGATCAGCTCACGGTGGAATTTCCGAAGCGGTTTGGCCGCCGCCGCCGCTTCATGCCGGAGATGGAAATATCACCAGAAGGTGAAAGTATTCTGAGTGCTGCGGATTTTAGCGTTCGCGCGGCGGGGTATCAATCGATCTGGATAGATCTGTCGACGGATGAGGAAGCCCGTCGAACGCAACTGAAACAAAACTGGCGCAATGCGCTCAATCAGGCTGGGCGCAGGGACACAGTGGTTGAAGCCCGTAGTGATGTTCTCACCTTCAACTGGTTGATGAAATGTTACGACCAGGACCGGAAAAGTAAAGCGTATCAAGGCCCAACCGTCGGGGTTCTGACATCCCTGTACAGATTTTGCAAACCGCGTGGTGAGGTCATGATCCTAACCGCAAACCGCTCGCATCGCCCGATAGCCGGTATTCTCATTTTTGGCCACGGACAAAGCGCCACCTATCAGATAGGTTGGACGGATGACGAAGGACGCGATGCGCGAGCGCATCAACTTCTTCTTTGGAATGCAATAGCAAAGCTGAAAGATGAAGGTCGCGTCTGGCTGGATCTTGGTGGCATCAACCCGGAGCAAGCTCCAGGTGTCACGCAGTTCAAGCGCGGTCTCAACGGTGAAGAGTTTCAGCTCGCTGGCGTCTACGGTTGAGTGTCGCTGCTTTCTGCTGCCTGCGCCTGCAGCCATTCAACAAACGCCTTAACTTGCGGCAGGGAAGCTTTCGCCGGCGGAAAAACAACGTGATAGGCAAAATTTGTCGGCGTGGATAAGTCGAATGGTATCACTAGCCGGGCTGCTTCGAGGTCGGCAAGCGCAAGGGCATATTTCGTCAGTGCAACGCCTTTTCCGGCAACTGCCGCTTCAATTGCAAGGCTCGATTGACTGAACCGCGGCCCACGCGCGCCGTCAATCGGATTGCCGGTCGCGTCAAAAGCGCCAGCTGCCCGCAACCACATTGCCCATGTGGGGCAATTCTCACCATTGTCGGGGCTACCATCATGTAACAACATATGGTGCGCAAGATCAGACAACGATTTTAACGGCGGCTCACCACGGATGAGAGATGGCGAGCACACGGGAATGATCCGCTCTTCCATCAGCAGCTTCGTGGTCATGCCCTCATACTGTCCGGCGCCGTAGCGGATTGCGACATCTACATTGTCGGCGGCAAAATCAACAATCGCCATGTCCGCATGCACGTAAACATCGACATCCGGGTTGGCAGTCTGGAAACCGTCGAGCCGTGGCACCAGCCATTTTGAAGCGAAGGATGGCGCCACTGAGATCGTGATCTGTCCGGTGTTGGCGCCCGAGGCCGCAAGTAGGCTTGCCGCGGTCGCCAGTTTGTCAAACCCATCCCTCATGATCGGTAGGCTCGCTTGTGCCTCGTCGGTCAGCAACAAACCACGCTTCTGACGTTTAAAAACTGGTGCCCCGATGAAGTCTTCCAATGTGCGGATTTGCTGAGAGATGGCGCCAGGCGTCACATTCAACTCGTCGGCCGCTTTAGTAAAACTTAAATGCCGAGCCGCTGCTTCATAAGCTCTGAGCGAATTCAATGGGGGCAATCGTCTCATAGTTTAGCTTTTCTAATAGCAATTAGGCGCGATTTGTAATTCTTACTGCCAAATGCCGTTTTGGCAAAACATATCTCGTGAGTTTAGATTATCTAAACTGTTTGTGATATTTTGTCGTTTGAAAACCAACTCTCAACCTTATAAATACTCATGAATGGCGGGATTTGGACTATAGCAAAGCTCGCCTATTCGATAGATATTCTAATGCATGGGTGCGTATGCGCTATTTTCCGGCTTTCTTCGACGTCAAAGACAAGCCCGTGCTCATCATCATCATCATCATCATCGGCGGCGGCGGCGGCGGCGATGGTGGCGGGGCAGCTATACGAAAGCCTCGGCTCCTGTCTAAAGCTGGTGCCAGGCTGAGGATTATCGCGCCTGAGTTCATGCCCGAATTTGCTGAAGAGTTTGCCGGTCAATCTGCGATCGTCAAGTGCGCGTTCGACAAAGCTGTCAGTGAGCCCCGTCCTGTGCTGCTGGTCGCTGCAACGGGAGATCCTAATGCAGATGCATTTATTACTCTGCAGCAGTTGGATCTTAAGGAAGGAAAGTCATGAAAATATATGGCGATCAGATCAGCGGTAACTGTCTCAAAGTAAAATGGACGGCCGACCTGCTCGGTATCAACTACCAATGGCTCGAGACTGATATACTTGCCGGAGAAAGCCGTACGGATGAATTCCTGGCGTTAAACCCGGCAGGTCAGGTGCCAACCGTCGTGCTGCCGGGACACGAAGTAATATCTCAGTCAAATGCCATCATTCTCTATCTGGCACGTAAGTGCAAAAGTGCCCTCATTCCGGCGGATGACCTCGCATATGGCCTGATGCTGCAGTGGATGTTCTGGGAACAATACAGTCATGAGCCGACAATCGCGGTGCGTCGGTTTCACAAACACTACCTTAAGAAATCTGATAATGAGCTTGATCCAAAGTTGCTCGAAAAGGGTAACGCGGCCCTCCTGTTGATGGACAATGAGCTATCTTGCCGTGGCTATTTTGTCGGTAGCACTTTAACAGCCGCTGATATCGTGCTTGTTGCCTATACGCGGGTTGCGCCGGAAGGCGGGTTTAATCTCTCAAGCTATCCGAACCTGGTCGCGTGGATCAGTCGTGTGGAAACGGATCTCGGCATAAAACCTATCCAGGATTTCTGATGTATCGCGACGATGCGTTTGATCACGAGATCACGATGCAGGAATTTTCCTGTTTTTATCAACAGGCCAGATCAAAGCATCTGCCGGCATGGGCGCTCGGTAGATCAACGCCGAACCAGCTCGCGGACCGCGCCACGGAGTAATCATGACAGTAACAAAACTGCCGTTAAAGCAAACTGCGTCAGAACAGCAAAGCCGGATGGATCGTGCCGCTCAACTGGCGGACAGGTTTTCTGACGCAGGCGCACTGACTATTCTGGACGCTATTTTGACCAGAGAGTTCCCCGGTCAGATCGCGCTGGTCTCGTCATTCGGAGCTGAATCGGCGGTTCTCCTGCATCTGGCGGCGCAAGTTGATCCAGCTGTCCCGGTTATTTTTTTGGAGACCGGCAAACATTTTGCCCAAACCCTCAGCTATCGGAGGAAGCTCGCAAACTTGCTTGGATTGAGCAACATCATAGATGTGATACCCGCCGCTTCTGATCTCGCAGAGAAGGATTCCGCTGGTGAATTGTGGCGCGCCGACGCGGACGCATGTTGCAACTTGCGCAAGGTGCGCCCATTGGCAACTGCGCTAGCCGGATTTGATGCTTGGATCACAGGCCGCAAGCAATTCCATGGTGGTGCCCGGGTTCGGCTGCCGGTTTTTGATGCCCATGAGAGACATATCAAGGTCAACCCGCTCGCCCGCTGGACAGTAGAAGAGATCAGCGCCTATAGGAAAAAAAACACCTTGCCGCAGCACCCCCTGGTTGAACAGGGTTTCCCATCTATCGGGTGCTGGCCGTGCACACACCCTGTCGCCAACGCTGACGATGGGAGGGCCGGCCGCTGGCGTGGTAGGGCAAAAACGGAGTGCGGTATCCATCTGTGATTTGCTTATGCAAGAACTGACTGAGAAAATAAGAGGCATCATCGGAGATGATCCGAATGTATCAGAGCGCAAAATGTTTGGCGGTGTATGCTTTCTGCTGAACGGCAACATGCTGTGTGGCTCGACCAAACAAGGTGATTTAATGCTTCGTGTTGGAAAGGATCGGCAGGCGCAGGCCCGCTCCAGACCGCACGCCAGGGAGATGGATTTTACGGGACGGCCCATGGCTGGTTTTGTTTTCGTTGATCCTGATGGGATCAACGACAAAGCGCAGTTAGAAGACTGGATTGCCCTTGCAACAGAGTTTGTTGCATCGCTGCCGCCGAAATAAACCACGCAATCAAGGAGTATGGTTATGACAAATGATCAGTCTTATTACCTCGGAACCCATGATGCAGAACTCCAGCGGCTGGGATTGCAGCACCGCGTGTGGCAGCCAACCGTCATAGATGCGTGGCATAAGGCTGGGCTTGGTATCGGACAGTCTGTCCTTGATGCTGGTGCAGGGCCAGGTTTTGCCAGCGTTGATCTGGCTGAAATTGTCGGGCCGGCCGGGCAGGTGACGGCACTGGAGCGGTCAGACCGGTTCCTCTCGCATTTGCGGGAAACAGCCGCTGCGCGCGGGTTGCCACAAATATCCGTACACAATATCGATCTGGTGGAAGACGATATCCCTGTATCCGGTGTTGATGCTATATGGGTTCGTTGGGTGTTCGCTTTTTTGAATGATCCTGTGGCCGTTCTAAAAAAACTGTCCGCCGCGCTAAAACCTGGCGGCGTCATGATTGTCTGCGAATATATTAACTGGGCCACAATGACATGGCTGCCCGAGCAGAAAATCCTCAACGAGTTTCGCGAGATCACCTTGAAGGACTGGCGCTCAACCGGGAGCGAGCCCGATGTTGCTCAGCGGTTGATCCCCGCCTTCGCGGAAGCAGGCCTGAGGTTAACGGACGTCACTCCAGTCTTGAAGGTCTGTACACCAAGTGATTATATGTGGCAGTGGCCAGCTACTTTTATTCAGCCCCATGCCCGGGCGCTCGCCGAGCGTGGCGTGGTCACACGGGAGTGGGCGGCATCTGTTACCAAAGCCTATGGGGAGCTTGAGCGAACGCCCGATGCCATGATTGTCACCCCGCTGGTTGGCATCATGACGGCACGGAAATGAGCGTCGTCGCTGGCCCGTCTGTTGCACTGGCTTGGTTTGGAGATTAATATCGCGCCATGGCCAAGAAATATTCCTCCTCAAAGGGCCCCTCACAACGACAATTGAGGGCCGGCGAGCTCGTCCGTCACACGCTGGTTGAAATCCTCCAGCGCGAGGGCCTGCCGGCGCCGGATCTTCCAGATCTTTCAATCACCGTCACGGAAGTCAGGTGCTCGCCGGATCTGCGTCAGGCGACGGTCTTTTGCACAGTTTTGGGTGGCCAGAAAGTTCAGGAGGCTGTCACAGCGCTTAATGTTGCAGCGCCGAAATTTCGAGGCATATTGGGTAAACGCCTTGAAATGAAATTCACGCCGGAGCTGCTATTCAAGGCGGATAAGAGCTTTGACGAGGCGCAACGCATTGATGCCCTGCTGTCACGGGATGACGTCCGACGGGATTTGGGAAAAGGGCGCAGCTAAAGGATCATGATGATTGTAAATAGGGTGGCATTTTTGAGCGCCTGTGCTAGGATTTCAGGGTTAAGAGAGTTCCGACTGGGGAAATATTAGTTCAATTGGACGGGGTATCATGAAATTCTTTCAATCCAAGAAAAAGGTAACAACTCGGGATTTTCGGGCGAGAGCCGACGATCCGACAGCTGCTCTGAAGGAAGAGCTGGATGCGGCCATAGTGCCGGCTTTGAAGGCAAAGGAAAAAACGCCCGACGAGATTTCGGAAACGACGAAGGTGATCAAGAAAATTGACCCGGTCAAAAAAGCCTCCGGTAAGTCTAAAAGGTCAAAAAAAGGCGAGCCGGAAGCAGAAATCGAGCTTGACAAAAAGCCCGCAGGAGCTGAGGTGACTGCCGCTCAGATTGACAATATGCGGCTTTTTCCAGGCTTTGAGGATCAAGGCTTTGAAATCGGTTATGCTGCTTACTCATCAAAGGCCCTGGGCCTGAATGACAAGGCGCCGATGCTGCTCGTCCGCTGGAAAACGTCCGATAGCAACACTGATTGGTTTCCGATTCCACCAATGTTTAACAAGGTGCTGCTCACGCGCATCCATGAGCGCGACCACGATCTTGATCGGCTGCTTTTGGACTATGGCTACGACGCAGAACAGCTCGCAACGGCCAGAAAATCTGAAGAATAGAATTTATAGTTGACCCCAACCGGGGCCAATGGTTGAACCTCGAACTTCTTAAGGGCATCACCGTCCAAACCGGTGGTGCCCTCATCCGTTAGTAGTGACTTCAGAGGTGATATAGTGGGCAGACGGCGCAAAGGCGGTCGTGCCGTTCATGGCTGGCTGGTTCTCGATAAACCATATGATTTAGGGTCAACGCAAGCGGTGTCAAAAATCCGCTGGCTGTTTAACGCCAATAAAGCAGGTCATGCCGGCACGCTCGATCCTTTAGCGACCGGCATTTTGCCGATCGCGCTGGGGGAGGCGACGAAGACGGTTCAGTTTGTTCAAGACGGGATGAAACGCTATAGATTTACGGCCCGATGGGGAGAAGCAACCACGACCGATGACGGCGAGGGGCAGGTCATTGCCAGGTCCGATGTTCGCCCTGATGCTGAGGCGATACGATCAATATTGCACCAGTTTACCGGCGAAATTGATCAGGTGCCGCCGATCTTTTCGGCAATTAAAGTTCGGGGCGAGCGGGCCTATGATCTCGCGCGTGAGGGAGAAAAGCCGCAACTAGAAGCACGCGCGATCACCATAAACTCATTTTCCCTGAGTGAAATTGTAGACGCTGATCACGCCGTTTTCGAAGCTGTCACCGGCAAGGGCGCTTATGTCAGGGCCCTTATTCGCGATGTGGCGCTGGCATTAGGTACACAAGGGCATGTCTCGTCGCTGCGCCGGACCGCTGTTGGTCCGTTTACTGAAGATATGGCGGTAACGTTCGAAGATCTGACTGGTACACCATTAGGTGCTGACATCGACAGAAATGATCTTGACCAGGCTATCCTTGACAGCCTGCTTGTTGGGATCGAGGAAGCCTTGGCTGATCTGCCTGCTACTGCTGTCAGCGGCGCTGATGCAGAAAAACTGCGGCGGGGCCAGATGGTGGTCGTCGCGCCGCCTGTTGCCAAAGGCATCAGAGAAAATGACGTGGGGTTTATACCAGCAATCCTCGCCTCCTCGCACGACGAACCCATCGCGATTTGTGCTCTCGACGGCCTGAAGCTGAAGCCAGTGAAAGTTTTTGTAACGTCCTGACAACAGGTTTTTGGGCCCGAAATTGTGGCCCTAAACGGATTTTTCATACCTCGGTGGTATCGGTAATTGTGGGACGCAACGGGGATTCACATGAACGATGCACTGCCAGCACTAACTTTTTTTCTCCGCTATCGTGTTCTTAATGGTTGTCGGATTGGTCACTGCGTGATCCACAAAGCAGCTCAAATTGAGACAATTTGTGCCGCGTTGACCAGGTTATACCCAATTTGCGAAAAATCGCCTGTTTGGTTGTCGCTCTAGAGACGCTGTCCGCTGGACGGTTTTCCCACCAGCGCCTGGCGTGGGCCACTACGCCTGACCCCTTTAACGCCGTTGAAATCAAGCCGATAAAAGGCCAAAATACTTGGTTTGGCCCTCTTTGCATGGAGCATATTGCGTCAAAGCCTGACGCCGCTATGCTTAGGCATAAGAATAAAAGAGAGAGGGGCTGTCATGGCAATCTTCGTGGGAACACAAGGTCAGAAAAAAAATAACAGGCACCTTACCAGAGCACTGGCGCTGCTTTTTCTGGCCGGCTGTGGCAGCGGTGAAAAAAAAGACGAAAAAAATGCTGACGGCAGCGTTCAATCAATGCTGACCAACCCCTATCCCTCGACCTATGAGCCGTATTCTGGTGAGCCGACAGTGATCACCGGGGCAACGATCCTGACCAGCACCGGTGAAGTGATTGAAAATGGCGCCATTTTCTTCCGGGATGGAAAAATCGAAGCGGTCGGCAAAGCAGACAAAATAGATGCACCCAAGGGCGATGTTGTGACCATAGATGGTGCCGGTAAATTCGTAACCGCGGGGATTATCGACAACCATTCCCATCTTGGCGTCTATCCGTCGCCGGGGTTCAGTTCCACATCCGATGGTAATGAAGCTGTCTCACCCAACACCGCAAATGTCTGGGCCGAACATTCGGTTTGGCCCCACGACCCAGGATTTACGCGAGCGCTTGCCGGCGGTATTACATCACTTCAAATCCTGCCGGGGTCCGCAAATTTGTTTGGTGGGAGGGCGGTTACTCTCAAGAATGTGCCGTCACGAACAGTGCAGGGTATGAAATTCCCCGATGCGCCATACGGCATGAAAATGGCCTGCGGTGAAAACCCCAAACGGGTATACGGCAACAAAGGCGGCCCAAGCACCCGGATGGCCAATTTCTCTGGTTACAGGTCAGCCTGGATTGACGCAGCGGATTACAAAAAAAAATGGCAAGACTATGCAGAAAAATCTGGCAACGGCGAGGAAGCGGATGCGCCAACCCGTGATCTAAAAAATGAAACCCTCGCCGGTGTTTTGGCGGGTGATATTCTGGTCAACATGCACTGCTATCGTGCTGACGAAATGGCGCAGGTGATCGATATGTCAAAAGAGTTTGGCTATCAGGTCACTGCTTTCCACCACGTTGTCGAGGGATACAAGGCAGCTGATATTCTGGCCGAAAATGGCATCTGCGCGTCCGTCTGGGCAGACTGGTGGGGCTTTAAACTGGAGGCGTATGACGGGGTCCGTGAAAACGCGGCGCTGATTCACAATCAACCTGACAGTTGTGTTATTATGCATTCTGATTCTGGTGTTGGTATCCAACGGCTCAACCAGGAAGTTGCTAAGGCGGTCGCGGACGGTCGTCGGATCGGGATCGATATCCCGCCAGAAGAAGCAATAAAATGGATCACGGCCAACCCGGCAAAGGCCCTTGGTGTTCTGGACAAAACTGGGACACTTGAAGTGGGCAAGATGGCTGATCTGGTTGTGTGGGATGGTGATCCTTTCTCAGTTTATACGAAAACATCGAAGGTGTTTATTGATGGTGCCCTGATGTATGACGCCGATGACACATCTGTCAGCCCGCGCATGGATTTTGAAGTCGGTCAGCAGGCCAACCGGACAACAGGAGGAGCAGGTCAATGAGACATATTCTTAAAACATGTGTTGCCATAGCTGCTTTTGCTGTCGCAGTGCTGACACCCGCCAGTGCTCAGCCAATTGCAATTATCAACGCTGAACTGCATCTTGCCGGGTCAGCAAATAATCCGCGTACCATTCAAAACGGGTCATTGGTCATCGACAATGGAAGAATTGTGTCGGTGGGTGCAAATGTAGTCGCACCAGCCAATGCACAGGTGATTGACGCGAAAGGACAGCCGGTGACACCCGGCCTGTTTGCCCCGGTCTCCGGCGTCGGGCTGGTTGAGATCTCCCTCAACAGTGAAGCAACAGAGCGGTCGGCGGATGACGATTTTCCGTTGTCAGCGGCGCTTGATGCAGAAGATGCTCTCAATACCGACAGTTCGATAATAGCAATCAGCAGGACCGCCGGTTTGACCCGGGCTTATGTCGCGCCGACCACAGGCGGCAAATTGTTTGGTGGCTGCGGCACGGTGATTGATTTCTCCGGCAGTGCCGATCCGGTGACAAAATCCTGTGTCGGGCAGAGTGTTTCTCTCGGATTTTCTGGTTCAACTGTCGCCGGTGGCACCAAAACCGGCATGATGTCGCTGTTTCGGATCTATCTTGAAGAAGCAACTGTTTATGCGAAGGATCCAGCAGAATATCGCTACATGGCTGCGGCCAGCGATTTAAGCCAGGCTGATCTGAAAGCGTTGATGCCTTTTGTCAGGGGCGAAAAGCCAATGTTCGTTGAAGTGCACAGCGCGCCAGATATTCGACGGCTGATCAAATTGCAAGACGACCTTGGCCTTGAGCTGGTGTTGGTCGGTGCTTCGGAAGCCTGGCGTGTTGCTACCGAGCTGGCCCGCGCGGATATTCCGGTCATCATTAATCCAACAGACAACTTGCCGCGGCGATTTGAGACGATGGCGGCAACCCTTGAAAATGCCGCCCGGCTCGAAGCGGCAGGTGTAACGGTCAGTTTCTTCGACGACGATGTCCATAATGTTCGCCTGCTGCCACAACTGGCTGGCAATGCAGTTGCCAATGGCATGTCGCACCAAGGGGCGCTTGCCGCGATTACCTTGAATAGTGCCAAAATTCTGGGCCTCGAAAACCAGCTAGGTACTCTTCAGGCAGGCAAAATCGCCGATATTGTGGTCTGGGACGGCGATCCGCTTGAACTGTCGACGCGACCGGTTTCGGTTATTATCAATGGTAAGGTCATGTCGCTGGAAAACCGCCAGACGGTTCTGGCCCGGCGATACAGAGAATTATCACGCGGGGACAAGCCGCACGCCTATCGCGGAGAATGAGGACACAGCCCGGCAAATCAGGGTATGTTGATTGTAGAGATATGTTTGTATAGTTCGCTTTAAATCATGCGGAGGACTGCATGAGTGAATTGAATGACAGTCTGAAATATGAGCTGAAAAAAA
This sequence comes from Parvularculaceae bacterium, assembly GCA_021776475.1. Taxonomy (GTDB): domain Bacteria; phylum Pseudomonadota; class Alphaproteobacteria; order Caulobacterales; family Parvularculaceae; genus Aquisalinus. The sequence continues at coordinate 649,886 of JAJFFV010000005.1, read as the reverse complement.
ATATCTTTTTCAGCGCCTACACTGATGAAGAACTGGAAGATTTATTCTTGCTCGCCAAGGCGGTCAATTTCAAATCACGCAAGGAAATATTTGCACAAGGTGACCAGGGCGACAGCATGTTCATTCTGCTCTCGGGTCGTATCAAAATCAGTACTTTTTCGTCTGCTGGCAAGGAGACGGTTTTAAGTTTCCTCGGGCCGGGTGACATACTTGGTGAAATCGCCCTGCTTGATGAAGGGCCACGTACTGCCTCTGCCTTCGTCCTGGAAGAAACCAGAGCGTTGCAGCTCTATCGTAACGATTTTATGCCATTCATCGAAAAGCACCCGCGCATTGCTCTTCAGATCATCAGCGTTTTGTGTGAGCGTCTGCGGCGCACTGACATGTTTGTTGAAGAGGTCGTAACGATGCAGGCGGCACCTCGCCTGGCCCGCGCCCTTCTGCGGCTCGCCGATACACATGGGCAAGGGGCGGACGATGGCAGCATCAAGATCCACCTGAAACTGTCCCAGGCCAATCTTGGCGCCCATGCCGGCTTGATGCGTGAGAACGTCAACCGCCAGCTTCGAATATGGGAAGAGGGCAACATTCTCACGAATGCAAACGGACTTATTACCCTTCATAATCCCGACTTGCTCGAAGAAGTCATCGAGGAAGCTGCGGTATAATTACTCTGAATTCTTCTAACTTATTGAAATATAATAGAAAATATCCTTAGAAAACATGGCAAAGAAATAGTTAACCCTGTGATCGTGGTCACAGCGCTTTATCGGGAAGTCTCTAAGTTCATTGTTGTCAGCAGGGCGCTGGCATCATTGAAAGGGAGAGAGATCAATGACACAGACACTGAGAAAAGCTTTCGATCTGGGAATAGCCGCAGCAGTCGCGGTTGTGATCATGAACTTCGCTGTTTCAAGCATTGGCTTCGGCAACGCTGAAGCACAAACTGCTGAAATCACTGACAGCGTGTCCTTCTCACAGGCAGCAACATTTACGGTTGCCTCACTCGGTCAGTAAATCTGGTTTCCAGCGCCCACTGACACCTTCCTTGTCAACCAAACTACAACAGGGCTTCGGCCCTGTTTTTTTGTTTGTACACACCCCTAATTTACAACTAAAAAGCCAAAGTTTGTTCAGTCGATGTGATCGCGGTCACAGCGTTGAGCCACAACTCGGTTAAACATTTATTTGTCAGCTGGGCTGGCGTCACTTAAAGGGAGAGAGAAAGTGATTACTGTACTGAGGAAAGTATTTGATTTGACGATAGCAGTCATCGTTTTGGTAATTCTGGCAAGCATCGTGTTTTCATATTTGCCAGCAACAGGCAATACAGCGACGACGACGGCTCAGGCTGAAAAGGCGATAGAGTTGGCCCAGGTTTTGGAGGCTGACAAGTTACAGGAAGATGAGTAACTAATTCAGGCCATTACCTTTTTTCCAAAAGGATCTGGCCCTGTTTCTCGACGTTGCCGGCAATCGATTCTGCAATACCAGCAAGCAGCGCCGGCAGCGTCACAATAATCCGCACATGCTCGTCAAAAATATCGATGTCACCGGTAATGTTTTGGCCTAGCCCTTTTGCAGCAAAGTGTAATGTGTCTCCGGACCAATCTTCCTGAAAACGGAACAGTGCACCATTTGCAACAGCTGACTTGATTTTGTCGAAATTCTCTTCAACCCGCTTGCGGGCTTCATCCCTGCCGAGGTCGTGTTTTAGCATGATGGTCACAGGCCGTGCCATAAACAAATCTCCTGGTTGCGATACCATGTAGGTATTGTCTGCGGTGTCTGCAAACGTCCGCAAGAAAAAATGGCCTCAGTCCTCGGGAACGATTTTACCGCTCTGGTAACCTCCAACAAGGTAAAAAACCAGAAAAGTGCCGAGACCGGCAAACACAATGCCGCCAATTGCCTGACCAACCAGCACGCCCGAGGCGCCGGCCCAGTCTGACCCGAGCCAAACAAAAGGCGCAACACCAAGAGTGTTTTTGCCCCAATTGAGCATCGTCGACCAGGTTGGTCGGTTTAGGTTGTTGAACGCCGCGTTGGCGATAAACAGCGCTCCGTTAAAAAAGAACAGCGGTGTAATCACGACGGCGAAAACAGCTACAAGATCCCGGCCTGAGTTGGACAGACCAAACTGGCGTCCGATAAAGTCTGCACTCAACAGCATCAGCGCCCAGACGACAAGGCTGTAGGCGGCGGTGAACATGAATGCCTTGAACACAGTCTCGCGCACCCTCGCGTAATTGTTGGCACCAAAATTCTGACCGATAATTGGACCGACCGCGCCCGATAAAGCAAAGATTACACAAAAGGCCAGCGGTGTCAGGCGACCGAGTACGGCATATCCTGCGATCACTGAATCTCCATAAGGCGCAATAAAACGCATCACGATGAGGGTACCGACCGGTGTTGCGACATTTGTCAGCACCGCCGGTATGGCAATGTTTAGAATTGCCGGTAAGTCGCCCAAAAACCGATCCCAATCAAAAGGCGCGAAGCCGCCATAATGTTTCAGGATCGGCGCGATCGCAAAATAGGCCATCCCCATTCGAGCAGCGACGGATGCATAGGCTGCCCCTTCCAGTCCAAACGCGAGACCAAAAATAAGGATCGGATCGAGAAGCGCGTTGATGAAACCGCCGCCGAGTGTCGCATTCATGGCCCGCCTTGCATCGCCATGCGCCCGCAGCAGTCCTGAACAACACATCGCGACGACGACGATTGGCATCGACGGAACGACGATCCGCAAATAACGAACCGCGTTGGCTTTTGCCTCGCCCGTTGCCCCGATCAAGTCCAGCAGTTGCGGCGTAAAGATCCAGAACAAGGTTGCGAATACAATACTAACGATGAGGCCGAAGGCGATTACGCTCGTCGCGATTTTGCGGGCAGCCTCTGCGTCAGTGCGACCGATGCGCCGCGCCGCGAGGGCACTCATGGCAATCATTAGACCAATGGATATGCTCATATTAAAAAACAAGAGCGTCCCGGCAAATCCGACAGCAGCAGTTTTTGAGACGTCCCCGAGAAGTGAGATAAAATAAAGATCGACAAAATCGACGACAAATATCGAAAGCAGGCCGGCACTGGCGCTGAACGACATGATTGCAACATGCCGCATTAGATCGCCTTCAAGAAACTTGGCCTGCCCCGTGGTGGCCGGTCCATTTGCCACAGCCGGTTCCTTCTTATAATAGGGTCCATAAGTGCCTGATCTTGGATGCGGAGACTATCTTTTTCTCTCCGTGCTTGCTGACAAAAAAGTGAACACCGGCCACATTCCTGCCAAACAGTAACCTTCCTTTCGCGCATGCCTGCGCCTAAGTTGGGCTTGAACGACGCTAGAGATGGATGGGAATAGACAATGGCGGTTATGGATTTGTTGGTGCCTTGCCTGAGCGTTTTTGCTGTCAGCATTGCTGACCCTACGCCGGTGCCTGACGGGGCTGTTGAAGAAGGACAACCTATCGTGCTCGCTCAGGTAACCAACGCTGAGGATCTGAATGCTGCGCAGCTTCAGTCCGAATTGGCGGAGCAAACATCGGAGCAAACATCGGAGCAAACATTGAAACCAACAACCGCTGGCATGGAAGCCCCTTATACGGCCGAAATTCAGCCACCATCGGTCGAGACTGTTGAGGGCGACTTTGTTGAGTACACAACCGGGCCCCTGGTTTTTGCTGACAAGTCTGATGAAGAGATCTTCACGCTTGTTGCAGATTATCTCCAAAGTGTTGAAACCATGTCGGCGAATTTCATTCAGACTGCACCAAGCGGAAATGTTTCCACGGGCACTTTGCAGATGTCTCGTCCTGGCCGCCTGCGCTTTGAGTATGACGAGCCAAATCCGACCCTGATCGTGGCAACGCAAGGACTGGTTTACGTGCATGATGCCGATTTGGAGACGACGGATAGTTATCCTGTCGGTAAGACGCCGCTGAAATTTCTGCTGAGCCCCGAAGTCAAAACCGATGATGCTGTATTGCAGGAGGTCTTGCGCGCTGAAAACTCCGTGAATCTTATTCTGGCATCAACAGATGAAGAGACTGAGGGCCGGCTGATCATGACCTTTGCTGCACCTGAGTTGAAGTTGGTTCGCTGGGTGATTGTCGATGCAGCGGAGAATTATACCATTGTTGATCTAGATAATGTCAGCGAAGGGGTTCGCATTCCCAATCGGACATTCAGGATCCCTGACTCCGGATTGTCCTTCACGCGGGATCGCTGAGTGTGACTTTTTTGTCCACAGGCAAGAATTTTTCGCAAAGTTAACTTGAAAAGATGGCGACTGATGCGTTAAGGTAACACTACGCGGAATTGGTGTTGGATCAGCGTCGCCCCCCGCTTGCAGATCCGCATCCCGCGTCGCCGGATTTCCCCTCCCGGCGCAGGCGCTACAGCGCAAGATTGCGCCCGGCTTTGCCGGGCGCTTTTTTTTATTCGAAAAAGTGTTTGCGATTGCACCTTCGCGCGCCGATGAGATGATATGAGTAACGACGAAGATCTGGAACAATTGGAGCGTGAATTGCCGGCGCTCTCTCGGCTGCGGCGTTTTGCTGATGGGCTGGAAGATATCGCCTGGTTTTCGCGTCTGGGTGAGCCATTGACACCAACCGCGCGTGCGGTCGCGGGAGATTACCTTGATCAGCTTGGTTTCCCGGATATCGACGTTGCAATACTTGCCGACTGGGGTGATGCAGCTGCGTCTGCAGAAACTTTTGACTGGACCAATCAGGCCTGGGAAGCAGAAGAGCTCGCACGCGCCGATCTTGCTACACGGGCGCTTGAAATTATGTCGGAAGAAGCTTTGCAACTTGGTCTCTCGGTCGTGACGGACAAGGCTGGCCACGCCGCCAAAAGTGCACTGCTTGATACTGCGGCCCTGTGGGACATGGTGGACGAGAACGTCCATAATCTCTCCGTAGGCAGCGCAGTACAAACAGCCTATGGTGCCGGACTTGCTTTGCTGGCGGCGGCGGCCGATCCCGAGTTTGCCGCGGACGATCACATATTCGCGTTAAAATTGCGCTTGTTTGAACTCGGCCGCTGGCCTGTGGGGATTGTCGGTCAAAGCTTTAACCTGTTTTAGAATTATCCTGCGATATTATTTATTAGCACAAGGATGATCAAATAAACGGCTATCCCAGTTAACAGCCATTTCAGTACCCTACGGAATACGTGCTCTGGCAGGTGGCCCAACAGTCGCGTGCCGAGAAGCGTGCCGAAAAACCCACTGACCAGCGCTGCAACAATCAACGGTAGCCACGGAGCGTAGAAAAACCCGGCTGCCGCAAAGACGACAACTTTCAGCCCGTGCTGTAGTGTCATACAAGCGCCGGTCGTTGCGATCAGTCCCTGCCTGGCAAGGTGGTGGGCCTTGGAAATAACAGTGGTCATAAACGGACCGGAAGCGCCGACAAAAAGTGTCAGAAAAGTTGAGATCGCACCAGAGACAACATACGCCCTCGGACCAAGGCCGATGGCCTTTAGTTTGGGCCCCCATTGGGTAAACAAGATAAACCCGGCAATCGACAGCCGGAACGCCCAAGCTGGAAGCACCGCAACCACTCTTGAGCCGAACAGTGCGCCCAATAAGGCACCGGCCGTGAACCAGCCGATAATACGCCAGTCGATGTAGCGAAAAAGCAATGACGCGCGCCCTGCATTAGAACCGATCATGATAGCGCCATGCACTGGAATTACCGCCCCTGCAGGTACCAGGAAACTTATTATCGCGATCAACAGCAGACCGCCGCCGATACTGAAGGCGGCGGTGATGGCAGAACCGACAAAACTGAACAGGATGATCAGCGCAGCCTGCCAATAATGCGGCATCTCCGGTGGTAAGAAACTGAATGGTTCCATCTTTGACCGGTTTATGGTGTAACCAGACTTATGCCAAGCGCGGGGCACAGGAGAGCGAAACTGTGAAACTTTATCATTCTCTGACCTCGCCCTTTGTTCGGAATGTTCTGGCGGTGATTGATCATCATGTTCTGACCAGCGCCGTCGAAGTCGTTTCCATAAACCCTTTTGAAGAACGGCCAGCGCTCCAGGCGAGGAACCCGTTGGGTAAAATTCCCGCTCTAGAACTCGATGACGGCTCGATCCTGTTCGACAGTTCGGTAATCGTTGACTACCTTGATCAATTGGGCAACGGGTCCGGTTTGTTCGAACATCAAGATATTTCTCCCCATCATATCCGAACACTTTATGCTCTAAGCAATGGGGTGCTGGACGCGGCCCTTGCGAGCGTCATGGAAATGCGCCGACCGAAAACTGAACAATCGGCGATGTGGATGGAGCGCTGGCAGGAAAACATTTTGAGTGGTGTTTCGGCCATGGCCGACGAATTGCCCCGTCTGACAGAGCACCGACTCATGCCGCATCTGTCGTTTGGTGTGACCCTTGACTATTTAATGTTCCGACTGCCGCATATTGATTGGCAGGCAAAATATCCTCGGCTGGCTGGCTGGGCTGCTCAGGAACTGGAAACTGATTTTCATAAGAAAACAGATCCGCGGCTCGCGGCCTGATAAGGGGACTTCATGAAGATTGCCACATGGAATATCAATTCCGTTCGCCTGCGTATCGCACTTGTTGAGCGATTTCTAAGAGAGGAAAAGCCTGACATCCTGTGTCTTCAGGAAATTAAATGCGTCAACGATCAGTTTCCCGCGAAAGCGATCCACAAGGCCGGATACGAGCATATAGCTATCCACGGTCAAAAAGGGTATCACGGCGTTGCCATCATCTCAAAACATCCTTTTACAGAAGAGAAGGCACATCAGTTTTGCAAGAAAGATGATACGAGACATATTAGTGTGAAGCTTCAGGGTGGGCTCCAGGTTCATAATTTTTATGTGCCGTCAGGTGGCGACGAACCTAATCCCAAAGTAAACGAAAAATTTAGCCATAAACTTGCGTTCCTGAAAGAGATGGCCGGCTGGTTTCCGGCCGAGATCGCCAAAAAATCGATCCTTGTCGGTGATTTGAATGTTGCACCGAGTGAAAATGATGTGTGGTCACACAAACAACTCTTGAAAGTTGTCTCCCATACCCCAGTGGAAGTCGATCATCTGCAGGACGTGGTCGATAAAGGAAAGTGGCTGGATATCGCGCGCGCATTGGTGCCTGAACCGGAAAAACTCTACACATGGTGGTCATACCGGGCCAAGGATTGGCGGACCTCCAATCGTGGGCGACGCCTTGACCATATCTGGGTGACCCCAGCGTTAAAAAAAGCGGCGCTCGCTGGTGGCAAATCCGCCTACGCTATTCACGATGATGCGCGTGGCTGGGAAAAGGCATCGGACCACGTGCCGGTGTCTTTGGTTTTAAATGTATAAGCAAGTGAATTTCTACAACATGTTGGACTGATCGAGCCGCCGCTCGCTGAGAATTGATCGCCAAAAAACAAATGCCGCCGGCAACCCGGCGGCATTCTTGAAGGCTCAGATTTTTTAAAATCTGAAGCCTTATTTTTTCTTCTTGCGCTTGGCGGCTTTTCTTTTCGCAGGCGCCTTTTTCTTGGCGGCTTTTTTGCGAGCTGGCGCTTTCCTCTTGGCTGCTTTGCGCGCTGTTTTTTTCTTGGCGGCTTTCTTCTTTTTAGTCGCCTTTTTCTTGGTCGCCCGTTTCTTCGGTGCCATCATTTCAGCTTCGATCTTGTCGAGTGCCTCGGCATAGGTCGTAAGCGCTCTCATGAAGCCGGATTGTTGTGACTTCGGCAGAACATTGAGGGCGGCCGTTTCTGCTTTGGTGACCTTGGCAGACGCAGAACTCAGCACTCTTTTGCCAGCTCCTGTCAGCTTCACGGAGTTCGCACGAGCATCAGTCTTTGTGCGCTGGCGTGCGAGATAGCCTTTTTTGATTAGGCGGGAAATCATATCAGCCAGTGTAGACCGGTCGATACCTGTCTTACGGACCAGGTCGGTCTGACTCAGGCCTTCATCTTCAGAGACAGTATGCAGAACAGCGAATTGACGTGGTGTTGGGCCGGTTTTGCCAACTTCTTTGGCATACAAGTCATAGGAGTATTGTTGCGCGCGGCGCAGTAGGTGTCCCGGTGATTTTTGCAGCGAGAATTTTGCCATGATTTTCCTCTTATTAGGTTTGTTTGCAGTGTGATCTAACTCTGCTTCAGTACGCGGAGCGGGAAGTTCGAATGCCCCTTAGTCGCTCCGTGATACGGTGTTTGCCTTGTATCTGTTAACAAACATTTGCAAACTGTCCGGTGTCGGCAGTTTTTGCAAGGATTTTTGCAGAAATTATGAAAAAAAATAGGTAAAGCGAACTATCTGTGGCCAGAATTACTCACATTCGATCCGATGGGCAAGGAGAAAAGCACGGTGAACACCGATAATCTTCAACCTGAGTTTGTTTTGGAAGTGCCCGAAGGGGAAGACAGAGAACGCTCAGTATGTGTCCGTTGCAAATTTATTGACTATCACAACCCAAAGATCGTTGTGGGTTCGATCGCTGTAGCGAATGGCCGAATTTTACTCTGCAAACGGGCAATAGAACCGCGCAAGGGTTTTTGGACCTTGCCTGCCGGGTATATGGAATTACAGGAAACAGTTGAAAATGCTGCCCTGCGTGAGGCCTGGGAGGAAGCGCGTGCGCGGCTGACAATCGACCGTATTCTCGCTTATTACAGCGTTCCTCATATTTCGCAGGTACAAATTATGTTCCGCACAAAATTGGAAAACCCAGACTCTATCGCCCCTGGATTGGAAAGCGAAGAGGTTGGGCTGTTTGCCTGGCAGGACATCCCGTGGACTGATCTCGCCTTTCCCAGCGTGTACTGGGCCTTGAAGCAATACAAAGAGACCGAGGAACGAAGCGACTTTGCGCCTTTTAGCAATCCCGTTGACGGCCTTTAAAGCGGCTTTTTGGAATCGAGCGGCGCTGACAAAGTGTCGTTTTTGGGAGAGGCCTGGGATGCTGACACCTCCACCATTTCTTTATCTGGCTCCTCTTTATCTTCAATCATATGTTTTGAGATAAAAGGTGTTTGGGCAATGATGAAAATGAAGATCAGCGCCATGAAACCAAAAGTTTCAATGTTCACATAGAGCGCTTCTGCAGCGCAGCTCCCTTCTGGCGGGCAACCCGGCGTCATCGTGCGCCATAAAATTTCGTTGCCCACGGCCAGTGCAATATACAACCAGAAAAAACGCCAGGTCAGTTTCCGCCATGCTGTGTCAACCATATGAATTGCGCTGCCCATGATCATCTTCAGGAAATCTCGGCCGATGAACATGCCACCGCCAAGAATGCCCGCGAACAGTAGGTAGGCGAATGTCGACTTCATATAGTAGAAGATCTTGTTTTGAAAAATCAGCGTCAGAGAGCCGAAGCCGATCACCAAAACGCCCATCAACATAAGCATCGGGGAAACACGTCGCTCTTTCCAGATTGAGTAGGCTGAGGCCACGACAAATGCCGGCATAAACAAGGCGGTCGCAACAAAAACAGCTTTACCTGAACCGAACATGTCGCTGTCGAAGGTCTGATCAAGTACCGGCCCTATCTTGTCGGCCATGAAATAGCCGATAAGGAAGGCCGCCAGCGGTCCCATTTCGACAGCTACTTTCGACGCGCCGGTCAGTTCCGTACTCTTGATCTCTTTTGTCATGCTGCTTCCGTCATTGAACTGATACCAGTGAGGGCTTGAGTGAACTGATTTGCGTTGAAAGCCTGAAGATCTTCGACGCTTTCGCCCACGCCGACATAATGAATAGGCAGGGCAAATTTATCCGCCAGTGCCACCAAAACGCCGCCACGGGCGGTACCGTCGAGTTTGGTCATGACCAGACCGGAAACGCCAGCTATTTCAGTAAAAACAGCTGCCTGATTGATCGCGTTTTGGCCCACGGTCGCGTCGAGAACGAGGATAGTGTCGTGTGGGGCACTCTCATCCAGTTTGCGGATCACACGGACGATCTTGGCGAGTTCATCCATCAGCTCAGTTCGGTTTTGCAACCTGCCCGCGGTGTCGATCATGAGCACGTCGATATCTTGTGCCTGCGCCTGCTTCAAGGCGTCAAAAGCAAGCCCCGCGGCGTCGGCACCGACCTCCCGCGCAATAACGGGTGCACCAACCCGGTCACCCCAAACTGTCAGTTGTTCAATGGCCGCCGCACGAAAAGTATCGGCAGCCGCCAGCATGACGGTTTTGCCTTCATCTCGAAATTTGTGGGCGAGCTTGCCAATGGTTGTTGTCTTGCCCGCGCCATTGACCCCGGTCATCAAGATAATGTGTGGTTTGTGGCCGGCATTAATTTCAATCGGCTTTTCCAGTGGTGTCAGGCTTTGGGCAATGTGGTCAGCAAGAACAGTCCTGACTTCTTCATCGGTGATTTCTTTGTCAAACTTGTCCCTGGCAAGAGCAGCGGTGATTCTCGCCGCTGCATTTACCCCAAGATCTGCCGTGATCAGAAGATCTTCCAGTTCTTCCAGGGTTTCTTTGTCGAGTTTGCGTTTCGTGAAGATTGCGCTGACGCCGTCGCTCAGTTGGGTTGAGGTTTTCGATAAACCTTGGGTCAGTCTGCCAAAGAACCCGTGTTTCTTTTCAGGTTCGTCCGTGATGATGACACGGGAGGCTTGAGCATTTTGCTCAGCATCCTCAATAGTCTCAGCAACAGCTGGCTCCGCACAGGGCTCGATACCGTCTGCTGGTTCGACCGGTTGAGTGGCCGGTTTAGGGGGAACTTCTGCTGGCTCTCCTCTCGCCGCTGTGTGATCAAGTTCTGTCACCTCGCTGGTATGCTGTTTGCGAGAAGCGGCGGTGTTTTCCTGTTCGCTCAAAACACCGGCAGACGTCTTTGGACCTGTTGAGAGAGGTTTATCAGTCGCTGCGTCGGGTACGGGTTCGTCCCGCTCAGGTTCTGCGCTGATTTGTTTATTTTCTGTTCCAAATAGGCGGCCAAAAAAGCCCTTCTTTTCACTCACTTGCCGCATTCCCTTAGAAGCGCGCCATACAGGATGCGGCCATCATGACGCTCAAGCCTCACCCGGCAAATTTGCCCAGGTTGCAAAAACCGTGGGTCGGATGTGCAGGCAAATTTTACCTCGGCAAAATTTGCGAGCCGTCCGCTGCCGGTTAGTTGGCTGATATCGGCATCTCTTGGTTTTTCTGTCAGCACGTCGAGTACTTTGCCGGTCAAGCTGTCAAGCTGCCGCCGGAGGGCGGCATCGCCGGCATCGCGCAGGCGTGCCGCGCGTTCTTTGATAACAGCGCGCTCAACTTGCGGCATTTTGGCGGCTGGCGTTCCCGCGCGCGCAGAGTATGGAAACACATGTAGATAGGTGAGATTGCACTTTTCGATGAGTGACACAGAATTTTGAAACATCTCTTCAGTTTCGGTGGGGAAGCCGGCGATGATGTCCGCCCCAAACACGACATCCGGGCGCTTTTCTCTGATGCTTTTACAGAAATCTATGGCCTGTGCACGTGTGTGCCGCCGCTTCATCCGTTTCAGGATCATATCGTCTCCTGCCTGTAGGGACAGGTGAAGGTGTGGCGCAATGCGTTTTTCTTCTGTAATCAGCTGAAACAGTGTTTCGTCAATTTCTGCCCCATCGATTGACGACAGTCGCAGTCGCGGCAGGTCCGGTATATCCGTCAGAATACGGCGGACCAGTACCCCAAGTGACTTGTCCCCTGCCAGGTCCAGTCCATATGAAGTGATATCAACACCCGTCAGTACAATTTCCTTTGTGCCCGAGACGACAAGATCACGGATTTCATTGAGCACATTTTCAATCGGCACCGATCGACTATTCCCTCTGCCGTAGGGAATAATGCAAAAAGTGCAGCGGTGGTCGCACCCGTTCTGAATCTGAATATAGGCGCGCGTACGGCTCTGTTGGCTTGCTGTCGAGGCGGGCAAATCCAGGTCTGGAAATTCGCTGACTGTCATGATGTCGGAAACGGTCGTCGTTGGCGTGTGGGTTAATTTCTGCCAGCTGGCAGGCGTCATTTTTTCAGTATTTCCGATGACAGAAGATACTTCCGGCATCTCCTGAAAGCTTGCCGGATCAATTTGAGCAGCACATCCGGTGACGATAATTTCTTTGTCTGGCGCGACCTTTCGGATCTGGCGAATTTTTTGTCGCGTTTGGCGCACCGCTTCGTTGGTAACCGCGCAGCTGTTGATCACCACAACATTTGCAAGTCCCGCATCTCTGGCGAACGTGGCCATTTTTTCAGACTCATAGCCGTTGAGGCGGCAGCCCATGCTGATGATCTCGATCAGCTTCGGCTTCGTTGATGCGGTAGCGTGTGCCATAAATGGTTACATGCGTCATCAATCGCCGCGCCGCAAGGGCATGCCCTCGGAAAACCGGGTCGGGCAACCCTGGGTTTAGATTTTCTGCCGCAACAGTTGAACAGAAATGAGGCAGAACCAGAAGACAAGCGCGACAAGGACGATGGTCATCCCATGAATATCCAGATGCGCCTGTCTTCGCAGGATGCCTGCGATCAGTATGACGGCAACGCTGCACCCTAAAACGCCGCCAACCCGATTGATACCCGGCAAGCGCAACAGGCGCACTGACCAGAATAAAATTGCCGCGCCATAGCCAAGCGTTCCGGCCTTTGCCAAAACCTGATTTGCTGTGCCCATCAGTACGAGTTGTGAACGATACGCCTGATCATTGGCAGCGGCGTTGTCCGCGTAATAGTGAGCCACATCGGCAATCATGAATCCGGAAACCAAAGCCGCACCAACCATTGACACAGTTGCACAGGCCAAAGCGAGTTGGGCGGCGCGGACTTCGCTCCGAAATGCCCCAAGGCGCGCGGACAGTACCGACAGCGCGTAATAAAACAGCAGGACAAACATGATCATGCCCCCATGCACAAGCTGGTTAAGACCGGACTTAGCGACAACTTCTTCAATGAGCGTTTCATATCCGGGTGCCCCGAGGCTCGGATGATGGGTCATAAATAACAGCGATACGAGTGAGGCGGCCAGCAACACAGCGCCAGCGAATACAGCCGATGGCAAATTGGTTTCTTTTTCGGTCATTTCTTGTTTCTCCAGCTTTTCGACAGTTTGTTCAGGACTGTTCCGCAACGAAAGAGACTATTCACAGTCGCCGTTTGTTTCCGGACATTTGTGGTATTCTGTGCGGGATGTTAGGCCAGCCAGATGTGCGAAGTGAGTATTTTTTGAGTATCCTACCTTCATGACAAAAAGACAGGCGAACGATCGACGGGTGCGCCGCACGAAGCTGGCAATCTTTGAGGCATTCAGAACGCTCGTCCTGTCGCGACGCTATGAAGAGATCCGTGTCGCTGAGATTATTGACGCAGCGAATATCGGCCGCTCGACTTTTTATGATCATTTCAAAAGCAAAGATGACGTCTTGCTCTGTAGCATCGAACCGCTGTTCGACGTTCTTGCCGACAGCGTCACCGAAGATGCAATTCCTGAACATGTTTCATTCGTCTTGTCGCATTTTTGGGATCAGCGGGCGTTGGCACGGGTAATCTTCGGGTCCGATCTGTTTTTTAAATTGTCGCGTAAGCTTGCTCACATGATGGAGCTGCGACTTGCACATGCAAACGGCGATTCCGTGGAGATCGTGCCGCCGCTACGCGCGCGTGCAATTGAGCGGGCAACGGCACAGCTCGGGCTGATCAGGTCATGGCTGCTTGCTGAGTTTGCATGTGAGGTGGAGGCGCTTACGGATTATCTTTTAGCCTGTTCGCAAGCGGCAAGTCGCCCCTCATACTCCAATTCTATCGGCCCCGCCATCAACACATGATCATCACTTTCGCGCCAGTCGATCGCCAGTGGCCCGCCGTCAAGTATCACGGTTGCTTTGCGCGCCGTGAGCCGCCGTCTGTGAGCTGACACCAGAGCAGCGCAGGCAGCTGTACCGCAGGCCTTGGTAATCCCGACACCACGCTCCCATACCCGCAGGCGGATTTCATACTGGCTGGTCACTTGTGCCACTGAGACGTTGGCGCGCTCCGGAAACAGCGGGTGGTTCTCTATCATTGAACCGAACCGGTCCAGCTGATGTGCGTACACGTCATTGACAAAGAAAACACAATGCGGATTACCCATATTGACCGCGGAAGGTCCCCACAGAACAGGATTGTCGATCGGCCCAAGCTTGATATCGATAAATCTAGTGTCATCCATTTGTTCTGCAAGCGGAATATCCTGCCAATGCAGCTTTGGTTCACCCATATCGACACTGATCCGCATCGATCCAATCCGATGTGCCTCGATGTCGCCGGCTGGTGTCAGAAACGCGACCGATTCCTCGCCGCTTTCCTTCATGAGCAACCAGCCAATACAGCGGGCGGCATTGCCACATGCCTCAACGGCACCGCCATCGGCGTTCCAAATTCCCATGAAAGGCTCACCTGCTCGCGACTCGAGTGTGATGATCTGATCACAGCCGTATGGGCCGCCCCGATCGCCGAGAAGCTGGGCCGCTGCACTGGTCATACATGCGTCAGTGTGGCGCAAATCGACGATGAAAAAATCATTACCAAGACCGTTCATCTTCCAGAACGGCAAATCGGTGAGGGAGGCAAGATCGGGTCTCATACAGTATAATACCAAATGGCGCAGGCACTGCCTAACAATGATGCATCAAGTCTAGAATACATGCCTGAGGGAGATTTTCTGGAATGTGTCGCCCGAACAACTCTCCAACCGAGCAAAAAACAAGCGTTTCCTCGCGGCGCGGGCCAGGGTGAAGCGCCTACCGCGCAGATTGTCAGGACAAATGATCAACCGGCCACGGCAGCTCAGCGGCATTCCTTTTCCATGCGATTGATGGAATCAGTAATGCCCAAGAGGGAGAACGTATAATTTGTCGCCGTGCCGCGTTCGGAAACTGCTGAAATACGCATATCACTGCCGCGCTTCATGGCCGCGAGCAGGCGCTTTTCGTCGGAAGACTTGTCGATAAAGCCCTCCTCTTCAGAAGTGTACATCTCCCATTTGTCCGAGCCCACCCGAATAACCGGTTCCGGTGCCTCACGTAACGGGTAGCCGGCCATAAAGCTCGGTTGTCCTTTGGCCACCCCGGATTTCCAGCTCGATACCAGGAAAAAGACATCGCCGTGATTAACGGAACGGGGAGACTTATCAGTTGGTTCGCTGGCGGCGTAGCAAACGGTATCCCCGTCGAGATTAAGCTTATAGACAATCCAGTCCTTATATGTCGCGACCAGATTGGGCTGGGCGACAGCAGGAGCAGTGAGCAGAACGAGACTGAGGAGTGTAGCGAGCGCTGTTTTGTTCATGAGACTTTCCGGCATTACTAACGGACGCAAATGGCGCCAAAACGAAAACTTAACAGACTATACGCATAGCGCTGTGTCGGAATTTCGACAAGAGTTGGGTTTATGAAAGCTATTCCATATTTTCTTTGATCGCAAAAGCAGCTGCAATCGGGCACAGCGCAATTGCGATAAGGCTGAAAGCGGCAAGGAAAAGGAATGCAGGTCCAGCATTTTCACCACCTTCCGCTGCCATCGCCCCAAATATCAGGGCAGGTGCGAAAAACGGCAGGGCCAAGAAGATAACCAGGCCTGTGCCGCGTTGAAAACCGGCACAGATTGCCGCCAGACAGGCGCCAATAAAGGCCAGGGACGGCGTCCCAAGCGCAAGCGACAAAACGAGGCGCATACTTGTTTGCGGATCGCTGCCAAACAAAAAACCGATGGGAATGGCTGCGATCACCACTGGCCCACAAACCACCAGCCAATAGACGACCATCATGATGAGCATGATCAGCCATAAAGGAAGAGAGGTGAGGCGTAACACCGCAAATCGGCCTTCCGCGAGATCTTCCTGAAACAACCCCTCAAGGCCCAAAAGCGCGGCAAGGCAGGCAAATACCCAAACGAGCCCCCCGGCGACGCCGGTGAGTACAGCATCATCGGTGCCGAGAGCCAGCGGAGACAATGTGCCTGCAAGCACAAATAAGCCGAGTGCTGCGGGACCGGCGCTGCCCCGCAGCCTCAATTTGATTTCATAGAATAACAGGGTCCGCGCTTCTTTCATGTAGCGTTCCCCGGCGTCACCAATTGCAGCCCCTTGGCATCAGGAAGCGTAAATCCTCCATGCGTCGTGAGGACGATCGTGCCGCCCCGCGCCCTGTGGTGATGACATAAATCCAGCAACAGGGCCTGTCCGTCGGTATCGAGCGCGGTTGCAGGTTCATCCATCAACCACATAGCGCGAGGGGCAATCAGTAGCCGCGCGAGCGCGAGCCGCCGTTTTTGTCCGGCCGACAAGCGCAGGGCTTTTTCCGCCGCCATCTGCCTGAGCCCGACCTGCGCAACGATCTCTTCGACTAATTTCCCTGATCCGTGTTGCAACAGATCAGACCAAAAGCGTAAATTCTCGTTCACGGACAGTTTCGTAGAAATGCCGTTTTCATGCCCGAGATAATGAAGATGGTAAGCGGCGGCATCCTCATGACCAATTTCGCCCGTTGAATCAGAAAATGTGATACTGCCTTCTTGTATCCGGGCAAATCCGGCGATCGCCCGCAACAAACTGGTTTTGCCAGCTCCATTGGCGCCGCGCAAAACCAACGCTTCGCCAGGCGCAAGACTGCACGAGACGCCGGCGAGAATGTCGCGCCCCGCCCGGGCAACGCCAAGCGCTTGGATTTCAAGCGAAATTTGGAATACCGAAGACCCCATAGAGCTCCTCTTAGAGCAATTTCAGACAATTTCGCCATACTTCAATGCGTCGATTTTGATGAATTAATTTGATGCGATCGCGGATTGCGCGGGGCCAGCCCTTCCGCCATAACCGCTGCAATATCAGCCGCCTGGCGTTTAACATGGCGTACCGTCGGCGATGATTTTTTCGATCAGGAGGAGAGACAACATGATACCAGGTCAAGACAGCCTTGGCACAAAACGCAATCTGGATGTAAACGGCAAAACTTACGCCTATTACAGTCTGAAAGCCGCGGGCCAGAAGATCGGCGATGTCTCTCGTCTGCCATACTCACTTAAAGTGCTGCTCGAAAACCTGCTGCGCTTTGAAGATGGCCGTTCGGTCAAAACAGAAGATATTTCTGCTTTTGCTGACTGGCTAAAATCCGGCGACAATAAAAAAGAGATTGCCTACCGCCCGGCGCGGGTGCTGATGCAGGATTTCACGGGCGTTCCTGCTGTGGTGGACCTAGCTGCCATGCGTGACGCCATGAAGAGCCTTGGTCAGGATGCTGAAAAAATTAATCCGCTGGCACCCGTCGACCTGGTTATCGACCACTCTGTCATGGTCGACTATTTCGGTACGGGCGATGCATTCAAGAAAAACGTTGATGTAGAATATGAACGCAACAATGAGCGTTATACATTCCTGAAATGGGGTCAGGGCGCGTTTGATAATTTCCGTGTCGTGCCACCAGGCACCGGTATTTGCCACCAGGTAAATCTTGAAAATCTGGCCCAGACTGTCTGGACAGCGGATGTCGGCGGCGAGACTTACGCCTATCCGGATACCCTGGTTGGCACTGACAGTCACACGACCATGGTCAACGGTCTTTCGGTTCTGGGCTGGGGTGTCGGCGGGATTGAAGCTGAAGCGGCGATGCTCGGACAACCGGTTTCCATGTTGATACCGGAAGTGATCGGGTTCCGCTGCACCGGCAAAATGCCCGAAGGTGCGACCGCCACCGATCTTGTTTTGACCGTTGTGCAAATGCTGCGGGAAAAGGGTGTGGTCGGCAAGTTTGTCGAGTTTTACGGCCCAGGCCTCGATAATTTGACGCTCGAAGATCAAGCGACGATTGCCAATATGGCGCCGGAATATGGTGCCACCTGTGGCTTCTTCCCAATCGATGAGGAGACCTTGCGTTACTTGCGGGCAACCGGTCGCGATGAAGATCGCATTGCGCTGGTTGAGGCTTATGCAAAGGAACAAGGCTTCTGGCGCGATACGACTACGCCGGACCCGGTCTTTACGGACACGCTGGAGCTTGACCTGACCGAGATCAAGCCGTCAATTGCCGGACCAAAACGCCCGCAGGACCGTATTCTCCTTGAAAACGGCCCCGCCGGATTTGCCGCAGCGCTAGACAAGGAATATGGCAAGGGTGACGAAGCGGACAAACGTGTGCCGGTGGAGGGTGAAGACTTCGATCTTGGCCACGGTGATGTGACCGTCGCGGCAATTACGTCGTGTACAAACACATCAAATCCGTCAGTTCTGATCGCGGCGGGCCTTGTCGCAAAAAAAGCCAATGCGCTTGGCCTGAAGGTGAAGCCCTGGGTTAAAACCTCATTGGCACCTGGCTCCCAGGTCGTGACTGACTATCTCGAAAAAGCAGGTCTCCAGAGCGAACTCGACGGACTCGGTTTTAACCTCGTTGGCTATGGTTGCACGACATGCATCGGTAACACCGGTCCATTGGCCGCTCCGATCTCCAAGGCAATCAACGATAACGACCTGGCGGTGGCATCAGTTCTTTCGGGTAACCGTAATTTTGAAGGTCGGATATCCCAGGATGTTCGGGCCAACTTCCTCGCATCCCCACCATTGGTCGTCGCTTATGCGATTGCCGGCTCGATGAATGTCAACTTGACCAGTGATGCTATTGCGCAAGACAAGAACGGCAATGACGTCTATTTGAAAGATATCTGGCCTTCCAACCAGGAGATTGCCGATATCGTCCGTGGCAGCGTCACTCCGGAAATGTTTGGCTCACGTTATGCCAATGCTTTTGACGGGGATGCCCAATGGCAGTCGATCGACACGAGCAATGACGAGACTTACGGATGGCCGCATTCCACATACATCGCCAACCCACCTTATTTTGAAGGGATGCAAATGCAGCCCGCACCAACGCAACCGATCGAGGGTGCGCGCATTCTTGGGCTCTTTGGCGATTCCATAACCACCGACCATATCTCCCCGGCGGGTGCGATCAAGGCGTCTTCCCCAGCCGGCGAATATCTGCAGGATCATCAAGTCGCGATATCCGATTTTAACTCCTACGGTTCACGGCGCGGTAACCACAATGTTATGATGCGCGGTACATTTGCCAATATCCGCATCAAGAATGAAATGGTGCCGGGCACTGAGGGCGGCGTCACAAAATATGCCCCGACCGGTAAAGAAATGTCGATCTATGAGGCCGCGATGAAATACAAAGCAGACGCCGTCCCTCTGATCGTCTTTGCTGGTGAACAATACGGCACGGGGTCGTCCCGTGACTGGGCCGCTAAAGGCACCACGCTTCTCGGTGTGCGCGCAGTGGTGGCACAATCCTTCGAGCGGATTCATCGCTCCAATCTGGTCGGGATGGGGGTTCTGCCGCTGCAGTTCACTGGGACCGACAGTTGGAAGTCTCTCGGCATGGATGGGACTGAACAGGTGACGATCGACGGCGTTCAGTCGATGCAGCCACGTGAAACATTGAAGGCGTCGATTACCTTCGCAGACGGATCAACGAAGGAAATCGAGCTCCTTTGCCGTATCGATACAGCTGACGAACTCGACTACTATACCCATGGTGGCATTCTGCAATACGTAATCCGCAAGCTCGCTGCCTGAGCGAGGGATATATGAAACGTGCTAAAGCCGGTCTGCATGAGGCCGGCTTTTTTGTGTGAAACAGGCGGAAATAGGGCTTTTCACTCACGCGCGTTTGATATGTAACTTGCCCGGCCTTGTGGCATAAGCACCCCATGAAGAAGATGGTATTGCGTTTTTTCCCAATGATTACGGGCTTCGTGGCCGCGGTTTTCCTGATCACAGGCGCCTCGCTGGCGCAGGAAGACCAACCGCAGTTAACCGTTGTTGAGCTGTTCACGAGCCAGTCCTGCCCGCGTTCTCCGGCGGGTGATAAGAACCTCGCGATGATTTCTGCGCGCGCGGATGTCCTTGCTCTGACCTTTCCAGTCACCTACTGGGATTATCTCGGCTGGGTTGATACTTTTGCCCGCGATGCGTTTGATGAACGGCAGAAATTTTATACAGAACGCTTGAAAGACCAGTGGCTCTACACACCACAAGCGGTCGTACAGGGACAAAAAGGTGTTTCCGGGGAAGATATTGACGCCATTGAGGTCGCCATCGCCGATCTGCCTCGCACCAGCTGGCGTGTGCCAACGCCTCGCCGGTCGGCGGACCGCTCAACGCTCACTCTTATCACGCCAGCAATGATTGGGCGAGGCAACACCTCCCTGCAGGTTGTATTTTTTGAACGCGGGCCTGTCACCGTCGAGGTCACGTCGGGCAAAAATGCCGGCAAGACATTATCCTACGTGAATGTGGTCCGCTCGCTCCTGACAGTGGATACGGACAGTGTTGCAATTCCGGAAAGTCTCCAAGGGTTGTCATGCGCGGTTTTGCTGCAAGATACCCTGGACGGTACGATCCTTGGTGCCAGTCTGTGCCCTGCTTAAATAACGCCGCTGCCAAATAATAAATTGAAAATCAAACTCGAATCTGCGATCACGCGCGGGTAAATCACCGGGCAATGTTGCGTTCTCTGCCTGCGCTAGCTGGAAAGGGAACGACGATGCTAAAGGAATTTCAGGAGTTTGCTGTCAAGGGCAACATGGTCGATATGGCTGTCGGCATCATCATGGGCGGCGCCTTCGGCACCATCATCAGCTCGCTGGTCAATGACATTTTGATGCCGCCAATAGGCTTGCTGATGGGCGGGGTCGATTTCGCAGACATTGGTCTGACATTGAAAGCCGGTGACATGGCAGCGGAGATTGAACCCGTCACCATGAATATTGGCCTTTTCATCAATGCCTGTATCGCATTTTTGATCATCTCGATCGCCTTGTTCTTCGTCATCAAGGGGATCAACAATCTGAAAAAGAAAGCAGCTGAAGCCCCAGCAGTGCCGGCGGCGCCGCCGCGCTCCGAGGTTCTTCTCGAAGAAATCCGTGACGCGCTTAAAAAATAGAGCGCCGGAAAACTACGATCTATTGAAGACCCGGTCCACGCGGCCGGTTTTTTTTGTCGTCACGGCGACAACGCTGATTGCAGCGTGCGGATGAGACCTCTATATGCCCTCTCTCATGAGTAAACTGTCCAACATCCGGAACTTCTCCATCGTCGCGCACATCGATCATGGCAAATCGACCCTCGCTGACCGCCTGATCCAGGTGACGGGCGGTCTCAGCAGTCGTGAAATGACCGAACAGGTGCTCGACAATATGGACCTGGAGCGTGAGCGCGGGATCACCATCAAGGCGCAGACTGTGCGCCTCACTTACACCGCGAAGGATGGAGAGACGTACATCCTGAACCTGATCGATACACCCGGCCATGTTGACTTCGCTTACGAAGTCAACCGCTCCTTGTCGGCCTGCGAGGGGTCTTTATTGGTGGTTGATGCCAGCCAGGGTGTCGAGGCACAGACCCTCGCCAATGTCTATCAGGCGATGGAAGTTGATCATGAAATCGTCCCCGTCCTGAACAAGGTTGACCTGCCGGCGGCCGATGTCGACCGGGTACGTGAACAGATCGAGGACGTAATCGGGCTCGACGCCTCCGATGCCGTTGAAATCTCCGCCAAAACGGGACTTGGTGTGCCCGACGTTCTAGAAGCGATTGTCACGCGGTTGCCGGCACCAGAAGGAAATGCGGAAGCGCCTTTGAAAGCGCTTCTCGTCGACAGTTGGTATGACAGTTATCTGGGTGTCGTCGTGCTGGTACGGGTCATTGATGGCGACCTGAAAAAAGGCACCAAGATCAGAATGATGCGCGCCGGAGCGACTTATACTGTTGATCAGGTCGGCGCCTTCACGCCCAAACGGATCAATGTGGACGCGCTCGGGCCTGGGGAGATCGGTTTCCTCACCGCCTCGATCAAGGAAGTAGCGGACACTCGGGTCGGTGATACGATCACCGATGAGCGCCGTCCGACAAGTTCGCCACTTGAGGGCTTCAAGCCCTCCCAGCCGGTCGTTTTTTGTGGCCTTTTCCCGGTTGACAGCGCCGAGTTCGAAGACTTGCGCGAAGCGATCGCCAAATTGCGGCTGAATGATGCCTCGTTTGAGTATGAGATGGAGACTTCTGCAGCGCTGGGTTTCGGGTTTCGCTGCGGTTTCCTCGGTCTACTTCATCTCGAAATCATCCGTGAACGGCTAGAACGTGAATTTAACATTGACCTGATCACTACCGCACCGTCGGTCATCTACCAGATCTATCTCAACGACGGGTCACACATCGAATTGCATAACCCGGCGGACATGCCAGACCCGGTTCACATCGACCATATTGAAGAGCCTTGGATCAAGGCAACGATTTTGGTACCCGATGAATATCTCGGCAGTGTCCTCAAATTATGTGAGGAGCGCCGTGGTATCCAGCACGACCTCACCTATGCCGGGGCACGGGCGATGGTCGTCTACGAACTACCGTTGAATGAGGTTGTTTTTGACTTCTACGACCGTTTGAAATCGATCTCCACGGGTTATGCCAGCTTTGACTATACTATCATTGGTTACCGCACCGACAATCTTGTTAAGATGCAGATCCTGGTGAACGAAGAGCCCGTTGATGCGCTCTCGATCATCGTTCACCGCGATAAGGCCGAGACCCGTGGTCGCGCGATGTGCGAAAAACTGAAAGACCTGATACCGCGCCACCTGTTCAAAATCCCGATCCAGGCTGCCATCGGCGGACGGGTTATTGCCCGTGAAACCATTGCTGCCATGCGCAAGGACGTCACTGCAAAGTGTTACGGAGGTGACATCTCGCGGAAGCGCAAACTGCTCGACAAACAAAAGGCCGGTAAAAAGAAAATGCGCCAGTTCGGCCGCGTCGATATTCCGCAGGACGCGTTCATCAAGGCATTGAAGATGGATAATTGAGGCATGCACCCTCGTTGAATCCGCGTTGACCGGCGAACCCGCCTGTTGCAATCTCCTGAGATGAGTGGGGCGATGAACAAAACAGGTTTCTGGCCGCAGCTAGCACGGCCCGTGCTAGCGTGGCTGTTCGCCTGTATGCTGACAGGTTTCCTGGTTGGCGGTTATATGACTGTCAATTTCCTGCGCCCCGTACAGCGGCATCTGCATGAAATCGATTGGCTGGCAGTATTGAGCGAGCAGCCGCAGTCAATGTTGATCTGGTGGCTGTCGTCTGCGGGCGCCATCGCACTTGTCACCGCGGTGCCGGTGCTTTTACTGGTGTTGCTGGTGCGCGCTGTCGCATTGCCGCGAGGCTGGGCGGATGTGATGATCAGCGCGTTTTTGCCCTACTTTACCATCGCCGGTGCGATGGCCTCAACCTATGATGTGGGCGGAGAACGTGTCTGGATGCTGATGATTGACATCATTCCTGTCGGCGCGCTGGGTGGATTGGTGTACTGGCTCGCCGCTGGGACGCCGTCGAGTGTTCGGGTAAAATGAATGCCATTCTTAAAAAGATCTGGTCTGTTGGGCTGCGTCCAGTTTTGGCGTGGCTCGCGGCCTGCTGGGTCGCAGGCCTTGTTTTGTTTCTGACTTACCTTGTGGCAGACAACGGTCTCGGCGACGGGCTCGCACGTCATCATCTTGGTTTTTTTGAGCCATTCCTAGCCGCCACATTCTTGGGATTATTTGTTGCCGTGTTTACCGCTATGCCTGTCGGCTTTCTCGTCGCGCTCGCACGCCGGTTTCGCTGGCCACGAGGGCAGGCGGAGCTGGTGACCGGCGCACTCATACCTTTTCTGGTGCTGAGTATCTTCTTTGGATCACAATATAATACGTTCACGGATAGTATGTCCGGCATTTTGCTGGCGGCCACTTATATCCCCGCAGGGCTCGCCGGCGGGTTCATCTACTGGTACCTGGCGGGACGGCAGTAAAAAGGCCATGGCTGATATGTTCCTGGCCACGCCTCATCATGTGCTGCGTTGACAAATGTTGCCTGTCACAGCACTCGAAGGACAGGCCATATCAGGTTAAGGGCTGACAAGGATTTGTTGCCTCAATGGTCATTTTCTCAATCGTCACCCTGAACCAGCGCGCCGAGACCGTCCGCAGCGATCATGGACCATTGACTTAGCCAAAGAGTGCTTTAGTTGACGCTCAATACCGAGACCCATCCTTATGCCGCACCTGCCAGCCACCGCCTGTTTCCTTCACGGCACGCATATCGACATTCACATCCGTATAGGAACAAATCTCTTCATCTGCACGGGTGCCGACCTCAAGAATAATACAGTCTTCTTGCGACTTGTTGATCAGCATATGACCACATTCAACGCCAGCCTTGAACGATGCAGCATCGCCAGCCTTCAAGGGGACCTCGCCAGAATCTTCAACAAGAATGACTGTGCCCTCGAGAACAAAAACGAATTCGTCCTCATGTTTGTGCCAATGCCTGTTTGCCGACGCAGCTCCCGGTCGCAAGCGCGTCAAGTTCACCCCGAATTGGTCGAGCCCGCCGGCGTCCCCCAATGCCTGTTTTTCGCGACCTTCACAAATCGCAGCATAAGGGTCAGGGTAGACACAGGTTGTGCGGACAGGAATGGCGCTGATGTCGATTTTTGGCACGTAAAAACCTCGGCTTGCTTAGATCAGTGAGCTCGCATAGATCGGTAGGACAATGCACGATATTACCACACAATCAGCACCAGCGGCAATCGCAGCCGAGCTCATCAAGTGTCCATCAGTGACACCAAAAGATCACGGCGCCCTCAATCTGGTGCAGCACTGGCTTGAACAACTCGGCTTTGCCTGTGAGCGGTTGGTTTTTGCTGACGAAGATTTACCACCAATCGACAATCTCTATGCCCGACTTGGAACCAAAGAGCCGAACCTGTGTTTTGCCGGGCATACGGATGTTGTGCCGCCGGGTGATCTTTCGGCCTGGGATCTCCCCCCATTCGAGGCGTTTGAGAAAGATGGTATGATTTGGGGCCGTGGCGCGGCTGATATGAAAGGCGCGATTGCCGCTTGGCTTTGTGCTGTGACGGAGTTCCTGCAAACTGGGCATCCGGCAGGATCGATCAGCTTACTGATCACTGGTGATGAAGAGGGAATGGCAATCAACGGCACCAAAAAAGTGCTCGAATGGATGGAATCTCGCGGTGAAAAAATCACCCATTGCGTGATAGGCGAACCTTCTAATCAAAAAACAATAGGCGACACGATCAAAATAGGCCGGCGCGGCAGCTACAACGCGCACCTGACCGTAAAAGGGACACAAGGGCATATCGCTTACCCGCAACGGGCCAATAATCCGCTGCCGAAACTGATGAAGCTTGTCGCCGCCCTGATCGAGAATCCGATTGATGATGGATATGAACGCTTCCAGCCTTCCAATCTTGAACTAAGTGCGATTAACTCGCCAGCGTTAGCGGAGAATGTGATCCCGGGTGAAGCCACAGCCAGATTCAATGTTCGTTTCAACCCAAACTGGACCGGCAAGAGCCTGGAGGCGTGTTTGCGCGACCGGTTGACGACGGCCGCCGCCGGCGAGATCGTCTGGGAGTTGAATGGCCGTGCTTCTGGTGAAGCTTTTTTGACATCGGACGTGGGTTTTGCCGAGTTGATTGCCAAAATAGTCGGTGAACAGACGGACAAGATGCCCGATTTTTCAACTACTGGCGGTACCTCCGACGGACGCTTCATTCACAAAGTCGCCCCGGTCGCCGAGTTCGGTCTGGTCGGCGCAACGATGCACAAAGTCAATGAGCGGGTGGCAATCGCGGATCTTGAGCTGCTGAAAAAAATCTATCGGCAGCTCCTCAAAGAGTATTTTTCTGCCACATGATCACTCCTCACTATATAGTGCAGCAATTCGGCGCCATCATCGCAATGCTGCGCGGACGCGACTGGGAGGATCGGCTCGACATGACTTCGGAAGGGGTGTTCCGCTCTTTTTGGGCACTGCCGTTAAGCATTCCCTTGGCGGTCACTGCAAACATGCTGACCGTGCCGCTCTTGAAACTCAGCCCAACCTATCCGGACCTCGATATTCCCGATCTGCCGCCAGCCTATGATGCGGGTATGCAGATCATTCAATTAACCGCTGCTTGGATCATTGTTCTGTTTCTGCTTGTGGGTCTTGCCCAGCAGATCCGGGCAGGCGCCCGGATTACACCATTAATTGTCTCATACAACTGGTCGGTTTTGCTCTTGCAGGGGATTATTTGCCTCGGCGTTTTATTGATCGCACCGACCGGTCAATTTGAGCTGCTGATCCTGTTCTATCTGATGGTCACCATTTTCTGGTTATTTGTGCGCTGGCGCCTTATCCGCCAGACGCTCGAAAGCGAACTGGCACCAACGATCGGTATTTTGGTGATGTTGTTTCTTGCCTCGCAGCTGGTCGGCTCGGTCATTACGGATCTTGGCAATAGTGCCTATACGAGGTTCTTCATGACGCCGAATACGGCGGACAGCACAAGCTTGGTTTGGGTTGTTACGGGCGGGTAATATGGCCGCTTTTAGGTGGCTTTATGCACCTGTGTCCGCTAGAAATTGCCAGAATGGCTTTCTCCTGTGGCGCAGAGTCTCTGCGAGGTATGAGCGCTTAGTTAGTTTTGGAGGGTTCCTCTCATGAAAAAATTCACGAAATCACTCGCCGCTGCAGGCGCCGTCATGCTGGCGACAACAGTTTTGAGCACCTCCGCAAGCGCACAAACCTCGCCTGCGCCAAAGTTTTCGGCTGATACATCCGCCTATTGCGCAGCAACTTTTGGCTGGATTTTGGAGTTTCTGGCGCCGAATGGCTTGCCGGAAGAAGCCGCCATTCAATCCAATCTTGCGTTCATGATGTGGAACTATGAATTAAACACGGCATTGGGTGAAGGCGCTGACGATGCAGCGTTTAAAAGCAAGGCCGACGGGGCAATTCAGAAACTGTCAGACAACATGCCAAACAAGGGTGAAAGCCAGGAACAGATTCAGCAGATTGTCGATTATGTCACATCTGAAGCGTCTACTTGCGGGAAAAAACTTGAGTCCAATTACCCGAGCGGCACGCATCCGGTCATTGTAGCCCTCCAGCAACAGGCCGCCGCCGCCCGTGCAGCGCAGGCTGCAACACCAACCGAATAGTGACTACGCTTCGGGGTATTCTGCCCTGACAAAATAAAGCCCATGCGGCGGCGCCACAGGCCCGCATGCCTGCCGGTCACGCGCCTCCAGTGCTTGTCTGACTTGATCGGGCGTCCAGCGCCCGGCGCCAACCCGCTCCAGGGTCCCAATGAATGAGCGGACCTGGTTGTGCAAAAAAGACGGGGCAGAACAGCGAACGTGGATTTCCTCCCCGTCCACTGTCACCGTCATCGTCTCAAGTGTTTTCACCGGCGATTTCGCCTGGCATTGCACTGACCGAAAAGTTGTAAAATCATGCCTACCAACCAGGCAATCGACAGCGTCCCTCATGGCACTAGCATCAAGTTCATAAGGGAGGCGCCATACGCGACCTTTTTTAAGCGCAAGAGGGCTGCGCTGCCCGACAAGCCGATAGAGGTAGTGCCGCCGAAAACAGGAGAATCGAGCATGAAAATCATCATCGGCTCTCTCAGCTTCGATTACCACGACCGGATACTGTTTCAGGTGATGGTTAATCGCATCACGAACAGTCCCTGCCGGCAGATCCTTATGCAGATCAATATGGACAACCATTGCAAGAGCATGGACACCCGCATCGGTACGGCCCGCAGCGGCTGAAGCCACCTTCCGTTCGTCGAGAGCGGTTGCCGCATCTTCAAGCACTTTTTGCACAGAAAGACCATTATTTTGTCTTTGCCAACCGACAAAAGGCGTCCCGACATATTCGAGGGTGAGTTTGTAGCGCGGCATCGATTAAGCCAACACCTGGCCGGCAGCTACTGGAAATCCCCGAAGAAATTCCTCAATGGACTGAATGCTTTTGCCCGACCGTTGAATACGCTCGAGACTAAGCGCAGCATCGGCACAGGTAACCAGCAACCTGTCATCCGATCTGACAAGCGTGCCGGGCGGACCGTTGAAAGCGCTCTTGGAAACAGACGACATTAGCACCTTACAGCGAACTCTCTCGCCGTCTGCTGCACGAATTTCAAACCAGGCACCTGGAATCGGAGAGAGCCCACGAATATGCCAATCAACTTCCCTGACTGGCCTGGCCCAGTCGATACGGGCTTCCGCCGGGACTATTTTATCAGCGTACAGCACACCGTGTTCTTGCTGTGGTACCGCTTCCAGCTTGCCCCGTGAAAGAGCTGCCAGTGCGCGTGGCAACAAGCTCGCCCCAATGTGCGAAAGCGTTTCTTGCAGTGTGCCACTGGTATCCGTACTCGTGATCGGTACAGTTTCCGATAAAAGTATCGCGCCGGTATCCAACCCTTTTTCCATCTGCATCAGCTGAACGCCAGTTTCGCGGTCGCCCGCCATTATGGCCCGCTGGACCGGCGCTGCACCGCGCCAGCGCGGCAAAAGAGAGCCGTGTAAATTTACACATCCGTGTTGCGGTGCTTTGAGAATGGCCGCCGGCAGGATGAGGCCGTACGCAACGACAATCGCAACATCGAGCGAGAGATCAGCAAAGGCACTTTGTACATCCTCGCCCCTGAAACTCGAAGGTGTGCGTATTTCCAGACCGTGAACCTCAGCCAAAAGCTGGACCGGCGATGGTTGCAGCTTCTGTCCACGCCCCGCGCGACGCGGTGGTTGTGTGTATACCGCCGCGACGTCGTGACCATTGGCGATCAGCTCACTCAAACTCGGCACTGCGAACTGAGGTGTGCCCATAAATGCTAGGCGCATCCCGATACTCCCCGTGTGATTATCTACCCTAGATACGTGTATTTTGCAGATAGCAAGGAATTCAGGGAACCTCAGCAAGCTTTTGCTCTTTTTTGAGCTTTCGCAAAATTCGCTCTCGTTTGAGACGAGAAATGTGATCAACGAAAAGGACACCTTCCAGATGATCTATTTCATGTTGAATACAAACCGCGAGGAGACCTTCTGCCGCCAAAATCTGTGGGTTGCCGTGATAATCCAGATATTTGACTGTACAATGAACGGGCCGTTCAACTTCCTCGTAATATTCAGGAACCGACAAACAACCCTCTTCGTAAGGCGTTGTTTCTTCTGATGATTTTACAACCTCAGGATTCACAAAGTAGCGCGGGTCGGGGTCATCTTCGGCACCCGAAAGGTCCATGACAATCGCCCGTTTCGGGACCCCTATCTGGATCGCCGCCAGACCGATACCCGGCGCCGCATACATCGTCTCAAGCATGTCATCCATGAGCCGTCGCAGCTCGTCATCAACGGTCAAAACAGGCTCTGAAACGAGTCTCAATCGCTCATCAGGGGCTGTCAATATTTCTCTAATGGCCATAGCGATCACCTAAGCACCTATATGTCCCTCGTCAATAAGTTGAGTGGCATGATATCTGCTTAACCATGGCCAACCATATGCTCGCCTTTTGAGTAAATTTGTTCTAATAATACAATGATCTAGTGGGGATCTGGACATTCGCGTGGTAAACATGTCGTATTTTGAGTATGGTCGGGACAACATAGCCCAAGTTCCGAGAGAGGCGCTTGGCGTGCTGCGTCAGATAATTTCTGTAGCACAATCTCGTATCGAGAATGAAATTGATGAATTGCGTCAGCAGGGCGAGCGTCAAGTTGCTGAAGCGTTGAATGCTGCCCAGGCGGGCGGCGCGGGAGATGGCGGCATCAATATCGGTGTTTGGATAGCTATCGCTGTGGTCATCATAGTCGCTCTGATTATGTTGGGGATGATCCGTCGCAACATTCGCAATTCTGCCGATGGCGATAGTGACACCGTCGAAAACCCGCTTTTTGAGGATCAATTTGCGGTCCATGACGAAGAAATCGAAATTGTCACAGAACAAGACGAAGATCTTCAGCGCACAATCATGGATGACGACGATGAGGACAACGTCGGTATCGAAGAGCCCGAACCAGCATTTGCTTTTTCATCAGCGACATCGGAACTACCTGAAACTCAGGCCTCAATTGAGGACCATGCTGTTCAAGATATCGTAGACCATCCAGATGAAGAAGAGGTGCTGCCGGAAGACTTGCAGACGGTCTTTGACGACAATGAGAATGTGATCCGGCTTCAAAATCGGGCAGAACAACAAGACCTCGAAGAAGATCCGCTTGACGATGACAGCGTGTCTTCGGATTTGCCGGAAGACGATCTAGACGAA
The DNA here is from genome assembly GCA_021776475.1 of Parvularculaceae bacterium. Taxonomy (GTDB): domain Bacteria; phylum Pseudomonadota; class Alphaproteobacteria; order Caulobacterales; family Parvularculaceae; genus Aquisalinus. The sequence goes on along the minus strand of JAJFFV010000005.1, from coordinate 619,742 downwards.
GCTGTTGCGAATGAGAACGCATATTCCAAACAACCGGTGCCGGAAGAAACTGAGCAAGAAGATGCCAAAGTTCGGTATGCATTTGCATCGACGCCGCGCACGCCGATAGCTTTCTCCGGGATCTCAGACGATGACACGGGAAACTTTCAGGAGACTGACCCAGATACTGCGCGAGCGCGCCCCTACATTGCGCCCACTGTACTGCGTGAAGATATGGAAAAGCTGGAGCAACATCAGGCCGCACATATTGGCGATTTGCGTGACGAGATGACGCGCCAGATCAGTGCACTGAAAGCGGAAAATAACAACCGCCTTGATTTGATCATTAATGCGCTTGATCGCAAGATTGAAAACCTTGCCGAAACCACGCGTCAGAGCCAACACGAATCAATCCAACCTATAGCAAAGCTGACCCCCGAAGTTACAAACAAGATCACTACCCTGCAATCTACCCTCGATAACCAGGGACAGCGCATCAGGGCTATTACACAAATTCTGGATGATCGACTGGATAGCGTCTCTCATGTTTATGGAGAGGTAAGGAATATTGGCGAAAGATTTGACTCGTTTGATGACAAGCTTAGCAAGCTTGAACAGTCATTAATCGACCGCGCCCACCAGGACGTTATGGCGGATGTACAGCTGAGCGACGTCATCCGGTCAAGTCTGTCGCCTGGTGACTATGAATTCAAGGCGCTGTTGTCTAACAACAATCGCGCCGACTGTCTGATCCGTCTGCCGCATCCCCCGGGAGCAATTGTCATCGACACAAAATTCCCGTTGGATGCCTTCAGTGCGCTACCGGGTCGTGAAGATGTCGCTCGAGGCACGCCGCAAGCCAAGGCGGCCGAAGATGCATTCCGGCGCTCCGTCCTGAGACATATTATCGACGTAGCAGAGCGCTTTATCGTCCCGGGTGAGACAGCTGATTCAGCGCTTCTATTCCTGCCAACGGAATCCATTTATACTACCTTGCATGCTCGGTTCCCTGATCTTGTAAGAGACAGTTTCCGCGCGCGCGTGTGGATCGTTTCACCATCTACGTTGATGGGAACTTTGCAAACTCTTCGCGGCGTCTTGCGCGATAATCGCGGCACACAGAGTGCCGAAACGGTGAAACGCGAGACGCAAGAGGTCATGTCTGAAATGGAATCGTTGCGCTCACGGGCGAGCCTTCTGGCGCAGAATTTTGAAAAAACGCAATCAGAGTTACGTTCCCTTCTCGACGCTACAAATAAGGTCATGTCACGTGGCACGCCGCAGCAAGGCCAAGGCACAGCGCCACCACACAACACGCTGATGGATCAACTCTACGACAATAAGCCTGAGTGGCCGGGCACTCCGGCAGACGAAAACCGTGACCGAGAGCGCCGCGAACCTCAATCGCCATCTCTATATGATGATAAAAACGCCCGGCCTGATAATTTGCGCTAAGCAGAATACCGGTTCAGTTTATTTTGCCAAAGGGAGCACACGCTGCTCCCTTTGTGCATTTTTCAGGATCATATCACGATCGGTACGCACTTCGCGTGTATCGGTTTCGATGGGCTCAAGAATTGCCAATACTTCTTCCGTGCCCGGCATCTCATAGTCTGCGAACTTCCGTGCTTTTGGCATAACGTTGCCTTCAATACTGCCGAGCGTTTTATTGTAATTTTTGACGGTTGAATCCAGTGATTTTCCGAGCGTCGCCAGATTGTTGCCCATAAGGCGTAGCGACGTATAAAGATCTTGTGCCAGATCAGCAACCTCATGCGCATTCTCCGACGCCTTTTCCTGGCGCCAGCCATACGCAATCGATTTGAGGATCGCAATCAGCGTGGTCGGCGTCGCCATTAAAATGCCCCTGTCGAAAGCGTCCTGGAAAAGCGCAGGGCGTGCTTCAAGCGCCGCTGCAAAAAAGTTCTCGCCCGGGATAAACATGACCACAAAATCAAGCGAGTTCGCCTTACGCAGGGCACCGGCATAGTCCTTAGACGCAAGCAAACGCACATGGTTCCAGATTTCCTCACCGTGTTTTGTAAACAAAACCTGCCTGCTTGCGTCATCAGTCTGTTCAACTGCGTCCAGATAGGCATTGAGAGAGACCTTGGAATCTACGGCAATAACCCGGTTGCCAGGCAACCGGACGACCATATCAGGCTGCTTTAGTTTATCACCATCCTGTACGGATTTTTGTTGAGTAAAATCGCAATAAGAGGACAGCCCGGTCATCTCGACGACGTTGCGCAATTGTTCTTCCCCCCAGCGCCCCCGCGTCTTGGGACCGGATCTTAAGGCGGTTGATAATTTGGCCGCCTCAGCTTGGACACCGCCCGCTGATTTTGCCAGTACTTCTATCTGACCGGTCAGCTCTCCTTGTGCTTTCTTTTGCTGGTCACGCATCTCGCGCAAGCCTTGCTCATAAAGGGTCAATGTATCACGCATAGGCTTAATCAGGTTATCAACCTCTTTCTGGCGGCTCTCAAAACTTGAGTGTGCCGCCAGTTGATGTTTTTCGAAAGTCTCGTTGGCGCGTTCAAGAAATGTTTCGTGGGCTGACCCCAACAGTCTGGATGCAATCGCCTGAAAATCGTTTTCAAATCGCGTGCGCATCTCTGTCAGCGAACGCTCCCGCTCTCGAAGTTGCGTTGAAAGCTCGACTTGCTTTTTTTCAAGGTCAGCATTTTTCTCGCGCTCAAAATTCAGCGCATCTTGCAGTCCATCAAGTTCTTCAAGCCGCGCTGTTGTCCTGGCAGCCTCAAGGTCAGCTTTCTGGATCGCATCAGTTTTCTTTTGCAGTTCTTTGCGGTGCCGAAAGAAAAGCACAGCCAAAACCAGTACCAGGCCCCAGCCGAGCACTGCCCAGCCAAAGGGTACCGATGATCCAGCCTGCACAGCCGTGATGGCTGTTTCCATAATGTTCTTTGTCATTTTCTATGACTAGGCCGATTCGGAGAAAACCTTAGCGAAGCTGAGCCGGTATGGCGCGGCCTTCTGGTCGCGCGACCTGTGTCTCACTTCTCGAAGCGCTGGCGGGACCCAAGGCCGATATTTCTGACTGTATGACCAAGTTGGCGAAATACAGCGGGCGGGCTTTGGTTTCATTGAAAATGCGACCTAGATACTCCCCCATAACGCCCAAAACGGCCAGCTGTACGCCGCCGAGAAACAGCATGACAGTGATCAAAGTCGGGAAGCCGGCAACAGGATCGCCATAAATCAACGCCTTGGCCATGTAGAAAATACCGGCGAGTATTGCGAACGTTGCCGTGGCGAAGCCGAGATAGGAAGAGAATTTCAACGGTGCGATGGTAAAGGAGGTGATGCCTTCAATCGACAAGTTCCAAAGCTTCCAGTAATTCCATTTTGTTTTTCCGGCTGCACGTGGGTCCCGCTCATATTTGACAGATTTTGAGGGAAAACCGACCCAGGCAAAGACACCTTTCATGAAGCGGTGACGCTCGCGCAATAGACAGACCGCGTCAACAACCTTGCGGCTCATCAAACGAAAATCGCCGGTGTTTTCAGGCAGTGGGACAGAACCGATATTCCGCATTACCCGATAAAAAGCGGCAGCGGACTTTTTTTTCAACCAGCTTTCACCATGCCGTACAGCACGCTGCGCATAAACAACGTCATAACCTTCATGCCAGCCCTTGATCAGCTCACCAATCAGTTCCGGCGGATCCTGCAGATCAGCATCGATAACGATAACGGCGTCACCTTTTGCGGCATCAAGCCCTGCGGTCAACGCAATCTCCTTGCCGAAATTACGGCTAAGATCAACGATCGTGGTGTTGGGATGGCGCTCCCGCAACTGCTGCATAAGGAGCAAGGTTTGATCCGTGCTGCCATCGTTGATAAAGACAACTTCAAAAGGTTGACCGATATCCACCATCGCCTTGCGGACGCGCCGATGAAATAACGCAAGCACTTCCTCTTCGTTGTATGCCGGGCACACTATCGAGAGGAGCTGTGGACGCGCATCCATTCTTGCTGAGAGAGTGGTAGTTACTTTGGTCATTATACTTACCAGTTTCTTAACGCCTCGTTTGCTCTACTGAGTCAGAATTGGCGGTTTCATAAGTCTTTGTTCACCATACTGTCCTAGAAACCCTAACGATGTATTCACGGCTAAAAGATATCCCCGCCATAAAAGGCACGCTGGTTGTAACACCCGAACGTGCCATCATCATCTGCGCGATCCTTGTTGCCATGAGCTACGGCGTGTACGCGCAGGCTCTTTTCACTGCGGAGAACATGAACCTGCAGGCTGGTCCACCAGTGGGCGGCGATTTTGTCGCCTTTTGGGGCGCTGCGCGCGCAGTGTTGGACGGCTTTGCTGCAGACATTTATCAGATGAAAAATTTCGAGGCCTACCTTCTGGAAAATGCCATGCCACGAGAGCGGTTTGGCCTCACCTGGCAATATCCGCCTACCTATTATTTCTTCATTCTGCCTCTGGCTTTCCTGCCCTTCCTGCCCGGCTATTTTCTGTGGTCCGGCGGAACAATGGCCTTGTTCCTGTTTGTTCTCACAAAGTTCTGCAAACTCAATAAAGTTGGCATCTTTGTCCTGTTCGCCACGCCGGTGATGTTCAACGCCGTGATCACCGGGCAGAACGGGTTTTTGACCGCAGCACTGCTCGCGATTGCAGCGTCCTGCCCGGATCGGCGCCCTTTGCTGGCCGGAATTGCCGCGGGCCTTTTGACCATCAAACCTCAACTTGGTGTGCTGTTGCCGATTGCGTTTTTGGCAGCCGGCTGCTGGCGCGCCTTCTTGGTCGCTGGTTTCACGGCGATCCTCCTTGCCGTTGCGAGTATTGTCGCATTTGGCCCCGAGACGTGGCAGGCATTCATTCAAAGCATCATTAGTGTCGGCGGCGGCGTTAAGAACAGTATTTATCCGATCCATAAAATGCCGACAGTGTTCGCGGCATTCCATAAATCCGGTTTGCCGAGCGACATCTCTATGGGTTTGCAGCTGATGTCAGCGCTGGCCGCAATGAGCATCATTGGCTTCGTCTGGCGCAAAGTCAAAGATTGGGATTTGCGCGCAGCGGTGCTCTGCTCCGCAGTATTCCTATGTAGTCCCTATGCGTATTATTATGAAATGACTGTCTTAGTGTTGCCGGTTGTCGTGATCGTCAAACGAGCAATGGAAGATGGCTGGCTGCCTGGAGAGGAAATCAGCCTCGCGCTTATCTGGTTGGCGCCATTGTTTCTACCAGGTCTCGCAAAATATGTCGGCGCCCAGGCGGGCCTGGCGATTGTTATGGGCCTTCTCTTTTTGAGCGTACGGCGTGCCTTTTTTCACAGTGGGATAAGCTTCAAAACACCGGCTCCAGTATTTTCCTGACCGGCCCCGGGTACAGATGAGATCTCGCCAATCTTATTGGCTTTCCACCCAAATCCTGGTTATAGTTTCGGGAGTATAATTTGACCGGAAGGATCCGAGTATGCTCCGCACGGTGCTGCACTGCTATTTGTCTGTTATCCTTCTTGCCGCGTGCAGCGGCGGCAGTACCCCGGCGCCTCAAGTTGCCCAACTGGCATTTTCCATTAACTCCAGTGTTTCTATTGATGAAAAAACGCAAGCCATAGCGTTCACGTTTGATGTCAGCAGCTTCGATGCTGCCCAGCTAAGCTACCTCATTTCTGGCGGTACCGACCGAAACTTGTTTTCGATTGTGCCAGGCACAGGCGTTCTTTCGTTCACAATCTCCCCTGATTTCGAAAATCCGCAAGATACGAATGCTGACAACGTCTATGAGGTGACCATACAGGCCGGTGACGCGAGCCGGGTTGCCCGGCTTAATCTCACGGTGACAATCAACAACGTCATTGAAGGATTTCAAGTCACCCGGATTGTCTCCGGCTTGAACCAGCCATTGTTTGCCGCTGGTTTCGTCGATGGATCGAACCGGCTTTACGTATTGGAGAAGGCAGGGGAAATTGAAATCGTTGACGTCAGTACTGGGCTCATTTCGTCGACCAAGTTTCTCAATATCACCAATGAACTTTTGTCGAATTCGGAACGCGGTCTGCTCGGGTTTGCTCTTGCCCCCGATTTTTCCTCTAGCGGTACGTTTTATGTTGCCGTGACCAATTTGAGCGGCGATTCTGAAATCCGTCGATATCAGACCATCTCGGGCAATATGGATGTGGCCGATCCGGCAACGGGCGATGTTATTTTGACGGTTGCTCAACCTGCGAGCAACCACAATGGCGGCTCGATCGAATTTGGCGCTGATGGATTTCTCTATATTGCCCTTGGCGATGGCGGTGGCGGCGGTGATCCGTTCGCCAACGGACAGGATACTGACACGCTGCTGGGCACGATTATGCGCATAGATGTAACGGGCGATGATTTTCCGGCGGATACGCTTCGGGACTACAGAATTCCAGCGGGCAATCCGTTCGCCTCTGGCGGCGGCGCACCTGAAATATTCGCTTACGGATTGCGCAATCCTTATCGTGCGAGCTTTGATCGAAACACTGGCTTGATGTATATCGCCGATGTTGGCCAGGGCGAGCATGAAGAAGTTGATATTCTCGATCCGGCAACTGATGCCGGTGCGAATTTCGGTTGGAACACAAGGGAAGGTGTTGCGCCTTTTAATGGCGGCGCCAATGATCCGTCATTCACCGGGCCTGTCATTGATTATACCCATTCCGGTGGTTTCGGTTTTTCAGTGACCGGGGGGTATGTTTATCGAGGTGGTTCTGACTTGCTTCGCGGTAAATATATTTTCGGCGACTTCGTTCTGGGACGAGTTTATGCTGCGCAGGCGGATCAGCTGGACACCGCGACGCCGATTTTGGGTGGTGACCTGGAAGAGTTGACCTCAGATTTCACACCTGATTTTGGCGCCATCGATAATATTTCCAGCTTTGGCGTAGATGCAGATAATAATCTGTATATTGTCGATTTTGATGGTGAAATCTTTCAGGTTGCTGTCGAATAACAATAGAACGCCGGTGCCGCTGGGTGCGTGTGGCTTGCGCGCGTGGTTGTAAATGAGAGGCGGGTGCGAAGCCGACTGATCCATAGAAGCAAAAGAGCATATCTCCAATCTGCCTCACCCAACAATAAAATTCTCAGACCCATGGCCAATCATATCAACCCAAAGCACCCGATAGACAATCTGCGGCCGTTAGGACTACCATGTGTCGTATGAAACGATCTCTGGCAGTATCGGGGCTGTGGATTTTGTCATTGGCTGCAGCGTGCGTATCGCAAAGAGACGCCGTTCTGTCGACCGAAAGCTGTGTCGTCGACCTGGTCGTCCTTGGCATTGCGCAAGATGGTGGAGCGCCGCAGATCGGCAATCCTGATGATCGTGCGTGGAGTGATCCGTCGCTTCGGCGGCATGCCGCCTCAATCGGGTTAATTGATCATCGCGTCGATGCGCGGTTTCTGTTTGAGGCAACACCGGACATGCGGGCACAGCTTCAAATGCTGGATGAATATGCGCCGTCTGCGAAACCGAAGCCGGGGCTCGATGCTATTTTTCTCACCCATGCCCATATTGGCCACTATGCCGGCCTGATGTTTCTTGGGCATGAATCCATCGGTGCGAAGAACGTCAGCGTTTATGCAATGCCGCGCATGCAGCGTTATCTATCAAGTAATGGCCCATGGGATCAACTTGTGCGCTATGAAAATATTGTCGTGCTGCCTCTTGCGGAGGGCGAGGGCGCAGCGATTGGCGACGGCCTTGTTGTGACACCCTATTCTGTTCCACACCGTGATGAGTATTCTGAAACCGTGGGATTTGTAATTGAAAGCCCGGACCGGTCAGCCCTATTCCTGCCGGATATTGATGACTGGGACAGGTGGGAAAATGAATATGACATCCGCATTGAGGACATGATCAGCCCCGTCGATGTCGCTTATCTGGATGCGACATTTTTTGATAATGACGAGATTCCGGGCCGGGATATGTCAGGCTTTCCGCATCCGCGGATTCGCGATTCGATGAAGCGTTTCTCCTCCTTGCCAGAGAAGGATCAACGCAAGGTCCGGTTTATTCATCTGAACCATACTAATCCGGCGCGGTATGCGACGTCGGCAGCAACCGCTGAAATTGCCGCAGCCGGTTTCAGGGTAGCGGAAGAAAAAGAGTCATTTTGTTTATACACAGAGTAATGCTGCAAAGCTCATAATGATTGGATCAAAAATTTCCCGGCAGGGGTCGCGCAGGGAAAGTCGGCATCAATAATATGTGACAACGGGATGACTCAACGTCTTAATACGTAAAGCCCCCCCTCGACATGAGGGATTTGTGTGCACACTGAAATTGAAAATCGATATTGAGTTTTTGCCTGTATATAGCCCAGCAGCGGGCAGCACGGTTGACGTGGCCTTTGTGGATCCGCGCGCCTCGATGTTGGCCTTACTTAGGTGAGATCGCCATTCGAAGTTCAGGCGCGGCTGAAGCATGTTGTCGTGGGCGTGTGGGACCGGCTGCTCAGCCAGTTGCCCGCAGGATCGCCAATGCGCCTGGTATAAGCGCTTGCAGTTCTGGTGAGCCGCCAGCGTCGGCGTTGACATAGATCGCAAGGGCAAAAGCCCGAATGTTATGACGCCGGGCGAGGCCTTCCTGTGAGAAAAAAACATCGTCCCAGGACGCAAAGGGAGCCGGCAATGTGAGTGTGTTGAACCACCCGGTCCATTCTTCTTCCGTCAGGACGTTCCGGTTGGCAATGAACAGGATCGGCCGGGCCAGTCGTTCGCTTTCACCGTAAATGTAGAAGTGGTTGTTTTGCGGTATAATTTGTGTCGCCACGGCATCTCGAATCTGGAGTAGTTGGCCGCGTGTTACTGCCTCGTTGAGGGCCAGCTGCATCAGAAAATCGGCGCCGTGGGCAACGCCGTGTCGCCACCCCTCGGTTTCACTAAAGCCGCGGTAGTCAGTAACCGAACTTACGTAGTTGATCGCTGCGGTCACCAGATCGGCCCGCTCATCGGGTCTAAGAAAAGGACTGACCCGGTCGACCCGCGCGACCTCTGATAACACCAGCGCGGCAAAAGGCTGGGTAAATCCGTTCGGATCCGGATCTGTCAGTTTTTCGACAAGTGTTGTGCCAATCTGTTTGACAGCGTCTGTACTGATCTGTTCCTGGCGCATTAGAAGGGACAGGCCCTCAAAGGCGATTTTGTCGCGAAGGTCTGGATCCGGGTTGCCGAGACACTCGACGAGCTCAAGAGCGAATTGATCCGTGTCTGTATCGCTTTCAAGGATGAAGCTGTTCTCGCGCAGTTCGAACAAGGCGCCTTTGCTGAGCCCAAGCGGTGCGCACACTGAAGTGTCTTTGGCGTCACTTGAGCAACCGGTGAGAGCGACCGCCGTTACCGCCGTCAGCAACATTGTGAGTTTATTCATGCTTCAGACCCTTTGTTGCCATCGATATTATCTCAAAACGATGCGGAGGTTACATTAAAAGTGCATCAACGTAATATTGAAATGCGCAAGATATTGTTGACCAAACAACAGTTGCGTGGTAAACAATATGTTATGGCCATCAGAAAACAGGACTGGATGCAAACATGGGTCAGTCTGATCCACGCGTCGACTTATCTGCGGCACGGGCTAGAACAGGCCCTGCGTGCGGAGCTCGGGTTTGGCTTGTCCGAGCAGGATCTGATCAAGCAGCTGCATGTAAATGGTGGGGCGCTGACACTCACAGAGTTGAGCCGGCGCATCTACTTCTCGAAGGCTGGGATTACCCGGATGCTTGACCGTCTTGAACAGGCTGGGCTCGTTCAGCGGCAAAAGGTCGAAGGCGATCGTCGCTCGCTTAGCGCTGTGCTCACCCCTGCAGGAGAAGACGCGTTTGCAAGGTCAAGAGACCTCCTCGGTCGATATGTGAAAGCGGCCTTACACGACAAGCTGACCGATGACGAACTGCTTGGTCTGAAAGACATTCTTGAAAGCCTGCTCGCAGCGCATGGTGTTTTTGAGGGGCAACAGCGACATCTAAAAGGCGGGCCGGAGGCTCGGTCATGAAACTGCGTGTTGTTTTGACGGTCTTGTTCATGCTGTCGATGATTTTTGTGGGGCTGCTGCGGTTATCGGCGTATGAGCCATCCGCATTCAGCGCTTTTGCTCGATATGCGACAGCAATTTATGTTTTGCTGACAGTGTTCTTCGCGTTTGCCTTAATACGGGCGGGTGCAAAGTTTAGGCGTGTTGGTTTTTGGCGCAGGCCGCGGCTGTCGGATTTTGTCCTCGCAGGTATTGGCGTGCTGGTTTTACAGGTCAGTGCTGATTTTTTGGCGCCGCTCTGGGAGAATTTATTTGGCACTGGGCGTGCTCTGGATCGGTTCTCAGATCTTCAAGGATCAGTTGGCAGGCTCGCCGCGACGCTTGCCTTCAGCTGGACATTTGCGGCAGTTGGGGAGGAGATTGCATTCCGCGTTGTCATGATGCGGAGTATTGCTTCGTCGCTTGGCGACGGGGCAATCGCCAGCACGGTCGCTGTTGTCCTGCAGGCAGTGATTTTCGGGCTGGTCCACATGTATCAGGGGCCAACTGGTGTCGCCGGCGCCGCGGTCAGCGGACTGGTTTTCGGCGTGTTGCTCCTGGGTGCCCGCGGGGCGATCTGGCCTGCCGTGCTGGCGCACGGGCTCACCAACACCATCGGTCTCGTCGCGATATATCAAGGCGGCTGAAATGCCTCGCTGCTTTGCCTTTTACAGCCATTTGTGCGCGTTGTTGGCACGATTGTTGACCACATTCCGTAACTTCACCGCGCTGCAACAAACTGGTGTTGCCCCCCCTACAAACCCGTGCTAGACCCCGCCGGAAATTTGGTGCGCGGCGTTGCTGTAAAGCAGGGCCGCGTTTTCAAAATGGCAAGGGTTTCAAAGCGTTAACTGGTCGCTTGGTTGGCGCAAGAAATCGGGCCCAAAACGGGGTGCGCTGTTCCTGGCGGGCTTCAAGTTTAAAGAACAAAAATGACACTCCCGGATGTAGGGACAGGTGGTAGTTAGAAACGATGGCAGGCAACAAAAGTTCAGCCGAAGCAGAGATCGGCGGGCGCTACGCAGCGGCGCTGTTTGATCTGGCGAATGATGAAAATGCGCTGGAAGCAGTTGAGCAAGATTTGATCGATCTGTCGGCGGCAATTGAGCGGTCAGAAGACCTGCAAAATCTGATTTCCAACCCGTTGTTTGCGCGCGACGATCAGCAAAAAGCGATCATGGCCTTGCTGTCCGGTGCCAAAGCGCAGGTGTTTGTGACGAATGTCGCCGCACTGATGGCTGCCAACGGCAGACTGTTTGCGATGCCAGCGATGATCATTGCGTTCCGCAAGCTTGCAGCAGATGCCCGAGGTGAACTAACCGCCGAAGCGGTTTCCGCAACACCGCTCAACGATGAACAAACGCGCCGCCTTCGAACCGAGATTGAAGCAAGTCTTGGTAAGGCGATTAACTTAAAAACCAAAACCGATGAAAACCTGCTTGGCGGGCTGATCGTCAAGGTTGGATCGCGCATGGTGGATACCTCCTTGCGTACCAAACTCACACAATTGAAAATGGCCATGAAAGAGGCGTAAGAAAAAATGGAACTGGCAGCAGCAGAAATCTCCTCGATCCTAAAACAACAGATCAAAAATTTTGATCAGGACGCACAAGTGTCGGAAATCGGCCAGGTGCTTTCAGTCGGTGACGGTATTGCCCGTGTTTATGGGCTTGACAACGCCCAGGCTGGCGAGATGTTGGAATTCTCCAACGGCATCAAAGGTATGGCGCTGAACCTCGAGACCGACAATGTCGGTGTCGTGATCTTCGGCGAGGACCGCGACATTAAAGAAGGCGACACAGTCAAGCGGACAGAGAGCATCGTGGAAGTGCCGGTTGGCAAAGGCCTGCTCGGCCGGGTTGTTGATCCGCTCGGTAATCCGATTGACGGCAAAGGCCCAATCGAAGCGACCGAACGCCGTACCGTGGACGTAAAGGCGCCCGGCATCTTGCCGCGTAAATCTGTACACGAACCGGTGCAGACAGGCATCAAGGCGATCGACGGGATGATCCCGATTGGTCGTGGCCAACGCGAACTGGTGATCGGCGACCGCCAGACCGGCAAGACGGCAATCTGTATCGACACCATTTTGAATCAGAAAGATATCAACGCGGCTGCCTCGGACGATACAGGCAAGCTGTTTTGTGTTTATGTAGCGATTGGTCAGAAGCGTTCTACGGTTGCACAGATTGTCAAGACGCTGGAAGAAAATGGCGCCCTTGACTACACGATTGTCGTTGCAGCGACGGCGTCAGAGCCGGCGCCGCTGCAATTCCTGACGCCGTTTTCTGGCTGTGCCATGGGTGAGTATTTCCGGGACAATGGTATGCACGCGCTGATCATTTATGATGATCTGTCCAAACAGGCAGTATCGTATCGTCAGATGTCGCTCTTGCTTCGCCGCCCACCGGGTCGTGAAGCCTATCCGGGGGATGTGTTCTACTTGCACTCCCGGCTTCTGGAGCGCGCCGCGAAACTGAATGAAGATCATGGTGCCGGGTCATTGACGGCATTGCCAATCATCGAAACGCAGGCGAACGACGTATCGGCCTATATCCCGACAAACGTTATTTCGATCACGGACGGTCAGATCTTTCTTGAGACAGATTTGTTCTATCAGGGTATCCGTCCTGCGGTGAATGTTGGTCTTTCCGTGTCGCGTGTGGGTTCTGCTGCTCAGACTAAAGCGATGAAGCAGGTTGCTGGTAAAATTAAAGGTGAGCTTGCTCAATATCGGGAACTGGCAGCCTTCGCCCAGTTCGGCTCCGACCTTGATGCGGCGACGCAGGCAACCCTTAATCGCGGTGCCCGCCTGACAGAACTTCTGAAGCAGCCACAATATTCGCCGCTCCAGATGGAAGAGCAGGTTGTGGTGATTTTCGCCGGCACAGCCGGCTATCTCGACAAAATTGATGTTGCCCAAGTTGGTCGCTTTGAAACAGAACTCCTGCGCCATGTTCACGGCGAACATGCAGATCTACTGGTGGCTGTGCGTGATGACAAGAAACTGTCAGAAGATAACGAAGCCAAGCTCAAAAGTATTCTCGAGACCTTCACTAAAAACTTTGCGTAAGGCAGGCCAATGGCAAACCTTAACGAACTAAAGATCCGTATCCGGTCGGTTCAATCGACCCAGAAGATCACCAAAGCCAAGCAAATGGTGGCGGCGGCGAAGCTGCGCCGGGCGGAAGAATCAGCCAAAGCGGCGCGTCCTTATGCTGAGCGGATGGAAGCAGTGCTTGGCAATCTCGTGGCCGGCGTTGGCGACGGGTCAAACGCGCCGAAGCTTCTAATTGGAACGGGCTCAGACAAGGTCAATTTGTTGATTGTAGCGACGGCTGATCGCGGCCTGTGCGGTGCCTTCAACTCAAGCATTGTCAGGCAAGCACGTGAAGCCATCGTCCGCTTGCAAGGAGAAGGCAAAGAGGTCAAGATTTTCTGCATTGGCAAGAAAGGCCGCGAGCAGTTGAAACGGCTCTACAGTGATCTTATCGTCAAGTCAGTGGAACTAATTGAGATCAAGAATGTCGGCTTCGCCAATGCAAGAGAAATTGCTGATGAGATTTTGCAGATGTTTGAGGCTGGCACCTTTGACCAGGCGCATCTTTTCTACGGAAAATTCAAGAATGTCCTGACCCAGATCCCGACGGAACTTCAAATCATTCCTGCAAAAGCGCCAGAGACTTCCGAGGTGCCGGATATTAGCGGTGGGGTTTACGACTATGAGCCTGACGAAGAGGCAATACTCAACACGCTGCTGCCGCGTTATCTGGCTGTGCAAATATTCCGGGCCTTGCTTGAGAATGCAGCCTCTGAGCAAGCCGCGTCAATGACGGCAATGGATAATGCGACGCGGAATGCTGGCGATATGATCGACGCACTGACATTGAAGTTTAACCGGGCGCGCCAGGCGAAGATCACGACCGAGCTGATCGAGATCATTGCTGGCGCCGAGAGCGTATAAAATTAGGCGGCCGGTTTTGCCGGCCTCGCATGCAAGGAAGAAAATGATGAGTGGACTAGAAGGACGTATTTCCCAGGTCATCGGGGCGGTCGTTGACGTTAAGTTCGACGGTGATTTGCCAGCGATCTTGAACGCGCTGGAAACTGATAACCACGGCAACCGCCTGGTGTTGGAAGTCGCGCAGCACCTGGGAGAAAACACCGTGCGGACAATCGCGATGGATGCAAGTGAAGGTCTTGTCCGGGGCCAGGCGGTTCGCGATACGGGCGAAGCTATTTCTGTGCCGGTAGGTGCCGGTACACTCGGCCGGATCATGAATGTTCTCGGCGAACCTGTGGATGAAGCAGGGCCAATTCCTCACGATATAAAACGGGCAATTCACCAGTTGGCCCCAGAGTTTATTGAACAGTCCACGGAATCTGACGTTCTGGTGACCGGTATCAAGGTTGTTGATCTCCTTTGTCCATATGCCAAGGGTGGCAAGATTGGCCTGTTCGGTGGTGCGGGTGTTGGCAAGACCGTTTTGATTATGGAATTGATCAACAACGTCGCGAAAACCCACGGTGGATATTCCGTGTTTGCGGGTGTTGGAGAGCGCACCCGGGAAGGCAATGACCTTTATTGGGAAATGATCGAATCGAACGTGAACATCGATCCAAAAGCCAACAATGGCTCGGCTGAAGGCTCAAAAGTGTCGCTTGTCTATGGTCAGATGAACGAGCCTCCGGGCGCGCGTGCCCGGGTGGCGCTGACCGGCCTGACAGTTGCGGAGCACTTTCGTGATCAAGGTCAGGACGTGCTTTTCTTTATCGATAATATTTTCCGCTTTACACAGGCTGGTTCTGAAGTGTCAGCATTGCTCGGCCGTATTCCATCCGCAGTGGGTTATCAGCCAACGCTGGCAACCGACATGGGTGGCCTGCAGGAGCGCATTACCACGACAACCAAGGGTTCGATTACATCGGTGCAGGCGATTTATGTGCCCGCGGATGATTTGACCGATCCCGCACCGGCTACATCATTCTCACACCTTGATGCGACAACTGTGTTGAACCGGGCGATCGCTGAAAAAGGAATTTACCCGGCAGTCGACCCGCTTGATTCGACATCACGTATTCTCGATCCAAGGGTTATCGGAGAAGAGCATTATCAAGTTGCCCGGGACGTTCAGGGAATCCTGCAACGTTACAAATCATTGCAGGATATTATCGCAATTCTCGGCATGGATGAATTATCTGAAGAAGACAAACTGGTGGTCGCCCGGGCCCGGAAAGTTGAACGTTTCTTGTCACAGCCGTTTGATGTTGCCGAGGTCTTTACCGGTTCTCCTGGTGTGCAGGTACCGCTTGAAGACACGATCCGTGGTTTCAAGGGGTTGGTTGCCGGTGATTATGACCATATGCCGGAGGGTGCGTTCTACATGGTGGGTTCAATTGATGAAGCCGTGCAAAAAGCTGAGAAAATGGCAGCAGAGGCGGCTTAGTATCATGTGGATGCAGCGGCCAATTATCGGAGTACTGGCTGCGGCTTCACTGTCTGCGTGTGCGGGCACCAACACCTATACGCCCGTTGCTTTTCCCGAGTTACCAGCCGGCGACGTTTTCGCGGTCGCCGTCCGCGATATCTGTTTTGGCTTTCTTGATCGGGGGTTGTCCCATGCAGCCCTCGCGGAGGAGGCGCTCTTTACGGCGTCCGTCGGCATAAGTGAACGGCTTCGTCAGAGGGCTGATGAAGTAATCTACACAGCGGCCTTCGCATCTGCGCCGGTACTGGTTTCGGTTATGGAGAACGGATCGCGCTGTTCGGTGACGGCTGTACGCGGTGACTATGAAGAGTTGAAGGCGTTGAGTGAAGAAGAAATTGCGGCCTTCAGTGACAAGTATGGAAAGCGCGCGCCGGAGCATATCTCTTTCGTGGAAAGCGATCCGGAGCAGGATTATATATTGAAATTTACCCTTCTTTCAGGCGACGCCCTGGATTCTGAGGACAAGTAAGATGGCAGAGAAACTGAAGTTTAGTCTGGTGAGCCCTGAGCGTGAGCTTTTTGCAAAAGAAGTTGACGAAGTGATCGTGCCAGGCACCGAGGGTGAGTTCGGTGTCTTCGCGCAACACGCGCCTGTTATGTCGACGCTGTTACCCGGTGTGCTTGTCGTCAAAGAATCTGGGACGGAGAGCCGGATCTTTGTGCATGGCGGTTTTGCTGATGTGACACCTGACTGCCTCACCGTTCTCGCTGAACAGGCTATCCCCGTCGAAGAGATGAAGGGTGATGTCCTTGCTGCACAGAAGGACGCCGCCGCCGCTGACTTAAAAGCAGCTCAGACCACTGATGAAAGGTTGATGGCAGAACGCGCCGTCGCTGTTCTCGCGAGCTTTTAGGCGGTCTTACGCAAGTAAGCAGCAAGCGGGTTGAAGGCGGTGACGACCTCTTCATAAACGCCGCGTTTGAACGGAATGATGAGTTCCGGCGTTTTGTTGAGGTCAGTCCAGCGCCAATCATCAAATTCTTTTTCATTATGGGCATCGAGATCAATCTCGCGCTCGTCACCCTCAAATAGCATCGCGACCCATTTTTGACGCTGACCCAGCCATTTTCGTTTTTTCTTCTTGCGGTAACCTTCGGGAAACTCGTAAACCAGCCAGCCCGGTGTGATCGCCAGGATACGCACGGATTTGGCGCCGGTTTCTTCATAAAGTTCGCGCCGGGCGGCAGCGTCAATGTCCTCATCTGAGTCAATGCCGCCTTGGGGCATTTGCCAAATATGCGGCTGTTTATCAGCGCCTGAGGTTAAGCCCGACCGGCGCCCTACCCAAACCTTGCCTTGTCGACTGAGCAGGCAGATGCCGACATTTGGCCGGTATTCCTCAAGGTAGTCAGGTTCAATCATCGCACTGATTATTGTAGCATGGATGAGGCGGGTGCAAGCGCAATGCCCTTACCTCTGAGGCTTTTCGCCCAAAGACTGATTTCAGTCAGAGACTGTTCTGTTGGATATATTTTCACTAACACCCTTTGTTCTTTCCGCGCGCGGGCCTCCAGCTGCTTGAGGCGTGCATCTGGTGAAGCAGATGTGTCGCTGATCAGGAGATCGACTGTTGTCGCTAATATACCGCTGGCGCGCAGATTGTCTGGTGCGATTTCAGTGTCAGCAATAAAAGCCACACCGGCGTCGCGCACCTGAGTGTAGACCGGAGAGACCGCGGGGGTGTCCTTCGAAAACTTGCTGCCGAGATAATTTGTAACGGCAAAATATCCTTGAAAGCGCGAGAGCAACCAGTTCAGCCGTTGCCGATTTTCTGCTTCGCTCCGGGCAGAAAGCAATGCGGCGGGCCCGAGGGCTTCTGGTTCAAGTCCAGCGGCCTCCATCGGGAGTTCGATCATCAGCTCATGACCAGCCGCGCGGGCCTGCGCCGTCCATTGCGGCAGGTCTTTGCTATAAGGCGCAAAGGCCAGCGTTACTTCCGGCGGGAGATCGTTGATGGCTTGAGCCGTGAGGTTAGTTGAGAGACCAAGGCCGGCGATGATGACAGCGATGCGCGGCCGCTCTGCAGGATCGGAAAAACCCCGGCGGTAATAGGTTGCCGGTTTGCGGCCATCCGATCCGATTTTTGGGTAGGAGCCGTTGGCGGTGTTCATCGCCAGAGCGCGATCAGGAAGCGGTGGTGGTGTGCCGATTATTTCGATTTTGGCGACCGCATTGCCGGTGAGTGCGGCCTCGCTTGCGGATGAAGGAAGATCATTAAGGCGGATTACTTCGGCACTATCGCCTTCTAGGGCAACGGCGTCTTCTTCGGTTGCGACCGGGACCTTGTTGATCACCTCAACTTGTCGCGGGTCACTGTCTTGCGGGGCGATGTTGGCGTCCTCAATTACCGTTCCGGGTGCTTGTCGGTTGTCCTTGCCGGATGTCGGCGCAAAACGTTCCGGGTCGCCATCAATTGCGACCGTCACCACCGTTCGGCCGGGTTCTGCGGTGCCAAAAAACTGGATCATGAGAACACCGCTCACGATCAAAGCGAACAGACCAAGCCAGGCCCAGGTAAGCGTTCCCGGGGCGCCATTCTGGCGCGCTTTTTTCCCTATGCCTGATGGCGGATTTTTGAGCATTTTTCCTGCAAGGTTCGCGAATCAACATGCGAAATGAAGTGTACGCGAAGCACCAAAGAGATACGAGGTCGCGCGAGACTCATCTCGACATTTCTTGGTGTTAGGGAGTAACCTTATGAAAAGGTTAACAAACAAAGTGTGGCGATGGTGGAAGAAAAGATATTGCGCGACGAAGCGCCGGTAAAAACAGCAACCGCAACAAACCAATCAACGAGCGACAATAAAGAGACAGTCGGCTCCGTTGAAGAAATGCAAGAAGCGGCTGAAAAAAGAGAAGAAATCGCCGCGCGCGATCGCCGCGAGCAGCAGGCCCGTAAAAACCAACGGAAAATCAAGGCGAAATCACGGGCAACAGTCCTCGCACGCCTGCTCAAGGCAAGAAACCGAATGGGCAAAGAGGCTGTGGCGATTGAAGAAGCAGATGGCACAAAGGTCACCTATGGCAAACTTCTGCAAGGTGTCTTTGCTCTTGGCAGCGCTTTTCGTCGCCGGACCAAAAAGGGGGAGAATGTCGGCGTCTTAATGCCGACCAGCGCTGGCGGCATTATCGCCTTTCTCGCTTGTCAAGTGCATGGCCGTGTGCCGGCAATGTTGAACTTCAGTTCGGGGACGAAGAACCTGTTTTCCGCTCTGCGAACTGGTGAGATCACAAAAATTATTACTGCCCACAAGTTTATCGAGCTGGCTGAATTGCAAGGATTGGTTGAGGAGCTCAAAACCAAGGCAGAAATCCTGTATCTCGAGGATGTGCGTGAAGGCTTGACGACAATTGACAAAATCTCCGCTGTGGTCGGACCGGTCTTTCCGGGACTTGTGCGCCGTCCGCTCGACCCGGACGCGCCAGGTGTTGTTTTGTTTACATCGGGTACGGAAGGAGAGCCGAAGGGTGTCGTTCTCAGTCAGCTTAATCTGGTTGCCAATGTGGAACAGATCAAGGAGCATGTGGATCTCGAAGATACCGATGTTATTTTCAATCCGTTGCCGATTTTTCATTCCTATGGATTGACAGCGGGTACACTTTACCCGTTGCTCGACGGAAAGAAGCTTGTACCCTACCCATCACCGTTGCATGTCAAGATCATTCCTGAAGTCATTCGCAAAACAGGTAGTACGATCATGTTTGCTACCGACACCTTTCTGCACCGCTATTTGAAATCCGCCCGCGAAGGGGCGCTTACGACGTTGCGTTATGCTGTCTGCGGCGCAGAACATGTTAAAGACGAGACGCGGGCGCTGGCGAAGTCACGGTTCGGGTTCAACGTGCTGGAAGGCTACGGCATGACCGAAGCTGCCCCCGTGGTTGCCGCCAACCAGCCAGGTGACATTCGTCCGGGTACGGTTGGCAAGCTGTTGCCTGGTATCGAAACGAAACTTGAAACCGTTGAGGGGCTCACTAATTGTGGGCGCCTGTTCGTGCGTGGGCCTAATGTCATGAAAGGGTATCTTCGGTCGGACCAGCCTGGCATTATCCAAGCGCTAGAGGATGGCTGGCACGATACTGGTGATATCGTGCATATTGACGGTGGCGGTTATATGTCGATCCGTGGACGGGTGAAACGCTTTGCCAAATTGGGCGGCGAAATGGTCTCGCTTGCAGTCGTCGAGAACTGCGCATCGGTTGTGTGGCCGGATTTCTTGCATGCGGCGGTGACCCTGCCGGACCAAAAAAAAGGCGAGCAGATCATTTTGATGACTGAATGTCAGGATCCGGATCGATCATTGCTGCTAAGCTGGGCACAGTCTCATGGTGTGCCTGAGCTAGCTGTGCCGCGAAAAATTATCATCGTATCTGATATTCCGACACTTGGTTCAGGCAAGGTTGATTATGTGCAACTCACGGAAATGGCCAAAAAGAAGCTGGCCAAGTCGGAAGAAGTAAAAGCCTGAAATCTTGCAAGAAAGCCATCGGACTTGCAGACGGACTTGCAGACGGACTTGCTGAGATCGGGCGTTCGTCAGTCTATCGTTCAATGGAGCCCGCGTCGGCTAGTAGCTGCGTGAACTCGGTGCTGTCGGCGAGGATGTCAAGCGCGCGGTTAAGCTGGCAATCTTCTTCCAGCGGACAGACAACAGGCTCAACCAGGAGAGAAGTGTCTTTGGCTTGCGTTTCATCGTTAATCTCCGAGGCACCGGTTATTTCTGCCGCAAGGGCGCCATCAAGATCGCTCTCGCTGCGTCGCTCAATGGGTTCTTCCTGGTCGGGGCGTGTGATCGGCATAACGATATCCGGCACAATACCGACCGCCTGAATGGAGCGGCCCGAGGGCGTGTAGTACCGTGCAGTCGTCAGGCGCAACGCGCCATTAATACCGTTTTGCAGCGGCAGAACCGTCTGCACCGAGCCTTTGCCGAATGATTTCGTACCCAGCAGCAGGCCGCGATTACGGTCCTGCAACGCGCCGGCGACAATCTCTGATGCAGATGCTGAGCCGCCATTGATCAGGACGATCAGGGGTCTGCCATTCAAAATGTCACCGGGCGTGCCAAGTTCGCGCATTGTGTCTTTTGCCCGGCGGCCTCTGGTCGAAACAATCTCGCCGCCTTCTAGGAAGGCATCAGAAACGCCCACCGCCTGGTCGAGCAGGCCGCCTGGATTGGTACGCAGGTCAAGCACCATGCCGCGCATCCCGCTTGGGGTTTCCTTATCGAGTTTTCGGATCGCCTCCATCATTTTTGGAAACGTCTGTTCGGTAAATTGTGTCAGGCGAACATACCCATAGGCGTCTCGCTCCATCCTGGAAATAACCGGGTTCACGGTGACAATGTCGCGGACAAGCGTGACCTCGATCGGATCGTCGACTTCTTCTCGCAGGATTTTCAGATCTACTGAGGTCCCGCGTTCGCCTTTCATCAGCAAAATGGCATCATTGAGGGTCATGCCGAAAACAGTTTTGCCATCGATCTCATAAATTAGGTCATTGGTCTGCAGGCCAGCGCGCGCCGCAGGAGTATCGTCAATCGGTGCAATCACCTTCACAAGGCCTTTGCCGGTCCCTTCGTTGTCCATCGTGACCTGAATGCCAAGGCCCGCGAAAGAACCCCTGGTCTGTTCCGTCATCGACTGGAAGTCGTCCGCTGAGAGGTAGCTCGAATGTGGATCAAGGCTGTTCAACATGCCGTCGATGGCGCCCTCGACCAGTTCCTTGTTGTCAGGCTCAACCACATAGTTGTCGTGCACCTGCTCGAAAACCTCGCCAAAACGGTCAAGCTGCCGGAAGGTATCTGACGAAATCGAGGAACGGGCGAAACCGGATGTCATTAAAACTGCCGTGATCACGCTGCCGGTAATTGCCGCGGCGGCCAGCGCCGGGAAAGACGATGATAGTTTATGCGCTTTTTTCACGGCGGAACGATTCGGACGGCGGCGGTTTTTATCAGACATATGGACGCTTTCTTCCTCTGTACTGCGTTTCGAAGTTAGATACTGGCATGGTAGTTATGCATCTGCAAATCCCGTTTGGCTCTATTGTGTTGGCGATTTACATTAAATTTTAGGTAAATTTTCAAGATTTTGGACCTATCCCGGCAAACCAGGCAGGAACCATGTGGCCGGATCTAGTGGTTCGCGGTTCTTGCGGATTTCAAAATGCAGCTCCTCGCGGTCATTTATCTCGGGCATATAGCCGATGGGCTCTCCAGCAGAGATGGCCTCGCCTGCGGCAACCTCAAGGTTGCTCAGGCCCATCATGATGATGTGATAACTCTCGCCGACATCAAGAATAAAAACATTGCCAAGGCGGCCGAGATTTTCGGCGAAAGCGACTTCGCCAGCGAACGGCGAAGTGACGATCGCGCCGCTGCGGGTTTCGATGCGCATCCCTTCGAGGGTCTCTCCATCATCCGATTTACTGCCATATTTGCGCGCCAGGCGCCCAGAGACTGGCAATGGCAGCTTGCCTTTTGCACGGCTGAAGGCCCGCGGCAGTTGATTATAGACGCTTAGTTCAGGTCGCCGGGACAGAGTTTCTGAAGAAATCGCCGGCAAGGTGTCGGCGGGTCTGATCCGCGGAACTGGGGTGTCGCTTGTCTGGTTGCGTTCGTTGAGGCGATTCAAGATTTCACGAATGGAAGTCGCTTCGCGGGCAAGTCTGGCATTTTCACGTTCAAGCGAGACCAGCCTTAAATTTACTTCCTCGTATTCTTTTTCTTTCTGAATCAGCTGGTTTTCGAGAATACCGCTGCGCGCATCTAGTTCCTCATTGGCCTGGACAAGGGTTTGGCGCTCTTGGCGCATTTCCCGCTGCAGGAGAGCGTTGCGATCAATAATAACCTGTAATTCGTCTACCTTCACCTGCAGATCCGGCACCGTGCTCGAAAGTGTCATTGCTGCGCGCGCGGCCCTGGCGGCGTCCTCTGGTGAAACGGCAAGTGCTGGTGGCTTTGACCATTCGAGGGACTGCAGGGCGGCTAGAACATCGCTGATATCGCGCTGTCGCTGATCGAGATCTTCTTGTACGAGCAATGCCTCGACTTCCAGGTCCTGAAGGCGCATTTCCGTATTTGTAGCCCTGGTCTCTGATGCCTTTAAGGCGTCAGCTGCTTCGATCAGTCTCGCGCGCAAGCTGGTGAGTTCTCGTTCTCGCTCCGGCACAACCTGCTTCAGCTGTTCGGCATTTTTTGTGTTGTCCTGAAGCTGTTGCTCGATCTCCTGCAGACGTTTTTCTTCATCTGTCTGAACCGGTTGAGCTGCTATGGGCACAAAAGTGCAGGCAAGGGTCAGGGGGATAATGACGAGTGTAGCCTTCATAGCGTCACTATAAATCAGGATTCTCACTCTCTGTGATAGGGGTGATTGCCGAGAATTGTCAGGGCTCGGTAAAGTTGCTCACACAGCATCGCCCGAACAAGCATGTGCGGCCAAGTCGCGCTGCCAAAGGCCATGGGTTTTGCCTTTCCCGATTGAACGAGGTTGCGTATCGCGGGGCCGTGCCCGTCAGCGCCGCCGATGAGGAACCAGGTCTCGCTCACGCCTTCATCTCTGAATTTCGCCAACATGTCAGCAAGGTCTTTACTGGTAATTGGTTTGCCGCCTTCATCCAGCACGATGATCGTCGCTTCGCGACTGATCGGCGCAAGGAGCTGATCGGCCTCACGGGTCTGGCGTTGTCCTCGTGGCAGGGATTTGGCGGGGTCAATTTCAGCCACTCGGATGGCCTTGAATCCAAGTTGCCGCCCAAGACCGTCAAACCGCCAGCGGTATGCCGCCACCAGCTCTGCTTCCGGGCCTTTCTTCAGTATGCCGACAGCGCCAACTGCAATCTGCATCTGGAATTAGTTGCTGATCTTGCGCGCAGGCTCACTGAAAGATTCCGGTGACCAGATGCGTTCAAGATTATAAAACTCGCGCACTTCTGGTCGGAAAAGATGTACTAGTACATCACCCGCATCAATCAGAACCCAGTCACAAGTTGGCGCGCCCTCAACCGAGGATGTGCCGAACCCTTTTTCCTTCATGGTTCTGGTAATATGATCTGCTAAAGCACCCACATGCCGCTGTGATCGCCCGGAGGCAACTATCATCACATCTGCAACATCGGATTTTCCGTCGAGATCAATTTTGATAATGTCTTCGGCCTTGTCGTCTTCCAGCTGTTTAAGGACGAGGTCCTGCAACTTTCTGGAATGTTCATCGGCCTTGAGGTCATTTTGCCAACTGGCAGGATCTGACCGTTTGGCAGTTTCACCTTTAAGGTTGACTGCCTGACTGGACTGAGAATTCAGTTCCATCCTCCATTTACAACACGGACGCCATTGGTGCCCCGCGCCGATAGCCTAGCATTCTTTCTAACGGATGTGAACGACGAGTTTGAACGACGTTAAGTTTTAGTTAATGAGGTTATCCAATCCCGATTTTGGCGGCGAATAGATGTTGAACTCTGGGTGTTCATGACATTCGAGTAGTAAATCCACGCCGGTGCTTTCAAATCCGGAAGCCGATTGATCGAAGTCACCGGTAAGCGGTAGTGCTCCAGTGTTTGTGCTGCCGGCGACTGCAGGCACGCGACCCGATGCCCGGGACGGTTAAACACCGCTATCGGCAGGTTGTCGGCTATGAGCCGCCAGTCGCGCCAAGTATGAAAGCCAGCGAGGTTATCAGCGCCCATCATCCAGACAAATCTGGTCTTCGGAAATTTTGTTTTCAGTGTCTGAATGGTATGCGCCGTGTAGGTCAGTCCGTGCCGCTGTTCGAAGTCGCTGATAATGATCCGCGGGTGATCGGCACATGCCTTGGCTGCTGCCATGCGCGATGAAAAGTCGGCATAGTCGGCGAGTTTTTTTTGCGGGTTGCCCGGCGTGACGAGCCACCAGACATAATCAAGATTCATCTTTTTCAACCCGATCAGGGATATCTGGCGGTGTCCTTCGTGAGGTGGATTGAAAGAGCCGCCGAGCAATCCAATCCGCAGATCGTCGAAAAGGGCGCGTGTTTCTTGCATACTAGGTTCCAGGAAGAGACCGGAATAGGCTGCACTAGCATGGAAAATACTGAAAAGACAGACTTTTGCGAGATCGCGTCGCTGCGAACCAAAGGTTTGACGCTGGTTCAAGGATCAGTCAAAAGGCTGAAATTCTGGAGTATCCAATGACGATCCTGTTAACCGGCGTTGCTGGTTTTATCGGCTTTCATACGGCACGGGCTTTGCTGGCGCGGGGCGAAACGGTCATCGGCATGGATAATCTCAATGGCTATTATTCAGTTGAACTGAAACAAGCTCGCTTGAACGAGCTGCAAGGTGTGTCTGGTTTCACCTTCCATCAGCTGGAGCTCTCCGATTTTGAGGCGCTGAAAAAAACGCTTGCAGACAAGGACATCACACGGATCGTTCATCTCGCCGCACAGGCAGGTGTGAGATACTCCATTGAAAATCCGGCCGCTTACGTCACGTCCAATCTTGTTGGACACGCAAACATGCTCGGGCTCGCGCACCTCCTGCGGGTAAAGCATATGGTCTATGCCTCTTCGTCTTCTGTTTATGGTGGTAACCGAAAGACGCCTTTCAGCGAAGCCGACATGACTGACGATCCGGTTTCGTTTTATGGAGCGACGAAGAAATCGAACGAGCTGCTCGCCAATTCTTATGCAAGATTGCATGGTATTCCGCTCACTGGTCTGCGGTTCTTTACCGTTTATGGTCCCTGGGGACGGCCCGATATGGCGTACTGGATTTTCGCCGGAAAGATTAGCCGACACGAACCAATCAAGATCTTCAACAAAGGCCGTATGGGGCGCGATTTTACATATGTATCAGATGCAGTTGATGGTGTGGTAGCGGCGCTCGACAAATCAGCGGTGCTGTCGGGAATGCCTATCCCGCATCGTATATATAACATTGGCAATGATCACCCTGAAGAGTTGATGAGCCTTGTTCATCTTGTTGAAAAGGGAATGGGGCGCGAAGCAGAGAAACATTTTGAAGAAATGCAAAAGGGTGACGTGATCCATACGTGGGCGGATATTTCCCGCGCCAGATCAGAATTGGGCTATACGCCTGGAATACCCCTTACCAAAGGGATTGCGGCGTTCATTTCCTGGTTCAAGGCGAGTCCCTTCATCTAGTAGCTCAAAAATTTTTCTGCCACCTGTTGTATTCTCGATGGCCTCCTGCAAAAGTGCCAAGCCAAGGAGCAACATTTGCCAAATCGACTATCAGCA
The DNA here is from genome assembly GCA_021776475.1 of Parvularculaceae bacterium. Lineage (GTDB taxonomy): Bacteria > Pseudomonadota > Alphaproteobacteria > Caulobacterales > Parvularculaceae > Aquisalinus. The sequence continues at coordinate 594,004 of JAJFFV010000005.1, read as the reverse complement.
CCTGACCTTCCTGTTCTCCAAAAGAAATATGAGAGTGTGCGACAGCGAAGTGTGTCTCTTGCAGCCAGCCTGTCTGAGGCTGATGCAACTGTGCAATCGATGGAAGATGCAAGCCCGGCAAAATGGCATTTGGCGCATACGAGCTGGTTTTTCGAGACATTTATTCTCGCGGCTAATGTCAAGAATTACCAACGCTTCGATCCGGCGTATGATTATCTGTTCAATTCTTATTATGAGGCGGTTGGCGCTCGGCATCCAAGATCGTTTCGAGGACTGCTCACCCGCCCGCCCCAGGACGAAATACTGGCGTATCGTCAATATGTGGATGACGCAATGTCGACGTTTTTCGGCAGCGTGCGCAGATTGGAGATTTGTAGGCTGGTCGAACTTGGCCTTCATCACGAAGAGCAACATCAAGAGTTGTTACTGACGGATATTCTCCATCTTTTTGCACAAAACCCGATACGACCAGCATATAGAAATCCGGTGCCGCTGGAAGTTAATTGTGGACGTGTTGAGGAAATCACCTGGCACGCATTTGACGGCGGCGTTCGTGCGGTAGGCCATGGCGAGGGCAGTTTTTGTTTTGATTGCGAGACGCCGCGGCATGACGTTCTGCTGTCACCTTTTGAAGTTGCGGATCGGGCGGTGACAAACGGGGAATGGCTCGCCTTCCTGGAGGACGGTGGGTACGCGAATGCAAGTTTGTGGCTGGCAGATGGTTGGGATATTTTGCGACAAGAGAGCTGGGTAGCGCCACTCTATTGGGAGTATACGGACGGTGTATGGCAAAATATGACTCTGCGAGGCTTGCAACCAATAGATCTTGCAGCGCCGGTGTCTCAGGTGAGTTTTTTTGAGGCAGCTGCGTATGCCAGTTGGGTTGAGGCCCGGTTGCCAACTGAATATGAATGGGAAATTGCTGCTGGATCGCTGGAGGCAGGAGGCAATTTCGCTGAGTCAGAATTGTTGCGCCCACGTCCGCAAAACGGGAGTGGCTTAAGGGGATTTTATGGTGATGTTTGGGAGTGGACCCAAAGTCCATTTACACCCTACCCTGGGTATAAAGTGTCGGCTGGTGCTGTTGGTGAATATAACGGCAAATTTATGAACGGGCAGATGGTATTGAAGGGCGGTTCTTGCGTAACGCCCGCCGGACATATCCGGTCAACCTATCGAAATTTCTTTCACCCCCAGAAAAGGTGGCAATTCTCCGGCTTACGGCTCGCACGGGATTGTTAATTTGTTATGCTCAAGGAAAAGCAACATGCCGCATCAGCACAAGATGTGTTTGCCGAAGACGTCATTAGCGGATTAAGTGCCGCGCCGCGGTCCTTGTCGAGCAAATGGCTCTACGATACCGCCGGTTCGGCAATATTTGAAGAAATTACGCAGGTCAAAGACTATTATTTGACCCGAACTGAAGCGGCGATATTTGAGAATATTTTGCCTGAGCTGGCCGTGTTGTTTAAGCCTGGAAGCGGGATTGTTGAGTTTGGCAGCGGCGCCAGTATCAAAACCCGTAATCTGCTCTCCGCGCTGCAACCTGCTTGTTACGTGCCGATGGACATTGCTGATGAGTTTTTGCAATCGGCTGCGGAGGATCTGCACCAGCTTTTCCCCGATATCGAAATTATGCCGATCGTCGCGGACCTGACGGCGCCATACCAATTACCGCAAGCTTTTTTGGACAAGCACAGCAAGCTTGGGTTTTTCCCAGGCTCTACCATCGGTAATTTTACGGCAGAAATAGCCCGCCGCTTCCTGACACACACGCGCGAGGCGATGGGGTCGGGTGCGCATCTCCTAATCAGCGCCGATCTGGTGAAAGACAAAAACATCCTTGTCCGAGCTTACGATGATCATGAGGGGGTAACCCCACGCTTCACCTTAAACCTCCTGACGCGCATGAACCGGGAACTCGGCGGAAACTTTGACCTGTCATCGTTCAGGCATGTCGCAGAATTTAACGAACAAATGAGTCGTATCGAAATCCATATTGAATCTATAGCTGACCAGATCGTGACCGTCGCCGGCAAAGATTTTCGCTTTGGCCGCGGTGACAGGATACGGACGGAATATTCCTACAAGTATAGTGAGAGCAGTTTTTCAGATCTGTTAGAGGAAGCAGGATGGCGGCTTGAGCGCTTTTGGAGCGATCCCAACGACTGGTTCGGGGTATTCCTGGCGGTCTGCTGATCAAGGCAGAGGTTACGGGCGCCCGATTGAATAATATTTGAATCCTTTTTCCGCCATGAAATCAGGTGTGTAAATATTCCGCAAGTCAACGATGATTGGTTCGGACAACAGCTCTTTCAGCCGGTCCAGATCAAGCGCCCGATAGGCGTCCCATTCCGTAATAATCACGGCAAGATCGGCACCCTCGAGGGCATGGTACGGACCATCGCAATATTGAATCGTGTCCTTAAAATGCTTTCTTGCCTCGTCCATGCCCGCCGGATCATGCCCGCGAATCTCTGCGCCGTCTTTTATCAGAGCCGGGATAATGTCGAGAGAGGGGCTGTCGCGCATGTCATCGGTGTTAGGTTTGAAGGTAAGGCCGAGGACGGCGACGGTCTTACCCTTTAAGTTGCCGCCAGCAGCATTCTTGATCCTATCCGCCATCGCTTTCTTGCGGCGTTCATTAATTTCAACCACGGCCTCCACAATTCTTGTGGGCGCTTTGTGCAGTTGCGCCGTGCGAACAAGAGCGAGCGTATCTTTAGGAAAACAGGAGCCGCCATAACCGGGGCCTGCATGCAGAAATTTTCCGCCGATGCGACCGTCTAGTCCGATTCCTTTCGCAACTTCCTGAACATTAGCGCCAACTTTCTCGCACAGATCCGCCATCTCGTTGATGAAGGTGATCTTGGTCGCAAGGAAGGCGTTGGCTGCGTATTTTATCAGTTCAGAGGTGACCCGGTTGGTGATCACCATCGGGGTCTCGTTAATGAAGAGCGGGCGGTAAAGCTCCCGCATAACATCGTGTGCTTTTTCATCTTCGACGCCGGCGACGACCCGGTCCGGTCGTTTAAAGTCTTCGATCGCTGCCCCTTCGCGAAGGAATTCTGGATTTGATGCAACAGAAAAATCAACACCGGCCTTAAATTCGGGGCGTTCGCGGGTGATGATCTCTTCAACTTCCGCCCCGGTTCCCACGGGCACCGTCGATTTGGTGACAATAATTGTATAGTCCTGCAACAGGCCGGCAATTTCTTCGGCAGCAGCGTAAACATAGGAAAGATCGGCAAACCCGTCGCCGCGCCTCGAGGGCGTACCGACCGCTATAAATATGGCGTCCGCGTTGGGCACAGCCGCGGCCAGATCGGTTGTGAATGAGAGCCGGTCTGCCTTGACGTTCTCCTCGACCAATTCGTTCAAGCCTGGCTCGTAAATCGGAATTTCGCCGTTCTGCAGGCGGTTGATCTTGTCCTTGTCCTTGTCGACACAAATTACGCTGTGGCCGAAGTCAGAAAAGCACGCCCCCGAAACAAGGCCGACATATCCGGTCCCGATCATTGCAACGCGCATGGCTTACTCCTTCGTTCTAAAAACGTGTAATTTCGGTGTTCCCATACGCCTTCACGGATCATTTGGCTAGTTCCGTGCAGATAATCAGCGGCCCGATATAGGTGATCATCCAGCGCAGAATTCCTTGCCGGCGCCCTCTGCCCACGCCGTGCGGCCGTTGGTTTATTATGACGCTGATCCGCCTATTTTAGCCACTCGTTGGCAGTAAGTTGCGATGCAAAGCGAACTGCGACTAGCAAGTTGCAGCACTGGTGCTGGCCATACGCGGCGCTTGCCTTCTCGTGCTAATCGAGCCATCCGTTGTGCCCTCGGCTGCTTGTCCGGGCCGATGGATCCTACACCAACCACAAAAAGAGCAGCTACTAGTTTACACCAGGCAGACCGTGGTTGTATGCAAATAGAAAATAAAAAGCGGTTAGTCGTTGGAGGAAATAATGGACGGGACGGCCCTGGGCGGGGATGCCCTATTGCATGATCTTGGCTTCAAGAAACTCGAAGCTGCCCATATCAATCTGAACGAAGCGACTTTGTACGAAATGGCAGTCCGTCTCGGCGAGGGCGAGATCGCTGCGAATGGGCCGCTGGTGGTGAAAACCGGCAAACATACAGGGCGTTCTGCCAAGGACAAATTCATCGTCCGGCACCCGGCATCGGAAGAAAATATCTGGTGGGACAATGCAGCACAGATGTCTCCTGCAAATTTTGACACTCTCAAGGAAGATATGTTTGCCTATGCCGAAGGGCGGCAGTTGTTTGTCCAGGATCTCTTCGGCGGCGCAGATGCACGTCACCGGTTGAGTGTTCGTGTGGTAACTGAATTTGCCTGGCACTCTTTGTTTATCCGGCATTTGTTGCGGCGACCGGAGCTGGAGGAGCTTGCCGGATTTGGTGCCGGTTTTACGATCATCGACTTACCAGGATTTGAAGCTGATCCGGCACGGCATGGTTCCAATACGGAAACTGTGATTGCCTGTGATTTTGACCGCAAGATGATTTTGATAGGCGGCACATCCTATGCTGGCGAGATTAAGAAATCGGTTTTTACGATATTGAATTACCTCCTGCCGGAAAAAAGTATCATGCCAATGCACTGTTCAGTGAACGTTGGTAATAACGATGATTCTGCGATCTTCTTTGGTCTGTCGGGTACCGGCAAGACAACACTTTCTGCGGATCCGAAACGCGAGTTGATCGGTGACGATGAACATGGGTGGTCACCTGACGGGCTATTTAATTTTGAAGGTGGCTGTTACGCCAAAATGATCCGGTTATCGAAATCTGCTGAACCCGAAATATATGCGACGACAAGACGTTTTGCCACGGTTCTCGAAAATGTCGTTATGGACCCGGCAACCCGAGAGTTAGATCTTGATGACGCAACACTCGCAGAGAATTCGCGTGGCGCCTATCCGATCAATTACATTCCGAATGCCAGCCTGGACGGTGTTGCGGGTCACCCGAAAAATGTCATCATGCTGACAGCGGATGCTTTCGGCGTGATGCCGCCAATTGCCCGTCTGACCTCGGCACAGGCGATGTATCATTTTCTGTCGGGCTTTACTGCCAAAGTGGCAGGCACGGAAAAAGGACTGGGGACGGAGCCACAGCCGACTTTTTCCACCTGTTTTGGCGCGCCATTCATGCCCCGGCATCCGTCGGTTTATGGGGATCTGCTTGGTAAACTCATTGAGGAGCACAACGTCACATGTTGGTTGGTCAACACCGGCTGGACCGGTGGGCCTTTTGGCGAGGGTGAGCGTATGCCGATCCGGGTGACGCGTTCACTCCTCAATGCAGCGCTTGACGGGTCGCTAAATGATGTGGAATTCCGGGTTGATGAAACATTCGGGTTCGAAGTCCCGCTTGAAGCCGCGCATGTCGTCTCGAAAACGCTCAATCCGCGCGATACCTGGACTGATCCTGATGCGTATGATGCACAGGCCGCAAAACTTGCGGCGATGTTTGTCGAAAATTTTGCCAAATTTGAAGCTTATGTCGGTGATGATGTGAAGGCGGCAGCACCACGGACGTGATGTCAGGAGTGTCGTCTTGAAAGGATTGAAGCTTCCCTTTGGTCCCGGTGCGCTGGTCGCAGCCGCTTTCATCGGCCCCGGGACGGTGACGGCCTGCACAGTGGCAGGGGCAAGTTTCGGGTTCGCGCTGATCTGGGCGCTGGTGTTTGCGACCCTATCGGCCATCATTCTTCAGGAAATGTCGGGTCGTCTTGGTGTCGTCACCGGGCAGGGTCTTGGATCTGTTCTGGTACAGACGATTGACACACCTTATTTGCGGTATCTGACGATTGGGTTGGTGCTGTCAGCGCTATATGTTGGGAATGCGGCGTATGAGGCTGGCAACATTACTGGCGCAGCTCTTGGGGTTGAGGCGGCGCTGAAAGACAGTGGTCTTTCATTCAGATTATATATCGCAGCGATAGCAATTATCGCGATGGCGCTTCTCTTGCGTGGAACCTATCGGCTGATCGAAACTTTCCTGATTGGTTTAGTCTTGATCATGTGTGCCGCCTTTCTGGTCGCGGTCATCATCGTCAAACCGGATATTGGCTTGTTGTTGGCAGGCCTTAAACCCTCAATTCCAGATGGTAGTTTGTTGTTAGTCCTGGCTTTAATCGGAACAACAGTCGTGCCGTATAACCTGTTTCTTCACGCTGCAGCGGCCGGTGAGCGCTGGAAGGGCGAGGGCGCGATCAAAAGTGCCCGGACGGATACGATTGTGTCCGTCGGCCTTGGCGGGCTCATCTCCATACTGATCCTTTCAACCGCAGCGTCTAGCCTTTTTGCCAGCGGGCTCGCGGTCAACAACGCAGCGGACATGGCTGTCCAGCTCGAGCCGGCTTTTGGTGCCGCTGCCCGGTGGCTGATCGCAATTGGTCTGTTGGCTGCTGGTCTTTCGTCTGCCATTACGGCGCCGTTGGCGACGGCTTATGCCGTCACTGAGTGTTTTCAGATTGAGGGAGGGACCACGTCGCGACCGTTCCGACTGGTCGCGCTGAGCATTTTGCTGACCGGTGCCAGCATTGGGCTTTTGGGCCTGAAACCTGTTTCCATTATTCTCTTTGCGCAACTGGCAAATGGATTGCTGTTGCCGATCATCGCCGTGTTTTTGTTGATTGCCATGAATCGCCGGGCCATCCTTGGCGATAACGTAAATTCACTCACGGCAAACATTCTTGGCTGCGGTGTCGTGGTGATTGCATTCCTGATCGGCGCCAGACTGATCTGGCTGGTCGCGACGAAGCTCTTTGGTGCATAAGGCTTATGCGAAGCATTGACCTGAATGCTGATCTTGGTGAGTACCAGACTGTGGCACAGCGGGATTGTGAACGGCAGGTTCTTGGCTATGTGAGCAGCTGCAACATTGCCTGTGGCGGACATGCGGGTGACGCAAGCACTATGAGGGCAACGCTTGCAGCTGCGAAAATAGCCGGTGTGATGGTCGGTGCACACCCATCCTATCCCGACAAGGAGGGGTTTGGACGGCGATCCCTTGACATGACGATCGCAGCTTTGAAGCAAAGTATTCTGGACCAGCTGTACGACCTGAAGTCTGTCGCGACCGATCTTGATATCTCCATTAGACATGTGAAGCCGCATGGGGCGCTTTATAATGATGCGATGAGTGATACAGTTTTTTCAGGTATGATTGCTGATTGTGTTCTGGAAGTGTTGCCGGCCGCGGCACTGGTCGGAATGCCGGATTGTGTATTTTCGACGATTGCTGATTTGAAGGGGTTACCATACTTTACCGAAGCTTTTGTGGATCGCCGGTATTTGGCGAACGGCAGGCTGGTCCCGCGCAGTGAAGCAGACGCAATCATTGGTGATGTTAGCGAGCGCGTAGCGCAGGCGTTGTCACTAGCAGGACATCAGACAATCATAGCGTGCGACGGCTCGGACGTTGGCGTCAAAGCTGACACGCTGTGTCTGCATGGTGATAATGATGATGCCGTGGCAACGGCGAAGGCTGTTCGCAGGGCGCTGGAGCGAAGCGGGTTTGCAGTAGCAGCTTTGACAAGCGGTCCATGACAACAAATGCTTTCAGCATATCTCCGTGTGGTGATGACCTTCTGTGCATTGAGTCGCGCGACAAGAATGCCCCATTGTTGCAATCTCTTGCGATCGCCTTGAGGGAGACCGGTGACTGGTTGGAAGTTGTACCCGGTATGTCGGGCGTGGTCGTGCAGTTTGATAATCTCCGATGGTGCCTGTCTGAGGCGCAAGCCAAGCTGGCGGTCCACTTAAGAGACATACCGAATCCCACAACTATTTCTCAAGACTCTATTGAGGTCCCAATCTGTTATGAAGGCGCTTATGGTCTCGACCTGTCGATGCTGGAAGACAGGCTCGAACTTTCAGCGGAGCAGATAGTCTCCAGGCACTTATCGAGAACGTACCGGATACAGATGATTGGCTTTCTGCCCGGGTTTGCCTATTGTGGCGCACTCGATCAATCGCTTGAGACAGCGCGCCTGGCGTCGCCGCGGACCAGGGTAGCGGCAGGTTCGGTTGGCATCACCGGTCGCCAGACTGGCATTTATAGTCTGGATTGTCCGGGAGGTTGGCCGATCATTGGCCGCACTCCTCTAAAACTCTTCGACGCAGGCAGAAGTAACCCTTTTTTGCTTGCCGCCGGGATGGAAGTTTCTTTTCGCCAGGTCACAAGCGATGAGTTCAAAGCGCTCTATCGGAAGTATCATCAATGAGCGTTGTGATCGACCAGCCGGGCTTGCTGACGACAATTCAGGACCAGGGCCGGTCTGGCTGGCGGCATATGGGTGTGCCTTTCTGCGGCGCAGCTGATCCACTTTCACTGGCACTTGCCAACCGTCTGGTTGGGAATTCTGCAGCTGCGCCAGGCTTGGAGATGACGCTCACTGGGGCAACGCTCCGGTTCAATCTACCGACAGTGTTCGCACTGGCTGGCGGGTCTGCCGAGATACTGCTTAACGGTCGTCCTACAAAGAGCCAGCACACCTGTCGGGTGCAGATCGACGATCAGTTGTCAGTGGGTCCAGTCAGGAAAGGTGCGCGGACTTATCTCGCCGTGGCCGGTGGATTTCGGGCAGATGAGGTATTCGGATCAAAATCGACATATCTCCCGGCGTCATTTGGTGGTCATCACGGGCGGATTGTAAAAGCGGGCGATGTTTTGAAGATCGGGAACGCCGGCGCCATCGAACCGTCCGCGACGCCGGCGGCGCTGACCCCGTTCATTTCCGACGGTTGGATCTTGCGTGTTGTCGCGGGAGCGGAGTTCGAGTTCATGGATCCGGCGAGCGGCGCGATAATTTTCTCGGAACCCTTTGCGGCGTCGAACAGGGCGAGCCGCATGGGGATAGAGCTGATCGGTCAGCATTTAAAAACATCAACGCCCGATATTCCAAGTAGTCCGGTCTTTCCGGGTACGGTGCAATGCCCGGCGAACGGAAACCCATTTCTGCTTATGGCAGATGCACAAACGACAGGAGGCTATCCTCGGATCGCGCAGGTCATCCGTGCCGACCGGCATTTGATGGGGCAAATCCGGCCAGGTGATACGATTCGCTTGATGCGCGTCACAACCGAACTGGCCGGGCAGATCCTGCGTAAAAAATCCGCCTTGTACGAGAACTGGTTAGGCTACTGTCCGTTTACCTGACCGCGAATATTCTGCTGCACCGTAAAGGCATCATACGCATTCGGACTATCCGGCTTGTCGCCTTCACCCATAATGACCTCAAGTATCCGCACACTGCCGCCTGAACTTCCGCCGCCAAGGGGCAGACCAATGCCGACGCCAACACCAACGCCGCTTCGATAACCGCCTGTCGATCCGCCGATTGATACGCTCGATCCAGATGAGCGACTGCTCAACTGTTCTGTATCTGCACTAACTATTTCGAACCAGTCGTAACCGCGGGCTAATGTCAACTCTGCCGCGCGCAACAAGGCGAAGTCATTTGCCGCAGCGGAGTCTCTGCCGCGATAACTGACGCGGTAGCGGTTGTCTTCGATTGGGGTTTCGCGATAGCCGTACGCATCTTCGGATGCGGCTTGCTGATAAACCGGTGCAGTCGCAGCGCAGGCGGTAAGGGCTAAAGCGGCAACACCGACGAGGATAAGAGTAATTTTGGGCATGGGGACGCTCCTGTTTTTGTCTCCTGCCAGGAGGATAGCACAGAAACAGTGCCTGTCGATATTGACCATCACCCCCAGCGGCCTTAGCCGAATATCCGCGGTGCGACCAGATAGACCGCAATCGTGATCAGGAGAACGCCGAGCAAATTCAACCGAAAACCGACAGCTGCCATCTTGCGTATTGGTACGTGGCCCGTGGCGAACACGATGGCGTTAGGACCGGTCGCGATCGGCAACATAAAGGCGCAGCTTGCGGCCATTGCAGCCGGGGCAGCGAGCAAAAGTGGGTTCAGATCGCCGCCGAGCGCTATCGCCCCGATCACCGGCAGGAGCGCCGAAACGGTCGCAACATTGCTGGTGAGCTCGGTGGCAAAGATCACAAAGACGACAAGGATCAACATGATGATGATCAAAGGCAATGTTGCGATCCCAGCCATCTGGCCGCCAAGCCAAGTGGCAAGGCCCGTGGCGCTGATGGCCGCAGCGAGGCTGAGGCCGCCGCCAAATAAAAGCAGCACGCCCCATGGGATTTTTTCCGCCGTCTCCCAGTCAAGCAGGGCACCCTTTTGTTGCTTGTCGCCTGAAGGCACGAGGAACATCAAGATCGCCCCGGCAATCGCAACGACATGATCGCTCAAACCCGCAAAGGGTGTGACGCCAAAAAGTTCCACGCCTTTCAGCGGTCGGCCGAACATCCAGAAGATCGCGACAATCAGAAAACAGGTCAGCACCCGCGATTCCGGTGCGCGGATTTTGCCCAACGCAGCGAGGCGTTGTTTGATGATCACAGCGCCGCTCTCGCCGGAGTGTTTCTCGAGCTTCAAGGCCCAGCGGGTCAGGACGAACCATGCTGCAGGCAGAAGCACCGCGACGACGGGAATGCCTAGCAACATCCACTGGCCAAAACTGATCGACAGGTCGAACTCTTTTTCCAGATAGCCGATCACAATCAGATTTGTTGGTGTACCCACGGGCGTGCCAAGGCCGCCGATGGAAGCGGCATAAGGAATGCCAAGCAAGATCCCGAGGGTAAATGGTGCATCCATTTTGTCGCCGGCAACTGACCGGGCGACAGAAAGCGCGATCGGCACCAGCATAATCGTTGTGGCCGTATTGGAAATCCACATGGATAAGAGGGCTGAGGCGGCCATGAAGCCACCGATCAGCGCTGCCGGGTTGGCACCGGCGCGAGCGACGATGTTGAGAGCGATGCGCGTATGTAAATTCCAGCGCTCAACCGATTTGGCGATGATAAACCCGCCCATCAGGAGCAGCACAACCTTGCTGGCGTAGGGAATGGCGGCCTGGTCGATCGGCAGAACGCCGCTGACGGGCAGAACGACAAGTGGCAGGAGCGCTGTCACCGGGATCGGGATTGCTTCGCTTACCCACCAGATCGCCATCAATAGGGTCAGGCAGGCAACGATCCAGCCGTCAGTAGACAGGCCCTCTGGGACACCGCTGAAAAACAGGCCGACCGCGGCGACCGGCCCGAGAAAAACGCCAATCTGTTTTTGCAGCCGAAGGCTCTTACTGTCGTCAGCCATTTTTTATTATCCCCTCCAGGATGGTTCAGTTGAGCCTGATTACGGCTGCTTAGGCAAGTATCATCTCCGCTGCCGGGCGCTCCGGGCCGTACGACAAATGACGGAGCTGGCCTGAGACATCTCTGATGATTCCATACTTGCTACTTATTTAGAGGCACAGGCCTGTTGCGCCCACCTTTGATTTTCGAGCAAATCCAGGAAGATTTCTGTGAGCAACATGCACCGAACCCGGACGAAGTTCCAGATGGGCCTGATCACGATCCCGTCCATGGTGACTCCCACGCAAAAGTACGGGCAAAACATAATATCCTTTAGGCGCAGTTTTCCGGTTTATGGATGCGGTTTTCCGATGCTGGATATTTCCCAAGCAGATGCGGCGGGCGGATCGGGCGCGGGGTCTGGTTGCCGCCACAATTGGGACAGACAAAGTTAAATTTGTCCTCGGTACAGGACTGGCAAAAGGTGCATTCGAAGGTGCAGATCATCGCGTCGACGGCCTCTGGCGGCAGATCCTTGTCACAGCATTCGCAGTTGGGGCGTATTTCAAGCATATTGCCTCCTTCACACTTGAATTGACCGCTGAGGTATCAACTCGATATGGGCAACTGGCTGCAGGGCAGCAAAGATGTCAACCGAGGAAAATACTGTTTTTTCCAATTTCCGCACATGCGTTATCGGATTGGTATTATTCCTCGAATTGTTGGCGTACCTCTAACGCTTGGCGTTTTTTGTTTGCCGGAGCGTTGTGCCGGTTGTCCCTATTGTGAACATACTCAACTAGCTTATAATTCTTGTACCGCCCATTTCGCGGCGTCCTGGACCAGGGGCGATGGGTCGTTGATCAAATCACCAGCGATCGCTTTCAACTCTGGTGCCGCCGAGTTACCAATCGCGATTAGGACATTGCGGATGAAGCGGTCGCGGCCGATGCGTTTTATCGGTGATCCGCTGAACATCTGCCTGAAAGCGGCCTCATCGAGCCGGGCGAGATCGGCGAGCAACGGCGCTTTTAGCGCGTCGCGTGGATGAAAAGCCCTTTCTTTCGTCGGCGCTGCAAATTTGTTCCAGGGGCACACGGCGAGGCAATCATCGCAGCCATAAATGCGGTTGCCAATGGCCTTGCGGAATTGCACCGGGATTGGTCCTTTGTGCTCGATGGTGAGATAGGAGATGCAGCGCCGTGCATCGATTTTGTACGGTGCTGGAAAGGCATCAGTCGGACAGATATCGAGGCATGAGCGACAGGAGCCGCAGTGATCTTCTTCCGGTTCATCTCGCGTAAGGTCAAGCGTCGTAAAAATCGCGCCGAGAAACAGCCATGATCCAAGGTTACGCGAAACCAGATTGGTGTGCTTGCCTTGCCAACCGGTACCGGCAGCCGCCGCGAGCGGCTTTTCCATCACCGGGGCTGTGTCGACGAACACCTTGATCTCACAGTCATGGTTTTCACAGAGCCAGCGACCGATCCGCTTCAGTCGTTTCTTGATGAGGTCGTGATAGTCCTTATTTTGTGCGTAAACGGATATATTGGCTTCACGGGTGCGGGTGAGTTTCTGCATCGGGTCTGCGTCCGGCCCATAGTTAAGGCCGAGCATGATGACGGATTTTGCCTCGGGCCACAGCGCATCGGGAGAGGCGCGCTGTTCTTTTCGGTTTTCCAGCCAGGCCATCGTGCCGTGATGGCCGGCGCTCAGATAGGCCTGGAGCCCTGAGCCGATTTCTGAGGGCAAGTGTGCACCGGTGAAGCCAACGACATCGAAGCCCTCGTTTCGCGCTTTTTCCCGGATTTCAATTTCCCGCGTTTGGGGCATTTGGCAGGTCTCACATTACTGGCACGGTTCTTCCATTCTCCCTTCTTAAGACTTTCTTTATCAAAAGAGCAGGCCCAATGCAGGACATCGCCCGTGACCCGGCAGAAACTGACCCTACCACCGCAGCGGCGCCAATTCTCGCTTTTATAGCGGCGTTGCCGTTTCGCCGAACCGGGCCGCTCGTTGCCGCCCTGGCGGCAGTTTTGCTGGCGGCGCCATTTCTGTATTTGGTGTTCTTTGCTCCGTCTCTTTTTGTGACAGGTCCGACCATGGAAGTGCTTGCCCTGTGGCTTGATGCACGGGCGATTGTTGATGACCCGCCGTCGCTGGCAATCGCGGCAGAAGCGCTGGCTGATGGCAGCTTCCTTTATTTGATGCTGGTAAATGCGGGGACCGCGATTGGCGGCACGCCCGGCGAGGCGCTGCTGGTTGCAAGAGGGCTGATGGCGCTGATCATGATTGTGCCGCTGGCCTACGGCGCGGCGATGCGCCTGCCGATCTTGCCGGCGCTTATGGTGACAGTGTTTGTTGTTCTGACGCTGTTGGCACCAGCATCGGGGGCGCTTGGCGCGCAGGGCGCCTGTTCTGTTGCGGTGTTTTTATGGCTAAGCCTGATCACATATGCCCGACCACACCGGATCGTTTTGACTTGTGCCCAGACGGAGGGTTTCTTCGCCGGCCTTGCCTTGTGGTTTTTATATATGACGGCGACGCCATTATTTCTCGCCGCCTTTGCCGGTTTCATTGCCGCACTGGTGATGCAAGAGCGGCGCGGCATGGTCTTCACGATGATGGCGCTGGCGATCCTATTGGTGCTCGGTGCATCCGCAGAACTGCTTTCTTATATGACTGTTGAGCACGGGCTTTTGTTGACAAGACTTGAGCAGATTGGTGGTGACGTGCCGATGGGCAGCTTCGGGCTTCAACATATGCTGGCGCTGCTGGCGATACCCTTGGGATTGCTGATCAGGCGCCAGGGAGGCCTCGTACAGTTTCTGTTTCTGGCAATGCTGGTCGTCGGTGGTGGTGCTGCGATGCTGGCGTTTGGGGCTGATTTGTTACCGCTGTTGCTGATTGCTTGTTTGCTGGCGATATTTAGCAGAAAAAGTGCGGAAGACCGTGTGCTGTCAAAAGGCGCAGAGCATCCGGCGCTTGCTGGTATCATGGCGTTGAGTCTGATCCCGTTCTTGCTGGCAGGTGCTGACATTTCACGGGCAAGCGAGGCGCTGTTGGTGCAATTTCAAAAGGCACCGCTGGCAGCGACAGCCGATCTCGGTTTTTCGTTTGGTGATGAGCCTTATTATGCCGATCTGATTCTCTCCCGGAAAGTCGATGCCAGCGTCGCCAGGGGGTTTGACTTAACGCCGGCTGACCAGGCCGTGCTGATGAAGGAAGGATTGACACTGGCAGAGCGCTTTGCCGCGGAGCGGAAGCTGGTCGGCCTGGTCAGCGCCGGTAATCTGTCATCATTGTCAACCATCACACTGCAGGAGTTGGGCGCAGCGCAGATCGTTGTCACACCGACGCTGGCGATTGATAGGCTGACGGATGAGGCGCGCATGTCAAGTCAGGGTATTCTTTATGCAGAATATCGTAAAGCTAACCGGCGCGATCAGCTCTCGCCAGCCTACGATATCTGGATCCGCCGCGCAAACTAAGCACTTGTTCTGCCACGCTTTCGAACCGCGAAACCGGTGACCCGTTTCAAAAAAAACTGCTTAGCGCTTGCCCCAGGCAATGAAATGCGGATTGTCAAAATCACGGGCTCGCTTACCATAGGTGAGAGGGCCTTTTTCTTGTCCATCGTCAAGAACGTGAACCGCGCCGCCAGCTGCTTCGAGAACGGCCTGCCCGGCGGCGGTATCCCACTCCATCGTCCGGCCAAGACGCGGATAGACATCTGCGATCGCTTCGGCGAGAAGGCAGAATTTGAGGGATGACCCGGCAGGCGTGAATTCTTTTGCGCCAAGGTAGGTCAAAAGCTCTTCTGTTTCAGGTGAGCGGTGGCTGCGGCTTGCAACGGCAATCAGGTTGTCGCGATCGACCGGGCGGGCGTTGATTTGTTTTGCCGCCGCGACAGTGTTGCGCGCCTGGCCAGGTTTCACGATCTGTAGAAAGGCACCGCTGTTGGCAGACCCATAATAGAGCTTGCCGCAGCCGGGCGCATAGACGACGCCAAGGTTAGGGCGGGCATTTTTTATGAGCGCGATGTTGACAGTGAATTCGCCGGTCTTGTCGACGAACTCTCTTGTACCATCGAGTGGGTCGACGAGGAAAAACTGATCCTCAAACTCTGGGATATGCCCATCGGCGGCTTGTTCTTCAGCGATGACCGGGATTTCCGGCGCCACGGTTTCGAGGCCGGCAAGGATGATCGCCTCGGCCAGCTTATCTGCTTGTGTAACAGCCGAGCCGTCTGCTTTGGTCTCGACGCCAAAGTCAGTGTTATAGAGCTCAGAGATTTTCGAGCCTGCTTCGAGTGCCAGCTCGATCAGGTGATCGAGAAGAGTTGCCTGGTCCATAATTACCTTATCTGATCGTGCCTGTCTGATGTGCCGGTCAGAGCTAACGATATGTAGGTGAGATGGCAAGAGATCAAAAAAAAGGAAATCGAGATGTGGTCTAATTGTTTGTTGATCACACGGTTTTGACAAACAACGCTGCCTCTTGGGATCATGCATGCCCAGCAAATGAGAGCTTAGTCAACGATCATCTGTATTCGTTCGTACGTCGGAACAGTGATGCTGGCGGATATGGGGCTTTAATCGCAAGCGAGTTTTGCGGCGGCTGTGCTATGAATTTCGGTCGCTACAGTCTCTGCCAGCAAAGCGTTGCCTTGCGGGGTTAAATGGTAATGACCTTTTTCCCAATAGAGTTTGGTATCGGGCGACGCGGCGGCGCGGAATGCTTCGATTGGGGAGATATAGGATGCCTGGCTGGTCAAGGTTTTAGGCAACAGGCGAAAGGCCGAACTGAAAGACGTTCGGTTGTGCATTGAGGGGATGTCAACGACAAAGAAACCGGCCTTGTTTGCGTGCGCGAGACGTTTTGCTTCCTGCAGCAGCGCCACATCGAGCGGGCTGGCATCTGGTCGGTCTGGTTGATCGAGAGTTTTGATCTCTTTTTGCGGTGTGCCGCCAACAACTGCGCCGCCGGTCAACGCATTTTTGATCAATTTTGAAACACGCTCACGGGTTGCCGCATAGAGGTGGCTGTTCTCGCTGACGGTTTCATAAAGCGGCACCCGGTTCAAGATTTCTCGGGCGCCTATCGCAGGGACATAGGTCTTGCCGGTGGTTGCAAGAGTAACGCCGTTCAATTGATAAAGATTGGCACGCAGATTGTCCGCCGGGTCGCTGTGGTGCCACTGAAAAACGACAATATCAGGAGCAAAACTAAGTCCTTTTTGTTCAAGCGTGCGAAGCATTTCTGCCGTGCCGAAACCGGAAACGGCAAAATTTATGACTTCCACCGGGCATTGCCGGGCGCGCAGACTTTGTTCCAGTTGCCAAGCAAAGCTGTCGTCAAGATCCGCCTCATAACCCATGAAATAGCTATCGCCGAACAGGGCGATCCGGGTGATCCCGTGCGATTTTTCGAGTGGGTGTTTTTTTTCAGCACGCATTCCCTGCTCGTTGACCCGGATGGTCACCCGCGTTTCGGGCGTGACTTGCCGGTACTCGGCGTTGGGAACGTTCATCCGCACCCCGTAAGGCGCTGCTGTTACGTGGCGCGGGATAATCGGTTGCGGCGCGAACAGGCGCAAGAAAACCTCGCTGAAGAAGAGGGTATAAGCAGCGAACAGGACCAGCAGGCCAGGTGTTTTGAGGAGTTTTGCCATCGGATCAAAAATCAAAATAGATAAATTGCTGCCCGCCTTGCGCCGAGAGGAAGGCAATTGCACACAAGATGAAGAGGAGACCGTTTAGGCCGGCGAACTTTATTGCCGCGGCGCGGCCTCCGGTTTTTGACCGTGTGAACAGACCGGCAAAAAACTCAAGCTTGCCGGTCATGGCCTGGATCGCCTGCACAAAAAGCAGCGGCCAAACAAAGAAAAGTAATCTCTGCCACTCTGGTAAGATACCAAGATCAGTGAAGACAGCGCCGCTGGTGAAAGCCGTGGCTGCGATATGCAACGCGGTGAGCGCATCGGTCAGGGTTTCAGCGCGGAAAAATGTCCAACCAACAAGGGTGATGAGTGTCATCACACTCCAGGCACTGAGGTGGATCACAACCCCTGTCGCGGTTTTCAGGCTCTGCGCAAAAACAAATTTATCAATATCGAACACTCTGTAAACAGATAGTATGAGCCCATGAAAAGCGCCCCAGATGATAAAGGTCCAGGCGGCGCCATGCCACAGACCGCCTAACAACATGGTCAGGCATAAATTGCGATAGGTGATCAGTTTGCCGTTGCGGTTACCGCCAAGGGGCGCGTAGAGATAGTCTCTTAGCCAACTTGATAGGGAGATGTGCCAGCGCCGCCAAAACTCTGACGGCGTGCGGGAGAAATAGGGCAGGTTGAAGTTCAGCATCAGATCAAAACCGATCATCCGGGCAAGGCCGCGGGCCATATCGGAATACCCTGAAAAGTCACAGTAAATTTGAAACGCAAATGCAATGATACCGGTCAGCATCAGAACGGGCGCGGTCTCAGCGGGACTGGCGAATGCCAGATTAACGATAGCTGCAAGGTTGTCCGCAATGACGATTTTTTTGAACAGACCCCAGACAAAAAGCAGAGCGCCGCTCGTGGCTTTCTCGCTGTCCCATGTTCTCTTCTGTTCAAACTGCGGCAGCAGATTGCGCGCGCGCTCAATCGGCCCGGCAACAAGCTGGGGGAAGAACGCGACATAGGCAGCAAAATCGACCAGTTTCTGCGTCGGCTGCATCTGCTTGCGATAGATGTCGATCGTGTAGGACAGGGTCTGGAAGGTGTAGAAGGAGATACCGACCGGCAGAATGATATTCACAAGCGGCGCGTTGACTTTCAGGCCAAGCGCAGAGAACGCCTCGATGAAACTTTCCGTAAAGAAACCAAAATATTTGAAAACAGCGAGCAGGCCGAGATTGAGCACAAGGGAAGTGATCAAATAGGCTTTGCGGCGCACTGGTCCCGAGAGCGTTTCAAGGCGCCAGAACAGGCCATAGCCGAGCGGGAGGGTGACGAGCAGCCCGACAAGGAAGGGCCAACTCGACGGTAGCGTTGGCAAAGTAGCGAGCAATGCGACAGCAGCTAACAAACTACCTGCCTTGAAGATGATGCCAGGCCCGAAACGTGGCCCGGCCGTACCGAGGCCGCAAATGAAGTCACAAGCTGTGGAGAGGGCAACGAGGATTAAGAAGCGTTCGTCCCACCAGCCATAAAACAGATACGACCCGGCTAGTATCAGACCGTTCTGGATCCGAAAATGGCCACACAACAACCAGTACAGGGCGAAGAAACACCCGAAAAAAATAAAAAATATGGCCGAGTTAAACAGCATCTTCTTTTCTTCGGATCCTGCAATGTTTCAAGCTGATACAACAGGTTTTTAAAACCTTAACAAAATGCCTGCGCATACGGAGTATGCCTAACCAGTTATTACTGTTTCTGGTTAAATAAACGTGCACACTTTACCGTTTCTTATGCATGAGCGTGGTACGCCAGAACCGTTGTATTAGTTGTGTTTGAGTGCGGTTATGGCCGAATACGAATGGGGCATGGACGGCGCTGTTGCCGGTGGCAAAAGGCGCTGGCGCGGCGGTCTATCCAGAAAAGTATGCAGTGATATTGCAGCGATCCTGACAGCGATTATTATCGCTGTATCAGCGTGGCTCGCCTCTGTGTTTCTGGGAGAGTACAGCGAGCCCGTCAAATATCTGAGTGTTGGCGTCTTTGGCGGGATTATTACGGCCGAAATGTATTCTCACAAAGGCTATCATGAATTTGACCGCCTGTTGTCAACGTGGAGCAACATGAAGGGCCTGATTTGGCGCTGGATCGTTGCTCTTTTGTTGCTCACTTTGGTGGCATTCTTGGCGGGCGTCGCGGAGGATTTCTCGCGCCGCTGGATGATCTACTGGGCTGCGACCGGTGGTGTTGGGATCATTGCGGGGCGTTTCATCACAGGCCATTACCTTTTGAAAATGACCCGTGTTGGCGGTTCTCTCAATCGTCGGATCGCGATTGTCGGCGCAACGGAGATTGCTGCAAAATTTGTCAGCCTGATGTCGAATAAGGAAAGCGGGGTCCATATTGTAGGTATCTATGATGACCGGGCGCCCTTTCGTGACCTGTCGGAGGATACACCATTGACCGGGTCATTGGATGATCTCTTCGAGATGGGTATGCGGGGCTTAATCGATGACATCGTGATTGCTTTGCCATGGTCGGCAGACAACAGGATTGACCAGGTGTTTCACCGGCTGGCGGTCCTGCCCGTAAATACGGTGGTTTGTCCGGACATGTTATGGCTGACAAATGTTCACGGCGGCATTTCCCATCTCGGCGGGGTACCGTTGCTCAATATTCACAGACGGCCGCTGGAAGGCTGGGGCGGTATCGCGAAGGCAGTCGAAGACCGGGTAATTTCTGCGTTGATGCTCGCCGCGTTGTCGCCATTGATGCTTGTGATAGCGTTGCTGGTAAAGCTCGATAGCCGGGGCTCGATCTTTTTTAGCCAGAACCGACACGGGTTCCAGCATGATGTTTTCAAAATTCATAAATTCAGAACCATGACGGTAATGGAAAACGGTGTGGATGTACCGCAGGCGCAATTGAATGATCCGCGGGTGACACGTCTTGGGGCGTTTCTGCGCCGATATTCCCTCGATGAATTGCCACAACTATGGAATGTTCTGACAGGGGATATGTCACTGGTTGGGCCACGCCCACATGCAGTTGCCCATAATGAACAATATGCCCGAGTGATCTCCGACTATGCCGGGCGCCACAAGGTAAAGCCCGGCATTACTGGCTGGGCACAGGTTAATGGCTGCCGCGGCGAGACGTCCGAAAACGAAATGATGGAAGAGCGGGTGCGCTACGACCTTTCCTATATCGAAAACTGGTCACTGTTTTTTGATCTGCGCATATTGATTATGACGGTCTGGGCGGTTGTTTTTCCGAAGAATGCCTACTGACTACTCCGTGACCATCAGCCGCCAGCCGAGGTCCGTTTTTTAATTGCCTGGCTGATAGATTTTGGTGCGCGGCGGCATTCTTCTGCAGGCTCCGGCGACAGTTCGGGCAGGGCAGCAAGCGATACTTCAGATTGATCTGGCGGATTTTGCGGCACGAAATGCTCGTGTGTCGCTTCCTTGAGGGATTCGATAAGCTTTTCTTCTTCGGTCAGCGGTGGTGTACTGACAGGTTCAATCTGCGGCAGTTGCCCGTCCTGAGGAAGCTTCTCTTCCATAACCGGTTCCTCGACTTCGACGGCGGACCTGATCACTGGTTCTTCATTTTCTTCTGCCGCCGGAATTTCCGCCGGCAGCGCAGAAGCAGCGAATTCTTCTTCGACTTTTTCGAATTCCTGAGACTCTTCTGCAATTACCTGATCGACCGGCGCTGTAATCTCAACAGGCCGTACTTCTGCCGTCTCTTCGTCTTCGATATTTGTCAGGTCTTCTCCTGCATCTTCGGTAATGAAGTCCCACAGATCGAATATATGGAGTAGCGCTTCAGCCGTAATTACCCGGCCGCTATGAAAACCGGTTTTGCCTTCGCTGTTCACATGGATCAGGTGAAATCCAGCCTCGGCATTGAGGGTCTTTCGCATCAGCTGGTTGTCGAGCCAGTCATAGGGCTCGCCATTTTCCGCCGGTGCCGTATCACCATAAATCTCGATAATCTTGAATTTTGCCTCAAGCAGGGGGCCGAGGATGCGTTTTAACTCCCGCCTCTGCGCCTTGCAGTCAGCATCATTCATTTCCGGGCCGATCAGCAGCAATGAGCGGGAAAGGCTGAAATCCTCCTTCGCCGAACTGTCGGACATGTCGACGGCGACATCGAGCGACTGAATGGCGCGAGGACGCAAGGCAAAAATCCCTGCCACCAATCCAGCCAAAAGGCACACTACTGCAATCAAAAACGTCATCTCAATCCATCACCGTTGTCATACAAGTGTGGGATAAATTTGTTTGTCTTCGTTTAACGTGTATTCAGGATCGGACATTCTCCCCAAAAGAGCACGATCATACAAAGGGCATCGTATAATTGCCCGAATACACCAAACTTGCACGGTTGAAAAGCTTGCCAGTAAGTTTTAATGGCCTCTATCGTCATGACGGAGCCTGCTCGTTGCGGGATCGCCTTCGTTAGTTGTGTTTCTTTTTTCAAAAAGGCAGGTATTTCATGAAAATAATCGTACTCGGTGGAGACGGTTTTTGCGGCTGGCCGACATCCCTTCATTTGTCAGCAATAGGTCACGAGGTGTTGCTGATCGACAACCTCTCCCGGCGTAAGATTGATGTTGAGCTTGAAGTCGACTCGCTGACACCCATCCAGCCGCTTTCAACGCGCCTCGGCGCCTGGAAAGAACTGACCGGTAAGGAAATCAGATACGAAAATTGCGATATAGCGCATAACTATATGCGGCTTCTCTACCTGATGGAGAAATTTGAGCCCGATGCGATTGTGCACTTTGCTGAACAACGGGCCGCGCCTTATTCGATGAAATCCTCGTGGCACAAACGCTACACCGTTGATAACAACATCAACGCAACCAGTAATGTTCTGGCGGCGATTGTTGAATATGAGGGTGACCCGCATCTCGTGCATCTGGGCACTATGGGTGTTTACGGTTACGGTACGGCGGGGATCAAAATCCCCGAAGGCTATCTGCCAATCAAGATTGAAGCCGAAGACGGCAGCCACATCACGCAGGAAATCCTCTATCCGGCAAATCCTGGCTCCATTTACCACATGACCAAGACGCAGGATCAGCTGTTGTTCGCGTTCTATAACAAGAACGATGATCTGCGGGTAACAGATCTGCATCAGGGTATCGTCTGGGGGACGCAGACGCAGGAAACCAAAATGGACGAACGGCTGATCAACCGGTTCGACTATGATGGCGACTACGGCACGGTGCTAAACCGTTTCTTGATGCAGGCGGCGGTTGGTTATCCTTTGACTGTTCATGGCACAGGTGGACAGACGCGTGCTTTCATTCATATTCAGGATACGGTCAAATGTATTGAGCTTGCGATCGAGAACCCGCCTCAAAAAGGCGAACGGGTCCGCATCCTCAATCAGATGACGGAAACACACCGCGTGCGCGATCTGGCTAAGCTTGTTGCGGAGAAAACCGGCGCAAAGATCGAAAATGTGGTGAACCCGCGGAATGAGGCGGACGAGAACGAGCTTAATGTCGAGAACAGCCGTTTGCTGGGCCTCGGTCTTGATCCGATTACGCTGGATGCAGGCCTGCTTGAAGAAGTGACCGAGATCGCGACCAAATATGCAGACAGGTGTGACAAAGCACGTATTCCTTGTGTTTCCTACTGGAACGATGGGCGCAAAGAAAATGCGGAAGGTACCGAAGAGGGGCTGGCGAAACCGGCCTAACCCTTGGTGCTTCAGAGCATAGAAAATGCGATAAGCTGGTTCGACGAAACCGGCTTATTCATTTTACGCGCCGGATCTTTTTGCGGTGATATAAACGCCAAAAGCTAGGCGATGGGCATTCTTTTTGTTTTTCAAAAATTTATCGAGAAACTTGAACGGGTAGCCAAGGATGGACGCGACCAGGAACGCGCCGTTCGACAGGATTTTTGCGACAATATTGTCGCCGTCAAAAAGCAGTGACGCGTAGTAGGCGTTCAAAGTGACAATAGTGACACTCGGGCCGATATGGAAATCACTAGAGGTCGTTTCAAATCCGTATCTCTCGACAAATTCTTTTAAGCCGGACACGGTGTATCTGCGCATATCAATCGGGTCGTCATGATATTGCTGAAGAAAAGGCACCTCGATGTGCAGTGTTCCGCCTGATTTCACCAACCGGGCACATTCGCGCATAAAATGATGCTCATTTTCGACATGCTCGAGCAAGCCGGTCGCAACAATAAGATCAACTGAACCGTCTGGCAGTGGCACCTCCGTTATATCACAGATATAATCCGTATTGCCGGCATCAACCCTATCTACGGTTTTGATAGCGGGGTGAATGCGTCGGCCACCGGCACCGAGGTCTAGCATCACAGCATTGACAGGCATGACCGACACAACTTTTTCTATCTGTGGACTGCACTGATAGGTGAGATCAGGGAATATCTTGGAAAGCCCGGACCCATACCCCATTTTTGTTCTCCATGGTGGATTGAGACACAAGCCGCAGAGTGCCGCAAGATTCAGGCCGTGAGGTCAAGAACCATGCAGTTTCTGACCTTAGTTGTCTACTGACTTCTGTTCTAGTTCCTCGTCGTACAACCCGACAGGCACGGTTTTACTGCGCCGATACATATCGATCACAATCACTAGTTCAATCAGAGCGACGCCCAGCAGGAGGTCGTGTGGGCGCAATGCTGTAATCGCAATGGTGAACGTGGAAATAGAGCCAACAAATGCGGCAAAAGCATTGAGCATATTTCCGGCTGCCATAATACGCGCCCGGTATGTTTCCTTGACGCGTCTTTGAATGGCTGCCTGCAGAGGGACCAGGAATACGCCCATGGCAGCTGAAGCAATTGTGAACAGCACAGCCAGAGCGATGCCGCCTGGCTGCTGGAAGAATTCCTGTGCAGTCAGTAACGCACCTTCATGCGAGCCTGCCATCATCTGACAAATAATAAAGAGAGCGATATTCGTCACGATTGCGACGATGAACGCAGCAATAGACCACGACAGCCCCGACTGGTTTTTGGAAATAAAAGTCGTTATGGTCGCGCCGAGCAACCCGCCAACCGCAAAAATTCCCATCATGGCGGTTGCGACAATATTGTCAGCGTGCAGTGTTTCCTTGGTGATAATGGTAAACTCAACGGTGATCGCTGCTGCGATAAACCAGAATATAGCTGCCCCGAGCAGCGGGCGAATAATAGGAGGTTCGGCGCGCACCATCTTGATCATTGCATTGGTTTGCTGAAAAATATTCCAGTTTATCTTCAGGTCCGGTGCATCCGGTGCAGCAGGTGGTGATAAGTGAATGGCGCGCCATCCAATAGTTGCCATGACCACGAGAATGATTGAAATACTCCAGGGGCCGAAATCTTCCCCGATCAACCAGCCACCAATGGCATACCCGGTCAGGTTGGCAACAAACAGGCCACCATAACAAATTCCGTTGGCCCGGACGAGCTCGTTGGCCGCAAGGTATTTGGGCATCGCACTAATACGCGCTGGGCTGAAAAATGCCGATTGAACACCCATCAAAAACAAGGTGAGAACCAATAAAGGGCCGCTGTTGATCAGAAATCCGATGGCGGCCATAATCATCAGGAACAATTCGGCCAGCTTTGTTTGTCGAAATAGCATCGACGTTTCATACTTGTCCGCAACCTGGCCAGAAATAGATGAGAAAATCAGTATTGCAAGGGCAAACAACGCGCCCGCGAACGGCAGGATAAATTCAGCGTTTGAGACGCCGGGTATTGTTATGACACTGAATGTCAAACCAATCAGCAACGCCTGCTTCAACATGTTATCTGTGAAGACGCCCAGCGTGAAGCCGGTGAACATCGGAAAAAATCGTCGTTGGAAGAAGAAGTCTCCGTCCCTGGAGATGGTCTCGCTCATGCGGTTTCCTTCGCCATTACGGGCGTGCCATTCGGCAGCATGTTAATGGATTTTGTTTCGATTTCATCCTCTAATAACCGCATAAAACCACTTTTATCCATGCCGGGCATAATGGCGGGCAGAAATTCAATTGTTGCGGTGCCCTGTTTCAGGTTCATGCTTTGTTGCGGCCAACACAAGCCGAGATTTGTCGCCACTGGTACGACCGGGCAGCCATATTCCTTATACATATAGAATACGCCCTTGCGGTACCGATGTTTTTCGCCAACCGCGGAAAGATGGCCTTCCGGGTATATCAGAATACGCCGGCCATCCTTACGCGCCTTTTCCATTGCTTTTGCCAGAAGATTTTTACGAGAGGACGCGCCGCCACAATTATCGACAACGATGCTGCCCATCTTCCGCAAAACGCTGCCAATGATCGGGAACTTTTCCAAGTGATCGCCTGTTACGAATGCCAGATCATAAAACTGCGAGAACATGAAAAACCCGTCCCCCCAGCTCTGATGCTTGGCGGCGATAATACAAGGGCCTGCCGGCAGATTTTCTTTGCCCTTCACTTCGAGCGTGATGCCTGCCACGTGCTCCATCAGGAAACACATGGTTCTCGTATAGGCCAATATCCACAACATCAGCGGTTTACGGCTGGGGATCAGTAAAAAGGGAATTGAGCCGACTGTGAAGAAAACGGATGTTAGCCAGTAAGCACCCTGAAACAGGATTGAACGCATGATGATTTGTTCCTCTTTACTCAGTCTCTGGTTCGTGTGGTTTTGCTAGCCGGATCAATGTTGCTATCCATCAGCATTTCAAGCGACCGGGCTTCAATGCGGGTCTCCAGAAGCTGCATAAATTCTTCTTGCGGTAATCCTGGCGCGATCGGATCCAGAAATTCTATAGCAGCTGGACCTGGGACGAAATCCCAGCTTTTGTCGAGCCATCGAACACCCAAATTTGTTGCGGCAGGCACGACCGGACAATTGTAATATTTGTATACATAGTAAATGCCTTTGCGATAACGGTGCTTCTGGCCAAGTGCGGCAAGTTTTCCTTCTGGATATACCAATATGGGGCGATTATCGCTTTTTAAGTTTTCCAGCGTTCTTGCAAGAATTGTCTCACGCCCGATCGGCCCGCCGCGTTGATTGTCCACGATGACGGCTTCCATTTTGCGAAAAATCTGACCGATGAGCGGATACTTCAAAAACTGATCACTGATAATAAAGGCGGCATCTTTGAACTGAGAAAACAGGAAAAACCCGTCGCCCCAGCTTTGATGCTTGCAGGCAATGATAACGGGTCCCTGGGGCAGGTGTTCGCGTCCATAAATCTGAAGGTCAATGCCACCAATAATCCGCATCAGCAAACATACCGCTCGGGTGTAGTTTTGGGCCCATGCCATCAGCGGATGCCTTGTTGGTAACAGCAGGAGCGGCGATCCGCCAAAGACATAGATCGCGGAGATCACCCAAAAAGCACCCTGAAATCCGATGGAGCGCATGGATCAAACTCCGAAGCGTTTAGTTCAAAGGACTTAAGACTGCTATGACGCTTTCGGTCAATGCCTGCTGATAGTCACTCAGCTTGCCCGAAAGGCGGCCATAGGCTTTTAGGAGTGCAGGCTGCATCACGACGCCCTGGGCCATGCCAGTAACAAGAACAGGATCGCCTTTTCTGATCTGGTTGTTCTCCATCGCCTTGCTGATCATAAACTCCGCTGCGACAACAGGATCGCTTCTTGTCTCGTGCTCCTTGGGCAAGAAACGGTGTAGCGATAGCAGATGGAAGCAGAACAATTGCCAATCATCATCCGCGGTCTGACAATATGCGTTGACGAGTGCACCGGCTTGCCCGCGAATGTGGTCATCATTCAGGGCAGCTGCCATGACTAGATCGCCAAGACGTTCATGAATGTTGAAGAACAAGCCAGCCCAGATGTCTTCCTTGCTGGTGTAATGGCGATAAAGCGCCCCTTCAGAAATGCCGGCTTTTGCGGCGATGGCTCTGGTCGTCGCCTTATCCATTTCGCCATTTTGAAAAAGAGACAAGGCGGCCCGTTCGATCCTGGCTTTAGTGCTTCCGTCAATGGCTGTAACGCCGCGCTGACTTGCGGCAACTTTTTTCTTCGTCGCGGTTCGCGCCATGTGTGATCCTCATACAAAACGCTCATAAGTAAGCGTTCACTCACGGTAGGGCGATTGCGGATCGTTGTCAAGAAAAATGTGAGCCGTTGCTCACAAATAGGCGAGCGCGCGGCTCTGAACCGGGACTTTAGCCGGAGCCTGACCGCTATCGCGATAGTGGGTTTTTTAGGGTATAATGAAATGAAACAGGGGATTGCGCCATCTCACCACCGGCGCGGGATAGGGAACAACTATGAATTTTGTTGTCGTTTTTTTGCTCCTTCTGGCCACGCTAGCTTATGTGGGGTTGCTGGTTTTTAACCGACGGCCGAAGGATGGACCGATCGGACCGGTTGATCCCGGTGATCGTAATCTAGCGGTTTGCGCGCCAAAAGAGATCGTTGAATTTCCGTTCTTGGATCTGGTGGTTGAGACAAGCCACAACGGCAACAGGGCACAGAATATTTTCCATATTTGCCAATCCGAAGTGAAATACCAGTATGGGCATGACAGGACGTTTTCGGATATCGACAAACTGTTGCGGGAATTTGAACGCAAATTTATGACCTCTCTTTCAGAGCTTGAACGAGACGAGGCCAAACAAATTAAGGGGTATAAAGAAGAATTTAAGAGGATTGTTGCGGAATACAAAAATGCGAATGACAGGCTGCAGGAATACCGAGAGGAAACCAGGTCGGGTAATGAGTATTCCGTCGCGCACAAGTTGGAGGGCCTGAAAAGGCTTTCCGCCGACGTTTCTTCCTCTGCTGAAGCGGTGGAGAAATATTACAACCGGCACAAGGCGGTGTTGGGATAGTTTCGCGAATCGTCATCAACCCTCGGCGCCAGACACCAATGCATCTTTGTAGAGACTAAATGTTTCGCCAATAAAGTTAGTTAAGTTAGCCTTTTAAGGTTGCCTCTTGACCCTCGCCATGCGAGATGCGACTGCCAGCGCTGGAGTTTTTGAGAGGTGGCGATGTCTGCTCGTCCGGCTGGATCCGTTGGTCAGGTGCCGATTGAACTTTGGTTCCTGGTCGGTTCGATGGCACTGATCGAAATGCTGCTATCCAGCGCTGATGGTGGCTTGATTGGCACAGCGGACTGGCGTGCGATTGCGTTTGGCTTCGGCGCGTTCTGGCGGCCGGTTCTGACGGGCGAGCTTCCGCCGTTAATGGCCGGTCAAGCCTGGACAATGTTCCTCAGCCATGCCTTTTTGCATGGCAGTCTTTTGCATCTCTTGATGAACGGCGCGATCCTGCTGTCGCTTGGCAAGTTCATTGCCGATTATACCGGCCCGTGGCCGATGCTTCTGCTTTTTGCTGTAAGCGCTGCTGCTGGTGGCTTCGCGTTTGCGCTGCTGGCGGACACCCAGGGGCCAATGATCGGTGCCTCCGGTGCCGCATTCGGTTTTCTCGGCCTTTGGCAATACTGGGAGGCGATGGCGCGCTGGTCCAAGGGAACTACCCTTCGACCGGTGCTCGGGACCTTAGGTGGACTGGTGATTATCAACGTCGTGATGACGCTTGCCATGCAAGGCGGCCTGGCCTGGCAGGCTCACCTCGGCGGCTTTATCGCCGGCGCCGCGATGGGGCCAGCAATGACCCGATTTGCCCGCCATCACGCCGCGGGCTGATTTGCCGCTGCCGATAGGGTCAATAGATAAGGCCGGGTCACTCGGGTTTGGTGTATTCCTCGTAGCGGCCGGTCGCTTTCAATGCTTTTTCGACTTCCGGCGACATGTAGTTTTCGTCATGCTTCGCCATCACCTGCGAGGCGACGAAAACGCCGTCTTGCCCGAGTTTGCCCTGGACGACGACACCCTGATTGTCTCTGAATAAACCGGGCAAAGCCTCCGTTGTCAGTACAGTTACAGTTTTCTCAAAGTCAGTTACGTCGAACCTTGTCTCCAGTCCGGTCCCGGGCTTGACAGAACCCTCTGCGACCATGCCGCCGATGCGAATAGTGCGTCCGGCGATTTCCTGCGTTTCCGGCAAATCCTTCGGGGCATAAAAATACACTGATGTGCCGCGAATGGCGATCAAGGCCAAAACAGCCGCCCCCATCAGGGTCGGTAACAACAGGCCAACAATAAGCAGCCGCCGGCGCCGGCGCCGCATACGCGGGCGTTTCTGCTGCTGTTGTCTCGGGTCGCTTGTGGTTGTCACGGTAGACTAACTTCCATCATTGTCGCTCTGCACGGCCTCATTGATCGCCCATGCCATCAGTCCGCCTAACAGTAAGATAGATACACTCCAGGCAGATGCAACATAAGCGGTCACATCAGTATTGAGCAGCGTGCCTTCCATTACTCTTTTCCTTGTCTGTCGGCATCGGCGCTGAGCGTGATGTCGTGGGCAGGGGGTACGTCCGTCATCGTCACCGGTTGGGCGACACTCACGGGGCGGGACGATAGACCGCGACCTGCTCGGAGCTGACGCAAAACCGTGCGCAAGCGCAGCGTGACGTAAAAGCTAAACATTACGGTATAGGCGAGCGCCATGATGAGCAGGGGCCACAGCATCTCCACCGGCATTTTCGGCCCTTCGGCGGTGATCACGGTTGCCGGTTGGTGCAGGCTACCCCAAAATTCAACCGAGTATTTGATGATCGGTACATTGATTGCGCCAACAAAACACAAAAGCGCGGCAAAGCGTGCTGCCTGCGCTTGATTATCGATCGAGCGCCACAGCACGATGTAGCCGGCATAAATGAAAGCCAGAACCAGAACGGAGGTCATTCGGGCGTCCCAGTCCCACCACACGCCCCAGGTGATTTTGCCCCAAATGCTGCCTGTTAAGAGGGCAAGAATACAAAACACGAGGCCGATCGGCGCTGCTTCCCGCGCCGCCAAATCGGCCAGCTGATGGCGCCAGACATAGCCGACAAAACTGGCGATCACCATGAATGTGTAGGTGCCAAGCGTCATCCAGGCCGCGGGCACATGGACATACAATATTCGCACGCTCTCGCCCATCTGGTAGTCGGGCGGTGTGAAAAACAGCGCCCAAACGGCACCGGTCAGGAGCAGCCCCAAGGTGAGAATCGCTGTGATCCAGAGAATTGGTCTGGAGTAGGTCATGAACCGCTCGGGGTTCGCCAAACTGGTTAGCGCGCTGGAAATGCCCATAAATAGCCGTTTTCGAAGTTGCTCTGTGAGCGCCAGCTTTGGCACAAAAGCCTAGAGACGGCAAATGAATGAAGGGAGAATTATTCCGGCTTGTGAGGCTTTCCGGATATTGCACGGCTCGGAATATGCCCCTACCTTGCGGTTCACAAAACTGGGGTATTTAACATGCTAAAAAACTTCCTGTGCATCGTGGCCGCCTGTGCGACAATAATTGGCGCCGCCGGGGCACAAGTCTCCAACTCACTCGATCAGTCAACCGCGCCCGCCGTTGACTACCAGGCTTTGCAGGCCCAGGGCTTTATCCTGTTTAATCCCGAAGCGGTCAAAGCGAAGCTGGTTGATGCTGGGTTTGTGATGCAGTCGGACCAGAGATCAACGGACGGAACAGCCAGAGTATTTGCCGCAACAGTTTATCAGCAGACATTCGTTTTTGGGTTTTCAGATTGCGCCCCCGAGGGGTGTCTGTTTATGCGTGCAGTCCACCCGATCCCGACAGCCGCTGCTGGCATCAATATCACGAGCGTAATCGCCAACGATCTGAACGGGACCACGCCGCTGGGCCATTATGTGGCTGAAAAAGGCGGCAATGTTTCGCTCCGTTATTCCATGCCCGCCGTACCTGAATGTGCTGAGCAGTGCATCGACTCGCACATCGTGTTTTTTATGCGCGGTACACAGATCGCTCATCAGATTCTAAAACAGCTTGGCAACCAGAAAGTTGCAAAGGCACCAGAACGCTGGGGTGCCGGCGGATCATTTGTGGCGGTCTCTCTCGACGATACTGCCCTCACGGAGGCATTCGTGACAGACCTTGCCGGCTCCGACATGCCGTTTCTGTTCAAGGCCGGCTTTGCAGGTATCGGCAGTCAAGTGGTCGATTTAACACAAATCAATGGCTTCGAGACTTGGCGGTCAGGCTGGGGCTTGCTTATTCCTGATGACTATGAAGACAAGATCCTCAATGATCTTGCCGGCGACAAAAGGTAAGACAACACCAACGATTTAAAAGACCAGGCGTTAAACCGCGTGGTCTTTTCACTCTGCCTGGCGCTCGTAGAGGCCAGTGAACCAGTCATTCCATTGGTCATTTTCGCTGTCATATTGCTGGAAATACTGCAGGACCATTCCATTTTCCTGAAGGGTCCAGGTGCCGCGAAAGGGAGCGGTCTGGCCATTGTGATAGTTAATGCTGCCTTCCAGAACCATTTGACCATCATCGTTAAGGCCACCTGCATAGTCGATCACCGCGCCAGCGGAGACCCAGATCTGGCGGAATTTCTGCATGCCTGGATCATAGAAATTGTAACTCTGGCCGGTGGCGCCCTGCGCACTGGTCCATTTTTCGAGCAACATGCAGCCGTTTTCTTCTGCGGTGATGCTGTTGCTGCCCGCAAGGGAGTGGTCGGTTGAGTAGACATCCCACGCGCCAAGCCAGAAATCAAAGGCCCGGTATTCATCGCTTTGGCACGCTGGCGGTGGTGGCGCAGGTGTGTCTTCTTGAGCAAAAGCCGGTATTGCAACCGCCATCATCAGACCAAACACTATCATACAATTCTTCATGGCATGCCCTCCGTGATTATCTGCTTTGTCCAGCTGGATGCTGCGCCGCTGCTGGCCAGCGTTCAAGTTGCAAGGAATTAATCTGTTTTGGCCCGGTCCTATTGACCTTTTTGCTCAACTGAGGAAAGTCAAGCAATTCGATATTGCACTTGCGAAGAAGAGAAATCTTATGCCTCAGATTACGCTGCCAGACGGGTCGGTCCGCTCATTTGATGGAACAGTTACAGGCACGCAGATCGCCGAGGACATTTCCAAATCTCTCGCCA
This sequence comes from Parvularculaceae bacterium, assembly GCA_021776475.1. Classification (GTDB taxonomy): domain Bacteria; phylum Pseudomonadota; class Alphaproteobacteria; order Caulobacterales; family Parvularculaceae; genus Aquisalinus. Next base: position 562,177 of record JAJFFV010000005.1, on the reverse strand, counting down.
AAAAAGCCGTTGCTGTGAAAATCGATGGTGAACTGAGCGATATCTTCGAGGCGATCGATCGCGATGCCGAGGTCGAGATCGTCGTCCGCGACAGCGAAGAGGGCCTTAACCTCGTGCGCCATGATGCGGCCCACTTGCTTGCCCAGGCGGTACAGGCGTTATATCCCGAAACGCAGGTCACGATCGGTCCGGTGATCGAAGACGGATTCTATTACGATTTTGCGCGCGATGCGCCGTTCTCGACGGAAGACTTTGAAAAGATCGAACGCAAAATGGCAGAACTGGTGGATGCCGATCTGCCGACCCGCAAGGACGTCATGCCGCGCGATGCCTGTGTCGCCCATTTCGACGGGATGGGGGAGCGCTACAAGGCGGAACTTATCCGCGACTTTCCAGCAGGCGAGGAGATTAGGGTCTACCATCATGGCGACTGGCACGACCTGTGTCGCGGGCCACACTTGCCGTCCACAAAACACATTGGCAAGGCATTCAAGCTGATGAAACTCGCCGGCGCCTATTGGCGCGGCGATTCTAGCAACGCCATGTTGCAGAGAATTTATGGTACGGCCTGGTTGAACGAAAAGGACATGAAGGCCTATCTGACGAGACTTGAAGAGGCTGAAAAACGGGATCATCGCAAGCTCGGCCGGGAGATGGATCTGTTTCATTTTCAGGCCGAAGCGCAAGGATCAGTTTTCTGGCACGCTAAGGGTTATCTCATCTGGCGCGCGCTTGAAGCTTATATTCGCCGCCGGCTCGATGCTGACGGCTACGGGGAGGTGAAAAGCCCACAGCTTCTTGATTCCAAGCTGTGGGAGAAATCTGGTCATTGGGGCAAGTTCCGGGAAAACATGTTTGTTGTGCCCGACGAAATTCCGTCAACGGACGACGATGGACCAGTGCTCTCTGGTACAAGCGATTTGCTGGCCTTAAAGCCGATGAATTGTCCGGCGCATATCCAAATATTCAACCAAGGGATCAAATCCTACCGTGATCTCCCGATCCGGATGGCGGAGTTCGGGTGCTGCCATCGCAATGAGGCCCACGGCGCGCTGCATGGTCTCTTGCGCGTGCGCCAGATGACCCAGGATGATGCGCATATTTTCTGCCGGGAGGATCAGATCACGGAGGAAACCAGGCGATTCCTCAGATTGTTCGCGCGCGTTTATGAAGATATGGGGATGACCAACATCACCTATAAGCTTGCGACCCGGCCGGAGATCCGTGCCGGCGATGACGTAACTTGGGACCGTGCAGAAAAAGCACTCGCCGCAGCGCTCACCGCAGCGGGACTTGAATTTGACTACGCCGAAGGCGAGGGCGCTTTTTACGGGCCAAAGCTAGAATTCCATCTGACTGATGCCATCGGGCGCACCTGGCAGGCGGGCACCTATCAGCTCGATTATGTGCTACCGGAACGCCTTAATGCCTCCTACGTTGCTGAAAGCGGCGCCCGCGAGCGGCCGGTGCTGCTGCACCGCGCCGTGTTTGGCACGTTTGAGCGGTTCATTGGTCTTTTAATTGAGCACTACGCTGGGAAGTTACCGCTTTGGTTGGCACCGCTTCAGGTCGTTGTTGCAACCATCACCAGTGATGCCAATGACTACGCAGACAAAGCCACGGCCGAGTTATCTGCGGTGGGCCTTCGGGCCGAAACCGATCTACGGAATGAGAAAATAAACTACAAAGTGCGCGAGCATTCGCATGCAAAAGTGCCTATCATTGCAGTTGTCGGGGCGCGTGAAGCTGACGAGCGCAAGGTCTCGCTGCGTCGGTTGGGGTCGAAACAGTCGACTGTCATTGCATTGGACGAAGCAATTCAGTTATTGGCGTCAGAGGCACTGCCACCAGATCTAAAACAGGTCTGATCATGGACCTGAAGACGCGCATACATAACTGGCGCGTCGGTTTTTCAGCATTTGTGCAGCTTGGTTTTTTAAGCCTGCTGCCGATCATGCTGGTTCTGTCACATCGCAACGTCGCCGGGATGGTTGTCTTTATGGGGGTTGGTGTTGTTTTTTATCCCAATGCCTTGCGAGCGCTTGTGCGCGTGTTTCGTGTGCAGAACTTGCAAGCCCCCACTCCGTCGAGCGTTTTTCTCTGGCTCCTGCTCTTTTGCGCCTATGCTGCGCTTTCTCTTTTATGGACACCGGTGCCCGAGCGCTGGGCATGGGCAGCAAAGGTCATTTTATTTGTTTTGCTCTGTGCCGCGATCATCTGGTCGGCACTAACTATCGATGAGAAAAACGGGCGGCGGCTTTTATGGACCTATGTTATTGGGGTGACACTTGCCTGTGTGATGCTTGGCATCGAGGGCCTGACGGGCGGTCTGGTTCGCGATATTCTTCCGCCCGAAGGCCTGTCAGCCAAGGAAATTATTGCAGCAGCACGTGGGAGCGGCAAGACCCTTTATCTGATCATCCCGGTTCTGCTGGCCATAATGGCGGATAATGCAGTCGGTGCGCGGCTCAACCCCGGCCTGCGCCAGGTTGCACCTGCCATCTTGTTGGGGTTACTCGCAGCCGCTGTTCTGCTTCTCGATCTGTCAGCAAATGTTCTTGCTTTTGCAGTGGCTTGCGGTGCCGCTGCGGCCGGCTATTTTCGCCCCCGCGTTGCCGTGCAGGCGGTGTTTCTGATGACCTTGGGTGCGCTCATGATGACCCCGTTTTTGGCTTTGATGTTGCCGCCGATTGATCAGCTGACCCAAATAGGCTCACTGCCAGCTTCCTGGGTTCAACGATTGATCGCTTGGCGGTTCTCGATAGAACATATCTTCTCAGGCCCTGAAAATTTTCTTTTTGGCGGCGGTCTCAATTATAGCTGGGCGCTGACCCAAACTAGTGATCAAGTACAGTTGCCGAACTGGTCGATCCCTCTGGATATTATGCCAACCCACCCACACAATATTTTTTTACAGGTATGGCTCGAGTTTGGCGCTGTCGGTGTCAGCCTGGTGGCGGTCGCACTTGCGCAGATGTTACGTTCTATTGTAACCAATTCATTCACGCCCGCAGCGAGTGCTTGTATTTGTGCTATGGTTGCCGTCGCGTTTGTCTTTGTGGCTGTTGAGATCAATCTCTGGACGATGTGGCGGTTTGGCGGATTTGCGCTGGGTGTATTCGCGTTTATTCTGGTTAGCCGACAGGTTCCCCAGAACGTCTACGTTAAAAGCTAGGTCAAGACTTGTTATGCTGCGGCTTATGAAGCAAAACAGGCACGTACGGGGGAATTAAGTGTGAGTATTCCAGCAATGGACGTCAGTACGAAGGGTGTCGCAGAAGACCTCGCGGAGGAGCAGCTTCCGTGCGTTCGCAAAAACGTCAGCGTGATTATTGTCTCCTATTGGACCGGGCCTTTATTGGTGCGCTCGGTTCTTTCTGCCATGCGCCAGCCTGAAGTCGCTGAAATTATTGTGGTCAACAATGGCAATTGGTCTAATGCTATAGAGCGGTTATCGGCGCTTGCCGGTGATGAGGCCGGGAAGCTACGGATAGTTTCAGGTCATGGAAATGTTGGATACGCAGGCGCCTGTAACCTTGGCGCGAAGGCAGCGACCGGCCGTTATCTGTTTATCCTCAATCCCGATGCGATTTTACCAGATCGCGCAGTCGCTGAATTACTGACTGAGGCGGCGTTGTTCCGCGGAGACTGGGTGCTTGGTGGTAAGCTGATTAATCCGGATGGCACAGAACAAGCAGGCTCCCGGCGCAGCCCGCTAACACCATGGACGGCTTTCGTCGAACTGACAAAGCTCTACAAGTTTGCGCCTCGTCATCCCTATTTTCGCCGGTTCAATATGCACCAGGACCCCTGCCCCGACATAACCGTTCCAATTCCGGTGATTTCAGGCGCCTGCATGTTAATGAAGCGGGAGACCTTTTTCTCGATTGACGGGATGGATGAAGATTACTTCTTGCATGTGGAGGATGTCGATTTTTGCCTGCGACTGCGCAATGCTGGGGGTGACGTATTCTTTGCGCCAGGTGTCAGTATTCTGCATTATAAGAGCTCCAGCAGGACCAATCGGCTGCGGGTGGAAGCGCGCAAAGCACAAAGTCTTGTGCGATATTTCTGGACTCATTTCCGCAAACCCTACCCGAAACTATTCCTGCTGCTGGTGAGCGTATTTGTGTGGATGGCGTTTGGATTAAAGGCAGTGGGCATTTTGATCAAACGCGCCTTGTCTTTGTTAGGCATTCGCGCGAAGTCAGGACGATCGGGCCTGGAGCGTGCCCGCAGCATCACTTCAAAGCACATTTCTCGTTAGTAGGGACGGCAATTCTCATTGGGCTGGCTCACGGATTCCGCCGGTAGTATAATATCGTCAGGACCTTTTGAGCTGTCATACCCAGATAGTTCGTAAAGGGAGTATTGCCGCCGGCACTCGACCTTCATATCTGCGGCGCTAATCCCCAGCTCAAGTATATTGTCGAACTCAACATAGGAATATAGATAGGCAGGGTATTTTGCCACCAACAGCGCGGTTTCGACGCTTGCCGGGTCGAAAAGATCAAACGCTTCGTAATGATGTTCAACGTTTCGGTTGAGATCCCAAGCGTAAATTGGCTTCCCGTAGGTGCGCATGTAGTACAACAAATGGCCCATCAATTCGCGATCATCAACTACGATGGCGGGGTATTGCTCCGCATAAGCTGCAATATCGGCGGCCTGTTGTTCCCACCCACGAACACGTTTGATCGAATTTGACATGCCCAAGGCATCGACGATGGAAAAATTTGTGGTTGCGATCATGAAAACCAGCGCCACAACCACGTGAACGCTGGTCGATACCTGCACCCACTTGATACTCCCGGCACGTATTAGCCAGGTAACGACGAGGATCGTTACAGCAGGATAAGACGCCATCGCCCAATTGGCATTGGCATGTGAGATGAACGCTTGAAACAGGATTACGACAAGAGGAGGCAGGGCAAAACCAATCAACATCAGATCCCTTGAGCCAAGGCTTTCATCATCTCCAATGCGTTTTTTTAAAGTGATCAGTCCCCACAGCAAAGTGCCAAAAATGATCGGGCCCGCAACCCCAAACTGTGCGCCAAAGAACTCGAAGAATTCGTCGAAATTGAACGTGTCCTTGTTCCACTGCGCGTTTTCTTGGGTATGGGCCAGAGTTTGAAACTCGTTGGCGGCGTTCCACAAGATATTAGGCAGAAACACCAGCGCTGCCACGCCGGCCGCGATCAACAGTTGGGTCGGGCGCAGCGCTTTTCGGGCATAAGAAGATAGCGCGAAGGCCAGGACCATACAGAATGGAAAATAGATCATGGCATATTTCGACAACATGCCAAGACCAAGTGCAGCCCCAAGTATCACAGCCCAAACGATGCTTGCCTTGTCTGCAATTTTGACGAATGCGAGCAACGCCAATGCCCAGAAAAAAAGAAGTGGAATGTCAGTACTCACGATGGCGTTAGCGAGCGAAATAACGGGCATGGTCATCCAAACAATACCTGACCACAGAGCCGTTTTTTCATTGTATAGGTCACGCGCGACAACAAAGATCAACCACGCGGTCGCTGCTATGATGAACGGCGAGGACAAGCGGACTGCCCATTCCGCATTACCGAACACAAAGGTTGTTGAACCAATCAACCAGGCAATCATTGGCGGTTTTGAGAAATATCCAAAAGCCAGCTCCCGGCTCCACCACCAATATTGCGTCTCGTCTGGTCCCAGATCAATCTGGCTGAAAAACAGAAAAATTATGCGCACGCCGGTAACGGCAAAAAGCAGATAGAGAAAAAGTTTCGCCGGATGGGTGTCAGCGAGTTGTTTGAGGCGGAGAAACTGGGACATCGGGTGTGGCTTAATTCTTGTCTATTCTGAAATGTACAGGGTTAGTACCACATCTATGCCGTTTGAATAGTTGTAACCGGTGAGGGTCGCCAATTTTTGCACCGGCGTGTCAGCGAGCGCAGCGACGAAAGCTTCTTGGTATCTTCCTTCAACAACTGCCACATGGCCAGATTCTGCCATCAGCCAGGCCGCAGCAGATTGCGGAGAGGCACTGATGGTGTTGGTGCCGACCAAAAATATTACCGACGGTTCATAATAACCGAGCAGCGCAACCGGTGGCGCGTTATCATGAAGAGGATGGCGGCCGTTCTGTTTCAGCGTGGTTGAGATCGCAGGAGACATCTGGAAATAATCAAGCCTTGGCAGGGCGCCCTGATAGAGTATCCAAGCGGTCAGGGCACCAAGCAGGCTCGAAGAGACAAGGCTGGACTTCAATCGGCACTGCCATAACAGCCACAAAGACAGGCAACTGCCAGCGAGGATCGGGAGCGCGAACAGATACTCCGGCAGGCCGGTTCGTGCGGCACTGAATCGGTCCCCTGCGTAAATGATGAGAACGGCGACGAGGGCAGCAACAGCCAGATACAAGGCGGAACCGGCCAACCTGGCTATTTGGTATTTCGGCGGGCCGTCAGATCGGGAAATCTGTGTCACAGCAAACGCCACAATCAGCGCCAGGGCGGGGTATAGCGGCAAGGTGTAGTGCGGCAGCTTGGTCGAGGCGAATTCAAAAACCAGCCATGTCGGAATGAGCCAAGCCAAAGCGAAGATAATTCCCGGGTGGCGCAGATTCTTTACGGCTATTTGCAGCCCTAGGGGCAAAAATAGCGCGGCGGGCCAGAACATAAACCACACCACAACCGCATAATACCCCAAAGCCCCCGAGTGATTTTCCTGGGACTGGCTGACTTTCCCCAGCATGTCTGTGCCAATTGCGTCGCTAAAAAACCGGCCTTCAGTTTCCAGTCCGATCGCAATCATCCAGGGGCCGACCAAGGCTAGAAGAATAACAAGACCTGTAACGGGGCGAAACGACAAGAACCAGTCAAACAATTGCCGAACACCAGCCCGGAAATGAACCAGCGCCAGGACGACAATCGTAAAAAACGCAATCATCGGTGTGATCGGCCCTTTGATCAGTATGCCGGCGGCAAGCGCGATCCAGAACATCAAAACGGTCCCAAGCCCAACCCGTTGATTACCCCTGAGGCCCACCAGATAAAGACGTGCGAGGGCCAGTTGTGTGCCAAGGACCGTTGTCAGCAACACGGCATCAGTTTTGGCAATTGTTGCCTCACCACTGAAAGACGGTGCGGCGATCAAAAGAAGAGCGCCGAGAAAAGCTGTTTCTTCGTCAAACAGGCGGCAGCCGGCCCAATAGGCGAGCCAGGCAGATAACAAAGCCGCGAGAAAAGAGGGTATCCGGTAGGCCCATATTTCGCGTGCCTCTACCTTCGACAACAAGCTTACACTGGCGGCCTGCAGCCAATAGATCCCGACTGGTTTTTTATTGCGTTCGGAATCTTGGAAGCGAATATTGATAAAATCGCCGGTTTCCAGCATCTGTGCTGTTGCCTGAGCAAAGCGAGATTCATCCCGATCAAGAGGTGACAGCGAAAAAGTACCGGCGATCGCTACAATTGCGGCAAAAAGGACCAGCACTCCTGCGCGTACGATACGCGGTCTCTTGTCTACGGATATCGCGGCAGTCGTCATGTGGTCGGTCTTGCTCCAGCAAAAAGCCGTTATAAAAGAACAAGTTCCTTCTGTCTGTCACCCTTGCGCAACAATAGAGTTTACAGGCTGATATGGCGCCACTATGAGCGCAGGCATCGTTTCCCCGCAGCCAAGGCCGATAACGTCATGCCCGATCGTGTACCTGCTCCATTGTATCATCTTGAAAAGACACCGGTGCATGGCGTGCCATCGCTGAGCGTGGTCGTGCCGATGTTCAATGAAGCGGCAAACGCGCCAACACTGATCACTGAAATTGCGACGGCGTTGCGCGGCGAAGTTGCCTTCGAGATTATTGCGGTGAATGACTGTTCAACCGATGAAACAGCCCGGGTTCTGTCGACGTTGAAAGTTGAGTTTCCTGAATTGCGGGCCATTTCTCACGGGAACAATGCTGGGCAAAGCCGGAGTATCAGAACCGGTATTGTCGGCGCCCGCGGCGCCGTTATCAGCACGCTTGATGGCGATGGACAGAACAATCCAGCGGATATTTCGGCGCTGTACAAAGCCCTGACCCGGGAGGATGCGCCGGACCTCCTGATGATGGTCGCGGGCGAGCGGCAGGACCGCCAGGACACGGCAGCCAAGCGCTATGCTTCCCGGCTTGCCAACGGGATCCGCAAAAGCCTACTCGGAGATGACGCAAACGATACTGGTTGTGGCCTCAAGGTCTTTTACCGTGATGCGTTTTTGAAATTGCCATATTTCGACCACCTCCATCGCTATTTACCCGCGCTGTTCAAGCGTGAAGGCATGGACATCGAATTCATGCCGGTTACAGCGCGTCCTCGGCTGCATGGTCAGTCAAAATATACCAATTTCCAGCGTGCGGCGGTCGCTGTGCGGGATTTGATGGGTGTTATGTGGCTTAAAAGCCGCATGCGTCAGCCAGGATCCATCGACGAGCTGTGAACGGCACGATCCATGCGTAGACTTGGAAAAACCTAGGCGGGGCCTTATTTGTGGTTTATAAGTGTCTTGGGCGTTCATTAAGAAGAGGTGTGTTGCGGTGTTTCAAATGTTTCCTTTGCTGGCTGTTAGCCTGGTTGCCTACACAATCCTGACTTTTACGATCGGTACGGGTTGGATCGACAGGGAAATTATCGGTATTCCGATGGTCTCGGGTGATGTTTGGACAATCACTTACGGCTATGCGTACATCATCGGCAGCATGGCCTTTTTGTTTGTTGAGCTGTTACGGGCAACCCAGACGGGCACTGACTCAATTTTGAATCACGCGCTCTCTGTGGTGGTTTTCATTGTCGCCCTGTTGCTGTTCATTATCGTCAAAGGGTTCGGGAATTCGATATTCTTCGTCTTTGTGACCATGACCTTCCTAGACTTTATGGCTGGGTTTATTGTGACCACCGTGACCGCGCGCCGCGATTTCGGTGTCGCAGGCGGCGTATTGGGCGGCGGCTAACGCTTTTTGCATCATCTAAAACCGGAAAACCCCGCTATCAGCGGGGTTTTTTATTAATCATCTGTTTACAGCTGCAAAACCTGTGCCGGTTTGACCGCTCCTCTTTGGTACAAATCTCTTCAAATTTTTTTTACTTTGGTACTCTACAACTCTTATCTGAGGCGGGCAGGCTCTCCTGAACGCGTCACGGATACGGGTAAGACCTATGAGTAGTAAAAGCGCTGCTGATCAAACTGACACACTCCAACTGGCGATGGAAGTCGCGGGGCAAGCGATGTTTGAATATGATCAGAATACAGATCAGCTCAGTTGGTCAAGTCCGGATACTATCGGGTCATTTTTGGGCATCAAGGCCGGCGATCAGATTAATTCTCTGGCAATGCTTGTAAGCCTGATTTCGCCCGAGGATATTATGGCCCGCGAGAGCGAAGTCAAAAATGCCCAAGATTCCGGCCGCGGCTATACCGTCGAATATCGCATAAAGGCTGAAGACGGCAGCCTGCGCTGGTATGAAGAGCGCGGTAGCTGGCTTGCGTTTGCTGGCGAGCAACGACTAATCGGCGTTTTGCGGACGATCCAGGAACAAAAAGCGCGCGAGAGCCGTTTGTCGTGGCTTGCGTCCTATGACGAATTGACCGGTCAATTAAACCGTCAACGGGTGAAGGAACTCCTGAGCCAGCACATCAGTATGACTGGTGGTGAGTGCAATAAGGGCGCCTATATCATGGTTGGTATCGACAACCTTGGGGTCGTGAACAGCGATTTCGGGTTCGATGTTGCCGATGAAGTGATTGTTGAGACATCGGCTCGGTTGATGTCTGTGCTGTCTCCAAACGACTCTCTGGGTCGTGTGGCAGGTACGAAATTCGGTATTATTCTGCATAGGACAGAAAGTCAGGACGTCAGAACCGTCTGCAACAAACTTCTCGGTGCAGTCCGCGAGAGTATCTATACAACCCAAACAGGCGGCGTTACTGCTTCTGTTTGTGCAGGTGTTGCTGTAATCGACGAAGAAGTCAAAACCTCCGATATTGCGATGGCCCGTGCAGAAGCCGCGCTTGATGCAGCCCGTCAGATCGGTCCTTCAAGCTGGTCGTTGTTTTCCGAAAAGACAGAGACCGTGACACGGCGGAAGCGCTACACGGAAATGTCCGACACTATTCTGACCGCTCTGAACGAGCGCCGAATTGAGCTGGCGTATCAACCGATCGTTTCTGATCTGAATGATCAGTGGACAAAATATGAGTGCCTGGCCCGCATGATCCACAACGGCAAAGAGATCCCGGCACCGCAATTCATTCCAGTCGCAGAGCGGCTTGGACTTGTCCATCTTTTGGACCGCAGAGTGCTGGAACTGGCGACACAGGCGCTGTACGCGAAACCAGAAGTCTCGCTGAACGTTAATATTTCATGGGAGACTGTGAAAGATCCGGTTTGGGCAGAAGGGTATCTTGCCCATCTGCGAGCAAATCGCGATGTTGCTGACCGCATCACCGTGGAATTAACCGAAACACAGGTCGTCGATGCCGTCGAAGCCTCAAAGGAATTTGTTTCGGAGATCAAGGATGTTGGTTGTCATTTCGCCATCGATGACTTCGGTGCCGGTTATACGTCTTTCCGCAACCTCAAGGCGCTCGACATTGATGTACTGAAGATTGATGGATCATTTGTGACCGGTGTTTCCTCGTCCCGCGAAAACCAGTTGTTTGTCAGAACTCTACTCGATCTTGCGCGCAATTTCGGCATGAAGACAGTGGCCGAATGGGTCGACAATGATGCCGATGCGATGTTGCTCAAGGGCCTGGGTGTTGACTATCTGCAAGGCTTTTACATCGGTCGGCCTGAGCGGAAACCGGAATGGAGCCAGGTTGAAAAGAGCGCTGATGCTGTAGCTGCCTGCAGCGCTTGATTCTGCTTATTCTTTTTCCGACAGCCTCGTTTTTAGAGCGTCAATTTCCTCTCGGAGCGCTGCAATTTCTGCGTCGTGATCGGTGGACTTTTTTTCCTGAGCCGGCGTCATGGCCGACCAGGGATTTGCAAAAGACGAAGCACCGCTGACGCCGAACATTTTCATCCCTTGTTCAAACATCGCCATGTTCTGACGCGCAACATCTTCAAAAACCTTCAGGCCGGGATTGCCGGGGATCACTCCCAACATGGATTCACGCATCGCTTCGTGATTTTTCTGGAAGGTCTCCATGCTGAGCTCCAGATAAGGTGGGACAAAGGATTGTAAATTGTCCCCATAATATTTGATCAGCTTGCGCAGAAAATTCACAGGAAGAAGGTTTTGCCCCTTGCTTTCCTCCTCAAAAATAATCTGTGTAAGGACGGATCGTGTTATGTCTGCGCCCGTTTTGGCGTCAGTGACCACAAATTCTTCGTTCCGCCGCACCATCTCCGCGAGGTAATCGAGCGTGACGTATGAACTAGTATCAGTGTTGTAGAGTCGGCGATTTGCGTATTTCTTGATCATGATCACGTCTGGCGACGGGTCACTGTCTTGTTTTTCGTGGCTGGCCATGCCGGTGATTACTTCCCTTAGGATTTCCCAACGCGATCAAACAGATGCGTTTTCATTGCATTGCAACATGGCAGCGATGGTCAACAACTCCAATGGTGGAAATAGAACCAGAGGCCAGTCACCCCAAGATGATCATAAAATTTTCGGAAAGTGTTGCAATGAGGTCACCCTTTCGGGCAAGTACAGGAGAGATTAAACCATCGTATCATTGTCCAGGAAAGGGAACCCACATGACCGACGTTGTAATTGCTTCCGCCACCAGAACGGCGATCGGCTCGTTTGCCGGCTCACTGTCAACGGTCCCTGCGCCAGCACTTGGGCAAATTGTGATCGAAAGCGCGATCGAGAGAGCTGGCATTACCGGCGAAGATGTCGGCGAGGTCATAATGGGCAATGTTTTGAGCGCCGGTCTGGGTCAAAACACAGCACGTCAGGCGAGTGTTAATGCTGGTGTGCCGATCGAACGACCCGCCATGACCATCAACCAAGTTTGCGGCTCAGGCCTGCGAGCCGTCGCGCTTGGCTTTCAATCAATCCAGAATGGTGATGCAAGCGTCGTTGTCGCGGGTGGACACGAAAACATGTCCATGTCGCCACATACATCCTTTTTACGGTCGGGCACAAAAATGGGTCCGGCATCTTTGGCTGACACAATGATTGTTGATGGTTTGTGGGACGCATTTAACGACTACCATATGGGACAGACTGCGGAAAACCTGGCTGAGAAATATCAGATCACGCGGCAGGATCAGGATGCGTTTGCCGCGGCAAGCCAGAACAAGGCGGAAGCGGCCAGGCAGGATGGAAGGTTTGTTGAGGAAATCGCGCCCGTGATCGTCAAGCATCGCAAAGGCGATGTCGTTTTCGACAAGGATGAATTCATTCGGGAAGGGGTGACCGCGGACAGTCTTGCTGGGCTGCGGCCGGCGTTTGTTAAAACGGGTACTGTGACGGCGGCAAATGCCTCAGGTCTCAACGATGGTGCGGCTGCCACGGTGCTGATGTCTGCTTCTGAAGCCGCTAAACGCGGTCTTGAACCGTTGGGCCGGATCGCCTCCTGGGCTCATTGCGGCGTTGATCCAGCCCTTATGGGTATTGGCCCGGCCCCGGCGTCCCGTCTGGCGCTTGAGAAAGCTGGCTGGTCGCTTGATGATGTCGATCTGATTGAGGCGAACGAAGCTTTTGCGGCGCAGGCTCTTTCTGTCGGCAAGGAACTTGGATGGGACCCGGAAAAAGTAAATGTGAACGGCGGCGCGATTGCGCTTGGCCATCCTATTGGTGCGTCAGGGACGCGTATCTTGACAACATTGCTCCATGAAATGAAACGCCGCGACGTTTCAAAAGGACTGGCAACACTTTGTATTGGCGGCGGCATGGGTATTGCCATGTGCGTTGAGCGATAAACAAGCCTACTACATTAGGGAGATAGTCATGACCAAGAATGTTATCGTGACAGGTGGTACAAGAGGCATCGGTAAAGCTATCAGCGTTGGCCTCAAGAGTGCAGGGTATCAGGTGAGCGCAAATTACGCCGGCAACGAAGAGGCTGCGGCTAAATTTGAGAACGAAACCGGTATCCCGATTTTCAAATGGGATGTCGCCGACTTTGAGGCATGCGAAAGTGCGATTCAGGAAATTGAGGGCAAGCAAGGGCCGACAGATGTTCTGGTCAACAACGCTGGTGTGACGCGGGATATACCGTTTCACAAAATGAGTATTGATCACTGGCGGACAGTAATGTCGGTCGATCTCGATAGCGCATTCAATATGACGCGCCCGATCATCAACGGGATGCGTGATCGCAGTTATGGCCGGATCGTCAACATTTCTTCGATCAACGGCCAGAAGGGCCAGTTCGGACAGGCAAACTATTCAGCAGCCAAGGCTGGTCTGATCGGGTTTTCACGTGCGCTGGCCCAAGAGACGGCCCGTAAGGGGATTACGGTCAATGCGATCGCTCCCGGTTATATAGGAACTGACATGGTCAATGCGCTTGATGACAAGATTATCGACGGTATTGTCGCCCAAATTCCAGTTGGCCGCCTCGGCACACCGGAAGAAATCGCTGATTGTGTTGCCTTTCTCGCGAGTGAGCAGGCCGGATTCATTACTGGCAGTGTACTGACTGTTAACGGTGGCCAGTATATCGCCGCATGATAAAAAAATCAGGGCGGGCGATCCAAGTGAGGCCAGCCATGGGCTTAGATCCTAAATTCTGATCTGCCGTTTCGCATTGGAGATGGGTATGCGGTGCCTTGCTTCATCTGTCAGCGCGGCGATGAGGGGCGCGCCAGACTGTTTGTGAAGAAAAGTCAAGGGTGCCGGTTTGTCACCCCCCAGCCAATTGTCAGCCCATTGATTGAGCGCGATCATGGGGATGGCAAGATCGGCTCCTTTCTGGGTCAGGAAGTATTCTGGTCGCGGGCGTTGACCTGGCTCTTTGTAATGCTGGCTTTCCATAATGCCTTTTTCAACCAGGCCTTTCAGTCTGCCGGAAAGAACGGTGCGCGGTATTGCTAGTTCAGCCTGAAAATCGCCAAACCGCCTTAACCCATAAAAAGCAGACCGCAGAATGAGCAGGGACCAGCGATCGCCAATTTCTTCAATCGCGCCCGCGAGGTTGCATCTGTTCAGCGGAATCCGGGAGCGTTTGGGGGGTGTGGTTGTCATGAAAGTGTTAATAGCTGAGTCTTGATTGAAAACTCAAGAGCAACTTTTACTGTCAGGATTTGCCAGGGAAAGAACTGTAACCACCCGGAAGAAGGGCTTTAGGACGCAGTTTGTTGTTCTTCCGGATGGTATACAGTTTAGTCATAGAGGAGTGTCTACGAGATCTTTGATACAAAACCGGATGCTGTTTTAGTATCCCCATATGGTGATATTTGAAAAAAAAGAAAAAAATTGTTCTGAAGAAATCTAGGCGGCTCTTACGGTGCAGTCCGCAATGCGAGGCCGACCAGCTCTGCCTGCCGGCAAGCACCGGTTTTGGCATAAGCGTTCTTCAGATAAGTACGCACTGTACTGAGTGACAGATTGCAGGATTCTGCGGTGTCCTCGAGGCTGAAACCGCACGCCAAATGACGAACCACCCGAGCTTCACTCAACGATATGTTAAGAGCTTGTGACAGAACGGCAGGTTCGATGTCTTTTGATTTGGCAGTATCTATGACGAGCAGATTGTATGAAACCTCGTTGGTATCGACACTTCGGTCGATAAGTGGGTACAGAATTAACGATGCAGGTTTGCCCTCGCTGCCGCATGCGACGGGCAAGCCCTGCCGTTCCTGAGACAGAAACGATGCCTTGATCTGGCTGTGCAATTCCGCGGTCGACAGAGTGCCGGTTGAAGCCAGCTGGTTTGTTGATGAAAGGACAACGGTTTCGTTGGTTTGAAAGAGTGTGCGGGCCGCTTGATTGGCATGCACAAGCGCGAATGACTGATTGAAGCTGGCAACGGCAAGTCCCATTCGTTCCAGCGCACCCTGCGACAGGTTGATCTCTTCCAGCTTGGTTGTTTCTTGAACATGTCTGAGCGCATCTGCCAGACCTGCATCGACATCTGTTTGGGTGCAGGGTTTCACCAGAAAACGAACTGCCTTCAACTCGTTAACCGCGGCCAGAGCCGCCGACAGGTCGGCATCACCAGAGACCAGCAAATAAGCGCTAGATGGCGCGATGTCCTTCATCTGAGAGATGACCTCGACGCCGGTTGTAGTGCCCAGGCGAAGGTCGGAAATAACGATATCGTAATGACGTTCCTGATGGGCGTTTATCGCCTTCTGAGGGGAGCCGTAATATTCTGGGCGTACTTGATCCAGGTGATTTTGCAACAGCCCCTTCATGTTCTGGATCGCCATGGGATCATCATCCAGATAGAGAAGAGAATAACTGTGATCCTGCGCGCTTGTCATAAGGTCGAACCTTATGGTGCTGGTGGTTAATAAGGAATTATCTAAGATTGCAATTAATAAATGACACAACCTTTAGGGGAAAGTAGGGAAATGCTGCCTCAAGACAGAATATTTAAAATTTTAGCGATCTTAGTCCCCATTTAGCGATAGGGGCACTGTCTTGTTTCACCTATATTCAACCCATAATCGCTGGTTGGAGGCAAAAAAATGGTTCTGGATCTGACATTTTTAGTAGGCATTTTCTGTCTGGGCGTGCTGTGCGGTGCTGGGGCGATTATTCCAAGCTGGCTGAAAGAGGTCAGAGACCGCAAACGCGATGTGCGTGAGATTTACGCTTTTGAGTTTGGCCTCAATAATAACTCTATGTGAGTCAAAAATAATTATTGAGCATTTCTACTTTTTTCAGCAATCCTGTAATCTGCTCTTTGTAGGCACTGGGTGTTTTGGGCCTGGCGAGCCGTCCGTATACATTTGAGCGGTTGGACATTTTGTACAGATCATTCGTCGGGGCTGCGCCTGTCAGAAAAACAGGTACTTGCCGAAGCCTCTCTACACCATGAAACGCTTGTGTTGTTTGTCGGTAATTTTCACTGCGGATCTCAGTATCAAGAATGATTAAATAGGGCGTCATATCGTCGGTATTGTTCATCGTGCCAAGTCCAAGAAGGGCAAACGAGCGGTTTGCGCTGGGCATTTCCACGATGTTCACTCGCTCCTTTTCGCTGAACATCTCTTGCGTATTCGTTCGGCTGCCATCGTAAAAACGACCTATTATCAAGATCAATCTTTGGCTGCTCGTTAGGGAAATATCGGTGCTACCCAGGCCTGACTGAAACAAAGTGGATTCATTGATCTCCGCTTCAACAACATCCATCGGCAGGGCCAAATTTGGGTGTGGTATGTTAAGAATGGTTGCAAGCCGAAAAAGCTGCCTTGCGCTTGCTTTCTTGTAATCATGTTCGATGAGCACAAGCTCTTTCAAGGAAATTCCCGCGTAAGCTGATAAACGCTCAAGCGACATTCCCTTCATCAAGCGTGCTACTTTGATTGTTCGCCCTGGGTTATTCATTACTCACTCAATCTGACAGCCCAGCCAGACTCTAACACATACTGCTACATTCATACTCTCATGAGCCGCCGCTGCTGAAAGTCAGGCACAATTTGAGGTTGGAGGAAACTCAGGCGTATGTTTTTCAATCTGGCCATCTACTTCCTGCGCCTTCAGCAGCATTGCTTTTAGTTCCATATAAGTTGCAGCTGTCGCAGGCCATTCGGTATTTTCCCAAACCAGACTGTGGATGTCTTTTTTGGTCGGTAACCCGAGGGAATAGTATTTTTGGACCAATGTATCTGCAGTTATTCGAAGAATAGATTCGACATCACTAAGATCTGCAGCATGTGCCATGTCGATCGTTCTCTTCAATTCCTTCCACAGCAGGAAAATCTCTTCGCCTTTATCCTGAGACATCTCTGACAGCCCCTTCTACAGACTCCGATCGCGCCTATTTTCTTCTTTTGTCAAGTCCGGCCTGATAGACTCAATTTTGAATTCTTTCCCAATTTGCACATTATTTCAATTATAACGAACAAGGACATTCAGATTAATACGATTGTACGAAAATGACTAGCCCCATCATCGCCCGCGGATGGATCTCTTTGGTGCCAGCTATTCAGTTTTACAAATATTTCGTTTTTAAAATAATGTGCCGCCTAACCGTGCCCGGAAAATCGTTGTTCTATTGAGAGTAGCAACTTAAACTAAAGCCGAGTCCGAATGACCAGATTACGAATCTCCGTCATATCTTCCATGGCAAAGATGATTCCCTCGCGACCAAGACCTGAGTCCTTCACGCCGCCATATGGCATGTTGTCGACCCGATAGGACGGCACGTCCCCGACGACAACACCGCCGACATCAAGCTTGTCCCAGGCTTTTTGAATTTTATAGAAATCCCGTGTGAAAATCCCGGCTTGCAGGCCAAATTTTGAATCATTGACCATCGCAAGTGCTTCATCCCAGTTACTGAATGATTCAAGCAATGCCATTGGGCCGAAGGCTTCTTCGTTGCGGGCATTTGTGGTATTGGGAACATTCTCAAGAAGTGTTGCTTCAAGCATATTACCGTTGCTCAAATTTCCACCGCACAATAGTACTGCGCCGGCGCCAACCGCATCGTCGATCCAGCCTTTCAGGCGAGTTGCTTCACCGGTCGAGATCATTGGGCCGACGAATGTGTCTCGCTCTTTAGGATCGCCAGCGATAAGGGTTTTGGCTTTGGCAACAAGTTTGGCTTTCAGCGTATCGTAAATATCATCGTGGATAATAATTCGTTGAACGCCGATACAGCTTTGGCCAGACTGATAAAACGCACCGAAGATGATGCGCTCAACAGCATCATCAAGATCTTCCGTATCCTTATCAACAACCACTGCGGCATTGCCGCCAAGTTCAAGGACTACCTTCTTCTTGCCGCAGCGTGCCTTGAGATCCCAGCCGACATCAGGCGATCCAGTGAAACTCAGCAGTTTCAGCCGGTCATCGACAGTAAACAGATCAGCGCCATCACGCGAGCATGGCAGGATCGAAAAGGCGCCTTTCGGCAAATCGGTTTCGGCTAAAATTTCACCCATTATGATGGCACCAAGGGGCGTTTTTGAGGCCGGCTTCATCACAAATGGACAGCCTACCGCGAGCGCTGGCGCGATCTTGTGTGCGGCCAGATTTAGCGGAAAATTGAACGGTGAGATAAAAGAGCAGGGTCCGATTGGCACCCGTTTCCACATACCTCGATAGCCGCGCGCGCGCGGAGAAATGTCGAGCGCCTGAAGCTCGCCGTGCATCCTGGTCGATTCTTCCGCCGCAATTCGAAAAGTGTCGATCAGGCGCGTCACTTCACCTTCACTGTCCTTGATCGGCTTGCCGGCTTCAACACATAAAGCATAGGCAAGCTCGTCAAAACGCTCCCGAAATCGCACCACACAATGATCAAGTACCGCTTGTTTTTCGTAAGACGCCAACTCTGCCATCGGCTCTGCTGCTTCAACGGCAGCGGCTATACCGGCATCAATGGCATCTGGCCCGGCCAAAGCCACCGATGTTGCCACCTCGTTGGTGTACTTGTCGGTGACTTTCAGGTCGGTGTTGGCAAATATGGCTTTATTTGCCAGGTAGTAGGGATATTTGTCCTTCAGCCGGGGCATAGCAGGAGCTCCTTCATATCAACAGATCAAAGAGTATCAGCAATCATCAGATCGCTGAACTTATCTCTTTGATTTTGGTGTTCAGGATTTCATCATTCTCGGAATAATCCACCGGGCATTCGATGAGGTGAACGCCGTCTGTGTTGAGACATTCGCTCAGCATCGGGGCCAGGCCCTCGGAGCTTTCAACACGGTGCCCGTATGCGCCGTAACTCTCCGCATATTTTACAAAATCCGGATTGCCATATTCCAATCCCCAGTCCTTGAAACCCATATTGGCCTGTTTCCAGCGAATCATACCATAGGAATTGTCGTTCAGTATGAGAACGACGAGATTCATTTTGAGCCGCACCGCGGTTTCCATTTCTTGAGAATTCATCATGAACCCGCCATCGCCGCAGACGGCCATGACTTTGCGGTTTGGATGTACCAGATGAGCCGCCATTGCGGACGGCAGGCCGGCGCCCATCGTCGCGAGTGCGTTATCGAGCAAAACGGTGTTTGGCTTGTGGGCCCGGTAATTCCGAGCGAACCATATTTTGTAGACACCGTTGTCGAGACAGATGATGCCGTCTTCGGGCATCGCTGAACGTATTTCCGCAACCAGCCGCTGTGGATAAATCGGGAACCGGGCATCGTCCGCTCCTTCGCCGATTTGTGTGTCATGATGATCTCTCACCTCCATCATCCGGGAGAAGTCCCAATGGCGTTGCGGCCGGAGGTGGTTTTTGATTTGCCAGATCGCGTTGGCGATATCTCCGATGACTTCCACCTGCGGGAAGTAAACCGGGTCAACCTCTGCTGTGTTGAATGAAATATGCAGTACCTCGGCACCGCCAGGTTTCATAAAAAACGGTGGTTTCTCGATAACGTCATGCCCGACATTGATGATCAGATCAGCGGCCTCGATCGCTCGATGAACAAAGTCACCAGAGCTGAGCGCCGCGTTACCCATGAACAGTTTGTGGTGCTCATCGATGACGCCTTTGCCAAGTTGTGTCGTGACAAATGGTATGCCGTACTCGTTCACCAACTGTGCGAGCTGCCTGCCGGTTTCCTTCCGGTTAGCGCCGGCACCGATCACAATAATCGGTGCTTTGGCTTTTTCAATTCGCTCAACGGCAGCTTTGACCGCTTTTTCCTCCGGCACAGGACGGCGGCAAATTGATGCCGGAATCGGCATCTCGTCGGTTTCTTCGTCGGCTATGTCTTCTGGAAATTCCAGGTGAACGGCACCAGGCTTTTCTTCTTCGGCCATCCGGAAGGCTTCCCGGACACGGCTCGGAATATTGTCACTGGCAACAATTTGATGGGTATATTTTGTGATCGGGCCCATCATGTCGACGATGTCGAGAATCTGGAAGCGACCTTGTTTCGATTTCTTAACCGGCTTTTGCCCGGTGATCATCATCATCGGCATACCCCCAAGCTGGGCATACGCCGCCGCCGTAACGAAATTGGTCGCGCCGGGCCCGAGGGTGGACAGGCAAACGCCTGTTTTGCCCGTGAAACGACCGTAAGTCGCGGCCATGAACCCGGCAGCCTGTTCATGGCGCGTCAAGATCAGTTTGATTTTTTTGGATCGAGACAGGCTGTCCAGAAAATCGAGGTTCTCTTCCCCCGGAATTCCGAAAATATATTCAACACCTTCTTCTTCGAGCGCTTTGATAAATAGATCGGATGCTTTGGTCATTCTCTCTCCCTCACCCCTTAAAATTTTGTTTTAAAACACAAAACTCTGCTGACGCTAGCACATAATTAGCGCCCCTGTCGCTAGGCTGGGGAAAATTTGATCACGAATCAAGCCAGATGTCCGTCTAGAGCTGAAAATCGTAAATACTGCCAAGGCCAAGGATGCCGGTCAATGTATCAAGTGCGGTGTTGGCTTCGACCAGCAGTTCCGGATCCCTTAAGTCTTCCGGCATCAGGCGGTCACGGTAGTGCCGGGTTGCCCATGCCTCCAAAGCGGAGAGCCTTTGTTTCGTCATAAGACAGGTGTTGCCGAGTGAGGCGATTTCATCCTCCGTCACGACAACGCGCAACCGCAGGCAAGCCGGACCGCCACCGTTTTTCATACTTTGTTTCAAGTCGAAATAGTGCGCAGCAGCGATCGGGGAGTTGCTGCTAATACAGTCGCTGACATACCTGCTGGTGTGTTCGTTTTCCAGTGTTTCCGTCGGCAGGATCAATGCCATTTCGCCTCCCGGCAGAGTGATCAGCTGCGAGTTGAAGAGATAGGTGGTGATTGCTGTATCAAGAGAAACCTGATCCGCGGGCACTTCGATGCACACAGGCTCAAATCCGAGCTTTTGGCAACCAGAAGCAAGAGCATCAAGGGCCGCATTTTTGTTTTCGAACGCGTCTTCGTGATAAAATAGTGCCGTGCCGTTGCTGACCGCCACCACATCATTGTGAAAGGCACCAGCGTCGATAGCTTTTGCACTTTGTTGCAGATATACAGTGTGCGCCTGGTTCAACTGGTGGTTTGCGGCAATCCCTTGCGATGCTTCAATTGCTTGACGCGCCTGAAAGGTGAGATCGTCGCGTTTTTCGCCGAAAGCAGAATGGCCGTAAACGAATAGTTCAATACCCTGGGCGCCATGTTCGGTCGCGAGTCGGCCGTGATTCGCCGCACCTTCATCCCCCATGCGTCCACCGTAAGGGATCGGGTGATGGTGGCAAAAATGGGTTTTATCTCTGAAAATGCGGCGCAACAGATGACCAGTAAAGTTAGGCTCGATCGCGCGGTGAAACATTGAGCCGAGATTGGCCGGTGTGAAATGAACTTTGCTGTCGGCAGTGTCCGCTGAGGGTGAAACGGTCGCCGCATTCGCCGTCCACATAGACGAAGCAGAGGCGCAGTTGATGACCAGCTTCGGTGACACACACCAGGCGCTTTCGATCACCTGCGCATCGCTGCCGGTGAAACCGAACGCGCGGAGTGTTTTAACCGATGGTCGCTCATGGGGAGGTAAAACGCCCTGTGTCAGGCCGAGTTGCATCAAAGCCCGCATCTTTCCGAGGCCTTGTAATACGGCCGCACGCGGATTTGAAGCGTCACCAAGATTGTTCATCGAGGCAAGATTGCCATAGGCCAGCCCGCCATAATTGTGGGTGGGTCCAACCAAGCCGTCAAAGTTGACTTCGACAGCGCTCATGCACCAACCCCCGGTATCGGACCTTCGTCCGTTACTTTGCCCTCGACAATCAGGCTTGCCATCGGCCAGGCCGAATAATCTGCCGCGTAGTAACCGGCGGGTCGGTGATTCCCGGAAAGGCCGATACCGCCAAACGGCGCCGCGCTTGATGCGCCGGTTGTCTGACGATTCCAGTTGACGATGCCGGCATTTATTTCGTTGATGAACTGATCAAACAGCGCCTGGCTGTCAGAAATGAGCCCGGCGGCCAGACCGAATCGTGTATCGTTGGCTTCCTTCAACGCAGCATCAAAAGTCTTTACCCGTATTACCTGCAGCAAGGGTCCGAAAATTTCCTTGTCTTGTCTGCTCTTGAGCGGTGTTACGTCAATGATGCCGGGACTAAGAAAAGCCGCTCCCAACGCAAGGCGCTCCGATGCACGCACACTCACAGCACCGTCTGCAATCAGTTCTTGCTGTTCGGCTAGGACCTCGTCCGCCGCACGGGCCGAAATCAGCGGACCCATAAAGGGTTCCGGATCTGACTCAGGCGCCCCCACGCGCACTTTATCGAGAAGCGAATTGAGGGCAGCGATGATCGCATCGCCCTCTTCGCCGTCTTGAATAATCAGCCTTTTGGCGCAAGTACAGCGTTGACCGCTGGTGATATAGACGGAACGCAGAGTGATCCGTGCGGCTGCACTCTTGTCCTCGATATCCCAGGCGATGATCGGATTATTGCCGCCAAGCTCTAATGCCAGAATCTTACCTGGCTGACCCGCCAGGGTTTTATGGATCGCTGTTCCGGCTTGAATACCGCCGGTAAAAAGCACGCCCTTCACCTGCTCGTGTGTGACCAGATACGCGGCGACATTTCGGTCGCCCTGAATGAGATTGATAACCCCTTTTGGTAATCCAGCCTGGTCCCAGAGGTTGATCGTTTCCTGAGCGACGAAAGGGGTCATCTCGCTCGGTTTGAAAACAATCGTATTGCCCGCGATCAATGCTGGAATGATGTGCCCATTGGGCAGGTGCCCGGGAAAATTGAACGGTCCGATAACCGCCATAACACCGTGAGGGCGGTGGGTGAGACGCATCGCGGCGCCTGAAGCTTCAGCCACTTTCGTTCCGGTTCGTTCCTGATAGGCCTTGACCGAAATATCCGCCTTTCCGACCATCGCGACCACTTCCGTTGTCGCGTCCCACAGAGGTTTTCCGGTCTCGCGGGCGATGGCGAGGGCGATGGCGTGCTTGTTGGATTTGAGGAGATCGATGAATTTCTGGATGCCAGACAGACGGTCAGCGAGGGCTCTTTTGCGCCATTTTTCAAACGCCGCAGTGGCCGCCGCAATGGCGTCATCGGCGTTAGCTGTGCTGGCCCCATTACCCGTCCAAAGCTCATCGCCTGTCGCTGGTGCATAAGATTGAAAGGGTTCGCCATCGCCCCTGCGCCAGCTGCCGTTAATGAAAAGTTGGCCCATCGACATTAATTTCTTCCTTTCAGGAGTGAAGCAAGAACGGTATCGCCGACATTGACCCCTAACGCTGCCATCATCTCTGGATCAAGGGAAACGCTGTCGGTTTCACTTAGGTTAATTTCAGTTTGGATACAGCTAAAATCCGCCAAGCCAGCTGTACTGATAAGAGCCTTTTCACCACCCGCTGGCGGGATCCCTGCGACAACTTTCTTAGCAGCTGTTTCCTTGATCATGACAATATTATCAGTATGGACCTCGACGCTCGGCCCGCCGTCGAAGATGTCAATCAAATTTGTGTACCGAAAGCCCTGCGCCATGAGTAATTCCATCGCCGGTCGGGAATTATCGTGCGGTTTGCCCAATATCTCTTGTGCTGCCGACGGCAGAAGTTCCGCGTAGATTGGATATTTCGGCATCAGGTCCGCGATAAACCGAAAGTCATGGGCACTGCGTTTATCCGCTTCGACAAAACTCATATCGAAAAACTTGCTGGCAACGTGCTCCCAGAAAGGAAACGATTCATCACAGTCTGACCAGCCACGGATTTCAGCCATGATGTTATCGCCAAAACGACCAGGATTGGCCGCCATCAGCATGAACCGGCTGAATGATAACAGGCGCCCGACACCAGCGCCGCGGCAATCCGGGTCAACAAACAGCGTCCCGATTTCAGTAAACCCATGATAGTCATTGACTAGATACACAACGTCTGTATCCACCCTGATATCAAGCTCAGGTGACTGGTTGGTCAGATGTGATATGCGGTAGGAATAAAAGGGCCGATCAAATCCAAGTCTTGTAAAGATACAACTGGTGCCGATCACTTTGCCATCATCTTCGAGAACGAGAAAGAAGGTTTCGTTATGCGTTGGCATCGCTGATCTGGCGAAGGCTTCCTGTGACAGGTAAATCCTGTTCAGCATTGCCTGTTGTGATTGCGGCATCGTCGTCATGCCCAGACCAGCTTTGGCGACGAGGGCCATCAGGTCAGAGATATCATCTTGTTGTGCAGGTCGTACGCGAATCATTCTTGTTATACCCTATTGATCTTTCATTCTTTCGGGCCATGCGTATTCACCCGAAGCCAGGAGAAGCATAACGAGGCTCGCCAGCCTCGCTCGCTCTGTGAAGCTTTCAATCAGCGCAAACTCATCAGGTGAATGGATCGCGCCGCCGCAAACGCCGAGGGTGTCGACGTTGGGAAGCCCGGCGGCGGCGAGATTATTGCCGTCACAGCAACCGCCGGTTGCCTGCCAGCCGATGGCCATGCCGAGTTCAGTCCCGGCAGATTTCACAATTTCGAAAAGTGCCAAAGTGCCGCCGCTATTATTTTTGACCGGGCGGTGGATACCACCATGCACAGAAACCTCGATATCGTCACCAAATCCACCACTGCCGATAACAGCCTTCACCTGATCGTCAACCCATTTGAGGTCTTCGGGTGAGCGTCCTCGGGAGTTCATCCGCACAACACAGGTTGCCGGCACCACATTGGTTGCAACCCCGCCGGTGATGACGCCGAGATTAAGGGTCGTATCTTTCCGCTGGCCATTTAATGCATTGATCGCATTGATCACATTGGCGGCCCCGACGATGGCATTGCGGCCTTTGTCGAACTCGCGCCCTGCGTGTGCTGCTAGACCTTTTATTGTGAACGTGTAGTGGCCGCTACCGGCGCGTGCCCCGGCAAGTGTGCCGTCGGGTAAGGCGGGTTCGAAAACCATGCCGATATCGGCTGATCGGGCTTTGTCTACAAGCACCGATGCTGATGCATGCGAGCCGGTTTCTTCGTCACAGTTGAGGACCACATCAATGCCGACATGTTCAGCGTGCGGGCTTTGCTCAAAGGCACTGATTGCCTCCAGCATCACGCAGATACCACCTTTCATGTCAGCGCATCCGGGGCCGTGCAGCGTCCCGTCATCGCGCCGAACAATTTTCTGGAAGGCATCGTCAATCGGAAAGACCGTGTCCAAATGGCCGGTCAGAAGAATGCGGCGGTTAGCTTCCGGTCTGTTACTCAAAACATACGTGCCGCCGCGTGGTATCTCGATGATGTCGCCATTGTCGTTTACATGGGTAACCGGGGCCGGCGGCAACGCCACGGCCTTCAGACCGATTTTCTTGAATTCGGGCACAATCATCGCGGCGGTCTTCTCCAGGCCCGCGATATTATCGGTGCCGCTGTTAACCGCGCACCAGGTCATTGTGCGATCAACCATGCGCTCGGTAGCATTATCCAGCGGGCTCAGATAGGATTTCAAATCAGGCATGGCCTGTTGATAGTCGTTTTAAGGCGGTTGGCAATGGGGGAGTAAAAAGATTGCGGATTTTCTCACCAAAACAGCTGCTCAGGGCAATTGTCTTTTGGCTCTTGGCGTTGCAGACAGCGCCAGCAGGGGCAGCGGATGACGATCCTGAGCGGCAGGCCAGCGACCTTAGAGTACCGTCAAATTATGCCTTCGAGGTTTTGCGAAATGGCCGAAAAATCGGCGAGCACAGGATTATGGTCACGGCGCTGGAAGATGGCTTTCAGGTTAATGTGCGCATTGATCTGCAAGTCAATCTCGGACCGCTCCCGGTTTATCGTTACACACACGAGAATGAGGAGATCTGGAAAGCCGGCCAGCTCGTGTCAATCGAAACCAAGACC
Organism: Parvularculaceae bacterium; assembly: GCA_021776475.1. Lineage (GTDB taxonomy): Bacteria > Pseudomonadota > Alphaproteobacteria > Caulobacterales > Parvularculaceae > Aquisalinus. The sequence goes on along the minus strand of JAJFFV010000005.1, from coordinate 536,299 downwards.
AATGAAAATAGCAGAGAGTTCAAGGTTTCTGGCACACAAACAACCGACGGATTTCAGGTACGTGGTCTTGAGGGGGAAGTTGTGGTACCGGCGGATATCCTTACCAGCACCTACTGGAACAAAGAGACAGTTGCTCGAACGGCGATGCTCGACACCCAGCGTGGGCTGATGTTCACCTACCAGACGGCTGATCCGGTTTATGACGCAGATAACTCTGGTCAGAAATATGCTCTGACGGGCGATCTGACAATTGATCTTTGGTATGATGCATACCGCCTCACGCGTATGGCATTTGACAACAATGGTGCACTGATCGAATACCTACCATTCGATACTGAAAGCTGACACATGGCCAGATATCCACACAGGATCGCCTGGGTGACCGGCGCAAGTTATGGTATTGGCCGGGCGCTTGCAGCACACATGGCAAAAGAAGGCTGGCAAGTTGCTGCCTCGGCCCGGTCACGCGCTGATCTTGATGATTTTGCCTTAGAATCAAAGGGCTGGACCGGCACCGTTCATGCTTTTCCGTGCGACATTACTGACCCGGATAACGTTGCCGAAATTGTCTCGGGAATTGAGGCCACGCTTGGTTCAATAGAACTGGCTGTTCTTAATGCCGGGACACATCAGGCCATGCGCGCGAAAGATTTTTCGGCGTACGCCTTCCGTACACTGACAAATATTAACCTGATGGGTACCGTTAATTGTATTGAGCAATTGCTACCGGGGATGTATGCCCGTCAGGCAGGGCAGATTGCCGTTGTGGCATCGGTTGCCGGATACCGGGGGTTACCGACATCTGCTGCCTACGGGATGACCAAAGCTGGTCTTATCAATATGACAGAGGCTTTGAAGCCTGAACTCGATCTGGCGAACATCCAGATCCAGCTAATCTGTCCCGGTTTTGTTCGCACACCCCTTACCGACAAAAATGAATTCGAGATGCCTTTCCTTATGGAACCCGAAGATGCAGCAAAGGCCTTTTACAAGGGACTGATGTCACGACGCTTTGAAATCGTCTTTCCGTGGCAAATGGGTTTGATTTTCAAGTTTATTGGGTTGTTGCCGGCGCCAATGGCGTTTGCGATTACCAGAAGAATGATCCCGGAAGACAAGGATTAAAGGAAATGACGATTAAGGATGGCATTACTAACTATCTAGATTTTCTGCGCGCGAGCAATCACGAAACGATTGCCGATCTTACAAACTATTGCACCCCCGATATTCATTTTCGGGATCCATTTAACGATGTGCGCAGTGCGGATCATTTCGTCGCTATTATGGAGGAAAGTTATGAAAAGCTTTTCGATATGAGTTTCAAGATTCTTGAAACATTCTGGTCCAACGAAGGCGCAATCATAAAATGGGATTTTTGCTTCCGGATGAAACTGGACGGACCTCTTGAAACTATTACGGGCTTAAGTGAAGTCCGGGCCAATGAAGCAGGCCTCATCACGTCGCATCTCGACTACTGGGATTCCGGTGAGCGCATTTATGCCCGTATTCCGATCATCGGTTATTTCGTTCGACTGATCCGCAATCGCGTTTCTGCCGGGTTGAATAACGGCTGACAAATCAACAATGTGATAGGTTAAAACAACTACCCCCGTCGCTGCAAACTGTGACCTAGATCACCTTGATGTGTACGATCCTGGCATAGTCTCTGAAACAGGGTGAGAAGAACGGCGAGCAGGCTTCGGTTGTCCGGAGGCAATATCCTGCATTCAGAGAAAGTTCGAGTATGCATGTGAAGTTCTGGGGCACACGTGGCTCCCTGCCCAAGTCGGGTCCGGGCACTATACGGTATGGCGGCAATACATCTTGCGTTGAGGTGCGCTCAGATCGGGGCACCCTTGTCATGATTGATTGCGGTTCTGGCGCGCATGCTTTTGGCCAGGAACTGATGAAGTCAGGTGATATGCCCAAGCGCGGGCATATGCTGATCAGCCACACCCACTGGGATCACATCCAGGGTTTCCCTTTCTTTGCGCCGCTGTTTGTGCCGGGTATGGAATGGGATATTTACGGCCCACAGGGTCTTGGCACGTCATTCCGCGAAGCTTTGTCGGGTCAGATGCAATACACCTACTTCCCTATCGGCCTGGAACAGCTTGGGGCGACGATCAGATTTCATGAACTGGTGGAAGGGTATTTTGAAATCGATGGGATTGTTGTTCGGGCCCGCTATCTCAATCACCCGGCATTGACGCTTTCGTACCGTCTGGAGGTCGACGGTGCTTCCGTTGTCTATGCATGTGACCATGAGCCGCACTCACGGGAGCTGGCCTGTTGTGATCAGCCGATAACCGGCGGTGACCTGGATCATGCCGAATTTTTGTCCGAATCAGATCTGGTCATCCATGATGCGCAATACACGCCTGAAGAGTTTGACCAAAGGATCGGTTGGGGGCACAGCACCGCGGATTATGCAGCACGGGTCAGCAAATACGCTGACGTTCGGCAGCTGGCGTTGACACACCATGACCCGGTCCATGTCGACGACGATATCGACCGGATGACATCGGACGCCAAGCAGCGGGTTCTCAAGCCCGGAGATAATTTGAACGTCATTGCTGCTGGTGATGGCCAGCGCATAGATTTGCCAAAACGCCTCACTCGCTCGCGTACCATCCCCAGCGGCTGGAAGAGGGCGGATCAGGTGCCTGTCCTACACGCCGAGGCCACACTGATTTACCTCGGTGGAGAGGCTGATGAAGTTGTCGCGATTTCAGATGCATTGGCGACGGACGGGTTGAAGGTCAAGGTTTTTTCAGACCAAAAGGAGCTTTTTGCGGTGGTCAAAAAAGCCCCACCCTCATTGTTGATCCTTGAATACGGCGCACACGATATTAATGTGAATGAGATCTGCAGGAAAGTCCGAAAAAGCAAAGATGCGGTCTTGAAAAAGACACCCATTCTGGTCGTCGGTGAAAAAGAAGATTCGTCTCTTTACAAAGTCGGTGTTACGGGCTGGCTTCTTTTACCATTTTCTTCTGAATATGTCAGAACACGGATCAGTGCCTGCCTGTTAAGGAATGCCAGGAAGGACAAAGGAGACGGACCTGACAATGTGGCGCTTGCCGGGTGAGGATGTCGCCGTCAAAGGAAATTTACAGCGCGTTCGGTAGTTCTTGCCCGAAAAGCTACCGGCAATGGACTTTCGGCACGTAACCGATCAAACTTACCCATGACACCCTTCAATGGAAATGGACGGTGAGAATGATTGATCGCAGAGACGTTGTGAAACTGTTGGGCCCGTGTGCCGCTTTTCTCGGTCTGTCAAGTCTGGCGATGCGTGCTGGTGCGGTCGTGTCTGCAAGAAAAACTGATCTACAAAGTTGGCTTCGTGAAATCCATCTGCTGGCACTGGAGATGCGGACCGGGCGACTGGTCCCGGCCGAATGGCAAGTGGAGATGACGCGGCTGGCGCAGCTGATCGACCACGAGGAATTGAAGAACAGCATTGATTTCGAACGCGTTGCGGCCAAAACACCTTTTGCTGAAAAAGGGGTGAGTACCACAAAGATCGTGCTGCCTGATCCTCAAGGTGTTGAACGATCAATTTACGTCAAGTTGTTTGCTGTGGGAGCGGGGAGAGCCATAATTCCACATGGTCATACAGGTATGGCATCGGCGCATCTGGTGCTCGGCGGGCGGTTTCATCTGCGTCAATATGACCGTATAGAGATGAATGACAGAAATTGGTTGGTTGAGCCAATAGTGGATCGGGTTGAGCAACCAGGTGCTTTCTCGACGATATCTGACGACAAGCACAATGTTCACTGGTTGATCGCGGAAGAAGATGCCTGGACTCTCGACTTTATCATGGCCCCAGCTGTGGCGAATGCCGACTGGACGATACAGAATCTCGATATGAGGGAAGCAAGATCAGTTGCTGGCGGTCTGCTCGACGTTCCAACACTGAATGTTGAAGAAGCGCTGGCTAAATACGGCTGATCTGTTCAGCGCTGATCCGGATAAGTCACATCACCGGTTTTGGTTTGTGGATTGGCATAGAATTTTGCCCCTTTCACCAAAGTACGGAAGGCTTCCCAATGGATGCCAGCAACAATTTTGAAATACATCAACGGGTGACTTAAAAACGTTCGGAAAATATTTTTATCCGTAAAAGGTACGGATTTTCCCGTTTGCGCTGCAAGAAGAATTCGCTCTCCCTCCCGGGTTTCACGAATGCCAACGGTCAGGGTTTCTCCCGGTTCAGAAAGGCTGAAATGATAATCGCAATTCATCTCCATGAGCGGTGAGACATAAAATGTTTTGCGGCATGTTTGCCGGACAATGCGCGCGCTGCTGCCTTCGGGCCGATTAACCGGCAAGAGATAACCTCGCCACTCGCCAAATGTGTTGCGAACTTCGTATAAAACTGCACGCAACTTTTCTGCCGTGTCGTAACAATACCATATTGACAGGGGATTGAATACGAAACCAAACAAGCGCGGAAAGCAAAGCAGTTTTATGGACCCTGGTTCAAATTCATAACCGCCGGCGCGCAGTTTTCCTATCACCCAGGGGCGCAACGGGCTGCCATCTTTGGGGCCATGGTCTTTGTCCATGAAGCTGATCAGGCCAAGCCGGTTGTGCGTGAACCAGCGCAAAGACCGATCAAGGTCCGGCGCTTCATCGATATTAATCAGGATCGAGAATATTTTATAGGCAAAACGGTGTGAGACAGGGCGAAGTCGGCGATGAGAAACAGCGCCAACATAGAGCCTCGTATCAAAAACATTTTGCATCGGCTCGTTCTCTACTGGGGTTACTCAGCTGCAAGTATATGAAGATGAGAGTTACCAAGCGGTGTCGCATTGGCACCGGCTGAGCTCATCTCTTTAAATGTGCCGGCCCATTTTGCCGGTGCGCCCAGGCCTGCAGCGACAGCAAAACCCGAACTGGCACCGTCTTCGTGAAAGCCGTGACCACACCAGGCACCACAATACCATAACCGATCAGTTCCTTGTATTGTTTTTAAGTTCTGTTGAGCATCAAAAGCCTCTCGCGAGAATTGCGGATGGCCGTAAGTGATGGTGGCGTAAGTCTTCTCCGGCGCGGGCAATGTGAGCGGGTTCAAGGTAACCAGCACGGGCTCAGCGGTTTTCAAATTTTGCAGGCGGTTCATCCAATAGGTCAAAGCGACAGGTGACAGGGTCTCGTCTGAATGCGCCTCGCGATCGGCCATATAATTCCAGCTGGCCCAGGCCCGTCGCCGTTTCGGTAAATGGTCCTGATCTGCGTGCAGGACAGCGAGATTTTCTTCATAAGGAACAGCACTTAAGATGGCCCGTTCACGCGCCGTTGCATCGGTGCCAAGGATCGACAGGGTCTGGTCCGCATGACAGGCAAACACAACTTGATCGAACACCGCTTCGCTTCGTTGGCTGCCGTCAAGCGTTAGTTTGACCCCTGCATCATGGCGCGCAGCGGCAAGCACGGCAGCGTTTGTCTTAATATCATCCGCAAAACTTGCGGTGACCTTGTGCACATATTCTCTGCTGCCGCCTGTCACTGTGCGCCAGATCGGTCGGCCCAGAAGATCCATGTCGAACAATTGATGGTTCTCAAAAAAACTGATCAGGGCCTCGGCCGGAAAATCATTCACCCGCTCCACCGGCATCGACCAGATCGCCCCTGCCATCGGCAAAATATGGCGATAGCGAAACGCCCTCGAATATCCGATATCATCAAGCAGTTCGCCCAGCGTTTTGCGTTGCGCGCGCACATGTTCCAATAATCCAGGCGCTTTTTTGTAAAAATGCAGGATGTCCCTGATCATCTGCCAGTGGCTTGGCCTGAAAAAATTCCGCTTCTGGGCGAACATACCGCGAAAATCGCCGAAATACTCGGTTTTCCCGCGGCCGATAGACACGGCAAAAGACATGTCGCTTTCTTCAGTTGCGACCCCTGTGGCCTCAAAGAGCCTGACCAGATTGGGATAATTGGGCGTATTATAGACAATAAAACCGGTATCGACCGGCACAGTACCGCCGAAACCGTCCGGCATGTCGACTGTATGCGAATGGCCGCCAACCCGGCGGTCCGCCTCGAACAGTGTAATATCGTGTCGCCGGGATAAGGCGTAAGCAGCGCTCAAGCCCGCAATGCCTGTTCCCACTATAGCAATTTTCATGAAGCTTGATTGACCCTGTACTGGCTAAAATGGACAAACAGGTTACGTTTCTACAACGCCCCGAGCATACATTGGTAGAAAATAATCCGTTAGTTTCAACCGGAGAATGATTTGTTTCGAGCGAAAGCTGCATATTTATTGCCTGCCTTCCTGAGGGGCGTGCCCTGCCCAAAAAAGCACAACTCACGCATAACGAGCTGCGCCTTGCTTGCTTTAATCGAAGGCTTGTCAGCGGCACAAGATCAACACTTTGATAGTGGATTTTCCGGTTCTGATTGGGGACCGAATCAGACATGGTTCCTGCGTCTGTAAGTAAATTTCAAAGGCTCAGAAGTTTGGGTCTGGACCTTGCATTTGGGTCTGGACCTTGCATCAGCAAGGCCCGGCGGTGACCACCTGTGGTTTCCGGCACACTGTTGTAAAAAAAAACTTCGTGGAGCGACCTAAAACTGCCCTCGGCACGGTTGAATTGTTTAGTTTCGAGGCGAATATGCAACAGGTGATTAAATTTGCCGTTTCCGGCACTTTTTTCGCAAAAAACGGTTGCTTCATCGGTTACCAATTAGGTAAACGTTGAACTGGAATTAGTATGCGTTATTTGACGCACTCATTGTCACCTTCAGGAGGGGTTATGAAACTGAAATTTGCTCTTTTAGCTGCTGCCGGGTCTATTGCACTTGGTTCAGCTGCGTCAGCAGGCGAGGGCTGGTATGGCGCTCTGGGTGCGGGCTATACATTGTCTAATGACGAGGTGGACCTTAAGTCCGCCGATGCGTTCCCGAGCGGCCCGAACGGCCCGGGCTTTGACACCGATTATGATCTTGATGAAGCGCTGAACATTTACGGGGCGATCGGCAAGTATTTTAAACAAGGGTTCCGTGGGGAGCTCGAATTCGCCACTCGTACACAAAATGTTGATGAACTTAAAGGCGACGGGCTCGGGTTCGCCGGCTTTGCTTCTGATGGTGACATTGGCGAGTTTTCAATGACCACCTACATGATCAATGTTTACAAAGATCTCGACTTTGGTGGCAGTGATCGGGTTGATCCCTATGTTGGTGCAGGTATTGGTCTTGCACGGATGCGTTCTGAGGTGAACAATCTTGGTATCGCAGGTCTCCAGCCAGCTAATGCACCCACTGACCCTTATCGTGGGGTCATTGGTGACCAAGATACATCTGTTGCCTATCAGGCGATGGCTGGGTTGGTTTTTGATGTTGCAGAAAATATCGATTTTGACGTGCGCTACCGTTACCTGTTAACCGGTGACATGAAATATGGCGGCTTCGTCAATGATCGTCCTGCAAGCTTCAACGGTCAGTATTCAGCCAATGAACTGACAGCTGGTTTCCGTTGGAACTGGGGCGCGTCAGCACCAGCACCGGCACCTGCGCCTGTCTCTTACAAAGATTGCTGGGATGGCAGCCGGGTCGTGATGACCTCTGAATGCCCGCCAGAAATCGTTGAAGCGGTTGATGCGCCAAAAGATTTGGCCCTGACGGTGTACTTCGACTACGACAAATCAAACCTGACAGATGCTGCTCAGCGCCTGATCCGCGACAAATCAGCAGAGGCTCTTGAGTATGATATCTCATCTGTTTCTGTTGAAGGTAACACGGATACCTCAGGCTCAGCGGCTTACAACAATGCGCTGTCCTCGCGTCGCGCAAGCGTTGTGCAGGATGCCTTGGTCGCTAATGGTGTGCCAGGCGACCTGATCAGCAGCTCGGCATTGGGCGAAAATAACCCAGCCAAGCCGACATCTGACGGTGTGCGTGAGCCTCTCAACCGTCGTACAGAAGTAGAGTTTAAATTCTAATCTGAAACAAATTCAGAGCCTATTCAAACCGGCCCTCATAATGAGGGCCGGTTTTTTCTTGTTCTTTGTCAATACCTAAATAGTAAGCAGCATTAACCGTTTCTTTAGGCTCTTTTAACGGCTTCCCGCGAGGCTGCGCTGTGAGCCGGAAACGATCAAAAACACGCAAAACGCGAAGCGCTAAAGCTGTGAAGCAGAAGACTTCCGCACGCCGTAAATCTTCCATCGTTTCAGCTAAGAAAAAAACCCCGACCAAAAAAGTTTCAGCTAAGAAAAAAAACCCGACCAAAAAAAAGACCGCGTCACAAAAGACAGGTAACCCGATAACGGCGCGAAAGCGGATTCAGCGGCGGCCCGCGTCCCGTCGGCGTACAAAAAGGGCGTCTGCTGTCCTGTTCCACGCGCCGCGCTGGTTACGGTTTTTGGGCGGTTTTTTTTATCGGGTAACCTTTGTTGGTTTCCTCGGGTTTATCGCTGCTGTTTGTGGATTTTATTATTTTAGCCGGGATTTGCCGTCGATCGCGGCGCTGCACAGCCAGGTGCGTCCTTCACAGATTACCATCCTCGACAAAAACGGAGAACTGATCACTCATTACGGCAACATTTTTGGCAAACCGGTCACGATCGCCGAACTGCCACCTCATGTGGTGCAGGCTTTTGTCGCCACCGAAGATCGCAATTTCTATCATCATCTGGGTGTAAATCCGATGGCGATTCTCAGGGCTCTCATCGTTAATGTCCGAAGCGGTGACATCCGCCAGGGCGGCTCAACGATCACCCAGCAATTTGCAAAAAATGTTTTTCTGACACCGGAGAAAACGGTTAAGCGCAAAGCCCAGGAAATGCTCCTCGCGTTGCAACTTGAGATGACCTACTCGAAGGATGAGATTCTGGCTCTCTATCTTAACAATGTATATTTCGGTGCCGGTGCTTATGGATTGCGCGCTGCGACCAATAGATACTTCGACAAACCTCCCGCACAGTTGACGGTCGGAGAAGCAGCGATGCTTGCCGGTCTTCTAAAGGCGCCCTCAAAATATTCGCCCTCATCGAGGCCAGACGCTGCGCGTGATCGTGCCCGGATCGTCATCTTGGCAATGCATGACGCAGGCTATATCAGCCGGGAAAAAATGGATGCAATTCTGGCCGGGCCGATTGCCCTGCTGAAAATGCGGGATAACCCGGCGCCTTATGCAACGGACCACGTTATGTCCGAGCTGTCTCAAGTTTATGGCCCGGTCAAAGGTGACATTGTGATCCACACAACGCTCAACTTAGCAGCCCACAGGAAAGCCGCGTATCTTGTTAAAACACTGCCCGAAACAGACACGCGGTTTAAGGATGATATTCAGATTGGATTGCTCGCTCTGGAGGCGAATGGTGCGATTCGCCTGCTGATTGGTGGCCGGGACTACGCAACGAGCCAGTACAATCGTGTAACCCATGCAAGGCGGCAACCAGGCTCAGCTTTCAAGCCTTTTGTCTATCTGACGGCGCTTGAAGGCGGACGGCAGCCTGACGATATTATTCTTGACGCGCCAGTGGAGCTGGGAGCCTGGAAACCGACCAATTACAAAGAACGATATTATGGACCAGTGGAGATGGGTGAGGCAATGGCCCGATCGCTCAATGCCGCGGCGATTAGGGTGCAGGAAGAGGCCGGACGTCAAGAAGTTGTCGCAGTCGCCCGTCGGCTCGGCTTTGCGGGCACCCTTGATCCTGGGGCTGCGCTTGCGCTTGGTGTCAATGAAACAACACCCCTTAACCTTGCCAAGACATACCTACCCTTTGCCAATGATGGGTATACGGCCGTTCCATACATTATCACCTCGATTGATTCAGCAGATGGCCGCTCGGTTTTTACGCGCCAGCGACCAACGCAAACGAAAGTCATCAACGATAAACCGCTCGTTGCTATGAATCACATGCTGCGCCTGGTTGTCAGTATGGGGTCTGGTCAGAGTGCCAGCATACCAGGTTATACGACGGCGGGCAAAACCGGCACCACACAGGATAATCGGGATGCCTGGTTTGTCGGACACGCTGCCGGTCTTGTTGGTGTCGTCTGGCTTGGAAAGGATGACTTCTCACCCATGACAACAGGCTGGTCACCGGTCAGTGGCTCCGGCACCCCAGCTTTTCTGTGGAAAGACATGATGCTCGCGGCGCTGGAGAATCGTCAGGACATCCCATTAACATTATGGCAACCGAACCGAAATGAGCCTTCCCTTATGGAGCGATTGCGCCTGATGTTAAGCGGCGACTATGGAACATCTGACCCGTCACAAAACGATCGGCAAGTTGGCCGTGCTGCCGCCGAAGCAATGTTGGTCGGCTATGAACCAACCTCAGTTCAAGCCAGTTCCATGGAAGAATTGCTGTTAGACGTGATGGCGATCGATAGTGGCAAAGACGTCATGGCAAGCCGGGTTCTTTATCCAAGTGAAGATCAATCTTCACCTCCGGGCGATTGAGTCCCCGCTATGTCAGGCAGCTGCCAAATTTACGAGAACGCCGCCGCCACCAATCCCGTAAAGCTGATTGCCGAACTGGCTCAACCATTCCTGCGCCGCTGCGCGATCATCAATCAACCTCTCAACTGTATCCCAGAAGGCGGGCGAATGATCCATATGCTTGAGGTGCGAGACTTCATGGGCAACAACGTACCGAGAGACATGTGGCGGCGCCATAATCAGCCGCCAGCTTAGTGAAATCCCACCATCCGAGGAACACGATCCCCAACGACTTTTGGTGTCGCGAATCGTAATCCGTTTGCGACGGACCGAAAGTTTTTCACAAAAAGTATCCGCCATGTTGCAGAACTCCGTCCTGGCCTGTCGGCGCAGCCAGTCTTCCACCCGGCGTGGCAGGTGCCGTATGTCCCCGGCGACCCGGATTTCGGGCGGCGCGTTATGGGCGTGGACCGTGCGTTTTTGATTCGGAACATGGACAATTCTATGCTCGACACCTTGCACCGGGATCAGCGCACCTGGCTGAAACGGGCGCTGCGGGGGCATTTCTGCGAGGCGGTCGGCAATCCAGTGGATGCGCTCTTTGGCAAAGTTAAGTCCCTCGTTAACGGAGCGCCGGGACGGACATGTTATCTGCACCACGGGCACAGTCGGATCAACCTTGATAATCAATCGCTTGGCGCGTTTGTTGACCCGTATGTTCACCGCAATCGGCGTGCCATTGACGAAGAGGACCAGTTGCTTATCGGATGTCAGGGTCATAAAGGTCAGAATTCTACAAGCCGCGACCAAGATCAAGCCAATCGCTTGTGTAAAAGCGGCGCTTCCACACCATTCCCCATCCCGCTATATAAACGTCTCGTGGAGCAAGTATGGACGGCAGCGCTCATCCGCATAAAGCAGCGAAAGCTGTGACGCCAATGATGGCGCAATTTCTTGAGATGAAGAAACAGGCGGGTGACGCTCTCCTGTTTTTCCGCATGGGCGATTTTTATGAGCTGTTTTTTGATGACGCGATCAGGGCGGCTGCGACCCTTGACATAACCCTGACAAAACGCGGTCAGCACAACGGTGAAGACATTGCGATGTGTGGTGTGCCGTGGCACGCGCATGAAGCTTATTTGGCACGCCTGATCAAGGCTGGTTTCAAGGTGGCGTTATGTGAACAAACAGAAAGTCCTGCGGCGGCAAAGAAACGTGGCGCGAAATCGGTCGTCCGCCGGGAAATCGTGCGCTACGTCACGCCCGGTACACTAACCGAAGAAACCTTGCTCGATACACGCCGCAATAATTATCTTGTTGCCCTATATGTGCCAAGGGCGGGCCTTCCGGCAATCTCTTGGGCGGATTTGTCGACAGGTGAAATCTGTACTCGGGCGACTTCCACTGACCAGTTTGCAGCAGACCTCGCCGCGCTGGCGCCAGGCGAGATTTTGGTTTCGGAAAGTCTGAATGCGACTTGGCACACTATTATCGAAGAGGCCGGCGGTCGCGCCTGCGTCACGGAACAATCACATACAGTCTACAATGAGCATACGGCGCAAAAAAGAATGACCGACCTCTATGGTGTCCAGTCCCTAGATGCCTTCGGTAATTTCAGTAAAAGCGAAATCTCTGCGCTTGGTGCGCTCGTGGCCTATATCGAGCTGACACAAGTTGGCCAGTTGCCAGTATTCAAGCCACCGGGAAGAACGGGCACCGCCGGCAGCATGGTAATTGACGCGGTAACACGGCAATCCCTGGAGTTGGCGCAGACACAAAAAGGCGACTATCACGGTTCATTATTATCGGCGATCGACAGAACCGTCACCGGCCCCGGCGCGCGAACAATGGGAACCTGGCTTGCGAGTCCGCTAACGGATGTCAATAAGATCCGTGAGCGGCAGAATGCAGTGCAATATTTCTGCGATTGTACTGGCTTGCGTTGCAAAATGCGGCAGTTTTCAAAAAAAACACCAGATATGTCACGCTCTTTGTCGCGGCTGGCACTCGGTCGTGGGGGGCCGCGCGACCTTGCAGGGTTGAGAGATGGATTGTCAATCGCCGGTAATATTACGACGTTATTGACAACTCACATACCTGATGGGGTCGCGAAAAGGCAGACCCCGAGCATGATTGAGCGACTTGCTATCGATCTTCACCTTGAAGCAGATACAACATCGGCGCTCAAAGTATTACTGGAAAAGGCCTTAGCGCCCGACTTGCCGCTTTTCACAAGAGACGGTGGGTTTATTGCGCCTGGCTATGACGATGAGCTCGATGAGTTGTGCGATCTGAGAGACAATGCGCGTAGGGTTATTGCGGGTCTTGAAGAGAAATACCGTTCACTGACGGCATGCAAGGCGCTTAAGGTCAAGCATAACAATATACTGGGTTATTTTATCGAGGCGCCACCGGCTCAAGCTGACAAGCTGCAAAACAGTGAGACGGCAAATACATTCATCCACAGACAAACTCTTGCAAGCGCTGTCCGGTTCACTACTGTGGAACTATCGGACCTTGATGCAAAAATCAGCCGGGCGAGGGACGGTGCAATTGCGCGCGAACTCTTGCTATTCGGGAAAATCGTCGAGCAGGCCACCGCTGCTTCAACGCAAATCTCACGCTGCGCAGAAGCACTAGCAAGCGTTGATGTTTTTGCGGCGCTGGCTGAGCTGGCTGTTTGTGAAAATTATTGCTGCCCCAAGGTTGATGACAGTCGTGGGTTTGAAATTCTCGGCGGCCGGCATCCGGTTGTCGAACAGGCAGTAAAACGTGGCGACTTAGGCGATGGTGGCCAGTTTATCCCAAACGACTGTCTGTTGACGGATCACAATGAGCCATGTTTGTGGCTGGTGACCGGGCCAAATATGGCCGGCAAATCGACTTTTCTGCGCCAAAATGCATTGCTTGCCATTCTTGCACAGATGGGCAGTTTTGTGCCGGCGGATACAGCGCATATTGGGGTCATCGATCGGGTCTTCTCCCGTGTCGGGGCGTCGGATGATCTTGCCAGGGGGCGTTCCACATTCATGGTTGAAATGGTTGAGACCGCGGCAATCCTCAACCAGGCGACGGAGAAATCTCTAGTCGTCCTCGATGAAATCGGGCGTGGTACCGCAACTTTTGATGGGTTATCGATCGCGTGGGCAGCGGTTGAACATCTTCATGACACAAATCGCTGCCGCGGTCTTTTTGCGACGCACTATCATGAAATAACGAAACTATCGGACCGCTTACCACGGTTACGGAATTTCTCGATGAAAGTGCAGGAATGGAAACAGGAGGTTATTTTTCTGCATGAAGTGGTCACAGGCCCCGCCGATCGGTCTTACGGCGTGGCTGTGGCACGCCTGGCCGGATTACCATCAGCTGTGGTGCAGCGGGCAGAAGAAGTTTTGAAACTTTTGGAGGAAGGCAAGGTTCATAAACACGGTGGCGTTCAGGCTTTGGTGAACGATTTGCCTTTGTTCGCAATGCCCGTTTCCTCAGTGCAGGAACCGGCTTTTTCTGATCTTATTGCAATGCTGAAAGAAGCGGATCCGGATGCTTTGTCGCCGCGCGAAGCGCTCGATACTCTTTACCATTTGAGAGAATTGTTGAAACATGATGAGTGACCCTGTGTCATCCAAAAAGGCATCCCAGAGCGATCTGCAAACACTACTGCCAGAGCTGGCAGCCGATTTTTCCCCAACGGAATGCAGTGCCAGGCTTGGTCAAATTATTCGCGCTGCTAGACATGCGGTTTTGAAGAAAAATATCGGTCGACCGAAAAAAGGCTTGAACACAGCAAGCCTTTTAGCTGATGCAACTGATGCTGCTGTCAAAGGGTTAATTACTGCGGGCAGTGCCGTTTATCCTGAAGAAGCTCAGCACCTGGCAATTGCGGCAGTCGGAGGGTATGGCCGGGGCGTTTTGGCACCTTTTTCTGATTTGGACATTCTATTGCTTCATGGGCCTTATGCGGGACAAAAAATCAAACCCTTGCTCGACTATGTGCTATATGCGCTTTGGGACGCGGGGTTGAATGTAGCACAGTCTGTGCATTCTCCTGCCAGCGCGCTTGATTTTATCAAACATGACCTTACTGGCTGCACCTCTTTCTTGGATGCCCGGTTCCTTGGCGGTAGTGAGCGACTGTTTGCAGATTTTCACCGGCGATATGAAAAGCATCGTAAACAGACAATACCAGGATTTGTCGAAGCCAAGCTTGAGGAACGTGAGGCACGCCTTACCGAAGGACCCGCATCAAGATTTCGCGTTGAGCCTGATATAAAAGAAGGAAAAGGGGGGTTGCGCGATTTGCAGACCCTGCATTGGCTTGCCCGTTATGTTTATGGTGGTACTGGGCTTTTGGATCATGTCAAGGCTGGTGCCTTTTCGGAAGACGAATTGATGAGTTTTGAAAGAGCACGCTCATTCCTTTGGTCCGTCCGCGTACAGTTGCACGACATCCGAGGGCGCGCTGATGAAAAGCTGTCATTCGATGTTCAACCGGAGGTCGCAAGGCGGCTCGGATATCGCAACAGTGACAAGATGCCAGCAGCCGAACGCTTGATGAAGCACTATTTCATCACAGCAACAGAAGTGGGCAGACTGACCGGGGTGATTTGCGCCAGCCTTGAAGAGGCTGAAGTAAAGAGGCCGCGCCTCGTCATGCCAGCGATGTTTGGAGCTCGGCGTATGACGACACCACCTCGCAACTCCAAGCGAATACAGTCCGATGGGCTCGGAGGCATGTCGGCTTTTTGTATGCGCGGAAACCGCATTGACTTTGTGGATCATACAACTCTTGTTGAACGACCGCTTGATTTGTTCCGCCTGTTCAGGTTGGCCGGAAGCAAGCCCGCTTGTGAGATCCATCCCGCGGCATTGAAAACGGTGGCGGAGGTATCAGGTGCTGTTCATAAGGCCGTGCTTCGTGATCCGGATATCGCAACGGTGTTCAAATCGATTTTACTGGACGCGGAAAAACCGGAAAGTGTCTTGCGCGATATGGCAGAGACCGGCCTTCTTGGCCGGTCTCTGCCGGTTTTCGGCCGCCTCGTCGGTCGTGTCAAATATGGTCTTCACCGTCTCTACACCCTCGATGAACATGCGCTGAAAGCTGTTGGCATATTGATCAATATATACAAAGGAACAACAGACAAGAAGTATGCAGTCGCGGCAAAAATATTAGCGGCGGCGGATGATGTCGTTCCATTCTTCACCGCAGTATTGTTGCATGAGGCCAGGGAGGCTTTTCCTCATCTGGACGAGGAAAGGGTCGCCAAAGAGATTCGTAATTCGGCCAGGTTTTTGGTGGCAGAACATGACGTCGATGATGTCATTTGGGCTGTGATGCATTACCCTGTCATGGCCGATACAGTGGCGCGCCGGAATGTCTTGGAGTTTAGCACCATACAAGGTTTTTGTGAGGAAATCGGCAGCGCAAAAAGACTCGAATACCTTTTTATCTTGACCGTATGTCACCTGAGTGTGGTTGGTCTTCGCGCGTGGGATAGCTGGACGCGCCGTGATCTGACGGTATTGTATGACGCAGCACAGGCCTGGTTCAAAGGTGGAATGCCGCATCTCAATCGGTTTCTTCACAAACGCCGGGAAGATCTGCGCAACAAAACCGCGCGCAAGCTTTCCGACTGGTCGGTCCCGGAACTGGAACGGTTCTTCGCACGACTGACCCCTACTTTCTTTGAGAGCGTCACCCCAGATTCAGCTGCCAGATTTGCACGCATGGTTCGCGAGGTTGACCATTCCAGCAGGCCCGGTGCTGCCTCGGTTAGGCAACTGGAAGATGGCCGGTTGGAGCTCATGGTTTATTCAAGAGACCGCCCCGGTCTATTTGCCGCGATCGCTGGCACCATTGTTTCGGTCGGCGGGGTTGTGCGGGCCTCAACTGCGTTTCCTATTCAACCAGCATATAAAGGGCCGGATATGGCGGCAAACATATTCGTCTTTCGAGGGCAGGAGGGGCGATCGTTGATCGAGGGGCCAGATCAGGAAGGCGCTTTGCGTGCCCTAACGGAGCGATTCGAGGCAACTGTGGCTGGCGACTTCGATCTCAAACTTGATATGCTACCGCGCATTGGCGATCGCAGAGCGACGTTTGATGTGCGCTCGGCAGTCACTCTGGATCAGGAATCATCGAGCGATGCGCTAGTGGTGGAGGCCAGGGGGCTTGACCGGCCGGGCCTACTTTACAAACTGGCCTCAGCGCTTAGTGAATCGGGAATTTCTATTCGCTCTGCTTACGTCGCAACTTATGGAGAAGTAGCTGTTGACACCTTTTATCTACAAGATCTGCCGGGATATAAAATTACCGACAAACGCCGCCAAGAAACGATCAAGAGAAAACTCTTGACGGTTCTGAACGACAGATAACTTTCGCAATGGCGTGCATGGCTGATCTTCGGATCAGCCATGCACTTGGTTTCTTTTGTCAATCAGCGTGTAGCTTTCTGATTGAAACAATGTCACGACCAATTTAAACGAAAAGACTTTCAACGTTGCCAAGGGATGGGTGTTGTTCTTCATCCTCCTGATCAAAAAAATCAGGTGCTCTATTGATTGAGTCACCGGGTTCTTCGTTATTTTCTTGTACTTTTAGACCGTCCTCGTCGAGGGTAAAAACCCGTGAAGCGATCACAGAAAAGTCTTGAAAAGTCATAAGTGCCTCCTGCAAGAGTGAGAAAATTTATAATCAGTGATACTCGAAGCTCTCAACTGCACCAGATTTTAAGAGAGGGCGTTACTATATAAGTACTCAGTAACAGGACTACCTTACGTGTCGGCCATCCTAGCATATGTGATCTGGATCACAGATTCATATTCTTTTAATTATCAGTCATGGTGATTAATTTACTCCGCATAGAGCAGTGTTTCATTATGGGACATACGTTAACGGCCCTATTCAAAAAACGACAAAACGCGTTAACACCTGTTACCGACGTCTAGCGTACTGCCCCTTGTGACCTTGGCGGTCCAGGCGATGTGTTCGATGTTTTTAAGCACTACATTTTCTCCTTTGCACCGCCCCAAAGTGGCCGTTAACAACTGAGATTGTTAACATCAGGGTAACCATAAGAAAGGCACAAGAATCCATGGCACGCGGCATCATGAAATCAATGGCGACCGTCTCGGGATTGATCATGCTTTCCCGGGTGTTCGGGTTTGCGCGGCAGATCCTGATTTCTGGTGTGATCGGCGCCTCGGGCTCGCCGGTTGCTGACGCCTTCTGGGCTGCGTTTCGTTTGCCAAACATGTTCCGCCGGTTGCTTGCTGAGGGGGCATTTCAGGCGGCCTTTATTCCGCTTTTTCAAGGACACCATGTGGGCAGCGGACACGACGAGGCAAAACGCTTTGCCGAAGACGTGCTGGCCTGGCTGGTTTTTATCCTGACCGGGCTCTCCGCAATCGTTATGATCTTCGCGCCGGCATTTGTGTTTTTGTTGGCGACCGGCTTTAAGGAAGATCCAGAGAAGTTTGACCTGACAGTTACCTTTATCAGGATCATGTTCCCGTATCTCGCGCTGATGTCGCTGGTCGGCCTTGGCGGTGGTATCCTCAATTCACTGCATAAATTCGCGGCAGCGGCGGCGGCTCCGCTTGCGCTGAATGTTTGCATGATCATCGCCGTCTTGCTGTACGCCAACGAAGATGTGGTGATCACCGGCTACGCCGCTTCTTGGGGGGTGTTCGCAGGGGGTATTGCGCAGCTGGCAATCCTGATATTCGGCGCTTGGCGTTCAGGGTTTCTTCTGCGCTTGCGTCTACCAAAAGTAACGCTGCATGTGAAACGGCTCATCATGCTTGGCTGGCCAGGTTTCATCGGTGCAAGCGCGCTGCAGGTGAATACGTTTATCGGTACTAATATCGCGTCGCGAGAGGCCGGAGCCATCAGTTGGCTGATGAATGCGGACCAACTTTATCAGCTGCCGCTGGCGATGATCGGCATTACCCTTGGCATCGTTTTAATGCCGTCGATGTCACGCGCCGTAAAGGAGGGGAACGAAGATCGTGCCCGAGCTGGTCTCAATCGAGGTTTGGAGTTAGCTCTTTTGTTTGCTGTGCCCGCGGCTGCTGCGCTGATCGCGATGCCAATCCTGATTTGTGCGGCTCTTTATACCGACTTTGCTGGCGATGCGCTCAAGATTGTCGGCCGGGATGAAAGCGCCTTTACCTTGGCGGATGCAAGAGCAACAGGGATGGCGCTGATGCTTTTCGGCTTCGGATTGCCCGCTTTTTGCCTTCACAAAGTGCTCGCATCAGCTTTTTTTGCCCGGGAAAACACCAAAACACCGATGAAGTTTTCACTGATCGCGATCGTCTTGAACGCGGTTTTGTCGATCAGCCTGTTTCCTTATTTGAGTTATATCGCTGTTCCGATCGCGACGGCCATCGCTTCTTGGACCGAAGTTTCGTTCCTCGCTCGTCAGCTCGGCAAAGAAGGTATTTTGAAGCCCGACAAAAGGCTCAAAAGCCGCGCGCCGAGGCTGGTCCTATCGGCGCTTTTGATGGGGTTCGCAATTTACACGGTTGTACAATTTCAAGCTGAGCTCACACAAATTTTCCTCGGACAGATGTGGCTCGTGCTGATTTTCTTGACGATTGCCGGGGCCGCTCTTTACGGTGGTCTTTGCCTGCTGTTAGGGGGCGCGCGTCTCAGCGACGTTTCCACTGCCTTGGGCAAATCTCCATCATCGTAACGCGGTCTGGAAAGGCGGCCGATTATCCGCTAACAGGGCTCACTTATGGAGGAGCAAGGAATGAGCGAACCCACCAGTGCCTACAAGGGACCGGAGCGTGTCTTTTCGGGTGTGCAACCCACGGGAAACCTGCATCTTGGGAATTATCTCGGCGCGATCCGGAAGTTCGTGAACCTGCAACACGAAATGGAGTGTATTTTTTGCGTTGTAGACATGCACGCGATCACCATGTGGCAGGACCCGAAGGAGCTGCGCGCGCAAACCTTGGAAATCGCCGCCGCTTATGTTGCAGCTGGCATTGACCCTGAAAAGGCGATCATCTTTAACCAGTCGGCTGTCAGCGGCCACGCGGAGCTTGCTTGGATATTCAACTGCGTCGCACGCATGGGTTGGCTCAACCGTATGACGCAGTTCAAGGACAAGGCAGGCAAAGACAAGGAGCGGGCCTCGGTTGGTCTATTTGTTTATCCAAATTTGATGGCGGCGGATATTCTGCTTTATAAAGCAACGCACGTGCCGGTCGGTGACGACCAGAAACAACACCTTGAGTTGACAAGAGACATCGCTGTGAAGTTCAACAATGAGTTCGATGTCGAAAATTTCTTCCCGCAACCGGAACCACTGATCAAAGGAGCAGGCGCGCGCGTGATGTCTCTGCGGGACGGCGCCGCCAAAATGTCCAAATCTGATCCATCAGACCTGTCGCGCATCAATCTGACGGATGATCCGGAGGCGATCGCCAAAAAAATCAAAAAGGCAAGAACTGATCCAGAGCCGTTGCCGGAAACCTCCGATGAGCTGAAAGCACGGCCTGAAGCTGAGAATTTGGTCAATATTTATGCCGCACTGGCGGGTACGGCATCTGAAGATGTTCTGACGGCCTATGCCGGTCAGGGTTTTGGGGTGTTCAAACCGGCGCTCGCTGATCTTGCGGTCGAGGTTTTGAGCCCGATCACAGCCGAGATGCGGCGATTGCAGGGGGATCCAGCGTTTCTTGAGAAGATCATGACAAAAGGGTCGGAACGGGCCGAAAGGATTGCCACGCCAATCCTTAGAGACGTAAAAAGAGTTGTTGGATTTTTA
Source organism: Parvularculaceae bacterium (assembly GCA_021776475.1). Lineage (GTDB taxonomy): Bacteria > Pseudomonadota > Alphaproteobacteria > Caulobacterales > Parvularculaceae > Aquisalinus. The sequence continues at coordinate 516,097 of JAJFFV010000005.1, read as the reverse complement.
TAAGCGTACCGGGGAAAATCATGAAAAAATTTCTGGCGGGTTCTACCTTTTTTCTGGTCGCTGCTTGCGCAGGCGGAGAACAAACAGAATTGTCGCTGAACCAAAAGCTAGCCAAGCCGGATGACACAGTTCGTATCGCTACCTTCAATGTTTCTCTTTATAGAGATAAAGAAGGCCAGTTGATTGAAGACTTGATCAAAGCAGAAGATCCGCAATTTGAGGCTGTTGCGGGTATTATCTTGAAAGTCGATCCCGATATTCTGGTGCTAAACGAATTCGATTGGCACAAAGATAACGTTCCTTTGGCATTGTTTCGTGACAAGTACCTTACCGCAGCACCAAGCAATAATGGCATGCAGTCTTCTTCATGGCCATATATTTATATGCTGGCATCAAATACCGGACTTAATCCGGGGACGGTTGATTTTGATAATAATGGTGAGATCACAACTGAACCGGGTAGCGCTGCCTATGCAAGTGATTCATTCGGCTTTGGCAGATTTGTCGGCCAATATGGTATGGCCGTGCTCTCGAAATACCCACTCATGACGGACGCCAGCAGGACCTTCCAGGAGTTTCGATGGAGGGAGATGCCAGATAATCTGCTGCCCGAGACCTATTATTCAGAAAAAGCGCAGGAAATCTTCAGACTTTCGTCCAAGAACCATATTGACCTGCCAGTTCAGATGGACGGCAAGAAGATTCATCTCCTGATGATGCATCCGACACCGCCAACATTTGACGGGCCAGAAGATCGCAATGGACGGCGCAATCACGACGAGATTCGTTTCTTTGCGGATTACATTTCTGGTGACAAAGCGGGCTATATTTATGACGACGCGGGAGGTACTGGCGGGCTCCGGGATGGTGAGCGGTTCGTCATTCTGGGGGATCTTAATGCTGATCCCAGTGACGGGGATAGCGTGCAAGGGGCAATCGACCAGTTATTGGACCACCCGATGATCCAGGATCCCAGGGCAAAAAGTACGGGCGCCTTGGTTGCCGCTGCAAACCAGGGCGGCGCCAACGACCAGCATGCAGGTTCGCACGAATACGACACCGCTGATTTCCGCGATGACGGGAACAATGCAGTTGGCAACCTTCGTCTTGACTATGTGTTGCCATCAAAACAGGGTTTGAAAGTTGTTGGGTCCGGTGTCTTTTGGCCAAAGGCTGAAGAGGAGGGATACGACCTGGTTGGCCCGGGATTTCCGCCCGTCAGTTCAGACCACCGACTGGTCTGGGTAGATTTAAAAATCACTGACTGATTACTTGGGAAGCCAGGATCAGCCGCTGTGGAGATTTTCTCTCCAGGCGTTTTAGTTCACCCTTAACTTCCAAATCGAGCTTAACGGTCGTTACGTGCCAGGATACCGAACCCAGTTTTGCCCTATCATCATCGGAGAGTTTTTGCACCACGGCGTCTGGCAGCGATGCAAAAGTGATCCCGCCAGAACCTGCTTCTTTGACGGCATCAAGAATGGCAGCCCGCACCGCCTGGTATTTCCAAAGTGGTATCTGAGTGCCGGCTTTTCCTTCAGCCGGTGTCTCGCAAAAGATTTTTTGTTGATCGCTCGCGGGTGGCATTCCTCGCTCGTTTGTTTTATCAGCCTCGCAGAATACTAACATATTTTCGTATGGAGTTCCACAAATGGCTTATCTCGCTCTTCTTCGCCACGGCCAGAGTGAATGGAACCTGCAGAACCGGTTCACAGGTTGGGTAGATGTTGATTTGACTCAAGAGGGGCGCGCCCAGGCGAACAAATCAGGCAATCTCCTCAAGGAAACTGATATTGCTTTCAGTGCGGCTTACACGTCCGTTCTTACCCGTGCTATCCGTACCTTGAACATTGCACTTGATGAAATGGATCAATTATGGATGCCGGTGACGAAAGACTGGCGGCTTAATGAGCGGCACTATGGAGGCCTCACCGGCCTCAACAAGGCTGAAACAGCGCAAAAACATGGAGAGGAACAAGTGAAAGTATGGCGTCGCTCGTACGATGTCCCGCCACCCGTTCTTGAAGATGCGTCTGCGTTTCCGTCCCTGAGCGATGAGCGTTATCCTGAGGGTGCTCCATTGCCAAAAACTGAATCTCTCAAAACCACCCTCGAGAGGGTTCAGCCCTATTGGCAGGCTGATATTGTTCCTTCAGTGATCAGCGGTCATCATTTGCTGATTGCAGCGCATGGTAATTCCCTGCGGGCGCTGGTGAAAATATTGTTCGGTGTGAGCGACGAAGAAATCGTTAGTGTAGAAATTCCGACGGGCAACCCTCTGCTGATCAATCTCAAAGATGGAACACTGGAGGTGACCGACGCGCGCTATCTCGATAAGGACCGCGCAACAGGCTTACCGCGTATTGGCTGACTAGCGGAACCGCCGATCAATAACACTCAAAGTCCATATAAGCCCAACGCAGGGTTCTTGGGTTATCATCGTCGGGATTATCCGGGTCATCTTCGATAAGAGGCTCGGGGAAAGCGCCTTTATTACCTTTGGCCAAACACGCAGATTGCGCACTTTTTTGTAATTTGGCAATACTGTAGCTGTAAGGATCATAGCGCACACTGACAATGTCGATCGGCGACGGTCGGTAGGTGACACAAGCGGAAACACTGACAACTGCGACACTCAACAAGACACAGCGCAACATTCTATTTTCTCCCGGAACTATTCACGTAAATAGGGTATCACGGAGAGAGGCTGCTGTCTTGTACAAGTTTGCCTGCGAAGGCGCACTGGTAGCTTGAAAAAGGGGTGCCTTGCGGCACCCCTTTAATAAAAAAGCTGGAGGAAATCAGCCGTTTAAGCGGCGTCGTTGCTTTTTTTCAGAATTTTGCGGGGGCCATCCAAAACCTTGCCAATTGCACTCTTGGTATTGATGGCAATCTTTCTTGGTTTCAGGGCTTCCGGAATTTCGCGCTCCAGGGCGATAGTCAGCAGACCATTTTGAAGGGCAGCGCCGGTGACACGTACATGGTCAGCCAATTGGAACCGGCGCTCGAACCCACGACCGGCGATTCCCTGATGCAGGAACTCGCGCTCATTGTCGTCTTCGGTGCGTTTTCCGGTGATCGTGAGGCTTTGTTCCTTGAGCTCAACTTCAAGGTCTTCGTCGCCAAAACCGGCAACCGCCAGGGTGATCTGATAGTTATTTTCATCGCGAGCTTCGATGTTGTATGGCGGATAGCCAGTACCATCGAGCTTGTTCACGCTGTCAAAAAGTTCGTTGAAAAGCCGGTCAAAGCCAATTGTCGACCGGTATAGGGGGGTCATATCGTAGGTTCTCATGTCGTCATCCTTCCGTTGAAGCAATGGTTATCGTGTACCGGATTCACACCCCGAAAAGGCGGTGCAAGCCCGTTCCCGGAGCCTCGAGAGGCCTCCGGTGAAACTCATTTGGGAAGGCGCGCCAGGATTTCAAGAGGGTGCTCGCCAAATCCTTTCTGCCGGTTTAAGTTCACGAAAATCGGTGCTAATGCCGCAGAAAACAACGCAAAACAAAATTGAGGATGAGGTATGAGACTATCAATAATGGCAATTGTGCTGGCCGGAACCTTTGGTCTTTCCAGCTGCGGCGAAGCTGGCCGAACCGCTGACCAACAAGTCGATTTAACCGATAGCGGGCAACAGGTTATTGCTTCGAAGAAGGTGTCTTTAGTCGATGTCGCAGCGGGGGATCACCGGACAGATGAGGCGCGCGCGCGCGATCAGTTTCGAAATCCGGTCGCGACCCTTGATTTCTTCGGCCTTGAGCCGAACATGACTGTGGTTGAAATCTGGCCTGGAGGTGGATGGTATACGGATATTATTGCGCCGTATCTCGCCAGCGCCAATGGCGTTTACTACGCAGCGGGATTTGATCCAAATGGGGCAAGCGAACGCGGCCTTGCGCGCATCGCGGCATACAGTGAGAACTTTGTTCAGCAGCCTGAAATATTTGGTGAAATAAGGGTGACCGCTTTTTCGGCACAAGCTGGCGCGGTAGCACCAGCGGGTTCCGCAGATATGGTCTTGACCTTTCGCAACGTGCACAACTGGATGAGCGGCGGGTTCACAAACAAAGCGTTCAGTGATTTCTATGCCGCATTAAAACCGGGCGGCATTTTGGGGATTGTTGAACACCGGCTGCCAACAACGCGTGAACCAGATGAAAATGCCCGAACAGGGTATGTCAGGGAAGATGCGGTCATCGCCATGGCAACAAGTGCTGGTTTTGAGTTCGTTGAAGCGTCCGACGTCAACGCGAATCCTGCAGATACCGCCGATCACCCGTTCGGCGTTTGGACGTTGCAACCTGTCGCGCGGACATCGGCGTTCGGGGAAGATCCTGATCCGTCTTTCGACCGCGCACCATATGACGCCATTGGTGAGAGCGACAGGATGACCCTGAAATTTCGTAAACCAATTGCCGCAGATGGTGCCTTTTTGGAGTAATTATTCGGCATGTCCAAGCTCGTCACCGACGCTAAAAAATATTTCAAACAGCAGTTTGATGGCGTTATCCGTGTTGAGCTTGAGGGCACACCCAATGCGATCTGGATTGACGGCCGCTCGGCGCCGCCTGTCGTTAGCGAGAAGGCGCCAGCGAACGTGGACACCGCCTTTTGCCTCTGGCGCACGTCGCAAGAGACTTTCGAGAGGATCTTGAGCCCCGGTGTCCGCCAGCTAGAGGCCGCCTATATTGCAGGGAGGCTCGCTATTAGCGGAGATATGGGCGTTCTGGCGCGCCTGGAGGTGGGAGATCAGAAACCTGCATCTTGAACTCGAAGCAACGGATTTTATTCGCATTGATGAAGCACCGGTTCCGCTCGGTGCTGAGGCGTGGTTTTTGCCGATGCCCGATGGTGCGAAGCTGCGTGTCGCAGCGTTTCCTGTTGCTGCGGCGAAAGGCACGGTGATGTTGCTCACCGGCTGGTCGGAGTTCATTGAGAAATATATAGAAGTTGTCACTGATCTTCAGTCCCGCGGCTTTAATGTGGCGATGATGGATTGGCGTGGACAGGGACTTTCTTCCCGGATGTTACCAGCAGTGCCGGAAAAAGGTCATATACTGAGCTTTGGTACGCATGAGGGTGATCTCAAATATGTGGCTGAGCATTTTCTGAAGCTACGTTTCTCTGGCGCCTATTATTTGATGGCTCATTCGATGGGCGCCGCCATCGGGCTTCTGGTGCTATCGGACGGCTATGATTTATTCGACCGGGCTATCTTCTCATCACCGATGACCCGGATATTTCCGGAGTTCATGAAGCGCATTATCGTGCGGTTTCTGGCCCGCACCGGTACGGTAATAGGCATGGAGCGTACGAGCCTGCCCTTTGTAAGAGAGCATGCCCGAAAATTTGAGGGCAACAACCTCACCCATGACGAGCGGCGACATACGATGTATCGCAGATTGCTGGATGCGGCCCCAAATGCGGCGTTGCATGGCCCGACGTTCGGTTGGCTGAATGCCGCCGTTGAGGCGTTGTTCCGGCTCAATAAACCGGGATGCTTGGATAATGTGAATATCCCCGTACAGATCGTCGCCGCCGGGAGTGACCACACAGTTGATGGCCACAACTCAAAGCGGCTGGCAGATCAGTATCCCGGAATTGATATTGTTGTTGTCAATGATGCCTACCATGAATTGCTGATGGAAACCGATGAATACCGGGATCAGTTCTGGCAGGTGTTTGATCGATTCATGGCCGCATCGCAGCATCGCAGCATTGAAAAAGGCCCGGCGGATTGACCGGGCCTTTCTTCACAAACAATTTATAGATCAATCTTATTCCGCTGGTAGCAAAACAGAATCAACCACGTGGATGACACCGTTGGACTGTTTTACATCAGCAATTACCACGGTTGATGCGCGGCCTTTACCATCAACGAGCAGAACTTGACCATCAGAGTACTTGGCATTGAAGGTACAACCGCCGACTGTTTTCACAGGGTGGATACCGCCATCATCTTCAATCATTTTGACAATGGCTGTCGACATGGCGTTGGCTGAAACCACATGACAGGTGAGAATTTTTGTCAGGGCGTCCTTGTTTTCAGGTTTCAAAAGGCTCGCAACCGTGCCGTCAGGCAACGCATCAAAGGCAGCGTTTGTTGGAGCAAACACTGTAAATGGACCCTCGCTAGAGAGTGTATCAACGAGACCAGCTGCTTGTACCGCGGCGACCAGTGTGGTGTGGTCTTTTGAATTTACGGCATTTTCGATGATATTTTTGTCAGTATACATTGCTGCACCGCCAACCATCGGGTTGTCGGATGGTTTGGCCATTTTCATTTCGGATTTTTCAGATTTATCGCGTTTGAACTTGGACATAAATTCGCCGGTGCTTTCGCAAGCGGATAGAGCGAAGGCTGACGTTACGGCCAAAACGAGACCTGTTGTGCGGAAGTTTGACTTGAACATTACGTTCTCCCTTTGTTAAATGCTCGAGGGCCTGTTTACACACTTTTTGCGGGTTTCAATACCCTTCCGATCACCAATTCGATGAATATTCTTTGTGTAAAAAGATCACAAATAGGGGAGATTGACGTCACGAAACCAGGCCGGCAAACGCAAGCCGGGTCTGTACCCACCCGCGAGTACAGACCCGGCAAGGGTTCGGTCCGGACAACGGAGGAGATAGAGGAGAGAGCGTCCGGCCGAACCCTATGACAGTGTCTGCCCAAGACACTGTCAAACTGAATTCAGGCAGCTCCCGCCAGCGTTTTGGCAAGGTCCAAAAGACGTCTGCGGGGCTCCTCGGAGAGGTGATAATACGCTCTGACGAGGTCGATTGTTTCCTTGTTGGAAAGGATCTGTGGTTCGAGGGCACCATTGTCGTTTCTTGGCCCGCCGGCGCCGTTCACAAGCGGTATAGCATCATCGTCCCGGACTTCGGGCAGGTTTTCGAAGAAATACGAGACCGGTGTGTCTAATGCCTGCGCAAGGGCCCACAACCTGGAAGCGGAAACGCGATTGGCGCCGCTTTCATATTTCTGGATTTGCTGAAACTTGATCCCAACAGCTGCGGCAAGCCGTTGCTGGGTTAGACCGAGGAGACATCTTCGTTGTCTCAGTCTCTGCCCCACATGCAGATCAATCGGATGCGCCATATGTCTTCTCCTTGAGCTCTATTGGCGCCGCAACAAAGGTTCCCGCACATCCCCACTGATGTGTCTCTTTTTGCAACGGCTGTTCGCCTTGAAGGAGAATAATTCAAATGCCGTGCCGTTTCCGCGCGTACACGCCCTGCGTGCTGCAACCGGGATGCCTAAAAGTTATACTGGTATTTGAACGAGCTGGCTGGCGTTTACCTTAAACGGCCAGTGCTTTTGCGCGTTTTTTACGCATATGAGGTTCAAGCTCGATTTTTCTCATACGGATACTTTCCGGTGTGACTTCAACCAGCTCGTCATCGTCAATGTAGGCAATTGCCTGCTCCAAGGAGAGACGGCGTGGTGTCGTCAGTCTTACGGCGTCGTCCTTGCCGGCGGCACGGATATTCGTGAGCTGTTTTGCCTTGAGAGGATTTACGTCGAGGTCGTTGTCTTTGGCATTCTCACCAATGATCATTCCCTGATAAACTTTTTCGCCGGATCCAATAAAAAGTACACCGCGCTCTTCAAGGTTCCACAAAGCGAAGGGAACAGAGTCGCCTGAGCCGTTCGCGACAAGCACGCCATTACGTCGGCCCGGGATCGCCCCTTTATGTGGCCCGTGTTTTAGATAGGATCGGTTCATAACGCCGGTACCACGCGTGTCGGTCAGGAATTCGCCATGATAGCCGATGAGGGCGCGGGTGGGTCCGTGCAGGACCAGGCGTGTCTTGCCGCCGCCAGTTGGTTTTAATTCCACCAGTTCAGCTTTGCGCTGGGTCAATTTTTCAATGACAACGCCGGAGTATTCGGCATCCACGTCGACCACGATTTCTTCAATGGGTTCGAGTAAATTGCCGTTCTCGTCGTGGCGGGTTAAAACATGTGGTCGTGAAACCGACAGCTCAAAGCCTTCGCGTCGCATATTTTCAATCAGCACACCGAGCTGCAACTCGCCGCGTCCGGCGACTTCAAATGCGTCGCTGCCGGGCGTTTCTGTCACCCGAATTGCGACGTCACCTTCGGCCTGACGATACAGCCGTTCACGAATGACACGGGACTGCACCTTGCTGCCCTCGCGGCCAGCAAGAGGTGAATCGTTGGCCGACAAAAATATCGACAATGTTGGCGGATCAACCGGCTGCGCCGGTATCGGTTCGCTAACAGTCGCATCACACAATGTGTCGGATACGGTTGCTTTTTGGAAGCCAGCAATAGCGACGATATCGCCTGGTCCTGCGCCGTCGACCGGTTGGCGTTTCAATCCACGAAAGGCGAGGATTTTGGAGATGCGCGCTTGTTCAATAACCTGACCGTCCCGCCCGAGGGCTCGGTAAGTTGTACCAGGCTTGGGTGATCCTGACAGGACCCGGCCGGTTAGAATGCGACCGAGAAACGGATCAGCTTCGAGTGTCGTTGCCAGCAACCGGAAAGGCGCGTCATTTCCGCCTTCAACCGGCGGTGCTGGTATGTGAGAGATAACTGTTTCAAACAGGGGCGCCATGGTGTCACGGCTGCCGTCCAGCTCAGTGTCGGCCCAGCCCTCTTTGCCCGAGGCATACAGTACCGGAAAGTCGAGCTGTTCTTCGTTGGCATCAAGAGACGCAAATAGATCAAACACTTCGTTGAGCACTTTGTCCGCGTCGGCATATGGTCGATCAACTTTGTTCAAGACAACAATCGGCTTGAGGCCGAGCGCCAGAGCTTTCGACAGAACAAATTTGGTCTGTGGCATCGCGCCTTCTTCGGCGTCGACCAGCAGCAGTGCGCCATCGACCATCGACAAGATGCGCTCGACTTCGCCGCCGAAATCGGCATGGCCCGGCGTATCGACAATATTGATCCGGACCGCTCCCGCGGCCGGGCTCACCCATTCAACACTCGTGCATTTGGCCAGGATTGTGATGCCGCGCTCGCGCTCGATGTCATTGGAATCCATGGCGCGCTCATCCATTGCGGCGCCTTCACGAACAGCGCCTGCCTGACGCAGTAGCTCGTCAACCATGGTGGTTTTGCCGTGGTCGACATGAGCGATGATCGCAATGTTACGCAGAGCCGTTTCAGCCATGAGATACTCGGTTATGTTGCAGTGCACAAAGTAGCCCGCCCATACAGGAGCTGAGGCCAAAGGTCGAGAGGTATTTGCGTGCGGCCGGCAGGCTTGACTTGCCGCTTAAGCGGTTCGAGTGTGCGCTCTGAATCACAGGGGATAACCATGCGGATCAGTCGATTTTTCTTTGTCACAGTTGGTTTGGCGGCGGGTCTGCTCGTCACGGGATGTGGGGACATCAGCACGAAGAACCCGGGGATCAAGGTCGACCGTGAAGAATACCAGAAAAGCAAAGTTGCACCTGCCATCGGAACGGTTCTTATTGGTCAAATCTACACTGGCAACCCCGAAATGCCCGTGGTCGCGGCGGTCAGCTATGAGGACGGATTTATCACGGGCGTTTATGAGAACTTCGAAGAGCGCCTGGCGGCGTTGTCTTTTGCGCAACTGAATATTGAAGACGCGGTCGCCTATCCTGGTTTTGTCGATGCGCATGCGCATCTCGAGAGCATCGGCTACCGTGAAATGCTGCTGAATCTCGAGGGCACCAGTTCGATCGAGGATTTGAAAGCGCGGGTGGCTGGGGAGGTCGCAAAAACCCCGGCGGGCGAAGTCGTTTATGGACGAGGTTGGATTGAGACCGGCTGGCCGGAAGGGCGGTTCCCAACCCGCGATGATCTTGATCAGGTCGCGCCCGACAATCCGGTAGTCATGGGGCGCTCGGACGGTCACGCGATGGTCGCAAATTCACTGGCTCTTGATCAGGCCGGGATCACCGACGAAACAGCTGACCCGTCGGGCGGCACGATTGAGCGTGACGAAAATGGCCGGGCAACAGGTATGCTGATTGACAACGCCCAAAATCTGGTCGCCGGGCTGATGGCTGAACCTTCCCAGGCGCGGCGTCTTGAAGCGATCGAGAAAGGTGCGCAGGTTTATGCTCAATATGGCTGGACGGGCACGCATTCGATGTCGGTTGATCCTATCGACGCCGATCTGATGATCCGGCTGGAGGAAGAAGGCAAAATGCCGATCCGAGTTTATAACGCTGTCGTACCGGAAGGCCTGGATGGTCTTATCGAAAGCGGCTTTTGGGAAGTCAATGACGGCAAGATCACCACACGGGCGGTGAAACTGTATGTTGACGGGGCGCTCGGCTCCCGGGGCGCCGCGTTAAAAGAACCGTATTCGGATCAACCGGAAACGGATGGTCTCCTGCTGATGACTGAAGCGGTTGCCAAAAAGGCATTCAAGAAAGCGCTTGATTCCGGCATTCAGGTGACGACCCACGCCATTGGCGACCGCGGCAACACGCTGGTCCTTGACTGGTATGAGGAGGTGCTGGCCGGTTACGAGGGCGATCCGCGCTGGCGCATTGAACATGCGCAGATCATTGACCCCGCGGATATTCCGCGCTTTGCCGAACTTGGTGTTATCGCGTCCATGCAGCCGTCTCACGCAATTGGTGATTTACATTTCGCGCCGTCACGTCTTGGCAATGAGCGGCTTACCGGCGCCTATGCCTGGCGCAGCCTGACCGATTCAGGGGCGCTCATCGCTGGCGGGTCTGATGCGCCGGTTGAGCGCGGCGATCCGATGATTGAGTATTACGCTGCCGTCGGCCGTACTGATCTGGAGGGCTATCAGGGTCAAAACTGGCGTCCAGAAGAAGTGCTGACGCGGGAAGAAGCGTTGGCAATCTTCACACTCAATCCGGCGATTGCGAGCTTCAACGAAGAGCGCCTCGGCACAATTGAAGTTGGCAAGAAGGCAGACTTTACCATTCTGTCTGCGGACATTATGACGATCCCAGTGGAAGAAATTCCAAAGGTAAAGGCAGTGATGACGGTTGTTGATGGCGAGATTGTCTACGACGGGCGATAAGAGCGCGCCTGCCGGGAGAGGTTAGATCGTTCGCACAGCAATTCTTACCCGCGTTCGAGAAAATGGCCACGAAATGGTAAAGGGGATGCTGCTAAACGCTGCGCTGGTTGGCGCTTTCCTACCTTACCGACTTATCTTCCATCAGCCTTTTCAAAGTGCCCATCTCTTGGATAATCCCGACGACCTCTGGCGAGGCGCCGCGATCTTCAAGGAAGTAAGAAAAGGCGTCGATCATAATATCCGGATCGTTGCACTGGTCGCTGATCAGTTGAAGGTCAAAAAGAGCGTCACTGTTGCCAAATCTATCGAGTAGATCTGTCATGGCACTGATCAACCGGACCATCATCAATGGGCCAATGTCAGCGCCGTTTCCAGACTGGTTGGAAGCATTGCGCAAGGTTCGGAGCAGGGGTTGCACCTCGGTGCCAAACTCATCCATCGCCCGGTTGGCGCGGTAGCTGACCCACTCTGCGCTGCATACATCCATTGGCGGGGTACTGGCGCAGGCGGTCATCGCCAGCAATGCTGCTCCCGATGCCATCAATTGTCGTTTGTTTTTCATGCCAGCTCCATCAGTCGCGATTTATTTCTCTGCATCGATCGACTTAAAAAAATTATCAATGTCAGCCAGTACCGGCGCCTTCTTGCGGAACGTAATGGAGAGTGCTGTCACCGGTTCGATGTGATCGAGGCCTTCGTAGAACCGCGTTTCCACGCGCGTGCCGTTGGCCTTCGCAACGGCTTCAAGGGCGCCAATGTTGCGCGGTTTGACGGTCGTGTCTTCGGTGCCGGTAACCAGCAGAAGGGGCGGCGCATTGGCATCGGCAATCGCGATAGGCTGTGTCACCTCGACAGGATTTTCGACGTGACCGAACGCATCGACTGTTGACTGAACGTCCCAAGGGTAAAAATCATACGGCCCAGCAATACCTGCCGCGCCGTCGATCGTCCCCTCACCCAATCCTTGAGCCGCCAGATAGTCTGCATCAAGAGCAAGCATGATCGCATTATAGGCGCCGGCAGAATGGCCGACGAGATAAATCCGCTCTGGGTCGCCGCCATAGTCTTTGACGTTATCGTTGATCCACTTCACCGCGGCAGCTCCGTCTTCCACAAAGCTGGGGAACACGACCTCCGGCACCTTACGGTAGTCAGCGATAACCGTCACAAACCCGCGTGCAGCAAACGCCCGCCCGGCAAAATCATAGCCATCCTTGTCGCCATTTTTCCAGGAACCGCCATAGATAAACATCAGTACGGGATCTTTCCCGGTTGAGTTCAATGGCACATAGACATCGAGTTTCTGAAGCCGATGATCACCAAAAGAGACGTCCCGGGTAGCGCGACGCGATTCTTGGTCTTTGGCGCCCAGATTGTCGAATAGAGTTTGGACGGTGCACGCTTGTATCAGCAACAGAACAGGCACCAAAATGGCGATCTTCTTCATGGGCTTCCCCTCTCATCTTTGGGACAGCAAAGCCAATAAAGCTGACGGGCGCAAGAGCACGGTGCAATTCTATCTCAAAAGCTGTCGGGGATTATTAGGGGTGGGTCTTGTCGATAGTTTTCTGGATGACGGGCGGGAATTTTTCGCGCCATTTGATCAATTGTTCATTGAGTTTGGCATTTTTCCGGCGGATCCAGCGCACCAGTCCTTGAATCGGAATCAAGTAAGGCGCGAGGAGCGCGAGGCCGATGACCAGCATGATCAGACCGAAGGGTAAAGGTAACGGCAAAACGACAAGGCCGGCAACGACCAATGTGCTTCCCATTATCTGATGAAAAATCGCGAGCATTCCCTCCGCAAAACCTCTTCGTTTTATGCTAAGTGAGCTTGGAATCATATATCACCGCATCGCTAAATAACAATATCACAAAAGACACAACACACGGTTAATTCGCCGTATATTCAGGCGGAATCAAGGCGTGGCAAGGGTTTTTGAGCGTTTTAAAAGCAAGCAGCGGGAAGCGTCAGCTTTGTCGCTCGCTATGGTGGCTTTTAGACGAAAGTGAGGTGATTATGCTTGAGACAACAATGACCCGATATGACACAGAAGAGGCCCGTTGGGCGGCCATGGAGAGGCGCGATGCAGCGGCTGAAGGCGCTTTCTGGATCGCTGTTCAGACCACCGGGATTTATTGCAGGCCGGGTTGCCCTGCCCGGATGCCGAAACGGGAGAATGTCAGTTTCTTTGATACCAGGGACGCAGCCCGCATGGCCGGGTTTCGGGCGTGCAAAAGATGTAAACCTGACGAACCGGCACTCGCCGAGCGTCAGGCGAAGGCAGTTGCAGCGGCGGTGAAGTTGATCGAGGCAGCGGCGGCCGCGGTGAAGCTTGATGATCTGGCGCTGCGCGTGGGCGTTAGCCCGCACCATTTGCACCGGCTCTTCAAAAGCCAGCTTGGGGTCACTCCTAAGCAGTATGCTGACGCCCTTCGTGCCGGTCGCTTGCGCGACATTCTCGCTGCTGGCGGGCGCGTTACTGATGCTGTCTATGATGCCGGATTTGGTGCCCCGTCACGCATGTATGATCAGGCCGGCGCGCGGCTCGGGATGGCGCCGAGCGAAATAAAGCGCCAGGGCGAGAACATGGAAATCCGTTACACGATTGCAGACAGCTGGCTCGGCCGGGCTTTGGTGGCTGCAACTGAGAAGGGCATCTGTTGCATACAGTTTGATGATGATGACCAGATGTTGACCGATGAGCTGCAGCAGCGCTTTCCGAATGCGACGCTGGCGGAAGCTGAAGCAGGCTCCGACTATGCCGGCTGGGTCCAGCAGACGTTGGCTTTTATCGAAGAGCCGGCGACAGCACCATCGATGCCGCTTGATATTCGCGGTACGGCGTTTCAAGAACAGGTTTGGCGCGCCTTGATGACGATCCGTGCGGGAGAGACCAAAACCTATTCAGAGGTGGCGAAGGCGATCGGTAAGCCGAAGGCTGTGCGGGCTGTCGCCAGCGCTTGCGGCGCCAACAAGATCGCAGTCATCATCCCTTGTCACCGGGTAATCGGCAAGGATGGATCTGTCACAGGATATCGTTGGGGCACGGAGCGCAAGCAGAAATTGCTGGCGCGCGAAAGCGCCTGATCCTTCACCCAAAATTAGTGATACAAATTTTGGCCCGTCCCCAAGGACAGGCCTGGCTTTTGACCTCCCGCAGGAGAGGTCAAAAGGCAGCTGGTTCGGGTGAGGGGTAACTCACGATTTTGAGCCCTCAGAGCATCCGTCTTTCAGGTCAAATTCCAGGGTCTCGATGAAATCAACCGCGCTTTCGTAAACACACTCGTCATCGGTCCAGAACATGACGCCGTGGCTTTCACGCGGATGGCGGAAATAGTCCGCGCCAATATCATCGGCCAGCGCGCGGCCATATTGCGGCGGCGTTATAACGTCTTTCTCGCCTGACAAAACGAGCGTTGGTACACCGTCAAAGTCACTGGCATCAATGTGGCGACCGTCCCATCTAACATCCATCGCAGCGCATAGTGCTCTTTGGTACTGTTCTTCGTCGAGGGTGTAGACGGGCCAGCGGCTCTGCCCCGCCGATGGTCCGTGATCCATCTCGCGGCAGGCGGTCGCTAAATGCACCGGCCAGGAGAACTGGTCGTCCTGATAAGACCAATAGATCCGTTCGCGCCAGTCCATCGCCCAGTCCGAGAGCGAGGCGAAGTAACCGGTCGGGCGCTCTTCCATTGCCGCCAGGGCCGCGAGCAGCGTCGCGAATCCGTCGGCCGAATAAAGCACATCGTGAAAGACCAGCATCGCTTCGCGGTCCCCCATATAAAGCGGTTTGCCGAACGGATATCCGCGTAGAGTGATCGGATTGTCGCGCAGTTGGTCTTGCAGGGTGGCGATCCGCTCTTTGACACTATCGCCGCAGCGCTCGATCCAGCTTTCCTGTGTCGCCGCGGCGCAGCGTTCCTCTATCTGGTCGAGAACCCGTTCAAACGCCTGCTGGTCGGCCGGGAACGCTGCAATCCGGGAGTAAGAGGGTGAATCAAATACCAGGGATCGGACACCGGCCCGGTCGACGTTGAGAAGATTCAAAGCCGTCTGCGCCCCATACGAAATGCCATAAAGGTTCCACTGATCAATCCCGAGCCCGCGCCGGAGCGCCTGCAGATCACGCGCAGCGTAGTCTGAATGATACGCTTCAAGATCAACGCCGCCGGCTTGCAGCTGGTCAAAGCAGGCAATATCCGCCGCCAGAACCCCATCCTGGTCGCGCGTTTCGGGCCGGTTTTTTAAACCCTGCCAGGCAATGCGCAACGCTTCTGGGCAGTGCAGCGCTGGTTCTGCATGCCCCAGCCCGCGCGTGTCGACGAATATCATCGCCCGGCCCGTTGCAAGCACCTCGGTATATTGCTCGCGCAGCCAGCCGGACGCGCCGTAATCATGGTAATTTGTCGGGACGCCCGCATAACCGGGCCCGCCTTCGAGATACAAAAACGGATCACTGACGCGGGCGCCGCCGGCGGGGTCGATTTTCACGGCCAGGATTGAGATCAATGGTCCGTCGTTCGCCCCCCAGTCCTGCGGCACATAGGCGCGATAACACTGGGCTGTACTGAAGCGTGGCATCCGGAACGGACACTTGACGGCGACGACGTCACCGGCGTTTTGGCCTTCCGGAAACACAAGTTTCCCTGTTTGAGGTGTTTGTTGCATCATAGAGGCAACCACAGCGGCCACACCGGCGATAATCAGGCCGAGCAGTAATGTTCGCAGCACGGGGTCACGACCCGAATTACGTTGATGAACCATCTGTTGCCTCCTAAAGTGATCTTAGGGCGTTATTGATAAGGGGACAATTCATGGAACTCATCGGTGTCATCACGCTGATACTCGGCGTCTTGGGGGCACTTGCCTTTATTCGCATCAACAAGCTTGAGGGTTACCTCCGCAACAAGGGTGTTCTTGACGATGGATTTGATTCGCTGAACGACCTTGACGATTGGTCCGGGACCAAACAAAGCCATGAGCGCTAGGTCGGGGCTGGCGCGCCTCAAGCTGACAGGTCTCTTTGTTGCGGCTGCAGCGCTGGTGACGTCCGGCGCTCTGGCGTCGGACGCATGCTCCTCGTTGGCGCTGGAGGCGACAGCCGATGTGACAGTCAGCGATGGCGACAGCTATCAGACCCATGCCTATTATCACGCACCGAACAACAATTCGATTTCCTTCCTGCGCGCAGAAAACGAACATTTCGGTATCGAGGGGCCGTACGGGTGGTATAATATGGAGGAGCGTAAGGGTCTTGTCGGTCCGCCGCAGAAGATATTCGCCCTCGGCCACCAGTTCCACGCGATGTTACTCTACTACGATGAGATTATGCTGAACAAAGAGCCAGCGACTGACATCGCTTTTGACGGCGGCAGTCATTCTGGCAAGGGCGCGGATTTCCCTCATGGTGGGCGCGTCTGGCTGGTCGACGGGGAGGCGCCGGATCGTCCGGCGGGGATGCATTTCATGTTCCCTGAAACCACGCCCATCGATGCAATCTATTCTGACTGGACCGATGTTTCAGGCCAGCAGCTCCCGATGAACATCAAGGTCATTCATGAGGGTCGTATTTTCATCTATGCGTATACGGATGTGACTATTGAAGATCGCTCGCCTCTCTGGTTCATGGAGGCCGTGCCGGTGCGGAATATTGATGAGTTAAAAGCTTATCGACTGCACCGTAGGCTGATGGCTGCTCATTGCCTTGGCGCTGCCGATTTGATCGGGCAATTGACCGCCGAGGAAACGCTGATCGCCAATCGCGGCACCTTATCGACGGCGACGGGCGCTGAAACCGCAGCGCGGTTCAAGGAGTATTTCAGCGCCGTCACGCATTCTTCCTACAAGGACCTGCAGGAGCCGGTGATCGAAATCTCTGAAAGCGGCGATATCGGCTGGGTCGCGGTCAATGTCGGCGTCGAAGGCACTTTCAATGAGACAGGCGATGCGTTCGCCAATGAGTGGGCCTGGATCATGCTGGTCAAAAAGATCGACGGTGAATGGAAAAATGCCGGTAATGCGTCGAGCGTGAAAGGGGAGTAAGAATTTTTGTCCCTGACGCCTGGAGGTATTCTTTGCCTCACAGACCCGCCTTTCAAAATCCGAAAAAAGCGCTATGTCTTTGAAACAAAAGAAAGACATGCCTCATGCCAGATGACGCCGCCGTGCCAGCCAAAGTTAGCCCCTATAAGTCTCTGCGCGACTTCATCGCGCGGCTTGAAGAGCAGGGCGAGCTTGTCCGCGTTGCGCACCCGGTGTCGACCGTTCTGGAAATGACCGAGATCCAGACCCGGTTACTGGCCAAAGGTGGTCCGGCGATCCTGTTTGAACATCCGCTGATGGAGGACGGTACGCCGTCGGATATGCCCGTGCTGGTCAATCTCTTCGGTACAGTGAAGCGCGTCGCCATGGGCGTGACTATGGGCGGTGTCGCGCGGGAGACCGGCGCCGAATTGCGCGAAGTGGGTGAAACGCTTGCCTTCTTGCGCCAGCCGGAACCACCGAGTGGGTTGAGGGATGCTGCCGAGCTTTTGCCGCTCGCCGGGCAGGTGATGGCGATGAAACCGTCATCAAAGAAATTCGGCACAGCGGCCTGTCACGAAGTCGTGCTTGAGGGCGATGACATCGACCTCAACAGACTGCCGATACAGACCTGCTGGCCAGGCGAGCCGGCGCCGCTTATTACCTGGCCACTGATTGTCACCAGGGGACCATCGCACAAGCCGGAAGATAATTATAATCTCGGTATCTACCGTATGCAGAGGTTAGCGAAGAACAAGACGATCATGCGCTGGCTCAAGCATCGCGGCGGCGCCCAGCATCATGCGCGCTGGAAAGGCCAGGGCAAAACCGAACCTTTGCCAGCGGCGGCGGTTCTCGGCGCTGATCCGGGGACGATCCTGGCGGCGGTGACGCCGGTACCCGATACCTTGTCGGAATATCATTTCGCCGGCTTGCTGCGCGGCAAGAAAGTTGAACTGGTTGATTGCAAGACCGTGCCGCTGAAAGTTCCTGCGGAGGCCGAGATTGTTCTGGAAGGCCATGTCTCTCTCGATGAGTATGCCAACGAAGGACCGTATGGTGATCACACGGGGTACTATAATTCGGTCGAGCAATTCCCGGTCTTCACCATCACCGCGATCACCATGCGGCGTGAACCGATTTATCTCTCGACGTTTACGGGCCGGCCGCCGGATGAACCGAGCATTCTGGGCGAAGCGCTGAACGAGGTGTTCATCCCGCTGCTGCAGCAGCAGTTCCCGGAGATCACTGATTTCTGGCTGCCGCCCGAGGGTTGCTCCTACCGCATTGCCGTAATTTCCATGAAGAAGGCCTATCCCGGCCACGCCAAGCGGATGATGCTGGGGGCGTGGTCCTATCTGCGCCAGTTCATGTATACCAAATGGGTCATCGTCGTCGATGATTGCGTCAATGCGCGTGATTGGAAAGATGTTATGTGGGCGATCAGTACCAAGATGGACCCGGCGCGGGACATCACCTTGATCGAGAACACACCGATCGACTATCTCGATTTTGCCTCGCCTGATTCCAGTTTGGGAAGCAAGATTGGCCTCGATGCCACTGACAAATGGGTGCCGGAAACCAAACGCGAATGGGGCCGGGTGATCGAGATGGATGAAGAGGTGAAGCAGCGGGTGGATCAGATGTGGACAGAGCTGGGGTTGTGAGTTGGTGGTCAGCAGCTCACAAACGAGAGCCAAGCTACCCGATTACTATCTTCATGGAGATAGCCGAACTTCAAAATAATCGAAAATGGTCTTGAGATAGCTGAGGCAAATCCGCCTGAAGACGGCAGGGGGCGAATCCGAATGGAAAAAGCATAAATATTGATTGCGTAGCGCGGCGCGGAGAAAATGGTTTTAACGGCGATTTTCCTTTTCTCCGAATGCGAAAAGGCATTCAATAGCGCTCAACAAGAATTCAATTGAAACCCTAGTCAATACGTTGCCTACAACTTACGTCAGGAACCTCTATACCGCATTCTGCAAAATTCTGGGACCGGATGGCGACACGCTATTCGAAAATGCCGGTGAAGGACGAAGCTGCCTACCAGAAGAAGCTTGAGCTCACGCGTGGCTATTTCACGCTTGAAGCAAACGTCCTCGAATTCGGTTGCGGCACCGGCACCACGGCGCTGCATCATGCAACCCATGTGAAGCATATTCTGGCAACGGACATTTCCGACAAGATGCTCGAGATTGCCCGAGGCAAGGCCAAAGACCAGGCCATCGACAACGTCTCGTTTGAGCGGCATGACATCGCTGGCTTTGACGCGGCTGCAGAGAGTTACGATGCCGTCCTTGCCATGAGCATTCTGCATCTGATTGGCGACAGGGAAGCTGTCATGGCCAAGGTCTATAAATGGCTGAAGCCGGGCGGGGTCTTTGTCTCTTCCACCATCTGCCTCGCAGAAATGGCGTTCTTCTGGTCCATCGCAATTGGGGCCATGAAGCTTGTCGGTCAGGCGCCACCGGTCGTTGACGCCTTGAAGCACGCAGCGCTTATCGACGCGATCAGTGGCGCCGGTTTCGAGATCGAACACGACATGCGCATGAGCAAGCAAAAGGTCGCCTTTGTCGTCGCCCGGAAGCCCGTGTAAGCACCCATCGCCGTTGGAGGGCAATCTTCACGTCTCGATAATCTGTACAAAGCCGATTGGCCGGCCGCCGGTTGCCGCGATCAGTTGGTCGCGCCAGTCGGGATCATGAGCGTGGGCGCTTTGCGGAATAAGATCATTTTGACAGTCCCGGTGATGGCCGGAAGATGAGGCACCACGCCCCCGATGCAATCCCGCCTCTGCAACCCAAATGCTGCGTATGCCTGGAGTTCGGAAGCAGTGACCTCAGTCACACTCGCCCTTTGCCATGAATGCTATACCCGCTAGACTTGCTGAACTGACATAAAGGGCCGTTGCAAAAATGCGGGTGATCAAGAATACCGAAAAGGAACTGGTGATTTCCGCCTTCTCCCGCGGGCTTTTCCTGCTTACTCTGGTGCTCGCCTCGGTGATCGGGTTCGGCGTCTATACAAGCTTGCAAAAAGGCACACTATTTTTTTTGTATATCATGGCGCCTATCATCATCTTATGTGCGATCTTCGGGTTTGTTCTGATGCTGACGACCAGCCGGGCAACATTTTCACGGCGCAGGGGCAAGGTCATTCTTCTCACAAGAAATATTTTCTGGCGCGAGCGACGTGTGTTTCCGCTCGATTTTTTTCGCCACGCAAAAGTTCACACTTTGCAGGGTGATGACTTGCAATGGGAAGTGGTGCTGGTGTTCAACCAACGGATCATGTTTGATCCGGAAGCATTTGACGCTGAGGCGCTGGAGAAACACAAACATCAATCAGCACAAGCCGGCCGCGCACCGCACGAAATCTCGATGACGGCAGGCTCGGATTCTGTTTTCAGCTTCGAGCGCAAAGAGCGCATCGTCCGCGCGATCAACAAATGGGCCCGGGCTAACCCAGCCGACTAGATCTTCTTTACAAATTCGGATTTCGGTTTCATGGCGGATGCCATCGATGCGGCAATCATTATTGTGGTCACGATCGACGAGACAAAAATTTTTGTACCGTGGTGCCGACTTTGACGACGGCGGAGCACCTTTTAACTTTCAGGTCCTTGATCAATGCGCTGTGGACGATACTTTCAAGTTCGGCCCCGCGGCAGGCATTCATACAAGTAAAGGACCGGGGCTGTTATCTCAGCCTCCGGTCATATTCTCCGAATTTTTAAGCAACTGTCGTTTTATTCCCTGATTTTCCCGGCGCTTAGTCTGCAACTGGAACAAGGAAGAAGGCCGGTACGTTGCCGTAAGTCATTTGTACACCAGATGTTTCTGTTGCAACTGCAGCAAATTGCACCGGAGGTTCCATGGTCATTTCGCTGAGGGTTACAATTTCAGCGGCGACGATTGCCTCTGCTGCCTGCATCACGCTTGCTTCAATTGTCATGGCGGTCAGTTCGTTCAGCGACATTACGTAACCATTTACGTCGAAAGCATCGGCCGTCATGTGGTTGGCGCTTTCCGCGTTTGCTGTTGCGGTCATTGCAACGCTGGCGAAGATCAAAACACTTACTGTTTTTGCTATAAAGTTTGTCATTTTCTCTCTCCCGGTTGGTGTTGACCATTTCACCATAGGGGCCATTAACCATGTTCGCTGTGACGTAGATCACAGTGAGCGCTCACTTACTAAAATAAAAATGCAAAGAACTATTCCATTGATTTTATTGATATAATACGAGATTTAGAGCTATTTAGGTGACCCTTAAGAATTGTTGGTCGTTTTATCGGGCGTGTTCCCTCAGCCACGGCGCCATGATTTCAATCTTGTCGGTCTGGATGTAGCCGGGGAAATTCGCTGGCACCCGTTCCAGCTGTTCTGGTGCATCAAGGCCGCGCGCGCCAACATTGCTGCGTTTATGTGGCCCGATCAGGACGACAGTGCCACCATGATATTCAACCCGGGCCACAAGCCGGTTGGGCCAACCCCATAAGATACGCGCATAGTTTACCGGGATGTAGATCGTCGCGCCGCGGCAGGCTTCGGGCATATAACCTGACCAGCCGAGGGACAGATATTTTTTTAAGCAGTTTTTCACCGAGCGCGCGGTGAAAGTCTGGATATTGGGAAGCGCCTCGTTAACAACTGCCACCGGCTTTCTGCCGCCATAGAGGCTCCAGACATTTGTTTGCCAGGACAAGTTTTCCTGCAATCTTGCGACAAGTGCATAGCCGACCTCAGGGTCGTTGCTTTTGATATCAATTAGAAACTGCTTTTCAGGAAACCGCGTCATGACTTCGTCAAGAGTTGGCAGCATGCCGATGCCCTTGCCGCGAAACGGATAGGTCTCACCGTCATCGGCAGTGTATCCAAAACCGATATCAAGTGTTTTAAGGTAGGTCATTGATGCGGCGCGTGTCTCTCCTGTCCCGTCCGTACGGCAGTCCAGTGTCCAGTCGTGGAAAATGGCCAGCTCTCCATCCGTAGTCAGATGAATGTCGATCTCGACAATCTCGGCGCCAAGGTCGAACGCCGCCGCCATCGACGGCAGCGTGTTTTCAAGGTAGTCGTGCTCGGAATGGATTGTCCGCGCAGCCGTGCAGGTCGTGTTGGTCAGGCCGGTGCGATCAAAATCCTGGTGAACGCCGCGATGGGCAATGATTTTCGGGTGCTCGTTAATAAACTTTGGCGCGAAGATTGGTGTGTTGATCGCCCAGATGATCGCGATCAAAACGACGCAGGCTGAAACGCAGATGCGCAGTGTCTGTTTCATATTTTCCATTCCGGTAGCCGTGGGTGCCCTGTAGAAAAGTTTTTCTGCCAAAGGATTGCGGTGATCCAGCGGTCAAATGATGGTGCTCATCAGAAATTTGTCAACTGATCGCCAACAAGCGTTGCCTGGCCCGCAGGATACCGGGGCTGAAGCAGGGTTATCCAAGTGCCAGTGGATGCAGGTTGGTTGTTGACCGGGGTTCCTCGCCAAACACCTCCTGAAAAAATCACAAATTCAATGAGCCTGCGATCTCTGACAGCGGCAAACATCATACCGGCTCGCGGCGGGAGTTGCGTAAGCTTTTGGATTCTTACCGAAATCAATACTTGCAGTAGGGTGACGTGGGCGCGGATGCGGCTATACTCCTGCGTCGAACTAAAAAAGGAGGCGGCTGGTATGACCGCGCGTTTCTCATTCTCTCGCCTGTTCATCGCGGCAATTGCTGTTAGCGGGCTTGCGGCCTGCGCAGCGGAAACTGACACAGACAAGGAAACTCATCTCGACCCGGTTGTCAGTGACCCGTTGAATATGAATTTTGTTGATACGTCAGGTGCGGTGCTAAATGTGGATTGTACGCAGGCGCCGCCGGACGTCGTGATGAGCGCCGGGACGACCGACGATTTTTCTGTACTCGCTCGGATTAGGTTTCAAGGTGGCGGCGCAGATGAAAAATTTCGAACGGCGTTGGAGCTTGGCGATGTCGGGCAGGATTGGTGGACCTTTGACGAAGAGCTTCAGGCCTATGAAGTTGGCTTTGGGATTGCGTTCATGCGATCACTGGCGCTGGCTGAGCGCGTGTTCGTTGAATTGCAGCCAAGCGACAGCGAACCGCTGGCGGCGGTGTTCGACATCTCAGAAGACAAGCGAGAGCTGATTGCCTTTTGTTTACAGAGTAACAGCGACCGGGTAGAGCGTGAAATGGTTGCCCTGGGCATCACGCCGGCGGACGAAGCGGACAGCTATGCAAAATATACAGCTGCGTTCAACGCGCCGATTGATAGAGACCTTTATTACATGTTCATGGAAACACTCGCCCTGGCGCAGGATGCGGACCTTTTCCCTGACCCGACTGAAGCAGACCAGGCAGCTATGCGGAGTGGTTTTAACCCCCTTCGGCCTTTGACGAGTTACGTTGCCTATTACAAAAAGGCCTATCCGGCCAAGATCAAGGACGTTGAGGAATTTGTCGTCGACTACGGGTTTGCTACTCTGGACGACTGGTTGGCAACCGGCGACCGGTTTCAAGCTGGTATGAATGTAACCCGGACAAATCGGGACAGCCCGGGTTGGCTTGCGACCTCAAAGATCCTCACCGTCGAGGAACTGTCAGATGGTGATCCAGAGAGGCAGAAAATGTGGGAGCTGTATTTTAGTTTCACCAGCGATGAATTGCAGGTTTGGAACGAAGAGTATGATCGATACCAGCAGCTCGTAAATTAGCGGTTTTTTGAGGCGTCAGTCATGTGGATCATTTTTCTCGGGGTTGGCATTATGGGGCTTGGACTTTTCAACTTGTGGGTGACGTTCGCGAATCCAGCGTTTTTTGATCATCTGGAAGAGATGAAAAAGACCCATGGTACGACACAAGCACTCATCGGTCACATCGCGATTTATGCGGCGTTGCCGGTTGTTGGCGGGCTGACGCTGATTTTCTCGAGCCTGCTTGCCGGCTAAATTGAAGCTGCGAGCGATTCCGCCTCATTTCCCTAAAGGATTGATTTTGCTCGGCTTCATGTTCGCAAAAATTTTTGTTTTTCCGCCCGTCGGCGCGCCTGGTCAGGGCTGATGTTGCGATGCGATGGTCGGGGTTTTCATGAGGCACAAAAAAACCACCCCCGCTCCTGCGGAAGTGGTTTCTGTAAATTCAGGTCGTGCTAGCGTCTTTTTTTCGCGGCTTTCCGTTTTGCCGGTTTTTTCTTCACAGCCTTTTTCTTTTTCGTGGCTTTTTTCTTTTTTGTGGCTGTTTTGCGTTTTTTTGTAGCCGTTTTTTTCTTCGCGGCTTTCTTTTTGGTCTTTTTCTTCGCTACTTTTTTCTTTGCAGTTTTCCGCTTCGTGGTTTTCTTCGCTACTTTTTTCTTCGCGGTTTTCCGTTTTGCGGCTTTCTTCTTCGTGGCTTTCTTCTTCGCAGCTTTCTTCTTCGTGGTTTTCTTCGCTACTTTTTTTCTGGCAGCTACTTTTTTCTTCACGACCTTCTTCTTGGCCTTTGATTTTGCGGTCTTTTTCTTCGTAGCTTTCTTTTTCGTGGATCTCGCCATTGAGTTTTCTCCTTCGCGGCTATCGCTTCGTTTTTGCTGAGGCATTTTTCACCCGCACCGGGTAACAACACCGACCAACTGAACTTCTTTCCTTGCGAGGATTTCTCCCCCGATTTTCTCCCTATTGGCGCAAATCTTTCTTGACAGACTTACGACGCAACGATGCTTGACTCTGTTCGAACAGCTGTCAAGTGCATGATATGTCACCCTGTTCGTGTTTTTCCACAACCCTGCTTGCAATTGTCGATGCGCGCGCGCGATTTATTCAATCTGAAAAATATTTGCGATTCCACAAACGGCATTCCGGCATTCGTTGTTTGATCAATCACGGTACGGATAGTATCGAAGTCATGGCGATGAAAATAGACATATTTTCTATATAGAACATAGGAAATATGAAGGAGCTATAAAACGATTAGTTGCATCTTTGTCAATTTTTCACTCTAGACAGATTCGATATTCAGCATTGATGCTTCACATCAATGCAATTCAATTGCGAATAGGTGTGCACCGGTTGACCGCCAGATTCCTTTATCGCCGACTGAAAATTTTTTTTTGCCTTCAGGATAAATTTTAGCTGTTTTTGCGTTATCACGCGCAAAACGAATCACTTGTCTCAAAGTATTGCCATTCTTTCGCTTAAAGTTTTTTGTCTGCCGTCAACGATATCATGCGAAGTTTGTAACGCATTTTTTTTTACAAACGTTGATCTGCGAGTGGTCGCATACAAAAATTTTGTTCACGTCAGGCTTGGTCCAGGAATCAACGCACGGATTTCTTCTCTGAACCAGTCATGTGCGGGATGAGAAGCAAGCCGGCGATGCCAGATGAGTTGCGATTTTGAAAACAAAGGCGGACCTGGAACTGGTGCTGGCCGCAAACATAAATCATAGGCTTGCGCAAATGTCTGCGCCAGCCTTCTAGGAGCGGTTAATACCATGTCTGATGCTGCAATGATCGACGGGGTCACTGAAAATTGCGGCACTGACATGGCAACGCGGCGCTTCAGTCCTTTTTTTTCAAGCGCTTCATCGACAAAACCGCGATCATCACCGCGCGCCGAGACGAGCAGATGATTGGCGGCAGCAAACCGCTCCAGCGTAATTTCACCGGTTGCAAGTGGATGACCCATCCGCATCAAGATCACATAGTCGTCCTCACCGAGTACGAAACTGTCAAAGCGCTCCGGCAAATCTGGTACGAGGGTGATTGCGAAGTCAACTTCATGCGCGTCGAGTTGTGGTAACACCGGGCCGAGCACTGGCAAAAACCTCAAATCAATGGCGGGTGCATGTTGGGCGAAGCGGTCAACGACAATCGGCACCAGCACTGCTAGCGCGTAGTCGATCGCCGCGATGCGAAACGACCGCGTTGAGGTTGCCGGATCGAAACTTGCCGGATCGAGCGCTTCTTCGAGGTGATGCAATGCTTCGCGCACCGGCTCCGCCAGTTCAAGGGCGCGGGGCGTGGCCTTCATCCCTTCTGGCGAGCGGATGAACAACTCGTCTTTCAAGTGGTAGCGCAGACGGCCGAGGGCGTTGGAGACCGCCGGCTGTGACAGGCCGATCCGTTCACCGGCCCTTGTGACATTGCGCTCGCGCATTACCGCGTCGAAGACCAGAAGGAGGTTGAGATCGATACTGGCTAAATTCATGATCTAAATATAGCATATATGATTTATCCATTTCAATGATCATGGTTCCGTTCCTATCTGCTCACTGTAGAGAGACACCAAACCCATCATTCCAAGGAAAACGAAGAAATGACCAATTTCACTTCAACCCGCTTAGTTGCCATCAGTTTCATCGTTCTCGCGATTACAGCGGCCCCTGCCTACACCATGCTGATGCTCGGCTAATCTTAATCCCAGGTCCGCGGCATCCCCCCGCCGCCGCAGACCCAAATGAAGCCATCCGCACTCCTCCCGTGCGGGTGGCTTTTTCTATCGCAAAGGGCCCAATTTAAGCCGGCCTGCCCGCCATATGCTGGTCAGCGCCTGATCTTTGTGTCACTGAATGCCTGATCGCGGCGGTGTGACGCGGATGGAGGCAAGCATGCGGAAATTGATAGTGGGCGGCATTTTTTTTGTCTGGGCGGTGCTGATGAGCGGACCGGCGCTGGCACAGGAAGGCAAAATCTCGGTGGTGGATGTGCGCAGTGCCATCTTGCAAACCGATCTGGCCAAATCTGAAAGTGACAAAATGCGGTCAAGAGCGGACTTCAAGGACTTGTTGGCACAATATCAAACTCTCCAGTCCGAACTAAAAGCGCTGTCGGAACAGATGCAGAGAGACGGGATAACAATGAACGACGCTCAAAAAAGGGATTTGCTGGCGCAAGCAACCACCAAGCAGACCGAAATGCAGGCGGTGGCAGAACAGATTCAAGTGCAGGAACAGTCGGTTATCGCCGGTGTAATGCAGGCCCTAGAGCCGGTTGCCAGGAAGGCGCTGGAGGAGATT
Organism: Parvularculaceae bacterium; assembly: GCA_021776475.1. Lineage (GTDB taxonomy): Bacteria > Pseudomonadota > Alphaproteobacteria > Caulobacterales > Parvularculaceae > Aquisalinus. The sequence continues at coordinate 489,056 of JAJFFV010000005.1, read as the reverse complement.
GTTGATGAGCAGAATATCTCCCTCTTGTTCAAGGCCGAGGCGATCTATCACAGCAACAACTATCACAATGTGACCAGGGCCCTGACGACTAAGTTGAACGAGGCAACCAACTAAGACAGGCCTGTTGAACCCTTGTCGTCGGTTAAGCCATTAGCAATACAATTCTGGGTAGTGTATCGAAATAACACAACCTATGAGTGAATACGCATGGCTGAAGAAGAGAAAAAGGGTCCAACCGCGGCAGAGAAAAACCGCCGCACGATCCTCAAAACTCACCACGTGGCCGGCAAGGCGCTGGAGCTGATTGTTCAACACCGTTTGCCGGCTGTGCCGAACACTTTAGCGGTCTGGTACGCTTATGTGGGTAAAACCAACAAGGAACTGGTCGGAAAACTTGACGCGGCACTGGAGAGGTCCGGCGACGTGCCTTTGCAAGTGATAAATCACCTTTACGAAACCTGTCTCGCCAAGGACCCGCAGCAGGAACAACGTTTCGACAGAATCGGTGAGGAATTTCAAAAAGAAATGGCCAGCGTCATGTCACTGGTTCAAGACACTATCACCGGCAACAACGCCTATTCCTCCGCGCTCGACAAAACTGAAAAGACATTGCCTGACGCCGTGACTCCGGAAAAAATTCGTGACGTGGTGACAACACTGGTGAAGCAGAACCGTGAAGTCAAACAAATGGCCGACACGCTCAATGACGGCCTGAAACAGTCACAGTCTGAAATAACTCAGCTTAATGATCAACTCTCCAAAGCCCGCGCTGTCAACATGCAGGACAAGCTGACCGGCCTTGCCAACCGCCACAGTTTCGATGAGAAATTGACCGGGGAAATTGACAGCGCCCTCAAAAACGGCACGCATTTGTGCCTGGTGATGGCGGAGCTGGATGATTTCGGCAAGATCAATGATGAATATGGTCATCAGGTTGCTGATGGCGTTTTACAGAACTATGCAAACCTTATCGTCAAGAACATTAAAGGGCAGGACACTGCGGCGCGTTACAGCGCGACCGAGTTCGCTTTCATCTTGCCACAGACCAATCTTGAAGGCGCGGCCCAGCTCGTCAAACGGCTGAGCAAGGAGCTTGAAGAATCGTGGCTGGTGGTCGCCAGCACACGAGAAGCGGTCGGCAATGTCACGGCGTCGTTCGGGATCAGCATGCTGCGTCCGGGAATTGACATGGCGAAACTGATCCTGCGCGCGGAAGAAAAGCTGGCAGACGCCAAGGGCTGTGGTGGCAACAAGATCAAAATGGATCTTTCCAACGCCGAGGCGGCTTAGACGTAGGGCACGCTTGCTGCCGGCGTCGTTGCAGCGACGACCTTTCGAGATGCGGCAACCACCAGGCAGAATCAGGCGGAGCAGAGGCGCTGTTGCGCTACAAGAAACAATCCCAACCCAGAACCAGATATTGCCTCGTGCGCAACCAGGACAAATATCAACAACCAAGCCAACACCACAATGCTGGTGTCGGTGGAGGAAATTCTATCCGCTGGATCTGATCGATTTCTTCGGTCGATCGTTCAGAAGGTATCTCTTTGGGCCTATCTCACTGGCAAGCCAAGCATTCATCATAATCTGTCTTGGCCGCGGCCAGCATCATCGCTTCGGCACCAGAAGCTTCGTCATTCGCGGCCGCTTTCTCAGCACCGGCAAAGCCGGCGCGCTGAACGCTTTTTGAGCGGCAGTAGTAGAGTGACTTCACGCCTTTTTCCCAGGCGGTCCAGTGCAGCATGTGCAGGTCCCATTTGTCGATGTCGCCGGGGAGGAAGACATTGACCGACTGGCCCTGGCAGACATAGGGCGCGCGGTCAGCGGCAAGCTCGATCACCCAGCGCTGGTCGATTTCGAAGGCGGTCTTGAAGACATCCTTTTCGTCCTGCGTGAGGCAGTCAAGATGCTGGACCGAGCCTTCATGCTCGATGATCGACGACCAGATTTCGTCCGTGTTGATATTTTTTTCATCGAACAGTTTTTCAAGCGCTTCGTTCTTGACAGTGAACGAGCCGGACAAAGTTTTATGGGTGTAGACATTGGCCGGGATCGGCTCAATGCAAGGGCTGGTGCCGCCGCAGATGATCGAGATTGAGGCGGTCGGGGCGATCGCCATTTTGTGCGAGAAGCGCTGTTTGATGCCGCGCTCTTTAGCGTCCAGGCAGGCGCCTTTTTCTTCGGCAAGTTTGACCGAGGCAGCATCCGCGCCCATGCGAATATGTTTGAACAGGCGATTGTTCCATGATTTGGCCATGGCGCTTTCAAACGGGATGTTCCGCTCTTGCAGGAAGGTGTGGTAGCCCATCAGCCCGAGGCCGACCGAGCGCTCTCTCTTTGCGGAGTAAACGGCCTTGGCCATTTCCGGCGGTGCATGGTCGATAAAGTCCTGCAGGACATTGTCGAGGAAGCGCATGATGTCTTCGATGAATTGCGGCTGGTCTTTCCATTCGTCGTATTTGACGGCGTTGACCGAGGACAGGCAGCAGACGGCGGTGCGCTCGTTGCCCAGGTGATCTGTGCCGGTGTGCAGCATGATCTCTGAACAGAGGTTGGAGGTCGAGACTTTGAGGCCGAGATCGCGCTGGTGCTTGGCAAGCTGACGGTTGACCGTGTCTGAGAAGACTAAATAGGGCTCGCCCGTGGCCATGCGAACTTCGAGGATTTTCTGCCACAGCTTGCGAGCATTCACGGTGCGGAGGATTTCATCGTTCTTTGGCGAACGCAGGCCGAATTCCTTGCCCTCGGCAACCGCTTGCATGAACGCGTCAGTGATGTTGAGGCCGTGATGCAGGTTGAGGGATTTGCGATTGAAATCACCGGATGGTTTGCGGATTTCGAGGAACTCTTCGATTTCCGGGTGATGGATGTCAAGGTAGCAGGCAGCTGAGCCCCGGCGCAGCGAGCCTTGCGAAATCGCCAAGGTCAGCGAATCCATCACCCGGATGAACGGGATGATGCCCGACGTGGCGCCGGCGCCTTTGACTTTTTCACCGATGGAGCGGACGCCACCCCAATAGGTGCCAATGCCGCCGCCATTTGAGGCGAGCCAGACATTCTCGTTCCAGGTGCCGACGATGCCGTCGAGCGAATCGCTGACGCCGTTGAGGAAGCAGGAGATCGGCAGGCCCCGCTCAGCGCCGCCATTGGAGAGGACCGGCGTTGCCGGCATGAACCAGAGTTTCGAGATGTAATCATAGATGCGCTGGGCGTGGTCGGCATCGTCGCCATAAGCGGTCGCGACACGGGCAAACATGTCCTGGAACGACTCGCCTGCAAGGAGATAGCGGTCAATCATCGTGGTTTTGCCGAACTCAGTGAGGAGCGCATCGCGGGAGCGGTCAACCTCGACATCCCTGACAACGCGGAGGGCCGGCTTGCCCGCTGACCCGGTCGGCTGCGCTGCTTCGGGCGTTATGATCTCAAGGTTCTCGGCGAGGTCTTTTGCGACAGCGTTGGCGGTATCCAGTGGCGACATCTTGTACTCGTCCCTATATCTTGCGTTTCTTTTTATCCCTGCTCAAGGCGCAGATATCCCTTGCCGGAAAGAGGCGATCCTCCGCTTCCAGTGCGGCATTCTGTTGGTTCCTGAATGGGGTCAGAATTCCCGTCTGACACAACATATAGTGACTGGAGATGGTTGGTTCGTCAATATGCTGTAAGTTGAATAGGGCGAGTTTTTTATTAACAGGGTCTTAATATAGGCGCATTTAGTGCGCTGTGTTAATTTTTCCCGGCGAAATTTCAATATCGTTTCGGCTGCGGATAGGTATGAATTTTTTTCATCAATGATACGCCATACCACAACATGTAGTAGGCTCGGAAATGACACTATATTTAGTCACTGGCCGGTTCCCCCGGTTCTCAATCCCCCCTATGGTGCGCGCGATTTCATCAAGTTCTGGTGTTCGGACCAGGCTATTATTCGAGGAGTACTTCATGTCGATGAGAACACTTATGCTGGCGGGGGCCGGCGCCATGGCACTGGCTGCGTGCGGCCAAAAAGCTGAAGAAGCTGTGGATGGAACTGATGCGGCGATCCCTTCGGTTGAGGAGGTAGAAAAGGCTGCAAAGGAAAGTGCCGAGGCACTGGCTGCTGCCGCGCTGAAACGTTCTGAAGATTTCCTCGCCAAGAACGCCAAGACTGCCGGGATCACGCTGACCGAATCGGGCTTGCAGTTTATCAGTCTTGTTGATGGTGAAGGCGTGAAGCCTAGCGAGGCTGACTTCGTGACGGTGCATTACACCGGTACACTGATGGATGGCACCGTGTTCGATTCGTCCGTTGCACGTGACGAATCAGTGACCTTTCCACTTGATCAGGTGATCCCCGGCTGGAAGGAAGGCCTGATGCTGATGAGCGAGGGAGGCAAGGCGAAGTTCACTATGCCACCAGCGCTCGCTTATGGTGCAGATGGCACGGGTGATGGCACGATTGGGCCGAATGAAGCGATTTCGTTTGAAGTTGAACTGATCGAGATTATTGCGGCCGACAATCAAGCGCGCCTGCAGGAAATCCAGCAGGCAAACGCCGAGCGCTATGCGGCCAAAATCAAAGCGTTGGGCGATGCAAACGCCGCGACGGCCACGGCCTTCCTCGACCAAAACGCCGGTAGTGACGGTGTTCAGGTAACCGAAAGCGGCCTGCAGTATCAGGTGTTGAAAACTGGTGCAGGTTCGGTTTCACCGGCGGCAACAGACCGGGTTGAAGTGCACTATCGTGGGCAACTAATCGATGGGACGGAGTTTGATTCCTCGTACTCACGCGGTGAGACCACGACCTTCCCGCTGGCCAACGTGATCGCCGGTTGGACCGAAGGCCTTCAGCTGATGAAAGAGGGCGACAAATACCGCTTCTTTATCCCACCGTCGCTTGCCTATGGACCCAATGGCAAAGGCCCGATTGGGCCGAACGAATTATTGATCTTTGACGTCGAGTTGGTGGATGTGAAAGAGCCGGGTGCACCGGAAAATGGCTAAGGGCTATTGGATCCTGCACGTCACGGTACATAATGCTGGACGCTTCCAGGAATATGTGCGGCTCGACACGCCAATCGTCGAGCGATTTGGCGGCAGGTTTCTCGCCCGTGGCGGCACGTCGGAGCTGTCGGAAGGTGCGCTCAAGGAGCGCCATGTGATCGTTGAGTTTCCTGACTATGCGGCGGCGCAGGCTTGTTACGCGTCGGGCGATTACCAGTCGGCGGCGAAACTCCGCTTTGACGCAGCTGAAGCCGACGTGGTGATTGTCGAGGGATGTTCTTAAAGGCGGCGGCGACTTTTTGAGCTGTCCGAGGCGGCTTCCCCGGCGGCCGCCTTTTCTGTAGCGTCCGTGGCAAAGCCGCGATTCATGAGGGGTGAGATGATCAGGAAAGTTTTTTTAGGACTGGCCGCACTGCCGCTGCTTGCCTGGATAGCTGCGCTTGCCTGGCCACAGCCGGCCTATGACCCGCATCAGCCTTCGGCTGAATATGTCGTGGCGGCGGCGGCCTATCGCACCCGCAACCTGACGGCGATGCCGGAAGGCTGGCGCTGGGATTACTTTGAGGCGGGTGACGGGAACAAGATGCGCTGGGGCGTGGTCGCGCCTGAAGGTCCTGTTCGGGGCACGGTGATTTTCGTACCGGGTTTTACCGGCGCCCTGGAGATGTATGCAGATTATCACCATGAAATGCTGACGAGATATTACCGTGTATATGGATTCGATTTACGCGGCCAGGGTGGCTCAGCGCGGATGCTGCAGAACCCAGAAAAGCACTGGGTTGAAGATTTCAGTGTGTACTCGGATGACTTAGCTGATTTTGTGCGTCAGGTGCGCGAAGAAGTCGACGGGCCGCTCGTCCTGATGGGGGAGAGTTTTGGTGGGCACGTTGCCTTGCGCGCGGTTGGGGATCACGACTTGCCGATTGACGGGTTGTTTTTGGCAACGCCGGCCATCAAAATCAAGACCGGCGATCAATCGTATAACCTGACCCGCCGGATCGTGGATATTTCACGGGCGCTGGGGTTTTCAAAACGCTACGCCATGAGCCAGCAGGACTGGCAACCTTACCGAACTGATTTTGAGCAAGGGAACTATTGCGGCGAAAATCTTGAGCGCATTCACCTCAAGGACACACTCTACACGGTGCGGCCAGAGTTGCGGGTTGGCGGGGTAACAAACCAGTGGCTCGGCGAGATTATGGAATCAACGGAGCACATTACAAAACCGGCATATCTTGAAGAAATCGAATTGCCGGTTTTCGTTGCGACAGGGGATAGTGACACGATTGTCGAGGCTGATCTGTCAACGGAGCTTTGCAAGAGGCAGTTTCCCAAATGCACTGTGTTCGTGCTTGAAGATTCCGGCCACTGCACGATTTCAGAACCTGAGCCAACGCGGCGATCTCTGTTCGCTGCACTCGATGCCATGTTCTTTTATATTGAAGGCGCGGGCCAATGACGGTGTTCGCGGTTTTTGGAGCCGGATCTGTCGGCTGTTATGCGGGTGGCAAGCTGATCAATGGCGGTGCAGATGTCGTTTTTGTGGGCCGACCGCGCATGGCGGACGTACTAGGTGTACATGGGCTGAAACTGACCGACTATGAAGGTGCCAGCGACACCATCCCGGCGGACAAGGTTCGTTTCTCAATCGATCCCGAAGTCTTGAGCGAGGCTGACGTTATTCTGGTCTGTGTCAAAAGCATGGCAAGCGCCGAAGCGGCGCAGGCGATCCGTTTGCACGGAAAGCCAGGCGCGATTGTTATCAGCCTGCAGAACGGCGTTTCCAATGCCAGCACGTTGCGCGAATTGTTGCCAGGCTGGACGATAGCTGGCGGCATGGTGGCGTACAACGTCGTTAATTTGGGTGCGGGACATTTTCATCGCGGCGTGCCGGGCGGGTTGATCGTTGAAGAAATGTCGGAAACCGAAGCCGTTGTCAGCGCCATGAATGATACGGGTCTTGATACTGTTCAGCGGCGCAATATTGAGGGCATCTTGTGGGGCAAGCTGCTGATCAACCTCAACAATGCGCTTAATATGTTGTCAGGCGTGCCGTTAAAAGATGAGCTTTTTGATATCAACTATCGTCGCGTCTGGGCGATGAGCATCAAGGAGGGTAGGCGCGTATTGAAGGCCGCCGGCATTGAGCCCGTAGCGTCAGGCGAACTGGACCCTGTTCTGTTTTCAAAAATCATAGGGCTGCCAAATTTTATTCTGCTACGGATCGCCAAAGGGTTATCAAAGATTGATGAAAAAGCCCGCTCTTCCATGTGGGAAGATCTGCAGGCTGGCCGTGAACCGGAAATCGATTATATCAACGGCGCGATTGTGGATCTTGGCCGCGAGGTTGGGGTTGCAACGCCCGTAAACGAGGCCATCATGCGGTTGGTGAAAGAGGCGTTCACCGTCGGGCAATCGCCGGAGCTGGCGGGTGCTGATTTGTTGCGTTTGTTGACTGCATCCAGATCAACCTGACTCAGTATTGCATTTGCGCCGTTTGTTAGAGCGTCGATATGTGTATTGCGAGCCTGCTTTTATGCTGAAAGCAGGACATTCTCCAAATCTGCATCATGGATTGCTGCATGTACCGGACGCGAAATCCTGCTCGCTTTCTTGTATTCCGCGACGACTTCTATCTGTCCGATGATGTTTTCGTTCACCTCGTCAAGGTCTTCCGGCGGTATCCAGTACTCTACGTATCTGCCTTCGCAGGCTGATTGGGTGGCGTAGCGGGCAAGGAATTTATCGGTGAGACTAAACATCACAATAAATTTCAGAAACTGATAATCTTCCTCCACAGAATTCCAGCTGCGCGCAATCTTGTCGGCGTATTCGAAGCTATGGACCGGAAAAAAGATTGGTTCATGGCGGGTGGTGACCGGGAACGCGCGCATGCCTGATGCTTCGATCTTGCCAAGTTCCTGTTCACCAATCGGTCGCCAAAGCTTCATTTTTCCTATCCTTTTTTCACAACAAAAAACCCTCCGCAGCTGGACCGGGAGGGCTTGGAATTTTCTTTGATGAGGTGGTAGCTACATCTGGTTCCAGGCTCCCGGTTGCGCATCGCGACGGATCACTCGAATGCCGATTGCCGGCATCGGCGCAATATATCCAAGAAGTGGCATTAGATGTTTCATCAGATCTTCAATTTTACTTACACGGATTTATTTCCGTACCAGAGTGACATTTCACCTCAACGGTTATTTATGTCAACAAAAAAACAACAAAATATTAACGGGCACCTGAGCCGATGATTTCGCGATCACAAAAAACCCGGCACAGAGGCCGGGGTTTTGCTATCTGCATTTCAGACTGTGTCAGGCATTAGCGAGGTTCTTGTTGGCAAAATCCCAGTTGACCAGATTGTCGAGGAAGCTGCTGATATAAACCGGACGCTTGTTCTGGAAGTCGAGATAATAAGCGTGTTCCCAGACGTCCATCGTCAAGAGGGGTGTAACGCCTTTTTCGGTCAACGGCGTCTCGGCGTTCGGCGTCTTGCGCACTTCGAGTTTGCCTTTGTTGGAGACGAGCCAGGCCCAGCCGGACCCAAACTGGGTCGCGCCTGCGCCGGCAAAGGCGGTTTTGAAATCGTCATAAGACCCGAGATCGCGGTTGATCAGCTCGGCGACTTTACCGTTGGGACCGCCGCCGCCATTCGGGCTCATGGAATGCCAGTAAAAGGTGTGGTTCCAGATCTGGGCGGCGTTATTGAAAATGCCAGCCATCTCCGCTTTACCGGCACTCGCCTGGATGATGTCTTCAAGGCTCGCATCGTCATGTGCAGTGCCGTGGATCATTTTGTTGAGGTTGTCGACATAGGCCTGATGGTGTTTGCCGTAGTGAAAAGAAAGCGTGTTGGCGGAAATATGGGGGCTCAGGGCGTCTTCGCTATAAGGCAGCGCGGGCAGGGTTACAGACATGATTGGTCCTCTCTCTATCAGCAAATCAATGCCTACGACATAACCGCCTGAGCGCAAACGTCAACTATGGGCGGGCCCGTTCGGGGTAAGTATATTGACATCAATTAAATAGATATCTATGTAATATCACGATGGAGGTGAACATGGTTTCACGACGCAAATTATTGATGACCGGAGGGGCAAGCATTGTCTTGCTCGGGGGGGCTGCGGCACTTTTTAAGACACTGCATTCGGATCTGACGGTGGCCCGGCAACCTTGGAGAGATGCAGGGCAGGGCTTTGGCGATCCACGGCTCGATGCCTTGTCATACGCTGTGTTGGCGCCAAACCCGCATAACCGCCAGCCGTGGCTGGTGCGTCTTGAGGGAGATGATCAGCTTACGCTGTTTTGTGACATGAACCGGCTGTTGCCTGAGACTGACCCGCCAAACCGGCAGATCGTGATCGGGCTCGGCGCGTTCCTGGAGCTGTTGCGCCAAGCAGCAGCAGCACAAGGGTATGATCTCGAAATAACGCCGTTTCGAGACGGTGAGCCACATCCGAGGCTCGATACAAGACCTGTTGCAAACGTCACGTTTGTCCGGCGGGAAAATATCGATCAGGATCCGCTGTTTGGCGCCGTGCTGGATCGCCGGACTGTGCGCACGCCGTTTGATCAGGATCGGCCAGTCACCGACGGCATGCTGACCAAGATCGGCCGGGCAGTAGGTGCCGACAACACCAAATATGGCTGGACCAATAATGAGGAGCAAGTAGCAGAAATCAAGCAGATATGTCGCGACGGTTGGTACATTGAAGCCAGCACACCGCGCACGCATCACGAAAGCACTGAGCTTACGCGCATCGGGCAAAAGGAAGTCAATGCCAAACCGGATGGTATCTCGTTGCACGGTCCTGTGATGGAAGCGTTGAGTACCGCAGGCATTCTCACACGCGAAAAGTTTGACGACCCTGAATCGCGAGCGTTTGAGGAGGGGAATAACTTTTATAATGGTGCGATCGATACTGCGATGGCGTTTGGCTGGCTTTCAACCACTGGCAATTCGCGCCTGGATCAGTTGAAGACTGGTGCCGATTGGGTTCGCCTGCAACTCGCAGCGACGCTGGAAGGCCTCGCGATGCACCCGCTCAGCCAAGTGTTGCAAGAGTTCCCAGAAATGCGTGGACAGTTTGCGAAAATTCACGACTTTACGGGCGTATCGACACCGGCCCGCCTTCAAGGCTTGTTTCGGTTTGGATATGCAAAGTTCCCTGCGCCTGCGCCGCGCTGGCCACTCACTACAAGGATCATTGACGCGGCATGAGCAAGGATGAGCGAGTACCGACAAGTCCAGGCGTGCCTGGGGATTCGACATTTTTCAAAGTCATGACCGAGATCGATATGATTGCCCATATGGCCGGCAATGAGTTTGAAAAACATATGCCGGACGGTTTGACGCAGGCCCAGTTCGGTGTGTTGAATCGCTTGATGCGCCTTGAGGCGCAGGAAACCATCGGTGAGCTTGCTGACGCCTTTCAGGTGACACAGCCGACGATGTCATCAACCTTGAAGCGGCTCGAGGCGAAAGGCTATTCGACGTTTGTACCGGATACGGAGGACCGGCGCCTGAAACGTGTCCGGGTAACTCGCAGCGGACGCGCGGTCAGGAACAAGGCTGTTCGTGCCCTGGATCCGTATTTTGAGATGGTAAAGGCAGAGGCACCATTTGTTGATTTGGATGGATTGTTGCCGGCGCTGACACGCATGCGGGTTTTTCTTGAGCAGAGAAAAACCAATAAATAATCCATCACGGTCATATATGCACGGTGTTAACGGCGCATATGCCTGGCACAAAACAGCCAAAAGCCCAGCGCGGGAAAGAGGATCAATTCGGTCAACAGCGATGGAGCAATGGATGAGCTCAGAAACCGAGCCAAGGAGCACAAGCAGACCAACAGCTAACCAGACACGGCCCAGAATTCGGATATGATTGTCCTGAGTGCGCAAAAAAATCCGGTATCAAAAAAATCCGGCAAAAACACTGGAAGCCATTTCTCTCGGCTATGGCGCATACTGGCTGGAGCATACGGAACACTACTGCATGGTTTGGAGCAGGTACAATCGATGCAGGTGTCAACCTGGGACGATTGTTCCCTGGTGGAACACGATCTGCCATTGGCTTCCGCATAACTTCCAAAGAGAGCTTCTTTTGCTCCTAGTTTCAGGAATTTGATAGGTGGCAAGGACGATCGACGATGACAGGCACCTTACACTAAAATCAATAATGGTGAGTACAGACGGATTTTGCTCCTCTAGCGTGAACAGATCCAGTATTGCCGTTTTGTCAAAAGTTCTCCCGGAACTGCCAATTTCGACAAAGTCATCCGCAAGCAGTTCTGCTGCAAGATCGGGTGATCTGCGAACCGCAGGGTCGAGAAGGCGTTGTTCCAGGGCCAGGAGAACTTTGCGCAGGTTGGAGGTTTCAAGCATATTGGGTGCGCTTTGCTGGTTACTCAGTGCTGACGCGTGTCCAAATCTGCGCCTGACAAATCGGACCGACACATCCCTTGACCTGTAGTGTGTCATCTTTCTTCAATTTCAGGTTGGAGCGGTAGGTCTTGCCTTTCTCTGGATCATAAATCTTGCCGCCGCGCCACGACGATCCGCCTTCCTTGAATTCACGGAGCATGAGCAATCCGAGCAACGGGCGAGTGTGCAGTGTTGTATCAGGATTGCGATCATCGAGCCCGCTGTCGCCTGCTTTGAAGTCAATCCAGACAAGCGTGCCGCAGGGGGTGCCATCGCCACAATCAGCAACTTCAATATGGGCACTGCGCGATTGCGTCAGCCACAACCCGTTCACATCAAGCGGGCCGGCAATTGCTGAAGCGTTCAAAAAAAGGCCTGAAACGCAGGTAAATATAAAAAGCCTCATTCGCATCCTCCAATATCCTGTTCGAAGTCTAGCCTAAGATTCCGGATGATCATACCGGCTGGTGCATAGCGTACCCGATGGCGCGGTCGCGCCATCGCCAACCAGTCAGCTTGGCCGAAAACAGGTCGGTGAGCATTGAGGCCGGCCGGTCTCCGAAGTAGATCTGGTTATCTGTCGCTAAGTTAACCATTGTATATCGTTCTCTATAATGATATACAATGAATTGTACAATTGACTGTATAGATGGAAGTATAATGAAAACAATGACTTATGTTGACATCCACTCAGCATCCGAAGCTTTCCTCGGGAACCGGCTTTCGCGTCTCGTCGATCTAATTGTCGAGCAGGGCGATGGTCTGCTTCGGCAAGGCGGCATCAGTTTTCCGGCGCGCGCCTCTTCTGCCGTGTTGCTCATTGAAGAATACGAAAATCTGTCAACGGCGGATATCGCGCGACTGCTTGGGCAGCCGCACCAGCTGGTGACACAACGCATCGATCTTTTGATCGATCTCGGATTGGTGGAGCGCCGGAGTGACCAGCAGGATGGCAGGCGAAAGATACTGGCGCTAACCGCGAAAGGCGCGCGCGAGGCAATCGTCTTGCATGCCTGCCTGAACAGAGCTGAGCAGGTGTTTGCAGAGCTTTACGATGAGATCGGTGTAAATCTCTCGAAAATTACCCAGCGGGCAATACTAGCCCTGGCCGACAATTCGCTACAGGACCGGTTTGGTGCGAACTGGTCTGACAACACACAGGCAATTTTACAAGGGCGACGGACAACACAAAGGAACAAGAGCCCATGCGTAACGTGATAAAATTGATCGGCTGTGCCGTCACGGTACTGAGCATTGCTTCGTGCGCCACCTATATGCCTGTTGAGATCGAAGAAGCGCTCTTCACGCGCGCAGAAGTCGAAGAAGACTTTGAGGCGTTTATTGAGTTTGTCAAAACGACCCATCCGGATCTGGAATACTCTGCTGATCTTCTCGATCTGGAGGCTGCCGCCGATGCGGTTCGTACCTCTTTAAGGGATGATATGACCATCCGCAACGCCTGGATGGCAATGGCGGTCATAAACCCGGTCTTTGCAGACGCCCATATTGGCTTGCGCCGGCCAATAAACGCTTTGGCAGCATATGAAGAAAGTGGCGGGCAGTTATTTCCTGCATCCGTTGTCTTTGATGCCGTGGGCAAAATGCAGATCTCAGCATCTACATCTGCGAGCCTTGGGGTCTCGCCTGGAGACGAAATTCTGTCTATCAATGGCGTTGATGCGCGTGAGATTTATGACAAGCTGATGCCGCGGATGCGCGGCGAATCTGAAGTCCTCGGACGCCTCGTCATGGAATTGTATTTCTCACAATATTTCTGGCTCGCCCATGGCGGTTATGAGCGGTATGTCGTTCGGGTCCGAAATCAAAACGGTATACGAAATGTCGAGTTAATGCCTCAGGATAATACCGAACCAAGGAATGATATTAATCAATACACGTATAAAAAACTAGGTGAAAATGTTGGATATCTCAATGTCACCAGTTTTGACATTAAGCAACTGGAGACAGTTGAGGCTTTTCTCGCCGATGCTTTTAAATCAATCAAGAACGATGGCATCGACAAACTGATCATTGATTTGCGGGAGAACACGGGCGGTGCCCATGATGTCAGCGATTTGTTGATGGCATATCTGACGAGTGAGCCTTACTCTGCAATTTCAGGTGTGACAGCGCGCATCACGGACGAAAATATCAACCTGATTCCTGGTTCCGAACTCGGTGACGTCGTCACAATACCTTTTCACCAATTTGTCACACCGCCAGTGGAGAACGCGCTAAGGTTTAACGGGGATGTCTACGCGATTGTTGGTGGGCGAACATATTCACAAGCAATTGTGTTCGCCTCGACGTTGCAGGATTTCGAAATTGCGACCATCGTCGGCGAAGAAACCGAAGGACCAGCAAATCAGACTGGTCAGGTTCAGGCCACGCGGTTACCAAACACCGGCATGCAAGTGTTAGCGCCAATTTACATTTTTACGCGTGCGAGTGGTGACAGTTCTCGCCGCGGTGTGATCCCCGAGATTGAAATTAGCAACGATCCTCTCGAACCGATGCGGACCGTGGAAGCATTGTTACAAAAGATCGCCAATTAGTTGCTACGGTCAAGGGATCTTCAGTCTCTTGTGACGGCGCTCAGATTCATGGTGATGAGTGCCCCGGGCTTAGGTAATCCGGTCACGGCAATCGCCGTCCGCGCTGGCCGTCGATCACCCATTCTTTCCGCATACGCTTCATTCATTGCGCTGAAATCCGCCATGTCGGCAAGAAACACATTCACATGCATGATATGATCGAGATCAGATCCGGCTGAGGTGAGCATCACCTCCAATGCGTCGATGATTTGTTTGGTCTGAGACGCGATGTCTGGCCCGGCAAGTTTGCCGGTCGCCGGATCAACACCTGCGGTGGCGCTGATCGTGATGAATTGGCCGGTTTTGGCAATATGGCTATAGGGGCCGACCGGTTTCATCGTATTTGCTGGTGTTGAGGTCTCGACCTTTGGCGGCATGATGATTTTCCTGCCTCTGTCAGCTCATAAGTTTCAGCATCGCTAGCGACAACCGCCGGGCACGAACCGAATTCATCGATTTTGCGTGTTTTGACCTCAAATATTATGAGTGAGTTTGCAGTATGTCGTCAAGGTGATGCACGCCGGTTCTGACACCATCATCCATGATGGTGTCAGCGTCGACCTGATTCTGCCGAGGTCGAATGGTTCCATAATGAATGCGGTAATGTCTATCCGCCGGGACCGGCAGCCAGCGGCGGGCGCTATTGGCTCGCCCAAAACCCGCCAGAGGGAGTCCCCTACCGGCCACGTCACAAGACAGATACGTATGCTGTGGTAGTTGTCCGGGATTGTAATAGTTGAGGCGCGCGCGTTTTCGGGTGCGATCACCTCTTACTAAACGCGCGCCCCTCGTTCTGATAAGATTCCGTCGAGAGTTGACAGAAGTCTGTCGGCAGCAGCTTCGTCGAAAGTCATCGGTGGACGAATTTTCAGGACATTGTTGTCCGGCCCCTCCACGCCAATGAGCACCCGTTCCTCTGCCATCCGGTTTTTGATGTAAGCTGCTTGTGCCGCGGCAGCTGATCTTTCTTCTCTATCTGTCACAAGATCGACACCCAAAAAGAAACCGGATCCGCGGACCTCACCGATTATCTCGTATTGCCGGGCCAAAGAACGAAGTTCAGCGAGCGTTATGGCGCCAACATTGTGGGCATTGGTTGGCAGTTTTTCTGCGGCAAGTACATCCAGTACCGCGTTGCCTGCTGCACAGGCCGCGCTTGACCCGCCAAAGGTCGAGAAAAATTCAGGCCCGGCAGTAAAGGCGTTCGATATCTCCTCCGTCATCGCAACAGCTGCGAGCGGGTAGCCATTGCCCAGAGGTTTTCCGAAGACGGCGATATCCGGAACTGCATCTTGCTGTTCGAATCCCCAGAAAAATTCCCCCAATCGCCCTAGGGCAGTTTGCACATCGTCTGCGATACAAACACCGCCACCGGCACGGACCATTTTGTAGACAGCTTTCAGGTATCCATCGGGAAGAACAATCTGCCCGCCCACGCTGGGCAGGCATTCCGAGATAAATCCGGCGAGCGGGCGCTTTTTTGCGGCAAGATCGTCAAGCATATTATCGATATTTGAGATAAATCGCGAGGTCACGTCCGGCCCGCGATACTGTCCGCGATAACAATCTGGCTGCAATGTGACATGCACCCAGTCGGGTGGTGTTCTGGTACCCTTAGCATGATTAAACTTGTACGGACTGATATCCATCGCGCCGGTTGTGCCCCCATGATAGCCATGATCCATCACCAACATGTCGCGGGCACCGGTTGCAGCCCGGACGAGACGCAGGGCGAGTTCATTTGCTTCGCTGGCTGAATTCAAAAAAATGATTTTTGACAGCTGGTCCGGCAACAACGCCAACATCGCTTCGGCATAGTCGACATGCACATCCTGCAAATATCTCGTATTGGTATTCAACAGGGACAACTGTTTTGTAACCGCGTCGTTGACGACAGGATGCGCGTGACCGACGTGTGGCACGTTGTTATAGGCATCAAGGTACTCGCTGCCGTCTGCATGGTAGACAAAATGCTTTTTCCCTCGAACAAGGTGCAGCGGCGTGTCGTAACTAAGCACCTGGTTCGAGGGCGTAACACGTCGGCGGCGCGCGCGTAGTTGTTCGGTACTACTGTCTCGCGCGGCGCGATGTACTTTGGCTGCCACGCAAGCTGAAAGGATAGGCGCTGTCGCTGACCTCTCTTTGAGCGCGGAGAGCTGGTCCAGCAGATGCCATGCGGGTGCTTCACTAATCGAGAGGTATTCATTGCCAGGATGGCGCCTGGATTCCACTACGGCGTTTGTGACGCTGACCGCAAGACGCAGTTTCACCAGCGGTAACAGGAGAGAGATTTCGGCCTTGTTCAATGGTGAAACTGCATGAAACCCTGAAGCGAGTGCCGCACCGCGGGCTATCGGATCGCCGTCTCCCATCATGACATAGGCCATCGCGATAGCAGGTTCACAAACACGGGGTGTCCGGATCATGTCACCAAAATCTATGATGCCCGCAACCTCGTTCGGACGGTCATTTGTTGCCTTGACCAAGATATTCATATCATTGGCATCGCCATAGATGGGCACACGCGGCAGTGTTTCCAAAAGCGGTGAAATTTCATCCGTAAACCGGGTTGCAATTGCGCCAACGGTTTTACGACGGCATGCCTCTTCGAAGGCACCGAGATGGGCGTCGATCCATCCGGCCTGGCGCAAATCCCACTTGAGGGGGCGATCAAGCAGCGGATGGTCAAAGGCTTTCAGCGCGTTGCTGAGATGCCCGAGCACCCGACCGATATTGTTGGCAAGTTGCAGCGTCCAGGGCTCGATGTTCGTCAGCAAAGTGCCCGGCAAAAATGATATCAGCCATGCCAGCCGGTTGTGACCATCGGCATCCATTGCACTTATGTAAGATTTGTTGTTCGTGGTGCAGACGACCGCAGGTATGTACTGAGCAAGGCCACGCTTTCTTACATGTTCCATCGCCTTGACTTGCAGGTCGACGAATTCTGCCGTGCAGCCTAGCCGCATCACTTTGAACACGTAGCGGCTGTCATCGGTCTCGACGTCGAAATTGAGATCAAGCTCGCCCGGCAGCGAGCGAATGCGTCCCTTGATGCCGTAATGTTCTTGCAGAACACCTTCAATAAATGGGGGGACTTGTCGCATGAGAACATTTATGCAGCAGGGGTCGTGGATTCGTAAACGATATTTTTCTGTCGGCAGCGCAAGGTGCTTGAAAACGGTGACAAGGAGGGCAGGCTTGCTACAGTCCAAAAACGGATCGCGTACGGGTCCGTCGCTGACAACAATTTTGAGGATGCCAAATGAACGATTATTCAGATCTTTTCAGTCTCGCCGGTAAAACAGCGGTGGTAACGGGTGGGACACGCGGAATTGGTGAGATGATCGCCACGGGTTTCGTCAACATGGGTGTCAAAACCTATGTGACGTCTCGCAAAGCGGGTGCCTGTGATGCGATTAAGGAGAAACTCGGCTGCGAGGCGGCGCCGTTTGATCTCTCAACGATGGACGGTGTTGAAGGGTTCGCCGAGTATGTTGCCGAGCGTGAAGAAAAAATCGATATTCTCGTCAACAATGCCGGTGCGCTGTGGGCGGAACCTCTCGAGTTGTATACTGAGGAAGGGTGGGACAGGACAATCGACCTGAATGTGAAATCTGTTTTCTTCTTGACGCAGAAGCTGCTGCCACAATTGCGCGCAGCTGTCAGCGTGACCGGTCGGGGCCGGGTGATCAATATTGGCTCGGTCGAGGGGCTTACGACACCCGCCTGGGACAATTACGCGTACCCGATCAGCAAGGCGGCCGTTCATCAAATGACCAAAGTGCTCGCGAACCGGTTAGCAAAGGACAAGATTACGGTCAACGCGATTGCCCCAGGACCATTCGAAAGCAAGATGACGGCATTTGTCCTTGCAAATGATGCCGGAAAGGCGGCGGTTGGCGCAGCAATGCCTCTCGGCCGGATAGGTATGCCCGACGACATGGTCGGTCTGTCTGCCTTCCTCGCATCGCGTGCTTCAGACTACATCACGGGTGCCGTAATCCCGCTTGACGGCGGCTTTGTCATTGGCGCGAGATCTTGGGATTAAGTATGTCCGGGGCACATACACTTTACGGCAGCGATATTTCCCTTTTCAGCGGTAAGGCACGCGCGTATTTACGCTGGAAGGGGATCGACTTTGAAGAAGTGCCAGCTTCGATGGCGGTGTACAAAGACATTATCGTCCCGCGTGTCGGCTTCCCCGTCGTTCCGATTGTTGTGACACCTGATGATCAAACGCTTCAGGATACGACCGTCATTATTGATCACTTTGAACAAAGCATTGGTGGACCGTCGGTCTATCCGCAAGGGCCGCGGCAGAAACTTGCTGCCCTTCTCCTGGAAATCTACGGCGATGATTGGCTTGTCATCCCGGCAATGCACTATCGGTGGAGTTATAACAAAGACTGGGCGATTGAGCAGTTCGGAAAAAATTCGCTGCCCAATGCAAGTCGTGATGAGCAGATTGCTCTTGGTCAAAAACTGTCGGAGCGGTTTCGCGGTTTCTGCCTGCCCCTTGGGATCACTGAAAAATCAATAGCGGCGATTGAAACATCCTATACTGAGTTATTGGCGGAGCTGGACGCACACTTCTTAATGCATCCTTTTTTGTTTGGTTCACGACCTTCTATTGGTGATTATGGGTTGATTGGTCCGCTTTATGCCCACTTGTATCGCGACCCGGCGTCGCGTGACACTATGGAACGGCATGGGCCGAACGTCGCACGCTGGGTTGAACGTCTGCATGAACCATCTGAGCCTCTTGCTGGCGAGTTTTTTGATCATGACGTGGTACCGGAAACTCTTTTGCCTGTCCTGCGGCGGATGATGCGTGAACAATTGCCTGTATTGGCCAGTACAGTTCTTAAACTCGAACATTGGTTTGGTGAGAATCCGAACGCGGACATCCCGCGCGGTATTGGATTTCACGAGTATGTTATTGGCGACATGGTTGAAAACCGTGTGATCATGACTTACAGCCAGTGGCTGTTTCAGCGTGCGGTCGATTTTTACGCGAGCCTGACAGGCGACGAGCGTGGCGCAGCGGATGAGCTATTGGATGATACGGGCGGCGAGGGGATTCGGCAAATCGAAATCCGAAACCGGGTTGCTCTGAGAGACTTCAAGCTGGTCAGAGAAACGGTGGCTTGAAGTGTCAGTCGATCTATGGCTCGCTTACGTCGCAACTGTCCTGACCTTGATGAGTACCCCGGGGCCAAGTCACCTTTTGATGGTCTCCAACAGCATGGCTAACGGTTTCCAACGCTCGGTCGCCACGGCTGCGGGGGACTTGACGGCGAATGTTTTGCAAATGCTGGCAGCGGGGCTGGGTCTGGCGACGATCCTGGCGACAACCAGGTATGGCTTTGCGATCATTAAATGGGCTGGCGTGGCCTATCTCGTGTGGCTCGGTGTTCGGCAAATTCGTCGTTCATTTCGCGGCGACGTGCGGGCGGTTGAGGCCGCGCGCACCTCTTTGCGAAAATTGTGGCTGCAGGGTTTCGTTACTTCGGCCGCCAACCCAAAGGCGGTGGTTTTTTTTGCTGCGCTGTTTCCGCTATTCATTAACAGTGAACAGAACATCTGGCCACAGATGCTGGTACTGGGCAGTACATATGTCGCGATTGATGCAGCGTTTCTTTCGGCCTATGGGGCGGGTGCCGGATCGATCGCCAAAAAACTTCAAGGCCCGATGAGAAACTGGCTCGATCGCGCCGCCGGCGCCTGCCTGATAGGCGCTGCAGTTTTGCTGGGATTTAAATCTGTTCGGGATTCATAAGTCTTTTTTGTTGCATCATATAAGGATTTCTTTATATGTAAGACATAAAGAAATCCTTATATGTGTTTCAAGGACAGACAAGCCATGACATTTGATGACAACAGAGCTGAACGCCTTGATGCGCTGTCATCGGCGTTGCAGAAACGGGTATTGGTTCTTGATGGTGCCGCTGGCACCTTTATTCAGGACTACAGACTTGAAGAGGAAGATTTCAGGGGTGACCCGTTTCGTGACTGGAACAAAGAGCTGCGCGGGAACAACGATCTGCTGCAGATCACGCAGCCGCAGATAATCCGCGACATGCACGCAGCATACCTGAAAGCCGGCGCTGATATTATTGAAACGAACACTTTTTCTTCAACCTCAATTGCGCAAGCTGATTACGGTATGGAGGAAATTGCCCGGGAGATGAATGTTGAAGGCGCGCGCCTCGCCCGGGCAGCAGCAGATCAGTTCTCTACACCGGAAAAACCCCGTTTTGTTGCCGGCGCCCTCGGGCCAACCAACCGGGCTGCCTCGTTGTCACCAGATGTTAATGATCCGGGCGCCCGCAATGTCGATTTTGATGGCCTTAAAGCATCGTACAAAGAGCAGATTGAGGCATTGGTCGGCGGTGGCGCCGATCTCCTGCTGCTTGAAACCATCACGGATACACTGAATGCCAAGGCTGCGATTTTTGCGATGGAAGAAATATCAGACGAGACCGGCATTCACCTGCCGCTGATGGTTTCCGTGATGATCCCTGATCAGTCGGGGCGTACCCTTTCCGGGCAAACAGTGGAAGCCTTCTGGAATTCGGTCTCGCACGCAAAACCCCTGTCGATTGGGGTCAATTGCTCGCTGGGGCCAGATTTGATGCGGCCATATGTTGCGGAACTGTCGCGCGTTGCTGATGTCTATGTTTCCGCTTACCCCAATGCCGGGCTGCCTAACACAATGGGCGAGTATGAGGAGACACCGGAAAGCATGGTCGAGCATATGGCTGAGTGGCTGGAAAGCGGCCTGCTGAATATTATTGGCGGCTGCTGTGGCACGACGCCGGCCCATATTGCAGCTTTTGCCAAGGCTGCCGAGGGTGTCGCACCACGCAAATTGCCCGAACTTGATATTGCGATGCGCCTTTCGGGGCTGGAACCGGTCAAGCTCGCGAGCTAGCCGTCGACCACAAAGTTCGCGTCCAAGATTCTTTCTCTCATTCCGAAAACACTGTAGACGGGGTCACGGAGGAGAACTTTTCCTGGTTATGCCCGATACCGGACCGATTTTTTTTACACTTGCCTTGTTTGCCGCCGGCGGCATCCTTGTCGGCGCAGCCGGGAGCCGCCTCGGTGCACCGATGCTGCTGATCTTTTTGATGGCCGGCATGCTTGCTGGTCGCGAAGGACCGGGCGGTATCGACTTCGATCAATCTGCACTCGCGTTTTACCTGGGATCAGCGGCGATTGCGGTGATCCTGTTTGAAGGGGGGCTGCGCACCAAACCAAGGATCCTGCAACAGGGGTTAAGGCCTGGCGCAACCTTGGCAGTGGCCGGCACGGTGATGACCGCATTCATCGTTGCGCCCGTGGCGATGTGGCTGTTCGGGATGGATTTCGCGAATGCGTTGCTGCTCGGTGCGATTGTCTCTTCAACCGATGCGGCAGCGGTCTTCGCGCTGGCGGCAAGCGGGATTAAATTACCGGAGAAAGTTGTTTCAACTCTGGAAGTTGAAAGCGGATTCAATGATCCAATTGCGATCATTTTGGTCCTGGGTCTGGTTCAAACACTGTCCGGCGACCCGCTTATCTGGTGGCATTGGATCACGTCGCCGATTTATATGTTGGTATCCGGAGCTTTCATCGGTTACGGCGTCGGGCTCTTGTCGGCGTGGTTGTTCCGGCATGTGCGGTTGCCCGTGGGGCTGAAAGCAATATTGACCATGGTGCTTGGGCTTCTTACATTCGGGGTGGCTGACCTTATCGGCGGCAGCGGTTTTCTTGCGATCTACATCACCGGCGTCACCTTGGCCTGGAAGGCACCGTCTACAGCGCGCGATGCTGCGCCTGGTGTTGATGGCCTTGCCTGGCTTGCACAAACCGGGCTCTTTTTCATGCTCGGCCTTTATGTGACGCCGTCTCATATTGCCGTTGTCGCGCTCCCCGCAACAGTGACGGCGATTGCTCTGTTTGCGATTGCCCGGCCTGCTGCAAGTTTTTTTCTGTTGGCACCGTTCAAGTTTTCAATGCCCGAAAAGGGCTTCATTGCCTGGACTGGCTTGCGCGGCGCGACCCCGGTGTTCCTCGGTATCATGCCGCTGCTGGGCGGCGCACCGAATGCGAGCCTCTATCTTTCGGTCGCCCTGGCCGTGGTACTCGTTTCTTTGGTGGTGCAAGGATGGACCGCGCCGCTGGTCGCCCGGCAACTGCATCTGTGTGAAGTAACATCGCCCCCTGATCGCCGGGAAGTAATATCCCGCCTTGGTTCGATGAGTGTGGTGTTGCTGGCGGGTGTCTGGTTTGCAGCTGCCAATATGCCGATCCGCAACATCCTGGTTGCACCCGAAAATACATCGGATCTTATTGCCATGATTGATACGATGGATCAGGATCAAATGGCAACTGGTGAAACAATTGCTGCTTTCCCTGACGACTTTGCGGGCCTCGCGGTGGACAATCGCCAGCCGGTTTATGCCGACGTAGTGGCGTTGGCCATGAAAAGAGTAAATGCCGAAATCATGGCCGACAGACAGGAACTGCTTTCCATATTGCGTAAGGAAGAAAGTGAGAAGGTGTTGTCCCTGGAAGAACAGACGCGGCGCGACATTCTCGCCCGCAAATATAAGGGCCGATATGGTGCGCCGGAAGATTTGCTTGCCAGGATCAACCAGATCCCGCCATCGCTGGCGGTTGCCCAATCCGTTCTCGCGACCGGATGGGGCAGTTCGGACGCCTTGATGCGACGCAATGCCATTTATGGAGGTCGCGCCGGTGCGACCTTCGACACCATCATTGAGGCAACACGTGACTACGCACGGCTTCTCAATAGCCATTCAGTGTTTGAAGATTTTCGTCGCGAGCGGGCATCCGCTGCAGACGCGGGCATCATTGCTACCGGCGAAGCATTGGCGCCGCTTGTCGGTGGCTACGTGTCAGGCGACGCCAAGGAGTATACAGCAACGCTCGGTGAACTGATCGTAAGCAACAATTTGTTGCGATATGATCTACAAGATCAGGGATAACTTCACCCAAAACTCGCAGATAGTTTTGGGTGCCGGTACATCATCAGTTTGGTCGCAAGCATGCCCTCCAACGATTTACTTAAGCTGGCCGGAACCGCTCGAGCTTGTCACTCGTCGCATTCCCGCTCGCTTTTTCACCACCGCCGATCGCGTAAATCCAGCCATCTAGGGCCACACCGCCTAATCCGTGACGCGGTGTCAGCATAGGTGAGGATGCCTGCCATTGATCCGTAGCAGGATCATAAACCCAGCTATCCGGATAGACACCCCCGCCATCGTTGAAATATTCGCCGCCAAAGGCATAGAGTTTGTCGCCCAGGGCCGCTGCTGCGAGCCCACCTTGTGCCTGTGGCATTGGCGCGCCAGAACGCCATTTGTCTTCCTGCGGGTCGTATATTTCAAGATCGGCAACATTGCCGCCTTCAACGGTGCGGCCGCCAGCCACATAAAACAGTCCATCGATAAGGGCACCAGCGGCACTGTTCCTCTTGCTCAGGGCCGGGGCCGCGTTTGTCCAGGCGGCGGTCACGGCATCAAATACCAGATGGCGATCCGTATCGTCATGATCGCCGTAACTCTTGTTGCGGGTGCCTTTGAGGCCGCGTCCGCCGACAACATGAATAAGATCGCCGATACTTGCGCAAACAGTCTCACCGTGGCGTTCGGGTGCGAACGGTCCTTCAGACCAGCGATCCGCTGTCGGATCATAAACCCAGGTCTGCGATTGCATCGACCAGACTTCGCGGGCTGATTTTACCTTGAAACCGCCCAATGCGTAGAGCATCCCCTGATGGGCAACGAGATTCGGATGGTGTCGATCCGACAACAAGGATGCCTTTCCTTCCCAGGTATCTGTCACCGGATCATAAGCGATGTGATAAAATGTGCTGCCACCGATCTTGTTTCCAGCAGCGAGAAAACCGCCAGCCACATGAATTTTCCCGTCTAGTACGGCAGGGTAAATTTCTTGTACCTTATAGAGCATTGCGGTCCGCGCCTCCCATGAGGGTTTATCCTCAAAGGCGAAAGATCGCGTTGCGACCATGGCTGTCAATATAGAGGCGCCCGAAGCGACGGCGAAAGTGCGCCGTGAGATTGGTGAAGGTTGGCTTGTCATGTCGTTCCTTTCCGCCCTGCTGAAAACGTAGGCCGTGGGCTGCCCGGCAACAACTATAAAGCCCGTAATGTCGGGGATGACGCACCAGGCGCCGTGCGGTAGAAGGCAGGCATGACAGACATTAGCGCACAGATTGACTGGCTCGCACGCCTCGTTGCCTATGATACCACGTCGTCCAGATCCAATCTCGATCTGATTTTGGACGTCGAACGCTACCTTGCGGGATTTGGGATCAGGGCCCACCGGATCGCCAATAAAGATGGGACGAAGGCCAATCTCTATGCGGTGGTTGGTCCGAAAGTCGATGGCGGCGTTGTTCTTTCCGGGCATACAGATGTCGTTCCGGTGGCCGGACAGGACTGGCATACTGATCCGTTTACACTGACCGAAAAAGACGACCTTTTTTACGGCCGCGGTACCTGCGATATGAAAGCGTTTTCGGCGATTGGTTTGTCGTTGGTACCGGAGATGCTGACGGCCGGGCTAAAACGCCCGCTGATTTTTGCACTGTCATATGACGAGGAAGTTGGTTGCCTTGGGGCACCGGACATGATTGCAGAAATCAGAAAGCAGGTACCAGCACCATCCGCCGTCATCGTTGGTGAGCCGAGCATGATGAGGGTGATCGACGGGCACAAGGGCGTCAATACATTTCGAACTACAGTTACAGGGTATACGACGCATTCAAGCCAATCGAATCGCGGCGTCTCAGCGGTCATGGTGGCAGCTAAACTGATCACCTTCATCGAAGATCTTGCCAACAAACTTGAACAGATAGCACCTGCGGATGGTCCATTTGACCCACCTCAAACGACGATGACGGTCAATGTCGTGAACGGCGGCACACAGTTGAATATCATGGCCGGCACCTGTTCCTTCGACTGGGACATACGCAATGTGCCAGCCGATGACACGTCGGTGATTTTCCAGCGCGTTCTCGATTACGCAAGCGAGCTGGAAGCTGAAATGAAGCAAAAACACGATGGGTGTTCTATCATCAGCGATTGGAACGCCAGCGCACCTTGCCTTGCGCCGCAGGCAGACAACGCCGCTGCGAATCTTGCTAAATCCCTGACCGGTCAAAACCATACGGAAGTCGTCTCCTACGGTACCGAGGGTGGCCAGTTCCAGGGTGCAGGTTTTGCAGCTGTCATCTGCGGCCCAGGCTCGATCGATCAGGCGCACCAGCCAAATGAGTTCATTTCCGGTGACCAGATTAAAGCGGGCACCCTATTCATCCGCCGTCTCATAGAGCGAATGACGGCATAATATTTAACCGACTTTTCATCTGTCTCAACAAGGTATGAAAAACAACGTCGGATTAATTCTTTCGTTACAAAAAAAATCCGGAAACGGAGCAAAAACCTTATCTGTTTTACCCGCAATTAACGCCAGCCTGCGCACGGTTCTGCTTGTTCAGAATTCTTTTTGGGAGTTAGTTCGTGACAGGTCAGTTGGTAACACGGTGTAGGGCATGTGGGTCTAAGGCGTTAAGCCCGGCATTCTCCCTTGGCGAGAGTGCAGAATATGTCTTCTGCGATCCGGATAAGGACGTGACAGCCTGCGGCCTTCTGCAACGCATAACAAGAGATGATGCGGGTGTTCCATCGCCGGCTGAACCGGTCTCCCGTACCCACCGCCATCGCCTGCGCGCTGCAGTGACCGAGGCAATGGAAATGATCACGACCCGAGATGGGACTGCGCTGGATATCGGCTGCGGCGATGGCACACTGATGTCATTTTACCCAAGATGGGTTGAAGCCTTCGGTGTTGACCAGGTCGAACCGGATCCCAGAGTGAAAGACTGGGGCACCGCCGTTGTTGGTGCATTTCCTGAGAAATCTTCCCTTAACAAGTTGAAGAGCCACACCGGTACACGTCGCTTTGATATCATCACGGCGATATCTGTTCTTGGCGAACAGGACCTGCCGGGACCGTTCCTGATGAGCATCAAGGATCTGCTCGCCGATGACGGTGTTGCGATTATTGAGACCCCCTATGCTTCACTCGCCCTAATGCGTAATAATGTTGGCGTCTTTCATGACCGAGCAATTTCTATCTATACACTGACAATTCTTGAAGCCGAAGCCCGAAAGGCTGGCCTCAAAATCGTCCGCGGCGCGATGACAGAGACAGAGGGTGGTTCGATCCGCTTGTTCCTGACCCACGCTGATTACACCGGGCATGATTACGTGCCTTGGCTGGAACAACTGGCACGGTTGTGGGATGAAGAAAACGTTCTGTGTCTTACCAGTCGCCAGACCTATCAGGCGTTCGCCCAGCGAGTCGACGCCAACCGCCGCGCAGTTCAACATGTTTTCACCGAAATGCGGAAATATGGCGAGCATGCACATGTCCTTGGTGCGGATATGTCAATGAAAGCAATGTTGGATTTCTTCAGCATCACGGGAGAGCATGTTTCGTTTATCGTCAGTCGCGACAAGAACAACAAAACTGTTCGTCGAAATATGGTGGTCGGCAGTGGCCATGTAGAAATTGTCGCTGAAGAAGATGTACGTCTTGCACTGCCAGATTATCTGATCGGTTTTGGCTCGCAGCGCCGCGAAATTCTTGAACACTGGCGTGAAGCAATTTTTGATGGCGTCAAGGTTATTTTTCTCACACCGGAACTGGAAATTGTTGATGACCAGAATTACGGTGCTGAACTCGGCAAGGCGTTGGCCGTAACCGATGGTCCCGGCAGTGTTGAGACACTAAAAGCGGTACTGTCGACAGTCCGGCGTCCAAGGCTGGTTGCTGTCAACGAAGCGCTGGAAGCGTAGTTTGCATTACTGCATCACGTAGAGACAAAGCGCCGGTCTTCTCCTTCGAGGACGACGGCGGTCAACTTGCCCGAGTTAAATGCCCCGGTATCCACATTAATCCGCCAGCTGATATTTATCGGGCTATTTTGTGGTGTGTGTCCATGAACGATGCAACGCGTGCCCCAATCGTCCGCCGAGGTGTTATAAAACTCCCCGCGAATCCACAAAAGATCCCGCTCGCTCTGCTGTTCCAGCGCGATCCCGGCGCGCAGGCCGGCGTGAACGAATATGTAGTCTCCGGCTTCATGATAGATGCCGAGGTCAAGAAGAAATCGGAAGTGATCATCGGGCAGTTTTTCGGCGAGTTCATCCCGCAGCGAGTGAGGTGAGCGCGTGTCGACACTGGCAAGGCCATAGCTTTCCAACGTTTGCAGTCCTCCCCATTCAATCCAGCCTTCCATCCCTTCGGGGTCGGCGAGGAAGTCCAGCATCGCTTCTTCATGATTACCTTTCAAGAACACCGTCTTTGGATGCTTTTGGCCAAAGGCAAGCAGCTGGTCGATCACGCCGGCAGAATTAGCCCCCCGGTCCACATAATCGCCGAGAAAGACAAATTGATGTTTAAGGTCTTCCGCTTCTGCCTCGATTTCAAAGCGGTCGCACAATTGGGCTAGCAAATCGGCCCGGCCGTGGGTGTCACCGACAGCGTACACTCTCACTCCGTTTGGCGCACGCGGTCCTGGCTTTGCTTCGGTTATTTCCTGCTTCAGTTTCGCCATAGTCCCATTTTATCGTTGCCCGGTTAACATAAGCTTCCGACGGCCGGCTGCAAAACGCCAGTCAAATTTTCGGCCCGCTCCTTCGCTGAAAAGGTTTATGTTTGACCACAATCGCCCTACACTCAGGCGTGATCATAAAGGGCTGATGAATGGTGATCGCAGTAACGGGCGCGACAGGCTATCCGGGTACTCACATGCTGCTTTGTCTGGCGGGAGCGGGCGAGGCATTTGTGGCGTTTGACAGCATGCGCATGCTGAAACGAACGCAAAAGGAAAACGCTGACGTAATTGTCGATCGTATGGATAATGGCGCGGCACTGGCGGAAAAATTTGTTGATCACAAAGTCAAAGAAGTTATTCATTTTGCCGGTGGTGGTTTCGTGCCCGCATCAATAGATGATCCGCTTACATATTACCGCGACAATACGCTAACGGCTTATACTCTGATGACAGCTTGTATACGGGCCGGCGTTGAGCGGCTTGTGTTGTCTTCAACGGCGTCAGTTTATGGCGTACCCGCGCGGATGCCGATCAATGAGGCGACACCGCTTGAGCCGATTTCGCCATTCGGATCGTCGATGGCGATGGCCGAGCGTATCGCCAGCGATGTTGCTGCCGCCGGAAACCTTGAAATTGCCATATTGAGATATTTCAATCTTGCCGGAGCTGATCCTGATTGTCGGGCAGGGGAGAGAGGGCGACCGCGTCATTTGATTAAGGTCGTCGCCCAGATCGTTGTGGGAACGCGAAAGGAGAAGCTACAAATTTACGGCAACGATTACGAGACACCTGATGGCACCTGCATCCGAGATTATGTGCATGTTTCCGACATGGCAGACGCTCACCTCGAAGCGCTCAAATATTTGCGCGACGGCGGGGCATCGGTAACCCTTAATGTGGGCTATGGATATGGCGCTTCTGTCCGTGAAGTTATCTCGGCGGCCGAGCGGGTGACCGGTCAGAAGATTGAAACGGAAGACACTTTGCGCCGTCCAGGCGACCCGCCTCTGCTCATCGCGGACAACGCAGAGATTCGCACAGTTCTCGACTGGGCGCCGCGATATGACGATCTCGACTTCATTGTTCGTTCGGCAATCGACTGGGAAAAACACTGCAAAGACGAATCGGTTCAATGAAATCACTACTTTCGCTGCTGCTCACCCCGGTGTTTATCAAAATCATGCGCTGGCTTTACGGAATTCTTTTGCTCGTGGTGATTGTCCTGAGCTTGATCCCGACACAGGAAGACCTGCCGGGCACGACAGATGTGTTCCGCTGGCTCGCAGAAATATTTCTAGGTGATGCGGAGTATTCCGACAAGGTATCGCACTTCCTTGCCTATGGGACCTTAACGGGCGTCGGGCTTTTAGCCTTCATCAGGCCGCTGGGCAGATCGCTGTTGCTACCGCTGGCGATGCTGTTGTTAAGTGGCTTGCTGGAACTGGCACAAGGTCTCGTCTCCTCGCGCATGCCTGACTGGCTTGATTTTGTTGCCAATGGTACAGGGGTTGCTGCCGGCGGCGTGATCGCTGGTTGCCTGATTCTCGCCGCCCAGGCCCAGCACACTTCGAGGAACCTGCCGGCATGAACGCGGTAATTATTATTCCGGCCCGTTATGCATCCAGCCGCCTGCCCGGCAAACCCCTGCTCAATGAAACCGGCAAACCGCTTATTCAGCACACGTATGAAAGAGCGAAAAAGTCAGTTGCTGAAAGGGTGATAGTCGCAACCGATGATGCGCGTATCGCCGAGGCGGTGGCAGGTTTTGGCGGGGATGCGGTGATGACGTCTGCATCCCATGAAAGTGGGACGGCCCGTGTTGCTGAAGCAGCGCGCGATCTTTCCGCCGAAATTATTATTAATATGCAGGGCGATGAGCCGGAGACAAATCCAGATCACCTCAATCAGCTGATTGATCTGCACGCAAACGCGATGAATGCTTCAGTCCCGGCCTTTGCCTCCACTCTGGTATGTCCGTTTGCTGCGACGCCTATATCGGGATCAGGGTCGCCCGAGGATTCCGCTTGCGTCAAAGTGGTGCTGTCACGCGATCCGGCAGGCATCCGCAGGGCGCTTTATTTCTCACGCGCAGTTGTGCCCTACCCAAGGGAGGCGGCCGGTATGGTGATTGATCCAACCGGGCACTTCTTGCATATCGGTATTTATGCCTTCAGTCGGGAAAGCCTGCAACAATTCACGCAGCTGCCGATAGGTAGTCTGGAAGACGTCGAAAAGCTGGAGCAACTTCGTATCCTGGAAGCGGGCCAATCTATTGCAGCGTCCGTTGTGGAGAACGCGCCGCCCGGTATCGATACGCCGGAAGACTATACGGCGTTCGTCAAACGGTACTGCACAACGGCCAACGCCTAGCCCCGCCGATCTTCTGCTTGTGCTTTTAGATACGACGCGATTTTGTTGTGGCCGTGGTGTTTGGCCTCAGAGATTGCTGAGATTTCTTCGCTGCCTTGCCAGGCGGAGAAGCTGATGTCGGCTTCATATTTGACCAGATATTTGACGATAGTGTAGTGGCCCTCGCGCGCTGCTGCGATCAATGCGGTTTCTCCGCCTTCAACAAACAGGTTAGGATCAGCGCCAGCGGCGAGTAGTTTCTTGACCACAGTAGTATGTCCGTGGGCAGCAGCCTCAACAAGCGCGGTACCATTCCCGGCGGTGACTAGATTTACATTGGCCCCTTTCTCAAGCAGCCAATGCACCATATCAGCATCGCCCTTATGGGCAGCGTTGATCAACGCGGTGCCATCACCATCTGCAACCACATTGATATCCGCGCCGGCTGTGATTAGTTTATTGGCGATCATCGTACGGCCGTGCGCTACAGCTTCCATCAACGGCGTCCCGTCAGACGGCGTTACAAGATTAACATCCGCGCCTCTTTCAATCAGCCATGCGACCATTGAGATATCCCCGGTATGCGTCGCGGCAACAAGAGGGGATAATCCTTCCTCGCCAATGCAGTTGAGGTCAGCGCCTTCTTCGACAAGTTCAACTTTACGTTTGTGGTCTTGATTAAGAATGGCTTCGATGAACTCATCGCAGCAAACACCCTCTTCTTCGCCCGGCCAGACCGCGGAAAATGTGGTCCGTGGTGACAGGACGAACAGTAATGCGATGATGGCGGTAGCACTTGTGAGGCCGGCAAGATGCGGCCGGCCAAGCTTGAGGTCGTCACGATAGTCGGCATTGATAAGTCGTTTGATGCGCCGTGAGAAGAAGTTGTCCTTACCGCGTTCAAACGCACCAACAGCCATCAGGTTGGTGGCTGTCCGATGTCCGACGATCAGTGATTCTGCACTGTCTAACAGTGAGGTTGCGTAGTTCTTTGAACAGCCGGCCATGCGAACGGCACGATCATCGCAGGCCATCTCGCGCTCAGTGCGCAGATTGTTACAGGCCATATGCATGAACGGGCTCCACCAATAGACCGCAAGCAATATCCGTTGGGCGAACGCGCACAAAAGATCACCGCGTTTTATGTGCGCCAGTTCATGCGCGAGCACATGCCGCAATTGTTCGGTGGAAAGCGTATGAATGAGCTTGCCCGGCAACATCACATAAGGCGTCAGTAGTCCTACGGCCATTGGTCCTTCGATTTTGTCGCTGACCGCGACCGTCACAGATGCCGGCCAGTCGCCTGGTAAGAACGCATGTTTTTCTTTGAGTGGTTCAGCATTAAGACGCAAATCGCGCGTGCGTTGCCACGCCATATAAAGTGTCGTCAGGGCACGGATCGTGAAAATCGCCCATAGGCCGATTATTGTATAGAACAGCATTTCGCGGCTCATGAACGAGCGGTCGATTGTTTCAGTCACCGGCGACAGAAGTGTGGCGGGGTAATTATACGCGTTGTTGACCACGTCCGTGAGCGGTGCACCGGACGAACCAGAAATAACATTACTGCCTGAAATAAGCGTTGGCATCGTGCCCAGGCTTGGGGTTGGTATCAGAGTGACTACCGGCATTGTTCCGATTAGCAGAACAGCTGCCGCCCAGATCCATGAGCGGTGTTCGGCGCTCCATTTGTCTTTATAGAGAAGAAGCGTGCTAACGATACCAAGTATCAAAGCACCTTGCCAGAGATGACGAAACGCAATCTCTGCGATCCATTGTAACCCTTCCATGCTTCATCCCCTTTTGCCGATGTCAGTCTTGTTATTTTTGTGTTTCGATTTCTTCTCGCAACGCTGCGAGATCTTCGAGATCAATATCCTCAAGCTCGACCAGATGTTGTGCCAACGCCTGTGGTGAGCCGCCGAAAAATCGTTTTACCAAATGCGACAGCGCTTTTTGCTGCGCTTCTTGCTGTGTGATCAGTGGGATATATATAAACGCCCGGCCTTCCTTGCGATTGCCGGCATATCCCTTGTCATGCAGGATTTTCAAAATAGTCAGCACCGTCGTGTAGGCGAGCTTCCGTTTTTTATTGAGCTTTTCGTGGACATCGCGCACGGAGGCTTCTTTGGTTTCCCAAAGAACCTGCATCACACGCTGTTCTGCTTCGGTCAGAGCGACGGACGGTTTTCTCGGCATGGCTACCTGCTCATTCTTTTAGAAGCGTACTGCTTCGGGGTTGGGCTTCAAACTATAAAATTAGTAATATTTAATGTTGAAAGCAAGGGCAAGGGTTGCGGTTAACTGGAGGTATGAGCGACTAGTAGTTTTGGCTGCAGCGATCCTATATCTGGCGTTATTGTCGTCCTGCGGGGAAAGCAGTGCGCAGGATTTCTGCTGCAGCGACGCTGAGGTTGAAGTGCTTTCGACCGCTGTTGAAGCGGGGAAATATGCGGTTTCTAGTCTGTGGATTAGAAG
The DNA here is from genome assembly GCA_021776475.1 of Parvularculaceae bacterium. GTDB lineage: Bacteria > Pseudomonadota > Alphaproteobacteria > Caulobacterales > Parvularculaceae > Aquisalinus. Next base: position 456,569 of record JAJFFV010000005.1, on the reverse strand, counting down.
TCTTGTTTGAGGGCTATTTTCGAGGACCAAGCCAAAGCTGATTACACAACACCCGAAGCGTTGGGAAACCGGTTACCGGCATGGTGCGAAGAACGCATCTATCTTGTTGAAGATTGGTCCGCTTTCTTTTGAAGGAGCTGCCGATCAAAAACCGCCCGTCCTAGCGGCTTCGATCGGCTTTTTTCCTAGTGCATTGCTGGTGCACAGTTAATTGGCGAAATCATCGAACCGGCGACCCGGTGCCCGGGTATGCTCAACGGAAACTGTTTGATCCCATTGGCATCGTTAACCCAAAGGGGGCACTACGCCTCTACGGCAAAGCACATTTGGGCGGCGGTCTGGAATTAGTCACCGGCGACTGAGCAAAGGTTGGCCGGCTCATGGCTGAACGGGGCAAAACAAAACCTAATCGTCCTGCCGGTCGCCCGTACCGCGGGATTGTCGCTCGCGGGCAAGCTCAATCGTTGCTGAGAGCAACCCGTGATCTCCCGGAAGCCCATGGCTGGGGATCACGAGCGATGCGTCCGGGTAGCGCGAAGCAACGTTTTCTACAGCATCACTCCAGTTAGCGATATCAGAATCAGCTGTGTTTCCGAGGGTTTTGGCTCCCTTCGGGCGGATCAAGCAACCGCCAAACAAGATGCTATGCTCCACTATATATACAACGACGTTATCTGCCGTGTGTCCTGGTCCAGGGTAGAAGATTTCGATCCCGGCAACAGGATCGGCGACATTTCGATTATCGAATTCGAGATTGTTTTCTGCCGGGACCAGCCCTTTGATCGGCGCGATCCCATTGGAGAGTTCATGCGCATAGGTTTCAATCCCACGCTCTATAGTCAAGCCAACGCCGCCCATCTTGTCATCATGGGCGTGCGTAAAAACAGCGTGGGTAACGGGGCGACCAAGCGTTGTCTGTGCCCAGGCGAGAACTTTCGCTGTCTGATCATCGTCCCAGGCCGTATCCACCAATAGGACCTGGCGTGGGGTGACGACTACCAGACCGTTGGAGGGAACCGGTCCCCATTCGGGCAGGTCGCGATAGCTTGTATGCAGCCAGACATTGTCGGCAAGTTGTCGAAACTCGACAGTATTCGTCGACCGCTCAGGTCGAATTGTGTCCGGTGCTTGTGCACAGGCGGATACCGTCCACAAAAAGCAGATCAAAGCCAGGCGCATACATTCTCCGCGTCTTCAAGAAATTGTGTGTTCGTCTAAAAGTACCCGTTGGGAACAACTCTGTCATCTGTCTGTCTTGCTTTTTTTTTTAAGGCAGTTACCTCATAAGACAGCCTTAAGCGGCCACTAATCAGCCCGCTTCACATATTCGACGGTTGTTGTGTTGACGACGACCCTTTCGCCAACTGTCATGTAGGGCGGCACCATAACCCGGAGCCCATTGTCAAGCACAGCTGGCTTGTATGAACCGGAGGCAGTTTGGCCTTTTACGGTTGGTTCGGTTTCGGTCACTTCCAGTACGACCTGCTCCGGCATCTGTACACTGATCGCCCGTCCTTCGTGGCTCTCAACGACAACCTTCATACCGTCCTGCAAAAACGCAGCGCGATCACCCAGCATGTCGCCGCTGATGTTGATCTGCTCATAGCTCTCGGCGTCCATGAATACATGATCAGCACCCTCCGCATAAAGATAAGTATGATCTTTCTGTTCAAGGCGCACGCGCTCAACCGTTTCAGACGCTCGGAACCGTTCGTTGAGCTTGCGGCCATCGAGCAGGTTTTTTAACTCGACCTGTGCGTAGGCTGGCCCTTTGCCGGGTTTGACAGCGTCGGTTTTAACCGCAACCCACAAAGAATTCTGGTGCTGCACAACATTGCCGGGACGGATTTCATTTCCGTTGATCTTCATGATTTAGGGGGTCCTTCAAATTCGTGCGTGTTTATTCTCTGCGAGTATCAACCTTAAGGAGAATGCGCTTGTGAGCGCGCCTTTTGGCATGTTATTTTGTGCGCTGCAACCTGACACAAACACTGAATGTTGCGTTGCAGCAACGAATTTGGTTGTTTTGCGGCGCCTGTTGATGCTAATCCCGGCGACAGAGCGCCAAAAAAAATTATAATAATTGGTGCGAAAAAAATGAGGGTAGGAAACTGCCGAAATTTACCGGACCGCTGCTATCTTAGCGCGGTCCGGTTTTTTGTTGTATTGATTTTCACAGAATATCTGACGGTTCATCCGTTCGCGAATAAACAGCGGCGGTCCAGCGCGGATCAATTGTCGATTTGGACGTCCCCAATCGTAATATCGCCGCTACTACCCTTCGTGGAGAGGCTGCCTTCATAATCCTTTATGAACACGTCCCCATTGCCGGAAAGGCGTATATCCGGATTGGTCGCGAGCCCGTTAAAATCGAAATCGCCGGAACCAGTAATACGGACTTTAAGATTTTCGGCTTTGCCGTTTTTGATTTCAACGTCGCCATTGCCGGTAATTGCGACGGACGACGGCCCGTTAATTTCATTGACGATGATGTCGCCTGATCCGCGGATCGAAATATCGGCGCCGCCGCGGATCTTGCCGACCTCAATGTCGCCTGATCCGGCTATCCGCAAATCGGTTTTTCCTACAACATCGCCGACGTCAATGTCGCCTGAGCCTCTGATGTCGGCGCTCAGCGGACCGTCGATCGAATTGATTTGTATGTCACCGGAGCCGGCGATACCGATCTCGGCTGTTTTCACCTTGTTAAACGAGAGCGTACCAGAGCCGGCGATTGTTGCATCGAGGGCACCTGCAACGGAAGCAAAGTTAAGCTCACCGGCATCTGTGATCCGAACCTTGGCGGAACTCACATTGCCGATATTTCCTTCAACGTAAAGTGTGCTGGTTACATCGAAAGCACCATCGGTATTCCCGACGGACAAATGCGACGCGAGACCATCGAGCTCCACAGAGGTACCCTGTGGGACGGTGATCTGAACGATAGGACGATCCTCGAGGAAGACCTTGAATGTGTCTTCACCGTGACGATGCCAGTTCATTTGTTTCCAAAATGCCCTCTGGTCTGGTTCATCTACGCTGTAGACCTCAACGCTATTGCCGGTTTGGCGGACAAGCACTGGCTCTTTGCCGGCATCGCCATTGTCAATCGTCACAGAGATATCTTTGACATCATCGGTCACAACACTGACGGTGGCGATGAAGTCCCGTAGCACTAGGGTATTTGTGCCTGGAAACTCGCTTGTTTCTGCTTCAGCCCAAGCTGGTGTAAAGGATGCTGCGCCCAAAAGCGCGCCCGCAACAAGGTAAAATCTGCCTCCTCGTTTCATCCGGATCTCTCCTCTAATCTACGCCCAACAGGCATCTGAGGCTATATGCCGGGCTAGTGCAAGGGCTAAATCCTGCCTTTCAGAGGCGTCACTTTTACAACCGGAGGGCGAATCCGGGACATTTCTCTTGTCCGGAGCGGTTCGCCTGCGCCATTGTGCCGCAAAAAAAGAGAACCGAAAACATGATATCCCAGGGAGGGGGCCAATGAGATACATTCTGAGTGTGTTCATCATAGTGGGGCTCGTCGCCTGTGCTGAGAGCGAACACCTGTCGGACGGTTTTGACAGCGCTGTTGCCGGATATGAACGCCATGACGGCTTCTTCGATATTTTCGTAAACGCCAGCGCTGGCAAGGTCATGGCCCTGCTGCCAGCACCAGCAGAAGATGGCACCTCGCTCAGGTCGATTCACGCCATGCGGCTCGCTGCAGGGCTTGGATCAAATCCCATCGGGCTTGATCGCGGCTGGGGCAATTCCGGCGTCATAATCCGCTTCCGTGAAATCGGTGGTAAAGTCTTCGCTGAGGTTGAAAATCATCGCTATCGCGCCAGCGCCGACAACCCTCTTGAACAACAGGCGGTCAGTCAGTCATTCGCCAGGTCGTTGATTTGGTCAGCACCGGTAGAAGCGGTTTCGCCAGACGGCGAATTGCTGATTGATATTTCAAGCCTGCTGACCAAGGATCTTTTAGGTCTTGCTGATGCCATGGCCGAGGATGGTGCTGGTTTTTCCCTCTCGCCGGATCTCTCAGTGCCGGCAGCAGGCGCAGCGCTTGCGTTCCCGGACAATGTCGAGCTTGAAGCGCATCTGACGTTCACTTCGTCAACCCCCGGTCCGGAAGTAGACGCAACCGCTGCCTGGGCCAATGCCGTGACGCTGACGGTCCACCATTCATTTGTGCGCTTGCCGGATGATGGGTACCGTCCGCGTACCGCGGATCCGCGCGTCGGCACTTTTTCGCTTGATTTTTATGACTACTCCGCCCCGCTGGATGGCCAGGTCCTGCAATCTTACGCCATACGCCATCGGCTGCAGCACGAAGAGCTCGGTAATCCGGACAGTCCGATCATTGAGCCGATCGTCTTTTACGTTGACCGTGGCGCACCAGAACAGATCCGCGAGGCGCTGATCGACGGTATTTCTTGGTGGTCTGAAGCTTTCGAAGCAGCGGGCTTTGCGGGAGGTTTCCGCGTCGAAGTCCTGCCAGAAGGGGCACATCCTCTTGATATTCGCTATAATGTCGTTCAGTGGGTGCACCGGCAGACACGGGGCTGGTCTTATGGCGGCGGCGTCATTGATCCGCGTACCGGAGAATATATCAAGGGCCACGTTATCCTTGGCTCCCAGCGAGTTCGCCAGGATCGGATGATTTTTGAAGGCCTCGCTGGCACGGCAAAAACCGGCTCCGGCTCTATCGATGATCCGATTGAGCTTTCGCTCGACCGGATCAGACAACTCGCTGCGCATGAGGTCACCCACGCACTTGGGTTCGGGCACAATTTTGCAGCGTCGGCCACCGGCCGCTCCTCAGTGGCTGATTATCCGGCCCCATGGGTCATCGCGCGGCCGGACGGCAGTCTCGATTTCTCTGTCGCCTACGACAAGGGTATTGGCAACTGGGATATTGCCGCTGTCAAGTGGCTCTACGGTGAATATGATCCGGTAACGGAACAACAGGATCTTGACATTGTCGTCGCCGAAGCGCGCGAAGCCGGGCTGCTCTTTATCGCCGATCAGGATGGCCGCTCGCCGGGGACCGCGCACCCGGAGGCTGCCGTCTGGGACAACGGATCGGATCCGGTAAGCGAGCTTCAAAACGTTATGGATGTGCGCCGCATCGCGCTTGCCAATTTCGACGAGACACGGATCGCCGAAGGCAGGCCCTTGTCGGCATTGCGAGAAGTGATCACGCCGATCTATCTCTACCATCGCTATCAGGTGAACGCGGCGGCAAAATCAATCGGTGGTATGTCATACCAATACGGCAAGCGTGGTGAGGATGAGGCCGAAATAGTGCCGGTGCCCTTGGCTGAACAGAACCGTGCGATTGATGTTCTAATTGCGACCCTGAGTGTCGATGAGTTTATCCTGCCGCCATCCGTCCTTGAGCTTATGGTGCCGGGTTCTCAGTCATACGACTTCAGGGTACAGAGCGAAACACTCAGCAGCAGATCCCGCCCGATCTTCGACATGACGTCGGCGATCGAGACGTCAGCGGATTTGACATTCTCGGCCTTGTTTCACCCAGCTCGGGTAGAAAGGATTGTTCAGTCCCATGCTCAGAATTTAGCGCCCTCGCTAGAGGAGATTATGAACGGCGTTGAGAAAAAGATTTTCGCTACTGAGGAAACGGGCCCCATGGGAGGCGAAGTCGCACGCACCATTCGCGGACGATATGTTTTCACACTGATCGACCTTGAAAAAGGCCCGTCATCCCAGAATGTCAAAGCAAAAGTGCGGGCGCGCCTGATCCAACTCGAACAGCGGTTTCTCAAAAATATGGGTGCCAGGCCCGAAGAAAAGAGCCACCGTCTGTGGCTGGCTGATCAGATCAACGCCCATTTGAGCCGCCCGGTACCAGAATTGGCACTGCCGGCCAAGGGTCCCAAAACGCCCCCGGGCAGTCCCATTGGCGGATCCATGGGCGCCTACGAAACCTGCTGGCACTGTGAGGAGTAGGAACAATGGAGCAATTTACCGAACTGGCGGCAGCCTTTAGTGAAGAAATCCGGCAAGGTCCTTTATGGGTGCAGATCTGGGTCAACTGGATGGCCCTCATGATGGTGTTGACGATCCCGTTCGCCTTTGTCCGGGTGGAGGCGCGCTGGGCTGTCCTCGCGATGCTTTTGATTTTCCCGACCATGATGTTCTTGTACGCACAATTTGGCTATCAGCGTATTCTCGGCCTTGGCCACATCCCATACTGGACCCCATTGCTGGTTTATCTCCTCGCCCGACGCGACAAATGGCGGGTGAAAGAGAGCATCGGCGGCAAGTGGCTCGCGCTTTTTACCCTGACAATCTCTATATCCCTCCTGTTCGACTATGCAGATGTCATAAGGTATCTGATTGGCGAGAGGGTGTGAGCGGCAAGAAAATGCACACAATTAAAACCCGACAACTGGCGTTTGCAAGGCGACAGATGAGTATATCCAGGCCCTTGAACTCCGCGGCGTCGAACGGCTGCGCGGCACGATCGGCCTGAATGAGGACGGTACACCGGCGGATTGAATAGCGACCTGATCTGCTTCTGGCGAGCGCCGAGACTAACCAGAATGCCTGCGTCGCAGCCTTGACTGGTCGAACAACCCCGACCACCGCCATAGTGTTAACAACACTGGTCAGTGATTGGCAGCTGGAGATCGAATCGGCGCTGGATGGCGGTGTTACGCCCGCGTCACTTTTGCAGCGTAACAGCCGGGCTTGGCGTTGTGGAGATGGAGGTAAGCAACCGCGTTATTTTCAAACATGGCGTCGATTGAAGCCTCGAGATCGCGGCCTTTGACGACGTCGGCGTCGACGATGTTATGGTTCTCGTCAAAAGCCCGCACCGACATCAGCCTTAAACTGATCGATTCAGGAATTTCACCAGCGCCAGGTGTTGCCTGCGCAACGCCTGGCCGCACAAAAATAGCGTGGCTGGCGCGATAGGGTGATGCTCCAGGCTGGTGTTCAAAATTTGCCAGAATGACTTCCTCCCCAATCGCCGCATCTTCTAGGCTGATGCGGCAGGGAAAGCCTGGGTTGACGGTCGCCAGCATCCGTCGGGCGTGGTGCTGCGACAACTCGGCGTCGGAAAGCGCAAACAGATGCTGGAATTTCTCGGCTGGCAATGCGTAGATCTGAAACGACATGATGTGACTTCCGCTGCTTTTGCCTTCTATAGATCAACGGTGGCCACCCGCGCTATCCGATTCTGGCTTTCAAATTTTGCCATCCCGCGCATCGGCAATCATGTCGGCGAAAGCTGCCAGCTCTGTCTTGGCCGAATCTGCAAAAGCCTTACCTCTCTCAGACAACAACGTAAGCGCCCCGCCCCAGCGCATGTTGAAATAGCCGGCGGTTTTTTCAAAGGGTAGGACAAACCCTTCCGGCAAGTCTTCACCATTAATCACCGCAAAGGCAGTTTTGCCGGCAAGCCGTTTGCCGATCTCTTTGCGGGTCTGCGTCAGGTCACTGAGCCGGTCGAACACCGTTTTCATCTGGGCACTCATGGAATACCAGTAGACCGGAGTGGCAAAGATGATCACACGAGCAGCATCCATCGCCTCAGCGACACAAGAAAACCCGTCTGCCTCATGACGGTGTTCATAGTCGTAGGGGGCCATTGTCAGGCTACCGATATTTATCTGGCGGGTACCATCCACATTTTGTGATAGGTGATCGACCAGATAAGTTGTGTCGCCGTCGGGCCGGCTCGTGCCTATAAGACACAATACCGACCCATCGAGTTGCGCTGAGCGGGCGGGCTCAGGCATACAAGTTCTTTTCTGCGGGCATATCGCTCATATATTCGATGAACTCGAACTCAAGCCCTTCCGGGTCGATGTAATAGACATTGCGCCGATGCGGATGGGTCTCGCCGAGATGCGAAGGCTCATAGCCCGCTTCCCTCAGCCGATCGATCATCCGCTCGACAGACGCAACTTCAAAACCGAGATGCGCGAGGCCAGGTGTATTGCCTTTAAGGTTGCGTTGTTCGCCGTCGCCGGGGGCGTTCAACGTGATATAGGAATCATCACTGCCGAAATGCAGCCAGCGCCGCGGCGTGCCATACCAGTGACCATCGCCGCCGCCGCGCACCCGCCACGCTGGGAAGGCAGCTTTTAAAAAAGTCAGAGTTGGTTCAATATCTGTCACAACGAGGTTCGCGTGTTCAAGTTTGGCCATCGTATCACTCCTTCGTGTTGTGATTTAAAAAAGTGCATTCTTTGTTTAATATAACTTGTTTTTAAAAGCAATACCTTTTATAAAAAAGAATGACAAAACCAGCCAAGCCGTCGCGCCACGCCGCTATGCCCAGCACCAGAGCCGCCATCCTCGACCGTCTGAAGCGGCTGGGGGAATTATCTGCCACGGATTTAGGCAAACACCTGAGTATCACGCCAATGGCCGTCCGCCTTCAGCTTTATGATTTGCAGGAAGAAGGATTGGTGACTGCGCGCTCCCAGGCTGAGGGCAGGGGCCGGCCATTGAAATACTGGCGTCTGACCGAGGAAGCGGCCCGCATTTTCCCTGATGCACATCAGGGCCTCGCCGTTGAATTGATCAAGTCCGTGGAGAGTCTTTTTGGTGCTGAGGGCCTCGAAAAAGTGGTCAACAAACACAGTGCGGTTCAACGCGCCGCGTATACAGAGCTTCTTGCGAATACGCGCGGGACTGCAGACCGCATCAGACGCCTTGCCAGAGCGAGGTCCGATGAAGGCTATATGGCCGAAGCCAAAAAAGATGGCCGTGATTGGCTCTTGATCGAGAACCACTGCCCGATTTGTGCTGCGGCAAGAACCTGTACCGGCCTATGCGCCAACGAGTTAAGAGTCTTTCAGCAGGTGCTTGGAGAGGACCTGAAGGTAGAGCGCGAAGAACACATTCTCCAGGGCGCCAGACGATGCGCCTACCGGGTGAGCCGCCGGTGAGCAGGCTGGGTGGTTCTGGCGCACCATTTGTGTTATTACAAAATAATTCGTATACCATCAGAAAAATTGCGAGCCGCTAAATTCGTGAAAAATCTCGGGCGGCAACTCTTTTTTGAAATGACATTCAACAAAACAGCAGGTTGCATAAAGGGAGCGACTGCTCACTCGGCAAACTGCTCCATGTCGGCGTCAGAGATATCGAAATTGGCGTAGATGTTCTGAACATCATCAAGATCTTCGAGAGCGTTCATCAGTTTCATCAAGGAGCCAACCTTGTTGCCTGTGACTTCGATCAAATTGTGCGGCTTCCAGATCAGCTTGGTGCTGGCGGCGTCACCGAGCTTTTCTTCCAGCGATTTGGCGACATCCATCAATTCGTCACCGGCAGTAAAAATTTCATGGCCGTCATCGTCGGACGCAACATCTTCAGCGCCCGCCTCAACTGCCGCCTCCATCATTTCGTCTTCGCTGACCTTGTCGGTCCCGTAAGTGATCTGACCAACTCGGTCAAAGCTGAATGAAACGGCGCCGGTCTCTCCGAGATTGCCGCCATTTTTGGAGAAGGTTAAGCGGACATCGGAGGCAGAACGGTTGCGATTGTCGGTCAACACTTCGACGATGATACCGACGCCCATCGGGCCGAAACCCTCATAACGGATCTCTTCATAGTCATCGCCTTCGCCAGCGACCGCTTTCTTGATCGCCCGCTCGATGTTGTCCTTGGGCATCGATAGCGATTTGGCGTTCTGGACGGCGAGGCGCAGACGCGGATTCATCTCCGGATCAGGCATGCCCATTTTCGCGGCGACGGTTATCTCTTTCGACAAGCGTGAGAAAAGCTTCGAGCGAATCTTATCCTGCCGGCCTTTGCGGTGCTGGATGTTTGCCCATTTGGAATGTCCGGCCATGCCGCGCCTCTTGGTGTTACCTCACGAAAGGAGGCCTTTACCGCGAGGCCGCGGCTGGTTCAAGTGGGCAGTTTGAAGTTAGTCCGGTGATCAGCCTCTGGCGAAGCGTTTGACCATGTGGATTGCCAGGATCAACAGAAAGAACAAGGCGAAATAGCCCATCAGCTGCTGTAGATCGATCGCCATCAAGGCGTTCCAGGAATCCAGTGTTTGTGTTTCCCAGACACCGAAAGTGAACCGGTCGTCGGCACACAGCCAATTGCACAAATAATGAATGACCCCGAGGATCAGTGTACTTTCAAACATCCAGCCGAAAACGGCACTGATATTAGTCATGCGCAGCCCGCCAAAGATGGAAATCGCGAGAATCGCCCCTAACATCACATACGAACTCGACTGAATGACATAGCTCACAGATCCGAAAATATCGGAAAAAATTTCAGAAATCATAGCCCCAACGCTCCCTTTTTTATTCGTTAAGCATACCGTGAATGCACGCCAAAAGAAAGTTCGGGAATACAGAAATCTCACTCCGCGAGGGCCGCAGAGCCTGTCGCTTGTGGCTCATCGGTTGTGCTAGCGGGTTGTTTTGCACCTGTCAGGCGAACAAGCGTTTGATTTAGATCGGGGTCGAGAAAAATAAATCCGGTCTCCAGGGCTCTGGTCGGCAGCACCCGCTGACCATGCAGAAAAATTTCCCTGCCAAGATCCCCCAGCAGCTGTAAAACGAAGGCCGGTACGACAAAAATGACCGGACGGTGGAACGCGCGGCCAAGCGCTGCGCCAAACGCATAGTTGCGAACAGGGTTTGGCGCAGTGACATTGAGCGGCCCTTCAATTTCGGGCCGGGCGATGGCGTGGACGATCATCCGCACCGTGTCATCACGGCTGACCCAGCTCATCCACTGTCGGCCATTGCCGAATGGTCCGCCTAGGCCGAACTCGAAAGGGAACAGCATATTGCCAAGGACACCGCCTGAGGTATCAAGTACCAAACCGATCCGTAGGGTGACGACCCGGAGACCGAACCGCCGACACTTCGCCGCATGACGTTCAACAGCTGCGCAGGAGCGGTGAGAAAAACTGCCGTCACTATCAATGCGTGAGTATTCGGTCAACACCTTGTCCTCCTTGTCGACACCGTAGTAGCCGATGGCAGACGCGTTGATCAGAGCTTCTGGCTTCTGATCCAGGCGCCGGACAAGGCAGCGCAGGGCCGCACTCATCCGCAGCCGGGAGAACAGAACTTTGCGTCGAAACGGTGTCGTCCACAGGCCGCTGATCAGCGGTTGTCCGGCAAGGTTAATGATTGTGTCGATCCTTGTATCATTTCGGAGTTGATTAAGGCCGGTGATAATACGAATCGGCGTTGCCAGCTTCGCGGCGTTTTCAGCATTCCGTGTCAGGACGGTTACGTCATGGCCGCCCGCCACCAGTGCATCAACCAGCCGGGAGCCAATAAAGCCGGTCCCGCCGGTGACAAGGACATGTTGTTGGTGAGCCAGCCCCCCGGCCAGATCAGCTGCGGGGCGTTCATGGAGCCGGCTAAACCTTTTGGCAGCACCAAGATCACGCAAGCCAAAAACAGCAACACCGATCGCGGCGGGGAGCATCAACAAACTGAAAACCCCATGCCAGGTCAAGGCAATGCCAGTCGGTCTGCCTGCCCAGGCGAGCAGGACGGGCACTAGGAACGCCAGTAGCACACCGTAGTTAAGCGTCAGGAGTGTGTGCAATATCCGTTCGGTCCAGGGCAGTTTTCGGGTCTGGTCTTCCTCAACAAAATCAGTCAGGGTTACGATCATTTCAGCGGCAAGAAAAACCAGCACCAGCAGCGCAAATATCCCGTAAAGTTCGAGAATGCCAACAGCAAGGAAAAACAAGCCATAGACAAGGTTGCGGATGCCGTGAAGCTGCAATTCGTGCCTTTGGGCCGGTCGCCAGGCGAGTCGCTCGGTAAACTCGTGGTGATAAACGGTGTCTAATCCACCCATGAAAATCTGCAGGAGCAGAAATGTCCAGAGTAAGGCGCTATCCATTCGGGGCCTCCTTGTCGGTTGCCGGAACCGGGTCGGTGAATACAGATTTTTGGTAGAGAATTTCACCAACCAGCGGATGTATAATCGTCAGTATAAAGCAGAACCAGCCGCGCCCAATATCTTCATGGATGACTTTCAGCTCGCCTGGTGCCAGAAATCGCGGCAATTTCAAGCGTAACCCTGCCAAGGTGATGAAGTATTCCGTGCTGATAAAGCTGAGGGTGTCCCGCTCCGCCTTCAAGGTCAGCGCCATTGCCATGCCGCCGCAAACCTGTTCCTCTAGACCGGTTGGTCCAGTAAAGCGCTTTACGCTGCTTATGATTTGGGGAAAGTGACCGGCTCTGCCATAGACCCGCGTCCAGAACTGACCACCACAGCCATGGGCGTCAGGCGGCATTTCTGTTACCGTCACGACCGCCGCAGTAGCGCCATTGTTTTGCTCAAGCGGCAACGGAGCACCGACAAGGCGGGCAAGTTGAGCAATCAACCAACCGCTGAGGCTCATCCGTGTCTCAACAATTACACCTTGATAGGTGACACTTTCATGTGGCTCGAGATGTTGGCTGAATCGGGCCCGGATCGCTGGCGCAAGTCGATTCCACGCCGCCTTCCCGAGAAGCAAACGAAAGGGTGTATCATCCGGAACAAAAACCTCTGGCGCCGGGCAGGGAGCAGCAAGTGGTAGGTTAGATTTCGTGACAATCTTGGTCCGCATTTCCTTCTTCTCTTTCGAACATTTCTGTAGCAACAGAAATTGCAACTCAAAATTTTTGACACCAACCTGACCGCTCGAAAATATTGTCAAGCGGCCTTGCCGTCAGACTTATTTCCAGTCAATCCGGCGAGGGTGACGATCTTGTTGCCCATACGGATCATCTTGACGAGAGTTGCATTTGGGATTCTCAGCATCTGCCTGTACCAACGATCCATACTGCGCGTGAAATCGAGCATGTTGTTGAGCCGTCGCGTCACTTCAGGACTGACCGCGCCTTCTTCTGCTGCTTCATCAAGGCATGTCTCCAGCACCCGGATCGCGGGGTCGATTTCTTTTTCTTTCCGGACGGCCGCAATTCTCATCGCCATGTCCCAGACATCAGTCTCGGCGACAAAATGATCCCGGCGGTCGCCCGGCACCGGTTCGCGGGAAATGATTTTCCAGTTTTGTAATTCTTTAAGAGAATTGGAGACATTAGAGCGAGCGATCCCGAGCGTGTCGGCGATCTCTTCCGCGGTCATCGGCTTTTCGGAGATATAAAGAAGGGCATGAATTTGTGCGACCGACCGGTTAACGCCCCATTGGCCGCCCATATCGCCCCATTGCAGGACAAAACGACGGACCGCCGCTGGTAATCGATCCAAGGGCAAGGGTTTCGTTTCGTTTGTAAGATTCGATATTTCTGTCATAACAGAAGTGTATGATAAAACAGATTAAATGTCAAGGGGTCAGGGCGCGTTTGTTTTTGCAGGCTCAGTCAGGCTGCTTTGGCGAGTTTGTCCCGGGCAAGGCGCTCAATCAGAGGCGCCGTAACACCCTCTCATAGCCGGTGGGTACGATGGCTCGTCAAGCATCTCTGCACGGATGAAATGCACATTGTCGCGCGACGCCAACATGGCTACCCCGCACGCCGATCTTGCATGTTGGATCTTTGCTATTTTGCGGATGGTGCTTTGATCTGCTCCAGATCGCCGGTCCTAAATATTCGATGGCAAGATTGAGTTCAAGCAACTGATCCCGCTTGCTTGAAACTGCTCTGGTTGACCTGAAATCACTTATCGCACAAGGTCGGTGTTCTGTGTAGGAGGGGCGACAATGAAAAAAACGGAACTGACCAGTATTTTGGTGGCGATCTTACTATCTGTCAGCGGAGCTGCCAACGGGCAGGGCATTAGCAATCAACTATCTGGTGGCGCTCCCGAGTATGATATCGTCATGAAGAACGGGATCGATCTTGACACTGTTATGGACATCGCACGCCAAACCGGTATTCGGGCACAACTGACCGAGACCGAAAACGGTGACTTTGTGTTGTTATCCTATCAGGACACCAACTTGATTTTGACGACTTTTGGGTGTGACAATGGTACGTGTCCTGCGCTGCATATGATGATGTTCATCAACAATGATGGTCTGAACCCAGATCAGTTTGACTTCAGCGAATTCAATGCAATTCGTCCCCATGGTAACGCGGTTTACGTCGCGGAGAATGATCAGTTTGCGGTTCAGCGAGTGGTTACGGCTTTTAGTGGTATTACCAAGGGCTCGCTCGCTGGCGAACTCGGGTTTATGATTGGCTATAGCGACGCTTTTATGAAGTGGTTGCTCGAGCAAGTGAGCCTGATCTCGGTATCGGCGGATAAGCCCCAGACCGCCGCCTCGAAGATCGACAATGAAATTTCTCTGGCCGGCACGGCAATGGTTGAAAGCGACGTTGCGGAAGTATTCCGGTTACTGAAAAAGGCAGGCGTATTAGAGTCAGATATATATAGTCAGTGGTAACGAGTGTCAGAACCGCTGTAACAACCGTTCCAGATACTCGATTTCTTCCGCGCTGCGGCCTGGCTCGGCGAGCCGCCGGCGTAATTCCTGCACAAGCGCGCGCGCTTTTTCGGGATTGCCGAGGTCGGGAATGCCAATCGCGTTTCCAGGGCGAGCGCCATAAGGCCGACCCAGGGGATCGAGCGCTGCAGCTTCACCGGCAGCAGCCTCGCCGACCCCTTGTGCCGGGTCACTTGCGGCCATTTCTTCCTGCGCTTTCATGATCTCTTCACTCATCCGGTCAGCACCATTGCGCAGACTTTGCAGAGCTTCTTCTTGCAGCAAGCTCGCAGCATCCGGGTTAGCCGCTTCCAGAGCATCTGTTGCCGCGCGCATTTTCTCCAGCGCCTCAGCAAAGGCATCGATGACTTCTTGCGCCGCGTCGGTCATATCCTGCCCGCCGAATTGTCTGATCGACTGTTCAAGGTCATCGGCGAGCGATTGTTGGTCCTGACCTAGTTCAGAAAGCGGTCGGGCTTCGCCGCCCGTGCCATCAAGACCAAATTCTTCTCGCAATGCGTCGAAAGTTTCATCAGCAAGTTCCCGTTGCCGACCAATCATCTCGCCGGCAGCACCCATCGCCTGGCTGCCGGGCGCGCTGTTTCCCGCGCCACTGCCGCTACTTGGCTCACCGCCACCGGCGCCCGACTGCTCGCCCGCTCTTCCGGTCGCACCATCGCTCGAGCTGCCACCGCTGATCTTCAGGTCAGAGAGCATTTGCTCAAGCTGCGACAACATTTGCCGGGCAGCATTGTTGGCACCGGATTCTGTGAGGTTGTTGATCGAATCCAGCATCTCGTTGAGATCGCTGGCACCCAGTTCCTCACGTGGTCCGTCATCATCGGCCATCGCCTGACCGGATTCTGCCAGAGCCTGAATATAGTTCTGCATGGCCAGGCGCAGATCTTCAACAAGACTGGCAATTTCACCGGGACTGGCACCGCGCTCGAGAGCTTCCCGCAAGGCTTGCTGTGCAGCGGCCAGGGCCCGGCGTGCGAGTTCCAGCGCCTGATCTTCAAGTTGCAGCGCGAGCGGCCAGAAACGATCAACCGTCTCCTCCAGATATTCACCGCGGCTGCTGGCGACATCCCAATAAGCAGTGCGCAAAAGAAGATAGTCTTTCGGCTTATCGAAGAACCGGTCGGGTGCAAAAGTCAGCGCATCAAGCGCCCGGCTGGTGGTTGGCCAGCTTGTTGGCGCCACCGCGAGGCTGCGGCGCTCATAAATAACCGCTTGCGCCAGAGGGTTATAGAATGGCCGTTCTGGTAGCGTCAGCCTTTGGCTGAGGGTTTCCGCGGCGTTGCCAGCACCGTCGCTGACCTTCACCCTTAGCAATACTGAAAGCCCGGCCCAGCGATGGTCTGTCAGGTCAAGCTCAACTGCTCGTCCGCCCGTCGTGCCACTAATACCGCCGACCGAGATCGTTTCAACTTCGCGCAAGGCACGATCAGACAAGCCGGGTGCGTCAGCGTCGCGCGCCTGATCAGGATCGAGCCTGAGAATGGCGTTTGCGGAGGTGATACCGTAGTCATCCTCAATTTCGACGACCATCCGCACACGATTGCTGTCGGTCGTGGACGGTACCTCGCGAAAAATCACAACTGGTTGCTTGTCCGCGGTGACAATCACAGGCCAGCTTGCGCGCTTACCCTGAACCGACAAGATAAGCGCGCTATTTTCATCGAGTACGGTTTCACCGGTTAGCGTGCTGCCGGTTTTCTGGAGGTTCGCTCTGGTTTTGCCTCCACTGGTCTTGATCTCGATTCGCGCCCGACCGATCCTGTTGTTGCCGGCACCAGCGATCCTGGTGTTCAAAACGGACCCGACAGGGACGGCGATTTGGTCAGATCTGCCTTCAAGGGAGACTGCCGACTGCAACAGGGTGATCGGCGCCTTGCCGGTATAGGCGGGTGGATCAATCCACAGATCAACACTCACTGGTGCACCGGATCCAATTTGCGGCGAAAACGCTTGCCAGAATCTAGGCCGCATGTCGCCCCAGGCGACAAAAAAAGCAAAGGCAAAAAGCAGGATAACCCCATAGCGCAGAGCATAGGGGTCGCGCTCTTCCGTGCCAGCTGCATGCCCCTTATCGAGGGAGACTTGAGTGACAAGCCTGCCCATGCGTTGCTGGTGTGCCATCCATAACGGATGATCCCTATCTTCCGGCGTAAACGGTACGTCTTCAAGGGCCTGCAATGGTGCGTGAGGAAGCTGACTGTCAGCCTCGAGCCGCGCCAGTGCCTGCAGTCGCCCTGGCCATTCCAGGTCGGCGAGATCCCGAACCATCAAAAAGATCAGTATACATGCAAAAAGCCCTAGCAACAGGTAGTGTACTGGACCAGGGATGAATTGCCAAAGATCGAACAGGGTGACCAGCGCGAACACCGAAATGACCCCGAGCAATGGCAACAGTGCTGGCCACAGCCGCTCCAGAAAAATCACAAGCCGCGCAAGCAGCACTAGTGCCGCTTGTTCCGGTTTTATCTTAACCTGCCTTTTGTCTGCGTCTTCACTCATTGGATCTGTATGGTAGCCGCCGCCAGGCCGTGCGTCGATTATCTTATCAGTCACAAGCTACACTCATTTTGACAACGGTTAACTCCCTATTTCATGCATTTTATCTGGCCGCAAACAAGAACGGCCCAGCTCTTGCACAAGAACTAAACAAAACGTTAACGGGTATGATCGGGGAACCGGGTAACCATGAGCTCCACAACAACAACCAAAGACAGCTCGACTGGTTTTCGGGCCCGTTGGTCGCGTATTGCCGAGTTCGCGAAGGTCGCGAGATCGCAGCGTTCTTTGTTCATCGCATCTGCGATCATTGCTGTTGTCTACAACGTTCTCGGGGCTCTTGATATCGTCTCGACGGTTGCCGGGCTTCAGGCGCAGATGGGGGCAGAAGCCAACCCGTTCATCCGGCTGTTGATGGAAAATTTGACGTCTGGATGGATCCCCGCAAAACTCATCCTTCAGTTGCTTGTGACCGCGATGATCCTGTGGTTTCCACACCGGTTGGTTTTGGCGATTTTCTCCGTTTCGATGCTGATGACAGCCTTGGTTGTCTGGAACAATCTGAACATTGCCGGGCTTTTTTAAAGCCAGTCAGGTATCTCTTCCTTGGCCAACATTTCTTCGATTGAGGGCCGCTTGCGAATGACGCTGAATTTATCGCCTTCCACCAGTACCTCAGGGATCAGGGGCCTCGAATTATACTCCGAGGACTGAACAGCACCGTAAGCACCGGCGGTCAAAAAAGCGATTAGAGCATCTTCAGCTGTTGGCGACAATGGCCGATCCCGGGCAAAAGTGTCGCCGCTCTCGCACACCGGTCCAACCAGATCATACAAGACTTTTCCAGCTCCCACCTCTGGCTCATCAATCGGCACGATGTCGTGCCAGGCATCGTATAGAGCAGGCCTGATCAGGTCGTTCATCGCTGCGTCAAGAATGAGAAACTTCCTCGCTGCGCCCTGTTTCACATAAATTACACGTGCGACCAGTATGCCGGCGTTGCCGGCGATCATCCGGCCTGGCTCAAAAATCAGTTGAAGATCAAGTGATCCGGCTATTTTTTTAATCATGTCGGCATAAACGGACGGATGCGGCGGCACGCTTGCATCGCTGCTGTGTTGATAGGGAATACCCAATCCGCCACCAAGATCCAGCCGCGTAATCTTGTGCCCAGCATTTCTCAGCTCACGGACAAGATTGGTCACTTTGCCAAACGCTCGCTCAAATGGCGCCAGGTCAGTGATCTGTGAGCCTATGTGAACATCGATCCCGGCAACATTTATCCCGTCGAGACTGGCAGCCAGCGTAAAGACCTCATGGGCTTGCGACCAAGCGATGCCGAATTTGTCTTCTGCCCGGCCTGTAGATATTTTGTTATGTGCGCCGGCAGAAACATCAGGATTAACCCGTAGAGCGATGGGCGCCTGTTTGCCGCAGGCGAGCGCGACATCGTTCAAGGCCCGCAATTCGGGAACAGATTCAACGTTGACCTGATAAATATCAGCGTCGAGCGCGCTCGCCATTTCTTCTCTGGTTTTACCAACGCCCGAAAAAACAATTCTCGGCCCAGGAATACCCGCCTTTTGCGCGCGCATCAGCTCACCACCGGAGACAACATCCGCGCCCGCGCCTTCTTTGGCGAGCAGCCTCAGAACAGCGAGATTGGAAAGTGACTTCACCGAAAACGCGACCAGTGCGTCCTGGCTGGCAAAAGCGTCGGCAAAAACCCGGTAATGGCGGCGCAAAGTGGCGGCCGAATAGCAATAAAAAGGCGTCCCGACCTCATCGACAATTGAGGTAAGAGAAACATCTTCTGCATGCAGAGAGCCATTTTTGTACGAAAAGTGGTGCATCAGGGCTTATTTTGCGCGATCTGCATCCTCTTTTTCTTGTTGCTCACCGGGCAGCGGCGGCGTTTTCAAATCCGCTTTTTTACCGCAGGCAGCGAGGCTGAAACAGGCCAGCAGGACGATCAGTAATAATCTCATCAGGAATTCCTTTGTCTTGTCAGGCTGGCACGCTTTAAACGTTATACCCCGACACTGATATGTGATAGCCGCTGGATATGACCGAGCAACCGCAAAATGCATCAAACACCATCATCAGGCAGCTTTTTCAACCGCGGATGCTCCTGTTCATTTGGGGCGGCCTCGGCACTGTGTTTGTCTTATGGATGAGTTTTTCGGCGATGATCCCCAAGGGCAAACCGGGGCCCGAGAAAACCATTTCCCGTGATCTGTTGACCGGAGAAATGCGGAATTTTGAACGCGCCTTCCCGCCGCGTGGGATGCCTTTGACCCCGTTTCAGGGACCAGATGGTGAGGTTGCATTGAGAGACTTTCGCGGCAAGGTAGTACTGGTCAATCTCTGGGCCACTTGGTGCCCACCCTGTGTGGAGGAGTTGCCATCGCTCGACGCTCTGCAAGCAAGCTTCGATTTTGATGATTTCGCGGTTGTTGCGATCGCCGCCGAGCCGCGAATGGCAAAGCGGGGACCAGCCTTTTTTGACCGCCTGGGGATCGAAAATCTGGTTCTTTACGCTGATCCGCGGCTCGAATTTGCCGGGACTGCCCTTGGCAGTATCGCCGGTCTGCCGGTTTCAATCCTCTATGACAAAAACGGCAATGAACTCGGCCGATTGCAAGGTGGCGCCGATTGGAGCAGCGCAGAGGCACAAGCGCTGATCAGAGCAGCGATCGCAGGCCAAAAATTGTCATAATGTGTGACATTAATTATCTGCCCGCCATTGAAGATTACGCTCAGAAATGCCATTCCATGCGGCAGGGCGCAGTAACCAAGCTTCGCGAGGAGGGATATATTATGGAAAACCGGGGATCATTTAAACTCAAACTATTAGCAGCCAGTGCCGCAACGGTACTTGCTCTGGCAGGTTGCACGAAACAAGACGACGGGACCAAATCGTCAGATGACGACGTGCAGGTCACGATATCAGATTCCAAAAAACTCGATCTCGACCTTGATGGCAAATCGCCGCTGGATAAGCCGTTTAAGCTCTCAGGCGCTGAGCCACTTGACGTTGACGGCTTCATCACCTTACTGGCGGATGAAGACGACAGCAGCGACTTTCAATACGCGTCTTCTTCGTTCGATTCAAAATCAGGGGCGACCATCCTTCAGGGGGTATCGACTACGGACGAAGACGGCACGATGACCATCGGCCGCTTGGAGCTTTATGGTGTCAACGACACATATATTCAGGCTTTGAAGGCGGGCAACATCAGCGACACCAAAGACGAAATCTTCCGTAAGGTGCGGATGTTCGATCTCGAATTTGTCGGCGCTGGAGATAGTGATGGATCAGGCACCATGACAATCGGTGCGCTGGAAGTTGATGGACTGTCTTTTGGCGGCGTCAATGAAGATGAGCTGGAAGGCATGGAAGACGGCGCCGAATTTGCGACCATTATGAAGGCCTTTGATCTTGGCGGAATCTATTTGAAAGACCTGAACCTGCAGGGAATGGAATCCGAAGGCACAGGGATCAGCGCGACGGTTGCCGATATGCGATATGGCGGCTTCAGCGGCGGTAATGTTGGTTCGATGCTGTTTAAGAACCTGGACTACACAATCACCCAGTCCACTGAAGCCAAGGCAAAATTGATCGCTGAAGCTGATCCGCAATTGGCGGCACTTTTGTCCGGCCCGCTTGGTAACATCGTTATGCCGGCGAACCAGCAGGCGAGTATCGAAAGCATAAGTTGGGATGGCATGAGCTTTGCCGGCATGCTGCCTTATCTTGAGAGCGGTGAACAACCGCCGCTTGATGCAAAAAACCTTTTGTCTTTTGGTAAAATCGAAGCCAAAAACTCCGAAGTGTTTGTCAATGGCAAAAAGGCATCTACGACTGGTTACTCAGCCCTTGACCCGATTGAGTTTGCCTGGCTCGTGCCAACCCGGATCCGGAGTTATTCCAAAGATACAAAAATGGATCTGACGGCATACGTGCCAGATGACCAGCCTGAAATGATGAGCCTGTTTCAGGATAACGGCCTCAATAATCTGACCGGTGACGGCGAAGTGTTGTGGACCTATGATGAGAAGAAGGGCGATGCTGAGCTTGACTATGATGTCGATCTGACCGGCTTTGCGAATATTGATCTCAACTTCAAAGCGTCCAACGCTGTTCTGGAAACACTGCACACTGCAGCATCAAATGGTGATGACGGAGCCGCGTTCCAGGAAATCGCCATAAATGGCTTCAACCTGCGCATTGATGATGAGAAACTGCTTGATCTTGCTTTTGGTGTCGCCGCTATGCAGACCGGACAGGATGCAGTTCAATTACGAGCGAGCGCCCCGCTGATGATCAATATGGGCGGTGCCCAGTTTGCACAGATGAACCCTGCGTTCCCGGGATATTTGAATGCTCTTTCTAGCTGGATCAGTTCGGGTGGTTCGCTGGAAATCAGCGTTGATCCTGATGCGCCAGTCAGCTTTGCTGATCTAGCAGCGCAGGGGCAGACCGCCCCAGAGAGCTTGCCTGATGTTCTCAAACTAAGTGTGACGCACTCTGAATAAATCAGCTTACTGTCACAAGAAAAGCCCGGCACTTCAGCCGGGCTTTTTTGTTCTGTGATAGAAGCAAAGTTGCTATTCAAGGATGAAGGTAACTTTGAGGACAACCCGATACTCATCGATCTCGCCTTTCTTGACGACGACCCTTTGATCCTTGACCCACGCACCTGTAACATTTTTCAAGGTTTTGGAGGCGCGCTTGACGCCTTTGCGAACCGCATCTTCAAAACTGTTTGAGGATGAGGCGATAATTTCTGTAACGCGTGCTACGGCCATAAATCTCTCCTTTGGGTAGACAAGAAAGAAGCAAAGCGCGCCGACTGAGGCCAGTCAAGGGACACCTGTTGGAAGGATTAGCGCATAGGTTGCAGGCCTACCGCGTCGCGACCGGCACGTCACCGGCATAGTCATAAAAGCCACGACCAGTCTTGCGGCCAAGCCAGCCAGCCTCGACGTATTTGATCAATAATGGGCAGGGGCGATATTTGGAATCTGATAGTCCCTCATACAGAACCTGCATAATCGAGAGGCAGGTATCAAGACCGATAAAGTCCGCAAGTTCGAGCGGCCCCATTGGATGGTTTGTGCCAAGCTTCATGCCGGTATCGATCGCGGAGACGGTGCCAACCCCTTCGTACAAAGTGAAGATTGCCTCGTTGATCATCGGCATCAGGATCCGGTTGACAATAAAAGCCGGGAAATCTTCGGATACGGCCATGGTCTTGCCGAGTTGGGTGACCAAGGCCTTGCCGGTCTCAAAGGTCTCTCGGCTGGTGGCGATCCCGCGGATAACTTCGACCAGTTGCATCACGGGCACCGGGTTCATGAAATGCAGGCCGATAAACTTATCGGGCCGGTCTGTCGATGAGGCGAGAGCGGTAATAGAAATCGACGACGTATTAGTGGCGACCAGCGCATCCTTGTTCAGCGCCATGCACAGATCCGCCAGGATTTTCTTTTTCAAATCGATATTTTCTGTCGCAGCTTCGATGACCATGTGGCAATCGGCGAGGTCGTTGATTTGATTGGACCGTCCGATGCGCCCGAGTGTCGCCTGGGCGTCTTCCGCCGAGATTTTGTCCTTAGCGACTTGCCGGGCGAGGTTCTGCTCAATAACAGAAAACGCCTTGTCGATTTGTTCATCGTTGATGTCGTTGAGGACCGCGTTGAAACCTGCCAGTGCAAAAACATGCGCGATACCGTTGCCCATCTGCCCAGCGCCGATAATCCCCACTTTACGAATATCCACCATCTGTTTTGCCTCTCCGATATTGATTTTGTTGAACTGTATCATTTTTTGCACTGCAGCAACACGGATCTGCACAAAAAAAGCGGCCCGTTGCAAGGCCGCTTTCCGTATCTGGTAATTGTCATATCTACATATTGTAGAAAAATTCCTCACGGACGATCTTACCGCCATCCACGGTGTAGACCGCCAGCTCCTGCATCTGGATGCGTTGATTTGAGGTTTTGTCGGTCACGTCCATGTTGAAGATAACACCGAAGCGGTCTTCACCATGCATGAACGGCCCTTCGACTTCCTGCGAATGGACTTCATGGTTGTTAAACCACCATTCATGTTTGCCTTTGATACCAGCAAGACCTTGTGTCTCACCGCTGTCCTGTCCTGGCATCGGGAACGCCTCTATCGATACGGCATTATCGGCATACATCTCATTAAGCAATTCCTGCGTTTTGTTTTCCCTACAGCACTCAACCAGGTAGTTTGCGACTTCGTTTACGTTTGGCATGGTTTTTCTCCTTGAGTTCAAAGTTTTTACAACAATGCTACAGCGCAGCTTCCAGTTCAGGCAGCACATCGAACAGGTCCGCGACCAGCCCATAATCTGCCACCTGGAAGATTGGTGCTTCCTCATCCTTGTTGATCGCAACAATGACCTTGGAATCCTTCATCCCCGCTAAATGCTGGATCGCCCCTGAAATACCGACTGCGATGTAAAGTTCCGGCGCAACAACTTTGCCGGTCTGACCAACCTGATAGTCATTCGGCATATACCCGGCATCGACGGCCGCACGAGAAGCGCCGATGGCAGCGCCGAGTTTATCTGCAATCGGATAAATGTATTTTTCGAAATTTTCGGTTGAAGCAAGGGCACGTCCACCAGAGATTACGATCTTCGCACCCTGCAGTTCCGGACGGTCCGAAACAGTCAGCTCTTCGCCGGTCACTTCGGATATGAGCGGGAACGCTACCTCACCGTCGTAAGGCTTCACGACCGCTGAGCCGTTCATTTCAGGCGCGGCAAAGGAAGTTGCACGAACAGTGATCACTTTCTTAGCATCTGATGATTTTACGGTAGCCATTGCATTGCCAGCATAAATGGGCCGTTCAAATGTGTCAGCGCTCACGACCGATGTAATCTCGGAGATTTGCATCACGTCTAGCTTGGCCGCAACGCGGGGCATGAAATTTTTGCCCGACGTACCAGCTGGCGTCATCAGCACATCATACTCGCTCGCTAGCTGCGTTATCAGCGCTTCGTAGTTTTCTGCCAGTTGTTTCTCATAGCCAGCATTGTCTGCATGGACCACATTGCGCACGCCGGCGATTTTGGCTGCGGCCTCTGCGACACCGGCAGACCCGGCACCTGCAACCAGCACATCAATGTCACCGCCGATCTCGGCCGCCGCTGTCACCGTCTTGCCGGTGGCATCAGACAGGTGTGCATTATCATGTTCAGCAATCACAAGAATAGCCATGGTTAGATAACTCCCGCTTCGTTTTTGAGCTTATCGATAAGTTCGGCAACGGTCTCGACGATGACACCGGCTTCGCGCTTTGGTGGTTCGGTCACTTTCAGTTTTGCCAGGCGCGGCGTCACGTCCACGCCGTAATCCGCAGGCGTCTTTTTGTCGATCGGCTTTTTCTTGGCTTTCATGATGTTCGGTAGGGACGCGTAGCGCGGCTCATTGAGCCGAAGATCGGTGGTCACGACTGCTGGCAGGTTGAGCGCTACGGTTTGCAGCCCACCATCAATCTCGCGAGTGACATGCAGCTTGTCACCTTCTTTTTTGATTTCGGAAGCAAACGTCCCTTGCGGCCATCCGGTCAGCGCTCCAAGCATTTGACCAGTCTGATTGCTGTCGTCGTCGATCGCCTGCTTGCCCATCAGGACAATCTGAGGCCCTTCCTCATCGCAGACTTTCTGGAGCAGTTTGGCAACCGCCAAAGGTTCGACTTCTTCGTCCGTGTGGATCAAAAGTCCGCGGTCAGCGCCCATGGCGAGCCCCTGCCGGATCTGGTCTTGTGCTTT
The DNA here is from genome assembly GCA_021776475.1 of Parvularculaceae bacterium. GTDB lineage: Bacteria > Pseudomonadota > Alphaproteobacteria > Caulobacterales > Parvularculaceae > Aquisalinus. The sequence continues at coordinate 431,831 of JAJFFV010000005.1, read as the reverse complement.
TTCTGGTCCTATAGTAACGACGATCACCTCTTCGGCGATCCCGCTTTCTTTCAAGCGCACTGCTTCTTCTACCGCGATTTCATCAAACGGGTTCATCGCCATTTTCACGTTGGCAAGATCGACATCTGATTGGTCCGATTTCACCCGAACTTTCACATTGTAGTCGATCACGCGTTTCACGGGGACAAGTACCTTCATATTGTCTTTCTCTCCAGATAAGCAGTTTGAGATGCCGCGTCCGGCACCTGATAATGTGCGCGCACCCTAGGCGTGCGACCCGGCAAATTCAACGCGGTTTCACAGCATTTTTAAGCGAGGTCTCAAGGACGATTTCCACCCGGCTGCCATAACACTTCACCACCTTGCCGGCGGGCCGTTTTCCTGGCGGCGACAAACAAAAAGTCGGACAGCCGGTTGAGATAGGTTGGGATCGCGGGAAACACAATTTCACCATCTGGCAGGGTCTCTATCAACCGCCAGACATCCCGTTCAGCCCGCCGTGTGATCGCGCGGGCGAGGTGCAGGTTTGAAGTGGCAACGCCGCCGGCTGGTAAAATAAAAGAAGTAAGCGGTGGCAGATTTTCGTTCATCTTGTCGATCTGGGCTTCCAGCCATTCGGTTTGCGCCGGCCACAGCCGCAGCGCGCCGTCGATCTTTTCTGGCGTCGCCAGGTCGGCACCGAGATCAAACAGATCATTTTGAATATGCGAGAGCAAAAGGGTCATTGGATCATCCGGGGTCAGTGCTGCCAATGCGACCCCGATTGCGGCATTCACCTCATCGACAGCCCCGATCGCCTCAATACGGGAGGCCGTCTTGGAGACGCGCTTGCCAGAGACGAGCCCGGTGTCACCCTTGTCGCCGGTCCGTGTGTAGATTTTTGTGAGCTTTACCATCCTTGCCTGCCGCTCACGAATTAGCTTGGGTCGACAACCAGACGAACAGCATCAACAAAACGATGGCAACGGCCTGCGCAGCGACCCGCATTCGCATCAGCTTGTTAGAATTCTCCTTGGCAAAGGTACCGCCCTTTGCCAGCGAATAAATCCCCATTCCGAGAATGACCAGCACCCCCAACATCACAATCGGGATCAAAAAGAATACAAATCCGCTCATCACAGCCTTCTTTGGTAGCTGATGCAAAGATAGGCGTTGGCGTACCAAAAGTCGAATGTTGTTACCACTGGATCAAATTTGTCAGCGATATTCTGGGCTTGAAGGTGGGATTTAAAGGCGGTTAATCGGTACCTTTAGATAAACATGTCCGTCATTTTCCGCTGGTGGCAAGGCACCAGCACGGATGTTCACCTGCAAAGCTGGCACAATCAGCCTTGGCGTTGCCAGCGTTCTATCACGCGCTTCGCGCTGGACGACATAGTCGGTCTCAGTCACGCCATCGTGGATGTGAATGTTACTGGTGCACTGATCAGCAACCGTTGTTTCCGACGCCGGGTGGTCGCGGCCTGCGGGCGGGTAATCATGGCCGACAAAAATGCGTGTTGCGGGCGGCAACTTCAGTAGCCGCCGGATAGAACGGTACAAAGTTGTCGCATTGCCGCCGGGAAAATCGGTTCGTGCCGTGCCGTAATCGGGCATAAAGATCGTGTCACCGACAAAAGCGGCGTCAGTTATGATATATGTAACACAGGCGGGCGTATGCCCGGGAGTGTGCATTACACGGACGGTTGACGCCCCGAGGTCAAATCTGTCACCATCTTGGAATAGCCGATCAAATGCCCGGCCGTCGGGTACAACGTCTCCGGCGTTGAAAAGCGGGCTAAAGGTTTCCTGTACTTTGGTGATGCCCGAGCCGATGCCAATTTTTGCACCGGTTTTTTTTCTAATATAATCGCCGGCGGACAAGTGATCGGCATGGGCATGGGTTTCAAGCACAAAGGCAATTTCGAGATCTTCGTTGCTTGCCGCACTCAGCAAGGCATCAGCCGAGGTCGAACTGACCGCGCCTGCATTAGCATCGTAATCAAGGACCGGGTCTATAATCGCCGCTTTTCGGCTTTTCAGGTCCGAGACGAGATACGAAAATGTCGCGGTGGAAGTATCAAAAAATGTCTGAATCTGAACCATGCTGGGCCTCCTGGTTGGTTTATATATTAGGACTTGCTAAATTAGCAATACCTAATATATATAAAATATGATCAATGCAGAGCCATTTGACGCTGCCGTTTTCGAAAACAAAGCCACAAAGGCGGCGACAGTATTACGCGCCATGTCGAATGAGCGGCGGCTCATGATCTTGTGCCGGCTTGGCGCCGCTGAGAGATCGGTCAGTGCGCTCGGATCTGATTTTGATCTATCTCAATCTGCCCTGTCACAACATCTTGCGGTGTTGCGTGAAGAAGGTTTGGTGACGACGCGCCGTGACGGCCAAACCATCTTCTACCGCATTGCAGATCCTGCGGCAGTTCGTGTGATTGAGGCGCTTATATCAATTTATTGTCCGGAGATGCTGACATGACAACACTTACAAAACTAGATCCGAAAACGATTGCAAAAAAACTTAGAGAAGGGGACGCGGTGTTGATCGACATACGTGAACGTGATGAATATGTCCGCGAGCATATCACTGGCTCGGTATCCTTCCCGCTTTCTGCACTCGACAAAGGCGAATTGACGATTGACGCGGGAGCGCATGCGGTCTTCCATTGCCGCTCCGGCATGCGTACCGACGCAAATTGTGCCCGCCTGGCTGCTCATGTTGATGGTGAGGCGTTTGTGCTGGATGGCGGTCTTGAGGCTTGGAAACAAACGGGCTTGCCGACAACCATAAACACATCTGTTCCCATAGAAATTAACCGGCAGGTTCAAATAACGGCCGGCGCATTGATCCTGTCCGGTATTGTGGCAAGCGTGGCGCTTCATCCCGGTTTCGCTGCCGTGTCTGCTATCGTGGGGGCTGGGTTAATCTTCGCGGGTATCAGCGGCTGGTGCGGGATGGCTCATATTCTGGCTATGGCGCCCTGGAATCGCCGCCCGGCTGCTCACTAGCAATGCTGGAAATTACATCGCAGGTGATTGTCGCCGCGCTCGCCAGTGGCATGATCGTGGGCATTTTTCTTGGTACTTTTGGTGGCGGCGGCTCGGTATTAGCGGCGCCGTTGCTATTGTATGTTGTCGGCATACCTGATCCACACACGGCGATTGGAACTTCCGCTGCCGCTGTTGCGGCAATAGCCCTGGTTAGTCTCTTGGGTCATTGGCAAGGCGGCAGGGTCAAATGGCCCTGCGCCTCCCTATTTGCAGGTGCCGGTCTGCTGGGATCGATCATCGGGTCAAGTTTAGCAAAAGTAATTCCGGGTAGCTGGCTATTGCTTGCTTTTGCGCTCGTCATGGCACTGATCGCTCTGTCCATGTTTAGAAAGCCTGTCAGCATGGGGGACCCCGATGTGCGTATTACCCGGACTATCATGATCCGCATTATACCTATTGGTCTGGCCGCTGGCCTGGCGGCTGGATTCTTCGGGATCGGTGGCGGTTTTTTGATTGTGCCCGGTCTGATGCTGGCGGCCGGCATGACGATCGCCAATGCGACCGCGTCCTCGCTCGTCTCGGTGGCGATCTTCGGCGCAGCGACCTCGGCGAATTACGCCCTTTCCGGATTCGTTGACATACGTCTGACAGCGCTCCTTCTTATCGGCGGCGCCGTCGGTGGTGTCATTGGCATCTTTGTCGCACGGGTTCTTGCGATGCGGATAGGCCTGGCACGTATGGCCTTTGCGGCAATGATCCTGATCGTGGCCGTTTATGTTGGCTGGGATGCAGCGTCCTCGCTGGCAAAAGCAGATTCACCGCAACATTCAGCCCGCTTTACTACCCCGGGATCAGTCCACCCGGTGTCCACGGGGCGCCAGCGCTAATCAGCGACGCCTCAAACGCCGGTATGGTTGTTTGCTGCAGCGTATTAATCCGCGTTCGAACCTCCTCGAAATCGGCTTCCGCAAAACCAAGAGTTCGCAGATGTGTCGGCGTTGGGCCGTAAGTAGAGTTGCCGGTCCCGATCATCACCTTGCCGAGACGATTTTGTACATTCGCTGGTGTGTCCTGGCCGACTTCGTTCATGGCCTGGTTGCCGCTCAAAAGTTCTACGATCTCATGCAGCTCGGTTTTAATCTCAAGCCATTGGTCATCGAGGTTTGATGGCGCGGCGCGGCTGCGCCCAAGCGCGATCTTAAGGTCCTGAACCTTCTTCTCCAGATGGCCGGTTGACTGAGACGCTGCTGTCACACCGCGTTGGAGTTTGGCCAGACGATCCCAAAACCCGACCACCGCCGCCGGTTCGGCGCCGGGCAGAGCGCCTTCACGCATCCGCTCAACTTCAAAGGATTGAGGGCCGACAAGTTCTATTGTCTCGCCGCGCACGCGTTTGGACAAGGACACCGTATAAGTCCCGGGTGCGGCCAGGAAACCTTGCACATCTTCATTGGGATAGTCAGGCCCAGATCCAACAGCATCCACTGCTGGGAAGCGCAGATCCCAGGCAACGCGGTGAAAGCCTTTCTTGGTGGGACCGCTGATCCGCCGAACAACATTGCCGTCTTTGTCGCGAACACTCAGCCAGATTTCGGGCTCAACTTCGCGACGTTCTTCTTCGGCGGCATCGAAGCCGGCGAACGGCGTGTCCTCCCAGTTCTTCAATTTGTCTTTTTCCGCCTCCTGACGGGTTGCGGCAAGGGACTTGATGTCGTCACTTAAATAATAAGTGAACACCGCGCCGAAAGGCGGGTTCGGTGCGCGGTAGTAGCCGTGCCCTTGCGCGCCGCCTTCGGAAAACGCGAGCGGGTGTCCTTCCATATACCACCACGCTCGGCGACCGGGAAATAACAGGGCTTCTTTTTCAAGCTGTTTTGCATCGACGTCGCGCAACGGCGCATAATCATCAAGAATAAAGAACCCACGCCCAAACGTTGCTGCGACGACGTCCTCTTCCCGCCGTTGAATGGTGACGTCCCGAAACGAAATCGTCGGGCTGCCGCCAGTGAGCTCGATCCATTTGCCACCGCCGTCGACTGTGAAGAAAAGACCAAACTCGGTTGCAGTGAACATAAGATCCTTATCGACATGATCCTGCACAACGCGCCAGACAAGATGGCGTTCCGGCAGATCACCTGCAATCGAGGTCCAGCTGCGACCGCGATTCGTGCTCTTCAGAAGATATGGTTTGTAGTCACCATATTTGTGGTTATCAAGCGCGACATAAACCGTGTCAGCGTCATATAAGTCGGCTCTTATGTCATTGACAAACGCCGTGGCCGGCACGCCGGGCAGCTTCCCAACCTCAACACGGCGCCAGTTTTCACCGCCATCGCTCGTGATCTGAATAATCCCGTCATCGGTACCGACATAAAGGATGTTTTCATCGATCGGCGACTCCCCGATCGAGGTGATCGTGTTGTATTGCGACATCGCGAGAAAATCCCAACCGGAATCCCAGGACCATTGGCGCTCCATGACGGGCAATAACATCCGATCTTCATTTCGCGTCAGATCACCTGAGAGGGCGCGCCACTCGTCACCGCGATTGTCGGAACGCCACAACCGGTAAGAGGCGAAATAGATCCGTTTCGGATCATGCGCACTGACATAAATCGGGGCATCCCAGTTGAACCGTTCCGTCGGGTCATCCTTGCCTGGTTGCGGCTGAATATGGACAATCTCTTCCGTTGTGCGGTCAACCCGCACAAGGTTGCCTTCTTGCCATTCGGCATACATGATATCTGGATTGCCGGGTTCGACCGCAGACTGATGACCGTCAGCAAACAACGTGATGAACCAGTCGGAATTGCGAATGCCATGACGATTATCCGTGCGCGAGGGCCCACCTTGCGAGTTATTGTCCTGTGTCCCGCCATAAACAAGATAAAACGGTTCAGTATCGTCTACGGCAACCTTGTAAAACTGTGTCACCGGCAGGTTGTCAATGAAGCGCCAGGATTTCTCGTTGTCATAACTTTCATAAAGTCCGCCATCGGATCCAACCACGATATAGTCTGGATCATCTGGCCTGAAAGCGATCGCATGATCGTCAACGTGCTTATATTCATTGTTGATACCGCGCCAGGTTTTGCCGCCATCTTCTGAAACCTGTGTCGTGTTGCTGACCAGATAAAGCCGGTCGAACTTATGCGGGCTGGCATAAAGTTCCGTATAGTAATGCGGCCCTGTGCCACCGCCTACTGCATCCGACACTTTCTCCCATGAGGCACCGCGATCAGGAGAGCGCCAGACGCCGCCTTTGCGCCGGTCCAGTTCAATCGCTGCGTAAACAATGTCGGGCCGCAATGTTGAAATCGCAAGACCGATTTTGCCCATGTTGCCGTCGGGCAGGCCGTTGCTGAGTGCGACCCAGGTCTCACCACCATCTTCAGAGAGGTGCAGACCTGATTCAGGGCCGCCACCGACATAAGCTGCCACCGTGCGGTGGTGTTGCCATGTTGCCGCGTAAAGCCGGTCTGGGTCACGTGGGTCAATAACAACATCAGTCACACCAGTCCATTCGCCTGCTGACAAAACATTGTCCCAGGTCGCGCCGCCGTCGGTTGTTTTGAACAATCCGCGATCGCCGCCCTTGGACCACAATGGTCCCTGGGCCGCGACCCAGACCGTGTTGGCATCCTCCGGATGCACAATAATCTTTGAAATATGGTCGGAGTTTTCAAGACCGAGCTTCTTCCACGATGTACCGGCATTATCTGAGCGATAGATGCCATCACCAAAGCCGGTATGGCGCCCACCGACATTCTCGCCGGTACCAACCCAGAGTGTATTCAGATTTGACGGGTCGAGCGCCAAAGCACCAATCGAGTAAGATGTTTGCTCGTCAAAAATCGGGGTCCAGGTGGTGCCGGCATTGCTGGTCTTCCAAACGCCGCCAGAGCCGACCGCGACATACCAGGTCGCCGGATCATCAGGCACAATCGCGATGTCGGCAATGCGTCCTGCCATGAACGCCGGCCCGATATTGCGCAGTTCAAACCCTTTGAAGGTGTCGGCGGACATCGGGCCTTGTTCATCTTGTGCCTGCGCGCAAGCTGAAAGTGACGCCATCAAAAGAGCAGCAATTATGTGAAGCGGTTTCATCCCTCGACCCCTTATGGTTGTTTTGAGGGAGTGGTTAACACAATATGCGGGAAGAGGGAACGGCTTAAGGCTTTCGCCCCTTTGCCCGTTGCGCGCGTTTCCAGTGGGGTAAAAAGAACATGTAAATCCCTGTACCCCACAATGTCAGTAGAATCAGACCAGACGGTAAGAACACAAACAGTTTGAACCAGTCCGCGAACCAGGTGCCGTCATGCAGACTTTCGATAATATCAGACCTGCGAAACGCTACCTGTAAAACCTCGCCAGTCGAGGTATCAATCTGCGCTTCCCAGTTGTTGGGGGCAACGAATTTCACAACACCTTTGCCGGGTTTGAAATCAACTCGGGAAAGTTCTTCCCAGGTGTTGAGATCGAGCTCGGGAATCGTCTTCGCCGCGGCGAACAGATCTTTCATCGTCTGTGTTGGGACATTTTCAAGATCCGCCCCTTTTACGGTCGCTGGTTGAATCCAGTCGAATTCCTTCTTCACCAGCAGCAACAATCCGGCGCAGATCACCAGCCCGACCTGCAGCATGATAATGAGTGATCCCCAATGATGGATCTTGCGTAATAAGACCTGTGGTTTCATCTACCGCCACACCTGTTGAAGGCTTCCCACTAATGCTCGCTTCTAGCACCGGCAGCTCTGATCGGGAAGTCTGTTGCAGAAAACAGGGTTGCAGACTTCGCATTCTCAGTGCAAAGCCGGATTGGGGCCCAAGGGGAGATTATTGATGGCGAGTGTAAACGTTCAAGAGCAGATCGCGACATCAGCAGATCAGGTCTGGCGCGTTATCGCGGATTTTGGTGGTCTCGATAAATGGACCGACCCGAAGCTTATTAAAAGCTGCTCGGCAGATGGCAACGAGGTTGGCGCAATCCGTACAATTATTCTTCCGAACGGCGCGGAAGTTCACGAACGCCTCGAAATAATCGATCACGACCGATATCGGATGAGTTACACAATCGTCGATCCAAGCCCGCTCCCGGTGAAAGATTACATGGCGACGGCGAAAGTCACTGATACCGGACCTGGGACCTGTCAGGTCGATTGGCAGAGCACCTTTCAGCCGATAGGCGACATCGAGGAGGCTGAAAAAGTTGTCCGGCGCTTGTATATCGCTGGTGTGAAAGGATTGCGTGAGATTGTTGGCGTCTAACTAGACTGGAAGTTGTATCCTTCAGTACGCCTACTCTGACCCACGCTGATTTTTTGCCCCTGCTTTGGCGACCTCTTTGCCAAGCACACCTTCCTCGGAGCGGTGCGGCGTTACCACGCCAGCCAGATATTTTTTGATATGTACGTCCGCTGCCTCCTGCACGCCGATGCCGCCATCTTCGGGCCGCGCCGTCGCCGGCGCCTTCAGTTCATTGAGCCGGAAACTCATCGTCACATCATAAGTCCGCTGTGCCTGATTGCGCAGATATTGTTCTTTTTCATACCAGGCCTTTTTGGCAAGGTTCTCTTTGCAGCTCGAAAGTTCATAGCCGCTCGCACCCCAACGCCTCTCTGGGCAGTGGTATGGATCGAATGACATATCGAACAGCCGGTCCATGATATGGCCCGTATTCAGTAGAACGATGGTGTTGTCCATCCGCTTGTAGCTGATCTGACAATTCAGTTTTTCATCGTCGAAGGCGTTCAAAAGGTCGCCAGCAAGATTGTCACCGTCATAGTCGACACCGGGCTCTCCGTTCATGTGTCTGGTCACAAGGTCTTGTGTGGTGCGGCGCAACTCAATAAACGCGGTTTTCAGGCGCGCATCACGCGATGGGGTCGAATAAGCCTCCCAGGTTCCATACGTACCATAAATATTCTTGGGTAAGATGCCCGGATGATCCTGTTTGTGGATACCGGCCCGCACGGCCTGGTCCACCGCCGCCTTGCGCGACTTGAGGTCGCCACAAATGGCCTTCATCGAATTGCGCATCTCTTTGATCGGATTGAAGGCATATCCAGGCAGCGCCAGTTTGCGGCGGACAAAGTCGTAATAGTCAAGGGTTCGGTCCTCAAAGCGGAACTCACCCAGCGTCCAGTCACCAGAGGCATGGGGCACGTTGCCAAAATACTGATCAAGAGAGAAACCCTCAATTTCTTCATTCGATGCAGCGACAACCCGCCCGCTTGTATAGGAGCCATCTGAGCGTTCCGTTGCGCCGGCAAGACGAATTGGCCGCCAGGCCTTCAAGCCGCCACCAAAATCCGGGCCTGTGCGCATAAAATTGGCGCCGTATACGGAGCGTGTCACAGAAAAATCAGGGTGCGAGGCGATGATCATCACCCGCCCGTCGTCTTCTACTTCATAGACAAGCCCGACATGCCCGAACACGTCATAGGCAATCGCACCCGGCACAACATGTTCCCGATCAATGGCCACAGGATAGAAATCATCATGCGTTCGCTTGGCACCTGTCTCCGGATGGGTGCGGAACATCGCGGTTGAAACTTCACCGCCGATGCTTTTAAGCAGGCTTGGCCCGTCCACCGGCCGACCAGCAGCCGGTGTCACAATCGACCGGCGTCCAGCGACCACATTGCCTGCTTTGGAATAGCGCACATCGTCGCGCGACCCATCCGCCGTGCGCATGGCATTTTGGTATGACCATGGTAGGCCATTTTTCCACGCATAATAGCCGCGCAGCACATAGGCCATGTCAGCGCAATCGCCGAGATAGATTTGATCATCTTGCAGGTCGCGATATGGGTTCGCCGGATGACGCAGGCAATCATCAAGAGACGAGCAGCGCGAGCGTCCAATGCCCGTCACAAACGCTCTGTAACCGCGCTCATCCGCATCGTCCCATTCAGTTTTGTAAATCTTCCAGGCCCGGCCCTTGTTCCGGGCAGCGGGGATCTGCTCGATAAACTCCAGCGGATCACGCGTCGAGTAAACACTGGTCTCTTCGGCAATATAGTTGACACCTTCCGGTGGTACTGCCGGGTTCAGATAATTTGGCGCCTCCGGGTCGTCAGAAATACCGCGGATAATCAAGGGGGGAAACGCGTCATCCCGTTGCGCGAGCGCGCCAGACGGGCCAAGAGCCCCGACAACCAGTGCAACTGTAACGAGCCGCCCGGCACTGTTCATCTTGTACACCACCAATTAGGCCCCCGTTGACAGATCCAGTTTCCTGGAATGTAGCGCCAACCGCCTAATCCGTTAAGGGGTTGCCGACCACTATAACGGGGATTTCATGCGCCAAAACCGGTTCTTGCAACCCCAAAAACATCTTCGATCTTGAGAAAATCACCATAAACTCCGTTTTTTTCACAGGGACGGTGCTGAGAGGCCTTTTTTCAAGTCTGGAAACGCCGGTTCCCAGTCACCACTTCAGAACGTAACAGAAACAATTGCGAGGGCTTTTTCATGGAACCTGTTGGAATTTTTGTCGGCATCTTAGTGGTGCTATCGCTGTTCATCCTTTTTTCGGTGATCAAAATCGTGCCTCAGGGGTACGAATACACCGTCGAGCGGTTCGGCAAATATCAAAAAACGATCTCACCAGGCCTTCATCTGCTGGTGCCATTCATTGACGGCGTCGGCCGCAAAATGAATATGATGGAACAGGTGCTCGATATTCCGTCTCAGGAGGTTATCACCAAGGATAATGTGATGGTGCGGTGTGATGCAATCGCCTTCATCCAGGTCATGGATGCCGCTGCGGCTGCATACGAAGTCTCCAATCTCGAACGCGCCATCAGCAACCTTGCCATGACCAATGTGCGGACAGTGATCGGCTCGCTCGATCTTGATGAAGTTCTGTCAAAGCGTGACGACATTAACACTCGCCTGTTGCACGTCATTGATGCGGCGACCAACCCGTGGGGTGTTAAGGTCACGCGTATTGAGATCAAGGATTTGTCGCCGCCAGCTGATATCAACGAGGCGATGGCCCGACAGATGAAGGCAGAGCGCCTGAAACGCGCCGAAATTCTGACCGCGGAAGGCGAAAAACAATCCGCCATTTTGCGAGCTGAGGGCGAGAAACAGGCTGCGATCCTCGAAGCAGAGGGCCGCCGTGAAGCTGCGTTCCGTGACGCTGAAGCACGAGAGCGCGAGGCGCAGGCCGAGGCCCAGGCAACAAGAGACGTGTCAGACGCCATTGCCAATGGCGATGTGCAGGCGGTCAACTACTTTGTCGCCCAGAAATATGTCGAGGCGTTTGAAAAGTTGGCGCTCTCACCGCAGCAAAAACTCGTCATTGTACCTGCAGAAATGACCGGTCTTGTCGGCTCGCTTGGTGGGATTGGTGAGTTGACCAAAACCATCATGGAAAAAGACGCCCCGCGCGCTAATGGTTCGGTTCCCAATTCGCCGCGCGGCATATAACATAAAGTAGAAACGAGAGGCTCATTATGTCTGATCTTGTCACTTTCCTGGCGGCAATGCCTTTCTGGTACTGGTGGGTGCTTGCGGTCACATTGTTGATCGTCGAAATTATGACGGGTACCACCTATGTCCTGTGGCCTGCAGCCGCGGCTGTTATCGTTGGCATCGCCGACATGCTGTTTTTCGATGGACAGTGGGAGCTACAGTTGTTCCTTTTTGCGGCCCTGACAGTCCTGTTCACGATCTTCGTGACGCCCTACGCAAAAAAATGGCTGCATTCGGTGAAGACTGATCATGAGAACCTTAACAAGCGCGGTGCCCAAAAAGTTGGCCAGCGGGCCATCGTCGAGACCGCCTTTGTCAGCGGCAAGGGCAAGGTCCGCTATGCTGACACATTGTGGCTGGCACAAAGCGAAGAAGGCGCTGCCATTGCCAAAGGCGCAGAGGTGGAAGTCACGGCCGTCAACGGCACCACAATGGTGGTGAGGGCGGTTTAAGCAGGATGTCTCCCGGACTTGGTCCGCATCATCCGGGATGCTATGCGCGAAGAGGACGTAGCATCGCGGTAAGTAATTGTTGCCTGATGACTTGCGGCATATTATCCGTACATAACTAGTGCGGATAATGACAATGTTATCACATCTATTTTTTTCAGTGAGTGCAATTTCCGGAATAGCTATTGTTCTTATCTCGCTTGCGTCAGCGATCACCGGCAAGTTTCAGTTCTGGCCACCACCCGGCAAAGATACCTGGCAGCACAAAAGTTTTCTGATATTGTTCCGGGGATTTCTCTATCCACTGATTGCCCTGACAGTTGTCGAATTTGAGGTGGTCGAGAGCGTGCGGGCAATAGGTCAATTTGTGGTCGGCCTGATCATGTTGAGTGCCGGGTTTGGATTGGCTTTCCGCATCACTTTTGGTCTCGGCTGGCGCAACGCGTTTGGTGAGAAGTTAGGCCTGCGAACAACTGGCTGGTTTGCCTGGAGCCGTAATCCGATTTACGTTGTCACTTGGCTCGGGCTGATTGGTTGGGGCCTGATCGCGAACTCAATAGGGGTCTCAATCCTGCTCATTTTATGGGCGCTCTTGTATCTGATTGCACCGCTGCTCGAAGAACCTTGGCTCGAGCGAGAATATGGAGATGCGTACCGGGACTACAAGAAGAGCGTCCCGCGCTTTATCTGGTAGAAATAGAAATGCCATCCCGGATGCCGCGCGGCATCCGGGATGGCAAGAGAGATCTACCTACTCTCTGTTTCGCTTGCGATCCACTGATCGACACGGCGCTCAAGGATGGTCAACGGCATGGCGCCGCCGCCAAGTACGGTGTCGTGGAAGCCACGAATATCGAAATCATCGCCAAGTTCAGCTTCTGCTTTCGCGCGCAGTTCCAGGATTTTCAGCATACCAACCTTGTAGCTGGTCGCTTGTCCGGGGATCACCATATAGCGGCGCACTTCTGATCTTGCTTGCGCATCAGTAACGGCTGAGTTCTCCTGGAAATAGGCAATTGCTTCTTCTTCCGTCCAGCCTTTTGAGTGAATGCCGGTGTCAACAACCAGACGGATCGCCCGCCAGATTTCAGAACCCAGACGGCCGAAATCCGACAGCGGGTCTATATAGGTGTTGGGCATTTCCTTGGCGAGGAGTTCCGAGTAAAGTCCCCAACCTTCAGAATACGCCGTAAAGCCAGCCTGTGTCCTGAAGGTGGGGACGCTTTCAAGCTCCTGGGCGATGGATATCTGCATGTGATGACCCGGCAGGCCCTCATGATAGGCGATCACTTCCAGTTCGCGTTTCGGCATCGCGTTCATGTCGGAAAGATGGGCGTAATAAATACCTGCACGTGAGCCATCAGGTGTGCCGGCGAAATAATGCTGGGCCGCACCATCTTGTTCCCGAAACGCCTCAACCCTTTTTACTTCGAGGTCGGCTTTCGGAAGGATACCGAAATAGTCCGGCAACACGGCCTTAAGATTGTCGATCGCCGCGGTGGCATCGTCGATATAGCCCTGGCGGCCCTCGTCCGTATTCGGATAGTACAGCCGTTCATCATCTTTTGTATCACGAAGGAATGCAAAAAATGCCGGCAGATCGCCGTCAAATCCGAATTCGTCCTTGATCGTTTCCATTTCAGCGCGCAGGCGCGCTACTTCCGCAAGACCGATCTCGTGAATTTCGTTCGCGGTCAAATTGGTCGTCGTCTGGTTGGCAAGGCGTTCATTATAGTATGCTTCACCGTTTGGTAATGCGCCGACACCCATACCAACTTCCGGCGTATTGACGATGTCTTCTTCTTGCCATGCGACCAGCGCCTGATAAGCCGGCAGAAAGTCCGACACCAGAGCATTGCGGGCAGCTTCGGTCATTTCGTCGGCCCTTGCCTGGTCGATCTCAGCTTTTTCAAGCAAGGCAGCGATCTCGGTCTCGACATCGGCCCACAAGTCGCTCGGCTTGTCGCTGTCATCAAACGGCGCGCCTGAGATGATCCCTTTTGCTTGCTGAGTGACGATCTCGAATGAAAAACGTGGTGGTCGAACACCGGTCGCTGCGCTCATTTTGGAGAGTTCAATCAGCTGGTTCATCCCGCGGCCAACTTCGCTGATCCGCGAAATGTAGGCATCCATGTCGCTGGCATCATCGACCTTGTGAAATGTGATCAGCAATTGCGGCAGGAAATTGTGGACGGCGAACATCTGGTTGAACACGTAACCATTGGTCCGGAACGGTAATGCCGCTTCGGCCTGTTCCAATTGATAGACCCAGATATCATAGGAGATCTGGGCTTCAGCGGTCAGCTTGTCGTAGTCGAAATTGGCTTTCAGATCGGCAACGCTCTGGCGCTGCCAGTCAAGTTGCCGGTCCTGTTCCTCGATCGAGAAATCGTCAATCTTGTCGTAGTCGGTCTTGCGGCCGAGAAAAGTCAGCTGGATCGGGCTGGTTGCGAGTTGCTCTTCAAATTTGACCTCGAACCACTCGTTGAGCCGCGCTGTTTCCGCTTCAATATCGGCGGCGCTGACGACAATCGCTGTCTCCGCTGGTCTGGTGGTCGTGGATGTGTCCTCGGGTGTCCCGCAAGCAACGAGCATGGTTGAGGCAAGCAAAATGGACGCGATTTTGCGCATGGTGGTGTTCCCCTGTGAGTTAGACCGTCATGCTCTATGGCACAAAAGTCGAAACTCTCAAAATTACAATAGGTTAGGTGAAGGGCAGGGCGTGGTGGGCCTTTTTTCCTCCAGCGCCTCATCCTACGCCGGCCTGCCAGCGGCGGTCATACAAGACATGATTGCAACAGTTGTTTCAGCAACCTGAAGTGTGTCTATGGTCGCGCAGTTCACGCCTGCACCAAGAGACCGGACCGCCGGCGTCCGCAAACTGTCATTCCCAGCGGACTCCTTGGGGGGCATATGATAGGAATTGCCATGCTCGGGACGTAGGCACACGAGACGAAGGCAGAGGGGGAGTTAAGATGGACAGGCGGGATTTCTTGAAAGGGACAGCGGCAGCGGCAGCTGTATCAATAACCGGCGCTGGCCTGCCGGCATTTGCAAAACTGGATGAGTTTGCCGCGCTGGATGGTATGGCGCAGGCAGGTCTGGTGCGGGCCGGCCAGGTAACGCCGTTGGAGCTCGTAGATGCGGCAATTGCCCGGATCGAAAGGCTGAACCCGAAGCTCAACGCGGTTGTGTTCAAGACCTTCGAAAAGGCGCGTGAGCAAGCGGCCTCGGCGGCAATCCCCAGCGGGCCTTTCCGCGGTGTCCCGTATCTGATCAAGGACCTTTCGGGCCTGAAAGGTGAGCCGTTGACCTACGGGTCACGCCTGTTTGCCCGAAACAAGGCCAAAAAAGATGATGCCGATGTAGAGCGGGCCAAAGAGGCCGGCTTCGTCATGGTCGGTAAGTCCAACACACCGGAATTCGGTTTGTTGCCAACGACGGAATCTATGCTTTTGGGGAACGCCCGTAATCCGTGGAATACGGAGTATCATACTGGCGGGTCCAGCGGCGGCGCTGCGGCAGCTGTCGCAGCTGGTCTGGTGCCTTGTGCCAATGGCGGCGATGGCGGCGGGTCAATCCGCATTCCGGCATCTGTATGTGGCATTGTCGGCCTCAAAGTCAGCCGGGGCCGGCTTTATGAGACGCAAGGCTCCTCCATTTTGCCGGTCTCGTTGTCAGTCCGCATGGGTCTTTCTCGCTCGGTGCGCGATACGGCCCAGCTTTTGAACATCGGCGAGATAAAAGATGGCTCGGGCGCGCACAGCGCAGTCGGCTTTGTCGATGCCGCATCGACGCGCCGGCTGAAGATCGGATTTTATACCGAAACTGGTATTGGGACAGACGCAGAAAGTGATGTTCGCTCAACTCTGGAAGAAACGGCGGAACTCTGTCGCGGGCTTGGTCACGAAGTCATAGCCTCCGCCCCGCCTTTTGATGCGCGTAAGATGGAAGAGCATTTCATGGCGCTGTGGTCAGCGATCGCTGTGCAGGTTGTCAAGAACACCCGGCTCGTTGGGCTACGCCAATGGCGGTGGGTGTCGCCTGATGACGTATTGGAGCCGTGGACGATTGGATTGGCGGAGTATTTTGAAAAGCGCGAGAATGAAAATCCGGGACAGCTGGAGCGAGCGGTTACCTATCTCGCGGAAGTTCAACAACAGTACAGGGAGTATTTCGAGCAGGTCGATGTTGTATTGACCCCTGTCCTGCGCAAACCACCGCTCAAGATCGGCGAACTTTCCGCTGACCTGCCGTTTGAAGAAATGTACCAAGGGACACTGGACTACGCAGTTTATACCGGTCCTTACAACTATGCCGGCAACTGCGCGATTTCGCTGCCGCTCGGGCAATCCGCGTCAGGTCTGCCAATTGGCAGTCAGTTCGCGGCCAAGTCAGGCAACGAGCGTACCTTGCTCGAACTTGCTTATGAACTTGAGCAGGCAAAACCGTGGGCTGACAACTGGGCGGCGTATTCAGCCGTCAAACAATGATGCTTACTCGTTGACCCATACCGCCAACAGCTGATGGGCGATGGCTAATTTGGGCGGAATCCAGAGATCGTCACGCCGCTCACCATTGAGAAGTGCGCTGATTTCAGCTTTCGGGACCCAGCGCGCCGCCGCGATTTCCGTCGGATCGAGCGTCAGCTCGCGGGATGCTGCAGCGGCGAAAAAACCAACCATCAGAGATGAAGGAAATGGCCAGGGCTGGCTAAAAATGTAGCGCATGTCGGTCAGCCGCACACCAGCTTCCTCATATACTTCACGCACGGCGCATTCTTCAAGCGTCTCTCCAGGTTCCATGAAGCCGGCAAGAGCCGAAAATAAGTTGGCTGGAAAGTTTATCCCTCGTCCAAGCAAGCAGGCATCATCATGGATCGGCAGCACAATCGCCACCGGGTCGGTTCGGGGAAAATGTTCGGTTTCACAAGACCCGCAGTAGCGCAGTGCACCTGCTGCGCGCATTTCGGTTGGCGCGCCGCAATTTGCACAAAACCTGTGCCGCCGATGCCAGTCGAGAAGCCACAACGCCTGGCCGAGAATGGCAAGGTCATCACGCTCGAGAATGTGGGCAATTTCACGTAAAGATTTATAGTCTCCCATATCAGAAAAAGGGGCGCTGTCCGGGGCAGAACCATTTCCCGATCCATCAATAGCGAAATAAGGCGTGCCGTTTTTGTGACCGAGCAGGATCAGTGGTGCATCGCCAGCAAATTCACTTGTTGCCATCGGGTTAAGCCACAAGGGTTGCCCGGTTGCGCTGTCGCCCGCAGGCATCTCGATCAGCGGCATGCCTTTCCAGAAGGGGATCAACCGGCCGCCAGCGGTGGATAGTTGCGCCTCAACCCAAGCCGCATCGCCCCGTTTTTCAGAGAGGCGCTCCAGGGGATTACCCGTGAAATAGTTCGGATTTGCAACAGGCATGAAGGCTCCTCTGGTGCACCTACCAGTGTGGCATAGGCCGATTTGGGAGAATAGAGGACAGCACAGTTTCACGTCTCTTGGGTCTTGTATTTTGTGGCTTCAAGCGCGATATAAATCCTCGGAAGGCTGGCGGACGAGCTCCTCGCCAACCCGGTCAGGTCCGGAAGGAAGCAGCCGTAACGAGTTTTGGTTCGGGTCGTTTCAGTCTTCCACTTTCAGGCACTTATCCACAGGCTGATGAGGTCGATTTGAGCCTTCCGTTTTTAAGGTCCATACTCTGTCCTGATGACCGATTCTTCGACCACAACTGACAAACAGCCATATCAGGTGCTGGCCCGCAAATACCGGCCCCGGTCTTTCGATGATCTGTTGGGCCATGAAGCGATGGTGCGCACCTTGCGCAACGCTTTTGCGGCAGACCGGATTGCGCATGCCTGGATTTTGACAGGTGTCCGCGGGGTTGGAAAAACGACAACCGCACGGATTCTCGCCCGCGCCCTCAACTATCAAATTGCAGGTGGGGCGAATACGCCGGCGATCGATATGACTGAAGAAGGGGTGCATTGCCGGGCCATCGCTGAAAGCCGGCACCCGGATGTTATCGAAATGGATGCGGCCAGCCGCACTGGTGTCGGCGATATTCGCGAACTGATTGAAAGCGTGCGCTATGCCCCAGTGCAGGCGCGCTACAAAGTCTACATCATCGACGAAGTGCATATGCTCTCGAACAGTGCCTTTAATGCGCTATTGAAAACGCTGGAAGAGCCGCCGCCGCATGTGAAGTTCATCTTTGCCACAACCGAGATTCGCAAGGTGCCTGTGACGGTACTGTCCCGCTGCCAGCGTTTTGATTTGCGCCGGTTTGATCAGAGCATTCTTGCAGATTATCTGGGCGGCATTGTCGAAAAAGAAAACGCCCGGGTCGAAAAGGAAGGCCTTTTGATGATTGCGCGGGCTGCGGAGGGATCGGTCAGGGACGCCTTATCGCTGCTCGATCAGGCGATCATTCAGCATCACTCATCTGCAAATGGAGACGCTGTCGCCGCTGCTGAAGTGCAAGAGATGTTAGGTCTTGCCGACCGGACAGTGAGCTGGAATATGCTGGATGCGTGCCTCAAGGGCGACGCACCAACCGCGCTCGGCCTTTATCGTGGTCAGTATAATTGCGGTGCGGACCCGTCGGTTGTGCTGCGCGATTTGCTTGAGCTTGTGCATTTGCTGACGCGGGTCAAGGTGGCCGGAGACGATGCCGCAAGCCATGGTGTTGCTGGGACAGCTGATGCGGCCAGAGCAAAAGAGATGTCTGAAGCCTATGCCCTTAACGGATTGACCCGGGCCTGGTCGCTTTTGATGAAGGGGTTACAGGAAACGCAGAGCGCGCCCGATGCGGCGGCCTCTGCCGAGATCGCCCTGATCAGGTTGTGCTACGCCGCTGACTTGCCAACACTTGATGAAGCCATTCGATCGCTGAACGGTCCTGGCGCTGCATCTGCCGCAGGCAGCGCGCCCCGTTCTTCCGGAAACACTGGTGGGGCGAAAACTGTCGCACGTGCCGGCGGCGCTGCGGGTTCATCCGGGCCAGTGGCTAAGAGTGCGTCTGAGCCAAGATTGCAGGCGGCCAACGAAGTGCGTCTCGAAACGCTGGCAGATATTGTCGCGCTGATCAGCGAAAACCGCGATGTAAAATTACGCGAGGAAATTGAGAAATTTGTCCGGCTCGTCAGCATTGAACCCGGGATGATTGAATTCAACCCGGCACCGGGGGCGCCGCAAGACCTATCTGGTCGGCTTGCTGGACGACTTAAGGCCTGGACCGGCCAGCGCTGGATCGTGAGTATCAATTCGCAAATCGATGGTGCCGAGACCATCCGGTCAAAACGTGACGAGAAAATCCGGTCGCATCCGATGATTAAGGCCGCGCTGGAGATTTTCCCGGAAATTGATCCGGACAAAGATATGCGGGTGCGAGAAATGACCGACGTTGCGACTGCCGATGATGTTTTGAACAAGGATGATGAGTAAATGAAGAATTTTGGCGATATGATGAAACAGGCAGCGAGCCTGCAAGGCAAAATGGAAGAAATGCAGGCAAAGATCGCAGCGATGGAAGCCGAAGGTGTCGCCGGCGGCGGCATGGTGCGGGTCATCCTCAATGGCAAAGGCTATGCCAGTAAAGTTAGCATTGAAAAAGACCTTCTGAACCCGGAGGAAAGTGATGTTGTTGAAGACTTGGTCGCGGCTGCCATCAACGATGCCAAGTCGAAACTAGAGACCCAATCCCAGGATGAAATGAAAGGCCTGACCGAAGGCCTGCCATTGCCGCCCGGCATGAAGTTGCCGTTCTGAATTCATGCCCAAAACACCCGCAGGCCCTGAACTTGATCAATTGATTTCGCTGCTGGCAAAATTGCCGGGGCTGGGGCCGCGTTCAGCCAAACGCGCAGCGCTGCATCTGTTAAAAAAGCGCGAAGGCTTGATGCTGCCACTTAGTACCGCGCTTGTCGAGGCGGCGGACAAAGTGACGGCGTGTTCTGTCTGCGGCAACTGGGATTCGGTCGATCCGTGTGCCATTTGTGCTAACGATGAGCGTGACACTGGCATCATATGCGTCGTTCAGGAAGTCGCTGATCTTTGGGCGCTGGAGCGGGCCGGGGCGCACAAGGGGCACTATCACGTGTTGGGCGGCGTCATCTCACCGCTTGATGGCGTCGGACCTGATGACCTTAATATTGGCTCGCTTGCCCAGCGCGCGTCCGCCGGCAATGTTTCTGAAGTTATCCTTGCGACCAGCGCCACCGTTGATGGTCAGACCACGGCGCATTATGTAACCGAACGGCTCATCGGTACCAGTGTTGCCGTAACGCGCTTATCCCAGGGTGTACCGGTCGGCGGCGAACTTGACTATCTCGATGAAGGCACACTTGCCGCTGCGATGAAAGCGCGCCGACCTTTTTAGCAAACAACAAGCAAAAACTGCTTCACAAAGTGCGCGCGGAAAAACATAATCCCTGGAGCCACGACCAACCCAAAGCTTTTCCGATACCACGAAGCTTGTCAGAGATAGCCAGCCGACAAAAAAACAAATTCGAAGGACCCCCACCATGGCCGATCTTTTTACGATGGAAAACATGTTTACCCTTTTCATGCTGATCCTGCTGCAGGCGGTATTGGGTTTTGATAACCTTCTTTATATTTCCATCGAAAGCAGGCGGGTGCCGATCGAAAGGCAGCGCCAGGTGCGGCAGCTCGGGATCGGCATGGCAATTGCTCTGCGCCTCATTTTGCTTTTTGTTGTGATGTCAGCGATCAATGGATTAACGAAACCGTTCTTTTCGGTGGATTGGGGTTTTATCGCCGGTGAATTTACCTTCCACGCGGTTGTGACATTTTTTGGTGGCGCATTCATTCTGTACACCGCAATGAAAGAAATTTTCCACCTTCTCTCGGTGGACCATCTCGAACATGCAGATGGCGCTGGAAAACGCTCTGTGGCCTCGGCAATCTTCTGGATTGTTACTATGAACCTGGTTTTTTCGTTTGACAGTATCCTGTCTTCAATTGCGCTGACCGAGGTTTTTCCGGTGATGGCGGTTGCGATTATTGTCAGCGGTGTGATGATGGTCTGGCTATCGGACCATGTCTCGAATTTCCTTGAGCAGAACCGGGCCTATGAAGTGCTCGGATTGTTCGTTCTGTTTATCGTAGGCATTCTGCTTCTGTCTGAATCGGGTCATCTCGCTCATTTGGAGCTGTACGGCTATGAAGTAACAGCGATGTCAAAGACGACCTTCTATTTCGTCATCTTTGTCATGGTCTGCGTCTCCGTTGTTCAATCCAACTATCGCAACAAATTACTCAAAGCCCGGGAACATTCCGTGCGTGATGGTGTCCCAACGATGGAACCGGAGATAGCGTTTCCTGCTGCTGATGCAGATGGTTGAAGGGACCGGTGAAGCTTTAGTCGAGCGGCCGAAAAACCAACGTCATAATAATGCCGAGAATACCAACCACTGCCCATAAAGGCGCATTGAGGAAGAAATTCGCCACGCCGGCAGCCGCGCCGTCGCTTTCAAGCGATGAAATACCAATCCCGAACAGGTTCATAACCTCGGAGGTGGTACGGATGACGGGCTCGCCCGCTTCGATTGTAGAAATACCGTCTGCGCCAAGCAGCGCCAGGCCCGATGCAACGAAAATCCATGCTAGAAGACGAAAAAAACCCATGTTTACTGCCCCATAATACGCGTCTTTGCGGTAGGCGGCCCCCGCCAGGTCTCCCGCCATACCCACAGTGTGGGCCTTCAGCTTATCTAAAATGAAGACGTCCTGCAACCACACTGCCGCAGGGGAGATTTAGCCTTGTCTTGCCGGGCGGTGCGGCTATAGTCCCGCCACTTTCTGGACTGGACAGGTGGCCGAGTGGTCGAAGGCGCACGCTTGGAAAGCGTGTAGGCGTGCAAGCGTCTCGTGGGTTCGAATCCCACTCTGTCCGCCATTACCTATTACTTCCTGATCGCTATTTTGTATTACTATTTTGGGTATTTACTCGTCTGCCGAAAACATTAACTCGAAAGCGCCTTCGCGCTCGCAAGATCCTCATGGTCGAAAGCGCTCTGCATACGATCGATCTGTGCTTTTGTCTGACCGACGCTGGCAGCGACCGCTCGCCAATGGCTGACAGCTTCCCCGACCTCACCGACGATTTTGGCTGCCTGATCGGCTTTGAGCCCAAAATACCCGGCCTGTTCGATCGCAAGTCCGACAGAGCACGTTCCGTCATCGGGACTGATGCTTGTCGTGAGCACCCGCGCCTTCAAGTCCTGCGGCGTGGGGTTTAAATCATAGGCGGGCGAAAGCGTCCAACCTTCCCTTCCTCGAAACAGGAATCCGTGATTGCGCAAATGATCGTCGACATTGGAGATCAGGATGTTGAACGCCATTCGCCGAAATAATTCGGCCGCATCGCTCTTCACACCGGCCCCGATGCGGACCAGTTCGTCCATAATCTCTGGATAGCTGGAACGGTCGCCGTCTTTCAGTTGTAGCATCGACAGCGCAGACAGGAATGGAACGCGCCTGTCTTCTTCCCGATCAAATCTCCAGGAAAGCAGCACTGACCGATTGTCCACTGGGACAAGGTCATGGTCCGGACACTGAATCCCTGCTTCATCTGCCAATGTAAGTGCGATATGCTCCCAAGCCTCGATACTGTATTCATCATTTTCCTTTGGAAACTTGGCGATGGCGAGTCGTCCTTGGTTGGCCTTCACCGATGCCTTTGGGCGCGCTCCACCCAAAGATGAGCCTGGCGCGAAGATCATCTGAAGATCTTCATCCGTTTCCTCGCCGCGTTCGATCCTGTTCGTGCTTTCGAGCAAGCGGCCAAGCATCACAAGGCCCGGCACGCCTGCTTCGCTCGGCGCTTGGAAAGCTTCCTCGCTTTCGCGTCTAAGGCGCAACGCCCCGAGCCGCGAGATGTCCGTAACGCCCAAGAGAAAGTCAGTCTCATGAAGCGTGCGGACAGGGCGGCCCTCAGCTTCTGAGTGCCGCCGCTCGCGTTGGCGCATCAGCTGACGGCCCCATGTGTCAGGAGCGGAATCGCCGATCGCCCCGAACATCGCCCGTCCCTGATCCGGGTAAAACCGGCCTTTACCGACGGCAAGCGCCGGTTCAAGTGCGAAGCGCTCCTTGTGGCCGAGCCAGCCTTCGTAATATTCGAAGCTTACCGTCTCGCGGTCGCGAGACGGTAAGCGATAGAGCGTCCCGACCCGATGCGTGCCGCTCGGCAGGTTGATATGAACTTCCACCGGATCGGCCATCACTTAGGCTCCCTGCGACGTTTCGCTGAAGGGCTCGTCAGTTCGAGCCCCAACCTATCGCGGGCCGGATCGGCAAGATCGCCGACGCTATTTAGGAAGCCGAGCGCGTTGAGCACCGAGGCATAGATGCCGAAGCTGACGGCCGGGTCGCCCTGTTCAATCCGCTTCAACGTATTGCGTGAGGTGTGGGCGCGTTCCGCGACCACTTGAGCCGAGAGTTTCCGCCGTTTGCGGGCGTCAAAAATGTCATCGCCGAGCTTTTCCAGCGCCCGGCGAACCGCCAGAGGTGGGGTATGGGGTGTAGGCATTTTTGTGACCTTCGCGTAGCAATTATTGGTGAATATGCTCCACGAAGGTTACATTTTCAAGAATTTATCTGAATCTGATCCCCGTCAATCCGCACCCGCTGTCGCTGCTACAAATCACCGCGCCCACCTCATTTTGCTCACGTCGCAAAAAGCAGCGCGATTTTCTCCGCGCGCTTCACCGCGCCGGGGAACCGTGATGGTCTGGGCGCCACTCACTTCAACTGGCTCGATAGGTATTATCGACCTGGTCAGTTATTTGTTCACTTGCATCAACGCTACTCATTCCAGCTTTGTACCAGCGTGTCGTAGTCGATGGTTTCAGGCCTCGGGCGTTCGTTATCGAGTTTTGCTTTTGGTGCGCCGTCTTTTGCCAGCCAGGCCGCAGGATCTGTCGGTTTGTTGAGCTTGGGTCCACACTCGCCGTGGACGCCGGCCCGCTCAAGGCGCGACAGGACTTTGTCCTGCGCCGCGGCGAGAGCGTCCATTGCCTGCTGAGCGGTTTTTGCACCGGAGGCCGCATCGCCGATGTTTTGCCACCAAAGTTGTGCGAGCTTCGGGTAATCAGGTACGTTCGTTCCCGTTGGCGACCATTGTAACCGCGCCGGTGACCGGTAGAATTCCACCAGACCACCCAATTCAGCCATTCGCTCTGTAAACGTCTCATGTTGAATATCTGACTCGCGAACAAAGGTGAGACCGACATGGCTCTTCTTGAGCGACACCGTTTTTGAAACGACAAATTGTGCGTAAAGCCATGCCGCTTGCCGGCGATCAACCGGGGTCGACGCCATCAAGGTCCATGAGCCGGCGTCCTGATAGCCGAGCTTCTGGCCCTCCTGCCAATAGGCGCCGTGAGGTGACGGGGCCATCCGCCATTTTGGCAGGCCGTCTTCATCGACGACAGGCAAGCCTTCTTTCACCATGTCTGCCGTAAACGCTGTATACCAGAATATCTGCTGCGCGATCGCACCTTGTGCAGGGACCGGCCCTGCTTCGGAGAACACCATCCCTGCCGCCTGTGGGGGTGCGTACTCCTTTAGCCAGTCTACGTATTTTTGGACTGCGTATACCGCCGCGGGCCCGTTGGTTGCGCCGCCGCGCTCAACGGAGGAACCGACCGGTCTACAGCCATCAACGCGAATACCCCATTCATCGACGGGCAGGCCGTTTGGAATACCGGCATCGCCGGCGCCCGCCATTGACAGCCAGGCATCGGTAAATCGCCAGCCGAGGGAGGGATCTTTTTTGCCATAATCCATATGTCCGTATACGGTCACACCGTCGATTTCACTAACGTCGTTGGTAAAGAAGTTCGCGATGTCTTCGTAGGCAGACCAGTTCACAGGCACGCCAAGGTCGTATCCGTATTTTGTTTTGAACTGTGCCTTGAGCCCCGGATCGGTAAACCAGTCGTAGCGGAACCAGTACAGATTTGCGAATTGTTGGTCCGGTAGCTGGTAGAGCTTGCCGTCTGGGCCTGTGGTAAATGACTTGCCGATAAAGTCGTCAATATCAAGCGTTGGAGAGGTAACAGCTTTGCCATCGCCTACCATCCAGTCTGACAGGGGCACAACCTGTTTGTATCTGTAATGCGTGCCGATTAAATCAGAGTCATTGACATACGCATCATAGATGTTGCGCCCGGTCTGCATCTGGGTTTGCAATTTTTCGACAACGTCACCTTCGCCAATCAGGTCATGATTGACCTTGATGCCAGTGATTTCAAAGAATGCTTTGGCAAGGGTCTTTGCTTCATATTCGTGTGTTGTGATGGTTTCCGACACAACGTTTATTTCCATGCCCTTGTAGGGTTCTGCTGCTTGAATGAACCATTGCATTTCGGCAAACTGTTCGTCCTGGCTTAAGGTCGATGGTTGAAACTCTTCACTGATCCATTTCCGCGCACTATCGGTATCCGCATACGCTGCAGTAGAGGAGAGTGTGAGTAGTGCCAGTGCGCTCGCCATCGACTTTGTCGCTGATCTCAATTTCATCTCTTTATCTCCTCAATAAGTTTCAATCGTCCGGTCCAGAATTCTAAAAATCGGGCAGCCTGCAGATATCCTTATCCCCACCGAAATATCACCGCTGCATAAACGATCGAAAGCGCGCCTGCCCATGGCAAAGCATAGTCGGTGAGGGCAAGCCATGCCAGATGAATATAAGCGCTGCCGAGCAGTACGATAAACAACCGGTCGCCGCGGGTCGTGGCAAGTCCAAACAACAGTCCTGGCCTGGCCTGATCACCGCCGGGCCGCATAAAGTGCAGACGCGCCATGAGCAGCAGCGTCAGACCAATGAGGGCAAAAAACAGGCCTGTTGGCGGGGTCCAGGCCATCCACGACATATCGATCACAGCCCCCTCCATTATTACACCCGTCCGAGCGCAAAGCCGCGCGCAATGTGGTGCCGAACAAACCAGATAACCAATGCGCCCGGTATGATTGTTAGCACGCCCGCTGCTGCGAGAACGCCCCAATCGAGCCCCGATGCGGATACCGTGCGGGTCATCACGGCCGCGATTGGTTTTGCTGCGACCGAGGTCAAGGTGCGCGCGATGAGCAATTCAACCCATGAAAACATGAAGCAGAAAAATGCAGCAACCCCGACGCCGCTGGCGATCAGGGGCAGAAATATTTTGGTAAAGAATCTTGGAAAGCTATAGCCATCTATATACGCAGTTTCGTCAATTTCACGCGGCACACCGGACATGAATCCTTCCAAAATCCAGATGGCAAGAGGAATGTTAAACAGGCAATGCGCCAATGCCACGGCGATATGAGTATCGAACAGGCCGACGGAAGAGTAGAGCTGGAAAAATGGCAGCGCGAACACCGCCGGTGGTGCCATTCTGTTTGTCAGTAGCCAGAAAAAGATGTGTTTGTCGCCCAGAAATCGATAGCGCGAAAATGCGTAGGCTGCCGGGAGTGCCGCTAAAACAGAGATAACGGTGTTCATAGAGACGTAGATCATCGAGTTGATGTATCCGGAATACCAAGCAGCATCAGTGAAGATGACCATGTAGTTCTCGAAGGTCGGATTTACGGGCCAAAGCGAGAAAGTAGACAATATCTCCTGATTGGTTTTGAGACTCATCGTCAAAAGCCAGTAAATAGGTGTCAAAAGAAACAGGATGTACAGAGCCGGTGTGAGGTACTTCAGACGGGATGTTGTGCCTGGTTGGGTCATGGCAATCTGCCTTCAGCGTCCGTGTCTTCACGGGTCATCACCGTATAAAACAGCCAAGATAGGCCCAATATGATCAGGAAATAGACAACAGACATCGCCGCTGCCGGCCCAAGGTCGAACTGCCCGATTGCCATTTGCACCAGGTCGACTGAAAGAAATGTTGTTGTGTTTCCAGGGCCGCCGCCGGTGACAACAAATGGTTCTGTGTAGATCATAAAACTGTCCATGAAGCGCAGCAGCACGGCGATCAACAAGACACGGTTTAACTTTGGTAGTTCGATATGACGGAATACGGCCCAGCGCGAGGCGCCATCTATGCGCGCTGCTTGATAGTAGGCTTGTGGGATGGCAACGAGGCCGGCGTAACAAAGGAGAACCACAAGGCTGGTCCAGTGCCAGACATCCATGACGATCAACGTTATCCAGGCGGCAACGGGGTCTTGCGTATAATTGTAGTCAAAACCGAAGCCTGCAAGCGTGTGCCCAAGAAGACCAATATCAACCCGTGCAAAAATCTGCCAAATCGTACCAACGACATTCCAAGGAATAAGAAGTGGCAGGGCCATCAAAACGAGGCAAACTGACACACCCCAACCTTTTTTGGGCATCGCGAGCGCGATCGCCAAGCCGAGTGGAATTTCGATCGCCAGAATAGCTGCCGAAAACGCGACTTGCCTGAAAAATGCTGCGTGGAAACGCTCGGACAGCAAAATCTCCTTATACCACTCCGCACCAACCCAAAAGAATTTGTTGTCGCCAAATGTATCTTGAACGGAATAATTAACAACTGTCAGTAGCGGAATAAGAGCTGTGAAGGCAACCAAGAGCAAAGCTGGGGAGGCTAGCCATAATGCCTTGTGGTTGAGAGTCTTTCTCATGCGCTTTTATTCTCCCTTTTCCATCAAATACCCATCGGCGTAAATATGAGAATTTTCCGGATCAAATTTAATCTTGGGAGTTGCGGAAAGCGGTGGTGCATCCTCAGGGAGGATCGCCGCAATTGGCAATTCCTTAAATAAAAGGCGGGCGATTTTATATCTGCCTGCGTCCTCAATTGCACTAACCGACACGGGCAACGCGTCGTCTTCATCGCTGAAATGGACAAATTCCGGACGCACACCAAATTCAAGGCGCGCAGTTTCCGGCGCTGCTGGCTCGATATGATCCATTGGAATCCGATGATCTGCGAGAATTAAAAAAGCACCATCGATTTCACACGGTAAGATGTTCATGCCGGGCGATCCAATAAAACGGCCAACGAATGTGTGGACTGGGCGTTCGTACAACGCTTGTGGTGAGGATGCCTGAACGACTTCGCCTTCCGACATAACAATCACCTGATCGGCGAAGGTCAGCGCTTCGGTTTGATCATGGGTTACATATATCATCGTATGCCTAAACTCAGCATGGAGATGTTTTAGTTGAGACCTGAGAGACCATTTTAACTGCGGATCAATCACAGTGAGCGGTTCATCAAACAAAATCGCAGCGACATCCGTTCGAACCAGGCCGCGCCCGAGTGAAATTTTTTGCTTGGCGTCAGCGGACAAGTCGCGTGCCCGTCTCGGTAGACTTTCTGTCAACTCCAACATTTCAGCGATTCGGTTAACGCGCTGCTTTATTTCTTTTCCGGGAACATTTCTGTTCCTCAGCGGAAAGGCCAGATTTTGAAACACCGTCATCGTATCGTAAACGACCGGAAACTGAAAAACCTGGGCGATGTTGCGCTTTTCCGGCGGCCGGTTGGTGATATCATCGCCGTCGAACAGCACAGCCCCATGCGTTGGATGCAGCAGGCCTGAAATGATGTTCAGCAGAGTTGTTTTTCCGCATCCGGAAGGCCCAAGCAACGCATAGGCGCCGCCGTCCTGCCAGCTCATATTGAGCGTTTTTAAGGCAAAGTTGTTTTCTGTGTTCGGGGCAGCGACATATGAGTGGGAAATATTTTTAAGATCAATTCGTGCCATCGCTTACTCCGTCGGCGCTGAAACAAGAGCACCGTCCATGTCAAAGACAAAGAGCTTTGCCGGATCAGGGATGAGAGAAACGCGCGTGCCAGCATCCATCGGCGTGACGCCGTGCAACAAGGCGGTCCAGCGCACACTACCCAATTCGGCATGAACGATGGTTTCGGAGCCGGTGACTTCGGTAATTTTGACTTCTGCCTGAATGCCTCCTTCACCTGGTTTGCGCACATCAAGATGATGCGCACGCAGACCTATTTTGTACGCGCCGTCGGCAAGGGATGCAATTCGCTCCCCGCCAGAAACACGTTCGTTGTCAGCAAATTCCAGATCCGCGCCGTTCTTTCGGACCCGTAGGACATTAAGCGGCGGATCACTTAGTATTTGTGCTGTAATGAGTTTAGCGGGCCGGTTATATAGGGCGCGCGGCTTACCGGAATTCGTGACCTGCCCCTCGTGAAGGCAGGTAACAGTATCGCCAATTAACATCGCTTCTTCAGGTGCAGATGTTGTGTAAACGACGACAGCATCGGAGCCTTTGAAAATCTTCGGCAACTCAGCCCGAAGCTCTTCCCGCAATTTGTAATCAAGATTGGCGAGCGGTTCATCGAGTAAAACCAGCGAAGCTTTTTTTACGAGGGCACGGGCGAGTGCAACGCGCTGTTGTTGCCCGCCGGAAAGATCGGCGGGACGCCGGGACAGGTAAGGGCGCAGGCCGAGCAGTTCAGCAGCTTGTTCCACCTCCTGGTCGATTTCAGCGTTGCGCGCGCCGCGCACGCGCAACGGCGAGGCAATGTTTTCATATACACTAAGGGACGGATAATTGACAAACTGTTGGTAGACCACAGCGCAATCGCGCCGACGCACAGAGAGCCCTGTCACATCTTCGCCGTCCATGTGTAGGGTGCCGCTATCGGGCAAATCGAGACCGGCCATCAATCGCATCAGCGATGTTTTGCCGGATAGCGTCGGGCCGAGCAGAACATGCAAATCACCTCTGGCAAGGCAGAGGCTGAGGTCATCAATGTAGACCACACCCCGTTCACGCTTGCTGACAGATCTCAGCTCCAGCATTTGTTATCCGAATTCTGCATCGTCGCCCGGCCTCTCGTTCAACCGCCCATAGTACCGGGATCAGAGTTGACCGCAAGCTGCTGGTAGCGTCGCTGGAGGTGGTTGCAATTCCGCGGTAAGCCTGTTCACAACGGCAGAAAAAATGGGCGGACAGCAGAATGGATTCACATCGACGTCACTTCATAAAAGTCGCAGCTGGCAGCATCGGGGCAGGCGTGGTGGCTGGTTGTTCCGGTTCGCAGTACAACGGGGGCAGATCGGGGGTGAATCTCGCTAATTTTGCTTCTTCTCCGCTGGTGATTGCCCATCGTGGGGCGTGCGGTTATCTGCCGGAACACACACTTCCAGCCTATCGTCTCGGCGCTATTCTTGGGGCCGACTATCTGGAGCCCGATCTGGTTTTTACCAAGGACGGGCAGTTGATCGCTCGCCACGATCATTATTTGTCGACGACGACGGATGTCGCGAGCCACCCTGAATTCGCCGATCGCAAGACAGAAAAGCCGGGTCACGAGGGTGCCGATTGGTTTACCGAGGATTTTACGCTGGCGGAGATCAAAACCTTGCGTGCGGTGCAGTCGATGCCGAAGCGGAGCATGGCGGCAAACGGCATGTTTGAAATCCCGACCTTTGGTGAAGTAATCGCGTTGGCGCAGGCTGAGGCGCGAGGGCTTGGCAGAAATATTGGCGTCTACCCCGAGACAAAGTTGCCGGGATATTTTGCTGAACTGGGATATGATTATCCGACGGCTGTGCTTACTGCGCTCGATAAAGCCGGATGGAACCGGCCAGACGCAGCCGTTTTCATTCAGTCGTTTGAAGTGCCGGTGCTGCAAGAACTGTATAAGAGAACAGAAGTACCATTGATCTATCTGATCGCTGACATACCCAATCTGACGATGCTTGAAATCGCTCAATTTGCGGCAGGTATCGGTCCCTATAAAAAGCTCCTTGTGAGCGACGCCGGCAGATCCAGCGGCCTGATTGAGCAGGCACATGCTGCTGCCCTTAAGGTTCATCCGTGGACATTCCGTACAGATCAATTGCCAGAACAGTTTGCAACAGCACAGCAGGAATTCGATTTATTCTTCGAGCTTGGCGTCGATGGAGTGTTTACGGATTTTCCTGACGCAGCGCATGCAGCGCGGCTTGCCTGGGCAGCTGTTCAAAACCAATAAACGCCGGCGCTCCCGGGTCACAATCCGCCCGTCATTTGTCTTGCGGCCCGGAGCGGTTGCAGAAACCTCGTTGCCATTGCTCCAGAACCACAAGCGCCTCACACAATGTGTTTTTGTTATTGAACTTGGCAGACCCGTTCATGCTTGGCTGGAAGGCCCATTTTTTCCGCGCCGTGTTACCTCTCTAATGCACCAAAGGCGATTGAGGTAACAACGTCCCGCGCGCGGGATGGAGGTGCATAGGGCCCAGGCTCACGCTGTGCCATCACCACAATTGCCAGTTTATCTTCAGGACTGATGGAAAAGCCGGTATCATAGTATCCGCCCCAGCCATACTGGCCCTTCGCTAGGATCCGGCCGGATAGGCCTGGTTGTGTCGCAACCCAACCACCAAGGCCGAATGTTGCGCCCGGATTAAAGAAGTTTTCTGTCAGTTTTTCGCCCTCGACATGAGGC
Source organism: Parvularculaceae bacterium (assembly GCA_021776475.1). Taxonomy (GTDB): domain Bacteria; phylum Pseudomonadota; class Alphaproteobacteria; order Caulobacterales; family Parvularculaceae; genus Aquisalinus. The sequence goes on along the minus strand of JAJFFV010000005.1, from coordinate 400,497 downwards.
GAGAGCATTAACCTGACCGTTGCCGGAGAAACAATCCGCACACCGCCCAACTCTCCTTCATTCAGCAGCATCTGCATGAAACGCATATAATCGCCCGCTGTGGAAACGAGGCCGCCGCCGCCCGACGCCCATTCCGGCACATCCGCGTTTGGATCGGGATTGTCGCCCCGCCGTCCCGGCAGAACCATGTCACCATTTTCATTAAACACGTAGACCATCGCGAGGTCCGAAAAATCCGGATCGTCTAGATAAAAACCAGTACTGGTCATGCCGAGGGGTTTGAAAATCTCGTCTTCCATGAAGGTTTCGAGGGGCAGCCCGGAGACGACTTCGACAATATATCCAGCGACGTCTGTCGCGTAAGAATACCGCCGCTCTGTTTCTGGTTGGGCGTAAAGTGGCCAAGCGGCCAGCGCGTTAATGCGGGCGGCAAGGTCACCTTTCATCGTATAAAGACTGTTCTCTATCATATCGCGTCCAAGATCCGTATCGCTATCAAAGATGTATCCAAGGCCGGATGTGTGAGTGAGGAGACTGTGAACTGTCATCGGTTTTTTTAGTGCTTCCGTCGGGATATTACCGCTCGCATCAGCATTGGGCGAGGTGGCGACTTTCAGATTCGTGAAGGAAGGGATGTAGCGGGCAACATGATCAGAAAGCAGTAACTCTCCGCGTTCGACGAGCATCATGATGGCAAGCGTGGTCAACGGTTTCGACATGCTGGCGATGCGGAACTTGGTCTCTGGTGTCATCGGCTTTTTTGCCTCGATATCGGCCATGCCAATCGCGCTGCTGTAAATTGTCTCGCCATCATGACCGATCATCACCACAAAACCGGCCCGAACCCCGGCGTCAACTTCTGTCTGAAGTTGTGCGTCGATCAGCTTCAGGCGTTCGGGTGAAATGCCGGGTTGAGGCGTTGCAGGAGAAATTGGTGTGGTCGTGGTGGCCTCGTCGCTGCAGGCTGCAACAGAGAATAAGACAAACAGCAAAAGGTGCGCCAGTGCTTTCATCGCGTCATTTCCTTTGGTTCCTTGGTTATCAGTTTAGCCCGGCGGCATGGCGAGGCCTATCAGCTTATGCAGTAGGGGCGATGGCGCCAGCGCCCGACCTGGGAATAATATTTCCCGGCCGGGGACAGTTAACGCTACGACATTTCGTACCCGCAGTTAGTTGAAGAAATCATTATTGCTCCCATCGCGCATGCCCGCTGTTGCGGGCGAGTGTCGTTGGAAGATATCGCATTTGCGATAAGGTAGCTGGTCGGATCTGGGCTTTGCCTGCATTTTCAACAGCGGGTCCCGGTCACTTTTTCTCGCTCATGGTCCATACCCCGTCCCAGTCGGGCAATGGCGGGTTTTCTTTGAACAGGGTTGCCCGGTCTAGATATATGCTTGAAGGACGGTCATCGCGGTTGGCGCTCAAGGCCTGGGTGAAAGCATTTATAGCACGGTCCCAATTGCGATCCCGGTACGCTTCGAGACCTTCTTGATAGAAATACATAACGGTCTCCATATTCGGGAATGTCTGTTCGGTGTGGTGACCCAGAATTTGATAGATGACCGACGGCGTTTCTCTACCGCGAACCCGGATCAAATCGAGCTCACGGTGTTGAACAGAAACTTTAGCTTCCGTGATGGTTTCTTCACTGACAATAATGTCGGCGCCATAGTAGCGCGTGATATTTTCAAGCCGGGCGGCAAGATTGACGCTGTCACCGACAACGGTGTAATCGACCCGCTTTGCTGAACCGATGGTGCCAGCAATGACTTCTCCGGTTGCAATACCGATGCTGACATCGATCGGTACGTCTCCGCGGTCAACACGGCGGCGGTTGAGGCCCCGCAGAATTTGCATCATCTCGATGGCGCTGGCGAGCGCATTGTCCGCGTCCCGCTCACCTTCTAGTGGAGCGCCGAACACCGCCATGATGGAATCGCCGATAAATTTGTCGAGAACGCCTTTCCAGTTGAAGATTGCTTCCGTCATGTCGCTAAAGAATTCGTTCAGCATCGCAACGGTTTCACGGGCTCCCAGCCTTTCCGACAGACCAGTGAAATTGCGCATATCGAGGAACAACACGCTGGCATTCACTGTCGAACCAGCGAGGGTGTCCTCGCCTTGCTCAAGAATTCTGTCAGCGACTTCTTTTGTCATGAACCGGCTCATCGTGCCACGCAGACGTTTCTCGCCGGTGATGTCTTCAAGCAGCATCAAAATGCCGTTATCTTCACCTTCCTCTCCGATCAGAGGGATCACGGACAGATTTAGCGCTTTAACGGTGGTATTAAAATTGGCGACATCGACATCGAGAAATGTTCGCGGCGCCGCTTCTTTGCGCACAGCAACCAGCTCTTCTGCCAACCATTCATTGTCGCCGGATAGCCACTGATTAATCGGTTGATTCATCAAGTTGTCTTGCTCGGTTTCGAGAATGGTCAGCGCGGCCTTGTTGACCTTCTCAATGTCTCCATAAGCGTTGATGGTGACAACCCCGTTCGACATCGAGCCGAGAATGCTTTCGTTGTAATTTCGGGCCTGATTGACCTCGCCGAAAAGCTCAGCATTTTCGATGGCAATCGCTGCCTGCGCCGCAAAGGCGTGCAATCGCTCTTCATCAAGCGTGACGAACCGCCGGCCGATTTTATTCAAAACCTGCATGACACCAATCCGGTTACCGCCCTTGCTCTGCACCGGCATAGTGAGAATGGTCTTGGTACGGAAATTGTTTGCTTCGTCAAAATGCCGATTGAAGCGTTTATCAGCGTAGGCATCTTCAACGTTGATCGTGTCACCGGTCTGGAAACAGGCACCTGCCAGGCCTGAGTCGGCTGGCATCCGGATTTCTTTATTCTCCAAACCTTCTGCCACCAGCGACCACAGTTCGTCCGTTCTATCGTCATACAGATAAAGCGTGCCGCGTTCTGCGTGAATAAACTCAGTTGCACCATGAACAATGCGCTGAAGGAGGGATTCTAGGCGAATCTCCGACGAGATCGCGGAGGTGACCTCGATCAACCGACTGAGGTCGGTTGTCATACGTTCCGAAGCCTGCAGTGTATGGGTCCAGCGCTGCGCGAGAATGATCACCTGGGAAATCAGGAAAACCAAAAAGCCGAGGCTGGTCATCCCGGTGCCAAGACCAATTGCGGGTATCGAGGTCACTACACCATTTGTCACGGCTATCTCTCCGAGAACGCAATACAGTAAGATGCTCATACCGATCAGAAAAACCCAGGCGCCGTCGCGATTTTTTATGCAGGCCCGGATGACCGTGATCAGAACGTAAAGCGCTACCAATATGGAGAAGTAATTGACGTAGTATGAAAAAAGCGGTGTCTCGATCATTTCGGGTTTCAGGCCCAGAAAAAAAGTAGTGTGCGCTATTGCAACAACGGATACGGCATAAATCACGTATTCTATGATCGGGAATCGTTCATCCGGGTAGAGAGCAGCTACATACAAGGTTAAGAGAATAATTGTTCCTGTTTCGGCGGCATAGAATATGTTCAGCTTTGTCCAAAAATCCATCTGGGGAATGACAAGTTCTGAAATATTGATACCGAGATAGGACAGAACCGTCCCGAAAAAGAGACTGAAGAGAGCGAAATAAAGGGACGCCAGATCCTGTCGGCGAAACAGAAACAGGACCAAGCCAAAAATAAACAGAACGGTCGCGATGCCTTGGATGAGGAGGTCTTGTACATTGTATAAAGTCTGGAAATCACTAATCGCTGCGGACGAGCCGAGAACAGCCGGTTCGATAAAGCGGCCGTTGCCGTGGATGTGGTCCGACACTTCAACAAGAATTTCGACCTGGCCGCCCTCACTGATAAAGCCAACATAGTGTCCCTTCCAAACGGGCACTTCGCCTTCGGGGGCTTTGGTCAATGCACCATTCTGAGAAGCCACAATGCCGTTAATCCAGATCCGGCTCGGGGCATATAGGATCGGAATAAAAAAGGCATAGTTTCCAGGCGCAAGGCCGTCAGCAATAAGCCGATAAGTCGCATAACCTCGATCTTCATCGAGATTTTTTTTGCCCGGAATTTCGATGTTGTGCCATAAACTGGGAATACTTGTATAAATTGGGTCCAACGCCGGTGGGACATTGTCCGCGCCCAGATACTCTTGCCAGTAAAATTCCCAATCGCCGACCAACTGAATAGGACCGTCTGCGAAGTCCCATGCGGCAAGCGATATTTTGCCACGATCCACCACCGGGGCATTCTCAGGATTTGGCGTCACGAAAAACCGGGCGCCAAGAAATGTCAAAATGAGGAGCACAGCGGCGGCGGCAATAATATTACTTGCCGGGATCGTGTCCCTGAATTCGTCTTGCCATTTCTGGTGCATGACAACCGTTCCCCTCACTCAGCGTGACTATATCGCAAATATCAATGGGTGGAACCGTTAATCACGTTTAGCAACAGCAGCCGTTGAACGAGGACTTGCATGGCATTTTTCAACGGGTAGAAGAAGGATCAAAAAGGGATGTCATGAGGGTTATTACTGCTAAAACTGATCCGGTACGCGCAAGCGATGATGCTTTGAAGGTAGCCCTAGCGCAGATCGCGCCGGTTTGGCTTGACCGGACGGCAAGCCTTAAGAAAGTCTGTGCGGCGGTTGCCAGTGCCGCTGACGCAGGCTGCGACCTGGTGACATTTGGCGAGGCACTGGTGCCCGGCTACCCGTTTTGGGTCGAGCGCACGGAAGGGGCAAAGTTTAACGATGACCGCCAGAAGGAATTCTACGCTCTTTATCTCGATCAAGGGGTCGTCATTGAACGCGGTGATCTGAAGCCCCTGTGTGATCTGGCAAAAGCTCGCACTATAGCCATCTATCTCGGGATTATGGAGCGGGCGCCGGATCGTGGTGGTCATACGCTTTATGCGAGCCTGGTTTATATCTCGAAAGAAGGTCAGGTCGGCTCAGTGCATCGCAAGCTGCAACCAACCTATGATGAACGGCTGGTCTGGGGACCGGGTGACGGTCATGGCCTACGGGTGCATTCTTTGGGTGCCTTTACAGTTGGCGGCCTCAATTGCTGGGAGAATTGGTTGCCCCTAGCGCGTGCTTCTTTTTATGCTCAGGGTGAAGACCTTCACGTCACGGCCTGGCCGGGTGGTCTTCACAATACTGAGGACTTGCCGCGGTTTATCGCCAAAGAGGGGCGCTCTTATGTCATTGCCGTATCGGGCTTGATGCGCGCGACAGATATTCCAGCAGATTTTCCACACGCTGAGACAATTCGCGCCAATGCCGGTGACTTCATGGCCAATGGCGGCTCCGCTATTGCAGCGCCCGACGGTTCCTGGGTCATCGAGCCAGTGTTGGGTGAAGAAGTGCTTTTGGTGGCCGAAATCGATCACCAGCAAGTGCGCCGCGAGCGGCAAAATCTCGATGTCGCGGGTCACTATTCACGGCCAGATGTAACAGAGCTCTTGGTTAACCGGCAGCGTCAGGCGACAGTTCAATTTAAGGACTAGGTCCTCGTTTGGATCAAAAAAGTCCTGTACGGAATGAATGGGCCTTGTCGGTAGGATGGATCCGCAAATCGACACCGAGAGGGGCGGGCACCGCTCTCGGGATTGAGGTGTCGTGTCCGAAGACCGACCTTTATTGGGCCCGCAACTCGGCGAGCATTTCGTCGATGATTGCGTAGCCGCTTTCCCAGCCCTTGCCCATATTTTCAACGGAGCCAGCAAAACAGGCAATCTCGGCCTCAGTTGCCTCGAACGGTACCCAGGTAAGCCGTACTTTGGTCTTGCCACCGTCATCATCGAACGTCACGGTCGTTAGAAGAACACGCGGCCAGTCTGGCATCTTTGGATTTGAAATCGTGTTCCATTTTGCATCTGTCGATGAGTGGTGATGCCAGACAAGACGTTCGGGCGCTGCTACTTCTGTGAAAATAACTTTGCTCAGCATGGAGTTTTCGCCCCATTTCATTTCGTTTAGCCAGGATCCGCCGGGCTTCAAGTCAAACTTGTGGATGATTGTCTCGACGCCGGGACCGTACCAACGCGCGAGCAATTCGGGATCAGTCCAGGCTTGCCAAACCAGTTCACGGGGCGCCGCGAAAACGCGGTCAAGTACATATTCTGGTAAATCACTCATGATCTTCGACCTCTTGTTCTGTTTGTTTCATTCGTACAAGGACGTCATCCAGCTGATCAAAGCTCGTCCCCCAAAAAGCCTTAAACTCGGCAAGCCAGTCGACGGCTGCTGCCATTGTCTCAGCCTTTAACCTTGCCGGACGGCGTTGCTCGACAACATCTCTTTCAATCAGTCCGGCCCTCTCCAGCACCCTCAAATGCCGCGATACTGCTGGCTGGCTTATTTCAAATGGCGCAGCAATCTCATTTACTGATGCCTGACCATCGGCAAGCCGTGACAGGATTGCCCGCCGCGTCGGGTCAGCTAATGCCCCAAAAACGGCGTTCAGATTTGGTTGTACGCTTTCATAACCGATTTGTTCCATAACAATAATGTTATATTAAAATGCACCCTTGTCAACCGCATGGTGGCAAAATGACTTGCACCATGGGTCACGGCTCCCGCGCAGCATGAGTGAGCATGTTTATCCACTTAACTGATCACAGCTGATGCAAAACGCTGGCGCGCAGCTTAAAGTCGGTAACCGGTCGGAGCCTAATATCAATGTCACCGCTGATTATTTTGGTTGTTTTTTCGCTTGCCGCTATTGGCGGGGTCGCGCTGCTGTTACACCGTCTTGGCCATTCTGCCGCTACGATCTTCAGCGATGAAGAAGCGGTTACCGCTGCTTTTTCGTTAGAATTTCCTGAGCTTGAGGTTGATGAAGTCTCACTTGCGGCAGATCGGCGCTCAGCGCTTTTGACCCTTGCCAATACGCCTGCTGTGGGTGTTCTTCGCGCGATGGGTAAATTCTCTGTCGCTAAAACGGTCTCACCGACCGATATCGGATCGTGCAGTCTCACGGGCCGTACCTTGTTATTGCAATTCAGGGATTTCGCCGACCCGGCATTTCAGATTACATTCGTCACAGAAGGCGAGGCCTGTAACTGGGCGGCGCTTTTTGATGACCGAAAAGGATCGGCGGCCCATGCCTGAAATGCCTGAATTCCCCCCAGTGTCCGACTATGCAGCGCCGCTCTATGTGTTGTTCATTCTGATTGAAATCGCGCTGATCAGCATGCGCCGTGCCAGGGGAGTTTATGAAACGCGGGACGCATCGACCAGCGTGTTGATGGGGCTCGGCAGTGTGATCATGCCAGTGCTGGTTGGCGGGTTCTTTGTTAGCGGGATCTATGCGATCCTGTTCTGGTTTTATCAATTTGCGCCGGTGAAGTGGGAATTCTCGATCTGGGCATTCCTTGCCTGCTTCGTTCTGGATGATCTGAAATATTACTGGTCGCACCGGTTCCGGCATACGATTCGCTGGGGCTGGGCAAGCCACGTCGTTCATCACTCAAGCCAGCATTATAATCTGTCCACGGCATTGCGGCAGCCCTGGTTCAGTTTTCTGAACGGGATGTTTTTCCTGGCCATTCCGCTGACCCTGCTCGGTTTTCATCCGGGCATGATTGCTTTTGCTGGCTCGGTAAATCTGGTCTACCAGTTTTTCATCCATACAGAGACAGTCGGTAAGCTCCATCCGTGGATCGAGGGGGTTTTCAATACGCCGTCCCATCACCGGGTCCATCATGGCCGCAACCCGCGTTATCTTGATGCTAATTATGCGGGTGTCTTGATCATCTGGGATCGCATGTTCGGCACTTTTGTGCCCGAAGAAGAAAGCGAGCCGGTGCGCTACGGGATTATCAAAAACCTTGGCACGTTTAATCCGCTCCGCGTGGCGACCCATGAATATGTCGCGATCGCGCGAGATATTTTTCGCAAAGGATTGACGCTGAAGCAGCGGCTTTTTTATGTTCTGGCACCGCCTGGATGGAGCCATGATGGCAGCCGCAAAGGCTCGCGCATTTTGAAAGCGGAGTTTGTTCAAAAACATCCGGAGCTCGCGGGCAAGCCGGGCCTGCCACCGGTGAGGGCCAAGGTTGACGTGCCTGCCGGCTCCCAGTTCGAATTTTGACGGGCCCGAACAGCATGCTTATTCGATTGTGGCGAACTTCTTTCAAGCTGACGCAAAAACAGCGCCTTGTAGAATACGCCAACAACATATCCCTGCCAGTCCTTTCATCCCGCGCCGGCAATTGCGGTGTATTCTTTTATTCCGAGGGGGACCAGTGGACGACCATGACACTCTGGGAGGATCAGCAATCGATCGATGATCTTGCGGGCGATCCTGAGTATCGACAGACTGTCGAGGGCCTGTTGGCGCTGAACGTGCTCGGGGATGACCAGCAAACAGATGTCTATGAATTGAACGGCAATTCCCTTGCAACTTGAACCTGGCGGCCCCGAAAAACGGGTGATAGGGCCAAGCTCACCCTTTTGGGTGATCGCCATATCCGGTTTGATGTGGGTATTTTGAGATCAGCAACTTCATAAGGAGAGGGTAGATGAAACTTGGTGCATTTTCGATCAGCTTAACTGTGAAAGACATTGAGGTATCTCGCGTTTTTTACAGCAAGCTGGGCTTTGAACAGGTCGCTGGTGATCAAGCGCAGAATTGGCTGATCCTCAGAAACGGCTCTACGACCATCGGATTGTTCCAGGGGATGTTCGAAAAAAACTCTCTGACGTTCAATCCGGGCTGGGATGCTGAGGCTAGGCCCCTACCGTCCTTCGACGATGTGCGTGACCTCCAAAAACAATTGAAAGCTGACGGTGTTGAATTTCAGACAGAAGCCGATGAAACGACAACAGGCCCAGCAAGTTTTGTGCTCGTCGATCCGGACGGGAACCCGATCCTTGTTGATCAGCACGTCTGAGACAAATGTAAACTCAGTCAGCTGACAATGCAAACTCGACTGCCGCTTGGCAGTGCAGTCTGGTCGTGTTGAACATCGGCAAGTCAGTGAGGTCAGGTTGATCGATCAATAAGGGGATTTCGGTGCAGCCGAAAATCAGCCCTTCGACACCTTCGTCTCGCTGGAGACGGGCGGCGATTTCCAGGTACCGATCCCGCGAAGTGTCCCGGACATCCCTACGGACAAGCTCATCGAAAATTATTCGATTGATATCGTCCTGCTCTGCCGGATCGGGCACGATGATCTCCAGACCGAATTTTTCCTCATACCGTTGCCGTTGATATTTTAGCTGCATGACTTGTCTGGTGCCGAACAGGGCCAGGCGCGCTAGACCCGCCGTGCGGATCGCCTCTCCGGTTGGATCGGCAATATGAATGAAGCCGACACCCCGGCTCGCGAGGATCGATTCAAGCGGTTTATGCAAGGTGTTGGAAACGCACAAGAGCACGTCGATCCCGGCGGCGATCAGCCGGTCGACCTTGCCTTCCATATAGGTCTCGAGCCCCGCCCAATCGTCGGCGCTCAAGAACCCTTCGATATTCCCGAAATTCATGCCGGCGATCATTGTTTCAGCGATGTCCCAACCACCAAGACGCGCGTTGGCGGTCTCGTTCAGATACCGGTAGTATAGTTCTGTCGCGACATTGCTGCTTCCCCCCAAAATGCCAATAAGTTTTTGATTTAATGGCCGTTTTTGCACCACATTCTCCTACTGCCATATCTTTCAACGGGATCTCTTTGAACCGTTGCTTGCTGCATATAGGCGATTTGTCAGGAAATGTCCGTGCCGGCTTTTATGGTGGCTTTTTAACCACACTCGGGCGCCAACTGGCCTCAAAATGCCACTTAGAAGCTGACACGAGCGCCACAAAATGCTGTTTAGGGGCGGGAGATTTGCTGGTGGTTATGGGGGCATTTCAAGCCAGTGAAAGATGAGGATACTGCGTCTGAAAAACCAGTCAGACGACGGTTGAGGGGACGGGGCGGCGCACCGGAAAGTGCGCCGCTTTGTTATTTCTGGCGCATCGCCTCATTGTCATACCAGCGACGCCTCATGTCGTCGGCGCTTCTTGCGGTCACCAGCGACCACCTCTAGATAAATGAAGATGTAACAGGAGATCAGGCTTTGCAGCTGCTTTACTATTTGTTCAATCAGGTGATCGGTCTTTACACATTTGTGCTGATCGCCGCGGTGGTCTTGAGCTGGTTGATCGCGTTCGGCGTGGTAAATCAGTACAATCAAGTCGTCGCGATCATTCATCGCATCACCCACGCGCTGACCGAGCCGTTGCTGCGCCCGATCCGGCGCTTCGTGCCCCCGGTTGGCGGACTTGATCTTTCGTTTATTGTTCTTTTCATTGGCGTCGGTGCGTTCCGATTTGCTGTGAACACTTACATTTTCGAGCCGTTAATCCGCGCCGGCGTGCCATAGGCGCCGGTCTGAAAGTGACCCCAAATGTGTCGGCCGAGGCCCCGTCCCGCGTCTTCGTCGACCCTGATCTATATCACGCTCACGCTGAGCGATGCGCGACCGAAGGGAAGATGAATGACGGCTGCGGTTATTGATGGAAAGAAAATCGCTGGCCATGTCCGGGAAAAAGTCGCTGCAGCGGTCAGTCGCTTGAAATCTGCGCACGACGTAACGCCAGGTCTGGCAGTCGTTCTGGTCGGAGAAGATCCGGCCAGTCAAGTTTATGTGCGGAACAAACACAAAGCGACCGAAGCTGCCGGTATGGTGTCCATTATGCATCAGCTGCCGGCCGATACGCCTGAAGTAGATGTTGTTGCGCGGGTCCGTGATCTGAATGCTGATGACCGTGTTGACGGCATTCTCGTGCAGCTGCCCTTGCCCTCGCATATAGATGAACACCGTGTCATCAATGAAATCGCACCGGAAAAAGACGTAGACGGACTGACGGAGGTAAATGCTGGCCGGTTAATGCTAGGTAAAAAGGGCCTGGTACCATGTACGCCGCAAGGCTCTATCATCCTTTTGAAAGAGGCGATGCCAGAACTTTCCGGCAAAACTGCCGTCGTTGTGGGGCGTTCCATTTTGGTTGGCAAACCACTCGCGCTGCTTCTCCTTGCCGAGAACTGCACCGTCACAGTTGCCCATTCGCGCACACAAGACCTCGCAGGCGTTTGCCGGGGAGCGGACATTGTGTGTGCCGCCGTTGGCATGCCGGAGCTGATCAAGGGTAACTGGGTGAGCGATGGCACCGTCGTTATTGATGTCGGTATTAATAGGATCGATGCACCAGAACGTGGTGCGGGAAAGACCCGGCTTGTCGGCGATGTTGCCTATGATGAAGCATTGGCCCATGCTTCAGCGATTACCCCCGTTCCGGGCGGTGTTGGTCCGATGACGATTGCCTGCCTCCTGCGCAATACAGTTCTGGCGGCAGCTCGGCGCCGAGATATCGCAGACCCGAAGGGCCTTTAGGCAAAAGACTAATGTTTAATAAAAATCTTCAACCTGAAAAACTTGCTGAACTGTTCAGTCAAGATGATCGCCTGCGCATTGCTGATGTTTTGGAGCCACAATTCGCAGAAGACATCGCAAGCCTTTTGGAAGAAGAAACAGGATATGCGACACTGTTGCATGTAAACGGTCAAAACCAGATCATGATGCCAGCTGATTTCGCAGCGCTGTCACGCGAGCAATTGCAAAACTTGCAGGAAACGATGCTCAATGAGGCATCCAAAGGTATTGGTTTCTTGTATAATGGACATCAGATTAAAGAGAGTAAGAACCCGCGATTAAGGGCGTTCCTCGATTTTGTAAATTCTGATGCGGCGCTCGACTTGATACGCCGGATCACCGGCATGAAAAATCTGAGATATGCTGATGGTCAGGCGACGCAATACCTTCCTGGCCACTATCTGACACGGCACAAGGACGATATTGACGGCCAAAGCCGGAAATTCGCCTATGTCTTCAGTTTTACCCGTCAGTGGCACCCCGACTGGGGCGGCCTCTTACAATTTTTTGAGAATGACGGTACGCCGCGCGATTCCTGGGCGCCGGCTTTTAATGCGCTGGCAATATTTGATGTCCGCCATATTCATTCCGTGACCTACGTAGCGCCCTATGCAGCAGCGAAGCGGCATTCAATTACGGGCTGGTTTCGGATTTGATAATCAACCTCTACGGACACGGCGTCGGGTAGCGCACATGAATTTCGTTGACTGCATTGTTGAGCTCATCTGTCCACTCAATGTCGAGGGACCGGAAGATAGTGTCCAGTTGTTCAAGCGAGGCAACGCCAAAAATGTTTGAGGTGACCCAGGGACGGCTGCTGACGAACTGCATGGCGAGAGAGGCCGGGTGAAGATCGAACTCGCGTGCCAGATTCACATAAGCGCAAATGGCATCGTCCGCATTCGGTGTTTCGTAGCGTGACAGACGGCCAAAAAGCGTGCCACGCGTGTTAGGTGGTTTTTGCCCAGCAAGATACTTACCCGTGAGCGCACCTTGTCCGATTGGTGAATAGGCTAGCAGACCGAGTTGCTCCGCCATCGCTATTTCGGCAAGGCCATATTCAAAGGCCCGGTTAGTGAGATTGTAGGCGTTTTGGATTGAGACCATGCGCGGCAGGTCTTTATGCTCAGCCAGATCAAGAAAACGCATTGCGCCGTAAGCGGTTTCGTTCGAAAGGCCGACATGTCTGACCTTCCCAGCCCTGGTCAAGTCGCCGAGTGCCGATAGGGTTTCTTCAAAACTAACATGATCATCGTCATAGTGCCTGTAGCCGTACAAATCGCTGCCAAAAACCGGCACTGTTCGGTCAGGCCAATGAAGCTGATAAAGGTCGATATAATCTGTTTGCAGACGGGCGAGGCTGTCGTCACAAGCCTTCAGTATCTGCGCGCGTGTCAGACGTGTCCAGTCGCCATCCCTGACCCACGCCATCGCCGAACGGCCACTGATCTTGCTGGCCAGAACAATCCTGTCTCTCAGGCCGCGCTCCTTGATCCATTTGCCGACGATGCGCTCGCTGTCGCCCTGGGTCTCCTCCTTTGGCGGGATCGTGTACATCTCGGCGGTATCGAAAAAATTTATACCTCGGCTGTAGCAGGCATCCATCTGTGCGAAAGCTGAGTCCTGGGCAATCTGTTCGCCGTACATCATCGTGCCAAGACAGAGCACTGATACCTCTACATCAGTCCGGCCCAACTTGCGCATTTCCATAAACTCTCTCCTTCAGGTGTGCGCAATATGACGGCAATCGCCTGAGGTTCAACGATTTTGTCGTGAAGTCGAGCTTCAAGGGTTTTGTTCGGAAAATGGGCGAATTGCCCTTGCGAAGGGCCTTTGGGAGCCACATCTCAGTGGTATCAGGAGAGATGACGAATGCAACGCAAAAAAAAATCGCGCGCGCAGATGCTTGCGAGCAGTGCCGTAGCTGCTTTGGCGGCGGCTTTTATGACGATGTCACCCGGCCAGGCCGTCGCTGCTGAAACGCTAGATGAGCCGGCGCATCCGACGATCAACACGACCGATACAGCGGTTCAGACGGTCGTGGCACCTGCCGGCGCCACGCAAGTCGTGAAAGAGAATTCCCATCGCTGGATTGCCGCTGCCACAGTGTCCGGTCTGATCGGAAGCTTGTTGGCTGTTTTTGGGGCAAATCGAATTTTGCAATTTGTCGCTAATCTTGGATCATGGTTTGGCAAAGGCGCAAAATCAGCGGCAGATGCGTCTTTCAAGACAGCCAAAGCAGCAGCCGGCGCGGCAACCAAAGCCGGCACCCATGCCTTAAGAAAATCTGGTCGCTGGCTCTTGATCGCGACCAGCCTGACGATCTTTGTTTTTACGGGAATCGCGGTGTTAGATTTAGAGTGGCCGGCCGGGTTATTGACCGGTGCCGGGATCACTGGCGCGGCGGCATACGGATTTAATCGTACGCGCGATGCTGTCCGAGATCTGATGAAAAAGGCCCGTTTTGGGTTGACTGAAGTCAATACATCGCGCGGTTGAGGTGTTACTGTTTCAAAACAGTACAAAATTAGTGTCTAAAAACAGCGATTTAGGCAAACTTGTCCGATACCGGCCCTAATTTGGCCCTAAATCTATCCCATGAAGGAGCCTATGAAGATGACAAAAATAAATACCTTATCGAGCCTGTCAGCAAAAAATCTTTTGCGCGGCGCAATGCTTGGCTTGTTGAGCCTCAGCGTGGTTGCTTGTGCAGTTTCGCCGGCGGGCAACGTCTATAGTGCCCGTGATGCAGGTGTTCCAAGCCGCGTCAAAATAGGCACGCTGGTTAGTGTTGAGCCGATTGTTATTCAGGGCGATAATACAGGTATTGGTGCTGGTACCGGTGCCGTACTCGGCGGTGTTGCAGGATCGCAAATTGGCGGCGGCGACGATGAGCAGATCATTGCAGGTGTCGCCGGCGCAGTTATTGGTGGTGTCATCGGCAATGTAACCGAGCGCCGGGCACGCACAACCCAGGGTTTCCGCTACACAATTGATATTGACGGTGAAGGGTTGACGACCGTGGCCCAGGCTGATCCACAACCCGTCGCGGCACCAGGCTCCCGGGTTCGCGTGGAGTTTGGCTCCCGGGTAAAAGTTTTACCGGCAGCCGGTTACTAAAGAATTCGACGACGACTTAAACTTAACTTGCACCCTTAGACTTTTTAGCCCCCGCACTTAGCGGGGGCTTTTTTTCTGCAAAAAACCGACTGCTGATGCTTCAAAGATTGCATCTGTAGGGCGGCACAGCATAATAAGATGCAATGTCTGTACTCGTGTCCCCGTCTATTCTTGCTGCCGATTTTGCTGAACTCGGCGCAGAACTCCGCCGCGTTGATGCAGCCGGTGCAGACATGATCCATGTCGATATCATGGATGGGCATTTCGTCCCCAACCTGACAATTGGACCAGCGGTCATCAAGGCGCTACGGCCTCACACAGCAAAACCGTTTGACGTTCATTTGATGATCTCCCCGGTGGACCTTTTCATCCCCGCTTTTGCCGAAGCTGGCGCTGACATTATCACAGTGCATCCTGAAGCAGGCCCGCATCTGCACCGCTCACTTCAGCTGATCAAGTCGCTCGGCAAAAGAGCAGGTGTGGCGCTCAATCCGGCAACGCCGGCAGAGGTTGTGCGTGAAGTGATTGATCTGGCGGATCTGGTCTTGGTGATGAGTGTCAATCCAGGTTTTGGTGGGCAAAAATTCATCCAGAGCCAGCTTCAGAAAATCAGAACCTTACGGGGGATTATCGATGGCAGCGGCAGGGAAATTATTCTGGAAGTGGATGGGGGTGTAAATGCCGATACCGCGCCCGGTGTAATTGCCGCTGGAGCGACCGCGCTTGTTGCCGGTAGCGCTGTGTTCACCGGCGCTCCTGAAGACTATGCCGAAAATATTGCTGTCCTGCGTCAAAAAGCGGTTGGGGCAAAATGATTGGTAAACTGCGATACAAAGAAGACGGTGCCGATGGGTTGGCCAAGTATCGCTCAGCCAAGCGCCGTGGCTGGAATGATGGCCTGTTCTACGAGCTGCAGCTAAACGGCCCGGCACCGGATCGGCTGTGTGTGACGGTCGATGATCCGTACAAGGCGGACAAACAAGGCATCGATGAATTTCTATCGCTGTATCAGGCCGAAGAAGAGCACATTTCATCCCTCGCCAGTCACCAGGAGGGATTTTTGACCCCATGGCGTCAGGTCGAACCGGAGTCTCTCGAGTTCCATCGGCTCCAGATTTTCTCCTGGCTTGCCGGGTTTGCAGCCAGTGGAGAAAGTACAAGGCCGGTGGCGCAGGCGATGACGGACGGCTGGATCACTTTGCATGGCCGATACGCCCCGGACGTCTGGGAGCCCTGGCTTGTCAGCGAAAGACTTTGGCAGCTTGCTCGCAATGGTAACTGGCTGATGGAAGGCGCAGATGCGATGTGGCGCAGCCGCTTTTTGACCTCGATGGCACGCCAGACCCGCCATCTGGCAAAGGCGATCTCGCGTGTCGAGGAACCTGTCGAACGGCTTTTTTCGGCCATGACCTTAATCCTGATGGGACTTGGTCTGCCGCATCACAGAATATGTGAAGAGCAAGGCAGCACGTTGTTGCGTCGCGAACTACGTCTGCAACTGCGGGCTGATGGGGGACATATCAGCCGCAATCCATCACTTCAGCTAAGACTGGCAATCAATCTTCAGGCGCTTTTGACCTGTTACAGAAGTCTTGACGTGACAGCGCCGAATTATCTTCATCATGCGGTTGGCCGTTCCACCGATATGGTTGAATTTTTTCGATGTGGCGATGGCCGCCTTGCAACCTTCAACGAGGGTATCGAAGATGATCCAAAGGCAGTGACAGCGGCGCTCTCTTTTGACAGTATTGGCCGTAACCGGATCGATTTTGCTTCGCAGTCGGGATATCAGCGGCTTTCCGGCGCTCGAACCTTTCTTTATGTAGACACTGGCACATCAGGATTGCTGCGCCGTGAGATGAAGGATCGTCAGCAAGCGCCGGGCCGTTATGATGGTTCGTTCGCGCTACAATTTTCGTCAGGGCGACAGCGTATTGTCGTTAATTGCGGGTCGGCAAAAGCGCTTGCAACATCAGCGGCCGACCTCAGCTTGCAGGAGTATCACGAATGGCGGGAGGCGCTTGCCGGGGCGGATGCCCACTCAACATTGTGCGTCGAGAAGCCGGGCGGCACGGTTGCATCCGCTTCAGAATCTCGCCACGAACAGCAAGTCTATCATCATCTGGAGGAGGACCGTCAGGGTCAGCTTCTGGAACTGGAGAGAGTTGGCGTTACTGGGGCACCTGGATGTACCCATCGCCGGCGACTATTCCTCAGTATCGATGGAGACGACATGCGCGGTGAAGACATTTTGATCCCACCGGTTGGCGAGACGGTACCAAGCTGGTGTTTACGGTTCCATTTATACCCCACCTTAAAGGCTTCTCTTTCGCGCGATGGTCGCTCGGTCCTCTTGGTGACGCCGCAAAACGAGGGCTGGAAATTTATCGCGGGGGATGCGCTGATCCAGTTAAAACGTAGTGTCTATTGCGGTATCTCTGGCCCAGTTCAAAAAACAGAACAGATTGTCGTAACACCTGCCAAAGGCCGCGAGACGATCCGCCAAGTCAAATGGGCCTTAAAAAAGTGACTATTGTGAGATCTTCTGCCGTGGACTGGATTGGAAGCGTTGCCAACGCGTCATTGTCTGGTAATGTCTAACCTTGAGTTAGGAGTGGGAAATGTCGGTACGCAAGGAACAGCAAAATGAATCGAGCTGGTTTTCCTCCCTGACAGACAAAATCTTCAACAAAACAGAGAAGCAACCCGTGGTTGGTCCAAAACCGGCGCCGTGCGGCGTCGCTGACCACCAGCTCGACTCGGCACGGTTATTGCGCCGGCCGTCGCGTTCAATTGACCTGAACGCCGCGCGAAAATTAATGAACGGCAAGTCTATCATGATCACGGGTGCTGGCGGCACTATAGGGTCCGAATTGGTACGCCAGGCCGTGATGTTCAATCCGGCAACAATTATTCTCGTCGATAATTCCGAATTCAATCTCTATCAAATTGATATGGAAGTCCGGGAGCAGG
Organism: Parvularculaceae bacterium; assembly: GCA_021776475.1. Lineage (GTDB taxonomy): Bacteria > Pseudomonadota > Alphaproteobacteria > Caulobacterales > Parvularculaceae > Aquisalinus. The sequence goes on along the minus strand of JAJFFV010000005.1, from coordinate 383,004 downwards.
GGACTGACGTTTTGATCGAGCCCTGGCTGGTTGATGTCTGCCGCCGAAATCACCTGGCAAAAATATTTGAGCAATCCCGGCCTGATATCATTCTCCACGCAGCCGCTTTCAAGCATGTACCTATTGTCGAACAGAATCGGTGCCCGGCAGCATTGACCAATGTGCTCGGGGCCAAGAACGTTTTTGATACTGCCGTCGAGTTCAAATCTGAAGCTGTTGTTTTCATCTCGACCGACAAGGCGGTCAATCCGACCAGTTTTATGGGTGCAACCAAACGGATTGCGGAACTTTACGCCCAGGCGCTGGATATCGCTCAAACTGAAACACGGTTTGTAACCGTCCGATTTGGCAATGTGCTTGGGTCTACCGGCTCTGTTGTGCCGTTGTTTGACCGGCAAATCGCTGCTGGCGGACCGGTAACGATAACACATAGGGATATTTCCCGTTACTTCATGACAACACGGGAGGCCGTCCAGCTCGTTTTACAGTCTGCCAGTCTTGATCATAGTGAGCGCGGTGTCGTGACCCGTGACGGGCGCATCTTTGTACTGGATATGGGTGAGCCCATTCGGATCGTGGAACTCGCCAACCGGATGATCGAAGCGCATGGCCTGAAGCCCGGCGAGGACATCGCGATCAAATTCACCGGCCTGCGCCCCGGCGAGAAACTGTTTGAAGAGATTTTTCTTGATACGGAGAAACTCGTTAAAACAGGCGCCGACGGGGTCTTGCTGGCGTCGCCAACAATGATCGATTTGCCACTTCTCAATCCACGTCTTGCTGATGTGATCAATTATGCCCAAAGCTGTGATGAGGCAAGGCTTGGTGAAGCCGTGCATCACCTTGTGCCCGAATTCCGGGCAGCCCCTGGTGCCAAACAGCAGGCGCTGCCGAGGGCGGCGGCCGAGTAAGTCGTAGACCTCTAATTAGTTCTCCTGAATTGCAGACTCACGCTTGAATCGAGAGTGTCCTCTCTCTAGGAAAGGCCCCATAAGGAGTCTTCATGACCAATTCCACGTTTCGGCCGGTGCACCGCGCCCTAGTTTCTGTTTCTGACAAGACAGGTATCGCCGGATTTTGTCATGGCTTGTCCGCTCTTGGGATTGAGCTTGTCTCTACCGGTGGCACAGCAAAGCTGCTGCGGGAAGAGGGCCTCAATGTTGCTGATATATCCGACCTGACGGGTTTTCCGGAAATGATGGATGGTCGCGTCAAAACGCTGCACCCGTTTGTACATGGCGGCTTGCTGGCTCTGCGTGACAATGACGAACACTTGGCGGCGATGTCGGCGCACGGTATTCAGCCAATTGATCTTCTGGTGGTCAATCTCTACCCGTTTGAGAGCACTGTTGCGGCCGGGGCCGATTACGACACGGTGATTGAAAACATTGATGTTGGTGGACCGGCAATGATCCGTGCCGCCGCAAAAAACCATGCCCATGTTGGCGTGGTCACTGACATAGAAGACTACGAGACGGTACTGACGGAGTTAAAAGATCACGCGGGGCTCGGTGAAAATCTGCGGCGGCATCTTGCCGCAACGGCGTACGCCCGTACGGCCGCATACGACAGTGCCATCTCAACCTGGTTCGCTGAGCTTCTCGATATCAAAAACCCCCGGCGCGTGACTATGAGTGGTACATTGCGTCAGACACTGAGATATGGTGAGAACCCGCACCAGGCGGCAGCGTTTTACAGTTCTGGAGAAGCCCGTCCAGGTGTAGCAACCGCGCGCCAGATTCAGGGTAAAGACTTATCCTACAATAACATCAACGACACTGATGCCGCTTTTGAACTGGTTGCTGAATTTGATGGATCAACGCCTACTGTCGCCATCATCAAGCATGCTAATCCGTGCGGTGTTGCAATTGCGGCGAGTGTGACAAAGGCTTACCAACTTGCTCTGCGCTGCGATCCTGTTTCGGCGTTTGGCGGCATTGTTGCCTTGAACCAAAAACTAACCGCCGAAGCCGCTGAAGAAATCACAAGGATTTTTACTGAAGTAGTGATTGCGCCGGATGCCGAAGAAGCGGCAATCGAGGTTTTCTCGGCCAAGAAAAACCTCCGGCTGTTGTTGACAGATGGCCTGGCTGTTCCTGACCTATCGGGAAATCTATTGAAAGCGATTGCTGGTGGCTTTCTCTGGCAAACGAAAGATACCGGAAACGTCACCGCAAAGTCGCTTGAAGTTGTCAGTAAACGTCAACCATCTGAACGAGAGCTGAGCGACATGCTTTTTGCTTTCCGTGTCGCCAAACACGTTAAGTCAAATGCGATAGTCTATGTAAAGGACGGCGCGACAGTTGGGATTGGTGCAGGGCAGATGAGCCGTCTCGATTCGAGCAGGATCGCGGCCAGAAAATCCGAGGAAGCGGCTGATGCTGCCGGCTTGTCCGTGTCTCTTGCCAGAGGATCGGTCGTGGCGTCAGACGCCTTTTTCCCGTTTCCCGACGGACTGCTGGCGGCGGCAGAAGCAGGCGCAACAGCTGTGATCCAGCCGGGTGGGTCGATCCGTGATGATGAAATTATCGCCGCAGCGGACGAGGCAGGCCTTGCCATGGCGTTTACCGGTATGCGGCACTTCAGACATTAGCTATACTATTGAAAAAGAGGAGACTTACGGGGATGGCACTGAAAGAGGGACGCGAGACGACCTTCCGCGAAAGCGTCGATATGATGTTCGAGCGGGCAGCAGCCCATATCGATATATCGCCAGGCCTCAAAGAGAAAATCCGGATTTGTAACTCTACGTATACAGTACGTTTCGGTGTAAGGCTGCGCGGAGAAATCCACACATTCGTTGGGTATCGTGCTGTTCACTCCGAGCATCGAGAGCCGGTAAAGGGTGGTATTCGCTACGCCTTGTCGGTCAATCAGGATGAAGTTGAAGCGCTTGCGGCGCTGATGACTTATAAGTGTGCGTTGGTGGACTCGCCATTCGGCGGATCCAAGGGCGGCTTGTGTATTAACCCTTCCGACTGGGAAGTTTTTGAACTTGAGCGGATTACGCGCCGTTTTACCTTTGAGTTATGCAAACGAAACCTTATACACCCATCCCAGAACGTACCGGCACCTGACATGGGGACCGGGGAACGGGAAATGGCGTGGATGGCGGATGAGTATAAACGCCTTAATTCCACAGACATTGATGCAGCTGCCTGTGTCACCGGTAAACCATTGACAATTGGTGGAATTGCGGGGCGCGTCGAGGCAACAGGCCGCGGTGTTCAGTACGGTACACAGGCTTTCTTCCGGCATCCCGATGGTGTGAAGGCGGCCGGCTTGGAGGGCACGCTTGACGGGAAAACCGTTATCGTTCAGGGCCTTGGTAATGTGGGATATCATGCGGCGAAATTCCTCTCGGAAGAGGATGGCGCCAAAATCATCGCAGTTATTGAACGTGATGGTGCGATCCTTAATGACGCAGGTCTCGATATTGAGGATCTCAAGGGCTACATTTCTGCAACGGGCGGGGTGCGTGGCTTTGGTGGTGGCACGTATCATGAAAAAGGGTCTGAAGTTCTCGAAACTGAGTGTGATATTCTCATTCCCGCTGCCATCGAAGGAACAATCAATTCCACCAATGTGGACCGTATAAAGACTAAATTGATTGTGGAAGCAGCGAACGGGCCGGTCACGGCGAATGCCGATACAGTCCTGCTGCGCAAGGGAGTTGCCATCCTGCCGGACATGTACGCCAATGCGGGCGGGGTGACAGTTTCCTATTTTGAATGGGTAAAAAACCTGTCGCATATCCGTTTCGGTCGCATGCAGCGCCGACAGGAAGAGTATAAGGCGAACTTGCTGATTGCCGAGTTGGAACGGGAGATCGGCAAACCCCTCAATGACAAGTTCAAACAGGAATTTGTTCGCGGTTCTGACGAGCTGGCACTGGTTCGTTCCGGCCTCGATGACACGATGCGCGATGCTTATAATGCGATGCGGAGTATCATGGACGAGAACTCGTCAGTTAAAGATCTGCGCACAGCGGCTTATATTGCTTCGATCAACACGATTGCGACCAGTTACAGTTCGCTTGGATTGTAGCGCTCGCTCTGTGGGTCTTTGCTCTGCTGCAGTTTGATCCGGAACGGATTGTAGGCGGCGCTGACTTTCTTGTGCCTCGCACTGATTTGTAACATCTCGTTCCGCGGATGATTGCGGAGGGTTTCTGCAACCAATTTCGCCGCCTGGGCACTGGACCATAGCGCACAGGCAACCGTTATCGCCACACCGCCAGCCCAGAGGAAAAGAAACTGCTGAAGCAATTCCCGGGAAAGGGGCAGGATGTGAAACAACGCGGCGGTGAGGGCCAAAACGGCAGCCGGCAATGAAGCGGTCACTGCTGCAGGCCGGTGCGCTAGGTGTCCGACACCAAAAATAATCGCGGTCAAGAGTATTGCACCACAGATCAGTATGGCGATACTGGCTGGTATGCTCGCCGGTGTTAACAACACCGCGCCAGAGCCAAAGGCTGAACTGAGTACAGATAATGTTGCTGTGTAGTGTGCCCGCCATGTAAATGGATGACCACTATAGGCAAATCCTTGTCGAAACAAATACAACCGATGCGCTGTGAAGGTGAGACACGCCAGAACGATCACGAGCCAAAGGCTGAGGCGACCAACGAAAGCGAGACTCAGCCCCGGCAAGCTCAACGTATAGAATCCTGCTATCGATGCAATGCTTACGCCGATCAGGCTGAGGAGCGGAACGCTCTGCCGAGCCAGTCGATCAATGAGAGACAACATGGCGGCACGCGAGCCTGCAAGATTCGCGTCGGTTGCCGTCGTATCTTCCGGCAGTTCGCTACGATCAAGCTTTGCTGCAGCTTGCAGATCGCGGACATAATTTTCATTTTCCCAATAGTTAGCCATAACGTCCGAACTGATGTCACAATAAAGAACAAGTATCAGGTGTTTTGTCTGCAGGGTCCAGCCAAACTATCGCGCTGTATAAGGATCAATCGCGTAGCCGGTTTGGGCCAATTCCCCACGCAAAATAAGCCCGTCGATGTTATCCGGTTCGAGATTAAGCGCTTTTTGGAGATCGCGCGCTGCACCTTCGGGATCTGCTAGCTCCATTTTCGCCCGACCGCGCAGAACAAGGGCAGCCGCATTCAAAGTAGTGTCTCGTTCAGCCTCATCAAGTGAGCGTTTGACAAGACCCCAACGACCTGCCTCGGCGTAGACGGGCGCTGCGAGTAGTTTTACCTCTTCTGACGCCGGCGCCATACGGGTCGCCTGCTCAATTGCCGCCAGTGCCCGATCATCTTCCTCGCCAGCAACCCAGGCCTGTGCTGACTGCGCGTACAAACGGGCTGACAGATAGGGATCTCTGTTGCGGTTTTTCTCCGCCAGCAGTTGCAACCGACCGCCCGCAAGACGCGGGAGATTCATCGCAAGGTCTGCCAGCGCTGCACAATAAACCGCCGGGTCGCCGCCGCCATCGCTCATCCAGCGCAGCGCATAAAAACGACCGGTTTCGGGATTTGCATCAACTTCCCTGACGCAGGTCTGATAGTCGGGATCGAACACCGTTTCATCGGCAAGGGCTGGCGCCAGGCAAAATGCCGTCGGTAATATAATTGATAGAACAGTTTTCCACATACGCTTGTCTTACACCGGAAAGGCCCCGTCACGAACAAGTCTATCGTTAAGATGTGGTCAGATTTACCGGCTCGATCACTCAGCAGCGAAAGTAGTTGTTTCTTCAGAATCTGGTGCCTCTAGCAGTGTTTCGCCAGACCCGGCCGCGTCTTTGATGACGGTGCCGGTATCGGGGCCATCAGTCGGCAGGTGGCAACTTATCAAGGTGCCGCGACCTTCTCGCGACGAGAGCCGGACCCAGCCGCCGTGAAGTTCAACAAAGCTTTTGACGAGTGACAATCCGAGGCCAGCACCAGCGCCTGGTCCCCTGCTCTCAAACCGGTCAAAGGCTTTTGCCTGATCTTCTGGAGAAACGCCGCGGCCGGTATCCTGGACCCATATGCGAATAGTGTTGCCGTCGCGGTCAGCGCCGAGCGTCACCTGGCCGCCCTCGTCTGTGAATGAGAACGCATTGGCGAGCAGATTAAACAATACCTGTTTGATCCGTTTTTCGTCCGCCATAATTGCGCCGACATCTTCCGAGATATCAAGTTTGAGGGAAATTGCCGAATCTTCAGCCTTGAGCGCTGCGTAAGTGGCAGCATTTTCGAGCGTTTTACGAACCTGCATCTCGTCGACTTCGAGATCCAGTTTGCCTGCGTCAATTGCTGCAAGATCGATGATGTCGTTGATCAGGTCGAGAAGGTGGTTTGATGCGGACAGGATGCTCGCAGCATAGTCTTTCTGGCGATCATTCAGGGTACCGAACATTTCGGTTTCGAGCATTTCGGCAAACCCGATGATCGTGTTTAGCGGATTGCGCAGATTGTAGGAAATGTGGTTGACGAATTTCGTCTTAATACGATCTGCGGTTTCAAGCCATTCATTACGTTCCTGAAGTTCCTTTTCGCGCTCCCGGCTGTCGGTCACATCAAGGAACGTCAACAACGTGGCACCATCGGGGAGGGGCGCGGTGGCGTAGGCAAAGGTCCGGCTGTCTTTCAGTACAACTTCCGCATGTTCAATCGGTATCCGGTCTTCCGGTGCAAAAGATGTGATCCGGCCCTTCAGATTGCTCCAGGCGGCGGTTTGTTCCGTCGCAAGGCGGTCAAACTGTTTCGCAAGGACGTCGAAGTCAGGCTGTTCTGATAGCGCCGTTGCATCGAATTGCCACATTTTCTGAAAGGCGCTGTTATAAAGCCTCAATTTACCGTCGGAGGCGAAAACGGCAACACCTTCGGCCAAATTGTTGAGTGTGGCGCGTTGAACGCTGATTTGTGTGTTAAAGTCGGTCTCTAGGCGGAGATTTTCGGTAATGTCCTCAAAAATCAGGACGACGCCACCAAGCGGATGGCGCTGGCGGGCGACGCGCAGCGTCTTGCCGTTCGGCAGGCTCCAGATTTCGTCTGGTGCAGCCCCGTCAATCGAGCGCTCGTCGAGCTGGCTTTCCGTATAAAGGGTGAGCTGATTTTCTTTCCATTTGCTGTAATCAGCGTAGGCGGGCAGGCGGCCCTTGTGATGCAGCTTGTCGAGCAGCTCGCCGTGATAAGGGCGTGTGCGCAGTTCTGCATCATCCAGTTTCCACAATTCGAGGAATGCTTGGTTGTGGTAGTCAAGCTGTTGTGTGGCGCCGAAAACGGCGACCGCAGATGGCATCTGATCAAGTGTTTTGCGGTAAGCGTTCTGGTGACGTTTGAGATCTTCCTGGGCCTTGTCTAGCTTGGTGATATCGATCGCGATACCGCCAAGACCAGCATCGCCAGCGCCGTGCATTGGCTGTTCCATGATGCGCAGTACACGGCGCATGCCACGAATATTGACGACGACGATGTCATCTATGATCCTCCGACCGGAGGAACGGGAAAATTCTTCCTGCGCGCGCGCCGCCAGCTTTCTGAACGCAGGGTCGATCTCGATCTGGTTTTCGATGACTTCTTCGAGATTAATGGCTTCGACCATCTCGATATAGGCGTTATTTGTCCATTCGAGCTTGAGGTCAGGGCCACGGCGCCACGAAGCCATGGGCAGGCGATCAAGGTGATTGAGGGCACCGTGCAAATCTGCGGCGCGGTCTCGCGCTTTACCGATTACGCCGCCATCTTCCGCCAGACGTACCGCCGGATCGGTCAGCCAGAGTGTCACCTGATCACCAGCAACCCGGCCATCAACATCGATCGAGCGGCCCTCATCAGTGACGACCGCCCCGGAAAAGGCAACGCCGTGCGCACGTAATTCTCGAATGCGCTCTTTCAGCTTACGGACATCTTCGGGTGCGACTTCTTCTTCCAGTGGTAATTCGCCGAGCTTGTTCAAAAGTGCGGCGGCCGGATTATCGAGCGCAGCAGCAGCATCGTCGGCAAAGGTGAGAATGGAAGCAAGGGCTGCTGGTCCGCCAAGGACGCGCGGCCTGCCCCAGCCAGTATCGATGTCATTGTAGGAATCGTGCCAGACCAGCACCAGGCCCGGATGAGCGGCGAGCACAGATTCAGATTTGTCGAGCCGTGCTTCCATGTCCGCGAGTTTATGTGACCAGGTGAGGGACATAGAGCGGGATGAGTTCGCCAAGCGAAGGGCGTAGGTCACTGCCCCAACGGCTAACATAATGGCGCCACCCATGACGATGACAGTCGAATTCATGCCCGAGACAAGAGCATTGGTGGAGGTCTCGGCCCCCTGTGCCAGTGCGGATGTGGGTAAAAGGCATGCTGAGCCCGCTAACACGGTCGGCAGCCGCCTTAATCCCCCCAGGATTGTTGTTTTTATAGCGCCCATCCCAAACCCTGAGTCGACGAAAAAATCGTCAATATTTAGTTAATTTTTTCTAAACGGACACCATATAGGGACCAATTCGCTGTTCGACGAAAGGGGCCTGTGGGAAAAATGCACAGTTTTTTGAGACCTAATTCGGCGGACTGGTTGTCGCTTATGAAAACCCACATGTTGGACATCCCGTGGCCCTCGAATTGGGCTCAAAACGCCACTTTTTGATGGCCAAAGCCTGCCGCCGCTTTTTGCAAATAGTCTGGTCGGACGACTGCGGTGATCGGCAGTATGGTAATCATTCAAAGAGATGATCCGGTTTGCAACACAAATGAGAATGAATCGCAAAAAAAATAACGGAAAAGACAAAGATCTGAAAAACCGGTAGAATATCAACCGGTTACTGTAATGTGGTGAAGCAGGGTGTCGGATTATTTGACTCTTCATGGATTGATGGCGGTGCATACGCTCATTGTGTTGCTGGTTTTTGCGGCCGGACCTTTTATCGCTTGGCAGGCGATCCGCGGCGAGCGATCGATCCTGTTCTGGGCGGCGGTCGCTTTTCCTCCACTTCTTTGTACCGGGCGGTTGTTGAATGGCGAAGAATGTATTCTTCAATCATGGGCGCGAGGCCTGCGCGAGATTGAGACGGGGTGGGCGCGTGACATTTATTTGTTGCCCGAAAGCTGGGCGCTCAATGTGGTGTTGGTCGGTGGAATTCTTTATGTCAGTGGGGTGATTATTGCCCTGACGCAGCGATCTGGAAAATAGTCACCACCGCTAAATATGCAACGCCTGACCCAAAGCCCGCAACCCAGATTCCAGAACGGCTTCACTCTTGGTCGGGTGTGCGTGGATGGTGCCCGCGATGTCTTCCAAGGTCGCACCCATTTCAATCGCCAGTGCGAACTCGGCTGACAGTTCGGAAACTTCGCCACCAACGGCTTCAACGCCGAGGATTAGGTGATTGTCTTTACGGGCGATGATGCGGACGAAGCCGGTTTCATCTTCCTGCGTCATGGCCCGACCATTGGCCATGAACGGGAACTCGGCTTTCATAATCTCGTGGCCTTGTTCTTTTGCCTGTGTTTCAGAAAGACCCACACTGACGACTTCAGGATCGGTAAAGCAGATTGCCGGGATCGCGCGCTTGTCCCAACGGCGGTTGTGGCCTGCGATAATTTCCGCAACCATTTCGCCTTGTGCCATAGCGCGATGGGCCAGCATCGGCTCGCCGGTGACATCGCCAATTGCCCAGACACTTTTCATCGAAGTCGAGCACTGGTCATCAATCTTGAGGAAGCGTCCATCCAAATCGAGAGCCAGGTTTTCGATACCCCAGCCTTCAGTGCGCGGTGAGCGACCGACGGTGACAAGGATTTTGTCAGCCTTGATGACCTGCTTTTTGCCTTCCTTGTCGAGGATGGTGAGGTCGCCCTTGTTGTTAAGGCCGTCGGCCACGGCATTGAGCATTACCGTCATGCCAAGCTCGTCCATTCGTTTCATCACCGGTTTGGTGAGCGACTTGTCATATTGCGGCAGGATCGACGGAGTTGCCTCAACGATGGTGACATCACTGCCCATCTTGCGCATGGCGATGCCAAGTTCGAGACCGATATAGCCGCCGCCAATGACGGCCAGTTTGGCGGGCACTTCATTGAGCGAAAGAATGTCCGACGATGATACAATTTTATCACCGAAGGGTAGGTTGGGCAGCGCCGTCGAGATCGAGCCGGTGGCTAGGATGACGTGCTCTGCGCGGATCAAAACTTCGCCGTCATCGGTTTTGACAAGGCAGGTCTTGCCGTCCTGCATCTCGCCCCAGCCCTCGATGATTTTGACTTTATTTTTTTTGAGCAAGCCTGCGACGCCGGTGTTGAGGCGGCTGACGATCCCATCTTTCCATTCGACGGTTTTGGAAAGGGTGAATTCAGGATTTGAGACCTTGATGCCTAGGGCCGAGCCGTTGGCGAAATGGTTCACTTTATCGACTTCGTTAGCGGCGTGGATGAACGCCTTGGACGGGATGCAGCCGACATTGAGGCAGCAGCCGCCAAGCTTTTGGCCTTCTATAAGCACCGTGTCCAAGCCAAGTTGTCCGGCGCGGATACCCGCGACGTAGCCGCCAGGTCCACCGCCCAGCACAAGAACTTTACAAGTAATGTCGTTCACTGATTAATCCTTATCAGTTGTCCATAAACATCGTTGCCGGGAATTCCAGATAGGCTTTGATTGTCTGAATGAACTCAGCCGCGTCCCAGCCATCGACGACGCGGTGATCAAACGACGAAGATAGGTTCATCATCTTGCGCGGCACTAATTGGCCTTCACTATTGTAAACCGGGCGGGTCATGATTTTGTTGACGCCGATGATGGCGACTTCCGGATGGTTGATCACCGGCGTGGTGACAATGCCACCCATGGCCCCAAGGCTGGTGATGGTGATCGTTGAACCGGCAAGCTCGTCTCGCTTGGCCGTCCCGTCACGCGCGGCATCGGCGAGACGTTTCATTTCCAGTGCATTGGTCCACAGATCATTGGCTTCGGCATGCCGGATTACTGGTACGATCAGACCGTTCGGTGTTTGCGTCGCGATCCCGAGATGCGACCCGCCGTAACGATAAACGACACCGTTATCGTCATCAAACCGGGCATTCATTTGCGGATATTGCTTAAGGGCCAAAATCAGTGCACGCATGATAAAAGGCAGGACAGTCAGTTTCGGCTGGCCGTCCCGGCGGTTTGCATTCATATGCTGGCGCAAATCTTCAAGGCCGGTCACGTCAGTTTCTTCGACATAGGCAAAATGCGGGATGCGCCGTTTGGCGTCTTGCATTTTTTCGGCGATTTTGCGTCTGAGGCCAATGACTTTGATTTCTTCAATCTCTGTGTTCGGGGCGTATCCAGGACCTCGGGCCAGAACCGGGGCGGCGCCGCCGATAAACGCATCGAGATCTTCATGAGATATACGGCCAGCCGGACCTGAGCCGTGAACATATTGCAGATCGACGCCCTGATCATAGGCACGTTTACGCACGGCGGGGGAGGCGAGCGGTTTTTCCCCAACCTGACGGGCAGCACCAGTTTGTCGTGCTGCAGCCGTTGCCGCTGCCGCAGGTTTTTTTTCCGTTATTGCCGCCGGCACAGGGATAGATTTTTTTGTTGGTTTTTTTGCCCCGGCTTCAGCTTTTACAGTGGCCGCCGTGGCATTGGCAGAACCGTTTGCCGCTTGAGCCGGCGCTTCTGCACTTGCGCCTTCCCTGGTATTACCGGCGCCAGCGACTTCTAGTTTGATGACTTCCGAGCCGACGGCGATTGTCTCGCCCACTGCCGGGCCGATCCAGATGACCGTGCCAGCGACCGGTGAAGGGATCTCCACTGTCGCCTTGTCGGTCATCACATCGGCCAGCGTATCGTCGGGGTTGACGACATCGCCGGGCTTCACATGAAGTTCGACAAATTCCGCTTCAGCAACGCCTTCGCCGACATCGGGGAGCTTTATAACATGTACACCCATCTATGCGGCCTCCATAACTTTCTTCAGTGCTTCGCCAACGCGCTTTGGTCCGGGAAAATATTCCCATTCCTGAGCGTGTGGATATGGCGTGTCCCAGCCTGTCACCCGCATCACAGGGGCTTCCAGATGATAGAAGCAGCTTTCCTGCACGATTGACAGAAGCTCGGCACCAAAGCCTGACGTGCGGGTTGCTTCATGAATAATAACACAGCGACCGGTTTTCCTGACGGATTGTTCAATCGCTTCCAAATCGAGCGGCAGCAGAGTTCTGAGATCAAGGATCTCGGCATCGACGCCAGTTTCTTCAGCTGCAACCTCCGCGACAAACCGCATCGTGCCGTAGGCGAGGACGGTGACGTCACTACCTTCTCGGATCGTCGCGGCCTTGCCGAGCGGAATGTTGTAGTAGCCAACTGGGACTTCGCCTGCAGGGTGTTTTGACCAGGGGACGACCGGACGATCATGATGACCATCGAACGGACCATTATACAGCCGCTTAGGTTCGAGGAAGATCACCGGGTCATCATCCTCAATCGCAGAGATCAAGAGGCCCTTGGCATCATAAGGGGTACACGGAATCACGGTCTTGAGGCCCGCAACGTGGGTAAACAGAGCTTCCGGGCTCTGGCTGTGGGTCATGCCGCCAAAAATACCGCCGCCGGTTGGCATGCGGATCGTCATCGGCGCCGTGAACTGACCCTTGGAGCGAAAGCGCAGACGTGCAGCTTCCTGTGTGATCTGGTCATAGGCCGGGAACATATAGTCAGCGAACTGCACTTCGACGCAGGGGCGCAGACCGTAAGCTGCCATGCCAACAGCAGCACCAACAATGCCATTTTCAGAGATTGGCGTATCGAAGGCACGGGATTTTCCGTACTTTTCCTGCAGGCCAGCCGTACAGCGGAAGACGCCGCCGAAATATCCGACATCTTCACCGAACACGACGACATTGCTGTCGCGTTCCATCATCACATCGTGGGCGTCGCGGATCGCTTCGATCATGTTCATGGTTTTGGTTTCTGTCTTGTCATCAAACATCGCTCAGACTCCCATTTCCTGGCGCTGACGGCGCAGATGCTCCGGCATCTCCTTATAAACATTCTCAAACACAGACTTCGAACTTGGCCGTGGACGATCATATTGATGCAAGGTGCCGTTGGCCTCCGCTTTTTCAGCTTCAGAGCGCATTTCATCGGCATACTGTGCTTCAGCCTGGGTGTGGCGTTCTTCTGACCAGAGTTTCTTGACGATCAGGTGCTTTTTCAGGCGATCAATCGGATCGCCGAGTGGCCAGGCTTCATGCTCTTCTTTTGGCCGGTATTTTGATGGATCGTCGGAGGTTGAGTGGGCACCAGCGCGATATGTCACCCATTCGATAAAGGTTGCACCGTGACCGCGCCGCGCACGCTCTGCTGCCCAGCGCGAGGCAGCGTATGCGGCGAGCCAATCATTCCCGTCGACACGCAAGGCCGCAAGGCCGTATCCCGACGCGCGTTGAGCGAAAGTCGCGGTGCCAGCGCCGGCAATATCGTGATAGGTCGAAATGGCCCAGCGGTTGTCGACGACATTGAGGATGACCGGGGCCTGATAAACGCCAGCGAAGACCATCGCCGCATGGAAGTCACCTTCAGCGGTCGCGCCATCGCCAATCCATGCCGCGGCAATATTCGTGTCCCCCTTGATCGCTGATGCCATGCCCCAACCAACGGCTTGAATGTACTGTGTGGCGAGGTTGCCTGAGACTGTGAAGTAACCAGCCTCCTTAAACGAATACAGCACCGGCAATTGCAGACCTTCGAGATCGTCTTCCACGTTGGAATAGATCTGGTTCATCATCTTGTCGACTGGCCAGTCCTGCGCGAACAACAGGCCCTGCTGACGATAGGTTGGAAAGTGCATATCGGTGTCGAGGAGGGCCATCCTTTGCGCCGTGGCGATTGCTTCTTCGCCGGTGCACTGCATGTAGAAACTGGTTTTGCCCTGCCGTTGGGCTTTCTGCATCCGGTCGTCGAAGGCTCTTGTGCGCATCATTGCGCGCAGGCCTTTATCCAAAAGCTCGTCGTCAATATTTTTGACCCAGGTGCCCTGCGCTTTACCCTTATCATCCAGTACCCGGATGATATCGTGGCTGAGATAGGAAAGCTCTGCGAGCGGTGCGTCAACTGGCGGCATGGGTACTTCGCCAGCGGCGGGAATTTCGAAATCTGAAAAGTCCGGTGTGTCGCCCGGACGGTAAGGCGGCTCCGGCACATGCAATGCCAGGGGGGCGTAGTCGTTCTTGTTGTCGTTCATTATTTTTGTCCGGTTGAGTGCGGCGCAACATGCCGCAAAAGGTTCGTGAGGTCAGCCCTCAAATAAAGCAAATAAATCAATGGTTTTCGCAATTTCCCCTAAAAAATGTCAGGTTTTTGGTCGAAGGTGACCGGAGTTCCCCGGGGCTTGACTTTGGCTTATAGCACGCCTTTTTAGGCCATGCGTAAGTTTTAAATCTTGTGCCAAGCGAACCGCTTGATTTTGCCCGCCAAGACGCTTTTAGACAGATATATGAATGATGAAGGTTTATTCTTTGAAGAACAGACCGCTTTCAGGAAATGGCACAGCCAGCGTCGCGATCGGTGAATTGCGCGTGATCCATGCAACGAGTCGGCTGGATGCCAAACCAGAAAAAAAGGATGCATAGATGAAACTGCCAACAGAAGATCCGATTGTTGTTGTCTCCATGGCGCGGACGCCGATTGCGAGCTTTCAGGGTGAATTTTCGTCACTCACCTGTTCCGATCTTGGCGCCAAGGCAATCCGTGCGGTGTTAAAAAATGCCGGCCTCCCCGAAGGCGATATTGATGAAGTGATTATGGGCTGCGTCCTGCCGGCAGGGCAGGGGCAGGCGCCTGCCCGTCAGGCAGCGCTCAAAGCTGGCCTGCCAGAATCCGTTCCGTGCACCACAGTCAACAAGATGTGTGGTTCGGGCATGAAGACAACCATGCAGCTGGTCGATGGTCTGCTCGCTGGTTCGCTGACCGTCGGTATCTCGGGCGGTATGGAGAGCATGACCAATGCACCATACATTTTGCCGAAAATGCGCGCCGGTGCCCGGCTTGGTCATGTGGAAGCAAAAGATCACATGTTTCTCGACGGGCTGGAAGATGCTTATGAAGGCGGCTTGATGGGCAACTTTGCTGAACTGTGTGCGGAGAAATATCAGTTTACCCGCGAGGCGCAGGACGAATATTCAATTGAGAGTTTGAACCGCTCGTTGGCGGCACAAGAGAATGGCCAGTTCGTGGGTGAAATCGCGGCTGTAACTGTCGAGACCCGCAAGGGCAACTTTACCATCGAGCAGGATGAGCAGCCGACACGGGCACGACCTGACAAGATCCCGACATTGAAACCCGCCTTCAAGAAAGATGGCACGGTGACAGCGGCCAATGCTTCGTCGATTTCTGATGGCGCGGCGGCAATAGTCCTGATGCGTCAGTCAGAAGCTGATCGGCGTGGCCTGAAGGCCATAGCACGGGTGCTGGCACAGGGGACGCACGCGCAGGAGCCGGCCTGGTTCACGACGGCGCCGGTGACCGCGATTGAAGATCTGATGGATGATCTTGGCTGGAAGGTTGGCGATGTTGACTTGTTTGAAGTGAACGAAGCATTTGCGGTTGTGCCAATGGCGGCGATGAAGGAGTTGTCGATCCCGCATGAGAAGATCAATGTTCACGGCGGCGCCTGTGCGCTTGGTCATCCAATTGGTGCGTCAGGTGCGCGCATTATTGTGACTTTGCTGAATGCACTTGAGAAGCGTGGCCTTAAAACCGGTGTTGCATCATTATGTATTGGCGGCGGCGAAGCGACAGCGATGGCGTTTGAACTGGCGACATAGGGTTCCGGTAGAAACGGACATGAACACGCTTGGACATTTTATCAATGGTGAGCATGGCGCAGGCAGTTCGTCGCGCCGGCATGGCCCGACAACAGGGAAAGTGCAGGCGCAATCGATCTTGGCGTCGACGGAAGATGTAAAACGGGCGATTGACGCTTCAGCAAAAGCGTTTTCGGCAGACGATCTACAAGGGTCCGAATTCGTTATTCCAACAATGAAATAGGCGGTAACAATGCCAAACATTCTAATCACTGGAGCCAATCGTGGGATTGGGCTGGAGTTTGTCCGGCAGTATGCTGCCGACGGCTGGACGGTTCACGCAACCTGCCGGTCGCCGGAAGGTGCTGAAGATCTGAATTCTGTCGCAGGTGAGGTTACAGTTCACATGCTGGACGTGAAGGATCGTAGAGCTATCCGTCAGCTGGCGGACAGTCTTGATATGCCGTTTGACATCGTCATTGCCAATGCTGGTATTGGTGGCAGAAAACCGGATGGCTCCATGCAGACGTTCGGTGAACTTCACTATGAGAGCTGGCTTGAGACGCTGGAAGTCAACACGCTCGGGGCAACCGCGACAGCTGAAGCCTTCGCACCACATCTGAAACGAAGTGAACAGAAAAAGCTGGTCTGTATTTCGTCGCAGATGGGCTCGATTGATGACACAAGCGGCGGGGCTGTTGCGTATCGAACATCAAAAGCGGCACTCAACATGGCCATGCAGGCATCCGCCGCCATGCTGAATGCGGATGGTATTGCCACGGTAGTGTTGCATCCCGGCTGGGTGAAGACCGAAATGGGGGGCAGCATGGCGCCGCTGTCGCCTGAAAACAGCGTCAAAGGCATGCGACAGGTGATCGATACCTTAGCGCCGACTGAACGGGCAACGTTTCTGAACTACACGGGCAGCGAGATACCGTGGTAATCCTACCGACGACAGTAAGACGTTCGGGGAGTTTTTCATGAGCGGCATTCTTTTTATTGGCCTTGGCAATATGGGATCGGGCATGGCGGCCAATCTAGTGAAAGCTGGTCACACGGTTTACGGGTGTGATCTGGTGAGCGACCTTGTGGCGGCTCATGTCAGCGGCGGCGGTGAGGGCGTTGACAAACTGTCCGAGTTTCTTGCCGGCGATATTGATGTCGTGATCACAATGCTGCCTGCTGGTAAACATGTGGCTGATGTTTATACGGGCCCGGACGGATTACCATCGTCGATCAAACCGGGCACGATATTCATCGACTGCTCGACGATTGACGTTGATACCGCACGAGCGATTGGCGCGGGCGCCAGGGAGCGCGGCTTTCCGTTTGTTGATGCACCGGTCTCCGGCGGCACAGTAGCGGCAGAAGCGGGTACACTGACTTTTATGGCTGGCGGCGAGAAGGAGGACTTCGACAAAGCCCGGCCTTATCTTGAGGTCATGGGCAAGAACGTCATTCACGCAGGCGCCCTCGGCAACGGTCAGGTCGCCAAAGTGTGCAACAATCTGTTACTCGGAATCTCGATGATCGGCACCTGTGAAGCGTTCAATCTCGCTGAGAGGCTGGGTCTTGATGCGCAGACTTTTTTTGATATTTCCTCCACTGCGTCCGGCCAGTGCTGGTCGATGACGTCCTATTGTCCGGCGCCAGGACCGGTGCCGGCATCGCCCGCCAACCGCGACTACCAGCCGGGTTTTTCGGCCGCCATGATGCTGAAAGATTTGCGGCTTGCCCACGGTATCGCGGAACGCGCCGACGCCTCCATTCCTCTTGGCTCCCATGCCGAGCAGCTATACGCGATGATGGAAGCTGCGGCTGCCGAAGACCTCGATTTTTCTGGCGTGATGAAACTGATCAATGGCGAGTTGGGTTAGGTCTATTCTTTTAACCTGCATGCCTCCAAGGCAGGTATATCATTGGTAGTCCCGGCATCCGCCATGCTCTGATTTCTGACAAGCTCTGGGTTTATGGCGTCTCGCATGCTGCGTAAAATCGTCTGCTGCGATTTTAGTTTTCACCAAACAAATCATTGAAATAAGCCGCCATCCTAATACCGCCTAAAGTCAGGCGTGATCGGACACTTTCACGATGAGTATAGACATAATCCCATGCAAGATATTGCTCTTCAGGATAAATTGTGTCGCGCAGCGCAGCGCTTTCTGAAATCCAGGTCAATGGGTCGGGTTCCATCACTGATTCTGCGTCGGATACCCGTGCCAGAAGCCATTCGCTCCACTCGGTATATGAAAGCTGCTCGTGATCAATGATACCGCTGTCCCAGACGCGGTGAAGATTCGACTCTTCGCCAAACCAAGTCACTTTGAAATTGTTACCACCCCGGTCAGTTCCGTTTCCCGCATGGAGTGGTTGATGCAAATCGCCAATGAGGTGCACGGTAAAGCGCAAGGCAAGTTGCTTTTCTGCCAAAGTGCTGTTCGGATCGGTTAGTATCTCTGCAAATTGTGCAAGCGCGGTCACGGCATCACCTTCGTCGGGTGCGCCAACGTCGTTGTAGATTTTTCCAGCAGGCACTGTCACATAGTGATAGGGGTTTGCGGTACGCTGCCAAAATTCGCTGGGATTAGACCGCATTTCGTCAGCCCAGGTTGACGCTTCGGCCAATGATTCCGTTCCGAGAATTTCCTCTATTGCCAAACGCGCATCATCGGACAGGTAGTAATCTGCAATCTCCCCTGTAACGCGGTGGCCAGTTTTGCCCCAAGCAAAGGTCGGCGTTGCGATCACTAGACTTACGATAGTCGTAGCCGTTGTCAAAGCTGCTTTCATGAATGCCATGTTCATCCCCATTTTTTATGGTCTCTCTTATCATCCATCGCCGGTGAGTGTCCACTTTTAGCCATTGCTGTTTGTGGGGCCTGCTTTATTCGGCGATGGCAATACAGTAAAATTTCCGACTGAACATTATGGCCCTTCGGCGCACACTCACGCTGCTGAGTTTATGGGCGGCGTTCACTATTCGCACGCAGCAAATGCGACCTTAATGTTGTGGGTTTTCCGGGAACAATTTGTCGTGTAGCATTCGCTTGCTTGCGGTTAGGCGCAGGCAAAATTTGGGGGCCATGATGATCATTCTTAGAACTATCGCGGCAGGTCTGTCTGTTTTTCTATTCGCTGGTTTTGTAGCGGTTGCACAGATACCTGAGAGGCCTACGGGTACAGTGAAGCCGCCGACTGGAATGGATTTTCCTGATATTATTCCCGGCGCGGCGGAGGAATTTGGTGATCAGTTGTTCTATCGACGGTGCGCTGCAAGACCGGCATCCTGTGTCTGGATCGTGCTGGGCTATGAAAATCGCATTGTCAATCACACAAGACAAGGTTCAGAGGACAGGCGCGATCCGCTCGGCCGAAATTGTTTCCCGGATGGTCTATGCCGCCATGCCAGTACACAAGTTCGAGTATTGAACACCACTGGAGCTGCCGGAAAGGTTTCAATTTACAAATCCAACCGTCTTCATACAAATGCGCTCGTTCTGGAGACGGAATTTGAGTCACCCGCAGGGCAAGAAATAAGAGATCATATTTATACAGACTTTAATAAATTTATACTCGGCGAAGCGAGGCCGGAAAGTGGCTGGCTTGCCATATTTTCTACGCAGCCTGTTCTGGTTAGTGCAAATGTCCGGGTTATCGAACCGGCGGCGAATTCTGCCAGCCGGGAATTCAAAGATGACGCTGATGCCTTGGGGTATAACCCCCTCAAAGCGTTTCCGGTGGATTGTTCATCACCTGCGGTATTCGTGCAGGTTTGTGAGTTGTTTGAAACCGAACGATCGAGGCTGGCCGGGAATGAATAAGTGAATCGCCAAGATCAAAAACTAGCGTTGCTCACCGATGAGACGCGCCCCCAACCCGGATGACCCACAATGATTCAAACGGTGGATTGGTATTTCGATTATATTTCTCCTTATCCGTACTTACAGCTTGCGCGTTTCGACGACTTGCCGCGGGATCTCGTAGTTAAGCCGCGACCGGTCCTGTTCGCAGGTTTATTAAATCATTGGGGACATAAAGGACCTGCAGAAATTCCCGCAAAGGCACTTCAGACTTATTGTTACACCCATTGGCTTGCGGAAAAACGCAATCTTCCTTTCGCCGGTCCGCCGCGGCATCCTTTCAATCCACTTTCACTATTGAGATTGACCCTATCAGTCGGCGCAACCCTCGATGTTGTCCGAACGGTGTACGCGCATGTCTGGGGAGCGGGTAATGACGGACAATCAACCAAAAGCCTTCAGGCACTTGCCGAAAAGCTGGGCGTCGCCGATTTCCGGTCTGCGATTTCCGACGCGAAGATAAAAGCCGAACTTAAGGCCAACACAGACGAAGCAATTGCGCGCGGCGTTTACGGCGTTCCAACCGTTGCGACTACTGATCATTTGTTCTGGGGCGATGACGCAACGCCAATGTTCATTGAGTTTTTGGACAATCCGTCGATGTGTGAACAAGCCGCGTCGCGCGCTGCCCAAGTAACGCCGGCAGCACAGCGTGTTCAAAAACCTCGATCAGATTGAAGAGGTGCGAACTTGCTACCATATTAATGACGGTACCGGCGCGTTTATTGGTCAATTACCCGACGGTGAGAAAGGAGATACATATGGCGTTGCTATCGCGGAGATGAATGGCGATAGCTTACCCGGTCTGGTTTTGCCAATTCCGAGGTAGTGAATATTGTAATGCGCGCACGTCAGTCCTCGCCTTCCAGAGAAGCTAAATCACGCTCTCATGGAGTTGCCTGAGTAGGAATTTCAAATGAAGGTCTTGGTTCTCGGTGCTGGTGGAATGATTGGGAACGCAGTCGTCGATCAGCTTATTTTGTCCGAGCAAAACATGATCGTTTCTGCTTCCAGGAATACTTCTCCTGCCGTGAACAACCGACTGGTTACGGTTCAAGCGGATCGGGCCAAGCCGGAGATGGTTCTTGCGCTCGTCAAACGATACAAAGTCGACGTGATTGTGGATGTCGTGGCCTACCGGCCAGGAGAAACTGATCGACTCATCACGATCCTGGATGGACAAATCGGTCACTATGTTTTGCTGAGTTCGTCGGACGTCTATCGAAACTACGGCCTTCTTCATCGCATGGAAACAGGATCCCCAACTCTTGGGCTTCTGGATGAAAATGCGCCGCTGAGAAGCATCTGGTATCCTTACCGCAACAAAGTTGCGCGTCGCATTGGCGATCCCGACCTATGGCTTGATGCCTATGACAAGATCCCAATCGAGGCCGCAGTCCGGCGTATGAAAACCGATTGGACCATTCTCCGCCTTCCAATGGTTTTTGGTCCCGAAGATCGCCATCGCCGATTTAGATGGGTTATCCAACCCATGCTTGCAGGCATTGGCGAGCTTGAAGTGCCCCAGCCTTGGTTGGACTGGACCACGACTTACGGATATGTCGGCAACGTCGCGGCGGCGATTTGCGATGTGTTGGCTGATACGCGCGCTTTTAATTCCATCTTCAATGTGACGGACACGCCACCCGCGCCACACAGTGTTTGGGTTCAGCGGTTCGCGGAAGCGCTTGGCTGGACCTACAATATAAAGGCCCCAGCGGGTGAAGAAAGAGGGTTGGCTCTTGCTATCTCCGCTCTTGATTTGTCCGTTCCTTTAGCCCTTTCAGGAGAAAAGCTCTGCACCGCGGTTGCTTTTAAGGCTCCGTTCGATCTCGACGATGGGATTGCGCACACTGTCGCATTCGAACGTGGTTTAAACTAGCTGATCTTGTGGTAAAAAAGGGGGCAACGCAAGCATGCCCTGGTCAATCAGACCTGGAAAACTGGCCGACAATTTTTTGCTTATCGGTGGACTAATTGGCTCAAATGGGGACTGTTTAGGCACGTATTAAATGGTCGTAAGGCAGAGGAAACACGATATAAGAAGTTACGGTTTGTTCCCCGAATTTCTTCTGCAACCGTCATTACGTGAGAAACAAGAGCTCGTGCAGGCAACGAAAATGTTAGAGTCAAAGTATAGAGCTTTTGTGAGTTACAGTCAGCACGACAAACGCTGGGCGAAAAAACTTCACCGGGAGCTCGAGTCCTACAAGGTGCCCTTAGGTGTTGTTGCAGATATTGATCCATCAAGTAGAAAAATTGGTCGTGTCTTCCGAGATGATGACGAGATGGGGGCGAATGAAGATCTGGGGACGGCTTTGGAACAAGCGTTGGCCGCCTCTGAGTGTCTGATCGTATTGTGCAGTCCCAATTCGGCCCGGTCGAAGTGGGTTGATCTGGAAGTACGCCGATTCAAACGGAATTCTGATGCCAGAGTCTTCGCTGTGATAGTCGAAGGTGTGCCTAATTCCGGCGATCCGATAACGGAGTGTTTTTGCCCCTCATTGCGTTTCAAGGTCACCGTTGAAGGGGAACTTACAGACACACCGGAGGAACCACTTGCACCAGACTGGCGAAAGGAAGGCTTGCACCGCCTCACAACCCGATTGACGGCAGGCATCCTGAATGTCCCGTTTGACAATTTGTGGCAACGCGAAACCAGACGCCGGAAAACCCGGAACCGAATATTGGCGGTGGCGGCACTCTCAGTCGGCGTGATTGTATCCGGATATGCTGTAAAATCTACAAGAGCGAATAATCTCGAAGAAGTCCGTCAACTGACGATATTTTCATTCACAGCCTTGGAGGACAGCGTTTCTCCGACGTTACCGGATGATAGAGGTTCCAATGCCGAGCGGGCATTACGCTTAGCGGTTTTGGCTGCGCGCCAGGATTGGCTGCACCCTTTCTATCCGGAAGTGACGAATGTACTTTATGATGCCTCGAGTTTTTCTAGAGGAATTGGCCGATTGGTGGGGCATGAAGGGCCGGTTCGAGCTGCGGCATTCATGGAAAACGACACGCATATTATCACAGCGGGCGTTGATCAAACCATCAAGGTCTGGGACCTTCAGTCACTGGATATAGTCAGCAGCGAAGATGTTTTTGGTATTGTCTTGAGTTTCAGTTCTGATGGCATGTCGATGAATATCATGTCTGATACAGGAGAGGTCTGGCTGCGACAGACAAATCAAGAAAATACTGCCGTTTCTCTGGAGGGACATCAGGGTAAGGTCGTGTGGTCGCGATTTAACGAGGCTGGGAGCCGCCTTGTTACATGCGACGAGACTGGCACCTTGTTCATTTGGAATGTGGAAACAGGCGAGAATCTCTTCACTTTGAAGCGCGAAAACAGAAAATTCTATGCGGCTTTTTTTGGTCAAGACGCGCCGGAATTGATCACTGCTGATCAGGGACGCATTACAGTCTGGAGCTTGACCGATCCGATCACGGAGAAGGCTGAGCTGCCTTTTTACGGCGGGCGTCTTGCCAGCGCCTCCGTGAATTCACAAGGCGTGACGACGGCGCTGACAGACAACACAAATAACATCTCTGTCTCCTCATTGGGCGCCGGCGGGTTCGGAATGCCACCGAGCAGTCTTCTGCGCGGCCACCAGGCACCGATCACATCTGTCACGATAGCTAATGGTGTTGTGACGAGTAGTAGTATGGACGGGACAGCTAGGATATGGATGCAAATGTTCGCAAATGAAATCATGCGCTTGCAAGGACACGAAGGTGGTGTTCTTTCGGTAACTGTCAACAAAACTCTTGATACGGTTGTGACAACAAGCGCCGACGGCACAGCGCGTCTGTGGGACATGAGATCAAGAGAAGGCGAGGAATGGCAAGAAATGGATACAGATATTGTTACCAAACTGACTAAAATTTGCAATCCGCAAACAGGACAGTTGCGCGGCGCATCCCGATTCATTACATCAGGTGATATTGTTGCGGCACCTATCTTGAAGTCCAGAGAGGGGTTAGATGTATGTGCCCGTTATGTGCGTGGGAACAATCGAGGAATTAATCTTGGTGGATAAGGGTGATGACGATCTAGCTAAGTTGCTCAGTGAGCTGGCTGATGACTGGGTTAACCACCAGGAACCAGACGAAATATCTCGGTTCAGTATTTCAGTTGATCAGGAAAAGGGAATTCTGACTTACATAGAGGAAACAGTCGACCGGTACGAGCCTGGTAATCCTGTAGTATTGAACAAGGCAGAATGTATCATACCACTGGGCAAGATTGATCCCTCCTGTACTTCGGTTGCAGCATGCTGCTTACAGATACAAGCAACTGGTGGTGAGCGGGTGTTCAAATTTAGAACGTTGCATCCCTCTTCTGGCAGCGAAGCAGATTTCGCCAGCTTCTCACTACGATTAAGCCAAAAATATTTTGAGATGCCTGAGTCTGATCAAAGAGTGCACCGCCTGAAGCAAGCTGTACACAATATTGTTTTGCAGTACAGAGCCTGATATTGCGTTCCGCCAGCAGGATATTTCGTGTACTCCGCCCAGTTCGAGGAGTACATCGGAAGAGTTTTTAATACCGGTATTGATCTGATTTGTACGGACCGTCCGGGGAGACGCCGATGTAGGCGGCTTGTTCGTCGGTCAGCCTTGAGAGGTTGGCACCGACTTTTTCAAGATGCAGCGCGGCAACTTTTTCGTCGAGATGTTTCGGCAGGACGTAGACTTTATTGTCGTACTGCTCCCCTTTAGTCCAGAGCTCGATCTGGGCGAGGGTCTGGTTGGTAAATGAGGCGGACATCACGAAGGATGGGTGGCCCGTGCCGTTGCCAAGATTGAGCAGGCGGCCCTGTGAGAGCAGGAGCATGCGCTTGCCGTTGGGGAACTGGACCATATCGACCTGGTCCTTGATGTTGGTCCATTTGAAGTTGCGCAAGCCATCGATCTGAATTTCATTGTCGAAATGGCCAATGTTACCGACGATCGCCATATCCTTCAGTGAGCGCATGTGATCGACGGTGAGGATGTCCTTGTTCCCCGTGGCGGTCACCACAATATCCGCACGCGGTGCACCTTGCTCCATCGTGACGACTTCGAAACCGTCCATCGCTGCCTGCAGGGCGCAGATCGGATCAATCTCGGTGACCATGACGCGGGCGCCAGCGCCCTTCAGGCTCTCAGCTGAGCCCTTACCAACATCGCCGTACCCGGCGACGAGAGCGACCTTGCCGGCCATCATGACGTCAGTCGCACGGCGGATACCATCTGTGAGGCTCTCGCGGCAGCCATATTTGTTGTCGAATTTCGACTTGGTGACACTGTCATTGACGTTAATCGCCGGGAACGGGAGATCGTTAGCTTTTTCGCGTTGATAAAGACGCAGAACGCCCGTTGTGGTTTCCTCGGTGACGCCCTGGATGGAAGCTTTGACGCGGGAATAGAAGCCCGGGTCGCGTTCAAGGCGGCTCTTAATTGTGTTGAAGAGTGCTTCTTCTTCTTCATTAGACGGATTATCCAGAACCGAGGGATCTTCTTCTGCTTCCGAGCCGAGCAGGATCAGCATCGTTGCATCACCACCGTCATCGAGGATCATGTTCGCAAGGTCGCCATTTGGCCATTCCCACAAGCGGTCAGCATAGTTCCAGTATTCTTCGAGGGTCTCGCCCTTTACCGCGAAGACAGGCGTACCCGATGCGGCGATGGCGGATGCTGCGTGGTCCTGTGTCGAATAGATGTTGCAGCTGGCCCAGCGGACTTCAGCGCCGAGGGCTTCGAGCGTCTGGATCAGGACGGCGGTCTGGATTGTCATGTGCAGCGAGCCGGCAATGCGGGCGCCTTTCAACGGCTGCGCTGCACCAAATTCTTCGCGCGTGGCCATCAGGCCGGGCATTTCTGTTTCAGCAATTTCAATTTCCTTATTGCCAAAATCTGCCAGTGAAATGTCTTTAACAACGTAATCCTGCGTGCTCATGAAGCGCTGCCTTTCCAAACATATTTGTTGTCGCGCGGTTGTTCGCAAAACCGGTGGCCACTTTTGCGAACGCGCTTGGTTGAGAAGTTGCCTGGGCTTATACCAGTCGCGGGACGAAACGCAATCGTTATATAAAGATTTCTTTATATGATTGCGTTGGTCAACCTGTGTGGGGCATGCTTTGCGCTGAAATCTCAGCAATTTCGGGGGTTTCGGCCGGATCCGGCTCGTGGACGAGAAGCTGCTGAGCCCAGTCGAAGGTCTCGTGCGGGCCTTCTTTTACGAGGCGGGCAAGCTCCTCGACCGCGAGCGCCTTGAAGAAGAGATAGCCTTGCACGTAGTCGCAGCCAAGGCGCCGCAGGGTCTCGAACTGGGCAAAGTCTTCGACACCTTCGGCGGTGACTTTCAGACCGAGGCCTTTGCACATCCCGACGAGTGAGCGAACGATGGCAGCATCGCGTAAATCATTGTTCAGCTCACGCACGAACGACTTGTCGATCTTGATCCCGTCAATCGGCAATAGTTTGAGATGGGTAAGCGACGAGTAACCGGTGCCGAAATCGTCCATAATGATCGAGAGGCCCATCGCCGACAATCGGTCTATGGCATCGCGGGCCTGATCGGCGCCGCGTTCAAGCACCGACTGTTCGGTGATCTCGATCTGTAACTGGTCGGGTGTGAAGGTACCGCGTCTGAAGATATCTTCAAGGTGTTTGACCGGCGTTGCCGAGCGCAGCTCCAGCGGACTGAGGTTGATTGATATTTTCTCAAGGTCCGGCAAAGTTTGGAACATTTCCTGCCCCTGTTCTTCAAGAGACTGAAACAAAACCCTGCTTAATTCCTCGGACAGGCCAACAGCCGAAGAGACCTGCATAATCTCTTCGGCATTCGAGGATGTCTCCTCGCTGCCCATGAGCCGCACCAGCGCTTCGGCAGCGCGGATTTTGCCGTCTGTGGTCGAGATGATCGGCTGAAAGTGATAGCCGATGCTTTGCTTGCGCAGGGCCCGGCGCAATTCGCTCTCTACCGTCAGTTTCTTGACCGCGGCGAGCTGCAAATCATTCGTGCACACCTGATATTTACCGCGGCCCTCTTTTTTGGCAGACTGTAGCGCCAGATCGGCATTGTTCATCAGCTCGGTGATCGAAATACCGTGGCGTGGATAATAGGAAATGCCGATCGAAGCGCGACTGTTCAACAGCGCCCCCAGCACCCGCTGCGGGAGGTCGAGGCTTCTGATGATCTTGTCGGCGATATCTTCGGCGAGTTCTCCTTCGTCGAGATCAGTGATCAGGACACCAAATTCATCGCCGCCGATGCGTGCGACGATATCGTTTGCACGCACGCAGTTGCGCAAGCGCGCGCCGACAATGGAGAGGAGTTCGTCGCCCGCGGCGTGCCCCATCGTATCGTTCAAATGCTTGAAGTGGTCGAGGTCAATCAGCAGAAATCCACAAGTTTTACCGGATTTGGACAATTTCTCAATGTAGTCATTGGCAGCGGTGATCAGTAGCTTGCGGTTGGCAGTGCCGGTCAACCCGTCATAATGGGCGAGCTTGTAGAGGCGCGCATTTTTGTCGAGGATTTCTTCGTTCTTCTCCTGCAGCGCATGGCGCGCTTCGATATTGTCGAGTAGGTAGTTTTTGATCCGGATGGCAACAATCGCGATCAGCGTAGAAAAGATCAAGCTAACGCTGGCAAGCTGGAAGTACCCAGTCTGATCATGTGTGTAAAGATAAATGCTGTGAATACCGATTGCCGGGATGAACATCAAGATCCAGGCTGGTGGATTTGACAGCTGAACCAGCAGCGACGAAATGCAGACGCCGACAACGATCACCGTCAGGATCGAGGCGGTATAGATGTTGGGTTCCGGCGCCATGACGAAAAGTGAGGAGCCCCACAAAAATCCGAGCAACAGGGTCAAACCATTGTGCAGACCCTTTGAGAACAAGCTCCGGCGACCGCCTTGTCGGTAAGTTGAACAGATAAACATCGCCGAGGCGATGGCGCAAATCGTGCCGCCCCAGAGAAGGGTCGGGATAAGAGGCGATTGACCGTAAAGGGCCGCGAGAACGAACAAAATTGAGACAACGCTGAGAGGTGCCGCCATGGCGCTGCCGACAGCTGCCGAGTTCAGGAGTTCTTCCGAGACGAAACTGTCGTCAAATTCTGGATCAGTGTTCACAAAACCCCCGATATTCCTGATGGTTTTATGGCATTGCGGTTTAAAATTTGGTTTACTTTGATGGCTCTTCGAAATTGTTAATGGTAGGTAAAAGGGCCTTCAGGCCAGCGCGGTAAGTCGGGTAGCCGAGGGTCAGGTTCAGGTCATTTTTGACCCGGGTATTTCGGATTTTCTTGTTCTCGGCGTAAAAGCTGCGTGCCATTGGGGTGAGATTAGCCTTGGCGATCGGGATGAGAGGCGGTGAGGGAACGCCCAGCAAGAACGCGGCGTGGTCAATAACCTCCTGCGCCGCTGCAGGTTCATCATCGGCGAGATTGTAGAGTGCGTGGGGAAGTGGGTTATTGCGCGCTGTCCGCAGAAAGATCGCGCCAGTGATGTGGGCGATATCCTCAACGTGAATGCGGTTGAACACGTGGTCTTTTTTGTAGATGCGCCTGGCGTTCTTGCCCTGACGAAGAAGTGTCTCCAGGGCGTTCCGGCCGGGGCCGTAAATGCCGGAGAGGCGAACAATGGTCACAGGGAGGTGTTCCTGCGCCCCGAAAGCCTGCCAGGCGTTCTCGGCAATGATCCTGTTTTTGCCGCGCGCGAGGCGGGAGCAGGGCTGTGTTGTCTCGTCTATCCAGGCACCGTCGTGATCACCGCAGACGCCTGTCGATGAGTAGTAGATAACTGAGCGCAGTGCCGGTATGGCGGGTCTTGCTGATATCAGCGCCGTCAGGGCGGGGCATTTGTCCGTCTGCGGAGGAGTTGAAACCAAGATGTCCGTGATCTGCGTGAGATTGGCTTTGCTCAGAGAAGTTTCATCATCCCAATAGATCTGGGAATGATCGGTTGCCCTGTCAGGAGACCTGGTTGTCTTGCTAACCGCCCAGCCTTTGGGCCGCAGGTGGTCGGCGACGAAGCTAGCTGTGTACCCCGCGCCAAGGCATAGGAGGTGTCCGGGCGCGCCTTCGTCAGTCATCTTCGTTTTCCAGATGGTCGAGAAAACCTTTTGCGGCACGTTCGATCAAATCAAGGACATGTTCAAAACCATCCGTGCCGCCATAATAGGGATCAGGCACTTCTCGCGTATCGCTGTCCGCGAAATCGAGGAACAACCTGATGTCGCAGGCGCGGTTCGCCGGGGCCATGGCAAGGAGGGTGTTGTGGTTGTCAAAATCCATCGAGAGGAGGTAGTCGAACTCGTAAAAGTCTGAAAGTTCGACCTGGCGCGCGGCGATATGGGAAATGTCGATACCGCGCCGGATCGCGGCCATCTGCATGCGCCGGTCGGGTGCCTTGCCGACATGCCAGGCGCCAGTGCCGGCGGAATCGCAATAGACCTGCAGCCGAATATCGTCTGCCATGTACCGGAGCATGCCCTCTGCTGCCGGTGACCGGCAGATATTCCCAAGACAGACAAAGAGCACGCGCTTCATGTTGCTTATTATGCGACGATTGCGATGCGCTGTCATCTCGTTAAAAGGAACAGGTGAGTGGTTTCAAAAAAATCGTGGTTCTGACCGGCGCCGGGATCAGCGCTGATTCCGGCGTGCCGACATTTCGCCATGCGGGCGGCATCTGGGCAAAGTATGATTACCGCGATGTGGCAACGCCGGAAGGCTTCGCGGCCAATCCGGCGCTGGTACACGAATTCTACAATCTGCGGCGGGCAGGGATGGTCAGCGTTGAGCCGAATGCCGCACATGTGGCGCTGGCCTGGATGGAAGCAGCGTTGGCAGACAGTGGCGGCGAATTGACCGTTGTGACGCAAAATGTCGACGATCTGCATGAGCGCGGTGGCGGTCGCAACTTGCTGCATATGCACGGTGAGCTGGCAAAAATTCGCTGTACCAAGTGCGGGATGGTGTCGGGCTGGCTGGAGGATCTGTTTGTGGATACAGTCTGCCCGGCGTGTTCTGCCACGCGGGCGTTGCGGCCGCACATTGTCTGGTTTGGTGAGATGCCAATGTTGATGGACGAAATCACCCAGAAGATCGCAGCGGCGGATCTGTTCGTCTCGATTGGCACGTCCGGTTCGGTTTATCCGGCGGCTGGGTTTGTCGCCGAGGCAAAAGCGCTGGGCATCCGATGTATAGAGATTAATCTGGAGCCCTCTGACACTGCCGGCCTGTTTGACGAGACGCACTACGGACCGGCGGCGGAGATTGTGCCGGCCTGGGTTAAGGAAGCAATGATGACATGAAAAACCTCTCGGATAGAGCTGCAGCAAAGATCACTTTCATGGACCCGATCAGGTTCATCGTTGGTTGGATCGCGATTGGCATCGTCGGACTGGTGTTCCTTGTGATTCTCGATGCGAGAGGGTTGAGCTCCGCGCTGTTTTCAGCAATAGCTTCCTTTACTCACTTTCTTATGTTGTTGTGGCCTTGTTCGGCATACAGAGTTACTGTCTTGAGTGGTACCGGAACAACGCATTCCGGTGCAGCGGATGTATTAGTCGTTGTCGGCCTTATTGCCTTACTATCGCTATACGGTTTTGCTGTGTTCAAGGTGGAGACCGATGCGCTTGTGGTTCTGGTGCTTTTGTATTTTGGCAGTATCTTCGCTGTGAATCTTTTTTACGCCAGCGCGGTCGACAAGATCAGCCGCGCTTACTTGGATGAGCCATATGGGTGGTTGGGATCGTTCGTGTTGCTTTTCTTTCTGCCGCTCAGCCTGATACTGCTGGTCGGAAGAATGCGCGACTTGAGGAACGCCGGCGCATTTTCTTAAGAGCCTGGTTTGAGTGATAGTAAAACGACCAAAACCGGATGGAGGAACAATCATGGCAACTAAACTGACAGACGACAAAAAACACGAGTTTCTAGGCCGCCATCCGGCGTGGTCGCTGGTTGAAGGGCGTGATGCTATATTTCGCAAGTTTCAGTTCAAGGATTTTAACGAGGCGTTTGGGTTCATGACGCAGGTGGCGCTGAAGGCAGAACAAATGGATCATCACCCGGAATGGTTCAATGTCTATAACCGGGTCGAGGTAACGCTGGCCACTCATGACGTCAACGGATTGTCGGAGCTGGATGTCGAGATGGCCGAGTTTATGGAAGGGATTGTGTAGTTGGCAAAATATTGCAACCTGACGCGGCAATCAGCCAAAACTTTAACCTTGCCCTCAGCCAATTGGATTTTAAGGCGACCTGCCCCAAAACGGCCTTATCAGCGCCTCGCGTTGGTCTTTTCACGGTGTTCAAAACAGGCGTAGAGTAGGACGAAACCTTAAGGGGATGAACATGATGGCAACAATAGCCCTCGTTGACGATGACCAGAATATCCTGACCTCGGTGTCGATGGCGCTGGAAGCGGACGGTCACGATGTGACCACCTATGAAGATGGCGCTCAAGCGCTTGATGCGATCAAGCTGAAGGCGCCAGATCTGGTGATTTCGGACATCAAAATGCCGCGGATGGACGGCATGGAACTGCTGCGCAATGTGCGCCAGGGTTCAAGCCTGCCGCTTATTTTCCTGACCTCCAAGGATGAAGAGATTGACGAAGTGCTGGGCCTGACGCTCGGCGCCGATGATTATGTGAAAAAGCCGTTCTCGCAGCGGCTGCTGCTGGAGCGGGTCAAGGCGGTGCTGCGTCGCGCCAATGCCGGTCCTCAGGCCTCCGCCGAAGAAGAAAAGCAGGTGATTAAGCGCGGCAATCTGACGCTTGATCCGCTGCGCCATGCCTGTGGCTGGAAGGGCGATAATGTGACCTTGACGGTGACGGAATTCCTGATCTTGCAGGCCCTCGCAACCCGGCCCGGTTTTGTCAAAAGCCGCGACGCGTTGATGGATGCTGCCTATGATGACCAGATCTATGTGGATGACCGGACCATAGACAGCCACATCAAGCGGATTCGCAAAAAGTTCCGTGTCTACGACAAAGAGTTCGATCAAATAGAGACGCTCTACGGCGTGGGGTACAAATACAAGGAAGAATAAGGGTAAGTTTGGCTTTGAATGGAAAAGCCTGAAAAAGACCCGGCGCGTTCCGCTGCTTTGGACGGGGAGCGCAGACAGTCAGGTCAGCTCGTCGGCGGGCTGACCTTTTCGCGTTTGACCTTGACGATTGTCGTCGCCAACCTCATCGGCCTGACAATCCTGCTGCTCGGCTCTCTCGGCATGACGCAATATCGCGACGGCCTGATTGCAGCAAAGCTCGAGGGTGTACGCGGGCAAGCGCAGGTGATCGCCGACATCATTGCACAGGTTGCGGCCGACGATATCGCCTGTGACCGGCCAGCCGAAGCTGATGGAGAAGCCGCCGGGTGCCAGGTCTCGTTGCGCGAAGACTATGTAAATGAAGTGTTCAACCGGCTGTGGGACGGTTTTGAGGGTCGGGTGCGTGTGTTTAATGCGCCGCAGAATTACGATGAGCTACCAGTTGCCAATGCGCGCACTTTGCTGCTCGAGGATGTTGTTCTGCGTAAAGATGAATTTGATCTTACATCACTGCCTGAAATCGAAGAGGAAGGTTTCACCTTTGATGGCATGATGGAGACGATCAACGATCAGGTGATCAGTCTGTTGCCAATGGCAGGTTTCCGGCAGGACGCACTGAGCCGGACCCTTGAAATGGAACTCACTGAGGCGTTCCAGTCAGCTCCCAACGAGGGCAAGGGCAGTGTGACGTCTGTGCGGTATAATGAAGAAGAGGAACTGGTTGCCTCCGTTTCCGTACCGATCCGTAAGGTTCAGGCGGTTTATGGGGTGGTAACGGCCGAGATCGGTGGCATTCAGGATCTGGTTGATGAAGCGCGCGGCGCTATCATTCCATTTTTCGGGCTCGCGCTTGTCGCAGCGTTCTTATCCTCATTGTTGCTAACAGCGGCGATTGCACAACCAATCCGGCAACTGGCGATCGCCGCCGACCGGGTGCGCGAAGGGATCGCGGTTGCCGGCCGTGTGCGGATCCCGGATTTCTCCATGCGCCGCGACGAAATTGGCGAGTTGTCCGCTTCTCTGCGAGCCATGACACGGGCAATATATGCGCGGATTGAAGCGATTGAAAGTTTTGCAGCGGATGTCTCGCATGAGCTTAAAAACCCATTGACCTCGATCCGCAGCGCGGCTGAAACGCTCGGTATCGCCAAAACACCCGAAGCACAAGCCAAACTGATGGCGGTGATCCAGAAAGATGTGATTAGGATGGATCGTCTGATTACGGATATTTCTAACGCGTCACGACTCGACGCCGAGCTTGCGCGCGAGACACGCGAAGTCGTCGACATTGAAAAATTGTTGCGCGATATTGTGGATGTTTATGCGACCACGGGCAAACAAGAGCGGGCGGGTGTTATCTTGAATATTCCGCATCGCGCGCGACCGCTTTATGTATTGGGATCACCGACCGCACTTGGTCAGGTTTTCCGCAACCTGATTGACAATGCCATTTCTTTCAGCCCTTCAAATGCGCAAGTCGTTGTGGCAATCACGACGAAAGGCAGCGAAAAAGAACGCAATCAGCAGGTTCACATCACTATTACTGATTCAGGCCCGGGCATCCCGGCGGACAATCTCGAAAGCATTTTCACACGGTTTTATACAGAACGCCCGGCAGGCGCAGACTTTGGAAATAATTCTGGACTGGGTCTTGCCATTTCCCGCCAGATTACCGAATCTCACAGCGGTTTCATTTGGGCGGAAAACAGAATGGATGATCGTGGGGACAGGGCTGGCGCGGTCTTTCACGTGACCTTGCCACTGCGCCTCAGTCAGGCAAAAGCATCATGAGCGGCAGTGTTGGTGTCCTTGGTGAAATTGTACAAGGCACAGCTGTTGCGGTTGCGGTGGATGCCGACGGACCGCTCGCCGGTGTTTTCCTGCGCGGCGCATCGGGCACCGGCAAGTCTGATCTGGCCCTGCGTCTGATGGAGGCCTGCCCGTTTCGGCGCACCCGGCTGGTCGCCGACGATGTTGTCATTATCCGGGAAGAAGACGGCAGGCTCATTGTGCGTTGCCCCAAACAGATCCGCGATTTGATCGAAATTCGCGCTGTCGGGATCGTCGCGGTCGGGTCTGACGAAGCGGTCCGCTTGCGCCTGATATGTGATCTTGATCGCCGAACATCGCGCCTGCCTGGGAGGCGCACCGAGAAACTTATCGCTGGGTCCGGTTGCACGCTGCCGGTTCTGGCGTTCGAGCCGTTTGAAGCATCAGCACCGCACAAAATCCGACATGCAGCACGTGCAGTTTTGGCTAGACATTTCGATGCATCACGGCAGGATGGCCGCGTAGCCAAGAAGGGGCGAAGGAACACATGATTGGTCTCGTTGTCGTTACTCACGGACAATTGGCGGAAGAATTCCTGAAGGCCGTCGAGCATGTTGTCGGCGCGCAACCAAACATCACGGCGATTTGCATTGGCGATGATGATGACATGGAGAAGCGTCGCGAGGACATTCTCGCGGCGGCGATTTCTGTTGGCGGTAAAGAGGGGACGATCATCCTGACCGACATGTTCGGCGGCACGCCCTCTAACCTTGCGATCTCGGTCATGGACAAAGCGAAAGCGGAAGTGATCGCGGGGGTCAATCTGCCGATGTTGATCAAACTTGCGCCGGGTCCTTATCGCGCCGAAACCGACATGCCGAGCGCTATTGCGGCGGCTCATGAGGCTGGGCGCAAATATATCAATGTGGCTTCCTGGGTCCTCTCGGGGGAGAAAGCCGACTAACGTCGGCGCGTTAGGTGAGGCCGATCTTATGTCGGGGCCCGTTATCAGAAAAGCTGTAATACGCAACAAGCGCGGCCTTCATGCACGCGCTTCGGCAAAATTTTGCGCCGTAGCCGGATCGTTTGATGTTGACATAAAAGTCATCTGCGACGGCGTTGAAGTCGGTGGCTGTTCGATCATGGGGCTGATGATGCTCGGCGCGGGAATAGGTTCGACTATTCTGATAAAGGCCGAGGGACTGCAGACCGACGTAGCACTTGATACGCTGGTAAAGCTGGTGGAAGATCGTTTTGGTGAAGGCGAGTAGAGCCACCTTTATTCGCCAGTCCCGATTTTTGCAACGTGCGATCAATGATATGTGCGCGACTTTCAGGTACCCTGAAATAAGCCGTATGGATCATTTCATTCCAACTTAGTTGCTCGGTCAGCGCGTCAACCAGTGTCTGGTCTGCCGCGATCATGCTGTCGGCCAGGACATCTTGCAGTTTGATGAGTGTATCACGGGCATGATCAGCAGCATAGTTACACAGCGCCAAACTTGCCTCTTCCGACAGAGGTTCCGCATCTTCAGTCCAACCCTTTGGCATACGACCAACGCCTGTGAGGTCCTCACCCTTGGTTGTATTGCCGAGTGCTTGCTGGCGGATCTGGTTGCCGAATATGCCGTTCATTTGAGCAGAAAACAACCGACCCAGAAGGAACCGGTTCAGCAGATCCGAGATCGGGAAAAACACCATCACGATGGCAAGTTTCGCCAGTACACTGATTATATCAGCAAGAAATCCGACCGCGAAGGAACTCTTGCCAAACTCATCAGAAGCAGTATCCAGCACTAGATTTGGAAGCTCGAGGGTTGATATGACAAACTGATTATACCAGATAAGGACCTCGAAAGCGCGATTTTTCCCAAACTCGTACAATGTCCAATGGATATCGCTCGGTGTACTGTATTGCGCATGTTCATCGAAGAAGGTCTTCAACCCCTCATTTTGCATCAATTTCCAGTCGGGAAAGAATCCGCCGGCGAGGTCCATGATTTTGAACAACTGTTCTGCCGCCACGGAGCTGCCGACCAGAAAGATTGCGAAGAAAACAAGGAGTAACCGGAGCGCTTCTTGGGTTTGAGCTGGTTCCAGCAGCTTTAACTTCATGTCATAGACGCGTTTCAGTCCGTTTATGGCTTCATCGCGCTGGTCGTAAAGTGCGAGCCACCTCGAGCTGAATGCATCGTGAAATCTTGCGACGATGTTTTTGTCGTGCAATTCCCGTAAGCGCCTCTGCGATCGCGACAAAAAGAATCCTGTCAGGGCAATGATGAAGAGCGATGAAGCGATTGTGACATAGGCTGAATCCACTTCATCTTCCGCGACAGTCACGTCCTGCATATCGTACGTCATATCCGTCGGAGACGTTTTGGACATCTGGTCGGCCATCTCAGCCATGTCAGGGGCTGAGAACTCAAAAATGACAACTGTCCAGATCGCGATAAGCGTGAGGACTAACAGGAAAAGTGAGTAGAGAAACCCAAGCTGCCCAGCGAAATTCAGCCGGTCCCAAAACCAGCGCTGGCGCTTCATCCCGATATAAGGGGTGCCGACCGTGATGACGGATTTAATGTTACTGAATTCGCGCTGCGTTGACATGGCGAAGGTCAGGGCCGTGGCGATAACCGAGCCGCCGTGGCTGTGGCCGATCAGGACAACTTCATCGCCGCGGTCTTCATAGTCCCGCAGTCTCCAGAGCAGATTTTCAGCGCCCTCACGGCGCGACAGTTCATCGTTTTTGCCGTCCCACATGAACGGCTCAACCGTGCCGCCGCCGGCCTGATTAATGAGATCGCGGGAAAACTGGCTTTCCGGCTGCCACCACTTTGGCT
This sequence comes from Parvularculaceae bacterium, assembly GCA_021776475.1. GTDB lineage: Bacteria > Pseudomonadota > Alphaproteobacteria > Caulobacterales > Parvularculaceae > Aquisalinus. The sequence goes on along the minus strand of JAJFFV010000005.1, from coordinate 346,758 downwards.
CCTTGGCATCGCGTACGCCGTCGCCCGTGCCATGCACCGTGATGAACTTCGTGGCCATCTCTGGTCCCCCAATTTACCCAACCAGCCCCGATTAAATGCCAATATTGGCGCTGAGTCAAAGCGTTGCGGTCCCCAGAAAGGGTAAATCGGGGTTGGAGAAACCTTTCGCGGCGCGTACACCCGCGCCAAGGTGACAAATTGACATGAACAGGGACTGAAATGAGCGATAGTTTGCGGATTTCTAGCAATTTTGACGGCGGCAACATCATCTGTGACGCTTGCGAGCGCGCCTCAGACATCCGGCTGCACATTAGGCACGATAACGACTCAGAGTTCTATCAGTGGTTCTATTTCCGGCTGACCGGCGCGGCTGATCAAGATTGTGTGCTCAATATTATCAATGCCGGGTCCTCGGCTTATCCTCCCGGTTGGGAGGACTACAACGCGGTCGCGTCCTATGACCGTGAGACCTGGTTTCGGGTACCGACGCGGTTCGAAAACGGTGTCCTGACCATTCAGCACACGCCGTATATGAATTCGGTTTATTACGCGTATTTCGCACCGTACTCGATGGAGCGACACGCCGATCTTGTGGCCTCAGCGATGCAAAGCGAGCGGGTGCAGGTGTCGATACCGGGGACGACGCTTGATGGGCAGGATATCGATTTGCTGACCATCGGGACACCCGGCGACGGGCGCTTGTCGTTCTGGGTGACGGCGCGTCAGCATCCAGGGGAGGTCATGGCCGAATGGTGGATAGAAGGGTTGCTCGGGCGGTTGCTTGATGAAACTGATCCTGTCGCGCGCGTGTTACTTGAAAAAGCAGTTTTCTATATCGTGCCGAATATGAACCCGGACGGTAGTCGCCGGGGTCACCTGCGCACCAACGCCAAAGGGGTCAATCTCAACCGCGAATGGAACAAGGCGAGCATTGAAAACAGCCCGGAAGTTTTCCATGTGCTAAATAAAATGAACGAGACCGGTGTCGATTTCGCGTTCGATGTGCATGGCGATGAAAATCTACCGTATAATTTTATTGCCGGCGGGGAGGGTGCACCCAACTTTAGCGAAAAGCAACAGATGTTACTTGATGCCTACAAAGCAGCGCTGGAGTCGATCAGCCCGGATTTTCAGACAGAGTACGGCTACCCTGTGGATCCGCCGGGTGAAGCGGATCTCTCGATCTGCACAAACTATTTGGCGTGGAAATTTGGCTGTCTGACAATGACCCTGGAAATGCCGTTCAAGGATGCGAAGAATAATCCGGAGGCCGAGCTTGGCTGGTCACCGGAACGCTCGATGCATTTAGGTGCCGCAAATCTCGATGCCATGCTGCGGGTGATTGATCTGATTTGACAAATAAAGCCTGCCTACTTTTTGGTGTCGTAAAAAAGAACGCCGGTCAGAACTACAGGCAAAAGCGAAATTGCTGCGAAGGCGAGGTCTCCGGTCATGAAAATAACGATGCTGGAGGCGAGGAACCCTGTTGCGATGATTGTCGCGCCCGGCTTTCTGAATTTTGGCAACACCGTCAAGACACTACCAACTATCTGTCCGGCCCCGAGCAAGATAAGCATGGTGATACCGAGGCCAGCCCTCTCAAAGAACTGCACCTCCTGCGGCATCTGAAGAACTTTTACCAGGCCTGCGGAAAGGCTCATTAGAACCAGAACAACCAAAACGACTTTTTGCAATATTTTCAATTTGCGCCTCAAAACAAGGGTCGACGTCTAAAATGCACCATCCGTAAACAGAACGACTGGCACGGTTTTCAGAATGATCTTGAGATCGCCGATCAGGCTCCAGTCTTTGGCATAGGCAGCATCATAGGCAACGCGTTGCTCGTAGGCGAGCTTATTGCGGCCGTTGACTTGCCACAGACCGGTGACGCCGGGCCGGGCGGCGGCGTAATAAGGAAGCTTGCTGCCATAACGCGGCAGTTCCTTGAAGGTAACCGGCCGCGGACCGATGATAGACATATCACCGGCGATGATGTTGACCAGTTGCGGCAGTTCATCGAGGCTGGAGCGGCGCAGAAAAATGCCGAGTTTGGTCACGCGTGGATCGTTTTGCAGTTTCTGGTTTTTCTCCCATTCAGCCGCCGCCGCCGGATCGCGCTCGAGTAGTTCCTGCAGCGTTGCGGGCGCATCAATCTGCATTGTACGGAATTTATAACAGGTGAACGCTTTACCAGCTTTGCCACAGCGTGTTTGTTTAAAAACGACCGGCCCGGCGCCCTGGGCTCTGATCAAGATGGCGATTGCCGCCAGCATCGGCAGGATAAAGATAAAAAGAGTGGTCGCAACGACGACGTCAATTACCCTTTTGACCGGCCCGTTAAGGCCCACCGGCACATCTGTCGGCACTGCAAGACCCTCGTCAATATCCCGGATTTCGAGATCTTTGAATTCTGTCGCTACCGTCATGCCTGGTTTCCAAGGTTAACAAAGTGTTGACGACAAAATTGCAAGGATTGGGCCAGTTGCGCGCCCCACGCGAAGACAGAACCAATAACGCACTTCATTGGTTAACACCCCTAACCACACTGATGAGACCCTAGTAAAACGGCATGCCGAGGTCAAATCAGGATCTCTTGCAGTTTAGCCGGAGATCTTAACAAGGCTCCAAAGAACCGCGGCGATCATCAGTGTTGCAAAGAGAATCCTTAACGGGCGGGCAAGTCGTGGGTCGGAAAACGCGCCTGCGAGCAGGGTGCCAAGTCCCAGCCAGAGTACGTCAATGATGGCAGCCGCTGCAAAGCAAATGCCAGCCATTATCGCTAGGCGCAAAACCATGCTTTCAATCGGTAAGCTGAAGGCCGTGAAGAGTGCGGCAAACGCCGCATAGGCCTTGGGATTGGTCAGGTTGAGGATGATCCCGTCACCGAAGCCAGGCGCAGCTTGCGGTATTGTGGTCGTGTCATTCGGGCCAATAGGAGCGCTCGCGATCTTGAAGGCGACATAAATGATGTAGAGGGTCGAAAAGACGAGCAGCCCTGGCGCAAAGACACTGCCATTCATCAGCAACGCTGAGACGCCGCATGCAGCCAGGATGATCACGGCAACAAGACCCGTCAAGATACCGCCGAGAAATCTCGCTCCTTGTCGAAACCCGAATGAGGCCCCGGTCGCTGCCAGTGCCAGGGTTGCGGGGCCTGGCGACCCGAGCAGGGCCGTGGTGGCAATAACCAGTGAGATCAGGGCGTCCAACATAGATCTTCTCGTCTCGCAGTGGTCGTGTTCGGCTACACCATTGATGGCGAAATGGAAACCGGTTCTCTGCATGACTGAACGCGATGCAGGGTTGCCAAGCTATTCATTTTGCTGTTATTTAACCGAATGGTTACAAACGAATTTGTCCTGTCCCGGTCCCCGTTCAATGCGATCGCCGACCCGACCCGGCGGGCAATTCTCGATCATCTCCGTGCAGGGGAGCTGGGGGCGGGGGAAATCGCCGAGCGCTTTGCGGTCAGCCGGCCAGCGATTGCGCGACATGTGCGGGTCTTGAAAAACGCGGGTCTTTTGCAAGAGAGACGAGAAGCGCAGAAGCGTTTTTACTCGCTTGAGCCCAGCGGCTTGAGGGAAATTGACCGCTGGCTCGAAAACTACAGGCTCTACTGGGCGGCGCGGTTGACCAATCTCAAAACCGTGGTTGAGGAACGTGTCCGCGTGTCAGAAGAAAAAAATAAATAGTATACGGAATAAATATGATCTACATTCACGAATTCACCTGGACTGCACCGGCATCGACCGAGAACACCTTTCAGGCACTGACTGATCCTTCTGTTCTGCAAAAATGGTTCGCTGAACACGTGGAGGTCGAGGGGAAAGAAGGTGGCACCTTCAGGTTCTGGGGTAAACATACAATCGAAACACCGACAAAGGCGCAGGCATCACAAAAAATCACTTCCTATGATCCACCCAACTGTTTCGGGTTCACATGGCCCCTGCTTGGTATTGAAAGCACTGTTACATTTGCCCTTGATGCTGGTGCTGATGGAACGACAATCAGCGGTCGTCATTCTTTCGCAGAGGCGCCGACCGGCGTGCGCGTCAAAGAACTGATCGATGACCTCTGGCGGCTGCACGGCGGCAACTTCGTCACCTATCTCAAGGGTGGCGACGGCTTCCTACTGCCTGACTACAACGACCCTGATCCGGAAATCCGGCAGTCCATTTTGATCGAGGCTCCAAGGGAGGCCGTGTTTGCCGCGCTGATCACGCCTGAAATGATGGCCGAGTGGATCTGGGCTGAAAACGCTGTTGTCGAGCCACATCTCGGTGGCAAATATTCCTACGGTTGGCGCTATGAAGTCGGCGGTCACAACGTTGCGGGCGGGCCGACAAAGATCCTTGAATATATTGAGAATGAAAAGCTTGTCACTGACTGGCCGGACTGGCGCGGCGATTCGTCTGTACCTGTGCAGACAATCACGTGGCTGCTGGCGGACGAGGGCGATTATACACGTGTTACGGTTATCCATTCAGGGTTCACGCGGCCATCAGATATTTCCGACTACCCATTTGGCTGGGACGGTTTTATTAGCAAGCTCAAAAACACCGTTGAGAAGAAATAGGCACTACCAATAAAGGGAGGCACATGTGTTTAAAGCAATCGATGTGATAAAGGCTGCAGGCGTGACCATTTTGCTGATGGCGATCAATGTCGCTGTTGCGATTGGAGTTGTCGCTATCTACGCGTATGTCATTGAACCGGGGCACGACAACGCATTCTATGAGGCTGCGGCTCTGGATATTTCTCCGTGGTCGAGTGTATTCGCTGGAGCGCCGATATTCTTCGCCGGCTTATATCTGTTTACAAAGTGGCGCCCGCAACGAGATGCCATCAAATTCGCGATCGCAGTTGTGGCAATCTATACGATGTTGGATCTCATCATGCTAGCAAGCGAGGGCGCGTTGCAGTCTTTAGCCTTTATCGCCGCGCTTTCCTGGGTAACGAAACTTGTCGCTGCGCTGATGGGGGCAAAAATGGCCAGCAAACAGTGAAAAATGGACTGTCCGCCCGCGCTGCGCCGTAACCAATTGACAATAGATGATCGTTAAGTTCGCGTGTATGAAGGAATTCGCGCGTCTGATCTTTCCCTATGGGCTGCTGCTTTTCTTGCTGGCCGGCGCGAGTATGTTTTTTGGCGCCGACACGCCGATGACCGGATTTATGTTCTCAGGTCTATTGCTGGCGCTTGCCGGCGTCGCCCTTATCATTGGCCGCGCTGCCAAACTACCGATGGCAATTGTCGCCGGGCTGGCTCTTTTGGCGCTGTTTATCATCTACGATATTGTCGCAGGTCGGCTCGCACTTGCGGGGCCAGACTATGCGGTCCTTATTGCAGCCTGCGCCGTTTTTGTGCTCTCGGAGATGAGCGCGCGAAAATTTTCAGATACCAGTCGGATGTGGCAGTTGATGCTGGCGGTCTTTCTATTGATCGGATTGTGGGCCTTCATTGATTTTGCGGTTAATCCCGAATTCATTCACGGTCGGCCACGACCTTATCACCAAGATCGTCTGTCAGCGGCATTTCTTTCAGCGAACACCGCGGCGACGTTCTTTGGTGTTGCGATGCTTGCTGCAGCCGCAACCATTCTTCGGGCACTGACGAAAATCGTCAGCCTTCATCCGATCACATTGATTGAAAGTCTATTTCGGCACGCTACCATTGGCGTGATGACGTTTATGTTTGCGGCAGTATGTCTGCTCTTGACCGCTTCACGAGCTGGCCTTGCTTTCTCGTTCATCTGTTTGATGATCTTGTGTGCCTGGGATTTTTTTGCGCGTAGAGGTCGCGCAAGTGAGGTGTCCGGCATGAGTACGAAATGGACGATTGCTCTTGTTGTTGGTGTTGTTGTCGTTCTTGGCGCGCTGTTCTGGGTGATTTCCGGCGACGTTGCCGGCGCGCGATATGCGGATCTCGATGAAGATGCGAACAACCGGTTCGTCATGTATAGTGCCTACTGGGAGGCCGCATCTGAAAAGCCTCTTATGGGACATGGTCTCGGCTCCTTTAGCACCGTCAACAACATGATCATGACTGCGGACAACGCGCATATTCTGGCAACACAGGGCGCCGCACATAATATTGCCCTACAATGGCTGGTGCAGACCGGCTGGGTTGGCACGATTGCCATGTTGTCCGTATTGGCCCTCATTATCAGGACGATAGCGCAGGGACTGGCGCAGCGACGTCGGTACAAAACCTATCTGCGGGCAACGTTGATCATCTCACTGTTCGTTCTCTTTCACGGTCTGGTCGACTATGCGCTGGAGATACCCGGCTTTATGTGGTGGTTTGTATGCATACTGGGCCTTGGCGCTGGAATTGCGCAGGGTAGCGCCCGCACCGTATCGCAAGCGCCGTCCGGGTCGTAACCTACCCTTGCGGCGGGGTGCCCGGTCGCACGACGCCAGGGGCGATCGCACAAACTGCTTGGTAAATTTCCTTGTGTGGGTTTTCCCGACAGGCTTTAACGCGCCAATCCCAGCTGATACCGAAGCGACCGATGACCGGTATTTGCGCGAGTGTCCTGGCGCGCAGGTCGTCCGGCAACGCTGCCCATGTGCCGGTCGCGAAATCAACCCGCCAAGTCATCAATGCAAGATCGCCGTATGGGCTTGCCGCGTAGGATTGATAAAGCGCCGCCATGCCATCGCGTGTGAGCTGGCCGTTTTGACGTATGTCGATATAGGCAAGGCGGTTCCAAGCGTTGACGTCGCGGTCATTTCTGAGAATTGCTTGTGTTGTTGCTTGTTCAGCAAGTTTCAGATCGGGCGGTTGCAGCGCCAGCGCTGTATCGGCGACGGCGGTGTAATAACTGGGCGAGCTTAATCGGCCGAGTGGTAAAAGAGAGCCACTCTGCAACGTTGCGGTATCAAGCCCGGCGATCCTGTAGGCGCGGGCCTCGCCGCTGAATGCCGCAAATGACAAGGCGCCCGCGGCCAGAAACATGCCACTAATCATGCTGCTCAAAAATCTGGAATCAAGGTGTGATGCCTGGTTCATGCCGTTTTGACCGTTTTTCAGTGCATATGCGCATTCATGGAATCAACTTACCATTCAAGGCGTTAAAAATATCTGGCGGCAAAGCGTTAACCAAATCCTAACCGAGATTAACGCTTTGTTAAATAGGCGGGTTCTATACTGGAAATAATGACAGGGACGGGGCGATGGCAGGTAAGGCAGAACAGAAGCTCAACGATCTCGATCCGGATCAGCCGGACGCAGATAATACAGAGCAAGAGGCCCCATTGGAGATCGCCGATGGATTGACATCCCCGGCGCGACGGTTGCAATCCTATCTCGAAAATACCTGGGACGAACGCGCGTCCGAAGAATTCATTGAGGATCGCTGGTCAACGAGACGTATGATTGCGTTTGTGTTTATCAGCTGTGCGCTGTTTTGGGCATTGGTGCTTTATATTGGCCAGGCGATCTTTTAGATCGAAAAAAGCTCCTTAGCATACGCTGCGACATCTTCAGTAAATTCTGAACGGTCTTTGGCGAATGCCATATTGGCTTTGAGCCAGCCGAGTTTGCTGCCGCAATCATGACTTTCGCCAGAAAATCTGTACGCGAAGAAGCTCTGCGCCTTCATCAGTTCGGCCATGGCATCCGTTAGTTGAATCTCATTTCCCGCACCCTTTTCTGTTTTCTCTAGTAAGCTGAATATCTCTGGCTGCAGGATATATCGCCCGGTAATCGAGAAGTTTGACGGTGCATCTTCGACTGTCGGTTTTTCAACCATGCCGGTCATTTCCATGAGATCGCTGTCTGTGCTTTTCGGCGCGATGATACCATATTTGTTAACTTCCTCGCGGGGCACTTCCTCAACCGCTACAATGTTGCCATTACACACCTTGTACTGATCAACCATTTCCTTGAGGCATCCGGGCGTGCCACGGATGATCACGTCAGGCAGTGAAATGGCAAAGGGTTCATTGCCGACAATCTCGCGGGCGCACCAGATGGCATGGCCGAGCCCCGCGGGCGATTGCTGCCGGGTATAACAGAGCGATCCTGGGGGGCGGATCGGCTGGCGCACCTCTGTCAAAATATCGGTTTTGTTTTTGGCCTGAAGACCTGCTTCCAGTTCAAAAGCATGATCGAAATAATCTTCCAGAGCGCTCTTGCCGCGACCAGTCACAAAAATCACATGCTCGATCCCTGCTTCCAGTGCTTCCGCAACGACGTAGTCGATGAGAGGTTTGTCGACGACCGGGAGCATTTCTTTCGGGATCGATTTTGTCGCTGGCAAGACGCGGGTACCGTGTCCGGCAACGGGAATAACGATTTTACGGATTTGGCTCATAAAAGCATTTCCTGTTTGTATGTGATTTTAACCGGCACTTATGATGCTTTTTGCAAAAACCGCAAGCTGCCGTTTTTTGCCGACAACACGTGGATTTGAAGCGACTTTAGGTACAGTTACCGTACATTTGGCGCTTAATCCGGGGAAATTAGCGATGGCGTTTATGTCGGCAAAAAATCAGTTTGTTTTTGTACCCGCGATGCTTTTGCTGGTCACGGGCTGTATTCAATTGACGCTTGCCTGGACCGACCTGACACCTGACCGACCGGTTGCGACGCCTGCGGTTCTCGGGTCGTTCGAGGGAGCAGGAGAAGTGACGTCCATCACATCTTGGCGTGAAGAGCGCGTGCCGCAATTGCGCGACGCGTTTCAGGCGCACGTCTATGGATACCTGCCGGACTTTTCCTCTGCCTCGGTGATTGACCGACGGGTGGTTGCCGACAGATTCCTTGACGGCCGCGCGGTCCTGGAGGAGTTAACGATTGAAGCGCTGGCCCAGTTTGGGGATGCGCCTCCAGCCAAAGCGACTTTCAGATTGCTGCTCGCCACACCGTCGAAACAGCCAGGCCCATTACCAGTCATCCTTATGGAGACGTTTTGTCGCAACCATACTACCATTCCCCACCCGGACGTGTCACGCCCTGCAACAGGTGGCGGGTGTGATGGTGACGGCGTCATAAATATGGCGATGACGTATATTTTCGGGCGCTATATCGCGACGCCTCCATTGGAGGAGATGGTTGATCGCGGTTTTGCACTGGCAACGTTCTATCCGGGAGACTATGTGCCCGACAATTCAGGGGCGGGAATTGCTGCGCTGAAGCAGCTGTCGGCAGGCCATCAGGATGACGCAACACGATGGGGCGCCATTGCAGCTTGGGGATGGGGGTTTTCACGGGTCATTGATGTTTTGGAAATGGATAATCGCTTCGATCCGAACGGCATGGTGCTTTATGGCCACTCTCGATATGGCAAGTCGGCGCTACTTTCGGCGGCCTTTGATGGGCGCGTGGACGGTGTCATTTCACATCAATCTGGCGCCGGTGGCGGGTCGCTCAGCCGGAACAAAGCGGGAGAAACAGTGGGCGCTATTACTAGTAGTTACCCACATTGGTTTTCCACGCAGTATGCTGAATATAGCGAGCGCGAGAGCGACTTGCCGGTTGATCAGCACCAGTTACTTGCGATGATAGCGCCACGTCCAGTTTTGCTGGGCAACGCGCGGCGGGATGTCTGGTCCGATCCGGAAGGGTCATTCATGGCCGCGCTCGGCGCCGATCCAGCCTACGAACTCCTTGGTGCCGGCGGGCTTGCGCAATTAACTCTCAAAGACTTTCTGCCGTCAGCGGAATTGGTGTTTCACATTCGGCCGGGGACACACGGGGTCACAGAAGATGATTGGCCGGCTTTTTTCGAATTTCTGGAAGCACATTTCGGTCGGCAACAATTCACCGCTACATCAGACCAAACACCGTAGCCCGCAAAACAAATAGATTGTTGTAATATTGATAGCGCGTATTTATTTCGTCGCTTGCGGTGCTGTAATAACGCTCCGCAACCTGAACAACCTCCGCTAACGTGCGTGTCCCAATCCTGTATTCCGCCTGGACATTGTCAAGCTGTATCTTGTAGTTTCGACGTGCCTCAGCAAGAGCCTCAAGCGTATTTTGCTGAGCCTGGATCCGAACCCATGACCTGGTGATAGAGTCTTCAAGAGAGGCACGGATTGCCGCGAGGTCACTATTGGCGCCGCGTACGCGGGCCTGCGCGTCGTCAATTCGTGCCTTGCCCAGCCCGCCGCTATAAATCTGGCTGCTGACATTGATACCGACACGGTCCCGGGTAATTCTTGACCCAGTGGGGCTGCCTGTAAAAGTATTTATATCTTCTTCGTTGGCGACAAACGCCTGGAACGAAACGGTCGGTAGTCCGGCGCGGCGGTTCTGTTCAACGGTTGCGCGTGCGGCGCGTATCCGCGATTGGCTTGCCTTGACAGCGGCTGCATTTCTGGTCGCCAGAGACAGCAGGCTATCGAGTGTTTCTGCGCCGAGAATTTCTTCCGTTTCTGTTGCAAAAACAACGACCGACATGGGCGCCGGGCAGGCATATTCAAGGTCAAGATCAAGCAGGATGGCAAATCGCGACTGAGCTTGATCCTTGAACAGCGTTGCATCAATGCGTTGCGAGGCTGATACCGCAGCACTCGCCTTGATCTGACTTGCATCCGTAATCGTGATCGCTTGGGCTGTCAGACGCTGGTCTGCAGTTTCAGCGTCCTGCAAATAATATTGTTCCTGCTCGACAGTAAGTTTCTGGATTTCTGCAGATCGGAGGACTTCGAGATAGGCCGTACCCATTTCCTGAGCTGCCTCGCCCTTGGTCTGCTCGATGTTGTATCCTGCGGCCGTGATCTGTTCCCTGGCACCTGCTTGGGTCAGTCTGTTGGCGCCAAAATTGTAGAGTGTTTGCTGCAGTTGCAGGCCAACTTGGTTATCACGCTGGTTGTTTTGCAGCCGCCCGTCCCCCTGTCCTGCTTGCGCAAAAAACAACACCTGTGGGCGTGACTGAGATTTTGCCGCTAACAGATTCGCAGTTGCGAGATCGCGTTCGGCATTCGCACCTTCGACACGCGGATTGACTTTAGTTGCAATATCCAGCGCTTCTTCAAATGGTACGCAGTCAAGTTGTTCCTCGGCGTTAGCGCCGCTAACTGCTAAAAAGCAACATGCTGATAAAAATACACATACTCTATTCATAAAGGTCAACCTGCGGTCGCGCCGCGCCTCACGGTCTGCACAATCGGTTCTGAAAGGATTTCAAAAAACGTGCTGGAGTTTCCAGAAGCAATGAACGCTTCAACAGGCATGCCGGGTATAATATTAACATCATCGCTGTCTTTTTTCATCGTTGAGCGGTCCAGCAATATCCGTGCTTCGTAATAGGTCGCCCCGGTTTCCGGCTGCTCCTTCAAATCGGCACTAATAGAAAGAACTTCGCCTTCAATACGCGATGCCTTCCACATTTTGTAGGCGGAGAGTTGAGCTTTCACCTTCTGGCCAGGTTGCACGGCGTCTCGATCGGTCGGCTTGACTTGAACTTGTGTCACGAGATCCGTCGTATCCGGCACAATTTCCATTATCGGTTCGCCGGAACCGACAACACCGCCAAGTGTTGTGAAGGAGAGGTTTAGAACTTTGCCTGAACGCGGGGCATAAATAACTGTTCGAGAAAGGACATCCTGTGAGGCGCCAAGTTTCTCTTCCGCAGAATCTGCTGCCCGTCGCGCTTCAAGCAGCTCACCAGACGACTTTGCCTGCGCTGTCGCCTTGAGACTTTTTATTTCTTCGTCAATTTCTTGCGCGGTGACGCGGGCTTCGTTCTGACTGGCCTGAAGTCTTGAGAGCTCTGCTTCAAGGTTTGCGACTTCCCGCTCGACGGCCTGCACGCGGTCGATCGTCTCCCATTTCTGATTAAGGTAAGTGAGCTTCCGGTTCAGGTCATCACGGGCGACCGCCAAAGACCGGCGGACGGCGGCAAGTTGGCTAATCAGGTCACGTTCACGGCCCTCTTGCGTGTTGCGACGTGCGTTCAGTACACTGATTTCAGAATCGAGGCTCGCTTTTTGCTGCGTGAACAGGGAATTTTGGCGAATAATAGTCTCTTCACGCATTGCGCTATCGATTGGCAACGTGTCCAGAATGGCAAAATCAGGTGCGTCTTCGCCTTCCATCAAGCTGGTTAACCGTTCAATTGATGCCAGCTGTGTCGCTAGTTCTTTTGCAAGTTCATCCCGCCTTGCCAGTGACGCAACCTGTTCCAACTCAACCAGTACATCGCCCTCTTGAACAATATCGCCTTCCTTGATGTGCATAACACGAATTATGCCACCCTCAAGATGCTGTACGACTTTACGGTTGTCTTCAACGACAATTTGGCCTGAAGCGGTCACGCCTTCGGCAAGCTGCGCCGTAAAGCCCCAAACCACAAAACCGCCGAGAAACACCAGACAGAGACCCCCGGAAATAAAGGTCGGCTTGTCGCGCCAAATGGAAGTGCTCGTTGTCCTCGATCTGCCCATGTTTTTTTTACTCTGACTCTTTTGGCGAACTGATGGTACCGGATGTTTGTTGCTTCGGCACGATCTGGGCTCTTTTTTGATTTAAGTCGCTGATCTTGCGAATATATTCCTCACGCGGCATCAAGCCGACTTTACCATTTTGTATCACTAGTATCCGGTCGGCAACATTGATAATGCGTGGATCATGCGTTGCTATCATGAATAAGCTGGTGCGATCTGCAATCGGGATCTTTGACATCGCAATGATATGTTGAAGAAGTGATCCGACCATCGTTGAATCAAGGTGTGCTGTTGGCTCATCGAGCAACATCATTGCCGGGTCGCCAAAAAAGGCACGGGCAAGCCCAACACTCTGACGCTGGCCAGCTGAAAGATGCGTGCCTTGATCGCCGAGCACGGTGTCATATCCTTGTTGTAAACCCAGAATTGTTTCGTGACATCCCGCCATGCGGGCCGCTTCATATACTTGCTCCGGCTCAGTATCGGTAAACCGGGCGATGTTCTCAAACACGGTGCCGGTCAAAAGCTCCACATGCTGCGGTAAATAGCCAACAAAACGGCCGCGATCATCGGTGTGCCAGGTATGGATATCGCGATTGCCGAGGCGGGCCGTGCCATGAGCTGGCACCCAGGCGCCGGCGAGCGTCTGCATCAGCGATGTTTTGCCGGACCCGCTAGGGCCGAGCAGCGCGACGATGGAGCCGCGTTCAAGCTCGAATGTCAGTTTGGGCAGTAGCGCCTTTTGAGCGCCCGGTGCGGCGACCGAAAACTCTTCCAGTTTCAGGACTGGGTCGGGCCTCGGCATCCGTGTCATATTTTGTTGATCCGCTGTGCTGTCCGCCATGTCGGTCTGGACGAGGTAGTTCTGCAATTCGTTCCAGGATTGACGGGTGCGGATGAGTTGTCGCCAGATCGCCACCGCCTGGTCAATAGGCGCAAGACCGCGACCCATAATTATGGAAGCCGCGATTATCGCCCCTGCTGAAATTTCCTGTTTCAGTGCCAGGAAGGCGGCACCGCCGAGGACACCGATCTGCAGGATTTGTCTGAAAGAACGCGAGGTAGCGCTCAGAAAATTGCTGACGTTGACGGCGCGCAAGCTTTCGTTGATTGCGCCCTGCCGCTGTTCCTGCCAGCGAGTGATGGTACGCTCGCCTATTCCCATGCTGACAATCGCAGCACGCTGGCGCACCGTGTGGGTAAGCATGCTTTGGGCGGCATTTTCCTGTTTCGCCGCTTCCTCGATGGATTTGCGTGAGGTCCAATCTGTCAAAAATGCAAGACCGAGCAGGATGAAAGCGCCGAGGACACCCAGGATGCCGAGCGCGGGGTGAATCCAGAACAAAATAAGCAGGAAGAACGGGGCGAATGGTGCGTCTAAAAGCGGAGCAACTGTCGCGTTGATCAAAAAACTTTGCACGCGCGAGAGATTGCCGACGTTCTGGATAATTGCCGCCGGCGGCACGCGGGCATTATTAAAACCGGCCCGTAAGGTAATCCCGTCCAGCGCTTCGCCGAAAACTTTTCCGGCGTTTGCCAATACCCTTTTGCGACCACCTTCGGCGGCAATATACATGACCAGCATGAAGATCGCGATGACTGTGAGAACGACCAGTGTGTCAACAGAACTCGATGTCAAAACCCGATCATAGATCTGCAGCATATACATGGGCGCAACGAGCAACAAAAGATTAACCGCCACAGTGAAAACAAGCGCTGCACGGAGGTAACGGTACATGGTCCGCAAGGTCTGTCTGATCTCCGGCCGTACGCCGCCAGAGGCCGTTGTTTTCGTACTGTTTTGCTGCTGATCCACTGATTACTCTCTTACGGAAACGGCGATAAAATCCCGTTCAGACGGGGCGCACTATAGGTAAAGGGAGATGGTTACGAAAGCCCTTCTGTTGCAAGGAGGGGACCGTTTGAGGCCAAAATATGAGGTTTAGAGCCGCAAATGAGCCCGATTGATCGCTCACTCATCCGGCAAGCTGCTCTTCGTCAGCTTCCGGCATCAAGCTGATCCATTGTTCAATCGTGGCCGTGATAACAGCCTGTTTAATCGGCTTGGTGATTACTGAATCCATGCCGCTGGCAATACAGCGCCGCTTATCTTCTTCCATCACATGGGCTGTTGCGGCGAGAATAGGTGTGCGTTTCAGGCCGTTGTCCCGCTCAAACCTGCGGATCTCGCGGGTCGCCTCGAGGCCATCCATTTCAGGCATGGAAACATCCATGATGATGATATCCGGAACCTTTTCGGCGAAAGCTTTGACAGCGATGAGGCCATTGTCTGCAAGCCGCACTTTGGCATTCATGCCTTGCAGCATGGTTTTGATGACCATTTGGTTCACGACATTGTCCTCAGCGACCAGGATGTCGAGCGTGCGGGTGTCGAGGGAAAGAGCCTTTTCTTCGCTCTCAACCGGTTTCATTGCTTCATGGGCTTTTCTCAAACCGGTTAGTTTGTGATTATAAAGAGAAGTGGCCACAGCATCCATGAGCTGCGAAGCGCGAACCGGCTTTGTCAGCCACATGTCAAACAAATCGCGCGTTGCATCGGCCGCCTCCGAGCGCTCGCTCAGCGATGAGAGCATCAAGACCGGGCCATTGTAATCAAAAGGTGCGGCTTTCAACTCGTTGGTAAACATGACGCCGTCCTTTTCCGGCATGTTGAAGTCAGTGATGATGAGATCGAAGGCTTTGCCGGAGAGATCCTGTTGCCGGATTGCTTCAAGCCCAGCATCCGCAGATTCAACCGCAACAGAACTGATGCCCCAGGTTTTTGTCTGATCAATCAGAATGCGGCGGTTATAATCGTTGTCATCCACAATCAGGAGATGCAGGCCATCCAGTTTCGTGGCGTCAGCGTAGCGACCCTCTGTGATGCTGTGTTCAACCGGTAGGGAAATCTCGAACCAGAATGTCGACCCCTTGCCGAATGTGCTGAAGGCACCGATCTGTCCGTGCATCAACTCAATGAGGCTTTTGGTAATGGCAAGTCCGATTCCCGTGCCCTGGTATTTCCGTGTGCTGGTCGTATCTGCCTGTTCGAACTGCTCGAATATTTTTTTAATCTTGTTCTCGGCGATACCGATGCCGGTATCGGAAATCTCAATCCGCAGTTGGGCAAGATCATCCCTGATCTTTCCGCCAACCTTCACGACCACATGACCGCGCTCGGTAAATTTGACCGCGTTACCAACAAGATTGGTGATTATCTGGCGCACCCGGCCGCCGTCACCCATAAACCCTTCCGGCATCTGCGGATCGTACTCGACTAACAGCTCAAGTTCTTTTTCGCGGGCCCTTGTGGAAACCAACGACATGACATCCTGAATGGACGTGCGCAGATTAAAGGGCTCCGGAACAAGGCGCATCTTACCGGCTTCAATTTTCGAGAAATCGAGAATATCGTTGATGATGGTAATCAGGCTTGTGCCAGAAGACATAATGATCTCAGCAAGTTCTTTTTGCTTGGGATCAAGATCGGTTTTGAGCAAGATTTCGGAAATGCCAACAACGCCGTTCATCGGGGTTCTGATTTCATGACTCATATTGGCAAGGAATTCTGATTTCGCTTTTGATGCCTGGCGCGCTCCTTTTGCCGCTGTTTCAGCCGCTGCAGCATACGCTTGCGCCTCCTCCATGCTGGCTTTCAGACGTTCCAACATGCGATTAAAAGCGGTGCCGAGGCGCCGGGTTTCGGTTGTACCGATGACCGGCACGTCACTGTCGAAGCTGCCTTCAGCGAATTCAGAGGCTCTGGTTGACAAGATTTCCACCGGGCGCGAGATCTGTCGCGCCAGCAGAAAGACCAAAGCGCAGCCGATCAGAATCACGGGCGTGCCGGCGATCATGTAATTTTTAAGATTCTCGATCGCCATCGCCGCAAAGGCCTTGCGATCAACAGACATTTTCAAAACGCCAATGGTGTTGCCGGCGGATAACAGCGGCTCGAATACCATAATAGCGCGCTCACCAGCTACCACGGTACGGTTGGCGCCTTTGAGTATCCCCACGGCCTCGGTTGAAAGTGTACCGGAGAATCCATAATCGTCGCGAATTTGACCGGTAATTCGGAATTCCTGACCAGCATCAATCACTTCTACGGCGCTGATATGTGGCCGGTTTAGCACCGTTCGTACGGCTGAGTTGACCGCTTCGTAGTCTCTGCGTTCAAGCTGTGATTCGATATTGCGGGCTACGAAATCGGCGTTGTCGACAGCCGTATCATAAAGCGCCTGAGCTTCTTCCTTGGAGGTGACATAGGAACTGTACAGCGCTAAGGAAAAAGTCAATATACTGAGTAATAAAAAAACGATCATAAACAGGCGACCAAGCATGCTGTTGCAGAACCGGGTCATTTTTTTTGTTATTGAAGACATTTTACGTTCACCCATAAAAGTCAAGTCCCCTTGCGGGTGATGCTGCTATATTGAAATAAAAATATGGTAAATAGAGTCTTGTTTTGTATAAAAGAGTGCTCGCTGTTAAGGAAATGGCAAGACATTCAGCAACGTGACTATTGCGCCGGATCACTTCGTTAATAACCCTTAATAAGGGCGCAAAAGGCTGGTAAATAGCGCGCTTCGCGCAGCTGCTATTGTCTCCAGAAGCTTGGAGCAAATAATACTAAGACTGTAAAAAATTCTAGCCGGCCGAGAAGCATGGCAACGGAAAGTGTCCATTTGGCGCCGTCAGGCAGGCTCTGAAAATTACCCGAAGGGCCAATGACATCGCCAAGTCCAGGCCCGACATTGGCGATAGCGGTGCCGGCGGCGGACAGGGCAGTAACCGGATCGAGCTGGAACATGGACAGGATGACAGCGACGGTCGCAAAAACAGCAAAATAAACAAAAAAGAAGCTCAATACCGAGATAAATACTTCATCTGTGAGGGGGCGGCCGTTGTAGTGTGCGACAAACACCCCATGCGGAAAGACTAATCGGCGCCCGTAGACAGACAACGCGGCAAACGCGACCTGCAAACGAAAGACCTTCATGCCACAAGAGGTCGAACCGGCGCAGCCTCCAATAAACATAATACAAAAGAAGAAGCCGTGGGCGAACGGTCCCCAAAGCCAGTAATCGGTACTGGCGTAACCGGTGCCGGTCATGATCGACACCACATTGAACGAAGACAAGCGAAAGGCCGTAAACAGACTATATTGATAATCAGAGAATATTTTCAACATAACAATTGTCATAAAAAGGCCAGCCATAAAAAAGAAAAACCGGACCTGGCTGTCGGAGAAAAGCGATTGCCAGCTGCCTCGCAGTGCTAACAGATAAAGTGCGAAAGGCAGCGAGCCGATGATCATGAAGGTAACGGCGACAAGATCGATCGGTCCTTGGACATCGGGGTCAGTCAGGAAATGGCCAAAAGACAGGTCTTTGGTTGAAAAACCGCCGGTGGCGATCGTCGTCATCGCATGATTGGCGGCGTCAAAAGCATTCATGCCCATGATCCAGTATATCAAAAAACAAAGCGCGGTGAAGAAGGCGTACAATCCGGTGATGGCCGTGGCTATTTGCAACGCGCCTGGAAGGATTTTGTCCGACGTGCCGGCGCTTTCGATACGAAATAGCTGCATCCCGCCAACCGACAACATCGGCAGGATTGCGATTGCCATGAGGACGATCCCGATACCGCCGATCCATTGCAGGATTGAACGCCACAGGAGAAGCCCCGCCGGGGCATTATCAAGCCCGCTGATGACGGTCGACCCGGTAGTGGTCAGACCAGACATCGCCTCAAAAAACGCGTCGGTGAAACTCAGGTCGTAATTGCCAAAATAAAACGGCAACGAGGCAAAGAAAACCATGACGATCCAGCTGAGCGAGGTGATCAAAAACCCCTGTCGCACTGTCATCCGCTCGATACGGCCCCAAGATGCGGAGGCTGCCGAAACACCGACCAGAATGGAAACGATTGCGGCAGCGGCAAAGGCGCGCCAGTCTTCTCGTCGCAGCGGATCATCTTGCGCCAGATCGGCGACAAGCGGCACCAGCATGGTGACGCCGAGGGCGGCTGTCAGGACACCTATCGACAGGAAGACTGGCCGAAAATTGATCATCTGAGAGGAATGGCTGTAACCGCCGAAGAGGTCAATATTGCCCGCAGAACCTGTGGCGCCCGAGCCTAGTTGAGGCGGCTGATCTCATGTGGGCTGTCGAGTGAAAAAGCCGGGACGTCAACTTCAAATCGCTCTCCGGTCATGGTCTCCATGCCATAGCTGCCTACCATCAGACCAGATGGTGTGGTGAGCGGTGCGCCCGAGGTATATTCAAAAGCATCGCCCGGGAACAATGTTGGTTGTTCGCCAACCACACCATCGCCATGGACAACCTCTGTTTTCCCCCGCGAGTCTGTGATCCGCCAGTGGCGCGTTTTCAACTGCACTATGTCATTGGAATTGTTGTCAATTCGCACCGTGTAAGACCAGACATAATGGTCGTCATAAGGTTCCGACTGATCTTCCAAATAGTCAGGCTCGACCGACACCATGATCCCGCGTGTTTCGTGCTCATACATAACTGAACCTCTGGTACTCACTATCAGTTGGCCTTTTTCCGCGACAGACCGGGCCGATTATACTGTAAATCGCGGTAAAGCAAATATCGGCGCCTGGCCTTTTCAGCTAAACGGCGTTTTGCGGCAGATAGGGTTGCCAAATAGCAACGTCAATCTCTCCTTCGAGGAAGGAATCGGGGTTAAGTTTCGCCTATGACGATAAATAACGACAACAACGGTGTTTTTACCGCAGGGGCGATCCGGCGCGCAGCAGAGACTGGCGTCATTCAGCTGCCAGGGGCCTCGGCGGCAGGTCAGATTCAACCGTCGAGCCTCGACCTGACCCTGGGTGCCACTGCCTGGCGCGTGCGGGCATCTTTTCTGCCGGGGGCAAGGCGCAATGTCGCTGAATGCCTCGAGGGCAAGCTGTTCATGCACGAACTTGATCTCTCAGGTGGTGCGGTTCTGGAGCGAGGTTGCGTTTATCTGGTTGAGTTGCGCGAAAGCCTGAACTTGCCAGCCGACGTATCGGCGGGTGCCAACCCGAAAAGCTCCACCGGCCGTATTGATGTTTTTGTGCGGCTCGTGACTGATCGCGGCGTTGCTTTTGAGCAGGTGCCAACGGGCTATCATGGCCCGCTTTACGCTGAAATCAGCCCAAAAACCTTTTCGATCGTCGTTCGGGAAGGCTCGTCGCTCAACCAGTTACGACTGCGCAGCGGTGATATTCTGCTGACGGATGAAGAACTGCAAAAGGTCCACGCGGCAATGCCGCTGGTCTCCGACACCGGACGAATTGCGCAAGGATTGCGGCTGACGGTTCAGCTGTCGGGCACGCCCGGTGAAATTATCGGGTTCAGAGCGCGCCGCCATGCCGGATTGATTGATGTCGACAAGTTGGGCGCGCTTGACCCTGCCGGATATTGGGAGCCGATAAGGGCCGGCGGTGAATCATACATTATTCTCGATCCAGACGAGTTTTACATTCTCGCGTCAAAAGAATGGCTACGGATTCCGCCGGACCTGGCGGCGGAAATGGTCGCGATTGATCCTCTGGTGGGAGAGTTTCGGGCGCATTATGCCGGATTCTTTGATCCGGGATTCGGCTGGATCGAGGGCAGTGACCAAGGCGCACGCGCTGTTCTTGAAGTGCGTGGTCACGATGCGCCTTTTGTACTCGAAGACGGGCAATTGGTGGCACGGCTTGTTTATGAGCGCTTAAACGGGACGCCGGAAAAACTTTACGGCACCGACATGGCCTCCAATTATCAAGGGCAGGGATTGAAACTGTCTAAGCATTTTGAACCCTGGGCATGACGGGAGGAATACATTTTGGCCATTAAACTTGCTTTTGTGCTTTTTCCTAACTTGACACAACTTGACTTCACCGGTGCTGTGCAGGTGTTAAGCCGTATTCCCGGCGCGGAAACTCATGTGGCTGCCAAAACGCTTGCCCCAGTGCCAACCGATTGCGGTTTTTCAATTGTCCCGACAACAGATTTTTTGACCTGTCCGCAGGCAGATCTTATCTGTGTCCCCGGCGGGCATGGAGTGGAGCAAGCCCTTGAGGATGAAGACACTATCGCCTTTGTTGCGCAACAGGCAACCGCTGCAAAATATGCCAGCTCTGTTTGTACAGGTGCTCTGCTGCTCGGTGCGGCGGGGTTGCTGAACGGAAAAAAAGCGACAACGCATTGGGCATACACCAGCTTGCTTCCCCTTTTCGGTGCCCGGCACGAAGACGCGCGGGTCGTGCGGGACGGTGCCCTCATCACTGCCGGCGGTGTCACGGCCGGGATCGATTTCGGTTTTACCGTCGTTGCCGAAATTGCCGGGGAAGCGGTTGCCCGCAACATCCAGCTCGGACTGGAGTATGACCCAAAGCCACCGTTCGAAAACGGCAGCCCAAAAATTGCCTCCCCAGCTTCCGTGATAAAAGTGTCAGCGGGCTTTGAAAATCGCGTAAACATATTAAAGTCGATCATCGAAAAGCTGTAGCAGCCTGACCAGAGGAGGGGCTTCATGCGATGCGCCGTAGCAATCTTAGCTGCCTTTGGCTGGCTCTTGTCTGGTTCGGCCAGCGCTGAGACGGCACCCCTGTCGCCATTCTCAACGCCACAAATTTACCGGTCGCAGCCCGAAAGTACCAGCGTTGCCTTCCATGTCCGCCATTTTCCGCTCTCGACGTTTACGGGACAGTTTGACCGCTTCGAGGCCTTTTTCGTTTTTGATGACCGCGCGCCGGAGAAAATCGAGTTTCTCGGCATCATCGACATTACCAGCTTCGAGCCGGAATACCCGCCACCGATCGATGTTACCGGCCCGGACTGGTTTGCCCTCGAAGACTATCCAACCAGCCACTTTTACGGCGCGCGCATGGTCATGACGGGACCGGATACCGCGGTTGTTCATGGCGAAGTGACGATGAGAGGGATCACCCATCCGGCACTCGTCAATATCGAATTTTTGAGCGGCGCACCGCTTGTTGAGCCGTACCCGGATGTTTTTAAGTTTCAGGCCGAAATGACGGTCGATCGGACAAAGTTTGGGATGACGAAGCTCCGCCGCATCGTCCGCCGCGAGATTGACCTGACTTTCGAGGGACAACTGACCCGTGAAAACGGCCGCGAGCCCAGAGCCCCTCGCTTTCCACTACCGCCAGTCGCAGGGCAGTTTTTGGGGAGTGTGGCTGGGGAGTAAGGGAGCGGGAAGGTGCTTTTTTGAAAGCTTAGCAGACCCCTTGATACGCCATTGATTTTGTTTTCTCGAAAATCACTGATAGGTTATTGGCGGGCATGCTGACGACCTGCGTGAGGGTCAGCCCGGCCTCTGCCGCGAGTGGGATGATCTCGTCGTCAAGATCGCGGACGCCCCAGCGAGGGTCGCGAGACTTGAGACTGGTATCAAAGTCAAGGTTGGAAGGCGCGGTCTCACCATACCGCTTGAACGGTCCGTAAAGGAACAGTTTGCCGCCTGGTGCCAGCAAGCATCCGGCACCAGCAATCAGTCCGGACGCTGCTTCAAACGGAGCAATATGGATCATATTGACAGACATAATCGCCGCAAGTGGAGAGGGAAGGTCGTCACGCTCAAACCATCTGTCATCGATGACGTTCAGATCTAGTGGTGCACGAATATTCACCAGATTACGATAGCCGGCCCAAGCTGCGATACTCTTGCGTGACGCCTCATCCGGGTCAGATGGTTGCCAGCTAATATCCGGCAGCGCGTCTGCAATATGAGCAGCATGTTCGCCGCTGCCGGAGCCGACTTCCAAGAGCAGGCCAGCGGTTGGCATTTGTGCCAGAAAAACGTTTTTTAGAACATCCCGGTTTCGCGCAGCCGAGGGCGAGTAAAGTCTGTCTTCATCATTTGCGCGCGCTTCGAGCGCCAGTTCCTTGCCGGCAGCATCTTTCTGATAGGTTTCGGAACTCATGATGGCTGTTCTAATTCGGCTGCAACGAGGTGGGTAAATTGCCAGCTTCCGCCCGAGCGTTCCTCCAGCCATGTCGCGAGTTTCTTGCTCACATTGATTTTTATGCCAGGATGCAGGGCCGTTTGCAGGACGACCTGGTTGAAGAGAATGCTTTTGACCTCCGTGCCTGACAGATCGCTGTAGGGTATCCGCAACGGTGGGTGGCCGAACCTAAACAAAATAAACACGGACATGTGGACACCGAGGAAATCGGCGCCAAATATGCCGACACCGGAATAATTGATGGGTAGACCGCGGTTCAGTTGAAACGACTGGAAGGTTCTTGTCTCCCCGCTGAACGGGTCGTAGGCGGGGTAGGCCTGCGCCAAGCTGTGCCAGCCACCGAGATTTGACAGGACAAACAGGATGACGGTCCAAAAGACAATGAAAACAGCCGGCAGGATGATCGGCAGGTAGCCAACGAGGTCTTCGACAAAGTCGGCGTCCATCCGCGCCGCCTAGGAGCAGGAGCCGCCGCCGAGCACACAAAAAGTTGCGCAATGCGGATGGTTCAGTTTCACCGGTTTTGAAGCGTCCTTCAACGTCGGACCGAGGTTGAACTGCTGGTCGTAGGCAAGAAGGGTGCAGGCCTGGACTTCGGCTCGGCCAGCGCCCTTGTGGCGGACGACCATGCGTGAATTGGAGCACATGATGTCCGTTGGTTTCTTGTTCAGTATACGCCAGCATTCAACTGTAATCTCTGGCGGATCACCGCCATCATTCATTTCCGGGAACAGAACCAGTTGCTCAGGATCGCTGACGTCAATTTTAACACCTATTTTGTCAAACACAGCCTTGTAACCAGCGCGTGCTTCGTGATCTTCTTCCCCCCAACAGGTGCGGCCTGCCGCGGCCATTTTGAATCCGTGGCCGGCCAGCCATTCCATACCGTCGAGGGTTGGCTGATAGGTATCCTTGCCGCGCTCTTCCTCGTGGAATTTCTTTGAATAGTGATCGAGACTGATGCGCAGTGTCATCAGATCGCCAAAGCGCTCTTTCAGATCAAGCAGTCCTTTTTGAACCCGCGGACGCATCAGAGGTTTCATGGCATTGGTCAACACCAATGTTTCGAAACCATATTCCAGGGTCATCTCCAAGATGCGGATGATGTCCTTATTCATCATCGGCTCACCGCCGGTGAAGCCGATTTCGCGGGTGCCCATTTCCTTCGCTTCAGCGAGAAATGGCGCCACGTCTTCTGGCGTTAGATAGACCAGCCGGTCATTGGTCGGGGAGCTTTCGATATAGCAATTGACACATTCAATGTTGCACAAGGTTCCGGTATTAAACCACAAGGTCTCCAGCTGCTTCAGGCCAACGGCCGCCCGCCTTGTGCCGTCGGCTGTGACGTCGGGGTCAGCCCATTTCAGTATTTGTGTTCCATCAGCCATTTATGCCACTTTGCCCTTGTTTAACTCTTGCTCATGCGCCGGGACGATCCCGTGCGACCCCTCTATTGCGCTGGCACCCTATACCAAATGCGACGGCAATGGAATTAGCGATTGCGGCCACCGGATAAACTCACCGTGAGCGCAATTATCCGAGTGTCTTGACAGGGAACGGGCTGCTGATCAATGATCCATCAGCAAAAGCGGGTGTAGCTCAATGGTAGAGCTTTTGCTTCCCAAGCAAGTGACGAGGGTTCGATTCCCTTCACCCGCTCCAGGATCTCATGGTGGCCGGGGCAGTTTACCGGCAAGTGATCTTCAAAAACTCCTCTATCACCTTCAAGGCGGCAAGATATCCTGAGACGCGGGTTTGTTTGCGGCGCGGAAATCACCGCCTCCTAGTCGCCTGTAAATTTGACATTCCTCGCTATCAGCCCGTCCGTTCCAAGGCAAAAATTGGTTCCTTTTTTTTTGAAAGCGATAGACCAATATAGCCTCGGTACCGCCCTTGGTGAGCAGTGCCGCCGATCCGGCCGGGAGCGAGATATTGGAAGGGTCACCAGCGGCGTCGATTAGTCGCATCTGCGCCAGTGTTCGCAATCTTCTAAAAGAATGGGTTCGCGCAAAAACCTAAGCGTCAACTTCTTCGAGCTTGACCTTGTACCCCCAAAGACGGTCGAGGTGTTTCACCACGTCTTCCTTGGTTTTTTTGTCGAGCTTGCGGCCATTATAGACCGTATGCTGAACGCTTAGTGTGCGATCTCCAGCAAGGTCAGCACCCACAACCTGGATATTGGGCTCGATCGCGCCAAGGTCATACATCTTTGAAAGCGAATCGCGAATTTGGCGAAAACCGCGTTCGTCGTGAATGGCGTCAACATTATAGTAGGATTTCGTTGCATCATCGGCGAGGGCGAACATGTGGAAATGACGCATCACGGTTGGCGAGAGAAACTGAGTGATAAAGCTTTCATCGCGGAAGTTTGCCCAGGCATCTTTCAGGACATTGCGCCAGTCGCCACACCCGGCGACGCCAGGGAACCAATCGCGGTCCTCGTCTTTGGGATCTGTGCAGATGCGGACAACGTCTTCCATCATCGCAAAACCTAGAGCGTAGGGATTGATGCCGGAATAACGCGGATCATCGAATTCCGGTTGAAACACGACCGACGAATGTGAGTGCATAAACTCCATGATAGATCCGTCGGAAATCTGTCCGCGCCGGTGTAGCTCATTCAGGATGTAATGATGCGTGAACGTGGCACAGCCTTCGTTCATCACCTTTGTTTGCTTCTGCGGGTAGAAATATTGCGACATATTCCGCACGATGCGCACCAACTCGCGCTGCCATGGCATCAGGTACGGGCTCGCCTTCTCAATAAAGTAGAGCAGGTTTTCTTCCGGCAGTTTGATGTTCCGCACTTCCGTCTGGCGCTGTTCTTCTTCGCTCTTGGTTTCTTCCTGCAGCGGCAGGGTACGCCAGATATCATTGAAGGTGACGCGTTCGTGTTCAGCGCGGGCGTGAATTTTTTCAAGTTGCTCCGAGTCAGAGAGTTTCGGTGGGCGGTTGTAACGATAGACGCCCTGATCCATCAGCGCGTGCGCTGCGTCGAGGATTTCCTCGACTTCCGCATGTCCGAATTCGTCTTCGCATTTGGCGATATATTTTTTAGCGAAGTCAAGATAGGTGAGGATTGACTCAGCGTCCGTCCACTGACGGAACAGATAATTGTTTTTGAAAAAGTGGTTGTGCCCGAAACAGGCATGGGCAATGACCAGGGTCTGCATGGTCATTGAGTTCTCTTCCATGAGATAGGCAATGCACGGGTCGGAATTAATCACGATCTCGTAGGCCAAGCCGGAATATCCCTTGTCGTACATCATCTTGTCGCGGGCGAAATGTTTGCCGAACGACCAGTGCTTGTACATCAACGGCATGCCGTGGCTGGAATAGGCGTCAAGCATTTGTTCGGACGTAATGATTTCGATTTGGTTGCGGTAAATATTCAGACCGAGATCATTGAGGGCGATGTCTTCACAAGCATCGAGCGAGCGCTGCAGCTTTTCAAAGTTCCAGTCGGAGTCGGTGTACAGGAGGGTGTCGAATTTGGCGGTAGCACTCACGCGGCGGCCTCCTTGCGGTTCTTGGCGAACAGCTCGCGGAAGACAGGATAAATATCCTGCGGTCGGGCGATCCGGGTTTGCGCGAAATGGCTATGATTGATCGAGCGATAAGCGCGCCATAATTCGGCGCCGGCATCGGGGTCGGAGAAGACGTCCATTTCCCGCTCATCAAGTATTTCAATATAGGCATAATATTGAATAAATGGCAGCAATTCGTCGGTTAAAAGCTGGACGCAACGCTGGGCATCACCGCTTTGGGTATACCCGTCTGACGCCTGCGCCACATAGATGTTCCACTGATCGGCAGCATACCGCTCGGCCTGGATGCGCTGCATCTCTTCGATCGCGGTCGAAACAATCGTACCGCCGGATTGCCGGGAATAGAAGAATGTCTCTTCATCAACTTCCTCTGCATGATGCGTATGGCGGATGAACACCACATCAATCTTTTCATAGCGCCGCTGCAGGAACAAATAAAGCAGCATGTAGAAGCGCTTGGCGAGGTCTTTCTCGCGCTCGCCCATCGAGCCTGAAACATCCATCAGGCAGAACATCACCGCCGCGGTCGTTTCAACTGGCTCTGGTTGAAAGGCGTTATAACGAACATCCAGCGGATCAATATACGGCGCCCAGCGGCGGCGCCGCTCCATTTCATCAAGCTCTGCAATAATCGACTTCTTTTGCGCGATCTGCTGATCGTTCGGTTGGAAAATGCGCTCAAGCGCAAAAAGTCGCTCTTTCAGTTCATTCATTTCCTTCGTGGACGGACGGCCAAGCGCAAGGCGTCGTCCGTGGGCATTCCGCATTGTGCGAATAATGTTCAGGCTCGTGGGAGAACCGACAGTCGTCATGCCGGCCCGGCGCATGCGGTAATTCTTGATTTCCTTCAACGAGGTCTTAACCAGGTTTGGCAGTTCCAGGTCTTCAAAGAAAATGTCCAGAAATTCATCACGGGTGAGGGTAAATGCGAAACTGTCTTCGCCCTCGCCGCTGTCGGCTGCGTCTTTGCCACCCTTGCCTTTGCCGCTTGGCGGTTTTTTGATGCGATCTCCCTGGGCAAAGTCCTTGTTGCCCGGATGGACATGGCCGCGCTTGCCTGAAGCGGGGTCAATTCGGAAGCGAGGTTCTGAAGTTGATTTTGAGGGGATCGTAATGTTGCCCGATTTTTCGAGATCTTTGACCGAGCGCTCCCGAAGAGATTTGTTGACTGCGTCCTTGATCTGATGACGTGCCCGCTTCAGAAACCGTTGACGGTTACCCAGCGATTTGCCTTTGGGATTGAGCCGTCTGTCGATGAAGTGGGACATCTGTTCTATCTCTCTCGCCGGCGGTTATGCCTTCCCGAATTCAGGATTGCAAATCAAGCTAACAGGCAACGCGTTAACCGGAGGGTCAATTTGTTTGTGCGCCTGTCACCTGTTTTTTTAAGCAGGTTGGTCAGGGAACTTACCCGGCCTTATTGACCCGCATGTACCACTCAACAAGCCGGCGAACCTGCCGCGGCGAATAGCCGCGAGAGGTCATCCGGTCGACAAAATCATCATGTTTCTTCTCTGAGTCTTTATCCTTCTTGGAGTCAAAGGAAATGACGGGCAGCAGATCTTCCACATGTGTGAACATGCGTTTTTCGATGACGTTGCGCAGTTTCTCATATGATGTCCAATCCGGGTTGCGACCTTCATTTGCAGCACGGGCACGCAGCGCGAACTTGACGACTTCGTTCCGGAAGTCTTTCGGATTAGCAATGCCGGCGGGCTTTTCAATTTTGGACAATTCGCCATCAAGCATTGCGCGATCGAGCATCTGACCGGTATCCCGGTCTTTGAAATCCTGATCTTCAATCCACGCATCCGCATAGGAAATGTACCGATCGAAGAGATTTTGTCCGTATTCACCATAACTCTCAAGATAGGCTTTCTGAATTTCCTTACCGATAAACTCGGCGTAGCGTGGAGACAACTCCGATTTTATGAAATCGAGATATGTCTTTTCGGTTTCTTCCGGCATCTGCTCGCGCTTGATCGCGTTTTCCAGAACATACATTAGGTGTACAGGATCGGCGGTGATTTCCTCCGTGTCAAAATTGAACGTCTCGGAGAGAACTTTGAAAGCGAACCGGGTAGAAATACCGTCCATACCTTCGTTCATGCCGGCAGCGTCGCGGTATTCCTGATGCGATTTTGCTTTCGGATCAGAATCCTTTAGCTTTTCGCCGTTGTAGACCCGCATCTTCGAATAGATATTTGAATTCTCGTGCTCTTTGAGGCGCGTTAGAACCGAGAAGCGGGCCAGCATGTCGAGAGTTTCGGGGGCGCAGGATGCGTCCACCAATTCCGAATGTGTCAGCAGTTTTTGGTAGATTTGTTTTTCTTCTTTTGGGCGCAGACAATAGGGAACCTTGATCACGCAAATCCGGTCAAGGAACGCTTCATTGTTCTTGTTGTTCCGGAACACCTGCCACTCGCTTTCGTTGGAGTGAGCAAGGATGACCCCTTGGAACGGTATGGGACCCAAAGATTCGGTGCCAATATAGTTGCCTTCCTGCGTTGCGGTCAGGAGCGGGTGCAGGACCTTAATCGGTGCCTTGAACATTTCGACGAACTCAAGAAGACCCTGGTTCGACATCGAAAGACCACCGGAATAGGCATAGGCATCGGTGTCGTCCTGGCTGAAATGCTCCAGCTTGCGAATGTCAACTTTACCAACCAGCGCAGAAATGTCCTGGTTGTTTTCGTCACCAGGTTCAGTTTTGGTGATGCCGATCTGGCGCAGCTTGGAAGGGTACATGCGCACAACTTCAAACTTGGAGATGTCGCCGCCGAACTCGTCGAGGCGTTTCACCGCCCACGGGCTCATCAACCCGGACAGCCGGTGTTTCTCGATACCATATTTTTCTTCCAGCAGATCTTTCAGCCCATCTGTTTGAAACAAGCCAAGCGGGCTCTCGAAAACAGGCGAAATTTCTTCACCAGCTTTCAGAACATAAATCGGGTGCACTTCCATGAGGTCTTTCAAGCGCTCGGCGAGCGATGACTTACCGCCGCCAACAGGGCCCAAGAGGTAGAGGACCTGGCGCTTTTCTTCGAGACCTTGAGCCGCGTGGCGGAAGTATCCCACGATCCGCTCAATCGTGTCTTCCATGCCGTAAAAGCCCTCAAAGCACTTGTACTGCTTGATTGTCCGGTTAAAGAAAATTCGGGAGAGGCGCGGGTCTCTGGAGGTGTCAAGAAGTTCCGGCTCACCAATAGCAGCAATCATTCGCTCCGCCGGTGACGCATACAACATGCTGTCATCGCGCGCCGCCAGGAGATAGTCGCGTAACGACATCGCCTCGTGCTTGGTCCGTTGGTAACTGTCCTCAAAAAGATCGAAGACATCGAAATTGCCGCTAAAACTTTCACTCATGGTGTCACCTCTGTTTTACTACCCGCTTGCTGAAAAAATAGGAGTCGAATCAGGCAGCACGAAGGCCGCTGCCGTCGTAGTTCCTCTGGTCACACAACTGTTATTGGATGTGACGATCGCGTGCTTGGTGATAACGAAATTTCTTGCTCCCGCGAATACGGGTCTCGCTTGGGTCCGGAGGACGTAGCAGAAAGTTTCAGTATCGTGCATTTTTATCGCGTCTCGTTAAGCGTCCTTTCCGGTGTTATCCGGCCTGTATACACAGAGGCTCAGTGTACGTTTCTTTGCTTAATTTTG
The DNA here is from genome assembly GCA_021776475.1 of Parvularculaceae bacterium. Classification (GTDB taxonomy): domain Bacteria; phylum Pseudomonadota; class Alphaproteobacteria; order Caulobacterales; family Parvularculaceae; genus Aquisalinus. Next base: position 317,157 of record JAJFFV010000005.1, on the reverse strand, counting down.
TATGACTTGATTTGGGGGGTTTGGCGAGTGATATCAATCACAGATATAGCGCAACTGGCCCAGACAAAATGGATGTTACAACATAACACTCTGATAATGCAGTCAAATCTCCAAGTTTTATATTTTGTTCATAATCTATTACAGAGCGTTACAGAGAATCATTAATCAAAGCCTTGCTAGCACTGTCGCTAAGGGAGTGCCAAAAAGTACAAGCGAAGTGGAATTCAGAGCATGTCGTTTTTCCCAACTCTGCCGGATCAGCCGCATCTGGGCGATGTTTTTAGGGCCTTTCCAGAACATGTTCGGCCGCTCCTTGAATATCACGACCTTTTATTGCGGGCTGATGGACCCTTAAGCGTTGCCCAGCGCGAACTGATTGCGACATATGTCTCCGGAATTAATGCGTGCACATTCTGTTTTGGTGCCCACAAGATCTATGCAGAAGTGTTCGGGATTGACGAGGAAGTGATCGACGGGTTGATGAAAGATCTCGAAACAGCGCCGGTCGAAGAGAAAATGAAACCAATTCTTTCTTATGTGCAAAAACTTACACGCCTTCCCGCGCAACTAACCGAAGCTGATGCTAAATCCGTCTATGATGCAGGCTGGACCGAGCGGGCGCTTTACGATGCCATCCAGATCTGCGCGTTGTTCAATTTCATGAACAGGATTATTGAGGGAACCGGTGTGACTTTCGACTACGCTGCCTCACCACCGACCGAGGCCGAGCTTGAGGACCGCAAAACCCGTAGCTATTCAGATTTTGGCCGGCAGCTTGGCATTCTTGATTGAATGAGCAAGTAGCGCCGTCACGCAAGGTGTGACGTCAACTGTAAGCGATCCTTGAAATTTTGCCAGCTGCACCGATGCTGATAGGATCACACAAATTCACATTGTGACGACAGAAAGAAAACCAAAGATGACCCAATTTACCATCCACACACCTGACAGTGCGGTGCCCGAAGCGGCCGAAATGCTTAAAGACTCACAGAACGGATTCGGCATGATTCCCAATCTGCACGCAGTCATGGCTGAGGCACCAAAGGTGCTTGAGGCCTACAAATATTTGGGGGATGCTTTTTCACAAACATCGCTCACCAGAGAAGAGCAAAACGTCATCTGGCTAGAGATCAACGTGTTGAATGAGTGTCACTATTGTGTGCCCGCCCACACAGCGATCGCTTATGGCGCCAAAGTTCCTGAAGATGTTGTCGAAGCATTGCGCAATAAAACACCAATTGCCGATCAAAAACTCGAATCCTTGCGCCAATTCACGCGAAAAGTAGTCAGTGAGCGTGGGCGTATTTCTGAAACGGATGTCGAGAGTTTTCTTGACGCGGGGTATACAAAGCAGAATGTTCTGGAAGTCGTTCTTGGGGCAACCCACAAGACTTTAAGCAACTACATCAACCATATCGCCGCTACACCTCTCGACGCGCCGTTCCAAAAATTCGCTTGGAAACCTGCGGGTTAGGCTATCCTTTAAGGACGGGTAGGCAACGCTCCTGCCCGTTTTCCAATACATATATTCTGTCCTGGCGTGTACCATGTTTCAGGAACTCGGCAGGATCGCCATGGCTCAGAAGACCGCGCAAAACGCGGCCGGTACCGCCATGCCCAACAACCAAAGAAGGTCCGGTTAACCCCATGGCGAAGGCACGGAGCCTGGGCTCGGCATCGGCATAACTCTCGCCGTCCGGCACGGGACTTGTCCATGGATTGACCCTGCGGCTATCCCATTCTTCTGGATATTCCCGCCTGACATCATCAATCGTCATGCCATTCCAGGAACCAAGATCCAGTTCGATCAACCGGTCATCCGTAAGCGGGCTAATTTCTGTCCCACCGATCTCGTCAAGAATCAGATCAAGCGTTTCTTGCGCACGCGAGAGCGGGCTGACAAATAGCGAGACACGAGGCCAGTCAATTTTCAGGTTGCGCAGGGTCAAGCCATAAGCCCGTGCCTGCTCGCACCCTTTATCATTCAATGGAATATCCGAATGCCCCTGCAAGCGATTCTCACGGTTCCAATCCGTCTGACCATGCCGGCAATAATAAACAGGAAACGGATGCTGGATCGGAACAAGCATACCAGGCCGTTATCGATTCAGGCCAGCGCGAAGCATCTCAGCCGTTTCCTTCGGACCGAAAATCTTGATGAACGGTCCCATACGCGGCCCTTCCGATTGACCAAAAGTGACTTCATAAAGACCCGTAAACCAGTCACGGATGTTTTCATAGGCTTGTGCCTTGCCGGCATCGAATACTGCCGTTTGAAAGACATCTTCCCCCGCCTCCGGGTCGGCGCTTGCCAAAATGCCAATAAGCATTTCCAGCGCCGCGCGTTCTTGATCTGTCGGTGCACGGTATTGTTTCTTCGGCTTGACGAAGTCATCAAAATAATGGAGTGCGTATTCTATCATCGGCGCCATCGCTGCCATTTCTTCATCGGTTGCATCGGGCCGGTATTTTTCAACGAAGCCACGCAAAACATCTGGATCAGATGTACCTGATGCGTTCACGATGTTTAGCAACAGGGAAAAACTAACCGGCGGTGTCACGCTCGGCGGTGTGCCTTCGTGGATATGCCAGGCGGGATTTTCGATTGCTTTTGCGGGCTCGCCGGGTTCATAACGGCTGACAAATGACCAGTATTCATCCGCCGTCTTCGGAATAATATCGAAGTGCAGCTTTTTTGCTTTCCGTGGTGCCTGATACATATAAAGCGATAGGCTTTCGGGCGAGGCATAGCGCAACCATTCCTCAATTGTCAGGCCATTGCCTTTGGACTTGGAGATTTTCTCGCCCTTGTCATCAAGAAAAAGCTGATAATTAAACCCAGCTGGAGGTTTGCCACCCAGCGCTTTGACAATCCTGTTGGAAAGTTTTGTGGATTCCGTTAGATCCTCGCCTGACATTTCATAGTCGACGCCGAGTGCAAACCAGCGCCCAGCCCAGTCGGCTTTCCATTGCAGCTTGACATTGCCACCAGTGATCTTGCTTTCAATCTTCTCGCCATTTTCGTCCTCAAACACAATTGTCCCGGCACTGACATTTCGCTCGAGCATTGGCACATAAAGAACGCGCCCAGAGGTTGGCGAAATTGGCAAAAATGGTGAATATGTCTTGCGCCGTTCCTGCCCGATGGTCGGCAAGATGATCTCCATCACATCGTCAAATTTTTCGAGCATCCTGACAAGCATGTCGTCAAACATACCTGAGGTATAGGCATCGGTCGCTGAGATGAACTCATAGTCAAACCCGAATTGATCGAGAAACGCCCGCAGCTTCAAATTATTTACTTCCGCAAAACTGTAGTTGCTGCCAAACGGGTCGGGCACACGCGACAACGGTTTTTGCAAATACTCTTCCAGTTTTTCCTGGTTCGGCACATTAGCTGGGATTTTTCTCATGCCGTCCATGTCATCTGAAAAACTGATCAATCGGGTCGGGCGCCCGGTCAGGATTTCAAAAGCGCGGCGCACCATTGTTGTGCGCGCAACTTCGCCGAAGGTACCGATATGCGGCAGGCCGGAAGGACCATAACCAGTTTCAAAGACGATCGGTTTTTCTTCAGGTACATTGCTGACGCGTTTTGCCAACGCCCTTGCTTCTTGAAACGGCCAGGCTTTTGCGTTCTCAATGTTCTCTCGCGTCAACTCTGTCTTGGTCATCTTATTATCCGGTTCGGTCGAGGATTGCGGTACCTATGAGTAACTAATGTGTATCGTCAACAGCTGCGTATCAGTAATAGTTGCGGCAGGCGAGAAAGCCGCTTAGCTTCCGGCGAACAAACATGGAGTATCCAATGGCAGATTCAGTGGTCAAGCTGACCCCCCAGGAGGCGATAATCTATCTGATGGTGATGATCTCGGCCTCCGATGGTACGATCAGGGAGACTGAACTTCGAACCATCGGCCGGGTCGTGCGCTCGTTCCCACTATTTTCGGACGAAGATGAGCGAAGCCTTGTGGAATATGCCGAGGCCTGCGGCGCGCTGATGTCGTCTGATGGCGGCTTGCACAAAGTGCTCGCGGCGGCGGAAGCTGCGCTGCCGTCACATCTTGGTGAAACGGCCTATGCGGCGGCGGTTGATGTTGTCACTGCTGACGAGGAGCTGGATCCGACCGAAATCCGGGTCCTTGAGCTGATCCGCAACTGCCTCAATGTTTCCGATGATGGTGCGCAGGCAATTGAACACGCCGCGCGGGCCCGTCACATGACCATTGATCCTGTTTGAGGTCATGCGACCTTGATGGAAGATCAATTCGTCTATCGCCTGGCAACCGAAGAGCAATGGCTGCGCGCGCAAAAAACTGGCACAATTCAACTAACCGACCTCGACAATCGCGATGGCTTTATTCATCTGTCGACTGCGGGTCAGATTATCCTGACCGCCAATTTGCATTTTACCGGACATCTCCGGCTCTGGGCTTTGCTGTTTGACCGTGGCGATCTTGAAGATAAACTGAAATGGGAGAAGGCGCCGAACCGCTGGGACAAACTACCACATTATTACGGTGATCTGGGCGTTGGCAGTGTCCGAAAGGTTCTGGAAATGAAACGTCGCCCCGGCGGCAGTTTCGGCATTGTCACAAAGGGTGCCCTGTGAAAGTGCCGTTACCCTTGTCGAGCGCCGGGGCCAAGCTGCTGACGTTGCTGGACGCCGAGGTCGCCCACAAGACAACCATCAGTTTGTTGCGGCAGGGCTTTTTCCCGTCGGTGAGGCAAGTACCAGACAAACGTCTGGCCACCGAAGTCGCTGGCCTGTCGCTCCGCAATCCGCTGGGGCTTGCGGCTGGATTCGACAAGAACGCCGAAGTGCCGGATGCGATGCTCAGCCTTGGTTTCGGGTTTGTCGAAGTGGGCGCGGTCACACCGAAGCCACAACGGGGCAATGATCGCCCCCGCGTCTTTCGGCTGCGTCATCAGCGAGCAGTGATTAATCGCTATGGTTTCAACAATGACGGGCTGGAGACGATCAGGGACCGCCTTGCAGTTCGTTCTGGCCGGCCAGGGGTGGTCGGTATCAACCTTGGTGCCAACAAAGACAGCGAAGATCGAACAGAAGATTATGTGGTTGGTCTGAAAGCGCTGGAGCCGCATGTTGATTTCTGTACGGTCAATATTTCTTCGCCAAATACACCTGGCTTACGCGCCTTGCAGGGCCGTGCTGCGCTCGACGATCTGTTGTCGCGCGTGATGGCGACGCGCGTGACGAAAAAGCCGCTGTTTTTGAAAGTTGCACCGGACCTCACCGATGAAGACAGAGCCGATATTGTCGCCAGCGCCGTTGCTCACAAGGTCAGCGGTCTCATTGTTTCCAATACAACGATCACGAGACCAGGTGTCGAGAGTGCCGCACATGGCGGGGAGATAGGCGGCCTTTCCGGTGGGCCACTGTTCCGTCTGTCAACCGAAGTTCTGCGTGATTTTGCCAGAGAACTGAGCCATAAAATCCCATTGATCGGTGTCGGCGGCATTTTCTCGGGCAGAGATGCCTATAAGAAAATCCTCGCGGGCGCTTCTTTGGTGCAGCTTTATACCGCGTTGATTTACGAAGGTCCGGGTCTGCCAACAAAAATCTTGCGTGAATTGACCGAATTTCTTGATGCTGACGGCTTTGACGATATCGTCAAAGCCGTTGGTGCTGAAGTTCACTGAAGCGCAACCTGCCATAGCCGACAGCCTAAAAACCGGATATAGAATAGTTTTCAACATACAGGACCGATGATAAAACCGTACGCTTCAATAATCCTGCCTATTATTGACCGGGCAGAAACTATGAAGCAGGCTGTCCCCCATGGCCTGAATCAGAGCTGTGCTGATATTGAGTTGTTGATTGCCTGTTCAGGCGCGACGACGGACGTGTTGAGTGTCGCTCACAAATTCGCGGAAGCCGACAACCGGGTCCATGTTCTCGATTTGCCGGCATCGCCGGTCAGAACCACCACAGCCCGGGCAACTGCGCTTTCGAGGGCACGGTCTGACCGGATTTTCATCCTTCAGGACGACGATATTTGGGGACCAAAACACGTTGAGACTCTTGGTGGGATGCTTGAGGAGAGCGATTTTGCCTCCTCGTTAACACTCGCAGCGACACTGTCCGGTCAGCTTGTTGCCTGGCCCTGTGCGTTCAACAGTCATCGCTATCGCCAGGGATACAAAAATGGGTCGCCTAAATTGATATACGAGGCGCACTATGCATTCAGACGCTCAACTTATGAAAGACTCAATATCCGATGGGAGAATCTCTCCGGGAAGGGACTTGCGCGGCATCTCCTGGATTGCTTTGTCATCGCGGGATCATCTGTCAGGTGGTCGTCGACGGACGAACCAACTGCGATCTCTCTCAATAGCCCGCCACGGGTTCTATTCTCCATCGCACAGCGTGCAAGTGAAATGGCCAAATTGGGCCAGCGTGTGAGCCAGCTAGATACTTTTGCAGATCTTCCACGCACGGCAAACTTTGTAACCTGTTTTGTCCGATTGCTTCAATCAGGTCACATTGAAAGAAGTGAAGATCTCGAAGCTGCTCTTTCCCAGACAGGCATAACGATATCGAGCACGTCCATAGAAGAGTGTGCCGACAAGTTATGTGTTTCGTTGGATGATGGCCAGGTTCGTTCTCTGACCGCCGCATTTAAATTACATAATGGGCAGAGAGTTGACTTGGAGACTGCCGCTCTAATCTGTTTAGATTTGATTGAAAATTACGAAGCATATGAACTAAATTTTCATACGATGAACGCGTTGTTTTTAAGTTGCTACGATGAAGAAGAGATTGCAAGCATTTTGCTGCTGGCCATTAAACGAGAACGCAATGTGCACCGTAAAGCATACGCACTACTCGCGCTCAGCCACCTTTGTCTCCAGCATCAGGATATTGCTGCTGCGCGTGAGTACGCGAACGAAGCATCGGTGCAAAGTCAGCTCGTCGTGCAATCAACACCAACAGTGAGTGCCGCTCTGGCGATTGCGGAAAACAGGATGGCAGATGTCAGGGCCATACTGGAACCAGTGATAATGAAGTCAATTGCAACACCCGCTCAATATTTGCAACTGTTTGAAGCCTTGACCGTTTTGGGTGAAAGGGCTGCCGCGCGCCGCGTGTATGATCATTTTCTGACAGTCCACCCGTCGTCTCCACTGAGGTCAGAAATCGAAAAGACCATCAACTGAATGAAACCACATAGACGCTTCTAACAGTTTTTTTGACCATCTGGATTCAAGCCTGCCATGGATCGTAGTTCGACCAGTACGTCCAACATTTTAATTTCCTCCGTATAGGCGGTGAATGGGCGGCTTCCGCCCTGCAGGTGCTGAACGAATGCTTCAAGTTCGAGAAACAACGGCAAGTGGTTTTCTAGTGGGCGATTGATCACATACGTATCTGACGTACCGGATCGAAGACGAATTTCCAAATTTTGATAATTTTTGTCCGTAAGAGTGACGATCGCCTGGTCAAAACCCACGGTAATCATGCGAGATGTATAAGGCTGGCTAGAAGAAACTTCAAGTGAGATGGGCGCACTTGTTGCTCTGTCTGCCAGTTTGGCATGAAGGCCGTCACCCGAACATCCTACGGGATCAATCCACGCTGTACAGGCTTCCGGTACAGAACCAAAAATATGAGTGGCAATTGAGAGGTCATGAGGCGCGAGAATCCAGATTGCATCGACGTCCTGATGAGGTTGGAGCCACTGAACACGCCTTGAATGCAATCCGGTAACCGGACCAAACTCTTCAGCCTGTTTAATGGACCTGAGTGCTTCTACGCCCGGGTGATAGCGCCATTTATGCATTACAAATATCAGGTCAGCGGCGCTTGAAGGGAGCCTCTTGGCGCGTTGTATATCATCTGTAAGCGGCTTTTCGACAAAGATCGGCCGTCCTTGAGGTAGAAGAAATTCAACGGCGTCGAGATGGTCGATAGTTGGCGAAGCTATTACGTAGCCATCCAGATGTTCGTTTATTTCTGTAACTTTACTGACGACGGAATCAGCTCCGTGAGCGTGAGCGTTCGCGACCGAAGTGTCAGATAGCGCCGCGACGTGAACGGCACATCCCAGTGTTTTCAAATCGCGCAGTATGTGTTTCCCCCAGCGGCCACACCCAACCAATCCAACTTTTGTTGTCATGATCAATTTGGATCTTTCGACAATGAATCAAGCTTCTGCATCACGGAATCCAGGCTCGGTGCATTCATATCTCGTTCGGAAAGAATTGGTGCTTCGAGTTCTGGCCAGACAATGGCCAGCCCAGGGTCGTCCCAGCAACAGCCGAAGTCGTCACCAGCCTCCCACTCATTTGTCAGGCCATAGAGATATTTTGTCGCAGTGGGTGTGTAGAATCCGTGTGCAACGCCTCCTGGAATAAACCAGGCTGTTGGATTATCTGCGCTGAGAGTGGCGGTCGCCGCTAAGCCAAAAGTCTCAGACGCTCGCCGCAAATCCTGCATTCCAAGGAGCAATTCTCCTTCAAGCACCAATAAGTAATCGGAATGGTTGGGATGCACGTGAACGCCTCTGACGACATTGGCCTTGGAGCAAACCAGATTGATTTGACGGCATTCGGGTAATCCCCAATCCCTTCGGAAAAGCTCTGTGAGATTGCCCCGGTCGTCCTGATTGTCTTTCAAGTCGAAACGCTGAACACCGTTGGGCAGCTTGGCCTTCATACAACTCCATAAATTGGTGTCTATCATTTATCTCGTTGACTCTACATCACCTTGCAAACGGCTTGCAAGACTTCGTCGCATTGTCCGCAGCGGAACTACTAGAGCGCTGATGTCGTCAGGATATCCGTTGACCTGCCTATCTTCTAGAACCAGCCACGGATCGCGTCAGATTGCATCAAATATTTCTTTGACTGCCTTTGCAATGTCCAGTGCCGCTTTGACAATACGATCAACGAACGGTGTTTCGTATACACCGACATGTTGTTCGTGTTCATCCGCATGGATGTCTTCAAAAGCATCGCCATTGGTTCGAAACCTCCGGCCCAACATGCCATAGCGAGGCGGTTGTACCCATTCGTAAAAGACCATCCACTCATTAGCGTTAAGCGGTTGCTTGGTCTGGGGATTGAGTTCCTGTGAAATCCAGATCAGCCGACCGAATGCAGTATGCGATAAGAATTATTTCGTGGCGCTGTCCGTCTTCGAATTTGGAAACCCATCCCGTTACACCGCATTCACGGTCGTAGACATTGATTGCCAAATCGGTTTCTCCGCGTCGCTTCTTTTCCGCGACATTCCCACCATTGACAAATTCCCCCTTGGTGGACTGGCTGACCGGTTGTACCCACTGTTCCTCGATCCGGCGCGTATCATCCCAGATGTGGTGGTTGTCATCAGATGGTTGTTGATCGTTCCATGAATACCTGCCCTTCCAGCGTCCGGCCCACGCATCGAAAACATTTGGCCCGCAGCCGATGCTGGTGCCGGCCAGAACATCTTTCAGTTGTTTCTCTGTATGATCGCAAGGCGTCGGCAGCTGTGCCGGATTTGGATACCCCGGGGTGCGACATGACTGTAGCCGCCGCTCGCGTAAGTGCCGTCACATCTGGCGCGCATGAAACGGGCAAACGCTTCGGCATTGTCGCGAAAGTGTTGGCGCATCGCCCGCAGACGCGGTTTGCAGTCATTGTGCTGCTGCAGGATTGGCCCGAAACAGTCGTTGAAAACCTGCTCGTTGAATGTGGTCATATCGGTCTGCTTTTTTTGAGTTGAAAGCGGCATACCCCGAACGCTCAATGCTTGACGAGATTCATAGCAGATGGAAACGCTGATTACCCTTCCTCCTCTTGCAAACCGTTCAGAACCAGAAGCGCAAAACCTGGCCAGGCGAGAATGAGGGTTAGTGCCCGAACCAGCATAAACGCCGTGAAGGCCAGCCATAAGCCATGATTGGTGAGCGATGGCGCGAAGCCGTTGATGGCAATGACATAAACAATGCCGGAAACAATCATCGAGTTTCGTAGCGCTTGGGAGCGTGTTGCCCCGATATAAATGCCATCCAGCTGGAACGCTGCGGCAACCATGATCGGACTGACAACAATCCAGATGAAATAGTCTCTAGCCGCTCCATTGATGCCGGGATCAGGGGCCGTGAGATTAATCAGTATATCTCCGAATACGACATAAAAGGCAGACAAAATGAGAGCACCCATGCCGCCCACGATACAGGTTTTTCGTGTTGCTTCATTGAATCGGTCGCGCCTCACTTCTTCCTTTGCTGCACCAAGAGACTGCCCGACGAATGTCTCCGCCGCGATCGCAGGTCCGTCAAGAGCGAGCCCAGTCACCAGAAAGAACTGCAAGAGAAGCTGATTGGCAGAAAGCGTCAGGTCTCCAAAAACGCCGCTTTGCTGGACGAAATACACATATGCGAGGGAGAGAATGAATGTACGGATAAAAATATCGACATTGACTGCCGCCAGGCGCCGCATGGACCGCCTGGAGAGATAGTCGATCCCGCACCAGTGGGCTTTGATCCCGTCATTGCCTTTCAGCACGAACAAAATAGCAAGCCCGGCCAGAGCTGCGCCGGTCACTTCGGCAATCAATGTACCAGCGGCGATCCCTTTGGCCGCCCAGTCGAATTTGAGCACAAACAGCATATCGAGGCCCATATTAAGAAACGTCATGATGACGACGATAGCCATTAAAAGGTCAGTACGCCCCCGCGCTGTTAGCCAGCCAAGCATGCCGGCTGTCATCAACACAACTGGCGCGCCCCAGATGCGCATATTGTAATAGGCCTCCGCAGCAGCAATTGTTTCCGCCTCGACCGTGGCGCCCCGTGTCATGAGCCAGAACGACAAGTCGCCAAACGGTGCCTGCAGTAGCATGAGGACAAGGCCTAGAGCGCCGCCGAAGCCGACTGATTGTGCCAAGATACGTCTCGCCTTGGCTTCGTGACCTGCGCCAACCGCCTGTGCGGTCAGGCCGGCGGTCGACATGCGCAGAAAGCCAAACGTCCAGTAGGCAAGGGAAAAGATAGCAGCTGCAAGGCCGACAGCGCCAACATCAAATGGCCGCGCCGAATACCCAAGCACTGTTGCATCGGTCAGTCCGAGTATGGGCGTAATCAGCGAGGCAATACTCGCCGGCCAGGCGAGCTTTATGACGCGCGCATAGGTGATCGGCTCAGACATTCGATATGCAGCCCAACAAAAACGGCACCGTCAAGGTGCCTGATGTTTGTACGCGGTGTCAGAGATTTGGGCGAACGATTATTCCAGCCCACGAGCTGCGCGCCAGCGCTCTTCAATCATGCGGCCGAAGTCATCAGGCGCAAGCCCGTAACGGTTGAGCAGACGCACGGTTCTAACTTTTTTCTCACCGGGCTTGTTGCCATCGACATGGCGGATTTCAACCCAGCTTGGAAATACCCTTACATGCTGCACTTTTTTCCAGCTGGTTCTGATGCCAGTCAGGCCTGCATGCTGTTCAAACCCGTCTGATGACAGTGCGATATAATTCCAGCCGGGCCAGACACCGGCGACCAGCATCATTGCGGCGATCAGGATCATCGGCATGGTCATGACAAAGTTTAAATCCCGGCCGGTCAATGCTGCATACAGCATCATGGTGGTCTGCGCGGTGAGCAAAACTGCCGCCGCCACCGCAAATGGAGAGCGCCAGAACTCCGCCAGTAAGGTGACGTCGTCGTCATTTTCCGGGATATTGTCTGAACTCGTCATGCAGCATACCTTGAATGTCAGCGTGAGCATATACTCCAGCGGGTAAATATTCGTTAAAGACTGCGGAGGATTTGTCCCGATCCGTTCACCATGCAAACGGACCGGGTTAGCAATGTGTTTACGGACGGATCAGGCGCAAAAAGCGTTCTTCCATCTTCGGGTCATCTTTGAAAACACCGGTAAACCGTGTCGTAATCGTATCGACGCCATGTTTATGAACACCCCTTGTCGACATGCACTGATGTTCCGCCTCGATCATGATGGCCACACCAAGCGGCTCAAGTACATTTTCCAGTGTGTCAGCGATTTGCGCCGTCAGCTTTTCCTGGATCTGCAATCGTTTTGAAAACGCATCGACGAGACGGGCCAGCTTGGAGATCCCCACAACTTTATCAGAAGGCAAATAGGCGATGTGAGCTTTGCCGATGATCGGCGCCATGTGGTGTTCGCAATAGCTTTCAAGGCGGATATCCCTCAATAGCACGATGTCGTCATAACCCTCGACTTCCTCGAAAGTTCGCGACAGCAATTCTTCGGGATCATCATTGTACCCGGAGAACCATTCTTCAAACGCTTTGGCAACGCGCTTCGGCGTGTCGATCAGGCCTTCTCGGGCCGGGTCGTCGCCGGCCCACCGGATAAGGGTGCGCACGGCCGCCTCGGCTTCAGCGCGGGAGGGAGTTGGATTGACATGTTGGGTGGCCTGATCTTCATCACGAGAGATCACATCGTAGGCAATGGCGGTCATGAGCCTGTCCTATCGTTAGGTGCGATTACACGTTCGCGTCTTTGGGGGAGTTTATTTCCGCCGAGCCGCTGGATTAAAGATAAGAGGCGGGCTAAGGAAATGCCACTAACTCTTGCGTGAGAATGCAGAAAAACCATGCAGAAATCCTGTAACCCATTGTTATTCAAGGATATATTTTGTAGCTGAAAGGTCTGATTTTCAGCCGGCAAGTGCTTGTTTTTGCTGTCTTTTCTTAAATGTTTGAGATTCTCGCCAAATGACCCTTCAACTTTTCAATACTTATTCCGGTAAAAAAGAGACGTTTGTTCCGCAAAAAAGGTCCCGGGTGACGATGTATGTCTGCGGGCCTACTGTTTACTCCTACGCCCATATCGGTAACGCAAGGCCACCGGTGGTTTTCGATGTACTGTTCCGCTGGTTGCGCGCGCAATATGGCAGGGATGCGGTCGTCTACGCGCGCAATTTCACCGACATCGACGACAAAATTATCAGGGCTTCACAAGAAAGTGGCGAGCCGATAGCGGCAATTACCGAGAAATATGCCGAGATCTACCGGCAAGACACCGGCGCGCTCGGCGTATTGCCGCCGACCCTGGAGCCTCGGGCAACTGAGCATATCCCTGAAATGCAGGCATTGATCACAACACTTCTTGAAAAACAGCATGCCTATACTGAACAAGAGCATATTCTCTTCAGGGTAAAGAGCTTTGCTGAGTACGGCAAATTGTCCAAACTCGATCAAGAAGAGATCATCGCCGGCGCTCGCGTCGAGGTTGCGCCGTACAAACATGACGCGGCCGATTTTGTATTGTGGAAACCGAGTTCAGAAAATGAGCCGGGCTGGAAAGCACCAACTGGTTGGGGATTGTCAGGCAAAGGGCGCCCGGGCTGGCATCTTGAATGCTCGGCGATGATTGAAGCGGCCTTCGAAGAAACAATCGACATTCATGGCGGCGGGCAGGATTTGCGTTTTCCTCACCACGAAAACGAAATCGCCCAGAGTTGCTGCGCTCTGGAAACCGGCAATGTGCCGCTTGCACGGTTTTGGCTGCACAATGGCTTTCTTAATATGGGTAAGGACAAGATGTCCAAATCCGTTGGCAACATCGTCACCCCCAATGAGCTCTTGAAATCGTGGGAAGGCGAAGTCCTGCGTTGGGCGCTGCTGTCGGCGCAGTATCGCCAGCCACTTGAATGGACCGACGGATTGCTCGAGCAATCCAAAAAGCAATTGGATCGGTTTTATCGTGTACTGAATGATTTGTCGGATGTTGAAATTGTCAATGTTGCAATGCCTACCCGTGTCGCTGAGGCGCTCAATGACGATCTGAACACGCCTGAAGCATTTGCTGCACTTCATTCTTTGCGTGAGCTGGCTGTGAAAGCGACGGGCGCCGACCGGGCAACCGCAAAGTCTGAGCTGCTGGCCGCCGGTAATTTGTTGGGCTTCTTTGAAGCTGACCCTGGCAGGTGGCTGAAAGGCAGGGCCGCTGACAAAGCGCTGGATGATGCGGCGATCGACGCCCTACTTGGAGAGCGTGCCGCCGCACGCAAAGCCAAGGACTTTGCCCGAGCCGATGATATTCGAGACCAGTTGGCGGCAGCAAGCGTCATTTTTGAGGACGGCCCTGAGGGTACAACCTGGCGCCGCGGTTGATCCAGTTTTGCCAATCAGCGGTTTGGATTGCTTCAATCAAAAGTTCACCAACTTGTAAAGTGCATGGCGGCCTCCCTGTGTCAGGATGAATGCAGAAGTTCTGTAACGGCTCCGCTCCATGTTGGCTTGCAATACCAAACCTGCTAACGACCTGATGGTTGCTTTGCTTGCCTGTATGGTCATAGCGATCGCTAGCTCTTGTGATGGCGTACAAGGGTTGTCCGCTGAATATCGAACTGGCGGGCCGCCGACAGTACCGGCGTTGCTGGACCGGGCCGGTGTCGTTGCTGGAGATCCCGTGTTCATTCGCCTCTTTAAACAAGAAAGCGAGCTTGAGCTCTGGATGCAAAGTGGCGAGAATGCCTCCTATCGGCTGTTAAAGACCTATCCTGTCTGCGCCTGGTCGGGCTCTCTTGGTCCAAAATTGCGGGAAGGCGACAATCAGGCACCGGAGGGTTTTTATTCGGTCTCCCGGTCGGCTCTGAACCCGAACAGCAGCTATCATTTGAGCTTCAATATCGGCTTCCCCAATCAGTATGATCGGGCCCATGGCCGCACCGGTAGCTATTTGATGGTTCATGGCGACTGCGTTTCAATTGGCTGTTACGCCATGACGGATGCTGCAATTGAAGAGATTTACCACTTGATTGAACGGGCACTGATAAACGGGCAGGAGAATGTGCCTGTCCATATTTTTCCGTTTCGCATGAGCGAAGGGAATCTGCACAAAAACCGGTCGTCCGATTGGTCAGCGTTCTGGCGTAATCTCAAAACCGGTTATGATGCGTTTGAGCGAAAAAAAACACCGCCTGTCATGGCTGTCGATAACAAGCGCTACGTTGTGTTGGCGGACGGTTAGGACGCTTCCTAACTTGCAGCTTCCGCTTGACGCGGGTGGTGCCTGAATATAACTTGCAATTTGAAAGTTACTTCAACCCCAAGGAACCCCCATGTCTTTGACAATGTATGACGCTTCAATCCCGGTCTATCAGTCGATGCTGACAGCCGTCACTCATGTGCTCAAAAAAGGACAAATTAACGCCAAAGAGCGCGACATAGATGAGCAGGTTTTCTTCAACGCCCGCCTTGCGCCGGACATGCATCCGCTCTCCCGGCAGATACAGATTGCCGCCGATCTGGCAAAAGGCGGCGCGGCCCGGCTCGCCGGCGTCGATATACCATCATGGGAAGACAATGAGAGCAGTTTTGCTGACCTCCATGCCCGCCTCGCCAAAACTCTCGAGTTTGTCTCGGGTTTTGAAAAAGGCGACATCGATGGGTCAGAAACTCGCGAAATCAAGCTGAAAATTGCTGATCAGGAGATGGAGTTTACTGGCCAAGCGTACCTCCTGCATTTCAACTTTCCGAATTTCTACTTTCACGTGACCACCACTTATTCGATCCTGCGGTCACAAGGCGTGCCCCTTAGCAAGCGGGACTATTTTGGTCGCGGCTGACGACAAACACGCCCAGATGGGCCGATTGTTTGTGTGTTTGAGCCGATTGTACGAAAGATGAATGCCGGTATAGTGGACGCCATGATGCGTTTTATCTCCCGGTTGGTTTTGTTCGTCGCGGTGTTGGCTGTTGTAGGCAGCGTCTGGGCCTACTTTTTTTCGTGGCGCTCGCCCGACACATTCCCAATTTCAAAGGACCGTCGGGTCGAGTACGCACTTGTGAGTTGGGAAGAGTACGACACGGCCGCCGCGAAAATCAAACCACCCTACCTGTTCAGGGTGGACCCGTTGAAGGAAGGCGCGGTCTTTTTGTTTGGCGCGGAGCACGGTCGTCTGCCGGGTGATGCGCAGTTCCGAATGATTATAAAAACATGGGAAGAATTTCAGCCCACAATCGCTCTGGTCGAAGGGCGCATGGGCTTTTTGTTGCCGTACTTAATGGATCCGGTGGAAACTTTCGGTGAATCCGGTCAGGTCGCGGCGCTTGCCCGTAAAGCGCGCCTCCCTTTGTTTTCATGGGAGCTGTCTAAGAAAGACGAGATTGCAGCCTTGAGGCGAACACACAGTCGTGAGCAGGTTGCCTTATTCATAATCCTTCGTCCCTATTGGGGTAGCGTCGAGAATAATTTCCGCCTGCAGAACGCCGATGAAATTGTCAGCAGCCTGATTAAGGATCGCGGTGACCGGGTGGGTATTCGTGGCACGATTACCTCGATCGAGGACATTGACCGGATCTGGGCACGTGATTTCCCGACTGAATCTGATTGGCGGGATACGGGGTTTGGCACATCGATGCCCGGGTACACCGGTGAGCTTTTTGAGCAGGCCAATAATGTGCGGGATGAACATATGCTGAGCACGATCATGGATCTGACCGGCAAGGGCGAGCGTGTCTATGTCAGTGCCGGCTGGTCTCATGTGGTGCGCATAGAGCCGGTATTTGCTAAAGACAACGACTAGTGTTCCGGATGAAGAAGACAATTGCCATATATGCATTGGTGATTGCGGTGGCGGCATTCCTGCTGGAATGGCTGCAATACAAATATCTAACACGTGTATTTTCAACTGAAATCTACATCGCCCTGATTGCCGCATCGTTTACTGGGCTCGGTGTCTGGGCTGGTCACAGGTTGACCCGAAAAACCACACCGGGTGCGTTTGAGCAAAACCTCGCGGCGCTAAAATCTCTTGGCATCAGTGACCGGGAATATGATGTGCTTGAGTTGCTGGCCAGCGGTCAGAGCAACAAGGAGATTGCTCGCAGTCTTGGTATTTCGCCCAATACGGTCAAAACGCATATCGCGCGGCTTTATGAAAAGCTGGAGGTTCAGCGCCGCACACAAGCCATTCAAAAGGCCAAAGACCTGGAACTGATCGCGTGAACACTCATGAAATCGGGTGAAAGCAGCCCGATCACCCGTTTGGGCGATAGTCAGACCCGCTGCGTCGAGCTTATTTTTGGGTATCGTCAAACAAAACGAGGGAGCATCTCATGACAAGAATTTCACTCATCTATGGCTCGATCGCCGGCCTGGTTATCATCGCCACAATGATTGTCGGGTACGCCTTGTCCGGCGGCGAAGGGGCCGGCGCTTCGCAGTGGTTTGGCTTTCTGATCATGTTCGTCGCACTGACGCTGATCTTTATCGGCATCAAACGATATCGCGACCAAGAGCATGGCGGCGTCATCAAGTTCGGCAAGGCGTTCATGATGGGCCTTGGAATCTCGCTTGTCGCCAGCGTCATTTACGTCGTCACCTGGGAGGTTTATCTGGTTCTAACTGACTATGCTTTCGCCGATACCTATGTTGCCGCCGTGACAGCAAATTTTGAAGCTAGGGGCCTGACCGAGGCCGACCTTCAGGAGAAGCTGGCAGCTCTGGAAGCGTCGATGTCGAATTATCACAATCCACTTTACCGTGTGCCACTGACGTTCACTGAAATTTTTCCCGTCGCTGTTCTGGTTACGCTCGTTTCGGCGGCGCTTCTGCGCAATCCTAAACTACTGCCAGCGCGGGGTTAAGCCGGCAATAATAACCTATGATGACGGTGTGACGCCGATCCGCTATAAAGCCAGTTGGCAAAGGAGCGTCCTATGGCTCAAAAACTGACCCCATTCTTGATGTTTGATGGCGGTGCCGAAGAGGCGATGGAATTCTACACATCGCTGTTTGATGATGCCCGGATCATAAATATCGAACGATACGGTCCGGATCAGGCTGGTGCCGAGGGATCAGTCTATGTGGCTGAAATGACGTTGAATGGCCAGAATTTCAAGTGCATTGATAGTCCTGTGAAGCATGATTTCACGTTCACGCCCGCGGTCTCTATTTATGTGGATTGCGAGGCCGAAGACGAGATTTACAAGTTGTTCCTTAATCTGTCAGAGGGCGGACAAACCTTGATGCCGCTCGACACTTATCCGTTTGCGGCGAAGTTCACCTGGGTCGTCGACCGGTTTGGTGTCTCCTGGCAATTGAGCCTGACCTAAACGGTTAATCCGAATCCAGCATTTCGACAATTTTGGAGACGCTGCGCCAGTTGCGTGCAGTCATGGGCACGCCGAGCGCTCGCTCGGCTTTTGCTGCGAGCTTTGAGCCGTAAAACCCTTCTGGCGTATGCAGGTAGAACACCCGGTCACGCAATAGCCATTCTTCGCTCGGCGCTTTGGCAGCGTTGAGGGCGCCCTTGTCGAAATCTCCCGGCCGATCCTTCAAAAAAGACAGATGCAGTGTTTTGCCGGATGCATCGGCTAGCGCGAAAGGATTGTTGCTGACCGCGGCCCGAAAATCTTTCTCGGACAGAACCAGTACAAACGGGCGAAACCCGAACTGCTTCTCGATAACATTGCTGATTTTGTTGCCGAGGGCATCCGGCGTGCTCTTGGCACAGGTAAAAACCACGTTGCCACTTTGGATATAAGTCCGGATTTCCGACAGGCCGATAATCTCCAGGGCTGTGCAAAGCGCCTTCATCGGCAGCTTGTTCCGGCCACCAACATTTATCCCGCGAAGTAAGGCAATCCAGGTTGTCATTAGTCACCCCCTATAAAGTCCGGTCCTCGCCCAATCCAGGGATATTCAATCTTGTTGAGATGCGCTGGGTCAATAATTTTTACGTCTGAGACGCCCTCGTCCCCGCGAAGCGCCATCTCAACCTGTCGGACTAGGCCTGCGCATGCTGCACAAATTAGCTGACCTTGGCCGTTTCATTTGCCAGAAACGAAGGTATGACTGGTTTGAGGCACGAAGAAGAAAATTCGCATCAGGGCGGGATGGTACAACAGACAAAAAAACCTGAGACAGGGTCTTCGCAATATCCACCGCTTGAACGCTACGCTGTGCTGGTCGCGTCGGTCCTCGGCTCTTCCATGGCATTCATTAACGGCACTGCCGTGGCGCTGGCGCTAGAGCCGATCCAACGGGATCTGAACGCGACCCTGGGCGAGATCCTTTGGGTTGCCAACATCTATATGGTCTTCATGGCGGCGCTGATCATGATTGGCGGTGCCTTGGGAGACTTCTTCGGTCGGCGCGCGGTGTTTGCCTGGGGTGTTGGGATCTTCGTTGTCTCTTCGCTGTTTTGCGGGCTCGCGCCCAATTCGGATTTGCTCACTATTGGACGGGCAGCGCAGGGATTCGGCGCCGCATTGTTGACACCGATGTCGCTGACCCTGATTGCGGATGCATTTACCAAAGAGTCGCGTGGCATGGCGATGGGGATCTGGTCGGCTGCCTCTGCCTTGATGACTGCTCTTGGTCCGCCGGTTGGCGGTATCCTGGCGGAGAATGTATCATGGCGCTGGGTCTTCTATATGCACATCCCGCTTGGTCTTGCGGCTCTGGCGATCACCCTTTTTCTAACAAGAGCCAAGCAGCCACCGCGCAAACCAAAAGGCCTCGACCTTGCTGGCGCGTTTCTCGCTTTTGCCGGTTTTACCGGGATCAGCTATGGCTTGATCACTCTGTCGGAAACGTCAGAGCGCAGCATGCTCACGATTGAAGCGATTATGTGGCTCGGGCCCATCGTGCTCGGTATTCTGGCACTTGGCTGGATGGTCAGGGTCGAGCGACGGGCGGTCTCGCCCATGTTACCGCTCGACTTGTTCAAGTCCGGCATGTTCAACGCCATCAATGTGGTGACACTCCTGCTTTATGGCGCCATGGGCGGTATTTTTGTATTTTATCCGATCGTTTTAAAGGATGCCTACGGACTTGGCGTTGATGAAACCGGTCTTGCGTTTCTTGGTTTCGTTGTGCCGATGGCTGTGATCACCATTGTGTCAGGGTATCTGATGCGCCGTTTTGGTGTCCGCCTCATGCTCTCGCTTGGTTCTGCAATTTGCGCGATCGCTTTTTATTCGATGTGTTTCATCACCAATGCCGGCACGATTCAAGGTGCCTTTATTTCTATGCTGATTTTTGGCATCGGCATGGCGCTGGTCGTGCCTGCGATGACGACGGCGATCTTTAACGCAACGCCTGAGGAGAGCCACGGTTCAGCGTCAGGCGTCAACAACGCAGCAGGCCGTGCTGGCACGCTGTTCTTTGTCGCGCTTTACGGAGCGATCGTCGGTTTTGCATTTGATGTAGCTGCGGGCCCAGAGGCAAGACTGGCGGGTTACGGAGCAGGCGAGGGGCTGACCGGTCCAGCACTGGCAGATTTCAGAAATGCCATGGCCACAAGTTTTGAAGCACTGGTCATCGCCTCGATCGTGACCATGATAGGATGCGTCATGGTTTCAGCGTTTTTTATATCCGAGAATATCGAGCGAGGATCGTTCCGCACACAGGCCCGGCATATTGTCCTTGGCTTCCTGCGGTTGTTCTCGTCGGGCCCTTCAAGAGAAAAAGAGGTCGTCAAGCGGAACAATCTTCCTGAAGAAGAACAGCGCGACTAAGTTGCCGTTTGCAATAGCATGGGTCAGGCAAACAGGATCAGCACCACAACCAGGGTGACCAGGCTGAGCATGCTGCCGACGCTGACAGCAGCGGCTGTTTGTTTTTCATATAGTTGATAGTGGCTCGCCTGAACGATTGCTGCGATCGCGGGCGGCATCGCCGTAAACAACACAGCAGCGCCGGTCAAAACCATGTCGCCGTCGGTGAAGGTATGAACGCAGACCGCGGTCAAAGCGGGAAACGCCAGCAACTTCAATACACTGACCGCGCCGATATTTGGCAACATAGTTTGAACCTCTGCGCGTGGCAGCGTCGCTATGTATAGGCCGAGCACGAAGAGACCGGTAGGTCCGGCGGTTCTGCCAAACAAGTCGAAAAATGTTTGCATTGGCATTGGAAACTCGAAGCCCGTATAGGCGATAACAACGCCGACAAGCGAAGCAATAACAACCGGATTTTTGAATGGTGTTGTGATGGAGCGCCCAATGCCGAAGAGCAGCCGCAGCAAAGGTCCGCCGGCGCCTTTTTGATCACTATCCCACTGCATCAAGGTTGTCGCGATACCAAAGACAAAGATCCCTTCCAGGATCATCAGCATCAAGAAGGGTTGGCCCCAGCCTTCAACCTGCAAGGCAATCGGCAAGCCAAGGAAAACGGCGTTGCCGCAAGTTGAAACAAAGGCATGTGCGCCGGAATCGCGAACGCCAAGCCCCAGTAGTTTCTGTCCGCTCCATGCGGCAAGCGCGATAATCATCACCATCGCCAGAAAGTAACCGGCAAAAAGAGGCACGACTTCAATTCCAGGTGGTGTCGCACCGGTATAGAAATTGATGATCGCGATTGGCATGGCGAACAGAAAAACAAACCGTGCGATAGCTTTTGCGGCGGCAATATCCAACCATTTCCCAGCACCAGCTACATAGCCGGCAAGGACGATCAGAAACAACGGGAGAATGATGGTGACCAGTGTAGACATCGGCCCGCTATAAGGTGCGCGGTCGACACTGACAAATTCAATTCTGCAGAAGGAAGGGTCAGACGGGCGAGAACCTGCCGCTGGGGGGCTGGGGGGCGATTACGAAAATCCAGTGCCAGGACCACCTGCCCGCCTGACCAGTACAACACTGACCGGAGAATTAGGCGGGGTGAGGGGTAAAAAGGGGCAATTTAAGGACATGGTTAGGCGTCTTGTCATCTAATCCAAGGCATTTTAGGCTAATTCTCATGAGTATCGATCAATCGCTGCCGGTATCAGCGGCGCACATGCAAGCTCCCTTTGTCGCCTTCACAAGGGAAGAACTCAACAAAATCCTCAATGTCTATGGTTTCTTTGTCGCGTCAGGTGACTGGAAAGATTATGCAATCGATATGCTGAAGGATATTGCGGTGTTCAGCGTCTTTCGCCGTGCCTCGGAGGCGCCGCTCTACCGGATCGAGAAAAACCCGAAACTATCTCACAAACAGGGCGCTTATGCAGTTGTGTCAATGACCGGGCAGGTTGTGAAACGCGGCCACGATCTCGGACAGGTGTTGAGGGTGTTCGACCGGCAAAAACTCAAATTGGCAACCTGACCGGAAGCTTACTCGCCGAGAGCAACAGTTTTCCCGTCTGTCCGCATTTTTGCCCGGGCATAGGTTTCATGGAAAATGGCCCGTTGGGCGTGGCTGCCACCGATATATTCCAGATAGGGCAGAGCGGTCTCAAGATGGCGCACTGCTTCGCGCGTCTGGCCACGTGCGTAAGCAAGGATACCCGCCGCCGTCGGCAGACCGCCCTTTTGCCAGGCAGTGGCGGTGTTTTCACAACAGGCCTCAGCCCGCGCTTGCATAGATTGATAATGTTGCTCCGCATCCTGATCATTACCGGACCTGGTCAAGGCAAAAAGATAGTGGAGATCGTGGAAGGGGAACAAGTGATCACCGGAGCGCGTGCGAGCCTGCTCGATCACCGGCAACCAGCGGTCACCCGGGTCGAGGCCGTGGAGTTCCAGTCGCCAAAGCATGGAGGATGCGCCAATTTGTTCTTGCGGGAATTCCGGCCACTCCCCCCACAGGCGTTTGTCATAAATTTCGAAAACCTTGTCATGTTCGCCCAGCGCAAGGTGAAACAGGGCCGCGTGCCACCAATTGTGCTCGCGAATAAACGTACCCTTGGACTCCCAGATATGGGCGCAGTGGCCGAGCCAGGTTGCACCGTCCGCAGCGCGGCCTTCTGACTCCATCACATGTGCATGGGCATGATGCGCCCAGGCATCATCGATGGCAATCTCGACCGCATGCAGCGCCTGCTTTTCGGCGGCGCGCAACTGGTGATTTTGTTCAAGTGCAAAAGCGTAAAGCCCGTGAACATACGGTTTGTCCGGGCTAGCGCTGACCGCTAACGCGCCAAGGGTCAACAGCGCTGCCCGGTCACCTAGATTGAATGCGTGATACTGGCCCCATTTGATTGCCACGAGATCCGTGGGCCATTTTTTGGCGATCTCAGCAAACAACGCGAGTGTTTGCGAAAAGTCCTGCGCGGCCCAGGTATTTATTGCAGCGCAAAAAAGAGCTTCCTGCGCCGGCAATCCCGAAAGATGGCTGTTCATGTTGGCAAGGTATGGTTTTGCATCTTGCCAACCCTCGCGGCCTTCAAAGGCAAGATGCAGCGCAGCTGCATTGGCATTGATCAACACACAATCCGGATGGGCATCAGCAGCATCAAACAGCGTCCTAAGGTTCGCCCCGTAGCCTAGAAGCTCGTGGCAATAATCAGCGTAAGCTGCCGCTATGTCGGCGTTGCCGTTGGTAATATGCAGGGCTGTTAGATTCTCTCTACTCATGACTGTCAAACTATCGCGTCTTTTGCATTTGGGAGCGAGCTAATTGCGCACTAAGCTTCAGGTTCGCGCCATAAGCCTGTGAAATGCAAGAAAAAAGCCTTCATCCGAAACACCATATCAGACGAAGGCTTTGATTAAATTGCGTCAGATCAATTCGTTAGTCGCGCATAAATCCGAGGATGTTCAGGATATTAATGAACAGTGCAGCGAATGAGCCATAGAGCAAAAACGCACCAAGAATCGACGCCTTGCTGTTTGCCTCGTCCATTCCTTCGCGATAAAGATTCTTGATCATCTGGGTCTCAAACATTGTCAGAGCCGCCGCGAAAAGCACGATCGCGCTCGAAGTGATGAATCCCAATAAGCCGCTCTTGAAGAAAAGGAAGTTAAGAACGACCGTTGCCAGAAGCCCGATACCCGCCATGAATAGGAATTGAGACCAGCCAGAAAGATCTTTTTTTGTGGTATAGCCGTAAAGGCTGGCGCCGCCAAATACGGCAGCTGCCGCAAAGAACGCTTGATAGACCAAATCGGCCCAACCAACGCCAACAAACATCGCAACTGTTGGCCCGATCAGAAGAGACCACATCACAACGTACAGCCAATAGGCACCATGCCCGGCAACCGATGAACCCGTTGCAATAATACGGGGCGCGACGAACCCAAGCCCGATGATGCCGATGAACGGTAACCAAGGAAGGCCAGGTATTGCATTAACAAAACCCGGATTGCTGATCATAAACATGGCAATCAAGGCAGTGCCGGCAATGCCAAGTGTCATATAATTGTAGACCCCCAGCATGTAGCTGCGCAAACCCTCGTCGTAAGCGACGCCTACACCTGTGCCTGCGCGCTCCTGGTTAAACTGTCTATTGAAACCATTCATATTCGTGTTTCTCCACTGAACGACTGTTAATTCCGTGACTGTTTATATTGTAATCCTGTTGTTAAATACAAGGTATTCACAAGGATCGTTAACTTATCTTTACCGTCATGTTTTGCGGAAACGGCAGGCAAAAAAGCCATCCATACCGCCATGCTCAGGCAGCATGCTAGGCAATGTCCGTAAATTGCCGTCATGGGTAATGATGCCCGGCATATTATCAATATCGGCTGCCGTAATCGGCACAAGTTCTAGGTTGTTGTGCCGGGAAAACGCCGCCTTTACTTGGTCTTCGCCTTCTTCCCGCTGCAGCGAGCATGTGCAGTAAACAAGGAGACCGCCCGGTTTGAGGAATCTCACGGCGCGATCGATAAACTCAGCTTGCAGCCCCGCCAAAGAGCGAACTTCGTCTTCGGTTCTGGCCCAGGCTACATCCGGATTACGCCGGATCGTACCGGTCGAAGAGCAGGGCGCATCGAGCAGGATCGCATCGGCGGTTATTTCAGGCACCCAGTGCAAAATGTCCGCTTTGACCGTTTCAGCGATCAGCCCTGTGCGTTTGAGGTTTTCAGCGACACGTTTCAACCGTTCACCCGAGACATCGACCGCTTTTACGTCGCCGCCGCTTGCCGCCAGTTGCATCGTTTTGCCGCCGGGCGCCGCACATAAGTCGAAAATAATTTTTGCCCTGACATCGCCCAACAACCGCACCGGCAGGCTTGCCGCCAGGTCCTGCACCCACCAGCTGCCAGCGCTGAATCCCGGCAGATCTGGCACACTATGGTTCCCAGGCAAGCGCAGGTGATTGGGCGCAAGCGAAAGACCGCCCTCAACCGCCTGAAAAGAGGCAGGGTCTGTGCCCGGTTTGAGGCTCAAATCGAGCGGGGCCTGTTTCAGATGGGCTTCGGCAATTGCGCGTGTTTTTGCGACGCCATAACTGCGCTCCCAGCTGCGCCACAGCCAGCCCGGTGTATCGACCCGAAGTTGCAATTTCTCAAGTCGCAGCTTGCCTTTGTCGGCTATTTTTCGGGCGATAGCGTTGACGAGGCCTTTATATCCAGCGGTCTCACGCTTCTGGCCGGTAAGTTCAACAGAGGTGGCAACAGCCGCATGGGCCGGTGTCTCGAGCATCAAAAGCTGGGCGACTGCGAGCCGCAAAATATCCTGCACTTCCAGCGATTTTTTTGGCAGCGGCCGATCAAGATATTGCCCGATGATCTCATCAAGCGCACCGCGCCGCCGCAACGTCGTTGAGACAAGGTTGAACGCAAAGGCCCGGTCTGCTCCCTCGAGTGTGTTGAAGCTGCGGCAATCATTGAACGCCTGCTCGAGGGTCCGGCCCTTGCTGAGCAACATTAAAACGTCCAGTGCCCCGCGACGGGCGCCAAGGCCCGGCATTTTTGCTTCGAGGTCAGCAAGGTTTTCCACGGCCCGCGCCCGTAGATCCTGCGGCGCATCACGATTGTCCCGGTCGCCCTGGTCATTGGGTTTTTGACGAAAAGGCTTGTCGTCTCGGGATCGATAGGGTTTTTTCATGAATAACGCCGGCTGATTTTGTGAGCGGGAAGCCGCTCTGTCTATGCTAAAAGAGGGCAGCGCGGCAATTCTTTTCGGCCTGATCCGGCCATAAATAACCGCAATTTCAGCTGACGGGATTCGCCAAATCGCGATTTACGGGTTAGACTATGCACCGGTTGGTTAACTGATCGGCCGGAACGGGGTGGACATCCAAGGGGTACTATCATGATGAAACTCACAAGTCTTATAGTTGTCAGCGCGGCCAGCCTGCTTATGACCTTACCAGCGCAAGCTGCCGACAAACGCCATCCCCCGATCAGCAAGCCTGATGAGATGATGCTCGACTATGACGTCGAGACCATGATCCCGCTGTTGCAGGAGTTGGGTTTCCCATGGGAAGGGAGGACGGCACCAGGGGGCGCCAAGGTCATCCTATCAGAAGCAGATAACGGGATAAAATTCGTTCTGGCACCTGCCGCCTGTATCCGCTCTGAAGATGATGGCTGCTACGGCGTCAACATGATCGCCATTTTCGCTGGTGAAGCAGATCAGCGCACGGTCCAGGCCTTTAACTACAAATACCCCTACACCAGCGCCGGCATCGATAATGGCGGCTCGGCCTTTATCAGCCGCTACGACATTGCCGACTACGGCATGCCGCGCGGCAATTTTGCGCGCAGCCTTGATGTGTTTTTAAGTCAGGCTGCCTATTTCCAGGACACCCTGAGCAGCGCCACGAAGACCTATAGTCAGGCCGCTTTCTCAGACGATTTTGCGGCTAACGGGCTTAACCTGAAACCGGTGCTGGAAGATGAAGCGCTGGCCAACCGGCTCGGGATTGACACCACTGGTCACGAGGTAAGTCTCGAGAAAACCGCCGAATTCGTCAGTGTCCTCTTTAAAGCAGGTGAACAGGTGCCGGAAAAAATCATCAACAACGTCGCCAATAAGCAGCGATAATCGTTTGCCTGAATTTTGAGTTTCGCCTAAGAAACCCGTTCGCGTTGTCGCGATCCGCACCCGTAGCTCAGTTGGATAGAGCGCTGCCCTCCGAAGGCAGAGGTCACAGGTTCGAATCCTGTCGGGTGCGCCAGTAAAATCAATGGGTTAGTAGATATTTGCGTCAAATTCTATTTGTATACCCCATGACGTGAGCCCCAATTGGTCCCTCATTTGAATGGAGAGTCCGTCAACAGGTGAACCTGCCCCCAACTTACCGTCACCGGATTGTAGAGTTTTCCGGTTTTTCACGGAGGTGGGCTGTTTTCACCTTCGTTGTTTATGAGCGTGATTGGCGGTTTGTTACCAATCGAGCTGTGCGGTCTTACTTCATCTTATCTTGCCTGAACGCCTCACATTGTGACCGGGCACTTGTCGAGCGACAGGAACCAGTTTTGATCGATGCATTCAGCCCGAACCTTACCGTTGGACTCTCGATTCATCAGTATACTATTGACATTTCAAGTTACATGTGATACTAATATTACATCATCACGACAGTCTTTAGTGACTGGCCAACCTGCAAACTCTAGCGAAGGTGGCAAAATGATGAGAGCCAAGAGCTAAAAATAGGAGGATATCTTTTTCTATTGTCATTCAATCCAAACAAGTCATCGTGCATGTTGAGCAGTGGAAATCTGCTGCAAATCCAAATCATAGACCTGCTTTCAGGACAAATCGGCCCTATTATAAGGGTGGTTGAAATGTGGTTGTTGAAGCTGCCCTATCTATTGCTGAAACATGCCTTCTTGGTCATCATCTATCTGATCATGATCCCCATAAAAACAGTCTTCATAGCTGTCATGATCTTAATCGCTTCAATGCTTCAGAGCATTCCGATTGCCATTATCTTGATCATTGTCGGGTATTTGTTTCCACCAATTCTATTCCTCATCATTATACTGCCGTTTGGGTTGTTCCTACAAAACTGGGTGGAAATGGATGCGGAGAAATTCATTATGGACACCAGTTATTTATGGCCTTCAAGAGAGGATAGTTGAGTATGCGAAAACATAAATCCGGCCATCCTATCAAGCATTGGTTCGCGCATCGTACCCAAATCTATGCACGGACGAATGGAATCACCAGATTCATTAATTTTAGTCCTGCAACCAAAGTTATACTGGTTGGACTGGTGTTGGGTTCACTCACCCTCAACCTCGGCTTACTTATGATGTTTGTATTCGGGCTGGGAGGGCGATAAATGACCATCACGAGGATAAAACTAGACCAAGACGAGAATCTTAATCCGATTTATTGTCCTCATACGGGCAAACTTGTCCATGGCGGTCTTGCTTTGGAAGGAGAGAGTATAGCCGACGACAGGTCTCCTGAGGTGCTTATGAAGGATGTGCCATCTGTCTTATTCTACTTCAATTCAGAATTGGGCATAACATATTCAAAGTTAGAACCATCATTAAAGCTTGAGATCGAGAAGTTTTGCCTCGACCACGAATTTGAAAAGGTGGAACAGCACCTCGTCGAACGCTTTGGTAAGCTCGACTTCATCCACATCACCGCACCACTAGGCCCATATGGGACTTACGAAGAAATCATCGCTCGCGGCAACCACAACCCAATATACAAGGAACCTTTATGACAGAACTCATCATTCTCATCTCAGCTTCAATCCTATTTGGGGTTTTGATCACCTCGTTCATCGCGGGAGCGAGAATCTCAACTCAAAGGTCGCGCATCAACAAGCTGAAATGTGAAATAAAAGAGGTCAGAGAGGCCATAGATGATGTGAGTTATCACAAAGGCAAAGAGTACGTTCATTCTACCAAAAGAGCATCACTGGCGGCATTGAGTAAGCTCTATGAGATGGAAAATAAGCTGGTTGAGTTAAATGAAGAGATGCGCGTAATTGCCAGACAATCTGGTGCCACAGATCAGGAACTGGAAACTGCCTATCCATATCAGACTAGCGAGAACGAAGGGCTGGTTTGTGTATGTTAGGTGGGCAAGTATTGAAAACCACTCCGCCGAATGATCTGGGTAGTGATTTTGTAGTAGGTGATCTGCATGGTTGCTATCCTGCCTTGGAAAAAGCGTTGGCCCAACAAAAGTTCAATCCAGAGATAGATCGTCTCTTCAGTGTTGGTGATTTAATCGATAGGGGTCCAGACTCTCTTGGGTGTCTGAGATTGCTCCAAGAGCCATGGTTTTGTTGTGTCATGGGAAACCATGAACAGCTCATGCTGGACTATCTAGATAATCCAACCATGGATGCTGAAGAGCGGTGGCGCTCCAATGGTGGTAATTGGTTTTTTAATCTCGATGATCTGGAACTGGCTGAAGTAAAGTCATTAGCAGAAGTTGTTGCTGACTTGCCTGTCGCCGTCATTGTTGAAAAGGCAGATGGAACAAGGATTGGCATCTCACATGCCCAACCACCGTCTGAATGGACGGAGCAAATCATAATCTCAGAGGCCCCGGAACTCTTGTGGGGCAGGAACAAAATCTTCTCTGATGAATATGAACGAGCAGGAGGTGTTGATCTCTCTTACCATGGCCATACGATCACCAAAGAAGTCCATTTTAATGAGATGCTGCAAGCCAAATGGATTGATCTGGGTTGTTTTAGTAAGAGGCAGCTAAGTATTGAAAAGATGCATGGTTGATAAATCTTTGACGTTTCAGTCGCAATGGAGTTGAATTTCGCGATCGTTTTGGTCAGCTTTACTTAGGGATATGTGAGGGGAAATATGCAGGCATAACGGCGTTAAATTACCCTCGGGTAGGGTGGCTTAGAAAAAGTGTATATCGCTCTCTGTGAGTTCCTGAGAGCATTTAACAGGGTATTTACTTGAAAGTGTGTCGGTAAATATTGAATAGGTGTTATCTAAGCTCAAAATAAGAGAGATTTGGGTTAAGCCTATAATGGTTCAATGTTACGACGCAGCTCATTATCCTTCAGTTTTTTGTGACATTGTCCAGACACCGTCCCACTCTTCAGGAGGCGGGTTATGCAAGAATACACTAGACCGGTTCTTGTAGATTTCAGAGGGGCGATCATTTGGATTCAAGCGTAGTGCAGAGCTAAACGAATTTATTGCCTTTTTCCATTCTCTGTTACGATAGTGGTCTAGGCCATCTGCGTAGTACCCAAGTAACTTTTCACCGTTTGGAAACGTCTGTTCTGTGTGATGTTCGAGTAATTCGTAGATCACAGATGGAGCCGTTCGACCCTTGACTCTGATTAGGTCTAATTCACGGGCTTTAGGAGGGTTTTCTAATGCTAGGTATGTATCATCACCAAAGACAACATCCGCACTGTAGTACCGAGTTAAGTTTTCCAACCTTGAGGCGAGATTAACGCTATCGCCAACAACTGTGTACTCCATACGTTTTGTTGATCCGATCGTACCTGCAACGACTGCCCCAGTTGCAATGCCAATGCTAATTCTTATCGGTGGATCATTACGAGCTTCGCGAACCCGGTTCAATTCCAAAACAGAATTCATCATCTCAATAGAACAAGCGATCGCATTGTCTGCATCATGGTCACTTTCAATAGGTGCGCCAAACACTGCCATTATCGAATCGCCAATGAACTTATCCAATACTCCAAGCGAACTAAAAACAGCTTCTGTCATATAGCCGAAAAACTCATTCAACATAGACACTGTTTCCTGCGGCCCAAGCTGTTCAGAAAGCGTTGTAAAATCTCGTAAATCAACAAATAAGATGCTGGCGTTTACGGTTACACCAGATAATGCGTCGTCGCCTTGTTCAATGATCTTATCAGCAACCTCTTTAGTCATGAATCGTGACATCGTTCCTTTCAGACGTTTTTCTTCGGTGATATCCTCCAACATGATTAGCAGGCCCATATCACTCTCTTCGTTAGAGAGCGGGACAATAGAAATGTTCATCGATTGCTTGGTTGAGTTAAAAGTCAAAACATCAACATCAACAAAGTTACGAGCCTGACCGTCAATTGATGTAGACAATAGTTCGTCTGCCAACCAAGAATTATCGATTCTCAATTGAGCAACAGCATCCTGACCTATATATTGCTTCTCTTCTCCTCCCCAGATTTTGACAGCGGCCGGGTTTACCTTTTCAATGACGTTATTCTTGTTGATCGAAATAACACCATTTGACATCGATGAAAGGATGCTTTCGTTATATTTGCGGGCCCATGTGACTTCCCCAAACAATTCGGCGTTCTCTAAAGAAATCGCTGCTTGTGACGCAAATGCCGTAATCCGTTGTTCATCCTCATCGCCAAACGCAGACTCTCCGATCTTATTGAGAACCTGTATGACGCCAATCCTAGTACCTGTCTTTGTTTCCACTGGTACCGACATGATTGATTTCGTTCTAAATCCAGTCGCGTCATCAACTCGGCCCAAAAATCGTTCGTCTTTGTAAGCGTTTTTGACCCGAATGATTTCACCACTTTGAAAGCATGCACCAGCTAGTCCTTCATCAGAAGGAATTCTTATTTCACTAAATGTTACTCCTTCGGCTACGAGAGACCAGAGCTCATTAGTTTCGGCGTCAAATAAAAACAAAGTACCGCGCTCAGCACTGAGAAACTGTCGGCAAGAAACGATAATTCGATTTAGTAGGTTCGGCAATTCATCGTCCGATACAACGGCTGAGGACATATCGATCAATCGGCCAAGATCATTTGCCATTCTCTCCGATCGACTAAGGGTTCTAGACCACCTGACTGCAAGGATCATTACTTGGGCAACCAGAAAAGCCATAAATCCTAAGGCCCCCAAGCCGTGTAATGGTGCATTCTCCTCAGGGAGGATATTGGCTTGAACTATAACCTCGCTCGATATGGTGAAAATCATTATCCCAAAACCGAACAGGAAAATGCGGGCACCTTCTTTGCCTCGCCAAGCTGCTCGAAAAACGATAGCGAAAATCAGAAAGAAATAGGCGATCATCAATATCGTAAAATACGGAAATAGCGTAGATGCCGTATAGGAATTATTACCGAGTAGTAGAATCGTATATGAAATCCCAAATCCGATAAACAGTAACTTGCAAATTAGCCCAATCCTACGAAAGGATTCTCCTTTATAGAGAAGCTCGACGTAGTTTAGAAAAAATATCATCGAAAATGTTGTCGGCACGTAGAGAATGAACAACAACCAGTTGAATTCTATTCCGGGTTTTACGAACTCCCAAAAATTTACACCAAAAACCAACGAGCTTACGGAGAGAGCGGCGCAAAATAATCCAAAGTGTAACGATGATCGGTCTGTAATCCGAAACACAAAAATTGCAAACCCGTAAAGAGCCAAGATCGAAAGAGCGGCTTGGAAGTACATATCCTTGGAATTGAATAGCTGTTTAGCTGCCTCAACTGCTCGCTGCGTTCCTATGATGGGCACTAACTCTATGCCACTCGATCTGTGATGAAATGCGGCCACTTCAATTAAGAATTCATGCTCCTCACCATTTGAAGTGAATGGAATAGAATGATCGAGCCAAGTAGTTTTGGTCGATGCAGAATTTGTCCCAAGTTCGCCGTTCATTGTTCGCCGTGTTCCATCCATCCAAACCGAACTAGCGGCATAGATCATTGGAATATAAAATTCGTAGCTACCGGGCTTTAGTCCTCTGATTGTTAATCCGTATGTTGCGTACCCCTTCGCATGGAATGCTTCTGGTGAATCACTCCAAAAGCCGGGAACCGCTACAGAAGAAACAGTGTCTCCATGAATTTCGTCAACATATTGTTCCCAATGAAAGCGCCAGTTTCCCTTCAAAGAAACCGGAACACTTAAGTTTGTATCGGACAAGTCAATTTCGCCGTTTTCGACGTACACATCATCTTCGACTGACGTGCTCAGATAAAACGGAGCGATCAAAATGGTGAATAAAACCAGAATGCCTATCGCTGCTGTATCTTGTGCAAGATGCAGCAGTTTTGAACCAATCGTAAATCGGTAACCGGCGAATTCAGTCACACTATGTGTTCCCCCAGAACAGAATGACCTCTAATTAAGTTGTAAGCCTCAACTAGAGGAATTGCAATCTCATGCCCGAAGACCGAAATCGATCATGAGGCACCTGTTGTTATCTATGATTGGTCTTCTCCGGGGCTTGGAAAAGCGTATATCGCTTCCTTTGAGCTTCTGAGAGCATTTAAAAGGATAATTACTTGCGCGTGTGTGGGTAACTATTTAATAGGTGCTATCTAGGCTCAAAATCGGTGATCGGTATAGGTTCATAAATGGAAACTTCCATCTTTGAATAGTCCAGTTTTTGGAAAGCAAGTCATGTACCGGAACGGCAAATCCTTTACGGTGGGGCGATGACATCCATAGCTGCCGACTTTGCACCACTTGTTGTAGCGTGCCTCGTTTTGCTTGGCTCGCCAGGCCCAGCGCCGTTGGCGCTTGCGGCTTGTGGTGGCGCAGTAGGATTTGTGCGTAGCCTTCCATTTTTTTCCGGAGTGATGACTGGGTTTACGGTCGCACTTATAATAACGGTTTCAGGTTTCTTCGTGTTAATTGCGTCCGCGCCCCGCATAGGCATGGCGTTGCTTATATTCAGCCTGTGCTACATTGCTTGGCTTGCTTTTCGGATTGCGATGGCGCGCCCGTTAGCAGGATTCGACAGTACAAACAAAACACCACCAGGATTCATTCATGGCCTGCTAGTAAACGTTGCGAATCCGAAACTCTATGCCGCTTTTACAGCGATGTTCGCTGTTTTCGTACCGGACAATGTCACACTGTCGTACGGCAATAGTACGGCAGCGGTCGTCATGTTTGCAATTGCAACGACCACGAATCTACTTTGGCTCGGCGCAGGAGTGATACTTTCTCAGCTCTTTCGTAATCCTTTGGCAAACCGAGCCATTAGAATCTTTTTCGCTTTGCTTATGTTGGTATCGATAGGCTTTGCAATACTGGGGCTTCTAGGCAAGAATGGTGTTGCAGTAACAAGTTTCTAACTGAGGGAGGGGAAAGTGGCAGAGATTGTAAAATGGTTCGACCCAGGGATGATATTGTCATCGATTACAGCGATTGCACTGTTGGTTGGTCTGTATTTGAACATGAAAAGCAATCAGCGCACGGCTAAAACTGAACAGACGCGTCTATATTTTGCAATTGCTGAAAAATGGACAGAGGTTTTGG
This sequence comes from Parvularculaceae bacterium, assembly GCA_021776475.1. Lineage (GTDB taxonomy): Bacteria > Pseudomonadota > Alphaproteobacteria > Caulobacterales > Parvularculaceae > Aquisalinus. The sequence continues at coordinate 283,348 of JAJFFV010000005.1, read as the reverse complement.
CGATTCTGTATGAAGTGAGAAGGACGCCCCCACCATCTGTAGAGGAACTTGAACAGGCCTATGGTGATGTAAGCGCATTTATGGCCACTGCTGATTGGAAAACTAAGTATCGGGTGATCTGTAATTTTTTCGAGGATATAGGGTTGATTGCCTATAACGAAAATCTCCCTTTGGCGACAATTCGAGTTCTAGTCACTATCTCTGCCGATGACTACAAAATGATGAAGCCTGTACTGGATTTCGTTCGCGCTAACTATCGGTCCGATATTTATCATTTCTGGAACTATCTTTTGCAACAGTCGGCTCGAGCGAAGCCGATTCGCCCATTTAAAGGTGGCAAACTTTATGAGCCCCGCTAGTACAATTGATGGACACAACGCGACCCGGTCCAGCAACCAATGTCATGTTATGAATAAAGCGACTCAAGAGATTATCCTAGATGGGGCAAAACGTGGGGTGGACAGAATAAGAACTCGGGCCAGTTTTTCGCTTCACAAGCAGGCTGCGTCATTGCTTAAAAATGAAAACCCGTGTGTCGCGGTGTTGACGGGCTTTCCCATACGGACTGAAAATGGGAATGTGGTTTTTGAAAATGATGGGCCATTGGGTGCTGCGATGATAGCTGCAGCTCTTTCGGCCATCGGTTGGAAAGCTTGTCTTGTGACGGATAAAATTGCCGAGCCGATTTTCGTGGAATTATTGAAGGCGATGCCTAGAGGTACTGAACATCCGGTCGAAATGCTATACCTTGGAAATGGAGGCAAATCTGTCGGCGAAGTGAAGCGGTGCCTGAAAAAAATTAACGTAAACCAGCTGATTTCAATTGAGCGGCCTGGTGCTGCGCAAGATCATGAATACTACAACATGAAAGGAGAGGTGATCTCTTCAGTTATCGTATCCGCCGACAGCTTGGTCACGAATGTTCCGTGGGTGACAGCAGCTTATGCCGACGGCGGCAATGAAATTGGTATGGGCAATATTGGCGTTTCACATATTGCCAAGCATATCGAGAACGGAAGACAAATCGCGAGCCGAACTAAAGTGAAATACCTTACCTTGTGCGGCGTTAGCAACTGGGGTGCATACGGGCTATTGTCATATCTTTGTGTTGGTCGATCGGACCTCAGGTCCACTATCTTCAATTATCTAAACGTGGGTTTCGATAAAAAGCTTTTTGCTGCAGCGAAACGCGGTGGTGCTGTAGATGGGGTAACAAGGAGACAGACCAGAACAGTGGATAATATGCCGCTTGAACAACATCACAGAAAAATTGAATCATTCCGTCAATTAGCAGACCGCTTTGTTGGAAGCAGTGCTCTAATACGAGCAAGTCAGACTGTCCGTCATCAAAGTATTTGAGAATCTCTAAGTCTGATTTAAGCGAGAGTTTGGCTCATCAATTGGTTATAGTCTAAGCAGCTGGGCGTTTCTGCAAGCGCTTTGGATCAACTGATTGACGGACTCTCCATTCAAATGAGGGACCAATTGGGGCTCACGTCAATTATTAAATCAGCTGACGTCGCTTGAATTCTCAAGAGTGAGCGGGAGCCTCTCGATAAAGTAGCAAGAAACAATAGAGAGATGTTTTCCAAGTGCCTTTGACCTCGATACTGTCGTCACGGGCATTGAAGGTTGCGAATTTCGGTTTCTCCTTTGCCCATACCGGTACTAACCACCACGACATGTTTTCGATAGTGCGTACACCTTCGTGTTCGTGACAGACGACGATGTCTTGTGTAGGGGCAACATTCCAGTTGGGCCTCAGGTTGAAGCGCTCCTGTGTTTTGGGCGGCGTCAGCAACCGAAAAATGTCTTTCCAAGTCAGGTCCTGTGATCCACGTCCGCACATCTTTCAAACCTTATCCACATTGTGTTTCCGCAACACATGGGCCTTGTTGTAAAGCACATAATGCCTGTGCGGAATCAATCTGACAGCTTCCTCAAACACGGCGGTGCCATACGTTGGCAGAGTTGTTCTTGCCAGCACCTGATAGATGTTTCCATGGGTATCGTATTCAGTGAGAGTCACGGGCAGGTCATCTTTCATGGGTTTTACCTCAAGTTGAGTTTTGCCCAGCTGCCCGCTCGATTTAGTATTTCAACGCTATGATGTGTTGTGAGTCAAGCCTCGACAATTCGACAGAGCCTTCAAAAAACTGAGGCGCTTTGGCTGGACTAGGCTTCCGGTTTCATCTCCTGATACCACCCAACCACCTTGTCATACTCTGGATCACTTTTCAGCTTTCGACTCGGGGTAACAAGACCACTCTCGCATAACGAAACAGCAACGAGCTTGATGAAGTTATCGACATCGAAATAGGCGGTGTGAATGAGTTCTTTCCATGAGAGCGTGTCGCTGATTTGGTCCGTTATTGGGTTATCGGACGAGGCAATGTTGGAACCGATGAGAGCTCTTATTTTACGGATAGCATCGATGGCGTATTGCTCGGTGTAGTCTTCGATTTCTTGGGCTAATTGATGCGGTAATTGACTATGATCTGAATAATCACTGTTGGGCTGGGAACGGATGATATTCAATCTCTCCCCAAATGCATCTCCACCAACAGATATTGAGCGTACTTGTGATGACAAAGCCAGATTTAAGATTGCAACGACTGGAATGAGCAAAGCCGTCAGGCAGAACAACGAAACTCCGTACACTAAAAATATCAGTAAAATCAATGATAATGGATAAACAAAAGAAATATATAAGTAGGAAGGAGTGAAATCATTAACGGCAAAGTAAACAAGGGGTTCAATTGCTGAGATTCCACTATCAATTGCGATACACACCTCATTTCCGCCGCACATTTCCTGTATTGATTCAATATTGCCAATCAGCAGGTTTGCATCTGCTATGCTGAAAAAAACATTGTATACTGCCCATATAAAAGTCAGAAGAATTGCAATGAAAGCTGACAATCCGCGTGCTATTGGGTATGCTTTTAGGATGTTGGCTCGTAGAGATTTCACATTTTTTAATCCTTCAATTGCTTCATCGTTGGAATGTCTAAATGACGACAATCTGGATTCGAATTTATCCGCAAATTGTCTTTGATGAATTGAATCTTGGCGTTTTCGAGCCCTTGCTGTAAATGCCGATGCGATTATAAACACTGCCGCTAGGAGTAAAAGAGATGCTCCCAAACTTGTTGAATCCCACGCCTCGAAATTACCCGCAACATAATAGTCAACTAACGGCTGTGAGATAAGACTCAAAATCTGAACTAGCGCAATTGCTAATCCTATTTGTCCCAATAAATTAAAACGGGTCAGAAAAAACCCGCTGCGTCGTGTTTCTATAAACGGCGTCCCCACCGTCACCCATGACTTCATATTGGGCAGGCTGAGTTTCTTAGCGTAGACAGAAAACAGCGCATGGTTCAGGACAGACCCACCATGACTATGGCCAATCACTGAGTAAGGCACTTCTTCCTTCTCCAGTGCCAGCATTTCCCGACGAAGATCATTGCCAGCATCACGTCGTTTCAATTCACTATTCGGCCCGACACCCCAATGAAAAGGCTTAAACTCCAGACGACCATCCGGTGCTTCAACATACTCACTCAGCTTTTCCTGAAACTCAGACTTTTGTTGCCACCATTGTTCACCAGTGTCGCTTTCGTCACCAGCGTTAGTGCCATGAACTGTAATGATTGTGGTCATGTCCCAACCCCCAATGAGTTGAACATTATCACACAGATGAAGAACTGGAAATGGCGTCCTCCACGAAAAGCAGACGCGTAAACGGTGGTTCAGGCCCTTGTATCTTGACATTTCAGTCATTTCTGTTACAGTGTACCGATCATCAAGAAAGGGTTTAGTCCCTTACCAACCTGTACTCCTACAAGGTGGTTCAAACGATGAGGGTTAAATACCAATCAAGGAGGTAGCCATCTCAATCGTGCAATAATTTCATCCAGTGTTTGAGCAAATCATATCGGTTGTTGGCTCCAAGTAGCCTTCCAACACTGTAACCAGACTTCAATGCAGAATCTTTAGCTGGCGGTGCAGCAACACGTCCGCCGCTTCCAACCACTTACCATGAAGGAGTATTCTATGTCTGACTCAATGCGTTTAAACGCGCCAAAAGGACAACGGGTTCAGTTTAACGGAGCCAATGGATATGATTCAGATTTAACCCACGCCAAGAGATACCTGAATACATCTGACACCTACACTGTCCTCAGTACCGAAGTCGGTAAGTCAATGTCATATGTGATCTTGGAGGAGTTTCCTGACCATCGATTCAACACTGTCATGTTCATTGAAATAGAACCGTTTCACGCACCTCAGGAGGGCGTTGCGGATATTTACCGAGAGAGTGCTTTGAGAAAAGAGAGAACCCGCATCAGCGAGCCTCTGAGGCTGACGAGTGATGTGGTTGGTGAAGATGATCATCAATCAAGATCACACCGGCTGACCGACACACTTTCTGAACTTCACTTCCAGACGCCAAACTCAGTTCGATCTGAAATGCCACTCAAAAAGTTTTGGGGAAGGGAGGAGTTACTCCTCGGTATTCAACTGTTCAGCGGTTTGAAGTCTACCTGCAAATTGTTGGATGACCTGCCTCTAAAGCTCTTCAAGTTGAACTCATGTAGTGTATAAAAAGGGAGCGGGTTATTCCCTTTGCGGAGACACAGCTGTCGAAATGTAGCCCGTCAGCGACCATGAGACACATTACGGCTTTTTGCTAAGGGAGGATTTCTGGTTCATCGTAGCCCTTATGGAGCGAAGATGAACATTGACCGTCCATAATCTTCACTGTTTGATACTAACGCTTCGAATGTTAGAACTCGATAATTAGGAAGAGCAACGCGAAGTCTCAAATCTTTCGAGACACACAATCTGATCGTGAGTGAGCATTGAGGGGAAACAAGATGTTACGTTACTCAATTAAAACAGACTGGCTGTTTTACGCTTTCGTTCTGTTATACGGTTTTCTCATTGCAAGAATGACATATGGGTTATGGTTTGGGGACGGTATCAACATTTTTGCATCTTACTCCGATGCCAATGGTGCAGAGTTGTTGGTAGATGCCAATAAAGTCTATTGGTCCAAAACGTGCTTTTTGTTTTTGACGTTATTTCTATACGCCTTGAACATGGATTTGAGACTGTCAGTCGGCCTAGGTGCTTTTTTCTGGGCTTCATCTCTGATCATCATGTTTGGTGTGTCACCGGTACTCATGACAGCACTTCTTGTTGCAGCAGCTTTGATTGCGCAACATGTAATGCGACTAGTTAGGTGAGGCTCGTGAACCTGATTGGTGTCAGGAGCGATTATCTGAACGAGATTAGTGGTTGGCCAAACTATTAGAGACGAGGCGTTGAGCTAAAGTTTACTCAACTGCGAATACATCTGCAGAGATTCCCAATGATTCCATGCGTTCGACAAGGGGACTTATTTGCCGTGTTGAATCAGATGTAGTTGCCTTGTAAGTTTTTTCGAGTGCGTCCGGTCATGACCACCTTACCCAGAATCTGAACTCTGATATTACTCCTTGAAAGTTTCAAGGAGTAATCTGGGAGGTAACTATGTCGGAATGTCTCTTCATCAACAGGTGATGCCTCTTGGAGCAAAGCAACATCTGGTTGGATGGAGTTTATGAAAAATTTCCAAGAACCTCTTCGTCGGTTCATATTCCACCAATCCCCGGTTTTGGACTATAGATAGATCATTCCTTGACACACCAACCTGTATTATATAATATGGTTTATGTATGGCTCATATTGATAAAGTATGGGCCATACATGGACCAATTGAGCTTGAAATGCCTCGAATTCAAAAGCGCACATACTCAAAGTACTCACACGAAGCTGCTTTGCTGCTTGGCAGACTGATCCGCCTTGGCCGCAAAGAGCGAAAGCTCACCTCTGAGGAACTGGCCGAACGCACAGGCATTTCACGCGGCACACTCCAGCGAATTGAAAAAGGTGACCCTAAGGTCGAGATTGGTCTCGTCTTTGAAGCTGCAACGATTGTAGGGGTCAATTTATTTGATGCTGACGATCGGCGCCTGACAAAGCAAATTGCTCGCGCTGAAGATAAAATCGCGCTCCTGCCAAAGCATATCCACAAATCATCAAAGGGCCTGCGCGATGAGTTCTAATACATACGATGAAGCCTTTGTCTGGATTTGGTTGCCAGGCAAAACCGAACCGGTCGTCGCCGGCCGTTTGCACGCGATAGGCAGCCCTCTAACCCTGATCTTTAATTACGGCAAATCCTATCTGGAGCGCAATGACGCCATTCCGATCTATTTGCCAGAGCTGCCGCTTCGTGCGGGGGAATTGCCATTACCCGGCGGGTTAACGATGCCAAGCAGCATTCGCGACGCTGCACCTGACGCATGGGGGCGGCGGGTTATTCTCAATCGCAAATTCGGCGTTAAAGGCGCGAGGCTTGACGAAATCGAACTCTCTGAACTCGCCTTCTTATTGGAGTCCGGATCGGACCGGATTGGCGCGCTCGATTTTCAGCTCTCACCGACCGACTACGTTGCCCGCTCACCTAAAAACGCGAGTTTGGAAGAGCTCATCCAGGCTGCCGAGCGCGTTGAAAAAGGCATTCCTCTAACCCCCGAGCTGGCACAGGCCTTACATCACGGCAGTTCAATCGGCGGCGCGCGCCCCAAAGCAATGATTGAGGACGGCGATGCAAAATTTGTGGCCAAGTTTTCAGCCTCTAATGACCTCTATAGTGTCGTAAAGGCTGAGTTCATCGCCATGCGTCTTGCCAAGCTAGCCGGGCTGAATGTGGCTGAAGTTTCTGTCACAAACGCATCCGGAAAACACGTGCTCTTAATCGAGCGCTTCGACCGTCAGCGCGCCAACACCGGATGGAAACGAAAGCTGATGGTCTCGGCCCTGACCATTTTATCGCTTGATGAAATGATGGCGCGCTATGCGAGCTATCAGGATTTGGCTGAAATAATCCGGCACCGTTTTACCGATCCCAAGGATACGCTGCGTGAGCTTTATGGCCGGCTCACCTTTAACATTCTGAGCGGCAATACGGACGATCATGCGCGCAATCATGCCGCGTTTTGGGATGGAGAAACGCTCACCCTTGCGCCGGCTTATGACATTTGCCCGCAAGGGCGCGCCGGGCAAGAAGCAAGTCAGGCGATGAATATCAGCGGTGACAACAATATGAGCCGCATCAGCGCGTGTATAAGCGCTGCGCATCATTTTCTTTTGTCCGAAGAAGAAGCGACCGAGATTGCCGCGCATCAAATCCGTATTATCGCCGAGCATTGGGATCAGGTTTGTAAAGAGGTGGCACTTTCCAAAGTGGATCGCAATCTGCATTGGGGGCGGCAATTCCTTAATCCGTTTGCTTTTGACGATCTGGAAGGCGAAGCCGGGGCCTTGCGCAAACTTGCAGATGAAGCGCGCGGGCGCGGTTGAATGAATTGCGCTACTAATTGATCCAGCACCATGCGCCGTCATAATCCGCATGGTTGAACAAGTGTAAAGCCCCATTGTTATGAGCCATTTTCTGATAGAGTTTCTGGCACTGTGGGAGCATGTTGAGAGCCTGATGTGGCCGGATATGATAGTGGTCATTCCCCAACTCCTCACTTGTGATTCAATATATCCAAAACACGCGAGAGGCTCAGTCGTTCAATCACGGAAGATTCCCTCCTAGAAACCGGTGTAAATATCTGATGCGCTCGCCGAATAACTCAAAATAAGTGACTTTGCGCGGCTCACGTCAGATTTATGCTGTGGGGTCCACAATAGTACAGAATCGCTCTGTAGAAGTTTGTGCGGGCTTTGGTGAGGCTAGTTCATGTCTAGGTCTAGTTTTGAAAAGACATCGTGCACGTTTCCATCTGGATCAACGAAAAAAGCAACTCTCTGGCCCCAAGGTTTATTTTCTGGAGGTAAAATCGAATTTGCGCCAAAGCTAATTGCCTTGAGATAAACTTCATCGACCAACGCGGGCTCACTTACTTCGAATGCTAGTTCGAATCTTTGGCCTTTGACGGGTTCAATAAATCCCTTGTAGCCTGATGCGTCGTAGATCGTCTGACGCTCAGCTATCGCCAATGGAGTGTTTTCAAATTGCGCATAACCGCCAGTCGCTGCGACCAGTTCAAAACCAAATACGCTTTGGTAAAAAGAAACCATGGCGTCGAAATTGTCGGTGAGAATTGTAACAGCACTCAGTTTGGTGACCGCTTCATGCGCCGCCTGACTTTTAGGAGTTGTTCGTTGTTCATCAAAACACCGGGTTTCTAAGTCGCGCCCAAGCGATTCTGTCGGTTCGGAGCTACCAAAGGAAGTGCAAGCCGATAGACCGAGTAACACAGCGACCAACTGATAGTATTGCATCATCGCATCTCCTCCAATCATCTAACAATACCAGCCGATCGCAAGCCAAACAAGGACTGCCAACCTGTTCCAGAATTTCACGACGAAGGTCATTTCCTGCGCCGGATGATAATGGAAGAAATCGGCCCTTGCGCTTGAGATGCCGTGACGGATTGATCTTTCAATTGGTGTGAACGCGGCGATGTGGTGGGTGAAATTACTCATTTTCGTAGCCACTGGTGCGCCATAATTCTAACAGGAGCGGGACAAGTTGATGGTGTGTGTCGGCGGTCCATGTTAAGTCATTTAAAAGAGGGTCTGCGTACTCGAAGGCAGATTTCTGAGGAACCGCCAAATGTTACTTCACTTATCCACCTGGCAGGAGATTGACGAGCATCTCAAAAAATCCAAAGCGATCCTGATACCGATTGGCTCGACTGAGCAACATGGTCCCAACGGATTTCTCGGCACCGATGCTCTTTGCCCTGAAATTATTGCGCGTGCTGCCGCGCAGCAAACCGATATGCTCATCGCACCGACATTCTCGGTCGGGTGTGCTCAGCATCATCTGGCTTTTTCGGGAACCATTACGCTGCGACCATCGACCATGATCGCAGCGATGCAGGACTGGTCTGCCTCTCTCGTGCGACACGGATTCGAGAAGCTTTATTGGTTCAACGGGCATGGCGGCAATACTGCCACTGTAAGCGCAGCCTTTTCAGAAATTTACGCAGAGCGGAGTTTCTCGCGCGAAAAGAAAAATGACGGCGATTTGGCGCAAAAACTGCGAAACTGGTGGGAGCTACCGGGTGTTTATAATCTGTGTCAGGATATTTATCCTGCTGGAGATGGCATGCACGCAACAGCATCGGAAGTGGCGGTCACCTATGCGGCCTATCCGGAAGCTATAAAAACCGTGGAGATGTCACCGAAAATAGCCCCCATCGGTGAAATCAGGGACGCAGAACACTATCGTCGATCCTTCCCGGATGGCCGGATCGGATCTGATCCGTCGCAGGCGACACCGGAAGATGGCGCCCGTATCATAACGGCGGCGGCGTCGGCGTTGGCGAAGGAATTTGCGGCTTTCGCGACGGCATAGTGGATACGGAGGACGCGCCGAAGTCCGGAGACAATGGCAGGCGGTGGCGCCCGGGAGGCTCCCTCGCTCAAGCGCTTAAGGTCGGGCTGACAGAGGCACCGAAATCTTTTATTCATAGGGCGCAATAAAAAAACGGGGCAGCAATGGCGAACGAAAACAGCGGCGCAAAAACCACCAATAGCGGGGACAAACGACAGCCCGGGAACCGACCGATAGATGATCACGCAGGCAAACCTGCAACAGAAGCGACCGCCCGAAACTATTGGCGGGCCAATCTACAGCTCCTCGGCGCTCTCCTGGCGATCTGGTTCATCGTCTCTTTTGGCGCCGGCATTTTGTTTGCTGAGCACTTGAATAAATTGACGTTTCTTGGCATGCCTCTTGGTTTCTGGTTCGCGCAGCAAGGATCAATTTATATCTTCGTCATACTGATCTTTGTTTATGCGACGGTGATAACGCGCATTGAGCGAAAATTCGGTGTCGGTGATGAGTAGGGCGCGCTGGCAATGAGCACACAAGTTCTAACCTACATATTTGTCGGACTTTCTTTTGCGGTCTATATCGGCATCGCGATCTGGTCGCGGGCCCGCTCGACAAATGAATTCTACGTTGCTGGCGGCGGTGTTCATCCGATTGCGAACGGAATGGCCACAGCTGCGGACTGGATGAGTGCGGCGTCGTTCATTTCTATGGCCGGCATTATAGCCTTCGCCGGATATGACGGGTCGATGTATTTGATGGGCTGGACCGGCGGCTACGTGCTGCTGGCGCTTTTGCTGGCGCCGTATTTGCGCAAGTTCGGGCAATTCACAGTGCCCGACTTCATCGGTGAGCGCTACTACTCTAAGGTCGCCCGCGTTGTTGCGGTTATCTGCCTTATTGTTATTTCCTTCACCTACGTTGCCGGCCAAATGCGCGGCGTCGGCGTAGTTTTCTCGCGCTTCCTGGATATTCCCATTAATATGGGCGTGATCGTTGGTATGGGGATCGTCTTTTTCTACGCGGTGCTCGGCGGGATGAAGGGAATCACCTATACTCAGGTAGCACAGTATTGCGTACTGATCTTTGCTTATATGGTTCCGGCGATTTATATCTCTATACTGATCACCGGCAATCCGGTACCGCAACTTGGCCTGGGCGCTGAAGTGGCCGATGGGAGCGGACTGACGGTGCTGCAGAAACTTGATCAGACGCTGGTTGACCTCGGCTTCGAGCGCTACACCGAGAACAAAAAGTCGATGACCGACATCTTTGCAATCACCCTCGCCCTGATGGTCGGTACGGCGGGCCTGCCCCATGTGATCGTTCGGTTCTTCACGGTACCAAAAGTCTCGGACGCACGGAAATCCGCCGGGTTCGCCCTTATCTTTATTGCGCTCCTCTACACAACGGCCCCTGCGGTTGGTGCTTTTGCCCGGATCAATTTTATCGAAACCGTTAATGAGACAAGCTATGCGGCAGCTGATGATCAGGCCGTCACGCCGGCATGGGTCAAAAGCTGGGAAGGGATCGGCCTGATCGGTTGGATTGACAAAAACCGCGACGGCAAAATCCAGTACCGTGCTGGTGCACCCTTTACAGGCAAGCCTGTCTTCTCGGGTGAAACAGGCGCGAGCGGTGAGCGAAGCGTTTCTAATACGCCGACGGATAATGCGAACGAAGTTTATATTGACCGCGATATTATGGTACTGGCTAATCCAGAGATCGCCAACTTGCCCGGATGGGTCGTTGCGCTTGTCGCAGCGGGTGGCATTGCCGCGGCGCTGTCCACCGCTGCCGGTCTGCTGCTGGTGATTTCAACGTCGATCAGTCACGACCTTTTAAAGAAAACGCTCCGTCCTGATATTTCAGACAGGGAAGAATTATGGGCGGCGCGCGGGGCCGCGATGGTCGCTATCGTGATTGCCGGATATCTTGGCATCAATCCGCCGGGATTTGTTGCGCAAGTGGTGGCGCTCGCTTTCGGCCTCGCAGCGAGCTCCCTGTTCCCGGCAATTCTTATGGGCATTTTTCACAAAGGCATGAACAGGGACGGGGCCATTGCCGGCATGTTGGCCGGGTTGCTGTTTACTGTCTGCTATATCGTGTATTTCAAGTCGCCATGGTTTGGGGCGACCAACAGTGCTGAGCACTGGCTGTTCGGCATATCTCCAGAAGGGATCGGATCGATCGGTATGGCGATAAATTTTGTTGTGGCCTTGACAGTTGCTCAATTCACAAAAGCGGCTCCACCGGAGATCAGAGATCTCGTTGATGATATCCGGATGCCCGACAGTGCCGGCGTCGCACACCGGGAACAAGCATGATACTAACTGGAGACCTCGGTCTCGTCACTCATCCATATCGACATCATACTTCGCGGCACAGTCCTGGGTGCCGTTCAGCATGAACATGCTGGCCTCTGTAAGTTCCGTGAAATTCATCTGAGAGCGGAGTAAGGCAGTCTCGGCTTCGTCTTGTTCAATGGCCGCAAGCAGGAATTCAAACTGCTTGTCAGACAGTTGCTCGTTGGCTGTATCAGCGATACAATCGCAAAATCCTGCCGGGACAGTCATCTCCTTATCACAGGCTTTTTTGAAATCGGCAACGTCCTGCGACGAAGTTCCGCCGCCACTACACCCGGCAACGATCAGCGCCAGTCCTGCCGTGCCAAGCAAAATTCCGTGTGCTTTAATTAACATGATAGTCTCCTCCTGTTCAGCTTGTGGCCGTTCCTGCAAGCTTTGCTGTTGTACCAGATCTTAGCAACTAGGGCGAATGCACTAGGCCCGGGGCGGTATCCCTGATGATCAAATTCTGGAATAATCGACTAATGGATCAAGCTCCATACCATCCACGCTCAAGTCCGGCTGATGCAGTGCGGTTGCGTATTCGCGCGACCGAAATGCTGATCGGTGTGGGTACATTTGCTGCGGTCATGCACATTGCCGTGGTGATCTTGCTGGGCATAGTGTTGTGGCCAGCGGTTGATCAAACATGGGTTATTGCCTGGAGTGTGGCCTTAAGCTCATTTATCTTGTTTCAAGGCTCTTTGATCTTGCGCAAAGGTGGCAAACACCTTGGTGTTGCCGAAGCATCGCGGGTGCAGCGACAGTTCGAAGCCGCCGCCCTCGCTGTCGGGCTTTCCTGGGGATTCGCGGGTGTTGCGTTATTTCCTGAAAGTGAGCCGGGGCGGGTTTTCTTCCTTGTGTTCGTCATGGGCGGCATGGCGATGAGTGCCGTCAGCCAGCAACACGTCAGCGTGCGCGCCTGTCTTTTGTCGATCTGCCCGGGTATACCACCGCTCGCCTTCAGATACATGTTTTCAGATCTACCGTTTAACTGGGCATCCGGGGTGTTGCTCCTGGTTTACACGGCAGTCTTGGTCAATATGGCTCTCCGCCTCCATCGGTTTTCCCATCGCGCGTTTGCGTTGCAACTTGAACAGGAACGCCTTCTCGACCGGTTGGAAAAACAGACGCAGGCACTTGATGCGGCGCGGGCTGAAGCGGAGGAGGCAAATTCAGCGAAATCCCGCTTCCTGGCGCAGGCAAGCCATGATCTTCGCCAGCCCTTGCATGCAATTAGTCTGTTCGTCGAGTCGCTCCCGGACGCGGAGACCCAGGCGGAACATGAACATATCATGACCCGGGTTCGCCAGTCTCTTGATGTGCTGACAAAGTTGTTCGACTCACTCCTCGACGTTACCCTGCTGGACACCGGTGGGATTGAAGTTCGCCGGACCGTTTTCCGGCCGAGCGATATTATCGCCGAGGTCGAGCACGACTTCAGTCTGGTCGCAGAGGCGTGCCATGTGAGGTTAAGGATTGTGCCGTCGAGTCTTGCCGTAGAAAGCGATCCAGTGCTGGTCCGGCGGATGTTACAGAACCTGATTTCGAATGCCATACGGCACTCTGAGGGCGGCCGGGTGCTAATTGGCTGCCGCCGCCGCGACGGCAATTTGTCGATTGAAGTAGCAGATACCGGTTCTGGTATTGATGAGCGGGATCAAGAACAAATCTTCAATGAGTTTACGCGGCTCGATTCAACAAGAATGGGCACATCGGCAACTCCCGGTCTTGGCCTTGGTCTTTCAATTGTCAAGCGGATCGCGGGCGAGTTGGGCCTGCAAGTCCGGTTGTCATCAAGACCTGACAAAGGATCTGTTTTTGCCCTTGATGGATTTGAGGTCGCCGATGCGAAGCGGGTCCAGGCGCGGATGCCACCGCGCGCGGTCACCGGCGTCGCCAATGGCGCTTCTGTTTTTGTGCTTGATGATGACCCGGAGACATTGGCAGCAACAGCAATATTGCTCAAACGCTGGGGTTGCACGGTCGAGACGTCACAGGAATGGCGCGATCTCATCGACGCTGATCCTGATGTGGTGATCTGTGATTATGAGCTAACCCCTGAAAAAACCGGCTTGGATGTCCTGAAAGAGCTCGATGGCACCGCGCCGGCAATCATGATTTCGGGGCACACATCCACGGATCTTCGGCGCGAGGCGATTTCCATGGGCATACCGCTGCTGCACAAGCCGATTAGGCCAGCGCAACTTCGCTCGGCCCTTTTGAATGCGCTTGCTGCTTCAGACAAAGCCGCGGGAGGCAGCGAAGGAGGCGGCGGCGGATCTGCTTGACAGGCCGAGTGTTCTCAGCAAGGCAGAAACATGAATACGGACTGTATACGGAGAGATATCAAGTTCGCGCGCAATTTCCTTGTTGGACATTCCTTGTGCGATATATTTGAGAACGTCCTGTTGACGGTCGGTCAGGGCTGCCATCGCATCTCCGGCGGGCGCAGCTGACGTTGGTCCAGACGCCCGTAAGATGACCGTCTCACCATCCATCACGGACAACAAAGCGCCGGAAATGTCTTCAGGATGAGCCGTCTTTGAAGCAAATCCGTTGGCGCCGGCTTCCATCACACTCTCAATCACGGAAGTTTCATGGGTCATTGAAACCGCGACGATTGGCGTCAATGGCAGCTTCTTTCGCAACGTGGGGAAATCGCGCGCCGCAATGAACCCAGGGAAAAGCAGGTCCAGAACAACAAGATCAAGCGGTTCGTCCCGGTCGATTTCCTCGTTCAACCCTGTACTGTCGCCAACTTCGATAATTTCGGCGCCGGCAAACAGATTGCGCAACATTACCGCCATACCGCTTCTGAAAACGGGGTGGTCGTCAACAAGCAGAATTTTCATCACGAGGTGCCTCCCACGCGGCCGATCCTATACCGGATCGGCCAAAACATGAAATGGGACGACTTAATCGCGGTCTTCTTTGCTATTGGCGCTACCGTTGTTCGAGCCGCCACTTGCTTCGCCGCCATTGCCCTTGCCGGTGCCATCATCGCCGCCGCCTTTTTTGCCTTTTGGATCACCTTCGCCATTGCCAGGATCTCCAACGGGATCAGGGTTATGATATTCTACAGGTGGCGGTGGTGGCGGCGGCGGAATCTCGATCGTCGTGATCCGATTTCTACAAACGCCATCTTCGCCGACGGCCGCGGTTACGAGTTTCCACTCGTCGCCTTTCAGCGCGTGGCATTTGCAATGTTCCTCGATTGTGGCCTGCCTGGCGAGGCAAAGTTTGCCGGTCGTGCGGCATTGTTTCCAGTCCTGGATGAGCGCGTCACATTTCGAAATGTAACTCGCTGATGCCGGCATTGTGAGCATGCCGAAGGCCAACGCGCCAGCTGATATAGCGAAGATGTTGCGTACCATTTTGTGTCTCCCTTATTATTGTGCAGCCAGATTAGAACCGTGCGCTGCTTTGCTACAATTAGGGCTAATGTGCTATAAGAGGCGGTACGAAGGCACGGCTCAGGATCTGGCTAAGCCTGGCAACTAGTACACCTGTACAGGTTGGCGCGTAGCCGATACCAGCCGAAAATAGCGTTCAGGAGAGTTTCACAAGATAATCCACATGATAGGGGAGCACAGCAATGTTTGAAAAAATCAGCTTGATCATTGTCATCGTCATCGGATGCCTTTTTGTCGGCACCGCTGCATTTGCAGACGAGGCCTCAGCCGACGCGACCGACCCAACCAAAGTTTTGGTGATCTATGATTCATCGAACTCAATGTGGGGTGAGCTATCTGACAAATCGAGGAAATACGAAGCTGGTCGTTCGGCACTCGGCGCGTTCCTTGCCACAGAGTTTGGTACGCATGAAGTCGGTTTTCGTCCGTATGGTCATCGCCGGAAAACAGATTGTCGCGACTCAGAACTGCTGGTGCCCTTCTCGGAGCCTAGTGTCGCAAAGACGAAAATTACGTCAGCGATCGAAAATATCCGTCCAACCGGAAAAACGCCAATAACCTATAGTTTGAAGGAGGGCTTGAAAGATCTTGATGGCGAGCCAGGCGACATCCTCTTGATCAGTGATGGGATCGAGACCTGTGACATCGACCCTTGCGAGCTGATGCGCGAATGGCGCGCTGCGAATGTTAACATCCGTGTTCATGTAGTCGGTGTCGGCCTGTCCGAACTGGAGCAGGCAGCCATGGCGTGCATTGCCGATGTTTCCGGCGGCAAATATTTTGATGCGGATTCCTCGGATCGTTTTGCTGAGGCTCTGACAGAGGCAGGTGAGGCGATTGACGAGCCGGTCTCTGCTAACGCCAATCCAGTTGAATTAGCGCAAGGCTATGCCTTGCGTATTCGTGCGACGGACGATCAGGGACGCTCTTTCATCGTCATCGGCAAGCTTCTCAAAGATGGCGAAGAAATTGCTGATGTTACAAGCAATGGCCGAAATGTTATCGAAGCGCCGGGTGACTACACAATTGAAGTAGGTCCTGTGCTACGCGACGGCTCTATTTATGAGCCTGTTGCGGTCGATTTCCGGGTGACCGAGCCGGGCGATGTCACCGTCGATGTGACTGTCACACGGCCCGCGATTGTCTTCGCGTCGTTTCTGGAAAACGGGGAGGAGCACAGAGGATCCCAAATTGTCGCCTACCAAAACGGTAAGGAAATGTTCAAATTTCGTGCATCTGACGAAGCATTGGCCCGACCTGGTGAATATGAGTTTCGGGCCAGCCCAAACGATGACAATAAGCTCAAGCTGATCGAGCGACTAAATGCCGGCGAAGAAACTGAACTGGTCTTCGAACTGATCAACACAATACAGTTTTATGTGCGCTTCGTCTTGCCGGATGGTCAGAAGTTCAGACGCGGCTCTGAGCTGTGGCGTGACGGCAAAAAAGTCTACAGTGTATTTTCAGGCAATCCGACGACCATACAACCCGGCGTCTATGAGTTGCGCTCCGATAATCAAAACCTGCCGTTAACGCCGATTGAAATCGAAATCAGCGAAGATGGAAAGACCTACGAAGTACCGGTAGATGCTGGATGGGTTGTCATTAAGTACAAGCCAGATGATTTCAACTATATCAGCGAGCCGGATCGCGCAAATTTGGAATCACTTGATCGGGGTGGCTCCAAATATGCCGGGATCAATACAGCGATCCCTGTGCTGCCTGGCAGGTACAGAGCCAATCCTCATACAGCGCGCGGCTTCTTTGATGCGATCGATTTCGAGGTTGCCACGAATGAAACCGTCGAAGTTGAGTTCATTCCAAAACCTCTGGGCGAAATCATTGTCAACTATGCCGCCTCGGATCTCTGGCCGCGGCAACCGGATCGCGCGTCAGTTTATCCTGCCGAAGGCCAAAAGATGCTGAACGGTTTCATGCGGCCTGGCGTTGCCAAGAAATTCCTGCCCGGACGGTATTCGGTCAAAGGTGGTGGCTCAGGCGGGGGCAATGCTGCACCGCAGGAAGTAACTGTTATCGCTGGAAAAACCGTCACCGTTATCCTGCAGCCAGCAGCTGAATAATTTTTAAGAAGGGAGATTATTATGAAATTTTTCAAATTTACTGCCGCAGCCCTGGTTGCTGTGGCCTGTGCCGGCCCAACGATCGCCAATGACGGCACACCGGTTCTGCACCCACTCGAGGCGGTTTGTATTGACTATGAAATGTCAGGCCAGATGCAAAACGGCAGCAGCACAAAATGTCATCGTGACTTCGGGTATGAGCAATACGAGATCCAGAATATCACTATCGGGATCGCCGGATTTACCCAATCTCAGAACCAGCACACGATCACAATTGGCGATCAGATATATGCGATAAATCTGCAGACCAACACGGGTACCCAAACGACAAATCCAATCTATGCCGGCCTTGTTGATGCGTTGCAAAACACAACGCCGGATCAGATGGGCGCAACCTTCGTTAGCGCCATGGGCTACACGCCGACCGGCGCGACAAAGACCATCGCCAATACAGAGTGCATAATCTACAGCGCTCAACAAATGGGCACCATGTGTATGACAAGTGATGGTCTACTGTTAGAACAAGACGTCATGGGCATGACCCAGACCGCGACCAGCGTATCCATCGGCAGCGCTGGCGATGATGCCAACTATACGCTCTATCAGAACGTGCCGATCACCCAAGGGCCTGATCTGTCGAACGGACTTGGTGGCTTGCTACCGCAGATGCAGGGTAACTAAAGACCCAGCACTAACCCCATAGCCAGGCCGCGCCACGGACACCGCTAGAATCTCCGTGGGCGGCCTTTTTTATCGGCGTATCAAAGTAGTCCGTGAAAACGAACTCGGCGATCTGTCCAGAAACAGCGTCATACAATTCGTCAACATTCGATAGGCCACCGCCAACGACAATAATGTCAGGATCTAGAATATTAATTACGCCGGCGAGAGCGCGCGCCAGTCTGGCGTTGTGCATCTGGAAGCACGACGCTGCCACCGGATCACCGCTGCGCATTCGCTCAATCACAATTTCAGCCACCACATCTTCGCCGCTCTGCCGCGCATAGTCGTGCGCAAGTCCTGTACCGGATAAATAGGTCTCTAGGCAGTTTTTGCGGCCGCACCAGCAGATAGTGTCCGGCGTTTCATCACCGGCATCGCGTGGCAAAGGTGTATGCCCCCATTCGCCGGCGATCTTTGATCTTCCTTCGAGGGCTTTTCCATCAACCGCGATGCCGCCGCCAACACCAGTGCCAATGATCACTGCAAAGACGACGTGCGCGCCTTGTCCGGCACCATCGACCGCTTCGGATACCGCTAAGCAGTTTGCGTCATTAGCGATACGGATGGGACGACCCAACGCCGATGCGAGATCCTGATCAAGCGGTTTGCCATTCAGCCACTCGGAGTTGGCATTCTTCACACGCCCGGTGCGGTCAGAAATTGTTCCCGGTATGCCGATCCCCACACTCGTGGCGGCGCCAATTTCTGTCTCAGCTTTCAATACGAGATCGCGCACCAGCCGAATACAGCCATGGTAGTCGTCGCGCATTGTCGCTTGCCGCTCTCGCCAAACGATCACGCCGCTGTGCGTTAACGCGGCGACCTCGATCTTCGTTCCGCCCCAGTCGACACCAAGTTTCATATTTTCAAACCCTGAAACGCCCGGTGCATCACGGGACTTTGGCGTTATCTCCGTCCATTTCGACAAGGCCCATCCGATTGCCGGCGGGATCTTTGAACAGCCCAATAATCACGACGCCGGGCACCTCAAACCTTGGCACATCAACGCTGCCGCCGTTCGCTTCAATTGTCGTCATCGCGGTATTTATGTCGGGCACGCCAAAATACAGCAGTTTTTCAGTCGGGTCGGAACGGAAGGTCGCTTCAAGTGGTGAAGCAATGTTCACGGAGAACTTACCGCTATCGTCAATCTCCCAGTCAAAAACCTTGTTGTAGAATTTCTGCAGTTCGGCAGAGTCAGGCCCGGCAATATCAAAAAATACAACGGGTGCAGGCATGTCATCCTCCTTAAGACCCTGTTAAGATGGCGGCCTTTTAGCACGGATGCAGTGGTGCGCGATAGAGCGTTACCTAGAACTTCAAACTCGCACCGGCTGCGACCACCGGATAGTATTTGTAATCGTTAATTTCGCTCTCGACATTTGCTTCTTCTGCCTCAAGTTCAGCGATGAGCAGCGCATCCGTTGATAAGGTGCCGCCAACTGATGCAAGCTCCACATTCGGCGAATCGGAAACAATGACGCCCGCCCGCACAAAAAACGACCAACGACTGTCGGTCGTGAACGCGTTGTCCCAGCCTACACCCAAATATGGCGCAACATCATTTGTTGAAACCTGCCCGGTGATATTACCGACCTGCGCTGCTGTGAACGTCTGACCACCAATATCAACATTTCCGGTCGGGCTTGCAAAAAGGTCGATCGACCGGCTGCCGAAAAACAGACCCGCGCTAACATTAAAGGCGCTCTGGAAAGGGTGAAAGTCGACAAAAACACTTACCGTCGAAAAATCGAGATCGACGTTGTAGTCAACATCATCATAGCTCTGGTCGCCGATATCGAATTGCAGGAAATCATAACCGCCCCGCGCTACTAGTGAACCCGTAAGCTTCGCTTTGGCTTCGAGGGTAATACCCGTCGTGCCGACGCCGACGCCGCCAGCGAGGCGGCTGTCCTGCGCGGCGGCCGAAGTTACGGCACAAAGGAGAAAAACTGGGGTGAAGGCCAAGGCAAGGGCATTGTTCATGGGGCACTCCTCGCTCCGAAACGTCCGGACGCGTTGAGGCTAGCCAGTGTTGTTTAACGAGGGATTAAAAGGTGGGAAACGGGCTTTGTCGACAGGTGATATCAATCCACACTCCCATGAATGATGACCGAGTGTATGAAGCTGCTGCGCTAGCGCCTCTGCAGCTGAGAGCCGTGGCGTGAACTTGGAGCGTGCTACGATGGAGGCCTGTCGGTGGCACGCCGTTCCGCGAGGGCCTCTGGTTGACAGTCTCACACACAACAGCTACATGCCGCCGCTCATAACGGGTGATGCGAAAACCGCCGTTGAAAGATGTGCGCCGGATAGGCGGAGCACCGGGCCGCGTCAACATTGAGGAATACCATGTCAAATCGCATTCAAGCGAAATACAAGATCGACCGCCGTGTCGGTGAAAATATCTGGGGCCGCCCCAAATCTCCCATCAACAAACGTGATTACAAGCCAGGCATGCATGGCCAGCGCCGCGCCCAGAAACTATCAGATTTCGGCGTGCAGCTGATGGCAAAGCAGAAACTCAAAGGCTATTACGGCAATATCAACGAGACCCAGTTCCGCCGGATTTACAAAACTGCCGCCGGCCTAAAAGGGAACACCGCTGAGAACCTGATCGGTTTACTTGAATGCCGTCTGGATGCGCTGGTCTATCGCGCCAAGTTTGTACCGACGGTTTTTGCTGCCCGACAGTTTGTCAATCACGGGCACGTCATGGTCAATGGCGTCAAAACCAACATCCCATCGTACCGACTGAAAGTCGGCGATGTCGTCGAGATTCGCGAAAAATCCAAGAACATGGCGCTGGTTCTGGAGGGTCTGCAATCGCCGGAACGCGATATTCCTGAATATGTCGATGTTGATCCAAAGAAAATGACGGCGTCGCTGGTCCGGGTCCCGGAATTTGCTGAAGTGCCTTATGCCGGCACGATGGAACCGAATCTCGTGGTCGAATTCTACTCCTCTTAAGATTTATCGCCTTTGTGGCAGATTACAGAGTGGCAGATTACAGAAAATGCGGGTCATCAGCACCCGCATTTTTTTTGTGCGTAGCAGAACAAAGGAAGGATGCCGACGCGCGCTGGAGTTAGGGTAGGTGAGTTTGGGGGCCTTCAGCGCTGCGCCGGTCGATGCCCATGTGGGGCATGAGCCTCTCCCATCTACACCTGCTAAACCCTGTGGCAAGTAGGCCGGCGCATGAGTTTTCCACGATTTCGATGATTGTGGAGAATTCCAGTCGATTTCAGCAAGACTACCCAGACCAAGGCGGTAAAAATTCGTGCCGATGACTGTATTCAATGGTTTCACAAGCCTCCTGACATATGGCTTCGAATGTCCAGTGCATTTTACCGCAAAAAGCGCCGGCCGAGCCGTGCGCCGATTGCGGGGTGCGCTGCCGCGTCTTATTTGCCTGGCCGCGCTTTCGCCCTGATAATTTTCCTGAAAACGAAAAACCCCTGCCGCCTGAACGCAGCGGCAGGGGTTTCGTGTGACGGGCCCCGGTTCTCCCCCAACCCTGAGCTGTCACTAACCTTCAGGGCTCTCTCAACTCCTTGAAGGTTAAGCCCGAAGAATGATTTCTTCTTCATCGGATCTAGCCTTACAGGAACCAGAAGCCAGCGCCGGCGGCAGCCAGGATCATCAGTGCCAGGAGGACACCGATTACTTTTTTAGCACCACTGCGGTGTGGTGCCTCATCTGCTGTGGTGTGACTGATTTGGTTGAACAGGCCGCCGTTTGAAAATTTGTTGTAGGTCATGGGTTCTCTCCGTTTTGCCGTTTGTTACCGCTCTCATCTCTCTCCAGGATGTGGTAGTGAGCGCTTACTCACAGACCATAACCTTAACCAGAAAAGAATGTCAATAAATGTGAGCGCTCACTAACATTACTTTTACGTAATATACTTTATAGATACGTCAAGATATTGTTTTTATTCAGTAAACCCTATCGAGATCAGAATAAACCTATCGCCGTTTTCATTCTTTTTCTCACATTCTGTTTAGGCCGAAGGGCCGCACCAGCCTCACGAGAGCTCGCTGGTTAACCATAATTCGGCGCCCTCGCGGCCTCAGCTCGGCCACTGTTTGTTTGGGTGTCAGGTCCGCGCCATCTTTGATACGAAGTGGATGAGGGTAAGGAGGATTCCAAAATGCGCTTTAGTCAAATAGCAGGTTTCTTAACACTCAGTGCCGCTATATCTTTAGTGCCGGGCTGCGGCAACAATGGGGGTGAACAACCGGCGCAAACAGTGAGCGCGCACGACCGCGCAACTGCCCCCGAACAAGATCTCATCACTGCTACGGACATCATCGAAGCTGATGCCAATCCCGGCGAGTGGCTGTCGCACGGACGGACCTATTCAGAACAGCGTTTTTCTCCTCTCGCAACGATAACTGCAGAAAACGCCGGTGATCTTGGCCTTGCCTGGTCGTTTGATCTGGGCACCAGTCGCGGTATCGAGGCAACTCCGATCGTTCATGACGGTATCATATATGTCACCGCGAACTGGAATGTCGTTCATGCCCTCGATGCCACAACCGGCAAGGAAATTTGGCGCTATGACCCGAAAGTCGACAAGTCGCGCGCCGCTATTCTTTGTTGCGATGTTGTCAATCGAGGCGTCGCCATCTGGGGTGATAAAGTCTATATGGGAACAATTGACGGGCGCCTGATTGCGATTGATGCCAAAAACGGCGAGGCGGCTTGGGATGTCGGGACGGTTGATCTGTCCAAACCCTATTCCATCACCGGTGCCCCGCGCATTGTCAAAGGCAAGGTTATCATTGGGAATGGCGGCGCCGAGCTTGGCGTCCGCGGTTATGTCACCGCGTATGACGCGGAAACCGGCGATCAGCTTTGGCGCTTCTACACTGTTCCCGGAAATCCGGCTGAGGGTCATGAAAACAAGCTGATGAAGCGTATTGCGCAAACCTGGACGGGACGCTGGTGGGAAGTTGGCGATGGTGGCGGCACGGTCTGGGATTCCATGGCCTATGATCCCGAACTAGACCTGTTCTATATCGGTGTCGGCAATGGGTCGCCGTGGAACCACCAGCTACGAAGCCCTGATGGCGGCGACAATCTCTTCCTTTCTTCGATCGTCGCGCTTCGTCCGGACACGGGGGAATATGTCTGGCATTATCAAACAACGCCTGCCGAAACCTGGGATTTCACCGCAACCCAGCACATGATTCTGGCCGATCTCGAAGTTGACGGTGCAGTGCGTAAAGTGATCATGCAAGCGCCGAAGAACGGTTTCTTTTATGTGCTCGATCGTGAAAATGGCGAACTGTTGTCGGCTCAGAACT
Source organism: Parvularculaceae bacterium (assembly GCA_021776475.1). Taxonomy (GTDB): domain Bacteria; phylum Pseudomonadota; class Alphaproteobacteria; order Caulobacterales; family Parvularculaceae; genus Aquisalinus. The sequence goes on along the minus strand of JAJFFV010000005.1, from coordinate 260,068 downwards.
TCGTGCCTGTAAACTGGGCCACACATATCGATATGGAAACCGGCCGTCCGGCCGAAATCGCCGCTGCGCGCTGGCCGGGCAAGCAGCCTTACGGACAATTGCCGGGCCCCCTCGGGGCTCATAACTGGCACCCTATGTCATACAGTCCTGATACTGGTCTTGTATATATTCCGGCACAGGAAGCGCCCTGGGCTTATGGCGAGGATCCTGATTTTACCTATAAGGATAATCTCTGGAACACCGGCAGCGATTTCTTCTACTCGGCCCTGCCGACTGAAGCCGCTCAGTTCAAGGCGGCCAAAGCGGCGTTGAAAGGCCGCTTGCTCGCCTGGGATCCCGTCAAACAGGAAGCTGTCTGGGCTGTTGAACATGGTGGCCCGTGGAATGGCGGCGTTTTGTCGACAGCCGGTGGTCTGGTTTTTCAGGGAACAGCCGATGCCCATTTTGCCGCCTATGATGCAAGGACAGGTGAAAAAAAATGGCGCTTCTTCACCCAGACCGGTATTGTTGCCGCCCCGATCTCGTATAAAATTGGTGATGACCAGTATGTTGCCGTCGCGGCCGGGTGGGGCGGCTCGTTTGTGCTCGGTTACGGCGGCGTCTTCCCGACCGGTAGCGAAGCAAAGTTAGGTCGAATACTGGCCTTCAAACTTGCTGCCAACGGTAGTTTGCCTGAGCTTGAAAATGTCGCAGGCCCTATTGACGTGCCGGCGCTCATCACCGCCGATCCAGACATTATAGCCGCCGGGCAGCGGGCGTATGGCGATTATTGCAGTGTTTGCCATGGTGATCAGGCCTACTCCTCCGGGCTGGTGCCCAACCTTCGGTTCTCGCCCATGACGGCAGATGAAGAGGCGTGGCGATCAGTCGTTGTTGAGGGGGCACTGGCCCCTTTGGGCATGCCGGACTTCAGTGGACTGATCGACGAAGAAACAGCTGCAGCGATCCGCGCCTATGTGATCTCGGAGGCAAATAGCGGCCGCGACAAGGCATTCTACGAAGAGATCGCGAAGCAATAGAGGGCGCTACTCAGCCACGGTACATCCGACCTCGGTGAGGCGATTTTGCATGTCCGAGGCATTTTCGTGAAACTTGATTTCCACGAAAATATCTCTCGCCTTTAACCAGTAAGTGCAAACGCTCTCAAGCTCATCGAGCTTGCCGGAGAGATATCCCAATTCGCGCAATATGTAGGCTTTGTTGTCCGCGCTGCCTATCTCATCGAACAATGTCAGGCTGCTCAGATAATATTCTTGCGCCTTGTTGGGATTGCCGCGCATTTCTTCGATGATGCCGAGGTCGCTGAAACCATAGGCAATCCCCTCTATGGCACCGATTTCTTTTCCCATCTTCACCGACCGCGTATAGTAGGTCTCCGCCGCGTCGAGGTTGCCTCGTGCTCTTTCCACGTCGCCGAGATTGCCAAGCGCGATGGCGGTGCTTTGCTTGTCGCCAAGCTCTTCGTTGATTTCAAGGCTGCGTTTGAAATAATCTTCAGCGAGATTAATATTGCCGCGCAGGTTCTCGACCACACCGAGATTTATATAATCGCCGGCAATTCCATCAAGGATTCCCAGTTCCTGGTTGATCGCCAAACTACGTTTTTGATAGTCAATGGCTTGGTCGAAATTATTGCGATCCTGTTCGATAATGCCGAGAATACCATATTGGCTTGCCATTCCGGCCTTGTTATTCAACTCTTCGTCAATCAGCAACGCCCGCTGATGATAATTTTCCGCGACATCAAAATTGCCCCGGGTCTTTTCGATCAACCCGAGGCTGGCGAGACTGTCCGCGATCCCCGGCTTGTCGCCACCTTCTTCAGCCAGCGACAGTGCACGCTGAAAATACCCCTCCGCCTGACCGAGGTCGCCGCGAATTTGTAGAATGTTCCCAAGATTGTTCAGCGCGTCTGTAATTTGCCAAGGCTCGAAATTTTTCACATTGTCGAGGATGTGACGATATTGAGTTTCCGCCTCAGCCAGCTGGCCAACGCGAACAAACAACTGCCCGAGCCTGACCCGAGCCTCCGGGTCGTCCGGTGTTACCTGCACTGCTTTCGTATAGGCAGCGAGCGCGCGGCCGGTATCCACAGGCATGGAGAGGGCGCCGATCTCTTTCCACGTCGCGGCCATTTCGCGAGCCTGCACAGTCGCCGCGCGCGCCTGATCTTCCGCCAACTCCTCAAGATCGGAAAGGGCAAGATTTGCATCGCCTTCCAAATATTCTTGTAATGCTTTCTGCTTTCGCGCATCGCCAGATTTCGCCAGTGCACCGAGCGAACTCCGGAACGCCTCAACCGTCGCAGGATCGAATCCCGGGTTCTGCCGCTGAACTTCGGCAATCACGGTCTCAACCGCTTCTTTCAAATCACCTTTCGTTGCCGAAGTGTCAGTCATAAACATCCAGATCGTGACGATGCTGGCGACCACGGACAGTGTCGTCATGATCCGCCCGAGATTGGTCGAGATCGCAAAACTCGCAATTGTGCTAAATATGAGGAATGAGAATCTGAACACTACTCCGCCTCCTGACATCCCGTGACATCGAGCCAGCTTTGCACCTGATCGCGGCTTGCGGCCGGGCCGACGTCATCAAAAATGTTCCAAGCTTCGCGCCAATAAGTACAGGCGCCATCGATACGTTCGCGCTCAAGCTCTATCCCGCCAAGGCTCGCAAATTGTACGGCGACAGCTTGCCTGTGTCCCAGTGCCTGATTTAGCGTCAGGCTTTGTTTGTAGTAGGCCTCAGCCTGGTCACGGTTGCCAAATCGGCGTTCGGTTCGGGCAAGCGCATCCAGCTGCGTCGCCATACCCTGTTTGTCGCCAAGCGCGCGATAGAGCTCATAGCTTTTGGTCAGATATTGTTCTGCCGTATCCTGATTATCACGGTTGCGCTCAAAAACCCCGAGATTGCCGAGAACCTGGGCGGCGTTTTCCTGCTCTCCCAAATCCTCGAAAATCGTGAGCGCGCGTTTCAGATTGCGCTCCACGGCTATTTCCTTGTCGAAAGTGCCCGCGATCACCGCAAGATTGGCGTGTTGCAGGCCAGCTGCCTTGCGTCGCTCAAGCTTTTCGTTCAGCTGCAGGCTTTGCAGGACATAATATTCAGCCTTGTCCATATCGCCGCGCCGGATGGCGAGAATACCGAGATTACCAAAGGCGGACGCCTCCCAGGCGGTGCCGGTAAGGTTTTCGGTATCAAGAACAGACAAAAACTGTGTAATGGCTTCCAGGTCGCGCCCGGCCTGACTGTAAAGAAGACCCAGTTGGCTGCGCACCGACGGATCCGTCGGTGCCAGCACAAGTGCTGCCTCGTAGGCACGGATGCTCGCGGCGGGATCAACCAGAAAGGCGAGCGCCCCCGTCTGTTTCCAGCTACGCAATGCTTCACCAGTTTCGCCGGCATCAGCTTGTGCTTGCGCATGCGCTGCAAGCGTGGCAATCGCGCCGGCCCTGTCTTGATCGGCGAAGGCGCGGAAGGCCTGGCGTTTCACGCGATCGCTACTGCCGGTCAGATTTTCGACCGCAGCGCGCAACGTATCGATGGTGATCGGGTCCATATCCGGTAATGCTGCGCCCGCCCGCGCCACGAACGCGTCCGTTGCCTCAGTAAAATTTAGCTCAGCTGCAACAGTGCGGTTCGGACCGTCAGGTATTATTGCTGTCAACGCAATGAAACCGAACAAGGGGACTAACGCAAAGAAAAGAACGCGACCGTTTTTTGTTGTCTGCACATAGCGCCGCATGGCGCTAAAAATAAGCCCGCAATAGGTTGTGAATCTCATGCCGGCTTACCTTTTTTCTCAGCAAATGGTTTGGGTTCAGACTCTGGCGTTTGCTGCAGCCACTCACGCAAAAGCGATGAGCTAGCCGGAAGCCAGCCCATAGATTGCCAATTTTATCCAGTCGGGGCAATGCTGACGTCATGGCTGAGCGGCAAAAAAAGCCCCGCCGGTGAGGGCGGGGCAGTTTAGGAGGGCACGCCCCCTTCCGGGGCCCTGTCAGGAGCTGCCAGGGCAGGCAGCAAGGGAACGGCGATCAGGACCCGAAATGGAAGGGGACGGTTCGGAGAACCGGTTTCGAATTCTTCAAATGGCGGAAATGATCAGATTACCGAGCGCTATCAACGTGATCAAGACGAGCAACCCGGTCACGCCAACGGCCGCAGGATTGCTGGGTTTTTCCTCGCGGAACGCGCCTCCATTCATCTGGCTGTAAAGGCCTGATTGTAAAAATGAATTGTGTGTCATCGGTCTTTCTGCCTTTTTAAACTGCTCGCGCACACGTCACACCAGCTTCCGGTGGCTCTCCCTTGCCACCTCAGTTTCCCTGAAGTTCGTGTAAGTGAGCGCTTGCTCAGACCTTAGGGGCGCTTTTTGCCGGCGTCAACAAAATAGTGAGCATTCACTCACGATTTTTTATAAGTCATTGTTTTTCTGTAATTTAATGGCCTGGAATTTCTTTGCGATACCGGTGTGGAACCATCCACCGGTATCTGAACTGCTTGTCTCAGGGTCGCGGGTGAGACAGGACGCGCGGGGGCAAGGGCTCGGGGGGGCTTGTTGTGCCCCGGCACGGGAGGGGCGCGGTGCCCGTGAGGGTCAGCCTGCCAGCGCGCCAACCACGGCACTCAAACCCAGCAGCATCCTCACGATGCCGCAGTGCGCGAGCCTCGACCTGCGCTTTTATTTTTCTTCCTGATGATCATTGCCCGCATCGCGCTTGGTAAAAAGCAGATTGCCATTTTAGGGGGCCGGGTTTTGGCAAAAAAAATGGATCTGCTGGGGATCAATTTCAATCACCCATCTCCTGAGTCTTCAATACCTGCGTAAACCCTCACTTGGTTCTGGTCTTTGAATTTACTCAGTAGACTGCTGATTATGGCCACTAACCGGCTAACCCGCCCAGGGCGTAAATCAGTGTCGCAACGAGGGCGATGCCGGTGAGGACAATGCTGATACTGATGGTTTTGGAGAGGCCACCGCGCTTTGCCTCTGTGCCCGCGTCGAGGGAGCGGGATCCTTCCCAGAATGGGGTGCCGTTGGTGTAATCCATGCGTTCCATAACGGTCTCTCCTGACGCCATCTCGCGCTATTACCGGCTCCATTTAAGTGTCAATTATGGTTAACAAATACTTAACGGGGGTGGTCGGACACTTGCTTGAAACATCGGGCAGGATACCCGAGAAATCTATACCCAACACTTGCTGGAAGCCATATCTGGTTTCCCGAACCGTCTATTGAAGCAAATGGATTCTGAGGGGCAAACTGCTATAGCCTTTAGTCGCAGGAGCCAGGTGATCGCCTCCGGGATTCTTGGCGTGCAATGAACAAGTTAAATTTGCACAGCACAGCAAGTATTTGAAGAACGAATTGATGAAAATTGATAGATTGATAAAAGAGCGGCACCGGCGGGAGGGAAAAAAAAGGTATCTGTCCGAATCAAGAGTCCGAAATCGTTAGCGCAAGATTGCGGCTCCATTTGCGGAAAGCAGCGTGGATATTCTGTCCGCGAAAGGTTGCTGGCTCCCGTGTAAAGAACGGATCACCGGTCTGATCGGACCGATAGGATAAATTTGTTGGCGCGTGATAACTGTCGCGCAACGTCGCGAGGACGTCGCCATTGTCGGTCAGCACGAACGATGCACTGGCGGCAGATGAGCTGCAGGGATCAAAATCGGTCAGGATCGCCGAAACGGCGAGGATGTTGTCACCAGATGCTACCGTTGAAATGCGGGATGACTTGCCGACCTCGCTGACCAGCAGATCGTGAAAGTCATCAACCAGACTGGAGAGTTCGACCTTTGTTAGCGCGCATTTTCCTTCCCGGTCGAACAGAGATGTCGGTTCAATAAACCTGGTGGAGAGACGCTTTTCGAGATCTCGGTCCACAATCACCGGCGCGATATAGATGGCATCATAAGCAGCAAAACTAAGATCATTGGAGACCGATGCCTGATCGAACGCCGCAGGCCCGCTGGTGCAGGCGGTAAGAGAAACAATCGCGAGGGTAACGAGCGACGTCAATTTGTTCATCATGAGCACTCCGGTGATGCGCCGCATGGTCTCACCGTCACGTTCGGCTGTATACGCTGATCTGATCACAATCAGGAGACTGATTTACCTTTCAATTTTTCACGGTCGCACGATTATCTGACGTTTTACGGGCGCGGGCGAGAAGCACAAGTGAGGCCGCCTTATGATCCTGTCACCTAATCCAACCTTTGCCTTTCGCCATCCGGGCAAACCAGACAAGGAAGACACTAATGATGGTGACAAGTAAAAACGGCAACAACACACCGGGGCCATAGACCTCGATGAAGTTCGTCAACGCCAGATTGCGGATCTGTTGTACAAGGACGGCCACAAGCGAGACAATCAGCACCGTGAATGCGAGCGACTTGCGCAACAGCAAAAGAAGGCAGCCCACAACACCACCAAAGGTCGCAATCGCAAAAGCAGCGGTCGCCCACGGCGCGACGTTTTCATACAGCGCCCGTTCTGCCGCTGGTAGAGCGGCAAGCGCTTCCTCGGTGATCGTGACGAAAGCGAAATATTGAAGAGCGCCGATAGCGTTCCATACAAGCGCGATGCCACTGACTATCCAGAACCACATGGGTACGGATGAGGTTTGTGTTTGAGACATGTTGTTCCCTCATTATTTATGTAACCAATAAGTTACATAAATAACCAGACCTGTCAACACGGAAGCAGGATGTTTGAATTAAATTCGTGAAGCGCGTAAAAAAAAACTATGAGAATCATTCTTGTCACAGGGGCGTATGGTAGCGGAACAACGGCGCTTGCTGGCGCGCTTGCCGCATTCGGCATCCCAGCGCCTGGGCCTTTTTTTGAAACCAATGATCCGCGCATACCGGAATCATTCGAACACGTTGCCTTTCGTGATCTGATGCTCGCGCTGGTCGATGAAAATGAGATGCGGATAAGAGACATGCCTGACGAAACCCGTCAGGCTGCCTGCCTGGAATTTGCGGAAAAATTTCACGCAGCGATGCTTGAGCATCTGCCCGACGACACGACGATGCCGATCTTGCTAAAGTCACCTGCAGCGTGCTTATGCCTGCCATACCTGAAACAGGTGTTCGATATGGATGTGCTTGTGATGCATCGGCCATTCGAGGCAATTGAAAAAACACGTAAACGCCGTGGCTGGTATCTGCAATTTGGCGCTGCCGGGGCCAAAACGCTTTATGACAACGCCTATACGGACCTGATCGCTCATGAAATTTCCTGGTTGTCAGTGAGTTTCAATGATCTTCTGTATGCGCGAGAAAAAACCCTGAGACAGGTGATTGCGTATTGCGGCTTGAGCGAACGCCAGGCTAGTTTGTCTGATGCGACCGGCTTCATTCGCTGTTAACCGTCTTTATTAAGATATCCCCGCCCCTTTGCTCGCGCGCTACTGGCCCGCCCCTTGCAGCCGTGACCTTGTGAGAGATCAGGGAAATGTAAAAAAAATGGCACAAGACAAAGGGAAAAGTGTAAGCTCTGAAAACCCGCTTAAGGGCCTGGCGAGCAATATAATCGGCTTCTTTATGGTTAACGTGAAGTCTGCGGGAGAGAAAAAAATGACAAACATCATGAAGAGGGTTTTTGATCTAGCGTTCATTGCGGCGATAGTGCTGGGGCTTATTTGGTTGGCAATGACCGGGCTGACGGGCAGCGCGAGCGGCAGTGAGACCAGTCAAAGTCTCATAGAGTTGCCGACATTTGCCAGCAATACTACTCAGTAGGCCCGTCGGCTAACGACGCTGTGCTGTTAATCGGGCGACCGGATATCGCAACGCTGTGACCTTCCGGTGCTTTTTTTCGCCATTACTTACTTGTAAATATGTCGTAGCGCACAAATATACGTTATGGCAGTACTTCCAATCGGGCGTTTGGGAAAGTTCAGGGAGAACTTCGCAATGGAGAGCGGGACGTCGACACTATCTGCGAAAGTCTATCCAGGAAACAAGGACATGTCACCTGTCACACAGGACGCCAATTTGCAGCGTATCAAGCGGCGCTCGCGCATCCTCAAATGGGTCGCAGTAGTTCTTGCCATTCTAGTGCCGCTGACCTGCCTGCGCTTGCTGTTCGGCGACCAGGAAGAAATTGCTTTCCTAATTCGTCTTGGCAGCATCGAATTCAACCTGACCCCGTTCAAACGCATCATCGGCGGTGCTATGGTGTTGATTGTTACGCTAGTGGCGAGTTATGGTCTGTTCCAGCTTCGAAAACTATTCTCTCTTTTTCAGATGGGTGAGTTCTTCACCACACAGACGATTGATTTGCTGACACGTTTCGGCCGAGCCATCTTCTTTTTCGGCGTGTTGAAGACCGTAATGCTTATGGCGATGCCCCCCCTGATGACCCATGACAGTGCCGACGGCGCGATCTGGGTTGTTGGTGTCAGCTTATCTGATCTGCTGATTATGATCACCGGCGGCGCGGTCTGGCTTGCGTCATGGGTGATGCTGGAAGGCAAGCGTCTGTCCGACGAGATGGAAGGCGTAATCTAGCTCGTCCTGTTCCGCCAAGTGCCGGAAATTGCCCATACTGACTGGTGATGGCCGTCATCTGGGCTCAGCTATGTTGCCACCACCGTGGACAGATCTAGGCGTTTCCGGTTGTCGTTACGCGATTTTCCGTGTCGACTGATTCAATCAGGGCACCCGTATAGTGGGCGACCGCAATTACAATGGCACAGGCAGCCGAGGATACACCCAGCTTGCCATATAAGCGGCGCTTGTAGGTATCGGCTGTATGCGGAGAAATGTCCATATCATGCGCAATGCGTTTGAGGCTGTACCCCCGTACCAACAAACCCAGAATCTGGGACTCCCGCGAGGAAAGGCCCATACTGCTTTTGTCATTCTGATTCAGTTTGATCTTGTATTTGCCCGCCCTGACCCAGTCATCTGATGATTGTTTCATGACAATACTCTTTGTGCTGCGGAGTATACCGGTGACCCAGCCGTTTCTGTATCGCTCGGCTGACACAGGTAGCTAAACGGATGGAATGTCTGTTTCTGGTGGTGTAGTAACAGCTGCTTGCGGTGTGTTGACCGATGAGGATGCCATATTGTCAGCCAGGTTGGCGGTCGGCACCCGTTTGCTTACTGCAACAACTGCGATCACACCCGCTGCCATAACGAAATAATAAATTGACGTTAGCGTTTCAAACCCGAACGCAAACGGCGCAGTAATGAAGGCGGCAGCGGCAGATAGGTCAAGAAAAAGGTGGAGATCGTAGGAGAATAATTTGAAAGCGCCGAATTTGTAATCCGTTAGCAGACTATATGTGATCAGCCCGATTCCACCAGTGACCGAAAGTAACAGGGCGACGAGCCCGTCGGATCCTAGGCCGAGGAGAAACGGAAATATGATCAGGCCGGCGGCTGCGAGATAATCGAGAATGCCGTGATGTTTTGGTGAAAGGAATTGCAGTATCATGTCGGTTCTCCCAAATATTTTATTTAAAACGATACAGAACGGTATCGTTGAGTTGAACTTGAGGGAGGTGTAAATTTTTGTCAATAGAAAAGTACAAATTAGTATCGTTTTATAGAAATAACGTTATCTTGTGCCTATATAACATATATTTATTGACAAATCAGAAGGTGATCCTCACGAATACGCGATACCAATCAGTTTCTATTCAGGGCGTTGAATTATGAAACGGGCAGAAAAAAAGTACCATCTTGTTGAGGTGGCGACGAACCTGTTCAACAAGCACGGGTACAATGGTGTCGGGATCGACCGGATCATCGCCGAGTCTGGCATCGCCAAAACCACCCTCTATCGTCATTTTAAGACCAAAGAAGACCTGATTGTCGCGGTGCTTGCTAAGAAAGATGCCGAATTCCGCGCGGCGCTGCGTCAGTTTGTCGAAGCTGGGGGGGCTGATCCGACACAAAGGCTCCTTTTAACATTCGATTTTCTGGAACACTGGATTAATGACGACGAGTTTTATGGATGCCCGTTTATGAGCGCCTCCAGTGAGTTCAACGATAAACGCAGCCCCGTGTTTCAAGAAGCAAGGATGCACAAAAAGCTTGTGCTCGCATATTTTGAAGAGCTTGCCCGCGCAGCAGAACATCCCGAACCAGAGCGCCTGGCGATCGAACTAAACCTGCTTCAGGAGGGGGCAGTCGCGGTTGCCCAAATCACCGGCGATCCAACTATCGCCAGGCATGCAAGAAGCACGGCGCAACACTGGATCAACAGGCATATCGCCGCTGAACGGGCCTAACCGTCCAGAAATGCCTTCAGCACAACAGCGCTGTTGTGCTCTTCGTCCTTCGCTGCGTAGATAAAGGTCACCGTCTTTTGTTCACAGAGCGCCCGCAACACCTCGACCTGGTCGTTGTTAGCCATCAGTTCACGTTGGTATCGTTGTTGAAATTCGGGCCACTTCTCAGGATCGTGACCGTACCAATTACGCAACTCAGGGCTGGGGGCAATGTCCTTCAGCCAGCGATCCAAGGCCGCCTCATCCTTGCTGACGCCGCGCGGCCATAGTCGTTCAACCAGTACGCGGTAGCCGTCGGCTCTTGCCGGCGCTTCATAAGCACGTTTCAGCTTGATCAGCATTTGGTTCCTTCAGGCAGCTTCGTCAAAGGGTGGCGCGGCCTGATCGTGATATTCAATCGTGGCCCCGGCATAGTGAGCGACCGCGATCAAAACGGCGCAGGCAGCGGAGTTGACCCCGAGCTTTTCATAAACGCGTCGCCGGTAGGTGTCAGCTGTGTGGGGCGAGATTTCCATTGCTCTGGCAATGCTTTTAAGGCCGTGTCCTTGGGCCAGCAGGGTCAGGAAAGTGATTTCTCTAGATGCCAGGCCAAGGGCGGACTGTGTTTGCTTGGACGTGCGTTCGAGTTTGACGTTGAAGTTGCCAACTTTTAACCAACTCGCCTGTTGGGTTGATACCATGTCTGCCCTTTCTACGATTAAGAAACCTTGCTGCCTTTCTGTCTGATTGAATTTCTAGGTCGGGCCGTTATGTTTCAGGAGTATCTTACCGTTACATTTGTTGCTGATGACAATTACTGGCGCCTTGGAGGTAACAGTTACAGGAGTGTCTATTGACGGGAACATATTTGTTGGACACACTCATAACGGGAATATTGTAACGGTTACATGAAGCTGTTAAGTCAGACTATGTGCGGGGTTTCATGGACAAAACAGCTATTCGCGATGCTCTAGATCGGGTTTTGGGCAGCCCAGCGTTCCAGAAATCGGCACGCAGCACCGAGCTGCTCAAATACATCATAGAAGAGCATTTGGAAGGCCGCGCTGAGCAGCTTTTAGGCACGATTATCGCTCAGGATGTTTTGGGCCGCGACGAGACTTTCGATTCCAATACCGACCCGATCGTCCGGGTTCAAATGGGCCGTCTGCGCGCCATGCTGGCGGCGTACTATCACGGCGACGGGGCCGCGGACCCTGTATTGATCACCATTCCCAAAGGCCGATATGCCCCAAAAATTGAGACCCGGACGACGCCATCAGAGCCACAGGTGGCACAAATCAGCCCACCTGTAACACAATTTGCGGCTACGCCTGATGCGCCCACCGACCACCCAGCACTGGGCCGGCTCCGCCGTTTCGGACCCCTCACAGTGCTGGCATTAATTGCAGTGGTTGTTATCCTGCTCATTAGTGCTGCGATGACTGGCAGGCAAACTGACCCATCACTTCAAATGCCATCGGGGCCGCGCGTGTTGGTTGCGCAATTCAGTTTTGCCGGTGATACGGAACTGGCGGAAGTAATTCCAGTCGGGTTCCGGGTTGAACTGATCGACCGCCTCAGCCGGTTCAAAAATGTCTTTGTTTATGGGCCGTATACGTCCTTTGAGACACTTCTGTCAGCAGCTTCAACAATTGATGACAATGCGGGTCGTCCGGAGTTCATCCTCTCCGGATCAATCGCGCTCGCCGGTGATCAGTTGAGTGTGACCAGCCAGCTCTTTGACGTCTCGCGCGCCGTTGTGGTGTGGTCCGACACTTATGCAAACATCATCGCCAGCCCGAGTGAAATAAATAGCGTCAAGGCAATGATAGTGAGCGAAGTGGCGGCAACGCTGGGTCAGCCATATGGCGTCATCGAAAGTTATATGAAACGAAACGCAGCCGACCTTGAAGGCTTGATGTTCGACGACTATATCTGTGTCCTGCGTTTTTACGATTATGCCCGCAAGAAAACGGCCGAGGACCATGCCACGGTGCGTGACTGCCTCGAGGCAGCAACCACGAAATTTCCGAATTACTCCGACGCCTGGGCCGCATTATCTTGGATCTACGGCGATGAAGCGCGATATGGTTTTAATCGTCGTAGCAACGCTGAGGGGCCCTTGGAACGCGCACTGAACGCGGCACAGACGGCAGTTGCTACCGATCCCTACAATTCAATGGCGCATGAGTATCTAGCGGTTGTTTTTTTCATGCAGGGAAAGAAAGAAGGGTTTCAGCAATCAACCGCCAGGGCGCTTGATCTCAACCCGAATAATTCAGAAGCACTGGCAAGTGCCGGCCAAATTATGCAAATTTGGGGAAACTCTGAAGACGGACTGTTAATGTCCGAAAAAGCCCTCAGCCTCAATCCGGGTCACCCCCCCTGGTTCCACATTGGACCCACCATTTATCACTACCGCAAAGGAAACAGTGAAGAAGCGTATTACCATGCGACAGCATTCACGCAGGACAATTCGGCTCTTTCCAAAATCCTGCTAATTGCCGCAAGCGTCCGCAAAGGGCTTAATCAGGAGGCCGGCACCAGGTGGATAAATTTGACAGAAACCTATCCCGAATTTGCCAGCGATCCCGGAGCGATGCTGCGCATCAGGCAGTTTTCTGAACCACTCATTGATATGATCGAAACTGATTTGAAGGCAGCACAGTCGTTCGCTCCGAATCTGTGACGGTGGACGAATTCATCAGCGCGTGAAAGCCGGTTTGTGACCTGAATGTGATCGGCGCGCTGATTGACAAAGAGGCCTGGGCTGACGCAGGCTCTGGCCCAGATTAGATGCGGGAAGGAACGGTTCCATGATGGCGAGAAATTTGCTTTTTTACAGGTCAAAAAATTTTCTGGTGGCGGCGATTTCGATCGCGCTGCTCACCACCATGACGCCAGCGATAGCAAATGGCGGCGGCGGTGGAGGCGGGGGTAGTATTTCGTCTGGCAAACGCGTCGATGCGGCTGAATCCTATCGCGAAGGGGTCGAGGCCTTAAAGGCAGGTGACTACCGGACCGCGGAAAAAAGATTTGAAGAAGTTTTGAGTGTCGCCAAGGATATGCCGGAGGCAAATTATTATATGGGCCTTGCCAAGGTTGGCCGCGAAAAAGACAAAGCGTCTGTGCGTTTTTTCAACCGCGCAATCAAGGAGCGGCCGGATTTTATTGAGGCTCGTGAGCAAGTCGCTTTGGTATATATCCGGACGGAAAGACCTGAAGAGGCTGAAAAACAACTCGTCGCTTTAAAGGACATGCTTGCCTCGTGTGCAAATAATGGCTGCGAGGAAGTTGTTATGACGCGTACTGAGCAGGCGATTGCGAACGTAGAAGCGGCGCTCGGCGTCAATACAGAAGAGGACGCAGATCCCACAGAAGAAAGTGACGAGATGAGCAGGTTGCCTGGCGCAATCGATCGATTTGTAAGGCTTGCACCGTTAAGCGTTGGTGACACGCGCTATATTGAGGCGGTCAAGTTGATCAATCAGGAAAAATATACAGAGGCGATCACTGATCTTTACAAAGCGCAGGCGATTGTTGGTCCGCATCCTGATATATTAAACTATCTCGGGTTTGCGCATCGCAAGTTAAATAGGTTCGACGAGGCAAAAGAATATTACGCGCTGGCCCTGAAAATTGATCCGGAACATCTGGGCGTGACTGAATATCTCGGCGAGCTTTATTTGGAAACCGGTGAATTGGCCAAGGCAAAGCGGCAGCTCGCCCGCTTGGACAAGTTGTGCACCTTTGGCTGTGCCGAGCGTGAGGATCTGGCCCGCTTAATAGCGGTCAAACAGTCTGATCGATTGGCGGCGCGGTAATGTTGCGCCGGGCGGCGCTGACGGTTGCGTTTTTGGGCAGCTTTGTTTGCGCCGCAACAGCGGATGAGGCGACACTGACCGAAACAAGCTGGCTTGGGCCGGATACGGATGTTGCGGCGTTCCTTGCAACCGCGCCCGGTGAATGCCTTCGCCTGGCTGAGGATGCCGAAAACCAGTATCTCGTCGAAGTTGGCCGTGCGGCTTTCAAGAGCCCATTTTTATTCGGTGGACAGGCTGCCCGCAGGGAACTCTCCTGCGACAGCTGTCATCGCAATGGACACGACAATCCAGACTTTCTGGTGGCTGGCATAAGCGACACACCGGGCACGGCAGATGTAACGACCTCCATGTTCAGCAAAGTGCGCGAAGACGGCGTTTTCAATCCTGTGCCGATCCCGGTTTTACTTGATATTGGTGATCGGGCAAGCTTTGGGTCAACCACGCCGAAGACCTCCCTTCATGATTTCATCGGCAGCGCCGTTGAAGAAGAGTTTCAGGGCGAGGCGTCTAGTGCCGTGATCGACGGGCTTGTTGCTTATGTCTCCCACCTTGATCGAACAGCCTGTCCCGCAGGGCAAGACAGACGCACTGTCTCAAACGCCATTAACGATGTCAGGCGTGTACTGAGCGCTGCTGAAGAAGCAGCGCGACGCGATGACACCGAAACGGCCGCTTTTCTGCTCGTCAGTGCACAACATATGCTGGGCCTGATGTATGAGCGTTATGCGGCGGCCGATCTGTCAGATCAGCGAGCGATGCTCGAAATGCTTTCACGCCAATCTAGCAATGTGAGGTTTCTGCTCGGCGGGAATTCTGCTGTTGCAGTGGCAGGGATCTCTGATATTCAAGCGCAACTGATCTTAGCTGAAACGAGCTTGAGTGCCGCTGAACACCGGTCACTTTATGATCTGGAACAACTCCGGCGCTGGGCCGGAGAATAACCAGGTCGAAAGGGCTGAGGTTGAGTTCTGTGCCAGCGTCAGTCCTTAACTGAAACCAGCGGAATAATTCTCCCTGCCCTTGCGAAATCGCCTATATGACCTGACATATGCATGAACGGCGCATCCGTGGGATCGCCGCGACGTTATAAATATGTATAGCAGGAAAGACGAGAAATTGGCGCGCGATCCATATTCAGTGCTGGGAGTTGGCAAATCGGCTGATGCCAAGGCGATCCGCGCGGCGTATCGGAAGCTTGCAAAAAAACATCACCCAGACATAAATCCTGGTGATGCGGCAGCCGAAGAGAAATTCAAAGCCACCTCCGCTGCATTTGATATTGTTGGCGATAAGGAAAAGCGCGCGAAATATGATCGCGGCGAAATCGATGCCAATGGCAATCAGCGCGGCGGGCCTTTTGCCGGCGGCGCCTACCAATCGCGCCAGGCCAATGGCGGCTACCGCGGCGGCGCTAGCGGTCAGGGATTTGAAGATATCGGCGATATATTTTCTGAAATGTTTGGCGGCATGGGCGGCGCTGGCGGTGGCCGGCGTCAGGCAGGGCCGATGCAGGGACGGGACGCGCGATACCGTATGGAGGTTGATTTTGTTGAGGCGGCGCGCGGGGTGACCAAACGGGTGACAATGCCTGACGGCAAAACCCTTAACGTGACCATTCCTCCAGGTCTGCGCGATGGCCAGACCTTACGCCTGCGCGGCCAGGGCGAGGCCGGCATCAAGGGAGGCCCGCCCGGCGATGTATATGTTGAAGTAACGCTGCGACCACATCGTTTTTTTGAAGCTGAAAGCGACAATGTCCATGTGGAAATACCGGTCACTTTGTCGGAAGCAGTGCTCGGCGCCAAGATCATCGTGCCGACGGTACATGGTGAGGTTTCGGTCACGGTGCCAAAGGGATCGAGCTCGGGCACCTCACTGCGTTTGAAGGGCAAGGGGCTTAAAAACAGCAAGACGGGTAGTGCCGGGGATCAGATCGTCCGGCTCAAAATTGTGTTGCCTGATACAGCTGACGAAGAGTTTGAACAGTTCATTTCAAATTGGCGGGGTGACAAAAACCAGAATCCTCGGGCCAGGATGAAGAGCTAGGCGCTGGTCGGCTGGGCCGCCGATGGCGCTCCGGTCTATGCGGCCTACGGATGGTCGGATGCCACCGCCTCTGATCCCGGCGGCACCTACGATGGGACATTTGTAGCCGATGACGAATATTGAGGGCCGCGCAATTCCCGGACGGGACTTAAGCTTCTTACCTGACCCATGAATGGCCGATCATCCCGCGCTGCTTCAAAGGCACCCCGTCAACGGACTTTATCCAGCCTGATAGCCCACCTGATGCGCGGCGGCCCGCGAGATTGACCTGGCTTCTGCAGTTTGCCGCGCCATAATACTAGGTGCGGTCGCGGCGCTGAATGATTTCATGATGATCTTGTGACGAAACCCTCCTGTTGCGAAGCGTGCCCGAACGGGCCTAGTCAAGAAGGCTGAATAGCCAACTCTGCCCGTGATGGGCCTGCCTGGATGGGGAAGATTTGACCGACGCCCGCAAAATACAAAAGTTGCGTATCCTGTTTGATGCTGTGCCTGAGGCAGTGCTCAGGCAGTTGCGTCTGGCGATGGAATTTGGTGCTGACAACGATCCTGATGGTCTGCCCTATGGCGCGATGATCGGTCTTCTGGAAGAGGCGGCTGAAACGCGTGGACTAACGCTCACCGATCCTGATTTTGCTGCACCAGATCCTGCACCGGAGCCGGTTGGAGAAGATCGTTCACATCAAGAGAACGGCGCCGTCGCGGCGCTTGCCGACAACGAGCCGCTCATCCTCGAAGAAGCGGTCAAGATTGTTGGAGACGCAACGACACGGGCATATGAGCCGCCGCGCAACGCCATGCACGCGTTTTTTGGGCCATTTGAGCCCCTGATCATCGACCCGCCAAAATACCAGCCACGGCTCGATGGATACATTTGCTCAACCTCGTTGCCGGCGATCTGGCGTCTTTTGAATGAGGAGGCGTCCGGATCGGTGATTCGCGATGCCTGGATCAAAGCAGAAGTTCTTTCAGAGCCGGGTGACGAGGCATTTTACCGTCAGATTACAGAGCAGATGCACGTAGCCGCCCGCGGCGTCCTCGATGATCTCACCAGCCGTTCACGTGAAGACCCGGCAATCCGCCGAGCGCTTATCAGCCGTCTTGGGTCAAACCCGATTCTGGGTGATCTGTTCGAATTCCAGACCTTGCTGCCTCTTGGTGCCCGTCTGTCAGAAGCTTTCGCTAAGGTGAAATCTCTTATCGTCAAATTTGCCGAGCCCGATATCAAAAAAATCGCAGCCATCATTACGGATGAAGCGCGGCTCAATCCAGCGATGGCGGGTTATCTGCAGTTGTCGGTCCTGTCCTATATGGCGGAACCGTGGCGGGCCCTGCACTTGCAGGAGCAATTACGCGGCGCCAAGCTATCGCGCGGCGCCGAGAGTTGTCTGATCGCAGATCATTTGCTGGCACTCGTGACCGCCCAGCCTGAATGGCTCGAACGCCTGGTATTGCAGGGCGCGTTCCGTCCTGAAACCTCAGACGCGTTAATGGCGTTTTCTGCCCTCGTTGGTGGCCTCTGTGCTGAGATTGAGACACTGAGCGACAACACCTTGTTAAAAGACCGTCTGCAGCCGGTGATCGTCAAGGGCGGCGAGATACTGGCAAGATTGTTCAAACATGCACTTACGGCCATCCATGAAGTCTTACCTTTGGCGACCGGGCAGGACAGTACTTTTGAGCCCGATACAGCCTGGATATTCCGCGAACAAGAACGCAAGGCGCTCATCGATGAAGCGCTCGCCGCTGCGGCCTTTCTTGCCACCGCCGGCAGCACCGCTGCAGCGCTTGACCAGGTGCAATTGTATGAACGCGCAAAACAGCGTGCAGCAGAAGAAATCGATGGCTTTGCGGATCAGCTGCTGAAGGTTATTCGTGGCTCTGCTGGTGATGATAGGCTGAAGACCGTCAAGATGTCGGTGCATGTGATTGCACTCATCGGTCGCCTTTCTGGAGAGCAGGCCGGAGAACAGGCCCAGCGACTGTTTGATGATGCGGCCAGAGCCGCTTAACTCGAGACCAAATTCCACCTGCAAAATCAGCTGTTTACCGTAACTCGGATTACGTAAGTTTAATCAGTTCGACAGTGCGCGGTAAGGAAGATAAGCACATATTGAGGGCTCAAACGGCTATTCTGACCAGGGGGCAATGCGGATTGTCAAAGTGTCGGAAGGGCCGCTAACACCGGACCGGTTGGCGCGGCAAATAAAGTTGAAGATGGAGCATTGGGTTATGAACAAATCGGGTCTCAAAAAAATACTGGTAAGCGGTATCGCCGCATTTTCGCTGGTCGCAGTGGGCGCCACGATGGCGGCACCAGGATTTGCCCAGGCCCCGCGCCTGATGACACCGAGCCTTGGCATCGGGGGGCAGCTTTCTTTTGCAGACCTCGTTGAGCAAGTCAGCCCGGCGGTGGTTAGTGTGAGCACGGAGCAATCGATCGAAGTAGAATCATCACGTATGCCCGAAGGGTTCGAGGAATTTTTTGAGCGCCGCTTCGGGCCAGGTTTTCAGGACCAGTTCCGTGATCGCGACCGTGGAGAACAGCGCGCGCAGTCACAGGGTTCCGGCTTCTTTATTGATCAGCAGGGGCACGTTGTTACAAACCATCATGTTGTTGATGGGGCGGACAAGATCACTGTCCGGCTGACAAATGGCGACGAAGTTGAAGCTAAGCTCGTTGGTAGTGATCCGGGTACAGATCTTGCCGTGTTGAAAGTCGATGTTGAACGCAGTCAGCCTTATGTGGAGTTTGCTGGTAATGTGGATCTGCGCGTGGGCGACTGGGTCCTGGCGGTTGGCAACCCTTTTGGGCTCGGCGGCACTGTCACCAGTGGTATTGTCTCGGCGATCGGTCGCCCCAATAACACCAGTAACTACAGCGATTTCATTCAGATTGACGCACCGATCAACCGCGGCAATTCTGGCGGCCCGACATTTGACCTTAACGGCCGCGTAGTCGGCGTAAATACTGCGATCTACTCCCCGACCGGCGGCAGTGTCGGCATCGGGTTTGCAATTCCGGCGGATACTGCGAGTTATATCGTTGGCCAGCTGATCAATAACGGTTCGGTCACGCGCGGGTGGCTCGGTGTTGAGATCCGGGAATTCGATAACAATCACGCGGCGGCGGTCGGCCTACCGGAAGCAAAAGGGGCGCTGGTCGTGAATGTCCAAGATGATACACCCGCCGGTCGTGCTGGTATTGAGGATGGCGATATTGTTTTGCAATTTGACGGCGAGGAAGTGGAAGACGCAAGAGAGCTGACCCGCGCGGTCGGCGGCGTTGAGCCCGGCAAAACCGTTAATCTTCTGATTTATCGCGGTGGCCAGAACAAAACAGTACGGGTCAAGCTCGGCGAGCGCGATGAGCAAATGCTGGCAGGGGTGATGGAAGAGCCGGCAGACGAACCAGAATCAAAAGACGAGCTGGCAGAAGATCTTGGTGTGCGGTTCCGCTCTCTTGATGATGATGCAAGGGAAGAACTTTCGCTTGATTACGACGTCAGCGGTGTCGTCATCACCGCTGTGATGCCCGGCAGCCTCGGGGCCGAAGCGCTGCTTGCCCCTGGGATGGTCATTCTTGAAGCGGACCGGAAGACGGTAACCTCGCCGGCGGATCTGCAGAAAAAGATCAAGAATGCCATTAAGGATGGCAAGGAAGCTTTGCTTTTAAGGGTGCAAGTAGGTGGTCGGAAGGACTTCAGGGCGCTGCCGCTTGAGAAACAAAGTGACTAAATCCTGAAAACGCGGTGAGGTCCTGCTTGGGAACGGCTGCGTTTTTCCCTATATGAACATGGACGATCCTTTGCAGGGCTAACAGCGAAGCAAGCCCGGCGGAGCATAACAGCAGCGGAGACCCTTATGCGCATTCTCGTAATCGAAGATGATGCGGACGCCGCAGCCTTTCTCGTGAAAGGTCTGCGCGAAGCCGGACATGCCGTCGATCATGTATTGGACGGTGCCACCGGCCTCAATATGGCTGAGCATGGCGGTTATGATGCATATGTGATTGACCGCATGTTGCCTGAACTGGACGGGTTAACGCTGCTTGAGCAGCGCCGCAATGCTGGCGACGAGACCCCGGCCCTATTTCTTTCTGCTCTGGGCGAAGTTGATGATCGTGTCGCGGGTTTGCAGGCGGGCGGCGATGACTATCTGGTCAAGCCGTATGCGTTTTCTGAGCTTCTGGCCCGTGTCGAAGCCCTCGGGCGCCGCCGTGCACCAACCAATACCATGACAAAATTCAACGTTGGTGATCTGGAGATGGATATCCTGTCCAGAACCGTCAGGCGGGCTGGTCGCAAGATTGATTTACAGCCGCGGGAATTTCGCCTGCTGGAATATTTAATGCGCCATGCAAGTCAAGTCGTAACACGGACCATGTTGCTGGAAAATGTCTGGGAATATCATTTCGATCCGCAGACAAATGTTATCGATGTCCATATTTCCAGGTTGCGCGGCAAGATCGATAAGGATTTTGACCGAGCGCTTTTGAAAACTGTCCGCGGTGCAGGATACACACTGTCAGACGAAGACTAGCACCGACGGCCGGGGCACGGATGGACCGATCAGACCAGAATAATCAGCGCAAGACCAATATGTTCCTGCGCCTAATTCGAACAACCTCCTTCCGCTTCGCCCTGATCACCGTTTCCCTGTTCATGATGTCCGTTATGTTGCTGGGGGCATTCAGCTACCGGGCGACGATTGGCGCAGCGATCGATGGCGTTGAATTGCAGATCGACAACGAATTCCAAAACCTGCAGAAGATTTACAAACTTAGAGGCTTTGGCAGCCTGCGTGGTACCATCGGTATGCGGGCGTCACGCCAGAACCGCCTCCTGTTTAATCCATATTCGAGTGACAGCCTCTACATTTTCATCGATGCCCAAACCAAAGACCTCGTAATTCGTGATCTTGAGGAAGTGCCGTCCGAGGCACTCAAGACTGACCGGATGGTGGAATTTGAATATCGCCGAGACCGGAAAAACCTCGACAACACTTATCTCGAACCGGAAGACTACGAAATACGCTACGCCATCGGCCGGCTGGAGCGGTTCTTCAATCCGGTGACCGGCGAGCAGGAAGCGATCATCTTTCTTGCGCGCGATATTTCGGAACTCGTCAGCATCCGGGCGTCAGCCAGAGGTGTCATATTGAACATGGCGCTTGGAACATTGGTGCTTGCCCTGTTGCTGGCATTCTTTTCGAGCCGCTCGTTCCTGGCACGGATTGATGCCGTCAACCGGACGGCAGAAGCGGTGCGGGCAGGGGACTTGTCCCAGCGTGTGCCATTGTCCGGGGCGGCGGACGAATTTGACAGTCTCGCCAGAAATCTCAACGCTATGCTTGACCGGATAGAACGCCTGATGATGGGGATGCGGCAGGTCAGCGATAACATCGCCCATGATTTGCGCTCACCCCTGACCCGAATACGCAACCGGCTCGAGTCTGCAACCAAAGAACCTGATACGGATTTTCAGGAAGTTATCGACCAGACCTCTGCGGATGTTGACCGGTTGCTGGCGACTTTTAATGCGCTGCTCTCCATCACACGCATCGAAGCTGGTGAGCAGGCGAAAGGGAAGCTGCAGAAAGTTGATCTGATATCCGTCGTTAATGAAGTAATGGAGCTTTATGAACCAGCTGCCGAAGACGCAGGGTTCACGCTGCTGACGGATCTGCAGCAGACGCCGACGATTATGGGATCTCGCGAACTGATTTCTCAGGCCGTGGCTAATCTCCTTGATAATGCCTTTAAATACGGTCACGCACCGGGCAGGTCGGATATCGAGCCGCGTATTGAGATTAAGGTAGCCCCGCGTATCGGTGGCGGTGCCTTGCTGTCCATTGCGGACAATGGTCCGGGTGTACCGCCGGAGGATCGTGACCGTATCCTCCATCGCTTTGTTCGGCTGGGACAAAGCCGCTCAACCCAAGGCTCTGGCCTTGGCCTCTCGATGGTCTCGGCAATTGTCAGATTCCATAATGGTCAGCTCTCGATTGGCAATGGCTTGGCTAATCAACAGGCCGGCGTAGCGCCCGCAGGCGAGCGCAGCTTTGGTCTTGGCGTGCGAATCGCGTTCCCCTCATCCCCCAAGAAACTGCTCGAGCGCATTCGTGATGCTGGTTCTGAGCCACGTAAAGCTTGATTCGCGGCAGGCGCAACCAGCCAGATGCAATATTTCCCTTAAAAATACAGGGTTCTTTGTAATTTCTTTCTTGAAAGCCAGCAAAAATCAGGGCTTTGTCTAAGCATCCGCTCACGAGAATGCGCAGCGGTGCAGTCTAACTCAAAACAGGATATTCAAAATGAGCAAAGCAGATTTTATTACGAACGTGGCCGACGCTGGCGAGATGAGCAACGCGGAAGCCAAACGCGTCGTTGAGCTTGTTTTTGGCGAGATCGAAAGCGGTCTCAAAAAAGGCAAAAAAGACGGCAAATTTACAATCGGCACTTTTGGGACTTTTACAATCAACAAGCGGGCTGCCCGCAAAGGTCGTAACCCAAGGACCGGCGAAGAGATTAAAATCAAGGCATCAAAATCTCTCCGGTTCCGCCCGTCAAGCAATCTTAAAGAGGCAGCTGGCTGCAAATAATACATGCACCAGCAATTATGGAAAAAGCCCGTGTGCCAATAGCAGCGGGCTTTTTTCATGTGGTAAGGTGTGTCAGAAACAGAAGGGAAGACAAAAGGCCTGATGCCGGATCATCGCCCATTGCAGGCACGGATTGAGGAAGCGGATGCAGCTGCTTGGCCCCGCCTGCATGATCACGCAGCTGCCAGTCGCATTGGCCCTGTACTGACGGGTCTGCAGATATCGGATAAAGTCGCGTCGCTGATTTCTGTCGCTGCCAGCGCCTCACCCTATCTTGAGCGTCTGATCACCAGAAACATTTCACGGGTCGCACCGCTATTGCGAGAGGACGCGAACAGATCGCTAGAACAACTGCTCGATGAGGCGAGCAACGTGCCGGATGATACAGAGACTGTGAAAGCACAGCTGCGTCAGATTAAGGATCGCGCCATGATCCTGTTCTCGCTATGTGATCTTGCCGGTGTCTCCGACGACCTCACGATCATGGAAGCGCTTTCATCGTTTGCCGATGTCGCGGTGGTTAAGGCGTTTGCAAGCGCACTCAAAAATGTCACGGGTGTGAGATCTGACGATCCGTTGCAGGATTGCGGTTTTGTTGTTCTGGGCATGGGAAAACACGGCGCCGGTGAACTGAATTATTCGAGCGATATTGATCTGGTCGTCTTTTACGATCCGTACATATTGCAGGCATTTCTCGAGACCAATTCTGCCCAGCCACGGCTAGCCGATCCGCGGAAAGTCGCGATCCGGGCAACGCAAACCGCCGTGTCGATCCTGCAGGACCTGACCGAGGACGGCTATGTTTTCAGAACTGATCTTCGCTTGAGGCCTGATCCGGGTACGTCTAATATCGCTGTTACTGTCGGTGCGGCAGAACTTTATTATGAAACCTATGGTCAGAACTGGGAGCGCGCAGCATTCTCCAAGGCGCGGGTGATAGCGGGGCACCGACAAGTCTCAAAACAGGTGACCGATTTTCTGCGTCCGTTCATCTGGCGGAAGTATCTGGATTATGCTGCGATTGAGGACATTCATTCCATTAAACGACAAATTCATGCCGTGAAAGGCATGGGGACTATCAGTTTTCCTGGCCATGATATTAAGCTCGGGCGGGGCGGCATTCGTGAGATCGAATTTTTTGTCCAGACGCAGCAGCTGATCCTGGGTGGTCGCAACCGCGCCTTGCGGGAGCGTACCACGTTAGGCGGCCTGCAAGCCCTGGCAAGCGCCGGTCATATCAAACAGAACGTGGCGCAGGAATTGCGCGTCGCCTATCTCCTGTTGCGCCGGGTTGAGCATCGCATCCAGATGGTCAATGACGAACAAACCCACACAATACCGCGCCAACCGGACCAGATTTTGCGCCTTGCCCATCTCGCCGGATATGATGACAGCGCGGCATTTGAGCAAAGTGTCACCGCCTGCTTACGGCTCGTGCATGATCACTATGCAGATTTGTTTGAAGAAGGAGAGAGGCTGTCAGCCAGGAGGGGATCACTTGTTTTCACTGGCGTTGATGATCATCCGGATACGCTGACGACCCTCACCAAGATGGGCTACCGCGATGCGTCGCATATCTCCGCGACTATCCGCAACTGGCATGCCGGCGGTATTCGCGCCACAAAATCGACCAGAGCCCGCGAGCTTCTCACAAAACTTGTGCCGATGATTCTGCGCACTCTTGGGCGCACCGATGATCCACAACAGAGTTTCAATTCCTTTGATGCGCTGTTGCGCCATATGCCCGGCGGGGTCCAGTTTTTCTCCCTGGTACTGAATAACCCGCAGGTGCTCGATGATCTGGTTGCGCTTTCGTGCCTGTCGCCCAGCCTCGCGCATGAAATGGCAACACATGCGCACCTTGTCGAGGCAATGCTGCAGACCTCATTTCTGAAGGAAGAAAGACGCTCGATGCAATCGGCGTTGAACAGGCTTGAGGGCGAAATTGCCGAACAGCCAAGCTTTGAAGAAGCGCTCAATCTGCTGCGCCGTCATGTCCGCGAAGAACGCTTTCGCGTCACCAGCCGGCTGTTGTTGACAGCGGCAGGCACGCGCCAGCAAAGCCGGTTCTACACCCGTCAGGCGGAGATCGCGATCAGGGCAAGTCTGCCTGTTGCGAGAACTGAAATGATCCGCAACCACGGCGAGATCGAAGGGGCACTGGCAATTATCGGCATGGGCCGTCTTGGTGCTTCCGCGCTCACCGCAACTTCTGATCTTGATCTCATCTTTGTGTACGATCGGCAGGAGACTAGTCAGTCAGATCACGAACAGCCGCTTGATGGCGTGACCTGGTTCACCCGCTACGTCCGCCGCCTGCTGACAACCCTGTCGGCGCAAACCGAAGAGGGCGGGCTCTATGAGGTTGATATGGCGCTGCGCCCTTCAGGTAGTGCCGGACCTGCTGCGGTCTCTCTGGCGGCCTTTCAACGCTACTACAAAGAGGAAGCCTGGACCTGGGAACAGATGGCTCTGGTTAAGGCGCGCGTGGTTGCAGGGGCGCCCGGCCTTGCGGCGATGATCAGTGATGAAATTACCAGCATCCTCACGCGCAAACGCGATCGCGATAAAGTCACCGCCGACGCGCTCAATATGCGTCAGCGTCTCTTGTGCGACAAGCCTGCCGCCAGTGACTGGGACCTGAAACTGGTCAATGGCGGGCTCACCGACATTGACTTCATCTGCCAACATCTCTCGCTGCTTCACGCCCATGATCTGGGCCGCTTTCCACCGCACATCGCCGATGCGCTGCCGGTTTTTGCAAGCCAGGAACTGATCCCTCCGGCAGATGCCAAAAAGCTCCTTGCAGCGTGGCGCTCCTATGAAACCACGATGCAGCTTATCCGCGCCGCGATCGGCAATCTGGACGGCGCAGACAGCATTCCTCCACCCCTTGCCCGTGCTCTCGCCGCGCGGCTCGATCTGGCCCGGCCAGGTGATATCCTGCCCCACCTCGCCAAACACCGTGAACAGGTGCAAAAGATATTTGCCCGGCAAATTGGCACGCTTTGAGCTACCAGGATCAGCGACTGGTTTGCCGGTGCCGCGCCGTTTAAGAACCAGTACCCATGGGATGAGTAACCGCTTGGCCGTTAACGACCCGGATATCGAGTTTGTGCGCCGCATCGCTAAAGGTGATGCCGAGGCGGCGCGCGTCCTGGTCGAGGCCTATGGCGACCGGCTAATGGCCGTTGCCTACCGCATGCTTGGCAACCGTGATGCAGCGGAAGATATCGTCCAGGAGGCGTTTATCCGGATGTGGAAGCACGCCTGCAACTGGCGGCCGGAGACGGCGATGTTTTCAACCTGGCTGCATCGCGTCACCATCAATCTGTGCTATGACAGGTTGCGCAAGGCCTCGACCAGATATGAGCATACGGCTGGCGATGACCTGCCGGAAATGGTCGACGGCAAGGCTGATGGTCTGGCGACGCTTGAAGCGTCAGAACGTGGATCGGCATTACAAGAGGCGCTGGAGCGTTTGCCGGAGCGGCAAAAAATGGCGGTCGTTTTGTGCCATTTTGAAGAATTAAGTAACGTCGAAGCGGCTGAATTCATGGAGATATCCGTTTATGCCCTTGAATCGTTGCTGGCGCGGGCTCGCCGGGCCCTGCGCTGTGACACGCAATTGCAGGACGATCTGTCGGACGAGACGGAGGAGATTGTCGCAGGTGCGGTGTAAGGAGTTGACAAAATGAGCGATGAAAGCAGGACCAGGATGTCGGAAAACGATCCGTTGTTCGATGAAATCCGCAAAATAAAAGCTGCCAATCCGGCGCCAGCCTTAAGTAGTGCATCGCGGGCCGCGATTGTGCACGCGGCAAGGTCGAGCGCTATGCCCGCCGTGTCACGCCAGCCTTTAGGCGATGCATTCAGCGCCCTGACAGACCGCCTCTCCGGCGGGCTTGAGACATTGTTGCGCCCGGTTGCAATCGGCACGCTGGGCCTCGCCGGTCTGGCAGGACTTGCCGCAGGCGGTTTACTCGCCGCGCCGGCCTATGCTGAGCTGACACCGGAGCAGGAGCTTGCGTCTCATTTTGAGTTTGCGGTTCATTTGGGCTCCGGCATATTCGATGATCAGACTGCGGATGGAGTAAACTGATGCGTAATGTAGTTTTGCTGGCATCGCTTGCGATAAATATCTTCCTGATCGGCCTCGTTGCCGGCGGCCAGCTGTTTGGCGGCGGCGCGCGCGATCAGGGGCCGGGCAACCGGCCCGGGGTTGACCAGGCCATGTCCGACCCCAACAACATATTGCCATTGCGGGCGATCCAGACGCTGCCGCCGGAGCACAGACGGGTGGCGCGGCGCACCATCGAGGCATTTTTGCCGCAATCACGCGCCCTGCAAGAAGAAATTGCCGGGCATCGCCAGAAAACAGTCGAATTGCTCAAACAGTCGAGCCTCGATCCGGAGGAATTCGCTGCCACCGTTGATGCCATGCAGGCTGCGCAATTCAAGCAACAAAAACTCACTGCAGACACTATCAAAAAAGTACTGACGGATCTGCCGGATGCTGAACGCATAGCCCTCCTTATACGGATTGAAGAGTTCCGCAAGATGCAGCGCGAAACGAGGCAGCAGGAAATGCGCAAGCGCATTGGCGGTGAGATGCGTGAGCGGATGATCGAAGAGCGCCAACAACGCGAACAGCAGAAACCGGATGATGACGCTGACGGTGGCGGTCAATAACTCATCCATGAGCTGTTCAGCCCTTGAATAATGCTTCGATCCGGCTTCACAACATCCCCGGTTTCATCGATACTTGCTCGATGAAGCGCGAGAGGGACCTTCCATGACTGAGATTTACGTTGGTATCGGGCTGATCATGCTGGTGCTGGTCGCTGGCATGGTGATCTACAACCGCCTCGTTCATCGCCGCCAAATGGTCGGGAATGGCTGGGCCGATATCGATGTGCAGTTGAAGCGCCGCGCCGATCTCATTCCGCAACTGGTCACCACTGTGAAAGCCTATGCGGCCCATGAGCGGGCCCTGTTTGAAGAGGTCGTTGAAAAACGTCACCAGGCAATGAACGCGGGCGACGATCCGGCGAAACGCGGCACCGCAGAAACTGCCCTGTCGCAGCCTGTCGCCCGGCTGGTTGCGATCGCGGAGGATTATCCTGATCTGAAAGCAAATAGCAATTTTCTCGATCTGCAACGCGAGCTCTTTGACACTGAAGGCCATATCGAGATGGCCCGTCGCTTCTACAACGGCGCTGTGCGCGAGTTGAACACATCGGTCCAGAGCTTCCCGAACAATCTCGTCGCGGGCGCTTTTGGTTTTGGCCAACAGGCCTATTTCGAAATTGAGACCGCCGACCGCGCCGCGCCGGCCGTTGAGCTTGGAGACAGCTGATGGGGTTGCGCGCCGGCCTGTTTGTAATCCTTGCCTGGTTCCTCACCAATCACGCAATAGCCGCTGAGCAGATCGACAGTTTCGAGGTTGTCATCGATGTCGCGACCGATGGCGATATCAGCGTTACGGAGACAATCACTGTCACCTCCGAAGGCAATCAGATCCGGCGAGGTATTTTCCGGGACTTGCCGCGCTATTACACAAACAACGGCGCGCGCTTTGTTTACGACTACGAGGATATGAGTGTTCTGCGGGAAGGCCGCGCAGAATCATACACAAACAGTACTGACGGGAGCGCCGTCCGTATCAGGATCGGTGACGCGGAAGTTTTTTTGCGCAACGGCAAGCACCTCTATGAAATAAAATATCGCGTCAAAAATCAGGTTCGCTATTTCAGCGACTATGACGAGATCTACTGGAATGTGACCGGTTCCTACTGGGCCTTCCCAATAAATTCGGCGCGCGCCACCATCAACCTACCGCCGGGCGCCGAGATTACCGGTGCCAGTGGCTACACTGGCGCCAGTGGTCAGAGCGGCACCGATTACTCTTACAACCAAAATGGCAATGCATATATGTTCCGCACGACGAAACCGCTCCGCCAGCGCGAAGGCCTGACGGTGGCACTCGGCTTCAACAAAGGCCTGATCGACCCACCATCTGCCTCTGACAAACGCTCCGCGTGGTGGCAGCGCTATGGAGCGATTGCGATATTGATCGGCTCGCTGCTCGGATTGACCGGTTACTATTACAGGAGTTTCGACCGTGTCGGTCGTGATCCAGCAAAAGGACCCGTGTTCCCGCGTTATGCACCGCCCAAGGGCTATTCCCCTGCGGCGGTTCACCAGGTTTATTATCGCGTCTTTAGTGGCCACAAAGCCTTGATTGCGACGCTGATGTATCTCGGCACAAAAGATCGGATGTCAATTAACGCGACCAGCAAAATCACAAGGCTCTCAAGGAAAGAGAATGCCAGTGCGGACGCAGTGATCGCAGCCGAAGACATTGCTCTGGAGCAAGGGCTGTTCAACGGAAAGGCAGAACTTGTGCTGGGCAAGAAATATGACGCCGACTTTACCCGTACCTACAAGAAGTTCAAATCAAACGTTTCCAAAGCGTATGGCGATGCATATTTTAAATGGAACCTTGGATATGTGTTCATCGCCATCCTCGCGACCGGCCTTGCTGTGTTTTTTGCGATTGCCCAGGCGACGGTCTGGTCAACCCTGCATACACTGGCGGTGCTCGGCCTTGCCGTACTCAATGGCCTGTTCATCTATTTGATGCCGGCTCCGACAATAAAAGGCCAGGCTATCCGTACAGCGATTGAAGGATTCAAGCTCTATCTTGAGACCGCTGAGAAACTGCAGTTGAACGCGGTGAAAGTCGGCTCGGACGTACCGCCACCAATGACCACCGAGCGCTATGAAAAATTCTTGCCCTATGCGGTCGCGCTGGGGGTTGAGCAACCCTGGACCAGACATTTTGAACGTCTCATCCCGGAAGAGGCTGAGAATTATTCCCCGCAATGGTCCGGCATGAGAGCTGGGAGAGGGCATTCCCTGCACGGATTAAATAAGGCGCTGGTCGCCAATATCAATTCGGGCGTCACTAGTGCCCTGCCGCAAAGCTCATCCTCCTCTGGCTCAGGCGGCGGCGGCTCCTCAGGCGGCGGCGGCGGTGGTGGTGGCGGGGGCGGCTGGTAGCGGCGCTGTTACGGGCACCGGCGAATTGCCCCAGACCTTAAAAAAGCAGCACTGTAGCAGTCTCGTAAGTTTCGAAAAAAAAAAGCGGTAGGAAGGCAGCGCACAGCGAACAGCCACCTCTGACCCGGCATGGTTTTGCTCGCTCCGCCGTGCTAAACTGGCAGGCAGACAGGTAGTGTAAACTCTTATCTAGAATAAAGAAGGAGCTCCTGATGTCTCTCAATCCCTATTTAACTTTCAATGGTAATTGCGCCGACGCGTTTGATTTCTACAAATCGGTCTTCGGCGGCGACTTTCTGTCGAGGTCGACTTTTGCTGAGGCGCCGCCAGATATGCCGGTGAGCGATGGCGACAAAGGCAAAATCATGCACGTTTCTTTGCCCATCGGCTCCTCCGTATTGATGGGCTCTGATATCGCGACCGGTTTTGGCGAGGCGCCTAAATCAACCGACGGGTTTTCTATTTGCTATGATCCGGAAACCAAAGAAGAGGCCGACAAAATCTTTGCTGCGCTGAAGCACGGCGGCGTTGAAAAAATGCCGCTGCAGGAAACATTTTGGCAATCCTATTTCGGCATGTGCATCGACAAATTCGGTTTTCACTGGATGATCAACATGAACCTGAGCGGAAAATAAATTTTTTATTCCGCGGCCGTGTCATTGGCGACCGCAAGGCTGATCCCTTGCGACGGTGTTGGCTCTTTGCTGAGAACATGGGCTTTGCCATCAAGCAACGCTGGCAGGCGAACAACAACACCGGAGCGCCGTGGCAGCGTGAAAGCGGCGACCGTACCCCGGTTCTGTTCGCTGGCGAGCGCCAGAATGCCGTGCTGCAGTTCCATCAGGGATTTTGACAGCGCAAGACCGAGGCCGGAGCCGCGCTTCGATTTGGACAGATGATCGCCGATCAACTCGAACGGTTCGCCGAGTTTCGGCAGGCGGGATTTTGGAATACCAACACCGGTATCAGCAATCAGTACCGTGATCGAATCAAGGTCGGCCTGTGCCGTCACACTGACCGAGCCGCTGCGCGGTGTAAATTTGACCGCATTGGACAGGAGGTTGATAAAAACCTGTTTGGTCGCCCGTGTATCGGCCCAGACCGACGGCAGACTGGCGAAAGAAGCGGTGAGGGTGATGTTGCGCTCGCGCGTTTGCGGTTCGACAAAGCGCAAGCCCTCCTGCAGGATGCGCTCGATATCAACCGGCCCGATCTCAAGCTCCATCCGGCCAGCTTCGATTTTCGACATGTCGAGCACATCGTCGATCAGAGCCAGCAGGTGACGCCCGCTTTGCAGGATGTCGTTAACGTACTCCGCATATTTTACATGACCCAGTGCGCCATACAGTTCCGACTGCATAACTTCTGAAAAGCCGTTGATGGCATTCAGCGGCGTGCGCAACTCGTGGCTCATATTGGCAAGGAACTCAGATTTGGAGCGGTTCGCCTCTTCAGCGCGCGATTTCTCCATTTCGTATTTGGCAACGGCCTCATGCAGTTCAGCGCGCGATTTTTCCATCGTCTCGACAGTCATCTCTAGTTCGCGTTCTTTGCGTTTTTGCGCTTTGGCGCGGCGTTTCATGTCAGTAATATTGGTGATGATGCAGACCCAGCCGCCCTCGCCGGTGCGTCGCCTGGCCACATGGCCCCAACGATTGCCGGGCAGTTTAACTTCAACCGACTGCTCGTTGCCGTCCGGCGGCGGTGAGAAATGGTCACGGATTAATTCAGCGCTTTCCGCATCCGGTGCAATCTCGGCAATTTTGCTGGAGGTCTGACCGTGCTGCAGCAGGGCGGACGGGATCCGGCAGATATTGCAAAACTTGCGATTCCACGCCATTAGGCGGCCATGCTCATCCCACAGGAGGAACGCTTCGGGGATGCTCTCGATCGCATCCTTCATGCGCGCCTCAATGCGCGAGATACGATCATTGTCAATCGCGTCAGCGCCGAGCGGTAGGATAAGTCCGCGGGCTTCACCCGCTGTACCGAGGCTTCTTGCCATCACCCATTGCCAGCCGCCACCCGCATTGCGCATCCTGAACTGGCCTTTGCTCAGGTGGTTTTGCAGACCGGACCAGATGGAGAGGGCTTGTCTTGCGTCCTTCGGATGAATGATCGCTGATGCTTCTCGCAACGTGCAGCTGCGGGCCGCATGATCAAAACCGAGATGGGCCATTACACTTGCGGGTAGGGTGAGCTGTTTGGTCACGCCGTCATACGACCAGATACCACAGCCGGCTTCGGCAAATTCATCAAGCCGGTCATCCATATTGGCTATTGCAAGACCGGCATGGCGAATTGCTCGAGACTGGCGCAAAAAGGCAAGCAGCATCGAGCCGGCAATCAAGCAGATTGCAACAAGCGCGAGGCCATACAGCATCCAGACCGGTACCCGGTCATGGATGTCGGCTGCCGGAGACAGCGTCATGATTAACCGGCCATCTTCCATAGGTCTCCATGTCGCAAGGACCTTGCCAAATGAGCTGCTGGCGATCGCGCCACGGTCGAAAAGCGCGACCCCTGGGGCGGTCAAATTAAGCGCCTCAAGGCTGCTCGGCCGGATAAGGAATTCGGCAACCGCACCGCCGCCGTAATAGGATCGCTGATCAGCAGCGATGTCGTAGATCGCTGTGTTTGGTCCAATCGCCGCGTCGCCTAGTAGCTTCTTGATCTGGCTGTCTGCCAGTTCAGCGCCGTCAAGTAGCGCCCTTGTACGCACCGCATTCAGAATATCCGCCGTTCTGGTGGTGATCGAAGCTTGTGTCAGTTCCGTCTCGATGCGACGGGCGTTCGCTTCTTGGCCAGCTTTGGTGGCGAGAAGAAGCGCCAATGCGCCAAACAGCACGGCGCCCAAAACGATCGAAAGCCTGACAGACGGCAGATCCCGGGTGTTGAGCCGGTTCACTTCGCCAGGTGACGCGATCAATGCCTCGTCAGGCGCCGCTGGTACACTCAGCCGCTGCCGGTTTTCCGCATCAGGGAAACCGAGCCTCAACCCCCTGGATGGCTCATTTGGTGCTGACATGTACGGGTCCGCGCTGTGAAAAAGTGATCTGTTGTTTACCCTTTTGAAACTATTCCCATTCGCAGCGCTCTGTCACGCGTGAAACGGTTAAGGAAGTTCACTTTTTGCGGGTATTTTCCCCATATCAGGTGCTTAGCCGGAGAGCCGGGTCGCCATTTCATAGACGTTTTTGGAAAGACCCTGCACCGCGGCGAGCGCCTTCAGGGCGGCCCCGAGTTTCTCCCGGCGTGACGGCTCAAACTTTTCCCAGCTTTCGACCGCTGTCAAAAGACGGGCTGCAACCTGTGGATTAACCGGGTCGAGGTCGCGGATCTTGCCAAAAAAGAATTCGTAACCTGCGCCGTCAGCGGCGTGGAACGTGCCAAGATTTTCCATAGCGAAACCGCCGATCAAACTGCGGACTTTGTTCGGATTGCGCAGATCAAACGCCTCATGCTTAGCAAGCTCGCGAAGGCGCTGAAGAGTGCCCGCCACGCCCGACATTGCCTGCCAGGCAAGCCATTTATTCACGACCAGAGTTTCCTGGCGCCATTTGGCATAAAATTGGTCAAGCACTTGCTGGCGCTCCGGTCGATCAGCATGAGCGATGAGTAAGACAGCTGCCGCTTCGTCCGTCATGTTGCTTGCATCGCTTGCCTGAGCGAGCGCAAGACCCATTACTTTGTCCGTCGGCTCGGCCATCAAAAGACCAAGTGCGCCGTTCTTAAAGGCTCGTTGACCGGCCTGCGCGGCTCCCGGATTGTATGCTTCGTCATTTTTGTTCGACTGATAAATCTCAAACAACTGCTCCTTCAGGGTTGCCAAGAGGCCGGAACGGAAACGCTTGCGCGCCGCGATGATCGCATCAGGATCAATCACGCTGACAGCGCGAGCGACATCAGATTCCGTCGGCGTGCGGAGAATTTCGGCTTTAAAAGCAGGGTCGAGCTGATCTTGCTGCAGAACGTGTCCGATCGCGTTGGCGTAGGCAAAAAGCGTTTCCTCTGGTTGAACAATTTCTCCGTCACCGGCGAAACTTCGGATCAGTTCCATCGCCAGGGTATGCGCGGTTGCCCAACGATTGAACGGATCGTCGTCCACCCTGATCAGGGTCATCCGGTCTTCAAGGGACAATCTCTGTGTGAGCTTGATTGGAGCCGAAAATTCCCGAAATATCGAGGCAACAGGCTTTTGGTGCAAGTCGTTAAAGGCAAGCGTCAACCGCTCTTCGGTCAACTCAATGAGTCGTTCATCCCCAAGCGGTCCTGCTTGGCCAATTAGTTTTAACCGAATAGGGATGTGTTGGGGTGGTTTGGTGTCCTGCTCCGGGGTCGGCGCGGTTTTCTGGCTCACGGTCAATGTGTAAGAGCCATCATGCCAGTTGTCGGTCACATCGACCTCGGGCGTGCCGGCATCACAATACCAACGCCGGAACTGAGCCAGATCGCGACCACTCGCCTCTTCCATACAGATAACGAAATCCTCGACTGTGGCTGCTTCTCCGTCGTGGCGGTCGAAATAGATGTCAGTTGCGCGGCGGAAGTCATCAGAACCGATAAGAGTTTTCATCATGCGGACGAGTTCAGCGCCTTTGTTATAGACGGTCGCCGTGTAGAAGTTATCGATTGTGATATAGTTTTCAGGACGTACCGGGTGTGCGAGCGGGCCGCCATCTTCCGGAAATTGTGTCTGCCACAAACGGCGCACATCCTTGATGCGCTGAACAGCGCGGGAGCGCTGGTCCGATGAAAATTCCTGGTCCCGAAAAACGGTGAACCCTTCCTTCAGGCAAAGCTGAAACCAGTCACGACATGTGACCCGGTTCCCCGACCAGTTGTGAAAATACTCATGTGCGACTATGCCCTCTATAAGTTCGTAGTCTGTATCCGTCGCTGTCTCGGCGCTAGCAAGAACATAAGCGGAGTTGAAAATATTGAGACCTTTGTTCTCCATCGCTCCGAAATTAAAATGATCGACAGCCACGATCATAAAGACATCGAGGTCGTATTCGCGGCCAAAGGTTTCTTCATCCCAGGCCATAGAGCGTTTTAGGGCGTCAAGCGTATAGTCGCACTTCTTAATGTTTTCCGGCTGAACATAAACGCGCAGAATGACGGTGTTGCCGCCTTTAGTTGTGAACTGATCTTCCGTATGGGCAAGATCACCTGCAACAAGCGCAAAAAGATAGGATGGCTTGGGGTGTGGATCCGACCACTCCGCAAAGTGCCATCCCGGGCGATCAGCCGCCTCCGGCAGATCGTCGTTCTGGCCGGGATTGCCATTGGCCAGGAGTACCGGATACGCTTTCTTGTCGGCCTCGATCCGGACGTCGAACGTGGCAAGGACGTCAGGCCTGTCCGGATAATACGTTATCCGCCGGAAGCCCTCCGCCTCGCATTGGGTACAGAACATGCCGTTCGACATGTACAGGCCCGACAAAGATGAGTTCGCCGAGGGATTGATGACAACCTCTGTTTCGAGAGTGAAGCTTGGTGGGACTGATGGAATAATCAATTGTGTATTATTGACTTCATAATCATCAGCTGACAGGTCGCGACCATCCAGACGGACACCGACAAGGTCCAGCGACTCACCGTCCAAAACCAGGGGTGCACCCTCTGGCTGGTCCGGGTTCAGTCCGATCTGCAGACGCGCGGTAACTTTGGTTGCATCGTAGGCAAGGTCAAACTCTAACCGGGCATGACGCACGCCATAAACAGGCGCGGCGTAGTCTTTTAAATAAATCTTTGAGGGTTGTTCCGGCTGGGTGTCAGTTTTCATCTGTGGCTTTCTTGAAAAGACGAACAGCTCTGATAGCAGGGTTCTTGAATGGATAAAACGCTGGATCCGCTAAACTGTTGCAAACCGTTTCAGCGCCGACCGAAAAGGCGCCTACCAGCACCATAGAGAAGACAAAGAAGCGTGATCACGCCAGCAACCGTGAACAAGGAAAACTTGATCTGAGTCATCAGGCTTTTGAATTCAATCAGAGAGTCAATGCCGCTCAACAAAAGCAGGATCGAGGCGTTTTCTGCGAAATCGGTAAGGGCAGCGACAACTGATACGAGCGCTAACGGCGCGGCGATCGCCCGCGGTGCGAACCGGTACGTAATTCCGCCCAGCAAGGTCATCAAAGACAGCGGATAGGCAATGTCAAGCGTCAGTGTACCCATAAAATGCGCCCGCTTGGCTTCTTCGGACATCGACCCGAGCCGCGCACGCACAATTTCGGCATCCGATGTCATGTCGAGCAGGGGTGCGCCATCCATCGCGCTCGTCACAAGAGTGAACGCCAGACCAACGGCGACTGAAACAATGAGTGAGGCCAAGATCACAGGCGTTCTGGCAGCAAAAGTAAAAAATGATGTCATCTGGTTCACCTCGCGTATTCTACATATCTGCGAGCGTAATTTTGCGCGCCGACCCGTCATAGGATGCAGAATCCGGGCTGTTATGTCCAGCTTGATGTTCACTAAGAGGTTGGTAATTTTGATAATAAAATCAATAAGTTAAATGAATAGCGGTCGTGGGATCAGGGAGCGCTCCAGGGGTCGAAATATCCGGTTTTTGGGAAACTGGCTGGAGCTGTGACGTGCGTCACAGCGCAAGCGATCTGAATATCCTAGGCTGACCTCTAGGAGCTTTTCTTCCCTGAATGCTCCTGCTGACACTATGGTCTGTTAGACACTGCCCTGAAATAAATCTGGCAGACCGATTAGATAGCCGGAAAAGGGACAGCCCTCGACTTCAGGCTGTGCACCACCTGCCACTGGATTCGATCCTTTTTCCGGCTCTTCTTCCTTGACCAAATTAGCACGGCCGTGACTGGACTGGGGCATTGTTCCAGATTCGGTGCAAACTATGGCGGATCTGGCGATCGGTCATGTGGTTAGGTAACGCTAGCGTCGATTGGCAGTTTCTCAATTACGATTTTTACCGATCTATTGGACGTACCCCTATGGTTCAGCTTGAGGCGTATTAGAGATTATATGCAGGGTTAAATAACCTGCCAAAAGATGCTACGTTGGACGGAGTTGCACCGGACAACCCATTCGCATGATCCCGATGACGCGAGTTGCAAGCAGAAGCTCGTCCGCAATTGTGGGCAGAAGCAGAAGTCAAAGGAACCAGTTTTTGATTATTCCGATGCTGTTTTTGATGTTGGTTACGAGCGGGCAAACGCGCGATGCTAAGGATTTAATGGAGCTTCAAAGCCTTGCAGATCTCTGTGCCCAATATGAAGAATTGTCCGCTCAGTTGACGCGCGACTATGTCGCGGTACAGCGAGCAACGGCTCAATCCAAGAAGGAAAAGGATCTCCTGCCCGAGATCAAAGCAAACAGCAATTACGCAAAAACACGCGTTGCGTTCAAGGAAGTGGTAAAAGAGCTTGGCACGCGGGCCTGTCCGATCGACATGGAGGAAGACTTCCCACCACTTCTGTAACAATCTCCATGCGGATTGTCCTCACCACACCTGAAAACCTGTCATCGGCGGTTCGAGCCTTGGCCTTGCACAAGAAAATTCGCGCCGCGTTGTGCTGGCGGTAAAGCCGGTTTATCTGCGCGTCGCTGGAGCCGAAAGTCCTGGAGCCGAAAGTCCTGGGGCCGGAATTAATTTTCCGCCCCAAACGCGGCTGGTAAGTTCGTGGATTTGCTTGTGGGTTGAGCCGCGATTTATTCTCCCTAATGAGCGATGCCGGCCATCCCCCTTGCTAGCCGGCAGGTCCTCTGGCGGGCCCAAAAAAACGCCAGGCTTAGAGAGGGAAATTCCCTGAGAGGTATAGACCACCGGCGCTTAGCGCTGCGCCAACCAATACCATCACAATACTGCTGAGCCAGTTGCTGTTGCGCGGATAATCTTGATGGTCCCTCATCTGGGTATAAAGTCCCCTGTTATACGAATTCCTGAATGTCATCTCGCTCTCTCCCGTAGACGTATGAATTCTTTGGTCTTCGCGGGGGTGGCTTTGCCGGGTCCCGCATCATCGTATTTATATGGTTAACAGAAAGCGTTCGAAGTGACTGTGATGGCGATCACAATTGTTAACGATTAGCAGAAAACTCCAAAATTAGCCAAAAACCGGGTGTTCGAGATGCTGCAAGTTACGCGTTGCCTCGATTTCCGAATAAGCAGATTTTGACGTTTATGTTGCGAATATGTTGCCACATATCTCTGCTTTTGCTGGTCTTGGTGCAAAGCGCTTTTGCCGATGGAGGTGAAGCTGCGCCACGTTTTAAAGATGTGCGTATTGGCGAGGATGTTGGGATTTCCAGGGTGATTGTCATTTGTGCGGCGCAGTGTGTTGCCGAGCAAGATAGGGATGGCAGTTTTTATCTGGACGGCGTTTCGGGCAGCCTCGATATAAATTTGGGCGAACGTGCAGGTTTTATCTCCGCACTGCGTGTTGAAGATTTGTCCGCTGGTGCTTTCCTGCGCGTCGACACGAATGAGGCTCCCAGCGACGTGGTGCTCGCAGATTGCGGTGATGCTGTTATCTGCATCGATTTTGCGCACCCCAAAAAGGTGGGGCAATTCAGGAGTGCGGAGGAAACCCCACCAGAAAAGAAAACTATGCCGATCCCATTGCCGGAGAAATCTCAAACAGCGCCCAAACCGACGGTGTCCGACGGGCAGGCAACGAGAAATGTCTCCATCCGAACAGATTTGACTAACCCGGACACCTGGTCCGCGGAGATTGCCGCAGATCTTCGGAAGATAAGCCCGCTTGTCCTGAGCCGTATCAAATGCCCGAGCTATCAGACCCGGTTGCAGATAAATGCCTGGGATCTGGAAGCATACAGGATGATTGCGTTATGCAGTGCCGCCTACGGTGACCTTGC
Organism: Parvularculaceae bacterium; assembly: GCA_021776475.1. GTDB lineage: Bacteria > Pseudomonadota > Alphaproteobacteria > Caulobacterales > Parvularculaceae > Aquisalinus. Next base: position 221,442 of record JAJFFV010000005.1, on the reverse strand, counting down.
TAAAGCGGAAATGTTGCTTGAGCGTTTGTTAAAACTCTATCCGGACGATCAGATCGCCAGCTCTGCGCTTGTCCGGTTGTCGCTGATCGGTGCCGCAAAAGATCAGACAAAAATGGCACTACGCAGCGGCCTTTGAGATCATCAAGTATTCGCGCTATACTCATAAAAGCACTTAATAAGGCAGGGAACGATGGAACGATTTGGCGCAGCTGGCTGGAAGCCGGAGCAACTGGGTGATGTATCGGGCAAGTTTTTCGTGATCACCGGTGGCAACAGTGGCATCGGATTTGAAGCGGCGCGGATCCTGGCCGGCCGCGGCGCAGAAATCCTGATCCTGTGCCGCAATCCTGAAAAGGCGGACAGCGCTGTCAAACAAATCAAGGCAGAAGCACCACAAGCCGATGTCAGAGCCGCCGGTCTTAATCTGTCTGATTTATCATCGGTCGAGAAAGCCGCCGGCCAGATCGCCAGGGAAACCGACCGGATAGATGCTTTGGTCCTGAATGCCGGGATCATGATGACGCCAAACCGCGAGCTGACCGAGGACGGATTTGAAGTGCAGATTGGAGTCAATCATCTCGGCCATTTTGCGTTGGCGGGTCAGTTGATCCCTCTGGTCAAAAACGCTGGTGGCCGAGTGGTTAGTGTGGCCAGCCTTGCCCACAAATACGGACTGAAAGCGATTAACTTTGATGACCTCAACTGGGAGAAGGGCTACAATCCCGTCTCGGCCTATGCCCAGAGCAAACTCGCAAACCTCCTCTTCATCCATGAGTTAAATAATCGCTTGCAAGCGGAACAAAGCGCCATGAAAGCGGTTTCTTGTCATCCCGGCTATTCAGCCACCAATTTGCAGTCAACCGGACCCGGCAAGTTTTGGGGACCGATGCTATCACTAATGAATGTCGTTTTCGCACAAAAAGCCGAGTACGGATCATATCCAACGTTGCTCGCAGCGGCAGATGACCGGGCAAAAAGTGGTAGCTATTATGGACCAACCGGTTTTCGGGAATTGGGTGGTCCTGTTGGCGAAACACAAGCGGCTACTTATGCACGCGATGACCAAGCGGCGGCCAGACTTTGGGCGATGTCCGCGGAGCTGACCGGCGTCGTCTGGTAGCGGCTCCTGGCACTCTTTAAAAAACCGGCACACCAATCAAAATTGGATGCAGCCATATGATGAAGATGGCATAGACGGCGACCCCGCCAACAATCGAAATGATGTCGTTGCGTGTGGCGTTTGGTCCGGCAATAGCAACTGCAGCGTCTCTCTTTTTAAGCGAAATCCTGTCGAAGACGCCAAAGGCGAGGAAACTGCCAAACAGCAGCAGGTCGGCAACGGTGCCATTGACGAGCAGATGTGCAACAGCCCAGATTTTGACTGCCAACAGCATAGGATGTTTGACGGCGGCTGCAATCCGGCCGGGAAGGCCGGTCTCCATCAACAAGATGATCACCAGTAACATCAGGAGATAGGTGATGTTCCGTAGCCAAAGCGGCAGCGTGTAAACGGTCATCGGGTCGAGCCGCGAAAGGCCATAGCCCCAGACGATGAGGGCAAAGCCGGCCACAGCGATGAGCGAGAATAGGCCGCGATAAGGCCCGGCGCCGACTTGTTTTTGAAGTCGCTGCCGGGTCATGGGCATTGATGGCAACAAATGCACAGCGATGAAAATGATCAAACCGGCAATCAGAACTGTCATGGCGTGGTTGCTCCCAATTGTTTCCCTTCAGTATAGGCCCGTTCGAGCGCAAGGGAACTCATCGCTTGACCCGCTCGAGCGCTGAAGATAGCGTCCGCACCAACGGATCACCGGAACTTCCAGATGACCAAGACGGTAAAAAAAGACCAGTCCTTCCAAGGGCTTATCATGACCTTGCAGCATTATTGGGCCGATCATGGCTGCGTCATTTTGCAGCCTTATGACATGGAAATGGGTGCGGGCACCTTCCATCCGGCCACAACTTTGCGCTCGCTGGGGGCAAAACCGTGGAAAGCGGCTTATGTGCAACCGTGCCGCCGGCCAACGGACGGCCGCTATGGTGCCAACCCCAACCGCTTCCAGCATTATTATCAGTTTCAGGTGGTTTTGAAACCGAGCCCTGATGATATTCAGGAGCTGTATCTCGGCTCTCTGGATGCGATTGGGATCGACCGGAAAATTCACGACATTCGCTTTGTTGAAGACGACTGGGAGAGCCCGACGCTGGGTGCTTGGGGTCTCGGCTGGGAAGTCTGGTGTGACGGGATGGAAGTATCTCAGTTCACCTATTTTCAGCAAGTTGGCGGTTTTGACTGTAGGCCCGTCACAGGTGAGCTGACCTATGGGCTTGAGCGCCTTGCTATGTATGTCCAGGGCGTCGACAACGGGTATGATCTCGATTTCAACGGGCTTGGCGTCACATACGGTGACGTTTTTCATCAGCAGGAAGTCGAATTCTCCGGCTACAATTTCGAACTGGCCAACACGGATGATCTGCTCGATCAGTTCAAAGAAGCAGAAGTGGCCTGCATGAAAACCATTGAGGCGGGCAAGGAAGCCGGCAAGTCTTATGCACTGCCGGCATATGATCAATGCATCAAGGCGTCGCATTTGTTCAATCTTCTGGATGCACGCGGTGTCATTTCTGTTACCGAACGCCAGTCTTATATTCTCCGGGTACGCACGCTCGCCAAAGCGTGTTGTGAGGCCTGGCTGGCAAGCCCGCAGGGGCGAACAGAAGGTGCCGGAGTTGTCGATTACGCGGAGGCATAAATGAGTAAGGTTTCTCTTCCTCTGAAAGGTGCGTGTCATTGTGGCGCGCTGACCTATGAAATTACGCAAGCGCCGCTCGTCATCTATGCGTGCCATTGCAAAAACTGCCAGCGTATCTCTGGCAGCGCTTTTGCGATCTCGATCATTATTCTGACAGATTATCTGAAGCGCATGACAGGCAAAAGCAATCGGATCGAGTGGGTAGCTGACTCCGGCAACAAACGATTTGGTGATTTTTGCGCAGACTGCGGTACACGGATTTCCCACGGCAGTTTGCCCGATGGCGAAATGCTGGTGGTGCGCGGTGGCACGCTTGACGATGCTTCCTGGCTGTCCCCAACAGCGCATATCTGGACGAAGAGCGCGCAGAAATGGTTTCAATTTACTGACGATGATCTGAAATACGACGCTCAGCCACCTGATTATCAGCCGCTGCTGGCGAAATTTAAGGCACTCGATTTGTTTGAGGGCTAAGCATTTGAGATCGTTATCTCTTACGCTTTGTGCCTCTAGTGAAGAGTTGAGCTTTCTGGCTCAATCAGATCGTTTTTGTCGGCGAAATTCTGGATGTAGCCAGCTAGTTCTTTGGCAGCGGCGACGGGCAGGATGAACTGGACGCTTTCTGGTTTGAATTTCGGATCATCTGTGGGTTTGTGCAGGAAGGTCACCTGAACCGCGACTTTGTCGTCCTGAATCAGAGTCGTCGAGGCGGATTTCACCAGTTTGAACGTGATCGAACCGTCCTCGTTGCGGTTCCAGACATTCGGCCCTTTTTTCATTGGTCTTTCCTTTGGCAGGTTTGTTCTGATCCTAGCCTGCTGATGGTTTGTGAACAAGGTACCCTTCCGCTCGCGCGGCGCCGCGACCCACCAAACGCTCTTGCTGGCGGTGGGCGCGATACTGAGGAATAGATCCTCAAAGTGCTTGCAAACCCTGGTGTTTTCCAGCCTTGATGATAAAATATCCTTCGGGACGGGTAGGGGAGGACAAAAGTTGAAATTGACCAGGACAAAAACCAGATGCGCGGGAAGGCTTCTGCAATGGCTGGCGGTAGCGATGGCGATGGTGCTTTTGCCACTGCCATTGGCACAGGCCCAGGAAATTGAGTTTACCGATATCTTACGCGATCCGGCCAATGCGGACCTAAACTATGACTATGCAGTGCAGCAAACGGGCAAGGGAGAACTTCTTTCCGCTGCCGCCGCGCTGGAACGGATCCTGATGGTCGAGCCTGGCTGGCATGAGGCGAGGCTGCTATATGCTGTGGTTCTTTTTCGACTTGATGATTTGCAGGCCGCCGCTCGTCAACTTGAGGCCTTGGACGGGGTGGCCTTGTCACCTTCTGCTGCTGCGGACTACGCGTATTATCGCGACCGGGTATCCGGCAGGCGTCAAACGTCACGCGTCGATGGGCAACTCGTTGTTGGGCTCGGGTATGATCAAACAGTGCTTGGTACATTGAGCGACATTTTTGGTTTTCTCAATGCCAAGGGAGACGGTGCCGCGATCGTCAGCGGCAGTCTGATGTTTGAAAATGATTTGAGCGAGACGCGCGACCTGACATTTGTCGCGAGCTTGCAGGCTTTCACCAAACAGTATTTTGAGTTCAGCGATTTCAGTTATGCGGTGTTGTATGGTGATGCCGGCGTTGAAGGCGGGGCTGGCCGTTTTGACTGGGGCGCGTATGTGACGGCGCGCACCGTACTGGTTGACGGTGACCGATATGTGAACGGGTTAGGCGTTCAGGGTATGCTGTCACGCGATTTGACGGCCAAAACGACCGCTGAAGTCAATGTCCGTCGTGAAGATCTCGATTATGACGAAATTAACGTCAATGGTTTTCAGACTTTTGGTGAATCAGGACGCAGCGGGCAGGAAACAACTGGGACGATTGGCGTCAGTCACAGATTTGACCCCAATCACTCAGGGCAGATTTCAATAGGTGTCTATGACAGATCAGCCGATCAGCAGGTTTTCGAATATGACGGATGGCTCGCCGATGCTGCTTTCTCGAAAGAGTGGGGTAAAGGGGTGTATACGGATTTTGACTATGCCTACCAGAAACGAAATTATAGCGGTTTCGTGGAGCGCGCAGAAAATCTGCATTATGTCAGAGCCAGTCTTGGCACACCTTTGCGACTGCTCGTCGCCCGCGGCGCTGATCCGACCCTGCAGCAGCTTGAGGCGGTGACCGCTGAAATATCGATTTATCACGAGCGGCGGGATGTCGATGCTTTGTTCAATCCTCAATTCTTTGAGTATGATAACACAGGTGCGGATATCCGCTTTGTTTGGGGGTTCGGTCAATGAGCATAAGATACGTAACCGCACCTGGCAAAATCCCGCTGGCAGCATTCGCTGCCTTCCTCGTCATGACCACACCAGCGTTGGCGCAGCTTACCGATGTCGGCGTCAACGCGGCTGTCCGAAATGAGGTGGTCTTACAAAGCGCCGGTGATGACGCCGTCCGTCCGGCGGTCGCCGCTGAGCAGGTTTTTCTTGGCGACCAGGTGAGCAGCGGTGAGGCTGCCGCGTTGCAGATCCTGCTCAACGATGAAACCGTTTTCACGGTTGGTGAGAACTGCGACATGACGATTGATGAATTCGTGTACGACCCCTCTTCGCAGGCCGGATCGATCGTCGCGTCGATCCAGAAGGGAACCTTTCGTTTCATGTCGGGTAAGATTGCCACGCGCAACACTGATGCGGTACGGATTAATACGCCGGCAGGTTACCTCGGCGTGCGCGGCACGATGCTAGATCTGGCGGTGGGTGACGTGGCAGTGACCCTGGCACGCGAAAGTGGCCTTGTTTCTGCCGAAGCCCTGGAAGGTGCTGGCGATGATGCGGCGCTTGTGGTGCTGCGCGGCCCAGGCCGTGATCAGTCCGGTGTGACCAAAGACGGCGCTGCCTACATCAATTCCGGCGGTGATGAACTGACCTTGTGGGAGGCAGGGACCGCTGCTTTCGTGCCCCGCTCGGGCGCTCGGATCATCGGGCCGTTCCGACTGCGCGACAGCGTATTTCTCGCGTTTGCCGGCAATCTGGGTTCGCGGGCGGAGGGTGCCGGATTGCCGCGGCCACCACGCCCGCCGGCTGATCTTGGCCGCGTTACCAGAACGGGTGATGATCTTCGCGGCGTTCGGCGACCAGCGCCGCCAGGAGGCCCCGGTGGCAAACCATGCCCAGGTGAATGCCCGAACAATCAGGAAGAAGGAGGCGGCCAGTCGTTTTAGGCAACAGTGATCGGGCGATTACTCCGACGCCATCATCGCGGCGAATTCGTCAAAGCTAATCTTATCATCGCCGCTGGCGTCAGCTTCGTTGATCATCTCCGTCAGTTCTTCCGACGACAGATTTTCACCAAGCTGGAGCATTACAGCGCCCAGCTCGCTGGCCGAGATAAAGCCGTTCTCGTCGCTGTCGAAAACCTTGAAGGCGCCGGCCATCTCCCGCTCGAGATCGGCGTCGTCCAGTTGCTTTGCCATCATGGTGCTGAATTCGGGAAAATCAATGGCGGCATTGCCATCTATGTCGGCCTGGCTCATCATAAGCTGAAGGTCGGCAGCGCTCGGTTCCTGGCCAAGCGAGCGCAACACAGTTTCAAGCTCGTCGATGACGACTGTGCCATTGGCGTTTTTGTCGAAAACCGAAAAGGCTTCTTGTATCTCGGCAATGCGCTGATCAGCGCCAGGAGCCGTCATTGGCGCCTCGGGCGGGAACGCCGCGGCCGTGCCAGCAATAAGGGCTAATGGTGCTGCGCAGCAAAAAACGAGATATTTCACGAATAAGGCCCTCCGGGGTTTGTACTGTATGGGGTCCAGTAGCGCCTTGCAAGCCGCACGGCTGAATTGCCAGCCTCGGGAAACCAGCATAAGCTCCTGTGTCCAGACAAAAAAAAGAGGAGGGACCGCATGAAAATTTTTGGGTTGCCGCTTTGGGGCGTTTTGGTTGCTTTTGTCGTTTTTTATGCGTTGGGAGTCTTTTGGTATGGCATGTTTTTTAGCGACATCTGGATCGCCGGGCACGGCTATACCGAAGCCGAGCTTGAGGGCAGCAGTCCAATGTGGATGCTGCTCGGCTTTCCGCAAACCTTCGCTCAAGTGATCGGTCTCGGTTTCATCTTGAAATGGCGGGGCTGGCCGGACCTGCAAGGTGCCGTCACCACGGCTGTGGTGCTCGGCATTTGTTTTGCCCTGCCATTTGCCGCCTATCAGCTGATCTATAGTGTCGCACATTCGCTGCCATTGTTCTTCGTTGATGCAAGTCATCTGTTTGTCGGCTGGGTTGCATCGGCGGCGATCATGACGATGATGCGCTGACAGTTGTGAGTTGAGGGGGCAAGGTGGTAAAATCAAAGTCGCGCAAGAAAAGCAGGAAAGGCGGGGAAGCGCCCCGCCTTCTTCGCGACATGACAAACGCGGCGATGCGGATCGGTGTGCTCGGCGTGACGTTGTCCGTGGTCTGGGTAATTTTGTACGGGCTGGTGCCAGTGCCGGGCACGACATTGATGGGCCTGCGGGTGGTGCAGGGCACCGATGTCAGCAAGGACTGGACGGCGCTTGAAGAGATTTCGCCGCAGCTTGTACGCGCCGTGATCGCCGCCGAGGACATGAAGTTCTGCCGCCATATAGGTTTTGACTTCGGCGAGATCAAGTCAGCGCTTGACGATGCACGCGCGGGCTCGGGCTGGCGTGGCGCCTCAACGATTTCACAGCAGACAGCGAAGAACGCATTTTTGTGGCCAGGGCGGGATCCGTTGCGCAAACTGGTTGAAGTGTGGTTTACCGGGCTGGAGGAATTGTTCTGGCCGAAGCGACGGATCATGGAGGTTTATCTCAATATCGCAGAATGGGGTGACGGCAATTTCGGTGCTGAGGCAGCAGCACGCGCCCGCTTCGGCAAGTCGGCAGCAGAGCTGACGGCCTATGAAGCATCCTTGCTGGCGGCGGTTCTACCGAGCCCGAACAAATGGGCGGCTAATCCGCCCGGGCCCTATGTGGCGAGCCGGGCGGCAAAGCTGCGCAAACGCATGGCCGATGTGCGCCGGGATGGCCTTGACGGGTGTCTTTTTCGGTAGCGCGCCGCGCATCAAAAAAGTCAGTAGACTGATTTTTAAGGCCAGTAATCGGCGTTGGCTCGTACCCATCAGGCAAAGCCTGATCAGCGCGCTGCTTTTGTTGCCACTTTTTTACTGGCGGCATGCCCCAGCGGGTTTTATGATGCAGGCAAAAATTGGAGAGTATTCAAAATGTCGGCGTTAAAATCTCTGTTTGCTGTCTCATCCCTCGTTGTTGTCGCTGGCTGTGTACTGCCAGGCGCGAAGCGACCGCCAACCGATGTCCCGGTCGATGGCGGCGGTGTGCCGGTCTCGCGCCGGGTGCCGCTCGCCGATGATTGCGACAATGTGGTGCCGATCATCGCACGGAACACCGGTGAGGGGATCGCCAAGGAAGATGGCTGGATCGCCCGCAACCATCCGGGCGCGCAAACGATTGGCCGGCGTCGGACCCAGTGTAACGGCCAGGTGGCCGAGGTAATTACCCTGCGCGATTCCAATGGGCTCGATTTCAATGTGACCTTCGATATCTCATCCTTTTTCGGCAAGACATCCAGTGGCGACAATCTTGAGGACCTGCTCGACGGCTAGGGCACACTCTTTTGTTGCACTTGCGAGCAGCGGCCCGTAAACACGCCGACTATGCCTGACCTGTTGCTCGAATTGTTCTCAGAGGAAATCCCAGCGCGGATGCAGACGCGCGCGGCTGACGATCTGCAGAAGCTTGTGCAGGAACAGCTTTTTGCCGCCGGGTTCATGCCTGGAGGATCGAAGGCGTTTGCGACGCCGCGGCGGCTGGCGCTGGTGGTGACCGGCCTGCCGCACGCGCAGCCGGAACGCAAGCAAGAAAAAAAAGGCCCGCGGGTCGGTGCGCCGGATCAAGCGCTCGAAGGCTTTTTGAAATCCGCCGGGCTGGCGAGCCTCGAACAGTGCGAAACCCGCGCTGACAAAAAGGGTGAATATTACGTCGCGGTGATCGACGAACAGGGTCGCCCGACGGCTGACGTGATCGCCGGCTTTATGCCTGACTTGATCCGTAAATTCCCGTGGCCGAAATCGATGCGCTGGGGCGACGGTTCGCTCGCCTGGGTGCGGCCGCTGCATTCGATCTTGTGCGCTTTTGATGGTGAAGTGGTTGAATTTGAAGTCGGTAGCATGACCAGCGGTGACAAGACCTATGGCCACCGATTCATGGCGCCTGATGAGATTCAGGTACGCGGGTTTGAAGCGTATCAGTTGGCGCTGTCACGGGCCAAAGTGGTGCTCGACAAAGAGGCCCGAGCCGAACAGATTTTGGCCGACGCAAATGGTCTTTGTGCCGCGCAAGGGCTGGAGTTGGTCGATGACGCCGGGCTTGTGGCGGAAGTCGCCGGATTAGCCGAATGGCCAGTGGTGATGATCGGATCGTTTGACAAGAAGTTCCTGAAACTGCCCGACGAAGTTTTGACCTGCACCATGAAAGGTCACCAGAAATATTTTTCTGTTCGTGACCCGAAGACAGGGCGTCTCGCCAACCGGTTCGTTTTTGTCTCAAACATCGAAGCACCGGACGGCGGGGCGGCCATGCGCCCTGGTTATGAGCGTGTACTGACGGCACGGTTGTCGGATGCATGGTTTCTGTATCAACAGGATTTAGCCGTGCCACTGGAACAGCATGCGAAAAAGCTTACGGATGTGACCTTCTTTGAGGGACTTGGGACGGTCGCGGATAAAGTTGAGCGCACCTTATTCTACGCGCAATGGTTTGCTGGACAGTTGGGCGTCGATGCCGCTAGGGCCGAGAAAGCAACACGGTTTGCCAAAGCTGATTTGGTCACCGGCATGGTCGGCGAGTTCCCCGAATTGCAGGGACACATTGGGCGCTATTATGCTTTGGCCCAGGGCGTAGATGGGGATATAGCGGATGCCATCCGAGATCACTACAAACCTGCCGGACAAGAGGATGTTGTTCCGAATGCGCCTGTTTCAACAGTGCTGGCCTTGGGCGACAAGATGTCTACGCTTGCAAGTTTTTGGTCCATCAACCAAAAGCCCACGGGGTCAAAGGATCCATTCTCTCTAAGGCGCGCGGCCTTGGGAGTGATATCAATAGTCTTGGAAAACGGTATTCGGATTAAGTACCGTAAGATCGGGTCTCCTGATTTTGGTATCCGATTGGCAGATAAGCCGACCTCAGATGAGCCGACAAGGGTTGCGATACTGGGTTGGTCGGAAGACCTTCTCTCCTTCTTCCATGATCGCTTGAAAGTCTACCTCAAAGACAAAGGGCACCGGCATGATCACGTTGATGCCGTGAGGATCAGAGCTGACCGCGTACTCGAAGATGATCTGGTGTTGATCGTCAAGAAACTTGAAGCATTGGAAGCATTCCTGAAAACTGATGACGGGGCCAATCTGCTGGTGGCCTACAAGCGGGCGGCAAATATTCTAAAAGCGGAAGCAAAGAAAGACGGCGCGGTGCGTACTGATGCAGTTGATGAGAGTCTTCTGAGAGAAAAAGCTGAACGGGCGCTGCACACGGCGATGGTGAAATCCTCAGGGACTTTCGGGCCCGCGCTGGAGAACGAGGATTTTGCGACGGCGATGACGGCGCTTTCAGGGTTACGTCGGCCGCTTGATGCATTTTTTGACGATGTGACGGTGAATGCCGACGCCAAAACCCTGCGGGCGAACCGGCTCGCGTTGCTCGCATCGATCAAACGAACCTGCGACCAGGTAGCGGACCTGTCGCGGATCGAGGGCTGAAGATGTCTGGAGTTTTTGGATGAGTACGGAACAGAAATGGGTTTACAATTTTGGCGGCGGGACCAGCGATGGGGATGCGTCGATGAAAAACCTGCTTGGCGGCAAGGGCGCCAACCTCGCGGAGATGGCGAGCCTCGGTCTGCCGGTGCCACCTGGATTTACGATCACCACCGAACTCTGTACCCTGTACTACGAAAATGACCGTTCATGGCCGAAAGGCCTTAACAAGATGGTTGATCAGGCGCTTGCTAAAATCGGCGAAGTTGTCGGCAAGAAGTTCGGCGAAACAGCCAACCCGCTGTTGGTTTCAGTTCGCTCCGGCGCCCGTGCCTCTATGCCGGGGATGATGGACACGGTTTTGAACCTTGGCCTCAACGACGAGACGGTGGCCGGGCTTGCGAAACTATCCGGTGATGAACGTTTTGCCTATGACAGCTATCGGCGCTTCATCCAGATGTATTCAGATGTTGTGCTTGGTGTCAGTCATCACAATTTCGAGGAAATACTCGATACGTACAAGGAAGAGAATGATCATATTCTAGACACAGACCTGAAGGCGGCTGACTGGAAGAAAGTCATCACTGCGTACAAACAGGAAGTTGAAGGACATCTTGGAAAACCATTTCCTCAGGATGTGCGTGAACAGCTGAGGGGCGCGATCGACGCGGTGTTCGGCTCATGGCGTAATGATCGCGCGAATACTTATCGCCGGTTACACAATATTCCAGAGAGCTGGGGCACTGCTGTCAACGTGCAGGCGATGGTGTTCGGCAATATGGGCGAGAGTTCTGCCACCGGCGTTGCTTTTACGAGAGACCCCTCTACCGGTGAAAATGCCTATTACGGAGAGTTTTTGATCAATGCGCAGGGCGAAGATGTCGTCGCTGGTATCAGAACGCCGCAGCCGCTGACCATTAAGGCAAAAAAAGCAATGGGGGAGACATCGCCGTCGCTTGAAGAAGCGATGGCAGAGACGTATCAGGAACTGATCGCTGTCTTCCAGAAGCTTGAAAAGCATTATCGTGACATGCAGGATATCGAATTCACGATCCAGCAGGGTAAGTTGTGGATGTTGCAGACGCGCAGCGGTAAGCGCACCGCCAAGGCGGCGCTGAAGATCGCTGTTGATATGTGCGACGAAGGCTTGATCTCTGAGGAAGATGCGGTGATGCGGGTTGAACCGGGATCGCTCGATCAATTGCTGCACCCATCGCTTGATCCGGATGCCCCGCGCGACCAGTTGACCAAGGGCCTGCCGGCATCGCCCGGCGCTGCCTCAGGTATGGTTGTGTTCAATTCTGATGAAGCCGAGCGGCTTGCGCAGGATGGCTACAAAGTCATACTCGTCCGGGTGGAGACAAGTCCGGAAGACATTCACGGTATGCACGCGGCCAAAGGCATTGTGACAGCACGCGGCGGCATGACATCGCATGCAGCAGTTGTTGCGCGCGGGATGGGCCGTCCTTGTGTTTGCGGTGCCGGTGATCTGCGGATTGAGAAAGACGGTTCAGCGTTCACTGTTGCTGGCCGCAGCGTCGCCAAGGGTGAGCAGATCACCGTTGATGGATCAAGCGGGCAGGTATTCTTCGGTGAAGTTAAAACGGTGCAGCCGGAACTCTCAGGCGATTTTGCTAAAGTAATGATTTGGGCCGACAAATGCCGTCGGATGGGCGTTAGAGCCAATGCAGAAACCCCGCTAGATGCGCAAACGGCGCGTGATTTTGGCGCCGAGGGCATTGGTCTTTGCCGGACCGAGCACATGTTCTTTGATCCTGAGCGGATTGTCGCTGTGCGTGAAATGATCCTCGCCGACAGTCGCGCCGATCGCGAAGTGGCTCTTGCCAAACTGCTGCCGATGCAACGCAGCGACTTCAAGGAATTGTTTGAGGTGATGAGCGGCCTGCCGGTTACTGTGCGCCTACTTGACCCGCCGCTGCATGAATTCTTGCCGCATTCGGACAGCGAGATTGAGGAAGTTGCCAAATCATCCGGCATTGACGCCGGGAAACTAAAATTGCGTGCCCACAATTTACAGGAATCAAACCCGATGCTTGGGCATCGCGGTTGCCGCCTTGGTGTGACGTACCCTGAAATTTATGAGATGCAGGCGCGGGCGATCATCGAGGCTGCGTGCGAGGTATCGGCGTCCGGCGCACCGGTAACACCGGAGATCATGATCCCGTTGGTCGCACAGCAAAAGGAGCTAAGCTTCCTGAAAGAGAGGGTGATCGCCGTTGCCAAAGCGGTTTTTGCCGAGAAGGGCATGAGCCTCGATTATATGATTGGTACCATGATCGAATTACCGCGCGCGGCGCTGACCGCAGACGAGATTGCGGTGGATGCGGAGTTTTTCTCTTTTGGTACCAATGATTTGACGCAGACCACCTTCGGTCTTTCACGTGACGACGCGGGAACCTTTCTGCCGGACTACATTCGCCAGGGGATTCTGGAACGCGACCCCTTTGTCACGCTTGACCCTGACGGCGTTGGGGCGCTGGTGGAGATGGCCGTGGAGAAGGGCCGAAAGACCCGCCCTGACATTAAACTGGGCATTTGCGGAGAGCATGGCGGCGACCCTGATTCGATCCGATTCGTCGAAAATGCTGGTCTGGATTATGTATCCTGCTCGCCTTATCGGGTTCCGATTGCAAGATTGGCCGCCGCACAGTCTGCGCTTGCAATTCTAAAAAAGTAAACAAAATCAGATGGTTAGAAAAATGCTGCGTTGCACAAAAGCAACACTTGGCAGCGTGTGGACAAGTTTCCGTCCGTTAACCATTAACATTGCGTCAAAAATTAGAGAAAATGCTTGGCAGGGGTTGGCCGTGCAGGCATAACCCGCCGTCCGCTGGCTAGCGCTCTTCGTTAACCTGCGCAAGCATCGCGGGCTAATGGTATGGTGATTGCAGGGTATTTGGGTAATTGGGGCGCTCCCCTACTGCGTTTGGGTGTTTTTCACGGGTCTGCGAGACGCTGGAGTTTTTTTGGAACATGAGAAAAACAGAGATGAATAACACAGTGCCAAATTGGGCATTCCGTGGCTGGCTCGCCTCGCTGGGCGTTGTGAGCTGTGCGATGCTGTTCATTTTTGTCGGTCATGCGCAGTACAAACAAAGCCTGGTTCACACTGCCGACGCTGCGAAAGCAGCCGAGTTTGCTGTTATTGCTCAGGAATATACAAACTGGCGTATCTCTGGCGGCGATGAAAAAGCACAAGCCGCCTCTTTCCTCGAAGTTGCAGAAGCAACATCGAGGAGTGTTTCCAAGCTCGTTTCGTTCGATTTCAAGGTGATCGAGCAGGCCGAAATCAAGGCTGATGAGCGCCGATGCCTCGCTGAAGCGATTTATCACGAAGCTGGATTCGAGCCTGTGATTGGACGGATGGCTGTTGCTGACGTCGTGCTGAACCGCGTGAAAAGTCCACAATACCCGGACTCGATTTGCGGTGTTGTCTACCAGGGCTCGCACCGGACAACCGGGTGTCAGTTCTCGTTTACCTGTGATGGTTCGCTGAACCGTAGACGTCATCAAACGACGTTCACTGAGTCGGACAAATTGGCGGGGGCAATCCTTGCCGGCGTGCATTTGCCGGTCAGCAACAATGCAACCCACTATCACGCAGATTATGTGAAACCATATTGGGCCCCTAAACTGACACCGACGGCCCAAATCGGTGCGCACAAATTTTATAAATTCCCGAACAAAAGAACCACGACGATTACTGCAGCGGCGCAATAATCTGACTTTGGTTAGTCAAGGTATTCCAGCCCGAGATCAAGGTTTGGTGCCGAGTGGGTAATCCAGCCGGACGAAATAACGTCAACACCGGTTTCTGCGATAGCTCGGACGTTTTCAACGGTGATGTTGCCGGAGGCCTCGAGAACAGCTTTGCCCTTGGCTATTCCGACTGCCTTTTTCAAGGTGTCGGTATCCATGTTGTCCAGCATGATGATATCAGCGCCTTCGCTCAAGGCCTCCGCAAGCTGTTTGAGCGTATCCACCTCGATTTCGATTTTGACGGTATGGCCGAGAGTCGCTTTTGCGGCTTTTAGCGCGCCCGTGATGCCACCACACGCAGCGATGTGGTTATCCTTGATCATCACAGCGTCATAAAGGCCGAAGCGGTGATTAAATCCGCCACCGCAGCGCACAGCGTGTTTTTGGAAGCCGCGCAAACCCGGCAACGTCTTGCGTGTGCAGACTATCTTTGTGTCAGTGCCACGAACGGCATTGACAAGATCGTGGGTCGCTGTTGCGACACCTGAAAGATGGCCGAGAAAATTAAGGGCGACCCGTTCGGCGCTAAGGATTGTGCGGGAAGGGCCGTTCAGGCTGATGATTGTGTCGCCTGGTTTGACCGGTGCGCCGTCATGGAGATTGACGTCCGCTTGGAGCGACGGATCAACAAAGCAGAACACGGCAACCGCAATCTCGGTTCCAGCGACGACGCCTTCCTTACGGGCTTGGATGATGGCTTTGCCTTGGGCATCACGCGGGATTGTTGCGCGCGTTGTGATGTCGCCGGCATCACCGAGGTCCTCGGCCAGCGCGGCAGCGACAGCTGTGTCAACCAACGCTGCTGGAAGCGGGAAGGAGATCGTCATGCGGCACCTCTGGTCGTGCTGATCCTTTTGATCGGATCGATCCGATATCTGGCTTTCTGGGCGCTGTGATCAAGCCACATGATGCCGTGACTTGGTTTGTGCATATCAGGATAGTCCGTACGCGTATGGCTTCCACGGCTTTCAAGCCTGTTGTTGGCGCCGCCGAGAATAAGAGAAGAGGTCATCAGGGCATTGTGGAAGCCGCTTGTTACGTCAACAGCGTGCATGCAATCATGGACAAATTGCAGCGCCTCGCCGAGACTTGCCCGGCTACGTATGAGGCCGGCATTGTCGGCCATCAAGCGACGCAGCGCCATCATTTCGCCGGGCGTCGCTGGCAATGGCGGCAAGTCGAGCCGTGCTGATGGGAAGCCTATCTGTTTGTCGGGCTCGCCGCGCCCGTCCACTGTGAGGTCGCAGGCGGCCCGGGCCCCGAAGACCAGCGCCTCCAGAAGTGAATTTGAGGCGAGACGGTTCGCGCCGTGTATGCCGGTATTTGCCACTTCGCCGATCGCCCAAAGACCCGGCCTGGTTGTCCGGCCATCTTCATCCGTCCGTACACCGCCCATATGGTAATGCGCGGCCGGTGCGATTGGGATCGTCTGAGTAATCGGATCAATGCCTGATTTCATACACGCCGCATAAACGGTCGGGAATGCTTCAGGGAATGAGGCACCGATTGCCATGCGGGCATCAAGAAAGGCACCGTTGCCGTTCGCGATGGAAGAAGCCACCGTTCGGGCAACGATGTCCCGCGGCGCCAGGTCGGCGTCCGGGTGGACGCCGGCCATCATATGAGCACCATGCCTGTCCACAAGTTTTGCGCCCTCGCCGCGCAAGGCTTCGGTTGCAAGAGGTGCCGGGTCAATACCGACATCAAGTGCGGTGGGATGGAACTGGACGAATTCTGGGTCCATGATTTCTGCACCGGCGCGAAATGCCATCGCGATGCCGTGACCTTGTGCCCGGACCGGGTTAGTGGTGACCGCGTAGAGCCCGCCAACGCCGCCGGTCGCTAATACTGTGCGCGGGCAGCTGATCAAAACGCGCCGTTCGGCAGTAATGTCATAGGCGAGGACGCCGTAAACAGTATCGTCCTCAGTGACGATCAGTTCTTCGACAACGATTCGCTCTTGGATCGTGATGTGATCGGCCTTGCGGGCAGCGGCGATCAGGCCGGCCATAATAGTAGCGCCAGCCTTATCTCCGGTTGCGTGGATAATACGGTGGCGGCTGTGGGCGGCCTCCTTGCCGAGCTTGAGCCTGCCGTCGTCGCTTCTGTCGAACTTAATGCCGAGATCGATCAGATCGTTGACGCGGCCCGGGCCTTCCTGCGTCAAGATATGCGCGGCTGGTTCATCGACGAGACCAGCACCTGCCTTGATCGTATCTTGATAATGCAGAGCCGCATTGTCATCCGATCCCATCGCCGCAGCGACGCCGCCCTGTGCCCAGAATGAAGACGAACCTTTTCCCAATGGTGAGGCAGTGATGATGGTCACTGGTCGCGGCGCCATCTTTAGCGCTGTAAAGAGCCCGGCGACGCCGGCGCCGATGATCAGGGTACTGTCAGGCGAAAGGGGCTGGAGGTCTGGTGCGTCTGCCATAGCTCAATAATCTGCCCGTGAAAATAAATGCTGCCGAAACATATGCAATTTCGGCAGCAGCAAGATTGTCATTGGTTCTGGAGAAGTCAATGACTAACCTCTGGCCTCGATGGCCATCACTTCGGGTTTGCCGATATGACTATAGGTGGACTGGCCTTTCTTCATCGGCAGATCAATCATACGCTGGACGGCACGGCGGGCTTTTTTGGCAATGTCTGGATCGACCACGACTTCATGCTCGATATTTTGTAACGCATTCAAAATGCCTTTCAAGGTAATCCGCTTCATGTGCGGGCAGAGATTGCACGGCCGCACAAAATTCACATTCGGATTTTCTAGCGCTACATTGTCAGACATCGAGCATTCGGTAATCAGAACCACGTTATTAGGCTGATTGTCTTTCACATAGTTGCTCATACCGCTGGTTGATCCGGCATAATCTGCTTCAGACAGGACATCCGGCGGACATTCAGGGTGCGCAAGGACAACGACGCCCGGATTGCCAGCACGGATCTCGCGGATGTCGTCCGCTGAAAACTGTTCGTGTACTTCGCAGGACCCGGCCCAGGTGATGATCTTGATGTCGGTCATCGCGGCGACGTTTTTAGCCAGATACTGATCGGGTAGCAGCATGACCGTATCGACGCCAAACTCCTCGGCAATTGATTCCACCACTTCAACAGCATTGGACGAGGTGCAGCAGATATCAGTCTCAGCTTTGACGTCCGCTGTGGTGTTGACATAGGTGACCACGGGAATGCCTGGATATTTTTCTCTCAGAAGTCGAACATCGGCCCCGCTGATCGAGGCGGCAAGAGAACAGCCAGCGCGCAGGTCGGGAATGAGAACAATCTTTTCCGGGCTGAGGATTTTTGAGGTTTCCGCCATGAAATGGACGCCGGCCTGCACGATGATATCGGCATCCGTTTTGGCTGCTTCCTTTGCCAGCATCAAACTGTCGCCTTGATAATCGCCGACACAGGCAAAAATTTCTGGTGTCATATAGTTATGCGCCAGAATTACCGCGTTCTTTGTTGCTTTCAGGTCATTGATTGCGGCGATGTAGGGTGCTTGCAATTCCCATTCGAGTTCGGGAATGAATGCCTTGACCAGCGGATAAAGATGATCAGTTTTTGCCTTCACTTCGGCTGTGTAGGGCAGATGTGCGACGTTAATTTCGTTACCAAAAGCAGGCATTTGCGCCTCCTGTTTTAACATTCGCGCGCTTGGAAATACGCCTCCCGCGCCGCTCAATTAATAATACTCAACTAGAGCATATATAGGACCCAAAAAACAGCCCCGCAAGGGGCGAGGGTGAAAAATAACGGTTAGATGCGACGAGTCAACCCGGCAAAGGGACAACAATTACAGTTAGTTATATTATCACACTTTTGAGCATAAGCGCGCTAGGATGCGCGTAGCTTAGCGTTCGGGCTTTGTCGAAGCCGGGGTAGCGTCAGGCCCTTTATCGTCCTGTCCTGGGCTGCCTTTCCGGTGACGCGGCTGCGGTCAAATCGGAACATCGCTGCCGGGCGACCGCCAGTTTCTGCGCTGACATTGCCAGTTTTTACGACGAGCCCGGAATTATCTATTCCGCGCCTGAAGTTCTGCTTGTGCAGAGGAAAACCGATGATCGCCTCGACGCTCCGTTGTAAATCGAGCAGGGTGAAGGCCGGCGGCATCATTTCGAATATGATCGGCCGGTAGCGTAACTTGCCGCGCAGGCGGCCAATAGCTGTTGCAAGAATGCGGCGGTGATCGGAAATCATCGGCGCTTCGACGATCTGAAAAGGCAGTGTTTCTCCCAGCCCGTCCTGCTCGGCTTCCGTGACAATACCAGCTTCGTATAGGAGTTCGTAGCGATCGAGTGTGCGTTCTTCCTCCCAGCCAGACTCTTCATAACCGAAGGCGAGGACCACACGATCGCGGCGGTTGCGTTGTTCGGCCGGAGATTCGGCATCGTCGACCCAGTTTTGCAACGCCGGGATAATCCGTTCACTGAGAATACGTGGTTCACCGTCACGCCAGTCTTCCCAGGGAAAATGATCATACCAGTTGCGCCAGGCCGTATTTTCCATGGCAACCGGCTCAGCCCCTGGCGCCAGCGCCAGATAACCGACGGAGACGATCCGGTCTTCCGCGCCGCCGCCCTCAAAGACGGCGCTTGGTGCCTCCCGGCCCTTGTCGCCGAAAGTGTAGAGTTGTTCGACATAGCCGAGCCGCATCCGCGTCTGCTCGGCCACGAAATCGCGCAAGCCCAATTCAAACGTGCGCTGGCGAACCGGATCGAAAGGGCCGTAGGGCAGCCCCCACAGGCCTTTGTCGCCTTTTGCCTTGGTACACAGGACCAGCGGTCGGTCGCCATCAATCGCTGCCAGAACGGCGTTGAGGCCGATCATGATTCGGGTGGTCAGGGGGGGACGCGCGCCATCACTCATATGGCCCATGATACCGCCGATTGTTTTGCAAGGTCGAGACGTTTTTGGGGGTTAAGCTGACATCAAAAAAACCGGCACAAAGAATCAATCCTGTGCCGCTTTTTGAATGTCAGTCTGCGTCTAGTTAAAGCGGATGAGCACTTCCGTCCGGCGATTGGCACGAAGCGCAACACCGTCATTTGTCGGCACGGCCGGATTGTTCTCACCGAAGGCATCGAACCTGAGTTTGTTGCGGTCGATACCGCGCTCAATTAGGGCATTGCGGACGGTCAAGGCGCGGCGAACAGACAGCTCGTCATTGTAATTCTCACTGCCGGCCCGGTCCGTATTGCCCTCGAGGACGATGATGTCGAGTTCGTGGCCGAGCGATCTTGCAACAGCATCGTCTATCTTGCTAGCTTCTGAGGGCAGCAGGTCATCCTTGTCGAAGTCGAAATATATGATGAACTCAATCGGTTCCGGCGTGTATGTTTCAACCAATACGACCAGGCAATCATCCATTACAGGTACCCGCGTCCCATCTGGGCACTCCTTGTACTGAACTGATGGTGAGGCAATCGGTGCGCGCCGTACAGCACGTGGTTTTGGCTTGTTAAACGGAAAATCCATCCACGCATCGATGCTGTAAGCGTCGAAATTGCTCGACCCGATACCATCGTAGGCAGCAGACAAGCGCGCTGAGGTGCCGCCCTCCCAATTAACCTGAACACCGCCTTCAACCCGGCCCCTGAAATCGTCTGTCTTGAAAGTGATGCCCTGAACCGCGAGATTATCGGGTGCATCGAAATCCCAGACAGCGGCGACGGAGAGTTGCGGTTCAATCACTGTGCCGCGTGCTGTTTGGTGGCGATAGCCAATTTCCGGCTCAAACTCGGCCCGGCCCAATGTCAGGGATTGTGACGGGATTTCAACGCCTGTTTTGCTTGTATATCGTTTGAGGTTTTCCTTGAAATAGGAAATCGACGCGGTCGGTGTGAAGCGCCACTTGCCGTCTTCGCCGAAATTCTGGTTCCCGCTGAGGCTCGCGCGGGCAAGCGCCCGGCCGGTCTCAAACTCATCATTGCTAACAACGCCCGGGATCGTCAGATCGTTCTGCGACAAGCCGACAGCAAACCGCGTATTGAAGAACAGGTTTTCAGACAATCGCGCCGACAGATAAGGCCCAGCCATCCAGCCGTTACCATCGACTTCCTGGCTTTTGAAGGCAGTGGTACCGTCGAAAGTGTCAACGTCCTCTTTGGCCCGGTCAATCGAGGCCAAAGCACCAATGATGATGTTCTCCGTGACCTGAATGTCCGCACCAAAATGAACAACGCTATATTGACTGTCGATTTTTGCGACGCCGCTGATATCGTCATCTGCTTTGGTGAAGCTTCCTTCGATCCAAAGCTCAACACCGCCAATGCCGTTTGATGTTTCGGTCCGACCCGTGGCGGCAGCCACGTCAAGCTGCGCAGCGCCTTCGGATACGTTCATCGCATAGCGCACAGGTTTGTTTTTCGCCTCGGCACCGTCCGCACCACCCCAGAGCACGTCAGGGTTTCGTCTGACAAAACTGACCCGGTCTGGTTCGGAACTGAGCATCGCGCGGGCCCGCCGATAGGCGAACCCCTTGGCGGCGCGCATACTATCATCGCGGAATTTGTCTTCGTCAAAATTGTCCTGGCTGGTGAACGTGCAGATGATGCTCTCGCCGGGATCAAGGTCAATCGTTGCCTGCCGCCCGGCAAGGTCAATGACGGTGCCATTATCGGCATCGCCGGAACAGCTGATATCGATTAAATCGAAGTCAGGGGTGGCGGTTTCGGTGACGGTGTAGGTGCCAGCATCGAGACCCGAGGTCACATTGGAGGCTGGACTACCGGGACTTGGTGTGAGTGTGAAGCTGCCAATAGCACCGGTTCCCGAGAAGTCGAACGAACCGGTGACGTCGGACTGTTTTTCTATAGTGATTGATCCGGGCAGGGCGGAGTTCGTGAAGGTACATTCGACATTCTCGGCTTCCTGGATTTCGATGGTGACCTGTCGGTTGGGAATATCAATATTGATGATGCCGCTATGCGTGCCTTTGGGATCCGAGGGGCCTCGAACCGCTTGGAATTCCACGTCACACTCTATGTTGTCCAGACTGAACCCGGAATTTGCAGATTCGGTGATCGTGTAGGAGCCTGAAGGGAGATTGTCGATGAGGTTCGACCCGGTGAGGCCACTCGTTGTAATATCGAAATCGGCAATGCCGTTGGTGCCGGTGAAACTGAACGTGCTATCGAAGTTGGTTGACTTGATAATGTTTATCGAGCCCTGGCCACCTTGCGTTTGCGCGGTTGCTTGGCCTATCGATGCCAACAGCAGCAGCAGAAAAACCGCCCCACACAGAATAAATAAATGGATCCGTACATCAAAAAATGATTGATGCAGGCGGTCTTTGGACTTACCCCATACCATAACAATAGCCCCAGAAAAATCGTTACGTGATAATCAACCACACGGCTAACAATCCGTCCATATATCACCGGTTAACTGGTTAATTGAGGCGCCGTGTACCGCCTATTTGGCGTAGCAAGGATGTGATCTTCCCGCATCAAGCGTCAAGAATAACAACCGTATGCGAGTTATTCGCCTGAAACTTAAAAAATGCTGGTACCGCGTTTTTAACGTGCCTGGGAAATATCGCTTTTTTGCTGCGGCAAAAAGGCAATTTCAAACGCTTCTCCAGCAATGCAGGAAGAGCCAAAACCAATACTGTCAATGGCATCGATCATACGGCCATCGCGATCGAGGATTTCATCCGCCTTCGCAACCATCATCAAACTGGGCTCGACCTTGTCACTGCAGGCTCGTAATTCTTCGGCAATATGTGCTTCGTCTCGATCTGGTGATAACGCACACTGAATAATAAATCCGGCGGCCGGCGACCGGCTGAGACCGAGCCGGCAGTGAATGAGCAACGCATGGCTCCAGTCGATGTTTTCAGCAAAAGCGATAAGTTCACGGATGCGTCGGTCTTCCTGTTCAGGGCAGGGCGGCTCGACCATTTCCGCAGAGGCCATCGAAAGGCACAGTTTCAGATGCTGGCCTGGCGGTAGCCGGGTGATCACGGGCGGCGGCTCACCCTGGTCGAGGATGGAGATTGCGCTGGTAGGGCGATAGCGCTCAACCGCAGCAGCAATATCGTCATATGGGCTGATAACGATCATGACAAGATAATGGGCTGCTGCGCTGCTCTTCGCCAGTAGCAACATTTCACAATCATGACAGCGCCGCCGCGTACTGGCGGTACAGATCATGAAACCGTTTCAAATACAGCTGTTGCGAGGCTTCGGTGTCGAGCGCCTTGATGGTAATCGGGGCGATCCCGCGCGGCGCGGCAAAGATTTTGCGGGCTTCTGCGTCATCAAAGCCAGCGATCTGACAGGCTTCAAAAAAAGCGCAGGCGCGGTCCGCCCGTTTGATGGTTTTCTCGATTGTTTCAGGCAATCTCGCCGGCAGACCGAAGCGCAGATGAACGGCCCGTTCGAGGCCTGTCTCGACCCGGTTATAGCCTGTACCGAGGGCTGCCTTGAACGGCGAGATCACATCGCCGATTACATATTCCGGTGCGTCATGGAGCAGGGCGGCCAGGCGCCATTTCACAGGCCAGCCAGGTTTTAACTGACAACAGATATCTTCAACGATAACCGAATGATGGGCGACGTTGAACGGCAGTGCACCCGTGGTCTGGCCATTCCAGCGCGCGACACGGGCAAGGCCGTGGGCGATGTCATCGATCTCGATGTCGAGCGGCGATGGATCAAGAATATCAAGCCGTCTGCCGGATAACATCCGCTGCCAGGCTCTCGGCGCTCCGCCCTTTTTTTGATCAAGTTTGGCCATTGCAGGAAGTCAGGCAGCTTTGCGCACGATGACCGAGCCGGCAGAATATCCAGCACCGAAGCCTGAAATGACGCCGATATCGCCAGTATCAATCCCGTCGCGGTGCCTGTGGAAAGCAATGATGGAACCGGCGGAAGATGTGTTGGCATATTTGTCGAGCACCACTGGTGCCTCCGCCTCGGTGGCATCGCGACCAAGCACTTTGCGGGCGATAAACTGGTTCATGCCGAGATTGGCCTGATGCAACCACATGCGTTTCAGGTCTGTCGTTGCGATATTGTTATCCTCAAGGTGCTTGGAAATCAGTGCACCAACCATTGGCACGACATCTTTGAAGACCTTTCTTCCCTCCTGAACAAAAAGTTTGTCTGTGTTAGGATCAGAAATATCAAGTTCGTCGCTGGTGTGGTTGAGGAAACCGAAATTGTTGCGTATATTATTCGAGAACAATGTCTTGAGCCGAGTATCTAGAATATCCCAGCTGTCTGGTGCCGCTTCCCCGGTTGCCCGTTCCACAATCACTGCGGTCGCGACATCACCGAAAATGAAATGGGCATCCCGGTCACGGAAATTTAGGTGTGCTGAACAGATCTCCGGATTGACCATCAAAACCCTGCGGGCGCCGGTCTGCAGAAGGCCGACAGCATTTTGAATGCCGAAGGCGGCAGAGGCGCAGGCGACATTCATGTCGAAGCCAAAACCATCAATGCCCAGCTCTTTTTGTATCTCGACCGCCATCGCAGGATAGGCCCGTTGCATATTCGAGGCAGCACAAATCACAACATCAATATCGCCGGCCTGGTAATCGGCGGCCTTCATCGCATCGCGCGCGGCGGCAATAGCGATTTCAGCCAGGATAGAGGGTTCGTCATCGCTCCGCTGCGGTAATTTAGGACGCATACGGTTAATATCTAGAATACCTTCCTTGTTGAGTACATAACGGGATTTGATACCCGACGCTTTCTCGATAAAACCGACAGAGGAGGGCTCCTTCTGATCGTCAGGGTTTTCAGCATTATGCTTTTCGACCCAGGCGTTGAATGAAGCAACCAGCTCCTCATTCGTGATGGACTCTTTCGGCGTAAAAAGGCCGGTTGAGACGATGCGGGCGGGAATGAAGTCTGACATGTACCCTCTGAGAATTGTTCTTAAAAACTAGCCCATATTGCGCGGTTCGAGAAGCAAGGGCAAGCCGCCAAATGTGCAAGAGGCGTCGAACCGTTCTTGCGCTAGCATGGGCGGGCCATCGCAACATTTCTGGCAAAACTGACCTGTGTCAAAGCCTGACGAGAACAGATCGCGCATCACAAGGAAGAAGAAAACAGGAGTATCAACGGTGAAAGATTATATATTACCTTGGATAGCTGGCGGCGTACTTACCGCGTGCAGCACGCAGATCTATGAGCCGCAGGATGTCTCCAAATATCAGGGAATGACCGAGCGGCAATGTCTTGAGATGGCAATTGCGGCGACAGAAAATCTGCGCTTCTCAGAAAATATGCTGAGCGGGATCGATTGTGTCGCGCACAATACTGGCAGTAGATCATCTTGCAATTCAGACCCGCACGAGGAGACACGTGAACGACTTGAATCGCTGACCGACCCGGAGGCGGTGGCGCTTAAGAGCAAACAATACAAGCAGTGCATCGACGCAGCGTCGCGCTAGGTTCAATTCAATTGTCAATCAGCCATTTATACATAATGTGGGCATCGACCAGTCCGAGTTTCTTATGACGAAAGGCTTTGGGGATGGTGCCAATGATTTCAAGACCGGCTTTCTGCCAGACACGGACCGCAGTATCGTTGCTGGCGATCACCAGATTATACTGCATCCCGCTAAAACCGTGGCTGAGAGCTTGCGCCTGTGAATGAAGGCAAAGCCTCGAGGCGACGCCTTGGCCGCGCCTCTCCTCGGCAACAATATAGCCGCAATTGCAGACGTGATCCCCGAGGGTCGGCTGGTTTGGGCGAACATAGTAGCTACCGGCGATCTCACCATCCAGCGTGCGCGCCACATAAGTTGCGCGCGGTGTTTCCACCCAATAGGCCCGCGCATTAGTTTCGCTTATCTGCGGATCGCAGGGATAAGTTTCACCCTCCCTGAACACCGGCTTGATCATGGTCCAGAGGTCGGGCCAGTCCTCGTTGCAAAAGCGCTGTATCGCCAACTCCACCTACAGCTATCCCATCGCCTTCACATCATGAAAGCGGTGGCAATCCACAACATGGTCATTGACCATGCCAACTGCTTGCATGAATGCGTAGATTATTGTTGGTCCACAGAATTTGAACCCGCGTTTTTTTAGGTCCTTGGCGATCGCCTCGCTCAATAGCGTTTTGGCTGGCACATCCTTGTCGCTTTTCCATGTATTCTGTAGCGGTTTGCCATCAACATAGGACCACAAATAATCTGAAAAGCTATCGCCATTTCGCTCCATGCGCAGGCAGAGTTGGGCGTTGGTGATAGCGCCCTCTATTTTTCCGCGGTGCCGGATGATGCCTTCATTCTTTAGCAGGCGTTCAATGTCTTTTTCCTTATAGCGGGCGACCTTGGTGAGATCAAAGCCCTTGAAGGCCTTGCGCATGTTGTCTCTCTTATAAAGAATTGTTCGCCAGGAGAGGCCAGCCTGAAACCCATCGAGAATCAGTTTTTCATAAAGTGACCGGCTGTCATATTCCGGTACACCCCATTCTTCATCATGATACGCACAATACAGATCATCCCCTGGTGGAACCCAGGTACAGCGATGTTGTGTCATTTTGTTTTCCCAAGATAAGAAGGTTCTATCAAACGCACTGCAACTCCATTTTTGGTTTTTAAAGGCCCGCTGACTTTCGCCAGCCGGTCCAGACGCACGCGGGCAAGGGCGAGCCTATCGTTGCCAGACGAGATTTCTCCGACAGTTGCCTCGCCCGCCATGATACCGGTTCCCGGCGCAAGGAAGGTGCCTTCGGTTGATGCCGTCCAGATACGTTTCCGGATATCGCCTTTACGTTTCATACGGCTTGCAACTTCCTGACCGACAAAACAGCCTTTGGAGTAATCGATACCCCCGAGGGCGTCGAGGTTCGCATCGAGGGGAAATGTCTGCTCTGTCAAAATATCTTTGCCGAAGACCGGTATGCCCAAGCGCAGCCGATGCTGGTCGTAATCTTCCATCGCAACAGGCGAAGCATCGACCCGCGATAGTGGTCTCTCGCCCGCAACAGCAGGCATGACGATGCGGAAACCAAGCCCGGTGTGGCGCGGGTCGGTGAAAGCGATTGCGGCGGTGCTGTCCTGTCCCAGATCCACGACGTGGCCGGGTGTTGCGGTGGTCAGATCGCCCCATACAAGGCCAATCCGCCAGGCGCTTGAAACATCTTTAACCTCAACCTCCGCTCTTAGTTTGTAAAACCGAAGTTTTTTCAAGAGCGGTCCAGCGATTTCCGCATCACAATCTAGCAAAATGTCATGGCCGGATTTCATCAGAAAAAAGTCAGCAACAATTTTGCCCTGCGGTGTCAGCAGGCAAGCATAACACGCCTCGTTGGTTGTGACCCGATCGATGTCCTGCGTCACAAGCCCTTGCAAAAATTGCGCGACATCGCTTCCTGCCAAATGCAGTACGGCACGATCATCGCAAAAAGTCTTGAACAAGGTCATTGAGCTAAATTGGACCAATCCCCGGAAGATGGTGGTCGAACACATACATAAAAGCTGGCACCGTTACAACGGTCTGGTGTGCAGTTTGGTTGTGCATAATGACGCCGGGCACCTCTACTGTTGTCCGGTAGCCTCGTGCCACAAATATCTTTATAGCGATTTCATGAAAAACACCGGGATGATCAAACCGTCGGTTGGGGCGATTGTATTTAAGGGGCCAGACGTTTTGCTGATCAAGCGTGGCAACGCGCCGCTCAAAGGTCGCTGGTCAATCCCCGGTGGTAAAATTGAATTTGGTGAAACACTCGAGGCAGCGCTGCGGCGCGAAGTGCGGGAAGAGACCGGTATTGAAGTGGAGCTGGTCGGCCTGATCAATGTGTTCGAAGCGCTGCCACAAGAAGATCGAGACGGACATTATCTGATGGTGGATTATGTTGCGCGCTGGGCCAGTGGCGATGTTGTCGCGGGAGATGATGCCGACGCCGCTGAATTTGTGTCATTTTCGGAGGCATTGGATCGGCTCTCCTGGGACAAGACACGTACAGCCCTACAACAAGCCAAACAGGCGCTCGAAAAAGCTGAAGAAAGAGAAGGCGCCTGACAGGTCCTATAGTGGCTTTTCGCGGGCAAGCTCCGCTTCGACCATCGCTGCAAATTCTTTAAGGTCATCCAGTTGTTTGTTGGTTAGATCACGCGGCTTGGTATCGAGAATACACAACGTGCCGATATGGTGTCCGCTCGGCATGGAAATCGGCACGCCCGCATAGAAACGGATTTGCGGCTCCCCAAGGACCATCGGATTCTCCGCAAACCGGTCATCCTGCAAGGTGTCGGGCACAACCATTATCTCACGCTTCATGATTGCATGGGCGCAAAACGATTGATCTCTTGATGTTTGATCGATCGGTGTGCCGATTTTCGATTTGAAGAACTGGGTTTCCAGGTCGACAACCGTAATCAATGAAATCGGCAGATCGAAATACGACGAAACCAGGCGGGTGATCCGGTCATAGCGTTCTTCGTTCTTCCGGGTCATCAGGCCGAAGCGCTGAATTTCGCTGAGGCGAGCTTCTTCGCCTTTAAGCAGCGGCGCACGCACCCATTTGCCAGCTTGTTGCAACAAAGCAGCCCGAATGCGCGTGCGCAAATATTCGATGGAAAACGGCTTAATAATCCAGTCTTGTAATTCCTCCGGCCGTACTTCCTCGCCGCGCTCTTCCGAAGAAATGGCGATGACCGGCAGGGCGGAGCCGCCCGTATCCACCCGTTTTCTGATCTCAGAGACCACATTGTCGAGCTGGAACAGGCCGAGATCCATATCGGCGACAAGGAGTGAGACCGGCTGCGAAGCGATAGCCTGCATCACATCTTCGGTGTTCTTGGCAATGATCATTTTAATGGAATCGGTTTTGAGAATATCGGTGACCGTTTTTATTTCCTCTGGCGATCCGAAATTGAGAAGAACGGCGTGTGTCATCAACGCCGTCAATGGGCGCGAGAAAGCATCGACTTCTGAATCGCGGACCGGCTTGACTGACATTGACTTGATTTTGTGTGTCAGCGAATTCCCTTTGAGGCTGACCGTTGTGCCCTCAGAGGCGGCAAATGATTTCATCTTGCCTTTGCCACCCATGCGTTTTTGCACGGACTTGACGATCGTATCAATCTGCTTGTCGCTCCGTGTAGGGTCGTGGTGGGTAAACAGAAGTTTCTTGACTTCTGCATACTGACTGATTTTGTACGCATATTCGTATGTACTGTGGCCCCAGCCGATTTTCTTCTCGTACTCGTCTGCCACGTACTGCGAATCATGGATAACAAGATCCGCTTCCGCCATAAATTCAGCGTGAGCAAGATCATTGCCAGTAATATTTCCGTGGCCAAGTGCGCAGGCATGAGAGTGTGGTTCGTGGTCGCACGAATACACCAGTGAAACGCCGTCTGCTTCGAGGCG
The DNA here is from genome assembly GCA_021776475.1 of Parvularculaceae bacterium. Taxonomy (GTDB): domain Bacteria; phylum Pseudomonadota; class Alphaproteobacteria; order Caulobacterales; family Parvularculaceae; genus Aquisalinus. The sequence goes on along the minus strand of JAJFFV010000005.1, from coordinate 192,760 downwards.
ATAGCCGAGTGTGAGGGCAGGGTGGTTCAGATAACGTGCACGAACAGTAATATCACCAATCTTGAACGAGCCTTCGACCAGGTCGTGAAAGTTCAATGTCGCAGCCATATACTCCATTGAAATAGGAAAATACGTGTACTGCATTTGATCAGACAACGCTTCGTTGAGGGAAGGGCCAAAACCGCTCGGGCCATAAATGTGCCATTCGTTGCCGGGAATGAAATAAGGTGTAAAAAACGGGAAGCCCTGAATATGGTCCCAGTGTGTATGGCTGATCAACATGTGGCCGCTGATTTTGCCGTTAAACTCAGAGATCAGCTGTTGGCCAAGCGGGTAGGCACCGGTTCCGCAGTCAATAACGACCAACGTACCTGATTGGGAGCGCACCTCGACACAGGACGTATTGCCACCGTATTTGAGTGTGCTTTTTCCGGAGGCGGCAATCGATCCGCGCGTACCCCAGAACTTAACTTGCATACTGTTTCCCCCAAAATGTCTCTCATAAGCGGTGCGTGGTCCCCACCCCCGGTTTTCACGCCCGCCATTCGCACCGGAGAATCAATCACCGCTCACGCAACTTATGAACGAAAGATATGGTGCTCCCCCGCTGAAAGCAAGGCGATTATGTCAAGGCACAGCGGCGCTGGGACCGGATGTCGTGGATGTGATTCTACCAGATTCCAATATTTTCCATGCTGGCCCATGGCTCAGCTGGCGCAAGGGCTTTGCCGCGCTGCAGCAATTCGATTGAGATGCCATCAGGGGAGCGCACAAATGCCATACGTCCGTCGCGCGGCGGACGGTTTATGCTGACCCCTTTGTCCATCAGCGTCTGGCAGAACGCATGAATATTATCGACCCGAAATGCCAGATGGCCGAAGTTCCGACCGCCATTATAGGCCTCTGGATCCCAGTTGTATGTTAGCTCGAGCAGTGGTGCATCGCGTTTCTCCGCGAGGTCTCGATCGTTCGGTGCACACAGAAAAACAAGGCTGAATCGGCCCTGTTCGTGGTCGGTCCGGTTTACTTCGACGAGCCCTAGTTTGTCGCAGTAGAAATCGAGCGACGCGGCGAGGTCGGAAACCCGGACCATAGTATGCAGATATTCCATGAAGCTCACTCCGTTCCGCGCGCCGAATAACAGCCTGGTTCAGGTTAGCATGAGCATCACCTTGTCAGAAGGCCGCTCGCTGCTCATAGTTGCCTTAAAGTTCGGTTCTAAGGCCAAATATGCAGTTCATGCTCAAGATTATCGTTGTGTTATCAGTTTTCGTGCCCTCGGTCATCGCGGCAGAAGACATGCAGGCGCAACTGGATGAACAGCTTGCTGGCGCACGTGCGCGGGCAGGGCTTGTCGGTGTTGGCGGCATTGTTCTGCACAAAGGAGAGGTTATAGCGCTTTCAGTGGACGGCCTCCGCCGCAAGGGCACGGGTGATCTGATCCAGGAAGACGATCTCTGGCATGTTGGCTCGATTACCAAGTCAATGACCGGCACCTTGATGGGTCTATTGGTCGATGACGGCGTGGTCGACTTTGACAGTACCCTGTTGGACCTGCTGCCCGACCTTTCCGGCAAGATGGACGCAGGCTGGCGTGAGGTGACGCTCCACAATCTGCTGACCCACAGTTCAGGAGCGCCCGCCAATTTTCCTCTGACGACACAGTATATTTGGCCAGAGACAGCCGCTGAACTGGTGCGCAAGAGGCGCCAGGAGATTGCCAAAATCCTCTCCAGGCCGCCAAAATCAGCCGCCGGCAAAAAATTTCTCTATTCCAATATCGGGCTGACTATCGCCGGGCATATTGCCGAGAGCTTCACCGAAATGCCTTATGAGGAGCTGATGCAGCAACGGGTCTTTGAGCCGCTTGGTTTGGACAGTGCTGGCTTTGGCGCACCGGATGGCGACAACCCTTGGGGTCATGCGCTGAAATTTGGCTTCAAGTCTGCCATGAACCCGGCGGACCGGGCCGACAACACGCCAGTGATGGCACCGGCGGGGCGGGCACATATGACGCTCACAGATTTGGCAGTTTACGGTCAGCACCATCTCGACGGTGAACTTGGTAGGGACACATTTTTGAAAACAGAGACATACCGCCGGCTACACGCGCCGTTTCTGGAGAACTATGCCTCGGGCTGGGTCGTATTCGAGCGGAACTGGGCCGATGGTAAGCTGATCTGGCACAATGGCAGCAACACGATGTGGTATGCGCTGCTGGTCATTCTGCCGGAAAAGGAAATGGTCATGGCCTTCACAAGCAATGATGGCAATTTCAGAAAGGCGGAGCCGGAATTGTTTACCCTGGCAAAACAGCTTGCCCTATCTTCATCACAATCGGAGGCGAAGTTGTCTGAATGATCTACTCGGTTTTATTTATTGCGGCGGCCCTGTTTCAGACGGCGCCGGTTACACCCGAAGGGAGCGGCGAAACTGTGCCGGAATTTTATTCTTTCGCCGAACGCCAGGATCAACTGGTTGAAATGGCGCGTCTTCTCGGTCGCATGCACCACATGCACATAACCTGTCAGCCCTATGATTATTTGCCGGACCGGTTTCGTGACCGCATGAAGGAGCTTGTGGCATTGGAGGAGCCGCCAGAAGCAACAAAAAGCAAAATGGTTGCGGCGTTCAATAACGGATTTCAGTCTACCAAAGCGGCCTATCAAAGTTGCAGCGCGGAAACCGAAACGGAACGGCGGCGGCTTGCAAAAGAGGGCACCGTTCTGACAGCTCGCCTTGCGTCACCATTCAATACTATTGAAGGATATGATTACTACTCGGAAGATGAGGACGTAACTAACTAATCGATTGCTACATCAGTCAATCCCGCGTGCGCTTGAATCAAACCTGAACGGCTCGCCGCCTGTCTCGATCGGCAGACTGTTGAGTTGCCAACCTCGAAATCCATCGCGCAGGTAAATGATCGTGTCAAAGCCTGCCGAATGCAAAACTGAGTGAGTTTCATTGGTCGGCGGATCAATATCGCTGTAGACAAGAATCGGTTTAGTGCTGTCGAGCTTGTTGAGCTGCCGCTCAAAATCCTGTTCAGCAAGATCGAGATTGACCGCATCTTTGATGTGGCCGCGTTCGTATGCGGTTGCCGATCGCACATCGAGGATTAGAATATTTTCAGTGCGCTTGACCAAAAGCGCGGCATTGCCGGAGGCGATAATGCTATATCCCGGCGGCGCCAGATTGTCGTCCTGCGGTTCCGGGGCCCTGACACCTGCTGCTGCCGGCAAAATCAATTGCACGGCCAAGAAAATCGCTATCAGACTTGTTGCACGCATGAAGCCCCCTACTGCTTCTCTACAAACTCTCCTGGAACCGGATCGGCTGGCCGCTCGCGGTGCCAACCAACTCTCCGTCCCACATCACACGCTGGCCGCGAATGATTGTCCCCCGAGGCCAGCCTTTACATTCCATCCCAGCAAACGGGGTCCAGCCGCATGTAGACTCGATCCATTCACTCGATATTGTACGCTTTTCCTGCAAATCTACCAAGGTAAAATCAGCGTCATAACCGGCGGCGATACGGCCTTTGCCGGCAATGCCGAAAATCCGGTTAGGCCCGTGACAGACAAGATCAACAAAGCGCGCGCGCGATAACCGGCCCTCGGCGATGTGGGTCAGCATCACCGGTACGAGGGTTTGAACTCCCGGCATCCCTGACGGCGACGCTGGGTAAGGCATTGATTTTTCTTCGGAAGTATGCGGTGCGTGGTCGGAGCCGATGACATCAAAGACCCCTTGCGCCAGGCCCTGCCACAGGCCCCGCCGATGCCAGGCGTCTCTGATCGGCGGGTTCATCTGCGCATATCCTTTGAGGCGTTCATAGACCTCAGGGCCTTCCAACGTCAGATGCTGGGGCGTAATTTCAGCGGTCGCGATGTCCTTGTTGGCCGCGAGCAGCGGGATTTCGTCGGCGGTCGAAATGTGCAGAACGTGAATCCGACGTTTCACCTCGCGAGCGATCGCGATCAGTCGCCCGGTACAACGCAATGCCGCTTCAGCCGAGCGCACCTCGGGGTGGGAAGTCCAGTCACCCTGTCGTGCCAGAACCTGGTTTTTGCGCAGAATTTCTTCATCCTCGGAGTGGATTGCCACCCGGCGCCTGCCGTGGCGCAAAACTTCGCGTACGCCGTCATCATCGGGTACCAGCAGGTCGCCGGTGGAAGCGCCCATGAAAATCTTGACACCGCACACGCCGGGCAGGAGCTCAAGCTCGGCCAGGTCGCGGGCATTTTCGTGGGTCGCGCCGGCATAAAACGCGTGCTCGCACCACATCCGATCTGTGGCGCGGGCGAGTTTATCATTGATCGCAGCAGCGGTGGTCGTCAACGGATTGGTGTTGGGCATTTCAAACACTGCCGTCACACCGCCCATAACCGCCGCGCGGCTACCACTTTCAAGGTCTTCCTTATACTCATTACCGGGTTCGCGGAAATGTACTTGTGAATCGATGACGCCGGGAAGGATATGAAGACCGGTACAATCTATCGTCTCACGGGCACTCGCACGACCAAGAGTGCCGATTTCCGCAATCCGGCCAGCGGTCACGCCAACATCCCGCAGACCCTCGCCGTCATGGTTGATCACGGTGCCGTTTTTGAGAATCAGATCGAAGGATTTGGACATCTGCAAGTCTTACGTCTTTTGTTTCCGTCAAGCAAACGTGCAGGATGGCCAACCTTGGCAAGGTTTGGATCTTCCATCTGTGGACAACGCGTTTACTGAATTCAGCCGGAATTGTGGGCTGACCAAGAACAAAGACGCAGAAATCAAATAATTAATCCCCGCCAGGGCTGGCTTCAAAAAACTCATCGCGCAGGCTGACCGTAGATTCTATCCCGATTTTATCATAGCTCTTGTTGAGCCAGTCTTTAGCGGAGTTGCGGCCGCGATCGCGTAAGGTCGTCAGGAATTTCCAGTCGGTCGAATATTTTGTTGCGACCGATAAATCCTGCAGATATTGATCGGCGCGAATATTGTGGAATAACATGTCCACGTAGTGATCGCGAAATTCCTCCTTCAGCATATCCTTGTGGATCAGTTTTTGTACAAACGAAACAGCGCGCATTTCTTTCAGCAAAGATGAGTTGAATGAAATCTCGTTCATCCGGTTATGGATTTCAGCCGCTGTCTTTGGAATTTCTTGACGCTCGAGCGGGTTCAGCATGATCACGAGAACGTCGCGACTTTCGCGGTCATAAAACAGAGGCCATAAGGGCGGGTTGCCGGTAAAACCGCCATCCCAGTAAAATTCGCCGTTAACCTCAACCGCCTGATACAGGTTGGGCAGACAGGCAGACGCCATCACCACGTCGGCGGTCACTTCCTCGCGGGAAAACACCTTCGCCTTACAGGTGCGCACATTGGTCGCCGAAATATAAAGCTTCGATGTATTGCATTCATGCAGAATGTCAAAATCTACATTCTTCAGCAGAATATCTTTAAGCGGATTGATGTTCATCGGGTTGAACTGATAAGGAGATACCGCATGGGTAAAACTGCCCATCATCAGATAGGACATCCACTCCTTAGCCTCTTGAATATGCGGAAACATATCATCGAGGATAGATGGCTTGAGGGCATCGAAACTAAACTGCGACTGGCTGACATCGCGCCAGAAATTCTCAAGACACGCCCGACCTTGCGCCGGTCCGCCGGTGCCAAGACCATAGGTCATGACAGTGGCATTCATCGCGCCAGCCGAAGCTGCGGTTATGCTGGCAAATTGAAGCCGGCCGTCTTCCAGAAGGTAATCGAGCACGCCCCAGGCAAAGGCGCCATGAGACCCGCCGCCCTGCAGGGCGATATCAATCCTCTTTGAATTACTGTTTGGCACGTCGTTCCCTTCGACAGACCCGCCGTTTGAGCTTACTGCGCAACCCAGCCGCCGTCGACCGTAAACGATGCCCCGTTAGCGCCGCTCCCTGCATCTGAGCACAGATAAACAATAAGACCGTTAAGGTTGTCATAGGTGATGAATTTCTTGGTTGGCTGAGCCTTCAGCATGACATCGTTTTGGACCTGCTGTTCAGTCATGCCACGCGCTTTTGCCGTATCGGCAATCTGGCCGGCGACCAGCGGGGTTGCCACATAGCCGGGGCAGATCGCATTGCAGGTAATGCTAAACTCGGCCACTTCCAGGGCGACGGTTTTGGTTAGTCCAATAATACCGTGTTTGGCTGCCACATAGGCTGACTTGAACGGTGACGCGACAAGGCCGTGTACAGAAGCAAGATTGATGATCCGCCCATGTCCCTGGTCTTTCATGATCGGAACGGTATGTTTGATCGTGTGAAAAGCGGATGAGAGATTGATCGCGATGATCGCGTCCCACTTATCATCCGGGAAATCCTCAATCGGCGAGACTTTCTGAATACCGGCATTGTTCACCAGAATATCAATCGTGCCGAATGTCGCTTTTGCTTTGCCGATCAGAGCGCCAATTTGGTCAGGTCTGGTCATATCGGCGCCATCGTAAACAGCTTTTATGTCATGCCCCTCCAGTGCCTTGCGATTTGCCTCAATTTCGTCAGCATCGCCAAACCCGTTCATCACAATGTTGACACCCTCCTGCGCAAGGCCTTGCGCGAAGCCAAGGCCGATGCCGGAAGTGGAGCCGGTGATGACAGCCGTTTTGCCTTTAAGATCAGTCATGGCGTATTCCTTTATGGTCAGTGTTCAACGCATGGAGCAGCAGCTGAACAATTAAGCAGCCTTCTTTGGCGCGGGTTGTGGGCGCGAAAATGTCCAGCTTAGATCGTCCGACTGGTCGGTTTGGAAGCGATAGCCGCCGACATCGAATTTCTTTATGTCGGCAAGTTTCGTGACCCGGTTCTGAATGATCCAGCGTGCCATCATTCCGCGTGCCTGTTTGGCGTAGAGCATCAAGGCGCGCGATTTGCCGTCTTTTTCTTCCTTGAAAACCGGTGTGATCATCGGCATCTTGAGCGCCCTTCGGTCAACCGATTTGGCATATTCGTTGGACGCCAGACACAGTACAAATGGATCATTTGAACCGGCGAGCGTTTTATTGATTTCAGCCGCAATATGCCCCTTCCAGTAGTCATAGAGTGTTTTGCCGCGCTCGGTTTTCAGTTTAGAGCCCATCTCAAGCCGATAGGGCTGGATTGCATCGAGCGGGCGTAAAAGTCCGTACAGACCGGAGAGCATCCGCAAGTGGTCCTGCGCGAAAGCGAGATCGTCTTTTGAAAAGCTCGTTGCCTCAAGTCCCCTGTACACGTCGCCGTTGAAGGTCAGCACTGCCTGTTTGGCAGCTTTCGGGATCGCGGTTTTCTTGAATGCCTGAAAGCGTTCATAGTTCAAATCGACCAAAGCGTCGGAAATGCCCATCATCCGTTTCAGGTCGCTGCGGCTCAATTGGCGCGTTGTATCCGACAGCTTCTTCGTCTCGGCGAACAGGCCAGGTTTAGTCAATTCAAGGCCTTCCGGCGCCGGCGAAAAATCGAGCATTTTGGCTGGAGAAAGAAGAATGATCATGAAATTCCTGTCACCTCGGTTGAGCGTTGATCTCCGCTTCGTTTAGCTCATTGGCAGACGGGAGGCCAGAGATGCGGCGACGGAATAGCCTCACGAAATCGTTATAGAAAAAACAAGGCGATGGATATTTTTTTGCCACATTTCGAATTTTAACTGGACTTCATGCGTCGGGCGAAAATGTAACTGAACCCAATGGGGGCGATCAGCTCCAAAGGAGATTACGAGATGAAGAAACTGAAACTGGCTGTCGCGGTATTTTCACTGGGCATCCTTGCTGCCGGTTGTACACAGACCGGCAATGTTGAGCGCAACGCTGCCGGTGGTGCAGCCGTTGGCGCGATTATTGGTGGCATCATCGGCAACAATACAGGCGACGGAAACGTAGAAAACGGGGCCGCTGTCGGGGCTCTGCTTGGCGGTGCGGCCGGCGCAGTGCGCGGTTATGATCAAGACCAGCGCCAGCAGGGACAGTATGGCCGAGGCAATCAGGCCCAGCGTACCGGCCCGAATGGTGAGCCGCTGTATTATGATCAGCGTGCCGGGCGTTATTACTACACGGACCGGTATGGAAATTCATTCTGGCAAAATGGTCAGCGTCGCTCTTAAGCAAGACTGATTTTTGTTGATAAAGGCATGCTTGTGATAGAAGCATGCCTTTATTGTATCAGCCGAGAAGATCTTTCAACGCCGGCACGGAGCCGAGCGCCTTGCTCGCGATGTCTTCACCGGCATTTTCCGACAGAAAACCTTTGACGACTGGCATCATATCTTTTGCCTGATCCATGGACACGCCAGCTTGCTTAAGCGCCGCCATCGCCGACAAGGCGCTGCCGCCGCCTAACATGCCGCTGACTTTGCTAAGCAGGCCACCCATGCCGCCGCCCACGCCACCTTTGAATTCGCCGGCAAGGTCCGCCGCGCCTGGAATTTTGCCAAACAGGTCGGAAACTGCTGACGCGTCGCCTTCCTTGTTTATCAAACCAAGTACAACGCCCACTGCTTTTCGGGCCGTGCCCGCATCAAGTCCAACTTTACTGGCAATCTGCTCGATTAACTGATCGATCATCTTCATTTTCCTTTTTGGTGATCCGGTTGAAAGCTACAGCAACTTGCCCGGGTTCATAATGCCTTTCGGATCAAGCGCCTGTTTTACCGCCTGCATCATCGCAAGCTCGACCGGGGATTTTCGTGTTTTGAGTTCGTCGCGTTTTAGGACACCAATGCCATGCTCGGCGGAGATGGAGCCTTCATACGCCACGACAATATCATGGATCGACAGCTCAAGGGTAGATCGAATTTTGGTGAACCCTGACTGGTCCTGATTTTCTGGCCCCAGAACATCATAATGGATGTTGCCGTCGCCTATATGGCCAAAAGCAACAATTCTGGCGCCGGGCGCCTGCTGCTTGACCCTCTCGTCCGCTGCATCCAGAAATCCGGGGACGCGATGAATAGGAACCGAGATATCGCATTTGACGCTACGGGCGGGGTCCTTGGCCATCGCTGGCGCGGCATTGTGCCGGAGCGCCCAGAATTGGTCCGCTTGCGTCCCGTTTTCCGCGATCGTGGCGTCGCTGATCAGGCCTCGTTCATACGCGCCCGACAAAATCGATTCGACAGAAGCTTTGAGGCCACCTGCGCGCCCTGTGGAGAACTCCATCAAGACATACCAAGCTGAGCGATCAGCAAGCAGCCGGCGCATACCGGAGATATTCTGCATGACAAGATCAACCATAAAATCGGACATCAATTCAAAACTCGTCGCAAGTCCACCGGTCGCGTCCTGCATATGGCTCAACAGATCTACCGCGGCTTGTGGGTCCGGCACAGCCGCAAAAGCAGTCACGGTTTCCTGCGGACGTGGAAAAACCTTCAGTGTCGCACCGGTAACAATTCCAAGGGTGCCTTCGCCGCCGATAAACAGATGCTTCAGGTCATAGCCAGTATTATTTTTTCGCAGAGCGTTGAGCCCATTCCAAATATCACCATTCGGCAACACGGCCTCAATGCCCAAAACAAGATCCCGCATATTGCCGTAACGGATGACATTGACGCCGCCGGCATTGGTTGAGATGGCGCCGCCAACCTGGCAGCTGCCTTCCGATCCGATCGACAGAGGAAATAGTCTGTCTGCGTTTTTTGCCGCGCTCTGCGCTTGGGTCAGCGTTACCCCAGCATCCACGCTAATAGTGTTGTTGAGCGCCGAGACCTCACGAATCTGGTTGAGCCGTTTGCAGGTGATCAAGATTTCGCCATGCGGGATCTGGCCGCCGACGAGACCAGTGTTACCACCCTGCGGTGTGATACCAATCCCGTGGTCATGGCATTGGCCGACGATCTTCGAGACTTCGCCGGTTGTTGCCGGCGCCAGAATAAGAGGTGTCTTTCCGGGCCAGCGATCACGCCACTCGGTCAGATAGGGCGCACTATCAGCATCAATGATCACCCCTTTGGGTCCGGTGATGTCAGTAAGCGCGCTTTTTTGTTGATCTGAGAGTTTCATCAGGGTCCTTCATAGCAACGCATACACCAAAAAATGCCTCTCCAAAAGCTGAGGCGTCTTCCAGGTAGGGCAAAATGGCCTCGCGGGAATTACCCGGCCTTCTTGAAGCTGATCAAGAACCGGTCAGTCTTTCGGCGCACTGACGGGTCAAAAACCATTTTTTCATAGTCGTCTTCAGGGTTGGCTAGAAGATCACTTTGCTGATCAACGACAAATCCGGCAGCCTCAGCAAGTCCGATGACAATCGCCGGGTCAATCCGGTGGGTCGTGCCACCAGTTGTCTCAGGCGCGCCTGCTGCTGCGGCATGATCCAGCATGACGAGTTGGCCATCGGGTTTCAGAAAATTGTGGAGGCTCGCAAAGACTGTTGCCGGGTCACCAAACCCTTCTGGCTTGTTTTCCGGGAAGAAGTACAATTCGTGTGGCCCCAAAATCCAGGTTATCAAATCTACTGATTCAGCGTCGAGCGGAATGGCGTCAAAATGAGATTTTAAATACTCAACATTACCGAGGCGGCCATCTGCCAGCCGGTTCGTCAGCCCGTCGCCGAGAAATTCGTCAAACTCGGCCGGGTTCTGCATGTATACTTTGCCGGTCTCGCCAACCGCCATCGACAGGAGTTCCGTGTAGTAACCACTGCCGGCTTCGACTTCGAGAACATTCCAGCCTGCCGCGGCACCCATGAACGCCATGACCTCCGCGGGCTTGCGCGCCGCGTCATCGGCGGCGTCTGCCTCCGGGCGTGTTTCTGCCGTCAGAAAAGCAGCATAATCAAGGGGGCTTGAGGCTTCTTGCCGTGGCGAGGATTGTTCCGTAGCTCGCGGCGCATCGGTGCCAGGCACCGCCTCGTCAGCGTTTCGACCACATGCGCCGAGCCCCAGCATCAAGGTAAGGGCGGCAAGCGATGAATATTTGAAAGACATCTCTAAAATTCTCCTCGTTTCCGTGGGTTGAAAATACGCCTATTGCAGGCCTCGGCGTATTAATCACCTGTAATATTTTGAACGGGCCTGTTCACTCCCTTGGGGCGGCGGCCCGCCGCAAGCGGTCATTTATAGCCAGCCCCAGCCCTTCTTTGGGGATCGGCGCGACATTGATCCGGTCGGCCAGTACATCGAGTTCATGAATATAGCGGAACAGATTTGCCGCAGCCTCGCGCAAATCAGCGGCCGGACTGAGGTTACGGAAAAGGGGTCCTCTCTGGGTGTAGCTGCCGAAGCCGAGATATGCGGCGCCGACTTGCGGCTTGCGTACATTAAGCTGCAGTGTTGCCGTCGGTGCATAATGGCGTGCCAGCATCCCAGGCGCCTGCGGCATGCTGCCGGCCTGCGCCTCTACCAGTGGTCCCGATACGGAGAGTATTTCTTCAACCGGGAGGCCGCCAGGGCGCAACAGCGCCGCGCCATTTTCGGTGACTTTCAGGATTGTCGATTCGACACCGACCGGGCACGGGCCATTGTCGAGAATCATCTCAACCGCATCGCCAAGGCTTACCGCAACATGGGTTGCCAGTGTCGGGCTGATCGACCCGGACTGGTTGGCACTTGGCGCCGCAAAAGGCCGCCCAAACTTTCCAAGAATTGCCTGTGCCGGTTCTGCGGCGGGGCACCTGATGGCGACTGTTTCAAGTCCTGCCGAGACCAGATGCGACAGCTTCGTTCCAAGTTTTCGTGGTAACACCAGCGTCAATGGACCTGGCCAGAACGCCTCGGCCAGCTTTGCCGCCAGCGGCAAGACATCGGCAAAGCCACGCGCCATGGCAAGGTCAGACACATGGATAATCAGCGGATTGAACGACGGTCGCTGTTTAGCCTCAAAAATTTTTGCCACAGCAAGATCGTTGGTCGCGTCAGCTGCGAGGCCATAAACGGTTTCTGTTGGGATCGCGACGAGCCCGCCCGCTCGCAAAAGATCAGCAGCCTTCTCGGCGCTGTCGGCAGCATATGGCGTAATTTTATCTCGCATAATCGATTTCTATGCGCTGCAACTGCGCAAGACGCTACAAAAAACGACGTATTCGCGCCATACAGGCCGAGATATCAGGAGCGATGACATGACCTACACAACGCCCGTCCGCGACATGCAATTTGTATTGAACCATATGGCAGACTTTGATGCCGTCCGGATGACCGGGGCGTTTGACGATCTCAGCCATGACCTGGTTGAGGCGGTGCTGCTCGAAGCGGGCAAACTGGCAGATAATGTTATTGCACCAATGAACCGTGACGCTGATCTGAACGGTGCCCGGCTCGAAAACGGCGTGGTCTACACCTCGCCGGGCTTCAAGGAAGCCTATCAGCAATATGTCGAAGGCGGTTGGAACGCGTTGGCATTCCCGGAAGAATTTGGGGGGCAAGGGCTGCCGCAATCACTGGCGTTGACAGTTTCGGATACGTTGTTTGCTGCCTGCCTCGGTTTCTCCATGGGAACGACCCTGACGACCGGTGCTGTAAAAGCATTGCTTGCCTACGGGTCCGACAAGCAGAAGCGTTTGTACCTGCCGAAAATGGTCACTGGAGAATGGACCGGTACCATGAACCTGACCGAACCTCATGCCGGCTCGGACCTCTCCAACCTGCGAACTAAAGCGACGCCCGTGGGTGATGGTCGATACAAGATCAATGGCACCAAGATTTATATCTCCTATGGCGATCATGACCTCGCTGAGAACATCTGCCATCTGGTGCTGGCGCGCCTGCCGGATGCGCCGGAGGGAACGCGCGGAATTTCGATGTTCCTTGTACCGAAGTTTCATGTCAATGATGACGGGTCACTTGGCGGACGCAACGATGCGAAAGTTACGGGGCTCGAAGAAAAGCTCGGACAGCATGGCAGCCCGACCTGTTCCATGGCTTATGGCGATAGCGGTGAATGTTACGGTACGCTTGTCGGCAGGGAACACGAAGGCATGAAAAACATGTTCGTGATGATGAACGCGGCCCGCATTGACGTCGGCATGCAGGGCGGTTCGTTGTCAGAGCGAGCCTTTCAAGCGGCCCTTGCCTTCGCGACTGAGCGCAAACAGGGGCGGGCCCATGGTGTCAAATCAGGTGAGCCTGTCGAGATCTATCAGCATCCGGATGTTCGGCGCAACCTATACACCATGAAAGCCTTCACTGACGCTTCACGGGCGATCTGTTATGCAGCCATGGTGGCGCATGATGTTGGGCGTCGTTCTCTTAACGCCGAAACGGCGCAGCTGGCGCGCGAGAGGGAAGATCTGTTGACGCCCATCGCCAAATCTTTTTCGACCGATCGCGGCAACGAGGTAACCTCAATCGGCGTTCAAGTCCATGGTGGTATGGGCTTTGTCGAAGAGGCCGGCGCTGCCCAGCATATGCGCGATGTGCGGATCTCAGCGATTTATGAAGGCACCAACGGTATTCAGGCCATCGACCTTGCCGGCCGCAAGCTCGCTATGGGTGGCGGGAAATTGGCCCGGGATTTCATCATCGAAGTGAGAAAAAATGCCGCCGGATTGGCAGCGTCATCAAATCGCGATCTGCAGGAGATTGGTAAGCGCCTGCATCACGCGGCAACCTCGCTGGAGGGAACCACCGACTGGATGATCGACGCCATGGCCCGTGATCCACAAGACAGTCTTGCCGGCGCCACGCCGTATCAGGATCAGTTCGGCTATGTTGCAGGTGGGCACTATCTGGCGAAGGGCGCTCTCGCCGCGGCCAAACTTGCCGAAGAAGCAAGCGGATCCGCTGCGTACTACCAGTCAAAAATAGCCATTGCTCGTTTTTATGCCGACAATCTTCTGCCGCGTGCCGAAGGACTGGTCCCAGCCGTGAGCGCAGGTGCAGCTCCTCTTGCGCCGATGGAGCCTGGTCTGTTGGTGGGCTGAAATTCAACTCACAATCAATCTCGGAACAATGATCTCTCTCAAACTCTTCATCTACTACGCGAGTTATGCGTATTTCATCGTCGCGCCATGCCTGATCTGGTTGCTCCTGCGCCGGCAGGGAAAGTTCAGTAGGCCAATCATCAAGCTCGCGATGGTCTCGTTTCTGACGGTGATCAGCGTGGTTGCCTGGGCCCGTTTTGTTGAACCGCGGATCCTTTTGAGCAAGGAACACGAGATCACTTTGTGCTCAGCTGAGCGGGGTATGCTGCGCGTTGGAGTGGTCGCAGACCCGCAGATCGGCCTCTTTCCAAACGTCATGCCGATCTCTCGCATTGTCAGGCGGGTAAATGATCTCAAGCCGGATATCCTGTTGCTCCCGGGTGATTTTACCTATCACCTGACACCAGCAAAAATGGCTGACACATTTGCCCCCCTGAAGGACCTCGCCATGCCGGCCTATGCCGTTATGGGCAATCATGACGAAGGCATCCCAAACGGACCTGATCTGACCGACGAGTTAATTTCCGTGCTGACGAGCATGGGTGTTACAGTTCTTGATGGCGCCACTGAAGATCTTGGACATCATGGCGATACAATCAGGATCGTTGGCATGACGGATCTGTGGACAGCGCAGCGCGACCAGCTGCCGGTTGTCCCGAAGTTGCCATCGTCTCCGGCGGATCTGACAATTTATTTACAACATAATCCCGAGGCCTTTATCAGGCGCAAACGGCTTGCTGATTTTGACCTGATGGTCAGCGGTCACACCCATGGCGGACAAATCAACTTGCCGTGGCTCACCTGCAAGTTAACATACGCCTGCCGGGTCCAGCGCTATGGCTACAGGAAAAGCGGCGGCGGCAACTTGTTCGTCTCCTCCGGCACCGGCATGGGTGGCCTGCCGATGCGCTTCAATGTGCCGCCGGTTGTTGATGTGCTGAACATAAGCTATGCCCCTTGCGGGAGAAACACATGACCACACTTTTCTACACTCATGATGATTTTGGATTGCACGAAACACCGCAAGGCCATCCTGAAAGCCGGACACGTTACGCCCGTGTCTTGCAGGAACTCTCGACGCCGGAATTCGATGCGCTGGAAAAATGCAGTCCGCCGGAAGTTGCCTGGGACCGCGTCGCGCTGGCGCATCCTGACAGTTTGATCAAGGCGGTTCGTGCCGCAGCCCCGGAAGGCGATTGCACCATCCAACTCGATCCCGACACATGGATGGGTGCACACACTCTGTCCGCGAGCCGCCGGGCAGCGGGCGCCGGGGTCGTAGCTGTTGACGCAATTATGTCTGGCACAGCGGCGAACGCCTTTGTCGCTGCAAGACCGCCCGGTCACCACGCCGAACAGGACAAGGCGATGGGTTTTTGCGTCTTTAATTCAGCTGCGATCACCGCCTTGCACGCGCAAGACGCCCATAATTGCAAGCGCGTCGCCGTGGTTGATTTCGATGTCCATCACGGCAACGGCACCCAGGCGATTTTCTGGGATCGGGAGAACGCATTCTTCGCGTCGTCCCATGAATGGCCGCAATATCCCGGTACGGGCCGTGAACAGGAAACCGGGACATATGGTCAGATCGTCAACACGCCTTTGGCGAGCGGAGAGGGCGGTGATGCATTTCGCCGTGCCTGGGGCAACAATCTACTCCCCGCCCTCAGCGATTTCGACCCTGATTTCATCATCATTTCAGCTGGTTTTGACGCGCATGATGCGGACCCGCTTGGCGGGCTTCGTCTCACCGAAGACGACTTCGCCTGGGTTACGAATGAAATCATGGCAGTTGCCCAGGATAAATGCGGCGGCCGCATCGTCTCGTTTCTGGAAGGCGGATACGACCTTGATGCATTGGCAAAAAGTGCCGCCGTCCATGTGAAAGCCCTCGCCAGCCTCTGATAAATCGGTTAACTCGTGTGCCCGATGGTTGGCAGAATTATGACAGCACGGCACGGGATGCCCAATTTGTCCCGAGAAGTTCGCCTTAGCGCTCGCGAATATGGCGACTGGTGGGCGCGATATGATGAGAGCGGCCTGCACCCGGATGAAAAGCCCCCTGCATCACTGATTGAGGCCGGGCAAACCGCGACCCATGTGATTTGCTCAACCCTGCCACGGGCGATTGAAACCGCCGGGATGATAACGGATGAAACGCGGACCGTGCGGCAGGATGTGCTCTATATCGAAGCGCCTCTCCCGCCGCCACCGGTCCCGTTCATCAAGCTGAAACCTGGCACTTGGGGCGTGATTTCGCGCAGTTTCTGGTTCCTCGGCTTCGCACCGGGCAAGACCGAGAACCATCTTGCGACTTGGCGGCGTGTTTCGGTTATCGCCGATAAGCTGACCGAATTGGCAGCTGAGGGCGATGTTGTGCTTTGCGCTCATGGGTATCTCAACTGGATGATCGACCGGCATATGCGCAAGAATCGGGGTTGGAAACGGGTCGCGCGTGACGGCCAAAACAACTATTGGTCGTGGCGTGCCTACAAATTGCCAGCGATGGAAATCGTGACCCCGCAGCAACCGGCAGCGGAAGCGGCTGAATAACAAGAAGGAACAGGCATGGCTGATCACAAGGATGTCGCCAAGAAATCGTTCGAAGATGCCCTCAAGGAACTCGAGGAAATCGTCCAGAAGCTTGAGAATGGCGATGCCGCGTTGGAGGATTCTATCTCACTTTATGAACGCGGCGCGGCGCTGAAAGCTCATTGTGAGGCTCGCCTCAAGGCCGCGCGCGAGAAGGTCGAGAAAATCATCCTTGATGAAAACGGTACGCCGAAAGCTGAGCCGGCGCGATTTGACTGATCACAATGATTTGCCGGCACCCGCGCTGCCTCCCAAATGTCATAGATATCATTGTGTTATCGCGCGCGTGTCATTATCCTGCCGCGAACGCGTGGGACGAAACTTCACAAATATGCACCGCAACCAAAGAGTACCCGTATGGCTGTAAACACCCCCCTTTTGGACCAGGTCACTTACCCTGAAGATTTACGCAAACTGGACACCGGGCAGTTGCGCCAATTGGCCGATGAGTTGCGCGACGAGGTGATCGACGCGGTCTCGGAGACCGGCGGTCACTTGGGGGCAGGCCTCGGCGTCGTCGAGCTCACGGTCGCCTTGCATTATCTGTTTGACACGCCGCGGGATAAACTGATCTGGGATGTGGGGCACCAATGCTATCCACACAAAATTCTCACTGGCCGGCGAGAGCGCATCCGCACATTGCGTCAGGAAGAAGGTCTATCAGGATTTACCAAACGCAGTGAAAGCGAATATGACCCGTTCGGCGCAGCCCATGCCGCAACCTCGATTTCATCAGCTGTCGGCATGGCGGTCGCGCGCGATATTCGCGGGGACGACAACAATGTCATCGCCGTAATCGGCGACGGTTCCATGTCCGCCGGCATGGCCTATGAAGCGATGAATAACGCTGGCCATCTCGACAAGAAACTGATCGTTATTTTGAACGACAATGACATGTCAATTGCCCCGCCGGTTGGCGCTATGAGCGCTTATCTCGCGCGGATCACATCGTCGGGCGTTTATCACGGCTTCCGTAATTTCGCCAAACAGCTGGTCAAGAAACTGCCAAAGGCGCTTTATAACAAAGCGGCGAAAGCGGAAGAGTTTTCGCGCGGCATGGTCACGGGTGGCACCATGTTTGAAGAACTTGGCTTTTATTATGTCGGCCCGATTGACGGTCATGACATGAACCATTTGATCCCGGTCCTTGAGAATGTTCGTGACCTCGATAACGGCCCTGTGCTTGTCCATGTAGTGACGCAAAAGGGCAAAGGTTACGCCCCGGCTGAGACGTCTGCGGACAAATATCACGGTGTTGCCAAATTTGATGTAATCTCAGGCAAACAGCACAAGGCAAAGAGCAACGCCCCGTCCTACACATCCGTTTTTGGCAATCAGCTGATAGAAGAAGCAAAGAGGGACGAGAAGATAATCGGCATCACCGCCGCAATGCCGGGCGGCACCGGCATCGACAAATTCATGAATGAATTCCCGGACCGTACCTTTGATGTCGGCATCGCCGAGCAGCACGCGGTAACCTTTGCCGCGGGCCTGGCCGCTGAGGGGATGAAACCATTCGCCGCGATTTACTCGACCTTCCTGCAACGCGCCTATGATTCTGTTGTCCATGATGTCGCCTTGCAGCGCCTGCCTGTGCGCTTCCCGATGGACAGGGCAGGCCTTGTCGGCGCGGATGGTGCGACCCATGCTGGCGCTTTCGATCTTGCCTATCTCGGTTGCCTGCCGGGCATGGTCATCATGGCGGCAGGTGATGAAGCTGAACTTGTTCACATGACACATACCGCGGCGCTTTATGATGAAGGGCCGATCGCGTTTCGCTTCCCACGCGGAGAAGGTGTCGGTCTCGAAATGCCGGACAAGCCGCAATTCCTGGAGTTCGGCATAGGCCGGATCGTCCGTGAAGGGACCAGTGTTGCGCTGTTGAGCCTCGGTGGCCGTCTTGCAGAGTGCCATCGTGCCGCAGATATCCTGGCAGCGCAGGGCCTCTCCACCACCATTGCTGACGCAAGATTTGCAAAGCCGCTTGATCACGGCCTGATCAAACAACTTGTTGCCCATCATGAGGTCGTTGTGACGGTCGAAGAAGGCTCACGCGGCGGTTTTGGTGCCTTTGTCCTGCACTTTCTGTCAGATGAAGGCTTGCTTGATGGCGGTGTCAAAATCCGCACACTGACATTGCCGGACGTTTTTCAGGATCAGGCCAGTCCGGCCCGGATGTATGAGCAGGCATGCTTGAACGCACCACAAATAGCCAAAGCCGTCACCGACGCGCTCGGTGTCGAGTTACAGGCACAGGGCGGTGATCTGCGGGCATAACACACGTTGGAAAGCTTAGTTGTTCCACCTGCAGGGCAGAAATATTGTCGCGTTCAGACCCCTTTTTTGGCGAGGAGACGCCATGAACAAAACAGAAGTCATGGCGCTGCTAAGGGAAAACCAGAACAATCGCGGCATTGCCAACTGGAATAAAAGCAAGACCACGCCAAAGTTGAAGAGTTTTGGAATCGGCCTGACGCAGCTGCGCAAGTTGGCAAAGACTATTGGGCGTGATCACAAACTCGCCCGGCAGCTATGGGCGAGCAATGTCTATGACGCCAAGGTTGTCGCCCTACTAATCGACGATCCGAAGCAACTGACCCGTGAGCGCGCAGAAGAGCAGGTGGACAATCTCGAAGCGGGCTATCTGGCGCATGTCTTTGCAACATGCGGGGCGACCCTGCCCAAGACGTCTTTTGCATTCGAACTCGCCCGCGAATGGATGGGTTCAACTGACGCGCCGCGCCGTCGATCTGCATGGGGTCTCATATACGAGTTCGCAAAGGACAAGGGTAAGAAGGCGCAAAGCGACGAGTTCTTTTTGGGATGTATCCAGCGTATCCAGGACTCGGTTCACAGCGAGAAGGACATGTGGGTGCGCGAAGCAATGAATTCGGCCTTGATGGGGATCGGCTTTCGTAACAGGAAGCTCAACAAAGCAGCGATTAAAGCCGCGAAAGTTATCGGCAAGGTCGATATCGACTACGGCGATGACAACAGCTGCGAGCCACTGGATGTTATGAAACACCTAACCGGTGACACCGTGAAGAAGAAGCTCGGGCTTTAGGCAATGGCCGGGATCAGCGTTTTGGTTGCGAGAGTAGCCGCGAGGATTTTCTGTCGGCATCCTGAAAACCGTCCAGCGGTCATTCAGGATCCACCTGTAATGTCCCCCTCAAATGATTTCTGGTATGATCGGGTCCAGAACCTGCGCTGATCTGCAATCGCTTGTTAGGGACGTGAGATCAGTTTAGGGGATCGCCTGATGCGCCTTGATATCTACCTCGTTGAAAAAAACCTTGCCGATAGCCGCGCACGGGCACAGGCCTTAATCAAGGCGGGCAAGGTACTGGTTAATGGCGTGGTCACCAGTAAAGCATCAAAACCGGTAACTCTTGAAGATGAAATTGGGATTGACGGCGTTGTCCACAATTATGTTTCGCGCGGCGGGTTAAAACTGGCGAAGGCTATAGGTACCTTTGACGTTAAGCCAGAAGGAAAAATCTGTCTCGATCTGGGCGCCTCCACGGGTGGGTTCAGTGACGTTCTTCTTCGTGCGGGGGCTGCTAAAATTTATGCTGTTGATGTTGGACACAGCCAGCTTCACACTGACCTTGCGAAGGACCCGCGGATCATCAATCTTGAAAAGACGCACTCAAAGGATCTGTCACCTCAACTAATACCTGATCCGATTGAGATTCTTGTTTGCGACGTCAGTTTCATTAGCTTGAAGAAAGCCATGCCACAGGCAATGGCGCTTTGTGTGAAAGGGGCCCGGTTATTGGCGCTGATAAAACCTCAGTTCGAAGTCGGGCGTGCCAAAATTGGCAAGGGAGGTATGGTCAAAGATAGTTACAAAAATTCTTATGCAGTCGCGCAAGATATAACAGCGTGGTTTCGCGCAAATGGTTGGACCGTGAGCGGTTACACAGAAAGCCCGATCACTGGCGGCGATGGCAACAGGGAGTTCTTCATTGGTGCGACCAACCAGAAATAAACGACGTGCACGAAAAAACAAGCCAGCAGTGGTTCGTGAAGTTGAGGCAATGATCTCCTCCCTTGGTCTGCAGGGCGATGGCGTTGCTGAGATCAATGGGGCCGCGGTATACGTGCCCTATGTGTTGCCCGGCGAACGGGTAAACCTCTCCGTGCAGGGCAGGAAGGGGCGGCTGCTGGAATTGATCGAGCCGTCACCGGACCGGACCGTGCCAGCGTGTCACCATTTTGGGCCGGAAACAGACGAATGCGGTGGTTGTGCGCTTCAACATCTGGGTCCGGCATATTATGCACGCTTCAAGCAGGACGTTGTACAGCGCGCGTTGGCGCATGTGGGCTTTGACCACGTAGAGATCTTGCCAACGATCAACTCGCCCGTGCAAAGCCGCCGCCGGGCCGGATTCACTCTAAAGAAAGTCGCTGGCAACCTCCTTATCGGTTTTCACAAGAGACAAAGCCAGCAGATTATTCCGGTGCAGGAGTGCCACGTCCTGCACCCGGCTGTTTTCGCGGCAAAAGATGAGATCGCAACCGTCACACGGCCATTCTTCGATACTCGAACAGAGTTAACGCTCACTGCCCATGTCACGTTGGCGACAAACGGCATCGACCTCGACCTTGCTGGTGACCTGGATGAAGGAACACTCACGCTGACCGAGCGTGAAACAGTTGTCGCGCTTCTCAAAGACAGCAACATCATCAGGCTGACAATCAATAGCGCTCCGTTCTGGCAAAAACAGGATGTGTTGGCAGAATTCGCCGGCACGCGGGTGGCGTTGCCGCCGCGTGGGTTCCTGCAGGCGACAAAAGAAGGCGAACAGGCATTGCAGGAAATTGTCAGCAACGCTGTCCGCGGCGCATTCAAGATCACCGACCTTTTTTCCGGCTGCGGCACCCTCACCTTTGCTGCGGCGCAGCACGCATCCGTCCATGCGGTTGAGGCAGACGCAACAGCCGGTGCTGCCATCGCGCGCGCCCATCAAGGCCCGGCAATTAAAACGGTCACGGCGGAAACCCGTGACCTTTACCGGCAACCGCTGATGCCACCCGAACTTAAAAATTTCGATGTGGTCATCATGGATCCACCCCGTGCCGGCGCGCAGGCGCAGGCCGCACAATTGGCAAAAAGCAGCGTCCCCCTTGTTGTCTCGATCTCCTGTAACCCGAAGAGCTTCGCCCGAGATGCACGAGCCTTGGTCGATGGCGGTTACACATTCGAAACCGTTCGACCAGTGGACCAGTTTCTGTTTTCACCCCATATTGAGCTTGCCGGCATTTTCCGGCGGGAGGCCTAAAGATGAGCAATCCGATCGAAAACGGAGCCAGGCGCGTCGCCTACAGCATGTCACAGGCCGCGCGCATCGGCTGGTATTCATTGCATTATTTTGCCGGCCGCCACACGGTCGGGTCAATAACCCCGCCAGGCGAAGTGCCCCCAGCGAGCAGGTTTGGCGCCTATGACCGCGAGGATCTGATCTCATCATTTCGCCAGTTGTTCCGCGACGAATGGCATATGATTGAGGCGGGCGCCTACAAATTGCCGCACGATATGCGTCGCCTGCCCAATCTCGGGAAAATGTTCGCGGGTAGCCGCCAATACATGAAAGAGGCCGAAGCCGTGAGCCGCCGGGCCCATCGTGAGGGCGGTCATTCAGAAATTCTCGACGAAGAAACTCGAAAAAAATATCCGCGCTACTACCTGCAGAATTTCCATTATCAAAGCGGCGGATGGTTGTCGGAAGATTCAGCTCGCGTCTATGACATGCAGGTCGAGGCCCTGTTCACCGGCGCCGCCGATGCCATGCGCCGGCAGGCTTTGCCGTTCATCCGCGACGAACTTGTACGCCTGAAGGCGACGGGGCAGGCGGAGAGCCAGACCATATTTGTTGATCTCGCCTGCGGTACTGGCAGATTGCTCACCCACATAAAAGACAATTTTGGCGAGATGCCTGCCATCGCGATTGATCTGTCTCCGGACTACCTTAAAGAAGCGCAAAAAAATCTGAAGCATTGGTCCGGCGTTCAGTTCATTGAAGGCCAGGCAGAGGAAATACCACTCGCCGACAACAGCGCCGATTTTTTGATGACAGTCTACCTGTTCCGCGAACTACCGCCGAAAGTGCGCCGCGAGGTTGCAGCTGAAATCACCCGTGTCCTCAAACCGGGCGGGCTTTATTTGCACCTTGATACTATTCAGTATGGCGATAATGAAGGCGTTGACATCTTGCTCGAAAGCTTTCCGCGGGCCGTTCATGAGCCTTATTACGACAGCTACTGCCGTGAAGATCTGGCCGAGCTGTTCGGCGAGGTTGGGCTGAAGCCTGAGCATGACAAATGGGGTTTCCTGACCAAGGTGACGGCGTTCCGGAAAGTCTGAAAGTGGGCTTTCCTCGCCGATCACGGCTTGTCGTTCGCCGGTGGGGCGTTAACAATAGTCATCACCCAGATGGCTGAGTGTCGCACATCTGCGACAGAGGATGGCCGACACCGCAAGCGGTCTAAACCGTGGCAGTGTCAGCAAAAAAATATCTCAGGCGTCTTTGGCGGGCGTGAACAGCAGCGCGATGCCGTTGTTGCAATAGCGTTTGCCGGTTTCATCCAGCGGACCATCGGGGAATTCGTGACCCTGGTGGCCACCGCAGCGGGCGCAATGATATTCCTTACGCGGATAGACCAGCTTGAAATCGGTTTTGAACCCGAGACTGTACGGCAGATAGTTGAAAAAAGATGGCCAGCCGGTGCCGGATTCATATTTCGTGCTCGCATCAAACAGCGGCAGTTCGCATCCGGCGCAGGCAAAAACACCAGCTCGTTTCTCATCATTGAGCGCGGATGAGCCGGGACGTTCGGTATCTTCCTTGCGCAGAACCCGGAATTGTTCTGGTGTCAGGCGCTGTTTCCATTCGGCCTCGGAAAGCTGCCATTTGTCATAATCCGGAATTGCGTCGCGGTCGGGTTCGCCGTCTTTTGCCCTGGCGCCGGTCGCTGCCGACGCGCCAAGAATTCCGCCCAAAAATCCACGTCTGCTCATTTTGCTCATGTTCTCCTCCAAGGTTGGAATAATTAAGATAGGGTACTTTAGCAGCTGGCGAAACATCTCTCGCGCAGGCGTGAAGCAGGCTCCGCGAATATCAGAAATGACCGAGCAGAAACGCAAGTACAATCATTAGTCCGGTCTCGCGGTTAGATTTGAACAGGCCCAAGCAAATATCGCTGTCATCTTGATCAAGGCGCCATATTTGCCAGGCAAGGTGCAAGACCGGTGCGGCAAGCCCGATATAAAACCAATGTCCAAGCTGGACAACCAACCCGCCCAGCGAGATGAAAAAAATCATCCCAGTGTAGAAAATCAGCAGCCAGGTTTTGGTGTTTTGCTTGAACCGCAGCGCAGTGGATTTTACCCCGATCAGGGCGTCGTCATCCTTGTCTTGATGGGCGTAAATCGTGTCATAGCCAAGGGTCCAGAATATGCCGCCAAGATAAATCAAGATCGCGGGCGCCGCCAGCGATCCGCTGATGGCGGTCCAGCTGACAAGCGCCCCCCAGTTAAACGTTAGACCAAGCCAGGCTTGCGGCCACCAAGTGATCCGCTTCATGAACGGATAGGCGGCAACCAGTATCAGGGCGGCAAGCCCGGTGAAAATGGTCGGCCGGTTGAACTGCAGCAAAACCACGAGACCGATCAGGCTCAATCCTAAAAGCAATGCCCATGCCTGCCAGATTTTGAGGTGGCCGGCCGGCAAAGGCCGGTTTGCGGTGCGGGCGACTTGTGCATCAAAATCTCGGTCAACAATATCGTTATAAACACAGCCCGCGCCGCGCATCACGAATGCGCCGATGCCAAATAAAATCGCGTCAGAAAAAAACTGCCAAGGAGTGACGCCGCCTGTCTGCAGAGCCGCCAAAGTCAGGCCCCACCAACAGGGAATCAGCAACAGCCAGGTGCCAATTGGCCGGTCAGCCCGCATTAACCGCAGATACGGCCGAACGAATGCGGGCATCCCATCAACCCAGCTCAGCGCTGGCGCGTCAGGTGTTGCCGAAGATTGAATAGTCTCGTCAACCACCGGTCAAAGTCCTTAAATCTGGTACGCGCGACGTCGAATTTGCTATCCGTTAAGTCAAGCTGATCTTAGTCCAACTTTCTAGCGGATTCTGCTATTTTTCAATGTGTCAGGAATTTCAGTATGTTATGGTTAATACCCGTTAAGAAAGGTTAACATGAGCCAGCCATCCTTGCGGCTGTTCACTGATCAGCCCCTTAAACCCGACAGTGAGGTCGCGCTTGCGCCGGCTCAAGCACACTATCTTGGCCGTGTGATGCGGCGGGAGGCAGGCGCGCCGTTGTTGCTTTTTAACGGACGCGATGGTGAGTGGTCGGCTGAATTGGCCAAGATCATCAAATCCAGAGCAGTTGCAAAACTGATCGAGCAGACCAGACCGCAAAAAAAATCTCCCGATCTTTGGCTGCTGTTTGCGCCGGTAAAGCGGGCGCCGCTTGATCAAATTGCCCAAAAAGCCACCGAGCTCGGTGTCTTGCTCATGCAACCGATAAAAACCGCACGCACCATTGTCACCCGCGTGCGCGAGGATCGCTTGCTGGCCAATGCCATCGAGGCCGCCGAACAATGTGAACGTCTCGATGTTCCCGAAATAAGGCCGTTTGAAAAACTGGCACCGCTGATCGAAAACTGGCGAGGAAAAAATCCGGACCGCCGGATCATCTTCTGCGATGAGGCGGGAGATGACGCGAAAAAGCGTTGGGGCGGGAGTGCAGGCTTGGCGCCGCCAATGCTCGAAGCACTGGGTCGGTTTGAGTTCGGCGCGCCTTGGGCGATCCTGACCGGACCGGAAGGAGGCTTCTCAGCACAAGAGCGTGACCTTCTGCGAGGCCAGGATTTTGTCGTACCCGTCAGGCTCGGCCCGCGTCTCCTGCGCGCCGACACTGCCGCCTTCGCCGCGATAACGCTATGGCAGGCCGTATTGGGAGACTTCACTAATGAGTGAGCAGCCACCCGAAGCTTCCCCACATCCACATAAACGGGTAGGGACAAGCAACTTGTTTTCTGAAAGTCGATCGCATGACCCAGCTTGACGCCTCCGCCAGAAAAGACGCGGTGCCGGTAGAACGTGTCGATGACCTGACCGGGTTTATCGCTGCCGGTTGCAAACCCGAAGAAGAGTGGCGGATAGGTACCGAGCACGAAAAATTCGGCTTTTGCTGGCGCGACCTGACGCCGCTGCCGTATGACGGCTTGCGCTCAATTCGAGCAATCCTGCAGGGCCTGGCCGATCAGTTTGAGTGGAACCCGATCTACGAAGGCGACCATCTTATTGCGTTAAAAAAAGACGGCGCCTCGATCACCCTTGAGCCGGGGGGACAGTTTGAGCTCTCCGGGGCGCCGCTTAAGCACCTGCATGAGACCTGTAACGAGGTCCACAGTCACCTCGATCAAATCAAGCAAGTGACCGATCCTGTCGAGGTTGGCTTTATCGGCTTTGGCCACACGCCGAACTGGACCAGAGCCGAAATGCCCCACATGCCTAAGGGCCGTTATACCATCATGCGCAATTACATGCCGAAGGTCGGCAAGCTCGGGCTTGATATGATGCACCGGACGGCCACGGTTCAGGTCAATCTCGATTTTTCTTCTGAAGCAGACATGGTCAAAAAATTCCGCACCTCCCTTGCTTTGCAGCCTTTGGCAACGGCGCTGTTTGCAAATTCACCGCTGGTAGAAGGCAAAAACACCGGCTGGTGTTCACGGCGGGCCCAGATCTGGACGGATACAGACCCGAACAGAACAGGTCTTTTGGATTTTGTCTTTGAGGACGGGTTCGATTTTGGGCGCTATACGGAATATATGCTCGATGTGCCGATGTATTTCCTGTTTCGCAACGGCGATTATCTCGACGCGACGGGCAAATCATTCCGGGATTTCATAGACGGCAAGCTGGACCTGGCAGCGGGCGAGCGGCCGAGCCTGGAAGACTGGCAGGACCACCTCTCGACCGCGTTCCCGGAAGTACGCTTGAAAACATTCCTCGAAATGCGCGGTGCTGATTCCGGTTCATGGTCACGCATCTGCGCCCTGCCGGCGTTCTGGGTCGGGCTTTTGTATGATGGCGGTTGCCTTGATGCCGCCTGGGATATCGCAAGGAACTGGACCGTCGAACAACGCCACGAATTGCGGCTCGATGCTGCACGTGATGGATTAAAAGCAAAAATCGGGAAGCATTCGCTGCGCGCGATTGCCAACGAGGTGTTGGCAATCGCGCGCGAGGGTCTGCGCGGCCGCGCGCGCCACGACACCGGCGGCAACGACGAAACTGGTTTCCTTCAACCCTTGCAGGAAATAGCTGATACAGGCACAACCATGGCAGAACGTCTACTGGCGGAATTTGAAGATGAATTTGATCGTGACATGCGCAAGGTGTTCGAGAAATACGCGTTCTGAGCGATGGTTTTAGGCCTTGCTGTTAATGATGCCGTTTTGATGAGGAGCCGCGCGGCTATATAGTCGGCTTTATGGTGGTCCTGGTCTCTGCGATAATGCGAGCAGAGACGGAATAACAATGGCAATCTGGGCGGGAGAGAACCGAATGATACGGGCAGTACTAGCAATAATTCTCGTTGCAACATTCTTAGAACCTGCGACGGCGTTAGAAAATCCTCGAGTTATCGCGGCACAGATAACGGTTGATGTCCGGATCGCAGAAGTCTGGCAGGATTGGTCAACCGCGGAAGGCCAGCAGGGTTTCTTCGGTCCAAAAGTCATCCTCGAGCTGACAACCAATGGTCTCTATGAGGTGCATTTTTTGCCTGACGCTGAACCGGGCGGACGCGGGCACGAAGACGGCCGCATTCTCGGTTTTCAAAACGAGCGCATGCTCTCGTTCACATGGAGCATGCCGCCATACATCCCTGAAATTCGTCCGCACCACACCTATATTCAGATGTGGTTTGATAAAATCGACGATGACACAACACAGATCCGGCTCTACCACCAAGGCTTCGGAGAAGGCGAAAAGTGGGATCAGGGCTTTGGCTATTTCACTGAAGTTTGGCCAAACCTGCTTGCCCGTTACAAAGCGCATGTAGAGGGCCAATGACCGATGAGATGATGGAAGCCTGCGCTGGGCTTTCCAAAATCAGTAATGCGCTCGCTGTTGCCTCAAAAGCCATTGGTCACAAACCCCATATTCGGCGTCGGCCCGGCGGGTATGAAGGCCTGTTCCGGATCATCATTGCACAGCAGGTATCCGTCCCCAGTGCCCAGGCAATTCAGGCCCGCTGCGATGCCCGCCTTCCAAAACTTGACGCAAAAATAGTCAGTCACATGAGCGAAGAAGAGTTGCGCAGCTGCGGCCTCTCTGGTCCCAAGATCCGATACCTTCAAGCATCGGCCAACGCGATCCTCGATGGCTCTTTGCAACTACAAAACCTCTCGAGCCTCGATGACGTCGAAGCCTCTGCCTATCTTTGCCGGGTCAAAGGTATCGGTCCGTGGACGGCAGCGATTTATCTCCTGTTCTGCGAAGGCCGCATGGATATCTGGCCGCGAGGTGATGTCGCACTGCTCGCGGCTTATGCCGCCGCCAGTGGATTTTCAACCAAACCTGCCATGAAAGATTTTGATGCGCTGGCGGAGAAATGGCTGCCGTGGCGCGGCATGGCGGCGCATATTCTCTGGACCTACTATGCGTATTTACGCGGGCGTGAGCCGATCTGAACGGCCCGGAATTAACGATCTGAGACGGATTTTGTGCTATGTTGCAGAATTACCGCTGCTTTGTCGTAAAAAGTGTCACGGCGAATCAGGTAGGTTGCCGAGAAGGATAAACGACGTTAGTTTGTTCTAGTTAATGGAGAATGCGCGTTCAGTTGGTTTACAGATACAAATCTAATTTGCTACAGCATCAGGCCAGAATTTTCTGACCGGAAAAAGCTCTCGACACGCCATATTTGTGGTAGGGGAGCGCAACGATGCACCTGAACCGCAAATCACCCGACAGCTGCCCGGCTCTGGTCTTGAATGCGGACTTCCGCCCCTTAAGCTACTTTCCCTTGTCCCTCTGGTCGTGGCAGGATTCACTGAAAGCTGTATTCCTTGATCGCGTCGATGTCGTGGCGGAATATGAAAATACCGTCCGTAGTCCGAGCTTCGAGATGCGGCTGCCATCAGTCATCGCTCTAAAGAGATATATTAATCACGCGCGGGCACCTGCCTTCACAAGGTTCAACGTGTTCTTGCGAGACAGCTTCTCTTGCCAGTATTGTGGCGACATGAACCGCGAGATTCTGACATTTGATCATGTGACGCCGCGCTCAAAAGGCGGAAGGACGACTTGGGGCAACATCGTTGCTGCCTGCTCTCCGTGCAATCTGAAGAAGGGCGGGCGCTCACCTAAAGACGCACGGATGCAGCCCTTCCAAAAGCCGTACCGGCCGAACATGTACGAGTTGAACGAAAAGGGTCGCGCCTTTCCGCCCAACTACCTGCATGAAAGCTGGCACGATTACCTCTATTGGGATACCGAGCTGGAACCCTAGATTTTTTAACTCTCGATGTCCCGTAACCGGAACCCATATTCGGTTGCAAACCATTCGGCGAAACTTTCCTCGCGACTCAGGCGTTTCTTGCCGAAATTTGTCCGATCGACATGGTGGCCGATTTCGTGAATCAATACGTCCCACAGATAAAGTTGTTTGAGTGAGTGCCGGTCAAATTCGATAATGAATTGGTGCGGCTTTTGTATCAGCCGCGCACCAGCCCGTCGGTATTCCTCGAGCAGATGAGGTTGAAAAGGGTTTTTGTAAACACGTTTCATCTGGGCCTTTGGAAACGGGTGGAGATAAACCACATCTTCGGAATATGTCCCATAGGCAAACTTTGACCAGCTGATGGCCTGCTTTTTTGAGCCGCCGAGCAAGAAGACGGCTTTGAGCGCATGTGTGAATCGCTTGGGCAGGGTGCCCAGCAAATTTTCAACATCGCGGATTGATACAGGCATTAGAAAATCAGGGTGCATCGGCAGCTGCCGAATGATCGGTTTTTTGACTTTTGCATAGTCAGTATAATATTTCTCGGCGACGCAACTGATTTCCTCTTGTTGCGGATCGAATGAACTCTGATTGGTCAATTTAGATTGTGAACCTGCACCGGATCGCGGGCCACTGTTTCGTGATCGCATTTGCGCGATACTCCCTTGTACTGAAGCTGTACTATGGACGCTGTTTGGTCAGCAAGCAGCTAGAAAAACGCGTCATCACCCCGCTTTGTTGCGCCGCAATATCAGCACATGTTACCTGACATCCCCGGTTTTTCGGCGTATACTACGACATGTAGACCAGAAAGAGGGAAGGCCAATGAGAGTGCGCCGGCCAGGGCTGATCGGCGTCATGGCATTAGCCTTGTCAATGTCTGTGCCCGAGACACTGGCGATGATGTTAGATCAGCCAATTGATAGTGACTGTACCTGGAATAGTATCAAGCTGTACGGCAAAGTGCAGGTTGTAACCAGTTTTCCGGATATCAAAGTACAGGTTGAAGAGAGTTTTCCGGATCTGAATGTTGAATTTGTGAGTTCTTTTGCCGACGATTGTGGGGAGTGGCAAAAAGTGGATTCATTTCCGGATTTCAAAATTCAGTATGTGGACTCATTTCCGGATATCAAAATCCGCGAAGTGACAAGCTTCCCGGGGTTGCCGTAGCTGGTACCCGGAGTGAAATGAAAAAAGCCCCGCCAAATTGGCGGGGCTTTTGTCGTTCAGTGGTTTAGGGATTACCAGCCGCAGCTGCGATCCTTGTTCTGTTCTTCCAGATACTCCATCAGCGGCTGGAAGTATGAAATGATCGCCGAGCCATCCATATCGCGGGTGCCGGTGAAAAGCTCCAAAGTGTCAGGCCATGGTTGCGACTGACCAACTTCCAGCATGGCATTGAACTTGTCACCCATTTCACTGGCGCCATAGAACGAACAACGGTGCAGCGGGCCTTCCCAGCCGATCTGGTCGCAAGCAGCTTTGTAGAACTGGAACTGCAGGATATGTGCGAGGAAATACCGCGTATACGGTACGTTGTTCGGGACATGATATTTTGAGCCCGGATCAAACGCATCAGCCGGGCGCTCATTCGGCGGACGGATACCCTGATACTGTTCACGTAGCGCCCACCAGCCATCATTATAGGTGTCAGGTGTAAGTTCGCCGGAGAATACCTGCCAGCGCCATTTATCGACCAGAAGACCAAACGGCAGGAAGGCAATTTTTTCGAGTGCCTGTTGCATCAGCAATTCGAGGTCACCTTCAGCGCCCGGCACGTTATCGAGCAACCCAATCTGTTGCAAATATTCAGGCGTGATAGAGAGTGCCACCATATCCCCGATCGCCTCATGGAAGCCATCATTGGCGCCGTTCTTGAACAGCAATGGCTGCTCTTTATAAGCGCGCTGATAATAGTTGTGGCCAAGCTCGTGATGGATAGTGCGGAAATCCTCCGCGTCCACATTGATACACATCTTGATGCGGATGTCTTCCTGATTGTCGATATCCCAGGCAGACGCGTGGCAAACCACTTCCTTGTCATCCGGCTTCACAAATTGCGACCGCTCCCAGAACGTATCCGGCAATGGCTCAAAACCAAGCGACGAGAAGAACGCCTCGCCTGCTTCCACCATCTTGATCGGCGTATAGCCGTTTTCAACCAGCAACGCATCCACATCGACGGATGATCCCTCCGATGCGGAAGCAGGCCTCACATTGTCATAAAGTGAGCCCCATTGCTGAGCCCACATGTTGCCAAGCAAATCCGCGCGGATCGGTTGGTCAAGTGGCACGACTTCGTCACCATACTGCGCATTCAGTTTGTATTTTACATGGCACTGAAGGTTTTCGTAAAGCGGACTTACCTGACCCCACAGCCGGTCGGTTTCCGCCGCGAACGCATCGGGGTCCATGTCATAGCCGGAGCGCCACATCTGGCCGACATCGTTGTAGCCGAGCTCGCGGGCGCCCTCGTTGGCGATGTCGACCATCCGCATATAGTCGGCCTTCATGTTTTTGGCATTCTCGCGCCAACTGGTCCAGACCTCTTCCAGCTTGTCCGCATCCTTCAATTCGCGCATCAAAAGCTCGGTCTGATTTTGGGCAACTTCCGCGCCGTCAAAGTTGATCTTGCCGGTCGAGTAGGCGGAACTTAGCCGAGTATTGATATCTGAAAGTTCAACGGCTGCGCCTTCTGTAGAGGGGGCGGGAATAGTTATCCCGCCACGGAGAATATCCACTTTCCGTTGCAGATCATCGGGCAGGTCAAGACCTTGAAATTTCTTGGTCGCATTGGCGAGATCAACGAGCTTCTCGGTCAAAAGCGCACCGTCTTCTGCAACCAGCTTTTCATGCTCTTCGGTGATGTCTGTGGCATATTGCCAATTGACGACAGATGATCTGGTGAACAGGACATCAAGCTCTGCCTCTGTTGCATCAAGGAACGCCTCGACATCGGCAATCGTTGGTCCGCTCGCTTCAGATGTTTCGGTGGTCGGTGTTTTTGTTGTGGATGTAGACGTCTCGCTACAGGCAGCCAACACAAGAAGTGAGACCCCCGCCAGCGCGGCGCCGGTCAGCAATTTTCTGGAATTCATTTTGAACCTCTATTGACAGTTTTACGGGCTCCTGCAGCCTCCCAACCGCAGAAGCGCACACCCTAGCACGGGCAAATAGAAGATGTAAAACTTGTTACAAGCCTTGGAAAATCAGACTTTTTCGCTGATCTTTATGGCCAGGTGGCAACCGGCCTGGATCATCCCTTTCAACGCGCCATATCCCACGGCCTGTTCGGCCCCTTCTTCAAGGGCGCTGTCCTTGTGCTCCAGCTCGTCGTCGCGGAATTCGAGGATCATCTCGCGCAGTTCCGGCTCGCTGTCGGCCAGTTCTGTCGCCTGATCAGCGTAGTGCTGCTCAATCACTTCCTCGACGGCGGCGGTACAGGCCATCGCAGCCTTCTCACCCATCAGCGCCGTGCCGGCACCGAGCGCAAAACCAGCCACATTCCAGACCGGCGCAAACAAGGTGGGTCTTGTTTTGTGCTCGGCGAGCAACTCGTCAAATCGCGCCAAGTGCTTTTGCTCCCCGTCTTCCATATCTTCCAGCAGCGCGGCGATCCTGGCCTTTTGCGGCAGTTTGTCAAAAACAGCCCGCTGACCTTTGTAGATTTGAACGGCGCCATATTCGCCTGCATGATCAACGCGCAGCATTTCCTGGATCCGTTTCCGGCGTGGGCCGGGACGATTGGCAAAGAGGGACGCGTCAGTTTTGCTCATGGTCAAGATTTAAGCCCCGACGCCCTTATCTGCAACCGTTACAAGGCCTGTTTGTTTGGCCAGCCTGAAGGCGGCGCTCCCTGCAAGCATCATCAGACCGAGCGAGATCGCCGCATTGTATCCAGCCATTGAGATGCCGAACATCCGCCAGGCTGCATCCGTGCAGGAGACAATCGGCGCCGTGTCGAGCTGGCTCAAAAGATCGCTTGGATCAGTCACCGTGATTAACGCCGTGCCGGCTGAACAGGTCGCCGGCCCCGGCCAGAATTTCCATTCAACCCCGGCATGATATCCCGATAGGAAGGTCGAGTAAGTGTATACCAAGGCGATCAGACCGAGCGTGGCTGTCAGAAGTTTCTCCGACTTCAAGACCAGCCAGCCAACGCCACCTATAGCAACCACACCAAGAACCATCCAGTGCACTTCGCGCTGATCAAGGCAAAGCGCGCAAGGCGCAAGCTTGCCGATCCGCTCAAATCCGTGAGCGCCGGCCAACAACAGTGCACTGACGACAGCACAGACAATGAGGGCAACGCCAGGTCGGGTAATTCGGCTTAATTTATCCAGCATATCCTGCAATCAGCTTCTAAAACTGTGCCAACAGCCAGTCCTTAGCAAAGCTGACAGCCTCGGCACCGAGAAAAATCAATACGAAGACCCAGATTATACCGATTAACAGTCCCAGAATAATTAACAGCCCGTCACGCTCGATCAGGCCAATGGCGGCGATCGCAACGCCGACACCCGGGGTTGAGTTAGTCAGCGGTAGCGGCACGAGGATCGATGCACACGGGATCAACAACAATGCCCCGACGATCCGCCCGCCGATCCCGTCGGATAATTGCGGCAGCCGTGGGTGGGTAATCCGCTCAATCCAGCCCAGATAGCGCTCGGCGCGCTCGACGGTTCCCTGCATCAGGCTGATTTTGAATGCGCGTTGGTTAAGCGTGTCCGGCAGCCAGGGCGCTTCTTTGCCCATGGCCATTTGCGCCGCCAATGCCAGCATCGGCAATGCGACAATCTGCGGCAGGATATAGACGAAGGGCAACGTGCAAGGCAGCGCCAGCAATAACAGCAACAAGCCATAGGCGCGCTCATCAAGCGCATTAATCAGGTCACCAAGGGTTGCCGTTGGTCCGCTCTCGTTGCTCGCCGCTTCACCCTTAGATTCAGCCTGCGCGGGGCGCATCTCGCGGTCTGTTACCGGTGCCGCAGCGAGCCCTTCGAGAACGGCTTTCAGTTTGGCAGCGGCGCTGCGGGGCAGACCACCGGGGTCGGGGGCGGAAGTGTCAGACATCAGAGGCGGTTTTTCGATGCGCGATGGACGGGAACTGCTGCTGATTTAACCGAATCCAGACCGGCTGGCTAGAGTGCTTTCTTTAGCGCACCCCTCCGCGCTCACAAACACTCAAACTGGCCACCAGTGCCATCCGTACCGGTCGTCGGTTTGCACTGGTCAGGCCAGCCATAAAGGCGCCAAACATCGGCCATGCCAATGCGCTCTGCAAATGCCGGGAAATCCGGATGTTGCCGAACCTTTCTCCCGGGCCCGGAAGGTCCCCACAAGTCACGAAGAGCCATATCCTTGCCAATTAAGCCTTCCTGGTAGGTCTCAAATAATAGTTCAGCAGAACCGGTTCGCGCCAGTATATTAAAGATAGCTGAGTTCACGACCGCATCAGGTGAGGCCAGATAGGCCTCGGCGAGGCCGATCAGGGCCAGGCGATCCGGTTCACTGTCTTCATAGAAAGCCCGCGCCCCCGCCTCCCAGATTCGTCGATCGGCAAATTGTGGTGCAAGCTGATCACCTGCCAGTTCATAGATTTGAAACAGATGGCGAGAGGCAGCCTCGCGATCACCCTGCGCGAAGGCGATCCTCGACAATGTTTCGTAGGCGGACACATCACCAAGATCAATGGCACGTTGCGCCAGCGCTTCTGCCTCATCAAGGAGGCCTGCATCAAGTTTTACATAGGCAAGGTTGGCGACCGCATAGCTGTGAACGGGATCTAGCTTGACGGCTAGCTCCAGGCTTTGCATGGCCGTTGCAGTTTGCCCCATTAGAGCAGCCCGCAAGCCGTGGTCATTGGCAACTAGGGCATTAAAAGGCTCAAGAGCGATGGCTTGCTCAATCAATTTTCTCGATTCAAGATTGTTGTTACGACTGAACTCAATTGCCGAGAGCGTTGACAACGCTTCAGCGAGGGATGGTTTGAGCGCGCGTGCCTTCAGAACAGCTTCGTCAGCTTTGATCAGAGCGAGATCAGGATCAGTATTTGGCACATAAAGAGGTGACAGATAGTAGACAAACCCAAGAAGTGACCACGCCTCGGCAAATTCAGGGTCAAGCGCAACGGCGTCTTCGAGGTGCTCAGTTGCTTTTGCAATTGCGCCGTAACCCCAGCGTTGCAAAAACAAGGCGCGGCCCTGCAAAAAATGTTCGTAGGCCTGTGCATTGTCCGTCATTTGAACAGCCAGGCGCGGCATGGCATCTCGGTTGAATATTACCTCCAGTTTGGTCGTTACCGTGTTCGCAATCGTATCCTGCAGATCAAATATGTCCTTGATCGACCCGTCATAAGTCTCAGCCCATATCTGAACGCCGTCTGCGGCACGCACCAATTGCGTGGCAATCCGCACTGACCCGTTCTGCCGGCGCACAGATCCATCGAGAAGATGTGTAACACCAAGAGCCGTGGCAATCTCTTGCGGACCCTTGTTCTGACCCTTGAAAGAGAAAGAGGAACGGCGCCCGGCGACCCGTAAATTTGGTACACGGACTAGTGCGTGCAAAATTTCTTCTGTGACTCCATCGGAAAAATATTCTTGCTCCGGGTTGGAAGACATATTGACGAACGGCAGTACGGCGATCGAGACCTGTTCCGGCTTCTCGACATCAGCCGCCGCGTTCCTCGCGATTTGTATGCCATCTGAAGCAATGTTGCCGACATTAGGCTCGCTATTAGCTTGCTGCATTTGTGGTGGATTTGCCGCAAACCGGTCTGCAATAATCATCACCGCAACAAGAACGAACCCGGCAACGATGACATAGTCGATCCAACGCCGCTCGTCTGTACTGGCTTGTGTGGACGCCGCCACGGTCCGTTTCAGCCCTTCCGGCGTTACTTGAAACGCCCAGGCAAACAAAACAGTGACCGGAAAACCGATAATCAGCAGCATTGCGACCATAGAGTTGGTCCAGTCCGGCAGACCGAGCGCTGGTGACATCACCTCAACCACTTGCATGATGACCCAGCCGACAACCAGGTAAAGCCCCGCAATCCGGACAACATGGCGCCGTTGAAGTTCTGTGAAAAAGTTGGGCATCCGCTCCCCCCAATGGCTTTGGTCAGTATCCAATAAGATCAGATGATTGCCAAGGCTGGAAATGTCGTCAGATCGCCCGGGTTGATCGGATAGAACGCTCCTCTGTCAGAGTGATCCCAGCAGCGGCGTTGATCAGGGCGAGCACAAAATCAGAGGCGCAAGGTGTTGTCCATACCGTGACCTGCCAGCTGTTCGCGCTCACAAACACTCAAACTTGCCGTCTATTCCGTCTGTACCCGGTATCGGCGCGCACAGATCCGGCCAACCATAGAGGCGCCAGAAATCCGCCATACCAATACGTTCGGCAAAAGCCGGAAATTCCGGGTGCTGGCGAATTTGCCTGCTTGCGTCCCAATTGCCCCACAAAGCAAGCAGGGCCCTGCCAACGACACCCCGGTCGTATGTTTCAAAAAGAAGTGGCGGGAAACGACGTCGCTTGCGTTAAATTTTGGGCCCGTGATTTCGAGAAAATTGGCAATTCTGACGTCGCCTGAGGGCGGAACCGAGAAACTTTTTTCCCGCCGTAGCAGAAAATGCCAGGCTGGCGATGTGCAACCACCGGCCCAAACTTGCCAGTTCAAAAAATTCGGCACTAGAAGGTAATAAAATCAAAGGGTTAAAATAGAAAATGCCAAGCTGACATACAACAAGCCGACACCCTAAGAGTGCAGCCGGTTGGCGTATCAATCGACGGCGAAGGTTGGTGCCCCTGGCCCGAATCGAACGGGCACTTCCGAAGAAACGTGATTTTGAATCACGCGCGTCTACCAATTCCGCCACAGGGGCCGCGAAACGAGCGCGCTTTCTGGCGCTTTCCACCTGTCGCGTCAACCCGCGTTGCGCGTGAAATTGCGCCGTCTTGAGACAAATCCACGCCTGTTAAGCAACTGTTTTGCAACAGCTCCCTGGCTTTTGAACAGGGGCCGGAGCCTTTGCTTGCACGGGGGCTGAAACCGTCTAACATGGCCGATAACTGTGGGGTCGGCGCTGTCACGGGCGTCAAAACTTGGGAGTCGGGGCAAGAATGACGTCAGAAGTCGTGTTAATGAACAGACAGTCAGTCGCCATGGCCGCAGATAGCGCGGTCACGATCAGCGGTGCCAACTATCTGAAAACCTATCAGTCGGTGGACAAACTGTTCCCGCTGATCGATGGACAGCCGGTTGCGGTGATGATCTACAACAATGCCGAGATCATGTCGGTGCCCTGGGAGACGGTAATCTCCCTGTATCGGGAACAGGCAGGGGGCAAAAGTTTCGATACGGTTGATGGTTACGCGCAGGATTTCATGAATTTCATTTCCGGCAATCCGGAACTTTTCCCGGCGGATCATCAAGATACAGAGTTCTTCAAACATATCGCGGTGATTTTTACGATTTTGGCGCAGGATTTCGATCATCAGGTCCTAAAATTCCGCGACGCGCAGGCTGGGCGCGTGCGCGACCATGTCAGCTCGATTTTCGAGTTTGTGGTTGATCAGCTATTGAATGACTATGACAAGAGCCTTGATGACAGCCCGCGCGGTGAACTCGACTGTTTCCCGTCAGGCATGACCGAGCAGGTCCGCCGGCGGTACAAGGATGAAATCGGTCAGTTGGTTGACTCACTAGTCGGCTCTTTGAAACAGGATCACCCGACTTTGACGGTGTCTGACACGACGCGCAGCAGGCTGCATGATGTTGCCGTGTTCTCGGTGACGAAGGATGCATTCTTTGAGCATTATACCGGCGTCGTCTTTGCTGGTTTTGGGCGTCAGGACAAATTCCCGTCAATGCGCTCTTATCTCACTTCTTCTGTCGTATTGGGACTTTTGAAACATCGCCAGGACCGGGCGGCCGACATGAAGTCCGATACTGGGCCAGTGGTGCAGCCCTTTGCGCAAGACCGGATGATCCGTACTTTCCTCACCGGCATGGATACCTATTTGCGGCACTTCATGTTCGGTGAAACGCTCAAACTGTCGGTCAACATGGCAACCGACCTTATTGGCCGGGCACCAGGCCTCTCGGACGAACAGCGTCAGACCCTGTGGCAGGATTACTCCGAAAATAACCTCGGCTATGCCCTGCGGGAATTTTTTGGGTCAATTGATCAGTACCAATACGCGGTCCATACCCTGCCGATTTATCGTGCCATTCAGACCCTGCCAAAGAAAGAGCTTGGCGAGACCGCGGCGAGCCTGATCAAACTCAACTCCTTCCAGCAGAAGGTGATGAATTCCATTGAAACTGTCGGCGGCCCGATTGATGTCGCGGTGATCACGCGCAATGGCGGTCTTGAATGGAAAAAAGAAAAGCCGGAGATGTAAACGATGACTGACCACCTGAAAGAAATCTGGAGCCGGTTTGAAGAATCAACGAGCCGAAACCTGACTGGGTCCGGCGTTGATAATATTCCGCGGCCGGTGACTGAAGAAATGGAGCGCCATCGTTCGCTCTTAGAAAACGCCCACGAAGCCGCATCCGTGCCGATGCCGGAGGGTGTGACCGAGCCTGCCGAAGCTGCTTTTGCCGCGCTGCGCGAGCGTCTCACCAGCTTTGACAAAAAGGGCAAGGTTCAAAACCGCCAGCAGGACTTGTCCGTACCCGTGATGGAACAGGACAAGTTGACGCAGGACCTGAAAACCACAGAGAACCTGACGGTTCGTCGAGAGATGGACTATCTGAATGTTTCGCATCAGTATCAGGCCGGGAAGGGCCGGGATAAACGCAAGAAGTTTCTCGGCATATTTTAGAGGTACGATAGATGATCACGACAACAACGCCGGACCTTCCCGGACGTGAAGTTGCTGAAATAAAAGGTGTGATCACAGGCGAAGCGATTCTCGGCGTTAACATTTTTCGCGACCTTTTTGCAGGGTTGAGAGATATCATCGGTGGCCGTTCGGGTGGCTACCAGAAGGCCCTGCGCGAGGCCCGGGACCACGCCATGAATGATATGATTGAAGAAGCCCAGACGCTCGGCGCCGATGCTGTCATTGCGATCGATATTGATTACGAGAGTATCGATACTCAAAAAGGTGCCATGTTGATGGTCTCCTGTTCGGGCACAGCGGTAACCTTGCGATAATCGCGGCTTTGCCGATCCTTCTCACGGTAAGAAATTGGTAACTATTCTGCCCGGATGCTGGCGGCAGGCATGGATAAAAATTCTTTTCCTTCTCTAGTCATCAGATGCGAACGCTTGCAAACTATGTCGCTTCGACAAAAATGCGCGAAAAAACAATAACTTAGTTAACGGTACCCTATGCAAAACAGCCTCAAAAACCCATCTCAAAAAGTGTCGCTGGAAAGCATCACGGAAGGACTGAGGGTGGCGCCAGAATCCTTTGACGATGATTTCGAGGATGCTCTGCAATCATCCGATCTTGCAGCCGCTGCCATCGGACCCGTTGATGAGAGTTTTGATGCCGCGTTTGAAGCCAACGAGCCCGGACCCGCGCCTTTACCTGCGCCACCGAAAATTGCCTCACCCCAGGACATCCTGGCTCAGCTGGATGCGGCGAAAACCGCGGCGCAACAAATTGGCCCGCATGCCCAAAAAAAAGAAAAAAAATCTGCTCCTCTGGACGATCCAAACGGTGAGGCGCTCGATGCGCTGAGCACTGAAAGCCTGTTGGCGCAAATCGCGCCATGGGTCATCTGGAGTTCTATGGCCTGTGTCGTTGCCAGCATTGGCTACGCCCTGATAGTTGGCGTTGCCTCCGGTATCCCGTGGTTGATACTGGTTGGCGGGCTTACGCTGCTGATCAGTCTGTTCGTGCTCGGCGCTGCCACCAAGTCGTTTTCACCGATGATGTTAACTGGTTTCATGATGCACCGCGCAACTGGTCATAACAAGATGGATGCCGTTGAGCTTGCTGGCCGTGATATTCTGCAACCCCTTGGCATTGCTGAGGATATTCTCAACGTTGATATCGACGCCCGGCTTGTCACGACAAAAGACGGTGTCGTTGTTTATGCAAATGATGCCTATCAACAGATGGCGAAAGATGCAGGTATTTCCGGTCCGTCAGGCTTGCCTCCCCGTATGGACCGGCTGTTTGCTCAGTCGGGCTCGGAGTCCCGGAAAGTCTTTCATCTATGCCGCGCAGCCAAAAGCGGTGTGGCAACAGAAGAAATCATTACCCAGATGATGGGCAGCGGAAATGGCGCAACGAAATTGCGACGTTTTGAAGTTTCCCTGCGCCCAATGCGCGACAATGGCCAACACATCGCATGGCGCCTGCGCGAGCAGGAAGTGGAGGACATCGTTGATGCCCTCTCGACCGCATATGCAAAATACCCCCGGCCAGTTTTTGGTCTTGAACGATCGGGC
The DNA here is from genome assembly GCA_021776475.1 of Parvularculaceae bacterium. GTDB lineage: Bacteria > Pseudomonadota > Alphaproteobacteria > Caulobacterales > Parvularculaceae > Aquisalinus. Next base: position 152,342 of record JAJFFV010000005.1, on the reverse strand, counting down.
CGGATTGCCTGGTATAATGAGGCCCTGGCAGAATGGGTTGGCACTTTGACGAACTCTTTGGACCTCGGCGACTTCATCTTGGGAGAAACCGATGAACTTGTCGCTGGCCTATGGGAGGAAGAACTTGCACCGATTGATGCACGTATGCGTCGCCGCAGTGGCGGCGGCATGGATGTGCAACTGACACCATTTTCACGCGGTGGTGTGGGTGAGGGGTTCGTTTGTGTTGAGCTGCAACCGGAGTTGCAAGTCGCGCCGAGTGAAGCAGCCGATTCTCTGCTGGGTGACGCAAGTGAGGCGCCATTTGGTGTTGCCGTGATCGAAGGGGACATTGGCTCCGACGCGAAGATTGCAGATGCAAACAAAGTTTTCACTGAGATTTTTGGCATCAGCGGCAACACACCGATCATGTCGAAATGCTTCGAAGAAAAAGTCATCAAGGATCTTGCCTCCGCGATCAAGAATCGCAGCGCCAATTCCCTACTGGCGCGCCCGGTCGAAGTGCATCTCGGTGAAGGTCAATCGGCCAAGATCATGCACCTCCATGCACGGCCGGTGAAGCGCCGCCGCGGCAGCTACGGCAAGCGACAGACTGTTCTTTATTCAGTGGACGTTTCATTCCAGAAACGGATGGAAGAAGACTATTCGCAGGATCAGAAGCTCAAGACAATCGGTCATCTGGCGGGCAGTATCGCGCATGATTTCAACAACCTTTTGTTGGTGATCATGGGGTCATGCGAATTCCTAACGCGCCGGCATGCGGCTGGCGATCCGTCTTATCCTGATCTTGTTCTTATCCAGCAGAATGCCCAGCGCGCGAAGAACCTCACCAGCAATCTTCTAGCGTTTTCTAGAAAGCAAACCCTGCGTTCCGAAATCTTGTCAATTACTGATTTGTTGCGGGATTTCTCACCGTTCCTCAACCGATCGCTCACCGAACGCGTTGACTTAAACGTTGTCAACGGTCGGGGCTTGCCCAAGGTCAAAGCTGACAAGGGACAATTGGAGCTCGCCATTATGAACCTCGCCGTAAATGCGCGCGATGCGATGCCGGATGGTGGAGAACTGACGATCGAAACCAAGCTGATCGATGCAGATGATGTCGTGAATTACGGTTATGCGGTTCTGGATGCGATGGATCACGTTCTCATTGAAGTTGCTGATTCAGGCAGCGGTGTGCCGCCGGAAATAGCTGACAAGATCTTCGAGCCGTTTTTCACGACAAAAGGAGAGGGCAAGGGTACGGGACTTGGTCTTTCAACCGTGTACGGTATTATCGGTCAGATGGGCGGTCGTATATTTCTAGATAACCGACCAGGAGAAGGGGCAACATTCCGCATCTTCCTGCCCGCCTACCAGATGGATGCAGAAGAAATTGAGCGCGAAGCTGCTGTTGCCGCTGCAGAGGCTGCGAGAAAACCAGGTGAGTCCGCAGACTTAACTGGTAAGGGGCGTATCCTGATCGTTGAAGATGAGGACGGCGCGCGCTCTATCATTGTCAGGGCGTTGCAGATGTGTGGGTACGACATCGTTGAAGCGACCGATGGCGATGAAGCGCTTGAGATTATTCAGGATGAGGAAAAGCCGTTCGACCTTGTGTTGACTGATATTATGATGCCGGAAATGGATGGACCGACACTGATTCAAGAGGCGGGTGAAAAACTCGGCGCCAGTAAAATTATCTTCATGTCAGGTTATGCTGAAGGCGCAATGCGCGAAAAGCTCGCTGCCATCGAAGGCGCAGGCTATTTGCAGAAACCCTTCAGTCTGAAAGTCGTCGCGGCCAAGGTGAAAGAAGCGCTGTCAACCTGATCACGATATTGTGGTTTTAACCTGGCTTTTGCCATCACCGGGCCATTTTCGCGCCATTGTCTTGCAAGAATACTCCACATGGTTACCATATGCAGCGAGACTGCATCAGGAGGTGGGGCTATGTGTGACGGTGAAAATCGAAAAATTGTAGGTAAAATCAAGGGCTTGGACATTGTTCAGATGTCGCGCCGGGACCTGGTGCGCGGGCTTGCGGCAGGCACTGTCATGGCGGCAATTCCAACCGCGCTGACAAGTTGCTCAACTAACCCGGAAACCGGCGCCAGCCAGCTAATCCTCGTCTCGGATGGTCAGCTTGCCCAGATGGCAGCGTCTTCATGGGCTGAATCGAAGAAATCACAGCCGACACTCAACGGCACGTCCTACAATCGGCGACTTGAATCTGTGGGCAGTCGCATCGCAAAAGGCGCCGGACGCGCAGACCAGCGCTTTGAGTATGCCGTGTTTAACTCGAACACAAAGAACGCCTTCGTGTTGCCGGGTAATCGGGTCGGATTTTACAAAGGCATGATGGACTTCGTCGATAATGACGATCAGCTCGGTGCAATCCTGGGCCATGAAGTTGGGCATGTGAGCGGCCGCCATGCCGCTGAACGGGTCAGTCAGCAAATGGCGGGCCAACTCGCGGTCGCAGGTGGCACAATGATCGGCGCGTCGCAAATGAACCGCAAATGCGAGGAGTTGAAAGAAGCCTACGCGCCCGGCGGTTACACCCGCGAGGAAGTGGCGGCCGTAAATAATTGTCAGCGTAATGCCAGCCGCAACACGCAGCTGCTGGGAGCTGCGCTGGGTGCCGGGTTGATGTTTGGTGTCATCTTGCCTTACTCGCGTCGTCATGAGCTTGAGGCTGATACACTGGGTGCCAAGTATATGTACAACGGTGGCTATGATCCGATGCAGTCAGTCAGTCTGTGGCAGAAAATGGCAAAGTCATCACAGTCGCGTGGCCCAAGCTGGCTATCCACGCACCCTGATCCATTGTACCGTGCAGAAAATCTGCGCAATTATATCAGAAGTCAGGGCTGGGTATAGCTCACCCGAATGTACCGGAAAGAGCAGGAGGTGGGTCGCATGTGTGGTTGTTATCAGGAGACTGAAAATCAGGAAGTACACCAGCCGTCGTTAAGCCGACGCGATTTGTTGCGCGGTCTTGCTGGTGGAACGGCAATTGCGCTAGCGCCGGGATGCTCGACGGTTGCAACCGCGTTCACGCCGTCGCAGGCGCAAATGGCACAGGCCGCAGGTCCGGCCTGGGCCGAGCTGAAACAGAAACAACGGGCATCTACCGATCCGCGCTACACGAGCCGGGTCAATCGGGTTGCTCTAAAAGTGCTGCGGGCAGCCGGTGAAAATCCGGCCGCGTGGGAAGTTGTGACGTTTGATGACAAGTCGCTGAATGCTTTTGCCCTGCCAGGGAACAAGATCGGCATCTACACCGGCATTCTCGATGTGATGGAGAATGATGACCAGATCGCCGTGGTCATGGGTCATGAAGTTGCGCATGTGAAACTGAACCATTCCGGTCAACGTTATGGACAATCAGCCGCGACACAATTCGGGCTTAGCGCCGCCGGTGCGATCCTCGATTCACGCTCGCCGCAAAACTCGCAAGCCATTCAACAAGCGCTCGGTGTGGGCGCGCAGGTTGGCTTCCTGCTGCCGTTCTCGAGGAGCCATGAGTCAGAAGCCGATCGTGTCGGCCTTCGTTACATGCCGAGCGCTGGCTATGATCCGCGCGAAGCGGTCCGGTTCTGGACCAAAATGGCGCAGGCAAAATCTCAAGCAGGCGCTGCCCCGCCAGAATTCCTATCGACACACCCGGCTGATTCAACTCGTATTGCTTCGCTGAAAGCCGAAATTAAGGCCATGGGCTACGAGATTTAGGTCACCATCTTACACTTGAAAATCAGAATGAGTGCGACTAGGTTGCGCGCTCATTTTCAGACAGGCCGCCTTAGCTCAGTAGGTTAGAGCGCTAGATTGTGGATCTAGAGGTCCCCGGTTCGATCCCAGGAGGCGGTACCACTAAAGATTTGAAAACAGGTCAACGGATAGTCACGTATCTATTCCTTCAGGCACTCATTTGCCAAACGAACAGTTGATGCCGCCTTTCGCTCACGATGGCGGGCCATCGTCTCCGGGGCCGCCCTTTTTGGGCGGCAAAGGAAAAGCCAGACCCACCAGAAGCGAACCTTCCCGGCGGATCTCAGTCCGGATCGGTGATATCCTCAATCCAGCTCAATGCGGCGATGGCATTTGGAAATCCCAAAGTTGTTATCGCCAAAAGAGCTGTGTGCTTGATTTCATCCGCAGAGATTCCTTCAGCGAGCGCCTGCCTGGTATGTGAATGAACGGCACCCTCAGAGCTGCCACCGATCGAAAGTGCAAGTTTCACGAGCCGGCGGCTTTTAGCATCGAGCAAGCCGGCCTCTGATACTTCTTTGCCAAGTGCTGCATAGGCTTTCCACACGTTCGGAAAATCGCTTGCAACGCCACCAGCAGCTGACGGTAATTTCTCTTTGGCCATGGATGAACATCCTCCCTTATTTGTTGTCGATCAGCGCAGATGGTTTGGCGAGGGTTTCCAGGTCTTTCAGTTTTGTGATGCTGACTTCGCTACCATCGACTTTTACGCCATATGGTTTCAACGTCACAAACGAGCGTGACAGATTTTCTGGCGTCATCCCAAGCATGGATGCAAGGACACGTTTTTCCACGGGCAATACCAGTGCATGACTCTCGCCCTGGCGTCTGTGTTGCACCAGCAGATAGTTCGCGAGACGTTCCACCGCAGTTCGGAGCTTCATATTTTTGTAGGCTCGAACAACTCCATGATAACAGTGGGCCAGTTCACGCACAGACCGTTCCGCAAACTTTCGGTCCTCAGACATCGCCGCTCTGATATTTTGTGCTGGTATCATCAGAATCTGCGATGACTGCAGAGTTCGTGCTGACAATTGATAGACACCGTCTGTTATTGCCGATGCCAGTACAAATGTTGCGACTGGCCTGATCAGGGTCATCGTGCCCTCTCGGTTATTTGTGCTGGCGAACAGCTCGACCTGACCATCAATCAGGACATGTAGAAAGTCCGTCAGATCGGTCTCGGAGAACAAAATGACCGAGGCGGGGAAGCGTTGCAGGAAGCTGCCAACTAACAGCTCTTCGAAATGTTTATCCGACATGTCGGAGAATAGTTCGAGCGAACGAACAGTTTCCTTTTCTGCGTTGCGCATCCGCTTTCCCTCGCTGCTTCCTGCCATCCGTATCCGACATTCACTTGACATTTGTCAAGCGGCGTCATCTGCCCTGCCAAGTCAGTCATTGATTGTGATCAATGCCTGCTCCCCAAAACTGCAAATCACCAGACGACTTTTCACGCCGCATGTCTTGTTTCTTCGGTTCACGGATGAAATTCGGCACACTGCACTTGCGCCAAGAGGGTGATCACCGATATTTGCTGTCAATGAGGATGAGTTCATGAAGCAAGGCAGAAATGCTGGCTTTAGGATCTATCTGACGTAGAGAAAATCGAGGCGGTCACCATGCAAAATCTTGAAGGGGTAACAAAAAGCCAGCAACAACAAGCATTGTGGACAAGTACGATTTCGTTCACAGCATGTTTTGCAGTATGGACAATATTTTCGATCATTGGTGTGAGGATCAAGCAGGACCTGGGGCTAAGTGAGACCCAATTTGGTATCCTCGTCGCAACGCCTATCCTGACGGGCTCACTAAGCCGGATTTTTCTTGGCATTTGGACCGATCAGTTTGGTGGGCGCAGGGTTTTCACGATGGTTATGCTGCTGTCGGCAATAGCCGTGTGGCTCTTATCAACCGTCAGTACTTACCCGATGTTCCTAGTGGCCGCACTGGGCGTGGGGCTCGCCGGGGGATCTTTTGCTGTTGGTATAGCCTACACGTCAAAATGGTTCGACAGCGAACATCAAGGAACAGCTCTCGGCATTTTCGGCATGGGAAATGTCGGTGCAGCTATAACTAGCTTCGGGGCGCCGTTTTTGTTGGTGGCCCTCGGTTGGGAGCGCACGGCGCAAGTCTATGCCGTGATCTTGGTTGTGGTTGCGATACTCTTTTTCCTGTTTACCAAAGAGGACCCGGCGACTATCGCCAGGAAAGCGCGCGGCGAAAAACCTCGCAATGCCCTGATGGAATTGTCCCCGCTTCGCAGACTTCAGGTTTGGCGATTCGCTCTCTACTATTTCTTTGTCTTCGGTGCTTTCGTAGCTCTTGCACTGTGGTTGCCCCGCTATCTGATCGGCGTTTATGACCTCGATATTAAATCCGCCGGCATGCTCGCGGCGGCCTACGCAATTCCCGCGAGCCTTTTTCGGGCGTATGGCGGATACTTGTCCGACAAAATAGGCGCTCGAAAAGTTATGTACTGGACGTTCGCGGTATCGGCTCTTTGCCTTTTCATGTTGGCCTATCCTCATACGGATTATATAATTCATGGCATTGAAGGCAACATTACGTTTTCAACCCAAATGGGGCTCGCGCCTTTTGTTGTTGTGATTTTCGTTCTCGGTTTTTTCATGTCGCTCGGCAAGGCAGCGGTCTACAAGCACATCCCGGTTTATTATCCCGAACACGTAGGGGCCGTTGGCGGCCTTGTCGGGATGGTCGGTGGTCTCGGCGGATTTGTCTTACCGATTATGTTCGGTGTGATGAACGATTTAACAGGTATCTGGACCAGTTGTTTCATGCTGCTTTTTGGCGTGGCCAGCGTCTCACTCATCTGGATGCACTTCGCGATCCGCCATATGGAGCAGAAAGCCTTTGGTACGGAACTGGAAGCATTGCCGCAATTTCCGGAAATGCAGGAAATACACACCAAAGAACGCGCCGAGAAAGTCAGCCCGGTGCTTGAGGACTGGCGGCCAGAAGATGAGGCGTTCTGGAAGGAAAAAGGGCGCCGCATCGCCAACCGTAACCTCTGGATTTCAATCCCCGCGCTGCTTCTTGCTTTTTCCGTCTGGATGGTGTGGAGCGTCGTTGTTGCGAAATTACCCTCTATCGGTTTTGCCTACTCAACAGATCAGTTGTTTTGGCTGGCGGCGCTGCCGGGTCTATCCGGTGCGAGTTTGCGGATTTTCTATTCATTCATGGTGCCAATTGTGGGTGGCCGATTGTGGACGACATTGACCACTGCGTCCTTGCTTATCCCGGCGTTTGGTATCGGTTATGCCGTGCAAAATCCGGCAACACCATACTTTCTGTTCCTTGTACTTGCTTTGTTGTGCGGTTTTGGCGGCGGCAATTTTGCCTCCTCAATGGCGAATATCAGCTTTTTCTTCCCAAAAGCACAGAAAGGCAATGCGTTGGCGATGAACGCCGGTCTTGGAAATCTTGGCGTCAGCGTTATGCAATTCGCGGTGCCGATTGCCATTACAGCAAGCGTCTTTGGTGTGTTGGGTGGTGAGCCGCAGACCACTAACGATGGACAGTTGATGTGGTTGCAAAATGCCGGCTTCATCTGGGTGCCGTTTCTTCTGATTGCAACTGCAGCTGCCTGGTTCGGCATGAATGATATTGCGTCGGCCAAAGCATCGTTCGCAGAGCAGTCGGTGATCTTCACCCGTCGTCACAACTGGATCATGTGCTGGCTTTATACCGGCACGTTCGGCTCATTTATTGGGTATGCGGCGGGATTTCCGTTATTGATGAAAACGCAATTTCCCGAGGTAAATGTTCTGCAATTCGCCTTTCTAGGGCCGCTGGTCGGCGCCTTATCCAGATCAATGACCGGTTGGATCTCTGACAAATGGGGCGGTGCCCGGGTCACATTCTGGGTGTTCTTGACCATGATCATCGCGGTCGGCGGCGTTCTGTATTTTCTTGGGATCAAGGATCAAGCAGGCGCATTCTGGGGGTTCTTCGTGATGTTCATGATCTTGTTCTTTGCGACAGGGGTCGGCAACGCCTCCACTTTCCAGATGATCCCGATCATCATGCGCGAAGAAGTAGGGCGGCTCGCGCCACAACTTGACCCGGCGGCGCGGTTGCGTCAGGCGGAAAAAGAATCGGCCGCAATTATCGGGTTCACATCAGCGATCGCCGCCTACGGCGCATTCTTCATTCCCAAGTCATACGGAACCTCAATTTCAATGACTGGTGGCCCCGAAGGTGCGCTTTGGGCATTCCTTGTTTTCTATGCGACCTGTGCGGCGCTTACTTGGTTTGTCTACTCCCGCAAGGGTGGGGTGCTGCATGCCATTGAGCGCGGCCAGCCAACAAAATCATCTGAACCCGTTAACTTGCAAACCGGAGAAGTTGCATGAGCCATATTCTGGATAGGCTGACATATTTCAAAAAACAGGTCAGCAATTTCTCCAACGGTCATGGTGTCGTGACGCAAGAAGATCGCACTTGGGAGGATGCCTACCGGAAGCGCTGGCAGCATGACAAGATTGTGCGCTCCACCCATGGCGTGAATTGCACCGGGTCTTGCAGTTGGAAAATCTACGTCAAGGGCGGTATTGTGACGTGGGAAACACAGCAAACGGATTACCCAAGAACGCGCCCCGATCTACCAAATCATGAACCGCGTGGTTGCTCCCGCGGTGCCAGCTACAGCTGGTATCTATATAGCGGCAATCGGCTGAAACACCCGTTGATCCGCAGCAGGTTGATGCAAGCCTGGCGCGCTGCGCGGGCAATCCGCACGCCTGTCGCTGCCTGGGCGTCCATTGTTGAAGATCAGTCAACGCGTGACTCTTACGTGAAACAACGCGGCCTTGGCGGCTTTGTTCGGGCAAGCTGGCCTGAGGTCAATGAGATCATTGCGTCCGCTAATGCGTACACGGCCAGGAAATACGGACCAGATCGGGTCATCGGCTTTTCACCGATCCCAGCGATGTCGATGGTCTCATATGCTGCAGGTTCGCGCTATCTGTCACTGCTTGGTGGAACCTGTATGAGTTTTTATGACTGGTATTGCGACCTGCCTCCGGCGAGCCCGATGACCTGGGGTGAACAAACTGATGTTCCTGAAAGCGCTGACTGGTACAATTCAGGGTTCCTGATATTGTGGGGATCTAACGTACCGCAGACCCGAACACCCGACGCGCATTTCTACACCGAGGTTCGCTACAAGGGTGCTAAAAGCGTTGTGGTCTCGCCGGATTACTCTGAAGCATCGAAATTTGGAGACATCTGGTTATCACCAAAGCAGGGAACTGACGCGGCACTCGCGATGGCATTCGGTCACGTCATTCTCAAGGAATTCTATCTCGACCGGCAGGTTGGATATTTTCAGGAGTATGCGCGGAAATATACCGACATGCCGATGCTGGTTCGGCTGGTCAAAAAAGACGGGCATCTCGTTCCGGACCGCCTGCTGCGCGCTTCCGATTTCGACAATGGTCTTAATGAAAGCAATAACCCTGAATGGAAGACCATTGCCTTTGACCAGAAGGCAGGCAAAATTGTTTGCCCGCGTGGTTCAATCGGTTTTAGATGGGGCGAGCAGGGCAAGTGGAATCTTGAAGAAAAATCCGGCGCGGGCGTTGATACCGATCTTGCTATCTCGCTGATTGATCACCGCGATGACGCAGTAGATGTTGCGTTTCCTTATTTTGGCAATCGTGCGCATGATCATTTTACCGGTACTGACCATCCAGATGTGCTTGAACGCCGCGTCCCAGCCAAACGACTACAACTACAAGATGGTGAGACACTGGTCGCAACAGTGTTTGACTTGCTCGTTGCCAATTACGGGCTTGATCGCGGTTTGGGCGCTGACGGGGCAGCCACGTCCTACGACGACGATATTCCCTACACGCCGGCATGGCAGGAAGCAATCACCGGTGTGTCGCGCGACAAGGTAATTGCTGTCGCGCGTGGTTTCGCTGACAATGCCGAGAAGACCCGCGGCAAATCCATGGTCATTCTCGGTGCCGGTCTTAACCACTGGTACCACATGGACATGAGTTATCGCGGCATCATCAATATGCTGGTGATGTGTGGTTGCGTCGGCCAGTCTGGTGGTGGGTGGTCGCACTATGTGGGCCAGGAAAAGCTGCGTCCCCAAACCGGTTGGCAACCGCTTGCATTTGGCCTCGATTGGGCCCGTCCACCACGCCAGATGAATTCAACATCTTTCTTTTATGCCCACACGGATCAATGGCGGTACGAAACAGTCGGTGTTGATGAAATCATGTCACCTCTTGCGCCAGACGGCGTTTCGGATGGCAGCTTCATCGATTTGAACGCGCGTGCCGAGCGGATGGGGTGGCTACCATCTGCGCCTCAGCTTCAACGCAATCCCCTGGAAATAGCTAATGATGCGGCCGCCGCCGGCGTGGAAGTAGCAGACTATGTCGCTAGAGAATTGAAATCCGGCACTCTCAAAATGTCTTGCGAGGATCCGGACGATCCGGCGAACTGGCCGCGCAACATGTTTGTCTGGCGGTCAAACCTGCTTGGTTCTTCTGGCAAGGGGCACGAGTATTTTCTGAAACATCTGCTTGGTGCGACGCACGGTGTCCAGGGCAAGGATCTCGGCGAGACTGGCGGTCAGAAACCCGAAGATGTAGTGTGGCATGAGGACGCGCCTGAAGGGAAACTCGACCTTCTCGTGACCATCGATTTCCGCATGTCGACGACCTGTGTCTACTCCGACATCGCGCTGCCGACCGCAAGCTGGTACGAAAAAGATGATCTCAATACGTCGGATATGCACCCGTTTATCCATCCGTTGACAAGCGCAGTTGACCCCTTATGGGAATGCAAAAGCGACTGGGATATTTTCAAGGGCATCGCGCAGTCTTTTTCCGATGTCGCACCCGAAGTGCTGGGCGCTGAGCAAGATGTCGTCTTGACGCCGATCCTGCACGACACGCCAGGCGAGTTGGCCCAGGCCGTTGACGTGAAAGACTGGAAGAAAGGTGAAATCGAACCGATCCCGGGTAAGACGATGCCAGCAATTGCAGTTGTTGAGAGAGATTACCCCAACCTCCACAAAAGGTTTACTGCGCTTGGCCCATTGATGGACAGCGTTGGCAACGGCGGTAAAGGCATTGCCTGGAAAACAGAACATGAAGTTGAACATCTCAGAGCAATCAATGGAGTTGTCAAAGAAGAGGGCCCGACTAAAGGCATGCCGCGCATTGATAGTGCGATAGATGCAGCAGAAGTGATCTTGATGCTGGCGCCAGAAACGAACGGCGAAGTTGCCGTTAAGGCGTGGGGCGCGCTTGAAAAAATCACCGGACGTGAGCACGCACATCTTGCACGACCGAAAGAAGATGAAAAAATCCGTTTCCGCGATGTCGTTGCGCAGCCGCGGAAAATCATTTCTTCCCCCACATGGTCGGGCATCGAGTCTGAAAAAGTTTGCTACAACGCTGGCTACACCAATGTGCATGAGTTGATCCCGTGGCGAACCCTGACAGGGCGCCAACAACTCTACCAGGACCATCTATGGATGAGGGCATTCGGGGAATCGCTTTGCGTTTATCGACCGCCTGTTGATATGAAAACGATTGCCCCGATCATTGACAAAAAACCAAACGGTAACAAGCAAATCGTGCTCAATTTTATCACGCCACACCAGAAATGGGGCATACACTCAACGTACACAGATAACCTATTGATGCTTACGCTTTCGCGCGGTGGACCGATTGTGTGGCTGAGTGAAGATGACGCCAAAGACGTGGGCATTGAAGATAATGACTGGATTGAAGCGTACAACACCAATGGCGCACTGACAGCCCGCGCTGTGGTCTCCCAGCGTATCAAGCCCGGCATGGTCATGATGTATCATGCACAAGAGAAAATCGTGAATGTGCCGGGTTCGGAGATAACAGGCCAGCGTGGTGGCATACACAATTCCGTCACCCGCACCGTATTAAAACCAACTCATATGATCGGCGGCTATGCGCAGCAATCTTACGGTTTCAACTACTACGGGACCGTTGGCTCAAACCGCGATGAATTCGTCATTGTCCGAAAAATGAACAAAGTTGATTGGCTCGATGAGCCGGCGAAAAAAAAGGAGATTGCTGAATGAAGGTCCGCGCCCAAATCAGCATGGTTTTAAACCTCGATAAATGTATCGGGTGCCACACCTGTTCTGTCACCTGTAAGAACGTCTGGACGACCCGCGAAGGTGTCGAATATGCCTGGTTCAACAATGTCGAGACAAAACCCGGCATAGGATATCCCGATGACTGGGAAAGCCAGGCCCGCTGGAAGGGCGGCTGGGAACGCAAGAAAAACGGCAAACTCCAACCCAAAATGGGCGGCAAGCTCGGCGTCCTGTCGAAGATTTTCGCTAACCCGCATCTGCCGGAGATCGACGACTACTACGAACCTTTCACCTTTGATTACGAGCATCTTCAAAAAGCACCGGAGATGAAGACCGCACCGACAGCGCGGCCACGATCGTTGATCACCGGTGAGCGTATCGAGAAGATCAGCAAGGGCCCAAACTGGGAAGAAATTCTCGGCGGCGAATTCTCAAAACGCTCGAAAGACTACAATTTCGAGAAAGTCGAGAAAGAGATCTATGGCCAGTTTGAAAACACCTTCATGATGTATCTGCCGCGACTATGCGAACATTGCTTAAACCCAGCTTGCGTCGCAGTTTGCCCATCTGGCGCTATTTACAAACGCGAGGAAGACGGCGTCGTACTGATCGACCAGGACAAGTGTCGGGGTTGGCGCATGTGCGTGTCAGGCTGTCCATACAAAAAAATCTACTACAACTGGAACACTGGCAAATCGGAAAAATGCACTCTTTGTTACCCACGTCTGGAAGCAGGCCAACCAACGGTTTGTTCAGAAACTTGTGTTGGTCGCATACGTTACCTAGGTGTCGTGCTTTACGATGCTGACCGGATCGAAGAGGCCGCCAGCGTTGAACAAGAAACCGATCTCTATCAGAGCCATCTTGATATTTTCTTAGATCCAAACGATCCTGAGGTTCAAGAGCAAGCTCGCGAAGATGGCGTTCCAGAGGCGTGGCTGGAGGCGGCACGCAACTCGCCGATCTGGAAGATGGCGATGGAGTGGAAAATCGCATTTCCACTGCACCCAGAGTATCGCACGCTTCCAATGGTCTGGTATGTGCCTCCGCTGTCGCCAATTCAGTCGATGGCACAGGCCGGAGCGTTTGGAGAAAAGGGCGCAATGCCGAACGTGCGCAATTTGCGCATACCAATGCAGTATCTCGCCAATCTCCTGACCGCTGGTGATGAAGAGCCGGTCGTAAAAGCGCTCGAAAAACTAATCGCGATGCGCTCTTACATGCGCTCGAAATCCTACGAGGGCGAGGTGGACGAGACAATCCCCGGTAGGGTGGGCATGACCGGTCAAGAGATTGATGAAATGTATCAGTTGATGGCCATCGCTAACTATGAAGATCGTTTCGTCATTCCGACTTCTCATAGGGAGTATGCGGAGAACGCTTACGATTTGAAAGGCGGTTGCGGTTTCAGTTTCGGTGAAGGCTGCGGTGAGCCAAAGCATGCTGTCGAGTGGACGGGCTTGTTCGCAAAAACGCCATCAAAAGAAAAAGCATAAAGGATCGGATGAAATCATGAAAACATACCAGGCGTTGAGCGCATTGTTGTCCTACCCAACGGCCGATATACAAGCGGCTGCCGGCGAAATTCGAACGATTCTTTTCGAAGAGATGCTGGTGCCGCTGTCAGTACTTCAGAGCGTTCAACCTCTTATTGATAATTTTGAGACACAGGATCTTAATGAATTGCAGGAGCGCTACGTGCTCCTTTTTGACAGGACGCGTTCGCTTTCATTGCATTTGTTCGAGCATGTACATGGTGAATCGCGCGATCGTGGCCAGGCGATGGTTGATTTGCAGACCCTCTATGCCCAGGGCGGTCTGGAAATTGACGCTCGGGAACTGCCCGACTATTTGCCGCTGTTTCTTGAGTTTTTGTCAACCAGATCGGACGATGAGGCGCGTACTTTGCTTGCTGAGGCCATCGGCGTTCTGGTTGCATTAAAGGAGCGTCTGGCGAAACGGAATACGCCTTACACGGCGGTTTTTTATTTTCTTGAGTCGATTGTCGGCAAGGAGCCGGAAAAATCGGAAATCGAAGAGCTTCGCAAAGCGCCAGATGATGATCCAAATGATTTTGAGGCTCTGGATGCTGCTTGGGAAGATCGGCCGATAACGTTTGGTCCCGGACAGGAAGGCTGCCCAAAAATCGACGAGGTACTAAAGCGCATGAACGTTGATGATGGTGGAAGCAGGCGCAATATCACAGGTCTAGGGAGCTGACGGCTATGGCGAATTTTCTCAATCAGTTTTTTTTCGGTTTCTATCCCTATATCTGCCTCACGGTCTTCATAGTCGGCTGTGTTCTGCGCTTCGAGTACGGCCAGTATTCCTGGCGCAGCGGATCGAGCCAGTTGCTTCGTAGGAAGCAGCTAGTGCTGGGCAGCATCCTGTTTCATGTTGGCATTCTGATAATATTTTTTGGCCACCTCGTTGGGTTGTTAACACCGATCTGGATTTTCGACGCCATGGGGGTCTCACATGGCGCCAAGCAGCTGCTGGCGATCGTTGCTGGTGGTTTCGCTGGACTTATGTGCCTTGTCGGCATGCTGCTTTTGATTCACCGGCGATTGTTTGATGCCCGCATTCGCGCAACTTCCAGCTTTGGCGATACGTCGATTCTGTTGATTCTGTTTGTACAGCTGCTTCTCGGTTTATCGACAATATTTGTCTCTCTTCAGCATCTTGATGGACACGAGATGGTCAAATTTATGGAATGGGCGCAGCGCATTTTGACATTCCGCGGTGGTGCTGCGGAGCTTGTCGCCGCCGTTCATCCAATCTTCAAAGCACATTTATTCCTTGGAATGACAATTTTTCTGATCTTTCCATTCACCCGCCTGGTGCACATTTTAAGTGCGCCAGTCTGGTACCTGAATCGCCGTGGGTACCAACTCGTCCGAACCAAAACGACGCGAGCCTCGTGAACCTGCCGTGGGGACGGCATGCGATTAGGAATAACTTGTTGGAGTAAGGGCTATGAAAACGAAAATAACGATTGCGTGTTTCTGCTCGGTAGCCGTGGCTTTGCACCCAGCCACCGCACTGGAACAACTGGTTACTTCTGAATCGGACAGTAGGATCTCTGAAGCGCTAAAGGCTAGTAAATTCACCCTTGATGCGCGTTATCGGTTTGAATCAAAGGATCAGGAGGGTTTTGCCGGGGATGCTCAGGCAAACACGTTGCGGACCCGCCTCGGGTTTGAAACAGGCGAGTTTCATCAGTTCAAGTTTCTTGTCGAAGTTGAAAATGTCACAACGATAGGCGATGACCATTTTAACAGCACGACCAACGGCCGCGGCCAGTTTCCGGTAATTGCCGACCCGGACACAACCGAAATCAATCGCGCTCAGATAACATATACCGGCATTCCAGACACTACCATTGTGGCTGGCCGGCAGCGTTATAACCTGGCCAATCAGCGATTCGTGGGTGCGGTTGGTTTCAGGCAGAATGAACAAACATTCGACGCAGCGCGCATCGCGACCTCGTTTATCGATAACCTCACCGTCGACTACCTATATATCGATCGGGTACACCGCATCTTCGGCGACGACAATCCGCTAGGTGAGTTTGACAGTGACAGTCACGTTATTTCGGCCGCCTACGATGCCAAAGAGTACGGTAAGTTCACGGGGTACGGCGTGCTGCTGGATTTCGATGAGGCACCGGCACTTTCCTCCTCAACTTGGGGGCTGCGCTACGAGAAAAAGACCAAACCGACAGACGTTTCAAATGTCAGTTTCGGTGTTATCGCAGAATTTGCCGTCCAGACTGACCGGGCGAACAATCCGTTCGATTATCGCGAAACATATGTGCATGGCGAGGCGCAGGTAGTTGCATGGCCAGTCACGGCGAAAGTCGGGTATGAACGTCTTGGCGGAGACGGTACCATCGGTTTTTCAACACCCCTTGCCACACAGCACAAGTTCCAGGGGTTTGCAGACGTTTTCCTAACGACGCCGGTGAACGGGATAGCGGATGTGTATGGCAGCGTCAGCTATCAATGGAACGACCCGCCAGTCGGCAAGAGTGCAAAGATTTTCGCAACCTATCACGATTTCAATGCTGATCGTGGCGGCATGGATTTTGGTGAAGAATTTGATGCAGGCGCGTCGCTAAGAATTAATGATCATTGGTCGGCAGAACTCAAGGGTGCCTCGTATAGTGGGAATGGCGGCTTTGCTGATCGTAATATTTTATGGCTTTCCTTAAGGTTTCAACTCTGACGGGTGCACCGGATATGACGAGCCCAAAAAATACATCTGACGAGACATCACAGACCGAGGGGAAGCCTGATGGATCAATGCGTCCGTGCATTGACATCTGGCAAATTGATCAAATGTCAGTAGGCTTGATGGACGAGCCATTGAAATTCCTCTTCGCGGAACACCAACGCCAACGCCAAGCGTCGTTCATCCTTGATGCAATTGCGGGAGGGGCGTTTGACGACGATGGCGTCCGTAATCTGGTTAAATTTCTGGATCAAGACTTTGTTGACCATGTTGCAGATGAGGAAATCATCTTTTTTCCGCTTCTAAAAAAACAATGTCAGCCTGAAGATAAAATAGAGGACTTGCTGAGCCGGCTCGCGGATGAACACAGGGAAGATGAACTCGTTGGCGATCACGTGGTAGACAGCCTGCGCAACCTTTTGTCAGGACGTCAGCTTACCGCGTCTGATAAAAAGCGGCTCACGATTTTTGCAAAGCATATTCGTCAGCACCTTGCAATCGAGAACGCCATCTTGCTGCCGATTGCCCGTGTGCGTATCGATACTGACTCGCTCATGTTCGTATCTGAAATGCTGAAAGAAAGGCGGGCAAGATAAGGGTCGATTCGGGGCACCTTGGCCCACTGCTCTTTCATGCTGGGCGGCAGAGTGTCGACTACATTGCTAGCCTTGATCGTGGTTCCAGTGATATACTGAAGAAGTGTGGAGCCACTGACGCCAACGGCGATTGCATGCACGCGAAGGAACATTAATGCTGGATTTGTGGCGACGGGCGAATCTTGGCATTTTGTGTTTACAACAAGATCAACCTGCCAGTTTCAGAATCCGACCGCGCGCCTTTTACCTTAAGGATGTGAGCAGTGCGATGCCTCCTGAGGAAGCCTCAATCAATGAATATTGTGGTTCATTTTATCGTGGATTTAGGTATGTAGAACAGCAAATATTGGATCAACCTCGAAATCGGAAAATTGTCGTACTGGTCGATTTGACTGAGAAGCCCTAGATGCCACCTTAGCTCAGTAGGTTAGAGCGCTAGATTGTGGATCTAGAGGTCTCTGGTTCGATCCCGGAAGGCGGTACATTTCTCCAATCGTGAAAATCGAAAGTTCGTTACGATGGAAGACGAAGTTCTCTTTGCTGAAGCAAACGGCTGGGGCATCATTACGCTAAACCGGCCGAAAGCATTGAACGCACTCACCTGGAATATGTGCCGGCTGATGCTGGCGCGGCTAACAAAGTGGGCGAGCGAGGAAGGGATAAAAGCCGTTCTGATAAAAGGGGCAGGCGAGAAAGCATTTTGCGCTGGCGGCGACATTCGCTGGCTCTATGATCAGTCCAAAACCGACCCGCAAGGCACAGCAGAATTCTTCCGTACAGAGTATAATCTAGACTCTCTAATCCATCATTTTCCGAAACCCTTTGTCGCACTGATGCACGGCGTTGTTATGGGCGGCGGTGTTGGCGTTTCGATCTCGGGATCGACCCGGATCGTTGGCAAAAATATCATCTGGGCGATGCCGGAAACCGGGATCGGTATGGTGCCTGATGTGGGCGGGAGTTATTTTTTGCCGCGGCTAGAAGGCGGGCTTGGGCCTTATCTTGGCCTCACCGGTCACCGGCTTGATGGCGCAGCGGCGGTTTATGCCGGGATCGCGACGCATCTGGTGCCGGAAGACAGATTTGGCATGCTCGAAGAGGCGCTGACAAATATCGCCTCGAACAATCTGGTACAATCCGATATTGATGCCTGCGTCGGCGATTTCCATGTCGCCCAGGAAACGCCGCTCAAAGATATTCGCGGCGAGATTGATCAGTATTTTTTTGGCCTTGCCTGTGTTGAGGTTTTGATGGGCCAGCTTGCCGGCAACAACAGCGGGTTCGCGCAGCAAACACTGAAAAAGCTTAAGAGTATGTCGCCGATTTCGCTCAAACTGAGCCTTGAAGAGATCAATCGCGGTGGTGCTTTGTCTTTTGACCAGTGCGTGAAAATGGAATTCGGCATCGTCCGCAAAATCATGGAAGGGCCGGATTTCCATGAAGGGGTGCGGGCACAGATTATCGACAAGGACCGCAACCCCGCCTGGTCGCCGGATACACTTGGTGCCGTCGATGAAGATCTTCTAGCGCCGTACTTTGCAGATCTCGGGGATTTGGCGCTGCAGATCGAGCATGGGTATCATCGAAATTAGCTGTTCGGCGGGATTTTTTTCTACATTTTGCTCCTCAAGCCGCCGCCGCGGCGCTATTGCTACATTTACTGCAGATCAGTATTTCGCTGCGGCGAACTTTGACGTTCTTGAAATTGGCGAGGCATGTAGTGTGCAATTTGATCAGTAGCCGGGTTTGGATGTGTCGGTCTAGTCTGGACGCTCCAGCTCCTTCAACCGGCCATCCAGCTTTTCCATCATGCCGGTCAATGCTACTTTCTCGGTTTCACTCAATACACTGAGTACCTGTCGCTCATAGTCTAGCGCCAGCGGGATAACTGCGTCGTAAATCTCGCGGCCTTTCGCGGTGAGGGTGATGTAGGCAGAGCGGCCATCGGTTTTGGAGGCGCGGCGCGAGACGATCTCTTTTGTCAATAGCTGTTGCAGCGTACGGGTCACCCGGACCCGATCCATCAAGGTGGCCTCAGCAATCTCCGAGGCGGTGAGCTGGTCCGGCTCATAAAGGACCATGATGACCCGCCAGTCGGGGACACGCAGATCAAATTTTTCGGCGTAATCCTGGGCGATCAGATTGCTGACCCGGTTCGATAGGATCGACAACCTGTAGGGAAAAAAATCAGCCAGATGGAAGGGCGCTGGCCGGTCGGGCGAGGTGGACGCAGTTGAGTTCATTCAAATTTAATTACACTTGAAATTAGTTTTGTCCAGCCTTAAGAAACGGGAAACCACTTCATATTCTGGAAAGGGACATGGCATGGCAGATTTGTTTGAAAACCCCATTGGGACAGATGGTTTTGAATTTGTGGAATATACCGGCCCCGACCCAGATAAGCTGGCGGCGTTGTTTGAGCAGATGGGGTTCACTGCGGTCGGCAAGCATCGCTCAAAATATGTGGTGCATTATCGCCAGGGCGATATCAATTTCATTTTGAACCGCGAGCAGGACGGGCAGCCTTCATCTTTTCGTAATATTCATGGTGCTGGTGCCAATGCGATGGCCTTCCGGGTGAAGGATGCGCAAGCCGCCCTGAAAGAAGCGGTGAAGCGCGGCGCCAAGGAAGTCGCCCCGTCTACCGGCCCGATGGAATTGAACATTCCGGCGATTGAAGGGATCGGTGGCCTTATAGTGTATCTGGTCGACCGTTATGGCGCGCGCTCCATTTATGACGTCGATTTTGAGCCGATTGAAGGCGCTGACCCGTCGAAGAATGATGCGGGGCTCACTTATGTTGACCACCTGACCCATAATGTCATGCGGGGAAATATGGACAAATGGGCGGCCTATTACGAGGATGTGTTTAACTTCCGTGAAATTCGCTATTTTGATATTGAAGGCAAACTGACCGGGCTCGTCTCCAAGGCGATGACATCGCCTTGCGGCAAAATACGGATTCCGCTGAATGAAAGTCAGGACGAGAAATCGCAGATTGAAGAATTCCTACAGCGCTACAATGGCGAAGGTATTCAGCATATCGCTTTGGGTACGGATAATATTTACTCGACAGTTGAAGGATTGCGCGGGCGCGGTATTCCATTTCAGGAAACGCCGGACACTTATTTCGAGGCGATTGACGAGCGTGTGCCGGGCCACGGTGAGGATGTCGAGGCCTTGCACAAGCAAAATATTCTGGTAGATGGCGCCCCAACCGAAGGGCAGGGCCTGCTGCTGCAGATCTTTACGCAGGACGCAATCGGGCCAATTTTCTTCGAGATCATTCAGCGCAAGGGTAATGAAGGCTTTGGTGAAGGCAACTTTCAGGCGCTGTTTGAATCAATTGAACTTGATCAGATCAACCGCGGCGTTCTGGCTGAAAAAGGTTGACCGACCTCCGACAGATCCGTGGCTGGGCAACAAATTCTGGCTCAGTCGGGAAATGTCGCTAACCTCTTGTTGCGTTTTCAGTACGGATTGTTGAACCATGAATGATGGCGCCGGTGATCAGGTACGCTGGAGGGATGTCGACGAGGACGGGCTGGCGCCTACTGCCCGGTCACTTGGCACGGACATACATATCTGGTGTTTCCGGTTCAGCACAGATGGTAAAAACTTGGTCCGGTTCACCTCGGCGCTAGATGACAATGAGAAGGCGCGGGCTAAACACTTCCACTTTGATCGAGATCGACAGCATTTTGTTATTCGCCGCGGCCTTCAGCGGAAAATTCTTGCTGCGTATATCGGTGTCGATCCGCAAGACATAACCTACAGGGAAGACCGAGCCGAAAAACCTGCGCTGGTTTTTAGCTTGGACCAGCCGGTCCTTGAATTCAATGCGAGCAATAGCGGCGCGGCGGGGCTTTTGTGTGTCAGAAGGGGTGGCGCGGTCGGGATTGATCTTGAAGTGATGACCAAACAATCGGCGCTGGACCTCGTTGCAGCTGATAATTTCACAGCTGCCGAGCGGGCGGTTCTCAAAAATGCGGGCCAAGAGCAATGGCTGGGGATATTCTATCGCCTGTGGACCCAAAAAGAAGCGGCGCTAAAGGCAGTTGGCAAAGGGCTCTCGGTGTCACCGCGGCAAATTGAGGCGACGCAGGCAGGAGAAGAGTTGATAATGACCGGTCTGTTCGATGACCAAACGAACGCCAGCCGAGACTGGAGCGTGCGGGTTTTTACACCGGTCAGCGGTTCCGTCGCAGCGCTGGTGACCGAAGGGCGAATGCCGGCCCTAAACTTTCTCCGACTGTGCCAAAACGGGACATGAAGCCTGTTCGATAAACCGCCGCAAACCCTGATGTTTTACACCTGGTTAAGCTCTCAAATGTAAAAACTTACCGATAATAGTAATTCTTCGTTTACCCTGTTCCAAAACGGCGGTCCCCCCCGCAGGAAATATCGGCAGAATGTCAGAGATGCCCCGGCATATTGTTGTATCGGCAACCTTCACTGCAGACCAGATCAACGACGTGATTGGATTCTGGGCGTTGCGATTAAACGCGTCAGTTGAAGCCGTGATCGCGCCCTACGGGCAGGTTTATCAGCAGTTGCTCGATCCTTACAGCGATCTGCGCTGCAACCGGGTCGGTGCGAATGTTCTCCTGGTCCGCTGGAAGGACCTCGCGGTTGCATTGCCGCAGGCCTATGCGCGGGCGGCCCGCGAGCTGACGGACGCGGTATTGTCGATGGACAGCCAGGTGCCGATGCTGATTGTGCTGTGTCCCGAGGATAGTCGAGAGGCAGATGCTGCCGAGGCGAACGAGATCTTCAAAAATGCCGTGTCGGGAAGTTCAACGATCAGTGTTATCGATGCTGCTGTCAGCTTCTCATCCTACAACGTGTCACAAGCCTATGACCATCTGACAGAGCGAACCGGGCACATTCCTTATACACAGGAGGCCATGACCTCTATTGGCACGTCGATTTTCCGCTGGTGGGATTACGCGCAGCGAAAACCGGTCAAGGTGCTGGCGCTGGACTGTGACAATACGCTGTGGGCCGGCGTTGTCGGGGAAGACGGTGAAGAGGGCCTGCGGATTGCTGACGGGCATCGATGCCTGCAGAAAAAACTGATCAACCAGACCGACAAGGGCCGCGTTCTTACCGTATTCAGTAAAAACCGGGAAGAAGATGTGTTGGCCGTGTTCCGGAACAGGCCTGAGATGTTGCTCGGCGAAGAGCACATCGTTTCCCGGCGCATCAACTGGCTTCCCAAACCGGTCAATCTGATTGAAGTAACGGCTGAGTTGAATCTGGGACTGGATAGCGTGTTGTTTCTCGATGACAGTATGGTTGAATGCGCCGAAATGCGCGCGCGTTGTCCGGAGGTCATGACGGTTCAGATTCCCGCGGACGATGCGCAGTTCAGGTCGTTTACTGATCATTTATGGCTATTTGACCAGCAAGGTGTCACGGCTGAAGATAAGTCAAGGGCGCAGATGTATAAGGATCAGACAGCACGTGAGGCATCAAGGCGGGATGCTGTATCGCTGTCTGAATTTTTCAAGACGCTTGAGCTCGAGGTTGCGATCGACCAACCGGACACCGATCAGCTTGAGCGGTTTTCGCAACTGACCCAACGGACAAACCAGTTCAATGCAAGTATGGAGCGGGTCGCCATTGAAGAGCTACAACAGGACCTGGGTGATGACGGTACGACGCTGCGGATTATCAGCGCGAAGGACCGATTTGGTGATTATGGTATTGTCGGCGCGATGCGCGCGCAGTCACGAAATGACAAACTTGTGGCTGATATTTTCCTGTTGAGCTGCCGGGCATTGGGGCGCGGTATCGAACATAAAATGATCGCAGAACTCGGGAAGGTTGCGGTTGACGCGGGCCTCAGAAAAGTTGCGGTAGTCTACGATGAAGGGCCTCGCAATCAACCGGCAAAACAATTTCTTGTGGGTCTGTCGGCGTCTGAAAATAATCTGCTGGAAGAAGGAAGGCTGGTACTGCTGGCGGAGACGGCGATGGGCACAGTCTTCACACCGGCAGCCTCGAGCAGCGAGGAAGTTGTTTTTAAAAAACCAAACCCACTGATCGGTGATGAACCATGGAAGCTTGGCTCCGGGCTCACCTATCAGTCGATTGCACTTGAGCTGACGACAGCCAAAGCAATCATTGATGCGATGCGTGGTAGGGTGCAAGAGCGCCCGGAGCTAGCAACAGGCTATGTGGCGCCGTCTTCCATCCATGAAAAAGCGCTTGCGAATATCTGGGAAGAAGTGCTCCGTGTAACGCCGATTGGCAGTCGTGATTCATTTTTTGACCTAGGGGGAAAATCCATCCAGCTTGTTCAGATTCACAGCCTTGTTCAAAAACGGCTTTCAATCGAGTTCGACTTCACGGCAATGTTCGAGCATGGCACGATTGCTTCGCTGGCAAAAAGCCTTGGCTCACTACAACAGCAAGGTCATTCTGCGTTCTCTGCTGTCAATCGTGCGCAAAAGATGCGGCAGGCCCGGGACCGGCGGGCAGCTGCGCACCGACAACAACGAGAAGCGGCGTCATGACGGGTAACAATAACGAGACAGTGCAAGAAGGCATCGCGATCGTTGGCATGTCCGGACGATTTCCAGGCGCAAACGATGTGCCAGCCTTTTGGAAAAACCTGACCGAAGGCCAAGAAACCATCACGCGGTTTCCACCGGAACAACTGGAAATTCCGATACCGGAAAGTGCAGACACCTCTGATGCGGGCGACTATGTCTGTGCCAAGGGCCTGCTTGAAAATATCGACATGTTCGACGCACGCTTTTTCGGCTATCTGCCAAAGGAAGCCGAAGTGATGGATCCGCAACATCGCATTTTCCTCGAAATCTGTTCCGAAGCGATTGAGCACGCTGGCTACGATTCAGAACGCTATGAAGGTGCCATCGGCGTTTATGGCGGCTGCTATATGGACACCTATGTCCTTTATAATCTGTGTTCAGATGAAGCGTTTCGTGCAAAGCTGGTCGAGTCCATTCAGGTCGGGACCTTGCAAACTGAACTGGGCAACGACAAGGATTATCTGGCAACCCGCGTTGCATTCAAGCTCGGACTGCGCGGACCGGCGATGACATTGCAGACCGCGTGTTCGACATCGCTGGTCTCGATTGCGACGGCCTGCCAGAGCCTTGACGCCTTTCAGTGCGACATGGCTCTGGCTGGTGGGATCACCATCGTTCTGCCACAGAAAAAAGGCTACTTCTACAAAGAAGGCGGGATGTTGTCGCCGGATGGACGCTGCCGACCATTCGATCAGCACGCTGCAGGTACGGTGTTCTCGAATGGCGCAGCGGTGGTTCTCCTGAAGCGCCTAGAAGACGCGATCGCCGACAATGATACGGTTTATGGTGTGATCAAAGGCTACGCGATGAACAATGATGGCGGCCAAAAGGTTAGCTACACCGCACCAAGTGTTGACGGGCAAGCGGAAGTGATTTCTCTCGCTCTCGGCATGGGTCAGATAGAGCCACGCACTATCGGCTATGTTGAGGCTCACGGCACGGCGACGCCGCTGGGTGATCCGATCGAAATCGCCGGACTTACCAAAGCTTACCGCACGGGTACAGATGATAATCAGTTCTGCGCGATCGGCTCGGTCAAAGCCAATCTCGGCCATCTTGATTGCGCCTCGGGCGCCATCGGGTTGATCAAAACCACGCTGGCGCTCCACAACAAGGTGCTGCCGCCATTGCTGCATTTCACCGCCCCCAATCCCAATATTAGTTTCGAGAGCTCACCCTTTTACGTGAATACCGATTTGAAACACTGGCCGGAAAATTCATGGCCACGGCGCGCCGGGATCAGTTCATTCGGTGTCGGCGGAACCAATGCCCATGTGGTGATCGAGGAAGCCCCCTTGATGCCGGAAGTGCGGAGTAATCGGCCAACTCAAATTCTGCCCTTATCTGCCCGTAGTGAAAGCGCTCTGGAAGCGCAGGCAGAACAACTCACTGATTATCTTGATACCAATCGTGAAACCGAACTCGGCAATGTTGCGTATACGTTGCAACAGGGCCGGCGTGTTTTTGACCATCGCCGGTTTGTGATGGGCAGCGGTTCGGGTGATCTGGTGCAGCGCCTGCGGTCTGATCCGCAAGCAGGGCAATCTGGCAAGATCACCGTTTCAAACCCGGACCTGGTTTTCATGTTCCCGGGCCAAGGCGCGCAATATCCGGGTATGGGCCGGGAGCTTTATGAGCTTGAGCCGGTCTTCCGGAAAACCATCGATGATGTGTCCGACGCATTGCTTGTCCATGACGGCTTTGAAACTGATCTGCGTCACTATCTTCTATGGGCAGAAAATACCAGCCCTATTCCACGGAACAAGGCCGTCGCCGATCTCGCTCAGACCTGGCTTACCCAGCCAGCGATCTTTGCGGTTGAAATCGCCGTCGCGCGCCTGCTTGAAAGCTGGGGTGTCGTTCCGACATCGGTGCTTGGCCACAGCGTCGGTGAGTTTGCTGCTGCCTGTCACGCCGGGATATTTTCTCTCGAAGATGCAGCCCATCTGATTACCAATCGTGGGCGCCTGATACACGATCTGCCTGCCGGCAAGATGCTTGCGGTTCTACTGCCGGCAGACCAAGTGCGGGACCTTTTGCCCGATACCCTGGCCATTGCCGCTGTTAATGCGCCGACAGCGACTGTCGTTAGTGGCGATGCCGACTATATTGATGCCTTTGCAGAAATCCTCGGGCGCAAGCAAATCAAGACAACGCCTCTCGCCACCTCTCACGCATTCCACTCGCCAATGATGGCTGCAGCGGAAAAGCTGTTCGCTGAGGAAGTGGCGAAATTGCCTGAAAGGGGCCAAAGCCGGTTCGAAAACCTGTCGCCTGTCACAGGAGGCCCGATCAATTCTGGAGAGTATGCAGAGCCTGACTATTGGGGGCGCCAAATCATGCAGCCTGTCCTGTTCCAGGAGGCCCTGGAAGCAGGCGCTACGGCGGATGCCCATAGAGTGTTCGTCGAAATCGGACCGGGTCAGGCGCTCGGCGCGTTCGCCCGGCAGACTTTGAAAGGGCAGCTGAAACGGCCAGTCTTCACAGCGATGGGGCCGGTGCGCGATCCCGGGTCAGACTATCAGAACCTGTTGGCCCTTGTCGGCAAATTATGGGTGAGCGGTGTAACGCCTGATTGGGACGCGTTGCATGATGGCACGCCGCGCCGGGTAGCGCTGCCGACCTATCCGTTTGAGCGCAAAAGTTTTTGGGTCGAGCCGAAAAAAACACAATCGCCGGCAGTTGCACCGGTCCGAACAGAAGACAGCGTCGCGCGAGCGAACGGTAGCGCGGAGAATACGGGTTCTGGCTCGCCAGACGACGTCGAGGAATTGATCAAACAACAACTGAATGTGATTTCTGACCAATTGAGAATGCTACGCGGGCAGTAAGAGGGAATATCGGGTGACAGACGAAAACAAAACAACTGAAAGTGCGCGGCGTGTGTCGATCATGGCCCGGTTAACGCAGATGACCGCGGAGCTTTCAGGTTATGACGAAAGCGATTTGATCCCGACGCATACCTTTCTGGAGCTTGGTTTCGATTCGCTGTTTTTGACGCAGCTCGCGACCGCGTTCCAAAAGGAATTCAAGGTCAAGGTATTGTTCCGCCAGTTATTTGATGAAGTGCCAACGCTCGCCTCCCTGTCCGATTATATTGATGCCAAACTGCCGGTAGAAGCAGCACCGGTTGAGGCACCGGCGCCAACCGCCAAACCTGTTGCTGGTGCCAAAACTTCAGGCACCAACACCGCGGTCTTTCCGATGCCATCGTTGCTCGAATTACCTATTGTACCAGGAGATACTTCAGCCGAGGGGTTGGCCGGGATCTTTGCCGAGCAGATCAATTTGATGACCCAGCAGTTGCAGATGCTGAACGCTGCTCGGGCCGGAAAAGTAGCGCCAGGTCCCGTCAAATCGGATGCGCCCACCGCATCAATAGAAACAACAAGGTCCGAGGAAAAACCAACCCCGCAACTGCCAAAAGGGTTTGGGCCGCCGCAGTCGACGGCGTTGACCAACGAGACGCTGACGCCGAGCCAAAGGGCCCATATCGACCGGCTGGTTGCGCGCTACAATGCGAAGACCGCGATTTCAAAACAGCGCACACAAGCAGACAGGGTGCATCATGCCGACCCGCGCACGGCTGCCGGGTTTAATCCGTTGTGGAAGGAAATGGTCTATCCGATCGTCGTGGAGCGGTCGCGCGGTTGTCACCTTTGGGACGCAGACGGTAATCAGTATATCGATATGTTGAACGGTTTTGGACCGAATTTTTTCGGTCACAATGCGCCGTTCGTCACCGAAGCCCTGAAAGGGCAACTCGAAAACGGTTATGAAGTTGGACCGCAAACGCCGCGCGCAGGAGAGGCAGCTAAGCTGTTGTGTGAATTAACCGGGATGGATCGGGTCAGCTGGGTAAATACAGGCTCCGAAGCCGTGCAAGCGGCGATCCGCATCTCGCGTACGGTGACAGGTCGTGACAAAATCGTTGTCTTTTCCGGTGATTATCACGGCAATTTTGACGAAGTCCTGGTGCGTGGCACAAAGTCCGCCAAGGGTAGGCGTACTTACCCGCTAGCGCCCGGTATCCCGTTCGATGCCGTCAGCAATGTCTTGGTGCTTGACTATGGTGACATGGGCGCACTCGATGAAATAAAAGCGTGTGCGGATGAAATCGCTGCGGTTCTGGTTGAGCCGATACAAAGTCGCTGTCCGGAATTGCAACCAAAAGAGTTTTTGCAGGCGCTTCGTAAACTGACAAGCGATGAAGAGATTGTCCTGATTTTTGACGAAGTGATAACCGGCTTCCGAACTTGTCCAGGTGGCGCGCAGGAGTATTTCGGCGTTGAAGCCGATCTGGCAACCTACGGCAAGATTATTGGCGGCGGCATGCCCATCGGCGTCGTTGCTGGCCGGGCAAGGTTTATGGACACATTCGATGGCGGCATGTGGCAGTATGGTGACAATAGTAAACCGACCGCCGGCGTTACCTTCTTCGCCGGCACATTTGTCCGGCACCCGCTCGCGATGGCGGCGGCGCACGCTTCCCTCAGCTATCTGAAAAACGCAGGTCCGGCGCTGCAAGACGGGATCAACCGAAAAGCAACGCGTCTTGCGACAACCCTTACAGATTTTTTCAAGGACCAGGGCGTCAAAATCGAAGTGCCGCATTTTGCCTCGCAGATGTTTATACGTAATAAAGAAGACAACGAGCTTTCAACGCTGTTTTTCTATCATATGCGCGATCGCGGCATTCATCTGCTTGAGGGCTTCCCGACTTACATGACAGCCGCGCATACGGATGAAGATGTTGATGCGGTTATTGCAGCCGCCAAAGACAGTATATTTGAAATGCAGGTAGACGGAATTCTCGCCACTCCAGCTGGCAAAACAGTTACCTTCCGGCGCCAGTTTGAGCTGACGGACGCGCAGCGCCATGTCTGGCTCGCCTGCCAGATGGGAGATGAGGCGTCCTGCGCGTTCAACGAGTCTGATTCCGTCTTAATCGCCGGGGAGCTGGACAAGCAGGTGATTCGCATGGCCGTACTCGATACACTGAACCATCACGAAGCGTTCAAGATACGCTTTGATCCGGATGGTGAGTATCAATGGGCGGACGATGATATCTCTTTTGATCTGACCGAGATCGATCTGACTGGTACGTCAGAGAAAAAAGCAGGCGAGCTTGAGAAATTCTTTGCTAGCGAAGCGCAAACGCCGTTTGATTTTGAGCGAGGCTCGCTCGCTCGCGCGCATCTGATTTCAATTGGTCATAACAGGTATGTTTTTACAATCTACTGCCATCATATTGTCTTTGACGGGTATTCAGCACAGCTCGTAATCGGTGAGATCATGGATCGTTACAATGCGGCAATTGCCGGGGCAAAGTATCAACCGGCGGAAACTGCCCCTTACAGCAACTTCGCTCTTGTTACTGCCAGCAACCCTAACGATCCTGCGCAACAGGAAACGCGCAAATACTGGAGTGATATTTTTGCGGATGAAGTCCCGGCGCTGCTTGATTTGCCAACGGATCGTGCCCGCCAGGCAGAGCGACAATATACCGGCTCGACCGTGCATCGTGAACTGAGTGAGGACCTGTCCGTTTCGGTTAAAGCACTGGCCAGATCACTTGGTGTTAGTCAGAACGGATTTCTGCTTGCCGCTTTTTCGGCTCTCTTGTCACGGCTGGCTGCACAGGAAGATTTTGTCATTGGCCTGCCAGCGGCCGGTCAGGCCTATCATGAGATTGAGACGGTTGGCTATTGCGTGAATATGCTGCCGCTGCGCTCAAAACCTGCCTACGGTCAATCCTTCGCGAAGTTTGTGAAGGAAACACAAAACACGGTGATGAATGCATTTGACCATCAGGACCTGTCGTTCAGTGATCTTCTGAATGATGTGCAGGTGCCAAGACACACGGGCCGGTTAGCGCTGACAGAAACAGTTTTTAACTACAGTGGATATTTTTCAGATTTGACTCTGACCGGGTGCAAAGTGTCGGCACGTGAAAACAAGCGACGCGCAGTTTACTATGACCTGTTTTTTAATATCGGAGAATCGCAGGGTAAATTGTCGATCGACTTTGACTATGCAACAGCGCTGTTCGATGAAGAAACGATCGGCCGATGGATTGATCACTATGCGGCGGTATTGCAGAGCATTGTTCAAGATCCGCAAACAACTATTGGTGCTCTCTCGTTAACTGCCCCTGACAAGGATGCATGGTCAGTTCAAGGGCCGATGGCTGAACTGTCTGAAACTGCAGTTGCATTTGACGCCTTCGAAAAAGCAGCGGCGGCGACGCCGGAAGCGACGGCTGTAACCTGTGACGGAAAAAGCATTTCCTATGGCGGCCTTCGAACATATTCCAACCAGCTCGCAAATTGGCTGGCCAAGAAGGAAATTGGCGAAGGCGATATCGTCGGCATCATGCTCAATCGGTCAATTGATATGGTTGCGAGTATGCTGGCGGTCTGGAAAACCGGCGCCGCCTGGCTGCCGCTTGATCCAGAATATCCGGCTGAACGCCTGACCTACATGATCACCCATGCCGGTACAAAACTGGTGATCTCGACCGAAGACCTTGAGCAACAGACAAAAAATGTTTCAGCGCCTGTCCTTGATCTGAAGGCCGAAATCTCAGCCATTATGCGGCAGGCAAACGAAATCGCCGATCCGAAACCGGTGGTCGCGTCATCCCGCGCCTATGTCATTTACACCTCCGGCTCAACCGGCCAACCGAAAGGGGTTGAGAATTCCCACGGCGCGCTGGTCAACTTCCTTGCGGCGATGAAAGATGAACCAGGCATCTCCGCCGACGACAAGGTGCTCGCCGTGACAACCCTATCGTTTGATATTTCGCTCCTTGAACTGATGTTGCCGCTTTCTGTCGGCGCGGAAGTTGTCATAGCGACACAGAATCAGGCGCTTGATGGTTTTGATCTTTGCGATCTCCTCAAGGGGCACAAAATCACCTTGATGCAGGCGACGCCTCCCACCTGGCGGCTGATGCTGGATTGTGACTGGCAAGGCACAAAGGGGTTGAAGGCGCTCTGTGGCGGCGAACCGATGACACCAGCGCTGGCTGAACAATTGCAGCTACAAGTTGCCGAGCTTTGGAATATGTACGGGCCGACTGAAACGACTGTCTGGTCAACCTGTACCCGCATCACCGATGCAAGCGATATTACGGTCGGACGACCGGTCAGGAACACGGTTGTGTACGTCCTTGATGAGCATAAGAGACCGGTCCCGACAGGCGTGCCTGGAGAGTTATGGATCGGCGGCGACGGCGTCGCGCTTGGTTATATAGGTCAACCGGATTTGACCGGCGAGAGGTTTATCGAAGATCCCTTTGTCTTGGGAAAAACCGGAACAATGTATCGCACCGGTGATCGGGCCATCCTTCGCGCCGATGGAGCCATAGAAATGCGCGGCCGACGGGACAATCAGGTGAAAGTGCGTGGTCACCGGATTGAACTGGGTGAAATTGAATCCGTCCTTTCAAGAAATGAAGCGCTAAGAGAAGCCGTGGTTGTTGTTCATGAAGACCATACCGGTGAGCCCATGTTGGCCGCCTATGTCGTATTCAACGACAATGCAATTATAACGCATAGTGATTTACGTCAGTGGCTACGTCAGTCGTTGCCGGATTACATGATCCCGCAGGTATTTACTGAAATGGATAAGCTGCCACTCACCGGCAACAACAAAATCGACCGCAACGCCTTGCCGGATCCTGTTTCGCTCCGGCTCATCCAGAGCCGTATTGCGCCACGCACCGAAAGAGAGCAGCAAATCGCCACCCTGTGGGAAGAAATTCTCGAAATACAGGATATATCTGTCACCGATAATTTTTTCGAACTTGGCGGCCAGTCTCTGCAGGTTGCAAAAATGGCGGCCGTGTTGCGCAAAATGCACGGCTACCGGATTTCACCACGGGCGGTCATTTTTGAAACGCTGGAGCAATTGGCAGCCTCGGTGGATAAGGAAGCTTCCTAGGATTTTGTCTTATGGAGAGCTGATATCTAAGTGACGGCAAATCTGCTTGATCAATTCTTCTTTCCGGGTCGTGTGAAACAGATGATCGCCCTCGATTTCACTATGGGTGAAATTACTTTTTGTTTCTTTTTGCCATAACGAAATGTCTCTACCGTCCGTACTTGGATCACTTGTACCGGTGAATACGGTGATGGGGCAGGGAAGTGGTGTCATGGGACGCCATTGGTAGGACATAAGGAGAGCCACATCTGCGCGCAGAATCGGCAGGGCTATATCGCGAATTGTGTCGCTTTCCAGCGCAGCGCCGGTACTGCCATATCTGTCGGCCATCATCTCCAGGAACACACCATCCGCCATATCGGCAATATCTGTCCGCCACTCGTCGCCATCGCCGGGCCAGGGCCGGCCGGCGCAAAATACCTGGCGAAGCCTTGCAGGGGTGGCCAGCGCAACATACCGTGCCGCTTCGAGCGCAATTATCGCCCCGAGGCTGTGTCCGAAAAAAATGATCGGCGTTCGGGGTAGCGTATCGATGGCCATCTTCACGCTCTCGATCATCGCGTTCCACTCCGTAAACGGCGCCTCTTTCAGACGCTCTTCGCGCCCGGGTAACTGCAGTGCAAAAACTTCTACGGACAAGGGAACCAGGGCGGGCCAGGCTTGGTAGGTTGAGGCACCCGCGCCGGCATGCGGCATGCACACGAGCCGGCTCGTTGCCATCGGCCTGGCGACCAGACATTTAAGTATTGCCTGTGCCGGTTTTGTAGGAAGTTGGTCAATCTTTGTCACAAGGTACGTATCGTTGAGCTGGAAACGAAAGACTATTACTACTGTTTGCTGGCATTAATACCACATTAACGCCGCCAGCGGAAAATTACGAGCAAGGGCCTCTAACGATGACGGGTAATCTGGCGTGACACCAATTTATTTCGGGCCAACAGAAAAGCCGCTATATGGCGTGTTCCATCCGGCGCATGTCAGGGCGGCGCGTGCGCCAGCTATTCTTCTGTGTAACCCTTTTGGTGTCGAAGCGATCCGCGCCTTTCGCATTTTTCGGATCTTGGCGGAAAAATTTGCGCAAGCCGGGTCGCCCGCATTGCGATTTGATTACTACGGAACGGGAGATTCAGCTGGCGATTGCGCGCAGATGTCTGTTGCCGGGGCGACGGAAAATATTCTCACCGCGCATCAGGAATTGATTGATATCAGCGGTGCCAACAGGGTCGTGTGGGTTGGCTTGCGGCTCGGGGCGCTATTTGCGCTGCTTGCGTCCCAAGCCCGGCCAAAAGGTCTTGCCGGTCTTGCGCTTTGGGATCCGGTTGTCTTAGGGGCTGACTATTTGCGGGATTTGAAAACGGCGCATGTTGCCGGTCTGGCCCAGGTCTTCGATCAGTCAGAAGGGGTTATTCTGTCGAAACGAAAGGATGCTAACTTTGCCAGTGAAGCATCGGGCTTTTTGCTCGGTAAAGAATTTCGCGACCAGATGCTCGATTTCGATCTCTCGCAGATTGCATCGAGGCCAGCGCGCTCAGTCGCGATAATAACGGGCGAAGAGCAGCATGAGCTGGTCTCACATCTGGAATCGGTTTCCACGGATATAACTCTTTACGAAGAAGAAAAAACACAGTCCTGGAATGCCGACGCGGCAATGAACGCCTTTGTTGTTCCGGTTGGCTCACTTGACTTAGTGAGCACAGCGGTTGGAAAGATGCGATGAGAGAACAACTTGTTCAGTTTGGAGAAGACGGCAGGCTGGCCGGCATTCTTTCACCGGCACAAAATGACGAACAAAACACACCCGTCCTTGTTTTTTTGAATGCGGGGATTGTTCATCGCATAGGCCCGAACCGACTGCATGTAAAACTTGCCCGCGCTTTTTCGGCACAAGGCTTTCCCTGTCTACGCTTCGATTTGAGCGGTCTTGGCGAGAGTCCGGCTGCCGCACCCGGACTGGGGTATGAGCAACAGTCTGTTGTTGACGTTACCGCTGCTGTTGATTTTGTGATGGGCCGTCTTGGCGAGCGGCCAGTTATACTGGCGGGGATTTGTTCAGGTGCTGACAACGGCTATCGTGTGGCTCTGCTAGATGAGCGGATCAGGGGACTTATTCTTCTTGATCCCTATGCCTATCAAAATACAACGGCGCAGATCTCTGATCTGGCCAAACGGGCGCAGGACCCGGCCCGGTGGAGACGGTTGGCTGGGAAACTCACCTCTGGTACCCAACACAAGCAGGCCGAGGAAGAATTCTTTGAAGATGACAATGACCGTGTTGCACCACCCAAAGAAGAGTTTGGCGCCGATCTGGAGACGCTCGCGACAAGAAATGTGCAGATCTGTTTGCTTTACACCTCCTCCGTCAGCCACCTGATCAATGACAAGGTACAGTTCGGTAAGACCTTCGGGAAGTTTGATTTTGGCAGTGCATTGTCAGTGGATGTGCTCTCACACGTCGATCACATTTACACCGAGCTCTCGGCTCAGTCAGAACTGGCTGACCGGATAAGGGGCTGGCTCAAAACTACTAGTTTTCGGTAACAGCTCGCCCGTTGCGTACCCAGCGCAATGTACTGCGGACCATGCTTTCGGCACCAGGGGGGCGCCCCTCCAAAGTCCAGGCAAGATAATGTGCGGCGCAATAGATGCCGCCGCCAATCACGATGTTCAACAAAAGTCGGATCGCTGGTAACATGTCGACCATCGCTGGAGCTAGCGGTTGCAGCAGAAAGTAGAATGCCATGGCGGCGCACGCAACAAGGCTTCGACGGACCTGCCAGAGTGGTTGCCAGAAAACGTCACCGCTGACCCGCTGATAGACCAACAGATTGAGCAGCGTTTTGAATATGTTAGCACCCGCCGTTACGCTTACCGCACCAATCAGGCCGAATGTCGCGGCAGCCCAAATAAACAGGGGTGTACGCATTAAAAAATAGGCGATTTCTCGATAAAGTATGAACTTTGTCATCCCCAACGCGACAGCATATGCTTGCACGGCCATAAAAATGATCAGCAGTCCCGCTGTCGGTCCGTATATTTGTATCACCGGCACAACAGCATCCCAGTTTTCCCCGAGCAGGACGGCCACGAGGTCGTCTGCAACAAATGCGCAGCCAAGGGCCGCCGGCATGGCAATCGCGCCCAGCACTTCGACCCCCTGAAGAAAGGTCTGTTTCATCTTGCCGGTTTCAGACTGAAGTTCAGAGAGGCCGGGATAAATGGCTCGGGCAATGGGCCCGGCCACCTCCTCGGTTGGCATATCTGCAAGCTGATGACCAATATAGAATGCGCCAGTAGCAGATGTGCCAGCCAGTTTGGGGAGCAACAAGGTGTCGAGCTTGTTATTCAACGCCGCGACAAAGCTGACGCCAGCCAGCCATCCGGTAAATCCGATCAATTCATTGAATGCCGCAAAAGAAAGGCGCGGCCGATAGGGGCGCAAAACATAAGAAATGACGGTCTCCGTAAAGGCGCCAGCGCAAACGCCAAGAACGATGGCCCAGTAGGTCTGAAAAGACAGGGCGACACTGACGGCGACAGCAACGCTGACGGACTTGGCGAGCGCGTCCAGCACGAATGTTTTAGAAAAATCGAGGTTTCTTTCAAATTCATGAAATTTTGGGTTCTTCAAGCCGAGCAGTAATGGAACGATGCTGATGCCCATGAGGACTGACGCGGCGCGCGGATCACCGAACATGGCTTTGGCAAAAGGAGAAAGGCCAAGAAGAAGGACCATGACAATCAGTCCGCGCAGGACTGACAGCGTAAACAATGTATCGATAACGCTGCGCCCGGCATTGCGGAATTTCACCATTGTTTGCGACACCCCAATGTCAGAGAGGTTCTGCAGCAGCTGCATCATAGTGATGCCGATCGCCACGAGCCCAAAATCCGCTGGCACAAGGAGGCGTGCTAGAATGAGAGTGCTGATCAGCCCCATCGCCCGGACAAGAAACCTGGCAGCAATAATCCATACCGTGCCGAGAGCGATGCGCTTCCCCAACGGATTGGTGTTTTCAGAAGAGGAGTCTTCCTTGGTGCTCAATCTGATTTTCCTTGCTCGTTCGCTCGTATAAAGCGTGCCGTGGTCAATCAAAAAGTATTTCTGGAGTGGCCTACGAAACCGTTAACAGACACCTGCTGAACGCCGCGCAATAGCTGGTCAGGGGCAAAAATTGGCCGTCTCGTCCTGTATACAAGAATCTGCGGTTGAAATGCATTGGTTACCATCCATATCCACCAATAAACTACTAAATGATGTTAAATATCATATCGGTACGTCTGATAGAAATTGAGAAATTCCGGGCATTTGCGCAAAAAATGGCAGCGCTGAGCTGGTGAGATGACCGCATTTCGAGCAGCGTCAGAGCAACTAGCGCCGGAGGGTGAGCAAGTGTTGCGTTTTATTGGGTGCAAAACGGGTCGTCCAACGCGCCAAATTTCACATTACCTTCGCTTATTCGACAACACTTGATTGTCGACCCAATCTGAACGGGTAAACCACAAATTACTTCGTTAGAACACGCTGAACAAGGAGTGCCTATGTTTCCGCCAAAACGAATCATCTGCTTAACAGAAGAGACCGTAGAGACCCTTTATCTTTTGGGCGAGCAAGATCGGATCGTTGGCGTCTCTGGCTTTGTTGTGCGCCCGCCCGAGGCGCGGCGAAAGCCCAAAGTCTCAACATTTACAGATGCGAAAACGGACGAAATTCTCGCGCTGAAACCCGACCTGGTCTTCACTTTTTCGGACATACAGGCGGAAATCACGGCGAATTTGATACGTGAAGGACTTCAAGTGCACGCGTTCAACCACAGAACGGTGAACGGTATATTAGATATGATCCAAACAGTCGGCGCACTGGTTGGCGAGGCGGAAAAGGGAGCGACGCTTTGCGAAAAAATGCAGAAAAAAATCGAGGCCGCCAAGGAGAAGGCAAAAAAACTCAGACGCCGCCCGCGTATTTACTTTGAAGAATGGGACGAGCCAATGATCTCCGCCATCGGCTGGGTCTCGGATCTCATCGAGATCGCCGGAGGCGAGAATGTATTTGCATCCCTTGCCTTGGCGCACGGCGCGAAAGATCGCATTGTTTTCGCCGAAGACGTGATCAGAGCAAAGCCCGACATCATCATCGGTTCTTGGTGTGGAAAGGGCTTCAAGCAAGATACCGTTGTCGGCCGGCCTGGTTTTGATGCAATTCCAGCGATAAAGAACGGCGCATTGTATGAAATAAGATCCGCAATAATCCTACAGCCTGGGCCTGCTGCGCTGACTGATGGGCTCGAACTACTTCAGAAGATTATTTCGGAAAATAACTGATCTTCAACCACCTCGAAACGAGCGCATGTGAAACATCGCTTGTTCTGAAGTGTACTGATGCTTTTTGCCGATGGGGCAAGCGCGGCGAGCGAGGCACCCACGCGAAACGCAAGGCTCGCCCAACTGTGAACGGATGTGAGAGCCGCAAGCGCGGACGTTGAACGCGCCGGTTCCGTCAAAAGCGTCGACCGGGCAGGCGGACAGGCACGGTTTGTCTGTACAGAAATCACAAGGGGAAGGCCGCTCATCGCGCGCTGGCAGGTCGAAGAGTGCTTCGAACGCGAGCGCTCCGCGCCAAGCGTGCCACAGCCCGAAATCCGGATGGATCATCATGCCCATGGCCGATTGATGCACCGGCTCGGCTTTGTGTGCCCATTTGATAAACGGCATTAACGGTGCGGTGAACGGGAAATAGGCGCGTGCTTCCATTTCTCTCGCAAGCGCTGAAATGACGCGATGGGACCAGCGATCAAGCGGATGGGGTTTGCCATCCCGATATTCCGGCGATCCGGTGAAACCGGACCAATTTTTACTGCCGATAAGGCCAAGCATAACAAGCGTTTTTGCGGTCTCGCCCATCGGCAAGTCATCTGCTTCAAGATGAAAAGCGCCGCGGAACGAAAGTCCCGCCGCCTCAACCGCTGCTTTTACACCGTCGAGCGTCACATATTCCGCCGATACTTGCCACCGACCTCGAACAAGGTGTCGGAGATCTGACCGAGCGAGCAAAAATGCACCGCCTCCATCAGGACGGCGAAGACATTCTCATCATTTACGACCGCATCGCGCAAAGCTTGGCGGACGCGTTCAGAGTTTTCCGTATCGCGTCCCTGGAATTCACGCAGTCGTTTGATCTGATTGTCTTTTTCATCAGTGGTTGATCGTTGGAGTTCCGGCTCAGCTGCATCGTCCGCATTGGGATTAAGGAACGTGTTGACGCCGACGATAGGAAGCGATCCGTCATGTTTCTTGTGTTCGTAATAGAGGCTTTCTTCCTGAATTTTCCCGCGCTGATAGCCAGTTTCCATCGCGCCCAGTACACCGCCGCGATCGGCGATACGTTCAAACTCTTTCAAGACGGCCTCTTCTACAAGATCCGTAAGTTCATCGATGATAAAGGCGCCCTGATTGGGATTTTCATTTTGTGCTAATCCCCACTCCTTGTTGATAATCATTTGGATTGCCATAGCTCGGCGTACGGAGTGTTCCGTTGGCGTCGTATAAGCTTCGTCAAAAGCGTTAGTGTGCAGCGAATTGCAATTGTCATAGATCGCAATCAGCGCCTGCAAGGTGGTGCGGATGTCATTGAAATCCATTTCCTGGGCATGAAGCGAGCGCCCAGAGGTCTGTACGTGATACTTCAGTTTCTGAGACCGCTCATTGGCGCCGTATCTATTGCGCATGGCGACCGCCCAAATACGCCGCGCCACTCGACCGATCACAGAGTATTCCGGATCCATGCCGTTTGAGAAGAAATAGGAAAGATTTGGTGCGAAATCATCGACCGTCATGCCGCGGGCGAGGTAGGATTCAACAAATGTGAATCCATTTGACAGCGTAAAGGCCAATTGCGAAATCGGGTTCGCACCAGCCTCAGCGATATGATAGCCGGAAATCGATACGGAGTAAAAATTTCTGACCCGGTTTTCAACAAAGTATTGTTGAATGTCGCCCATCATCTTGAGCGCAAATTCGGTTGAGAATATGCACGTGTTTTGCCCCTGATCTTCTTTCAGGATATCTGCCTGTACCGTGCCGCGCACGGTTTCGAGGGCCCAGGCGCGGATCTTGTTGGCCTCGTCTTCGGTCGGTTTGCGGTTATTTTCTGTTTCAAACTTGTCGAGTTGCTGCTCAATGGCGGTAGTCAAAAACATCGCGAGGATCATTGGCGCTGGGCCATTGATGGTCATCGAAACTGATGTTGACGGCGCGCAAAGATCAAACCCATCAAAAAGTACCTTCATGTCGTCCAGGGTTGCAACGGAAACCCCGGAATTACCGACTTTGCCGTAGATATCGGGCCGTTCATTTGGATCGAATCCGTAAAGTGTTACAGAATCGAACGCCGTCGAAAGGCGCTTTGCATCAGAGTCTTTCGACAGATATTTGAAGCGTTTATTCGTCAGAAAAGGATCGCCCTCTCCAGCAAACATCCGGGTCGGATCTTCGCCTTCGCGCTTGAACGCGAAAACCCCGGCCGTATAGGGGAATGACCCTGGTAAGTTCTCCCGCAACATCCAGTTCAAGAGCTCGCCATGATCTTCATATCGCGGCAATACAACTTTCCGGATTTCCGTGCCGGAAAGGGTTTTTCGCGTAAGTCTCGTACGAATTTCCTTGTCGCGAATTTTTACGACGTATTCGTCGCCGGAATAGCTTTGTTTCACCTTCGGCCAATTGTCGAGCAGGTTGCGCGCTCGGGTATCCTGACGCTCCTGCCGCTCGGTGATAAGCTGATCGAGCGCGATACTATCGATCGCAGCTTGTTCGAGCATCTCCTTTGAACACTTCAATTGCTGAATTTCGCGGGCAAGCGCGGATTGTTTCTGCGCGCCTTGGTGATAGCTGCGAACTTCCGCTGCAATCTCGGCGAGATAACGTTGTCGGGATGGAGGCACAATGGCATCACGTGCAGACGGCATGCGCGTTTCGTTCGCTTCAAAGCGCGTTTTGGGCAGCGAAAATCCGTTCTTTTCGATTTTTTCTAGAAGGCCGACATAAAGTGTTGAAACACCATCATCCTGATAGCGTGCCGCGATCGCCCCATAGACAGGCATTTCTTCAATCGGCTTGGCGAACTCCTCCCGATTGCGCTGCACTTGCTTGCGCACGTCGCGGAGCGCGTCTTCTGCGCCTTTGCGGTCGAATTTATTAATCGCCACGATATCCGCGAAATCGAGCATGTCGATTTTCTCAAGTTGCGAAGCAGCGCCAAATTCGGGCGTCATGACATAGAGCGATACGTCTGAAATATCAGCAATTGCGGCGTTGCCCTGTCCGATACCGGGCGTTTCTACAATAATCAGGTCAAATCCTGCGGCCCGGCAGGCATTGACCGCCTGAAATACGAATGCAGGAACTTCGGAATCAGAATCCCGCGTCGCAATAGATCGAAAAAAGATTTGTGGCGCGTTGATCGAGTTCATTCTTATCCGGTCGCCAAGCAGCGCACCGCCGCTTTTGCGCCTTGATGGATCAATCGCCAATACGGCGATCTTAAATTCCGCCGAGTCCATTCGAAAACGCGTTATCAATTCATCGCATAGAGACGATTTTCCTGAGCCACCAGTGCCTGTAATACCGATAACGGGCGTGCTCGGCTTTGCGGCAGTGGCTTTTTCAAGGTCGACCAAGCTTTGCTCGTCAACGCGCCCCTGTTCGAGTGTGGTCATAAAGCGCGCCAATGCGCGCCACCCTTCGCCGGTAAGGTCGCAAACCTTCGCCGCGCCGGTTTCGACCGGGTCGAAATCGGCACGCGCAATCATATTGTCGATCATCCCCTGCAGACCCATTTTTTGGCCATCGGCGGGTGAATAGATGCGTTCGACACCGTAGTCCTGCAGATCTTTGATTTCTGCATCGACAATAACACCGCCGCCGCCGCCAAATACTTTGATGTGCCCGGCGCCGCGCTCGCGCAAAAGGTCCACCATATATTTGAAATACTCAACATGACCGCCCTGATAGGAGCTGATGGCGATCCCTTGCACATCTTCCTGAATAGCGGCGGTGACAATCTCGTCCACTGAACGATTGTGGCCAAGATGAATGACTTCGACGCCGGACGCTTGCAATATTCGTCGCATGATATTGATAGCGGCATCATGTCCGTCGAACAGGCTGGTCGCGGTAACGAAGCGTACCTTGTTTCGCCTCGACTTCTTTTCAGGGATTTTGGTTTTCGTCCCCGGTTTGTCGGCAAGTTTCACGTCATCAGGCATATCAGTCTCCTAATCCAGCTTATACGGACTAAAATTTTTCGTCGGCGAGTGCCATTAGAGAGGCCGCGCCAGCGGATGTCTCAACCTCCAACGAAAGCGCGCGCGGCAAAATGCGTTCGCTGTAAAATTTCGCAGTGGTGATCTTGGCCTCCAGAAACGATGCATCACCCGTGTTTTTTTCGAGCTCGGTTTTAGCTAGCAATGCGGCGCGCGCCATCAGCCAACCGCCTGCAACTGTGCCCCATAACCTCAGATAAGGCATGGCGCCTGCCGCCGCGTCATGGACATCATCTGATTGTCTTTCCAGTAGCCAGTCAGTCGCGTTCTCAAGCGATTGAATTGCTGTTTTTAGCGCGTTGCGAAGGCCCTCAAAATCGATACCTGCATCAGCGAGTGCCCCGTCCAGGTCTCGCATTTCTTGAATAAACTTTATCGCCTCTTGGCCGCCGTCACGGGCAAGTTTGCGGCCGACAAGATCCATGGCTTGAATACCGTTGGAGCCTTCATAAATTTCCGCGATCTTTGCGTCGCGCATGAATTGCGCGGCGCCTGTTTCTTCAATGAAGCCCATACCGCCATGAACCTGGACGCCGTTCCAGGCGGATTCTGAGCCTACTTCAGAGCCCCATGCTTTCACGACAGGGATCAGCAATTCGACACGGCTGAGCGCCTCAGCCCGCGCGTTGTCGTCAGCGTGACGCAAAGCGATGTCGAGCTTGCCAGCCGTATAATATGCAAGCGCTCGCGAGGCCTCTGTCAAAGCGCGCATGGTCATCAGCATACGGCGCACATCCGGATGGCGAATGATGGCTACAGACTCAGGGCTTTCACCGGTAATGTCGCGACCCTGCACCCGTTCACGGGCGAACGCCGCGGCTTTTTGATAAGCGCGCTCAGAAATAGCGACGCCTTCCAACCCGACCGAGAGCCGCGCATTGTTCATCATCGTGAACATATAAACGAGCCCTTTGTTTTCCTCCCCGACAAGGTAGCCGATAGCGCCATCGTTTTCGCCAAAAGACATAACGGCGGTCGGACTTGCGTGAATGCCCATTTTTTCTTCGAGCGATACGCAGCGCACATCATTGCGCGCGCCTAGCGAGCCGTCATCATTCACCAGGAATTTGGGCACGATGAAGAGGGAAATGCCTTTGACGCCCGGCGGTGCATCGGGGATCCGGGCCAGCACCATATGAACGATATTGTCAGCAAGCTCGTGGTCGCCGTAAGTGATGAAGATCTTCTGGCCGGAAAGACGGAAATGATCGCCATCCCTGACCGCCTTCGACCGTATCTGCGCAAGATCGGATCCGGCCTGCGCTTCCGTCAGCTGCATTGTGCCGGCCCATTCTCCGGATATCATGTTTGCGAGGTACGTTGTTTTTTGTTGTGGTGACCCATAACGGCTCACGGCTTCGACGGCGGCTTGTGTCAACATCGGACATAGCGCGAAGGCCATATTGGAGGAATGCCACAAATCGAACAGGCCGGTAGCAACCAACCAGGGTAGCCCTTGACCGCCAAAATCCTGATCAAACGGGACAGCATTCCATCCGCCCGCTACAAACTGCGCATAGGCATCTTTCCATCCATCGGGTGTTCGCACGGCCCCATTTTCAAGGCACGATCCCTGCGTGTCGCCAACCCGGTATAGCGGCGCCAGGACGCCGGCGGCAAATTTGCCTCCCTCTTCAAAAATTGCCGCAAGCAAGTCTTCGCTCAGATCCTCGCCGCCCGGTAACGCGGCGATGTCGCCAAAACCGGCGAGTCTGGTCGCGGCAAACTGCATATCGGCGAGCGGTGGAACGTAGTGTGTCATTTTGGAGTGCCTTTCGGTCAGTGCGGCTCATTAGAATTCGATAACCCAGCGGTTTATTCGCATGGGCAGCTGCGGCA
Organism: Parvularculaceae bacterium; assembly: GCA_021776475.1. GTDB lineage: Bacteria > Pseudomonadota > Alphaproteobacteria > Caulobacterales > Parvularculaceae > Aquisalinus. Next base: position 109,972 of record JAJFFV010000005.1, on the reverse strand, counting down.
TTCAGCAACTTTTTGAAATAACAAAAATGCCCTGATCCAGCGCACCCGAAAGCGGCATAGGCCGACCCAAACCAGGATGCGCCGCTCGATCCACTTGCTGATAACTCGGCTTTCCTGGGTAATTTGTCAAATGCATAATATGAATGTATTATGCGAAAAAGGCATGCATCATGAACGCCGCCAAACTCAAACACATAGTCGAGGTGGACCGATGTGAGTCAATCAGTGCGGCTGCAAAAGCGCTGAATTTGACCCAATCCACGGTGAGCCGCAGCGTTGCCGTTATTGAGCAGCAAATCGGCTATGCCCTGTTTGACCGGCGCGCCCGCGATGTAGTGGCGACAGAGCGGGGTCGGCAATTTATCAATCGCGCCGCACGGATCATTTCTGATCTGGACCAGTTCTCGGAGGATGCAAAGCAATCTCGCGAAACCGGCGATACGCTCATTCGGGTTGGCGTCAGTCCGCCGTCGATGCAGGGACTTGTCAATAATGCCATTAAGGAGCTTGTTTTTCGCCGGACTGAGTTGCGTGTTCACCTCGAAGCCGTGTCCGTCAGCGGCGGCGTTCGCGCCTTGCGCCGCGGCGACCTCGATCTCCTGGTCGGTCCAGAAAACGTAATGCGCGGCGAACAAGGGTTTTCGTTCGAGCGTCTCGGTGATCTCGCAACAAACCTGTTTACGCGAAAAAATCATCCGCTTGCGATGAATAATATTGTCACACGTGATGACATTGCAGCTTACCCAGTCGTCGCGCCTGATCGTTTGAGTTGGCATACGGACCGGTTGCGCGCGCTGTTTTCGGCGCTTGGCGGCGATAGCGCACGGCGCATGCATATTGTCGAATACTTTCCGCTGGTTGCGGATATTGTCGCGGGCAGTGATGCAATCGGCGTCATCAGTACGGAATATTCGACATCAAAAACGTTCATGCGCCGGTTTGCTCTACTCAATGTCAGTTATTTCAAACCACTGACAATCGGCTTCGCCGTGCGCAAGCGATGGTTGCCCACCCCGGCCGTGCGTGCCTTTGAAGCTTGCTTGAAAGAATTTCCGCCTGGCATCTGATCGTGCAAACCGCGCTTAAACTGATTTAAAACAAAGAATGCTGCAAGCGAGGGGAAGTGTCTAAAAATGCTTTTGTACGGAAAGTGATTCTGCCTCAAGGAAACCTAGGTTTATTTGCATCTCTTTGACAAATAAAACTTGGACTTCGGACAACAGGCTGGTTTGCGTGGAGCCGAAATCCGATTTATGTGGTGACCTGGTTGGGGTGGCTGGGGCCTGATTGCGAACGCTTGGATGGTGTCTGTTCTGTTGGCTATTTGGGTGCCCTTTATGTATTGGCACTCTTCCTGGAAGAGCGGTGGCTGGAGTGCGAATATCGTCAAGCCAATCGTTCACACCAGTCCTGGCGCCATCACGTGAGTGCCTTGGCACACAAAGCCGCACGTTCTGCAATACGCTCTCTGATACGCTCTATCATTGGATGGGTTATACCGCATTTGTGGGCGTTGTTTGCAGTATTTGCAGCGAGATCTGCAAGCGGCGCTGCCATGGACTTCACCTGTTCAATGAGAGTGCCCTCATCGAGCGCCATCTCCGTTTCGAGTGTTTGCCATTGTCGCAGACCGATATCGCGAAGCCGGTACTTCCCACCAATCTTCATGGCGAGGGTCAGTTTTTGAAACTGCATGTCGTCATAGGGCAGTGCACTTGAAAGGTCGTATAGCGGCGCCAGCCGTGCCCGCCCACCGGCACCCAGCAGCATAGAGAAGTTCTTGGCATGCGCATCAGTACCGGCGATAATCCAGTTAAAGGCGATGGTTTTGAGGAAGTTTCCAATGTCGGCAACTGCATCATCGGAACTGTCGCGCAGAAGCTGTACGATGTTACCGACATCGGGACCGCCTTCATTTTGATATTTGGTGAACGGAGAGACAGCCAGTGCTTGGCACAAATCCTCCTGATGCACCCGGATCAATGTGTCATCCTGATAAGCCCTGTCATAACGCTCGGTGACAAACGCAACTTCATTACCGAAAGTCCGTACTCCGACATTAGCTGTGTTCAGTCCTGCAGCGCGTGCGAGTTCCATGCAGAAATATTCGTTCTCGGCAAATCCGTCGAAATCGCCTGTGGGCGGTTTCAGAATATGCGTGGTCGGAATAATGCCCGACGGGATACCCCATTTGCCATTTTGAAAAATCAGCGCAGTTTTCGGCTGCGCGCCCGCCAGCGAGAATTGTCCTTTGTCCCGCGGCTGCCGTCCCGTGGCATGGTCTTCGCGCAACGCAGTGAGCCGCGCTTCAATCTCGGCGTCATCGAGCCATTCGACATTACCGGTAATACTGAACTGTTCGAGACGCTCCGGCGTGACGAACTGTACCGCGCCCGCACAATCCTCTCCGACATGCGACACCAGCGCGAAGACGTTTCGTGGCGATACATGATATTTCGCGGCCCATTTTTTGAGCACATATTCATTGTCCGGCAGCAATCCCCACAGGAATGGATCGACAACCTTGTGGTCATGACGGGCCGCAGCCAGCGGCATGGAGAGCGACAACGGAAAGGCATTGGCGGCGTTGCGCCAGGTATCCGAATAAACAAACGCCAGTTTTATGGTGGCGCCGCAGGTTACCCGGCCCATTTCCTGACCATTGGCAAGGACAAGCAGGTCTGCGGTCACTTGCGGCTCCCGCTGGTTCGGCTGAGGACATCGTCGATGTCGGCCACGGGCACTAACACACCGGATTTCTGGTCGGATGGATCGTTCGTCGTAAAACTGATCCCGACTGCGTGCAGGGTCTTAAGAACCAGGCCGACAGCCGCCCTGGGCTTGCCTTTTTCAATGTCGACAATCCATTGTCGGCTGACACCGGCCTGCTTCGCCAGTGTTGCCTGATTAAGCCTGAGCGCCCGCCGGCGGTCACGGATCGCAAGTCCCAGGTCTTTTGCGTTTTTGATTGTGAATACAGCCATAAAGTCACCGTTTGTTGACATTATATATATGTCGGCGAACGCTGACAAATAGTAAATGTCGTCGCTCACTGATATTTACCGGCAAAATTGAGAATTGCCGATAATTTCCTCTAGCGATATTTTCGCGATGAAACAGATTAAAGGCAGTTCCGTCCTTGAGGGCAAAGACCTCCTCTTCAGCGGTGTGAGGAATGGTCCGGATGAGCAGGCTGACTTGATCTTTATACTGCCGTTGCATGCTCACGTCTCCGCGACCAATTCTTTGAAAAAGAAGGCGAAAGACCGCCGCGTAACAAGATTGAACGGTGGGGACGCGCCGTTCTCGAAGCTGGCAGAAGGCCGCTCAATCAAACCGAGATTTATCGCTTGCATCGGATACTTATCGGTGATGACCGATTTACAACAATTGGCTATCGGGAAGAGGGAGTATTCCTGGGCGAAAGGGACCACAATGGTGATCCGTTGCCTGAATTTATTGGGGCACGGCCCGAGCATGTGTTCAACCTGATGACAGGACAAAATGTCTGCAACAACCGGTTACGCCTTTCTGATATTGATCCTGTCTGCAGGCGGCGGTTATCGCTTTTGGATTTGTCAACATCCACCTGCTGGAGGATGGCAATGGACGGCTTCATCGGTGTCTCGTTCATCATGTCCTTGCGGAACGGGGATTTACGCTGCCCGGAATGGTATTCCCGATTTCATCCGTCATGGTTGATCGAATAGATGACTACAAAAAAGTGCTCCAGTCGCACTCGGCGCCGTTGATGGACTATATAGAGTGGCACGCCTCGCCTAAAAAGAATGTTGAGGTGTCCAACGATACGGCTGACCTATACCGTTTTTACGATTGCACAGAGCAAGCTGAGTTCCTCTATGCCTGCGTCAAACGAACCGTGGAGGAGGACCTGCCGCGCGAGATAGACTATCTGAAACGCAATGACGCCGCTCTTAACGGGATCATGACTTCGTCGAAATGCCTGATCGCTTGGCCCAGAACCTGATTATCTTCATTCGGCAAAACGAAGGCAAACTTGGCATCAAGAGGCGATCAGGAGAGTTTAAAAAGCTCACAGACGACGAAGTCACCCAGATTGAATCCCTCGTGGCAGAAGCGTTTGACGAATTTTAGGGTGTGCTAAGGATCTGTTACAAAAGTACATGATAGGTTGTGGAAACTGCCACATTTCGCCAATACATAAGCGGTGGTGCGTATTTGTTCTTCATTGACCGGCCACCTAAATAACATCCAATGTTTTCAGTGTTTTAAGTGGCTCCCCGAACAGGACTCGAACCTGTGACCCAGTGATTAACAGTCACTTGCTCTACCAACTGAGCTATCGGGGATAAGCCGTGGAACCAGCGCTATAGCAAAGGCTTTTGGCCAAATCTACGGTTATTTTGGACCTAGATGCAGAAACTTGTTTCATGAAAAACGGCTCTGCTTGGGGAGGCAGAGCCGCTACTCACTGTCGTGGGGTATGGTGGGGTATCTTCTTGGGAGAAGATATAAACAGGATGCGCTGAAAAAGTTAACAACGTCTTAACAAGTGAAAGTTTCTTGCTGAAACCTTAAAATTATTCGGTCGGCGCGGGATGTCGGTCGGGACCATCGCCATCCTCGTCTTCCAACATCGAGTCGACATCGGGGACAAGACCCGAAAGAGAGTCGCCCTGACCCAAACTTGGTTGTCGTTCACCGGTCCACAGACCCCGGAAAATCCGGGCTATGTCAGCACCCGCGGCGTAAAGCGCGGGCACGAACAAGAGGGTGACGAACAACGCGAACAGGACCCCATAAGCCAAGGATACAATCATTGGCCGCAGGAAGTCTGCGTTGATAGATTGTTCGAGCATGATCGGAACCAGGCCGATAAAGGTTGTAATGGAAGTGAGCACAATCGGTCGAAAACGAGCCACCCCCGCTTCGACCAGGGCCGTCACTGCGCCTGCCCCTTCTCTTCGTAACCGGTTTACATAGTCGACAAGCACCAAGTTGTCATTGACGACAACTCCGGCTGCGGCGCACACGCCGAAGATTGAGAAAACACCAAAACTCTCACCCCAGAATATATGCCCGAAGATCGCACCCATCAGAGCGAACGGGATGGCGGACATAATCAGGATCGGTTGGAAGTAAGAAGAAAAACCGATCGCGACGAGCATGTACATTGCGAGGATTGCCAAAAGCAGCAGTGCGCCCAACTCCTGGAAGAACTCGGCCTGTGCTTGTGTCTGACCGCGTTGCGCTATTGATACGTCTGGGAAACGTTTTTTGAATTCGGGGAAGTATGTCTTGTAGAATTCAGCTGTGATCGCGTTGGAATCGATACCTTCTCGGACATCCGCGGTGATGGTTGTTGACCGTTTCCTGCCAAATCGTCTGATCTGACTATAGCTCGGCTCGTAACTTATGCTGACGACGGCGGATAACGGTATCTCCCGCCCATCTGGAGTCCGGATACGGAAACTTTGCAAGCTTTCAATGCTTTCGCGCGTTTCCTTGGGATACCTGACCATGACGCGGACATCTTCGCCTTCCCGCGGCAGGCGTTGAACCTCTTCTCCAAAATATGCCTGCCGTACCTGCCGGGAAACCTCGACCAATGACATGCCGAACCGTTCAGCACCGGGTTTGAAGCTCACCTGAATTTCATCGGTCACAGACTGTAACTGGTTTCGGACGTCATAAACGCCATTGATACCACTTATATACGCAATGATGTCAGCAGATGCACGCCTCAGCTCGTCAAGATCATCGGTCTCGATACCGAAATTAAGATCATTGCCACCATTGCTCAGGGTAAAACCAATATCGATGGATTCCGCATCAGGGATATCGCCGATTTTTTTTCGCAAACGGTCCGCGATTTCCCGCGCGCTGATTGTGCGCCAGTCACCGTCATTGAGGGTCATGAACGATCCCGCACCACCTTCACTGGCGAAAACAAATATGCTCTGAATAAGCTCGTTGCCATCCTGTTCAGCCTTGAGTTCTGCTTGCAGCTCATCGGAGGCCGCTTCAAGAATATCATATACTTCCAGATTGCGCGCATAGGGTGTGCCCTCACGCGGCGTGACGTTCACGCTGATAAAAGGTGCTTCGACGTCAGGGATGAAGGCAAGTCTGATCCAGCCCTGGGCAGGCAATGCAAGCGCAAGCGCAAACAACATTGTGAACGACGCAAGTGTCATCCAGCGGAATTTGATGCTCAACGAAATCAGCGGTCGGTAGAAGGTTTGGGCAAACCAGACCATGCTGTCAGCAACTTTTTGCTGAAAACGATTGAATGAGTTTGTCTGGTTGACCGGCTTCATGTGTGACAAGTGAGCGGGCAAAATCAGGAATGATTCAATCAGAGAAAAAGTCAGAGCAAAGATCACCGTGTAGGTGATGTACAAAGTTTGCTGGGAAACCGGCCCGCCAATCAACACCCAGGGCAGGAACGCTATCATGGTTGTCATCACAGCGAAGAAGACCGGTTTGGCGACAAGCTGGGTGCCGATCATTGCGGCATCCAGGCCGGTTTTTCCCCGTTCTGTCTGTCGGTGAATACTTTCGCCAACAATAAGCGCGTCATCAACAACGATGCCAATTACCAACAACAAGCCGAACAGCGACAGCATGTTCAAGGTGACGCCGCCAAATGGCATAAGAATAAACGCCCCGGTAAAGGCCGTAGCAATTCCGATAACGACCCAGAAAGCAACAACCGGTCGCAAAAACAACACCAGCACGATCATCACCAGAACGAGACCGGTTAGCGCGTTCGAGCTGACAAGCTCCATCCGCTCAGTGTATGCCTCAGAAAAGTCGAACTGGATGTCCAGGTCCACGGTCGGTGGCAGCTCTTTGCGTTTTTCTTCAACCCAATTGTTGATGGCCTTAGATAATTGTACGACGTTGAAATTTTCTGGGGCGTTGATGTCGAGCGAAATTGATCGCTCTCCGTTTAATTCAGTCTTGAATTTTGCATCGACAAATCCGTCAATAACGGTGGCGACGTCACCGACAGTGACAAACGAGCCGTCCTGGTTTTGCGTGACGATAATTCGTTCAAACTCATCTTGCGTATCGGCAAGGTTTCGGACACTGAGGTTGATACTGCCCGTTTCAGTTCGCACTGTCCCCGAAGATCCATCAAATGAACTGCCACGGATCGCACGGGCGATGTCGTCAAAAGTCAGCCCGTACCGGCGCAGCGCTTCTTCCGATACTTCGATTGAAACTTCTTCTGATCGCGCCCCATTGACTGAGACAAGCGGTGAGCCGTCGGGCAGCGCGGCAAGTTCATCCCGGTATTGACGGGCAAGTCTGTAAAGCTCGCGCTCTTCGATGTCACCTGCAAGTGAGATTGAGAAAATCTGATTGTTGAAACTGAACCGTTTGACGATGGGAGGGAAGGCATCGCGCGGCAGGGTACTTATTCCGTCTACCTGGCTTTTTACCTCATTCAGGAATTCAGTAAAATTGGCACGCTCTATCATGGATATGGTGACGCGTGCGCTTCCTTCTCGGGCGGTAGAATTAATGTCATCGAGATTGTCAATTCCGGAGACCGCTTCCTCAATGCGAAGAATGATCTGTTCTTCAATTTCAATCGGTGATGCGCCTTGCCAAACGACAGTCACGGTTACCGCATTGATTTTGGGGCTCGGAAAGACTTCCCGGTCAAGTCCCAGAAATGTGAAAAAACCTCCGATAAAGATAGCTATCATCAGCAGATTGGCCGCGATGCTGTTACGCGCCCACCAGTTGATCATACCGCTCATCAGTTTGACCCTGTGGTGCTTACTGATTTATTGGATGGTTTATCTCCGCCTGCTTGCGGCAGTGGCCGAACTTTATCACCGACGCGGGCGGTCCCGAGCCGTGAGACAATGACTTTCATGCCTTCCGTCAGTCCACCCGTGACAATGACGCCGCGTGGCGTGCTCGAGGCAACCGTAACAGCATGTTGCTCAACTTCGTCATCGTCATTCACAACGTACACGGTATTGTCGTTCTGGACGGCTATTGCAGGAAGGATCATGGCGTTCTTAATGCTCGGACCCACAATCGAGGCAGTGACAAAAAGACCAACGGCCAATGGAAAGCCGTTGTCGGCGCCGGCGCCATACGGATCTTGAACTTCGGCGATCACTGATATTTGTCGCGTCGTCGCGTCAACCGCGGCATCGGTTCGAACGATATGACCGTTCCAGTTCCGTAACCGGCCGGCCACCGTTGCCGAGAAATTTACCTTCGGCCCGTTACCGATAAAGGCCAAGGGGAGGGCGATCCTGGCGAGATCGTCATCGGTCATCGGCAGGCGGATCACGGCGACATCCGTCGAGAATATTTGCCCCATGACAGTGCCCGGTCCAACATATTGTCCGACATCAGCGTTTTTTTGCCGAACTCGTCCATTGAATGGTGCCCGTATGGTCGTGCGCGCGAGACCAAGCCTTGCGCTGTTGAGATCAGCCTTTGCGGCATCGTAATTGGCTTTCGCCTGATTCAGTTGTGGCACCCTCAACGTTAGAGAAGACGGCCCGCCATCGCTGTCCCGGTCGCCGTTAAGTTCGTCATAGTCCCGCTGGGCGAGTTCAGCTTCTGCTTCTTCCAGTCGCAATGCCTGCTCTGCTTGAGCTAGGCTGGCTTCCGACCTGGTCACGGCGTTTCTGTAATCGTCAGGTTCGATCTGGATCAGGACGTCGCCTTTGTCAAAAGCACCGCCATCGGCGAAACTATCAGAGACAGATTGAACTTTGCCAGCAACCTGTGTGGTTAGGGTAATATCTGTTTTGGGTTTGACTTCCCCTTGCGCCACAACGTTGAGACTTACCGTTTCGGATTTAGCCTCCACATAAAACACCGCCGGAGCCTGAATTTCGGGGGTCACCTCCGGCGCTTTCGGTGCCAGCTGTGCCATAATGGAGATGACTGCCACCCCGCCGATCACAATCGCCAAAGTACCGCCGATCGTCCCCAGAACGACCAAAATTTTGCGTATCATCAGTCCGACCCCACCCCATCAGTTTTAATTTCAGGTGCGGTTCCCTGCGCCTGAGTCCACCATCTGGCAAACAGGGGCACGTTACTTTCCCCGGTGTACCTGTTGATTTCCAATTCTTCGTTGCCCACGTCAAATGTGCCGCCGAGGGCCATATAAAGGCCAATCCGGTTATTCAGCCGTTGCTGGCGCGCGGCGATATATTGAGATTCATTCGAGATACGCCGCTGCTGCGCCTGAATAAGATTGAAGATGTTCCGTGTGCCGTTGATGTATTGGCGCTCGGTCAAATCTTCACTCGCGCTTGCTTCTTCAAAGGCAAGTTTTAACGCTTCTTCTCGTGCTGCGAGAAAAGTCTCCGCTGCGATTGCGTTTTCAACCTCTGCGAAAGCGGCAAGCACTGTACCAACATAACTATATACGGATTGTTCAAGGACAGCTTTCTGCTGCTTGCGTGCAGCGGTCACCTGCCCGCCAGCAAAAAGTGTTTGGGTCAAAGTGCCGGCGACGTTGACGGCGATGCTGTTGCCGTCAAGAATGCTGTCGAAGAAACTGGCGCCGGTGATGGCGCTGCTCGACAACCGAAAAGACGGCAAAAAGTTTTTGCGCGCCTGCCTGTTGCGCAAACCCTCGGCCATTAGCCTATTTTCTGCGGCGAGGATGTCGGGGCGTTTGTCGAGCAGCGAGTCAGGGCTGCCAAGGCCGATCACGGTCCCATCAGGCTGAGATAGGGACTTCAAATCCGGCAGGTTTTCAGCCGTGTTGATTTCTGCACTCGGGTATCGGCCCAGCAAAACTTCCAGCGCCCTTGCTGATTCATACTCGGTTTGTTGCCTGGCGATCAGGCTTGCCTGACTTGTTGCCAGGGAGGACCGGGCAAGCCGGACATCAAGGCTTGAAGAGACGCCGCGCTCATATCGGCGCTCCGTTATCCGCAGGTTTGCTTCACCGGTTGCAACATCGCGTTCAGCGAGTTCTCGTTGCAGGCGCGCTGAAATAAGGCTGTACCAGCTTTGCGCGACGGCGCCGGCTATTGATAGCCGGGTTGCATCATAATCGGCGCGCGATGCGGCTGCGTCCCGGTAGGATGCGCGCGTTCGGTCGGTTGCCCGCAACCAAATATCAGCTTCCCAACTCGCATTAACGCTCAGCGTATAAGAGTCGCGCGAGCCGACAAAAGTTTGAGAAGTCGGGTCGATACTGCCCTGTGTTGCGGAGTCGTCCTGATTTCCCCGAAGATTGCCTTGAATAGCAGGTAAGAGACCACCTCTGGCAGAAACGGCTGTTTGTTTCGCGATCTGGACCCGCGCTGCTGCAGCACCAAGATCAGTGTTATAGCGCATAGCTTCGAGGACGAGCGCGTTGAGCGCTTGATCATCAAGGGTGGTTACCCAGTTGAGAGGTAAGGGAAGATTGCCACCGGCCGACTTAACGTCATTCAAGGATGTCCAGCTGGCAGGTGCATCAAGTGGCTCCAGCGCTTTTTCCGGATCTGCAGTGGCACAGGCGGTCAGGGCGAGACAAACAGCGAAAACTGACGCGCTGTTGAACTTTTTTTTCATAATGTACTTATGCCCCGGGGGGTACCCGGCGACATTTCCCTCTCATTCATGTACGCCCTAATTTGCTATATAGTAACACAATCTAGCGACGCCATATCTCATTTCTGGTCAACTAAAATGCTCTTAACCTTTTATGGTTAACGAAGCAGAAACTGTTCGCCTTGTGGGTAGCATAAGCTCCTAGTCCCGGCATTTTTTATACGCCAGCGTTGTCGGGCTGAGAGCATACTTTTTTCATAAATAACAAAGAGTTATGGTTAGGTTAGTCGGGCGTGTGCAGGCGGTCGGCCGCTCGTTGTCGGCAATAGCCGAGGGAAGTGTCCCCGGAAGGATACGGATCAAGCGGAAATATTATTCCTCACGGCGTTGCCAAAAAATCACTCATGAATGATCCCGCAGGCGGTTTCGCCGTTAGTCTGGTAGTCGGCGCGGTGCCGTGCGCCGGAGGTAGCGGATCTGGTTGTCTGGCATATCTTCTTCGCGCACCTGTAGATCTTCAGTCGCGCTCGGATCCGTGTCCGCACATGACAGGGTTGGGCAGTCATTGGACAGCGAGGCGTCGTCGATATTGTATTTGTTGCCTGCCATTCTCGACTGGATAGAGACCCACAGGCCGCCGATAAAAATAAACAGCAAAATGCTCAGTAAAACGGCCACTGACCAGAACTGCAACGAATTTTCGAAGCTTATCATTCAGACCCCACACGACACGCCCTGATACTAATCGAAAGCTTAGTCCAGCAAAGTCGCTGTGGAAAGAGCAATAAAATGAGCTGGTCCTTAATAGACAGACATGTCTGTCATCTGCTGGTTCTCATTATGGGCGGATCTTGTGGCCACGCCCGGAATCGAACCGGGTAGACGATTTGCAATCCATAGAATTGGAGGAAAATGGCGGGGTTCTGAGGAGTGATCCAGATCTTTTGGAGCGAGGTGAGCAGAAATCATTGTGGTAGTGATCGAGGCGTGTTCGAGAAAATCCTTTACTGTTCTGATGTCTACGCCACGCTGGACCAGCCGAGAAGCGCGGGTATGGCGACAGGCGTAAGGGATGTACTGCTTATCCCTTCTCATACCAAATGATAGGCGCTAATCTAAGGGGCGCTGTGACTCTCAGGAGGGGCACTTTCAGGCAGACCATGATGTAACGTTGTCGCTCCTAACCTTCTTGCAGAATCTCAGGAGTGCCGGAAACGAACGGACGAAACACTTCCGATTTTTTACCGCAAACCATATTATTATCTACGATCGTTTCTGTACTGGATGAACTCACAGCACCCTTAAGCCTTTCTGGTGGGAAACTCTTCTGAACGCCCGAAGCGGTGGCACAGGCCTTTTTTTGGTCAGACTGCACCATAAAGTAACCGTCGATTTTTAGGTCACAAGTTGCCATTGATGCATCAGACGCAAGTGTATTAATGGATGGCTTGATGACGAAAGTGACGGTTTCGTCAAATCCATTTTTCATTTCAGCTTTTGTAAAATATCTTTCGTATGGGTAAAATATCACTGAATCAGAATCGTCGTACACGAAACAAATAAGACCTACGCTCTCCACTAGCGGATGGATGTTTTCTAGCACGACCGGGATCTCAAGAACCAGAGTTCCGTCTTCAATGAATTCTGTACCATATTCCGTATCAACTGCAGGAACGACAAATCCTGGGGGACTGTTTTCACCATCCTCTTCTTGAGCAATTGCAGCAGTTGCTAGTACGCAGATGCCAATACTGAAAGAGGCAATACATTTGTTCAGAGTCATGGCGGTTCCTTTTTTCAACTAGCGTGTTACGGGCTTGGCTTGCTTGTCAGAGCTTCTGCCGTGCCGTGAAATTCTATCGGCGGTAAGCTAACTATTCTCGGTTTTTCCAAATCTTCGAGCCCATGAAATTCTATTGGTGGCAAACTGACTATTCTCGGTTTTTCCAAATCTTCAAGACCGTGGAATTCAATCGGATCCATGCGTACAATTCGAGGTGGGTTTTTTATGTCCCAAGAGATTGATCCATTAACATATAAACGTGGACCATCATTGGCTTCAGGAATCGTAATTGAGCCCGCGAGGGTGAGCAATTCTCCGTCAACGTACACTTCCCAAATTGTTACCTCGCGCTTGCGGAAGGGAATCCAATTTGGATCAGTTTCGATGTATTCGTTGATGTACCGAAATTCCAAACGCTTCAACGGTCGCAGCTTATCCGGGATAAAAAACGGATGCTTTTTTCTAACAAAGCCAGACGTATTAATGGTCACCGTTTGGATGATCTCGTCATTGGCCAATACTTGCACTATGGGCCACTGTTCATGGAACTTCGCCCAAGCGACGAAATAAGTGTCTCCTAATTCAGGCGGCTGTTCGCAGTCCGGGCAATCCTGATACGGAAGCGCAAAATCACCCACAATGTTCGTCTCTGGGTCCTGGAAGAAAAACAAAAGCAGAAAAGCAAGGGCGGTAGCCATGATTGAATTGTATACACAAGAGTGCGCAAACACGATAGCTAAGAAATAACACCCTCCTTCATGCAAGGTACAACCAGAATGCCCATTGATATGGGTAGGCTGTGTTACCCTAGTTCATTGTGCCAAACTGACTTGGAGTTATCCGTGTCACCGCGATTCTTAGCCATTTGACACTGACGGTCCACACGGGAAACTGACAGATCATTTTGCTCATCTTTTGTCCTTCGAGAGTGTTCGGCTTCAAAGGGAAAAGGCTTTCGTAGTGCTTAATGGAGCGGTTCCAAATTTTTTGTTTTTTGGGAAGCAGTGGCACCGTTCTCACGGTCTTCCATCTACCTCAATCGGCAGTTACTTCCTTTTGGGGAAGTATTATTTTAGAAGAAACCCCGCAACTAAGGGGCTTCAATTGCTTACGTTTAAGGATTGATGCTGGAGGCCACGCCCGGAATCGAACCGGGGTAGACGGATTTGCAATCCGCTGCGTCACCACTCCGCCACGTGGCCAAATCCAGTATGGTGAGGCGCCGTTCTAGCTATCACTTCTGGTGCAGTAAAGCAGAATGATGAAGAATGCAGCACGCCATAATCTGTCAAAAAACGCAGATTGCGTCGGTCCGCAGATACCCTTAAGAGCAGGTTTTCAGGCTGAAACGGAATGAAAGCGGAATGAATTACGCTGCAGCAAGAAAACATATGGTCGATAGCCAGGTTCGCCCAAACAATGTGACCAATCTCACTCTGCAACAGGCGATGGAAGAAGTGCCGCGTGAATCTTTTGTGCCGATGGGCGCTCAAGCAATGGCCTATGCCGAGATTGATGTCGAGATTTTCTCGGACCGATATATGTTGAGAGCGCGAGATTTTTCCAAACTTGTTCACGCTGCAAGGATTACCGAAGATGAACTGGTTCTCGATGTTGGTTGTGGATATGGATATTCGTCGGCAATCCTGGCGCGTCTTGCCAGTATGGTCATGGCGGTGGAGGAGGAAGACGAAATTGTCGCTGCTGCCGAACAGAAACTTGGCGATATGTCCCTCGATAACGTGGTTGTGGTGCGTGGCTCGCTGATAGCGGGGCTACCGCAACAAGGGCCATTCGATGCGATCGTCATCGCCGGTGGCGCTGTTGACAAGGTACCAAAAGGGTTGCTCGACCAGCTAAAGGACGGTGGTCGGCTTGTGTGTGTAGTTATGCGCGACGGTCTTGGCCACGCGATGGTCTATACAAAGTCCGGTGATCACATTGGTGAACGCGCCGTGTTTGAGGCTTCCCCCAAAGGCCTGTTGCCGGGCTTTGCCGCAGAAAAGGCATTCGTGTTTTAGAGCGTTTTTGACCGACCGGAATTCCAACAAATTCCAACATATTGTGTTATTTTTGACATACCGGGACAACATGTCGAAAAAATGGGTTGATCGTTCCGGCGAACCGCCAGAAACATTACAAGCGTAGTTTCAGGAAGACGATTATGGCAAACCCGCAGGCTGAACCCAGCATGGACGAGATCCTTGCTTCAATTCGAAGGATAATTGCGGAAGAAGACGAGCCACAGGGCGCGTCACAACCGGTACGGCAACAGCTTGAAGCTGGTGATCTGGCTGGAGAAACGGCTGCGCCTGAAGAGACAGCTGAGGTCGAAGCCCCGCAAACTGACGAAGATTTTGACACCGTCTTCGATCAAATGGAGGCGGAAGGCCAAGACGAAGTTGAAAGCGTTATTGAGGCGGTGGAAATTGTGACGCAAGAAGTTGAACAAGAGATTGAAGAACCCGAAGTTGTGGAGCTTTCCCGACCGGTTGATACGCTTGAAGCCGATGTCAGATCAGCCTTTGGTAATATTGGCAGACAAGAGGGCAGGAATACCATGTTGAACGATACAACAGTTGCCGCCACATCTACAGCATTTGAGGCCTTGCAAGAAAATATCAGGATTACTGACACAAACGGTAAGACCCTCGAAGATGTTGTTGAGCGGATGCTGCAACCACTGTTGAAACAGTGGCTCGATCAAAACCTCACGCGGATTGTAGAAGAAAAGGTCGAGGAAGAAGTACGAAGGATTGCGCGTCGCCGGTAAAGCGCTGAACTTTCTATCAAAAACACAAGACCGGCCCTTGCGGCCGGTTTTCTTTTTTGCCTATGGCGAGATACCTGTCTTATAAGCGCAATTCTAACTGAGGTTTCGACTTACCGGTAAAATCAGATGATCGACAAGCATTTTAACTATGCAGAAGCTGAGCCTCGCCTTTATGGCCGATGGGAAGCGGATGGATGTTTCAAGCCCACTGGCAAGGACGGGGCAGAGAATTACTGCATCGTGATTCCGCCGCCCAACGTGACCGGATCGCTGCATATGGGGCACGCCCTCAACAACACGTTGCAGGATGTTTTGTGCCGGTTTGAACGGATGCGCGGCAAAAACGTGCTGTGGCAAGTTGGCACCGACCATGCCGGAATTGCGACACAGATGGTGGTCGAGCGGCAGATGGCCGAGCGTCAGGAACCGGATCGCAGAACAATCGGGCGGGACAAGTTTCTTGAAAAAGTTTGGGCCTGGAAAGAAGAGAGCGGCGGCACGATAACGCGCCAGTTGCGCCGTCTTGGTGCTTCATGTGATTGGTCGCGCGAGCGGTTCACTATGGATGAAGGCCTGTCCAGCGCTGTTCGTAAAGTTTTTGTTCAGCTGTACAAGGACGGTCTCATTTATCGCGACAAACGGCTGGTCAACTGGGATCCGAAATTTCGCACCGCAATTTCAGACCTGGAAGTCGAAAACACAGAGGTCGACGGCCACTTCTGGCATTTCAAGTATCCGTTGGAAAATGGCGAAACATATGAATTCCCGACAGCCTTTGATGATGCAGGCGATCCAACTGAATGGGAAAAGCGAGACTATATTTCCATCGCGACGACGAGGCCTGAAACCATGCTGGGCGATGGTGCGGTTGCCGTTCATCCCGATGACGAGCGTTATGCACCGATCGTTGGCAAACGGGTTCTGTTGCCGCTGGCCGATCGGTATATTCCAGTGATAACTGATGAACACCCGGATCCTGATTTTGGCTCTGGTGCCGTCAAAATTACGGGCGCACATGACTTTAATGACTATGACGTCGCTCGGCGCCATGACCTACCGTTATACATCATTATGGATGAACACGGACGAATGACGGGAGAGATACCAAACAAATATATCCGCATGGATCGCTTCGAGGCGAGGAAAGCCATCGTTGCAGACATCGACGCACTGGGGTTGCTGATTAAAGTTGAAGACAAGAAAGTTGTCCAGCCGTTCGGAGATCGCTCCGGCGTCGTAATTGAACCGATGTTGACAGATCAATGGTATGTTAATGCCGAAAAGTTGGCGAAGCCGGCGATTGAAGCCGTCAAGGCCGGTAAGACCAATTTTGTTCCGGCCAATTGGGACAAGACTTATTTTCAGTGGATGGAAAATATCCAGCCCTGGTGTATTTCCCGGCAGCTATGGTGGGGACACCAGATCCCTGTCTGGTATGGGCCGGATGGCGAGATTTTTGTTGCAGAGAGCCAGGATGAAGCCAAGGTGCTTGCGGATATTCACTATGGCAAGGCAACTGATCTCACTCAGGAAGAAGACGTTCTCGACACATGGTTTTCGTCCGCGCTGTGGCCATTCTCAACCCTTGGCTGGCCGGATGAAACGCCTGAACTGGAGACGTTTTATCCGACGACGGTGCTTTCGACCGCCTTTGACATTATCTTTTTCTGGGTCGCCAGAATGATGATGATGGGATTGCATTTCAGGAACGAAGTGCCGTTCCATACGGTGTACATTCATGCGCTGGTGCGTGACGCGCATGGTCAAAAAATGTCCAAATCTAAGGGAAACGTTATCGACCCTCTCGATTTTTGCGACAAATACGGCACCGACGCGTTGCGCTTCACGCTTACAGCGATGGCCGCACAGGGGCGTGATGTGAAACTCGCTGAGTCACGCGTTGAAGGATACCGCAACTTTGGTACGAAGCTGTGGAATGCCGCCCGCTTCACCCAGATGAATGAATGCGCCTATGGTGAGGAATTTGACCCGGCGAGCGTTACGTCTTCATTGAATCGATGGATCGTTCACGACGCATCTGTGTGTGCCAAAGACATGACGACGGCGCTTGAAGCTTACCGTTTTAATGATGCGGCGGCGGCGATTTACAGCTTTACCTGGCATAAATTTTGTGACTGGTTTCTCGAATTTGCGAAGCCTGTTTTTACAGGGGACGACGAAGCAGCGAAGGTGGAAACACGTGCAACGGCCGCCTGGATACTCGACCAGATACTCGTCATGCTGCATCCTGTCATGCCATTCGTAACCGAAGAACTGTGGGGTGCTCTGAACAAACGCTCTGACTATTTGATCAAAGCAGCCTGGCCAACCCATGATGTTTCTTACGAAGAGGCGGCACTGGAATTGGCTTCTCTTGTCGATCTGATTACACGTATCCGCTCCGTGCGCACGGAAATGAATGTCCCGGCGGGTGCGAAAGTACCGCTGGTTGTTGTTGGGGCAGCAGCAACTGCGGCAATTCTCGTTGAAAATCATAAAGACCTTATCATGCGGTTGGCGCGAGTGGAGACCATAAGTTCCTCCGCCGAGCTACCCAAGGGGGCCGTTCAACTTGTCAGCAGCGGCGCAACCTTCGCCCTGCCGATTTCAGATGTGATCGACATTTCGGCCGAAATGGCTCGGCTGGAAAAGGAAGCCTCGAAGCTCACAGCCGTAATTGGCGGCATTGATCAAAAGCTGGCCAACAAAAAATTTGTTGAAAGAGCGCCAGCCGAAGTAGTCGCTGGTCAAAGGAAACAAAAAGTTCAAGCCGAGGACAAGCGTAAGAAACTTCAAGAGGCTCTGGACCGGTTGCAATCTCTTTAGACGGATTAATAAAAGCCTAATTGTGAATGACGTTAATATTTTGGAAGTAACAATGAAGCCGAAGTTAATTCGGTATAAGGATATTTGTTCAAAAAATATGCTTAACAAAATATCAGGAATTCCATGCCAAACATGTGTCGTTTTCAGGGGAGATAACAATACCAAATAACCCCTGATCCGATAGTGAACTGGATTGGGCATGGCTGTGTTTTCAACAATACCCGGGTATATAGAACGGCTGTCATTTCGCAGCAAAATGGGACTGGCCACAATCGCTGCATGTGCGGCGACGGTTGCAATTGCCTGTATCGCGTTCACTGTTCATGAGCTTGCGACATATCGCATCGGCTTTGATCAAGAACAACAAAGTCTTTCGGAAGTTCTCGCCGCTAACACCTCCGCAGCAGTGCTGTTCAATGACGACATATCCGCCAAGGAAGTGCTGAGCGCCACAAGGTTGACGCCGCAAGTTGATGCCGCGTATGTGCAAACGCCTGACGGTGAGATTTTCTCTTTCTACGCTAAGCCCGGCATACCAGTCGGGTTGTCCAGCGTTCAACGGGATTTCATCAACAGCCACCAGGGCCCTGCGTTCACCAGTGAAATCGTCGTCGAGGAAGATGTTATCGGCGAACTGGTGCTATTGACTAATCTGGACGAGTTGCAGCGAACAATTTCAAGTTATGCACTGATCGCCGCAATCGTCTTCGTGGGATCAATTCTTTTTGCAATTGTTCTGGCACGGTGGGAAGCGGCGGCAATGTACAGTCCGATGCTGCATCTGCGCAACACCATCCAGTCCATCCGGGAAACACGCGACTACTCAGCCCGTGTGAAAACGTCTCCTGATAAGGATTTTGGCCGCCTCATTGATAACTTCAATGCCATGCTGGAAGAGATCGAGAGTAGAGATGAGCGTCTTGAGAAACTCGTTGGCGATTTAATGAAAGCGCGAGACGACGCCCAGTCCTCGAACACGGCCAAGTCACAATTTCTCGCCAACATGAGCCACGAGCTTCGCACGCCGTTGAATGCGATTATCAACTACTCGGAAATGGTGGCAGAGGATCTTGAAGATGGCGATGTGGAGGAATCAAAAGAGCTTGTCTCTGACGTCAAGAAAATTCAAAGCGCCGGCCTGCATCTGCTCAATCTGATTAACGGCATTCTTGATCTGTCGAAGATCGAAGCTGGTAAAATGGATGTCGAGATACATCAATTTGACATCAAGACCATGATCCGTGAAGCGTCAGACACCGTTCGCCCGGCTGCTGATCGCAATGGCAACCAGCTGGTTATCGAAGTCAAAGAAAACGTCAAAGATGCAATCACCGACTCTATGAAACTCAATCAATGTATCCTCAACCTTCTAAGCAACGCCTGCAAGTTCACAAGCAATGGTGTGGTGCGTAACACAGTTGATGTTGTGCAGTTGGACGGCGTCGATTGGATAAAAATCCAGATACAAGATACCGGTATTGGGATGGATCAGTCCCAGGTATCGAAACTTTTTGAGGCGTTTGTTCAGGCAGATGCTTCGACAACGCGACAATATGGCGGCACTGGTCTTGGCCTGGCGATTACAAAACGCCTTGTTGAGCTAATGGGCGGGCGGATGGATGTGGATAGCCAGGAAGGTCTGGGCAGTACGTTTACAATCCATGTGCCACGTGTACACCCGTCACACATCAGTGACGACGAAGCAAAAACTGATAAGACCATTCAGCTGATCGCAGAACCCGAAAAAAGCGCTGCCTCCGATGTGCGCAAAGCGCTGATCGTCGATGACGACCCAGCCGCTCTTGAGTTGATGCAGCGTATTGCGGACAGGCTCGGTTATGAAACTGTTACAGCCAGCGATGGAAAAACAGCGCTGCAATATGCCGGAGAACACAGACCATCCGTAATATTGCTTGATCTGCATATGCCAGTAATGGATGGCTGGACTTTACTTGAACAGCTTCGGGCAGACGAAACGCTGGCATCGATACCCACAATTGTCATTAGCGTCGACGATGATCAGCGTGAATGTTACCGCCTGGGTGCTGAGGATTACTTCACCAAGCCCGTGAATCGCATCGAGCTGGAGCGCGCGCTGCTATCATACACAAAACTTGCCGGCGGGAAAATTCTTGTCGTTGAAGACAATGATGACGCCGCCGATCTTGTTAAGCGGGCAGGCACCAATGTTGGATACACCGTCACTGTCACTGGCAGCGCGGAAGAGGGGCTCGCCTGCCTCGAACAGGATTCGGCGATTGTTGGAGTCATCCTGGATCTTGGCCTGCCTGGTATGGACGGATTTGAATTTTTGCAGCGCCTGCGTGGAAACGTATTGTGGCAGGACATTCCCGTGATTGTTTTTTCTGCACAGGAACTGACAAATGACCATCTTGCTCAACTACGTGAGGATGCGCAGGGCTACCATGTAAAAGGGGCTGCTTCTCCGAGGTCTGTCGTTTCCGATCTGATGAATCAGTCGGCTGCCGCGAGCCCGCAAGAGCGCGAGAAGAGGGAAGCCGGATGATGCGCATTCTCGTTGCTGAAGATAACATCGACAACCGTGAAATCCTTCGCCGCAGACTTGAGCGCCGAGGGTACAACGTGATTGAAGCATGTGATGGGAAAGTGGCGGTTGAAATGACTGTGCGCGAACATCCGGATATGATCCTTATGGATATCAGTATGCCTGTGATGTCCGGCATCGAAGCGACCGTCGCCATACGAAAACTTGATCAATTTAAGAGATTGCCAATCATCGCACTGACGGCTCACGCCATGGAGGGTGATCGCGAAAAATGTATGAACGCGGGATGTTCGGAATTTGCGACTAAGCCTGTGAACTTTAAGAATCTCGTAGCGCAAATCGAAACTTTGCACAACGCGGAGAATTCCTATGCGACCTCGGGGCATTGAAAGAAAGCCAGCAATGACAGACGAGAAATTGATACTGATTGTTGATGATGAATCCTTTAACCGGGACATCGCTGCACGTCTGGTTAAAAAGATGGGCCACAAGTCAGTTGAGTTTAGCTCGGGTCAGGAAATCCTTGACGATTTGGATAATTATAATCCGGATCTGATCCTCTTGGATATCCACATGCCCGCAATGAATGGCCTTGAAGTTTTAAAACGCCTACGCCGGGTCAGTGACAAATCTGAATTGCCAATCCTCATGATCACGGCGGATTCTGATCCGGATGCTGTCGTTAAAGCATTTGAGCTCGGTGCAAACGATTATGTGACCAAACCCATCAATTCAAAGACGCTTCGCTCGCGGATAGGAACTCATTTTCAGCTGAGTGACGCGAGCAAACAAATCAAGCAGTTTGCTGAGGGTGCCGAACGCCTCGTTGCTCAATGTACAATTGATCTGCAGCGGCAAAATGAGGAACTAGCGCGCGAAGTAAAATTACGAATGGCGGCGGAAGAAGTCTTGCTCGAACAAAAGCTGGCAGCAGAAAAAGAAAATAAGGCGAAATCGGAGTTTTTTACAGTTCTGACCCACGAACTCAAAACGCCACTGAATATCGCCATCGGATTTGCGGATTTGATTGCCAATAACGAAGAAAAGCAGATTGGTCTTGAACAATGCCGCGAATACGGAACGTATATTTCCACAAGCGCCAATCAGCTATTGAATATCGTTGAAGATATTCTGACGATGTCCTCATACGATATTGGAAAACTCGAGCTTAAAGAAAGCGAAGTGAATATTGGATCTGTGATCAGGGCCGCGTTAGGGCGAACCAAGCCGTGTCCAAGCGAAAAAAATATCGATATCGCGATAGACTGCCCAGACGAGATTGCATTGATCTGTGATCAGAAGAAGATCCAGCGGGCGCTCGTAAATATTTTGTCAAATGCTGTAAAGTTTTCACCGGCAGAAACATCCTGCCAGGTTAAAGCAGAAATTCTGGATAACATGGAAATCAGAATCAGTGTCTCCGATCAGGGTGTCGGGGTCAGTCCTCACAGCATTGAACAGATTATGCAGCCCTACCAGCAAAATTCCGCTGGGTTGAACAGAACGCATGAGGGTCTTGGTCTCGGCCTTCCTGTAGCTCGGGCAATTCTGGATTTGCACGGAGCATCAATGGGAATTGACAGCGTACCTGAGAAAGGGACAACGGTCTTTGTGACATTTCCGCCAGACCGTACACTGATTCAATCACTTACTTCCGTCCAAAAGATCGCTTAACCGATGTTTCCACACCCAAATAACCGCGGAATTAGAAGAATTTTCATCTATTTGAGGCAACTTAACAAAAATCTTGGAGAATATTTATGTCTGGACAAGTGATCAGACGGTGCAACAAGGCATTGGTTATGGCGTCCGTCAGTATCTCTGCTCTGGCAGTTAGTGCATGGGCAGATGACACAGTTGGTGACGATTTTACATCGATGTCTCTCGAAGACCTCATGAATGTAGAAGTCACGACTGTTTCAAAGCGGAAAGAAGCGGCGTCCGAAGCGGCGGCAGCTGTTTTCGTGTTGACACGGACCGACATCGAGCGCTCTGGCGCAACCACGGTCCCCGACGCATTAAGATTGGTGCCGGGTGTTAATGTGGCGCAAATCAATGCAAACTCCTGGGCAGTCACAGTACGCGGTTTTAACAGCCGCTTTGCTAACAAGCTCTTGGTAATGATTGATGGCCGTACAGTTTTCACTCCGCTGTTCTCCGGTGTGAATTGGGATAAGCAAAATTTAATTCTTGAAGACATTGAGCGCATTGAAGTGGTTCGCGGCCCCGGTGGTACTCTGTGGGGTGCTAACGCTGTTAATGGTGTTATTAACATCATTACCAGATCTAGCGACGACACCCAAGGTACATTGATCAAGGCGAGCGCAGGCGATGATCTGGCAGGGCAGTTGATCCTCCGTCATGGCGGCGACTTGAACGAAACCGCGACTTATCGCGTGCATGCAAAATATGAAAAATATGATGACCGGGAAATTGCGAGCGGCGTCAATGCAAATGACGGTTGGAGTATTTTCACGGCCGGCTTTCGCACAGACCATAAACCGAGTGAAACTGACAAGTTTATGTTTTCGGGCGATTTCACGATGGTCGATGCCGGCGAAACGCTCGATGTACCCTTGCTGGTACCACCGTTTCTTGAGCGGCGTGATGCAGAAATCGAACGTACAAACGCGCATATTCTGACTCACTGGGCACGTGATCTTGGGAACGAGTCAGAGGTGTCAGTACAGGCATATGTCGACTATAGCGATATTGAAATTCCACAAGGCACAGAAGAACGTACTACCGTTGATCTGCAAGTACAGCACTCGATGCCTGTTGGTGAAATGCACCATCTGTTATGGGGCGCCGGTTATCGGTATATCAACGATGACATCACGAACAGCGAGTTTGTTCAGTTCGATCCGACAAGCCGCACAGATGAGATTTTTAATGCGTTCGTTCAAGATACGATTGAACTAACAGAAGACGTCGCCGTCACAATTGGATCAAAGTTTTCGCACAACGACTACACTGGCTTCGAAGTCCAGCCGTCTATACGCTTTACGTGGTTGGTGGCTGAAGGAAAAACCATCTGGGGAGCGATTTCCAGAGCGGTGCGCACACCTTCGCGGGCTGAAGATAATGTTCGTGTAAACAGCCAGGTCGTTCCACCGGGTGTCCCCGGCGTTAATCCGGGACCACTCCCTCTGGTATTCAGGTTTACCGGAGACCCAACGATTGAATCGGAAACTCTGGTCGCTTATGAAATAGGTACAAGACTGCGGCTGCGAGAGAATTTCTCCATTGATGTGGCAGCGTTCTTGAATCAATATGAAGACCTCAGGGGATCTGTGATCGGCGCACCGACTATCGATACAACTGTAGTGCCAGTGGCAGTCCTGCCATTGACTGTAGACGAACTAGTCAATGCGGACACGCATGGCGTTGAAGTTGTTGTGGACTGGCAGGTGCAGGATAGATGGCGCCTGCAAGGGACGATGTCTTATCTCGAAATTGACGGCGATTTGCCGACCGCACCGAATGTTCTGGTCAGTGAACCAGGCGGGGGAGATGCAGCTCATACGATGACGTTGCGCTCCCTGTACGATGTAACGGATTCACTCAGGTTCGATACAGCGGTACGGCATTCGGACGACCTCGATGGGTTCGGCATAGGAGGATATACAGCGGTGGATGCCCGCGTTGAATATCGTCTTACCAGTCAAACCAGCTTGGCTGTGACGGGCCGGAACCTGACGGACAACAGTAACTTCGAGTTCGGCGTTGACCCGTCATTTGCGACAATCCCAACTGGGGTAGAACGAAGCTTCCATGTCTCGATAACGAAGAAATATTAGGGATCGTCGTTATGTGGAAGTTGTTTCAACCCAAGGCCAGATGGCTACGAAGGGCTCGACAAATGCTCGTCGGCTTTTGTTGCCTGCCTTTGTGTCTGAGCATTGGCTCGGGTGCGTATGCACAGGCGCCAAGCAAAAATTCTGCGGACGCGCTTAAAGCCGCGTATTTGTTTAACTTTGCGAAGTTTACGTCCTGGCCAGAGGTTGATGACCTCGACATAACTGTTCAGTTTTGTATCCAACGCGACACACTAAATGCTGCCGCGTTTGATGGTTGGGGGCGAAAACAGGTTCAAAAGAGACCGGTCAGGGTCACATTTTTCGATACCTTCGATCAGTACCAGCTTTCATCATGTTCAATAATGTTTGTCGGTGAAGTAACTGAGCCTGCGGACTTCGAGAAATACTTCGATCTGGCGCAAGAAAGTGCGATCCTCCTGGTCTCGGACAAATCAGGTTTTACGATACAGGGCGGGCAAATAGAGTTGTACCTTGCTGACCGCAAGCTCCGTTTCAAGGTCAACCTGGATTCCGTAAACGATGCAAAGATCTCCCTGGGAGCGGGCGTATTGCGACTTGCAGAGATCGTCAAAACAGGGGGGGTTAGGTAATGCTGTCAGCAAAACGCCGCACTCCCGAATCCCAGGTTCCATTGGAACTTACCGTATCGCGTGAAGAAGAGCACGTCGTCAAATGTCAGCGATTGCGCTACAAAGTATATTGTGTAGAGCGTGGTTGGTATAACGAAGTGAACATCAACAAGGGTCGTGAATACGACGAGTATGATGAACGAGCTGGACACGCTCTCCTGACGAGAGGAGACAATGGTGACAGCATCGGTGTGGTCAGACTTATACTTCCTTCGGGTGATGTAAAAAATCCTGCCCTTCCGATTCAGGAAATGAAGCCGTCCCCATTTGAACTACTGGGTGATGATGTTGATATGACACGGATCGCCGAAGTTTCACGGTTTTCAGTGACGCAGGACTACAATCGCCGAACTACCGATGCTGCACATAAGGACGAAAAAGGAAGCCCAATAAGCGGTGGTTTGTCAGCTCTTTCCATCCATCTGATGCACGGTGTGGTCGTAATGGCACGGGAGAATAACATCCGGTATCTTTGTGCCACGATGGAACCTGCTCTATTGATGCTTCTTGCGAGAATAGGGGTGCGGTTTGATCCGCTTGGTGAGCCGCGAGAATACCACGGTTTGCGCCAGCCATGTTATTGTGATCTCGAGGTTGTCGAAGAAGATATGAAGCGTTTGCGCCCGGAGAAACATCCGTTGATATTTGGTTGATCAGCTCTCAACCGGGATAAGGAGCGCTTCCATCTATCCCGGTTAGACTTATACCCTACCTGTTGACACGGCGGTGTCTACGGGTTGTGAATTTGTCGCTAGAATCTTAGTTTCTGATCGCCGGACCGGGTCTCCCAGTAAGCCGTATTTTCTAGTGTTGTCGGAAGGTTAGTTGTGGTTGGAGGTTGGATGGATGCAACAGGCTTGACGTCGGCGAACGCATCGCTCGATCCTGTTTCAATATAAACATCCACCAATTGACCGGCATAAAGAGGAACTGTTGTTCCCTCGACCCGATACACCACGTTCAAAATCCGCATGTCTGTTAGTTCGGCAGCTTGATTGTTGACCTGGCTTTTGGTCGTCAGGATTTGATCAGACGTAAGGAATCGCAATGCGATTGTTGATGATTGAACATCGCGAAGGTAAGCGGTAGCTGCATTTCCAGGGTAAAATCTGGAAACTTCCGTGTCGTTGATTTCAGCACGGACGTGCAATTGTTGGATATTGCCGATGTTGACATACAAATCAGGATCTCTTGGTGCAGTAAAAACGTCACCTTCGCGCAAGTTCACACTGAGCACTTGCCCATCAATCGAAGCGCGTAGCTTTGTTCGCTCGTGTTGGGCGCCGGCAACGGATAATTTTTTAGTCGCGAGGGCCAGTTCTTTTTCCGCGACGTTGAGTATGTGACGCGATGCTTCAAGTTGATTCTCGGCATTGCGCATATTGTAAAAAGCGTCATTCGCTTCTGTAACTAATTTTTCAAATTCATCGGGACTGATAGCATCTGGCTGAAGAGGGCGGTATCGCTCGACCCGGTTGCTCAGCTGGTTGAATTTAAAACGCAACCCATCAGTGGTGGTCTTAACCGATTGAATGTTTGCCCTGTGCAGTGCAACTTCAGATCTGGCGAGTTCAACACGGGCTCTTGCTTCGTCCACAGCAGCCATCAGGACATTATCGTCAAGCGTGTACAGTATCTGTCCTTTGCGAACGAAATCACCGGCCTTGACCAGAACTGAAGAAACACGTCCTTCAATTTCTGGTACAATGAGAATAGTTTCAGACGACGGTTCCAGAATGCCGGTTGCAGCTATCATCGAGGCAACGGGTGGCGCATTGACCGGGCCACGTGGTTCGGTCCGTGAACTGGCGGGTTGAGACTGTGCGATCGATATCGTCGCAAAACCAAGACAAGCACCGGCAATACCGTAAAGAAGCACCTCTTTTCTGAAGATGAGTGGGCTCATGCTATCCTCGCATAGTTGTGTTGATCTGGATTTGAGACGATATTGCCGTCATTCATTTCGACCAGCCGGTCCGCATGGTGAAAAATTCTGTGATCATGCGTCACGACGATGACCAGGCGATTTTTTGACGCGGCGATGTCGCTCAATATTTGCATGACTGTTTCGCCCGACTTGGCATCAAGTGCCGCTGTTGGCTCGTCACAGATGACAAGGCGCGGTTTGTGTATAAGCGCCCTCGCAACGGCAACGCGTTGCTGTTGTCCACCTGACATTTGTCGCGGATATTTATGGCTGTGTTCTGTGAGGTCAAATTTGCCGAGGACCCGGCGGCCGGCCTCGACTGCCTTGTCGTAGGGCGCGCCCGCAATGATAAGCGGAATCGCTGCATTTTCGGCGGCTGTAAGAGCAGGGATCAAATTGTACTGTTGGAAAATGAACCCAACGTCGTGACGCCGGAGCCTTGCCATTTGAGCGTTCGTCAGCTGCGCGATGTTTTGACCGAAGACTTCTGCAAAACCGGAAGTGGGCCGCAGGGTGCAGGCAAGAATCGAGAGCAACGTTGTCTTTCCAGAACCGCTTGGTCCCGCGATGATAGTCAATTCGCCGGCCGAAAGATCGAGATTTATACCGTTGAGAACGGTCTGTGAACTGGATCCCTTACCAAAACTTTTGACCAGATTATTGCAACTTATTGCGGCTTCCATCGGGCCTACCTCAGGACTTCTGCGGGCGCATATCGGATGGCGCGCTGTATACTAATCAGGCCGGCGAATAATGAAATCCCGAGAATTGCAATCGCGGTGTTCAAGTAAACTTCCCATGGTAAGTAGAACCCCTTGAAGGCGGTGACGCTATTCGGCACGGTTTCAAAAAACCATGCGGCACCTGCTATGCCAATGCTAAAGCCGATACCGGCAACAAGGGCGCATTGTAGTAACGTCATCTGGGTGAGTTGCCAACCTGTTGCACCCATCGCTTTCATCACGCCAAGATTCTTGATATTTTCAGTGATGAAAAGGTAAAAAGTCTGCGCAACGACAGCGAGGCCAACCACAAACCCGAGAACGATTGTGATAAAGAAATTTATCGGAATACCCGTGTTTTTCATATAGTAGGCGACGGTCGACTTTGCGAAATCATCACTGGGTTGGGCAACATACCCCGTTCTTTCAGCGATTGCAGCACTCAGGCCAACAGCGTTTTGGCCATCTGTTATGCGTACCAGGATGAATGATGGACGCTGGTTTCCGGTAACGCCGTAAGCGGTTGTAAAACCGGTATAAATAAGCGGCATGGAAATAAACGGGGAGGGTGGATCAACGACTGCGACTAGTTTCAATCTATGGTTATTCACCTCAAGAAACCGGCCAAGGACGATATCCTCGTTCGGCCAGATGTCGCTGTATCCACGTTTGTCGACTGCAAAAACGTTACTTGCTTTCAGCGCGTCCAGCGAGCCTTCGATCATTTTTTGTGGGGCGCCGAGCTTTGTTATCGGGTCAATGCCAATGAGGATCGCCTGTTCGACAAAGTTGGGGGAATCGACCGTTACCTGCCCTCTGATAAAAGGCACAGCATACTCAACACCTTCGACGCTGCGAACCGAATTGAGCAAACCCTGTGGCAGGCTACCGGGGTCGTCAAAATAATCGGACCGGGGATCGGATACCCAGACATCAACATCCTGTGCTGCGGTAATGTGAGAAGCAGTATTGTTCATGAGGCAGAAGAAAATCGCAGCTTGTTGCGCCATCAGTAACGTAGAGAATGCAATTCCAAGCACCATCGCGAGCGATTTGCCCGTGTCAGCCCACAACATGCGCAAGGCAATTTTCTGCATACCATCCTCTGCCAAAGGTGATTATTGTTAGCAGGGAATAATTTATCCTTTACTAATCCTTACCCAGTAGGTGAAAAAGTATGCTTGCTCTGTTAAGGTATTGGAAAGGTTCGCAGGATAAGCCAGCGTTATAGAGCGGTTCGTACCGGTGACGCCTCATCGCTCCAGTGCAGGAGTTTGGATTCGAGGTCCTCTGGGTCGAACGGTTTGGTCAGGAAATCGTCCATGCCAGCAGCATGACAAGCTTCTTTGTCGGCTAAAGAATGGTTCGCGGTCAGGGCGATGATAGGGATGGATTTGTATTCGCCCCCAAGGGTTCTGATTTTCTGTGTCGCTTCGAGTCCATCCATCTCCGGCATGCGCATATCCATGAGAACCAGAGTGTAGTCAGCGGTTTGAACCATTTCGATCGCCTGTTTGCCATTTTCAACATGATCCACAACGTAGCCGAGTTTGTGTAGGATCGCCTTGGCAAGAATGGCGTTTATATTGTTGTCTTCAGCCAGCAGTACTCGATGACATTCATTTGTGTCTGACGGCTGGTTGTTTACCGTCCCCGTGTCGGTGCAATCTGTGCCAGATCGGCCCTGACCCACAACTCTTTCCCGCAGGCTGGTCTGACGAATTGGCTTAATCAGATAGCCGGTGAAGCCGACTTTAACAAATGCGTCCAGTCGGCCGCGCGCCGCCTGGGACAACAACACCAGCGAGCTCGACGCTTTTTGTGTTAGTTTGTACCCGTGCATCGTCGCGAATGGTAGATCGCATAAGAGTTTTGCATCATAGTATTTCTCAAGGAGTGCGATGCAGTCGTCTGCATTGTTTGTGAAAAAACTTCTCTTTATACCAATGGATTTCAGTTGAAGGGTTAATATATTCCGGAGAATTGGAGAGCTGGTCAAGACAACGACCGGGATATCGGGGGCTGCCTCAAATGCCTTCTCAAATGGTTCATCTTCCACTTTCATTTCGACCGTAAATGAAAACGTACTGCCTTGGTCAGGCACGCTCTCAATAGAGATAACGCCGTTCATCAGACTGACGATGCGTCGGGCGATCGCCAGACCAAGTCCTGTGCCCTCGTATTTGCGGGCATTGGTGCCATCGGCCTGCGCAAATTCGTCAAATATCTTTTTCTGTTCTGTTTCCGGTATGCCAATGCCCGTGTCGCGAATATGAAATGTCACCAGAGACGTCTCAGGCCTATCCCCTGGAGCAGCATACAGCTCAATCGTAACGCCGCCTTCTTCGGTAAATTTGATACCATTACCAACGAGATTCATCAAAACCTGACGTAGCCGGACCTCATCAACAAGAAGCTTTTCAGGCACAGACGGGTCAATATAAGTTGCGAGTTCAAGACCCTTTTGAGCTGCCCGTGGAGACAAAAGTTCAAATATTCCCGAGATCAGACGATGTGGTTCTACGGAGACATCTTCGAGTTCGAGTTTGCCGGCCTCAATTTTTGAATAGTCGAGAATGTCATTAACCAAACCAAGGAGCGCAGTACCAGATTCCTGAATGGCGTCGGTATATGAGCGTTGATTGTCTGCCAGATCGCTGTCGAGCAAGAGCCCGGCCATACCCAAAATACCGTTGAGAGGTGTTCTTATTTCGTGACTCATTGTCGCGAGAAACCGCATTTTAGCGTCGCTTGCATCCTGAATGTGTTGTGCCGTTTCCTGCAAAAAAAGCTCGGCCCTGACATGGTCAGAAATATTGCGCCCAGTATAAGCTATATGCTTGTCGTTCAGAGTGGATCGGAACCATTCAAGCGAAAACGCCTGCTCTCCTTTATAGTTTGTTATAAAGGTCGACGGATTGCTTGTTTGTGGACCGGGCATTTCAGCCAGTTCACAATCTGGCATGTTCAACAGGTCAACGGGTTTGCTGACCCATTCACATATTTGCCCGCCAAAAATTGTGCAAAAGGCCGGATTCACGTACACACACAAGCCATTGTGATCGCAAATCATAATCAACTCACTCAGAGCGTCATAGTATGGTGAATAATTTTCCTGCATACCCCGGCCGATTTCTGCCGGTAGGGTGACACAATTACTTTGATAAAATGTAATCGCACATGGTTAATGCAAGTTAAGAAATGTATACAGAATTAAGTAACAGTACCTAAGAAAGTCTTGATACAGTATGTTAAATTGTCGAGGAAGAGACGATAGATGATGGGCGAGAGCTTTCTAACAAACTCGGCTCGCGATAAAACCACTAAAAGGTTCAACAACGCTCTCCTTTAATTTGCTTTTGCCTGGTTTTTGCGGTTCTCTGCCGGGCGTGGAAAAAATCTCAACTTCCCAGGTCGCCACATGGGGAGGGGCCCATGTGATCGCACGTTCGGTCAAATTGAAGACACACAAGGTCACATCCTCAGCGTCGGATCGTGTAAAGGCGAGCAGACCTTCCGGACCGTTCAGAAACTCGATGTCACCGGTCCGCAACGAGGGATTGTCCCGGCGTAGCTGGATCAGATCGCGGACAAAATTCAATGTGGATCCTACAACACTACTCTGCAGGTCCGCTGCGAGGTCTAGATGCCTTTCGTCAATCGGCAGCCAAGGGGCATGAGTAGAAAACCCGGCAAATGGCTCGGTGGGACTCCATGGCATTGGGGAGCGAGCGCCGTCGCGGCCGAGTGTCTCGGGCCAATTGGCGATCGCTTCGGGGTCCTGCAGCCGCTCAAAAGGAATTTTAGCTTGTGGTAGACCAAGCTCCTCTCCCTGATACAAAAAAATGGTGCCGCGCAGAGACATCAATAACATGGCAAACAGTTTTGGTTGCTGTGAACCGGTATCAGCGTTGCTCCACCGGCTCACCGCTCTTGGAGCGTCGTGGTTGGAAAACGCCCATGATGGCCAGCCATCGTCATCGTTGGTCGCCCACTCGGTTGTCGCTTCTTCTACAAATGAAGGCGTGATCTCATCTGCATATAGATAGTCAAAATTATATGCGGAACAAAGACGCGTGGACCCCGAAATAAAGTCTTTCATTTCCCGCAGCGGTGTTGGACCGACCACTTCGGCGACTGTGAATCGATCTCCAGGATAGGCTGTCGTCAGTCGCCTGAGCTTTTCTAGAAACTTTACTATGCCTGGATGCGACTGGTTATGGACATGCTCCTGGAAATCAAATGGCCTTGTCGGTGGGCTCTTCAAAAGCTGAGCGGGAGGATTGTCTCTCAACCCGGGGTCGTGCATCGCAAAATTAATTGCATCTAGGCGGAAGCCATCAACGCCTCGATCGAGCCAAAATTTTGCAACTGCGAGAAGTGCATCTTGAACTTCCGGTTTGTGGACATTGAGATCCGGCTGACAGGCGAGGAAATTGTGGAGGTAATATTGACGCCTTGTATTGTCCCATTCCCACGCGCCTCCACCGAATACAGATTGCCAGTTATTCGGCGGAGATCCATCAGGTTTGGGGTCAGCCCAAACATACCAGTCCGATTTGGCATTCGTCCGATTTGATCGGCTCTTCGTAAACCATTCGTGTTGGTCGGATGTATGCGAGTAGACCTGGTCGATGACGATCTTGATATTTTTTGAGTGGGACTGCTCAACCAACTCGTCGAAATCATCCAATACACCAAACAGTGGGTCTACGTTATAATAATCCGATACATCATAGCCAAAGTCACACATCGGTGATTTGAAGAAAGGCGAGAGCCAGATTGCATCGACACCCAGTGACGCGATGTACTCCAGTTTCCTGATGCACCCCCGTAGGTCGCCGACGCCGTCACCATTTGTATCCAGAAAGCTCCTTGGATAGATCTGGTAGATGACCGCTCCGCGCCACCATTCACATTGAGTTTTTGCTCTTGCACCCAATTTGTTGAATCTCTCTTTTAGGTACCAATCCTCATACAATAACACCATTGTCAGGTTCAATGAGCTCCAGATGAGAGGTGTTGATGGATGGCGCCGCAGATATCTGCTGAATCAAGCGCTATTGAATTTTCGGCCTTAGATCAGAGTTCTTGCTGGCGATGATGATACTGATCTCATAGGCTTTGTCTGGGTTCATATTGGCTAATATCAGCCCGGCCTGGTCGCTCTTCATCTCTCTTAGGAATCCGGCCGCAAAAACAGAGTCCATTTGGTTGAAGATTTCACTCGCCTGCTGCGGTTTCATGCTTTGATACATGCTTGTCAGATGAGTGATGTCCTCATTTGCGGTTTTTTGCAGCAGTGCCATTTTATCGGCAAGTTGCTGGTTGGATGCGTCAAGCGCCGACATACGCTCTTCAATTCTTTTTTCAACCGCCTGCAAAGTCCGTTCGCGTTCGGCCAGCTCTTGTTCCCGCTTCTCGATGGTTTGGCGGCGCTCCTTGAAACTTTCCAGCATTGCACCGGTGATCAGCATGTCATCGGTATCGCCGGTGGCACCAGGATCATCGCGTGCCTGTTGTTCGGCAGCAGGTTTTGTAGCCTGAGTGGTATCATTCAAGCCAGCACTATTTAGGGCGAATGACCGGCCGACCATGGATAAGGCGAAAATACAGCCGAGTATGATCAGAATATTCGATTTCATTGCCTGAGGAGACCTACTGCTTTTGACCGAAGGATTTCATCGAGGTCTGTTTTTCTGGGCTCGTCATGTCCTTCGTTCGCCGCTGGGCTCACCGTCCGCCCGGTATACTGATCAACTTCCGTGATAATTTTGGACAAAACACCTGCGCTGTCATGAGCTTCCTCGAGTAATGGACGCAGGGTTGCAACAAGTTCTTCCTGCATTGCTTTTGTTTCGCTGATTGTCCGTTGCGAACCTTGCTCCAGATTTTCTAGCATGACATCTATCTTCGGAATACTGGTCTCAACATCGACTAGCAGTTTGCGCAAATGCGCAACGGATTCCGCTGCCGACAACTTTGCTTCCTGCGCCGCTATGCTTGTTTTGGAGATCGTTGCAGACAAAGTCATGATCGAAGCTCCGAGACCCTTTTTCATATTCTGCAACGCTTTCAGTTTCTGGTTCAAAAGCCAGCAATAAAGACACGCTGAGCCTGATACGAGAATGAGAATGATATCAAAGAAATATTCTTGCATGGGCCTATCTCACGATAAAGTCAGTTATCAGTACACCATGTACAACTTCGGGACCTAAAACAACTTCGGCGCGCCTCAAGAGTTGTGATCGGAGCCGTATTATTGCGGCAGGATCTTCCAGTTCACTGATGTCAACGGCTCTCAAATAAGCAGTGAACGCATCCCTCAGTTTCGGTTGGGCTTTTGTGACATCGCCGTCATAGCCAAGGCCAGCTTCCAGTGTGATTCCGATTTTCAGATGACTACCCTGTAGATCTTTGCCAAGCGACACCAAAAGCGGGTCAAGCTCAACAAATGAGATCTCATCTATTGAAGGTGTTTCAATCTCCGGTTCCTTAGTTTGCATCACAACGCTCGGACACACCGGCATTTCGACAGCGGGTTCTGGCAATAAAAAAACAGTGCCGAAGGCGACGGTGCCTAACACAGTCGCAAGCACTATTTGCCCAATTAACCCTGAAGATTTTTTTGGCTTTTCATCCGTGCGCTCAGGATTATCACCCTGTATGTCGTCCGCCATACTCTTTAACCAAAGTAAATGAATTTTTACGCGTTCGAAACCATAAGTTGTCGTTAAGATTTATTGCATCCATAGGTAAACTATCTGTTAACGCTTTCTGCCTAATCGTTAACCATCAGATCCATCGGAATTTGGGTCATCAGAAAAGTATTAGCGGGCAAAATTAGGATGAGTTTGTTGGCGACCTGGCAGTCCTTGTCATTGCAGAAAAAAATCATTTCTGCCCTCGCCGTCTGTGCGACCATTCTCATGTTCGTTTTTCTGTTTCGACAGACAACTAAGCCTCAAATGGCATTGCTCTATTCGGGTATTGACGCTGCGAGTGCCGGAGAAGTGATTTCTGAACTCGAAAGCCTTGGTGTAGTGTACCAAGTGCGCGGCGAAACAATTTACACGGACGCCAGACGACGGGACATGTTGCGTCTTGAGCTGGCCGCGCAAGATCTGCCCCGACAAAGTGTTGCAGGGTACGAGTTGCTCGATAATCTGAACAGCTTCGCCATGACGTCCGAAATGTTCAACACCGCCTATTGGCGTGCAAAAGAGGGGGAGTTGACACGAACAATCCTGTCGTTGCCATCAGTAAAAGTGGTAAGAGTGCATATCGGCACAGCGAAGCAGTCTTCGTTTTCACGAACGCCGGTAGCAAAATCGGCCTCTGTTACAATCACAGCAGTTAATCGTTTCGATCCAAAACAAGCCAAGGCCGTTCAGTACTTGACCGCGCTCGCTGTTTCGGGCCTGGCGCCGAATGATGTCGCCGTCATTGATAGCTCTTACGGGTTGGTCGCTGGCCCCGGTCTCGACAACGAGGTGATGGGCGGTGGCATGAATACGCCGGACCGCGCCACGCGTCTTGAAAAAAGCCTGCTATCCATGCTCGAGGCGCGCGTTGGAATGGGCAATGCGCGCGTGACGGTGTTCATGGAAGTTGATCGACAGCGTCAAGTCACCTCGGAAGTTGTTTTCGATCCTGACTCGCGGGTGATCAAAAAGCGATCTAATTCAGAATCCTCGCGGTCGAGCAATGGCAGCGGAGGAGCAGCCGTGACGGTGGCCAGCAATCTGCCTGAAGGTGACGCTGGGCAAGGTTCCTCTTTAACTTCCGATGACACAGAAACCAGTGAACAGACCGAATACGAGATATCCGAGATACGCCGCGATTCTGAAACGATGCCGGGTACGCTTACGCGTCAAACCATCGCAGTGTTGCTCAATGATATCGTAACGACCAACGCCGATGGGACTACAACCACCGCGCCACGAAGTGAAGCGGAACTCGCAACTCTTAGAGAACTCATCGCTGCAGCTGCGGGGATCACCGAGGATCGTGGTGACGTACTGACGATCAAAAGCCTTGCCTTCAACGCTTTGCCTGAAGTCGGCACCGTATCCGCACCAGGCTTATGGCAGCAATTTGTAGACAATTATCTCTGGAGCACGCTTCAAGCTCTGATCTTGGCTGCCGTCGTACTCGTTCTCGCATTATTCGTCATCAAACCACTTCTGAGCCGGCAGGAAGGGCCAGCCGAATTACCGCTGCAGATCGCCGCTGATGATGACCTGGGCTTTGATCCAGGTGGGTTTGAAATGGCACAGGTGCAAGTTGAAGAAGACCCGGTCGATGTCATGCGGGGCCTGACGGCCGAGAAACCGGATGACGCTGCAACGCTCCTCATGTCCTGGCTTGAAGAGGAAGGAAAGGTAGCGCCGTGATGGAACAGACATTGCGCGATAGCCTGTCTGTTTTTCCTGTCCCTGGCAGAGAACTTGGTAGCGCCGAAGTAGAGGCTATCGAAGACGCAATGAGGGCTGAGGCCTATCAGGAAGGGTATGCTGCCGGACGACAGGAAGCAGAGGAAGCCATTTCAGCTAAAGAAAGTCAAATTGAAAAGACCTGTACACAGATGATCGAACAAATCGATACCGTAAGCAGCGCAATTGAGCGAAGCCATCGACACGCTATCACGGAAATCCTGAAAGCAGTCTTGCCGGCGTTGGCACGAAGCCGAGCCGCTGATGAGATCGTCAACATCATAGAGCAGACCGCCAAGGGTCAGCTGGTAGGGACAACAAAAATTAAATCAGGGATTGAATTTGCTGAGGAACTGGCCCCCCGACTTGAGAATATTGATACCACACAAAATCTGGCGCTCGTTCGTGAAGAAGAGCGAGAAGGGTTTTCA
Organism: Parvularculaceae bacterium; assembly: GCA_021776475.1. GTDB lineage: Bacteria > Pseudomonadota > Alphaproteobacteria > Caulobacterales > Parvularculaceae > Aquisalinus. The sequence goes on along the minus strand of JAJFFV010000005.1, from coordinate 73,577 downwards.
GTGGATCTGATTTGGGAAGGTGGACAGGCGGAAATCGATTTACAGGATACCGTCGATCAGTGCCTTGCTGCATTGCAGGTATCGGACGAAATTTAGATCACGGAGGTCACTTTGGAAATGGAAAATCAGGAATTGGATGCCGGGCCGGAAGCGATCTTGAGCGCCAGCGCTGATGGAGAAGAAAGATCTGGTGAAGATCGCCGCGAGGCCAATCCGGAAAATGCCTATAAGAGGTCTATTTTCAGCATTCCGGTTGAAGTCCACGTCACCATCGGGACCGCGCGACCGACAATTGCCGAGCTATTACAGATGAAACGCGATTCTCTTATTCAGCTGAGCAGCAAGATCGACGATCCGGTCGAGCTCTATGTGGGAAATAGGGTCATCGCTCGCGGCGAACTCATCGAAGCAGACGGTGGTGCCGGAACGATCGGTGTTCGGCTGACAGAAATTGTTGATATGTCCGAAGACACGCTGAAATGAAGAAGTTTGGCCTAAATTGCCTGCTTCTGGTTTCTCTGTTTTGCCTCCTGCAGATTTTGTCCGCAGGCGGCGTTGCTGCACAAGGCTTGGCGCTTGAGAGTGATCAGGATGGCGGCCTTAGTGGCCGTATCATCCAGCTTTTCCTTGTCGTCACCGTTCTAAGCCTCGCGCCCGGCATTGCGATGATGATCACCTGTTTGCCATTCATGGTCATTGTGTTCTCGTTTTTGAGGCAGGCGATCGGGCTACAGCAGGCACCGCCAAACATGATGGTGATGAGTCTTGCCATGTTTCTTACTTTTTTTGTGATGGAGCCAGTTTTTGTCAAATCCTGGGACGAAGGCATCAAACCCCTCATGGATGGTGATATCACTGAATCGATGGCCTTTGATCGTACACTGACACCGTTTCGTTCCTTCATGGAAAATCGCGTTGAGCCAGAGACAATAAGCCGTCTGGCAGCTGCGCTGCCGAACCGGGAATTCAATCTTGAAGGCGAAAAACCTCTCTCCTTACTTGTCACGAGCTTCATGTTGTCTGAAATAAAACGGGCGTTTCAAATTGGCTTTGTGATTTTTCTCCCGTTCCTGATTATTGATCTGATCGTTGCGTCCATTCTGATGGCAATGGGGATGATGATGGTGCCGCCTGCGATTGTCTCCCTGCCGTTCAAGCTTGCATTTTTTGTTATGGCAGACGGTTGGATCAAAATTACCGAAGCATTGCTGAAAGGGTATACAGGATGAGCATGATGATGCCGGGGCCTCTCGAATCCCTCTCGGGGTTCGAACCTGGAACAGAATTGATGGATCCAGGCAGGCAGGAAATGCCGAGCCTGAACGGACCGCAAAAGGCAGCGATTGTCATTGCAATGCTGGGTCCAGATAGTGCCGGTCCGGTCATTGAAAAAATCGGTGATCAGCATCTCAAAGCCTTCATCCGCGCTTTCGAAAACATGAAGATGATCCCGCGCGAGGTTCTGGTAACTGCGGTGGAAGACTTCATCACTAAACTCCAGATTACGTCGAATAGTTTAAAGTGTGGTCAGAAAGAAGCTCGCCAACTGGCCGAAGAATTACTGGATGATGAGCGGGCCGAAAAGATTTTCGGCAGTGCACAAATTATTGAAGAGCAGGTAGAGGATACCAGTACCATATGGAGCACTCTTGCTCAGCGTAAACCGGACGAAAGTGCTGCTTATCTCGAAAAACAGAGACCGCAGATGGTGTCTATCGTCCTGGCCCAGCTAACCACCGATCGCGCCGGTGAAATTCTTGCGGAAATGGAAGACGAAATCAGCCGCAAGGTTGTTAGCCATCTGGCCAAACCGTCCAAGGTTGATCCGAAAACCCTGGCGACCATTGGCAAGGTAGTTGAAGCCGAGTTTCTGACAAAGAATGCAGCTGCTGCAGAAGATAACAATCCGCTCAGGTCTGTGAGTGAAATCTTCAGTGTTTTACCAACAGAAAAACGCGAATCCCTCATGGAGTTTCTGATTTCCAAGGATGAACTGATAGCAGAGAAGATAAGGAAAGGTATCGTCACCTTCGAAGACCTGCCAGATCGCTTACCAAGAAACGCGGTCTCTATCGTGTTTCGTGAACTTGATCCCGATATGCTCTTGAAGGCCTTGAAACATGCGCATGTGACGATGCCGGGTACGGTAGAATATCTCTACAGTAATATCTCGCAGCGCATGGCTGACCAGTACAAGGAACAGATCGAAGACATTCCGGTACTCTCAACAAAAGACGGCGAGGCGGCCCAATCCGCGTTTATGAGTGTTGTCTCACGACTCGATAAAGAGCGCACGATCACCCTGATCAAGGTTCAGGAAGTGGCAGAAGAGACTATTGAAGAATAAGTTCAGCGTGCAGTGCACCAGCTGTTTTCATTGATTTAAGAATATCAATCATCTCACGAGGACTCACGCCGAGAGCGTTGAGGCCGGCGACCAGTTGGGAAAGCGTCACATTGCTTTCAACAATCCCGATGTTACCGGGTTCAGCGTCGACGACATCAATTGCCGTGCGCGGCAGGACGATTGATTCGCCATTCGCGGAAAACGGATTTGGCTGAACGGCAACGGGTGTCTCCGCGATCCGGATGGAGAGGTTGCCTTGTGCTACGGCAACGGACGAAACTTTAACATCAGCCCCGAGAACAATCGTGCCGGATCGCTGGTCAACGACAACTTTTGCTTTTTGGGCTGGCGTGAGGGTAAAGTTCTCTATTTGGCTCATCAGCCGCGCCGGTGACCCCGTTTCTCCTTGCAGGTCCAGTTCAATTGTCCCGGCATCCAGCATCTGAGCCAACATGCGGCCTGTGCCGTTGTTTACAGCGTTTTCAATCCGCAAGGCCGTCGTAAAATCGGGTGAACGCAAGGCGAGGCGTATGCGCGATAGAGAGCCAAAGTCAAAATCCAGTTCGCGCTCGATGCTGGCACCTCCAGGTATAGTGCCAGTGGTTGGCACACCTTCGGTGATCTGCGCTGCAGCCCCTTCGGCTTGAAATCCGCTGACCAGAACACTGCCTTGCGCAAGCGCATAAACCCGATCGTCCGGTCCTTTTAGCGGCGTCATTATCAGCATACCCCCTGAGAGGCTGGATGCGTCACCAATTGAGGATACGGTAACATCGATGGTTGAACCAGCTCTGGAAAATGGCGGCAGACTTGCCGTAACGATAACGGCAGCAATATTGTTGGCTCTAAAGTCTTCACCCTGCACATTCAAATTGAGACTTTCCAGCACGCTGGAAAGGATTTCTTCGGTATAAGGTGAATTGCGCAGTGTATCACCGCTCCCGTTAAGGCCTATGACCAGGCCGAATCCCATCAAACTGTTGTCGCGTACCCCTTCCACATCAACGATGTCTTTGATCTTCACATCAGCGAAAGCTTGCCCGATGACTGAAGTCGCCATGAGAATCGCGCAGGCGAGGGTTTGGAGTATTTTCATTTTTATCCTACCGTAAGAAATTGGAAAGGGTCAGGTTTGAGAGGCGGTTCGTCAAGATGTACGACGTTTCGAGTTGAGTCTCGAGGAATTTCAATTCTGTGGAAGCTTCAAACTGATCTCGGGCCGTCATACTATTGTAGGCAGAAGTCAGAGTAATTTTTTCCGCTTCCTGGATATCTTCCGCGTTGGCGATCAATTGCAAACCAATGCCTAGTGTGGCTTCCAGTTCAACTAGACCGGATTCTCCGTTGTTGATGGCAAAAGAGCCGGCATCAAACAGCTCAGAAAAGTCGGCGGAAAAACGGGCGAAGGGCGCGACATCGCCCGAGGCGATGATCGCAAGACCGCGCAAAACTTCTTTGATCGCTGGATCATCCGCACGTACCGTAAAATCAATCCTGGTATCATTCGCCAGAAGGACGGGCGTCGCGTTGCCTGAGCCCCCCTGGTAAATATTCGTTTGAAAACCCCCGGTCGGATCATCAAAATAAGTGTCCAGTTGTGCGGTGATCGTTGCAACATCCGGCCCCGCGGCCACAATCCCGCGCACGTCGCTTAACAATTGTTCAACATCTCCGAGGGGTGGGAGATTAGTCGCGTCACCAGAAAACAAATTGCGATTGGCCTGATTGACTTGTAGTGATGAGAATATTGTTCGCAAGTTTGTCTCAGATTCATCGATAATTGTTGTAATCCCAGAGCTGCTGTTGCTCGAAAGAACGCTCAGAACTCGCGTGCCTATACTGTCCAGTGTAATTCTGGCTCCTTTTAAGGTCTGGCCCATCAAATTGAATCTTGTCTCGGTCAAATTAAACAGATTGCTGCGGCTTTCAATATCCTGCAGCGCCTTGTTCAGTAGATGGGCGTCGCCAACGGCGCCTTTTGTTGCTGCAGTCAGATCTTCCCGACGTCCAGTAACAGCCTCGACCGAAGCCTGGTTCATCTTGCTCTTCAAGTCAGCGGTTATTCTTGAGAACCGGTTGAAAGAAAGCAGGTCTGGGACGGATGAAAGAAACATATCAGATCTGTAAGAGTCTGTTGATCATGTCACTGACTGTCTGAACCACACGTGCGTTGGCTGCATAGGCTTGTTCAATCAACAGAAGAGATTGTAGTTCCTGGTCAGTATCGACACCGGTTTTAGCGAGCTCAGCATCGCTGAGAATCTCAGCGCGCGCGATCGCTGAGGAAAGAACCGCATCAGAACGAACGCGTTTGTCTCCGACAAGAGAGGTAACGCCCGCGACCGATTCAATCGATGATAAGAAACCAGTGAGACCGGATCCTGCAGGGGCGGTTTGTCGTGCAGTAAAGGCATCAAGGAAGTTGCCGATGATCGAGGCGTCTCCGCTAGGTCCTTCAACTGTCGCCCCAAGACCATCACGGAACCGTGACAGGAGGCCGCCTTGGGCCGGATCAACTGCTGCATTGATTTTGAGCCTGCTGGCGAGGCCGGTAATATTCAACGGGTCAAGCGCATTGCCGTTGTCGGTAAAGATGCCTGGATCGCCTGGTGTTTTGGTTGGGTCCAGTGCGTCGTCGGAAAAACGACTGATGAGATCGGCTGCCAACGCGTCGATTTGATCCAGAAATTCCGGCGCTGACGCGTCGCGAACGGAGAAGAAACCTGCCATCAGGCCTGATTGACCAGCAAATGTGCTTGAGCTGCCTGGGGTAATATTCTGGTTGCCAACGCTCAGGCCTGACAAGCTGCCAGCTCCATCGTCGTATGTGGCACCGGGAGGGATCGACACAGCGGGAGAGAAACTGATTTCTCGAACCCTACCCGACAAAAGAAAAACCCCTTCATTGGTAATCAGATTAATAGTGCCCTGATTACCGGGAATTTGTTTTACTGGAATAAATTGTGAAATCTGGTCGACAAGCAGCTGGCGCCGATCTTCAAGCGCCGCTGCCTCTCCAGACTGCTCATTGAGACCGGCGATATCGCCATTGATTTGTTCAATCTCATTCAGGTTGCTGTTAATCGTCGTGACAGCTTTTGCGATGGCGGTATCAGCCTCTACGCGCTGGCGTTGTCCAAGGGATGATAAATCGTTGAGCTGTGTGACCAATTGGTTCGTGGATGTGAAAAGACCATTTTGCAGCGCTGCTGATTCAGGCGTCAAGGAAAGTTCGCGCATCGCTGTCTCGAACCCTTGATACGATGCGAACAGTCCGGTTGCATCGTCAGGTTCGCCAAGCGCGCGATTAAGTTCCGTGTAGGCCCGGGAAATAACATCGGCGCGACCGGCAGAGGCTTCTGCTTGGCGACGTTCCGCAGAAAGAGCAACGTCTTGAGATCGTGCAACCCCAATTGCCCGAACACCGGCACCCAGGCCCCCAACGGTGTTCTCAGCAAGCAAAGCGGTGCGCCGGACATATCCGGGTGTGTTCGCGTTGGCGACGTTGTTGGAGGCAATATCAGCCCGGAACGATGCTGTTGCGAGGCCGGAATAGGCATTGGAGAGGGCGCGGGAAAGTGTCATGGATGTTGTCTCCTTGTCACGCTAGTTGCGCCCTCTCCACTAAATTAACGTCCCAAATTCGATGTTTCCTGCAGAATTTCATCTACAGTCTGAACAACAGTTGCATTGGAAGAATAGGCTCGCTGAGTTTCGATCAGGTCAGTCAATTCCGCCGCAACGTCCGTTGTTGATTCCATCAAGGAGAACCCGGTGGTGACGCCAACCGGGCCGGTACCGGAATCCCAGAAGTAGAGGTCGCCACTGGATTGTGAAACAGCGAAACCCTGATCCGCCAATGGCGTCAATCCGTTCAGGTTAGGTACATCTGCTACCGGGATTTGATACAGCACGCGTCGGAAACCCGTATCGTAGATCGCTTCCAAGAAACCGCGATTATCAATTTCAACTGCATTCAAATTGCCAATAGGGGCACCGTTCTTGGTCACTGCATTGGGGGAGAACGGTCCGGCGAGTTGTGTCAGGCCGGCACTGTCATTAATCCGGCCGACGAAAAGATCTATTGGGCCGCTCGCCGCGTTTGCGACAAGTGTTCCGGTAACCGGATCATAGGTTGTGCCGGTTGTGTTTGTGATATTCAAAATTGAACCACCATTGCTGACGCTGGTGTCGAATTCAATATCGAAACTGGCAATCGGTGCTGCCGGAATCGTCGCACTGTCGAGTACGGAAACTGACCATTGGTTGCTTGATCCGCTTGCCGGAATTTGCGGTGTGAAATCCAGTGTTAAAGTTTGTGACCGGCCAAGGTTGTCGAAATACTCGATGGGCAATGTAAACGGATCGCCGGTACTCCCAGAGTTTGTCGCATCTGCTGGCAGGTTGACGCCGAGATCAATCGTGGTTGTTGGCGCTGCAACAAACTGGTTGATGTTGACATTGATTGGCACAAGGCCGGCGCCGCTGTCGCGGCTCACATTAATAATATTGCCATTCGTGTCAGCTTCCCAGCCAAGCAGGAAAGCACCGCCAGATGTTCTAAGAAAACCGTTCTGGTCGGCTGAAAATGAACCTGTCGACGTTAGTGATAACGACCGGGCTGAGGCGAGCTGTGTTGTGCCCGCTTCATCTGTCACTGGAATGAGACCGCGGCCAGCGACCGCTAAATCGGTCGAACTCCCTGTACCGATCAAAGATCCTTGCGCTTGTACATCGCGAAAAACCGACGCGCTGACGCCGCCGGCTGAATAGGAGTTTTGTTGCTGTTTGATTACCTGGGAGGAAAAATCTATCGCTGAGCGTTTGTAGCCAAAGGTGGCAGAGTTCGCGATATTGTCTGAAATCGTGGCAAGGCGGGTTGCATTTACCCGTAGTCCCGCCACGCTGGCATTCAGCGCGGATGAAATACTCATAAGTTTAGCCCTTTTGTAAACTGCGACTATAGGTTGTAAGTTTCGACCGTTAAGAAAGGAATAACGGGTCTCTTACAATCAGCAATCTAGTCTTTACGCAAAATTGTCAGTGAGATGCGCCTGTTCTCGGCGGCGTAAATATCATTGGACAAAGGATCGCTGTCTGCCTTGCCCGACACTTCGACAATTTGCGATGCTGGAAACCCCGATTGAACGATCAGCCGCCTGGCGGTGTTTGCACGGTCGCTTGATAAATCCCAGTTCGTGTAAGTGGCATTTTCACCGTATCCGCTGGCGTCTGTATGCCCTACGATTTTCAGACTGTTTTCCATATCCTTGAACGACGTCGCGACGATCTCAAGGAGCTGACGCAGCATTGCTGAAGGCTGCGCATTACCGACCGAAAACAGCGGAACACCATCTGACTCAACAATTTCAATCACCAGGCCCTCAGGGCTCATTTTTACGCGAAGATGATCGGCAAGGGCAGCTTCGCTGTCGTTTATGGCTTCCTGAAGGAGCGCGACTTTCTGTTCCGTGAGCGCTTCGCCTTTTTCAGCATTTTTCTCAGCACTCTTGTCGTCAACTTTGCTTGAGCTGTCCTTGGTTTTGGTGCCGGTTCCCGATTGAGACAGCGTGTCCTGCGTTTGGATTGTGTCACCGCTCAGCGCCATTGAGCCACCGCCGGAAATGCGGCTGAGGGGAATGGTTGGGTTGAAATAGTCAGCAATACCTTTGCGCTGGTCCTCGGTGGTCGCGTTTAACAACCACATCAGCAGGAAGAACGCCATCATCGCCGTTACGAAGTCAGCATAGGCGACTTTCCATGCGCCGCCATGGTGACCGCCGCCAGCGATAACCTTCTTACGTTTGATTATCGGTTGAAGTTCTTCAGCCAATTTATACCACCCGGCCCTGTTTTTTCTACTCTGTGTGTTCCCGGCTCTGACACCCAGGTGACAAAATGAGAACTTAGGAATAATTAGCCATAAGTGTAAAAACGTGATTAATCGCGCTAAAGTTGAAATATGCGCATGGGAATTAACCATCCGTAAACCACTTACTAAGATTTTCGAACGGCAAACGGATTGGTATTATGCCCTCAGACAAAAAATCTGATGACGAAGAAGTCGTCATTTCCAGTGAAAAATCTGTCCTTCGCAAGAAGCTCGACGGCAAAAGCACAACATCCAGCGGCGTCAAGAATATGTCTTCCTTATGGGGAGAGATAAAGAAGGAAACACTGAAAACCGTCGGCGAGGCACTCGGCCGCGATATTACTTCCGCCACTCACACCATGGGCAAACAATCATTACAGAAATTCCGGACGGGTTTTGATACCGAAACAACATTCTACCACCTCGGTACGTCTATGGAGGTCTTTGCAGCCTTAATATATTTTTCGCCATCCCTGGCATCGATGATGACAGAAAAAAAACTGGCAGCAGATGGTGAGGAAGAGCCAGACGAGGCAACGCCAGGCCTTCTTGATCTTTATCTCCTGCAACCCGTCGCACAACAGCTAATTGACGGGATGCGACGCGCTTTTGAGGCAGTGATGGGTCCAGAAGACAGACCGGAGTTGGTCTTAAGGGACCAGTTTCTATCTCTGGAGGACCTAAAGGGGATAGAAGAAGACAATGACCTTTTCCAGTACACACTGAATATTTCTGAAGACGGCGGCGGCGATCATTTTATTGGCCTTTGTTTCCCCTATGCGGCGCTCGAAAAAATAAGCCTTGTCAGCAAAAACCGGATGGCAGCATCCGAGTTGGATCCCAACGATCCCTGGGTCGGACACATGCGATCAGCTGTACTTCAAGCGAAGTTGCCGCTCAGTATCGTGCTCGAAAGCTGTTCTATGTCTGTTGCTGAATGCTCACGTTTTAAGGTCAACCAGGTCATTCAATTGCCCGGCGTGTCCTTGTCGGACCTCGTTGTCAAAGCCGAGACCAGGGCGGGAAAAGTAAATATCGCGCGCTCCCAACTTGGCATTTTCAAACAATTCAAGGCGGTCAAATTACATGATGACCTCGACCGAGATTTCATCATGGATCTGCCAAATCTGATCACCGCTTGATCTGTTTTGGTCACCTCTCAATATTTCTCGGAAGTACCTGATATCGCGGCGAAATCGCCGGGTTAATAAAGAGTAAAAATACTCAACCCCAGATAGATAGTTTACTATTTATAAACCTAAAATAGATTACGCCAGTTGGCATGAACGCAATCATTGGCCTTGTCATAACACTGGTGATGGTATTCGGCGGCTACATCCTGGCCGGCGGCAAAATGAGCATTATTATGGCATCCCTACCATTCGAGATGATGATCATCGGTGGGGCAGCGATTGGTGCTTTTTTTGCGGCCAACGATATGCCGACCGTAAAACACACAATTTCCGATGTTATGGCTGTTTTCAAAGGGCCAAAATGGAAAAAATCAGATTACACCGACCTATTGTGCCTCATGCACGAGCTGGTACGTATACTGCGCGAGAGCCCAGTAGATATCGAAACGCATATCGAGAATCCTGCTGAATCAGAACTCTTCTCCAAATACCCTAGAATCCAGAACGACAAGGCAGCTATTGAATTGATCTGCGATACGATCCGCTCAATGATTATGAACTTCGATAATGTCTATCAGGTCGAAGAGTTGCTGGAAAAGCAATTGGAGAGCATGCAGGAAGACTCGCTTCATGGTTCTCACGCCCTTCAAAACATGGCCGACGCACTGCCAGCTCTTGGTATTGTAGCGGCAGTTCTGGGTGTGATCAAAACCATGGCGTCTATTGACAAACCACCCGAAGTGCTCGGGAAAATGATCGGTGGCGCGTTGGTCGGAACATTTTTGGGCGTATTTCTCGCTTATGGGGTCGTTGGCCCTTTTGCGACGAAAGTGACCGCCGTTCGCGAGGAAGAGCACTACTTTTATTCTCTGATTAGGGAAATGCTGGTCTCCAGCCTCCACAAAAACCCGACAAACATTTGCGTCGAAGTTGCGCGGCGCAACACGCCAAGACGGAATCGCCCAAGCTTTGTCGAGATGGAAGAAGCCCTGAAGGATTTGCGGAAAGCGGCATGAACAAGATTGTCAGCATAGCTGCAGCTGCCGTGATTGGTTTCCTGTCTTTGCAGCCGGTGATGGCTGACGACAACCCTGAACGTATCGATGAGGCCGCTGAACGACTGCGTGAATTGTTACAGAACGCGGCCGAAAGCGGTTACCTGTCGATGCGCGGCGAGCAAGTAACTCCAGATGCAGCGGTGGGAGCAACTACTGTTGCAGCCGGATCTAAAGTGACTGCACGATCCCTGCGTTTCGATTCCGGACAAGTCGAACAGGTTGCACCAAGCCACTGTGAAATTGCAGAAGTGTTCGATTTCACCGCCTTCAAGGAAGGCACAACCTATGATGACATTTTCCAGCTACGCAATGATCTCGTCAGCTTAAGGGGCGAGTACATCAACGAAATCGGGCTCGATCTGGCCAGATCATATCTGGCCTTAGCGATGCCCGAAGAAGCGTCGGTGCTGACAGATCTGATGCCGACAGACCGCATTCAACTTGCCGGACAAATGGCGAGCGTTCTATCCGGTCCTGATATAAAAACATCATCAGAAATTGCGGCTTATATAACCTGTACGGATAAAGCGGGCCTATGGGTTGCGGCATCGTTGATAAAGCACGACCCGGTGCAGGCAATTGGGTTTACAAAAGAATATATTACAGAAATCGGGCAGTTACCTGCCGATCTGCAGTTCTTTTTCTCAACGCAATTGGGCATTCTTGCAGCGGAGCAGGAAGATTTTGATCTCGCCATGGAGTTGCTGAAAAAAGCGCAAAAGCTGGGCCGGGCCGAAGATACCGCAATATTGTATCTTGAATCGCTGATCGGAACGGGCCGCGGTGATCAGGCTGGCCTGGCTCAGCTAAGGCAAGTCGCCCAGACGCAGGGACCGCTGCAGCCCAAGGCTCTTTTTACGCTGGGTGAGGCAAGCGAGACCACGCCCTATACGAGCTTTGCAAAAGATCTTGAGCTGGTCTCCACCCAGTATCGAGGTGAGTCAGAAAGCGACGTTGCCCAACAGATGACCATTCGTTTTCTCGCGGAGGAAGAACAGTATCAGCAGGCGATTGACAATTCTCGACTGCACTTTCCAGAGTTTAATTCAAACCGGCTGCAGACCCGCGATACAATTGCAACAATATTGTTGAAACGGCTGACAGGTGAAGATGAGCGCGCTAGATTTCGTTCTTTGAATCACTATACAAACAATATCAATTTCTTTTCAGGGTTCCCTGAAGAAGTGCGATTGAGGTTTTCTGCAGCCAAGACAGCCCTTTACTTCGAACTGCCGCATCTTCTGGATACGCTAATCAAAGAGTATGACTTTTCTGAGTTACAGCGCGATGTAGACTATATAAGCGCGCAGGCAGCCATGCTCGAAAATCGCGCGGACCTAGCCTGGTCAATTTGTTCCTTGTATGAGGGCGATCCGGCTTTCGATCAGGTTAGCGTCAAAGCAGCTGTGGCCTTGAATGATCCTGGTGCTGCGTTATCGGTTCTGGGGCGCATGCCTCAAACGGAAGATACGACGAAAACCGCCGCTCTTATTGCCTGGCAGTTCGGTATCTGGGACCGCGCAAAGGAACACTACGCGGACATTCTTGTGTCCGATAGTGAAGATGATATCAACGAGCGGTACAATCTTGCCGCTTATATGAGTGGCGAGCAGGGCGGTTTTTATGAGTTGAAGGCGTCGGCTGACCTGCTTGAAATCGAAACCCTCTTCAACAGTTACAAAGAGGAAAGACCAATGCTGCGGGAGTACCTTGGCAATGGATAACCCGGTCTATATCTCTTTATCCCGGCAAGCAGGTCTTCTGAAAGAGCTCGATACGATCGCCAACAATATCGCGAATGCGCAAACTGCTGGGTATAAACGAGAAGGCGCTCTTTTTACGGAATATGTTGCAGCTGCGGGCCTCAACGATCCAAGCATGTCCATGGGGCGCCTTGGCGCGCACTATTCCAGTTTCTTGCAAGGCGAGTTGTCACGAACTGGTGGTTCGTTGGATCTTGCTATTGAGGGGGAAGGGTTCTTCCTCATCGGCACAGCAGCTGGTGAAATGCTGAGCCGTGCTGGTCACTTTATGACGACAGCTGAAGGAATTCTTGTCAATGCCGACGGGCTGGCGGTTCTTGATGAGGGCGGCGGTGAGTTACAGATTCCGCTCGAGGCCCGCCAGATCGCAATCGCCGGCGATGGCACAATCAGTGCTGATGGCAATGCATTAGGCAAAATTGGCGTCGTCACAGCAAGCCCTGAATCCATGTCACGCCAGGGCGCAAATCTCTGGCAGGCAAGTGATGGGTATGAGCCGGTAGAGAGCGCAAAGGTTTTACAGGGATTTATTGAATCATCGAATGTCGATCCGATCAACGAGATTGCCCGGTTGATTGAGGTACAGCGTAATTATGAAGCAGGGCAGAAAATCTTTGAGGAGGAAGATGAGCGCATCAGTCAGGTTATCCAGACGATGCGCCGACCATGACGATACATTGATGTAGTCAGGAGGACGCAGTAATGAATGCTTTAAAAATAGCAGCTACGGGCATGGCCGCGCAACAAACGCGCGTGGATGTCATATCGAACAACATCGCCAATATGAGTACCACGGCTTACGCGCCGCGAACCGCTCAATTTGCAGATCTTCTGTACCAGCAGTATCTGCCACCCGGCGCCTTGTCATCGGAGAATGGAACTGTCGTGCCAGCGGGCATTCAGCTTGGCATGGGCGTGCGCACGACGTCAGTCTCGATTGAACTGACGCAAGGTGCGTTGCGAGAAACTGGTGGGCAACTCGATCTCGCAATTGAAGGCAATGGATTTTTTGAAATAACGCTGCCATCAGGCGAGTCCGCTTTTACACGCGACGGTAAATTCAACCGCAGCCCCGAGGGGCAGATGGTTACGGCCGACGGGTTCCCTTTGGCAGACAATATCGTCATTCCAAATGATGCGCGGCAAGTTGCAATCAGCACAGATGGAACGGTCAGTGCTTTTTTTGATGGGCAAGCTCAACCACAACAATTGGCCAGTATCACAATGACGGTGTTCGCCAATACAAAAGGGCTCGAAGCATTGGGTGGGAACTTGTTTCGCGAAACAGCTGCCTCTGGAACGCCGATCACGAGCGCACCCGGCACTGACGGTGTTGGATTGATGAGACAGGGATTCCTTGAAGAATCCGGCGTTGATGTCGTCGAGGAAATCTCGGAACTGATCGAGGCGCAGCGCGGCTACGAGTTGAACTCCAAAGTAATAACCGCGGCTGACGAAATGCTCGCCGCAACAACCAGGATCAGATAAATGAAAGCGCTGTTCGTCACGACAACACTTTGCCTGTGGGGCTTCCTGCAGGCCCCGGCGTTGAGTGCAGAAGTAACGGTGATTAATACGCTGATGCGCGGGGCCATTGTTGGACCGGGTGATATTGAGATTTCAGCTTCGCCGTATGAAAATCCGGCGGAGGTGAGATCGAGTTATATCGGTATGCAAACCAGCAGGACAGTTTACGCAGGGTACAAGCTGACAACAGCAAGTTTGCAAGCACCATCGCTGGTTAAACGCAACCGGACGGTAACGATGATTTATGAAATGGGTGGCTTAACGATAACCACATATGGCCGTTCGCTTGGCGAAGGGGCTAGTGGTGACCTTGTCGAAGTTATGAACACCGACTCGAAGATGAAAGTTATGGGCGTCGTGACAGGCCCCGATCAGGTGACCGTAAGATGATAATAATGATGAAACACAGCTGGATGCTGCTTGCGTTGCTGGTGATCAGCGGCTGTAGTTCGATGCAAAAGCGCGGGGAAGTCTATCCGCCGGTAGATATGGTTTCAGCAACCAGGCTCGCCGATCTGGCCGGTCAACGGCCCCCGGAACCGGACTACGCTGGATCATTGTGGCGTAGCGGACCGACATCGCTATTTGGTGACCGGCGCGCGAGAAGTTTGGGCGATATACTGACAGTCTCAATCGACATAAATGATGAAGCCCAAATCCAGAATTCAGTCACCGAGAACCGCAGTAACAACGACAATTTCGCGGTCAACGACTTGTTCGGATTACCTGAATGGGCGAATGGTGTGCTCCCGGGCGGTGCGACACTTAATCCTGCGGTCGACCTAAACCGGACCCGGGCGACATCCGGGAACGGGAATATCAGCCGCCAGGAAGAGATCACGTTGACGCTTGCTGCGCGGGTTGTTGACGTCTTGCCGAACGGCCATCTGATTGTGGCCGGCACGCAGGAAATCCGTGTCAATCACGAAGCCAGACAATTGCGAGTGACAGGTATAGTGCGGCCGGAAGACATCTCCCGTCAGAATATCATCACTTATGACAAGATCGCAGAAGCACGTATTGCCTATGGCGGAGTGGGGCAGATCAGCCGCACGGTCGCCCCGAGATCAGGCACCCGTCTTCTGGACACTGTCGTGCCTTATTGAGGAGACGCAAAATGAAAAATATCATCTCCGCTGTTATCATGATCGTATTCGTTGTTGGCGGTGCCGTGGCAGCCGATTTTCTTAAAAGCAGTCCTTCATCCGGGCACGCGTCTCAAGCAGCTTCGAGTGCCAATGATAGTCATCACAAGCCTGAGAAAAAGGGCAAAAAATCTTCAGGCCATGGTGAAGGCGATGGTCATGGTGAGCCGAAATCGAAAGGCGGAAAATACTACTATGATTTCAGCCGTCAGTTTGTGGTTCCCGTGATGGAGAAAGGCAAAGTCTCTGCCCTGGTGATCATGGATCTCAATTTGGAATTGGACCAATCGGATGCGGATGGGGTGTATATGCTGGAGCCAAAACTGCGGGACGCGTTGATGCGCGGGCTATTGAGCCTGTCAAATCAAGGTGCCTTTAGTGGTCAAATGACCAGCCCGGAGAAATACGAGGTCGTACAAAAAGAGCTTTTGAAGGCAGCACGGACAGTGAAGGATGAAGTGCAAAACGTGCTTATTCTCGATATTGCCCGGCAGGATCAATGAGTCCTCGTTACATTTTTTGGACGTTTTCTGCGAACTCGGTCAAGTGATTGCCCAGACCGAGCCTGAGTTTGCCATTTTCTACGGCAACCTCGGTGACCTGTGTAATTAGCTGTGGTGCGAAACTACCGATCAGATTGCCGCCTTCATATAGCTCTATACTGACTTGATAGACGTCGTTGGTCACTTGCGAGCCGTCCTTCGCCTCACCATTCCAGCTCCAGTTTTCAGCTTCCGGATCAATCAGGGTACTATATATCATATCGCCGTCACGATCTCGGACGCTGAAAACCGCTTGCCCGATATTATCTGGAATATCTGCAGTATAAGTAATCGGTTCGCCCTCGAATGGCACGAATGAACTTTCAATCGCAACCGTCTGGCCCATCCAGTCCGAGGCGATGACGCCGAGAAACGTGTCCATGAGCGACGTCATTTGCTGCAGGTACTGGTTCCCTTGCACCTGCTGCTCCAGTCCGGAAAATGTCGCAAGCTGCCCAACAAAATCGGTTGATTCCATCGGCGCAAGCGGATCCTGGTTCTGGATCTGCGCTGTTAGCAGGGTGAGGAATGTATCGAGTTGATCTGCGACATCTGATTCAAACAGTTGATCGTTTTGAGTATTCGTTACCGTCGATTGGACAGATTGTACGGGGGTGATATCCATGTGTTCTCCTAAAGCCTCAGGTCAATGCCGGCGTTTTCAGATTGAGCAAAAACAGCGGCCGGGAAAGGAGCAGCAACCTGCGCTAATTCACTTTCCTCTGTATGCAATGACAAAGAACCTGCACGATCATCGCTTTGCTCAAAACGCTGATCGGCCTGGTCACTAAACGAAAGCGTAACGTCATCGAACCCGGCATTGCTTAATTCACGGATCAACACCTCAGTGCTTTTCCGCATCAAACCTGTGGTGTCAGACTGTTCAGCACTGATCACTGCATTGACGATGCGGTCACCGTCAAAATTGAAATCGATATAAACACGGCCCAATTCTGGTGGGTCGAGCATAATTTCCATTCGATTCCCGGTAGCATTGACAGTGGCAAGTGCCTGGGCCACCTGCGCAACGGGGTTCTGAGTGAATTGCGTGGATGTTTGAAAAGTTGGAGTAGAACCATTCTGCAAAGTGGAAAAAGTCGTTTGGGTCACCTCGTTTGTCGCCAGATAAGAAGGAGGCGTAACGGAGAGGTCCATGACCGGCGCAAGTGGCAGTACCGTTGTCACTGGTGAACTGCCGCCTTGCTTGATACTCAGCCTATCGGTCAAAGCGCGGGCTTCATCAGCATCAAGATCGACAAAGTGCAATTGCTCGATCGGGGTGTTCAGTTTTTCCACCGTATCGACCTGAGATTTCGTATTCTCGGGGATCATGGTAGCGATAATTTCTTGAATTTTTTCAGTTGGAGCGAACTGGATGGGTTCGATCGTGTTTTTCGACATCATCAAGGGGGTTGTGTTCGTCGGCAAATCGCTATCGCGCGAGCTGCGGATGGTATTGTCAGTCAAGCCGGTAGGTTTCGCATCGCTCCCAAGGTCGCGGATCGCGGTGACTTCGCGTGGGATCTGCGCATCGGTTATTGCCAGTTGCTCAGGTGTATCAACCGCCACCGGCACTAAACGGAAGTTTTCAACCTCGGTGTCAGGGGAAGGCACAGCAACAACCGGCGTATCAGAAAGCGCACTCTCGGCAGTCGATTCAGGATTTGAGACCGGAGATATGTCCAATATTTCTGGCTCAGGTATAGAAAATGAGATGGGGGTGGTCTCTGGACGAGTGGAAAGTGAAACGCTTATCTGATTACCAGCGGGACCTGTTTCATGTTTCTTCGCGACATCAACGTTGTCATCGTGCTGGTGATTGATTACCTCGGAGAAGACACCGGCGAACAGTGCTAATGGATGATCGGCTGTTATGTCTTCTTGACCAGCGACCTCATTCTGACCCTTGTCATTCAGAGATGACGGCTTGCCGCTCGGCCCGGTGAGCAGATCAAATATATGCGTCATTTTAAAACACTCCTGCAACCATAGATAGCAATCAAATGGTTTACCAATCCTTTACGAGTAGTCCTTAACCTTCTGGCAAGAAATTCGGAGAGCCTGTTCATGACTTATGTCCCGACAATGCCGCTGGGCCAGATCCCGACATCAGTGAAAACGTCTGAAAACAAATCTTCGGTGACAGCTGACGACAAGGACCTAAAGGAAGCGGCCAAAAAGTTTGAGGCAAGTTTTATCTCACAGATGCTGAAGCATGGCGGTCTCGCCAAAGCACTCACGACGACCGGCGGGAAGGGCGCCGACGCTTTCACAGGTTTTTACATAGACCAACTGGCGACAAGGGTCGCCGATCAGGGTGGGTTTGGCCTCGCTGAAAACATTTATACACAATTGTTGAAATACAAAGATTCCGAATAAGGATAATGTCATGTCAATCCGTTTGCAGTGCAAAGCATATCTTGAAAAATTAATTCACTTGCTCGAAACCGAAACAGCGTTGCTGCGCAATGGTGATTTTGGATCGTTGGAGGCCTATAGCGCGGCAAAACTATCTGGGATCAAGGCGCTCGATCAGCTGCTCGGCCAGCTTGTCACGGAAGATGATAAGTCCATGCTCGAACCCCTTATTTCTCGGTTGAACAGAATTTCTAATGAAAACGGCGTGCTTCTTAAGAGCATTTATAATGGATCGCGTGCGGCGCAAGAGCGTCTGCGTTCATTGCAACAAGCAGAGTCTGAGGCCGGCGTATATGGACGCAAAGGCGAAGCTTTGTCGTTACCAGAAGCTTACGTAACAAGCGAAAAATCAGTCTAGGGATATTATCCAAAATTATTTTTACAGATGTATTCCTCGTGCGATAACCTTGGTATCGTTCAGGCTCTATCGAAATGACAAAGTATACGGATGAATAAAGATTGTATTCTGCGTAACCGTCAAGACATGCGCCAACGTCACTCGTAAAATCGTACCTTTAACCAAATAGACCTGTTTGTAGTTGACGCATTGGTTGATGCAGATACCAAGGAAGCTTATGGCTCTCTTCGGCTAGCAACCAAAAAAATGATGATTTTGTTAATGCTTAAGAGCGGCAGACATATTTAAGATAAATATTGCTTTTGCGATTTAACCATAAATTATTACACCGTTGATAGTATGGCAGACATAACTAGTACCGGTTGTTTTGAGGTAAACCTCAATAGGGTCAGGAAGACCTAGGTACCCAAATAAAATTCAAAAAACCGTTTCAGTTGCCATCAAGGCAGCATTGTAAGCGCATGAAAAGGAAAGACCTATGTCAAGTATTCTTACTAATAGCAGTGCAATGGTTGCACTCGAAACACTTCGGGGCATTAACAAAAGCCTCAGTCAAGTTCAGTCTCAGATTTCGACAGGTAAAAAAGTCGCAAATGCGAGTGACAACGCATCTATTTTTGCGATCTCGACAGTCATGCAGACAGATGTGGCCAGCTTCAAACAAATCTCCGACTCTCTGAACCTTGGTTCGTCTACAGTTGGTGTTGCACGGGCAGCTGCAGAGAACGTTACTACTTTGCTACAGGACATGAAGGCGCTGATTGTTTCAGCTCAGGAAGAAAACGTCGATCGGGGAAAAATCCAGACTGATATTGATGAGCTGGTATTGCAAGTTCAATCAGTGGTTGCTGCCGCGCAATTCAATGGACAGAACCTGCTCGAAGGTGGCGGTAATATCTCGATCCTGTCTTCTCTTGACCGTGATTCAAACCAAAGTGTTACGACTTCAAGCATCAGCGTGAACCGTCAAAACCTGGAAACAGCGAACTCGACTGTCGCCGGTACAACGATTGCCGGTGCTGGTGCGATTACTGCACTGACAGCTTCTTCATTGGCCGATGCTGCATCGCAAGTTGTTACATTGACGGCAGGTGCCCTGGTTGCATCGAATACTGCTGGTGCCACATCAGGTTACACATTTCAGATCGGTACGGAAACTGTTTCCTTCGCCGCACGTGCAGGAGACACCCAGAATGATGTCGCCCGCAATTTGAAAAATTCTATTGATGCGCTTGGCTTGACAGGTATAACTGTTGACCTCACCGAAGTTGCTGATCCGGTCACGACAAATGTTACGTTCACCGTCACCAACAACTCCGGTGCCGCTGTCAATCTCACCACAACAAGTGGTGATGCTTCTACAGCAGGCGGCGGCCTTGCTGGCGTTGCTGATATCGATGTGTCGACATCTTCAGCCACCGCTGCAACAGCGCTTTCAGATATTGAAGGCCTGCTGCAAACTGCCATCGACGCTTCTGCGTCGTTCGGTTCTTCCCAAAAACGGATCGGCAACCAGATCGAGTTCGTTAGTCAGCTTTCAGACGCTTTGAAAGATGGTATCGGTGCTCTCGTCGATGCGGATATCGAAGAAGCTTCTGCTCGTCTGCAGTCTCTGCAGGTTCAGCAGCAGCTTGGTATTCAGGCGCTCTCAATTGCCAACCAGCAGCCTCAGCAGCTTCTGGCTCTGTTCAGGTAATCTCTACCGATTAGGATGGAGCGGGTTAATTTCCGCTCCATCCTGCTTCGATATGAGGGTGCGCGAAGAGAGAATTGCCACCAAAAAATAATTCTCTTCACATATCATCTCAAATTTTCTCAAGTCGATAATTGTCAGCAGGCGCAACGTATTCTGCACGCGTCACGCGATGGTTTTTTGCCTGTCCAGAAAACAATTTTTATGGTTAACCATAAATTATTAAATTACGTGCAGATTTCTTTTTATACAACTAGGAGTGGTTGTTGCTGAGTAAAATCTCAGCATTGTCAGGAAGACTTAGGTGACTAAACGTCTGTATCTAAATCGTTGCAGGCACTTTCAAAACCGCGCTGGATTGCGCAACATAAAGGAAAGACCTAATGTCTAGTATTCTTACTAACAGCAGTGCTATGGTTGCACTGGAAACGCTTCGTGGGATCAACCGAAACCTCGGGGAAATACAATCTCAAATCTCTACTGGTAAAAAAGTTGCGAACGCCAAAGACAATGCGGCGATTTTCGCGATTTCGACCGTAATGCAAACTGATGTCGAGAGCTTCAAACAAATCTCTGACTCACTGAATCTCGGTTCCTCAACGGTGGGCGTGGCGCGGGCCGCTGCAGAAAACGTGACTTCCCTTTTGCAGAGCATGAAAGAACTTATTGTTTCTGCCCAGGAAGAAAACGTTGATCGGGCAAAAATCCAGACTGATATTGATCAGCTTACCTTGCAAGTTCAATCGGTTGTCGCTGCTGCTCAATTTAACGGGCAAAACCTTCTGGTGAGTGGCGGCAGTATCTCGGTTCTTTCTTCTTTGGATCGCGATTCCAGCCAAAACGTGACGGCATCCAGTATTACCATCAACAGGCAGAACCTGGAAACGGCGAACGCCACAGTAGCCGGTGCAACAATTGCCGGTGCCGGTGCGATCACTGCGTTGACAGCGTCGTCGCTGGCTGATGCTGGTTCGCAGGTTGTTACGCTGACCGCAGGCGCACTTGTCGCGTCAAACACTGCTGGTGCAACATCGGGTTATACATTTCAGATCGGCACGGAAACTGTCTCCTTCGCCGCCAGAGCTGGTGATACTCAAAATGATGTTGCCCGTAATTTGAAAAACTCGATTGACGCGCTGGGCCTGACTGGGATCACGGTCGACCTGACCGAAGTCGCTGATCCGGTAACAACGAATGTTACTTTCACGATCAACAACAACTCCGGCGCTGCTGTAAACCTCACGACAACAAGTGGCGATGCTTCTACAGCTGGTGGCGGTCTCGCCGGTCTTGGCGATGTGGATGTTGTAACCTCAAACACCACCGCAACAGCCGCACTCACCAACATCGAAACGTTTTTGCAGGTTGCGATCGACGCCTCGGCGTCTTTCGGTTCTTCGCAAAAGCGGATCGGCAACCAGATCGAATTTGTACAACAACTTTCAG
Source organism: Parvularculaceae bacterium (assembly GCA_021776475.1). GTDB lineage: Bacteria > Pseudomonadota > Alphaproteobacteria > Caulobacterales > Parvularculaceae > Aquisalinus. Next base: position 52,275 of record JAJFFV010000005.1, on the reverse strand, counting down.
ACGCGTTGACAGATGGTATTGGTGCGCTGGTTGATGCGGACATTGAAGAAGCTTCTGCTCGTCTGCAGTCGCTGCAGGTTCAGCAACAGCTTGGTATCCAGGCGCTTTCCATCGCCAACCAGCAGCCTCAGCAGCTTCTGGCTCTCTTCCAGTAGTGGATTGAAAGATAACGGAGCGATTTAACACGCGCTCCGTCTTTCAGGAACCTTAGATTTTAGATGGGGATGCCAGATGTTAGACTCATTACAGGCTCAACTGGGCTACAAGACAACGACGCGGGAGACCGCGACAAGCAAAGATATAGAGTTGAAAGTGTTCTCTTCGATCACCTCGCAACTCAACAGCATAGATAGCGGTGAAGCTGGAGGTTTTGCCAAGCTTGCGGAAGTTCTGCACGAAAATGTTCAGCTTTGGACAACAATTATGGCTGATGTGGCGGACAACCGGAATCAGTTGCCTCTCGAGCTTAGGGCACAAATTTTCAATCTCGGAGAATTTATCCGCAGGCACACTTTCAAAGTTCTTGAAGGTGTTGAACCCGTTGACGCAATTGTCGATATCAACAAGGCGATCATTGCCGGTTTGCGCGAATCTCAGCGTGCAAGGGAGGCGGCGTGATGGCGGGGCTCATTCTTAACATCAAGCCGGGCGAACGCTTTCTCGTCAACGGCGTGGTCATGCAAAACGGCTCAAAACGGGCGCAAATGAGAGTTGAAACGGAAAACGCGAATATCCTTCGGCTGAGCGACGCACTTCATCCTGATGACGTTAACACCCCAGTAAAACGTGTTTACTATGTCGCCCAGCTCATACTGACAGGCGATAGCGACCAGGCTGAAACAAAGGATTCGTTAATCCGATCAATTAAGGATTTGCAAAACGTGTTTCGGGAGTTGGCGGAAATTCCGCTCAGCAAAGCCCTGACCGCTGCTGAAAATGAGCGATATTATTCGGTCTTGTGTTCACTCAAAAATGTTTTTCCGATCGAGGAAAAGTTACTAAATCTGAACCGAAAGCCCGATATAATGCAAGCTGATGAAAAAATCCGGGAAGTAGCCTGATGCCCTTTCAACCTGTCGTTCCGCTGGATGGATATATCGGGTGGCGTTTTTTACAGCGCACACTCGACCGACAGGTTGAGGCATTTGACAAATCGCCGGAAATCGAACGCGACGTTGCATATTTTCGCGAGAATATCCTGAGCGCCACCAATGTCGAGGATCTGGTTACTGATAGGCGCCTGTTGGCGGTGGCGCTTGGCGCCTTTGGTCTGCAAGATGAAAGTAACAAACAGGCGCTGGTACGAAAGGTCCTTGAAGAAGGCACCCTGGAGACAACGTCATTCGCGAACCGATTGAACAACAGCCAATACAAAGACTTGGCCAAAGCGTTCTCGTACGGCAATCTTGGTTTCTTTCCAGACGCGGCATTTGTTGACGACATTGTTGCGAAGTACAAACAAAATGCCTTTGAAGCAGCGGTTGGCGAGGTCAACGGCGACATGCGCCTGGCACTGAATTTTGAGCGAAAAATTCAGGATCTTGCGGCGGATACTGGCAGTGAAAAAACAATCTGGTTCAAGGTTTTGGGCGACAAGCCGTTACGGGCCATCTTCGAGAAAGCCTACAATCTGCCAACAGAATTTTCTCAGTTGGATGTAGATAAGCAGCAGGAAATATTTGCCGAAAAAACACGCAAATTATACGGCGAAAGTGCCGTATCTGTTTTTTCAGATCCGAAAAATGTCGAAGATCTGATCCGACAGTTTCAGGTCCGCAGTCAGATCGCAAACGGACCATCCGCGTTAACTCCGGGTTTCGCTGGTCTCGCTGTGCTTCAGGCTTCAAGTGGTTTTGGCGCTTCCGCTACCGAGAACCTTCTGCTTTCCAATATCTGACGACCTCTGTGCGTCCTGCGTATCTTCTTCACCAAGAATGGACTGCAGACTTGCAAAGCTTTCATTAGTATTCTCGCTCGTGAGCGAACCGACAAAACGGTCGAGATCCGGCCACACTCGCACAGCTTCATCAAGCATCGGATCAGAACCCGGGGAATAAAGACCGGCACGAATAAGCGGTGCGCTTTCTTCGTAAGCACCAATAATAGTTCTCGCACGAATTAATAATTCATTCTCGTCCGGTGTTGCTGCATCCGGCAAGGAGCGTGAAACGCTGCGCCTGACGTCAATTGCAGGATATCGGCCACGCTCGGCAATATCCCGGTCAAGTACGACATGACCGTCAAGAATACCGCGTACCATGTCAGCAACGGGTTCATCCATGTTAGAGCCGGCGACTAAGACACTGAACACAGCAGTAATATCGCCGCTGCCCTCGACCCCGGGGCCAGCACGCTCGGTCAGTGCTGCGACAGCCCTGAATGTTGAGGGCGGAAATGCCCTCAGTGAAGGTACTTCGCCTGCCGTTAATGCAGCCTCGCGATGCGCTTCTGCAAAGCGTGTTAATGAGTCAAAAAGCAGAAGCACTTGTTTGCCCTGGTCACGAAAATATTCAGCTGCTGCCATGGCCAGATAGGCCGCACGTTTTTTGAGTGGCGCGGGGTCATTGGAGGTAGCGACAATAACAATCGCGCGCTTCATGCCTTCAGGCCCAAGCGTATGCTCAACGAAGCTGCGCACTTCGCGACCTCGCTCACCGATCAGGGCAAGGATCACAACATCGGTATCAACGCCGCGTGCGAGATGGGACAACAAGGTCGACTTGCCAACGCCGGAACCGGCGAAAAGGCCAAGCCGTTGACCCTGGCAAAGTGGTAAAAAAGTATCAAACGCGGGAATGCTCGTATTGAGGCGTGGTCCAAGCGCCTTCCGCATTGCCGGTGGCGGAGGATCCATTTTAAGCGGCGCTGCAATTAATCCCTCGGGTGCTGATTTGCCATCCGCATCGCGGCCGGCATGATCGAGGATCTTTCCGATCCATCGGGCCGAGGGGCGTGGATCATTCTTCGACAGGTGCCGAACCGTGGTGCCGATCTTGACGCTGTACGGGTCAGCGTAAAGGATTGCGACGATCTCTTTCGTTTCCAGCGCGATGATTTCGCCGTCCGGTGTAGGGGTGGTGTTGCCCGCCAAAGCGATCTGATCCCCAAGACTTGCAACCCCGCTCAAACCGGCAATCCGGATGGTCTCTCCATTGATAGAGGTAATCGTGCCTTCAAAAGTCGCGATTGAGAGGTCTGAAAAAGCGCCGAGGTTTCTTTCGAGTTCGGTGACATAAATTTCGCTAAAGTAGTTATTAACCATTTGTTCAACTTATGGGAGCAATTTTTACTTATTCGTTAACCAAGGTGAAGAAAGCATGATTTCTGATCTGGAGATTCTGCGGACCTACTCGGCGATGGCCAGCCACGCTGCCAAGCGGCATGAAGTGTTGTCACGTAACATCGCCAACGCAGATACGCCTGGCTACAAGGCGCAAGACATCCAGAGCTTTGCAGATGCCTACAAGGCGGCTGAACGAAGCGGCACAACGCTTTCGGTTCGCTCGCTTCGTGCACATGCTGCAGACATACAAGGTACGGAATCTCCAAATGGCAACAATGTTTCCATTGAGGATCAGATGCTGAAAACCGCCGAGACCAAAGGCCAACACGATATGGCGTTGGCAATCTACAAGAAGACACTGGATCTCATGCGGATGAGTTTGGGCCGCGGAGGCTAGGTCAGGAGGCCAGGATTATGAACCCACTTGCCAAAGCAATGTCATCAGCCGCCAGCGGTATGGACGCACAGGCATTCAGATTGCGGGTGGTCAGCGAGAACATCTCAAATGCAGACACGCACGGGTACCAGCGCAAACTGATTTCGTTTCGGTCAATATACGACACGCAGTCCGGTGCCGAAAGGGTTTCCATCGGACGCATTGATCTGGATTCGCGGGAGGGAGAACGGGAATTCGATCCCGGTCATCCGCTGGCGGATGAGGAAGGCTACATCACATATTCGAATGTCGAAATGATGACTGAAATCGCTGATGCCAAAGAAGCAGGACGCAGCTACGAGGCAAATCTGGCTACTTTTCAACAGGCCCGCGAAATGTACGGCACCCTGATTGATCTGTTGCGGCGATAAGAGGAGGAAAACATGGATCCGGCATCTTTAGCCGCATTACGCAATTACTCAACGACAAAGCAGGCGCTGTCTCCGGACAATGTCGCGAGCGCCGTTAAGAAGGATGGTCAACTCGAATCAGCAAAGCCTGAAGGGCTGGCAAAAGCGGCATCGGAATTTGCCGATGTTTTCAGCAATGCAGAGGCAACGGCGCAGGCGATGAGTGTCGGCGAAGCCGATCCGCATTCTGTTGTGCAGGCATTGGCAACAGCAGAAGTCGCCCTCGAAGCCGCGGTGACGGTTCGAAACAAGGTTGTCGAAGCCTATCAGGAACTTTTGAGAATGCCTGTATAAGGGACCCTCCGTATCATGACGGAAGCTGAAGTATTATCTATTTTGCGGGAGTTTCTTTGGGCAGCAGCACTTGTTTCCATGCCATTGCTTGCAACCGCACTTTTTGTCGGCATTGCCGTTGGTCTTTTTCAGGCACTGACGTCAATTCAGGAAATGACCCTCACATTTGTTCCCAAAATCGCGGCGATGCTGTTCGTCTTCTTTTTGTCATCAGGATACATGGCACGGGTTTGTATCGCATTGTTCAATGACCAGGTTCTGCCTGTGATTGCGCAATAGTGATGTCCACAACAAGAGCGCCGGGCACATGCCAGCCTTTACTTTAAAATCCTTGTTCCAGCCGACGGTTCTGTTGGCGATCGCGTTAATGGTGGTCATTCTCATGATGGTCTTGCCGGTGCCGGCCTGGGTATTGGATATCGGTCTGACAGCATCATTTGCTTTTGCGATTCTGATTTTCACACTCACAATATTCATAGAAAAACCACTCGATTTCTCTTCTTTCCCGACCATTCTTCTGGCTTCATTGCTGCTGCGGCTGTCCCTTAATATCTCGTCGACTAAATTGATAATTGGCGAAGGACATACTGGTACTGACGCCGCTGGCGGCGTCATCGAAGGCTTCGCCATGTTTATCATGGGCGGAAACATGTGGATCGGCCTGATCGTTTTTTGTGTGCTGATCATCGTCAACTTCATGGTCATTACCAAGGGCGCAGGCCGGATGGCGGAGGTTGGCGCGCGCTTTGCCCTCGACGCAATGCCCGGCAAACAGCTTGCGATCGATTCTGATGTTGCTGCCGGGGCGATCAGTCATGACGAAGCACGGGCGCGCCGGGACCGAGAACAAGAAGAAACATCGTTCCTTGGCTCCCTCGATGGCGTTTCAAAATTCGTCAAGGGTGACGCGATTGCGGGTTTGCTGATCACGCTGCTCAACCTGATTGCGGGTATGGCCATCGGCCTTGGTGTTCACAAGATCTCTTTTTCCGAAGCGATTCAGAATTATTCCATTCTGACTGTCGGCGATGGGCTCGTGTCGCAAATCCCGGCGGTTATTATTTCCATTTCCGCAGCGCTTCTTTTGTCAAAAGGCAGAGGCGAGGGCGCCGTCGATCTCGCGCTCTTCCGGCAAATGAGCAAACACCCCTCCGCGCTCGTAACAGTGTCAGCCATCCTTGCTATTTTTGCGCTTTTTCCGGGCATGCCATTCTTGCCTTTTATTGCTGGCTCGCTGCTGATGGGGTTTGTTGCTTACAAGTCACAACAGGCGAGAAAGCAGGAACGACTGGCAGCGCAAAGAGCTGAAGAACCGGCTGCCGTTGAAGGCGACAAGCCTGTTGTCGGTGACTGGCTGGATGTTGATGAAATCCATATCGAACTTTCCAAGGAACTCGTGCCGATCGCGATGGATCCTGAAGTCGGTTTTGATCAGCGTATTGAGAAAATACGCAAATACGTGGCTCAGGAATTTGGTTTCATCGTGCCGTCGATTCGCTTGACCGATAGTGCTCAGGTGCCAGCTGAAACATACCGGATCAAAATACAAGGCGCAGAAATAGCGAAAAATATCCTGAAGCCGGGTCATGTTCTGGCCTTGATGGAAGATACGGCACATCCCGAAATTCCCGGTGAGCGAGTGCGTGAACCGGTTTATGGCGCCTCGGCGCGCTGGGTCGGCAAAGCCCATCAGGATGAGCTTTTGATGAATGATATCCCGACAATTGAAGCGCCCGAAGTCCTTGCCACCCATGTGATGGAAATGATCCAGGCCAATTTCTCCAAACTGATTACCCGCCGGGCCCTGCGGAATATTCTGGATGCGTTCGTGGAGCTAAGTAATCCTGAACGTTCGGCGTCCAACAAGCGCATTATCGATGAATTCGTCCCGGACAAGGTACCGCTAGAAATACTCCAGTCGGTCCTGCGCTTGCTGCTTGAAGAACGCGTTTCGATCCGTAATCTGCCGGTTATTTTGGAGACCCTCGCGGAAGTTAAAAACTCACTCAGTTCGGTTGAACAAATGGCCGAATATGTTCGTCAGCGTCTCAGCTATCAGTTCGTTCACAAACTCCGGGACGACAGCGGCAAGCTGCCGCTGGTCCAGGTCGGCCCCGAATGGGAACAGATTTTCGCCGAGCATGAACAAGCGGGCAGCAATGGTCAGTCAGATGTCGCGTTGCCGCCACAGGAATTTAACCGCCTCGCCGCCGCTATTCAGGACAAGTTGAATACGGCTGCTTCGCGCGGGGTTTATGCAGCTATTGCGTCAACTGCGCGCCGTCGCCGGTTTTTGAAAACGGTTTTATCGGCAAAAGGTATCCGTAACCCCGTTATTTCTTATGAAGAAATAGCCCCATCAGAACAGCCAGCGATCATCGGGGTTGCTTGAGGGCCGCCTATGGATTTCCTTCTATCGTTCGTCGGGCCAATTATGCCATATGCAGACAATCTGATGGCAGTCGCGGCAATGTTCGTGCGTTTGTCTGTTCTGGCGTTTCTGTTACCGGGCCTTGGTGAGGCAACGATCCCTGTTCAGGTGCGTCTCGTGGTCGCCTTTTCCATCACATGGTTGCTGGTCCCGGTTTTGCTGCCGACCTTCCCTGAAATCACAGCGGAACCGGGGGCCTTGGCGGGTCTCATGTTGGTCGAGGCGTTGAACGGATTTGTACTGGGTTTTTCCTTCCGGATCATGATCTTCGTGTTGCAAATCGCTGGTACAATTATCGCCCAGGCGATGTCCCTGTCGCAAATTTTCGGCAATCTCCTGACCGAAGAACCAAACCCTACTGTCTCTGTCCTGTTGATGACCGCCGGTATTACGTTGGCTCTGACCATGGATTTTCATATCGAGGCGATCAAAGTGTTGATCCGGTCGTATGAGATGTTTCCACTTGGGGCAGCCGTCAATACCGAGGATCTTGCCTTTTGGGCGACGCAAAAAGCGATGGGGGCTTTTGATTTTGCACTGTCACTATCACTGCCATTTGTGATTTTGAACTTCATCTACAATATCATGCTCGGCGTCGTGAACCGGGCGATGCCGCAGCTGATGGTCTCTTTTGTTGGCCTTCCAGCAATTACTGGCGCCGGGCTGATGCTGCTGGCGCTCTGTGTCGCTGTCATGCTGACCGCCTGGATTGCCGGGTTCAACGCCGTCTTCACCGACTATTGGAGTGGCTAGGGTATGGCCGAGGAGAAAAAGGACGAAGGCCAGGAAAAGTCGTTTGAGGCCAGCGAAACAAAAATCCGAAAGGCCCGCGAAAAAGGCAACGTCCCGCAATCCAAAGAAGTCAACACGACGCTCTTGTACATCGGCATGCTTCTCGCCATCACGTTTGCGGGCGGCCAAGTCTGCGTGAATGTATCAAAGCAGCTTGTGGTGATGCTGGCCCGGCCTGAAGATATTGCCGCATCGCTGCTTTATGGCACCGATCAGCAGATGCTGGCCACCACGGTCAGTAACATGCTGATCGCTCTTTTTCCGGTATTCGTCATACCAGCTGTTTTCGTCATTGCGTCTCTCGTTGGCCAGCAGTCAATTGTCTTTGCGCCGACCAAGATCAAACCAAAATTGTCAAAAATCTCACCGATCTCCAACGCGAAACAAAAATTTGGGCCGGCCGGGCTGGGAGAGTTTGCCAAAAGCCTGACAAAAATGCTCGCGGTTGGATTGATCGCCAGCATTTTTGTCATGCAGCAATATTTTGAGTTGCCGCAATTGAGCCAGATGCCGGAGTTTATCTTGCCGTCACAACTCCAGTCACGCACGATTGGTCTCCTGAGCTTTGTCATCGTTGTCTCAGCCGCCATTGCGGCGGTGGATTTGTTCTGGGGCCGTTACTCCCATGAAAAGAAACTGCGCATGACCCTGCAGGAGATGAAGGATGAGACCAAAGAAAATGAGGGAGATCCGCACCAAAAACAGGCACGACGCAGACGGGCTGAAGCAATTGCTACCAACTCGATGCTGAACGATGTGCAAACAGCGGACGTCATCATCGTCAATCCGGAACACTACTCAGTCGCGCTCAAATGGGATCGGGATCAAGGCACGGTGCCCGTTTGTGTCGCCAAGGGTACGGATCACTTGGCGTTTCGAATCAGAGAGCGCGCTCAACTCGCGGATATTCCGATCCGTTCTGACCCGCCATGTGCCCGCGCTCTTTATGCAGCCGTTGATCTCGGCGAACCGATCCGGCCAGAACACTATGCCGCGGTAGCCGCTGCCATCCATTTTGCCGACGAATTGAAGAAACGGAGTTGATCTGATGTCCGAGATCTATGCGAAAATCGGAGAGCTTCTCGATCTGCAACGTGTACAGGCTGAGCGGGTGCTGAGCAATATTGTTCAGCAACAAAATCGATTATTGGAGACGGCGGACAAATGCCATCAGGCGTCGCGCCTTGCGCAGAATTCGTCTAATGTTCGGGATATTGCTTCGTCATCCGCGACAGAAAAATGGCTGCAAGCACAATATGCAAGAGTAAAAAAACTGCGGGCAGATGCTGAGGCCCTGCAGCCCGAAATCATCCGCTGCACAGCCCAGTTGCACGTCCATCTAAGAAAGCAAACCGGCTTTGAGGAACTGCAAAAAATACGCAAAAAGAAACGTGCCCTGCAGGAAGAAGAGCGGGCGGACGATGAGATGCTGAATATCGTGCAACTGGGTCGAAATGGCCGGTTAACAATTTACTAATGTCTGCAACTGCAGGGTGTTTGTCAGGAAATCCTCGAAACGCACAAACCTGAAACGGCGACATTTTCGGCATGCGGCATCGATAAAACGCTGATACTTAAAGCGGTTAAGCATGTGCAGGTAAGAAATCTTTAATCAGCGACTGCAACTATAAGTCGTGCACTCACGAGGAGGTGTCCCGTGTACACGGCGGTTACTCAGGTGATTATTGTCATCGCGCAGGACGAGCACCTGAAGCATCGCCTTGTCTCTTTTTTTGATGCGGCCATTGCCAGCCGATATCCAGTGATGGCGTATTCTTGTGTAGATGAGTTCATCAACAGCGGGTATGATCAAACGGCCGCCGCAATTATTCTGAGTACGGACACCAAGGACCAGAAGCAGTTTCTGGACTATCGTCAAGCAAGGCTGGATCTGATACCGGTGATTTTCATTGCTGACGAGGCAACCGCTTGCTCTGACGGTCCCGATTGGACGAAAGTGCCCTTGTGCGAGGTTTTTGATAAGGGGCAGATCCGCGCTGACCTAGTACTGACCGCTTTGAAATACATTGTGGAAGTGAATGCGGTCATATCAGAAATGAGCAACTTGCAAAGAGCGGTGGAACTGGCAGATCAGACCAACAACCGGTTCTTTCAGTATATGAGCCATGAACTCGCCGGACCTCTGCAGGCCGCAAGAACGCTGCAGGAAAACACTTCGGTCCTGGCGGACATTGAAGAAATCAAATCGAACTCCCGGATCACCGCGCTGGCCATTACCCATGTCCTGGATGCGATCAACAATATTTCCGAGTATGTTCGGGTCAGCAGAAATCAACTTTCGATGCGCCGTGAAACCTTTTCGGTTATTCCAGTGGTTGAAGACCTGGTTCAGCTGTTCGGTGACCATGCAGCTCATAAAGGCATTGTCCTCAAATCGGAATATACCAACGATACCGACTGCGTTTATTTGGGGGACAAATTGCGAATGCGGCAAGTGCTGGTAAATCTTATCAAAAACGCGATCAAATTTACCGACCAGGGGGCGGTCCTTATTTCCCTGCAGCGTGTTCAAAATAATCTGTGTATATCAGTGACCGATACAGGTATCGGCATGGCGCCGGAACTTGTCTCTGAAATCATGTCCCGCAACAGCTACACACCGGGCGCTGATTTCGATGGTGGCCTCGGCATCGGGTTAAAACTGAGCCGTGAATTTCTGGCAATGGCAGGTGGCCATCTGGAGGTGACGAGCGAGCAGGGCAAAGGCTCTGTTTTCACCGCCATTTTGCCAAATGAGTGTTATCAATACCACAAATCTGAAGTGTTGAGCGCAGCGAGCTAGGCTCCAGCCCTTCAATTGACCCTGATCGATAAAAAATGATTAGCTACACAATTATTTGTGGAGGACTGGATGGACAGAAAACTCATCACGTCAGGCTCAAGATTTGAGCGCGAAATTGGCTTTAGCCGTGCAGTTCGCGTTGGTCCCGTCATCGCCGTCTCCGGTACTGCGCCGCTCAATGATGACGGTACGCTTGCAGCGTCCGGTGACGCTTACGGTCAAACTCTGCGTTGCCTTGAAATCATTCGTGCCGCGATCGACGAAGCGGGCGGGCGCATAGAGGATACGATGAGGACCCGGGTCATGCTTGTTGATATTGCTGATTGGAAACAAGCGGCCAACGCGCATGCCGAGTTTTTCAAAACAATCCGTCCGGCCTGCACATTTGTTCAGGTGGCGGGATTCGTTGATCCCGCCTGGCTCGTGGAAATTGAAGCAGAGTGTTTTTTGAGCCAAGCCTAGGCAGCAGCCATGGCCTCGAGGTCCATCTCGATCCGGTTGCGCCCGTTATTTTTTGCGTCATAGAGCTTCTGGTCGGCGCGGCGAATCAGTTTTTCCGCGTCGGTGCCCGGGTGCATCATGCTGATCCCGAAAGATGACGTGACGGTGCCAACAGATTGACCTGTGCTTTTGATCACCAGCTTTGAGGCTTCAAGATCGAGCCGGATTTTTTCCACCAGCTGAAACGCCTCGTTCAGATTGGTCTGTGGCAGGATCAGCGCGAACTCTTCGCCGCCATATCGGGCAGCCATGTCGCGGCCTTTGATGCTCTTTGAAATCAGCGATGCGAATGTTTGCAGAATGCCATCGCCAACTTGATGACCGAATGAGTCGTTCACGCGTTTGAAGTGGTCGATATCTGCAAGCACGAGGCTAAGGTCAGTGCCATTTTGTGAGGCGGTCTCAATTTCTTGGGCCAGCTTTTCGTCAAACGCGCGACGATTGGCGAGCAGGGTCAATCCGTCGCGCATGCTCTCCTCGCGCGCCTCGGCGAGTTGCGTGTTGAGTTCATGAATTTGTGACTGTGATTTGTGGAGGCCGTCATTCAACTCTTCTGTCATCGTTTTCATTTCACGATTCTGATCAAGTAGTTTTGTGACGATCTCGCCGACCATTTCCGGTGAAACGGCATCGGGCAGAAGTTCCTGTGCTTCATTCAGTGAGGAGGAGTACTGATCGTTGTTGCTGAGGCTTTTTTGAACCAGCTTCATGACGCCGGCCAGTTCCTTTTCGAAATCCTGACCGATTTCTTGATTCCGTTGTTTTTCAAGTTCGTTTGCGGACAGGTAGGTATCGTGGATCTGGCCGATCTCGTAGACGCTGAGCGTGCCAGTTTTCTCGATCGTCTCGTCTACCTTTTCAACGACCTCCTGGTTCGATTTGGCGGCATACGCGTACCATAGAGCGTAGGTGCTTGGGTAAGGCGGCGTCTGGTGCTGGCCGATCAACTCAAAGGCCTGATTGGCCAGTTCGAACGCTTTTTTGTCTTTTTTGCTCATTTCCACAGGTTTATTCCCTGATGTTGTTTCAGTCATTTTCGCACCTTTTTGCCTGGAGTTATGCAGGTTGATTCAATCGTTTCCTTCTACCTCAAATTGTGTAGTTAAATGGTTAACGGCGTCTTACAAGACCCGATGCTCGAGGTTAATTTTGCCCCTGATTTTGATGGGAGAATGGACCAGCCTGACCAATGAAAGGAAGGCTTATGACCAGATCCGCTCGGCAAACCAGAAACATCCGGTGCCGAACAAAAAAACCGTTAACCATTGCGGGCCCTGTGAGCGTATCTGAGGGATGGCAACGGCAAGTGTTGCCGTACTCAAATAAAGACCTGCAAGGGCGACAAGCTGACCAAGTTCGACCCCGATATTGAACCCAAATAGGGGCACAGCAAGTTGATCCCGCGCCAAGTCCAGTTGGGTGAGGCCACCGGCAAAACCGGCGCCGTGAACCAGGCCAAAGGCAACCGCGATCAGCGGGACCAGCCGGGCGGACTGGCGCGCCGCCAATTGACCAATCGCCCAGGCAAAAGCGGCGAGGGCCAGACCAAATCCGAGCAGTGAGTGATCAAGTCCAAGGGGCAGGGCGACGATAACAAATGTAAAAACCGCGAAGGCCCCAAAAACAGGTCGGCGGGCCCTAGGCTCGCTCGCTTCGAGTGCGCTCGCAGCGATGGTGAAGCCGATCATTGCTTCGATCAGCGGCAGATCAGGGCTGATCCGCCCAAATGTGGCGAGCGCCAGCGTCAGGCTGTGACCAACTGTAAACCCCGTGACACAGAGAATCGCGCGGCGGCGTGTGCGTGCGACCAGCGCCAGCGCCGCCAGAAATGCCAGATGGTCGAGGCCCGACAGGACATGAAAAAATCCGAGCCAAATGAAACCAACAATATCCCGTGGTCCTGATTGCAGCTGTACCGAAAAACCTGGTGTGGTTTCGTTCAGCAGATATTCCCGGCCATTGTCGTCCTCTCCAATGGTGACCCGCGCAATGTGGAGATGGGTCGCCGAGACCGTATGAAAAGCGGTAATGCGCACGCTGTCATTATCGTCAATCGTTTGCGGGCACAAAAAATTTATCCGGACACGGAGCGTGGCAGCGTCTTTGTCTGTAATCCTCAAACCGGTCTGGGGGCAGGGTGCGCCCGCCTGGCGCAACGATATTGTTTCCTCCAGATGCGCTGCCAGAAGCGCCTCCAGGGGCATCGGGTCATCGTACAGCTGAGCAAGCTGCGTCACCCGGCGCGCATCAACAGCAAAAATAACGTCAGCCCGCGATCCGTCAACCTGCCAGCTTGAAAATGACTGGCTTTTGGTATGGGCAAAAGCCGGAGACGGCATGAGTGCCAACAGCAAGGCCATGAAAACAATGCCGGTAGTGTATGGGAAAATTTTCATTCTGCTTCCGGATCAATAAACTTCCTGATTTGCGCCTTCCGGCGCAACCGTTTCATATACCGCTCGAAAGCTGCTTCTTCGCGCCGCCTTGTCCACTCAGCCGTCACGGCGTCGCGTACCGCCTCAAAATCCGGCACCTCACCACCGGTCCTTTCGGTCAGCCAAATGAAAACCACCTGTGCTCCATAGGGAACGGGACCGGCGATATCTCCCGGCGTCATTGCCAGAACGACGTCGCGTATGGAAGCACCGGCATAATCGGCGAGCTTGCCGAGCGGCAATTGCGGCGGCGGTGACATATCGCGAAACCCGGTCAAGGCGCCTGCTTCATCGAACGGCGTCCCGGTGGCAATCGCTTGCTTGAATGCGTCAACGCCCGCGCCGTTTTCTGGTGCCTTGGCAATCTTAACCGTTACAAAAACGGATGAGGCAAAAAGCTGTCGCTCGGCTTCAAAAAGCCTACGTAAGTCAATGTCACTTGGTTCGGCCGGTCCATCGAGCACAAGCGATGACCGTATGAGCGCTTGTATTAGCGTTTTACGGGCAAGCCGGTCATTGCGCGCAATATCGAGATCGAGCGCGTGCTGCACGATCAATTCTTCATCAATCAGGATATTCAGCGCGCGCGTGCGATCTTCGTTTGTCAACTCACGTTCAAGCCCAGCCTGCATCGCGTCAAGGGCGCGGGCATATTCCGCATCGGGAACAATCTCGCCGTTGACAACAGCAATGGCGCCGCGCTCCCGCCCGTCACCGAGGCGCAAACCAAGGGCGGAGAAAAGCGCCGCGGCAAGGGCAAGAAAGGCCGCGGCAGCATAGGCTGAGGCTGGCGGGGCGGTTGAAAAAATTTTCCGCAACATACCCTATTCGCTACTTATGGCTGCCTGATAGCTGAGATAGATCGGAGAAGACCACGCCCGCACGTCTTTCATACTTGTGCAGTCTTCATCGCCGGTGCGCCAGTCGCCATAACAGAGTTTTGGTTTGACGCAGTTGCCTTCCTCGTCCCGTTCACAGCGCAACGGGTCACCATTGATTGTCGGCCGCGGCTCCTGAATGGCCCGTGCATAATAGAGTGCATCGCGGCTGCCCGCCGCAAAGTCCGAATCAGTAAACTCAAATGAACAACCAGCCTGATCCAGCGGGCACGCATGAACGAGGAATGGATCATCGATCAAATCTGCAACATCTTCGTCGGCTGATACCTGTGGCCTGATACGGATGATCTCGATTCGCTCTATCACGCTGCGTTCATCACTAGGGTTGTAGCATTCACTGGCACAGATCGAAGCTATGCGCTCTTCGCCGAGCGCCGATACGGCATGATCGGGGCAGCCAGGCTTTTGCTTGAATGAACCTGCCGCCCGCACCTTGAATGTCCCGGCGTCAGCCACCGCAACGCTCGCCCCCATCGGAGCAGTGTCCCCCTCGGCATCAACGTGGTCGAACCACAAAAGCATTCGAGGACCGGAGGTTGCGTATGTCTCGCGGCGTTGCAGCGCATCCCAAATTGCTTCTCGGGAGCGCCCTTCGGTATGAACAGCGGCCAGTCCGCCCGTCTGCCAGAAGCTTGACTGGCGTTCGATCTCCGTCAACTGAAAACCAGCAATCGCTTGTAGCTCTTCACGTGTACGACGGTGGGAGTAGGCGTCTTCTGGCGTTTCGTCGTCCAAGAATATTTTCCGGTATTTCGGATCAATCACGCCGCCCGCCTCCGTGTTGAGCCGTCGCGCCACTTCCTTGTATCCGGTGCCGGGCCGCGCCCGATGGTTGTCAGATGATGCAATAAAGCCCCAGTTAAAGCGCGTCGACAGCGTTCCGTCTTCCTCAAATCGTGATATCGCAAGCCCGTATTGCACACTTGTAAGCGGGCGATAGTTAAAAGCGGGAAGAAAACAATCCGTACACTGTCCGGATTCAAGCCATTCGTCCGGCTCCTCACCACCGACGGCAAGATGATAAGCAATCCCCATATTGGCGGCATCATCACGCGCAGCGGCTGCCCGGGCGGCGCAGTCGTCCGCGGCGACCCCCTTTGCCAGACACCTTTCTTCGATAATCTCACCAGCGCGAACACAGGCGGGCGTGTAGGTGTCGGTTTTCGGCGGACACAGACCGCTGGTGCCGTCTTCGGAAAACGCAACGTCGCGATAGTCACGATATTCCTCCGAATTGCCATGGCCGGAATAAATTTCGACCAGCGGAAAAGCCTCCGGCCGGTGTTCAGGCCTTAATTGCTTGTCCCAGGTCGTGCCCGGCGGCGTATAAAATCCCCAAGTTGATCCATGCGGAATAATCAGCGGGTCAAGGCCCTGATCTTCGAGCCGGCTGACCAGATCTCCCGGTGTCGCCGCTGCTTCATAGCAGTCCGCAGGTAATTGACCGGAGGGCGTTGCCGCGTCGCATAACGGCACGGCCTGAACGTTCTTCACATATGTGTTGAAGTCCCAATAGACTTGCCGTTCTTCGAAGTTGAGGAGGGAGACAATCGTCGGCATTCCAAAAGCGTTATTCCGCAAAGCATCCATCGCTGCGCCAACGGCTGCAATTGGCCTGGCTGCGACCTTGTCATCATCGAGATCTTTGAAAATCACGTTCTTGTGGCCGAAATGCTCTGCCGGCGAGTTGCCGACTTGTGTCCATTCAAAACCGATCATCGAAACCATGTCGGGATTAGCCTGATCTAGCGCCCGCGCCTGGCACTGGCGGATTGAATCTTTTGTTTGTGACCAGCGTGCCGGCGTCGAGGCCTCGGCGTGATCAGTGATCGACCAGAAATCCATGGCTGAGCAATAGCGCGCGTAGTCGCAGGCATCTGCGACGGGATGAACGCCTTTACCGTGGTTCAGTGGCAACGCCCACAAGAACGCATCAGTAGAATAAGTCGTGTGGACGTGCAGGTCACCGAAGAGGATTTGTTTTTCTCGGCCCGCAGGTGTGGCTGATTGAACGGCATCTTGCCGGCCGATGATCTCGGCTGTGGGCACCGCATCGCCGATGATCGTTCCGGCCCCCCGTTCTGTGCCGAGCTTGCCGGACATCACCGCGTGGTCGAAAAGTTGCCAGGCGCCAAACAAGACTGCCAGAATAACAACAATCGTTACAGCAATACGCATCGGCCCCTCCGTTACCGCCCGATGGTAGTGTCATCAAGCGAGTAAAGCTTAAATGTTGCCGGCCCATAAGGCACGCGATTCCTGCAGCAGTTTGGGCCCGGCAGGGTCCGAAATCAGACCGATTCCAGAACAAAATAGTCAATAAAAACAAATGCTTAAGTCAAATTGCGCAAGGCCGTTCAGGCTGTGCTATGTTGCCTGATCTGTTCTTTTACGGGGGAACCAAACATTTCTATGCTTGCCACGGCAGCAGAGCGCAGCATGGATGAGGAGAAAATAGAGTACAGAGTTGAGGACTGAACCAGCGAGCGCATATATACCAAACCGGGCTGAAAACTTTTTTTTCGCCGCCTGGTAGAAACTGCCAAGGTCAGCAAATCGAGCGAATAAAGACTAGGAAAACAGAAAAAATATGAGCAAATTGACGACCCACATTCTCGACACCAGCGCCGGTACACCTGCGGCAAGCGTCACGATCAGGCTGTACAGACTGCAGGACCAGGTGGCCGGTTCAACCCGCACGCGGTCAGAAATAAACTCGCTCGTTACCAATAGCGACGGCCGCGCTGATGCTCCCTTGCTCGAAGGCGCTGCGTTTCAACCGGGTGAGTATGAGTTGGAATTTCACATCGGCGACTATTTTGAAAAAAAAGGCGCCCAATTGCCGCACCCGAAATTTATCGACATCGTCATCATCCGCTTCGGTATCGCTGACAAAACTGCCCATTACCATGTGCCGCTGCTGGTCTCACCGTTCGGCTATTCCACCTATCGGGGAAGCTAAACCACATGCGCGACCATCTTTCCTTTTATCTGAACGGCGACCTTGTCGACCTCACAGATGTCTCGCCAACGCAAACGTTGCTCAGATTTTTGCGCGAAGAAAAAAATCTCTGTGGGACAAAAGAAGGCTGCGCCGAAGGGGACTGTGGTGCCTGCACAGTGATGGTCTCCTGTTTGAATAGCGAAGGCGGTGTAATTCGCGAAGCGATCAATGCGTGCATCCGGTTTATGCCAAGTCTTGAGGGCACATGTGTAACGACAGTTGACGCGCTTGCCGGTGCCAGCCGCCAACCTCATCCGGTGCAAAAAGCGATGATCCAGGAAAACGGATCGCAATGCGGTTTCTGTACGCCGGGCTTTGTGATGTCGCTCTATACCGGCTTCCGGAACACAGATGCAGCAGCGCTTGCCGCGCCAAACGATCTCATCGCCGGAAATTTGTGCCGCTGCACAGGATACGGACCGATCCTTAACGCGTCATCTTTGCTCGCCGTTGAAGTTGGGGAGGCTGATCAAACTGATCAAAACAACGCAGAGATTGAACAGTTGCATGCACTGGCACACAACGACATGGTTGTGATTGAACATCATGACGGTCGCGCCTATTTGCCGCGCACGACTGATCAGCTGGCGCAGGTTTATGCAGAGAACCCTGGTGCCATCATTGTCGCTGGCGCGACCGATGTGGGGTTGTGGGTCACCAAACAACACCGCCATCTGCCCGCCCTGATCTTCATTAACCGGATTACTGAACTGACAGAAATAAAAACAGACGAAAACGAAATAGCAATCGGCGCAGGCGCTACATGTACGCAGGCCATCGAAAAATTGGCCGCTTTGTATCCCGACTTGGGCGAACTGGTCCGGCGCTTCGCCTCCGTTCAGATACGCAACGCCGCGACGGTCGGCGGCAACATCGCCAACGGATCACCAATCGGCGATCTTCCACCGGCGCTGATTGCGCTGGGCGCCTCGCTTGTCCTGCGGCACGGCGACAGTAAGCGCAAACTACTGCTTGAAGATTTCTTCATCGACTACGCAAAGCAGGATCGACACCCCGGCGAGTTTGTTGAAGCGATCAAGGTGCCTCGTATGGCAAGAGCTGAAGAGTTGAAATGCTACAAGATTTCAAAACGCTTTGACCAGGACATTTCAGCGGTTTGTGGCTGTTTCAATATCAGTATCGCCGAAGGCAAAGTTGCGCGCGCGACCATTGCCTTCGGCGGCATGGCGGCAACGCCGAAACGTGCGCGAGCAGTTGAATCAGCCCTGATCGGCAGGACTTGGACCGAGCAAACACTCGAGGCTGCAACCAAGATGTTCGTTGATGACTTCACGCCACTAACGGATATGCGTGCGAGTGCGGAATATCGCCTCAACGTGGCGCAAAACCTGCTGATGAAATATTTCCTGGAAACCAGCACACCGCTTTGCGAAACCCGCCTGGTTGGCAATGGCAGCAGCTTTTGATGGCCAGAACCGCAAAACACAAGCGCGATCAACCTGCAGGCAAAAGACCGGCACTCACCGGCGCTGTCTCCTCGCCGATGGTGCATGACAGCGCCTTCAAACACGTGTCGGGCGAGGCAGTATATGTGGACGATATTCCGGTGCCGGAGAATTGCCTGCACATCTATATTGCCTGGAGCGAACAGGCCCACGCGCTGATTATATCTTCCAATCTTGAGGCTGTCAGACAAGCGCCGGGTGTCGTTGCCGTGCTCACGAAAGATGATGTCCCTGGCGAAAATGATGTCGGGCCGGTCGTCTCTGACGATCCGATCTTCGCGCTCGGTGCCGACGGTGGCAAAGTCGAAGCAGAAGGACAGGCGCTGTTTGCCGTCGCGGCAACGTCGATCGATGCTGCCCGCGCAGCTGCAAAACGCGCGATCATCGAGCAGGAGCCACAACCGGCAATCCTGACCATCGACGATGCGATCAAGGCGGGTGCGTTCCTGGAGCCCCCTTACAAAATGGCGCGCGGCAATGCCAAAGAAGCGTTACTCGCGAGCCCCCACCAATTGAAGGGCCGGGTCGAAATCGGCGGACAGGAGCATTTTTATCTCGAAGGCCACGCTGCCCTGGCGCTGCCTGGTGAAGATGACGATCTAACCGTCTATTCATCATCGCAGCATCCAAGCGAAATTCAGCACAAGGTTGCAGCAGCGCTCAGCACAACGAACAACTGCGTTACGGTCGAGGTGCGCCGCATGGGCGGCGGCTTTGGCGGAAAGGAGACGCAAGGCAATCTGCCGGCCGTCGTTGCGGCCCTGGTCGCCAAAAAGACCGGCCGGCCGGCGAAAGTCCGCTACGACCGGGATGACGACATGATCGTCACCGGCAAACGTCACGATTTTCGCATCGACTATCAGGTCGGTTTTGATGACGCAGGACGGATCCAGTCGGTCATTTTCGATCAGGCAGCGCGCTGCGGCAGATCACATGACCTGTCACTGTCAATCTGCGACCGCGCCATGTTTCACGCTGACAATTGTTATTATCTACCCAACGTTCTGATTACGTCCTATCGCTGCAAAACAAACACCGTCTCCAATACGGCTTTTCGCGGGTTCGGCGGACCCCAGGGGATGGTCGGGATTGAGCGCGTGATCGATGAAATCGCGTTTCACCTGAACAAAGACCCGCTCGAAATAAGGCGCCTCAATTTCTACGACGCCCCCGAAAAAAAATCTAACCGCAAGCTCACCCCCTACCACATGGCGGTTGAGGATTGCGTCATCGAGGAGATCGTTTGCGAACTGGTTGAAACCTCCGACTACGTGATGCGGCGCGATGAAATCGCGGCCTGGAACAGGAACCAGAAAGTGCTGAAACGCGGCATCGCTCTGACGCCGGTAAAATTCGGGATATCGTTTACCGCCACGCATCTCAATCAGGCTGCCGCCCTTGTCCATATTTATTCAGACGGCTCCATACATCTCAATCACGGCGGCACCGAAATGGGGCAGGGGCTTTTTGTTAAAGTCGCGCAGGTCGTTGCCGAAGAGTTTCAGGTCGATATCGATCGGATCAAAATCACAGCGACAAATACTGGCAAAGTGCCAAACACATCCGCCACCGCCGCGTCCGCGGGCAGTGACTTGAACGGCATGGCAGCGCTCGATGCTTGCCGTAAAATCAAGACCCGGCTGATTGAGTTTGCTGCAAAAGAATGGAGTGTTCCCGAAAAGGAAGTTGTGTTTCTCCCAGGCGTGGTTCGTGCCGGCAATAAGGTTGAGCGGTTCGACGATCTAATCGCCAAAGCCTACATGGCCCGCGTGTCATTGTCGTCTAACGGGTTTTACGCAACGCCAAAAATAAAATGGGACCGGGCATCCGGAAGAGGCCGACCATTTTTCTATTTCTCTTACGGTGCAGCCGTTTCTGAAGTGGTCATTGACCAGCTGACCGGTGAGAATCGGTTGTTGCGTGTCGATATTCTTCACG
The DNA here is from genome assembly GCA_021776475.1 of Parvularculaceae bacterium. Taxonomy (GTDB): domain Bacteria; phylum Pseudomonadota; class Alphaproteobacteria; order Caulobacterales; family Parvularculaceae; genus Aquisalinus. The sequence continues at coordinate 31,583 of JAJFFV010000005.1, read as the reverse complement.
ATGTCGGCAGGTCTCTAAATCCGGCAATCGACCTTGGCCAGATCGAAGGTGGCTTTGCCCAGGGCGCCGGCTGGCTTACCACCGAAGAGCTTTGGTGGGATGATAGCGGGCGGCTGCAAACGCACGCACCATCTACCTACAAAATCCCAACTGCCTCAGATCGCGCACCCGACATGCGGATAAATATTTGGGGAAAAGGCGTTAACCGGGAAGAAACGATATTCCGATCAAAAGCGGTCGGCGAGCCGCCATTGATGCTCGGTATCTCGGTATTGATGGCCCTGTCGGACGCGCTCGCCGCGGCGCGAACAGAAAAAAGATATCCATCACTCGATACACCAGCAACGCCCGAGCGCATTTTGCATACTCTTACTCACGGATGGAGCTAGTCGCGCAATTGTGGACAATCGCTATCAAAGATTATTTCCAGCGCTATGGGCCGCTCGTGCGTGTATGTGTGGTTGAGGCAAACGGATCGACGCCGCGTGAGGCCGGGGCGGCAATGCTGATCTCCAACAACCACACCGACGGAACAATCGGCGGCGGGGCGCTTGAATTCGACGCCATCGCGCTTGCCAGATCCATACTGGCCGAAAAAAAAACTGCCACCTGGCAGCGCTCAATAAAAGACTATGCCCTCGGTCCGTCACTTGGCCAGTGCTGCGGCGGCGCTGTACGTTTGTTGTTCGAGCCCTTCGATGAAGCAGAAATAAACTACCTCCAGCAAAACGAAGAGACAACATCACTATATGTATCACGGCCGCTTGAGACCGGAGAGCCAATACATTTTACCAACGATGAAACTGGGAAAAACAACTGGTTGGTTGAACCCTTGAGAAAAAAATCTATTCCTCTTTATCTATATGGGGCGGGCCATGTTGGCCGCGAGATCGTGCGTGTCTTTGATGGTATGAACGCCGATATCGTCTGGATCGACGATGATGAAACGCGCTTCCCCCAAAGCCTGCCGGCGAATGTCTCACGCATCATTTCTGCAACACCTGCGGGACTTGTAGAATATGCTCCTGCTGACGCTTTTCACGTTGTCATGACCTATTCCCACCCGCTTGATCTCGAAATCTGCCACGCCGTTCTGAAAAAAAATAATTTCCGTTATCTGGGGCTCATCGGCTCCAAAACCAAACGCGCCAGTTTTGAAAAAAAAATGCGCAAGCTGGGCCTGTCAGATGCAGCTTTTGTGCGCTTGATCTGTCCGATCGGGATTGCGGGCATAACAAGCAAAGAGCCGTCATCCATTGCGATTTCGCTAGCGGCCCAAATTCTCAATATTTATGAAGCGGGCGACAAAAAAACCTGACTACGGCGAAATGGAGTCTAACCATTTAGCGAGTGCCTTGCGCTCCTGGTCCGTCATTTCAGTAATATTTCCCGGCGGCATGACGGTGGTGGCGATCGCCTGTTCCTCGATCTTTGGGGCATAGCGCCGGATTTCGGCAAAAGTATCGAGCTTCAGCCCGAGCGGTGCTTGATCGACAGAATCATCCGTCGGTCTGATCGAGTGACAACCAGTGCACCTCATTTTGACGATTTTGATCGCCTCGCCGGAGGTCAGGATCGTCGCACCTTGCGCTACAATTGCTGGGACGTTTTGCTCTGTTGGTAGGGAGTTATTAGCGACCTGCCGTGCCTCCGGTTTTTCAGCTGGTCGCCAGGCAACAAACACCATCAGTAAAAACGTAAGGCCCGCCGCCGCCGGCCATTGCCACCGAAGGGCCAGCCCTTTATCGCCGCGGTAATAGGCATTGAAATAATCCCGGACGATCGCCCCGATCGGCAGGATCAGCGCGATAATGACCCAATTCAGTGGATGGCCGAACGTCATCGGATAGTGGTTCGACACCATCAAAAACAATACGGGGAGGGTCAGATAGTTGTTGTGGGTCGAGCGTAATTTCGCGATCTGACCAAATTTCGCGTCGGGCACACGGCCAGCTTTCAGATCGGCGACAACGATCTTTTGATTGGGGATAATCACGAAGAACACATTGCCGGTCATGATCGTGCTTATCATCGCGCCGACATGAAGAAATGCCGCCCGGGCCGAAAACAAATTCCCGAGCCCGTAAGCGGCGGTGACGATCAACACAAACAGAACCGCAAACATCGCGACCTGTTTTTCTTTGAGAGGAGATTTGCATAACAGATCGTAAAGCAGCCAGCTCGCGAGCAGCACAATAACCGAAGCAACAATCGCCTGCATCTGGGTTAAGGCGTAAACTGATCTGTCAATCAGATAGATATCAGCCTGCAGGTAGTACAAAACAAAAAGCAGCGCGAAGCCGGTCAGCCAGGTCGCATATGCTTCCCATTGGAACCAATGCAGATCGTTGGGCATCTCCTCGGGTGCAACCGTATATTTCTGAATATGATAAAACCCGCCGCCGTGAACAGACCAGTTCTCGCCCTTGACGCCTTCGCGCATGCCGGTGCGTCTGCGCAGGCTGAAGTCAAGCGCCATGAAGTAAAACGAAGTGCCGATCCAGCCTATGCCGGCAACAATATGGGCCCAGCGGAAAATCAGGTTGAGCCAGTCGTCAATTTGCAGGTTCAATGAAATGATCCAACTCTTTTGCCAATCACTGACCTTAATTAGCGCCGTTTGCGGATATAGGCTATGTTCCCTATTCTGGATTTTCGACAAAACAGCGCTTAATTGTGTCAAACATGAAATATCCCAGAGATCTCGTCGGCTACAAGTCTGACCCTCCAGCTGCCAACTGGCCAGGCAAGGCGCGTGTCGCCGTCCAGTTTGTGCTCAATTACGAAGAGGGCGGTGAGCGATGCGTCCTTCATGGCGATAAGACATCCGAGGCGTTCTTGTCCGAGATCATCGGCGCAGTACCCTTCAAAAACCAACGTCACATGTCGATGGAGTCTCTGTACGAGTATGGGTCACGTGTTGGCGTGTGGCGCATCCTCGATTTTTTCCGCTCACGCCAGCTACCCTTGACCGTCTTTGCGGTTGCGATGGCGGCTGAGCGAAACCCGGCTGTGATTGAGCAGGCGCTGAAAGATGGCCATGAAATCGCCAGCCATGGTTTGCACTGGATCGATTACAAGGATCGATCTGCCGCTGATGAGCGTGAACATCTAGAACAAGCAGTTGATATCCTATCACGCTTGTGCGGTGAGCGCCCGCTCGGCTGGTACACAGGACGCAGCAGCGCTAACACGAGAGACCTGGTGAGTGAGTATGGTGGCTTTCTCTATGACGCCGATGATTACTCAGATGATCTGCCGTTTTGGAGCACACAAACCGCAAGGCAGCATTTGATCGTGCCGTACACGCTGGATGCAAATGATATGCGCTTTGCCACCGCGCAAGGGTTTAATACTGGTACGGATTTTCTAGCTTATCTGACTGATGCTTTCGATGTTTTGTATGAGGAGGGCGTCAGCACCCCCAAAATGATGTCCATTGGTCTTCACTGCAGATTGATAGGCAAACCAGGGCGCTTCCGGGCGTTACAGAAATTTGTCGATTATATTTTGTCTTTTGATGACGTCTGGATTTGCCGCCGCGTTGATATCGCCAGGCACTGGCGCGAACAGCATCCTTATGAACAAACCCCAAAAAGGAAACGAGATGGGTAGGCTGCGCGCAAATGGTCAGTACATCCTTGATCTTGAGCGGCGAGAGTTTGTATCGTTGTTTGGCTCGGTTTATGAGCATTCTGCCTGGGTTGCGGAAAGAGTTTATGATGCTGGGTTAAGTGCTGCCTGTGCCGGGCTGGATATGCTTGCCATCAGGATGCGCAGTGTTGTCGATCAAGCGGGCGCCGCAGCGCAATTGTCCTTGCTGCGCGCCCACCCTCATCTTGCCGATGGATTAAGATTGCCCGATCTGACCAGGGCATCGAGCGAAGAACAACAAGGGGCCGGGCTCGACAACTGCCGCCCCGAGGAATTGCAGAAATTTAAAACGCTCAACCAGCGTTATATCGAGAAGTTCGGTTTTCCGTTCATTGTCGCCGTTGCCGGAAAAGGGCGAGTTGAAATTTTGAAAATATTTGAAAATCGGCTGACTAATTCACTAGAAGACGAGTTCACGACAGGCCTTGCTGAAGTTCATAAAATCGCCCGGTTCAGGCTGGAAAAACTGATATTATCAGACGGATAGAGATAGAGAAGACTGTGGAACAGAAGCATTTCAGTTTTATGCGAGACTACCCCAATCTCGCGTCCCGAAAATTTGGGACCGAGGTCGTTCAAACCTCAGACGATTTTTTTGCCGCTAAAGAGCGGCTGATTGATGATCAACCACCTCGCTTTATTCCTGACAAATATGATGACCATGGCAAATGGATGGATGGCTGGGAAAGCCGTCGCCGCCGCGATGCTGGTTACGACTGGTGCATCGTCAAGTTAGGGGTGCCGGGTGCCATCCAAGGGGTCGAAATTGACACGCGCCATTTTACGGGAAACTACCCGCCGGAAGCCTCGATTGATGCCTGTCCGCCGGGCGCTGACCCGGAAGAAGAAAAGGCGTGGTGGACGATACTGCCGCGCGCCCGTTTGAACGGAAACCAGCAACATTTCTACGAAATCAAGAACGATAAATGCTGTCAGTTTGTCCGCCTGAACATTTTCCCCGACGGCGGCGTCGCGCGGCTGCGGCTATACGGGACTGTCATGCCCGACTGGGCGGGCGTGTCAGATGACGCAACGGTCGAATTGTCTGCGCTCAAATCCGGTGGCTCCATCATTGCCTACAATGATGCTCATTACGGGGATGTTTGGGCGCTTCTCTCGGAAGGGCGCGGTAGCACCATGGGGGATGGTTGGGAAACAAGACGCCGCCGCGACCCTGGCAATGACTGGATTATTGTTGCGCTCGGGGCAAGGGGACTGATCGAAGCCATTGAAATCGACACAGCCCATTTTAAAGGCAATTATCCAGACGGTGCAGCCATCCAGGCGGTTGATATTTCAGCCGCCGGCAGAGCCAGTCTGATTGACCAGTCGATCTCCTGGGATGAAGTCATGCCGAGACAGAAACTGCAGGCGGATACACTACATCGCTTCGATGAGAAGGAGATCACTGCACCGCAGCCTGTGACCCATGTTAAATTGAATATCTTCCCGGACGGCGGTGTGAGCCGGTTTCGGGTTTTTGGTCGCCGCGACCCATGAGCGCCATTCAACTACACCCGGCAGCGCTGACAAAAGCGGGCTTTGCCCCTTTCGGTGACGTGCTGGAAGTAGCCGGTGCCGATACCCGGATCATCAATGAAGGCACAACCAAGCGATTTCATGCGCTGGCGACCTTGGATGTTGCAGATCAGAACGGAGTTCCCGGCCTGTCTGTGTTTCGGGCAACGGCGCGGCCAGCGCCGATCAAAATTGCGATGATGGAGCGCCACCCGATCGGCAGCCAGGCGTTTTTCCCTCTGTCTGACTTTCCCTGGCTCGTCGTTGTTTGTGCTGCTGCGATACCATCGCCGGCAACCCTGCAGGCGTTTCTCGCCAGTGGCAATCAGGGTATCCAGTATGCAAAAAACGTCTGGCATCATCCGTTGTTGATTGTTGAAAAAGAACAGGATTTTCTTGTGGCGGACAGATTGGGTAATGGAGATAATCTGGAAGAAGTCTGGTTTGAAGAGGGCGTGTATTCAGAACTGATAATACCGTCCGGTCTGTGAGTATCAACCAACAAGGGGCATCTGTGCACTTCAACAATGACAATTTTGCAGTTCTCGGTGCTTATATGCACACACCGATACGCGGGCAAGTCGAGCATGTTGATAGAGCTCTGTTTGTCATTGATGGCGCAGGCGTGATCAGAGATATTCTTGAACCGGATAGTCCTGCCTTTGGTCAACTGAGTGCAGAGGCAAAAAATGCTGGTCGGTTGACTGAGCTTGGTCAAAACCAATACCTGTTGCCAGGGCTAATTGATTTACATGTACATGCGCCGCAGTTTCCGCAGCTGGGAACTGCGATGCACATTTCGCTCGATCAGTGGCTTCAGGAATACGTCTTCCCGCTGGAGGCGCGGTACGCCGATCGCCATCTCGCAAAACACGTTTACAATTTGCTGGTCGATACATTGCTCGCAAACGGCACGACCACCGCCCTTTACTTCGCGACTGTTCATCTCGAAGGGTCAAGAATTCTGGCTGAGGTCTGCTTTGAAAAAGGACAAAGAGCAGTGGTCGGTAAGGTCTCGATGGACCACCCTGATCAGTGCCCGGATTTTTATCGCGACAAAACGACCCAAGAGGGCCTAGAATCGGTGGCTGAATTTGTTGAAAGCGTTCGTTCCATACGAGGAAACAATAAGGGCCTTGTTTGCCCCGCAATCACGCCGCGTTTCATCCCCAGCTGCACAGATGAAATGCTGCTTGGTCTTGGCGCGATGGCACAAGACCAGAAGTGCTACATTCAGACCCATTGTTCGGAAAGTGACTGGGAACACAGCCATGTCTTGAACCGGTTTGGAAAATCCGACGCTGAAAGCCTGGCGGGATTTGGTCTGATGACGGATTCAACGATACTCGCACATTCCAATTTCATCAGTGACGCTGACATGATGCTGATCAAAACAGCTGAATCGGCGATTGCGCATTGTCCGTTGTCGAATATTTACTTCTCAAATGCCGTCTTCCCTGCGCGCAGGGCGCTGGAAAAAGGTCTGACGGTTGGCTTGGGAACCGATATTTCAGGTGGCGCCAGCCCCAGCCTGTTAGTCAATTGCCAGATGGCGGTGAACATGTCGCGCCTGCTGGAAGAAGGTGTTGATCCATCGCTGCCGCCTGAAAAGCGCGGCATCGCCAATTCACGCATCAGTTTCCGGGAAGCGTTTTGGATGGCCACAGCCGGCGGTGGCTTGGCGCTAAACAAGAAAATCGGGGTTCTTAAACCGGGTTATTGTTTTGACGCGATCGTCGTTGATCTGAATGTTCCAGAGTCAAATATCCAAACCTGGCCCGAGGTGGATCGACCTGAAGATCTGCTTCAAAAAATTATCTTCAACGCAACCAGGACCAACATCACCAAGGTCTGGGTCGACGGACAAACGGTTGTCGAAACACCGTGACAGCGAACGACTTCGCCAGAAGATAAACAGTAAACTAGCGACTTGACGCATCAGCCGCGATTGGACGATGTTGGCCGCCATTTTTGAAATCCGGAGATCAACTAAAGTGTGTCCTGCAAAAGTAGCCGACAATGATATACGCGGCTGGATTATCCCCATTGGTGGCGGCGAAAAAAAAGTTCGTAGCTCGGCAATTCTAGATCGTTTTGTGCAGTTATCTGGTGCCGCTGAAGCGCGGATTGCGATCATTCCAACCGCCTCGAAACTCGAAGATACGGGCGATCGGTACCGGGCGGTGTTCGATGAATTTGGTGTCTCCCGGATCGATATCGTCCAACTGGAAGACAGGCGGGATTGTGAAGATCCGGAACGGATAGGGGCACTGCAACAGGCAACCGGGATATTCTTCACCGGTGGCAATCAACTCCGATTGGCGACAATCATCGGTGGGACCAGCGTGGCAAAAGTTGTTCGGAGCGGTAATGCGAAAGGGATCCATGTTGCGGGCACTTCAGCAGGTGCTGCCTTCGTGTGTGAACACATGATCTCGTTTGGTAGGGGTGGCCCGACGCCGAAAAGTGGTATGGCAACTTTGTCCCCCGGCCTTGGCTTGACCAACCGCGTTATTGTCGATCAGCACTTTCGGGAGCGCGACCGCCACGGTCGGCTGTTGACGGCTTTGGCGTATAATCCTTTTACCACCGGCATCGGGGTTGACGAAGATACAGCGGCCTTCATAGGCCCTGATGATATGATCGAAGTGCTCGGCAGCGGCGCCCTTACAGTCATAGATGCTTCGGACCTGGAATATTCATCCATGGCCGCCGCCAAACAGGGAAAACCCGTTAGCCTTATCGGGGTTAAGCTGCATATACTGATTGAAGGTGATCGATACGATCTGACAACGCATCAGGCGCAACCGGGCGCCCATTAAAGCTGGGACCCGAAAGTGCCAGCAGGGCAAGATCTGGCGGCAGGCCAGCCCAAGCTTGAATGAGGGAGCAGGCGTCATGAAAATTCTCGAAACATCAGTTTTCCGGGGGCCAAATATTTATGCCCTGTTTCCTGTGATCAGACACAAGGTTGATTTGGGAATCCTGGAAGCATGGCCGACGGGCCGACTTGGCCCGGCATTTGTTGATCCGCTGCTTGAAGCTTTGCCTGGTCTGCATGAGCATGGCTGTTCCTACGGCGAACCCGGCGGCTTTGTCCGGCGATTGCGGGAAGACGAGGGAACATGGATGGGTCATGTCTGGGAACATGTCGCCATTGAATTACAAAACGTCGCGGGCGCCGAAGTCAGCTTTGGCAAAACCCGCGGTGTCGACGAAACTGGCATCTACAACATGATTTACCAGTATGAGGAAGAACGCGTCGGGTTGCAGGCCGGCAAGCTGGCCATCGACCTGTTGCGCCATTTGCTTCCGGACAATCTGGTCGATGCCGATGAACGGTCTGAAGATTTCGATTTTAATGAGGAACGCGACAGTTTTATTCGCGCCGCCCAGCGCCGTGCTTTGGGCCCCAGCACAGCGTCTCTGGTCAAGGCAGCTCGTGATCGCGACATTCCCTGGTTGCGTCTCAATGAGTACAGTCTGGTCCAGCTTGGACACGGGCGCTATCAAAAGCGTATTCAGGCAACTGTCACCAGCGAGACCCATCACATTGCAGTTGAGCTAGCGTCTGACAAAGCAGAGACCAACACTATTCTTGCCGATCTTGGTCTGCCGGTTCCGCAGCAACGGCTGGTCTATGACCGCAAAAATGCGGTTCGGGCAGCAGAGCGCATCGGCTATCCGGTTGTTGTCAAACCACTGAATGCCAATCACGGACGAGGCATATCCGTTGGTCTGGATGACCCGGAGCTTGTTGCAGCCGGATTTGACCTGGCCCAAGAGGACAATCGTGGCAGTCGTAGTGTCATTGTTGAATCATTCATTACAGGCCTTGATCATCGGATGCTGGTCGTAAATGGTGCGCTTGTCGCCGTGTCAAAACGCGTGCCCGGTCACGTCGTCGGTGACGGCAAGCAGACAGTCGAACAACTTGTTGATGTGGTCAATTCGGATCCCCGGCGCGGCGTCGGACACGAAAAAGTGCTTACACGTATAGAGCTTGACGCCAAGGCGGCCGAGCATCTGGAAGAAATAGGGTACACCAAGGATAGTGTGCCACCGGCAGGCGAGGTTGTTTTCCTGCGTTCCACCGCCAACTTGTCGACAGGGGGAACCGCGATAGATGTGACGGATCTTGTGCACCCCGACAATCGGGACATGGCGGTCCGTGCGGTCAAGGCAATTGGTCTCGATGTCGGGGGAGTAGATTTTCTCTCTTCAGATATTTCCACGTCGTACAAGGACAATGGCGCTGCGATTTGTGAAATTAACGCCGCACCAGGCTTTCGTATGCACGTCGCCCCGAGCGAGGGGAAGCCACGCGATGTCGCTGGCGCCGTTATGGACATGCTGTTTCCGGTCAATGCGCCCGCCCGCATACCAATCATTTCGATAACCGGTACCAATGGCAAAACCACCACAGCGCGGATGGTCTCGCATATCTACAAGCTCAGTGGCAACATTGTTGGGCTTGCGACGACTGACGGTGTTTACATCGACGGCAATTTGAGCGTCAAGGGTGACCTGACCGGCCCAATGGCGGCAAGGATGATCTTGCGTGATCCGACGGTTGATGCTGCCGTTCTGGAGACGGCACGCGGTGGTTTGCTACGGCGTGGTCTTGGATATGAACGCTGCGATACCGGGGCAGTACTGAATATCGCTGCCGACCATCTGGGATTGCGCGGCGTCGATACGCTTGAGGATATGGCCAAGGTCAAACAAATTGTTGTGGAGGTGGCCAAGAACACAGCTGTTCTAAATGCCGATGATGAGCTTTGCCTCAAAATGGCGGGACACACCACGGCCGAGCACCTGTGCTATGTCACCATGAATGCGGGTCACCCGTTGGTTCGTGAACATGTTCGCACGGGTGGCCGCGCGGTGGTCCTTGAGCAGGGCATGAACGGGCACTTGATTACCATCTATGACAATCACGCCCATATTCCCTTGATGTGGACACATCTGGTGCCTGCAACACTGGACGGCAAGGCGATGCACAATGTTCAAAATGCATTATTCGCTGCTGCCATATGTTTCAGCATGGGCAAGAGCCTTGAGGATATCCGGCACGGTCTGCGCACCTTTACAACATCATATTTCCAAGCACCCGGGCGGATGAACGTCTTTGATGAACATCCTTTCAAGGTCATTCTCGACTATGGCCATAATCCGTCGGCGATCGAGGCAATGAGCCGGCTCGTCGAGCAGCTTGAGCCCGAGGGCAGACGGATCTGTGTGTTCACCCTGCCCGGTGATCGGCGGGATGAAGATATTGTGGAAGCCGCACGCATCGTATCCGGACGGTTTGATCACTACATATGCAAGCGCGATGATAATTTGCGCGGTCGCAAACCGGACGAAGTGCCAAAGATCCTAAAATCCGCTTTGCTCAAAAATGGGGTAGACGAAAGTGCAATCTCGGTTGTTCCGGACGAAGCTGAAGCTGTGGCGGCAGGATTGAAAATGGCAAAGGCCGGCGATTTGCTTTTGATTTTTGGGGATGACATTTCACGGACGTGGAAACAGATTATCTATTTCAACCGCCCGCAGGAAACTCAAGTTGAAAAAGATAAACCAACACTGAAGAGGTCGGTAACGTCGCAGGAGTCACTCGACGACAGACCCGCTAATCCGATAGCAGAAGCAACGCCGGTGCAGGATGCACCGCGGGTGCCGGAATCAGTTCTCCTGGATGGCATGCGCATGGTGCGCGATGAGCGTGGTGTCCGACTGGCAACTGAACCGGAAGAAGCGGACTGAGGCCTCGGGAATGGAATTGACTGATTCACGCCGACTGACCGGTGCCAATTTCTTTATGGATCGTCCAGGTGCTGTCGCGGAGGTCGAGCTGCCGGAAGAACAGAAAGATCAAGCTCTCCAAGCTTGGGAGAAAAGCACGCGTCAACTGCTCGATGCCATCGGCTGGCAAGGTCAGCAAATCGTTGTTCGCCCCTACCCGGGCGGTGCAAGCCTGATGATCAGTGCGCCGATTGATGCGCTCTATGCTGCGACCGAGATTATTGAGTTAGCGTGGGACGCGACGGTGTTGCAGCTAAAAGGCGATACACCGGTTGATATCGATACGCTTTCACAGAATCTCAGTACCGTGATCACGGAAGAGAGAAACGATTACCTAACCGCTCTTGCTGCTGCGGCGCGCGAGCACAACGTCACATTTCTCGGTGATGACGAAACAGTCTCGGTTGGGCTCGGCGTTGGCGGCAGGTCTTGGCCGATTGAAGATATACCGCCAGGACAGAAAGTTGATTGGACTAACGTCTATGACGTGCCTGTCGCCATGGTGACAGGCACCAATGGCAAGTCGACAACGGTTCGATTAGCCGCCGCCATCGGTGCTGCAGCAGGTCATATCGTGGGTCTGTCGTCGAGTGACTGGGTCCGTGTTGGCCAGGAAATTATTGATGAAGGCGACTATTCCGGTCCCGTTGGCGCCCGCCTTGCGGCGCGAGATCCACGGGTTGAGATGGTGGTGATAGAGGCCGCGCGCGGGGGCCTGATGCGTCGCGGCATGCCAATCCCCCAGGCGGATGCCTGTTTGATCACCAATGTTGCAGCGGATCATATCGGGGACTACGGTATAACCGATGTCTGTGCTTTGGCTGATGCGAAATTCCTGCTGGCAAGAGCGGTGAAACCAGATGGCCGATTGGTTCTGAACGGTGATGATCCAGCGCTGGTAAAAAGGGCTGCAAACTTTGCCGGCGATATCACATGGTACGGCCTTGCACTGGACGAGCAGGTGCTCGATGCATGGTTGACAGACGGTGGTCATGCAGCCTTTGTCAGGGACGGCGTCATGACGCTCGCAAAGGGCCGGGAACAGATCCGGGTACTCCCTGTGACAGATTTTGCGCCTGCGCTGGGCGGCGCCGCAAAGTACAATATTTCAAATGCGCTCGGCGCAATTGGATTGGCTTCAGCGCTAGGTTTGGGTGTCGCTGCGATGACCACAGGCCTATCGAGCTTTAAAGGAACGCCGGACGAAAACCCTGGACGCGGCAATTTTGTGGAAATCGGCGGTGTCAAAATTCTTGTTGATTTCGCCCACAATCCCCACAGCATGGCAGCTTTGACAGAGGCCGTCGGAAATATCCCCGCCAAACGGCGACTGTTTTTGCTGGGTCAGGCAGGTGATCGCAGTGACGAAGATATCCGTGAGCTGACGAAAATTGTTTGGCAGACGCAACCTGACAGGTACATCGTCAAGGAAATTGAAGGCCTGAGTCGCGGGCGTGCCCCCGGCGAAGTCCAGGCGCTGATTGTCAATGAGCTTCATGCGCTCGGCACACCCAGAGCTGCGGTGGCAACTGCTGACAGCGAAATTGACTCGGTGATTGATGCTTTGAACTGGGCTCAGGCAGGGGATTTTCTGGTGCTGCTGGTACTCAAAGATCGCAAAGCCGTCTTGGCGGTGCTGGAGCGCCTGAAAAGCACCGACTGGCAGGCCGGCGACCCGCTGCCAGATTAGGAAAATTCGCCTGTTTCTGGCTCAAAGACCCGAACAATTGCTGGCATGGAGTTTGAGATTGCAGCGCGCTTCATGCCGTCCGAGTTAAACGGCATGACGATCTTGCCGGTACAATCAACAGCGATCAGGCCACCATCACCATCGCATTTCTTGACTTCTCGCAGCACTGCCTCGGATGCTTGATTTAGCCCTGCATTCCCGTAACGCATTCGCGCGGCCACATCATGCGCCGCACAGGTTCTGATGAAAGCTTCACCGATCCCGGTACACGACACAGCAACGAGATCGTCAGCCCAGGTGCCGGCGCCGATCAGCGGCGTATCACCAACGCGGCCCGGTAATTTGTTGAACGTGCCTCCTGTGGAGGTAGCGGCAGCCAGATCGCCGCCAGAATCTAGGGCCACAGCGCCTACGGTGCCATGCGTACGATTATTCGTCTCTTTGGCTGAGCCGTGACCAACATGCTCCGTGTAGTAGCTTTCCGGATCAGCAATTGCTTCTGCGTTGTTGGTCAAGGCGAAGGCATGTGCGCCGTTACCGGCGAGCATCACGTGCCTACCGTCTTCAAGCACAAGACGCGCCGCGTGTACCGGGCTAACGATGTTGGGAATTGCCGCCACGGCCCCAGCGCGTCTGTCACGGCCGTTCATAATACTGGCATCAAGCTCGACGGTTCCATCAAGATTGGGGGCTGATCCTTTGCCGGCAACATATAACCCCGACGCTTCAAGGTTGGCGACCATCGCAGCAACAGTTTCAAGGGCGCTTTCGCCAGCTGCGAGCATCTTATGACCGATGGCAATCAGGTCAGCCAGATGGCGTCGTTGCTCTTCATAGTCGACACCAGGCTGCGCGCCAGCACCACCATGGATAACGAGGGCATAGGTCATCTGGTTGTAAATCCTGCGCATAAACTAAAAACAAACTTGCTGATAACGGAAAATCTTGGCCTTCGCTAGAGGGATTTTTGAGTTGTGGTGTTTCCTGGTTGCAAGCCTCGCCCCGCCCACAGCCAAGGCCTTAACGATTGCGCTCAACAATGAATAAGCCAAAAAAAAAGACTTTAACGGTCCTTTGCAACTTTAACGGGCTGCCGCGGTCGATAGTAGAGCTATGTATTTATCATACGTGTCACTACTAATAGTGAGGGTATGTTCATATGTGGCCAGAACGCGCGATGAGTGAGGCATCGGTGTTGGACGAACCTAAAAAATTGGCTCTCCAATCAGATCTATCAGGTGCTTCTCCTTGTTGCGCACATTGCCAACGCCCTTGCTATTTACGGGCGCTGCAGTGAGCCATTCGTCAGGGCAGGGTTTGATCAATGCTCTTTGTTGATCGCTCCAATCACCGCTTGCCAGCCATATGTCGACAGCGTTAGCGTCGAGGATAACCGGCATGCGGCTATGCACCTGGCTCATCACGTCATTGGGTGGACAGGTAATCACTGTAAACGAGCGCATACCCTCAGGGTCGATCTTTTCATTGGTCGCCCACAGGCCTGCGAGCATTAAGGGTTCTCCGTCCTTGCGGGTTATGTAGTATGCCTGCTTGTTGGGCTTTTCCCCGCGCCATTCGTAGAACCCATTAAACGGCACTACACACCTCTTGCGGTCCAATAGTGAGCGCCACATGGCATTATTCTCAAGCTTGTCGTCACGGGCATTAAACGTGCGGAAGAACTTTTTCAAATCGGTCGCTGAATAGGGAACGAGCCCCCAACGCATAGTGTGTAGCGCGCGCTCTCCATCAACATTTGTGCATAGAGCAACCTTGTCTGTTGGGCAGACGTTATAGCTTGGCTGTAAGTTGGAGTAGGGCCCAGATTTGCCCAGCATACTGAACATATTGTGCAACTGTTCCCAAGTGTAGTCTTGCGTACCACGACCGCACATATGCCTTCCACTTCTATAGCCGACAAAAATTGAATTGTGGACGAGCGAGCCAAGCACACTCCCACGAAATTACAATCCCTTGACTCATTTGTTCTCATAATGTTCTACTATGGGGTGGGCAGGCCAAACGGAGATAATATGTCTGCTCATGAAGACTTAATTCACTCGATCAGAATCAAATTGATCGTGTTGCGCCAGCGCAAGAAAAGCACCTTTGCCTACATGACACATCGCGACGAGAGAAAACGGCGGCTCGCTGAAGACCGGATTATGGGTGCAATTGCCGACGCCGCCGGCTGCTTTGATATAGAAAAGAAGCCGGTTGATCCGGCCACCATGCGTGCGCTCGTCAGTAAGAATTCGCCCTACAGATAAAAAAGGGCGGTTTTGCTAGAAGCAATCCGCCTCCTTGTGTATTGATTGGACTTGACCAACGACGCTGTTCGCAAAATTGCGCTCGTCATGCCGCAGAGGCGGATTTAAGAATTGTACTGAGGTAGAACCGTTTTGAGCATCCCCGCGTTGGCAAAAGCAGGTCCGGTTAGCGCTGAACCAGCCTGTTGCTAAGCACTTGAATCACAAACCAGCAGAGCTTTTTTTGCGCGCTGAGCCCAATCACCTTCTGCCTCCAATTTCAAGAATTTTCGAAACAACGGCGCCGCGGCCGCATATGCGCCGCGTTGGAACTCCAACAGCGCCAAATTGTAGAGCGCGTCAGGGTAATTCGGATTCGCTTTTATCGCTTCTTGCAGGTGATCGGCTTCTTCGTCTAATTCTCCCTTGCTTTCAGCGATCAACCCCAAATTATAGTGGGCCTCAGCAAGCTGAGGATCGCGATGCAATGCCTTTTGAAACTGAAATATGGCCTCCGCAGTTTGGCCCAATCCAAGACAGACATTTCCTAAATTGAACGCTGAAATTGCGTCCTTGCGGTCGCTGTTTACGCAAATTTCGTACAAGCTTTGCGCGGTCGTAAGATCGCCTTCTGTTTCGGCTTCCAATGCCGCTTCAAACAGGTCACTAATCGATGGACCAGCTTCGAGAGGCAATATTCCCTGACCCGATAAAGTTGTATGTGTACGACCCCATTTCACAGCCAGATCACCATTTGGTGCCATTGTAACGATCACTCGTTGATCATCGCCAATGCGATGAAATGCTTTAATAATCTCGGACAGAGGCTTACCTTGCTCAAGCAGTGAGCCAACCATTTCTGCTTTCTCGACATCCCGGAATTGAGCTTGTCCACCTCGAATAGCAACAACGTCAAATATCCGCAGGTAATCAATTTCCTCAAGGGCTAGCTGTCCCTTAGAAGCGACGATGTCCACGGGAACACCGACACCAAGTGGCTGCCTTAGACCGACGGCTTCGGCAGCTTCCCGTTCACTTAAAACAGGCACGTTTAAGCTTCGGCACAACTTGATTTTAGCGTCCAGCTTGTCAGAAGCAGAGTAGGAAATACTGCCGCGGCCAACCACGAGCGCCTTTGTCCGATCATTGACGTCTCTGGCGATATTACCGCCGCGATTTTTGATAGCGGAGATTAACTCAGCCCGACTAACGCTTTGAAATCGTCCGAAAAGGGCGATCGTACGACCCGGTAGAGTAGCCATCACTTGGTCTTACTTGCTGCCTTCTTGCGGGTGGTTTTTTTGCTGGCGGCCTTTTTGGTTTTGGCTTTGCTGGCCGCAGCAGGACGCTTTTCTTCTTCCAGGCTTCGCTTCAAAGCATCCATCAAATTAACAACATTGCCTCGTTCTGGTGCTTTGCTGATTACCGGCGATTGTCCTTTGATTTTCGCTTGAATGAGGTCTTTGACCGCAACCTGATACCGATCTTCATAGGCAAAGGGGTCATAGGAGGTTGTTTTTTGGTCAATGATGTGTTTCGCGAGATCGCGCATGTCTTTATCTATAGAAACGCCATTCATCTCATCGAAATAAGCTTGCGGTTTTCGAAGCTCGTTTCCGATCCGGAGCGTTTGTACCATGAAACCATAGTCTTTCGGACAAAGCGCAATCACACGTTCTCTTCCAGACAGTACCACCCGAGCGATCGCAACCTTGTCGGCTTCAGCCATCGCCTCTAAAATCACCGTATACGCCTCTTCCGCCACAGCACCATCCGGTGCAAGAAAATATGGCGCATCGTAGTAGACAGGGTCAATTTCACTGGCTTCCACAAATGTTTCAATGTCGATTGTTTTGTTGGACTCGATCTGGAGTTCCTTTAACTCATCGGCTTCGACAATGATGTATTGGTCTTTGTCGATCTCGTAGCCTTTTACTAGATCAGTCCTGCTGACTTCACCCAGTTCAGGATCATGTGGTTTCATCTGTACACGGTTATGTGTATCTTTATGGATCATATTAAAAGAGATTTTGTCAGATGACGACGTAGCGCTGAACAGTTTAACCGGACAGGAAACAAGTGATAGTTTCAAGAAGCCCTTCCAATATGCTCGTGGTGCCATTGGTTACCTCACTTTCATGCCGATCCTTCGCTGAACGGCCTTTGAAATTATTGTCGAAGTTAAGTTTATATCGGTCCAAGGATCTTTATCCAGTACTTTCTGACCATGAAGGACGTTTAGAATGGTTAACGGATGCTCGGTAATCAATTGTCTCGTCTCACTCCACTCTAATGGACATGCGATGGGCACACCCTTCCGCGCCCTTGCGGAATAGCTTGAAACGGCAGTTGAGCCTTTACGATTGCGCAGGTGATCAAGGTAAATCTTGCCGACGCGATCTTTCAAAGCAGGAGAGGTTGTAAATTTGCGCGGCGCATCTTTTGTTAACGAATTAACGAACGCGAAAGCAAATTCGCTAAATGTTGCCCAAGAGTGTCGCCTAGCGATTGCAACAGCAACGTGTAATCCTTTTCCACCAGTTGTCCTAAGGTACGGTGAGAATCCGAGATCTCTAAATCTATCACCCACCAGATGCGCAGCGGCAACAACAGTTTTCCGGGGAACATCGTCTCCAGGGTCAAGATCGATAATTAGTCGATCTGGCTTGTCAATTTGATCACTTCTACACGCCCATGGATGAAATTCGATCACGCCATATTGCGCAAGGGACAAAAAACCAACCGGTTCATTGATAACGAGATACTCAACATCGTCGCCTTTTTCGGGAATGTGGATTTTATCAACGCCTTTCGGCAGTCCCTCAAATGCATGACGTTGGTAGAATTGATCATCCGCCTTGCCAGAAGGACTACGAATTAACGTGACCGGTCGCCCGAGAAGGTGAGGCAACATCAAATCACCGACACGAGCATAATAAACTGCAAGGTCAAGTTTGGTCGCGTCGCTTTCAAAAAGCTTTCTCTCAGGATTTGTAATCCGTATCGAAGCCAGATCTCGATCGGACACTAGGCGAGGGCGGCTTCTTTTGTTTTTGGCTTTTGCTTTCACGCTCAGTACTGATGGTTGTCGAAGCATCCCGCTACTAGTCCACCCTCTATGAGAAATTTCGGCTTCTAAGGTGGGCGATACCCAAATGGCATCTGCAATCTTGGGAAGATCTGTACAGGGTGCATCAACCAATTCCAGTGCGTTGTGTAGATCAGCTATCAATTTTTGCGACAATCCAGACCCGGCCTTGCCGACGAACTCGAAGTTATCATCACGTTCTCGCACCAAAATAAGAGATGCCATCCGCTCTTGTTTAAAAACAACCCCAACTATCAAAAAGGTGCCCAGATCAGCGCTCTTGGTTTTGAGCCAAGACTTTGTTCGTCCTTCTTCGTAGGTGCTGCCTCGGGCCTTGGATACGATGCCTTCAAGACCTAACGCTGAAGCACGGGCAAATAGCTCCGATCCCGGTAATTCACTTGCCTCACTCAATTGAAGGGCAGAGTTTGAGCTTATTTTCTCTGCTAAAACCCATTCAAGCAAAAGCCTGCGCTCTTCGAGCGAGCAATTTTCTACATTGTACCCATCATAATGCCTGATATCGAACGCAAACAGAGTGATTAGATGGCTATCGCCTTTGGAAAGCGCCTCTTGCAACAAGTTGATGTCAGTTCGTCCCGCAAGGTCTTGCACGGCCGCTTCGCCATCGATCAGACATGGTTTCAGGCAGAGCGAATTTATCGCGTCCGCAAGGCCCCAGAATTTTTTTGTCCAATCGTGGCCATTTCTGGTGATTATCCTGACGCGTTCGTTCTCAATCACACAATTTACACGATATCCATCAAACTTAATCTCGTGCACCCATTCGCCGCCAACCGGTGGCAAGCCAACAAGTGTGGGCAAGCTTGGTAATGGCTTAGAAGGTAATTTTGTTTTCTTCGCACCTTTCATTTTCGCTGGTGCAATCGGTTTTGCCTTAGCGGTTCGCTTCGGTTCAGTGGTCAATTCTGAAACCAACAATCCGCTGACGATACTCTCTGGCTGTTCCTTTACAAGGATGTATTCGTCTTCAGACCGGCACTCTGAATCACGCTCTTTAATCAACAACCACTCGGGTGAGTGTTTTTTTAGGCGCTTCAACATAAAGCCGCCGCGCAGCTTCTCACCAAACAATCGAAACTTTAAGTCACCTGCATTGATAGCTGTTTCGGGTTCATCCATTGGGACCCATTGTCCTCGATCCCAAATGATCATTTTACCTGCGCCATATTCTCCTGCAGGAATGACACCTTCAAAATCGACGTATTCGATGGGGTGGTCCTCAGTACGGATTGCAAGCTTTTTGACCTTCGGGTCCAGTGTCGGCCCCTCAGGAACGGCCCAGCTTCGTAGGGTGCCGGCAACTTCAAGACGTAAGTCAAAGTGCATCCGGGTCGCCGCGTGTTGTTGAACAACAAAACACAGCTCATCCGATTGAGGCGATTCTATCGAACCCTTGGGCTCTGGAGTAATTCCAAATTTCCGCTTGCGGTCATATTCGTCAAGTTTCGACATCAAGCTAATTATAATTCAATTTTCGATTTAGATCTCGTTGAATTTTGCATCAAACGCTGATTGCATGCCGAATAACAAAGGGGCGCGACAAAGGGCGTCCATAGTCTGATCCGTTTTTCTAAGCATGCTCCCGCCAGTCCCAAATTGCACCCGTCATGCGTTGGACTTGGCTCTAAGAGCTGTGTCCGGTTCGCCGGACAGTGTACTGATGTGTTGAACGCTGCTGGGCAATTCGCTCGTGTGAATGGTCAGTGCACACCCTTAGTTGTTGCCAAATTGTTCTTGGACAATCATCAAAAATATGATAACAATATCAATAAGTTAAGGTGGTGGTGCCAGGGTGCAGATTGGAAATGCCGAGAGACAGATTTTCAGCTCGGTGTCCCAAGGAAATTATCATTTAAAAACAATGGCTTGAGCGGGTCGAATGGCCTGTGCTAATTTAACATTAAAAAGTGTGATCCGCGGTATTTGGCTGTCGGCGTCAGGGATAATGGACTTTAAATTTCTGGTTTTATTGGAATAGTCGGGCGGGAATTCCGTCCATCAGGCATTTTTTTCTCAATCAGACTTCAGTAGATATCGCGCCCGTAACAGAGTACTCACCTTCTTGCAGCTAACACTCCAAAGTCGCCATTGTTTTTGTCACAGCTGAGAGAACGCGCTGCGCTTGGCTGAACTGGAAATGCCTGCTTTCACGCTGCTCGTGGGTGGTGCGAAACCCGCTTTTTAAAAAATAACCCACGCCTTCAGGGGAATTCCCCCGGAAACAGGACCAAAAAATGAGCAAATTAACCTTTGGGGTCATTGGGACTTCCAAGAAGGAAAATGAACAGCGCGTACCAATTCACCCGGATCATATTACGCGGCTCCCAGAAGAATACAGGAAGCAATTGATCTTTGAAGAAGGATACGGTGCGCCCTTTGATGTTTCAGACTCTGATATCGCAGCGCAAACGGGTGGCATGGCGCCGCGCAGCGACCTCTTGTCTGTCCTTGGGAACGTAATTATCGCGAAACCCACATTATCTGATCTTGAGACCGTTCGCGAAGGGGGAGTGATTTGGGGCTATCCCCATTGTGCCCAACAACGGGCCATCACCCAGGCGGCCATTGACCGAAAACTGACCCTTATTGCTTACGAGGATATGTTTGTGTGGGGCCCGTCCGGGCAGATAGGTCGACATACGTTTTACAAAAATAACGAAATGGCAGGTTATTGCGCTGTATTGCACGCTCTGCGTTTAAAGGGGATTGACGGGCATTATGGTAATCAGCGCAAGACCATTATTTTTAGCTTTGGCGCAGTCAGTCGTGGGGCGATTTACGCGTTAAAAGCGCACGGATTTAGGGACATTACCATCTGCATACAACGCCCGGACCACGAGGTTCGTGAAGAAGTGCTTGATTGCAATTATGTCCGGCTCCGCGAAGGCAGCGACGATGAAGCGCGCATGATTGTGATCGAACATGATAGTAGTGAGCGGGCTTTGTCAGAACTGATGAGCGAATCCGACATCATCGTGAACGGCTTGCTGCAGGAGCCTGCTCATCCCATCATGTTTGTCACGGAAGCCGAAAAAGCCTGCTTGAAGCCCGGCAGTTTGATCATCGACGTCAGTTGCGATGAGGATATGGGGTTCTATTTCGCCAAGCCCACAAGTTTCAAAAAACCAATGTTTAGGGTCGAAAAGACGGACTATTATGCCGTTGACCATACCCCAAGCTACTTATGGGAAAGCGCCTCTCGGTCGATTTCCGCCGCTCTCATCGTCCATTTACCGACCGTCATTGACGGGCCTGCTAGTTGGCAAAAGAACGAAACCATTCGCCGAGCTGTGAATGTTGATAAGGGCGTAATCGTAAAGCCCGTTATTTTGTCATTTCAAAAACGTGGGCCAGATTATCCACATGCCTCAGTTGCCTAACTTTGCGTACAGACGACCAACCCGCGGTGTCCATCCTGCGCGGTATTCCGCCGGTGTAAAATTGTAACCGCATAGGTCTTCATAGTCACGAGCTCTCGTCAATCATCCGAAAAAAAAGTATTCGAGATATACAACGCCGCAAAGAATCACACTTGAACCAACGACCACAACCAAATGCGGCAGACACTTTCTAAAAAGATTGCGTCGGTATTCTCCGCCATAGTTATGAACAGGCGCTTCATCTATTCCAGTAGCCATGGCGTACCGACGATCGAATAAATTGGTAATCCATGGCACAAAATACAAGAAAGATAATGGCCACAATGCCCATATAACGTATTGGCTCTGCGATGTGCGAATGCGGAAGGGTTTGGATTCAGCCACATAAATTCTTGAAAAAGCCAGCCTAACAAAAACATAGGCGATACCGAGGTCGATCATCCACCCCGGAGGCGCAGGCCACAATCCCAGTCCGCTGAAAATAAGATCTCTGACAGATTCGTAAGCGCCGACCACCCGACCGCTGATACTCATTGCTTCAAGTGGAGAATTGAGGGGTGCAAAACTTAGTATTAATGAGGTTGTAGCAAATATGCTCAGTATGAAGCAAATAAAGTACGCTACGACTTTGAGATGATTTGGTTCTATCCGGGCCATTAAAGAAAATCCCCTAGTTTGCTGGTGTTGTTCGAAAAGGGCCGGAACTCGTTCCGATCCCTATAAATTCAACTACATCACACCAAGTTTCTTGACGGTGGCCATTGTAAGGCCGCCAGTACCAAGATTATTGCGACGCTGATACGCGTCAATCGCACGCAAGGTTGATGGGCCAAGAGTACCGTCTACACTTAAACTGAAGCCTTGCGTATTCAGTGCTTGTTGAACACGGCTGATCATGCCCGGCGTCGTGTTAGTATCGCACAAAACTTCCCGCCACAACAAGCGTTCTTCGGTTACTTTTTTCTGCTTTGTAACCGTTTTGAACGTAGCCGGAATAGATATACGACGCTCTGTTGCCGGTGACAGCTGCTTGCGAACACGAACAGTATCGTATTTTGCAGGGATATTGACCGCCCGCGTCGTTGCCGGTGTTGCAACTAAACGCCGCATCAATGTTTTAGTGACAGCGGGAG
This sequence comes from Parvularculaceae bacterium, assembly GCA_021776475.1. Taxonomy (GTDB): domain Bacteria; phylum Pseudomonadota; class Alphaproteobacteria; order Caulobacterales; family Parvularculaceae; genus Aquisalinus. Next base: position 9,042 of record JAJFFV010000005.1, on the reverse strand, counting down.
CCGTTGTTTTACTCGTTCGGGCTGGTTCAACCAGAACCTGCTTGGAGACATTACGATACTCGGCAGGCACTTCAACAAGACACATGATTTCACCGGTAGACAGCTCCCGTGTATTTTTAATCGTGCCGCCGCTTAGTGTACCGCCGATAGGACCTTCACCTTTTTTCCAGGTCGTGTAGCCTTCGCGAACGAGTATACGCTCGCTGACCGTTCTGTATTTGGCTGGAATAGTGCGAAGCTCTTCCTGTGCTGGCTCAACCACAACAGTTTCTGTAACATTTTTGTAGGTGGCCGGAATTACTTCGAGCAGTTCAGATGCATCTGATACAAGCACGCGCTCGTCAAGCGTTTCGTAACGCGCAGGAATAATCTCGACACGCACTGATCCTTCGGCAACAACGATCTTTTCAGAAGTGGTTTCATACTTTGCCGGAACCAGGATCCGGGCGAAGCATTCGCCCGGTTTTGCAGGTGGTAGGTCAACATTGCCCTGCATCGACGTCGGCATTTTAGTGGCTGAAGACCTTGCCGATTTCAACTTTGAGTTTTCACTACGAAGAACAGCCAGTTCTTGCTCAATACCCGCCATTTTGTCTAACCCAACAGAGTTCTCCGCTATGGTTGACGTGGATGCCTCATTTGTGCGCCAGTCGCCCAAGGCATTGGATGTACAACCTGCCGCAAATAGGACCATAATGGCCAGGGGTGCTACGGTAGTCTTCATGTTTCTTGCTCCTTACGTAGCGGATTAGTAGGCATTAGATTGCCGGCGGACTCAGAGTGACCAACACGCGCGAGAAAAGGGGGAGAGAGCGCATGTGGGAGAGCCCGCCGGCTGGTGATCATCTGGAAGGCAGCGTGACCACCATTTCGAAAGTGTTTAGTAATTCCCGGTGCCCACAAAGCATCTCGAATTCCTTCGAGCAGCACTTGTGCTGGCTCACCACACTGCCTTTGACGGCAAATTCCCGAAATTCTTTCATGATGCTCAATTTTTATTCTCTTTTTTGCTTTTGGGATTGATTAGTGGGAAATTGCCGGTGTTATTTTGCAAGCCTGTTCGATCCAACCGGAAACAGTTTTCTCTGTTGGTACTTTTCGGGTGAGCTTCTTGTCAGCGTTAATTTCTGACATTTTCAATGCGGTATTTGCGGGGTTTCGGTTGCGGAGCTCTTTTATTGTGTCGACACCGGCCGCTTCGAGCAGTTCGGCGTACTCGCCGCCAACTCCCGTAATGCGCATCAAGTCGGCCATGTTTGCCCATTTCAAAATCAGGGCCTTGCTGATGCCAGACTTGGCGGCAACTGCGTCGCGCCCCTTTGGGGTCGCGGCTTTTGACAGAAGTTGTGAAGTAGTGGCAACGCCGGTAGCAGCAAGTTTTTCAGCGTATGCAGGACCAATGCCTTCGATTTCATCAATTTTGTAAGACATAGTTTTGTTCCTTGTCTCTGGATTACTAAATCAATTAACGGTTGGGATACGAAGTGTTTGACCCGGATAAATTTTGTCTGGATCAGACAGCATCGGTCTGTTGGCGTCGAAAATCGCAGGATATTTCAAAGCGTCGCCGTAAAACGCCTTGGCAATTTTCGACAGGGAATCACCGCTCACAACTGTATAAAATGTTGCTTGTGATGCGGGGTTATCAACTTTGATTTGTGACTCAACCTCGGCAACGCCTGGTGTGTTCCCGGCGGCTAGGATGGCTTTTTCTGCCTCTTCTTGAGATTTTGCAGTGCCCTTAAGAATGACCTTGCCACTTTCTTCTTTGACATCGAGGTCACTGACGTCGGTTTTGTGCCCCTGGATGCGGTCCTTGATACCATCGGCAACTGAATCAGCTGCGTTGCGCAATGAATCACCTGCATTTTTTGCGAATTTGAAAAACATTTGTGTACTCCTTATCGATCACAATCATTGAAATTATCAGCAGGCCCTCAAGCTTCAGAGAGAAAACACATGCGCGCGCAAAAGGGAGAGAGAGCGAGAGCATGTGCGAGGGCCTGCTAACGGCGCGAACTACCTCACCGCGATGAGATAGAACACGTTGAACAAGCCAATCAGAACCACTGATGAAAGAAGTACTGATTGACGAAAAAACATCGTCGCCCCATTTTCCATTTTCTCGACAAAGGAAATCAAAACTGCGCCGCCCGCTGCGGTGCAGACAATCGCGTATGCAACCGCCGCAGGGGCAACTGACCAGTCAACTCCGGCCCCAACTGGTAGGGTCGTTCCCCTTGTTGCGTTTAGATAAATCGCAAAACTGAAAACGCCGGCGTAGATTGGTGCGAGTGACGCCAAAGAAGCGATGATCCATTCTTTTCTAGTTGCTTGAATTGTCATGTCAGATTTCTCCACAGATTTGTGACTGGGTGCTGATCATCGGCGGCGTTAAAGTACCTGCGTGATGTTCATGCGGATTGCCTCGACTGCCGGAGGTAGTGCCAGTTCATCGTCCGGTTGTGCGATGGTCCACAGGGCGTGAATGACGCCTGGTAAGAAGCCGAGAACTGTCAGCACTAGGTTGACCACAAACGTGCCAGATATGCCTTTATGCATCGCCACTGCCGCCGGCGGCAGAACAACACCTAGGATGGGAAAGAGGGCCTTCATGTGCGTAGCTCCATTTGTTTGTGACCTTCGGAGTGGAATTCTTATAGTTACAAAAACATACCAAAGGGTCGAAATTCAATAATGGTGACCTAAGGGAGAATATCATTATGGGGTGTGACGTAGATCACACTTCAATATGGTTAATCGTGATGATTTCGTGGCAATCTGTGCCTTTTTGTTGCCATATTTTTCCTAAAAATCTCACAAAAATTAATACAAACAATGAGATAAGGAAAGTATGTGCTATGAGCAATTAGATGTCCCTTAGGTGCGCGCGCAAGCAGTGAATTAGCGCTTCTTTAGGAGCAAATATGAGCCGTTAGAATTATTGGTAGCGATTTTTTCATGCATAAAATCGAACGTATGGTATGTTATAGGAACTGGAGAGATAAAAAACATTGACTAATTGCCGGAAACCGAGAATTCATTAGTGCATGCGAACACCCAACCAACCTTTGGCCGCGAGAGACCCGTTGTCACCATTCGGCAAGCCCGCGAACACGGATCGAAAACGCGGCGAAATCATCTCAGCTGCCTCCGAGCTGTTTAATGCCGTGGGCGCCAGAACAACGACTCTTCAGGACGTGGCAGAGTCCCTCAACAAGACTAAAACCAGCCTCTATCATTATGTTAAGACGAAAGAGGAATTGATATTCTTATGTTACAGGCAATCGTGCATCGCGATTGGCGAACTTCTGGAACGAGCAGATCGCGCAAAAACAGGTAGGACAAAAATACTTCTCACCTACCATCTGCATGCAATGGACTGGCTTGAAATCCAGCAGGGAAAACGCGCGCACTGGGCTGTGCTTAACGAAATACCATTGCTTGCATCTGAACACCGTGAAGAAATTGAAAATAGATATATCAAGTTGGTGCTAAAAATGCGCTCATTTGTGGTTCTGGGCCTTCAAGACGGGTCCATTTCTTTGTCCAGCCGCACACCGGCGGCGCTCTGTGTGTTCGGCCTACTCGGTTGGATGAATGCCTGGCTGCCAAATGTAGGTGTTAAGCGGCTTGAAGCAACACTCCCCAGACTTGGCGAACTGCTCTCTTCAGGCATTGCCGCAGAGCACGACCACGCACCGTTGTCCGCCACCCTATTAGCCAAGCATGAACACTCTGTTGTCAGCCCGCTTAGAAAGAGTGAGCATGATTTGAAGCTTGAAGCATTTTTGAGGTCCGGTACGCGGCTGTTCAATCAGTGTGGTTACAAAGGTGTTTCTGTAGATTTGATTACTCAATCTCTAGGTGTCACCAAGGGAGCATTTTACTATTACATCAAGAACAAGGACGACCTTCTTGATCAATGCTTCATTCGCACGTTTTCGATAATTGATTATTGGCAAAATCACGCGAAGAACGTCGGGACAACAGGTCTCGAGATGTTGCAGATTGCACTTTATGGTTTGTTTGCTACACAACAATCTTCCGATGGCATATTAATTCGATCCGCGTTAATGCAGTCTTTGCCATCTGACCGGCATCTAGTTCACAACGTCGACTTGAAAAAAGTGCGGCAAAATTTTATCTTTATGATCCGCAAGGGTAAAGCCGATGGGTCCATTCGTGAAACAGACACCAGCGTGACGGTAAATGTTCTTTTGGGATTAATTGATAGTAGCGTCGACTACTCAGTCTGGCGACCAGAAGACAATCCAGCTGACGCTGCCCGGCAGTACTTTGAACCGGTCTTATTTGGGTTAGGTGGGTAGCATCCCAGGCGCTCGAACCGAACGCGCGCTCATCGTTTTGGGGCTAATATTATTTTTTTGATCTCTGATCGTGGCCAAGGCCCGCTCTTTGATGGGAGCAAAGAATTGAAATTTCTCAGGCAGCAATAGGTTATTATCTTCGTAGCTAGCAAGTTCACTAATCTCAGTTTGTATATCACTCATCCACTTCCTTAAGCGAATAAATGTATTTGGTTTTGTGGTTGGTATTTTTTCCAATTCAGCGACTCTTCCCATCAGGTAAGTTCCAATGAAACCATCACGTATAGGTGCCCTTAGCCATTGTGGGATTGTGTCTGGTGGCGGAATGATGGTGGGAATTTGCTCCTGAAAAACATGTAAAGAGTTGATGAGGAAATGAGGTAGTTCAATTTCAAATGCCAGATCGCCAAGTTCGGCCGCCACGCCGATCGCGTCTTGAGGAACAAATTCGGAGTTGAAGGATACCGTGGGGAACACCCCTTTTTCTATGGCGAACCCAATTTGCTGCTTGGAAAATCCGTAGTAATCCATAAATAGGTACAAACATTTTACCGCATACTGAACATTATGCTCCAAATCTCCAGGCCCCAGTACTCCACTATGGGCTCCATCATGACCGACTAGTCCGACACTCAGAGCCAACATTTCAGACATAGAGAGACGTATGCCAAGCTCGTTTGAGTATTTCAGCGTGCGCTGAGCCATGTGCTGGCAATGCGAGTAGTTGTGATAAATGTTCCCGTCGATACCTCTAAATAAACCTGGCAACCCATTTCGGAGCAGGCGTTCTAAATTCCTGCGGAGCTCAATTTCAGCCGCCTCGGCCAAGATTAGGTTTTGTCCCGGTTCCCCCCGGTTGATTTCGTTTAACTCGGTGTTATCGAACCAAGGGCTACATTCTAGAGCAGCTGCAAACTCACTCTTTAGAGGAGCCAGCTTGGCATTGTTCTTCGGCTGCTCAGCGATATCGACCAAGACCTGCTTAAAAACCTGAAGATCCTTGGTGTATTGAGGGGGCAGCTCGCCACGATCGATCTTGACGATAGCTTTTCGGATAAGCGGGTAAGCAATATTGGGCTTGTACTCAATATCGGTAGCAAAATCAGAATTAATGGAGTTTAGGTGCATCAGTGCCTAAATCTCGGAGAGTATTAGTTTTTCGCATGTCAATTCGCCCTTCACTCGCCATTTTTGCCTCAGGCTAGGGATTAGCGTGAAGAAGGGTGTGATCTACATCACAGAGTCGGCAGAAACATTCCCTGAATACCTGATCACGATGATGATCCAGCCTGTCCCAAGGCCTTCAAAGGCCCATGGGTATGCGGCTTTACGCTGTAAGGTCTTTCAAATGCTCGCATTTACGCGAAATCCGCCGGCGCCTTGATTGTGCAAAACTACCAGAATCCTGAATAAAATGATATTATGCTCAAGAGAATGGGTTGCGTTGGGAAAGAGCAATAGTGTGATCGCGATATTCTGGGTTCCGCCAAGGCAGAGATGCATCTCAAAAACAGTGACTTGTTTAAAAGCTTAAAATAATGCGATCGCACGTTTAGGTTTAAGACCGCGCTGATTATTCAATTGGTGAACGGATGTAATGCGATGGAATAGCTCAGGTTTGCCCTAATCCACAGGCATTTCTCGCATAGTTATATCAAATGGTCTGTATTCATTTACCACTTCACAATGAATACAACTTACCTGGAAAGTTCCTTCCGGTAGCACAACATGTGTGCCGGGTTTATTTTCAAAAACTCGGATTTGGCCACAATGGCGGCATTTTACGGTTGGCTTTTTTTCTGATTGAAGATTCATTCTACCGCCCATTTTTCTACGGATTTTTTAGTTTCAGCACTATACTAAATGCTCCAGGGACCTTTGCAAGCATAGCCCATTTAGAACAGCAACGGAAGATGCAAATGCCCCGAAAAGAGCCGAAACGCCGTTCGAAGAACGAATGTCCAAAGGCAGCTTCAGACAAGCCGTTCCAATGTATCCTTTCGTTTAGCAATGTTCTTGTGCCTTATTGATATTGAGACTGACCGTTTCTGGCGGAGATCGATGGTGACCGTTTCGCCTGCGACTAGATCAAGCTCCCGACGCTGACGATCTCGATCTAGACGCATTTCAGCTATGTAGGTTCCTTCCGCAACAAGAAATGTTGTCTCAGCTCGCGCTTCAGAAGCTGCACGCATCTCAGCGCCATTGGTATCAGCACGGAATAACGTCCATGATGCCCCTGCGGGACCAAAAACTTCAATAAAGCCCGCATTCAGAATGACTTCCTGATCCCGGTTCACGCCGCTCCGCACTGACATATCAAATTCATCCCTAATGTCTTCGCTGCGAAGTTGTCCGGTATAGTCCCCTGGTGGCAAGACGAAGCTCACATTCGCACCGGCTTCGCGAGCCGCTTGCGTTAATTTATTCTCCTCACCTTCAGACGAAATGATCCATATAAAGATCGGTGATTTGACCGCCCTTTTTGAGATGAGCACTCAAGTTGGCCGCGCCATTGGCAAAGTCTCGGTTAAGGGGCTCGTTTTGGACTGATGCCGTGGGCAGTGAGCCAATCCCTCTTTAAATTGGCAGGTCGATGTCGTGAATCTACTCTCCGCAGGATTGCGGAGAGTAGGGCGGCTATTCTCCACGACACCTATTAAGTTATTGAATACTATGGATTTCCTGGCTTTTTGGGTCCATAGCCGGAAGGCGGCCAAGCTATTTTTATACGCGAATGCGAATAAATTTGATTTATACGAGATTGCGTATATATAACACCTATGCGCGAACGCGTATAAGGGGTACATGGCATGTCTAATCTGATCAGAAGTCCCGGTATGGCGGGCGATATTGTGCGAAAAGCACGGCTAGCGCGCAACTGGACGCAAAAGGAACTGGCTTCACGCATGAATGTCCGTCAGGCCACCGTGTCGAAGCTTGAAGCCGGCGAGCCGGCAACTCAGATGGCCGTATTCTTCGACGCTCTGACGGCCCTTGAGCTTGAAGTGAACGCTTCACCCCGAAGCGCCCACGCGAATTTTGAGGAGCTGTTCTGATGGCGCCTCGATCTCGCACGCAAAGACTGATCGTTTATCTCAACGCGCGTCGTGTGGGCGTATTGGAGCGAGCGTCATCTGGGGCCGTTGGATTTAGTTATAATCCGGACTGGCTTGCTTGGTCGAAGGCCATGCCGGTGTCGATTTCGCTGCCCCTGACGGGTGAAGCGTTTCGCGGTGCGCCCGTTACCAATGTATTTGAAAACCTTCTGCCCGACGCTGAGCAGGTCCGTAAAAATGTTGCTGAACGTCTCGGCGCAGACGGCGTCGATGCATTTTCGCTATTGGCGGTGGCGGGGCGAGACTGTGTCGGCGCGCTACAATTCCTCAGTGAGGATGAGGAACCGGGGCCTCCCGGCGTCGTGGAGGGCGTGGCATTGAACGACGCCGAAATTGCCGATCTGATCCGAAAGCTTCGTGTCAATCCGTTAGGTCTCGATCCAGATGATGAGGATTTTCGCATCTCTATCGCCGGGGCGCAGGACAAGACAGCGCTCTTAAAACTGGAGGGCGCCTGGCAAAGACCTGTTGGTACAACGGCGACCACGCATATTCTGAAGCCTGCGATCGGTGTCATTCACAACGAAATCGAATTGACTGACAGTGTGCAGAATGAGTTCATCTGCTTGAAACTTTGCGCCGCCCTCGGTCTTAACGTGGCGAATGCGGATGTTGAGCAGTTTGAGGATCAATTAGCGCTGAGCGTTGAGCGTTGCGACCGGCTTTGGACGAGCGATGAACGCCTCTTACGACTGCCGCAGGAAGATTTCTGTCAGGCGTTATCCGTTCCCTCAACGCGAAAATACCAGCGGGAGGGCGGTCCCGGAATGCGCAACATACTCGAACGGCTCAAGGAGAGCGATCGCTCCACAGAGGACCGGCGCGCCTTTTTAAAAGCTCAAATCATCTTTTGGCTCATGGGGGCGACCGACGGGCACGCCAAGAACTATTCGATCGCACACCAGCCCGGCGGAGCCTTTGTCATGACGCCGCTATACGACATCATTTCCGCTCAACCAATCGTGGACGCTAGACGGATTGAAACCAATCGATATAAAATGGCCATGTCTGCTGGCAATAATAATCACTACCGTATGGATGAGATTCAAAAACGCCATTTCGAGCAGACGTCCGATATGGCCGGCATGCCGACAGGGACGGTGGACGAACTCACAGCGGAATTGGAAGCGGTGCTCCCCTCAGCGCTTAAAGAGATCGAGGCGCTTGCGGACAACACAATTCCCGCCAGCCTAATTGAAAGTATCACGGATGGGGTTCGAGACCGATACGAGTCGTTGTCGATAAGTTGAGATCAATTGCTTCAACCACGGTGGAGATGTTGTAAAAATCAAATCTGGGGGATTTTTATCTACGTCGTTGGCGCGGTTGTATTCTAAGGCGGCGGTCGCAAGGTTCGGAAGAGCGAATTGCAAAATTTTTGGATGTGTGGGACATCTCAGCGTTCCGTCCATTTAGTGAATGATATCGTCACTCAATTCGTCGCACTCCCCCCATACGTTGGTCAGTCAACTGTGCTAAGACTGTGCTAGCAGCGAACCATTCGCAGGCAGATCATCAATGATTTCAAGACCCGAAAATGCGACTGTGCTAGGACTGTGCTAGCTTATATGGCCATATTTGACCAATCAACC
>JAJFFV010000004.1 GCA_021776475.1 Parvularculaceae bacterium | reverse complement strand
ATCAAGAGATGTTACGTATCTGGATTGACGCTTATGGGACGTACAGAGCACACGCATTGGCCACACTTGACGGGCTGGAGCGCCCAGTGGAGGAACGGGGCGAACAGTTTTTGGTCGATGCATATCAGGCCAGTGGTTACGAGCCAATCACACTTCCTCGCGACGCCTATGATGATCTCTTGGCGCTGGGACCGTCGAAAGCGCTCATTGATGAGGGGATCCGGCAAACTCTGGCCAGATATTACTTTTTTCTGGAGAGCCAGGAACTAAATCTGTTACAAGTGCCTGCTTATCGCAGCCTCCTGCGGAGTGTCATGCCTCATGATGTGAAAACCGTATACGCACCAAATGCCCGGTACAGGTAAACATCATTGAGAATTCTGTCTCGCGGACGGAGACCTGCCAGCCAGATCTAAGCAGCAGACCAGATAGAGAAAGCCGTGGCGGAATTGTCTGCTGCGAATCTTAAACCCGATCTCAATTTGGCTCTTTCTGACATGTATTTGAAAATCAGCATATCGCGCTTATTCCTGAATACGTCACAGGAGCTGAATGATTTCATTGAAGACACCGATTAAACCCAACAAGCAATTTCGCTTGGGTTAGGGGTGTTCAGCACGCTGCCGATGGATCAGATGATTGATGTTGAGACGCCGCCCACCGACGTTTTTGGCACCGATGGAACGAAATTGACGGAAGGGCTCGCACAAGCGCCAAACACCCATTTACGCGTTGACATCGTCAATCGCGTGTTTCGCATGATGGCGCAGCCTCATTCCGCGATGGTCGAATATGCGATCGCTCTTTCGAAATCGATCGCCAGCGGAACAACCAGCGAACTACAACTTTCAGAAAGATTCTACCTTCACGGCTTCGTCATTCCAGTGGAAATTTTGTTAGGACGTAATCACTGCCACTACCATGGCAGCTTGTGCACAGAGGGATGCCATTGCCAGCCTCGCCACCACCAAGTGCTGTCGGATCCGTCGTGCTCGTAACTTCGTACCAAAACCAGCCGTTGCCTCCGTCGCTATCGGATTGAGTTTTAACCATCACTGCCCATCCCTGTAATGTTTCACCATCGTCTTCATACATTTCCTTGACTATTGAAGATCCAACTGGATGGAAGTCATTTCCGGCTTCGAGAGAAGCGGCAACATTATCACTCATAAAAACTCGGACCGGCGAGCCAAAATTAGCATGCGGACCTCTAGAAGGATGTAACGCAGACTCACGCGCGGCAAAGTTTTCATATTCCTTATCGTTCAAATACTCGAAAAGTGCATCGAGTTCCGTCGGAACTTCTCCAGGCGATGTGCCAGTTTCTGCACGCGGTTCTCCGATCGCGCTTGTAGCCGCTAACATCGCATTTTGGAGCTCTGCGCGCGAATTGAAGTCCATCACGACAGGGCCCGGCACAACAGATGCACTGCGCGCACGAAGAACTGGATAGTACTGCGTAAAAACAAAATCTGTCGCGGCCGAAGCGGCATGACAGGCATTACATGCCGCTGTTGGAAAAGCTTCAGCAGTTTCCGCAAGCGGATAATCATGGCCAAAGCTGAAATAGGCCCAGTTGCCTGGTTCATCGGGAAAATATTGTGCACTTTTTATCGTTGCTTCGAGTCCGCGAAAGTCCCCCATGAAAAAGCCATTTCCACTAACCGCAGCATTAGCGCCTACTGTTGCAAGCTCTTTGACTATGATTGTGCCGTCACGAAACTCACCGGTCGCTTTGAAATGGCTCCAGCTATCTGGATCAACATAAACATTGTGGAATTCCGGAAATGGTGCTTCAGGTGGATTTAACTCATTTGGCGTCAGTGGCGTGCCGACATAAACCCACTCGCGAAACCCCGTCGGGCGCACTAGATTGCCGTCGCTGTTGATCGTGAAATACGACTTCTGTTCTGAACGCTGGCTCGTTTGACTTGACAATGGTTGTGTTGCTCGACTTGAATCATTTTCAGTTGCCGCGCGTCCCGTCGTTTCTTGAGGCGGACTTCCACCACATCCCGCCAACGGAATAATGAGCGCCAATAGACCAGCTTTTGATTGAAGTATTTGTTTTGATCGCTGTTTACAAAAAATGTTCATTATTCGCTCCGAAAATTGGTTCACGCAACTCAGCAGGTTGGAAAGAATTAAAATCAACTATTCGAGCGCGACTCGCGCCAGGTTTTAGGCGAACACAACGAGATTAACGACCAGGCGCGTCCGCCAGCTCATGCTGCGTAGTATTTCTCCATGACAATCTTTTCGTCATCCCATCGACGTACAAGAACTTCGTTCCATACGATTTTTTCACCGTCACCGCCGGTCATATTGAATGTCCATTCACTCATGGAAAGATCATCGCCAACAGACTGGCCGTGTAGCGTTGCGCCGTCGAAACTCTTAAGACCGCTAAAAAACGCCTCAAGATGGTCTCTTTCCGCTTGCCTTGACTGGCGCGATGAGCCATCCGGTTCAATGAATACACAGTTATCAGAATAATACGTGTCGATTGACTCGATGATTTTTCCCTGTCGCGTGAGTTCGTTGGCACCGGATTCTAAACGTGCTATTTGACTTGACATAGTGGTCTCCTTTTTTGGGTTACAGTTAATTGACTCTATTTCTAATTTGATTTCGATATTTCGCTTCATGCGGCGCGCTTGATCTTCAACACAGCCCAAGCGTCGTTTAGTGCATCGACAAGGGTCGTCATGTGATCATTCGTATGTGCTGGCGATGGCGTTAAGCGAAGCCGTTCAGTACCTTTCGGTACCGTAGGATAGTTAATTGGTTGGACGTAGATTTTATGCTGCTGAAGCAGGAAGTCTGATACGTATTTGCACTGCATCGGATCGCCCACTAAGAGCGGGACGATGTGGCTTGCGGAGGGCATAACTGGAAGTCCGACTGCACCGAGCCGCAATTTCAATGTCGCGGCGCGTTCCTGGTGCCGCGCACGTAAGTCACCTGTTTGACGCAAGTGTCTGACACTGGCTAGCGCGCCGGCGACCAATACTGGGGATAGCGCGGTCGTAAAAATAAAACCGGACGCATATGATCTGATGGCGTCGACAAACGCGCTTGTTGCAGCAACATATCCACCCATGACGCCGAAGGCCTTTCCGAGCGTTCCTTCGATAACATCTATCCGGCCTGACACGCCGTCACGTTGGGATATTCCTCCACCTTCAGACCCGTACAAACCCACGGCATGCACTTCGTCTAGATACGTAAATGCATTATATTTTTCAGCGAGATCGCAGATTTCCCGGAGCGGGGCGATATCTCCGTCCATGGAATAGACAGACTCAAAGGCGATGACTTTTGGTCGATCAGTAGGCAAATCACGCAACAACTCCTCAAGATGATTGAGATCATTGTGCCGCCATATAAGCTTTGCACACCTCCCGGCTCGAATACCTTCAATCATCGAAGCGTGATTGCATTCATCTGAGAGCATGATGCAATCTGATAAGACACGCGAGATAGTTGAAAGCGTTGCTTCGTTCGCCACATACCCCGAAGTAAATAGCAGCGCTGCTTCTTTGCCATGCATTGAAGCCAACTCTCGTTCAAGAAGCACATGATAGTGAGTTGTGCCCGCGATATTACGGGTGCCGCCAGCCCCAGCGCCAACTTCTTCAACAGCACGCTGCATTGCGTCCGTTACTTCAGGATGCTGCCCCATGCCGAGATAATCGTTCGAACACCAAACCGTAACTTCCCTGATGTTGTCATCATCATAATAGCGAGCTTTCGGATACGCTCCCTTTATTCGCTCGATGTCAGCAAACACCCGATAGCGGCCTTCCATTTTCACGGCTGCTACGGCTACCTCAAAACTTTCTGCGTAAATAGTCATCAGTTTGCGCCCTTTTTGGGGAAGCCAATCTTTTGTCGGCGAATTGTGAGATAGCGAAGGCGGTAAGTAATAAACTTGATTTGATAGCCGCCTACGCAAGATTCATTTTTGCTCAGCGCTGTGCAGGTGCGTCTTTGCTTAAACTGTCTTCGTCAGGTCGATCGACAATCGCCGGACGCAATGTAAGGATTATTGTAAAGAGCTCATCTTGTTCGGCGTCCGGGACATTGAATTCGACGAGAACGTCCTTCAAATGACCAGCAACTACATTGAAATCGGCCGCAGTAATGCCCAAACCGCCATGAACGACCTTCGCGTCTCGACTGATCACTTTGCAAGGGCCGCCCGTGACAGCGCAAACTAGGTTTTTGTTTTTCTGTTTAAATGATGCGCGGGTGTCGTCGCCCATACCTGCAAAAAACTGAGCGATCTTTGGATCATGAAACAAGCGTTCTGCGAATTCATCGACGACGGCGGATACGCCTGCATAGCCGCCTAATCGATCATACAACGATTTTTCAGTTTCTTCGGCGTAAGCACTCGGCACAATTGTCGGTGCGTCAAATGGCACTGATATGAGTGCAAGACCCGCCAATATTGGTTTTAGTCGCATTTTGATCTCCCTGGTGTGGCTTTTGGTCAATTCGGTGGATTGTGAATTTGAATTGGCCGCTTACACTGGGAAATCTCCGTCAAAGTAATCAGCAAAAGAAGTTTCTAACCGCGAGTAACACTGATATTACCGAGCGCGCGAGTTGTGCTTTTTGTGAAAATATCCTTTAGTTCTTGTCGCTTGTTGGGAGTAACGTCTATTTTTAAAAATTGACCCCGCAATGCTTGCGGTGCCGCGAAAGGTTTTTATCGGGCTATGGGCGAGCCGGTTGATCACGGTCCAAGAAAATTCGATGGCGAGCTAAATTCTGCCAGAGCGATTTCTGATACGGATGTTCTGGCACAATTTGAGCAGATTCTTTCAAGCAAAGAGTTCTCATCATCTACTCGCTTACAGGAATTTCTAAGATACATTGTAACAAATGCTCTCGCCGGAAGGTCTGACGACCTCAAAGAGTATTCGATTGCAGTTGACGTCTTCGGTCGGGATGAGTCGTTCGATCCTCAGACAAGCTCAATCGTGCGCGTCGAGGCCAGTCGTTTGCGAGGAAAACTGGAAAAATATAACGCCATTGACGGCCGCGACGATCCAATTCGAATAGAGTTACCGATTGGCACATATGTTCCAACTTTCTCGGCTGTTGCGGCGAGGGCCAAATTCGAAAATTTAGACGACGTCGACGGTGTAGTCGGTATAAAAGAGCGCAGGCTTTTGCATCGCATTCCGACTTACGCGTACTTGGTCCCGATCATTTCTGCCGTCTCAATATTAGTTGTAACAGCTGGCATCTATATATGGCCGCGAATCGCACCGACATTTGAGCGCCCCACATCTATATCGCGTGAACTTTCCGTGGCGGTATTACCGCTTCGCAACTTTTCCAGCGATCCCGCTGAAGACTATTTCAGCCAGGGAATGACGGATGCTTTGATCACAAGGCTGGCGCAAGAACGCGTCGCAAGCGTAACATCCATGACTTCCATCATGGCTTTTAAAGACAGCAACCAACAAATTGCCGAAATTGGAGAACAGCTGGGCGCGAGCCATCTTATCGAAGGATCGGTAATGAGAGTTGGCGACAAAGTCCGCATCTCAGTGCAATTGATTGAAGCAGAAACCGACAGACATCTATGGGCGGAGAGCTATGAGCGAGGCATGTCTGATATCCTTCGCCTACAAGATGATGTCGTTGAACGAATTGTTTCTTCGATTGCACTAGAAATCGCGTCTGGAACGGCGAGATCTACTTCTATCGCTCCTATTGTTGACCCTTCTGCGTACGAAGCGTACCTGAAAGGGCGTTTTTTCCTAAACACGATGACTGAGGATGGATTTCGAAAAGGCATATCCTTCTTTAAGCAATCAATTGAGAAACAGCCTAATTACTCACCGTCGCATTCGGGTTTGGCCGTGTGCTATTGTTTGTTGGGTGGACATGGATTTGAACTTGTTAAGCCAAGCGAGGGAATGTCAACCGCCAAAAAGGCAATTATGGAAGCGCTAAGGTTGGATAGCACGCGTGCTGAACCGCATGCGTTCCTTGGGATCATTCAGTTAAAGTATGATTGGGATTGGCCGAGCGCAAAATCCTCGCTTGAGCGCGCGATCGAAGTAAATCCCAGTTACTCTCAAGCGCATATTTATTACAGCTATTACCACGAAGCCATGGGCAATCAAATTGCCGCAGTTCAAGAAGCCGAAGTCGCCAAGAGCCTTGACCCATTATCGCGCGCTGCGAATATCAATTTGGGATGGCAATACCTACAATCCGGAAATTTTGAGAAAGCGCGAACAACGTTCGATCAGATACTAGAAATATACCCAGAACATTGGGGCGTACATTGGGGAATTGGGCAATTTCATTTGCGTCAAAATGAATATAGTGAAGCGATATCAGCCTTTTTAAAAGCGCGCGATGCTGGTGGCGGGCACGCAATGCCAATCAGTGCATTGGGCTACGCATATGCAAAAACTGGGCGTGACGTCGAGGCTAGAGAGGCTCTCGCCGAACTAACCGCTCTGCGTAATGAGAGCTATGTGTCACCCTATCAGTTGGCGGTAATTCATTCCGCGCTTGGAGAGTTTGACCAAGCATTCGTATTATTGGAAGAAGCTTATGACCTTCGCAGCCGGTCTATGGCCTGGCTGAATGCTGCACCTGAGCTGGATAGTCTGCGCTCCGACCCACGTTATGATGACTTGTTGCGCCGTGTCGGACTCACGAGGTGATTGCCACCACCAATCGTTGAATGGATTGAGTAAAATTCTGATACTTATTTTCCGCAAGATACGAGTGCCAAGCCTTCAGCGACTGCTCCCTTTTGCGCGCATTGCTGCCATCCAAATTTCGGGGCTGAATGACCGCTTTTGGCGAAGACATTTTGAACAGAATTGGCGAGTTCCTGCCACCCAGTGTACGCTTTTCCACAAAAGCGAACACCAAATGAAAACACCAACCGCCTGCTGCGGCCAATAGCTGCCCGTGCCATTGATGAGAATCACAATAGCAAGCAGGATTCAGCGAGTAACCATTCCGTTTTATTCCGTCGCGTCGCGGTCATTAGTGTCGTGTTGATTTTATCGCTCCTGATCACCATCGGGCCGCCTTCGGCGCGTAGTGAAGCAACAGGCCGAGAGCTCTACAATGTCACTTCGAGGTCTGTGACCGACCAAATTCAGGATTTGCCCCGTAACTACGGTGAGATTGAACAGACAGAAACGCTGATGCCGCCAGTTGATCTTTCGGCAATTGTTGAGACGGTTGAAAAAGCCGATGAGGCACAGCTCACATACGGCCCGGTTTCTTCCTTGAAAGCGCGGCGTTTTTCACCCGCCTCAGCACCGACCAGCGAGGCAAATCAATCGGCGTTGTTTTTCTCAACCTCAAACAAGGCTGGCGGTGCGCCGGAACGCATAATTGCAACGGCGCTCGCCAGCAGTAACTCGCCGGGCCAAATCGGGAGTGAGACAATTACCGCTGGTACATTGATCCCGGCGAGCCTCATCACCGGCATCAACTCTGATTTGCCCGGACCGGTCATCGCCCAGGTGACACAGAATGTCTATGACAGTGCGACAGGAGAGCATGTGTTGATCCCGCAAGGGGCCCGGATCATCGGTGCTTATGACAGCGGCATCGACTTTGGCCAAAGGCGGGTTTTTATTTCGTGGCGCCGGATCGTCAATCCGGATGGCTCGTCCGTCTTACTTGATAATCTTGGTGCCGCCGACCTTGCCGGGTATTCAGGGCTCAGCGACCGAGTTGACAATCATACTGGCAAACTGGTCCGCGCCGGCGTCCTTTCAACGCTACTGGGGGTCGGGGCGGAACTGGCTGTCGATAATGATGACGGTGACGTCGCTCGTGCCTTGCGCGAAGGGTTGCAGGGAACAGCCAACCATGCTGGTCAGCAATTGCTGCGCAGACAGCTTAATATCAAGCCGACATTGACGGTTCGGCCAGGTTGGGCATTCCAGATCATTGTCACACAGGATCTGAGCCTGTCCCCTTACGGAAAGTGAATCAGCATGACAATTAAATTGAAGCAACTGCCGAACCGTGAAGCAAAAAAGCTGACGATTGCGATACCGCCACAGATTTTCGGCGATCTTGAAGACTATGCGGCGATCTACGCTGAAGTCTATGGCTCCAAGGAGCAGCCAGCGGCTCTCGTTCCATCCATGCTCGAAGCATTTCTTGCAAGTGATACCGGGTTCAAACGCGCGCAGAAGGAGCGCCAGCAATATAATGCACCCTCAAGCCAGGTAACGGAGCAATAGTATTGAAGATGAGGCGGATAAGTCCGGGAAACTTGTTTGGACCTGGAATGAATAAAGAGATGTTCAGGACCGGGCGCCATTGGTCCGGCTCTGACGCTTCTTGGGAGTAAAGTTGATGAGTTCACCGAAATCCAGCGCGAATGGTTTGGCAGACGTTGATGTCAGATATGACAACCGGCAAGCTGCCCACTACCTGAAATTAAAGCCGCAAACCTTGAGTAAGTGGCGCGTTTCAGGGGCAGGGCCGCCTTATTTAAAAGTAGGCAGGCTGGTTCAGTATCGGAAAACTGATCTGGACAATTTTCTCAATAATGCCCGACGCTTATCGACTTCTGGGCCTTGACTGAGCTGCAAGACGCTCTATTCCTTTCTTAATGATAATGCATTAAAATAAATGCATTAATATACGCATGAATGTTTTGTGAATGAAAAGTCAATCATTAACGGAAGTGTAACTTGTCAGTCTGATAACGCATCATATATTAAGCACTATGGCTAATAATAACCCTAGTGAGTGAAATATGACGCAAAAACTGGAATTTTCATTGGTGAACAGCGAAGACATCGAAAACGCTCTTTGCGACCGCCTTGAGGACGTCCGCCTCAGTCGAAATATCAGCCAGAACGACCTCGCAGAAGAAGCTGGAATCTCCCGTAGCACCATCACAAGGCTCGCCACGCACGGCAAGGGCATCTCGCTCGATTCGTTCATCCGGGTCATGCAGGCGTTGCAGCTGACCAGCCACCTGGAGGCGCTCTTGCCTGACCCGACAGTGCGGCCAGTCGAACGCGTAAAATTCAAAGGGGTCGAACGCCAGCGCGCACGGGCCAAGAAAAAGAACAACCACCCGGACTGGACATGGGAAACAATGGAAACAACGGAAAAAGCTGAATGACCGACGCACGCGTCATTCTTTGGGGCCGTGACATTGGCGCCGTGTCGTGGCTCCCAGATCAAGAAATCGGTGTTTTTCAGTATAGGCCTGATTTTATAAATAGCGGCATCGAAGTTGCGCCGGTCATGATGCCGCTCAACAATGCATCCTATCAATTTCCGGGGCTGGCGAAAATTAGCTTTCACGGACTACCCGGCATGCTCGCCGATTCATTACCAGATAAGTTTGGCAATGCATTGATTGACGCATGGCTCGCCAGCCGGCGGCGCTTGCCAGATAGTTTCAATCCTGTTGAACGTCTTTGCTATACCGGTGCGCGCGGGATGGGGGCGTTGGAATTCAAGCCGACCCATTCAGAGGCGCCGACTACAGCGCGCAGGGTCGAAGTAGCAGCGCTTGTCGATCTTGCGAACCGTGTCTTTGACGAGCGAATTAGCTTGGAAGGAAAGTTTTCCGGGTCAGATGACCGCGCGATCATCGAGGATATCCTACGGGTTGGCACATCGGCCGGCGGTGCTCGCGCCAAAGCGATCCTTGCCTGGAACGAGACCACCGGTGAATTTCGTTCAGGCCAAGTGCCAGCGGATAAGGGCTTTGGCCACTGGCTGATGAAGTTCGACGGTGTCAGAGGAAACAAGGACAAAGAGCTAGTCGACCCGCAAGGCTACGGCCGCATCGAATATGCCTATTATCTGATGGCACAAGATGCCGGGATCACCATGATGGGCTGCCGTCTCCACGAAGAAGGTGGACGCGCGCACTTCATGACAAAGCGGTTTGATCGCACCGACGATGGCGACAAACTTCATTTGCAATCGCTGGGCGCCGTAATGCACTACGACTTTAATCAGGCCGGCGCTTATTCATATGAGCAGGCGATTCAAGCGATCCGCAGATTGCATCTGCCGATGCGTGATACGGAACAACAATTCCGCCGGACCGTTTTGAATATTTTGGCACGCAATCAGGACGATCACGTGAAGAACATCGCGTTTCTCATGAATAAGGAAGGCGAGTGGCGATTGTCGCCCGCGTTTGATGTCGCTTACTCCTATAATCCCACCGGCGAATGGACCGATCGTCATCAAATGAGTGTCAACGGCAAACGGAATGGTTTTGAAATCGACGACCTTATCGCCTTGGCGAAAGTCGGCGGGATCAAGAAATCAAAGGCGACTGACATCGTCTTTGAGATCGCCTCAACCGTCGAAAATTGGACTGACTATGCGGATAAGGCCGGTGTGGTGGCGAAAGATTTAGAGCGGATTGAGCGCACGTTTCGACTTACGCTGGTTAAATAGACACCCAGTGAGGGTCGGCGGAGTTTGGCTTGAGCTTGCGGGCATTCTAGCTGCGTTTATTCGCCCAACCAGCATTTTGCGTTCTTTACCCAATCATATTAAAGTCAGATCACCTTCTGAGTGGAGTTAAAATGTCCAACTTTGTTGCAGAGTTACGCCGCCGGAACATTTTCCGTGTGGCAGGTGTCTACGCCGTGATTGGCTGGATGTTGGCCCAAGTGGCAGGTTTGCTTGAATCCTCCATGGCTGCGGAATTTGGTTGCAAGAACGCTTGCTGACTTATCGCAAAATGAGATCGTCTCGATCAATTACGCGACATGCCAGCTTTCATTGAATTGCGGAAAAGCAATGAAAAGACATGGATGGAATTGCGGGCGGCTGTTGAAGAACAGCTGTCCAACCCGAAGCCTGACTGGGTCACGGATTGAAAACAGGATTTAATTTTTACAAGGAGAAAGCTATGGCCGACAATGCGAAGAGCTCAGCGGCGACGGTGATTCCGACCATGCGATACAACGATGCAGCGGTCGCCATTGCGTGGCTCTGCGAGGCGTTCGGCTTCGACAAGCACCTTGTCGTGCCCGGTGAAGACGGCACCATCGTCCACGCACAGCTCGTCTTCGGGAACGGAATGGTAATGCTCGGCTCCGCGCGCGCGAGCGAATTCGATGATCTTCAGAAGCCGCCGCGCGCCCTGGGTGGTGCCGTTTCTCAGAGCCCGTACATCATCGTCGACGACGCCGACAAACACTATGCACGAGCAGTCGCGGCGGGCGCGCAGATCGTGATTGAAATCAAGGACGAGGACTACGGGGGCCGGGGCTATTCTTGCCGCGATCCCGAAGGGCACGTTTGGACCTTCGGCTCATACGATCCCTGGGCCTCCGCCTAACGGTCTTGCGCTTGCATCGGAGTGAGGTCCAGCAAGGCTGACATGCTCGGAAAACCAGCCTCTTTGATTTGCGCCTTACGGCCTAGGGAAATGACAAAAATTTTGCCTCACAAATTTCGCGACCAAAAGATTCTCCTGAACCAATCTTACCAGCAATATCTCTAAAACTGCTTTCATTCTTGTCTTGAATGAACAAGGTGTTTTCTGAAAGCCCGCTGACCAAGCCCGCTTGCGAACCGCTTGCCATTTTACAGATATCAAGAGTTGATTTTGTAGACAGCGACCAGCCGAGTCCTGGTCCTTCTTTTGAGGCACCTTTCGTCATTTGAAATACATGGTATTCGGCGTTTTTGAATTTTGACGAACATTGTTCTTCGTAACCAGGGTCTGGATTGTTTGATCCAGCACACTTTTCAACCCAGCTCCGCAATCTAAGAGAGGCCACTGCGCCGCGTGAGGATCTTGTCGCAAAGATGCCCCGTACAGGTGCAAAAATTTCATTTAGAATGCCAAATGCCGGCTTAAGTTCTGGTCTTTGTGTTTCTCCCAGCCAATCGGTCTCCGAGGGATCACTCACGATTTGTATGACGATCGGCGTAACTTCAATATTTGCATCGTTCGCTATTCGAGATAGCGCTTCAAGCAAATCTAGCGCCGTCGCCGCGCCGTTATTTTCAAAATACGCGCCATCTATTAAATGACCAGTAAGTAACTGACAGTCGGTGCCTTCACAATCGTCACATGTCGTTGCGGGAATTTTTCCGGCCGGGCTCACATACGGAAATCTTGCACTATTATGTGCGGCGGTTGATAATGGCAAATCCCGTACGTTACACCAATTCTGCAGGTCACCAGAATTTTTGTTTGCGTCACTCGCGTCTAGCAAGTCAATGGCATCGAGAACATCTGTATCCGATATATCAATATGACTTGCGATAGCACGGCGGCCTGTTTCTTGATGTGTCGCATTTAATAACAGTGTAGGCTGCCAAGCAGTTAAACCGTTTCGGTATTGAAGAAATGATTTCAAAAACACATCATCACCATGATGAGATTTTTGCCAGCCGATTTCCCATGCCCGTTCTAAATATTCACCCCTGTCCGGGGTTTGCACAAAACCTGTGGCCTTTGCGATAGGAATAAAATAATTCACGTGCTGATAGACATCGTAGAACAGAAGCGCAAATACGTTTGGTGCCAAAAAGTCATATGTCAAGCTACGGCGCGCATAGCACTCCACAGACATGCTACAGGGATCGTTGTCTGCATATGGATACCTATCACGAGCGGCTACTTCTGAAGCGAATACGGCCGCACCAAGACTGCCACCGGAAACACTACTGATTGCAAACAGATGATCAGAAAACATTCCCTCTGTTACATCCTGCAAACTTCCTAGAATGGTTACGGTCCAATGAGCGGCGGGTAGACCTCCGCCAGCCGATGCAACAATAACCATCGGTACTGGCTCGTCGCTTTCCCAGTTTCGTTGAGCCTGATCATACCAGGTTAAAAATTCCTGCTCCAAGGTGGGCCTGTCGATTAACGGCGAGGATACAGTTCTCATTTCGTGAGATTCTAGGCGCTTGGCCCAATCAAAATTCAGGTTCGGTAATGAACTAATGAGAGCTGCGATCAATAGTAATGACCAGATAATTGGAAAACCCTCATCATGGGTCAGCACAACCAGAAAGCTTCCAACAGGAATCAGCAACCCTAGCGCAAAGAATACGATGGCCCCAGCTCCAAAATGCTGGGAGATCCAAATTCCAGGCTCAACTCTATCTATGACCGGCAAAAACAGAAACGCGAACGGCAAGACGATGAAAATCGCGGTCAGTAATATTCCCCACACATGAGCGCGAGAATCGGTAGCCATAGGAACAGAACCAGTGATCCGGTTCATGATTTTTTTGCGAGCGGAAAGGAACAGATAAAACGCTACGCCAAGCACCAAGATAACAACAATGTTGACCAATCCTGCATTTCCGTCGGCATTCTTTCCATAAGTGTAGTAGCCGTACGCAGCAATGGCAAAAACACCAAGTGCCAATACACGAGGCATTTGATTAATAAAAAAAGCTAACCATGGGTGAACCAAGGAGCCATCGAAAATATTTCTTGGGACTGAGGAAAAATTCTGAAGTCGCCACGCACTCAGCAGTTCAGACATGCTGTGGGCACCAGCATTACGTTTGGCGTAATCGATACGAACAACGCCGGCACCTGGCGCTCTCGCAAATTCTCTAGAGAGAACAGTTCTGCTCCAATACCAAGCATTCGCAGCCGCAAAAAATACAGCGATCAACATGTATAGGAAATGAAGAGAATTTTCGTCCGTACTTGCCAATAACTCCTGTCCCTGACCTGGGAACAAAAAAACCAGCAATGCGCCAACTAGGACGAGTGCGCTGAACCTGGAATATCCGAGGGCTTGAGAAAACGACCTAATTGGAGTGGAGAAATTCAACCATCCGAATAATTTATTCATGTATAACCCCCATTTACTCTCTGTCAGTCTGATCTTATCAGCCTTTATGGCTCATAGACAATGCTAGAACTCCAGATCTAGGGCGTGTGTACCTGATTGATTTACTTTGCAAATACGTGATTCAGGGATTCCCGAACGGGAGTTTTTCATGGCGCGGTTTGATTTTAAGATGAAGAGTGGGTGGTTGTTGAGCCTTTGTTGCCGCGAAATAATCGCGGCTGCATTGTTCAGCCACTACCGCAGTCAATTCAAGATTCGTTGTCGATAAGTCTTGCGAGGAATATCACGCACATGTTTTGTTGCTGTCTCACGCGATCCGGATTTTTTGATCACCTTTGGTCCTAATGGCTACGCTGATCCAAAAATCATCCTAAAGGCAGTCTCGAGTTCATGAACGCTGACGGGTTACAAAATGCTAAAATGGTATTGACAATACCATTCAAAACAAAGGTGATTGGACTTCATTGGCAAGGGAAGCGGCTTCATCGGTCAGAGGCAAAAGTCTTTTTGCGCGGTCATAGCCCTAATGTTGCGGAGCAGCCAGCATGACGAGGCAGAGTGAGGATGATGTAAAATCTTATGCTTCCCCCGCCTGTTCTATGCATGAGGCAGACCCGGTATATACGGGACTATCTGATCCTAATGACCATGATCAACAGGTTAAGCTAGCTAACTGGCGCAAGGCCGAGCGCGCACGCTTGATTAAAGATCGCATGGCGATCCCTGCTGAGAGCCGTCATCAATACGACAAAAGAATACAGCAAAAGCTGCTTGAAACTATCAGACATGCCAAAGGGCAGACCGTTAGTCTCTATTGGCCCTTTCGTGGTGAGCCTAATCTCAATCCCACATTTAAACGTCTGCAAGAGCAGGGAGCCCAATGCGCATTACCCGTAGTTTTAGAGCAAGATAAGCCGCTTGTATTTCGTTCTTGGTCTGCTGGCGAGCCGTTAGAACCGGGCGTCTTGAATATTCCCATTCCGAAAGAAGGTGCTGCAATGGTTGAGCCCGATATCATCATCGCGCCGGTGATTGGGTTTGACAAATCCTGCTACCGTTTAGGTTATGGTGGAGGATTTTATGATCGCACACTTAGCGCGCTGTCAAAAAAGCCACGCGCGATTGGGGTTGGTTATTCGATTGCACAAATCTCGACCATCAAGCCGCAATGGTATGACGTTCCTTTGGACGTTGTAATCAGCGAAGAGGGCTTAATCACACCCGGCAGAGCAAAGGGCGGCCTGCCATGAGCACATCCGCCGACCAAATCAGAACCTATTCCGGCCCGGCAATTCTCAGTTATGGGTTTCGTCCGTTTTTCCTGTTTGCCTGTCTTTGGTCAGCGATCGCAATGGTCGCGTGGATCGCGATGCTGTCCGGATACCTATCCCTGCCAACCGCTTTCGACCCTATAAGTTGGCATGTTCATGAACTTCTGTATGGGTATCTTCCAGCGGTTATCGCGGGATTTCTTTTGACGGCGGTTCCAAATTGGACCGGCCGCTTGCCGATAACAGGTAACCGGCTACTTGTTCTGGTGCTAACTTGGATAATTGGCCGCATGGCAATTTTATTCTCGGATCTGCTTGGCGTTAATTTTGCAGCGGCCGCGGATCTGTCATTTCTGATTCTCTTGAGTTTTACCATTGGCCGCGAGGTCATTGCGGGGCGTAACTGGCGCAACCTGAAAGTTTTGATATTGGTGATCCTTTTCCTTTGCGGAAACGCCATATTTCATATTGAGGCCGCCAAGGGAGCCGTTGCCGCTAACGGTTTTGGCGCCCGGTTCGGGATCGCGGCGGCAATTTTCCTCATCATACTTATTGGTGGACGTATTGTGCCTGGTTTTACCCGAAATTGGCTCGCGCGTTCAAAACAGGGCCGCCTACCGATCCCTTATAATCGCTTTGATATGATTTGCATTGTTATCAGTGGGACAGCGCTTATCCTCTGGACTGGAATGCCGGAAAATAGTTCGATTGCTATGCTATTGCTGGTGACCGGAATTCTGCAAACCCTGCGGCTCGCCCGCTGGGCAGGCGATCGCACTCTGGTCGAACCGCTAGTGTTCATACTTCATTTAGGTTATGCGTTTGTGCCTCTAGGATTTTTGACAGTAGGAATGTCGATACTCTCGCCAGCAACGATTCCTATGAGTACTGCATATCATGCGTGGACCGCTGGAGCGATTGGTGTAATGACACTATCCGTGATGACACGAGCCAGCCTTGGTCATCTCGGCATACCGCTTCAAGCAACAATTGGAATAGTCTTCATATATCTTGCTGTGATTACGGCAGCAGTTTCCCGCATCGCATCTGGATTTGTGTGGGCTCCAGATTTCCTTCTGTATCTTTCTGCAGGCGCCTGGATTAGTTCGTACACTTGCTTTGGAGTTATATATGGGCCGTTGCTTTTCGGGCCACGACTAACGAGCTAACCACTCAAAGGTCTTTTCAGCTAGGAACGCAGCCTACTTCTCTGGAAACAGCCCCGGCATCCAGCGCAAGAGTGGCCGGGAATGCCTGTCGCAATGGTGCGCGGGTACTGTCGGACTCTAAAACGCCGTGATCCAGCAGCGCTGATGTTACGCGCCGCGCGTTACGATCGCCGGTGTTGAGAAGGTCAGCGATTTCTCCCCGCTTTAGCTCGCCGCGATAAAGAATAGCTTCCAGCACCGCGCCTACTTTTGCGGTAGCGCATCAACCCTGATTTCTGCTTCAGGCCATATCAGAATGCGAGCTTTCAAGCGGCCTGGCTGCAGGAGGTTTTCCATGAAATCGACTTGATCAATACAAATTATCAGGAAGAACCGTGCAAAGCGCGCAAGCGCTTTTTCGCTGAGGTTGCCGCGTCCATCAGGGTCGTTTCCGCGCGGCAGATCACAAGCCGCTAAATGATCTTTGTACTTAGATTCAGCACGCGCAAGCCCGCGCGCGATTGACCATATGCCACCTGTGTCCAGTGACTTTTGCAGCATAGCGTGTGACATCAGCCTTGCGACGCGACACGGCCCTTGCCGTCAAGGAACGGGTGAAGCCACAAAAAGCGATGGTGCGCAGTTGCGGCGATAATGGCATCTACGCGCCGCAGCTTGGCGTAAACGTCCTCGAAGCGTTGTATGAAAAATCCGGTGCTGACAGCCTCAATCTCAGGACCAGAAAGCTGGGTGAAACGCACGCGAAACGTACATCTCGGTTCAGCATCACTAGATTGACTTTCGTTTGTCAAGCACTCACCATGCTTGTATCTGGTTTGGGGATTCCATCTTTATACGAGCCTCGCTTCACGTGGCGTTGGGTTGATCTAAATCAAATTTGGCATTAATATTTGTGCGAATATTTGTTCTGAAGACATATCGCGGTAGGTTTATGTTCTTTTGAAGGGGAGGTTTTGAAGGGGAGGTTCAGAGATATTGGTCGGACGCATCCGGCTGTCATTAATTACAAATTCACGAGATAAAATCGTGTAGGGTGTTTTCTGTACTTAATTTTTACTACATGTGTACTGTAGATTTAATGTTCCCTATACGCATAATATGCTTGACTATAACCGTAGACTGAACGACAACCTTCCTGTAACAGAAATGGGAGAATGGTTATGAAAAAAACTTCAATGGTTATTGCTGCCTTATCACTTGCGGCCGTAATGCCGGTCCTCACCGTGCAATCCGCAAGCGCTGCTCATAAAGCAACCCGAGATTTCTGCAGATTAGCGGTAGATGCCGGCGGGTTCGACACCATGGGTGCATGCATGAGCAATTTCAGCGGGAAAGATCGTAATCTGAAGAACATTTGCCAGATTTTGATAGATCGAGACCTTTTGGATATTATAGAAGCAAAGAATAGGGGCCAATGCCTCAAGATTTTACGCGATTTAACTTCATAAATTATATGTACATGACCATCTGCTTTCAGATGGTCATGTAAACAACCAACTAGTTGAGTTAAGTCGGTCGCTGTCGGCCGCGGCACATAATCCGCCACGGATTATGTGCCGCTTGAGTTGAAACATTTTCAGGAGGAAGTTATGAAAAAGACATCAATGGTAATCGCCGCTCTGGTTTTTGCAGCCAGTGTACCGGTAGTCAGCATGCAAACTGCAAGCGCTGCGCACCTGCCACCATCGACAAACGAACAATTCTGCCAAGGTGCGGTTGAATTTGGATTATTTGATTCTATTGGCGCTTGTTTGAACGTCGTAAATAGAGGCGGCTCAGGCGCAGCAAAGGCATGTCAGAGTGTCAGAAAACAGGGACTACTTGATCTGTTTGGGTTCAAAAACCAAGGTCAGTGCATAAAATTTCTTCGCACCAACGCTAATTCTTAATTCAGTAACCTAACCGTTGCCCTGAGTGGGAAGATCTTGGATACCAATGAATGGGTGTGCTAAATTCGGCATGAACAACAAACTGCGCTCGTTGGTGTGCTGTTGTTTACCGATGATGCTCACTCCGGCGGTGGCAGGCGAAAGCAGTCCGAACGCCGACAACGAAGAATACCGCAAGTCCGAAAGCTATACGGCAGACGGACTTGTGGGATTCCATGACCTGGGAATAAATATTGATTACACCTCTGCGAGGGAACAGAACGACAAGATATCGCCATCACGCGTTCCCGGTCGAGATGCAATTATTCGCACAGTAAAATCACAAAATAGAGCCACGCTGAAGTCAGGCGACGATCAATTCACTTTGTCGCAGGTCTATCGTGTCGGTGCTGACACTGTAGCAAGCAAAAAGCAAATTGCATCAGGCGGGCTTGGCGCGGACGCAGCCTGGCGAAGCGAAATTGATGCTGTATTCGAGAAGAATCACGATGATGTCCTCACGTCTCAGGTTTCACTAGGCATTTTCGATACGAGGCATCCAATCGCTTCGTCGCGCGGCGGTGTTGGGCTGGGTGCGTTTGAGCGCTGGAGCGAGAATGGCGTCATCGACGGATCGCTGTCGATCAGTGATCCGGATAATAAGTTAAAGTTTGCGCTGGGGATCGCGAGCGCCGAATCTAGGTTCGCGACTCATTTCACCGATGACCCGGCGCTGTGGATATACGAACCACTATTTCGCGAGACCGACCGGCGTGGAACAGCCTTTTCTCAAAAGCTGGATCTGTCGCTGATAAAAACCGAAAACTTCACCGCTGATGTGAGTGTTCATTACACCAATGCAGGGCAAAATTTCAGAAATGCACAATCAGATCCGTTTGCAGAGGTTTATTTCGAGGGTGAGAACATTAATGCGGTTGGTCGGCTAAGCACCGGGGACACAGAGTTTTCTATCGAAAAAGATACTCACCGGGATGAATATTTTAGTTATGATGAAAATGTGTTCCGGTTTGCAAATACCTGGATGAAATTCAAGGGAACGATTTCGCAGGAACTGGCCCAGGATGACGTGTCTGTTTATTATGCGGATGATATTGCCAAGGCGCGGGTCTCCATAAATCTGGCGCCATTTGTTGGAGACGCGGCCGCGTGGTTACCAGATGATCTGACGCTCGGCGTTTCACAACGATCTGCCCTGCAGCAAACTCTTTTCAGTAGCCCGGGCGCAAGCCAACAATCGCTCGGAATTGGGCTCAGCAAGGGGGGTGACCGATATTTGACAGATCTGTACGTTTACAAAACAACGCGTACTGATGTGCCGGATGGCGATAGAGCGGGCCTTGATCAACAGGCGGATTTTGGCATCGATATTATCCAGGAAATCTTTTTCGACAAGTGGGACCTTTCATTATACTTGAACATGAGTGATGCCAGACGAACGCTCAGGCTTAGCCCTGAAAGTATCGAACGTGAGTTCAGCGCCGGTGTTTCTTTTTCGAGGGACTTTGAGGAGTTTCCGGACATCACGATAGAATTCGATGCATATGATTTCAGCGGACAATATCTACGTGATGAATATGATTTTCGAAACCACGATTTGAGCCTGAAATTCGAGGCCGATATTTCTGATGCAATTCTGAGGAAGTGGACACCGCTCGGTAGATTTGATCAAAAGCTGTCAATGTATGCCGGTGCCTATCTCGGCTGGAGCGCTTTTGAAGATAGCGTTGATCCCCGCGATGCCGAAGAGGAAGCGCGGCTGTTGATTTTATTGCGGCGCGACCGATAGGACCAAGTAACAATCGTCCAGTCGGATGCTACCTTTAGCGTAAATTCTGTCTTCTATAGATGGAGTAGAATTGCCCTTCCAACCATGTTGTTGTTTTTAAAACGAAGTCTGACCAACGCTGCAAGTGTCCCGTTTGAAAAAAGGCCGGCCGTGAGGGAGGACACGACCGGCCTGAAGCAAGAGACAAGGGTGCGGTGCAGACTTAGTTTATACGCTGAGCACGCAGGTTGCCTGCAACCTCTCTTGCATCGTATGTGCTCCGCGTTGATGGACGGATGCCTCGACCCATCCGAATCTCTATCATGGAAACGATCCGTTCGCGATCAACGCCAGTACTTATAGCTGCGCTAGAGCCATATGTCGGCCTGGTCGTAGTCGAGCATCCAAGAAGACCACAGCTCCTGGTCGTTGTTGTTTGCGTCGATGCACCGAAACCAAAGTCAGGATCACTTTTTTCACGGACAACTTCGGTTTGCCGGTCAACAACTTCAAACCAGTCAAAGCCTTTTTGCATGGTCAGCTCTGCGGCTCTCAACATTGCATAGTCCATTGCTTCTCCGCGATTATCACCACGCGCTTCATAAACCACGCGGTATCGCTCATTTGAAATTCGGCTTTCTGAGTACCCGTACCCAGAACCGCTTGCTGGTCTGTAAGCAGAAGGTGTCGCGCAAGCGGTAATCGTCAGAATGAGAACTAATGCTGTGATAATAAGTTTCATGTCGTTACTCCTTTTGTAATTATTTACTGCTGTTGAATGCTTTTGTTCCACTTTGACCCAATAGCAATGGATTCCTCATCTTTTGAGAGCGGACCACCGGAAATTATGCCATCGATAATAAAATCAAGAGCGGTGCCGCCCGAGGCGGTCTGATAAGGTGCCTCACCAATACCAGTCCCTGAATAAAAAGTCGCCACAAGCTGCCATTCATTTTCGTTCCGACAAGCTATGTTTTGAGATGCGGTGGTATCACTAGCCAGATTGAACTGACGACAATAATTACCGTCCACATTGGTAAAGGTTAGACGCGGAGCGAGTGTCGTGCCATCCGTGAGCTCATACGGTTGCCCACTAACAGATGCTTCAAGTACTGATGCGATTTCGGTTTGGCCAAACGGAACGTTGCTGACGCCTTCTGTGGTCAACACTTGTGTCACGCCTATTCCCGCGACCAGCGCTAGACTTGTTGCTGCAACCGCGTGTTGTTTCAAAAATAAGTGCAGCTGATCAATTAAAGACAGTTTTGACCGAGAACTTTTATTTGTATAGTGAAGGCTCGCGTCGATACGCGCTTGTAGGTCAGATGGCAGCGGCAGATCATCAATCTTACTATAGGCCTTGATCAAGATTTCATCGGTTTGCGACATTTGCTCTAACCGTTTCATTAGACCTTCATCGGAGTTCAGCAATGTCCGAATTGTCGCCATCTCATCTTCCGGCAGCGAGCCGTTCAGAAACGACGAAAGTTTTTCATCTGAGATAGTCATGCTGGGCTCCGTTCGGGTTGTTGTTTAAATCGTGAAGTTAAGAATGCGCGGGCCCGTCCTAATCGACTCATGACCGTTCCTAAGGGTATTTCCAAAATTTCTGCGACTTCCTTGAAAGGAAGACCTTGGATCGCGACCATCGAGATTACTGTTCGCTGATCATCGGGAAGTTCGGCCATGGCAGCGTGAACCTCTTTAAGTCTGATGTGTGCCTGAACAATCGATTCGCCGTCAACTACACTTGCTTCGCGCAATTCCGGTTGTTCTGCCGCCTTCAAGCGCACTTTTCGTGCGCGATAGTCATCGATAAAAATATTCTTGCATACGCGGAACATCCATTTTTTTAAATCAACATCGTCGGGGACACCTTTCGCCAACACACGCTCAACAGTGCTCTGTAGAAGGTCATCTGCATCATGCACCGACCCTGTCAAAGAGTAGGCAAACCGCCTAATGGCTGGCAGTAGCGCGATCATCTCTTTTTGCACGACGTTTTTCCTCGTTTCTTGTCTTATTGACGCCTCGGCTCCGGAATTAATCCCGAAAATCAGGATTTTTCTTAAACACCAACCGTTGGTATAGTATGAGAGCCAATTTATTGGAATTTCGAAGGATGTTTCTGGTGAGCCACGTAAGAAAGACACTATTCATGGCGGTGCTGTTCAGCGCTAACCTCGCCGGCAGTGCAAATGCACAGTTGCTGGGGCCACAACTTGGCGTACCCGTCGTCGAAGACTTATCCCGTCAGGTTGAAACGGACCTAGAGCGGCCGTTGCAAGCAAAACTGCCAGGTTCCGCGCTGAACACCCTGGAGGCTACGGCTCAAGAAACTGTCGACATTGCAGCAGGCAGTTTTAGTGTTCCGACCCTTTCTGGCGCTACTGCGTTTGTAGAAGTCGAAGTTGAGAATGGCTGGCGAGCCGTTGAGCGGGAATGGTTGCTCCTTTTGTCACCCCGCCAAGTTACCGACATTGAAGGATTGGGGATCGAAATCCTGTCACGCGAGGGCTTTGGATCAACGGCACAAAGTTTATTGCGAATTCGCGTGCCTGCAGATCGTGACTCTTATGACGCGTTGATCGCCGTTATCCCTGCCGCAGAATCTCAAATGCTGGATCGCAATCATATTTACAGTCCGCAAGGATTTGAGAAGTTGCAAATAGAACAGCGAGATGGCGATGGACCTATTTATCAGGGGTTAGGAAAGATCGGAATGATCGACACAAAAGTCGATACAGCGCATCCCGCCTTTTCAGGCCGATCACTAATAGAGCAAGACTTTATCACAGAAGATGTAAAACGCCCCGACAACCACGGAACCGCCGTTGCCAGTAGGTTTGTCGGCAAAGGTCCAAACCTCGCCGCACTAACCCCAAATGTGACACTGTATTCCGCTTCAGTTTTTTACGAGCGGGACCAATATTCTCAAGGAGCAACCACCTTAAGCCTGATCAGGGCGCTGGACTGGCTGATTTCCGAGAATGTCACAGTGATAAATATGAGCCTTGCTGGACCACCAAACACTGTCCTCGAAGCATTTATAGCAAATGCGAGGCAACAAAGTATCACTATTGTCGCTGCTGTCGGCAACGAGGGGCCATCGGCGCCGCCTCTTTTTCCAGCGGCGTATGAGGGTGTGATTGCCGTCACCGCTGTCGATAGTGATCACAATGTTTATCGCTGGGCCAATCAGGGGAACCATGTTGATTTCTCTGCATCAGGCGTATCCGTGCTGACAGCAAGATCAGGTGGAGAGTATGGCCGGGAAACGGGGACATCGCTTGCAGCACCTGTTGTCGCAGCCTCTGTTTTGCAGGAGCGATTGGGCAAAGGCGCCAGTGTATCAGAGGCATATGGCTCTCTATTGAGCCAAGCCATTGATCTTGGAAAAACAGGCCGCGACGAGACATTTGGTCACGGCCTGATCGGGTCCAAATGAATGGTCCTAGTGGAACCTGCCGCTCAAGGGCATGATCCCACATAGTAAGGTGCCTTAGTCAATGCGGACGATAACACGGGATTCCTTTACCTCGTATTCACGCCCGCGGTCGTCAAAGCACCAATAGGCTTCAAAGCGAGCGCGTCTGCCATCATCCCACGAATAGGAAAAGCGGTTGTAACAATCATAGCCGCCATAGCGGGTATCATAAACATATTCGTGGCGCGGCTCTTCATATGAATACCAGCGACCAGAATAATAGGTTCGCATCTCTCCCCGTTCAGACGTTCTATACGTATAGGGATCACCGATGCGCAGATTGACCGCCGTATTGATGTCAGCTTTCGTGCCTAAGTTGATGCCGATTTGGGCGGCCGCCGGATTTGTAGCCAGACTAGCGATTGCAGCCGTCGTTAAAATGATCGATTTCATCTCAAATCTCCGTTCAAAGCATTGTGTGACAGAATGTGCACATGGAATAGACGAGTGAAGGAATGAATTTAATCCCGATTATTTGTTTGGTGTCAGCGCCGTGGGCTTAGGAGGTATATTCTACCTCTATTCTAAGGAGACAATGAGTAGCTGTTCAGATGAAATACCCAGTTTCTGAACAGGTTTTGCGGATCATACTGGTCTCAATCCCATGCCAAATACAAGCTGACAAACCGACCGAAACAGCGGACGACTTGTTTCAACTAGTGTAGGAATATCATGCGGCTCATACAGGCCTATTTCCAGGACTCAAGTGAAAAAGCGGTCATTGCGGTTGTGGCTGAAGCCGAGCCGATTGACTGGTCGGTTGATACAATGTCCGGCAGGTTTGGCAAATCTATCGAAATTCTGATTGATGATACTATTTCGCAAAATTTGCTCGACAAATTGCAAAATGTGCTCACTGGTTCTGACGACTGGCGCGTGGTGGTCCTGCCTGTAGAAGCGACGCTTCCCCGAATTGAAGAGACCGTCACTGGCCCTGCGGAAAAGTCCCTCAAAACTGCCAACCGTGAAGAGCTTTTCCAGACTATTCAAAA
This sequence comes from Parvularculaceae bacterium, assembly GCA_021776475.1. Classification (GTDB taxonomy): domain Bacteria; phylum Pseudomonadota; class Alphaproteobacteria; order Caulobacterales; family Parvularculaceae; genus Aquisalinus. Next base: position 41,054 of record JAJFFV010000004.1, on the reverse strand, counting down.
AGAAAGCACGTGCAACACTGACTTTATCGTTTTGACGGTTCTGTCAACCATCGTTGCGGCAATAGGCCTAAATAGCGACAGCGTCGCGATCGTCATTGCCGCAATGGTTATTGCCCCGCTGCTCAGCCCAATTCTCGCCTTTACTTTGGGTGCTGCCCTCGGCGACTTCTCTTTGATGGTTCGTTCGGCAAAAACCGCTCTCATTGGGTTTGCAATCGGCTTTGTAACTGCGTTTGGCTTGGCACATTTTATGGAAGTCAATATTGCCAGCGGTGAAATGCTTGACCGGACCGTGCTTGGATGGCCTGTGGTCGCCCTGGCGCTGGCATCTGGAGCAGCAGCTGCGTTGACTGTAACGAGCCGGCTTTCTTCTGCCCTTGTCGGGGTCATGGTCGCGATAGCCCTATTACCCCCTTCAGTCGCAGCGGCAATGTTCCTGGCTAGCGGCAACCTGCAAGAATCTCTAAATGCGATTGTAATGCTTGGCCTGAATATTACCTGCACTATTCTCTCTGCACAAATCATATTCTTGTGGAAAGGAGTGCGGCCTCAGAGTTGGCTCGAGCGTCAAACAGCGGAACGCTCAAGCCGAATTAACTTGTTGGTCTGGGCAGTTTTGCTGTTTGCCCTATTCGGGTATATGATCAGTCTATCAACTTAGTAACCTGCCACCTATTTTTTAGATTCAGCCCCAATTATTGGCAAGGTACTGGATCAATTGAGTCCGCACCCTATTTATCTCGGAATTGAACCTCTTCCAGCTGTAATGCCGCAGGTATGGTCAGGATGCACATAAAACCCATTACTGCCAGAACTGTCGATGGACCCGTAATCGCAGCGAGAGCACTGAATGAAGCTCCTGCGATAAGGATGAGACCAATAATCGTGTTGGAAATCGCCGTGAAGGCAGCTCGGGTTTCTTCATCTGCCATATCCACCAAATGTGTGGCGCGACCGAGCCTCACACCCTGATAAGATATCATGAGAATGAACAGCAGCACCGGCAGTGCAACTGCGTTACTCAAAAGGCCAGTATAGGATAATCCAGCTGTTATACTTAATACAATGGCTGATATTATCGCAGAAAGGATCAGTACACGGCGACTTGATTTATCGGCGAGACGGCCCCAGACGAAGCTGCTGACGAGTGCGGCACTCGCCGATGCCAATACCAAAAATCCTAATGGCCCAAATGCGGCGCCCTCGGTTGACGCAGCCGCGATCATGAATGGCGGTGCCAATGCCGTGGCAGTGAGTAGTGCTCGAACGATAATGAATAAGCGTAATTGCGGCTTGGTCTTGAGGTATCTCAGATTTTTCAAAGCAGCAGCGAAGGCGGCTTTACCACCTTCTGTTGCGCCGCGTTCTTCCGTCAGGCGGATAAATATAGCACTCGCGGCAATCCAGGCGACGCCTGCAAGTATGATCGCCACAACCACAACGGTGAAACGGTCAACCCAATTGACTGTAAGAATCGTGGCAAATGTGATTGCAGTCACCGCTGCAACAGATCCTGCAAGGCCGGTAGCGCGCCCGCGCCTTGATTTGTCAACTGTTTTACCGAGCACGTCCTTATAACAGACAGAACAGATACTCCGCGCCAGAGCCAGGAGTGTAAGGCAAGCGAGTATGAGCCAACCGGCCATGGCCCCTTCAAGTGTTAAAGCCGCTACGGCGATCCCGATCGCGGCAAGCCCTTGCAGCAGCGCGCCGATTGACCACGCCCATTTTCGTTGCGCGAGACGGCGCAGAGCGCCGGCGGTGAAAAGTTGTGGCAACAGCGCTCCTGCCTCTCTGATCGGTACGAGCAACCCAATCATCGCTGCAGGCGCCCCGATGGCAGTCATCAGCCAACTCAAGACCAGCTTAGGATCAACCAGACTATCGGCACTTTTCGAGAGAGTCAGTGCCCCGACATGCGTAAAAAAATTCCCCGCCTCTTCGCGGCAGGCACTCTCAGGAATGTCTCGGCAGGCTCTGCCCTCATCATCAATCGCAATCGCTTCAAATGCCGAATCAAGCCAGTCAGTGGTGGTCATTGAACGTACAGGTCCTCTTATTGCAGCAGCTGTTCGGACAACAACGAAAAATCAACTTCTGTTCCCGCCGGTATCAGTCTATCAGACTATCACCATGAACCATATTGAACCCGATGTGTTAACGACAAATGGTGAGATTGAGGAAGTGCCGCAGGTCTCCGCTTAGGCTTTTTAAACGGCTAAGGACACAGATGCATGTTTTCCAGGTTGTGAGGCTGTTGCCCCTACCAGCAGTATTGCTGTTCCAGGAAAAAAATCGAAGCAACATACGCGTGAAGCCTGTTAAGCTTGCCAGTGATTCTCATCAACTGAGAGTGGAAAATACAAAGGGAACAGATGCCGGATTTGTTACACGGATATGATATTGCCGCCGATGGTAGAGCAACACCCGTTATCGCCGAGACGATCGGCACTCCAGTGCCAGAGGGTTCGTTCCGCTGGCTCCATCTCGACAAATCCGAGACCACGGATGCCTGGCTCAACCAGGAGCTTGATCCAATTGTTGCTGAAGCCCTATGCCAGCTAGAGACGCGCCCACGCGCGACCCACCACAAATCGGGGACGATTGTCATCCTGCGCGGGGTCAATCTCAATCCCGGCGCTGACCCTGAGGACATGGTTTCAATCAGGATTTGGATAGAAAAATCACGTATCATCAGTGTGCGTCGGCGCAAACTGATGGCGATTGCCGATCTTGTCTCTGAACTTGAAGAGGGCAGCGGGCCAAAATCTCCCGGAGACTTTGTGATCGCAATCGCGTTTAAATTGACCGAGAGAATGGAGCCCGTAATCACTGACTTGAGCGATAAAGCGGATGAACTTGAAGACAAGGCATTGGATGAAAAAGCGCTCATCTCGCGGATGGATAACGCCACTTTGCGACGTGAAGCGATCTTATTGCGCCGCTATATCGCCCCTCAGCGCGACGCCCTCAACCGGCTGAGCACCGAGCCCTCGGACTTGATCAATGATCGATCTCGCACCGGCTTGCGAGAAGCGGCGGACCGGGTCACGCGATTGGTGGAGGAATTGGACGCAGTACGTGAGCGTTGCGGCGTTCTTCATGATCAATTGGCTGATCGGAGAGCAGAGCAAATGAACCACAACATGTTTGTGCTTTCAATTGTTGCGGCCATTTTTTTGCCGCTTGGGTTTCTTACCGGCTTGCTCGGGGTCAATGTCGGCGGTATTCCGGGTGCTGACAGTTCGAATGGATTTGCTATTTTGTGCCTTATCATGCTCAGTGTCGGCATCGCGATCACCCTCATCTTCAAGAGACTGAAATGGCTCTAAAACTCCTTCTCCATTGTTCGCTGATATTGGCCGCAGGCTTGTGCAATATGGCTTATGCAGCGTCCTTGGATGCAAGCATCCTCGATGGTGTAAAAAACCGCCAAGCCACGATTGAGGAACTCGGCAACCGGATCACCAATGATCCCAAAGCCGACTATCTGGCAATCAGGGAGCAACTGCGCCTGATACGGGATGAAGCCAACGCCGTGTTAAAACCGCTGCGCGGATTGCGCAGCGATCTGCAGGCTGACCTTGACCAGCTCGGCGCTGCCCCTGAACAAGGGCAAAATGAAGCGTTTGAAATTGCGAGCGCCCGCGCGGCGCTGACCGGCCAAATGCAATCCGTTGATGACGGGATCAGGCAGGCCGATCTAAATGTCCTAAGGGCATCGCGATTACTGCAGGACGTTTCTGATATTAGACGAAAAGCATTCTACGACAATATTCTGAAACGCGGGGCGTCCCCGCTGACACCGTCAGTTTGGTTACCTGCCGCGCGCAGTTTTGCCGACGGGCAGACCAAGTTCGCAGAGCAATGGCCGCAATGGTGGCAACAACAGGTTTTGGCCGAAAACAGAAATTGGGCTTTCGGTTTTTCTGTTGCTGCTTTCCTCTTCGCCCTATTGATGTTTGGACCCGTCAGAAACTTGATCGATACAAGCTTCCTGAATCGCCTGCAAAAGTATGAACCAACAAAATCATCGCGTATCGCAGCAGCTGGTTTGCGCGTGCTTGGTCGTGTTGTTCCCGGTGTGATAGGTGGCTGGGTCGTGTACGAAACCATGCGGGCTCAGGGATTGATCACCGTCGGGCTTGAGCAAATTGCCCTAACTGTGTGGTTTGGTGTGCTAGGCCTCCTTTTTATCGACGGTCTAGCGACAGCTGTCTTCGCGCCAAAATATCACGATTGGCGCCTTGTCCCGCTTCAATCGTCCGGCTCAATGATCGTGCGCCTCTTGTTGTTGAGTGCTGCCATGCTATTTGCAGTCGATGCCTTGCTCAATACTTGCGCTCAATATCTTGGCAGTACGGAAGAGTTAGCCCGCCTGCAAGGCAGTATCGTTTCTATCATAGGGGCCGCACTGCTCCTAGCTCTCACCAGAGACGGGATCTGGAAAATCGATCAGACCCGGCAAGTGCAGTTCACGGAGAGTTCCCTCCAAAGAGGAAAACAGTTGCGCCATATCATCATGGTCAGTGCCATCCTCGCGATCGCGGCGGTGCTTGTCGGCTATGGTTCTCTCGCCCGATTTGTTGTCACGAGGATATATTTAATAGCAGCCCTCATTGCGGTCGCATGGTTTGTGCGCGTTGTCATTCACGAGGCGATAAATGTTTCAGAATCGCGGGCAAGTTCCAAGAAACTACCGATGGCTGACGCTGTACCGGACGCTGACAAGCTGATTTATTTCTGGATTGGAACAGTCACTGACATTGTCCTCTTCGCCTTGCTCACGCCGATCTTGCTTATCGTGCTTGGGTTTGACTGGGTCGAAGTGCGCGACTGGTTGATCGATGCATTCTTTGGATTCAAAATCGGGACGGTGACAATCTCACTGGCTCAAATTCTGAGTGCCGTTGTCTCCTTCGCCATTATTTTGATCGCGACCCGGTACATACAGAAGGGAGTGGACAGGCGCTTCTTTGACAAAGCTAGGCTTGATGAAGGGGTGCGCAATTCGTTCCGAACATTACTTGGCTATATTGGGCTAGTTGTCGGCATCACAACAGCCATTGCGGTCCTGGGTATCAATCTTGCTAGTCTTGCAATTGTCGCAGGCGCATTGTCGGTCGGCATTGGTTTTGGGCTGCAAAGTATCGTCAATAATTTCGTCTCCGGTCTGATCTTGCTGTTTGAGCGGCCGATCAAAGTTGGCGATTGGATCGTGGTTTCGTCCGGGGAGGGTATTGTCAAGCGCATCAGTGTTCGATCCACCGAAATCGAGACCTGGGACCGGTCTTCAATCATCGTACCCAATTCCGAACTCATTTCGTCAGCAGTCACTAATTGGACCCATAAGGATAAATTTAATCGTGTCGTCCTGCCTATAGGCGTTTCATACAATGAAGACCCGGATCAGGTGCTGCAAACTCTGAACCAAGTCATGGCCGACAATAAGCGTGTGGTGAGAGTCCCCGCACCATCCATTTATTTCAAGGGGTTTGGTGACAGTTCTCTCGATTTTGAAATGCGAGTGTTTATCAAAGACATCAATGATCGGATCATCGTTCAAAATGAACTACGCATTGCAACTTTCAATGCTTTCAAACAAGCCGGCATTGAAATCCCATTCCCGCAAAGAGATCTGCACGTAAAAAAAACGGTGACGGGCAGAGTTAAGGATTCCCCTGGTTAAGGCGATGGATCCGATTTAGTCGCCACACCACTTGCCTGTTGGGTTTCTGTATAACCTGTGATCAATTCTCGGGTTCCTGCACGCGCCAATCCATGGACCCATGGCTGAGGATGGCGCTAATCTCCTCGGCAACTCGCGAACCACATTGTTACGACACTGCGTTTGTCGTTTCCACTAGGCGCTATGCCATTGAGGTCCAGCGTTTAACAAAATTTCAATAAAAAATATGCAGTATGATCTGGCAGGACATAATTCCCAGTCGGTGAATGCTGGCAGGCTATCAGGTCCATTTACGATGCCAATTTGGAGAGGAAACAGAATGGCTATGGCCTCTCCATCGGAAGAAGAGAAAATTCTCTCTCAAGGCCATATTCTGATCGTTGACGACGTTCAAGACAACATCAACATCCTAAAGCGAAGATTGACCAAAAAAGGCTATGAGATCCATTTCGCAACGGATGGCGCATCTGCCCTGAAACGAATCGCAGAACATCGTCCGGACTTGCTCTTGCTTGATTGGATGATGCCAAAGATGTCTGGTATCGAAGTGCTTGAACGAATCCGCGAGGATTATTCTGCCTCCCACTTACCAGTGATAATGCTGACGGCGCGCAACGAAACAGAAGCACTATTTCAGGCGTTCGAGTTGGGGGCGAACGACTATATCGTTAAACCTTTCGATTTCAAAGTTGTGCTGGCACGAGTGAAAAGCCAAATTGAACGTTTGCAGGCACTAAGAGCGCTTGAAGTGTTGTTGGAAGTGGGCGGGTCGAGCACATCCGAACAGCCCGAAAATGACATTGCCAAAGCAAAATTACTGAAAGATGCAATCTCGGCACGCAAAGCAGCCGAGGCATCAATGCGAGATGCTTTGCTCAAAGCAGAATCCGGCGCGCGAGCCAAGCAGGCATTTCTGGCAAATATGTGCCATGAGTTACGCACACCGCTTAACTCAGTTATTGGGTTTTCGGAGGTCATGAAGGATCAACTTGAGGGTGATCACGCTGAATATGTACAATTAATTCACAAGAGTGGCGAACATTTGCTCTCTATGCTGAACTCCATGATCGTCATGTCTGAACTTGAACAAAATCACCCGCCATTGAAAGTGGCCGAAGTTAACGCCATAGCACTTGTCGAGACCGTTATTTCCATCACGCAACACGCTCTGCGTGACAAAAACATAGAAGTCATTTTCGTACCGGGTGAAATAAACCCAATACTGAAAATTGACGAGACCGCGATTACGCAGGCCTTTTTGAATATTCTGTCGAACGCAATCAAATTCTCTAATCCAGATTCAAAAATCATCATAGGATTTGACAGACTGAATGATCAGCAACTGGGCATTGTGATTAAAGATTGTGGGGCAGGGTTGTGCGGTAAAAAGCTCAGCACTCTTTGTGAGCCATTTGAGCGAGGCGACTTTGACTATTCTGGACAATATGACGGTCTCGGCCTCGGTCTTCCGATAGCAAAAAAACTTGTGGAAGCTCACGGTGGTTTCATTAAAATCGAAGATAGGAATTCGCAAGGTACCAAAGCGACAATCGTTCTTGAAGCCTACGATTTCGGGGAAGCACCTGGCGTGCGCCTACAAACGGCAGGTTAGGCGCCGACAGCATGCAAGCAGAACGTGGGTTTTGGGAATTTGAAAAACAAACGGTCCGGCCTGTGTTTCTTCGTGATATTTTTCACCCCTGTACGAGCGCCGGCAGCGCCTTATAACTGAGTGACAGAGCTGCATCTATAACGGCCTCCTCGACGGCAAGCGCCTCGTTGGTCGGACAAAAAAACGTTACGTGAAATATGATGTTCGCCAGATGGTTGGTTCCGACCGAGACAGAAGGATCGCGACTTGGCAAGTCAGTGCGGACCTTACGGCGCACCATTTCCCAATATCTCGCAGCAATACTATCATAAGCCGCCGATTTGACCGCGATTACGTCAATAATCTCCTGCTTGATACCCGCGACGTTGGAATTAGCCTCAAAGGTGATCGCGAATGAATGATGAACAAACCGCTTACGAAAACTCTCATTCGTGACAGTGTTCGCCAAAAGCAAGCTGTTCGGAATGGTGAGAACACGGCCCGTGTACAGATAACGACGATCGTCATCGCCTAGCTCCTGGAGACGCGTTGTTAGAATGCCTTCAGCAACGACTTCGCCGCGCATGTCGCCGAGTTCTATCCAGTCGCCGACTTCGAACGGGCGCGCAACGGTCCGGTACACTGCACCAACCATGCACAAAAGGAATTCTTTGGTCGCGATGACCAGCGCGACGGCAAAGGCCGTAAGTGACAAGGCGAACGTAGAAAGTTCTGGGGACCAGATAAAAACAAGACCCAAGCCGACAAGTATTACAGATGAATTCTGAATGATCGAAATCCAGCGGCGGCGTGTTTCCGAGAGCGTGTCTGCGCCTCGTTCCAGCATGCGAATGAAGATCACGCGAGCAGCAAGCAAGAACGCAATCAGGAGCAGCGTCGACAAGGCGTCTGCCGTAATGAAACTAATTATACTTTCTGGAATTTGCATCGCCGATACTCTCTGTTTTTCTTTGAATTTTTGAAATACCGGTCAAGAGGCGGCCCAGGATGTCGGCCCCGGTAATAACGCGCCGCTCATCGGTCCATATCAAAACAACATCACGGTCGATAACATTATCGCCCGTGTATGAAGGTTGAACTTCAAGGCGCTGCAAGACATGCCCGAGGCGTGTGTTGTGTTCACGAATGATGATGGGCATATGGCAATGCTGTTCTGGCTCAAAGGTCTTGGGCTCAGATATCGCAGCGCGCAAATATCCATCAACGTCGACGACGAGGCGAGGAGTGTCTTCAAGGTCTGTTATTACTGCCCATTTTTTGCCCGACGCCTGCAACGCACGCAGAAAGGCACGCCGTTCAGAACCGAATTTGGTTGGAAACGTCGGCTGGTTACCCTCAAACGGCAGGGCGATAATGCTGCGCGGGTCAAGCGGTTCACCTTCTTGAGATGTGGGAACATCATCGATCGAAAGGAAGTTGAGCGCACCCAGTCCTTCAATCTGGCTGAGGTCTGCCTCAGCGGCTGCCATATGTTTCCGGATCATCTCGCGCATGTCCCGCTCCCGAAGATATTGAATGCCCTCTTTCCCGAGCCACAAGTCGAGCATGAGTGCCACTGGTTTTGCCACCGGATAAAGCAAATATTGATAGGCGCGCAACACCGGCGCAAGCCGGGCGCCAATCTTCATCGCGTTGCGTGAAAAATACGCCTGCGGAAGGATCTCTCCGAATAGTGTAATTATAACGGTGGAAAAGCCAAATGCAAAGACACCTGCCATTACCGAATTTGACAGCAGCGTGAGTAGGACATTAATGCAGACATTGCCCCACAGGATTGTCGTCAACAGAAAGTTGGAATCTTCTCGCATCTTGAGAATACGGGCAGCCGATTTGTTGCCTGTGCCAACTTCAACCTCGAGCCGTAAGCGACTGACGCTGAAATATGCCAGGTTAAGACCGGAAAACATTGCTGACTGGCTGACACAGAATAGGATTCCAACCCACTTGATTGCGTCTACAGCGGCGGGGTTCAATAAATCAGTGGTCAATAGAAGGCTCCAGACTTTACAAAAACTGCATCATCAAAGTGGCGATGCCCAGGAAGGCGAAGAAACCGGCAATATCAGTTACCGTTGTGAGAATGATCGATGACGAGGTTGCGGGATCCTGCCCCAATCGCGTCAGGACCACGGGGATAATCGCCCCGGCGAAACCAGCTGCAACCATCGCAAGCACCATTGACGACATGATCACGGCCACAAGTCCGAGCGATTGGCTCCAAATATAAACACCAATGCCGCAAGTAGTGGCAATGGCAATTCCGTTTAAAAAGCCTGCGATCACCTCTTTACGAAGTACACGTGCCCATTGCCGCACAGTAATCTCCCTTAGAGCAAGACCTCTCATCGTTACCGCGAGCGCTTGGGCACCCGTGTTGCCCGACTGACCAGCGACGACCGGCAACAAAACCGCTAACGCCGTCACTTGAGCGATGGTGCCCTCAAAAATCCCGACAACCGCTGCCGCCATAAACGCAGTTACAAGATTGACTTGTAACCATGGCATGCGCTTACGAACTGTGAAAATCGGACTGGAAAGGGCACGCTCCTCTTTGCTGGCACCAACCATTGTCTGCAGGTTCGTTGTCGCGTCTTTTTTGATTGTCCGGGCAATATCATCATGGGTGACGGCACCGAGGAAAACGCCATCAACGTCAACAACCGGGAGATCGAGAATTTTTCCACTTTCAAACGCTTTGGTTACCTCAGTGAGCGAATCAATCGGCCGGACAACCGTAACGAGCGGTTGCTCAAGTTCGCCGAGAGTTTTGTGCAACGGCGCCAGGGCAACATCAGTCAAGGCAGCCCTGCCAGTTAATTTCTGTGCGTCATCCACAAGAAAAAGACTCTTGGCCGTCGTCATGCCGCTTTCGCGCAGCCTGTTCAATGTCTCACCAGCTGTCGCGTCCTTTCGGAACGTAGAGACATTCGTGCTCATCAAACGGCCAGCTGTATCGCGCGGATAGGAGAGAAGCATTTCAAGATCTTTTTTGATTGCGGGATCTAGCCGTGAAAGGCGCGAGGCAACTTCTTCATCCGGCATATGCCCAAGAAGGCGTACAGCCTGTGCAGCGGGCACTTCGCAAAGCAACTGATCTGCCATTGCCTCGGGCAAGGCGCGTAACAGGTTCGCCGCAGTTTCCGGCAAAAGCTGCCGCCAGACGGGTGTCAGAATTTTGACGGATTGTCGTTTGGTGGCTTCGACAACGTCTGACGCGCTCAACTCTTCAATCTTGCGCGCTGCATCCAGTGGGTGGTCAATAAAGAAACGCTGGTTTAGGGCGTCTGCAGCGCGAATAGGATCAGCACTCATGACCGACCTCCTTGTTGTTTCGGTGGCTGTAGCGGTTGGTCAACGTCAGCCAGCAATTGCCCCAACCCGATAGCGCTCGTGAAGAAGGCGTTTGCAATCGCAACGGCAATTGAGGATGTGGGCGCTCCGGGCACTTGTGCGCCGGTACGGCCATGCTGCTTGGCTGCCTTGCGTGACAACGCACCGATCACGAGTTTTTTTCGGCTCAGCACGGGCAGTTGAGCGTATTCATCCCAGGCGTCTAGCGAGGCAATTGCGCCAAGCCGAGCGCGCGCCGAAAGCGGAACAACTGTTGTGTCCATCATTTCGGTCAACGGTGACGCCAAAGACTGATGCAGCAAAGATGCTGCAGTTACCGCGCCTTTCAGCCTCCTGGCGGCGTCGATAACAAATACGACTTCTGCTTTTGCCCGGTGTGATCGCTTCAGTTCAGCCAATGCGTCAGCAACTGTTTGATCATGGTTCAAAACCATGATGCTCGTAGTCATTTTCGCCCCGACAGTGTCCTCAGGAAACGACAGGGACGTTTCCAGATCCCGGTGCAACTTTTTTGGCAATAAATCCAAAAGCAAGAGGCGATCACTCTCCGCCATCATTCGGAGAATCGCTGCAGCGGTGTGATACTCCAGCTCCCGCAGGACGGCAGCGCTGGCAGATGCATTCATCCTTGTCAACAATCCAGAGGCCGACCATGCACCCATGTGTGAAACCGTATTCGCAGCGTACCGTGTAGGGATTGTTTCAAGGAACGCTGCCGCGTCATCGGTTTCCATTGCCGTCAGTGATTGCGCCACCGATGATGGCCGCTTCTCAATAAACGCAAGTGTCAGTGGCGAAACACTACTCATCGCTCGCTCCTTTGCTTTGTTCGGAAGTAAGGATCACCAAACCGCTTTCTTCTGTTAGCCGTGCCGGCACAAGAGTTCGTCCGTCAGATGTATCAAGGGCAATTTGCGTCGGCGTAATTTCGAGTATCTCGCCTTCGATGCCACCGATGCGCACCATCACACCTGGACGCAATTTCTGATGTGCTGTTCGTGCGCCGATTAGATTGCTCACAAAGTCGCGGGCGCCAAGACCGAAGGCTATCGAGAACCCGATAAAAATAGCCCCGACGGCAACTGCAAACAGTGCGACGAGAAACGTTACATCAACGCCGACCTGGTCGAGGCCAATGATTAACGCTGTCACGAAGATCGCTCCTTGAGCAAAACGGCCCATAAGCGCGCTTTGCCCGGCCTTGGCGGCCCGAGCTGTTGCAGTGACCTGCTCGCCTGCAATCACGCTTACGAAATAACCAGCTACGATTATTGCAGCGCCGACTAGAAGGTTGGGCAAATGCCCAGCTATTTGATTGAGCCATCCAGAAAGCGCAGGCAATTTGGCGATCCGCGCGGCGATGGTGATCGACAGAAAGATAATGACCCAAAACGACACCTCGCCCGAGACAGCTGTGGCGGTTGGCGTCATCCGAATACCCGACAACGTGCCGCGCTGAAGCAGTCTATCCAGCAGGCGGTTTGCTCCAGAAAGGACGCGGTGCGTTATAACACGCGCAAACCGCGCAACGAACCATCCGGCAAGCAAAACCAATATTGCGGCGATTAACGATGGCGCATAAGCGGCCGCAGCAGCAATTGCATTTCCAACTGCCTCCTGAAGTGTTAAAATCAACGATGAAGCGGATTCCATGGTATTACCTTTCTCTATTAATCAGCATCTGCATCACCCTCATCAATTCTACCGGTGATCTCAGTATTGTTTGTACAGAGCGATACCCCTTCTGTACCTTTCTGTAGACCTACGTGGCACCGGCAGCCCGCACCGCCAGAAATCCCAGATACGCAATGTAGAGTCCAAGGAATACAGCACCTTCACGGCGTGACAACCGCGCATCGGTAAAGGCAGCCCATAAAAGAAGTGCTGTTACGACAATGAGTATCCATAAATCGTAGGTCAGGACATTTGCGGGCACCGTGATTGGTACGATCATTGACGTCGCGCCTAAAATACCAAGAGTGTTGAATATGTTGCTGCCAACGATGTTACCGAAAGCAATATCAGTCTGTTTTCGAATGGCAGCGGCAATGGACGTTGCGAGTTCAGGCAGGGATGTACCGACCGCAACAATTGTGAGGCCAATCACTGTTTCTGAGACACCGAACGTACGGGCTATTGTTATTGATCCGGTGACGATCCAATGCGCACCAAGAATAACTAAGGTGATGCCTGTAGCGGCGATCAGAACACTCAGCCAAAAGGGCCGTGTTGAAGGTGCGACGAGTTTTGTCGCGTCTATGTGGAGTTGGGCCTGTGCATCATGTGTTTGCCTTTCAGTCAGATAAGTGAAAACGACGTAAGCCAGCAAAAAACTTACAAATGCAAAACCGGTGATGCGCCCGAATTCTCCGTTGAACGCGAAGATCACGCATGCGACAGTGGCAAATGCAAGCATCGGCGCGTCACGCTTGAACGCCTTTGGATCGGTGGCAATAGGAAAGATCATTGCCGTCAGCCCCAGGATCAGAAGAATATTGGCGATGTTGCTGCCGACGACATTGCCAATTGCAAGGCCGGATGAGCCTTTCAGCACAGCATTCAAGCTGGTAACCAGCTCAGGCATGGAAGTGCCAAAACCGACCAAAACCAGTCCGGTCACCAGGGGTGAGATTTTCAGCCGCTCGGCCACCCCAACGGCGCCCCGCACCAAGGCATCACCGCCAAGGCCGAGGCAAATTAGCCCGAGAAATATCTGCAATATTGCCACAAATGTGCTCCTCACGACAGGGTTCTTTCCACCAAATATACATAAAATGCAGCTATAGCAAACATTTTTGTTGCTATGGCGTGTTATTTGTGAGTATTTAGATCATGCAGGAGGCTAAATTATGCGACCATCGATCCCAGACATCGCCAGGAAACTCGCTGACCTTTATGAAAAGCCCTTCGGCGGCAAAGTCAGTGGCCGCTACCGGATATCACCAAAGATGCTGCGCAAGATCGCGGATCGAAAAAAGCTCCCTGACAGCTTTCTCAAGGACCTGACAGACGAAATGTTTGAACTCGGTTTCGTCCTATTAGATATGGAGACCCATTATGCAGTTGCGAACGCACGCACTTTCGCAAGTTACCGGCGCCTCGGCGAAGCGAGTTTCGAGAGCACCGGGGAGCGCCCGGAAACAAAACACTGACAGCAACGTCGATCTGAATGCACTAGGGAAAAAAAGTGTCATCGGTTGGCGAGAAATGGTGACGCTTCCGGAATTCGGGGTGCAGCCGATCAACGCTAAAATAGACACTGGAGCAAGAACATCAGCCTTGCATGCACTCCGCATCCGCCCTTTTGAAAAAGATGGAACGCCCCATGTCGAGTTTTATATTCACCCACTGCAGCGCCGCCGATTGCCGGAGATAAAGTGTGTGGCACCGGTGTTGGAGCAACGAAAAATCAAGAGCTCCACGGGGCACAGCGAAACAAGATATGTCGTCAAAACCACGGCAGTAATCGGCAATAAAAACCTGACGATCGAACTTACGTTGACGAACCGGGATGACCTCGGCTTCCGCATGCTGATTGGTCGTGAAGCCGTGCGAACCAAATTTGTCGTCGATCCTGGCCGCTCATATTGTGCTGGCCGTAAAAGAAGAAAAATGAAAATTAAACACGGAGAATAATCATGAAAATCGCTCTACTTTGCAGAAATCCGAATTTATACTCGCACAAAAGGCTTGTTGAAGCGGCCAAACAACGTGGCCACGAGATTGATGTCCTTGATCACTTGCGCTGTTATATCAATATAACGTCAAGCAAACCGACTATTCGGTACTCTGGGGAAATTCTACCGCATTACGATGCCGTCATTCCCCGGATTGGAGCATCTGTCACATTCTACGGTACTGCCGTTCTGCGGCAGTTTGAAATGATGGGGGTTTATCCGTTGAATGAATCTGTTGCAATAACACGTTCCCGCGACAAGCTTAGAAGCATGCAGTTACTGGCCCGTAAGGGTGTCGGTCTACCTGTAACAGTGTTCGCACACAGAACATCCCAGGCAGAGGAGATCATCGACATGGCCGGTGGGCCGCCGGTGATCATCAAACTACTCGAAGGAACGCAAGGTATCGGTGTCGTTCTTGGTGAAACCCAAAAGGCAGCGGAATCGATCATCCAAGCATTTGGCGGCGTTAAAACCAACATTCTTGTCCAACAGTTTATCAAAGAAGCAGGTGGCCAGGATCTGCGGTGTTTCGTGATTGGCGATAAGGTTGTCGCCGCGATGCTGCGAAAGGGTAAAGAGGGCGACTTCCGGTCGAACCTTCATCGTGGTGGTACGGCTGAAATGGTTAAAATTAGCCCGCTCGAGCGACAGACCGCTGTAACGGCCGCCAAGGCCATGGGACTGAACGTGTGCGGGGTCGATTTGTTGCGTGCCAATTCTGGCCCTGTCGTGATGGAAGTGAATTCATCGCCGGGCCTCGAAGGTCTTGAAAAAGCAACCCAAAAAGATGTGGCGAGCATGATCATCGAGTATCTCGAGAAAGATGCAAAACCCAGCAAGACGAAAACGCGCGGGAAAGGCTAATAGTATGCCGGTAAGTGAATTTGAACTTGGCGGTGAGAAAATCAAACCGGGTGAACACCGGGTGATTGACTTGCCATTGAGCTATCTGTCCGACCACACACAGATGCATCTGACAGTTCAGGTGATGCATGGCCGAAAGGCCGGACCGGTCACATTCGTGAGCGCGGCAATCCACGGCGATGAAATTATCGGTGTCGAGATTATCCGAAGATTGACAGAACTCAAACTACTAAGCCGATTGCGCGGTACGCTCATCCTTGTTCCGGTAGTTAATACTTATGGTTTTGTCGCGCTTTCACGATATCTTCCTGACCGGCGTGATTTGAACCGGTGTTTTCCTGGAAATGTGTCAGGCTCGCTTGCTGCCCAACTGGCGCATATCTTTATGACAGAGATTGTTCAGCGCGCTGAGTACGGGATCGATCTCCACAGCGGTGCTGTGCACCGGGCGAATTTGCCACAGATCAGGGCAAATCTTGACGATCCCATTGTCGAGGCAATGGCGCGTGCTTTTGGCGCCTCGATCATGTTGAACGCGAATTTGCGCGACGGATCACTTCGGCAAGCGGCACAGGAAGTAGGGTGCAACACTTTGCTCTATGAGGCAGGCGAGGCACTGCGATTTGACGAGCCTGCGATCCGCATCGGCGTGAAAGGAGTTCTCGGCGTCCTGCGCCATATCGGCATGCTTCGAAAGGGGAAGGATTCGGCCAAAAGAACCGAACCCATTCGTGCCATGTCGAGCCATTGGTTGCGTGCGCCGATGGGCGGTATCCTGCGCGACGAAAAACCGCTCGGTGCTCAGGTCAGCAAAAATGAGGTCATCGGCAAGGTTTCCGATCCGTTGGGACGTGTCAACGAAGACGTCCTGGCAAGCAAATCTGGCGTCATCATTGGGCGTTCCAATCTGCCAATTGTAAATCGCGGTGATGCACTCTTTCACATTGCTTGCGTCGATAGCATGGATGACGCGGAAGAAGCATTTGCAGCAGTAGAACTTGAGGCTGAAAATGATCCATTGTTCGACGGCATGGAATACACCTGACAAGGCGCGGTATTGGATCGAGCCCTAACGGGTCGGGTGATTCTCTTTCTCGTCCATGTTGCAACTGAAATAGTGATCCATATCAATTTGTGATTTTTAGCTTACTGAGAGGAACCAAGAGGAGGGTAAACAGCAAAGAGTGCGCAAAGTTGACGATACAGTGTGTTCCCCATATTTCATCCGTATAATTTGGTAACCCCGGCCTTGGTCAATCACTGAAATATGGTATATAAACATCAACCGTATTTCGGAGGCAAATACTATGATGCCAACCTCGCTGAAGCAAGAATACAGAGCACGCGCCACAAAACTGCTGAGAGAAGAAATTCAACGAAAAAAAATGACACATGAGAAACTGTCGACGCTCCTTGATCAGCAGGGATATGATATTGGCGCAAAAGAACTAACGGCGAAACTTGACGCTGGAGATTTTAGTGCAGCATTTCTCCTTATATGTTTGACTGTAATCGACGCAAAATACATTTTATTATCTGACTAAAGAATGACTGACTAACAAGAATAGGGTCACATTCGGGTAGAATTCTGCAATGATCGTGTGCTATCGCACTGGCCCACATGGCGTCCTTCAGGTCTCCCACCTGAGGAAGTCGTAAATTTTCAGCACAGCTCAATGAAGATCCGTCGTGTGATGAGAAAAATTAGTGGCTCAGGCGTTTCCAGAATCAGTGAAATCCCAGACATCAGGCACTTCGTCCAACATGGTCGTGTAATACGATTGCAGGCCAGGCAGTTTTACCTGATTGAGGAAAGACGAATAGGCAAGGTAACTCACCAGAAAACGCATGTCTCTGGCCCATGGCGGCAGGATGTTGGCCGGTGTCAGATGTCCGTTGGTGGCTAAGGCGGCTAGTGCCGGCACGTCTTCTAGGTCAAGCTTGCCGACAAACAGCAATCTGATCAGGTCGGCCCGCCGCAGCTTAATGACAGTGCGCATGAAGTTGTGCACCCGGAGCAGACCATTCAGATAAACGCCGTCTTTGGTAAACGGCGCGCCACCGGTGATGACGCCGCCGCGAAAAACCCGTCGTGTATCATCGAATGCCTGGGCTGGTTTCTCGTGTTGCCCGAGAAAATACTTGTATACCTCGATAAAATCCGCGCCGTCGACTGACATCTGAATGGCAATGACCCGGTCAACCAGACGGCGGAACCGGATCGGATCCAGCGCGCCGCTGATCAATTCGGCGAACACGGCCAGGCCTTCCTGAATTTCTGTCGTGCCGGCATGGCCAGCGCCCAGGATTGGAAACTCTGTCTGCGCCCGGCCGTTCAGCGCGGTTGCCGTATGAACCAGCGCTTCATGCATCATCAGCTGATGAACGTCCATCGCCGAGAAGGTGGCGGTCTTGCTGATGCGTATACGGCGCGACCCAGCCGCCGCTTTGGAGGACATATTCTCATCAATCTCAATTGCTGGGGCCTGATCCTGGAAATATTTTGGCAGCCGCCCAGCTAGCTGGCCGGCGAATTCCTCTGCGTTCATCTCTTCTTCGGTACCGCCCACGACTAACTGCCCGAAATCGAGATTGGCGAGGGCATCATCCAAGTGTCGCGCCAGATTAATCGTCTTTGTGACCCCGTCTAGTAACACACGCTCTGGTGTCCCGTAGAGGCGCTGGCTGTATTGATAAAATGCCGCGCTGCCAATGTTTTCGAGCATGGCCGCCGCAAGTTCAAGTTTGTCGGCTGTGCGCCGCAGCCACGCAAAAACTGGGTGATCGCCGACCAATAGGGCCCTCGCAGCTGCTAGCTGCGCCCGGGTCTCCGTGCCGTCGAAGGGTGGGTATTCGATAACCGGAAGCGTCTGCCCGCCAGAGGCCAGAAAAGCATGGCCCGTTTCGGCCGGCCAATTGAGGGATCGCAAAATGCGGATCGGTTTTTCTCCGGCAAGCAGATGACCTGCTGCAGTGACGGCATTTTGGTAGGCTCGCCTGGAAAGGTTCATAATGCGTCCTGATATCCGTAAAGGCAGGAACAAGCTAGCAATAATCTGCAGCAAAACCAACGAATTGAACGAGGCTAGGGCTGGTGCCTTTCGCAACACATGAGGATCAATTCATTACAGATAGGAGTGCAGCAGATCTCAGATCTAGACATCGATCTCTCAACAAGGCGATCCTAGAATCGAATCCGAAATTGAGTACGCCCCGGACAATCGATTGCAAAAGCTGAGGCGACGGCGAGCAACGCTTGAAAACAAGTTGTGACGATGGAGCCCCCGCATAAATTTATTTATTTCTAATGTTCCATCTCTTCTGTAGCGCGTACTGACAAAAGAGCGCTTCATCAGTTATTGGGTAGACCTGCCACCGGAGGCAAGTTTTCGGCGTGCATTTTCTCGCGCGAACATGTCACGGATAGAATCACCGTCTGAGGGCTCCGCGATGAGCGTTTCGGGGTCCCACTGTGTGCGCGCTGTGTCAAAAAAATCACCGCCATAAATGTGAATGCCGCCCGTAAATCTAAGGAGCGGGTTTGTTACCGAATGAATGACCTCAGCGGGCAAGGTCGCAACATCGCCTTCGAACAAACAATTGGCCCCATAGGCTTCAATTTCACCGTTCTGTCGCCGCCAAAATATATTGTCTTCGCGTCCGGTATAAATGCCTATCAAGGCCCACATCGCGTGATCGTGGGGCAGTAGATTCATTTGCGGCGTCCATTGCGCCGCGAAAATCGTGAGAGTGGGGGAGCTGAGCAATACGTCCAATCCCGCTGCTGACGGTTCACCAAGGCCAGCGAGCACAGATTGGTGATCAGCAACGGCGCGGGCCAAGACGTCTCGCACAGCGGGAATCGAGTCGGTTTCATGATGCGCTGCAATACAGTCCTCGACAAAGCGGTTCCGGTCAAATGGAGGTTGCGAGGTGTTCCTTCTCAACGCTTTCGTTTTCGCTGCAAGAACTGGCGTTGAATTGATTGTCGCCATGAGTGCGGCCCCTCCGACTAAAATGCTTCGACGGGATATAATAGGAGCTTTTTTTGGGAAAATCATCGATCAAGTCACCCATAGTTATTATTTTGTCCACTAGTAAAGAAGGAATTGCGTTGATCCAGTCAATAATCTGGACCAGATTTGCCAGATGAATAGTGCTAGCCTCATGCGGACGACATTTTTTTAGGTTCATCATGAAATCAGACTACGGTCAATTTTGCCCCATTGCTCTGGCCTCGGAAGTCCTGACGCAGAAATGGATGCTGCTTATCGTCCGCGAGCTCAATGCTGGCAGCACGCGCTTCAATGACATCCGGCGAGGTGTGCCGAGAATTTCAGCGACACTTCTAAAACAAAGGCTTGACCAATTGGAGGACGCCGGTGCGCTCATTCGAAAGCCGATCAATAAAAACCATGCGGACGAATACATTCTGACAGATGCGGGACGAGAACTCAAAACTGTTCTTGGCAGCATCGGCGAGTGGGGTCAAAGATGGGCGCGCGACATCGAAAAAGATGACCTTGATCCTGGTTGGCTAGTTTGGGCGATGCACCGACGTCTTGATATTTCGGTGATGCCCGCGGGGCGCCTTGTGTTGGAAATTGACTTCACGGATGCACCAAGAAACCACCACTTGTTTTGGCTGGTGTGCGAGAACAGCACCGTCGACGTGTGCACAAAACCAACAGGATTTGAGATTGATTTGCGCATTTGCACCCGGGTTCAAACCTTAGCGGAAGTTTGGAGGGGATTGCGACCGATACGGCCGGAGATAGCAAGTGGTCGGATCCAACTCGAGGGTCAGGCAATCCTTAAGCGTGATTTCCCAAAGTGGCTTCTTTATAGCGTATTTGCCAAAACCAAACAGGCCCGGTGAAGCTCGCAAATCCGGGCAGCACTCGTAAAGAAGTGCAAGAGCATAATACTAAACCTTCAGCTCTTTTCATTTGTCCATTCGCCCAGTTCTGTGGCAGGATTCCCTATTGATCAGTGTAAGCAAAGTAGAATAGATCGCGAGGCTCGGGGGTAATGAAGTACGTTCTGGTTCATGGAACATTTGACACCGATGAGAGCTTAGAGGGCGACCGCTGGTGGCAGAAGGGTAGCCAGTTCTGGCAACAGCTAACGGAACATGTAGCTGAAGAGGATATCATCCAGTTTCGGTGGAGCGGTGAAAATAGTCAGGACGAGAGGGAGAAAGCAGCAAAAGAACTGTCAAATTGCTTGAAATTGATTGCAAAATCAGAGCGTGTGGCAGTTATCGCGCATAGTCATGGGGGAAATGTCGCAGAGCTGTGCATGATACACTTAGAACCCGCAGCAAGAATGTATGTGCACATAACAACTGTTGGGGCGCCATTTCTGAAAACTCGTAAGGGCGTGCAATATCAGTATAACAGACGTGAGTTGGTTTTAATCGCGATTATTGCTGCCGCGTTGGCATATTCAATTTACTATGTACTAGCATACGGGTTTTATTTTATCACTCCCACGCAGGCCAATGGCAGTATGAACGACCTCGCTGAAATCGTTGCTGCTTTTCTTGTGGTTGGCTTTCCTCTTGTTGTGTTTCGACCGGTCCTTTTTCCGCGTGCTCGAAAAATATTCTGGTGGGTAACAGGAAAATACCTTTCGTACAGACCCAATAAAATGAACATTATAGTTCATCAATCTGATGAAGCTTTACAGTTGCTGGAAAATGTACACAGATTGAAAGTCAAACCGATTGGAACCCGTTCTCTGGCAACCGGGTTCACAACTCTTGCCATTCCAATGGCTTCCGTGCTGTCCATTATCGCTTTTATAGGTCCAATTGTTGTTTATGGAATGAACGGAGTCGAATTGGTTTTCTCAGGCTTTACGATATTTATAATTATCATCTGTTTTTTCTTCGCGTTCATTGTTTTTTTTCTTGCGGCAGTCATCCTGACTATATTGCTTTCGTGCTTCGGCTGGGTCTTATCAGTGCCTTTAGCGCCATCGCTAAATCGGTTGCTTACAAATGTCATCAAATCATCTGCCTTCGGAGTAGCGCCTGGAACGAATGTCTTGTCAGTAAGTCGGATTCCGCAATCACCCTCATTGATTATTGATCTGCCGAAAGAAATTATCAATGAGCTGATAATCAGGACAAATGAGGCTCTGGGTGAGCGCGTACCGCTCATGAAACAAATGATGAGCGATGCGCCCGAACTGTCAGCTGACACCCTTGCTTTACTTCAAGATACTTTCCAATGGAACGAACTCATACACACTTACTATTTCCGCCATCCTGAATGCTGCCAGCTGATTGTGGATACGGTGATCCTGCGTCCTCGCCAGTAGCACCGCCGGCTAGACCAGAATATGTATCTCACCCAGTCCGGCCCAACGATGGCTGCAAACCGGCTGGTCGTGCCGGAATTGTCGGTCCAATGTGGAAGTCGGATGGACGAAGCACTCAACAACGCCGTTGGCGATTGATTTGTCGGACTTGAAAAGGAGAGGCTTGTTTTTGCGTGGCAATACAACCTGAAGGGTCGCGAAGTGCCGATTTACCAATCATTCAGCCGAGTTTGTTAGGCTGTCGTAAAGGAATTAAGTCACTGTATACCCCTATGGGGTATGGACATAAATGAAGTTATCGGGTAACAACGGATTATGGTGTTTGTGAAGCAAATTGCGATATTGGCGGTGATGGTGACATTTGTCATCAATCCCGTTTTTGCATGCTGCCATGCGAGCGCTACGCCTAGTGAGCAAGCTGCAGTTGCCTCAGAAAGTGACAGCCCGTCTTCTGAGAAAGGCTGCCACGATGCAGCTCCATGGCCATCAGAAAAAATGGCTCCCATGGACTGTGCGGGGTGTGCGGAATGTGATGCATACTATCAAAAAGCAAACGAAGTTGCCTTGAAGGCCTTTGCTGCGGAATTGCCAAGTGCTGAAAAAATTCTTGCCTTTGACGCGGCGCTACAAATTGATGTCGGCCTCTGGATATCTGCGCGATTGCGACCGCCCAGTCTAGCACCACCAGTTCCATTATCGCCTGTTCAACTGAACAATATTCTGATCCTCTGATTTTCCGGAACAATTCCTTGTAATTGCGCCATGCGTTTTTAGCGCGGGTGCAGTTGAACCAAATTGTTTCTGGATCAGTCAAAATGAATATATCTCATTCTATTCGCCTATCTGTCATACCCTTATCCCGATGGTCATTGATCTTGGCTGCTGTCTTGCTGGCCTGGAGTGCCATCCCACTTGCCAATGCCCAAACCTTCGAGGAGTTGGAACAACGGCTGCTGGAGCATCCTTCGGTTGCAGCTCTGCAATTCAGCAAAACCGAAAGCCGCGAAAATGCAGCGGCATCCTTGGGGCTTCCCGATCCGGTCGTGTCGATCGGCGTGAATAATGTGCCTTTGCAGGAGCCAGCTTTTGATCGGTTCTTGCCGACAAACAAGTCGATTGCTGTGCGTCAATCGCTTCCAAATCTAGCTGAACGCCGGGCGCAGTCATCGATCAGTGAGAGCAGGGCATCGCTGCAACAGCTCCAGGCGGAATGGCAATTTGCATCCTTGAGATCAAAATTGATCAGCTTGCTGGCGGAACAAAGCGCATTAAACGAGCAACTTATCCTGCTGACAGCTCGCATCAGCAAGTATGACGAACTGGAAGGAGTTATTCAGTCTGAAATTGATGCGGGGCGGCCTGTCGTCTTCAGAATTGCAGACATCGAAATTGAACGCGCGGACATTGCACGAGAGAAGGCTTCGATTGATGCCGCGCTCGTTGGCGTAAGAGCTGGCATTGAGGAGTTGGTATCTGTCGCAGCAGTGACGCCCGCCCCGGAGGTAATGCAAGCCTCTTGGGGCGGTAGTGCGGGTGCGTTTTACCCGGTTAGGCTTGCCGATCAGGATGGTGAAGTCTCGAAAGCAGGAGTGTCAGCTGCCAAAGCTGCTTTCCGGCCTGACTGGGGCGTGTCACTGACTTATCAGCAGCGCGATGAGGGAAATGGGTTACCCGGATCGGTTTTCGGAGGGGACGACTGGTTCTCAGCCAGCGTTTCGGTCACCGTTCCCATATGGTCACGTCAAAATCAGCAACCAAAACTACGAGCGGCCAAAGCTGCAGCTAATGCCAGTCGCCAGCGAAGCGATGTTGCTGCCCGAGCGTCATTGTTTGAGTGGAGAGCGTTGTCTGGCAAAATTGACGCCAGCAAGGTGTTTCAACAAGTTCTTCGCGAAAAAATTGTATCGCTTGACAGCAGAATAGAAGCGTTGACCAGCAATTATGAAGCTGGGCTCGGAGATTACTCAACCATTCTGGATGCTGAAATCGCACAATTGAAATTGCAGGGCGAGTTGATCAGTGAGCGCGCAACAGAAATCAGCCTGATTGCACAGGCCAACAGCCTTTTGGTGACATCATGAGAAAACTACTAGTCCTTATCTTGATATTTGCTGTTTCGCCTGTGATGGCGCAGGAGGCAGAACAATATACATGCCCCATGCATCCGCATTATATCGCTGACCAAATGGGAACCTGTCCGATCTGCGGCATGGACCTGGTGCCGGTCAAATCAGACGGCAATCAGGCGTCCGGCAGTGGGGTCGTTGTCTCACCGGAAATGATCCAGACCATGGGGATACGTACAGCACCAGTACGTGTGCTGACCATGGGAGACGTGATTCGCAGCTACGGCAATGTGATGCCAAGCACCCGGCTGGAAACGATCGTTGCATCACGGGTAGAAGGCTGGGTTGAAGACCTTGCAGTTTCTGCCGAAGGGGATGGCGCAGAGGCGGGGGATCTTCTTTACCGGGTCTACAGCCCTGATTTGATTGCTGCGCAGCGTGATTATGTCAACGCCCTTAAATCCGGCTCCGCGTCCCGTAGCACCGCAACGGAACGGCGCTTGAAGTCGCTTGGCATGCAGGCGGGGGTTATAGCGACGGTCAAAAATTCAAGAAATGTCATGGAGCGTCTGCCGGTCTATGCAGAACAGGCGGGCATTGTGTCTCACCTGGCGATCCGGGATGGAGATTATGTCAAGCCCGGCTCATCCATCATGCGTCTGCAAAATTATGATGAAGTCTGGGTTGTTGCATCGGTGGCGGAGAAAGACCTTAGCCGGATAAAAAAGGGTGATGCCGTCACCTTGAGCTTCCCTGATGCCGGTGATCGCCGACAGGGAGTAGTGGATTACATCTATCCGACCGTCGATGACCTGACACGCACCGGGAAAGTCAGAATTGTCCTGCCAAATGAAGTCGGCACGCTTAAGCCCGGTGGTTATGCCGATATTGAGTTTGCGCTTGAGCAAACCGAGCACCTTGCGGTTCCTGCAGAAGCTATCTTGCGCGACAGCCAGGGGGCTCATGTGGTGACGATGAAAAATGACGGTGCTTTCAAACCTGTGATGGTGCGTACAGGGATGACAGCGAATGGCTATACGGCAATCGAAGCAGGACTAACAGAAGGCGACATGATTGTTGTCAGTGGTCAGTTTCTGCTCGATTCAGAAGCCAGCCTCCGTGAAGGTTTCCGCAAGATGACCCCTGCTGCGAGCCTGATGGAAATGGATAGCAACACACCACTATCTGAACTCCCCGTGAATGCAGAAACCCTTGCCCTGATTGATCATTTTGTCGATGCGGGGCTCTATTTTCATGAAGCGCTGGTCGACGGCTATCGGATCGATCCGTTTTTTCTTGATGCTTCCTTGAAGGCGGGAGACGCGTTGCTGGAGACATTCGGCGAAACCAGGCTTGCGCCTGTCATCGAACAGGCGATGGGAGCAATTGAGGAGGCAAAGCGCTCTCCGGAGGCAGATGATCATAAGACGGCACTCGGCGAGGCGCTCATAGATCTGATGGCTGCCCTTGAACCTTGGATGCTTGAGGGAGCGCCGATCCATTATCGCGATCTCGGTGTTTCCCTTTTCCGCGACGCTGTGTCGGGCAAATTGTGGGTGCAGGAGGGCGCTAAAGCTAGCAACCCGTTTGGCGGGTCATCAGCCAGGCGTATTGACTGGCCGGATCCGATGGCGGGCATGAGCGATGCCCAGTCGGGCCGGTCGCCTTCAGAACATAATCATTAAGGGTGGTCGCAATGACTGATATGCATGATCGCCTTTCAGGCCGGGATCCGTCGCAATCCACCATAGCACGTTTAATCGAATGGTCGGTGAATAATCAGCTGATTGTTCTGGTCCTGGCAGCAACGCTGGCCGTCACCGGATGGCTTGCCGTGCGCAACACACCTCTCGATGCGATTCCGGATCTGACAGATACGCAAGTTATTATTCGTACGGACTTTCCAGGGCAATCACCGCAGATTGTCGAAGACTTGGTGACCTATCCGCTTTCAACAAACCTGTTGGGGCTACCCCGGACGAAGGATGTGCGTGGGGCTTCCATGTTTGGCACCAGCTTTGTCTATGTAATTTTTGAAGATGACGTCGACCTCTACTGGGCGCGCTCACGTGTGGTGGAGGCCCTGTCACGACTGGGCAACCAACTGCCTGCCGGTGCCACGCCGCGCATCGGGCCCGATGCCACCGGGGTCGGATGGGTTTATCAATATGCGCTCGTCGATAAGACGGGTACCCGAGACCTGGCCGAGCTGCGTTCGCTGCAGGACTGGTTTTTAAAGCTGGAACTGGCGGGCGTTGAAGGCGTTTCGGAAATTGCATCGGTGGGCGGCTTTGAACGGGAATATCAAGTTTTAATTGATCCCAATCGGCTGCGCGCCTTTGACGTTCCGATCACCAAAATTTCTGCAGCTGTGAGAGCGGCAAGTGGGGAAGTGGGGGGGCGGGTTCTGGAGCAGGGAGAAACTGAATATGTGATCAGGTCTTCAGGCTATGTGAAAAGTACAGAGGACTTAAAGCAGGTTGTTGTCTATTCAGACAACGGCACACCGGTCACGTTGGGCGATGTTGCCCGCATTGTGGAAGGTCCGGCGTTACGCCGTGGTATCGTTGAACTGAATGGCGAGGGGGAGACGGTCGCTGGTATTGTGATCATGCGGGACGGTGAAAATGCTTTGGAAGTTGTGGAACGCGTTAAAGAGAAACTGAGCGTCCTGCAGAGGGGGCTGCCGGACGGTGTTGAAATACATACCGTTTATGATCGAGGGCCCTTGATCAAGGGGGCGGTATCCTATCTAGAACACAAGCTTGTGGAAGAGGGGATCGCTGTCGCGTTGGTGACATTGCTGTTCCTGCTGCATGTGCGGGCGGCGTTTGTCTCAATCATTACCCTGCCACTCGGTGTGGTCGGTGCGTTTTTGATCATGTCGGCGCAGGGCGTGACCGCAAATATCATGTCTCTCGGCGGGATCGCGATTGCAGTCGGTGCGATGGTCGATGCGTCGATTGTAATGGTGGAAAATGCCTCAAGGCGTCTTTCGGACCTGCCAGATGATACGGCACAAACCGACCGTCGCCGTGTCATCCTGCAGGCGGCCAAGGAAGTGGGGCCAGGCCTGTTCTTCTCCCTACTGATTATCACAGTCTCTTTTCTACCTGTTTTTGCGTTGACGGGGGAAAGCTACAGACTGTTTTCACCGCTAGCATTCACCAAAACCTACGCCATGGCTTTTGCTGCTCTTTTGTCTATCACACTTGTACCAGTCTTGATGTTGTGGCTGCTTAAAGGCCGGATAGCACCGGAAGAGAAAAACCCGATCAACAGGTTTTTTGTGGCGGTCTATAAACCGGTGCTGCAACTTGCCCTGAAATTCAAGTGGATCACGATTGGGGCCGCCCTGTTTTTGATGGCGACCGTCGCCTGGCCGATGTCAAGGCTCGGGTCAGAGTTTATGCCCGCGCTCTACGAAGGCGAGCTTTTGTACATGCCGACAACTTTGCCCGGCGTCTCCGCCACGAAAATGCGCGAAATTCTGGGACAGACCAACCGACTTATTACGACGGTACCGGAAGTGGAATCTGTATTCGGAAAGGCTGGTCGTGCCGATACCGCAACGGACCCGGCGCCACTGACCATGATTGAATCCTGGATACGCTTAAAACCCCGTAGTGAATGGCGTCCCGGTATGACTTCAGAAAAGCTGGTTGCTGAATTAAACACACGCGTCACGATGCCAGGCTTGGTCAATTCTTGGGGATATCCCATCAAAATCCGTATGGATATGGTATCGACCGGCGTGCGCACGCCTGTGGGGATCAAAATTACTGGCGATAATCTGGAGCAAATTGCTGACCTTGCACTTGAAATTGAACAGGTGGTGAAATCCGTGCCTGGTACCCGGTCTGCATTTGCTGATCGTGTCATTGGCGGTAAATATCTGGAAATTCTTCCGGACCGGCTGGAACTTGCCAGACGGGGTATTGACATGCAGACCTTCCAGGCAGTGATCCAGACCGCGCTGGGGGGGATGAAACTCGCCGAAAGTGTTGAAGGGCGGGAGCGTTATAATATCATGCTGCGTTATGATCGGCCCTTTCGGGAAAGCAGTGATGCGATCGCTGACATCTTGATCCCGACACCCGCAGGCGCACATATCCCAATCGGAGAAGTGGCAACTATTCAGTATACAGAGGGCCCGCCGATGATCCGTTCGGAAAATGCCCGTCTGACCGGATGGGTCTTTGTAGATATTGCCGGTCGGGACCTTGGCGGCTTTGTTGCTGATGCACGCGATGTCGTTGCATCAGGTGTGGAGCTACCGCCGGGTTACGCCATCGACTGGTCTGGGCAATATGAACAATTGGAGGAAGCCAATGCCCAACTCGCATTGGCCATACCTGCTGCTGTTGTCCTCATTTTCCTCTTGCTGATGCTGCATTTCGGACGGCTGGACCGTACCATTATTATTATGGCTTCATTGCCGTTTGGGCTGATCGGCGGGATCTGGGCGGTATATCTCGCAGGCTACAACTTGTCCGTGGCAGTCGCTGTCGGGTTTATCGCCCTTGGTGGCATAGCTGTCGAAACCGCTGTTGTGATGCTGCTTTATCTGGACGCCCGCATCCGCGAAAAGCCTCCAAGGACTCTCAGCGATCTTGCGGCAGCTGTGATGGAAGGGGCCGTGTTGCGGGTGCGCCCAAAACTGATGACGGTTTCAACCATTCTTGTCGGGCTCGCACCCATATTCATGACATCGGGCCTTGGGGCCGATGTCATGCGCCGCATCGCTCTACCTATGCTGGGCGGTATGGTCTCGACGTTACTTTTGACGCTGGTCGTCATTCCCGTATTTTATTATATCTGGGTCGGGCGATCACTTCAGCAGCAGGCCGCTATGCCTGATGCTGCACAACCACAACCAATCAACTAAACCAAGGAGATCGATCAAATGATATTTGAGAAATTCAGCATTATTGCAATTTCGGTGCTCGGATCATTATCGCTTGCCGCGTGCGGTCAATCACATGACGGCCACGGGGACCACAAGATGGCCGGTGAAGCAGGTGACCATGAAATGTCTGATCACAGCGGTCACGACACAAGTGGCGTTGGCGATGCGATGATTCCCGTCGCGGGAAAAGTGGTGCAGGTGTTTGCCGATGCAGGCCGTATCAAGATTGATCACGAAGAAATTCCGGCGATCAATATGACAGCGATGACCATGTCCTTTCAAACAGGTGGAGATGTGGATCTGGCGCGGTTCAGCGAGGAAGACGGTGTGCACTTTATGCTGAAAAAGGGACGCGACGGGTCATTCCGGATTATGCAGATGTGTAAAACTGATGGCAGTGATGCAGAGTGCATGAGCAACATGAAGCACTGATCAGCTCCCATTTAAATTGACCTTATACCCTATAGGGGTATAAGGTTTTAGGGGGAGGCGATTTTTCACGGAGGGTACTATGCGAATTCTAGTGTCCATTCTGGAGTGATGTTGCTGCTCAGTCCGGGGGCGATGAACAAATTTTGCCTGGGCTATCGCTGATACAAGGATCAAAGGAACGCTTGTCAAGTCTGGGCGTGTTCTCGATAAGGCTGGTCGGCATACATTCCTGTTTCGCCGGGTGGAGGGGGACTGGAAAATCGTGCACACTCATTCTTCTTCGCGCGAATACAACCCGAAAAAGTAACGGAGCAATTGATGTCCAAGTCTGAAGCAACGATCAAGAGACTACGGCGTATCGAAGGACAAGTGCGGGGCGTGATCAAGATGCTTGAAGAGGACCGCTACTGCATCGATGTGCTTCATCAAATGCAGGCCGTGAAGGCAGCCATGGCGCGCGCGGAGAGTGAAATCTTGAAGGATCATGCGGCAACCTGTGTTGAAGGCGCCATAAACTCTGGCAGCAAAAAGCAACAGCGAGAAAAAGTCTCTGAACTGATTGACCTGTTCGACAAGCTGAAAAGGTAAGCAGTAATGAATAGAGCGCTTTTTAACCGCAGGCTTCGGCTGCTTCATCTTTGGTTGGGATTGGCAATCGGTGGGCAGGTTGGTATTTGGCTGATTTCAGGCCTGTTCATGACCTGGTTTCCGATTGAAACAGTGCGCGGCGATCATCTGCGATCGGAAATGGCACCGGTTGCGATAGAGTTGACGGCGAACACGGTTTCGCTGGCGGATGCGGTGGAGGTTAGCGGGGTTGCGCCGCAGTTGGCGGAAGCGCGGCAAGTTGCGAAAAGGCCTGTCTGGTATATCGAAGGAAGTGACAAAAAGTTGCTTATCGATGCACGTTCAGGCGAAATCATCTCTCCGTTATCTCAACAAACAGCTACCGATCTTGCGAAAATGGCGTATGCAGGCGCCGGGGACTTCCTTGACGCGACCTTTTATGAACAGCCGCCACGGGAATATGGTAGACCCGGCCCAGTATGGCGGATAGACCTTGGCGCCAAAGATGCCGCCAGTTTCTATGTGGATGCCACAACAGGCGACGTTCGAGCTGTGCGTACACTGCTTTGGCGCGTGTTTGATTTTATGTGGGGCCTTCACATCATGGACTGGTCCACGCGCGAGAATTTCAATTCCTGGTGGATCAAAATGACGGCGTCGTTGGCTGTTATGTTCTTTCTGGCTGGGTTAGGACTTTCGATCTTGCGCGTGACATCAATGTTAAAGCGTTGATGCAACAGCGATTCTTGCAGCATGCGGACAATACCGCGAACATGGCCTTGAATTTGAGCTTGACATTGACACATACCCTTATGGGGTATATATCGGTGAACCAGAAAGGCCGGGCAGCAGATGAGATCACGCGTATTAAGAATGATCTTAACAGCGTTTCTCGTTCTGGTTCTCGGCGCGGGACAATCGGTCTGCGCCTGTTTAGCACCCATCGGAAATAACGCTGCTGACAATACTCATGCTGGTCACGGCGATATAGTGCATCTTGCACACGCGCCGCCAAGCGATAACCACAATCTCAGCGATCATCATAGTGACAACCAAAGTCACGACGATCATGGATCAACGCCCCAGGGCGATTGTGAAGGTGAATGCCCGAATTGTACGCAAACTCCTTGGATAACATCGGTCGCAAAAGCTGACTTAAACGCAACCCCAGCATCTGCACCGGCGCAAAAAATCATCCCTGCCAGTGCTGCCCCCGTCGCGCGTCGGACGGTTCATTCGCTTGCTGCCTTAACCCATTTGCGACGGCGCGGCCCACCCGCACCGACACCGGTTACCTTAAAAGTCCGACTCCTTAATTGATTGATGGAACAGGCGCGTTAAGCGCCTGATAGCGCCAGAGTGCTTCAGCACTGGTGTGTCTGCCTTGGTGCAGTCTACCGCTCTGAACTGGCGCCATCGGTTTATCCCTCAACAATTCAGAAGCAACAGCAATGTTACAGCGACAACAATATTTCACCGGCAACGCGGCATTGTTCCACGGCCCTTCAAGCCTGTTGCTTGGTTTTGAAAGTGGTAGTCGATGAAATCCAACATCCTCATTATCAATGACCCGCTTGACGAGAAGAATTATCTGACACCAATGCGCTGGATACTGGCGGCGACCGTTGCCCTTGCCCATGCCTGGGAGGTGACGGACGGCAACGATCCTCTGGGCCTCTATAACTGGCAAGCAAGCGATCTTGCGGTGAACGGGTTCTTTATTCTCTCAGGTTTGCTCATCGCAAAAAGCCTCACGACCAGACAAGATTTGCAGTCTTTTTTCAGATCGCGCGTTCTGCGCATATACCCGGCGCTCGTTGTAGTACTTCTGGTTATGATGTTTGTGCTCGGGCCAATATTCTCAGATCCTGGCGGCGCCGGCTTCCTGTTTGATCCGGAGGCATGGTCGTTTTTCTTTCGTACCTTACTCATGGGCGAACCACGCGTCGTAATTGCGGGCGTTTTTGACGGTAACGCCATGCCGCATTTCAATGCACCGCTGTGGACGATCCGCTTTGAGATTGCATGTTATGTAATTGCGGGCTTGGCGTTTACATATGGTGGGGTACACACAAAGTGGCGGGCCACAATCGCGGCGTTGATTTTGTTGTTGCTCAATTTCATTTTGAGTTTCCCCGCGTTCGCAAATCTTGGTGAAGAAGTCCACGACTTCTTTCGCCTGATCTCCGCATTCAGCATTGGCTTTGCACTATATTTTTGGCCTCGAACCAGAACACCGGGCAGGGTGATGGTGGCGCTGGTTGCAATCCTTTTCGTACTGGCAGGGAAAAGCGTTTTCGGCGAGATTTCTGGGAATTTCACCATTGCGGTTGCCCTCATGCATTTTGGTCTGTCGAAATGGCCGCTACAGTTTTTGCACAAGCTGCCGGACTATTCCTACGGCATTTACATCTGGCATTTTCCCGTTTTGCAGGCACTGGTCTATCTGTGGCCGGATCTGACGCCGTGGGAATTACTGCTGTCGGGCGGCCCCATCTTTCTTGGGTGCGCTGCGTTGTCCTGGCACCTCATTGAACACCCCGCATTAAAATTCAAAACCAAAACCTTATCTTTAGGGAGGCAACCATGGAAACACTCATAGAACCGAACATCCACCCAGTCCTTGTCCATTTCACCTACGCGTTAATGACAACGGGGGCGATCAGCTTATTGCTGGTCTCGATTCTCCCATCAGGTGGCTGGCGCGATACGCTCAAAAATGCGGGAGACTGGATGTTAGCGATCGGGGCTGTTGCAATCGTTGCCACTGTCGCGGCAGGCCTACAAGCTTACTACACCGTGCCGCATGACGGTCCGTCTCATGCCGCTATGACCACGCACCGGAACTGGGCAGTACCGACAGCTATCGTGTTATTGGGCCTAGCGATGTGGCGACGATCAAAACGGCACTCCCGTCCGTCGGTGCTATTCGCTGTACTGCTGTTTGTTGCCGCCCTGTCGCTTAACGTGACAGCATGGTGGGGTGGCAAACTTGTCTACCACTATGGTCTTGGCGTCTCCAGCATGCCACAGGTCACCGGGGATGGTCACGATCACGGCGATGAAGTGTCTGACGGTGAGCATGATCACGAGGAAGCACCCGCAGCTTTAAATGGTGACGACGCAGCCGCGACCGACGAAAATACGCTTTCGATTCTCGGCAGTTATCCAACCTCACCGGAGGCCGTTGTTAATGCTTTTGGGACTGCATTGCGCACGAAGGACGAGGCGGCCGTTCGGCTTATTCTGTTATCGGATGTGATCATCGCGGAGGGCGGCGGCGCAGAAAGGTCGGTTGAAGAATACGCATCGCACCATATGCCAGCCGACATGGAGTTTACCGCTGCGGTCGAGTTTTCTCTTAAAAAACGAAATGTGATTGAGGCAGATGACATGACCACGGTCATTTCTGAATCGCAAGTTCATGGCGCGTTCCGGGATACCACCATTCATTCGCGAATGATGGAAACCATCGTCCTAAAAAAGGTCAACGATCAATGGCGGATTACCCATATCCACTGGTCTTCCGCGCCAATTAAAGGTGACCACGAACATTAATCGCTCAGCGGTTATTGAGCCGTAACCTGAGGAAATATCACAGGCGGGCAAGACCACTACCGATCCAACTATAAGGGGACATAATGAACAGACGGGTTTTCTATAGCTATGACGAAGCCGAAGACAAATTCCGCGCGGAAAATGTGCGCACATTTGCAGCCCTTGAAAGCGACAGTCCCGCGTCCAACGTTGCAGGCGTTCGAGGAGGCGGGTGAGGGGGCGGTGATGCACTGGATCAATAACCAGATGAGCGGTCGTGTACTGATCTAAAACAGGAGAGAAGAATGAATAGTTTGCTTATTGCTTTTGTCGTTCTGACGATATCGTTCGAGAACGAAGGGTTGTCCAAGTATGCCGGAGAGGAGACACGGGCCATCAAGAGCCTCTCTGCGGCCGACATTGAGGAATTAGAGCGCGGCGGCGGATGGGGGTTGGCAAGGGCTGCTGAGTTGAACGGCGTTCCGGGGCCGTCGCATGTTCTTGAGCTGGGCGAAGAGCTACAGCTGACGCCAGCACAGATGGAGGTCATCAACCGCATCTTTATTGAAATGCGCGGCGACGCGATTGCGCAAGGGCGCCGGCTGATTGGACTGGAGCGGGTGCTAGAGATCAGCTTTCAGGAAAGGTCGGTGACTGCGGACGATCTTCGAAAGCAGCTTGAACATATTGCGAAAGTGCGCGCCGATTTGCGCTACACGCACCTGTCGGCGCATCTGAAGGTGTTACCGCTGCTGACGGATGTTCAGGTCAACCGGTATAACAAACTGCGCGGGTATGGCGCGGCGTATTGTGACAGCCCACCCGACGGCCATGACCTCAGCTTATGGAAGAAGCACAACAATTGTGAATAGTTGCAGTGCTGACAGCTACGGACAAAAACGGCAAGCGCCATTTTCATCTTTTGAGGAGTAGTGGCCTGGGTGAAAATGTGTGAAGTTATCCTTGTGCAAGATACCCCTAGGGGGTATAAGTATTTGAGATCAACAACAATCTGAGGGCGTTTAGGATTTAGCATGATCAAGGCACACGCAAAACTGGGCCAAAAAAGTGATACGACAGCCGTGCACGATCAAGACTGCTGCAAGGAAAAAGGCAGTTCTGGATCACGAATGTATCAAGGTCACGGAAAAGGCCATTCGGATAGTCACAACTCATCCGCACCTGTTGTGAATGACAATAATTACGACCACGTACCCAAGGGGTTTAATGGGGTAATTTACACGTGTCCGATGCATCCCCAGGTTAGAGATGTTAGAAACAGCGGTTGCCCGATTTGCGGTATGGCGCTCGAACCCGAAACGGTCAGGCTGGACCAGGACGAGGATACGTCTGAACTGGATGATATGACTCGCCGCTTTTGGATATCGGCAATGCTCAGCTTGCCGCTCTTTGTTTACGCCATGAGCGATTTGATTCCTGGCCGCCCACTCGAAAACATCGCGCCACCAGCTTGGCAACAGTGGTTGCAAATCCTTTTAGCGACGCCAGTTGTTCTGTGGGGAGGTTGGCCGTTTTTTGTTCGTGGATGGCAATCTTTGACGTCACGAAATCTCAATATGTTTACGCTGATTGCTCTTGGTGTCGGTGTAGCTTTTGTTTATTCACTCGTGGCAGTACTGCTGCCGGATATTTTTCCGCAGAGTTTCCGAAATACTGATGGTCAAGTTTCTGTCTATTTTGAAGCTGCGGCCGTCATTGTAACGTTGGTTCTTCTCGGTCAGGTTCTCGAACTACGCGCGCGAAGCCAAACCTCGGGTGCAATACGGGCTTTGCTGGAATTGGCACCCCCGACTGCCATACGAATGAACGAAGATGGTTCGGAAGACGAAGTCGATCTCGATCACGTCGAGATTGGCGATAAATTGCGGGTTCGCCCAGGTGAAAAAATTCCAGTCGATGGCGCCGTGTTTGAAGGTCATAGCAGCGTTGATGAATCTATGGTCTCCGGAGAACCAATACCCGTGGAAAAGCAGCTTGGCGACCAGGTGATTGGTGGTACCGTAAACGGCACAGGTGCACTCATTGTGACTGCTGAGAGAGTAGGTGGCGATACAATGCTGTCGCAGATTGTGCGCATGGTTGCCGAAGCTCAACGCTCCAGAGCACCAATTCAAAAACTCGTCGATGCAGTTGCAGGATGGTTTGTTCCCGCCGTTGTAATAATATCTATACTCACCTTTATCATATGGGTGCTTTTTGGCCCAAGTCCGGCGGTGGCATTTGCGATTGTCAACGCCGTTGCTGTGCTGATTATAGCCTGTCCGTGTGCTCTTGGCCTAGCCACACCGATGTCCATAATGGTCGGAACAGGCAAAGGCGCGCAAAATGGTATTTTGATTAAGAATGCAGAAGCATTGGAAATATTTGAAAAGGTTGATGTTGTCGTAGTCGATAAAACGGGCACGTTGACTGAGGGCAAACCAAAACTCGTAACCAACAAGCCGGCAGCAGGGTTTGATGAGCAGACCGTGCTACGTTACGTGGCCGCCGTCGAAAAAGCGAGTGAGCACCCTCTCGCTGAAGCGATAGTTTCGGGTGCGGAAGAGCGCGGCTACACAATAGAAGATGTTGACGAGTTTAATTCTGTCACGGGTGAGGGCGCTCAGGGCACGGTAAAAAATCACACCGTAGCAATCGGAAACAGTAAAATGATGCGTCGCGTTGGCGCTTTTGATGAAGCACTTGCAACGCAAGCAGACGAATATCGATGGGAGGGCCAGACCGTCATGTTTGTTGCGATAGATGGAAAACCTGCTGGCTTGATTGGGGTGGCCGATCCGATCAAGGCAACATCTGCGGCAGCAATAAAAATGTTACATAGAGAATTGCTGAAAGTAGTAATGCTCACCGGTGATAGTGATGCCACTGCCCAATCTGTAGCGCGCCGGCTCGGCATTAATGACGTCTATGCAGATGTTTCCCCCGGAGACAAAAACCGGATCATTCGAAAGCTTCAGGCGGATGGCTTCATTGTGGCTATGGCGGGGGACGGTATCAATGATGCACCGGCGCTCGCTCAAGCAAATGTAGGGATTGCTATGGGAAGCGGCACAGATGTCGCCATGGAAAGCGCAGGTGTAACCCTGGTTAGAGGTGACATGATCGATCTTGCGAAGGCGCGCATATTAAGCCGTGCGACAATGAATAATATCCGTCAAAATTTGTTCTTTGCTTTTGTCTATAATGCGCTTGGCGTCCCAATTGCCGCCGGCATTCTTTACCCCGCGTTTGGCATTTTGCTAAGCCCGATGATTGCGGCCGCGGCAATGAGCCTCTCCTCAGTGTCAGTTATTACAAATGCGCTGCGGCTTCGCAGCTTGAAATTATGAGTGATAAAAGTTCCAGGACTGATTAAAAGAAATGGTCCAGATAAAAGTTTTGAAATTGTGCGTTTGAAGGTTAGGGGTCATCATCTGTTCAGGGCCTCGATAATTGGGCAGGCCGGCGCGGCGCCTTGTTCGCACTGTTTTGCCAGCCCAGTGAGGGTCCGTTCCATCTTTTTCAAGTCGCGGATTTTCTGACGGATATCTGCCAGGTGATGTTCGGTGAGGGTGTAAACGTCTTGGCAGGCAGGCGGTGTTTCCTGCAAGGCGATCAGTTGTTTGACTTCTTCAATACTGAAGCCAAGCTCTCGCGCCCGGCGGACAAACACCAGCCGCTTCAGATGGATGTTGTCAAACTCGCGCCGCCCGCCATCGCTGCGTGGCGGCTGGGGGACAAGGCCGATCTTTTCGTAATATCGGATGGTTTCGATATTGACCCTGGCTGCCCGGGACAATTCACCAATTTGCATGGGTGACCTCACTAATTTGTTAGAATCTAATGTACGTTTCAGCTTGTATCTGTAGTTACTACAGATAGTAGAATTTCTCCAGATGGTCGAGACGCAAGGGCACCCATGAGTAACAACAATCTGTCAGAGACAACAGCAACCAGCAGCGCAGTAGGGATCAGCGGGCTAGCGGCAGCGATCGGTTTTTGCTGCATTGGTCCCTGGGCCGTGACCTTATTCGGAGTAAGCGGCGCTATTTTCCTGAGCCGCCTGGAGCCCTTCAGGCCGCTTATCTTAGCCGTGGCGACACTTCTTCTGGCCTGGGCCTTCTGGCGTGCCTACCGCCCGCAGCCGGCGTGCGCCGACGGAGCTTGCGAAAGGCGCCAAAGACCGCTCCTGAGACTCGCCCTCTGGTTTAGCGCCGGATTGCTTTTGCTGGCCTATCTGGCACCCAGCCTGCAATGGCTGGTCATTCAACAACTCGCGCTAGGAGAATAAAAATGGTACGCAAGCTGATAATTCCTGTGGTGATAGGCGCGGTATTAATCGTAGGCGCCGTGTTTCTGTACCCGCAGGCGGCAAGTGAGTTGTCAGATAATTCTGCTGCCAAACAGGACTACACCGTCCTGGATGCGTCCCTTAGTGAGTTCATTTCTGACTTCAATGTGGCCAAAGGATCGACAAGGCTGGTGTTTGTGGCCGGACCTTCCTGCGGTCCGTGTCTTCGCGGTTTGACCGATATGAACAACGCGGTTGGCGACATGACGCGGGAAAATCCCGATCTCAAGACTTTCATTGTCTATGTGCCGACGCTGGGCGCTGAAGAAAAGCATGCGGCTCGGGCTGTGCGTTTGATGGAAGGTAAAGATATTCTCCATTACTGGGACCCGGAGGGGACAAGCGGTCTGGCCATTCAACAGGCGCTCGATCTGCAGGTTTACGCCTGGGATGTCTGGCTGATCTATGATGGCACAGCTGAGTGGTCAGCAGGCAATCCGCCAGCGCCAGTGCATTGGGAGCATCAACTGCGCGGTCTTGGTGACGACAACAAACTGAATCCCGATCGCTTTGCCGCAAAGGTGATTGAAGTCAGGACCGGAGGATCAGAAAATGGCTGATCGGAACACGGCAGGAAAAGGTCGCGATATGTCTCAGAAGCCGATCGGTTTCATGATTGGCTGGGGCATACCGATCATACTTCTATTTTCGATGAATTTTGCCCGTGGCATCATTCCGTTCAACGGGATTGATTCTTTCAGCCACCCTTGTCTGGATGGGCATTGGCTGCCTGATCAATGCACAACGGTGCAAACGCCGCCATTGCTATCTGGCAGGGCCTGTGTTGCTGGCATCTGCGCTGGGCGTCGTATTAGTCGCCTACGAGATTGTGAATCTGGGCCCCTATGGACTGAGCTATGTTGTGTGGGGGGCAGGCATTCTGGTGGGCTTGACCTTTATCCCTGAATGGATTTGGGGGCGTTACAGTGATGGTTAGGGAGGTTGAACATGTCTGAAGCGCAACGGCAAAAGGACCTGTCGCGCCGGCTGCTCCCATTCGCATTTTTATGGGGCATACCAATTATTCTGTTGTGTTCGGTCAATTTTTTGGAAGAGTTCCTGCCCGTTGCCCCGATTGTCCTCATCATGGCCGGCACATATATCTGGATGGGCGTGGGCTGTATCATAAATGCCATGCGCTGCGGGCGGCTTCATTGTTACCTTGCCGGCCCCGTCATGGTGCTGGGAGGCAGTTTGATCTTTGCCCTGGGGTTTGATCTGATAGATTTAGGCCTCATCAGGGTGATGCATTTGAGCTATACGACAATCGCTCTGGTCGCCCTGACATTTGTCTTGGAATGGCTTTGGGGCACGTACGCCAATCCGGCAAAGAGCTAAGGAGTTTCGGTGAGCAAAACAGCTTTGAACTTTGAGACGCATTCGACACTGACTTGCCCGAAATGCGGCCATCAATCTATGGACGAAATGCCGACCGATGCCTGCCAGTTCTTCTATGACTGCAAAGGCTGCGGCGTGGTTCTGCGCCCCAAGAAAGGCGATTGCTGCGTTTACTGCTCCTATGGCGACATCAAATGTCCGCCGATCCAATTGGGAGATGATTGCTGCGGCTGATGACAGCAAGCGGTACAGAAATTACGTTTGAATCGGTCACTGAATGTTGTCATCCGGGCGGTGGCTTGCACTGCATTGTGCCAGGTGAAGTCATCGAGGCGTTTGGGAACCGAAACTTTCATCGTTGGGATAACACTCAGCCTCAATATCGGGCGGCGCAGCATCAAGCCGCGGGGAGACGGCAGGTGGTTTACCGAATTCATCCACAGTGGAAAAGCTGACTTACGCGAAGGAGACAAAATAACGTGTACGGCATACGCCGTGCCTCGGTTTCCATCAGAATTGCTAGAAGCGCTCAAAAAAGCCAAGTTGGATCAACAGTGGCAGGGTATTTCCAGGGCGCAGCATAGCCTTTTCCCCTGCCGAAATGCCAACCATGAGGTTCTACTCAGCCAGGTTTATTCTGTCAAAAACCCTACAGGTAGATACGGGTCACGGGTTCAAGGTAAAGATCAACTGGCTTTTTGGTTGGCTCTATAAAATCCATTCGAATATACCTATATGCACAACAGTGATAACATGGGGGGTAATTATGCTGCTGCGACGCGTCACAGAACACATAAAAGCGCAGAACTGGACCGCCGTTGGGATCGACTTCTTTATCGTCGTTATTGGTGTGTTCCTTGGTATTCAGGTTGCTAACTGGAATGCAACCCAGGCGAATAAAAGGACAGCTCAAAAAGCTGTTGAGAGTGTTCAGGCCGAACTGTCGAGCAATCAAGAGATGTTACGAATCTGGATTGATGCTTATGGGACGTACAGAGCACACGCATTGGCCACACTTGATGGGCTGGAGCGCCCGGTGGAAGAATGGGGCGAACAGTTTTTGGTCGATGCATATCAGGCCAGTGGTTACGTGCCCATCACACTTCGTCGCGACGCCTATGATGATCTCTTGGCGCTGGGGCCGTCGAAAGCGCTCATCGATGAGGAGATCCGGCAAAGTCTGGCCAGATATTACTTTTTTCTAGAGACCCAGGATATAAATCTGTTACAAGTGCCTGCTTATCGTAGCCGCCTGCGGAGCGTCATGCCTCATGATGTTGAAAACCGTATACGCACCAAATGCCCGGTACAGATAAACATCCTTGAGAATTCTGTCTCGCGGACGGAGACCTGCCAGCCAGATCTAACAGCGGACCAGATAGAGCGAGCCGTGGCGGAATTGTCTGCGGCGAATCTAAAACCCGATCTCAATTTGGCTCTCTCTGACATGTATTTGAAAATCGGCATATCACGCTTATTCCTGAAAACGTCACAGGAGCTGAATGAGTTCATTGAAGACGCCGCTTAAACCCCAACAAGCTATTTCGCTACGCATCTTCAGCTGTGTCTCCCCTGACCAGGGAATCTAATATTAGCTCGGCGGCTTAACTTCCCCTCAAATCGGTCGTTCGCCAAATAGAGCGCTACGTCCGCTTCTGGCGAATTCCGTTGAAAAACTATTTTGGGGTCCTCCCTCGACAGAGTCCACAGAACAATAATTCACCAGCGCCAGCTTTTTGAGCTGATTGATTCAGCCAGCCCTTACTTCTTGCGACAATATATCAGCCGTATAGGGATAAAACTGACAAGTTTCGAGTTTTTCAACAGAATTGGCGAAAAATTGTCGTTTGAGAAATCAAAGTGAGTGGCAGCTTATACGGACACGCGCCATCCGAAAAAATGAGTTAGCACCCCTACCCCTAAAATAGGCTGTGCTACTCTAGAAGATTTTCCATAAAATCCATGGTGGGCCCGGAGGGACTCGAACCCCCAACCTAGCGGTTATGAGCCGCCAGCTCTAACCAGTTGAGCTACAGGCCCGATCGGGTGCGCTCTCACGCCGCCGGATCGAAGCGGGGGTCTTATCAGCAATCGCGGACGCAATGAAGGCCCCTGTTCGAGTTCGCCGCGCCTCGGTAAGATCGATTTTGCGCCTTGATTTTGCCTTGAGCGGGCGAGCATGGTGTTGGCGATCATTTTCAATTGGGAGACCGACATGCGTTCAATCCTTTTTCCGGCCATCGCGGTCCTTGCTGCTTCCTGCGCCGCTGCGCCAACCGCAATGGCCGAACCGGCGCCGGCGCCGCGGACGCTTTCCGTCACCGGCCAGGG
>JAJFFV010000003.1 GCA_021776475.1 Parvularculaceae bacterium | reverse complement strand
GCCGGTCGCTTCTTCGCCGCCTGTGGCTTCTTCGCCGCCGGTCGCTTCTTCGCCGCCTGTCGCTTCTTCGCCGCCAGTGGCTTCTTCGCCGCCGGTCGCTTGTTCACCGCCCGTAGCTTGTTCGCCGCCCGTAGCTTCTTCGCCGCCCGTAGCTTCTTCGCCGCCTGTGGCTTCTTCACCGCTGGTCGCTTCTTCGCCGCCGGTCGCTTCTTCGCCGCCAGTGGCTTCTTCGCCGCTGGTTGCTTCCTCGGCGCGATCTTCGACTGTTACGTCGGCTGAAGCGACTTCAAAGCTCTTCACTTCATCGAGACGGAATATTTTCTTTGAAGCTGATGCTTTCTGACCAGCTGCAACCATCAGACGTCCCCGTGTATTCCTGGACCTGACATCAACAAGGCCGCGATCAACAGAGACTGAGTGAATTGCCCCGTCGGCATGAACGGTGAACTTTGTCCCCTTCACAACAGCGACGACATAGTCCGAGCGAACTTCAAAATGCGGCATTTTTTGACGGTCAACTTTATAACTCGCAACGCCGCTTTTCTGGTGAATGAGTGTCTTTTTACGCTTGCTCTTGCTGTCCAGAACCAAATTGGCGTTTGCGCCGAGTTGGACTTGCTGACCTGACCGTGAAAGCATTGCGAAAGAGCGATCACCTGTCGTGATCCAGTCACCAGGCAATAATTCATGTCC
This sequence comes from Parvularculaceae bacterium, assembly GCA_021776475.1. GTDB lineage: Bacteria > Pseudomonadota > Alphaproteobacteria > Caulobacterales > Parvularculaceae > Aquisalinus. Next base: position 59,364 of record JAJFFV010000003.1, on the reverse strand, counting down.
CGCAGTCACCAGGCCATCGTTGACGAGCACTCTGCCTTCGGCTTTCTCAACGACCCAGTTTTCCGACGCATATGCTGTGCAAGTGCAGGCGAGGCAGAACACGAGTGACAAAATTGTACGCAACATAAAAGATCGCTCCTGTGGCGGTTGCATCAACTCTGTGACAATTAAATAAATTTCAAATTAATTTATTGAGTAAACGGACTATTAATAGAATATAGAGTGATCCTTAATAGTTTCGGTACATATTGCTTCAAATTACAAGTGGATTTGATCACAGCACTATATGTCATGTACGAAATTACCATATCGGTTTGGTATTCTTTTAACCATGTTACCCTTGGTGTGGGTTTCTGTGGCGAGCGCGCAAACCTTTCGAGACAACAAAGAGCTTGCTGACGAAACACTCCGGCGTCAGCAGGAGGGGCAAGGGTCCGATCTGATCAGACCTTTGCTAAAGGGCATGCTCGATGTCGAAAGCACTACCAGCGCATCGCGCGTTCAGATCCAGAAAATAACAATTGTCGGCGCTGCAAGCATTGCTGCAGCCAGGCTGGCTCAAGTTGTTGAACCATATAAAGACTCAGCTATGGGTCTCGCCGAGATGCAGGAACTCACAGATCTACTGACAGAAGAATACCAGCGTGATGGATATTTTCTGTCCCGGGCATTTGTTGAGCCGCAATCGTTTGAAAACGGCGAGCTGATTGTTCGCATCAGTGAAGGCTTCGTTTCGGCAATCGAAATTGAAGGTAACCGCGACCATACGTTGCGGAAATACTTTGATGATTTAGTCTTGGAGAAGCCAGCAAGATATACCAGCTACAAGGCAGTATTAAATATCATGCGAGCGAGGCTCGGCCTTTCATTGGTCAGTCCAAAAGTGAGCAGGGATGAAAATGCAGACAACGGTTATGTTATTTCATTTGACATCGAGCCGCAAAAGAAACGGTTGCGCCTCGACCTGGTAGACAAAGGCGTGCGCGATGGAGAACCCTTGCGTGCACTGGTCAACGCAAGCGTACAGTCAGTCTTCAAGATGGGGGACAATGTGACGCTAGGTTACCTCACCAAACCAAGAGCAGTGCGTGAATTATCGTACCTGTTTGGGAGATATACCGCACCTATCGGCTCGAAAGGCACATTGATATTTGCAGAAGCTACACATTCGGATAGCAAACCAGAAAGTGCTCTTCCGGGGCGCGACCTGCAGGGAATTCTGCAAAGCGTCACACTAGGGGCAAGCCATCCTGTTACTCTTCAAACAAAGCAACAACTCATTACGTCCGCAAGCCTCGAATGGACCGATTCCACCGAACGAGAAAATAGGACTGCCTTGTCAAAAGACAAGTTCAGATTAATCCGTCTTTCCGGCAATTATCGGAACACATTTGGCCAACGAAACTCAAGCAAGGCCTTCTTCGAGCTGACCCAGGGCGTGGCTGCATTCGATGCCAGCAAAACACCTGGCCAGTTGACTTCGCGCAGTGATGCCGACGGACAATTTATCAAAATGTTTGCACAAGGGTCGGTCAAAAAGTATTTTAGTAACCGGTTGAGCATTACTGCAGCTGCAAAAATGCAATATACGAAGGACCCTTTATTGTACCTGGAAGAGTTTTCATTCGGTGGCGGAGCATTTGGGAGAGCATACGATTTTGGGGAAATCCTCGGGGATAAGGGTATCGCTGCATACATCGAAGCCAGCCTGCATGGGAAAACAGGTGGCTCAGTGAAAGACTGGCAGATATATTTATTCGGAGATGCTGGCGCTGTATGGAATAATGGCGATGGACTGTCTGTCGATGGTCACCCTCTGTACTCGGCTGGAATAGGTACGCGGCTATTTATAAGGGATAAGTTGTTCGTCGGGTATGAAGCCGCTCATCCATTATCGGACGCTCCATTTACTCTCGACGACCGACACACACGTCATCGATTCCATGTAACCGCCACGAATTAAGAGTTACAAGCTCTAGTAACGGGTCCGACTAAAACGCCAATGCTGATGCCTCAGCCCAACGTTCAAGTGTTGCTAAGCAGGCCTATTGTTACCTCCAGCTGCACATTTATCCAATTTACATTGTGGGTCTTGAGCTCCGTTGGTTAGCGAGAGTCTTGCTTTTTCCTCAATCCAACACCATCAACGCGACAAACGTTTCCTGGCTGAAAGAGTCGAAGTGGCAAATTCAAGAGCGGAGGCGTGCGCCTGCTGAATTTAGTCTAATTTACCGTTAGGCGCGACCAGCCACCTTTCGTTGTGACGGTCAACTTTGCCAGCCTTTCTCAGATTTGTAAGATAAGTGCGCACCGAAGAAAGGACCGCTGGCTCATTCCATTCGTTTTGTATTTCAGTATGCAGGTGATCCGTCGTCATACCGGTCTTTGGATCTCGGCTCAAAATCAACAAAATTTTCTCGTCAAGTTTTGGTGTTGATGGATTCAGCGAACGCTGAGTTTTCTTCTCAATTTTTCCGGAAATGAGAAATTCGATTTTATTTAAAGTCGCCACGATTTCATCGCGCGTTTTGCGACGGTTTTTGAGATCCGTTTCGAGGTCGCGAATTTCGAATTCAATGTTTCTCAACCTTTCGCGCAGCTCATTTAAGTCCTTGCTCATGAAAAACAGCCCAAAGTTTCAGGCTTCTAGCATTAGTGTACTAGTATTGTCCATGAAAATAGATGAATAAATAAATAATTAAACAAATAATAAAAATTATAGAAGTAGATAATATCAAAACAATGCAAAATATGACGTAGTCTACAGACGCACCTCAGATGAGGGCGTGGCCGGCTAGGCGCGATGAAAATACCACGAGGCTCAGACAGCATAATAATGCAAAGGGAAGCTTGGTGGTGGAAGAATATTGTCCATCAAAATCCGCTCACCGCACCTGCACCAAACGATGACCGGCAGCCGGTGGATTATCCTTGTTGAGGAAGTCCTCTCCTACGTATTTCGCACTATACCCATCAGGATCCGAGTAAAGGGGCCCTGAATTGTTTAATATGTGTCAGGAGCAAATAGGCTTCGGGCTGTCGCGAGATGAATTTTGAAGGTGTCTTGTGTCCTTACAATTTCTGAAAAATGCGACTATTATGTACTATGCCCAACAAAGATCAGATATTTGAGGTATTTGTTGAAGTGGCCCGCTCAAGGTGTACTGCCCGGGATTTGGAATTGCGGGACGTCCAGGCAATGCTGCAAGTAGTAAGCGATACGCTAATCAGGGAATACAGTCTCTTCGTGGATGACTTTGAGCAGGAGATCCTGGACCTGTCATGGGATGAAGACAATTGGCCCGCCAAGGCCTCTATATTGCTGGAAATGAAGCGGATGATTTTGGAATTGGAAAATAAAGACCGCGAAAACACTGGTCTTAAGGATTGATAAGAAATCCATCCTCGGGGCTTGCAGGCAAAAAGTGTCTAGACTAAATTGATCGAATACCGCTAGCGTTGAGCAATAATTAAAAAGTAATAAGCTGCAGAACTATACGCAAAGGGGCTGCCAAATGGCAGCAATGAGAGAGGCGGGTGATCTGCTCCTTAAACAAGGAGTGATACCGTGTCCCGCAGAGACGATTTAGTTCAGTTCCTTGGTCAGATTAGAGATCTGTCAAAAAAGGCGCGTGCGTTCAATATTCCCGCAATTGAGAGGTCGCTGAAACAAGCACAGTCGCTATTGGGGCACGAGCTTGAATCGATGCAAGATACTGAAAATAATGTTGTGGACCTGAAGCCTGCGAGCGGATCGATCATCCAGCTTGCCTATACCAGTCACGCTACGATCGATTTCGATGAAGACAGCCTCACAACGCTACTCCGCCAGGCCCGCAAAATAAATGGTGAGCTTGGCATTACCGGGCTGTTGATTTTTGGTGATGACGCTTTTTTCCAAGTTCTGGAAGGCAACGCAGACTCGGTTATCGCGCTGTTCAATCAAATTCGGATCGACCAACGACACCAAGAGGTGCGCGAAATATATAGAAGAAATGTCCAAAACAGGAGCTTCACGACGTGGCGGATGGGCTTCCGCCGACTGAAGCCCAAATGGAAACGAAAAGACTTCTTCAGGCTCACCAGAGCATTGCTGGAGCAGGAGTTATCGAAAAGTTCAAACTCACGCGACCTTAAGAAGCTGATACGGCAATTTTATTTAGAGATATCATCCCAAGACGAGGAATGTGCGCTGTCAGCGTGAGTATCACCGGAGCGCAACTCATTAGGATATGATGGTGTTAACGCGCTCCCCGACCCAGAAATTGCAGCGCAGGACACTGGTTCATACGATTGGTTTTGAAATGCAACGAGATTGCATCGGAGCGGCATTCACATCACTACGGATTTGGGGACAACCCGGAGAATACCACTTCAAAATATTTCGGAGCGGCCTCGACTTAACCTTCGTCCGGCCGCCAGTTGCCATAATCGGCACTCAAATCGATAAGCTCTAAGAAAACCTCAGCTGTGATCGAAGTATCAGTTTCCCGAACCGATCCGTCCTGTTTGCCTTTTCGGATCATCGCCACAAAAGCCATCACGAATTCGATTGAGACTAATAATGTGACCAAGCCGTTTGTCCACGGGCAGATATTGGAACAATTTCTCCGCGCTTGTGGGCCGCGTTGGCGGGTTTTCCGAACGCTGAGCAGGGGTCTTCGGTGACAATGGGTCGGGATTGATTGGGCATACGCCGTTGGTTCCGATGTTTTCAACATTTAATCAACGCAAATAATGCCATCTGATCATTAATACATACTACTAGTTCAATCATTCAGCGATGGCACACCGTCCAGAGTATGCAAGCTTAGATCAAAATTTTGATTTTCGAACAAATAGGGAAGCCGTCTTTGCAGCGCCCTGACAAGTTAACCGGATCATATCTAAATAATTGATATTATTGTGTAAAATATGAAACATCGATAAATTGTGTCTGAAATGTGGCGTAAATTGCCTTGAAAACTTCACGATTAACCATCATAGGGTGTGATCTACATCACACTTCGAGCCGGGATTGCTCTATAAGGGATCAAAATCTTAATTCGAACATATGGTATGTTTAAGGTACTGAAAAGAATGTTACACCGAGGGTTCAAAAAAATGAAGCTACCAATGAAAATCTTCCTGCCGCCGATCGCTGTTTTTAAGGAACAAGGTGCCAGCGCAGCATTTCTCGCAAACATCGCACTCACGCTTCTCGGTGTCGTTCCCGGCATTATGCACGCCCTGTGGATCACCTCGCAGAGGTCAGCCGATGGAAGCACGCTCAGTGAACCGATACCAAACCTGAACGTTTCGCAGATTTTTTCATGAACACAATTATCAACAGACTTATACGAAAAAGCTCGGAGGGGACCGCCATGAGCAGTACCACGATAAAACAGGGGTGGACAAATGTCGGATTGGCAGCATTCGCGCCGATCTACACCGGTTTGTTCAGTGTCGCGCTGCGGGTGGTGCAGTCTTGTTCGAACAGAAAATGGTGACACACAGCTTTACGTCAATCAGTTTACCTGTCGCCCAGCTTTTCTCTCCCTTTGGCGCGTATGTGTTCTCTCTCTTAGGGCTCGCTGATAACTCAATCACACTGACAATTAAAGAGGAATAGAAACAATGTTTTTCAAGTTCGCTAAAACTGCAGGTGACGCACTGCAGACTTCAGCGGGATCAGTCGCAGTCGGCATTAAAGAGCGCATCCTTGGTTATCGGACCAAAATAGATGGCCTTGAAGTGCAAGAACAATACGACAGGGTGATTCTGAACGGAACTGCGAAAACCCAGGAAGAAGCGGAAAAAGCGATCATTTCCGCAGGAAATACACTTGGCATCGCCGAAGTGGAATCACAACTCGAGATTGAAGAACCGGCACTGCCGGCAATTTTTTACACCGTTGTGAGTGGTGATTCTTTGTCCAAAATTGCACAGGAATTTTATGGGGACCCCACGAAATACTTAGCAATTTTTGACGCCAACAAACCCATGCTGTCGGATCCGGATAAAATTTATCCAGGTCAGACACTCCGTATCCCAACATTGAACTGATAGAACCTTAAGGAAAAAGACATGTCTAACAAAATTGAAGAAATCGAAGGCGTTGGTCCGGCATTTGCTGAAAAGTTTGCGACGGCCGGCGTTAAGACAACAGGCGATCTCCTGGAAAAAGCAGCAACGCCAAAAGGCCGTGACGATCTTTCAGACGCCTCCGGCATCAGCAAAACGCTGATTTTAAAATGGGCGAATATGGCCGACTTGATGCGCATCAAGGGCATTGGCGGTGAGTATGCTGAACTTCTTGAGGCTTCCGGCATCGATACGATCAAGGAATTCCGCAACCGCAACGCAGCCAATACTGCAGCCAAGATGAAAGAAATCAATGAGGTCAAAAAACTCACCAGATTGGTCCCATCGGAGAAAACCGTTTCAAGCTGGATAGAGCAAGCAAAAGAGCTAACCCCAACGATCTCTCATTAATTCACTATACAGAATATAAAAAAGGAAAAACAATGAGCATAGTAAAAGAATTTCAAGACTTCGCGGTAAAGGGCAACGTTGTCGACATGGCCGTTGGCATCATCATTGGTGGCGCCTTTGGTACGATCGTCAAATCGTTGGTGAGTGATGTCATTATGCCGCCGATCGGTCTTCTCATGGGCGGTGTCGACTTTTCGAAAATCGTTATCACACTAAAAGAAGCCGTTGGTGAAACAGAAGCTGTGACAATGAATATTGGGTTGTTTCTTAACAATGTGATCGCGTTTGTTGTTGTGGCGTTTGCAGTGTTCATGCTCGTGAAGAGTATCAATAACCTGAAAAAGAAGGCTGAAGAAGCGCCTGAGGAAGCGGCGCCTGTAGCGCCGCCAAGAGAACAAGTGCTGCTCGAAGAAATTCGTGATGCACTGAAAACGAGGGGATAAGTCACTCTAACAAAAAATGGTGATCGGTCTGCCTTCCAGATGGTCACTAGTCGGCGGGGCTAAGCGCATACGTCAGCTCTCCCCCTTTCTAGGCGTGTGCACTGCACTTTCGCTCCGCCGGCACCCTAATATTAAACCGCTACATAAGGAGTAAAAACATGAAGTACACAGTAGCACCCCTGGCCATTCTGGCCTTGTTCGCGGCAGGTTGTGAAAGCAATGGCTTTGGCAATTGGCGCACCAACGATGCAAGCACAGCGAGCGCATCGACCTCATCTGCAGAGGCGCAAAGAGTAGCCGTTTTGCAAAAAGAATTGACAGTTTTGAGGAACGAAAACTCGAAACTGAAGTCGTCCCGTTCTTCAGCAACCAAAATGCCTGCATCCATACAAGGTGATGCTGACCTTCCACCGGCCAAGCCGGGCGAATGTTTTGCCCGGATCCTTGTTCCAGCAAAATATGAAACCGCTACAGATAAAGTGATCGACATAGAAGGCTCTGAGCGCGTGGAAATTATTCCTGCACAGTATCGGACAGTTGAAGAGCGTGTCGTTGTCGCTGATGCATCTGAACGGCTTGAAGTTATTCCAGCAACCTACAAAACTGTGACCGAGACCGTCATCGTTGAACCAGCTCGTGAAGTGCTGAGCACCGTACCGGCTAAATACAAAACCGTCACGGAACGCGTACTTGTGAGAGAAGGCTACACAACCTGGAAGAAGGGTGAAGGCCCAATCGGTGGTTCGTTGAGTGGTGGCAAAATCACCGACACGCGTGAGCTACCAACCGGCGAAATCATGTGTCTCGTCGACGTCCCGGCAGAATACAGAACTGTTTCCAAGCAGGTTTTGGTTGAGCCCGCCCGGACAACCAAGTCGACCGTACCGGCAGTTACTAAAACAGTAACACGCCGAATTGTTGCGACACCAGCCAGCACTCGCAAACTGGCAATCCCGGCTAAATACGACACGGTTCGTGTGCGCAAACAGGTGTCTCCAACATCTGAAAAACGGATCGCTGTGCCTGCAACCTATAAAACGGTGACTAAGCAAACTAAAGTCGCTGACGAGCGCATGTTGTGGCGAGAAGTCTTGTGTGACACCAACACCACGCCGGATGTTGTTCGACGTGTTCAGAGCGCTCTCAAACGCGAGGGCTTCAATGTCTCGTCTGATGGCGTGCTTGGCCCAGATACGCTTCGGGCAATCGATGTCTATCAGCGGCGCAATAATCTCGGCACGGGTGGCCTGACGATGGCGACCGTCAAAAAACTTGGCGTAATGTAGCCAATACTGCAGCGGTCAGAGACAATTCTGACCGCTGTCTCCACTGCTGCATCGGACGATTAAAACCAGTGCTTGGACAGGATGGTCTATCCCGTTCATTTCTGGGTTCGTTTGAGAGAATTCCAAACGTTGCCTTGAACAGGCACAGCATCCTCGTTGACGGCCAGAAATGACAGCCCATCTGGTCGTCGAGCATCCCTTGCTTTCTTGTTTTTGCGAGAAAGCAGGGGATGCAACTCTGCTATTATCGTGCTCTGGACGTGAACTGAGCAGTGAGAGCGCAGTATTTTATCTTAGACACCAAACTGAAGATTTAATGATACAGCGCCAAATAAAACAAAGGCAAAAAATAAGGCAAAACGTCCAATCATTTAGGAATCCCGTTCAAGATTTGGAGGTTACCCAATATTTTTTTGCGGGAGCGCACTGTTGATTTCATTACGGATTAATGGTTTACTCATCGACGGGGAATAACATAGTGGAAGGCACTTGATCGGAGACCATTGGGCTCGTGCTGGAACTATTGCTTACTGCAACCGTCTTTATTTCATTGGGCTACCTGCTTGGGACGGTCATACGTCGGGCTGATTTCAGTAGCGTCACTGTTCAATCAGGCAAATCTAGGAGGGCCACTGAAACAAAAGATCGTGAGCTCGAAGATCCTGCGCGAAAACCAGATCCCTCGAATTCAAAAAGTGCGGCCGAGTTCTATCGTGACAATTTTACCAAGCTTCGCTAGTCGATGTGCAATTAGTACACCGCGCTGTAGGTATTTATACCAACAGCAAGAGAGAAGAAGACTTCATCGTGTTTGGCTAAATGTACCAATCATGGTAGTCGTCAGGTGTTCTCAAACGATGCTTCGAAAGTAGGCTTCGTATTGGTCGGCCAGTAGCTCTGGCTGCCATTTCTCAGCCTCGTTGCGAGCGCGCAAACATGCTTCCTCGTACAAAGTATCGTCATCCCAGAGTCGGATGATAGTGTCGATGATCTCTTTCACTTCGTCCGCCTTAGGAACAACACGACTTTGAGCGGTGTATTTCTCCGGCAGGTCAAACAGATATCCGCCTTCGCCCACCACCTCGCCAAGTCCCCCCCGCCTGCTGGCAAGAACAGGGATGCCGTTGATCATCGATTCTGCGGCCACCCTTCCGAAGGTTTCCTGCCACAAGGATGGGGCAAGCAAGACGCGCGTTATGGAATAGAATTTGCGAGGATCTCGTGTGGTTGTCATGCGTGTGACGTTTGAACTCTCAAGCTCCACACCGGCTTTTTCCAGCCAATTCACACCGCCGTGACTGTCCACCACTAGCATGGGAATATCGGGTCGTCGTTTGGTGAGTTCTCGTACAATCGCCGCAAAGACGTAGACCCCTTTGTACGGCTTCGGATTGACAAATGTCAGGCAGCGACGGTCGATGTGCTCACACTGCAACCGCCCCCACTCGAGCGCTGAGGGAATCACTGCACAGTTTAGCCCGATCGTGCGCCGATAATATTCCGCGCAGAAGGTCGACGGCACGAGCGCTCCACAAGCATGCTCAAAAAACTTTGCTTGATCATACAAAGTGTTCCGCAACCAGAACGCGACTTTCACGCCCCGTTGCCGCGCCAAAGCCATGCATTGGTGGGCCATAATATGCCCTCCATAAGTGAGCATGACATCGGGCTGAAACTCCTCTAGCACTTTTTCAAATAGGGCGACATGCACTTTGCCTTGACGTTCAGTCAGATTTAGGGTGGCAGGACTGGAAGGCGTCTCGTAGAGGGCGGTCGGGGTCCCATCAATGACAGTATTATAGAGAACAAAATCCATGCCGTGTGCGCTGCCGCTCCGCTGCTTAAACGGGAGCTTGATATGGTGCAGCATTTCGGGGATGGATTCGCTATTCTCACAATCGAGCTGGGCCCCACAAAAAACTTGGCAGTCCAAGCCACGCTTGGTCATCAACTGAAAAAGATCGCGTAGCGAATTGGCAGCTCCGCTCGATGGGTCAAGAAGGCTGTGATAGGAACTGAAGAGGAGGCGAAGGGGACGCTGCTCAAACATGATCGGATGTCTCGTATTTCCAGAACGGGACCACTAGCCTAACATTCTGTCGCGTTGTACGCTAATCAGCAATTTCGTGAAGCATCGACCTTCGCCCTTAAGTTGGCCCTTAAGGTTCTACATCGGAACAACTTTGCGGTTTTTTTGTGCTGTGTCGACACCGCCAGACCTCAATAATTCCACTCGTGGATAATAGCCACGGCCTAGATGAGTGAAACGACGATGACCTTAAGAGCCATACATTATCAGTCAAACGGCCTTGCGCTAACCGGCTATCTGGCAGATAGCGAGGCAACCGGCAAACGGCCCGGTATTCTCGTTGCGCATGAAGCGCCAGGGATCAATGATCACATTAAGCAGTGGACCGAAGATTTAGCCACTTTGGGATATGTTGCTTTCGCAATAGACCTATACGGTAATGAAAACCTCTCGATGGAACAGGCCAGGGCATTAAGTTCTGAACTTATGGCAACGCCTGGCCTCCTCTTAGAGCGCGCTAATGCTGGCTTGCAGGTTTTGAGCGCAAATCCGAATGTCGATGCGGATCGGCTCGCGGCTATCGGGTTTTGCCAAGGTGCCATTACTACGCTTGAACTTGCGCGAAGTGGTGCGCCGTTACGTTCTATCGTCGGCTTTCACCCAGGTTTAATGCGCCCGGTTGGAAGTTTAGACGGATCATTCAACTCGAAAGTGCTAATGATGATTGGAGACCAAGATCCAGTTTCCCCACCGGCGGTGAGGGCGCAATTTACTTCAGAGATGAGCTCAAAAGGGATCGATTGGCAGATGCACATATTTGGTGGCGTCGGTCATTCTTACACCAATCCCGGCATTGATTCATACTGCTTGGAAGGGTTCGCTTTTGATCAGGTTGCCCGTCAGCGCTCGTGGCAGCTGATGTGCTCAATGCTTGCAGAGACACTCAGCTGATTGTGCACAAGAAAGGTCTTCTGGTGCGTCGCTGCCGTGGTTGTTCGAACAGCTCGCAAGCCAAGCCTTCCCGTGTATTGTCCTTTTATCACTTGTTACGCAAACAAGGTTGCCGATTTTTAATCGGTAAAGCCCTGCAGGTGCACGAAGTGAATGGAAGTAGATATATTTCCCATCCGGCGAGAAGAACGGGTAGTAGTCTGTCGCCGCATTATTGGTTATTCTACGAACATCTTAACCGTTAGGTTTCATCAAATAAATATCGGAGTCGCCGGGGTTTCGATTCCGATCCGAAGCAAAAACAATTGTTTTACTATCTGGCGACCAGCTTGCATAACTCTCCTCTGTTGCACCGACGGTCAGTTGCGAACTTTCGCCGGTTTGCGTGTCAATAGTATACAAATTGAAATCGTATTCGCTCTCTTGACGGTGAAAAAGTATCTTGGAATCGTCGGGAGAAAATTGTGCGTGTGCTTTATAGCCGTCGAACTCGGTCCATCGGTTTAGCTCCCCATCAGATTTTCGATAAATATCCGATGCGCCTGTACGATACGAATTGAAAAGGATAATTTCGCCATCCGACGAGTAACTTGCGAGCCATTCCCACGCTTTGTGTTGTGCAACAAACGTCATCTCGCGAGTTTCCAAGTCGTATTCGACGATATTTGTTTTTCCGTTTTCTGCAGGTAAAATATTGAGGAGTTTATTTCCGTCAGGAAAAAAACTCCTCGCCGTTATTAAACATTGGAATATCCGTGCGTGCGCCGGTTTTAAGGTCGAGCAAATAAAGACCGCTTTCTTCCCCGTCAATACATGCAAGCGGCAGGTGCTTAGAGCAAAAACACCGTGTCAGGATTTATCTTGCATGGTCCATACACCGTCCCAGTCTTTAGGGGGTGGATTTGCAGCAAATAATTTTGCTCGCTCAAGATAAATTGCTGACGGCCGGTCAGGCGGATGATTTTTAAGCACCTGCTCAAATGTTCGGATCACCTCTATCCAATTACGGGCCCGGAACTGTGCCAGCCCCCGCTCATACTGATCAAGGAATGTTATCTCTGGCGCGTCTTCAGCAAGCAAATGGTAAATCACAACTGGTTCATCGCGCCCCTTTACCCGAATCAAGTCCAATTCGCGCTTCGTCCAACCTTGCAATGCCGCATTCATAGTCCCTTCACTAACAATTATATCGGCGCCGTAATAACGAGTTAAATTTTCGAGGCGTGAGGCCAGATTTACACTATCACCGACCACTGTGTATTCCATTCTCTTTGCTGAACCTATGGTTCCCGCCACGACTTCTCCCGTGGCGATGCCTATACTGATTGCAATCGATCCTTCGCCTCTCGCCTGGCGCGCTTGGTTCAGTTGACCAAGTGCCTGCATCATGCCCAGCGCGCAGCCAAGGGCATTGTCTGCGTCTATGTCTGACTCCAGAGGTGTCCCGAACACTGCCATGATCGCGTCGCCAATAAACTTGTCGAGGACGCCATGGGCAGTGAAAATAACGTCTGTCATCTTGCTGAAAAATTCATTCAGCATTGCGACAGTTTCCTGTGCACCCAATTCCTCGGTCAGACTTGTAAAGCGACGCATATCTGCAAACAAGACACTCGCATTAACAGTTATTCCAGACAGGGCCTCGCTGCCCTCTTCCATAATCCGGTCTGCGACTTCCTTGGTCATAAATCGAGACATAGTGCCTTTCAGGCGTTTTTCCTGGGTGATATCTTCCAATAACAAGAGCAGCCCCATGTCGCTTTCTTCGTCGGCCAGCGGTACGATGGAGAGGTTTACAGACTTGGTGTCGCCATCATAATTATGAATGTCGATGTCAACATAAGTGCGCGCCTCTCCGTCTGCGCTAGCAGCGAGCAATTCACTTTTGAGCCATTCGTTATTCTGCGCCAATATCTCTGCGGCATTTTGGCCAACATATGCGTCTTCGACACCGCCCCAAATATCGACAGCAGCGCGGTTTACTTTTTCGACCTGGTAATTTCGGTTGATCGAGATCACGCCATTCGACATGGATGCGAGGATGTTCTCATTATATTTTCTGGCTTGAACAATTTTACCAAACAAGTCTGCGTTTTCCAGTGAGATCGCTGCTTGAGACGCGAAAGCGACGAGCTTGTATTTGTCGGCCTCGTCAAACGGCAAACTCCCTTCCTTGTTTAAAACCTGCATGACACCGATGCGTTTACCCGCCTTTGTTTCAACCGGCACGGAGAGGATCTCGCGGGTCTGAAACCCGGTTTGCTCGTCAACTGAACTCAGGAAACGTTCATCTCCATAGGCATCATTAACACGGATTATCTCGCCAGTACGAAAACAGGCGCCTGCGAGACCAGTGTCCGCAGAAATTCTTATCTCCCTGTTGGTGACGCCTTCGGCGACCATTGACCATAATTCGTCCGTATCTTCATCATACAAAAACAAAGTGCCGCGGTCCGCATTGAGGAACCGGCGACCGGAATGAACAATCCGGCCCAACAGGTTTGGCAATGTCTCGTCAGAGGCAACGGCTGAGGACATATCAATCAACTGACTGAGATCTGTCGCGAGACGTTGAGAGCGGCTTAGGGTGACCGACCAACGCCCTGCAAGGATCATAACCTGGCTGAGCAGAAAAACCACCACGCCGAATTCACCTACTCCAAACAGGACAACCTCGTCGCGGTGCAAGACGTTTGCCTCGACCAAAAGGTCATTGCTCAGGAAACCGACAAAAATTACTGTGCCCAACAGCATGATGCCAGCCCCGTCTCTTCCATTGAGAACAGCGCGCGTGATAATCGAGAGAATATATATGAAGAATGGAATACCAACGACACCCAGAACCGGCACGATGTAGGAAGAGGTCAAGGTTTCCCCGAACACTAGCAGAACGGCATGAGCTGCCGACATTAACAAAAACAGGGTGACAAATATTCGGTCTACCCATGCCAACCGTTCAGCGGGATATAGCGCGCCGATATAAAGAGCAAAAAAGGCGTAGGCTGCAGCGAACGGGACATACAGAATAAACAGAAGCAGTCGTAACGAAATATCCGGAATAGCTAATTCTACGACGTTAACGCCCATCACCAGCATGCTGACCCCGGCCAGCCCGCAAAACAACCCAAAATAGAGAGACGATTTGTCATCCCTCTGAAACACGAAAATGGTGAAGCCATAAAGAGATAGGATCACGAATGCCGCATGCAGAAGCATGTCTTTGGTGCTGAGAAGTTGCTTGTAGGCTGAAACACCTTTGATCGTTCCGATAACAGGCACGATTTCGATACCGTTCGCCCGATGGTGAAACACAGATTGTTCCAAGACCAATTCATGCGGTTCACCGTCTGACGTGATGAAAATGGAATGGGGTTGAAATACAGTCCGCGTCGTATCTGCGGTTGTGCCAATTTGTCCGGTAACGGAGACCTGTCTACCATCCAACCAGACAGTGGCCGCAGTATACAACATGGGAAAATGCACTTCATAAATTCCCGGCGCTAGTCCGCGAATTTCCAAACGGTAGGATGCATAACCCTTGAGGGGGTAGGCCGGCTCCATATCTGTCCATAGCCCTGGCACATAGGCATACACCGCATTATCAGGGTTGATGTCAGCAGCTAAAGATTTCCAGAAAAATTGCCAGTCTCCTTCAAGGGTCGGTGTGTTCCTGCCGAAATCCCAATCAGAAAAATCAACAATGCCGTTCTGAACTTTCGGCGTGTCGGAAATATAGTTCTGAATATAAATCGGCGCGATCAGCAACGTGAACAAGATGAGCAGAAGTAACGCCGTGGCATCCTTGATACCAACAACTCGCCGTATTACTCGCAGTCCTGTTTGATGAATATCAGCCATGCCTGCTTGCAAAAGATATTATCATGACGCGATCCCCGCTGGTTTTGATCTAACCTACACCTGCACCGATTTTTGAAATAATGAAACTTTGATTTGTCCGGCGCACCGCTGAAGGTAAACCCATCTTCAGCGTGCGCCGAGACCAGCCCCAATAAGACTGCGTGCCAACTGCTGAGGAAAGGAGAAAGAGCAGTTGGTGTTTCAATGGGCCCACAATAAACGCCGCAAACCAATTGATACAATATAACATTACATCAATGTTTCGCGATACGCAAGCACTTTCGCCATAGTCCCTCAGCGTCATCGCCACTAATTGATGGATCTTGGAACAATGAGAATAGCAACTTCTTGAAATTGACAGCCTCGAGATTAACACTCATTCAGTATGGTAATAATGGTAGTATTGGTAAACTGTCCGTCCTGTTTATTGCGGTCCCACAATCCCTGTTGATGGCCAGTCTGTGCCTCCAATGCGCTGAAGAACCATTTTGAATACTTCGCGTGGTTCGCCAACCGACGGACATAAGTTCCAATTTCGGTCAAAACGCCGTCTGAAATAGTTGCATCATAGGTCATCTGAGCGTTTGGCCCTGCGGGCGTACTCCAAGAGTATCCGTCGCCAGTTATGCTTATTGGAAACGTTTCAACACGTCCCATCGCGTGACTTCGCATTTCCATCTGCCCGGTTGCGACGTTCAATCCAACAACAGCAAACGCGTTAAACGCCAAGGATCCATCTGATGCATATCCACGCCCTTCGATTACAGTCGCATCGCCGTCGAGCATCGGGCCTACTCGTTCTGTTTGAAGGATCGTGTAAGGAGTTCCGTCACGATTGTATCCGGACGCTTCACCGCGCCACTCACCGTTTATGATTCCGAGAGGACCGATATTGCTTAGTACTTTTGCTGCTTTGACTTCAATGTCTTGCGTGACACACCCTAGCAAAAAAAGTGATGACAAAAACGCGACCGCGAATATTGATCGCATGGCAGGACTCCCTTTGTTGTTTGCATCATGATTCGCCGCTCCGCGAAGTGTCAACTTCTACTGTTTTTTGAGCCACCGGCCAATGAAACCTACCGCGCCTAATCTTGTGAAATGCCGAAATAGACATTGGTCTTAATCAAGGTGAGCGCGGCATTATTGGCGGTACGCGGCGGCGTCTAAACAGCACACGCCGAATTCAAGGGCCAGACGACACAAGTTCACTGGAATATCTCGAAGAATCGTTGATCGCATCCACGTCGGGCCGGGTTCATCTTAGTGTTATTCTGAAGCGACAATTTACTATAAACAATGTATTGTAAGTGTCACAGCATGCCTTTGGGAGAAAAACAGAATGAACTTATGTGCACGATTAAGATTATTAGGCGCGGCCGTGCCGTTCTTTATTCTCTCATGTTCGAACGAGGCGCATGACACACACCGGACGAGTGATGATTTACATGCCGGTATGGATCATTCCAAAGAGTTCGGCCAGCAATGGGATGTGCCGGATTATGTCGATAATTTCCGCTTGATTGACCACAACGGGAAGGGACACGAACTTTTTTATCATGGCACGGCATCCGCGATAGTTGTCATGACCCATGGAAATGGTTGCCCAATCGTTCGTGGTGCCATGCCTGAGTTCCGTGAAATCCGGGACACCTATAAGAACGAAGGCGTTCAGTTCTTTCTTCTCAACTCCAATCTCCAGGATTCCCGGAAATCGGTGTCTGCTGAAGCAAGCGAATATAATATCGATATTCCCATTTTGCTGGACGAACATCAAATCATCGGTGAATCTCTAGGCGTATCGCGCACGGCCGAAGTCTATGTTATTGATCCAGCTCAGGGATATAAGTTGATCTATCACGGTCCGCTTAACGACCGCCAGACCTATGAGCGCCAACGAGACGAAGCTAAGAATAATTATCTAACAGATGTATTGGACGCGATGCTTGCCGGCCGTACGGTTACAACAGAAGCGCCTTCGTTAAGCCCTGGCTGTCTTATAAATTTTCCTGAGCGCGATCAAAAAGCGACGCACACAACTATATCCTATTCGAAAGATATTGCCCCCATACTTATGGATCGTTGTGTGGAATGCCATCAGCCGGGGGGCATTGGGTCTTGGGCGATGACCGATTATGAAATGATTGAAGGATGGGCGCCCATGATGCGTGAAGTGGTGCGTACAGATAGAATGCCACCATGGCATGCTGATTCGCATATTGGAACGTTTAAGGGTGATAGGAGCCTGACAGGTGAACAGGTGAAAACTCTGATACACTGGATAGAGGCAGGTGCACCAAGGGGAGAAGGACCCGACCTCTTGGCTGAAGCTAATTTCAGCGCTCCAGAATGGCCACTGGGTGAACCGGATCTCATCCTCTCACTACCTGCTCAAAAAGTTCCGGCAACAGGTGTTGTCGACTACACCTATCCCATTATCGAGAACCCTCTGACAGAAGACAAATGGCTGAAAGCGACGACAATTAAGGTCGGTTCACGCGAAACCGTTCACCATGTATTGTCTGGGTACATGCCAGAAGTGCCTGCCGACGGAATCGGTCGGACATCTAGGTGGGTATCGTCAACTGGAGGATATGCCGTCGGGGCCGAATCGAATATTCAACCCGAAGGGTCGGGCGCACCCTTGCCAGCTGGTGGCGCCATCGGCTTTCAGATGCATTATACGCCGGTTGGTAAAGAGGTTACCGATGAGACCCAAATCGGATTTTACTTCCATGATGAAACGCCGGAACTCATCAACCGAAGTTCCGTGGTGATAGATGTGTCAATCGTCATCGAACCAAATCAGCCCCGCCATAAGGAAACAGCCTATCTTGAATTCCCGGCAGATGCCACGCTGATAAATGCCTTTCCGCATGCACATTATCGCGGATACGCTTCTGACTTAAGACTGCGGTATCCAGATGGTACGGAGAAGATGCTATTATCTTTGCCAAGATATGATTTTAACTGGCAGCGTACGTATGAATTTGAAGAGCCTATAAATATTCCTGCCGGCTCGAAGCTAATAGCCGACTATGTGTACGACAACTCAACAGCCAATCCGGCGAACCCGGATCCTGACAGCCAAGTTATTTGGGGTGAGCAGAGCTACGAAGAAATGCTTTATACTGCATTTACCTATCGCTGGAACGACGAGACAACGAGCAATCGAAAGGATGAATACTCCAGGTTATTGCGTGCAGGCCGGCATTTTGGTGCCATGGATGACAACATTAATGGTGTCCTCGAAAAGGAAGAGCTGAGAGGTGCGCTTGGCGCAGAGTTTGCACCAAGCTTTGACAGAATGGATTTTGATGGCGACGGCGCTGTTGCACAAAAAGAATTCATGGCGGCCATGGCTGCAAGGGGAAGGGCACGAGGTCAACAATAGGATTTGTCTGCCATGCCGTGAACCGACTATTCTATTTTCTTTTTTCTCGAACTCTCGGTGGGATCGGCGCCGTCGCGCGGCGCGCCGATACCACTTGAGCCCATGAATAATTTTTCGCCAGTGGAGAAAGTTATGTCGCGTCCATTGGCTTTGCAAGCTGGTTCGCAAAGGCGATCCTTGCTCTGATATCCCCGCACAATGATTTCCGTTCCAGGTTGCAGGGATTTCCTGTTCAGGCCTGCACGTAAAAGGGTGTTCGGCGTGCCGCCTTCTACCATCCACGGCGTTGTGCTGGTCCCATCTTCGTTTCTAGCAGCAAGGTGAACCCAAGCATGAGGGTTAACCCATTCTACTTTTGTCACTTTGCCCTTTAAAAGCACCGGGGCTTTTGCGTCAAATTCCGCCGAAAAAGAGTGATGCGCATATGAGGTGCTGGCATACAAGGCTGCCACTAATGCAATTGACGCGATTGCCGTGACTAAGATCGGTTTGTTCATCTTCGGATCCTAACTGAACGTTTTATCAATTGGAGACAGCGCCTGCAGCTTCGATTTCCTGACGCCGAGCGCCGCCAAGAATATTAGGCAAAGAATAGTTAGCCTCGTGACAAGCATATTCATAGATTGGTCCTTCGGCCCTGCGCAACACCATTTCGGCGCGCCATACCCGAGAATAAGTAGCTGGATCATCGACGGCGAATTGATAAAAAATGGTATCATCAGCTACCCGGGTGAACCGTTCTTCGACAATGGCTTCAGCTGATAGGTAGAATCTGTGGCGGATCGCACCGCGCATCCCCGCGTCCGGATGAAAGTTTGTGGTGTTGACTACCAGAGTATCGCCATCCCATCGACCGACTGAATCGCCCAGCCAACCACGCTGTTCGGCTCGGCGGTGGTCGTCGTTTATTCTGATCAATCTGGTATTGTGATTCATTTCAACCAAGATAGCGACCGTTTCGGGTGTCTGCACAATCTGATAATGGTTATTGTACAAAACATTTATCATTGGGGGGCCCCCGGTAGAGCCGAATCCGATCGTGCAGCGCTCCGCTGGAGGGCGGACCTCTGGGTCATCAAAATTCGAACGCATGCGCTGGCCCACTTTTCTAGCCGTCGCCGCACCCTGTTCAGACCAGGGCAGTTTCCCATTCTCCGGATCAACGATCCAGGAACTTCGCAGTTCGCCCTTTACGGTTGCTACTTGCGTCCCAAAGTCAACCCAGAAACGGTTGTACCCACCAACGCCGTCCTCTGATCCCACTTCAAGAGCGGGTGCGTCTGGATCCGTTGGCAGGGCATCCTCTTCAATAAGGGCTTCCTTCATGGTCATTCGAACGAGAAATGCAGCCTCGGCTTCATTAAGAACCAACTTGTCAATACCATCCAGCCGCTCCAGTACTGTGATCGACGCATTGGTCCATATGCCTTGCATATCAGGCGTGCCGTCCGCCATCCGAGGTGGGTCATAATTGTCCCACGGATCAAATGCGACGGCAGGCAGTGAAGTTGCGTAAATCGCCACACCTGACGAGACAATAAACGAGACAATAAACGCCTTCATTTCAGCGGCTCCTTACGTAAGTCTCCATACAGCAATTCCTCAACAAACTCGACACAGTTGAATTCCTGCAACCGTGCCTCGTTGCCAATTTTCCGATAAAGGATCATCTCAATTGTCCACGGTTTTGAATATACTTCAGGGTCCACCAGTGTTGCTTCGTACCTAATGTGATTAGCACCGATCTTGGTATACCTTTCTGTGACATTGACATTAGAAGATGCAAAATTGCCTGAGCGATCAAGCCAAGTCTGCCCATTTTGTGCAGTTACTTCGACCACAAACGTATCACCATCCCAATACCCATAAGATTGTCCCATCCAAGAATCGAGGGGCGCTTCGCCAGGATCCTGTGTATAAATATTGCGTACTGCGTTGGCATATTCGTACACAAACAGAACCGCTTCATCGTTTTGAAGAATCTGAAACGGAAAGGGCATATATGTTGCTCGCGGCACGCCGGGTAAATAGCATTTAACTTCCGGATCCCGATCTATCCAATATTTTCGATTCTCGTTTCGCTGCGCAAGCGCTTCAGCCGTGTAGGGAATTACGCTCTCTTGAACAACACTGTCTCCGGCGGGTACCGCGCCAACTGCACCAAGGGCCAAGACACGTTTGTCTGGTTGAGGCCCCCATGGGCCTTCGACAAGCTGCATGGCGTGACGAGCGTGATGGGCCTCCAAATCGTAGTTGGCGCTGTTTAGAACCTGCCAAACGCCGGTCAAGTTGCGAGCATTTGCAGGTTCGCTGATTGGGTCCGCCTTTCCCCCACAAGAGTTCATGAACAAAGGCATCGTAAGCAAAATGATAGCAACACCAAGTCGTCGCATAATCCAAAAACCCCTCTGTCCTGTCGGCAGATAAACCAGCATATGGTGTGGTTTTGAGACTAGCACCGTTCATAGTCAATCCGAACTTTCAGTCCAGTGTCGTCACGGGTGGTAAGTCTGTTGGACAAAATACCGCTGCCCAGCTTACACTAAACGGACAGGCTGCTGTGGTGTCTATGCGTGAGCCAGTTGTGCAAATGAAGATCTCATTTCAACGTCAGGAAAGCGAAATTACAAATGGGTACAGTCGATGAATGTTAATGTCCTAACGATTGTTGCGCTCATGATTGGACTTGGATGCATGGCATCTTGCGATGTGCGCAAAAAAGACTCTGAAGCGCCGGAGAAAAATACCACAAGCTCTGAATCGAGCGAAGCGCAAACACCCGATAGGTCCGCACTCAGTCTAGATTTTGATACGCGCATCAAGGAAGCAGCTGACGCCGGCTTTTCTTCTCCAGGAGAACAGATATATGCGGAAACTTGCGCAGCCTGCCACGACAATCCTGAGCAAATGCGGGTGCCTGGTCTACCCAGTCTAAAAGCCATGAATCCGGCACAAATTCAATTTTCCCTGAAGTCAGGAAAAATGAAAATGCAGGCTGAAAGTCTCAACCGGATCGAGATTGGTCTGCTGATGGATTACCTAGCAGCGGGCGATGGCCACAGCGGTTATTCCGTCTCGGAGATTGCTAAATGTGCGAGTGAGGAAATCTTATTTGATGAGCAATATTTGGTTCAGTGGGGAGTCGAACCCGAAAACAGTCGATATTATTCCCCCGCGCGTACCAAGATTACAAAGGAGAATGTCAGCCAACTAACCGTCGCTTGGGCATTTGGCCTACCTGGCACATCAGAGTTAAGGTCACAGCCGGTTATCACTCAAGATACACTCTTTGTTTCAACAACGTCGGGGCACATGTTTGCTCTGGACCGATTTTCGGGCTGCGTGAAGTGGCACAGGGAGCTTGCCAAACCGATCAGAACACCGCTGACCCTCGGTAAAATCGAAGGTGAGCCCGTGTTGTTTTTCGCCGACGCGTCAACGACCGCGTATGCCATGAAAGCAAAGGACGGATCGATTATCTGGCAACAACGAACCGGGATTTTTCCAGAATCGATGAGTACGGGGGGTATCGTACAGCACGAAGACAAACTTATTGTGCCACTTTCTTCGTTCGATGTTGCTGCAGCCATGAACCCTCAACATGAGTGTTGTAAGAGTCACGGTGCTGTTGTCGCTTTGGATGTTAAAACTGGCAAGCGCATTTGGCTGGCTCGTATGATGGGAGAGGCAGTTGCCACGTCTAAATCTTCCGTAGGAACCCAGTTATGGGGGCCGTCGGGCGCACCGGTTTGGACAACACCGACCATAGATGTACAAAATGGTCGCATATATATTGGTACTGGAGAAAATACCTCGGCGCCCGCTACTGATACGAGCGATTCCATTATCGCCCTCGATCTGGCAACTGGAAAACGGTTGTGGGTCTATCAAGCGACCAAACAAGACATGTTCAATATGGCCTGCCACCCCTTGAAAGAGTCTGGCCCAAACTGTCCTAACCCTTCAGGACCAGACTATGATTTTGGCGGATCTGTGACATTTGCTGTGATGAGTGATGGCAGGGAAGTTGTCGTGGGTGGGCAGAAGTCAGGGGCAATTCATGCCGTTGACGCTGCAACCGGTGAACAAGTCTGGACGACAAAAGTGAGCTCGGGATCACCGCTCGGTGGCACTCATTGGGGCGTTTCCGTCTCTAATGGCCGCGTGTTTGCGCCTTCGAGTGATCCGCCCTATCCGCTAGAGAACTATGAAGCAAAGCCCGGCCTTTATGTACTTGATCTGGATACGGGAGAAATGCTCTGGAGCTATCAAGTCGAGCGAGGTTGCGACAGCAATTGGACCTCACAAATGACAGATTTGGAGCCCTGGCCGGATTGCAGTTTCTTTTTTGGGTTTTCCGCCGCGCCAAGTTCTACCGATGACGTCGTTTTCATAGGGGCATTGGATGGTAAAATAAGGGGTTTTGACACCGGAACGGGTGAACTCCTGTGGATCGTCGAAACAAAGCGAGAGTTTGAAACAGTGAACGCCGTTACGGCGCATGGCGGAGCCATCGACAATGCCGGTATCCAGCTAGCAGGAAATATGTTGTTCGTGCAGTCGGGCTATTCGATGTTCGGCCAAATGCCTGGAAACGCATTGGTCGCCTTTAGAGTTCAATCGGCTGAGGGAGCAAAATGAGAATGAGACCGTATTGATGATACGCCCCCTGAATTTCATAGGTTTAATCCATATTCTAGCACTCCTTGCTACAGGTTGCGGCCAGAGTAGCGAACAGGCGCGCCTGGATCGGGTCCACGATCTGATGACAGATAAAATGGAGCCTGCTGTCGAAGGCATTTGGGATTCAGCAGGTTGGATTGTCACCGAGGAAGGAGAGGAGGAACTATGGCCAACCACCGACGAGGGCTGGCAGCGGGTAATCGAGAGCGCCGAAAAAGTCGCGGAGGCCGCACGTGCATTGCAAACCTCCCGTTATGCTGCGAGCGAAGACGACTGGAATGAAATTGCCGATGGGTTGATCGGCGCTGCCAATAGAGCAAAACGGGCCGCCGCCGACCGCGACAAGCAGGAGCTGTTTGACGCAGGCGGACATTTGTATCGGGTATGTGTCGCGTGCCATCAACGGTATATGACCGAAGACCACGAAGTGACAGTTCCCGAGGATGCTTCTTGATGCGTCCATGGTTGACCTATGCCGTCTTTCTGGTGCCTTTTTTCCTGATTACACAGGCGACAGCTCACGAAGTTTCAGATTCCAATGCTCTATTTGTCCAGGCCGTGAACGGGCCGGCACCCATTCCGTTCTTGTACTTAGGTGCCAAGCACATGGTGACCGGCTATGATCATGTGCTCTTCTTGATTGGTGTTGTATTTTTTCTCCGTAAGCTGAGAGACATTATTGTTTATGTTTCTTTATTTACAATCGGTCATAGTACAACACTTCTGTTCGGTGTACTCGCTGACATCTCGATCAACCAGTATGTCGTTGACGCCGTGATCGGATTGTCAGTCGTCTACAAAGCATTTGAGAATATCGGTGGGTTCGATCGAATTTTGGGACACTCTTTGAACATGCGTTGGGCGGTTCTTTGCTTTGGGTTGGTTCACGGCTTGGGCCTGGCCGGCAAATTACAAGAGTTGGCGCTATCGCCAGATGGGCTCATCATAAATATACTGAGCTTTAATATTGGCGTTGAGATAGGACAGGTACTCGTCCTGGCATTCGTCGTGTCGCTACTTAATGTTTGGCGCGAAATAAAACGGTTTCCTGATCACGCTTATATGGCTAACACCGCTCTTATGACAGGAGGATTTGTCTTAATTGGCATGCATGTTTTCGGTCTGGTATGGGGGCAAGGA
Organism: Parvularculaceae bacterium; assembly: GCA_021776475.1. Lineage (GTDB taxonomy): Bacteria > Pseudomonadota > Alphaproteobacteria > Caulobacterales > Parvularculaceae > Aquisalinus. The sequence continues at coordinate 35,106 of JAJFFV010000003.1, read as the reverse complement.
TGAGCGATCAGCCCACCAATCCGCTGTGGAAACCGGTCGCCGGTGCAGTTGCTATAGCGCTCGTAATTTTGATCCTGTTTGTATTGCCAGCTGAGTACGGCCGTGACCTGACAGGGCTCGGACGTGTTTTGGGTCTGACGGAGCTGGCCAATCCTGCACCACGCGCGTTGGCTGCGAGGGAAGAACAATTCACGAGTGATCGAATTTCTTTTACGCTGGAACCGTTTGAATCCCTCGAGTATAAATATGTGCTGGTTGAGGGGGCAGGGCTGGTGTTTTCATGGCAGGCTGATGCACCGGTCGAATTCGATTTTCATGGCGAAGCCGATGGGGCTGAGGAGGGCTTTGCGGAGAGTTTTGACGCCGGGTCATCGGCCCGCAAAAGCGGCACCTATGTTGCTCCATTTGACGGCGAGCAAGGCTGGTTCTGGGAAAATCGTGGAGCGCGGGCAGTAACTCTCACTTTAGAAACATCGGGATTCATCGACGAAGCAGTCGAATATCGGGACGGATTCGTCAATCGACGGCCTGTCGGCTCGGAGTAGAGCCGATGCAAGATTTCCTTGCCTGGATGAACGAAACCCCTTGGAGCATTGCGCTCCGAGAGTCGTTCTTCGTTTGGCCGCTGATTGAGGCAACGCACGTCCTGACGATCATGCTGTTTGTCGGCACGATCTTTATGGTTGACTTGCGGTTATTGGGGTTGGCCTTCCGCAAGGTGGCGGTTTCAGAGATAACATCAAAGATATTGCCATGGACGATCGCAGGGTTTGGCCTGATGGTGATTACAGGGCTGCTGTTGTTCTATGCCAAACCACTGGTCTATTACCACAATCTGTTTTTTAGGCTGAAGCTCCTTATCCTGATCGTCGCGATGGGTAACATTTTGTTCTTCCACAAACGCGTTCAGAGCGGTGTGAACGGTTGGGATCTCTCAAGTGCCATCCCCAAATCTGCGCGCGCCTCGGCCGTCATTTCGATTTGTTCCTGGATCCTCATTGTGGTTGCAGGACGCATGATCGCGTATGACTGGTTCGATTGCGAAAAACTCGAACAAGGAGGTCTATTGAACTCACTGGCCAGTTGCCCAAACAGCCAGATCTCTATGCTGGTGACGGAGTAAGGCTATATGGCGACCTGTGAATATGACAGTGAACTTTACGAGTGTTCATTTTCTGAAAAATATATTCTTCCAGCCTGCAAATATTTCGACCAGTCGGCGATCGCCGATTTTATCAAAGACTCCCTATTCATTGTCCCGTGGGCGGGTGTTATTCATTTGTTGTCGATAGCGCTTTTGGGCGGCGCCATTTTGATGGTCGATATGCGAGTGCTCGGCTCAGGCATCCGGTCACAAACCCCGCACCAAATCAATCAGGTGGTCCGCCCGATAACTATTGCCGCCCTTGCTCTTGCGATCTTGTCGGGCGCAACGATGGCATTTGGCGAATTGATGAAGCTTTATTACAGCCCGCCATATTGGATGAAAATGGGGTCACTTGCAGGTGCGATCTTGTTCACCTACGGCGTGCGTAACCGAGCCATCAAGACCGATGCAACACTTGGCAAGATGGGATGGGTGCTCGCTGGAATTTCGCTCACGCTCTGGATTGGTACCTTCACAGCTTTGTCAAATACGATGGCCCAATTTGCGCTTCTGCTTCTTCTGATTGCGCTTGGGGCATTCGCCTGGTTTGGCCGCGATCCGATTAATGCTGCCGAGCGATCCTCCATACGCCTCAAGCTGATCTCAGCAGCATCAATCGTGATGTGGCTGACAACCGCTGCGGCCGGAAGATGGATTGCGTTCTACTAATTACCCACAGAGTTGGTGTTCCGGCAACGGATGCGCAGCAGCTTACAGCCCAACCAACGCCTCAGGCGGTCGATCATATCGATCTAATGGTCAAGTCGCGCAAGGTTACGATGCCAACCACAGAACCCCTTTCCAGAACGAGCGCCCGGGTTAGTCGAAAGCGCATTAAAAGCCGCACCGCGTATTTAATGTTCATGCCGGTGTCTACCGTGACTGCAGGCTTCGACATTATTTCGTAGACATTGACGCGCTCCGGTGCCTTATTTTTGCTTACAATATGTTCGGCTATGTCATGAACCGCGAGTATACCATATTCGTCGCCTTCATGTCGCTTGTCGATGACAATTGAACTGATCGCTTTGTCCCGCATTAGATTCACCGCCTGGTCGACAGTTGCGAGGCCGTCAATGACAATAGGATTGGGTGTCATAACATCACGTACGGGGATATATGGTTTCTGGCTCATATCTGATCCTCAATTTCTCGCTGAATGTTCTCGATCTGAGTTTTTAGACCGACTGCATCTTCTATATCGATCTGGAAAGCTACACCTGTGCCGGAGGCCTTCTCGAATTGCCCGGCGCGGGCGATCGCTTCCAGTATTCGCCGGCTCAAATGCTCTTCAACAAGAAACAAAACGACGTCGCGCTGCCCCTCTAACGTCAGTCCAAAGAATGTTTTCTTGGGGTTCAGCCCTTCACCACGTGCCGCAGTTATCGTCGTTGATCCTGTGGCACCTTCCTGGCGGCCTGCCTCAATTACAGATTCCGTCATCTCATCAGTGACCAGGGCGATAATTAATTTGAATTTCACTTACTGTCTCCTTCGGCTAAATCAGGGCTACTGTCTTCCGTGGTTTTGTTTGCCCGATCTTCGCTTCGCATTGAAGTCTTGCCATTTTGACCAAGCGTGCGACCCTTGAGCATAACCCATAACAGTTATAATGGGGAAAAGGCTGGCGAGGGCAATCAGGCCGAACCCATCGAGAAGGGGACTTCGACCGGGTACGGTCGATGCGAGACCAAGTCCAAGTGCCGTTACCAGTGGAACGGTGACCGTTGATGTTGTTACGCCGCCTGAATCATAAGCCAGGGGGATAATCTCCTTCGGGGCGAACATTGTTTGCACAATCACGATAAGGTATCCGACCATCATGTAAATGTGCAAGGGCGTGCCAGTGATGATCCGGAATGCTCCGAGAGAGATGCTGGCCGCTACGCCAATAGCGACGGCGATTCTAAGATCGAAGGCTTTGACTGCACCACCAGAGGCTTGGTCTGCTTTGAGCGAAACAGCTATCAAGGACGGTTCTGCGATGGTCGTCGAAAATCCAATTGCGGCAGCGAAAATATAGACCCAGTAGTATCTAGTCCATTCGACTTGTTCCGGGCCCAGTTCATTCACCGAATTTCCATAAACAAATGCCGGGTCGGTCAACTGTTGAGCCATCGTTTCACCGAGGGGGAAGAGTGCTTTCTCGAGGCCGACTAAAAAAAGGGCAAGGCCACTTAGGACGTAGACAAATCCGACCAGAACTTGCTTTAGATGAGGGATCGGTTGGCGCAGCACAGCTATCTGGAAAAAAGCGAGCACAATGGCGATGGGAGCCACATCACGGATGGTCGTCAAAAACACACCTAAGATATTTGCCAATTCGCTCATGGTGTTTTCTCAAACCACCATGCCGTAGACCAAAACGAACAGGATTGGCGTAAGGCTGGCGAATGCGATCAGCCCAAAACCATCGATCAGCGGATTTCGACCCTTGATGACCGTCGAGAGGCCAATACCAAGCGCTGTCACTAGCGGCACCGTGATCGTGGATGTGGTGACACCACCAGAATCGTAGGCGATGCCGATGATTTCACGCGGAGCAAACTGTGTCAGGGCGACGATCAGGAAGTATCCAGTAATAATAAACCACTGGATCGGCCAGCCTAGCATGATCCTCAGAACACCAATAACCAACGAAACTCCCACCGATATGGCAACTGTCAATCTAAGTCCTAACGCATAGGCAGCTTCTGCTTGTTGATTGGAGACATTGCTGGTCGGGTCTGTCTGTGTGGCTGCAAGCTTAATTTCGGCAGCTTCTCCAGTGACGGCAATTAGCGCTGGCTCAGCAATTGTCGTGCCGAAGCCAAGCGCAAAAGCGAACGCCATCAACCACCAAACATTGCCCTTTTTTGCAAATGCGCCGGCCATCGATTCGCCGATTGGGAATAAACCTATCTCCAGACCTCGAATGAATAAAGCCAGACCGACGATCACAGCCGCCAGTCCAAAAACTACATTTGCAAAATCAGGAAAAGGTTGCCGAAGGACGACAATCTGGAAGAAGCCGACAACGCCAATAATGGGCGCAAGGTCGCGTAAGCTTTCGCGCAGGAGGCGTGCGAACTCATGCATGCCGTCAGGTATTTGCGGCAGGTTTTCGATCAATCGAGCGACGTTATTCATCATCCGGGACTTTTACAACGCTTCGGTCGAACCAAAAAGAAAGTAGGCATTTTTTTCGCGTTTGTGGAGAAAATCATTCTCTGATGTCGATTTGAGCAGGGATCAAACAATTCTCTGAGTTGAGTCATAAAGTGCACGTGATAGATCACCACCCGGACCACGGCACACTTTACTCAAAATTAGCATACGACGTCAGCGGATACGGTCGCAGTTCATACTGATCCTGTACGAATGCGACTATATCAATCAACTCTGAAACGGTCATGGCGTCGTTATAGTTTCTCATCATCGACTTTCCTGCGTATTCGACCGGTTGACCGGAATATTTTTGAGAAATCTCATGGGACGGATTAATTATGGAGGTGACAAGTTCGCCATAAGTCTCAATTCGAGTAGTGTCACCTCCAAGTGGAATTTCCATAAGGGCAGGGATACTTTCTTCAAGGCGCAAATCTTCTCGGTCGTTTATTACGTGACAATCGTTGCACGCGAACCGACCAAATGCCTGCTCACCTTTGGTGATATTGCCTTCAGGAAGTGTAAATCCATATCCGGATTGGGCTCTCATGTCACAACCCGCAAGAGTAAACAGGGAAAGGCAGGCAACACTGATAATCATGGTGTGCCTATTCGGACGGCGCGGCATAGCTGTCTCCTCATGCGTTGTGCAATTTGAACGTATGCTTATCCGATAAAGGATTATTGACCTAAATCAAAGTGATGGCGTAACTGCTATTGCTCTGGACAGTCGAAAACGAAATATCCTCAAAATGGCATTAGCCAAATGCCAAGAGATCTGGTCGTTACCACGGTATGGCGCTGGCCGCGATTCCAGTACTCGTGCTTTGTGCTTTACCGAGAGTCATATCAATAACAAACAGTGCGTTGATCACAATTTCCCTAATTGTGAGCTTTGATATCTCCAACGCATAATTGGAGAGTGATGAAACCTGGCAGTCATGTTCAAGGTATTTTGAATCATCTTGATTTGAATCAAGAATTGGAATCGAAACGTAGATAATAAGATGAACACACCATCTACATGAGTACGGGATGGGGGATGTTGAATTCTAAGTATCAATCCATGTGGGGGTAAAATTTGTTTCCTGGGGATATCAAAGCCCTTGTCTGGCTCTTGTTTGGTACATACATAGCGACAACCGTGCCTGTTACACCTGTGTCTTCAATTCCGGGTGAGACGAAGCGGTTGGCGTTGCTTGATAAGCCAATAGAACCATCCAGCGACATTGAGGAGGAAATCAGCCAAGCAGAAATGCTGGCCAGAATCGAAAAACTCGAACAAGAACTTGTCGAAGAAAAGCTGTTCCGGCTGGAGGAAGTTGGAGCATTGTACAGTAGAATATCAGTTCAGGAAAATAAGCTTCAGGAACTGGATGAACGGTTAACCACTTCACTTGCGGAAGGACCACGACAATATCTGCCGGCACAACTGGTGGGGCCAATTCCAGATCTGACCAAAACTGGACATATAGTACGACGTGGCGAGACACTCTCCGAGATTTCAAGCAATTACGGCGTGACAGTCGATGCCCTGTCATCAGCGAACAAACTACAATCGGCTAACCTGATCATTGAGGGCCAGCGCCTTGTAATTCCCCGTGGAGGCACAGTGGTTCCGGTTGCAGAATCCGACGCTATACAAACGTTGCAATCTAAGATTCAACAAACCCAACTCTCGGCTCCAGATCAGCCGCGACAGGTATTGGCTCAAGCACCGCCGCGTCAACAATCGTCTTCTGTTCCCGAAGTCGTGGGAGAGCGGCCATCGGAGGAATACAGGGAGCCTACGGTAAACTTGTTGTCTGACGTTGGTGGCATTCTCAGCGCAAAAGGTGCATTTTATCTGGAACCACAAATCAATTTGTCGACCTCTTCCGACAATCGCTTTTTCTTTAACGGCGTTGAGATTGTTGATAGCCTACTCATCGGTATAATAAATGCAACCGACACTGATCGTACTTCCGCTACGTTTTCTCAGGGTTTTCGGTATGGGATGACCAACCGGATAGAACTGGACGCGAGTGTGCCGTTTGTTGCCCAGGAAAATAGGGTGTCTGGTGTACAGATAGATGGCCAGAACAGCGCGCTCCAGAACCTAAACAATTCCGGCATCGGCGATGTAACCGCCGGGGTGCATCTGCAATTGAATGAGGGGAAAAAATTTCCATACACAATTGCCAATTTGCGCGTGAAGGCCCCGTCGGGTGAAGGGCCGTTTGATATCGATCAGGCGTCGGAAACTCCTACAGGGTCCGGTTACTGGACCATAGAGCCCAGTATGACATTCATTCAACCGGCAGATCCGGCTGTTTTGTTCGCCAATGTCGGTTATCAATACAATATGAAGCAGAATATCAACCGCTTCGTTGGCGGTGAAGACACACCGCGTAGCTTTTTCAGGACGTCTGATCCGGGTGACGCCATTCGAACCAGCTTTGGCATTGGCTTGTCATTGAACGAAGATTTATCGCTGAATTTTGGCTATGACCAGAGTTACATCTTCTCCTCACGATTAAAAATTAGTGCAGAGGAGCAAATTAGCGAAGAAAGCCCTGTTCTCGATAGCGAAGGCCAGGCCGTGACCATCGGATCCCTCCTGTTCGGGATTTCCTATAATCCAGTAGAAAAACTCGGAATTAGTTTGAATACGACCATCGGAGCGACAGATGAAGCGCCCGATGCGACGGTCAGTCTTAAAGCCCGGTATCGCCTGTTGGAGTGACCAAAGTGCTGGGCGCAATGGGGAGAACTGTGGAAAATGTAGTGAAATGATCAATATACGGAGAGAATAGAGTTCTCTTCGCATTAGTCAAATCTCAGATGCACTGGCAACTCGGCGTATTTGCGGAGGGGTTGGTCTATTGTCTTTATTTGCCGTTTTGTTGATGCAAAAAGCAAATAGCGTACAAGTATAACAAATTTTATATAATTGACGTAGATCAATAAAGACAGAAATAATACAATAAAAAAATTGACAATAGTATGTATAATTGGTCCTATTAGTTGTGTTTGATTGAGATCGGCGCGAATCACCATTGTGCTGCGTAAAGTGTGAGGGGCTGATTATCTTGGGGCACACATCAACAGATATGGAGAGATCAAATGAGAAAGTACCTACTAGCATCAATTTCAGCAGCAGCGCTGCTGATGGGACAAGCGTACGCGACTGACGACGATGGTGATGTTGAAGGCGGAGACTCTGCTGCTGATAATGGTAGTCTCGCAACTGATGATACCGTTGTCGTTGGGGGGGACGGCGTTGTTGGGAACGATGGCGGTTCTGCATCAACCAACAATGGTGATGACGGCAATACAAATATCGCTGAATCAGGAAATGGCAATAACCTCAGCACTAACATCGCTGATTCCGGGAACGACAATTCTGACAGCAGTAACCAGGGTAATACCAACACCGCTGATTCCGGAAACGATAATTCCGATAACAGCAACCAAGGTAACACAAATGTTGCGGATTCTGGCAACGACAACAGCACCTCGGACTCTGGCAACGACCACAGCACTAGTACCGCCGACTCCGGCAATACAGTTGTGAATGTAGCTGACTCTGGAAATGGCAATGACCTAAGCAGCAATACTAATATCGCTGACTCAGGAAACGACAATTCCGACAATAGTAACCAGGGCAATACCAACGTGGCTGATTCTGGCAATGACAACAGCAATCAGGGTAACGACTATAGCAACCAGGGTAACGACAACAGCAACCAGGGTAATGACTATAGCAATCAAGGTAACACCAATGTTGCCGACTCAGGTAATGACAACAGTAATCAAGGTAATGATTACAGCAACCAGGGCAACACCAATGTTGCCGACTCCGGAAATGATAATTCCAACAACAGCAATCAGGGGAATACCAGTATTGCTGATTCAGGAAACTCAACATTTGAGCTTCAAATCCGCGATGTCATGCTGAACAACACATCTTTGTCGTCAAGCCTGTCTGGTGTCGGCTTCTCCGTGAGTGTACCCCAGGATGACAACAATGATCCAACCGCGCGCATTGTTACGGGTGACCTCAACGGGTCGAACTTTGGTGGTGCACAAGGTGTGTTCAACGTGAACAACAACACAGGAATTGGGAGTTTCAATAACTCCACCTCCATCAATGCAAATGTGAGCGATTAGGGGTTGTGTGATCGGAGCAGGTGCGTCCTGCTCCGATCATTCATGCGATGAGCACCAGAATTGGAGACTAGGCATGCGAAGGCTCAATTTCGTTATATATGTTGCTAGCGCTCTGCTTACAACGTCAAGTGGCGCGCTCGCCGCTGAGCATGAATTACCCACATCGCAACTCTCTACAACTGAACCAATCGGCGATATATTTACCGCTGACCTTGTTCTCAGTGATGAGGCGCTGCGCAGCCATGCAGGTGGTACAGAAACAAGTGTCGACCTGAACAACCTTGGCGTCAATATCAGTACAACGACCGGTATTGTTGATAACAACAGTGCAGATGGGTCCGTCACCGGAACAATTGCAGATAATGTGATTGGGCAAAACAGCGGGTTCACGACTGTATTCATTAACAGCGGCAACAATGTACTTTTTCAAAATACACTTCAGTTGAATATTTTCACAGGAACCGAATAAAGATCAACTTTGAGGCGGCGTGCGATGCAACGCACATTTTTAACAATAGGTTTGTTTTTTCTGGCACTTGTTCCACATAACGTGTCTTTTGCCGGGTCCTTTGATCTTGGAGTCGCGGGAGCAAACCCGCGCCTGCAAATCAAGAGTATAAAGGAAACCCGATTCAATCGAATCATAAAACAGCAGTACGATTTCAGTTGCGGATCCGCGGCTTTGGCGACCCTTCTTACCTACCATTATAATCTAGCTAGAACGGAAGACGAAGTATTCCTGGCCATGTGGGAGGCGGGTGAACAGGAAAACATCCGTGAGCGTGGGTTTTCTCTTTTGGATATGCAGTCCTATCTTTATAGAGAAAATCTTAAAGCCGATGGCTTTCAAATGACCCTTGAAAGGATAAAGGAGATAGGGGTGCCGGGAATCGCGCTTATCGAAGTGAAAGGGTATAAGCATTTTGTGGTTATCAAAGGGGCCCGCAATGGCGGCGTGCTGATCGGCGACCCATCATCTGGCATGACGATCAAGAGCGATGCAGAATTTAACGACATCTGGGGCGGCACGATTTTCTTCATTCGCAGTTTCGTTGACCGAGGAAAACGCAATTTCGATAACAGTCTCGATTGGGCTGTTTTGCCCGGTCCTGATTACGCAGCATCCAGATATCAACAAAGCTTGCAGGTTGAAACGCTGCACACAACGCGCGTGCTGGATTCCGGTTTCAACATCAGGACGGGTTTTTAATGCGATACCGGTACCATCATAAGTCCTTGTTCACGATCGCGGGCATCCTGCTCGTCTGCCTCATACTGCTGCCTGTCGCGACAGCCGGAGAGCTCACAAAAGATGTACAGGCTGAGCATGTTGAAACGTATCAGGATGACCCGTTTGCGGTAGATCCAGTGTTGAGCGAACAGCATTTGCGTAACACTCGTGGCGGCTTCATTGTCGGTGGCTTCGATATTGAATTCGCAGTGATCGTTACCCAGCATGACGGTACACTGGCTACTGTCGCTAGCGACCCTCTCGCATTCATAGATGGTCTTGAAGCTCAAGGGTTTTCTCACCAGTTCCCGATCACCAGGGAAATGTTTCTAGCGATGGATCAAGGTATCGCAACTACAGTGCTGGAAAATACTCTGGACAATGTGACTATTGCAAAGGATATCTCGCTCAATCTGCTGATTTCAAATTACGCGCAGCAGGTTTCCCTAGGCTCAACCATGACTATGGACATGCACCTGTTGCCTCAGTCACTTATGACAGGCTTTTGAGGATTCGTGCAATTATTTGATGAACTTTCGGCAAGGAGGCGCTGCGTCTCATCAGTTGCTCGCAGATCAGACTGCTGGCAGCAACTCATCTCTGCCCTCAGCAAAGCTTTGAAGCGCATCGATGTTCAAGAAACGAATTATTTTGACGTGATCGATGTTGATGACACGCAGTTGCTTCATCTTTTTCAATGTTCGGCAGACAGTCTCGGTGGTCATACCCAGATGGTCCGCCATGTCGCCACGCGACATTGGCAGCAACACCATTCCACGATCGAGTGTTTTCATACGCTCCGCATGCTGAAGCAAAAATGACGATAATCTCTCGATCGAGGACTTTCTGGCGAGTAGCATCATATGATCGTGGGATACTTCGAGATCCCCGCACATAAAGGATAGAAACCGAGAGGCGACTACTGCGTCCAAAGAGTGCGGATCGTGACTCAACCAGTCAAGGCTAAATACTGTATATTTTATGTCGGTGATTGCTTCCGCAGTATATGAGTACCGTCCATCCGTTGTCAGCCAGATGACGTCACCTCGATGGTAAAAGCCGACAATGAAACGCCGGCCATCGTCGAGGTATTTTGTCACTTTGATTGTGCCGTTAAGAATTTGAATAAGGCCTTTGAACCGGTCTCCCTCATAAAAAAGCGTTTCTTTCTTTTTTAGCTGGTGCATGTCCGAAGAAGTCTTTCCGCACAGTTTTGAACAACCGGGTTCACGAAAAAAACAATATTGACAGAGTGTGTGCGGCCGGTCATTTGACGCGGTGACATTCAACATTTGGTGTCTCCGGTATTCTGGAATTTGATCAAGATCAATGTTAGGACGACCAGTGTCAGTATTTGGTGTCAAAATGAAACTGAAAGTGTTACAAATTGAATCTATGTGTGACAGGATATAAAATCATGCCGCATATCTTAATCGTTGATGATGATCAGAAAATACGCAGTATGCTCACCCGCTATTTGGGCGCTGAAGGATTTTCAGTCTCTGGAGCCGCAGACAGCAACAAAGCCTATGACATAATCGAGGGCCACAAGATTGACTTAGTCCTTATGGATCTGTCACTCCAAGGTGAGGATGGACTTGATATCACGAGAGTTATCAGAAAGGCATCAGAGGTACCAATCATCATTCTAACTGGAAAAGATGATCCGGTTGACAAGGCGATAGGTCTTGAAGTAGGCGCGGATGACTACGTGGTAAAACCGTTCCATCTCCGTGAGCTCTTGGCACGGATTAAATCCGTGCTCAAACGGGTCCCCCCGACCCAACCCCAACCTGTGGATATAATTGTTGCGACGAAGAACGTTCGTTTCGCTGACTTCAAGGTCGATTTTTCGAAGCGTCAGGTACTTACGAAAAATAAAAAACCGCTCGATCTCACTTCTGGAGAATTTAAGCTACTCTCAGCGTTTGTCAGCAATCCCCACCATGTGATGAATCGTGACCAGCTACTCGATCATGTGGCTGGCCGTTCCTGGACGCCGTACGACCGGAGTATCGATACCCAAATTCGGCGATTGCGGCTGAAAATTGAAAAAACGCCTGCACAGCCGCAACTGATAAAGACTGTTCGCGGGGAGGGGTATATTTTTACTGGCGACGTGCAGCCTTGCTAGCTTCAAGTCGATCGCGCGATTGTTCAAGTGTCGCTTATAGTCTGGATGTTATGCGAGGGCTTACCCAAGTGGGATCCGGACACCTATTTAGAAGTTAGACAAGGCCGCGGTCTGTGTGTGTCTAACAGCAATGCAAGGCGAGGGATCTCAAATCAATGCCGTCCCCACTCAAAAGATCCAAAAAGACCAAAATTGTCCATAAGGCTGCCAGAACCGATTCCAAGAAGAAGGCGGCGCGTGGAGACGCGAATCTCAGCGCGAGCCCTGAAACCAGTTGTTTTCCAATTGTCGGTCTTGGAGCGTCAGCAGGCGGTTTGCAGGTGTTTACACAGTTTCTGAAGGCGATACCGGCGAACAGCGGCATGGCCTTTGTGCTCGTCCAACATCTTGACCCCGACCATAAGAGCCTCATGGTGAAGCTCCTCGAAAGCCACACGAAGATGTCCGTTGCGCTTGCCTCGGACGGCATCAGCGTCGCGCCAAATCATGTCTATGTCATCCCGCCCAAAGCCACTTTGCTTTTAGAAGACGGAAAGCTGCGCGTGACCGCGCCCCAGCAACGCAACGGCGATCGCTTACCGATCGATGCTTTTTTTAGATCGCTCGCCGAGGAGAAGGGTAATCGGGCAATTGGTATCGTTCTTTCGGGTTCGGGCGGCGATGGTATGCTCGGCTTAAAGGCCATCAAACAAGTCGGTGGGTACGCCATAGCGCAGGAGCCATCAGAGGCCCCCCATGACGGCATGCCGCGGAACGCCATCGCAAATAACGCCACGAACCAGGTATTGGCGATCATCGATATGCCAAATGCGTTACAACGCTATGCAAATACTCCTTGCGTTGATGCCAAGGGAAGAGTGCCCGTCCTCGGCGATCGCGCGCGCGCTGTCCTTGGCGACGTGATCGCCCACTTAAAGCGACTGAATAATATCGATTTTGCACTCTATAAGGAAGGTACGCTATTGCGGCGAATTGAGCGGCGCATGGGTGTCCGCCAAGTCATAGACGCTGCGGATTATCTCAAGCTTATCAATAACGACGTCAGCGAACTCGATCTCCTGGCGAAGGATCTTTTGATTAATGTTTCAGGGTTCTTTCGTGACAAAGCGGTCTTTGAACACCTTGAAACAAAAATACTGCCCGATGCCGTAAAAAATCATTCCGAAGACCAGCCATTTCGGATCTGGGTCGCCGGCTGCGCCAGCGGTGAAGAGGCTTATTCCTTCTCAATGCTCTTGATTGAACAAGCCGCTGCTCAAAACCGACGCCTCAAGATCCAGATATTCGCGACCGACCTTGACACAGACGACCTCGAAATTGCTCGCGCCGGTGTTTATGCGGATACCATTGAAGGCGATGTTTCAGCCTCCCGCCTCGCCAGATTTTTTGATAAAGAAGACCATCATTACACGGTAAAAACAGAACTGCGCGAAACTGTCGTCTTCGCAGCGCATAATCTACTGTCTGACGCGCCATTTTCCAAGCTCGACCTCGTTTCTTGCCGCAATGTATTGATTTACCTGGATACGAAAGTGCAGGCACAGATCATCCGATTGTTCCATTTTTCACTCAAGAAAGATGGTATTCTCATACTGGGCACTTCCGAAACTGTGAGCGCAGGAGGCGAGTATTTTGATCCAATTGACCGAAAGCTACGGCTCTTCCGGCGCATGAATGTCAGGGTGCGCCAGGCCCATCCAATCGCTTCGACGCGTAGATTCGACTCTCTAAGAGTATCGCAGAAGCCGGCCCTCACGCACGCGACTTCTAACCTAAAGGAGCTCACGCGTCGTTTGTTGCTTGAGCGCCACACACCAGCCGCTGTTCTGATAAATAACAAAGCACTTGGCTTGTATTTTACAGGGCCGGTCGACCGGTTTTTAAGAGTGCCGGCTGGCGAAGCGGGGCAAGACCTTCTGGCGATGGTGCGCGAGGGATTACGGAATGAAATGCGCGCAGCCGTTAAGAAATCGCTCGACACCAACGGGCCCGTAGTAACTGAGGGGGTCTGGTTAAAACACGATGACGTGCGCAAATTGGTATCGATCAATGTGGAACCGGTAGAAAATGAAGACCGTAAACTTCTTCTCGTGACATTTACCGAACAGTCGGAAAGTCGAAACGACGCTGCGTCACCAGGAACGAATACTGATCAGTCGGCTGTTCTCCGGATAAAAAAAGAGCTGGATTCGACCCGCCGCGAGCTGAAGCTCACGATCTCTAATCTAGAGGTGTCCCACGAAGAGTTAAAAGCCGCCAACGAAGAAGCCATGTCAATGAACGAAGAGTTTCAGTCGACAAATGAGGAACTTGAAACGTCCAAAGAAGAACTTCAGTCACTGAACGAAGAGCTAACAACCCTCAACAGTCAACTGCAGGAGAATGTGGAGGATCATCGTCGCGCGGTCGATGATCTCAACAATCTCCTCAACAGCGCAAAAATAGCAACGTTGTTTCTTGACAAAGAATTACGTATAAAGCGATTTACGCCAACGGCGAAGGGTCTGTTTAATATTATTGCGTCCGATATCGACCGGCCGCTGAGCGACATCACGTACGAGTTCGAAGACGACGACTTGATTAGTGATTGTGCTGAGGTGCTCGCATCGCTAATTCCTGTCGATCTGGAGGTTAAGGCCACGGCAAAACTGCCAAACGGTCGCGATCGTTGGATACTGCGCCGGGTTCTGCCCTATCGGACACTTGATAATAAGGTCGACGGCGTCGTCGTCACACTGGATGATATCACTCAGCAAAAAGCTGGTGAGGCGCTGGCGCAATCCGCGCAACATTACGCCGAAGCGATTGTTAATACCATTAGAGAGCCGATTATTGTTCTTGATGCGTCACTAACTGTCGTTTCGGCTGGGCACTCGTTCTATGAAAAATTCAAAACCACCCAGAACGACACTGAAGGCAAGCTGATTTACGAGCTGGGCGAAGGCCAATGGGATATTCCAGAACTCCGAACGGTGTTAACAGAAATTCTTTCGAAGAAAACGGTCCTTGATGGTTATGAAGTAAGCAGTAAATTTCCCAATATTGGAGAACGGACGATGCTCCTCAATGCACGCGTGCTTGAGAGTGGTGATGATCGTGCCGATCTTATACTGCTGGCAATCGACGATATCACTCAGCAAAAAACTACCGACGCTGCACTGGATCAAGAAAGCGCGCGCGTTGAGTCTATTTTGCGATCAGCGCAACTCGCCATCGTGACCATTAACGAAGCCGGCATCATTCAATCGTTTGGCGCCGGCGCTGAAGAGCTGTTCGGCTACGGCGCAAAAGAAGTCATCGGACAAAACGTCAATGTATTGATGCCTGAGCCCGACCGGTCGCACCACGACGGCTATATCGCTGCCTATCTTACTACCGGGGAGAAAAAAATCATCGGTTTGGGCCGCGAAGTGACGGGCCGGTGTAAGGATGGGACGCTTGTCCCACTCGATTTATCTATTGGCGAAGCCTATTATGATCATTCTCGGTTGTTCAGCGGCGTCATGCGCGATCTTTCCAACGACAAGAAACGCCAACAGGAATTATTTCAGGCGCAGAAAATGGAAGCCATGGGTCAATTGACTGGCGGCGTTGCGCACGATTTCAATAATCTCTTGACTGTCATTCTTGGCAATCTGGAACTGATCGAACAAGGCAAACACTCCGATCACCACGGTGAATTGTTAAACGAAGCGCGCGAAGCAGTAAAACTGGGCAGCGATTTGACACGCGGCCTTCTCGCTTTCGGGCGCCGTCTTCCTCTCAGCCCCGAAATCATCGACATTAATGAAACCATCTTGCAGATGAGTGGAATTTTGAAACGCACTCTTCCTGAAACAATCCAAGTGAGTACAATTCTCGGAAAAGATCTTTGCTCTGTTGAAGTCGATGCAGCGCAGCTTCAAAACGCGGTTTTGAACCTTGGGCTCAATGCCAAGGACGCAATGCCTGACGGGGGGAAGTTGATTGTCGAGACGTCAAACATAAAGTTAGATGCAGACTATGCAGAGCGGCATCAGGACGTCGTGCCTGGCGACTATGTCGCAATATCGGTGATGGACACGGGAGAAGGCATGCTGCCTGACGTACAAAGGCGCGCGTTCGACCCTTTTTTCACAACCAAAGAAGTTGGCAGAGGAACAGGCCTCGGTCTCAGTATGATTTACGGCTTCGTCAAACAATCCGGCGGCCACGCAACAATTTATAGTGATCATGGTAAGGGCTCGACCATATCGCTGTTCTTTCCCAGGCTGTTCGGGCAAGCGAAAGCCAAGTTTTCACCACCGCGCGATCTCGGCGCGGCTGGAGCTGGCGAGAAAATACTTGTGGTGGAAGATGATGCACGCGTGCGTCGTGTGACGGTCCGCCGGTTGGAATCCCTGGGCTACATAGTTCAACAAGCCGGAAACGGCCCTGCTGCTTTGTCGGCAATCGAAAAAGACCCAGGGATCGACCTCCTGTTCACGGATATGGTGATGCCTGGCGGAATGGGTGGGGGCGACCTCGCTCTCGCGGCGGTCAAAAAGAACCCAGGATTAAAAGTCCTCCTAACGTCCGGCTATGCAGAAGCGGCTCTCAATCTTGAAAAAGACGAATACATGTTGCGCAAGCCGTATACCAGTGTTGATTTGGCTCATAAGCTGCGACAGGTTCTTGGGTCTTAGCGAGCCCCCAACCAACGAATTTAGGATGGCACCACCTAAATCCAGCCGTGTTATGATGGATTGTTGACCGAGATCAAAGCGGATCGCTTGAATTGTGCCTTAATCAAAAAATTGTCATATGCGCTCGGGTTACACCCTTCAGTTCATGTTTCTAGTGCTCAAACTTTCAATCCCAGGGGCATATTTATGTCTTGCGATGGACATCGATTGCGGCAAGCGGTTGGCGTTTTTGACGACACCAAGGCTCTCAATCGGGCCTGGCGAGATATCGAGAAGATCGCGGGTATTGAGTTCGCCGTAATGGGTGAACGCCCAAATTTTGACAAGGATACAAACGGATGCTCTGAAATCGGTCAAACCACTGAGGCGCAGCGGATATTTGTTGGCCGAGGCCCACTCGCTGACTTCTTACAGAAAGCTGGCGCGGCGCCAGAAATTAGTTTGGTGGACATATTCAGGCAACTATTGCCAGTTCGACATGCGGTATTGCTGACGCAGCGACTAAAAAGGGGCAGCATTTCATTGTGGGTGAATATTCCCGATGAGACTTATGAACCTGCGGTTTGTCATATTTTGATGCATCAAAGCCCATATTCTGTGGAGGTGCATGATCTGGTGTTGCCACGTGACAGGATTTAACGGGCACCCGACAGCTCTTCCCAGGATCGTATTTCAACTCAGCGCACGGAATGTATTATTTATTCGCCTAAAGAAACAGTGAACGTGCTCAGGTCCTTATTCTTAGATTATTGAGCAATGCAAAGGGATCCAAAAAATTACCGAGAGGGCGGCACAGTGACCCTAGAGAAATTTGGAAGCAGAATTCCGATGCTGGACAGACACTTCAGAGAGAGTTGTCTCAATAAAAAACATATGTAGGGTTCATGCTAAAAATCAAAAAAGTTCGGATTGATACAGCGCCGGAGCACACGGTTTTGCTGTCACGTCGGTTTACCGAGCCGCTGAGTTTTCAGCGTTGAAGGGAGTTGAGGTGCGGACATTTGCGGTTGGATAGATATTGATGAATTGATCTGCGCCTGTAAACATAAGTTATCAGGATCTATGCAAAGTGAGGGAATGATTGCACTCTCTGCTGCGACCGTAGGCATCGCGGTAGCAAGGGTTATGTTTACATCGTGGGTCTGGGGACAGAACGGCCCGCGGGTATCTTGGTTTGGTTTTTTTTGCTGTTCGCTGGAAATTCCTCTATACCACTGCTTGCCGCCTCAATTGCGCCGACGATGTTGTACCCCCCGGGGCGATTGCCATACAGGGAATAAACTTCAATCGCCTTTTTTCCGGCCGCCAAATATCCCTTCCAGTGCACCAAGCGGCGTATCGTCACCATCCTCACCCTTGTCATCGCCAAGAAGATCACGGGCGCGATCCTTGACTTCCTGCTCGGCGCGATCTCTTGCGCCTTGCCCCGGATCAAGACCGAGTCTCGCATTATCGAATGTGCCTGAATATTTCAGAGGGATGCCGAGGCCTTGCTTGTCTCGATCGCCTCCCTGTCCTTTGAGGGATGCAACAAGCCGTGGATTCAATTTGATGTCGAGGGTTTGTGGTGGCAAATTGATAGTCCCGTTGCCCGAGAGTCTGAAAAGCGGGCTTAGCAGCGAAATATCGTCTGTGGTCACCACGCCGTTTCGTACGTTGAAGTCAGCTTCAAAGGCGGTAAAAGCGGTGCGGTCAACACCATCCTCAGAAGGCTTGTAACCACCCGTGGCAAAGACACCGATTTTGTAGGCAAATTTTAAGAAATCAAAACCGATGATCGAGCCGTCGCGGACTTTGTAGGTACCTTCGCCGTCCAATCCCTTCATCAAATCATATTGGGTTGCGCCGCGTGAGGTGAGGTTGAAACTGAGATCACCAATCCCGTCCAATCTGTCGAGGCGTATTGCATCGGTCAAAAACCGTCTGGCGGTCATGTTGGTCAATCTGAAGGAGGCGGAGAGGCGCGGCGTGGAACGGGTTGCATCAAGAGTAAGGTTGCCCGAGCCGGTACCTTCATAGAGCACCATACTGTTCAGCTTGGCATCGAGCAGGCCATTTTTTATGGTGAAATCCACTGCTGTATTATCGATATCAAACTCGCGAATCAAAAACTTCTGTGTCGTGACAGAAAAGTCCATATCGAAGGCGCGCAGATTGGAGAAATTCAGCTTCTCGCGGCTCCAGGGAGACACACCGGCCCCTTCGAGGCGTTCAGGCGCCGTGACATAGGGGCGTAGATCAAGTCGTTCCAGGGTCAAGTCTCCTGACAGTTTGGTGCGGGCTGTGCCCCAATTCGCACCGATGGAGCCTTGACCGCTAATCTGGTCAAAGGCCAGGTTCGCTTGCTCAAAATTGATAGAATTGTGATCCCCGGTTGCATTGCCTGAGAGATTCAGATTCTCAATGCCATATTCAGATGAGATCGGGCGACCCAGCCAGTTCAGAACCCGGCGAATAGACGGGGTATCAAGCGATAGAGGGCCGCTATAGGCCAACTTGTCTTTTGAGGAGACTTGCAGTTGCGCAACGATGTCAGTCTCAACAAAAACTGCGCTGATCTCGACAGAAGCGTTCCCGCCCTCGCGCAAATTTGCCAGTGTGGAAATATCAAGGTCAAGCTGGACCGGCTCATCATTATAGACAAAACTGCCTTTGGCTGAAGAGGGCTGATAGAGGCTCGAAATACTCAAGGTGAGGTTGGCATCTCGAAGGGTGATCCTTGACTTACCCGGTCGCCGATAGGTGATTTGACCTTCACTGATCCGAACATTGCCTAGTTTGAGATCATTGACCTTGTCTGTGAAAGTGCCCCGCGCTTTTTCCTTAGTGCCCGATTCATCGTCACTGGTGCCCAGGGTCCAGTTCACCTCTCCTTGTGCGTTGCGTTCCAGAATAATATCGGGGTTTTGCAGGACAAATTCGGATATTTCGGGAGATCCGCTCAGCAGAGATAACAGGCGTACACCGATGGTTGCCTGCTTTGCCTCCAGAAAATAGGCATCTGTCATATCAGGGGCATTGCTGATTTTGAGATTGGTCACGTCAATTCCGAGAGTCGGATAAAATGTGACCTTTGCCCCATCGTCAAAGGTAATGTCACGGCCAAGCGCTTTAGAGGCTTGCACGGCGATGGTGTTAGTGTCGATTTCAATATCGGCTTGTTCTAAAATAAGAGCTACAACCATGAAAATGATCGCTGCCCAAGCCGCGACCCTGAATAAAAACTTTCCCATCCTAACCCCTGTACCGGCGCTATTATTGATCCGCCGTTTGATTCATCTCAACGGCTGGTCACATCGATTGTGTATAGTCTGATGATTTAATGCCAAATCGCTGTAAACAACCAAGGCAAGAGAACGGCAAAAATAAGGCAACACTATGGTACCGGTTGCAGTATCCGCACTTATGTTGGGAGTTCAGACAATCGTACTCAAATTTTCTGAAAAAGAGCTAGCTGTTGAATTCTTTTGCGGATAAATCATGTCATAGCCGAATGGGGATTGCGCATGCGCTCATTGTATGGTGTTCCATCCAGCAATTTAAAATGCTCAATGTGTTCTACAACGATGGGCAGGGCGGCGGCGTATTCATTGGCCCAGTAATAAAATAGGTATGAAGACAAGCTTGCCAGTCTGGATTTTCAGTCAGTACGGCAGGCGATACCTAAGGTTTGCCAGTGAATGTTACTTCATTCGCGTTGAGCCTTACCGCCAACACGCCTTTTGCCTCTATCACAACCGGCATGAACGTAAGCTGTTCGCTTGAAAATTCTTCTGGCACGTTGGCCAGATACACATAAGCCGTCCGATTTCCCTTGGTCGCCGAAACCATTTGTACGTCATTTTGGCCGTCTACATGATCCCTGAACAACTGGCATTTGTGCGCGGGCCCTGAATACTGCCCGGGCGTCTTTGCTTCAAGGTTGACAACGCCGAGGGGCTGTAAGCGCATATTGAATCGACTTTTGCCGTCAAAAACGCTTATCAGGCGTTCACACGGGTTCTCACCGGGCAATACGTTGACGAATCCCAACAACATGAGGCTGGCGATAGGATCAACAGTTCCTTTCGCAGAAGTTTCACTCACGGGTGCGTCAAATTTTATGGCCGGATTTGCGTAGAGCGAGAACCGACCACTACCTGCGCTGCGCACCATCTCAACGATCTGTGTGCCACGCCACCTCTTCTTATCCTGCGATCTGTAATAGACAGGCTCAGTCCCGAGTATCGGTTGTTTACCGGGTGCAAATTTCCCCAGAGACTTTGAAGATGTTTCAAGGTGAGAAAACCATCGGCCAATGCCCGCCTGGTGCATCTCATAGTCAAAAGAATATCTAGTGTCAGTGAACTGCCCGGCCACGCGCATTTCACCCACTTTGAGCCCAAGCAGATAGCCATCGAATACAACAACCACGGAACTCCCGTCAGAAAAATCGTAGTCCGGGATATTGGTGGCCTGTTGGTCTGCGACCACAACGGCCAGTTTCTCAGGACGTTGACCAGCTATTTGGTGTGGCCGCTCTTCGGCACCGGAACTTGACCAGCTGAACTGTGCAACGAGAAAGCAAAAAAGCGATGTAAAAAATTTAGGGGACATCTTCTGCCTACGTTGCTCATAAAGCCTAGACTTTCGACAGTAGCCTGAAATTCGCAGGCCCGCGTATCCGACATATGTTTAATCCTCCCAATTACGGCGGCATGGGAAACCGCGACCGCATTGGCCCAGCCCGTCAGCTCGCGCAAGTGGCCTCCCGGTGAATGCGGATGCAGCGGATGTCGGATAGCACTGGGGAACTACTGTATTTTTAGTAGACAGCGCGCGCATCATCTGTCGGATGGTTTTAAAATGATATTTATGGCGTCATCTCAGCTGTAAGAGCAGTGCGCTGTCGGTGATGCGCGCTGAGATAGAAACACGCCCAAACGGAGTACTGAAGTGATCAATTCAACGCGTAGACTCAATCGAATCCTTAAAAATGCGGCGATAACAGGCAGCGTCGTGATCGGCGGCATGTGCTTGTCGGTCTCACCGATAGTGGGCGCGGAACCAAGTAGCGAGGCCGAACTCTATTTTGAATTGAATGCGACGGACCGTGACGTCGGTCTTCATGGTTTTTTTGATGCTGCCTCCTGGGAGGCCATCAGGATTTCGAGATCTGACGGTGATTTCGATGCAATTACTGTTCAATCCAATTCCGGCTCTTCGGATTTTGGCCTGACCGAACTGTTCTTCGAGAGCAATGAACCACCGATTGACAATCGATCATTCGCCGATCTCTTAAAAATATTCCCGGCCGGTCCTTATGAAATCGAAATCGAGACAAATGCAGATGAGAAGTTGCGTATAGCAACGGAACTGACATCGAATCTGCCATGTCCACCGTTCATGGTATTGCCCACAAATGTCGATGGTGATGACCTTGTTATCAAATGGCGACTGCAGCCCGGTGTTTATGACCCGGATACTGACGTTTGTTCACAGGACCGACCGCTAACGGTGAAAAGCGTTTTGGTTGTGGTTGAATTGAGCGATTCAAAAACAGGCAAATCCAGATCCGCTACGGCAGAATTAGCGCCGGGCGCAACCAGTTTCCGCGTCCCGTCAGAGTTTCTCGCCGACATCGGTTCAGCCAACATTAATGCGAAAGCCGAGTTACAGGTTATTGAAGAGACAGGTAACAGGACCTCCATAGAAAAAGGAATCGAACTATAAAAATTCTGAATGAAAAACCTAGTATGATCCCGTGTGAGTTTCTTCTTAATGGGATCATCGCTTACCGCAGGGCTAACCTGTCACATCACTCCTTATGAACGGTGCCATATGCCGCTATTCAGGCTGGTTTATCGGTAACGACGAGGCCTTGTTTCGCAAAGAGTGAATCTGACGCCGCCATTGCAATCATAAGCCTGCTTTTCTCGCATCTCCCAAACATACGTCTAATGGCGTGGGACCACTCTCCGACATGTGGATGATTGGCCGCTGGAGGTACCACTCGTACCTTTTGGGGAGTATCAGTGGAAACGGCTGTGTGGCATGTACCAAAATGTTGAATCCGGCTTCGGGTCTGTGCCCGAACTGCCTCTAGCACCGCAATTCAATGGTGCAGCGGCCTGCGGCTACGAACTCACAGTCATCGTTCCCACATATAACGAATGTGATAACGCCCCCAAACTCATCAGGCGCCTGCGCACTTTACTGGCCGGGATCAGATGGAATGTTATTTTTGTCGATGACAACTCGCCTGACGGTACGGCCCAGACTATAAAATCGGTTGCGGCGATCTGCCCCGAGATCCAGTGTATCCGGCGCGTCAATCGGCGCGGTTTGGCCGGCGCGGTAACCGAGGGAGTCCTCGCCAGTGCGGCGCCATATGTCGCGGTGATGGATGCAGATCTGCAGCACGACGAGCGATTACTAACCCGGATGCTCGAGGTAATGCGTTCAGGCGAGGCGGATCTCGTTGTGGCAAGCCGGTTTCTGAACAACGGACAGGCTGACGGCCTGTCGCCGATGCGAAAAAAGATAAGCCGATTTGCCAACCGCTTCGCCAACAAACTTCTTGGAACATCGTTGAGTGATCCCATGAGTGGTTTCTTCATGGTGAAGCGCGAGCAATTCGATGCCGTGTCTGCCAAACTGTCGGATGAAGGCTTCAAAGTCCTTCTCGATTTGATCACCGCGTCGCCAGCCCCGTTAAGGATCGCAGAACTGCCGTTTGAGTTTGCGCCCCGCGGCGCTGGAGAAAGCAAACTCGACCTTAAAGTAGCGCTCGATTTTTTAGGCCTTATTGTGTCCCGGCGATCAGACGGTCTTCTTTCCCCGAGGTTCCTGCTCTTTAGTCTGGTCGGCGTCAGCGGGATGCTGGTGCATCTGGCTTTTCTGAAACTGTTTATGGTGGCCGGGTTTGTCGCCGCCAATTTGGCGGCTGCGATCGCCGCGATGACCTCCAACTACATCATCAACAATATTGTGACGTACCGTGATCGCCGCAAATCAGGCATTGCGTTCCTGACCGGTTATGCCAGGTTTTGTGCCGTTTGCACCTTGGGACTTGTCGTCAACATGGCAGTTGCGACATCGCTCTTTAACCTCGGTATAGACTGGTGGCTCGCGGGCATGACAGGTGCGTTGATGGCAGGCGTTTGGAATTACACCACAGCATCAAGGGCCGTGTGGTGATCTCAACTGCCATCGACGCGCGACGCGGGAGTGCCATACAACCACTGATCATTGCACTGATCGCCGTCAGTGCAGCCAAGTGCTGGCTTGCAGCGGCGATGCCGCTGACCGAGGACGAGGCCTATTATAGAATTTGGGCCGCGCATCTCCAATTCGGATATTATGATCATCCGCCAATGATTGCCTGGTGGATATGGCTGGGCGAAAGCCTCCTCGGTTCATCGGCACTGGGTGTCCGGATCATTCCTGTCATCTCAACCGCGCTGACAAGCCTGATCGTCTACCAAGTGCTTTTGGATCTTGGTGCATCCCGGTTCGTCGCGCGGCGCGGCGCGATTTGGTACCAGGCGACTATTCTGTTTGTGGTGGCGGGGTTCGTGGCAACCCCGGATGCACCTGCAACGTTTTTCTGGGCGCTAACCCTGTTGTTTGTTATCCGTGCCGGGCGGACACAGTCTCTAAACTGGTGGATGCTCGCTGGCGTAGCGGCAGGGATGGCAATTCTTTCCAAATACTCCGCGCTGTTTCTGCTGCCCGGTATTTTTTTGTGGATGGTTTTTGACCCCCGACGTCGCCAGCTTCTTCAAACACCAGGCCCCTGGATAGCGGCACTTTTGGCAGGCGTAATTTTTGCCCTGAACATCCATTGGAATATGACGCACGAATGGGTGACGTTCATCAAGCAATTCGGCAGGGCAACGCCAGACACTTTTGACCCGATCAATACTCTTGAATTTGTCTTTTCCCAGTTTGTTTTAGTGAGCCCGGTAATTTTTGCCCTTGCGGTCTGTGGTTTGACCAAAGGTCTAGGCGGTCGTTTTGAGAGAAGAACAATGGATACATCCTTGCTGGTGTTCACGACCCTGCCATTTGTTGCCTATTTGCTCTTTCACTCGTTGCACAGCTCGGTTCAGGCTCACTGGACCGCCCCGCTGTATCCTGGTCTGACGGTACTCGCG
This sequence comes from Parvularculaceae bacterium, assembly GCA_021776475.1. Taxonomy (GTDB): domain Bacteria; phylum Pseudomonadota; class Alphaproteobacteria; order Caulobacterales; family Parvularculaceae; genus Aquisalinus. Next base: position 10,493 of record JAJFFV010000003.1, on the reverse strand, counting down.
GTATTATTTGCCAGTGAGATTCGGCCGTCAGTAGTCAGTACAGCAGCTACCAGGTCCATAGTGCCGCTCGCGGTCATTATTTTTGCGATTTTGACTGGCATCGGGATTCTGCCTCAGTTCGGAGCGCCGTTCGATCCGGCTCACTCCTTACGTGGTTGGCAACGGTTTGCATCCGACATTGACGAACATGCCAGGACGGACGATGCCAAATGGATCGGGACAATGAGTTATGGCACGAAGGCTCAACTCGCTAATCAACCGTCGTTAACAATCCCGGTGGTTCAGCTGTTTGAGCGGGAGCGCTATCCGCAAACGGATAATTCCTGGGGTGCCGATGTTAATCAGCCAGGGCTGGTCATTGATCTTAACCGGCGGATCTACCGCAGTGACCTGGAACTGTGTTTTGAAACAGTGAACCAGCATGCCAGTATTTACCGGGGTACAACGGCCTACGCTGTCTACGAGGTGAGGGTGCCCTTGAACGACCAGGTGCTGTCAAACGGTTGCTGGAATGGGCGGCCACCATCAAGAAGATAATTCTGTATGAATCGTATCAAAATCCACGCCTCGTTTTTCTTGGCCGGAATCTGGCAATTCATACCGAAGCCGGCTAATGTCGGGCAGTCATGGAAACACATAAGAGGTATAGATGCTACGGGTAGGTTTACTGGGGTTTATTGCGTTGGCCTTGATGTCAGGGCTGACGTTGTTGTCCTATCACGTCGATGAAGAGCCTCTCCTGTGGGATGATTTTGCTCTGGACACGGCTGAGAACGTTGTTTTTGTTGGTACAATGATGGTGGTTGCATGGATGGTGCTGGAGATTAAAGAGTTTCGGCGCGAGCAGGAAGTGCTTCGCACTGAGCTGGTGAAAGCGGTCGCAATGGGAAACGAATGGCGGGACCGCTCACGGGCACATCTTGAAGGGTTATCGAAGGCGATCCAGCAACAGTTCGACGAATGGGCCCTGACCGAAGCCGAAAAAGACATCGCAGGTTTTATGCTAAAGGGGCTTTCTCTGAAACATATTGCGCGCTTGCGGAATACATCCGAGGCGACAATCCGCCAGCAAGCGGTATCGGTTTACAAGAAATCCAATCTCGCAGGCCGGGCAGAACTGTCAGCTTATTTTCTGGAAGATCTGTTTATGCCGGTGTCAGACGAAGGTCCGCCGAAAAACGAGAATGGTTAAGTCAAACGTAAAGTCAATTCTGCACTGCACTCAGCGTCGCCGTATTGGCACAGCAACGATATCGAACGATGCGAATCCTGCGCGATCTTGAGTCAATATCTGGATTTCATCGGTGACCACGTACTCGATTGACACCATAGAAAGGAATTCGCTGGTATAGTTGTCTCGCCGGTCAGCCGGCAACGCCGCCATGGCCAGCCCCCGACCCTGGTCATTAACCTGGGCATCGTCCATGTAACTAAAATGACGCTTGTCCATTGATAAAACTGATACGGGATAATCCGGGCCCAGCGCATAACCAATCTTTGCTGCTTGGGTCCAGTTCACCGAAACAATAAAAATGCCCTCGCCATCTGCCTCTTTCTGCACAAATGGTGGCAATACAGACCAACCAAGCAACGGCCAACCGAGATCGGCTTCGGGTGCTTTTTCATAAAAGGAGCGAACAAGAAATCCGTTTTGGGCGTGTATTGAGACCGCGAGCAACACGGCCGGAACCGCAGACGCAGAAACGACAAAACCAACACGGATCAGGCTTTTTATACGCCCGAGCTGCCGGGCACACCAGTCCCCGACCAACGGCAGGGCAAATAAAAAACCACTCATTGACCAGTGTGGCAACGAATTCTTGCTGATCAACGCGACGGTAACGAATATCATGATCGGCACAGCAGCCAGCCAGGCAAAAAAGGTGTGCGCACTGGTATCAGGTCTCAGAAAGGAGTTTTTGAGCATTATCAGTGTCACGACAAATGTACCAGGAAGGACATACACCAACTGACCCGCTATCACGGTTGCAAAGTTATCGAGATGAATAAAAACGCCGTCGGCACTTCCGGCGCGCGAAAACTGAAATGTGAACGATTCCCAGCCGTTCCCGGCGTTCCATACCAGCACCGGTATAAAACAGATTGCTGCGATGATGCCCGCAAGCCCAGGTCCAGGATCGAGCAATGACAACCGACCCTTCGGGGTCGAGATCAGAATCATAAAGGCAGTCAACGCAAAGACCAGCCCTTGATATTTGCAAAGCAAGGCCAATCCGAGAGCGAACCCGGAGAGAGCCCAGCGTAGAGTTGCATTGTGGGTGTGATCTTTCAGGAAAATCGGCAAGATGATCCACACCGACAAAAGAAGGAAGAAGTTCAGGGGGCCGTCTGGCACCACAAAAACGCCCGTCGACAACAGAAAGAACGGCGCGACCGAGAAAGATGCCAGGGCCCAAAACCCTGCTGCTCTTCCGAACGCGCTCCGGGTGATGTCAAACAGTAACCATGCAGAAAATGTGGTCATCAAAACATAGGGAAGACGCACGATCAATCGGTGTTCGCTGCCGGTGAAATCCGCCATCCACCGTGCAAGAGAGAACCCAAGCGGCGGATGATCGAAATATGACAGTGAGTGGCTTCGTGACACCACGACCGCATAGGACTCATCTATTGACAACGGAAGGATCGCGGCGATGACTAACCGAAGCAGAAAAAAGCATCCGATGACAATGAAAACCGGATCGGCGACAGTCTGGATAACCCACCCCAGCCGATGTTCGACCGGTCGAAATTGTCGTGGTGGCTGAACCTCCAAAACCTGACTAATTTCCGATTGAGATAAATGGTGTTTCAACCTGTGTGTCATCGTGTCACCAGAGGACGAGCTTCGGGCCGTGGAAATCCGCTGTCTGCCGGATTAGGTTCAAACGGTTTCACAGAATATCCGGCTACCAACCGAACAATAGTCATATGACATGCCCGATAGGCGAATAACCAAAAAAGCATGCATGTATAACGGGTGCTATGATATTTGATCAGGCAAGTTCAAATTTACAATCGCGTGACACCCAGTTAGAGGGTATTTGTGGGTTACACACTCGTCAAACGGCAGATGTTAATAAAACGCTTGATGGTTCGTCCCTACGATACTCACTGTGACTTCTGCTTCAGCCCTTGATTGAAGAAAGGGCTAGAACACCATTGATTAACCATAATCAAGTACCCTTTGCGGGTTCCGAGAAGGCGCGATTGCCCGAAATTCCTGAGAAACAGAGTTCTCGGCACTCAGAGGAAGGCGTTGTCGCGCAGGGGTTTTTCGTGGCGAGAATACTGACAATTATCGCGGCTTTCATCGGCTTCATGCCGACGGCCATCGCTGAACCAGCACGTGAAGATCTGGTCATTGTCGCTGTTGCGTACAATGTCGCCCGGTTCAGCACCTGGCCACCAAATGCATATGAAGCGACAAGTACCTTTAACTTCTGCATAACAGAGAAAAACCGGATGATCCCCGCGTTTCAAAGTCTCAACGGAAGGATGATTGCTGATAGAATAATCAGTGTACGGATTGTTCTGAGCAATGAGGATTCGTTTGAAGGTTGTCACGTCGTATATTTTCCAGGTGAGGCGGGTGATGAAGAAATCGCCGCAGACCTCCTTAATCAGCATGTACTGACGGTCAGTGGCAAAACAGGCTTTGCGAGCAGCCAGGGCGTCGTCGAAATCTCCCTCGTTGGCCGAAAGCCCAGTTTTGCAATAAACATCAACAACGCCTCGGCCGCAGGTATCACACCAAGCTCCAAAGTGCTGGAATTGGCGCGCGAGGTGATCAAATGAACATGGTGCGAAAATTATTTGGCCGGTTGTCGGTTCGTCAAAAGGTCATCGCCATCATAATGGGGACGAGTTCAATCGTACTCACGGTTGCCTATGCCGGGTTTGCACTCGACCAACTCGCGACGGGTAAAGACAATATCATCCGAGATCGGACAGAGCTTACTCAAGTCACTGCGTCAAACATCTCTGCCGCCGTTGTTTTTAGTGACGAAGCGACAGTTGAAGAGTATTTATCAGCTTTCAGGCAGTTGCCAGATGTAAGATCCGCGCAAGTATGGGCGTCAGACGGATTCAAACTTGGCGTCTATCACAAATTCGAAGGCGAAGCGCCGACTGTTCTGCAGCCAATTGCCGACCTGCATCAGGTCATCACGAAAGATAGCGTAGTCATCCAGGCGCCGGTAATGGTTGAACGCGAAGTGGTTGGCACAATAAGTATTGAAACCGGATTTGATCGGCTGCAAGAAACGCTTGTCCACAATATCCAGATCGCCGGGATTGTGTTCCTGCTGTCGATCACGCTGTCGTACATATTATCTTATGTTGCAACGGGTGTCATTGTTCGCCCGATAAATGCGCTGGCTAGCGCCATGGATCACGTGCGCGGTTCGAAAGACTACACGCACAAAGTTGAAGTGGTGAATGAAGACGAGCTTGGCACCCTCGCGGATGGTTTCAATGCCATGCTCAGTGAAATTCGCCTGAGAGACACCAATCTCGAAGAAACAGTTCGGCAGCGAACAAAAGAATTGCAGGAATCCATGGCCAGAGCACAAGCTGCAAATCGTGCTAAATCGGATTTTCTAGCAAACATGAGTCACGAAATCAGAACGCCGATGAACGGTGTTTTGGGAATGGCGGAAATTCTCCTCGCGACGGATCTGGATTCCAACCAACGAGAATTGTCCAGTATCATCATGTCGTCGGGCGAAAGCCTTCTGATGATCATCAACGATATACTGGATTTCTCAAAAATTGAATCCGGCAAGTTGAGCCTGAACACGGTGACCTTCGATCTGAGAACGGCGGTTGAGGATGTTGTGACGCTCGTTTCGGGTCGCGTAACGGAAAAAGATTTAGAAGTCATGGTTCGGTATGCGCCGGATCTGCCAAAATATTTCATCGGCGACGGCGGGCGATTGCGTCAGGTGATTACCAATCTTGCTGGCAACGCGGTGAAATTCACCGACAGCGGTCATGTCTTGGTGGAAGTTACAGGTGAACAAAAAGGATCGTCCTACGATCTCCGTATCAAGGTCGAAGACACCGGCATCGGCATCCCGGCGTCGAAACTTGATGACATCTTCGGCAAGTTCGAACAGGCAGACACGTCGACATCGCGGCAGTATGGCGGCACTGGTCTCGGCCTCGCCATTTCGAAACGAATTGTCGAGCTGATGGACGGCACTATCAATGTGGTGAGCGAAGAAGACAGCGGGTCGACATTTTGTGTCACAATCAGTTTGCTTGTCGATACCGAGAAACAGGAATCAACGCCGGCACAGCAGGCGACCATACAAGGTCAGCGCATTCTTGTGGTAGACGAAAACGCCGTCAATCGCGGTATCCTGAATGAGCAGATCACGGATTGGGGAGGAGACGTCACCACCGTTAATTCCGGTACCGAGGCGCTAATTTATCTCAACAGCGCGACCGGGAAACTGCCAGACACAATCGTCAGCGATTTTCAGATGCCTGGTATGACCGGAGAAGATCTCGCAATTGAGATTCAGAAAAATGAAGAGTGGCGTGATATTCCGGTGATCATACTGTCATCTGCAGTTGAGGCCCAGTCACTAGAGACGCAGGACAAATGCAAAATTGCCGCCTGGCTAGTCAAACCCGCGCGCAGCTTGCTGCTGCAGGAGGCGCTGATAGAAGCTGTTACAGAAGAGGGCACAAAACGACTCAAGGACATCGCCGGAGAGTTGAAACAGGCTGTCGGGAACAACGGAAGCTTGATCAAAAATGCTGCCAACAACATCCGTATACTGATTGCTGAAGACAATGTTGTAAATCAGCTCGTATTTAAAAACATGCTCATTGATCAAAACTACATGATTGATGTTGCCGAGAATGGGCGGGTCGCGATCGAGATGTTCGTTGATACAAAACCGGACCTGATAATCATGGATATTTCCATGCCGGATATTGATGGCATCGAAGCAACCAAGGCAATCAGAAAAATCGAAAAGCAAGAGGGACTGTCACGTACACCGATTATCGCCGCAACGGCCCATGTGTTGAAGGAAGCCCGGGAAAAATGCCGCGACGCGGATATGGATGACTACATCTCAAAACCCTTCCGCAAACAGCAGATCATTGACAAAATCAACAAATACACCGCTGCAGATGATGGAACCGGCACCAATACCGATGGTCAAAAATCTCCCACATCTCTGAGGGCCTGAGCCGGGCGTTGAATATGGTTAACGGTTTATTAAGGGACCAAAGGCAACTCTACCCTGAGTTACAACCATGAAAGAACACACGGAGAGCACCGGTGAAACATCAAAGGTGGAGCGCGCCGATAGCGGCTGTTTTCTGTTCGTCGATGTTCGCGCAGGCACAAGCATCTGACGAAATCTTTGAAATGTCATTCGAAGACCTGATGTCGATGGAAGTGACGTCCGTTTCCAAGAAACCGCAATCTGCAAATGAAGCTGCGGCTGCTCTTTTTGTTATCACCCGAGACGATATTCGCAAATCCGGGGCGACAACAATCCCTGAACTTTTTCGTCTCGCACCCGGTCTTGATGTCGCCACCATAGATTCCAGCGTCACCGCCGTTTCTGTCCGCGGTTTTAATTCCCGTTTCGCAAACAAGCTGCTTGTTCTGGTCGATGGCCGGGCCGTTTATCAGGGCGTATTCTCCGGTGTATTGTGGGATCAGCAGATGGTACCGGTTGAAGATATTGACCGTATAGAGATTATCAGGGGGCCGGGCGCTACCCTCTATGGTGCAAATGCGGTCAACGGCGTCATCAACATCGTTACAAAAAAAACCGGCGATACATTGGGTGGAATCGCGTCGGTTAACGCTGGCGTTTCATCAGGAGCGCGGCAAAGCAGTACTCGGCTTTTTGTCCGGCAAGGCTTCCATCTCGGTGACAATGGTGCAGCGCGGCTTTATGTGACTGTGCAGGAGGACCCATCATTGGTCGATGCCGGTGGTGACCCGTTTAACGATGGTACTAGATCCCTGCAAACCGGTTTTCGTGCTGACTGGGAACCAAACCAACGCGACACCTTCACGCTTCAAGGGGATTACCAGACACTTGATTTCGATATCAGTCTGACGCCGGGTTTAACAGCCGGTGTGCCACCCCAAACAACGGCCAATGAAGCGGAAGGATATAATTTCCTCGGGCGCTGGTCGCGCAGTTGGACTGAAGCCAATATGATGACGCTGCAGGTTTATTTTGACCATGTGAATCGTACAGATTTTAGCACAGCGATCCCGATCAATGTTCTGCAGGACCCGCCGGAAAGCCTCGCTGGCCAATTCACCATCGACACGTTTGACATCGACTTCTCGCATCGGTTCTCATGGGGCGAGCGGTTTGAGACGATCTGGGGTGTCGGATACCGTTCTGCAAAAGACGAGGTCATCGGCGGAGATCTCATCGATTTCGACGTTACCAGCTTCAATGCCGACCTTTACAACCTTTTTGTCCAGCAGGATTCTTCATTTTTTGACGATCGGTTGCGCGTTTCTGTCGGCTCAAAATTCGAGCAAAATGATTTCACCGGTTTTGAAATTCAACCGGGTGCTCGAGCCATCTGGATTGATGAAGACTGGAGCCTGTGGGCCGCGGTGTCGCGGGCTGTGCGCACACCCTCACGCTTCGAAACCTCGCAAGACGTGACGCTGGGCGAACTGGATCCTGATCCGCTGCTTGCGCAATTCCCGTTCCTTGAGGTCATCGACCTGTCGCAAGAGGGAGATCCCGACCTTAAGGCAGAAGATTTGCTGGCTGTTGAGTTCGGTTTTCGCAAAGCCTGGCCGGGCAAGATTAGCCTTGACGTTGCCGCATATCATAACCAGTACGATGACCTTATCGCTCTTGTTAAAGGAGGGTTTGATGTGGATACAGAGGACATAGGTCCGGGCGGTACGGAAGTTGTGGTCGCGCGGGACGAGAAAGTGAACACTGCCAATGCCATCTCCGGCGTTGTCTATGGCCTTGAGGCGTCCCTGCAGTTTCAACCCGCTGACTGGTGGAAAATTAAACTGGCCGGTGACGTTAAGAAACTGGATGATGTTGTGAACCAACTAGAGGTCATTCAGGTTGTCGGGCAATCATTCGATTTCAATCGACAGGGCCTCGGCGAGTCACCTGAATACCAAGTCTCAGCTCTCTCAAATTTTGACCCGGTGCCGGGCGTTTCAGCCTCGGTCTGGCTGCGTCATGTTGGCGGACTGGCGCAAAGCGATGTCGATAGCTACGCCGATATGGATGTCAGGGTCGGGTTTCAGCTTTCACAGAAAGTCAGACTAACACTGCGGGCCGAGAACCTCGCAGACATTCGCCGGCAGGAATTTCTCTCCGAAGCCTATCCGAGCCCAGCAGGATTTACCGAGCGTAAATTCTCGGTTTCCGCTGTGGCGGATTTTTAATTTCGAAAACCACTTGTTCGTTGCCGTCGGAGGACGCGACCGCGAGACGATACTCAAGATTTATTTTGCTAAAAATGCTTCCCGGTGAAATCAACCAAATGGCATGTTTTGGTGAATGTTGCTGTTACCCAAAAATCATACGGGCAGAGCTGGTGATGTGAATCCAGCAGCTCTAAGTGGAAACCGCTTATTTACAATAGGCCCAGTGCCGCGCGCAGCAGTTCCAAATTTTGTTTCAGCAACGCATATTCCGGACCGGACAGGCTTTTGATTATCCGTACAGCTTCTTGTTCGCTAGGAAGCCATTTGCACTTCGCTCATGCTTGCGTTGCGCGCAAAAGCGGCAGGATCAGTTTCCTGCCGCGTAATTGTCTCGACGGCCGAAGTCTTTCGCTCGAGTTTTCGAGGTGCTTAAACTGTTTATCGCAGATCAAAATTTGCGCTATTTAGTAAGTTAATATACTGATGAGTAAGCGACAATCCTAATTGTGCGCCTCGTTCCTGCTCAAAAAAAATTCAAGTATGAGCGAAAAGGAATCATCGAATTTCAGGGTATGAATATTCGTCGTCCCGATAAGAAAATAGTATGTCGGACCCTTTCTTTTAGATTCCGGCCCCGTTAAAACTGTTATGGTTAATTCCGATGGGGAGCGTGATGACGGATTCCGAAGTAAAGGCATCGCCAGAAGGCATAAGCAGCAATCGGGAGGAGGTTATCGCCACTAAAAAACGCAACATTCATTACCGAACTTGGCTGACACGTTTTCTCGTCAAAATGTTTCAGAAAGAAGGTGCAAAAGCAGTTTTGACGCGGCCTTGGGGGATTGTCACCATTCTTCTTGTTACCCTTGGTGTCGCCGCCGATCTATCCAGCCTTCAGGGCGCTGTGCCGCAAATGGTCTTTGTTATTGCGTTTATCTCAACGCTGATATTCTCAGGCATCGTCTTCTTCCGATTGAAAGGATGCCAGGTGTGTACGGTGCCTCTTGTCGTTTCACTGGCAGGGTGTGTCGTTTTCGGAGGGATCGCCGCTGCGCAGGCCGCGACGGGAACTGAAGACAAAGGTCTGATCAGAACCGCGACGACTCTCTACTCAGACCCGTTTGGCAAAGACCTTCCGGAGGCCTGCACAGGTGATCGGATCTGTGTGGTGGTCGTTCCACTCGTTGACGACGAACCGACCGACAATGTCGAATTTCCGCAAACCTCTCATGTCACCGCGAGCCTAGCAGAACTGTTTGGACTCGATCCTGATCAGCCTGTTGCAATTGAGTTGCGTCAGGCACCCATATCACTTCTCAAGGCGTTCATGGGGGATTGGGACGATAATGCAGGCGCTACGCGTACGGCGGCACGCGACTGGCTCTCCCAACAAAATGCGCAGGTGCTCGTTCACGGACGCGTTATCCGTCAGGATCAGACCCTTGAACTGAGTGTTCTGAGTGCTGGCGACGCGGCGGGTACGCGATATAACCTGACCGAGAAGGTTTATCTGCCCACAGACTTTACCGAAGATTTCGGCGGAGTGCTGGCGGCTGATATCGCGGCGTCCGTAGATGAGTTTCTGAATGCGGGGAGTTATGTTGGCGATGTCCTGGAGCCGATCGTGGCGGCTCTGGCGCCTTTAAACAACTCTCTGCCAGAAAATTTGCCTCCCGAGGTTCGGGGCAGCGTTCGTCAGTCTTATGCAAATTCGCTTTCGACCCTGGGGGAACGCGAAAGCGGCACGGCACGGCTGGAGGCGGCGGTCGTTGCCTATCGCCTAGCACTTGAAGAGAGGACCCGGGAGCGCGTGCCTCTCGACTGGGCGATGACCCAGAACAATCTCGGCGCTGTCCTTAGGACCCTGGGGGAACGCGAGAGCGGCACGGCACGACTGCAGGAGGCGATCTCAGCCTATCACCTGGCACTTGAAGAGTGGACCCGGGAGCGCGTGCCTCTCGACTGGGCGATGACCCAAAACAATCTCGGCACTGTCCTTTGGAACCTGGGGGAACGCGAAAGCGACACGGCACGACTGCAGGAGGCGGTCGCAGCCTATCGCCTGGCGCTTGAAGAGTGGACCCGGGAGCGC
>JAJFFV010000002.1:0-250000 GCA_021776475.1 Parvularculaceae bacterium | reverse complement strand
ACTCAACTCCGAAACACGCTCACAATGCCGCTGAGGAAGCTACATATAGGCAAGTGATTCTGAAGGTTCAAGCGTTTTCTCACCCAAATAGTAGTAAATTTTTTCTTACTCTGGCTGCCCTTTCAATCTTTCCTTAACGTGATGATATCCATACTTAAATTCGGTTCATGGGGGGTGGAAAACAGACTATAGAAATATCGAGGTCCGCCAGAGTTATGAATTTCCAGTCCATCCAACCCGATCCCAACGATTTTGTCTCATCGATTGAGCAACCCAGCGACAGCTGGCCGAAACCACGGATTGGTTTGGCCCTTGGCGGCGGCGTTGCCCGGGGTTGGGCTCATATTGGTGTTCTTAAACGCCTGCTGGAGCATGGCATCGAGCCGGATCTTGTTGCCGGCACATCTGTCGGCGCCCTTGTTGGTGGCTGTTATCTGGCTGGCCGGCTCGACACACTTGAAGAATGGACAAGAAGCCTGAACCGGCGGCGCATGGCCGGTTATTTTGATATGCTCTTCACCGGTACAGGGGTGATGGGCGGGAAAAAGCTCGAAAAAATCCTGCAGCGCCATTTGGGTGACACCAGGATTGAAGATTTGCCCAAACCGTTCACTGCTGTCACCTCGGAACTCGCGACGGGCCATGAAGCCTGGCTGCGCTCCGGCTCTTTGGTTTCTGCTATCGAGGCAGCTTATGCCCTGCCCGGTGTTTTTCCGCCGCGCAAAATTATGGGCCGCTGGCTGATCGATGGTGCGCTGGTAAATCCGCTTCCTGTATCCGTATGCAGAGCAATGGGCGCCCGCCTCGTTATTGCAGTTGGACTTCATGCTGATGCATTTGGCCGCGCTGCTGTCTCGCGCGATGAACAATACGACGACTTCGGATTTGTTGAAGGTCACGGTATGCGCGAGATCAATCCAAGCGCGCCGGGCAAAACGGCTAAGCTCAAACAATTATTCGGCACCAGCGAGAAAACACCGAGCATGGGCACTGTGATGCTCGCATCACTCAATATCGTGATGGACCGCCTCACCCGCTCCCGCCTTGCCGGCGACCCGCCCGATGTCAGTTTGCTGCCGAGCATCGGGCATATTGCGCTGCTTGATTTCGACAAGGCCGATGAGTTGATCGAACTGGGTGCTGAATGCGTTGACCGCGAACTGCCCTATATCCGCAATGCACTTTCTGTATTGGGGACACACGAAAAGCAGGATGAAGCCGTTTCATCCTGACACATCCAGAATATCATCACTTTTAGTAAATCAGCCTGCTGCTATATATTGCTTAAGGGACTCGGCTTCACTTTCGGCCAGTTCAATCTTGCGCTTAACAACATCACCTATTGTAATGATGCCCGCGAGCTTACCGTCTTCAACGATCGGCAAATGCCGTATACGGCGCTTTGTCATCAACCCGGAAACGTCGTCCAGATGCGATTCTTTGGTCGCGGTGACAACATTCTTGGTCATATAGTCATCAATGGGTCCGGTCAGGATTGAGGTGCCTGAAATGGACAAATGCCGCACGATGTCTCGTTCTGACAGGATACCGCAAACAGTGTCATCAGTTTCCGTAATGACCAGCGCGCCGATATTCTTGCTGCCGAGAACGTCCACGGCTTGTTGTAAAGTCGACGTGCGCGCCAAAGCGTGAACGCCGTAGCCCTTTTGTTCCAGTATGTCGTAAACCTTCATGCAATTCTCCCACATGTCTGTCGTGGCGGGCATATGTGCACTGAAACTGGATCGCACATATGCGATCACCTATAACCGATGTATAGTGTGTCAAAATTCAAATTTTTGCAAGATTATCAGGTTCTTGTGGTTAATCGGTCGAAAAACGAAAACATCAACAGGCCATATAAAAAGCCCGCCACATGGGCTTCCCAGGCTATTTGGAGCGGGTCTCGGCCAAACATTAACGCGCCGCCAAATGGGGTAATAAGGACCACATTACTGCCAATATAGAGCAACGTCATTAGCACAATCTTCCAGTCGAAAACCGATAGCGATTTGCCCCCGCTTAGACCCTGCGGTTGATATCGGCGCAATGTCACCCGGATCGCCGCCGCCGTTACGGCTGAAATGGCCCCCGATGCCCCGATCAGCAGCACCGGCTGGCTGAGGTTGACCAGCGCAAAGGCAATCCCTGAAAAAACCGCTGCGGACAGATAAAAGGCAAGATAGATGATCGCTCCTGAGGTCTTGGCCCAGGCCGAGCTGTCACCTGCGGCGCCGAACCGGACCGCCAGCGGCTGGCCAAAAACATACAGCCAGAACATATTCACAATCAGATGAAAACTATCGCTGTGCAAAAAAGCGTGGCTGACAAAGCTAAACAGGATAGAAAATTCGCTTTGAAAACTATCCGCTTGATTGACCAGCCTACCCGGCGACAAAGCGAACTGCGTCAGCAATTGATCGTAACGGGCGTGCGGCAGAAAAGCGGATGCAGCGAACGCAACGACATTCACGATAATTAGCAAAAGGATCACAGAGGAAACGGGCCACCAGATCTTCAGCGTCGCCTTCGACAAATAGCCCATTTGATGAAGAACCGATGGTCTATGCAATGTTTTGTCCCTATTCAGATCATATTGGCCAAATACTTTTATAGGTCCGCCCCCAAAAGCGTCTCATTTCAGGACACTCAAGCCGCAGGATGAGAAGTATATCAAACATGCCTCAAATTGGGGCTTTAGCAAGCATTTGTTCACCTGAAAGTCGTAACAATACTGGACACGGCAGATGTGAGGTCGATCCATGACGGATACACAGAGCAAGCTGGCAGAAATAATGTCCGAGGCGCGGAACGGTGCTGACAACCGCAGGCATCGCCGCGTTCGCCTGCCCTTACCCGTTCGTTATATGCTGCCCGACAAATCCGAACACACGGGTAAAATAGTGAATATTGGCGCCAGCGGCGCATTGGTGAAATCACATCCCAGTGCGACCTGTGGCGACGAAATCCTGATTTACATAAGGCAGCTTGGTCGGTTTGAGGCAACTGTTGTCCGCGTGGAGCGGGACGGTTTTGCTGTCCGTTTCAAGCCGAAACGGAATCGGGAATTTCGCACCGCAGATTCTCTGACCTGGCTGTTCAACGACGGTGAGAAATATCTGAACCGGCGACGGGCACAACGGATCAGACAGGACAAACCTGCCACTGCGATCCTTGAAGACGGCACTGAAATGCCGTGCCGAATTCTCGACATCTCGGTCACCGGCGCCTCGGTAAAGCTGGATCCGAAACCACCTGTCGGTAAAGAACTCGTCATCGGCCGGATGCCGGCGCGTATTGTCCGTCACCATAATGACGGAATCGGCGTCGAATTCATTAAACCAACTGCTCAATAGACCGGAAGTAATAACATGCTCTCAACAGACAACTGGTGCTTAAAAGTCGCCGAACGAATTTACGGCCCCTACACGACCAAGCAATTGGAGGATTTTGCCACGCAAGGCAGGCTCAGTGCGCAATCTCTGATCGCTCCAGCCGGCGGCAAAATCTGGCGCGTGGCACAACAATATCCCAACATCTCAGAGATCTTGAGCGGTGGCAACTCCCGCAAGAAACGATTCGGTAAGAATAGTGCCCACACAGAACGCTCCATGCCTGAGGAAGGGGCTATTTCAAATTTCATTATCGTATTTGACGTCGTAAGCGGCGCGGCAAGCAGGCTTGAGCACATTGTCAGAAATATAGGCCCGGCCTTCCGGCTGACCGACAATGTCTGGGCGGTCACTTCCGATCAAAGTGTCATGGGTATCAAGAACACTCTGGCGCCGCATCTTCAAATTCGAGAACCAATTTTCGTGGTCGATGCCCAACGCGCCCGTAGTGCCTGGCAAAACTTTGTGCCGGAAACGCACAGTAAGCTGACGAAAGCCTGGACCAGCCGGTTCGGCTGATTTACAGCCCTATCGTTGGGTGTCAATTCTTAATACTTCATTAAGCATTGCCAAAAGCATTGCCAAACTTTTGTGATGACGCCAGAAAGCGGTCGCCATTCGGGACGATTGCCGCTAACATGTGATTCGAACAAACGATTCGGTGCAGGATATGCGTTTGGTAACCTGGCGAAAGATACCCTACTACCTACATACGGGTCATTCGCCTGCCGGAAAAACTTACTGCCTTTCTCAATTTATAGATTTTTGTCCGTATACAGCTTATCAAAACTCGGCTGCATCATCATTTCCTGACCATCATATTGCTTTTTTCCGTAAGGCCAAAAAGGAGTCTAGTCATGGCTAAACGTGCTGCTCGAAAATCTGCCAAACGTCACGCTCGCGGGGCACATAGTATCGGAGCGATTCCAGGAAACAATGTGCATCCCCTGTTTGACGATTCAAACTGGTCGCCACTTGATGACCTGTCGCCAAAACGAAAGAGCAACGCCGCCGCCGGTCCGGAACAACGCGATCAGAAATACCGTAAAAATATACGACCGCTGAATGACTCACAAAAGGAATTCATGGAAGCGCTTGATGCGTATGCCATGGTGCTCGCGACCGGGCCAGCTGGCACCGGCAAAACCTATGTCGCCGTCGCCAAGGCGGTCGAGGCGCTTGAACAGGGCCGTGTCAGCCGCATTGTGCTTTCAAGGCCAGCGGTCGAAGCGGGCGAAAGCCTCGGCTTTCTGCCTGGAGACATGGAAGAAAAACTGTCACCATATTTGAGGCCACTTTATGACGCGCTCGCTGACCGGCTCTCAACAAAACGTCTAAAAGCGCTGATGGCCGAAAACCTGATTGAGATCGCGCCAATCGCCTATATGCGAGGCCGCACCCTCAACAATGCGTATGTGGTGCTCGATGAGGCTCAGAACTGCACATATGTTCAACTTAAAATGCTTCTCACGCGGCTTGGCTGGGATTCTACGATGGTAATTACCGGCGATCCCCAACAGTCTGACCTGTTGCCGGGAATTTCCGGTCTGGCTGATATTGCGAAAAAACTGGAGCCACTTGAAACCATTTCAGTGGTCAACTTTACTGATCGGGATGTTGTGCGCCATCCGCTGGTTGCTGAAATGCTTGGCGTTCTTTGACCTCCGGTTTGGGAACTTTCAGGTATAATAAGGTCTTCGCCAGACCTCGAGCCTGTGATAAGGACAGCATGCAGATGTCTGGAGTGCCCGCATGAGTAACAGTTATGGCTTCGGGGGAGAAGAAATACGCGAGGAATCAGGCTGGCGCTATCCGCTTGGCATTTTTTTCGCGACGCTGATTTTGTGCGCGATTTTTCTCTACCATTATGTAGGCCCGGGTGTTGATGATCTGCAAGGCTCCTCCCCTAAACCAACGATCAGCGAGGAACGGATCAAGATCACCGTCGGAGACAGGTTATTCTTTGTTCCCGCCAATCATACCGTTTACCCAAAAGATCGCCGTGAGCGAACCACGGACTCACTGAATCTGTATGCGATCTGGCCTACCATGAACGGATACACACCAGCCCGCCGGCTAGAATTTATCGACAATGACAAGAACAGCCGGCGCGTAGATATGTCGATCAATGTGCGCAACACCGTGTTCACCGAAGTACAACGACTTGAAATGCTCTACTTGCCACATGTGGTCGACAAAAGAGGTCAGCAAAGTGATTACCAGCTGACCCGTTTTACTTTTAAGGAAGCGCGCGCAAACGCACCAACGAACGGCTATGCCAACAAGGAGCTGTTTGTGGGTGAAGCCTCGGACGGAGCCCTGATTGTCCTGTTTTGTTATGAGGACACAGGGGACAATACTGTGCCACCGCAATGTTACCGGGAACTGGATTTCAGCGATGACGTGACTATTCGCTATTCGTTTAAGCGTACTTATTTGCCCGACTGGAAGGAAGTTGACACTCAAGTGCGTCGATTCATCCTGACCCTGACCGACGCCACCGCAACCTGAGCGGCTCGATCCTAAAGACTGAATTTCCACCGGACAAAAACACTCATGGCCGCCGGCAACATTAACAATGTCAGCCCCGACTGGATTGTCAACCTCAGCGCCATATATTCTGTTTCCGCAGCCAGGGTCGGGTTTAGCAAGCCTATCCCGCAAAAGGCCAGTATACAGAGTAGAATTCCAACTACGGCCGGGGCGACTGCCGTCACGTATGTCAAAGAAATCTGCCGTTTTCCGATGAACCGGTTGTGCAGGATATCGGCCCAATTGCGGGCAATGCGCACTATCAGCATCAGCGCCAGCAATCGAGGCACAACGTCGATCAACTGCACCGCCGCCCCTTGCGCCGGTGCGAGAACTGTCAGCGTGCCTGCTGTCAGGATATCAGTCACAAGCAGCACAACCGCAACGAGTGTAGCCATCCTGAAAGACATGTAAGTGATCGCCGTCAGAGCAAAAATAATCCCGTAGAAAGAAAACCGGAGCAGAACCGATACGGTGAGGTTGATCCCCTCGCCCGTTTCCGTGAACGCTGCAAACGGCGTCTCCACAAACAACACTGTTGCCACGATCAAAAAGACCACAAGGATGGCCCGTAAACTTGCCGGTGTGAACACACGCAAGAGAACGGCCGAAAGGGCACTCGCGTTTTTATCTGCCAGCGCCCGCGATCGGGCAAACGTTCTGGTAGGCGCCCAGATTGATGTCGCGCCAGCGGTAATCACAAGAACCGGCACGGCAAAAAGCACCACAACAAACAGGCCGATCCAGGGCGAGGAAAGTCCCGTTTCCAGCGCAAGCGGATCACGGGTGAAAAACGTGAAGAACAAAACCGCCGCCAGGGACCAGAACACAATATCCCGAAGCAACCGGTTGAACGTCAGTCCCGCGACCAATCTGCCTCCGATGCTTTTGATCATTGAATATCTGGAAAGGCTTGCGCTGAAATAAGTTCCGGCCAAAAGGGCCAGCGTGAACCCGAGCGACTGCGCGACTAGCACAAATTCGGTCTCCGTCACATTGTGGCGGATCAGATATCCTGTCGTCGAGACAAGACCAACCAGCCCGAGAAAAGGCGAGACTATTGCCGCCAACGGAAAAATTCGGCCGGTCATTGGCTGGACCAAGATCAGCGACGACGCGCAAAGGGAGATCAGCAGGATAGATGTCAGGGAAAGCGCGATAGTGTCCACCTCTACCTCCTGCGACGTTGTCCCAAAGAATGCGAGTAAACTGCCAGCTGCAAAAACGCCGGCTGCCACCAAAACGCGGGCCCATCTGTCAGCGGGAGCAAGCAAAGGCAGCAGGCAAAAAAATGCAACAAATACCGCCAGCCAGACGAACTCGCCGAGCCGTTCCAGCAAGCCTGTGCGGATATTTTCTGAAACAAGGGCACCGCCTGCAAATCCCAGCAGCCCAAGCGCGCTCAAAACCAATAAAATTGCCAGCAACGGTCGCTGCGCGATGAAAAGCCCTGGTTGTCTTAGGGGTGTCGTTGCGGACATCAATTATCCCTTTACGCCGTGCCACCGGCTTCTGGCAGATCTATATCCAGGATCGCCATGTTAAAATCATAAGAGATTTCTCCTTCATCTTCATCGCGGAAGAGGACCCCGATGAACTCATCGGCAACATAAACTTCAGCGGAATCGTCTTTGTTGGTTCTTGGTCTTACCTCCAGACCGGGTTCGTTGAAGCGACCTCGCAAATAATCCTGCAATCTGGCAATTTCGATGAGCGTCATGGCATGGCTCCTGAGTATTCACTAGACGGGACGGACCTTTATCAGCTATCCGGATTCGCAACACAGTGCCGACAAGAAGCTGAAGGAGTAATAGACATATGACCACCCTCAACGCATTTGCCAAGGCAGTCGGAACACTGTCTGCACTGTTTTTTCTGAGCGCCTGCGGGGGCCATGCGGATCACAGCATAAAATCAGGCGCACAGGTGCAGGTCGGCGACTTGATGGTTTCCGGCAGTTGGATCCGGGCCGCAGAGCCGCCAGCAAAAACCAGCGCCATTTATCTCACTGTTAGCAATGCGGGCGATCAATCCGACGCGCTTGTTTCGGTCAGCACAGAAATCGCCGAGTTCAGCGAAGTGCATCAGTCACTGACCAAGGCGGATGTCGCGTTGATGAGAACCGTCAAGGAACTGGAAATCCGGGCGGGTGAGAGCGTCAGCTTTGAGCCCGGCAGCTATCATATCATGCTGATTAATTTGACCGGCAGAATTGAGAAAGACCAAACTTATCCGGTGACCCTGACGTTTAGGGACGCTGGCGAAGTTACGGTCGAGCCTGTTGCGCGGCAGGCGAATGCCGGCGGGCACGATCATCACTAGCGCATATGAGTTCAGGCTTTGCCGTTATTTGATGTAAGCGAAATGAGGGTTCAGCCAAAAAATATCTGATACATCGTTCTGCCAGGCAAAAACGTAAAGGCGCCAGCGATAAGCATCCCGCCGAGATACAGCCCCCTCACTGCACTCGCATGCGCTTTCACGTTGCCCCGTTTGATCGCGATAATTGCTTGCGGCACCGAGACGAGGGTCAAGACAACAAAAAGGTGGATTGGCGAAAAGCCGAACAGGGTCGGCATCGATGTTCCCTCAAAATTGCGAATGAAAATGGCACTGCCAGCAACCAGGAGCATCAAAGAAAACCAGATCCAGCCAAGCAATTTGTGCGGCACCGTTCCTTTCGGTGCCAGAAGCTGAAAACCGCCAAGGACGAAAGCCGCCAGCGCCGCAAACAAATGCAGCAAGATGACGGGAGGCAATTTTGCGAGGATTTCGAGGTTCATGATCATTTTTTCCGTTACAAACCACTTTAAAATATAAAGTGTACAGGTGAAATGTCAAGAGGGTTCAAGGAAAGAGGAAAATTCTCGTTATGATCTAATCTCTCTATACGGGCTTAGACATGCCGTTTGAGATTACCGGATCGGCGCGCGGCTTTTTAATAATTGCATGTATTATCCGGCGCCCGGTCACGCGTTCGCTGCGCTTAAAACGCGCGCATCTTCAAAACTGAAATTGCCGGGTTCCCGGAGCCAAAAATACGGTAAAAGGGTCAAATGCTGAAAATCGTTTGATCGCAAGATCGAGAGAAAATGAGGAAAATCACCATGAAAACAGTTTTTAACAGCGATGTCGTCAGGCCGATGGTCTTTGCCGCCGCGCTCACCTTGCTCAGTGGCTGTAGTCAAAAAGCGGAGGAAGAAGCTACGCTGCCGGGCGAGCCTGCGGCGAACCAGGAAACTGCCGACAAGATCGTGAAAATTGTTCAATATGAGTTCGATGCAGCAAAGGGTCGGGTGTTGTTTGTCTCCCGGGGCTGCGTTCTGTGTCACTCGGTCAACGGCGTCGGTGGACGTGCCGCCTTCCCGCTTGATAAGGAGACTTTTCTCGCCGAAATCGACCCAGTGCATTTTTCAGCCCGGATGTGGCGCGGCGCCCCAGAAATGATCCGTCTGCAGCAAATGGAACTTGGCTATCAGATTAATCTCGGTGCCCAGGACATCGCCCACCTCGCCGCTTTTGCCGGCGACCCCGAAGAACAGCGTAAACTCACGCTCGATCAAGTACCTGAAGACGTACAAAACTCATTCCTTAACGAATTCATGTGGATTGATGCGGAAAACATGGCTGGCGAGGCGGGAGAAGAGTGAGCTAATTGGCATTTTTTGAAAACTGCTCGTTAACGCCTTCCGAGAGCCATCTTGTATTCAGACTGTATCCCAGGGCCGCTGGGATCCTATCCACCTATACAAATTGGCTAGTTGGGTGTCGGCAGCCTTAGGGCGCACCGAACTGCTCTTTCCATTCGGCAACTTGCTCGTCCTCGATTTTTGAGAACAGAACTTCCGGCGACGTGAACCTGGTGCCGGGCCTGAGTGTTGCTAATAATTCAGTGGCTTTGCCCTGCGGCCAGTCGGTCGACTGATCGCCGAAGATCGCCAGCAGCTTTTCCGACGTAAAGGGAATAACCGGCTGCGAGAGGACACCAAACAGACGGATCAGATTAAGACCGATGCGAACGCTGACTGCAGCCTTTTCGGGATCTTTCTTGAACACCGCCCAAGGAGCTGCTTCTTGCAAATACTCGTTGCCCGCAGCCCAGATGGCGCGCAATTCAGCACAGGCCTTGCGGAACTCCATTTGCGCAAGGTTGCCGGTATAGGCAGCAATTCTGTTATCGAGTTCCACGAACAGCTTTTCTTCAACCGGCCCTGTCTCCCCGCCCGCCGGGATTTGCTCGCCGAATTTGGATTTGCAGAACCGCGTGATCCGGTTGACAAAATTGCCGAGCACATCGGCGAGGTCCTTGTTTACGGTGGCTGCAAAACTCTCCAGCGTGAACGATGTATCATCGCTTTCCGGCGCGTTGGCCATCAAATACCAGCGCCAGTAGTCGGCGGGAAGAATTTCCAGCGCCTGATCCATAAAGATACCTCGGCCTTCGGAGGTCGAGAACTTGCCGCCATACCAGGTCAGCCAGTTAAGGCTCTTCAGTGTATCAACTGTTTTCCACGGTTCTTGCGAACCGAGCAAGGTGCACGGGAAACTGACCGTGTGAAAAGCGACGTTATCCTTGCCCATAACCTCGACATAAGTGACGTCGCCTGCGCCTTTGTCTTCGCGCCACCAGCTCTCCCAGTCTGCACCGGTTTTGTCGCCCCAGTCTTTCGTCGCGGCGATGTAGGCAATTGGCGCATCAAACCAGACATAAAAGACCTTGTTCTCAAATCCTGGCCGGGTCTTGCCGTGATGTGCAACTGGCACACCCCATTGCAGGTCGCGAGTGATCGAACGATCACGCAACCCCTCTTTCAGCCATTTGAGCGCGATCGATTTGGTCAGTTGTGGCCAGAGCGGATGGCTTTCAACCCATTTCTCGATCCGGTCCTGTAGTTTCGACTGCAGGAGATGCAGATGCCGGGTTTTGCGTATTTCAATATTGCGTGAACCGGAAACTGCCGAGTACGGATCTTTGAGATCAACCGGATCGAGTAACCGCCCGCAATTGTCGCATTGGTCACCACGCGCTTTTTCGTAGTCACAATTGGGGCATGTGCCTTCAACATAGCGGTCGGGCAAAAAGCGGGCGTCGTCAACCGAGTAGACCTGTTCGTCGACACGTTCTTCGATAAGGCCGTTTTTTTCCAAAACCGCCGCGAAATGTTGGGTCAAGTCGTGATTGGACTGGTACGACGAGCGGCCAAAATAATCGAAGGAGAGACCAAACGCCTCCCCGGCCCGTGCCTGCACATCATGTTGCTCAGCGCAGTATTCCTCAATTTTTTGATCTGCTGTGTGGGCTGCGAGTTCCGCCGGTGTACCATGCTCGTCGGTGGCACAGATGAAGACGACCTCGTTGCCCCGCGCCCTTTCAAACCGCGCATAGACATCGGACGGCAACATCGAACCAACAAGGTTTCCAAGATGTTTGATGCCGTTGATATATGGCAGTGCCGAGGTGATGAGAATGCGGGCCATGACGTGCCTTCCTGTTTTGAATCGCACCCTATAGTCCAAGTCTATCGACTAGGCTATCCCGCCGTGCCCTCGTTCCTTGCCTCAGATTTCAACCAGTCACCAGGCAACGTCCGCGCCGTCAGGAAAAACGCGATGATCGATAACGCGTAGGGAACGGCGAGTGTGGTCATGGCGAGGCGCAGCCCTTCCAGTTCACCGTAAGTTTTGGCAAAAGCGTCGCTGACAAAGCCGACATAGCTCGGCCCTCCGCCAAGAGCGACGAGATTAAGAACGAAGAAGAAAATTGCTGTCGACATGGCCCGGACTGAAATCGGGGCTAGTGTCTGGGCCACCGAAAACGACGGGCCAAGGAAAAAACCGGAGAAGAACAGGTAGACAGCAATTAGCAACAGTGCGAACGGCAAATTGCCGACCCAGAACGACAAGATCAGACATGGTGAGGCGATCAGCATCCCCCAGGCTGGCGTCAGGGCATAGCCGCCCTTGGTCACACGGCCCCATTTGTCAGCAATCATGCCACCGACGAAAGCGCCTCCACCATAAGCAACGCCATTGATCAGACCAAAGATGATCAACAACAAGGGCATATTCGCCGCCGTCGTCGCCTCCGGATATTCGCGGACCAGAAAGACAATCACGAACGCAGAAAGCGCGTAAGCTCCGAAAGATGAAAGTGAAATACCGGCACACATGCCCCACCAGGACGGGATTGTTAACAGTTGCTTCAGAGCAGTCCAAACGCTGACTTTGGTAACATTGGCGTGCACGGTATCCATCGCGCCGCGCGTTGGCTCTTTAATGTTTAATTTCAGGAACCCGGCAAAAAGAACCCCTGGAATCCCGACGGCAATAAACACCGCACGCCAATCGAGGCTTGGCTGACCCAACAGAAGCGCCGACGCGAAATAAGCGATCATAATCCCGAATGGAATGCCGAGCGCATAAATGCCGAGAGCTTTTCCCCGTTCCTCCTTGGGGAATAGGTCGGAGATCATCGAGTGGGATGGTGGGCTGCCACCAGCCTCACCAATACCAACCCCCATGCGGGCCAGAGAGAGTTGCAGAAAATTTCCGGCAAGACCTGAAGCAGCCGTGAAGCCGCTCCACAATGCCAAACACACAGAGACGATAGTAACGCGGTTATAGCGATCTGCGAGCCAAGCGATCGGTATACCTACGAAAGTATAGAACAGGGCGAAATAAAATCCGGCAAGCAGACCTAACTGCCCGTCGTTCAATTTCAGGTCAGCCTGAATATAGGGTGCAAGGATGCCGATGATCTGGCGATCGATAAAATTGAAGGCATAGACAATCGTCAACAAGATCAGAATGTAATATCGCTTTGGATCAGGTTTTGCCCCATTCATTGTGCCCGATGCCCTCCACTGCATGTTTTTGTTCGTCTAACGCCAGACCCTGCTAAGTATCAGGCCGAATAGCAAGAGGATTATCATATGAAAGCCTTGATGAGTGTCGCAACCGGCGGCCCGGAGACCCTCGAACTTCAGGAAGTTCCTACCCCTGAGCCCGGCCGTGGCGAAGTGCGGATCGCCATCAAGGCGGCGAGTGTGAATTTCCCCGATACGCTGGTGATCCGGGACCTCTATCAATTCAAACCACCGCGACCTTTTGCACCCGGCGGCGAGGTTGCCGGTATCGTTGAAGCGGTCGGCGATGGGGTTTCAAGTGTTAAACCGGGCGATAATGTTTTTGCTCTTCTCGGCAGTACCGGCGGGTTCGCGACCCATGCGGTAACGGATGCGATGCGTTGTGTACCGTTGCCGGACGGCATGCCGCACGATGAGGCGGCCGCGTTCATGATGACTTATGGCACGTCGCACTACGCGCTAAAAGATCGGGCTCGTTTGCAGGAAGGCGAATCGCTGCTCATCACCGGCGCGAGCGGCGGTGTCGGATCTGCTGCGATAGAACTAGGCAAGGCAGCCGGTGCCAGAGTGATCGCGGGTGTTTCGTCAGAAGACAAAGCAGCCTTCTGCCGCGATCTTGGCGCCGATGAGGTAATCATCTACCCGACTGAGCTTGATAGGGATGCGCAGCGGGCTTTGTCGAAAGAGATCAAGGCAAAAGCCGGCGGTGACGGTGTCAATGTTGTCTATGATGCGGTCGGCGGCGATTATGCGGAGCCAGCCATCCGCGCGCTGGCTTGGGAAGGTCGGTTTCTGGTCGTTGGCTTTCCGGCGGGTATTCCAAAAATTCCACTCAATCTCATGCTCTTAAAAAGCTGTCAGATCGTTGGCGTCTTCTGGGGAGCGGCAACAATGCGCGACCCGGCAGGACACGGCCAAAACCTGATGGAGCTTTTTGCATTATACCAGGCAGGTAAGATCCGGCCCCGGATTACTGAACAATTTGCATTGGAAGACGGGGCCAAAGCGCTGGCCCGATTGGAGAACCGTCAAGCGACAGGAAAAATTGTTCTGACGATCAGGTAGCTACTCGCTCGTAGACCCTATCCCAAACGGCTCAAACAGTTCCGGCAATCGCGTGGACGTTCTGGTGTCGCGGTTGTTCTAAAGACAGACGAGCTCTGCATGTATAAAGGTCGCGCGTCAATCCTTGTCGAACCGCCAATCGTCGATCAGATTTTCAAGAAACGGCAAGCCAAGTTCGGCAACAGTTGGAGGCAAATCCCCTTCAGGCTCTTCTCGGACCCGCCGTTCGGCAGGAATAGCTTCTGCTGGCAGTTTTACAAAAGAAAGGCGCATCGGTACGGGCGCACCCGGCCCGATCACGACGCACTCCCCCTTGTCCATGACACCAACATTGGCAAGAAGACCAGACGCGGTTTCAGGTGTCACATTGAGCAGATGCTGCTGATCAGCGCGGCTTGGCAGGCGCATTGCCAGCATCGTGTTGCAATGTTCGAGTGCTGACGAAGATATCAATCGCAACCGACCCGTGACAAGACCTATGCTGACGCTGAGCTTCGTGCTTTTATCAAGGATAGTGTTCAGTGTACGGCTTGATATTGGCGATTGTTTTGGATTTTCAGGCAAATAGCGGTGCGCTTCTTCAAGCAACAGTAACAAAGGCACATCTCCTTTTTGGGATTCAGCAATTAATTGTGCATACCGGGCAACAACCGAGACGATGACTTCGCAAATCTCCGGCTCAAGATCACCGAATTGCAGTACAGTAATCGGCTTGGCAGCTGTCGGTATTCTGAATAAATTGCTGAGAAAGTCTGCAAGGCAATCACGCGCCGCTACACCGCCGAACAAAACCCGGTATTGATGATCCTTGACCACCGCGTCTATTCGCGCCTTCAGGTGACGGTAGGTTTCCTTGTTGTTGATACCATCAGATTGGATCGCCTTTTCAATATAAGTTGAAACATCGGCCATCCGGTACGGGATCGGTGTATCCACTGAAATTCTGATACCGTCCGCTGCTGCCCGCATGGATGACGAGGTCGGGTTTGCCTGGATGAACCGTTTTTTTGCGGCACACAGGGCGCTCGCCAGAATGTCCATTTCCGGTTTTGAGAGCGTGCCGCTGGCCACACCCAACGCATAGACAAGCTCACGGAATGTCAGAATCCAGTGCGCAATCACTCCGTTCGCGATGTTCAAAACATTTGCGGCACGACCGAAAGAGCGCGTGTATTCATTATGCGGATCGATGAGGACAATTTTTACCGGATGCCGGCTCTTGACAAGTGCCCGGACGAGGACCGCTGTCCCGCAACTCTTACCCGCACCGGCAGAGCCAAACAGCGCAAAATTCCCGTTCAGAAGCTCATCCGGATCAAGGCGGGCCGGAATGCCGCCAGCATCGCTGACTTGGCCAACTCGCATGCGGCTAGTCTCATGCATGCCATAAATCAGCGCCAGATCAGCGTTGGTCATGCCAGCTGCAATGTCCCCTAATGCCGGAAAGGTTGAAAGCCCGCGGCGAAACTCCCAGTTACCATCATCTTTTGTATGGAGTTCGCCAATCAATTCGAGCTCGGCGATGAGGACCTGCCCTTCTTCGTTATCGATGCCTGGTGTTGGCGATGACAGGCCGGAAACACCAGCAACAATATCAGCCGTACCGGTCTCAATACAGACCATTGAGCCAACACGCGGGGCATGCTTCCGGTTCATATCACGGGATAGGCCTACCATGATCAGGACATGCGCGCCGCTGACCGAAACGACCTGCCCGATCGGCATACGGATTTCTTCTTGCGGATGCGGAGGTCCGGTTTCATCCTCACCCAGAACCATTTGTTTAACGCGCTGCAAATCAGTTATTGCAGCATTCCCAACAGTTTTTGTCTGCGCTCCGCTCACTTATCTCACCCTACTGCTTTCATTGGTGGTACGAAATCCTGCAAGTCTTGGTGAAATGGTGTGGCCACCACTTCCCCGACCGCAGGCAATGCAAATCTGACTGTCGTGCCGGTACCGCGATTGCTTTTGACATAGAACTTGCCACCGTTTAATTCGATGAATGATTTTGCGACTGGCAGACCGATGCCCGACCCTTCAAATTTGCGGTGCAGTCCCTGATGCACCTGCTCAAAAGATTTGAGTGCACGAGAAAGCTCCTCGCTGGTCATGCCGGCGCCATTGTCCTTGATCGCTACATAGACCCAGTCCCGACCGCCGGTTCTGCGGCCTTTGCGCACCAAGACCGACACGGTGCAGCCTTCTTCACAATAGGTGACAGCATTCTCGATTAGATGCGTGACCGCTGTCCCGATCCGACTGGCATCAACCTCGATATGCGGCAGACCGGGCTCAACTGAGAGATCAAGCTCAACACCGGCCTGTTCGGCCATGGTGCGAAATTCTTCAATGCAGTGATCAAATAAATCCTTGGCAGAAACCGGTTGCCGCCGCATTTTTGCACCGCCGCTTTGCGCTGATGCGAGGTCAAGAATTGTATTGATATGCGTCAGCAACAGTTCAGCTGACTGAAGGATGTAGTCGAGATATTCACCTGTCTGCTCTGGCGTAAGTTCGTATTGCTCGGAGTCTTTCAGCATATTGGTGAAACCGACAATGGCGTTCAGCGGCGTACGCAACTCGTGGTTCATATTGGCGAGAATCTCGCCGCGCGTTTTATAGGCTATTTCGGATTCAATACGTGCTGCTCGCAACGCAACATTGGCTCGCCGCCGCACAACCGCATCCGAATAGCGATTGACGTAATCGTCAAGTAATGAGGTGTCTCTTCCGTTGTGGCTTCGCAGCTGAAGCATGCCCAGCAAATCCTCTTTAGAACTGCGGTAGCACCAACGTCTAAACGGCTGGTTAATGTTTCTTAACCGAGCTTGATGGCATATCGTCCAGCGCCTTTTTCTTTTTGTCGGTAATTTCCTTGACTTCTTCGGAATGATCGGGCTCTTCCCTGCTTTTCTGCCGTTTTTCTTCGACATCAGGGGGAACATAGGCCAGCACAATATCACCTGTTTCAGGCTTCAGTGGCAGATCAGCACTGGCCACGCTGAGGACCCCTTTACGCTCAATGAGCACCGGCTCGCCTTCAAGGAGGTCTGCAAGATATTTCTCTGGCGGGTAGGCTTCGGTGAGACGCGTTTTCTGGAAAAACCAGCCATCTTTGTGACGGCTCGCCAACTCTTCCCGAGTTGGCCGGGATTGCATGAACATACGTCCCGTCAGGGAGTGAGAAACAGAGCGGCGCTCATG
Organism: Parvularculaceae bacterium; assembly: GCA_021776475.1. Taxonomy (GTDB): domain Bacteria; phylum Pseudomonadota; class Alphaproteobacteria; order Caulobacterales; family Parvularculaceae; genus Aquisalinus. The sequence goes on along the minus strand of JAJFFV010000002.1, from coordinate 232,938 downwards.
TTCGGTATGGGGTGTCGCATTAATCTGGAAGATCGCAACCCGGCCCAGTTCCGGTGCCAGGTCTGTACAAACAAGCGAGTTGTGAGCTGCGTTCTCTCCTAATGCGATCAGATAGCCGAAGCTGTTGAGTTCAAGGTGATACTCCGTTACTTCCGACAGGATTTCGCCGTAATAGGTTTCAACGCCGCCACGGCGGGCCGGACGCAATGCCGCCCAGCTGTGATCAGCAATGACAACCGGAAAATCGAACGCCATGACTTTCCGGGCAAATTCCACCGCCCATTCGGATGACCCGACAATCAAAAATCCCGGCTTGCCACCTGCAGCAAGACCAAGCCATTTACCAAACGGCGCGATTGTAAAGCCATGCAAGACGACCGTGGCAAAAACCATGGCAAAGGCGAGCGGTATCATTCGCCCGGCATCCACGAAGCCGCCTTCGACGAGCGCACCGGCAAAAAAACTTGAGACCGCAACGGCGACAATACCGCGCGGCGCGACCCATGCCGCCAGCAGGCGCTCTCGAATATCGAGGTCGGATCCTATGGTCGATAGCATAATACTCAGTGGGCGGACAATAAACAACATTGCAGCGACAAACGCAGCCGTTTGCCAGCTAAATGCTTCGAGCAGGGTTGCCCGGTCAAGACTGGCGGTCAGAATAACAAACACCCCGGAGACAAAGAGAACGGCGATGTTTTCTTTGAAATGCCTGATCTGCGCGAGGCTCGGCATGTTTGAGTTCGCCATTGTCACGCCCATAGCAGTGACAGCAAGCAATCCCGCCTCTTCCTGCACAACATTGGCGAGAACAAAGCAGATGATCACGACCGACAGCAATACCGCTGGCTTTAGATATTCTGGTACCCATCCGCGCTGAAATGCAGTTGCCATGAACCGCCCCAGAACGATGCCCCAAACGATCGACAGAGCGGCCCCAATAAACAGACTGCCGGCAATTTGAAAATTTGTGTGGCTGCCGGTTTCAAGCGTCATGTATTCGTAAATGATGACCGCGAGCAGCGCTCCGATCGGATCGTTGATGATGCCTTCCCATTTCAGCAGCGCGCTCGGCCGATGGGTCAGCCGCGCCTGCCGCAATAGGGGCAAGATCACCGTCGGGCCAGTCACCACAAGTATACCGGCAAAAAGAACCGACACTGACCATGAGAGCCCAGCCAAATAATGTGCAGCCAGGGAGCCCAAAGCCCAAGCGATCGGCACACCCGGAAACACCAGGCGCGAGACGCCTTGCGCAATGCTGCCCTGTATCTCTTTGAATTTGAGCTGCAAGCCACCTTCAAACAGAATCACAGCGACGGCGGTTGCTATAATCGGGCGGTAAAAATCGCCAAACAGCTGTTCGGGATTTATCAGGCCGAGACCCGGCCCAACGATCATCCCGGCAAGCGCCATGAGGACAATCGCTGGCAGGTTAAACCGCCACGCCAGCCATTGTGCACCAATCCCAAGAAAGCCGATCAACGCGAAGCTGAGAGTAAGGTTATCCATTTAACGCCTTGGTTCTTCTTGGTTATTTTGGATCAGTTAGCGAATGCGTTCAGGAATTCGTGAAGCTTGGTTTACGCTTCTCAGTGAATGCCGCCATCCCTTCTTTTTGATCATTCGTCGCAAATACTGAGTGGAAGGTTCGGCGCTCAAACAAGATTCCCTCCGACAAAGTCGTTTCATAAGAGCGATTGACGGCCTCTTTGGCAATCATGACAATTGGCCGTGAGAACGAGGCAATCTTTTTCGCGGTTTCCAGCGCTTCTTCGATCAACCGGTCGGCGGGGACGATGCGTGATACGAGACCACAGCGCTCAGCTTCTTCGGCATCCATCATCCGGCCTGTCAGACACATTTCCATCGCCTTGGATTTGCCGATGAAACGCGTGAGCCGCTGCGTACCGCCAACACCCGGGATCGCACCGATGCTGATTTCAGGCTGGCCAAATTTTGCCGTATCGGCCGCGAGAATGAAGTCGCACATCATCGCCAATTCGCAGCCACCGCCCAGCGCATAGCCTGCAACCGCGGCAATCACCGGTTTACGGCAGCGTGCGGTTTGTTCCCAGTTGGCTGTGATGAAATCTTCCTGATAGACATCCATGAAAGTCTTATGGGCCATTTCCTTGATGTCCGCGCCCGCCGCAAATGCCTTCGCCGACCCGGTAATGACAATGGCGCCTATCCCTTTATCTTGTTCCGCTTTTTTGAGAGCAATGGTCAATTCGTCCATCAGTTGCTTGTTGAGTGCGTTCAGCGCTTCGGGCCGGTTGAGCGTGATCAGCAGCACTTCGCTATGCTTTTTGGTCTCAATAGATTCGTAGGGCATTTCAAAATCCTTTGGTCGGATGATTGTTGTCGGCGATTAAAGCCATATATGATCTGAAGGCAAGGCCCCCAACCCAGTTGGAGGCAACGCATTGCAAAGCCGATGTGATTTAGGGTGACGCAACCAGCAACCTCACCTATAAGACGGGCTGATTCTAGGGAGCATCGCCAATGGCATTGACTATCATCGGCCTTTTCATTTTGTCCTTTGCAGTCCTGAATTTCATAAGCAGCGGCAGAATCGACTAGTCAGGATCGACGGTGGCGGACAAAGCTGCTGTAATTTAGAACACAGCGAAGCGTTTTGGGGCGACGGGCATGCTACAGCACATATTTTTTATGGTACTAGGGCTCGGTCTGCTGATTTTGGGCGGCGATCTTTTGGTACGCGGCGCCGTCAGCCTCGCAAGTGCACTACGGATCCCTACGCTACTGATCAGCCTAACGATCGTTGCCTTCGGCACGTCAGCGCCCGAATTCGTCGTTGCACTCCGCGATGTCCTCACCGGACCTGAAGGCGATAACGGCATCGCTATGGGCAATATCATCGGCTCCAATACCGCCAACATTCTCCTTGTATTGGGTCTGCCGGCCATTCTCTATCCGATCGCCATGGATATGCCAGGAACCCGGCGTCATGCCAGCTTCATGATCCTCGCAACCATGGTGTTTATGTATTTTGCTTATATCGCGGGCCTGATCGACCACACGGCGGGCGTCGTGATGATGGGCCTGATTGTTGCGTATGTTGGATACATAGGCTGGCACGCGATGAACGTCGGCAGCGATCGCGAACCGATTTTGGATGACCTGGATGAATATACAGAAGCCAACGGTGCAGTCTGGAAGACCCCAGCTTTTCTTCTCGCCGGCCTGATCGGACTGCCGTTGGGTGCCCAATTGCTTGTCGATAACGGTTCGGCAATCGCTGCGGCCATGAATGTGCGCCCCGAGCTGATCGGGCTGACGATCGTCGCGTTCGGGACGTCGCTGCCGGAACTTGCGACCGTTGTGGCAGCCGCGCTTAAGAAGCACGCGGAAGTCGCTGTTGGAAATATTGTTGGTTCCAACATTTTCAATCTGTTATTCGTTGGCGGCACCGCCGGCCTCGCTGGAACCTCCACGTTCACCAGTACCGCACGACACATCGATATGCCGTTTATGTTGATCTGCACCCTCTTCCTCGGTCTGCTGATTTATACAAGGACGCGCATTAGCCGGCCAGTTGGTGCGGTCATGTTCCTTGCCTATGTGGGATATATTATCTTCATCGGCACCAAATCCGTCGCAGTCTGACGGGCTGGAAGCGCTTTCATGAGCCAGTCTTTATGAACATCAAAGGCAGTGCTGTGGTTACCGGCGGTGCCGTGCGTGTCGGCAAGGCGCTTTGCCTAGCGCTGGCTGCACAAGGGTATCACGTCGTCATTCATTACCGCTCATCAGCTGATGACGCGATAGCGCTCGAAGCGGAAATCAAGGCGCTTGGTGGCACGGCCTCTACGGTGCAAGCCGACCTTACTAATCGGACAGAAGTTGCCGGTATAATCGATCAGGCGAAAGCCCTTGCCGGACCCGTTTGTTTACTCGTCAACAGCGCATCGGCGTTTGAAGATGATAGTCCACAGAATTTTTCGAACAAAAGCTGGGACCTTCACATGGAGCTGCACCTTCATGCGCCAATGAAGCTCGCGCAAGGGTTCGCGGCGCAGGCAGATGCGGTGTTCGACAATCAGATTATCAACATCATCGATCAACGAGTATGGGCGCTGACGCCGAAATTTTTTTCGTACACATTGTCAAAATCGGCGCTCTGGACAGCCACACGCACCCTGGCACAGGCGCTCGGGCCCCAAAATATACGGGTCAATGCGATCGGACCCGGGCCCACATTGCGCAACAAACGCCAGTCGGAGGCTGACTTTAGCAGGCAAAAGGACAGCACTATTTTGCGCCGTGGCTCATCACCGGATGACATTACCGCCGCAGTTCTGTATTTGATTGGCGCAAAGGCAGTCACGGGACAGATGATCGCTGTCGATGGCGGGCAGCATCTGGCCTGGGAAACACCGGATGTATTGGTTGGTGAATGAACATGGCAGAAAACACCAAGGACAATTTGGCTAATTTGCGGCCTTACCTTAATCAGGACGGGCAACCCAAACGGATGGTTTTCGTGCGCGATCTTCAGGTCGATGCGTTTATCGGCGCTTATGATCACGAAATGGGTCGGACCCAGCCTGTCACCATCAACATCGACATGCAGGTCGCGGAACCATCAAACCCGATTTCCGATAACCTTGAAGACGTTGTTTGTTACAACCGGATTTCAAATTCGGTTCAGGACATCATCGACGACGGTCATATCAAGCTGGTCGAGACTCTGGCCGAGCGCATTGCTGCCAAGTGCCTGGCGCATCCGATGGTACGCTCCGCACGGGTCAGAGTTGATAAACCAAACGCCATTAGTAACGCCGCCGGGGCCGGTGTCGAAATCATCAGAAATAAGAAAGTATAGAGGAGACAATACCATGAGTATACGCAGCTTGTTCCTAATGGGGATCGCCAGTTCGCTGCTGGCAGCCTGTGGCGGCGAAAAATCCGAAACACCAGCCACGCCGGGGGCACCGGTTGAGGACAATGAGCCAGCTGCCAGACCAGGCGTCAGCGGCAATAATTTTGCTTTACCCGATTTACCCGCCCTGCCTGCCCTGTCGGAAGAAATGGTCAGATCTTATGTTAAGATACTTGCATCGGATGAATATGAAGGACGAGCACCGGCAACACCGGGCGGCCAGAAAACAATCGAATTCATTGAAGGCAAAATGCAGGAAATGGGCCTCACGCCCGCTAATGGTGACAGTTATCGCCAGCCGGTGCCACTGGTAGAGTTGACACTTGAGCCAGATGAGTCCTCGTTCGTTATCAACACGCCGGATGGCGGGTCTTCAACCCTTCCCTATCGCGAAGAAGCTGTTTACTGGACCAAACGCGTGGTTGAAGAAGTCAGTTTCGAAAACAGTGAACTCGTATTTGTCGGCTACGGAGTTGTTGCCCCGGAATATGGCTGGAACGATTACGAGGATGTCGATGTAACAGGAAAGACAGTTGTCATGCTGGTCAATGATCCTGGTTTCCGCACCGAAGACCCCGATCTTTTCAACGGTCGCTCGATGACCTATTACGGTCGCTGGACGTACAAATACGAAGAAGCTGCCCGTCAAGGTGCAGCCGCTGCTATCGTTATTCACCAGACAGAACCAGCCGCCTATGGCTGGGGTGTCGTCGAAGGAAGCTGGTCTGGCGCACAGCTTGATCTTGAGCGGCCCGACGGTGGTGCTGGCCGTGTTGCCCTTGAAGGCTGGATCCAGGAAGCAACAGCCGAAAAGCTATTCACGACAGCCGGCATGGATTTCGAGCAGGCCCAGCAAGATGCCCTGTCGAGCGACTTCCAGGCTGTTAGCATGGGCGGGCTGACTTCGAGCGGCCGGATCATCAACTCGATCAACCGCGACAACTCAGCCAATGTCGCAGGGTATCTTGAAGGTACGACGTATCCTGATGAATATGTCATGTATATGGGCCATTGGGACCATCTCGGCAAAGCTGAGGGCGAAGGTGATACAATTTCAAACGGGGCAGTCGATAACGCCACCGGCACAGCGGGCATTCTTGCTATTGCAAATTCGTTTGCAACGGCTGAGATTAAACCGTTGCGTTCCGTCTTGCTTGTGGCGGTGACTGCTGAAGAATCCGGTCTCCTGGGTTCTGCTTACTACGGCGAAGACCCTCTTGTCCCGTTCAAGAAAACGGTCGCGGGGATCAATATCGATGCGATGCTGCCAAACGGTGCTAGCAAAGACCTTCTGGTGGTTGGCTACGGCGCGTCCGAACTTGAAGACCTGCTGAAAGCGGCAGCGGACAAGCGCGGCATGTATCTGCGGCCTGATCCGGAGCCCGAGAAAGGCTATTTTTATCGCTCTGACCACATCTCGCTTGCCAAAAAGGGTGTGCCGATGTTGTACGCTGACAGCGGCGTCGATCTGGTTGATGGAGGTGAAGAAGCGGGGTTGGCTGCTGGCGATGACTACCGGGCCAACCGCTATCACAAACCGGCGGATGAGTATTCCGACGACTGGAACATGGAGGGCATCATGACAACCCTCGAAGTCTTGCGTGATGTCGGCGGTTATATGGCCTATTCGGAGATCAACCCGAACTGGTATGACGGCAATGAGTTCCGTGCCCTGCGCGATGCGCAAATAGCTCAGTAACCAGTTGCCGCATTACGAGCAAAAGCTCCTGCCTTTGCGCAGGAGCTTTTTCATTGGCTATTGCTGACTTTGCTTAACCGGTCGGCGGCGCGGTTCAGGCCGGCGGCAATGCTGCAGGAAGCATGATAGTCGATCACATCGCTTAACCCCTGCTCCAGTGTGTAGGAACCGATACTCACCACCCCAATTGTTTTCTGCATTTCCTGATAAGTCGACGTTACGCCGGCAGGCAATCCGTCACCTATTTCGACTGACGCCGGTTGCAGCAGTGGTTCAAAAACTTCATTCAATGCCGGTCCGGTGATAGGATCTTCTGGTTGTTTTTTGAAGAAACGGCGCTCGTTAATCAGCGCCTGTTTATCGTTCCGAACGAGGTTCATCCCTTCCCGTGCGAGTTGCATGACCGCAACTTCAAGCTGTTCCTTGTCATTCACAAATCCCGGGACACCGCCAAAGCGGGCCGCGTTGGAAATCACAAAGATTGCGTCGCCGTTCAGAAACAATGACCCAACACCGCTGACCACGAGCGATCCGTAATTCGAGAGCCAGTTGCCAACGCCTGTTGCCTCGTTACCAATACGCAAGTCGAGGCCGAGACGCCGTGTGAAGTCAGAACACAAGGCATCTGATCGGAGCATGATGCGATCCTGAATCTGGTTTCGGCGCAAAGCCAGAGCCAGCGAGTTCACTGCACTTTCATAATGCTTGTCATTTCTTTTGTTATCGTCAGTGAAGGTTTGTCGTGAGGTTTCATACTCCGAGTACGTCATATAGTATGTCTGAAATGCTTCAACGGCACAGGACAGTTCGTTTGAGAAAATCTTGCGTTTTTCATCTACATTGCGAGGCATCCGTGCGGGCACCGAGCAGTTTCGCCCCTGCAGAGTGGCACGGCGATTTTCCGGATCAATCAGTGAGATCAGGTCAATTTGACCGATTTCCTGACTTTCAAAAGCCATCGGCTGAGAATTACTGGCGCGAACGGATGCACCATTTTTCGCCCTGTCAGATACGCACCCTGGCAACACCAGCGCCAGCAGCACTGTAATGCTCCCCAAAATTCGCCAATTCACAAGCGTCCCCTCGTAACTCACGACCTTTATCGTTATATGTCCAACCTACCTGATATGGATCAACCTAACGCTGATACTACTATATTTTCGTGACAAACCCAAACTTGCACATCGATAAGGTAAACACTGGCGCTCAGCCCCTTACAGGGGCGGATTTTATTGCAGATCAAGTCAAAACGCTGCCTGATCGGCCCGGCGTTTACCGCATGATCGGCGACGCCGGCGATATACTCTATGTCGGCAAGGCCAAGAGCCTGAAAAAGCGGGTGGCGAGCTACGTTAGGCTGGGTGGCCAGACCAACCGCATCGTGCACATGATTTCACTGACCAGAAGCATGGAGTTCGTCGTCACCGAGACCGAGACCGAAAGCCTGCTCCTTGAAGCGAACCTGATCAAACAGCTAAAGCCAAAATTCAATGTCCTGTTCAGGGACGACAAGTCCTTTGCCAATATCCTCATCGCCACGGATCATGCCGCTCCGCAAATCGTCAAACACCGCGGCGCGCAAAACCGGACCGGACATTATTTCGGACCGTTCGCGTCCGCCGGAGCCGTCAACCGAACCATCAACACCTTGCAGAAGGCATTTTTGCTTCGAACCTGCTCAGACAGTGTTTATGAAAGCCGAACCCGGCCCTGTCTTCTTCATCAGATCAAACGATGCGCCGCGCCTTGTGTCGAACTGGTAAGCAAAGATGAATATGGTGCGCTTGCGGACGAAGCATTGCAATTCCTCGACGGTAAAAACAGCGATATCCAGAGCCTTTTGTCCACAGAGATGGAGGCCGCAGCCAGAGATCTCGATTTCGAAAAAGCGGCGTCACTGCGAGATCGCATTCGTGCGCTAACCTTTGTTCAAGAAAGCCAGGACATCAACCCTGGCACAGTCACTAATGCCGATGTCTTTGCCATCCATTGCGACGGTGGCCAGGCTTGTGTCCAAACCTTCTTTTTCAGGGCGGGCCAGAATTGGGGTAACCATTCGTTTTTTCCCAAACATGACCGCGAAAATACCTCAGCTGAGATATTGGAAGCGTTTCTCGCACAGTTCTATGACACCCACGAGGCCCCGCCGCTGATCTTGTTAAGCGAACCCGTTGCAGAAGCAGCCCTGTTGGCTGAAGCTCTGACCATCCGCACCGGCCGGAAAACCGACGTCGTCGCGCCACAACGCGGCGAAAAGCGCGATCTTATTGATCATGCGAGGCTCAACGCGCGTGAAGCGCTGGGCCGACGACTATCCGAAAGCGCGACACAGAAAAAACTATTGCAGCAGGTAGCTGACAAGCTCGATATGGAGACACCGCCAAACCGGATCGAGGTATATGACAATTCGCATATTTCAGGCTCCAATGCGGTTGGCGCCATGATTGTTGCCGACGAAGAAGGTTTTCGTAAAAATCAGTACAGGAAGTTCAATATAAAATCCGACGACCTCGCACCCGGAGATGATTTCGGGATGATGCGAGAAGTACTGATCCGGCGCTTTTCACGGCTGGTAAAGGAAGAATCGCCGGGCGCGGAGACCTGGCCTACCATGGTCGTTATTGACGGCGGCCTCGGCCAGATGAATGCGGCCCGTGAAGCCATGGAAGAAGCCGGGCTTGATGTTGGACCAGACGTTGAAACCGGCCAGATCATGTTGATATCCATCGCTAAAGGCCGCCGTGAAGACGCGCAGGGCAACAAACGTAGCGACCGGACTATGGCTGCCACCGGCGAACAGTTTTTCGCTGTCGGTAAACCAGCCTTTACTCTGCCGGCCCGCGATCCGGTTCTTTATTATTTACAGCGCCTGCGCGACGAAGCGCACCGATTTGCCATCGGATCGCATCGAGCCCGGCGCAAGAAACAAATCAGCTCTAATCCGCTTGATGATATTGAGGGCGTTGGCGGCAAGCGCAAGCGCGCCCTGCTCTTACATTTCGGCTCGGCCAAAGCCGTTGCCCGCGCCAAGGCAGACGATCTTGCTGCGGTTGGCGGGATTTCAGCAGCGCTTGCTCGGCGTATTTATGATCATTTTCATAGCGACAACTGATCAGCTTCCTGATGACAATATGCGCTGAAAAAAGCCCGGCATCGCTGCCGGGCTTGAGTTTGAGAGTACTCCTATCGGGTAGTTGGAATTACTCTTCTGTGTCACGCTTTTCTTTCCATTTTCCGCGGCGCTCCTGCCGCTTGGCTTTGTGGTCCGCTGCAGCGGCATCTGCCTCGGCCTTGGAGATGTTCCCGTCACCATCTGCATCTATTTTTGCGAGGCGATCGCTTTCGGCTGCCAAAAATTCATCCTGCGAAATGCGGCCATCACTATTCTGATCAACTTCCGCCATCCGCTCTTGCCGCTTCTCTTCCATCCTTGCTTTCATTTCTTCACCGGCTTCACGACGCTCGGCCCGCATTGCTTCGTGCCGCATCTTACGTTCCGCCTGCATCGCCTCTCGGTCAGCGTCGGTAATAAAGCCATCAGCGTCGGTATCCATTTTCTGAAACGCATCCAGCTTTGCAGCTTGGCGTTCATCCGGTGTGATCACGCCATCACCGTTGGTATCAACAAGGGCAAACATGTCTCCCTCGTGCCGCGGCCCTTTTGGGGCATCTGGTGGCTCGGCAAAAGCTGCACCAACCAACAGGCCGCCCGCGCCAGCTGCCAGCAGCACGCTCGTGAATAGTTCAGGTTTTTTCATTCGATGTGGTTCCTTTCAGAATTAGCCCTATCGCTATTTCACCCATTCAACGACCTGCACCGGGCAATCCGTCGCGACTTACTGGCTTTTAATCCGGGGCTTCACCACATTTATCGCAGCTGGAACAGGTCCTCGACCCTTACGCCCAGCACCTCAGCCAGCTTGAGGGCGAGGATGGTTGACGGAACGAATATAGCGTTTTCGACCGTGTTGATTGTCTTGCGGCTAACTTGTACTTTTTCAGCAAGTTCTGCCTGGGTCAGATTTTGCGCCGCCCGAAGTTCTTTCAGCTGATTTACCAGCCTGTTTTCATGCACCACCAACACGCTCCAGCACAGCAAAACTGAACATCGGCGCAACAACACCAATTGTCATAATGATGTGCGCAACCTCAATCCCTTTCGCCGGGACGAACAGTGACAAGATAAATAGGGAGACCGCGCCCAGCATCATGGCGGCATAGCTGACCATATAGGCGCGTTGGCGGTTGGCCCGGACCAATTCATCATTCAAGGCCGCATTGACGTCTTTGCTGGTAGAAAAACGGCTCCACGGCCCGACAAGATAAACAAGGGTGGCGATCCAGATTGCAAATCCGGTCAGCGAAACCAGCCCGCCGAGACCGGCAGCGCTGTCTGCCAGGCGCTCGCTTTTGTCCATCATCGGCAGCTGCCAGGCGAGAAAACTCCCTGCTCCGACCATCATCATGATCCGCCTGATATGTGAGAGTCGTTCCACTTTTCCGTTCATTCGATCTTCTCCTCTGTCACCTGTAGGTTACATTTAGGATACCAACCGTGTAACGTCAAGGTTACACCGATAAAATCTTTTCCTTTCCCCGCGATCACCCTAAAGCTTGAGTTTATGGCGAACTTGCTGACTTTTTTCCGCATCGTGTTGATCTTGCCTTTTGTCGCCTGTTTTTTCATTGGCGGCGATTGGAGCCGTTGGGTGGCGTTTGCCCTGTTTGCGATCGCGGGTGTAACGGATTTCTTCGATGGCTATATTGCCCGGCGCTTGAACCAGACCTCGGCTCTCGGCGCGGCACTCGATCCGATTGCCGACAAGCTGCTGACATCTGTTGCGCTAGTCCTGTTGATCATGGACCGGACCCTCACGGATCTGCATGTTATCGTTGCACTGATCATTATTCTACGTGAGTTCTGGGTTGCGGGACTGCGCGAGGCCCTCGCCGGTGAAATATCGATCCCGGTGACGTTCCTCGCGAAATGGAAAACCGCCATCCAGTTTATCGCGATCGCCCTGCTGCTCTTGCCGGCGCCAGACATCGCGCGCGCGATCGGCGTGTTCTTTTTATGGGCGGGCGCCGCCATTACCGTGTGGACGGGGAAACATTATACGCAACTGGCCCTTCAGCATTTACGAAAGAAACAGGCCTGAAATGGGCGCGGGCAATTGGATGATTGTGCGCCTTGCGCTACACTGCGCAAACCATGATGACGAGTTTGGCTTTTGATGGATGAAGACGCCCCCCATATCCTGATCGTTGACGATGATGATCGCATCCGTTCGCTCCTGAAGCGTTTTTTGAAGGATCATCAATATCATGCCACAACTGCGGGAAGCGCCGAGAAAGCACGCAAACTCATGGACGGAATCAGTTTTGACCTGCTGATCCTGGATGTGATGATGCCGGGAGAAAGTGGCTTCGCGCTGACCTCATCACTACGCGCCGTCTCCAACGTACCAATCATCCTGTTGACAGCGCGCGGTCAGCCGGAAGACCGGATTGAAGGACTGGAACTCGGCGCCGATGACTACCTCGCCAAACCGTTTGAACCGCGCGAGCTTTTGTTGCGGATCAAAAACCTGCTCCGGCGCCAAACTGTCGACAGATCGCGGCAGGCTGAATTTACCTTCGGCTCGTGCTGGTTTAGCCCTGAAAAAGGCGAGCTGCGGCGCGACAGTGATATCATCCGCCTCACCTCCGGCGAACTCGCCCTTCTCCGGGCACTGGTCCAGAAACCGGGCGCACCAATCTCACGGGCTGCGCTGGCCGAGAAGACCACTGCGGCGCTTGACCGTTCCATTGACGTACAGGTCACCCGTTTGCGCCGCAAAATTGAAGATGATCCGCGCACGCCTCTTTTGTTGCAAACCGTGCGCGGCGTTGGCTACGCATTGATGGTAGATTGATATGTTGCGAGATTTCACCCCCAAAGGCCTCTACGCTCGCACGCTCCTGATCGTGGTGCTGCCGATTTTCATTATGCAGGCTGTTGTCACCTATATTTTCTTCAACCGCCACTGGGAAGAGGTTAGCGGCAATCTTTCGGGAAACGCTGCGGGTGATATTGCGCTCGTTACACAACTTTACAGGCAAGCTGGCAATGACGCGGCACGCGAGCAGGTCACCTCCCTCGCCCGTGAAGATCTCGACATCGCGATCCGCTTCGAAGAAGGGGGTGTCATTCCGCCCAAGGACAAAAGGGGCATCTTTGCGGTCAACAGCAGCACCCTCGACAAAAGGCTGTCGGAAGCGCTTGCACAACCCTACTGGTACAACATAGCAGGCTACAAAAATTATGTAGAAATCAGGGTCCAGCTCGATGAAGGCTTCCTTGTTTTCCTGGTGCTGCGAGAACGTGTGTACACGGATAATGCCTGGCTGTTCATCCTCTGGCTGATCGGCGCGACCTGTCTCCTGGGCTACGTCTCTTTGGTGTTCATGCGTAATCAGATCCGCTCGATCACCCGGCTTGCCAAAGCCGCCGAAGCCTTCGGGCGGGGCAAGGACATACCGGAATACAAGCCCTCCGGTGCCAGAGAAGTACGCGCGGCAGGCGCTGCCTTTCTGGCCATGCGCCAGCGTATCAAGCGCTATGTCAATCAGCGCACTTCCATGCTTGCCGGCGTCAGTCACGACCTTAGAACGCCCCTCACCCGGATGAAGCTCGCCCTCGCCATGATGCCCGAAGGCGAGGACACGCATGAACTTAAAGCTGATGTCAATGAAATGGAGCGGATGCTAGACGAGTATCTCGCCTTTGCCGGCAATCAGGCACAAGAAGAACCGATTCTGTTTGACTTGCGCAATCTCGCCGATGAAATCGTTGCGGACACGGAACGCGGCGGCCATCAGCTCAGGGTTGATTTGCCGGAGAGCCTCGAAATGGATGCGCGCCGCCATGCGCTGAAACGCGCGATTGCCAATCTCGTCTCAAACGGCTTCAAGCACGCCAAAAACGTGCTTCTATCAGCGGCGCGCGACGAAAATTTTGTTGAAATCACAGTCGATGACGACGGCCCGGGCATCCCGCCCGAGCAATACGACGAAGCCTTCAAACCGTTTTCGCGGCTTGACGAGGCCCGCAATCAGAACATTGCCGGTGTTGGCCTTGGGCTCGCTGTTGTCCGCGACGTCGCCCGCGCCCATGGCGGCGATGTGACGCTCTGCGTCGCGCCGATGGGTGGCCTCAGAGCAGTGATGCGTTTGCCGGGTTAGATGGACCCTAGCTCAAGCATCTGCCCACCACTCTAAGTTGGCAAATACCGGAGTTTTGAAAGTATTATGGGTACTCATGGCATCGCGGCCGGACAACGCAATCTCACAGGGATGTCCAAGGACAGGTTCTTGAAGCCTCCAGCCTGGCGCGACAGGATTGTTCTGATCTGTCCATCTGATCAAGCAGTTTCGGGGGCTGCGTTGCCGATGGCGATATCATCGCCTTTCCTTAGCCAAGCCAGTTGACGCAGCCTTACGGCCCTAGTCGGACCGGACACATACGCCGTTATTCTTGCGGTATGGCCGGTCGCACTCCCACTTGTGCCCTGAGTAATCAAGGTGCGCATTCGCTGGTACGCTAACTGCCAAACAGCTGTCCAATTCAGCCTTGAATCCGCGTTCGCACTGCCAGCCAGATCCGTATGAAGATATGGAAAGATAACCACGTGCCGGCACCGGGATCTTGACGCATTCGCCGCTGACGGAGCGAAATCCCCGATTGCATTCCCATTCCGATCCGAAGGCGGAATGTTTCAGAAACCCGTGTTCGGGCACCTCAACGACCGCGCATCCGCTGCCAGCCTTTCGAAAGCCACGATCGCATTGCCACTTTTGCCCGGAGGGTAGTAAAAATGCGTTGACCGGCACCTCGACCGCAACACACTCCTTGTTCAGCGCTTTAAAGCCACGCTCGCATTTCCAGCCTGATGTGGATGACACGGCATCGAGGTAGCCGTTCTCCGGTAGATCGACGCCGACGCAGGTTTCATCGACCTTAGTGAACCCTCGTTCGCAGGTCCAACCATCACCGAACGAATTAAGATACGCGTTTTCCGGCACGGGGATCGCAATGCAGGCATCGGAATCTTCCCGATAGCCGCGCGCGCAGTCCCAACCACGCCCATAGGTAATTTTTGTCAGGAAGGCGTTGGCAGGCCTTTGGATCTTTTGACAGATCTCACCCGAGGCTCTGTACCCCTGATCACACTGCCAACCGTTGCCATAGCTCTCGGCCTGGGCATTCGCTGGCACGGAAATATCATTTTGCGCGAGCGCTGACCCGGCCAGATATGACCCGGTCAGACAACCCGCGACGCAGAATTTTGAAACAGTTTGAATGAGCCGCAACCAACGCGGATTGATGCTAAACAGCCGCATTGATTCCTCCCCGGAAGGATGGTGTCATTTTGCGGTCGCTGGCTCTTGCCTAAGTAAGTTCGAGGGTGCCTACAGCAAGTTTGCCGCTGCGTGCATCTGTCTCGGTCTCAAACATCACTTTTTGACCTTCGGTCAAGCCGGTGATGCCGGCTCTTTCAAGCGCAGTTGCATGCACAAATACATCCTTTGAGCCGTCTTCTGGCTGGATGAATCCAAACCCTTTTTGGTCGTTATAAAATTTTACTGTGCCGGTGATCATTTGATGTCCTTTCACTGACGAATTATCGCTGCGTCACTACCCGCACCCGAAAGGTTCGGCTCATGACTCGGTTTTCGATTTTGGAAAAAGTCTTAAACGTCAGCGTCAGGTAAAACGACGTGGTGCCCAGGCTGTTCGGCCAATAATCGATAACCGGCACATAGTTGGTATTGCTTTGTAATACAATGGCAAAGTGTGGAATGATGCACTAAAGCCCTGCCTGACCACTTGATCCGGCATGATTTGCCCCTTCCTGATCAACCTTTTGTTGACAACAGACATTCGCAGCGCAAACCAATGGTTACGCGCCTTTCTGCGGGACAAATGCCGGGATCGTACTTTTTCTGCGTGCTTTCTTCTTTTTCGGATTTAAGACCTCGGCAGCGCGGTCCTCTGCTTCCTTTACAAGCCGCAGTTCTTTCAATTTTTCACTCTTCTTTTGCCTTTCCAAAAGAGCTTTCTCGGCATCGGCTTTGCCGCCTTCTCTGGGCGGCTGACGAAACATCTTTTTCCCGTCTGCGGATTTTTTTGTCATCTCAGTATTCCTTTACTAATAAATGGACGGATCGGAGCCATAATGTCCTTGCGGCGCTTCTGGCGTCTGCATTTCCGATGAATAGGGGCTTCAGTTTTCACGAAAATAATATCATGGCTGAACGAAGATGGCGTGAATTCAGCCAGACAACAGAAGCATAGACGGGTTCTGAAACATTTCAATGACTTAGATTGTCAGACTACGGGAGACCAGAACGGGTTGACGCACTCCATTGTCGCCCCTTGACGGGCACGTCAATTGGTGGCCCCATTGGGCTGCAGCGGCAATTTGGGAGAGAGCCCATGCGAAACAAAGTCGTTTCTGCGGATGAATCGGTCGCGCTGATTGCTGATGGCGACACCATTGCAACGTCCGGCTTCGTCGGTGTCGGCACGCCGGACGAACTGCTCGTCGCGCTTGAAAAACGCTTTCTCGAAACCGGAGAGCCGCGCGATCTCAGTCTCATCTTCGCTGCTGGTCAGGGCGACGGCAAGGAGCGCGGGCTTAACCGGCTCGGCCATAATGGTCTTGTGAAACGTGCGATAGGTGGCCATTGGGGTCTTATTCCGAAACTGGCGCAGCTCGCGGTCGAGAACAAAATCGAGGCCTACAATTTCCCCCAAGGCTGCATCTCCCATCTCTATCGCGATATCGCTGCGGGGAAACCGGGTACGATTTCAAAAGTTGGCCTGCGGACCTTTGTTGACCCACGCTTGCAGGGCGGCAAAATCAACGAGGCGACAAAAGAGGATCTCGTCAGCATTATCGAACTGGCCGGTGAAGAGTGGCTTTTTTACCGGGCGACACCGATCAACGTCGCATTCCTGCGCGGCACCACTGCAGATCCTGCCGGCAATATAACCATGGAGCGCGAGGCCCTCACCCTTGATGCTCTTGCAATGGCCACCGCCGCCAAGAATTCGCATGGCCTTGTCATCGTACAGGTCGAGCGCATCGCAGCACGCGGCTCGCTGCATCCACGGTCGGTAAAAGTACCCGGCGCTTTGGTCGATTGCCTGGTCATCGCCGAACCAGAAAACCACATGCAGACTTATGCCACTCAATACTCGCCCGCGTTTTCGGCTGAAATTCGCCAACCGCTAGAGGACGTCACGCCACTACCGCTTGATACCAGAAAAATCATCGCCAGGCGCTGCGCCTTCGAACTGCCGATCAACGGCATCGTCAATCTCGGTATCGGCATGCCCGAAGGTGTTGCGGCGGTGGCGCAGGAAGAAGGCATTCTTGAGCACATCACGCTCACCTGTGAGCCCGGTGTGATCGGCGGCATGCCCGCCTGCGGTCTTGATTTCGGCGCCGCCATGAATACGGACGCCATAATCGACCAGAACCAGCAATTCGATCTCTATGATGGCGGCGGGCTTGATCTTGCCTGTCTCGGGCTTGCCGAATGTGACGGTGAAGGCAACGTCAATGTCAGCCGCTTCGGCACGCGCTTGGCTGGCGCAGGTGGCTTCATCAATATCTCACAAAACGCCCGCAAGTTAATTTTCGCCGGCACTTTCACCGCCGGCGGCCTCGATATTTCCGTCACCGATGGTGTGCTGAGTATTGACCAGGAAGGGCGCGCCCTTAAATTCAGGAAAGCTGTCGATCAGATTACGTTCTCTGGCCTGTTGGCCCGCGAACGTGAACAACCGGTCCTCTATGTGACCGAGCGCTGCGTTTTCGAGCTTGATCAAGATGGCATGAAGCTCATCGAAATCGCAGATGGCATTGATGTTGAGCGGCACATCCTCACACAAATGGACTTTGCTCCCATCATCGATATCCGCAAACCGATGGATCCCAGCATCTTCCGCGATGATCCAATTGATCTGCGCAACGCGCTCCTTGATGTCAGCTTCACAGACCGGATCGTATTCGACGCTGATAGGGATATTTTGTTCGTCAACCTCGAGGGCGTTCACCTGCGCGACAAGCAGGATATTGAGAATTTCCGCACGGCAGTCGAGCTGCATTGCAAACCACTCAGCCGCAAAGTTCGGGCTGTTGTGAACTACGACGCTTTTGAAATAGATCGAAGCATAAGTGATGAGTATGCGGAATTTGTCCAGGAAATGGAGGTCAAATACTACGTGCGCGTCTCCCGCTACACCACCAGCGCGTTCATGCGCATCAAACTGGGCAAGATGCTGACCCGGTCGGTCGCCCCGCACATATTTGAGTCCGCCATCGACGCAAAACGGTTCGTTGAAAAAGGCTAAAAGAGGCGAAGATTGGCCCTTCGCGCTGGCCAGAACCGGCTCGTGAGCGTATGAATTGCAGTAGGATTTTGTTCAGTTTCAGGCTTTATGGTTAACGGCATGAACCATGTTCTTTTGATCGCTGCCGCTGCATCCCTTGCCATCGTGAGCGCATGCTCTTCAACACCACCATCGGACCAGGGCAATGCCTGCTCGATTTTCGAGCAGAACCGCTCATGGTATCGCGCCACCCGTAAGGCCGAGAAGAAATGGAAAGTGCCGATTGCCCTGCAGCTGGCGTTCATTAAGAAAGAATCCTCCTTCGATAAAACCGCTCGCCCTGAACGCAGCAAATTCCTGTTCATTTTCCCTGGCAAGCGCCCCTCTTCGGCCAAGGGCTATGCCCAGGCTCTTGATACGACCTGGCAGACCTACAAGAACAGCACTGGCAAAAGTGGCGCGAGCCGCAAGAATTTCTCCGATGCGGCAGATTTCATCGGCTGGTACGTTAGCGCCTCGTCAAAGCGCACCGGTGTTGCCCGCAATGACGCCTACAACCAGTATCTGGCCTATCATGAAGGCGCCGGCGGCTACCTTAAAGGCAGCTGGAGGCGCAAACCGGCGGTCAAACGCCGGGCCAGCGTCGTCGCAGCGCAGGCCGCGAGATATGAATCACAACTGAAACGCTGTGAAAAGAAGTTCAGGCGCGGCATTCCTCTCGTTCCGTTCATTTGATGATTTTGCCCTCATCACGCTTGCGGATATTGCCCGAAAGCCCTTAAGAGATGGGCGTTTCAGTATGTGTAGAGGATTTGATGGCGCGCAAGCTCCCACCCAAGCCCGCCAAAAAGAAGGCGTCAAAGAAGGCGTCAAAGAAGGCGCTTGCGAAAAAGAACACCAAAAAGGCAGCAAAAAAAACCCTTAAGAAGGCATCTGCAAAAAAGGCTTCCCAAAAACCAGCCCTCAAAAAAGGAACAAAGAAGACTGTGACAGCCGCTGCGAAGAGAGCGCCCGCCAGAAATAATGCAGCGCCAGATCTGTTCGGCGGTGAGTATTCCGCTAAGGATATTGAGGTCCTTGAAGGCCTCGAGCCGGTTCGTAAACGCCCGGGCATGTATATTGGTGGCACCGACGAGGCCGCTTTGCATCATTTGTTCGCGGAAGTCCTCGATAATTGTATGGATGAGGCTGTCGCCGGCCACGCCAACCGGATCGAAGTTGAAATGCACGAAAACGGTTATCTCAGCGTCACTGACAATGGTCGCGGCATCCCGATCGACGCACACCCCAAATTCAGGAAAAAATCAGCTCTCGAAGTAATCATGACTACACTTCACGCCGGGGCGAAATTTTCTAACAAGACCTATGCTACTTCGGGCGGATTGCACGGTGTCGGCATTTCAGTCGTCAATGCGTTGTCCGACGATCTGACCGTTGAAGTTGCCCGCAACCGTAAGTTGTACCGGCAGACATTTGCCAAAGGCATACCGACATCCACACTCAAAAAAGTAGGCGATGCCCATAACCGGCGCGGTACTACGGTGACATTCCACCCGGATCCGGAGATTTTCGGCACCAAGCTGACCTTCCGCCCGTCACGCCTGCACCGGATGACGCGCTCCAAGGCCTATCTTTTTGGTGGTGTCGAAATCCGCTGGAAGTGTGCAACGGCCCTGCTCCCGAATGACGACCCGACGCCGCCGGAGGAAAGCTTCAAATTCGTCAACGGCCTGCGCGATTACCTCACCACCATTTTGGGCAGCAAACCGACGATCACGGACGAAATTTTTGCCGGCAAAATCGAGCGCGAAGGCGGCCACGGTACGGTTGAATGGGCCGTGATCTGGGGCGGCGCTGGTTTTGCAATGCAAGGCGGTCAGGTGGCGGATGGTTTTACCAACTCCTATTGCAACACAATCCCGACACCAGAAGGCGGCACACACGAGCAGGGCCTACGCTCTGCCCTTTCTCGCGGCCTGAAAGCCTATGCCGACCTCGCGGGCAACAAAAAGGCGTCGGTCATTACCGCCGAGGACATCATGGGCACTGCCGGTGCGATGCTCTCAGTTTTTATCTCAAATCCGGAGTTTCAGGGCCAGACCAAGGACAAACTGGCCACCGCCGATGCGCAAAAACTGACCGAAGCAGCGGTCCGCGCCGAGTTTGATCACTGGCTCGCTGGCCACCGCAAACAGGCGGATACGCTTCTTGAATGGGTCGTCGATCAGGCCGATCAGCGCATCCGCCGGCGCAAGGAAAAGGAAGTCGCGAGGGCGTCCGCGACCCGCAAACTACGCCTGCCAGGTAAGCTTGCCGATTGTTCGCAGCAAGCCGCCGCCGGTACAGAGATTTTTCTCGTCGAAGGCGATTCAGCCGGCGGCTCCGCCAAACAGGCACGCAACCGCAAAACCCAGGCCATCCTGCCTCTGCGCGGCAAGATCCTCAATGTCGCGTCTGCGACAAGAGATAAGATCACCGGCAATCAGGAAATACAGGATATCACGCAAGCTCTCGGGGCTGGCATGGAATCCAGTTTTGATACGGAAGAATTGCGCTACGAAAAAATTATCATCATGACTGACGCCGATGTCGATGGCGCCCATATCGCCGCCCTCCTCATCACGTTCTTTCAACGCATGATGCCAGACCTTATTCGCGAGGGCCGGCTGTATCTGGCCCAGCCACCGCTCTACAAACTCTCTTCAGGCGGAAAGTCTGTCTACGCGACAGATGAGGCACACCGTGAAAAACTGATCAAAAAAGAGTTCAAGAAAGGCGCCAAAATTGACGCCTCCCGCTTCAAGGGGCTCGGCGAGATGATGCCAAACCAGTTGAAGGAGACCACCATGAACCCGGCAACCCGCTCCCTTGCCCGCGTGGTCATCCCGGAAGACAAGACGGACGAAGTGCTCGACCTGGTCGAGCGACTGATGGGCAAGAAAGCCGAGCCGCGTTACATTTTCATCCAGGAAAACGCCGCGTTCGTTGTGGAAGAGCTTGATATCTAGATTTCCAGCAGAGCTCTCCCCCTCTTCAAGCAACGTTGGATTGCGCAAGGCTTGGCGGGCGCGACCCGGTACACATGAGCCGCCCAATATTTTCAAGTAGCGCCCTGCCGCCAGGATAGTCGCTGTACCCAAAAACTGGACAGGAAGCGAAGAAATGGTTGTCGAGCGCTAGGCTTATCTTGCCCCATCGCTATAACCCCTTGATTCCGAAAGAGAACAAAAAAACTCACGCAAGCTGGTGCAGACTGCCCTATGGTACTCATGAACAGGCAGACAGACGGGTGCCAGCTTACCGGAATTTAAGGTGGTGTTTGGGCTGCAAGCGCTCATTCTGCAGCCCAAAACTGGGGTACGGAATTCCCGCACAACATAGATACAAATAGATAGGGTATGGACGATGAAAAAATCGCTGAAACAGCTTATTTCCGGGCTCGCGCTTGGAGCCTCGGCGCTTGCGCTCGCCGCCTGTGGCCAGTCAGGTCAACAATCGAGCGCACCGGCAACTGAAACACCGCTCGCCGAAACTGTCGCGTCCGCAGCAACGCAAAGCGAACGGCTGGCAGTGTTTTTTGAAGAAACCTTCGAGCGAGATGTTGCGGCGAGCCCGATGTTTCAGGCGCAACTCGGCCGAAAAACCGAAGATTACGGCAAATGGGATGATTTCTCTGAAGCTGAAGAATCGCGCCAGATCGCCCAAACCCGCGACGACCTTGCACGGCTGCGCAGCGAGTTCGACTTCGACAAACTCGATGAGCAATCGAAAATCAGTTACCGGATTTTCGAATACAATCAGGTAAATACGCTGAAAAACCACGAGTGGCGGTATAATCAGTATCCGGTCACTCAGATGTCGAGCATCGCGACCTATTTGCCGACATTCCTGCAGAACATTCACCGGGTTGATACGCTCGGCGATGCCGAGGATTACATCGCGCGCTTGAGTGCTGCTGATGTCGTCCTGGCTGAAGTCATCAATGATCTGAACGTGCGCGAAGAGCGCGGTATCATTGCCCCCGCCCTCGTTTATCCAGGTGTCATCGGCACGGCCAACGCAATTCTATCCGGTGCACCATTCGACGGCAGCGCAGAAGATTCGGCGATCATGGCCGACTTTCGACAAAAAGTGAGCGCGCTTGAAATCGATGAGGGCGAAAAAGAGCGCCTCCTCACCGCGGCAACGGCCGCGCTGGTTGGTCCATTCAAAACCGGCTACATGAAATTCATCGGCGAGATGGAACTGCAACAGGAACTTGCCGCCGGTGACAGGGGCGCGTGGCATCTCCCGAACGGTGAAGAGTACTACGCCCGGCGCATCGAGAATTGGACAACGGTGTCAGGTGATCCAGACGAAATCCATGAACTCGGCCTGTCGGAAGTGGCGCGTATCCGCGCCGAAATGGAAGCGATCAAGGAAGAAGTCGGATTCGAAGGAACGCTGGCTGAGTTCTTTAAGTTTGTCCGCAACGACCCGAATAATTATTATCCCGACACAGAAGAAGGCCGGCAGCAATATCTGGCCGATGCCAACACGCTGATCGAAGAAGTTTACTCAAAGACCGATGCCTATTTCAATATCTTACCAAAAGCGGCTCTTGAAGTGCGTCCAGTCGAGAAATGGCGCGAAAATGCCGCCGGCACTGCCTTCTATAACCGGCCAACACCGGACGGAAGCCGGCCGGGCATCTATTATATCAATATGAAGGATATGGGAGACGTGCAAAAACACATAATGAATTCCCTCGCCTATCATGAAGGGGCACCAGGGCACCATTTCCAGCTTGCAATTATGCAGGAATTGGACGGTATCCCCGAGTTCCGTAAGTTCGGTGGCTACAGCGCGTATACGGAGGGCTGGGCACTGTACACGGAACGTCTAGCGTTTGAAATGGGCCTGTATGAAAACCGCCCGATGCGTAATTTCGGCCGCCTTGCCGAAGAAATGAAACGCGCCGTCAGGCTGGTTGTCGATACTGGCATGCACGCAAAGCAATGGACGCTGCAAGAAGCGATCGACTACATGACCGACAACACACCGATGGCGCCGGGCGATATCGAGCGCCAGAACAAAAGATACATGGTGTGGCCGGGCCAGGCGCTTTCCTACAAGATCGGCATGATTAAGCTGCTCGAGTTACGCGAGAAAGCGCGCACGGAGCTTGGGCAAGAATTTGACATTCGGGATTACCATGACGTTGTTCTGAAAAACGGCGCCATGCCGCTGGCGGTGCTGGAAGACGTTGTGAATATCTATATCGACGAGAAAAAAACCAACTAGAAGATCTTATTTTTGGACGAGGGAGCAGAATCTGCCATGAAGAATATCGCTTTACTTACAACCAGTCTCACCATGCTGCTTGCCGGGTGCGCGGGTACTGGTCCAGCCTTGCCGAACGGCTTCACCAAACTTGACGCCGTCGCTAAACAGTCAGCGGACGAAATTGTCATTCCGTTCGAGAAATACGTTCTCGACAATGGGCTGACCGTCGTCCTGCATGAAGATAAATCTGATCCGCTGGTGCACGTGGACGTCACTTACCATGTCGGCTCCGGTCGCGAAGAGGTCGGGAAATCGGGGTTTGCGCATTTCTTCGAACACATGATGTTTCAAGGCTCTGAAAATGTCGCAGACGAAGAGCACTTCAAAGTCATCACGGAATCTGGTGGCACCTTGAATGGTACAACCAACAGTGACCGGACAAACTACTTCGAAACTGTCCCAGCGAACCAGCTTGAAAAGATGCTCTGGCTGGAAGCCGACCGGATGGGCTTCCTGCTCGACGCGGTGACGCAGGAGAAATTCGAAGTCCAGCGCGAGACTGTCAAAAACGAGCGCGGCCAGCGCGTCGATAACGCACCTTACGGCCTCTTGTTCGAGCGTGTCGGTGAAGCGATGTTCCCGGAAGGACATCCTTATTCGTGGAGCACTATCGGCTATCTTGAAGATCTAGACCGGGTCAACGTCAATGACCTGAAAAAATTCTTCCTGCGCTGGTATGGCCCGAACAACGCGACGCTGACCATCGGCGGTGACATTGACAAGGCTCAGGCACTTACATGGGTCAAACAATATTTCGGCTCTATCCCCCGCGGTCCGGAAGTCAGCCAGCCTGGGAAACCGGAAGTAACGCTGGATGCCAACCGCTACATCTCACTGGAAGACAATGTTTCCCTTCCACTTATTTACATGGCCTGGCCAACTGTTTCCGCCAACCATCCTGATGAAGCACCGCTCGATGTCCTGATGTCGATTATGGGTACCGGGGACACCTCGCTGCTCTACAAAAACACGGTGAAAAACGGCCTCGCTGTGCAGGCCAACGCCGGTCACGGCTGCCGGGAGCTGCATTGCCAGTTCACCTTGCTTGCCCTGCCCAACCCGGCAAGCGGCACCTCTCTAACTGACCTTGAAAAAATCATGCGTGACACGCTGGTCGAATTCGAACAGCGCGGCGTTGAAGATGACGACCTCATCCGCGTCAAGGCCGGTATTGTTTCGGGCATGATCTATGGTCTTGAGAGCGTCAGTGGCAAGGTCTCGCAACTCGCGTTTTACCAGACCTTTCGGGCGGACCCTGACTACATTAAGCAGGATATTTCCAGATACGAAAACGTCACCAAGGACGATGTCAATCGCGTCTATGAGCAATACATCAAGGACAAACCGGCGGTAATCATGAGTATTGTCCCGAACGGCCAACCTGATGCCATTGCAGCTCCCGATACCTGGGAGCGCTACGAGCGCACCTTGCCGGATTATGAACAGACGAAAGAAGCAGATCTCGCATTCCGCCGCGCCAGCGACGATTTCGACAGATCCGTGACGCCAGCAGCATCTGGCGCCAATCCAAGCGTCATTCTGCCACCTGTTTGGCGCGCGCAGATGGACAACGGCATCGAAATTCTGGGCGCTGTTAATGACGAAACACCAACTACGGCAATCCGCCTGCAGATAAAGGCGGGTCAGAAAAACGAGCCGCTCGACAAGCTTGGTCTTGCCTCGCTGACAGCTGCAATGGTCGATGAAACGACACAAAAATCCTCGAAAGAAGATATCAGCAACCGGTTACAAAAACTTGGATCTTCTGTTTCATTCGGTTCAGGCAACACCTACACAACGATGTCCATCCGTTCCTTAACGGACAACCTCGACGAAACGCTGGCGATCGCCCAGGAAAAGTTGTTGATGCCTGCATTTACCGAAGAAGATTTCGCCCGGGTTAAGGATCAGGTGATCCAGGGGATCGAATTCAGTAAAAAACAGCCGGCCACCGTCGCAACAAATGCGTTCAGCAAGTTTCTGTTTGGCGAAGACAACAGTTTTGCCTTTCCGGACTCCGGCACGATTGAGAGTGTTCAGGGGCTCTCGCTGGAGGATGTGAAAAAATTCTATGCCGATAATTATTCGGCGCAGATCGGCAGCATGATAGCGGTCAGCAACATCGACAAATCTGAAATGCTGGCGAAGCTTGAAAGTGCCTTTGCCGGCTGGAGTGGTTTAGGCAACGAGAAGCCGGAACTGAACGCGTTCCCGCCTTTGGCCGAGAAAACACTTTACTTCATCAATAAGCCGGGTGCGGCGCAATCCGAAATCCGAATCGGTAAACGTGCTCTGCCCTATGATGCAACTGGTGAATACTACCGTGCCGGACTGATGAATTATGCCCTGGGCGGTGCTTTCAACAGTCGTATCAACATCAACCTGCGGGAAGACAAAGGCTACACCTATGGCGCCCGGTCGTTCTTCAGCGGTGATGAAGATCGCGGTTTTTATCGCGCCCAGGCCGGGGTTCGCACTGATGCGACCGACGCCTCAATTGTCGAGTTCGTCAAGGAAATCAGCAGCTACTATGAGAGCGGGATCACTCCGGAGGAACTCTTGTTTACTAAAAACGCCATTGGTCAACGCGATGCCCGGAGTTACGAAACGCCGCGGCAAAAGCTCGGCTTCCTGTCAAATATCTTGACCTATAAACTTGCCGATGACTTCGTCGACGAGCAGGCCGAGATCCTTGAGAATATTAGCAAAGAGGAAATCGACGCCCTCGCCGCCAAACATCTCAATATTGACGAGATGATAATGGTAGTTGTCGGTGATAAAGCGGTCATCATGCCGGGCCTTGAAGAACTTGGCTACGATATCGTTGAGCTCGATGAAGACGGCAACCCGCTGTAATCTAAGGAAAAAGTGCTACTGTTAAGCTTGGCAGCGGCGCTTTTTCATGGTTAGCGTCATGTTAACTCTTTCTCGTCATGGTTGTGATATGAAGAAGAATGCCCTTCTAAATAGAGTGACCGCTATCCGCGATGCCAAACCGCTGGATATGCACTTCGCGCCACCCAAGAAACTGGCCGATTCGCGAGAGCAGAACCGCACGGACTCTTACAAATATGCGATGCTCAAGATGAGAAACGGCATGCGCGTAGATTGCGCAATCCTGAATTACCACAATCACGGGGTCAAAATAACGCTGCGCAGCGTCTTTACCCTACCGGAAATGGTAAAAATCATCATTCCCGAGCTCGGCATTAACCGGGACGCCAAAGTCGTCTGGCAATCGGCCGGCGAAGCCGGGCTTCATTTTAGCTTCGCCGACGACTGATTTGTTTTCCGTGACGCGAGCGGCCAGACTTGCTAAAGCAGCTCGTTATGCAGGTCATCACAAACACATCCGCGCTTGAGGAATTCTGCTCACCGCTGCACGCCCACGAATACATCACCATCGACACTGAATTCATGCGTGAGCGGACTTACTGGTCCCGCTTGTGCCTCATTCAGGTAGCCTCTCCTGACGACGAGGCTATTGTCGACCCGTTGGCAGACGCAATAGACCTCACCGCTTTGTTCGAGGTTCTCGACAATCAGGCAGTCGTTAAGGTATTCCACGCAGCCCGTCAGGACGTTGAGATTTTCCATAAGCTTCTCGATCGCGTGCCCAAACCGCTGTTTGATACACAAGTCGCGGCAATGGCCTGCGGGCACGGTGATCAAATTGGCTACGAACCGCTTGTTCGCGCAATTACTGGTGCCGCGATCGACAAAGGGTCGCGTTTTACCGATTGGTCCAGAAGGCCGCTTAGCCAGAAGCAGCTCGAATACGCGTTGGGTGATGTCGTTCATTTGCGGGATGTCTATTGCCAGTTGAAAGATGAGCTGGAGAAGACGGACAGATTTTCCTGGGTTCAGGAAGAAATGGAGGCGTTGCTTGATCCCGCATTATATTTCGTCAAGCCAGAGGTTGCCTGGAAGCGATTGAAACTGCGCGGCCTTAAGCGCAAAGATATCGGTCCCTTCATCAAAATTGCCGAATGGCGCGAGGCCGAAGCGCAGGCCCGCGATTTACCACGTTCAAGAGTTCTGAAGGATGAGGCAATTTACGAACTGGCGCGGCAGGCCCCGAAAACAGCGGACGCCTTGTCAAAGTGCCGGGGTGTCGCCAATGGATTTGAAAAATCGTCGCAAGCAAAATCTCTGATTGCGGCAATAAACGCTGGTGTCGCTTTGCCAAACGACGAAGTACCCGAAATTGAACGGTCAAGAAACCTGCCCCCAATACCGGGAGATGTTCTGGACTTATTGCGCGTACTTCTAAAACGTCAGTGTGAACATTACCAAGTGGCCTCAAAACTCGTAGCGAATGCCAGCGACCTTGAAGCAATTGCCCGATATGACGAACCAGACATACCCGCGATGCGGGGCTGGCGGCGGCAAGTGTTTGGAGAGGCGGCTATCAAGCTCAAAAAGGGTGAGCTCGCATTGAAGCTCAACGAAAGCATGATCGAATTTGTTGATTTGAAACCCTGACCCTCACGATCAGATATCTGAAAACTCGACGGCTTCTTTCGTACCAAGTTGCGCTGCAAGCGCCGTCAGTCTTTTCTGTGGTGTATCACTCATCAACCTGGCCAATCCTGCCGGCCCCCTGAAGGTCAAAACGTCTTTTTTCAAATCAAAAGTACAGTCCCTTATCAAAGCGGGCGTACTCGACGAGAAATCTGACACAAATCGCATCGCAAACCCCAGCGTAGTTGCTAAACGCAGCAATCTGTCTGACATGAGTTGCTTTGGAATATGTGCCGGCCAGGGAGTTATCTTGCTGCGATGGCGCAGATAAAGCGCCGCTGATATTGTCACTCGGCTGGCATGATCAATCCCGATTAACGGGGAGTGCAGAATAACGTCACTGGCATGTTGCGCTCGCATATCAGGATGATGCATCAACGCCAAATCGCACATAATACAAGCGGCGTGCCTGATTCTTCGCTCTTCTCTCGTTTCATCTGCGAACAAACTTGCCGTAAGATCAAAAACCACATCACCAAATGCCGGGTTAGGCGAGTAGCGATTGGCGTATTCGCGCGCAAGAATAAGTACCGGGTCCGCTTCCCGTTCCTGCTTCGACAGAAGATCAAACAACATACCTTCGCGGACCCCACTAGAAGAGATAACAACGCGG
The DNA here is from genome assembly GCA_021776475.1 of Parvularculaceae bacterium. Lineage (GTDB taxonomy): Bacteria > Pseudomonadota > Alphaproteobacteria > Caulobacterales > Parvularculaceae > Aquisalinus. The sequence goes on along the minus strand of JAJFFV010000002.1, from coordinate 204,485 downwards.
CGGGTACGGGTGTGTTGGAGGACCTGCGAGAGTACCATCGCCGCGTGGGGCAACGTATCGATCCGTTTGCGCTGCACGCCCGGCATCAACTCCAAAGAGGCAGCGCTCTGTTTTTGCAAAAGGTCACAAATACTGATCATCTCGTCGCGAGGAATTTCGTAGTGATGCAGGATGGGCAACGGGTACTCTACTTTCGCCATATGCACTTTGGCAATTGCCCGCCACGCTCCGCCGACGGCATATAAGTTCCCGGTCTTCTCTTCCGCCAACCAGTTCTGGCTCGCCAGCTGATCCGTAACGTATCCCGTTGAATCTGAAACATGCCTACCGAAACGGGATATCAACGTGAGCGGACCTAGCGGCAGGCTTATGCGATCGAGAAACGGTGTTTCAAAATTATCTGAAAACCGCGCCAACTCGAGAGAGCCTCCACCCATATCACCACAGAGATTCGGGCGACTCGCTGATTGAGGTTCCACCGCTTCTATCGTCGCGGACAGAACGCCGAGGGCTGCAAAACGGGCCTCCTCCTCCCCACTGAGCACACTCGGTTCGAATCCCAGATCTTCGACTTCTTTAATAAAAGCACTGCCATTCGGTGCATCGCGGATAGCCGCTGTCGCAAAAACTATCAGTGGAATTTTCCCTGCGTTCTCTAAGATCATGCCAAATCTGCTCAGTACAGAGATTGTATTGTCCATTGCTTCACGACGCAACCCACCTGTTTCGCGGTCAGGCGTGCCGAGGCCACAAAGAACTTTCTCGTTGAACAATGCCAGTGGCGTTCGGATCGGCCCGCCATATATCACCAGGCGAACGGAGTTGGACCCGATATCGATAACCGCGCGCCGGTTTTTCAACAGCTCGTTGGTAATTTCCCTGGTTGGAATACCTGTACTCACCGAAGTAACCTTCTACCCAAGCCAGCATGCACCTTTATCACATTTTGCTTTGATTCTGCGCGAACGATCATGTTTTAGGCTGTAGCAGCATTGGTGCATTGTACTCAATCGCGCCGCCCCGCCCCGACAGACTTGGGTTTGTCATACAATAGTCGTGCACATTGAAAGGAGTTATGCCAACCGGCACCTCCTGCCGGTCATAAGCACCATCAGGTTTCATTTGCCAGCTCTGTGCTTCATCATTCAAATTCGCGACCATTATTTGATCGAGGACCTGACGGTGCACTGTCGGGTTTTCAATTGGGCAAAATATTTCGACCCGGCGATTAAGATTGCGCGGCATCCAATCTGCCGAAGAAATATAGACAATCGCCTCTGGGCTCGGAAGCGGCCGGCCATTTCCAAAGCACATGATCCGGGAGTGTTCGAGGTATCGCCCAACGATACTCTTAACGCGAATATTATCTGAAAGCCCCGGAACGCCGGGACGCAGGCAACAAATTCCACGCACAACGAGGTCAATTTGTACGCCCGCACTGCTTGCTTCGTAGAGCTTGTCAATCATGTCACCGTCGACCAGGGAATTCATCTTGGCCCAGATTGATGCTGGCCGCGATCCACGCGCATGGGCGATTTCATTATCAATGTGATACACCATTTTCTCCCGCCCCAAAGATGGAGAAATAGAAAGCTTTTCCAATTTGTTCGGTTGCGCATACCCGGTGATATAGTTAAAAACACGCGCCACATCGCGCCCGATCGCTTCATTGCAGGTAAATAGAGACAGGTCGGTATATATTTTTGCAGTGAATGGATGATAGTTGCCGGTTCCCACATGAACATATGTCTTTGTGCCATTTACCTCTGCGCGCGCGACCAGCGACATTTTTGCGTGGGTTTTGTAGTCAACAAACCCGTAGACAACATTCACGCCTGCGCGTTCCATCTCACGGGCAAATCTGATATTTGTCTCTTCGTCAAATCTCGCCTTCAGCTCCACTAAAGCCGTGACGTTTTTACCCGCTTCGGCAGCTGCAATTAGCGTTTCAACAATCGAAGACTGATGCGACGTCCGATAGATCGTTTGCTTGATCGCGAGAACATCCGGATCTTCGGCTGCCTGTTTTAGAAATTGCACGACAACATCGAAACTTTCGTAAGGGTGGTGCACGATGATATCCTTGGCGCTGATTGCTGAAAAGCAATTGCTGGCATGCTCTCGGATGCGTTCTGGAAAACGAGCCTCAAATGGTTTGAACCTAAGGTCGGGACGATCATCCGGAATCAAAGAACCGATTTGCGCCAGTCCCAACAGGCCATCAACAAGCAATACCGCACGTGATGTCACATGCAGTTGATCCTTAAACAGATCTATCATGTGTTCTGGTGTGTTCGCATCGATCTTGAGCCGAATCACATCCCCGCGACGGCGGCGGCGCATCAAGGTCTCAAATTGCGCGACGAGGTCTTCAGCTTCTTCCTGTAATTCAATATCGCTGTCGCGGACAATCCTGAAAGCACCCTGCGTGACAAGCGTGTGGCCCGGAAATACGTAATCAAGGTACCGCGTGATAACTTTCTCAAGCGCAATAAACCTGATGCGAGGATGTCCGCTATCAGTGTTTCCATCGGAGGGCAGCCGTAAGAACCGGTTGATCTTACCCGGCACCGGCAAAAACGCGTTCAGCCGTTCGTCATCCTTTACCAGCGCATAGCTGAGCACAAATCCCAGATTGGGAATGAACGGGAACGGATGTGCCGGATCGAGCGCGAGCGGCGTCAGCACGGGGAAGATATTTTGCTGAAACTCCTTTCTCAACCAGACTTCTTCTTCCTTTGTGAGATCATTGGCTTCGATAACCTCAACGCCTTCGTGAGCAAGAAGCGAGCGCAGCTCTCCCCAGCATCTTTGTTGCTCACTGACCAGGGTGGAAGCATGCTCATTGATAAGCTCAAGTTGCTGCTTTGGTGTCAGGCCCTCCTGAGACACGACATTCAACCCTTCACGCACCTGCCCGACAAGACCGGCGACACGAATCATAAAAAATTCGTCGAGGTTGCTGGCGGAAATTGACAAGAACTGCAACCGCTCTAACAGCGGGTGTTTCTCGTTCCACGCTTCTTCAAGAACACGCATGTTGAACGCCAACCATGAAAGCTCGCGGTTTAGGAAACGGTCGGGCGAGTCTTCTGCGATTGCCGGATATTGCTCAACAGCGTCATCTGCCTTGTCAACCATGTCTGGGCGGTCCTGCATCGTAGGCGGTTCCGGTCGCGCGCGGACATTCTTCCGTTTTCTTTTTGGTGACACTGTCTTCGTTACATTAACCATACATGTTTACCTCAGACACCCGTCAATCACGGCATCAGGTCCATGATATAGTGTCAAAATGCTTATGACAAAATGTGTTCTGGCAAACTATCCAGCACAAACTGGATTGTGGTTTTGTCGATCGATTTCTGGCGCTGCATGGCTTCAGCGTCCAGTTGGTCGGCGAATACCTTCAGGGACAAAAATGATCGCTTGACCCTTGTAACCGCTATGGCAGCGAGGTCGTCACGGAGGACTATTTGCCTGGACTGCAACCAGTCCTGAAGGACCTTGGCCATCAAGTCTTCATCCGGGCTGTCGAGAGACGCTTCAGGCATCGCAGCCAGCCGTGTGACAAGATCAGTCAGGGGCCCGGTTTTTGCGTGCGCCCAGCTTTCGGGTTTCCCGTTGCCCGTCAACACAAAGCTTCGCTCCTTTTCCAAGCTGACATCGATAAATCGCGTCACCAATGCCGGCTCTGTTACTCGTTCGACATCATCAACAATAATAATGGGTATCTCGCCCGGCGCTGCCAATACTGCTTCGAGATCATTTCCGGTTACGCAAGCAGCCTCCAAGCGATTCGCCACCCACCCGGTCAGAAAGGTTTTCCCCGATGCAGGTGGTCCAGTAATAATAATGCCCTGACCCGATTGGTTGGAAATTTCTTCACACCAGATATCGAACAGTTTACGTGCCCGCTCATTCGCAGGCGAAAACCGATAAATTGGCGATCTGTCGGCAACATCAGGGCCAACGGTAAAGGGCAGCGGATACTGAGTATGCCGTGGTTTTTGACGCGATTTGCCGTCAGTAAATGACATTGTCGAGCGGTTCGTCCTCGATGGTCTCTTGTTCCCCTTCAGGGGACAAGAGTTGTTGAGGCGCACCCTCCAATAATTCCCCAGCCGGATCAAGGGTATTGAGAATTCCTGGCTCTCCTGTTCCTGCAGGAATATCCCCCCGTTCGCGGTCCAGTACCGGGCTGAAGTCACCAGCCGTCCCTTGTGGATCGTAATATCCCGCGCCGCCTGGAATATTGTCACCCAATTCAGATCGCTCAGTGCGGGGGCGCGAGCTATCGCGCTGGATCTTCCCACCTTCAAACGGCGTCCTTTGGTAGGAAACCGGACGTACACGTCCTTTTACTGATTCATAGGTTTCAGTCGTTGCAATATTCCAGATGATGTTATCGACCGTCCAGAACACAATATTGTCCTGACGCAAAGCGACAGTAAGCTGCTCCACATCTCCTGACACCCGCATGCTGACGGTCGCACCACTGGCGGTTAGGCCCTCAGCGTCATATTTATCGACCAGCGGTGATTCGTTGAGAATCTTTTGAATACCTGCCCATTCTTCAATTGAAGAGAACCAGGCGTTGACCTCATAGGCGCGGCTGATCGAGTGGTCGATCAAGGTTTGAGCCTTCCAGCTGGCGGCATACTTAGCAACTGTAAGCTCAACCGCCCGCGATGCCAGCACTGGAAAATCTCCGGTTGTGTCACGAAAGAATGTTTCCAAAAGAGTCTGCCCCTGCTCTGTTGCCGAGCCCACGATCGCACTTCCGACAGAACCATAGCCACCAGCGTCATCATACAGGCCTGATGAATTGCCAGCCTCAACGGACGACACAATCCGACCCGCGGAATTAAGATAGCCATCCATCAACCGAACCCGCAGCCTTTGTTGGTCGCCGGATTCCGACAGGTAGGCGTGGGCGATAATGATCTGTGTCACGTCGTACTTGTCGGCGAGCCGTTGCAGCCGTACTTGATTAAGAGCCCTGGCCTGTCGGGCGGAAATAATATCGATATCCTCCGCGTCGCCCAGTGGCAGAAGGATTGGTGTCAACTCATTCATTAACGGCCGTGCCAGCCAAGCCCGGGCCCATGGGTTGTTACTCTCCCACAAATAGAGGCCATTGACCGTTTCCAGAATTGGCAGCACCAACGCCGTTCGCGTCTGCGATTCACTGTAGGGGATACGCGAACGCTTCAAGAGACTGCGTATCTCATCAGCTTTGAACCGGTAAGTGATCTTGGCCGAATATGTATTCCGCGATGATTTCTCGTCCAGAACAGCAAAGCCTTCTTCAAGCGCCGGAAGTTGCGCGCCATCAAGATAAACAGCCGTCTTTGCGTTAAAATTGTAATAACTGTTTTCGATCGGTGCGCTGAATCCGTCGCCAATGCCGTCATTTGGTTCAACTGACATCGGCACCCCAGCGAGCGCTTGTTGGCCAATGCCGAGCCGCGGCAAATAGGCCCAATCGCTTTCCGCGGTTAGCCGCCGCAACAAAATATCCACGGCTTGCTTGCGCCCTTGCTCGAGCGCGATGCGCTGAGCTGCGGTTGCAGTCTCAGCCGTCGCCTGAACTGGTACCTTGGAGACAACAAAAACCTGATCACTGCCTGACTGCGCGAACCCGGCGCCATAGAGCGAGACTAAGCAAAACAAGGCGGTTAGAAAAAAACGCATAGATCCATCCATTTCGACAAGTCCTTTTATACAGGGCTTGTGGCGGTGTGGCACCTGTTATCCAGCAATTTTGGGGCAAAAATCAGTCATGTGTCTCGTCAGCACGGTCTTCACAAAGCGCCGGACCTCATATAGCAAGGCCCTGCATAGATCTCAGGAGCATTGATGAACGACGCTTACAAAAAAGCTGGCGTTGATATAGACGCCGGCAACCACCTAGTGAAAGCGATTGGCCCTCTTGCCAAAGCAACCAGGCGGCCCGGCGCCGACGGTAGTCTGGGTGGTTTTGGTGGCCTGTTTGACCTGAAAGCCGCTGGATTTGACGACCCAATTTTGGTGTCCGGCACCGACGGCGTCGGCACGAAGCTGAAAATCGCCTTTGACACCGGCATTCACTCGACAATCGGAATCGATCTCGTCGCCATGTGTGCCAACGATGTTCTGGCACAAGGCGCCTTACCGCTGTTTTTCCTGGATTATTTTGCCTGCGGCACGCTCGTACAGGAGACCGCCCGAGACGTGATTGCGGGCATTGCCGAGGGATGCAAACAAGCTGGCGCTGCTTTAATTGGCGGTGAAACAGCAGAAATGCCCGGCATGTATGTGGACGGTGAATACGATCTTGCTGGTTTTTGCGTTGGCGCGGCGGAGCGTGGTTCTTTGCTGCCACGCCACCAGGGCGATCAAGCGATGCGCGCAGGTGATCTTCTGGTCGGCCTTGCTGCTTCTGGCGCTCATGCGAACGGCTATTCTCTGATCAGAAAAATAGTGCGCGCGAGCCGCACCAATTGGGATGATCCGGCACCATTCAACGGCGGCGAAAGCATCGCTACTGCTTTCCTCAAACCGACCCGGCTCTATATCAATGCCTTACGGCCGCTGTTGGAGAACCAACAGGCCAAAGGCTTTGCTCACATTACAGGCGGTGGATTGACCGATAACGTGCCACGGATTTTGCCTGATGGCCTGACGGCGAAATTCGTTGAATCAGAGATGGCATTGCCGCCTCTTTTTGCCTGGTTGAAAGAGCAAGGGAATCTGAGCGATCAGGAAATGCGCCGGACCTTCAATTGCGGGATCGGCGGTGTTATAGCGATTGAGGCGTCTGACGTTGATGCGGTTCTCAGTGCTCTCGAGCAGGCAGGTGAACATCCTCGCATTATCGGCGAATTGGCGCCCGCATGAAACGCCGTGTCGCAGTGCTGATTTCAGGCTCCGGGTCCAACCTTCAGGCGCTGATTGATGCCTCGGGCTCAACTGACTATCCAGCAGAGATCAGCCTGGCGATCTCTAACAGACCAGACGCTTTTGGCCTCACACGCGCCGCTGCCGCCGGCATTACAACCCTCGTCGTCGATCACAAAATTCATCAACCGCGCAGGGCGTTCGAGGAGCAAATCGACCAGGCTTTGCGTCAGGCCGAGATTGAAATTGTCTGTCTTGCGGGGTTCATGCGCATTCTCACCAGTGATTTTGTGCAACGCTGGGAGGGTCGTATTCTCAATATCCATCCGTCCTTGTTGCCCGCTTTCAAGGGTCTAAACGTTCAGCAGCAAGCGCTAGATGCCGGCGCCAAGGTGAGCGGTTGCACTGTCCATATCGTCACGGCAGATTTGGATGATGGTCCAATCCTTGGTCAAGCAACTGTCCCGGTTGAACAAGATGACACCGCCAGGACCTTGGCTGCTCGGATTTTAAAAAAAGAGCACAAGCTGTACCCTGATTGCTTGCGTGCCTTCGCCGCTCAATTGGAGCCTTGAGATGAAACTCACGATACCGCCAATATTCATTGTGCTGGTTTTCACCGGCCTGATGTGGGCTGTTCACACCCTCGCACCATTTCTGAATTACCACTTTAAAGGACAATCCTCACTAACCATCGCCATTGGCGCGATCGGTGCGATTATCGTTCTGATTGCGCTTGGAGTGTTTGCCCGAAATAAAACTACTGTGAACCCAATGGAGCCTTTGGAAGCATCCACGCTGGTCACTGGCGGTATTTATCGTTTTACACGCAATCCCATGTATCTGGGGATGGCGATGCTGCTTGCAGCATTGGGCTTGTATCTTGGCAACCCGATCAACTTTGTCACTCTTGGTCTTTTTGTTTGGTATATGAGTGCGTTACAAATAAAATCTGAAGAAGATGCGTTAAGACAACTCTTCGGCGCGGCGTTCGAAGCCTATTGCAAAGAAGTCAGGCGCTGGATCTGAACTCATCAGTTTAACCCGTTGAGTTTCCTGAATTTAAAGTGCCTGTTCGAGCTTGCGCATGAAAATCTCAATGCGCTTTGCGTTCGCACCAAGGTCGGACCGGCCAACACGAGAATTAGACCGTATGTCAACTTCAACCGGTGCGGTAAAGCGATTTACCCGAACAACGACGTCATCTTTAAAACCCCACCAGATCGTTGTTGCCGTTGCCTCAATCCTCCCCGCATTTTCTTCTGTATCGATAACCTCTAGGCCCATTGCCTCGAGCACATCAATCGATGCGGCAAATACTTGTTCATAAGGTTTATCAAAGGAAAGCGTTCTGAGTTGCGGATAAGCTGCAAGCTGTTTCGCGCCGTCCTCGGGGTTATACTCGGTGGAATTGTGAGCCCCATCTGCGGCGCGAATGTCGCGCACTGCGTAGTAAACCGGCGGGTATTTAATGTCCGTCGAAATATCGTGGATCACTGGCACCTGTGAAGATTGTGCCCGCATCATCATTGGGCCTGACGCTGCGGCGAGAGCAGCAACACCGGCAATGAGCGCGAACAATCCCGTACCCGCACCGACCCGCAATAGCGCCAACAGACCGCCACCCAGCGACAAAGCGCCAAGCCCGACCAATCCGACGGTCATGTATTGCAAGATGTTAAAGATCTGGCCAATGTCCATCATATCCAGTCGATATGCGGCTGTAAGGCCGACATATGCCAATGCCCCAAAAAGTGCCAGAACTCCAAATAACCCGATGACCTTACCCATAACCCAACCTCAAAACTGTAATTCAGGCCCCACAAACCCTGCTCAGCAGGGTCAATTCAGCTTTCGTGCCAAAACCAGCCCGGCAGCGCAAGGGCGCATCAGCTAATTTCCGCTAAGCTTACGGATTGGTCAGCGTTTTGCCAGCAGTTCCAGGGCGGCTGCCGTCATCGCTTCGACGCCAGCTTTCAATGTCGGCTCCTTCACCGGTGCAAAAAACGGAGAATGAAGTGACGGCAGTGGCGGTCCGCCCGCTTTGGCAGCCTCAAATTTCGCTGGATCGACGGCGCCCAGCCAGAAAATCAGGCTTGGGATGATCGGTTCAACCCGGCCGTATTGTGAAAAGTCCTCCCCCCCCATAACCGGATCTATCTCGAGCACCATGTCATCACCGAACTGTGCTTTCAGCATTGTGCTGATACGCGCGGCAAGTTCCGGGTCGTTAAATGTCGAAGGTGTGTATTGATCTTCAATCTCAACGACAGGATGGAGGTCTTCAGGCAACCCCGCTGAAATCGCCTGCGCTTTCACAATACGCTTGATGCCACTCAGGAGATTTTCACGCACATCATCGGTATAGGAACGAACGGTAATCTGCAAATGCGCCTGATCTGAAATAATGTTGTGCTTATAACCCGCATTAAAGGCCCCAACTGTAACTACGGCGGGCTCCAGCGGAGACGTCTCGCGGCTGACAAGCGTCTGAAGCGCCAGAACGATTTCCGATGCGATGACAACAGGGTCTTTGGTGGTGTGTGGATACGCCCCATGCCCACCCACACCTTTTACATAAACATCAACGGAATCCACGTTGGCTAGGGCATAACCCGAGGTGTACGCGATTGTGCCAGCCGGCTGTGCGGCATTGTCATGCAGGGCAATATTGTAATCCGGGCGCGGAAAACGCGTAAACAACCCATCATCGAGCATCGCTTTTGCACCAAGGCCGATCTCTTCTGCGGGTTGCCCGATTAAAAACAACGTGCCGGACCACTGATCTTTCATCGCCACCAGACGCCGCGCCGCGCCGACAAGGCTCGTCATGTGGACATCATGGCCACATGCATGCATGGTTGGCTGAAGATCTCCAAAACGGTTTTTTCCGATTGCTTTCGACGCGTAAGCAAGGCCAGTTTCTTCTTTAACAGGCAGTCCGTCCATGTCCGTCCGCAACATGACGGTCGGCCCGTCACCGTTGCGCATGACCGCGACAACGCCAGTTTGTCCGACTTCCTCAGTCACATCAAACCCGAGTTTTCTGAACTCCCCGGCCAGCTTCCTAGCAGTCTGCACTTCCATAAAAGACAGTTCGGGATTTGAGTGGAACGACTCATAGAGGTCCTCCAGATACCCGTAATCTGCGTCGATATCGCTGCGCAAATCGGCATGAGCAGGCGCTGCGAGAAATGCCACGCCTGCGAGCATAGTAGCTATTGTGTTCTTCATTTTTGGCCCCGGACAGTTACAGAACTCAAGCAACAATGCCCGAAGCCGTTTTGCCCCGTCAAGCGATGGTTAACAGGCGCGGATTTAAAGGGCTTCACCCCTCACCAGCCGACAAAACTGATCGATTTCATCCTTTGTATTGAAATAATGCACGGACGCCCGGGCCAGGTCTGGGAGACCGCGTGAACCGAAATCGAGCCGTGCGTAGGACTGTGGTGTGACCGAAATGTTCGCCTTTTTTGCCCTTAACCGTTCAGCGATTGGGCCTGCCGGCTCTTCATCTTTGACAAATGTGACGATGCCCGATTTTCTTGCCCCAAGGTCATGCACTGTCACACCTTGAATTTCCGCTAACTGATCTCTTAATGCTTGTGCGAGCGCAACAACACGGCGCTCGATGGTGTCGAGGCCGATCTCGCGCGCATAGTCGACAGCAGCAGCAAGCCCTATGCGTCCAGCGACATTACACTCCCAGTTTTCAAACCGCCGCGCATCGGGCAAAAACTTGAAATCGTTGTTGCTGGTCCATTCTGCCGAGTGCAAGTCAATAAATGGTGGTTCGAGCTGCTCCATGATCTCAGCTGCGACATACAAAAAACCGCTGCCTCTTGGCCCACGCAGAAATTTGCGCCCGGTACCAGAAAGGAGGTGGCAGCCAATCTTCCGCACATCAACGGTCATTTGGCCGACTGACTGGCAGGCATCAAGCAGGTAAAACAATCCGTATTCGCGAACAAAGCGTCCAACTTCTTCCGCCGGATTAACCAGCCCGCCCTGACTTGGCGCGTGGGTAATCGCCACAAGTTTTGTTTTAGGCGTGAGCATACCGGGCAAGGCATCAACGTCGATCTGGCCTGTGCCATCCGACGGTGCAACGTCAATTTCAAGTCCGCGCCGTCTCGCCATTTGCAGGAATGCCAGATAATTTGACGCGTACTCTGACGAATGCGTGATTATGCGATCACCTGCGCTCAACGGTAGTGCGTAAAACGCCATGTCCCAGGCGCGTGTCGCGTTCTCCACATAGGCGATTTCAGAGGGACTTGCCCGGAACAGGTCAGCAAAGGCGGTGTAAAACCGATCTAGCGCCGGCTTTGCTTCCGCCGCTGCTTCGTAACCACCAATTTCTTGCTCACGCTTCAAATGGTTGGTCATGGCAACATAAACTGGCATCGGCATTAGCGATGCACCGGCATTGTTGAAATGGATCAGATTTTTACAAGCCGGCGTATCGGCACGCAGGGTGCCAAGTTGTTCATCGGAAATGGTCATTTCACCATCATAACCGCTGCCGCATGCAAATCGCCTTAAAGGGCCTTAACGATCCCTTCGCACATTTTCTTGGCATCGCCGAACAGCATCATCGTGTTGTCGCGGAAGAACAATTCATTCTGTACACCAGCATAACCGGCCGCCATACCACGTTTGACGAATAATACAGTCCCCGCGTTCTCTACATCCAGAATAGGCATCCCGTAAATTGGCGATGCTTTGTCGGTCTTGGCTGATGGGTTGGTCACATCATTGGCACCGATCACATAAGCCACATCTGCTGTTGAGAATTCGGAGTTGATGTCTTCCAATTCAAAGACTTCATCATATGGGACATTGGCTTCGGCGAGCAGCACGTTCATGTGTCCCGGCATCCGGCCAGCAACCGGATGGATCGCGTATTTGACCTCAACACCCTCTTCTTTCAGAAGATCACCCATCTCCCGCAACACGTGTTGCGCCTGTGCCACGGCCATCCCATATCCTGGCACTATAATAACCTTGCTAGCATTCTTCATAATGAACGCCGCATCTTCAGCTGACCCTTGTTTCACAGGGCGGGTTTCTGCCTCGCCAGCAGCTGCCGCACCGTCTTCTCCACCAAAACCACCCAGAATGACACTGATGAACGAGCGGTTCATGGCCTTGCACATAATGTAGGACAATATCGCACCTGATGAGCCAACCAGCGCACCGGTGATAATCAGCGCCATGTTTTCGAGGGTGAAACCGATGCCTGCGGCGGCCCAACCCGAGTACGAGTTCAGCATGGAAACCACAACCGGCATATCGGCACCGCCGATCGGGATGATAATCAGGAACCCGAGAATGACCGCGGCGAGGGTCAGTGCCAGGAAAAACCAGCCGCTCTGATTGCCCGTACACAACAAAATGACCAGCAAGATGATCGCAGCGGCGAGGCCGCCATTGATCAAATGCCTGCCCGGCAACATGATCGGCGCGCCCGACATGCGGCCATCCAGCTTGGCGAACGCTATCAGTGAACCCGAAAACGTCACGGCACCGATCGCGACACCAATCGACATTTCAACGATCGACAAAGCTTTGATCGCGCCGGGCAAACCGATGTCATAAGCAGCCGGTGCTAGAAATGCCGACCAGGCAATCAGGACCGCCGCCAGACCAACAAGGGCGTGAAAAAACGCGACCAGTTGCGGCATCGACGTCATCGCGACCTTGCGCGCGATCATTGCGCCGGGGATCGCACCTGCGGCCACGGCAATGATGATCCAGACCCAGGAGCCAAAAGTGACACCGCCAAGAAAACGGGAGGAAAAAAGTGTTGCTAGCACCGCAAGCCCCATCCCGATCATGCCGAACTGATTGCCCCGGCGTGACGTTTCAGGAGACGACAAGCCACGTAAAGCAAGGATGAAAAGAATGCCTGCGGCGACGTAAAGGACAGCTGTGAGTGTGTTGTTCATCTATTCAATCCCCGCTCAATTGTTCGACGCGGCGGTTGGCCGCTCTTTTTTCTTGTACATCGCGAGCATTCGCTGGGTGACAAGAAAGCCGCCAAATATGTTCACGCTGGCAAGGGCTACGCCGGCAATACCGAGCAGCTGCGACCAGCCACCGGCAGGGCTTTGGGAAATATCGGCACCAACAGCAATCAGGGCACCAACAATTACCACGGAGGAAACAGCATTGGTGACCGACATGAGCGGTGTGTGCAGCGCCGGTGTCACCGACCAGACAACATAATAGCCAACAAAAATGGCGAGGATAAAAATCGTCCCGAGAAACACATATTCATTTATGTGGCCGGTATCGAGCAAAGCTTCAAAGGCACTCATTTGACCGGTCAACTGCTGCGAGGACGCTTCAAGCGTTTCACTCGTCTGCTTCAATTGTTCGACCGTCTTTGCCAGTTCCTCGGCCGTTTCCATGGCCTCTTCGGTCGCCTGTTCGGTATCTTCTTGTAACAACATCCCGCTCTCTCCTATTCCTCTGTCTCGTCCACTGTCTCAACGACTTCGGGTGCCGGTTGTTTGACAAGAGCCGGATGTACGATCTTCCCATCCCGTGTCAGCAGAACACCCTTGATGATTTCATCTTCCCAGTCGAAGGCAATTTTGCCGGTTTCAGCATCAACGAACGCGCTGAGGAAGTTGAGGATGTTTTTGGCATAAAGACTTGAGGCGTCAGCAGCGAGCCGGCCCGGCACATTGCTGTGGCCCACAACTTTCACTCCATCGACGTCAACGATCTCGCCTTCTTTCGACGGCGCGACATTGCCGCCCTGCTCGACCGCCAGGTCAATAACGATTGAGCCTGGTTTCATCGCCCGTACCATGCCGTCGCTCACCAGTTCCGGCGCCGGGCGGCCAGGGATCAGAGCGGTCGTAATAACAATATCCTGTTTGGCGATATGTGCGGCAACGAACTCAGCCTGACGCTTTTTGAAATCGTCGGACATTTCCTTGGCATAGCCGCCTTCGGTTTCGGCATCTTTCATCGCTTCTTCGTCGACGACCACGAACGTCCCGCCGAGGCTTTCAACCTGTTCCTTGGCGGCGTAGCGCACATCAGTGGCCGAGACGACAGCGCCGAGACGCTTGGCCGTCGCGATCGCCTGCAACCCAGCTACTCCAGCACCCATGATGAAGACCTTTGCCGGGGCAATTGTGCCGGCCGCAGTCATCATCATCGGCATCGCCCGACCAAACTCGGCCGCGGCGTCAATCACCGCCTTGTAGCCCGAGAGGTTCGACTGTGACGACAGCACGTCCATCGATTGCGCCCGGGTGATGCGGGGCATGAACTCCATCGCAAAGGCATCAACGCCCGCTTTGGCATATGCTTTCACGGCCTTTTCGTCAGCATAGGGAGAAAGGATACCGATCAGCTTCGCGCCACTGGCGAAAAGCTTCAGCTCGTCCTCGTCCGGTCGCTGCACTTTGAGGATGATTTCGGCATTCTTGGCCGCCTTTTCGGCGGTATCGACAACTTTGGCGCCGGCATCCTTGTAGGCCTGGTCGGAAAAAGACGCTCCGGCGCCGGCGCCCTTTTCGACGGTAACATCAAGCCCGAGCCCAATCAGCTTTTTGACGGTTTCGGGAACCGCAGCGACGCGCGTTTCACTGGCGCGCGTTTCCTTCAGAACGGCAAGTTTCATGTAAGTCCCCCTGCTCTCTCATTTTTAGGGTCTAAATTAGGCACACTACTACAACGCACGGTCTATGGAAGCGTGTTTGGCTAATGTGAAAAGAACGTCTTCACACCTATATGTGTAAAGATAAACACCACCACAAAGAGGGCAAATCCTCCGAATAGTCCTGAGTCTCTCAGCAACGCTGTAAAAAAAGCTCCGAGTGCCAGTGACAATGGCAAACCCCAGTAGCCGGAAAACTTCATCACACCGCTAAAAGTACCCTTTTGTTGTGTAACATCCATGGATCCGGGCACGTAATCATGATCGGCCATTTAATTCTCCATTAATCTTCTGACCCCGACGACGGGCATTTATTACCAAATTATTGTTTTAGTAGCGCGAGTTAAGCTGGCTGGCAAAGGACTTTCTGAAACTTTTTGGGACCTTTTGCCCCGAATTGAGACGGCTTTAAACCGATATTTACCTAGCTGCCCTAATGAGGGCTCATAACAGAACAACACCGGAGATAACGGGTATAATGTCCAAAACCGTTTTGATTGTAGACGATGATCCAACCCAACGTCGTCTAATGCAGGCAGTTTGCGAAAAAGCAGGCTACTTTGTCATGCAGGCTGACGACGGCCAAAAGGCCGTCGATATATTGAAAAGCCCTGAGGGCCAGGCTGTATCGCTCGTGATGCTGGACCTGATTATGCCAAATCTAGGCGGCATGGATACACTGGAGCAGATCCGAAATTTTCGGGCAGACCTGCCGGTGGTCATGCTGACAGCGCAAGGCGGGATCGATACCGTCGTTGAAGCCATGCAAAAAGGTGCGGCGGATTTTTTCGTCAAGCCAGCGTCGCCTGAACGGGTTATGGTCTCAATCAATAATGCTCTGAACCTAACACAGCTGAAGGGCGAAGTCTCTCGCTTGAAACGCAAGCGCAATAATGCCGTGAGCTTCAATGATCTGGTGGGCTCAAGCGACGCCCTCAAGCGTGTCGTCTCGATGGGCGAGCGCGCCGCAAAATCCAATATCCCGATCCTGATTACCGGTGAATCCGGAGTTGGCAAGGAAGTAATCGCTCGGGCAATCCAAGGCTCTTCAGACCGTGAGGGCAAACCCTTTATCACTGTCAACTGCGGCGCCATTCCGGCGAATCTTGTCGAGAGCATTCTGTTTGGCCACGAAAAAGGATCGTTCACGGGCGCCACCGGTAAGCATATTGGCAAATTCCAGGAAGCCAATGGCGGCACATTGTTCCTCGACGAGGTCGGCGAGCTTCCCCTGGACACGCAAGTCAAGCTGCTCCGGGTACTGCAGGAAGGCGAAGTGGATGCAGTCGGCTCAAAAACGACGGTCAAAGTCGATGTCCGGCTAATTTCCGCCACCAATCGTGAGCTTTCCAGAGAAGTCGAGCGCGGCAGCTTCCGCGAAGACCTTTTCTACCGCCTCAATGTTTTCCCGATTGAGGTGCCACCATTGTGCCAGCGCAAGGCAGATATCCCGGCCCTGATCAACCACTTTATCGGTCGCTACAATGCCGAAGAACGCCGAGACGTACAGGGTGTGCGTCATGAAGTTCTAGAAGTTCTGGTTGAGCAGCCATGGCCGGGCAATGTGCGCCAGCTTGAAAATGCGATTTTCCGCGCGGTTGTTCTTTGTGAAAATGCTTATCTGTCATCCGAAGACTTCCCATTCCTGGCTGCCGAGTTTGAAGCAGCCGGTGTCCATGCTGGACCACCGGTGGTGGACGAAGACGCTGTGCATCTGGATGCCTTGGTACCGCACGAAGAATTCCAGCTACCGCGCCGCACCGTCCCGTCTGTTTATGGCGATGACAACGCGCTGTCTGTATTCGACCGCGAAGGTCATTTGCGCAGCCTCTATGACATCGAACGTGATCTGATCGCGCTGGCCCTTGAAACCTATAATGGCCAGATGTCTGAAGTTGCCCGCCGCCTGGGCATTGGCCGCTCGACGCTTTACCGCAAAGTCCGCGAACAAGGGCTCGACCAGGAAGCCAGCTAGGGTTAGTCATCCTAGTTGTGTATCCGGAGGGCAGCCATTAGGTTGCCCTTCATGATTCTACAGCCTCGTGTCAAAATCTGCTGTATCTCCTCTAAAGAAGAAGCAGCCCTGGCAATTGGGCATGGCGCGCACATTCTCGGCTTTGTCGCCGAGCAACCATCCGGCCCCGGCATTGTTGATGATGACACGATCCGCGATATTGTCAGGGACGTGCCGTCGGGCGTCAGCACTTTTCTCCTGACCAGCCGCATTGCTGCCGCAGAAATCGCTGATCATGTCGCTTACTGTTGCACCGACAGTGTACAGCTCGTCCAGCATATCGATGTCGCAGCGCACGAGAAACTGGACCAGATGCTTCCTCCCAATATTCGCCGGATTCAAGTGATCCATGTACAAGATGAAACGGCCCTCGATCTGATAGATCTCTACACGCCCTTTGTTGACGCCTACTTGTTAGACAGCGGCCGGCCGACGGCAACCATCGCCGAATTTGGCGGCACCGGGCGTACCCATGATTGGGCAATCAGTGCCAAATTCGTCGCGCGATCGACAAGACCTGTATTTCTGGCCGGTGGCCTCAACGCTGGTAATATCGCCAACGCAATTCGGCAGGTCAGACCTTACGGCCTTGATTTATGCTCCGGCGTCAGAACAGAAGACCGGCTTTGTGAAAAGAAACTGGCGGATTATTTCAGCGCTGTACGAGCAGCCTTGTAAATGTGATCCAGCGAAATTCTCTCTCAACCGCCGATACAATTAACTACCGCACTCATCCGTATATTGACTAAGGTGATCGGGCCGTTCCGCCGCAGTGCATTCTGCTGAAGCAATTCAGTGAATCAATGACGACGTCATCATCCAACAGTAATGCAGCTTTGAGGCTGTTCGGGATTTTAACCCCTATCCTAACGTGACACCGATCCGGTGGTTTTCAGGCGAGCATTCCAAAGATTTTTGTAGAAAATATCTCGTTCTTACTTCACCCTTCGCCCAACGCGGACAGGTAAAGATCTAGCAGGGCTTCCTGCTCTTGCCGGTCGGCACTATCCATCTTCCGCAGGCGAATGACTTGGCGTAGGATCTTGATATCGTAACCTTCGCCTTTGGCTTCGGCGAACACTTCCTTGATGTCGGTAGCGATCACGGTTTTATCTTCTTCGAGCCGTTCGACACGTTCAATGAATGAACGCAACCGATCTGCTGCGACTGTTGTTGCGCCCGCGACACTGTCCATGGATGCTGCACCGTCTGCCATTTACGAAATCTCCTGATACTGGTGGGAAGCGCCAATACAGGCGAGCCGCCTTCGATCAGCAAGGGAGAGTTTTCCCCAACAGGCGTTGCCGAAGACTTTGAGGCGCAGTTATCTTGAGGGTATAAGTTCCCCGCAATAGGGTCCGGCAGGAGAGGAAAAAATCAGATTTCCTGACTGGACAACTCTTCGCGCAGCTGCGCTGCTTGCGCGCGCGCTCTGGCGTAATGCGGGTTCCATTTCAGCGCCTGCTGGTAGAGATCGAATGCTGCCCGGTCCTCTCCATTGGCATAAAGAACATCGGCAAGGTCAGTCGTCGCGATAAAATGCCGTGGCTCAAGATCGAGGGCTTTGCGGTAGCCTTCGTAGGCCGCCTCAAAGTCTCCATTGGATAGTTTGAGAGACGCCTGCAGCACCCAGCCCTGGGCAAAACTTGGGGCAAGCCCGGTCACATGGGCGACCAATTCTTCGGCCAGATCCATTTCGCCGTGGGTGGCAGCTTCAGTTGCCCGCTGATATAATAGCGTCACCGTCGGGCTTGGTGCCGCCGACCAGATTTCGACGATCCGCTCGGTGGTGGTTTCAGCATCGAGGACGGAGCCATCTTTCAACTCCAAAAACAAAGCCTCCAGTCCCGGATCATTCTGATCGGCATGTGCAACGCCGAGCGCGACCGAAAAGGCCACCAGCAGAGCACAGAAAAAGGGCACAAAAAAACGCATGAACACCCTTAACTGGCCATGCGTTTAATTTCAAATTGAGATTTTGTCAGCGTAAACGTCGTTTTGAGGGTCTTGATGGCCGATTGATCGCGAGCTAGCCCTGACGAGCCTTGAAGCGGCGCTGGGTCTTGTTAATGACGTAAACACGGCCCTTGCGGCGCACAACGCGGCAATCGCGGTGACGGCTTTTCAGGGATTTGAGGGAACTTTTGACTTTCATGGCTTTGGGCCTCTTCGAATCCTTGGCACGCCGGCGGACCGGCATAGAGCGCGGGGAGTTACCTGTTCATGCTAACCCTGTCAAGCGAAAGCCGGCAAATTCGTTGCGACCTTGTCACTGGACGGTACTGCCCGCTTCAGCCTAAAAATGGTCACAAGTATCAATAATCATATGGGGAGCCATGTCTGTATTTTCGAACACAAGAGCGGTCTTGCTGGGCCTGGCTGGGTCCGCTGCCTTCTTCCTTGGCCCCGCCAAAGCGCAAGATGTGGGTGCTGAATTCAACGCCTGGAAGGAAAGTTTCCGTGCTCGCGCCCTCTCACAAGGTATCTCGCCCGAGACTTACGACCGGGAAATGGCTGACGTTGAGCAGGTACCGCGGGTTTTGGAGCTGAATGACAAGCAACCGGAATTTGTCAAGGGCGTCTGGGCCTATCTTGACACGGCGGTGTCGGAACGCCGGATCAGTGATGGGTTGAACAGCCACGCGGCTAACGAAGCGCTGCTCGACCGGATTGAAGCGATCTATGGTGTCGACAAGGAAGTAATTGTTTCGATCTGGGGCCTTGAGTCTTCCTACGGCTCGATCATGGGCGACTATGATGTTCTCTCGTCACTTGCTACCCTCGGCTATACAGGACGGCGCGCCAGTTTCGGTCGCAGCCAGCTGATCGGTGCACTGCGCATCATCGACAAGGAATATGCTGAGCGGGTGCAACTCAAGGGCTCCTGGGCTGGGGCCATGGGCCAGACACAGTTTATCCCGACAACCTATCTTGCCCACGCGGTCGATCATGATGGCGATGGTCGCCGCGACCTTTGGTCAAATCTAGGTGACGTTTTTGCATCCACCGCCAATTATCTCTCCCGCTCCGGCTATATGGCCAATGAGCCGTGGGGGTTCGAGGTTGATCTGCCTGAGGGGTTTAATTATGCGCATGCGGACAGAGCGTTCAGGAAACCGGTAGCGGAATGGGCTGCGGCCGGGCTCACTCGCGCCAACGGCACGGCACTGATCGAAGACATCGATGTGAATGCAGCCGGCTACGTGATTGTTCCCGCCGGCGCGCACGGTCCCGCATTTTTGGTGTTCAGCAATTTCCGGGCGATCATGAAATACAATAATTCAACTTCCTATGCCCTCGGCATCGGGCTATTGAGCGATCATATTGCCGGGCGGGCACAGCCGCTTGTCGGGGAATGGCCACGCGAAGACCGACCCCTGTCTCTCGACGAACGCAAGACCTTGCAGACGGCGCTCAGCGAGCGCGGCTACGACCCTGGCCCGGTTGACGGTATTATTGGCGCCGGGACCAGAAAAGCATTGCGCAAATGGCAAACGGATCACGGTCTGCCTGCAGACGGATATGCGTCCGCGACGCTGCTGACACTGCTTCTTCAGTCCTAGGGACTGGTGGCCGAAAAACTCGAACCAGCAGCACTAACCTGGGAAGCGGGCACTGTGCTGCGCTCGGTCCAGTTTGGCGACATCTATTTTTCGGACAGTGATGGTCTTGCTGAGACTACCCATGTTTTCTTGAACGGTAATGACCTCGCGGCGCGGTTCTGTGCCCTAGGCTCAGAACCATCGGAGGCGGTGTTTACCATCGGCGAGCTTGGCTTTGGCACCGGCCTCAATATTCTGGCGGCATGGCAGGCATGGCAGGCGCGCGGCCACGACAAAGGGCATTTGCATCTCTTCTCCATCGAGGGAATTCCCCTGCACACTGATGATTTTGCGAAGGCACAAACGAAGATCACAGAAAACTGGCAGGAGCTGGCGCCGTTGTGCCTGCAGCTGCAGGCATTATATCCACCTCTCGTTCCCGGCTTCCACACTTTGCGCCTTGCTGACGACGTGACGCTTGTTCTGGCGTTTGGCGATGTGTCAACGCTTCTGCCTGCCATGACAGCACGCACCGACGCATGGTTTCTGGACGGGTTCTCGCCAGCCGCAAATCCGGCCATGTGGTCTGAAGACGTGATGCGGGAGATCGCGAGACTTTCAACCGACGGCGCGACGCTTGCCACTTTCACTGTAGCAGGGATTGTTCGGCGGGGATTGGTGGCGCGAGGATTTAGCGTCGAGAAACGCCCCGGTTTTGGCCGCAAGCGGGAAATGCTGAGCGGGCGGCTCGAACACCCACACCCTTCCCCAGTGGGCAGTGCATCATGGTATAGTACAGAACACCTCACACGAAGCAAAGGGCGCAACGTCACCATCATCGGTGCCGGTATCGCCGGGGCCAGTCTCGCCTGGCACTTGAAGCGGGCCGGGTATGACGTGACTGTTTACGATAAGCAGGGTGTGGCCTCAGGCGCATCCGGCAACCCGGCCGGGTTGGTCTTGCCGCGGCTTGATCTTGGCCATACACAAGCCGCTCGGTTCTACCTCACCGCCTGGCTCTATACGGTTTCATTGATCCGGGACCTCGAGCGCGCTGTCCACGAGCAAATTCTTCTGTCAAAGGGTGAACTACGCCTGTCACTGACTGCAGAAGATATGGCGAAAATCACCGGCCTCGAAGAAGAAAATCTCCTGCCGGAAATCTATATGGAGTTTGTTTCAACGCCCGCGGCTGCAGCGATTTCCGAACAGCGTTTGTCGGTACCGGAGGAGGCCCGACACATGCTGATCAAAGACGGTGGCACGGTTGATCCCCGGCGCTTCGTATACGCCCTTTTACAAAGCATTCCTATTCATCAAGGTACACTGCTTTCATATGTACCTGCTTCAACTGGTGCCCCGGTGCGGGTGCAGATAGAAACACCCGACGGCAACATTTCTCTCAATACGGACATCCTGATGATCGCAACATCAAGTGAGGCTAATGCTTTTCTCGAGCAACCCTATCTGGGCGCATCTCTTGGTCAGTTGGATGTTATCGACAAAGCCCCACCACCTCGTGCGATCACTTTTGGTCCTTATGCCGCTCCTGCAGGTCAGCACACAGTGATCGGAGCAACTTATGAAAATATATCTGTTGAACGCCTGCCGGAAACTTCGTCGGCACGCACCGCCGAGAACATCGCCGCCATAGACGCCGTCCTGAAAGGGTTCGCCCGAGGGACACCACTTATCAGGAGCCGGGCATCGACACGTTGCGTGACCGTTGATCAGCATCCGGTTGCCGGCCCTCTGCCTGACTGGGAATTTTTTAAGACCGCCTATGATGGCCTCAAAAGAGGCGAGCGTCATATCTATAAGCCCGCCGAATACCAGAACGGGGTCTATCTCCTGACAGGTCTTGGCTCGCGCGGTCTGGTAACTGCACCATACTGCGCTCATCTTGTCAGCGCTTTGATCTCAGGCGCTCCAGGGCCTGGACCAAGCGACTTCACAAACCTTATTCATCCGGCCCGTTTTTTCATCCGTGCGGTGAAGCGCAATGCCCATTTTTGATGGTCCTGAAGTCGCGAGCAACGAGCGTTCATGGCACAAGATTATGCAACACCCCGGAATACAAGGCCCGATCAAGACCCTTACCTGGCTCTCGTCAGCACGGAAAGCAATTTTTTTTGCGAGATACTGATCGGGCGTCAGCGCCGCCGCAATCACTTCTCTCGTCGAGCGCGCTGCTCAACAATGCTTCCAGAGGCGGGAGCTGCTTCCTTACGGAAGCGGCTCCCTGATCCCACCAACGGGGGGAGAGAGAGTTGGCGGGATGTTCTGAAAAAAGGTTGTTTTGAAATAATTAGGCAGTGAGGACGTTGCCAATACGCAGGCAACGTCCTCTTTTTTCGCCGGTAATAGGGGGAGAGAGAGAGAACCGACGAAGAAACTATACCATTCCTGTTTCGGCGCGGGGTCGACCGATTATTCGCACGATCGGTGCGACCCCTGCCCCGTTGCCGCCCACGCTACAAACTACACAACTTTGTCAGCCAAACCCTGCTCGCTACTTGCCAACATCAGAATTCATGATTAACTGCTACTAGCATCTATATATATTATAACATCGCAAAGTCAAGGAATTTTATTTTGCTACCGGCATTGTTTCTTTGTAACATCCAAACAGGAGAAAGAAAGGCTCGTGTTTTATGAAAGGGCGGAGCCCCGTTGAGGTAAAAAACGCAGGATATACAATACTCTAAGGGACAAATGGCAGGATCAGACCCAGCGCAGGCAACGCCGTTAAACCGCCGGACACGCGGCATTTCGCTACTCATCGAGCAGGCGGCAAGGCTGATTTATGACCAAAAGCACCCACAGGCGCTGCATCCGGTACAATGGTCGGCATTGCGATTCTTTTCCCGCGCCGGAGGCCAAACCAGAAATGTGGCCGGGTTGGCTAAATATCTCGGGGTTACCAGTGGTCCGGCGTCACGCACCGCCTCTTCGCTTCTAAAGCGCCAGCTCGTAACCGTAAGCCCCAGCCAGCTTGATTCGCGCTCGAAGATCTATGAACTGAGCGCGGAAGGATTTGATCTCCTTGAGCATGATCCGATTCATCGGGTATCGCGTCTGCTGAGCGATTTGTCGGACGAGGAGCTGACAACTCTCGCGCACGCCCTCGACAAGATCTATGTTGGTCTGAACACAGCGAACACCCGGAAAAGTGATCACTAGGGTCAGAGCCTTGCGCATCCTGAAAGAAAGACCGGTCATGCGACTTGCACCGTTGATACTGCTGCACATCGTGCCGGTCATCATCGTGCCGGTCTGCCTCTTGTGGCTGCTGGCCCTACGAGCTGATGGGCTGCCCATATCGACCTGGATTATCATTTTGGTCCTTATCGCTGTTAATTTTTCGGCCTTATTCTTTTTGCTTCGCAGGCAGATGAAAAATATCGTTGTGAATACCTATGATGTGACACAAAACGAGTTGTTGGCAGCTATCAGCGATGCGCGAATAGGTTACACCGTTCTGAACGACAAGGGGGAAATATTGTACGCCTCCAAAAGTGCCAACTATCTGATGGGATACTCGGAGGACCGGGACATCACCGGCCTCGTCTGGTACACAATAGACTTTGAAAACAAGACCCTCAAGGAAGCACGTAGACAGACATGGGAACGTTATCTGGGGGACCGCACACCCTGGAACGGAACCGTTCGTTGGGTCGCTGAAAACGGTGAGAAAAGTTACTACTACTATACCATCTGCTCGTTGGGTGAGGATCGGATCATTCTGGTGGTCATTGATCGCTCCGAACGCATAAAGGCGGCGCGCGAACTGCGGGAGCGTGAAAAGCAGCACAACTACGTTCTGAACAACATGCCGATAGGTATTACGCTTCACGACAAGAACCAGAAAATTGTCTACACAAACAGTTATTTGGCTGACCGGCTGGGCTTGAGCATCGGGGAAATAATCGGCAAAGCACCGAGCGAAGTCCTACCGAAAGATACTGTCAGGGCCGTGCATGAAATGTATGCGACGGTTTTGCGTAGCAAAAAACCGGTCGAAGCAAGGCCGGTGTCTGTGTCCGATGGTGCCATGGCCGGTACCGAGTGGTTGATTTTTGTGTACCCCCTGTTCGCCAAGGGCAAGCTTGATCAAATACTTGTTATTGGCCTCGATAGAACTGAACGGGTTCGACTCGCGCGCGAGAAAGAACAGTTCGCACAGAAACTTTTTGAGACGCAGAAAATTGAAGCACTTAATAAATTTGCAGGCGGCCTAGCGCACGAATTGTCAAACTTGCTCCATCCAGCAGGAGTTTACGCCAGGGCTCTAAAAGAAGATCCAGACCTGCCAAACAGGGAGAAGTATTTGGCGCGTATCAATTCTGCTGTTCTGAAATCAGGCGACATTGTGCGCCGCACTCTGTCGATGTCCCGCTCCGACAAGGAAGGTCCGCGCCCATTGCCGCTGGGCGATTTATTGAAAGACCTGCTCGAATATGCCGAAGACATTGCCCCCAAAGGTCTCACTTATGACCTTCTTATTCCCGACCTGCCTGTCATTGCCCTGGCCGACGAAACCGAGCTGCGTCAGGTGATGATGAACCTGATGATCAACGCATCGCATGCGCAGGGTAATGTCGGCTCAATTCTCATTACGCTTGGCAGGGGCGCCGTACCGCCGGCGAGCATGCATCAAACGCCAAAGAGTACAGGTCCATTTGCCTGGATCGATGTCACGGATACCGGCATCGGCATAGACGACGAAACCCGATCTCATATCTTCGAACCATTTTATACAACCAAGGAGAAGGATGAAGGCACGGGACTTGGTTTGGCTGTTGTGCAAGGTATTGTAACCGGCTGGGGCGGCTTTGTGACAGTTGACACTGCGCCGGGAAAAGGGTCCACATTCAGGATCTGGATACCCCTCGCCTTCACGACCAATGACGGCAAGGCAGCCCGGCCAGGAGAAAGAGATGGCCAAAATATTGGTTATTGAGGACGACCAGGCAGTCGCCGAAGCAATTGCGTTTGTTCTGGTCCGAAACGGTCACCAGCTGGATCACGCTGTGAATACACAGACGGCAAAACAATTCCTCTCGGCTGGCAAATATGACTGCGCGCTAGTGGATGTGTGGCTCGACAAGGAAGATGGCCTTGATTTCCTTGCGGCACAGAGAACCGCCGGAAATAATCTGCCGTTCATTGTTATATCTGGCGGCGGCCCCGGTCGCAGCCTCGAAAATGTCACAGCACGAGCCGATGCGCATGGCGCAATCGGCATACTCTACAAACCGTTTGAAGACCGCGAGCTCGTTGACGCCTTATCGCTGGCTTTTGGCAATCGCTAAAGCCTCATCAACCAACCATCAAGTGACCCTTTACTCACGAGATCGTCGTTTGATAACATGCCAATCTTAGGGTATTTTAGACGCCTTATTGCCCTGTTTAAGAAGGATCCTGCCCTATGTCCGCTGTTTATTCGAGCACCAGCAAATTGGTGGATTATGGCCTGTTTGACACCCATCAGGTGGCTAGTCACGACATCCTCGGCGCGGATCTGTTTAGCGGCCTGGCCGGCACGCTGCCCGCCACGCCGCCGCTCAAATTTGACTTCGACACCTTTCCGGATGGGCGGTCTGACTTCGACAGCGGTGTCACTGCTGATCCGCAATTCTTCTTGAATGCAGACGAGCGTGGCGGTGCCAGTCCCAACGCTAAACCATCGTTCAGTATCGACGAGGCTGGCGCGCAGATTGTCCGCAGCGGCCGCTCCTGGGGCGATGATGGTGTCACGGTGACTTATGCCTTCCGCTCAACTGCGCCGGGAACCTTGCCGAGCGACGTTACTGGCTTCACCAGATTTAACTCCACACAGATCACCCAGACAGAACTGGTTATGCTGAGCTGGGGCGATATTGCCAACATCAACTTCGTTCGCGTCGGTGCCGGTATCTCCGGTGAAGGTGCCTTTTCAGACAATGCAACAATGCTCTTTGCCGGATATTCATCGGGTGCTGACGGTTCCGCTGCTTTCGCGTTTTTGCCGAGTGGCGGTGCCAGCGGCGGTGATAGTTGGTATAATATCAGCCTTTCCTACAACGCGAATCCAAGCTTGGGCAATTACGGTCGCCTGACGCTCACCCACGAAGTGGGTCACGCGATTGGTCTGTCGCACCCCGGGGATTACAACGCTGATCCTGAAGTGTCGTTAAGTTATGCCAACGATGCAGAATATTACGAGGACTCCGAACAATATTCGGTCATGAGCTATTGGTCGGAAGGCAACACCGGCGCACAATTTCTTGGCCAGTATGCGGCCGCACCAATGCTCGATGATATTTCTGCCGTTCAGCGTCTGTATGGCGCCAATATGGACACACGCATAGGCGACGACATTTACGGGTTCGGTTCAAATACCGGCCGGGACTTCTACACCGCTTTTTCAGCGTCCACCAAACTTGTCTTTGCGGCTTGGGATGCGGGCGGCCATGATATCTTTGATTTTTCTGGATATAGTGTTGCTCAGACAATTGACCTGACGGAGGGAAATTTTTCCAGCATTGGCGGCCTCACCGGGAACGTGTCGATTGCGATGGGTGCGATCATTGAGGAAGCGATTGGCGGCTCTGGTGCTGATACAATATTTGCTGGTGCGCACACTGTCTCTCGCAGTTTCGCCGACAGCTACGCAGATATCCCGGCGTCTGCGGACGATGTGATAAAGGCACAGGCAACTGACATTTCGCTATTCATCAACGCGTTATCTGTCGACGACACGTTTGATTTGCTCGCCAACGGCAACATCGAAAACTCAACATCCATACCGCACGCGACCATTCAGGCCGTCGGTGGGGGTAACGTCGACATTTACAGTTTTACCATCACCGAAGCCGGCACCGTGGTCTCGTTTGACATCGACAGCACGACGGCAAGTTATGATAGCTTTATTTATCTTTATGACAGTGTTCAACAGCAGATTGCTTTCAACGACGACAGCCCAATCGATTCGGGCAGCTCAAAAGCGCAGGATTCTTTTCTGCAGTACACCTTCGACAGTGCGGGTACGTACTATATTCTGGTTAATCAGTGGATTTCCGGCAACGGCTTTGGCCCGGGCGTACCGAATGGTTCAAATTATAGCCTCCACTTATCTATGCAGCGCCCTGATGACGTCGTGATTGACGATTACCTCGCTTACACGCTTCGCGGCGGCGGTGGGAATGATATCCTTATCAGCGGTATCGGCGCCGACATTATGAGCGGCGGCGCTGGCGCAGACATGTTCCAGATCGGCAATCTATTTGGCGCCGACACGATTACCGACTTTGAGGTCGGTGTTGACAAAATCGACCTCTCCAAACTTGCAGATGAAGTCCTACTCAGCGATGGCCGCTCCGGCGTCGTGCACGTTTTCACCGATCTCATCACCCTTCAACAGGTCGGCACTGACACAATTCTCGCGTATGAAAAACAGGGCAAGGATACCAGCCCTTACGACCTAGATGACGCCTTGATCGTTTTTGAAAATATCGATGTTGGTGACATTTCTTTGGCAACGGATTTCATTTTATAGGTTCAGCTAGCGCTTGTCAGGCACCTCAGCAAACACCGCACAGGTGCAATGCGCCGGTCCATTGTCTCCGGCCCGTTTATCCCTTATGTTCTTGGAAAATAAAGCAAATTCGGGGACACACGAATGAAACAAATGCAAGGTCTCGACGCCACCTTTGTCGCGCTTGAGCGGGCCAATGCGCCGCTGCATGTCGGCTCAATTATCATATACGATCCGTCCACCGCACCGGGTGGCTTTGTACGCTTCAAAGATATTCTCAGCTTCATTGAAAGCCGGATCAGCCTTGCCCCGTCGATGCGTCAGCGCATGGTGAAAGTGCCCTTCGGGATCGACTATCCCTACTGGATTGAAGACCCAGACTTCGACCTCGAATATCACGTTCGCCACATCGCTCTGCCGAAGCCTGGCGACTGGCGGCAATTGTGTATCCAGGCAGCACGTGTGTTCTCCCGTCCACTGGATCTTAATCGACCACCATGGGAACTGATGATCGTCGAAGGCCTCGATAATGTCAAAGGTGTGCCAAAAGGGTCCTATGCGATGCTCTCGAAAGTGCATCACGCCGGCATCGACGGAGTTTCTGGCGTCGAGCTGATGCAGGCCCTCAATACGCTTGCACCGGACACGCCACCCCCGGATCATCCGGATGAGTGGAAACCGGACAATATGCCGAACCAGCTCGGTCTGTTTGCCAAAGGGTATGTCCGCGCCTGGACCAATCCGCTGCGTCAGTTTAATGCAGCGCGTAACTCAATCCCGGGTCTTTACAAGGCATCGAAGAGTTTCGTCAAAGGTGAGTTTGATTTTGAGGCAGTGATCAAAGCGCCCCGGACCCGGTTTAACGGCTCCGTGTCGGCACATCGGACAATTGATGCCTGTACGTTTGATTTAACGAGTATCAAACAAATCCGTGTCCTGTCAGAGGGCTCCAAAGTCAACGACGTCATGCTCGCCATAGTCGGCGGCGCCCTACGAAAATATCTGGGCGCCAAGGGCGAGCTTGGTACGGACACACTCGTAGCCATGGCACCGATATCTGTTCGGGACGAGAGTGAGAAAAACACACAAGGCAACCAGGTCTCTGCGATGGTTGCGCCTTTGGGGACTCATCTCGAAAGTGCGGCTGATCGATTCAAATACGTGCATGAGGAAACCGTTAAGTCGAAAAATCTGACCAATGCTCTCGGCGCGCGACAAATGGCCGACATGAGTAAGGTCACACCGGCGCTTTTTCTAGGCCTCGGTTCAAGGCTGTACACGGAACTTGGTATCGCAAATCGCATGAAACCTGTGTTCAATACCGTTGTCACCAACGTGCCCGGCCCCCCTATTCCGATTTATTCCGCGGGCGCGAGAATGGTGAACATGTTCGGCAATCTTTGCCTGCTCGATGGGATGGCGCTTGGGCATGTGATTCATTCCTATGTCGACAAGGTCACCGTGTGCTTTACCGCGTGTCGCAACGCGCTGCCTGATCCCGGCTTCTATGCGGAATGTATGCAGGAATCATTTGAGGAATTGTTGGAAGCAACAAGCGGCGTTGAAGCGTCGGATGTGGAAGCACCCAGCAAAAAGAAATCCAAAATGCGCAAGCCTTCCAAGAAATCGACGACAATCCGGAAAGCAAAAGTAAAAGTCGCCGCCAACACCGAAACACCGGCAGTATAGCTCATTGTGCAGTGCACAATATCTGTTTGCGCGCTGTGCTGTGGAGTTGCATGAAACAGCGTTACGGATAACAATACGTGCTCAGATCGGTATTAGCCGGCATTTGTACAGTAGGGAGAATTGAAATGGGTCAGTCGGCAGTACGCAAACCACCTTCTCTCCTCCTCACACTGACAGAATGGCGAGCCATATTCGAGTTGAATTCCTTTCTCGCCCTGCGACTTCTGATGAAGAAGTTTCCCAAGGGCGATGGACACCCAGTATTGGTTCTGCCTGGCTTCATGGCCAGCGATGCCTCAACCCGGCCTATGCGCGGTGTGCTGAAGGATCTTGGCTACAGCACCTACGGCTGGAAGCTCGGCCGAAATTTGAAACTCAATAAACAGCGCGAAGAAGAAATGAGCGCTTTGATCACCGATATTTACGAAAAAGAAGGCCGTGGCATTTCCATTGTAGGCTGGAGCCTTGGCGGTTTGTTCGCGCGAGAAATCGCAAAGTTTCATCCAGATATGATCCGGTCGGTTATTTCCCTCGGCAGCCCGATTGTGGCCGGCCACGGCTACTCCGCGCCGGGTGTACGCGCTGTGTTTGATGCCATCAATGGCCCGCCCGAGGGTGAATACGTGGAACGATTTGCCAAATCAGGCGAAGCCCCGCCGGTCCCAACAACTTCCATTTACAGCAAATCAGACGGTATCGTTGCCTGGGAAGGCTCGATCCAGGATGCCGCGCCACTGACCGAAAATATCGAAGTACCAGCCAGCCATTTTGGCCTCGGCGTCAATCCGTTGGTCATTTACGCCATCGCAGACCGGCTGGCACAGGAAGACGGTGCCTGGCAACCGTTTGAAGTGCCAAAAGCCGCCCGGCTTCTCTACCCGGCAACACCGAAAAAGTCTGCCGCCTGATAAATGCTCATATTTTGAAAAAACTGAGATAATCAGCAAACGCGTGCGAGGAAACCAGTTGGAGGGGTGAAAAAACCGCTAATCATTGATCACGTGCGCATAAATCTATAAT
Organism: Parvularculaceae bacterium; assembly: GCA_021776475.1. Taxonomy (GTDB): domain Bacteria; phylum Pseudomonadota; class Alphaproteobacteria; order Caulobacterales; family Parvularculaceae; genus Aquisalinus. The sequence continues at coordinate 174,141 of JAJFFV010000002.1, read as the reverse complement.
TGTCACTTTCCACTCAATACAGCTTCCACTCAATACAGCTCTTAACTCCGCGTTAACCTTAAGGGTTCGCTAACACCCTAATCACCGTTTCGTAATCCATTTTTGCTATCAAAAACCATACGGGTTGGTATTTGGCGGTGCTCACGAAATGCGATCATTATTAATCAGTACAGCGATAGCGATGGCGATTATTGGCACCGAGCTCTCTGTCTTGCCTGTGTTAACATCGACAATGCCGGCGGCAACCCCGTTTGTTGACATCATCAACGCGCTGGTGCTCGCCGGTGTTAGCGGCTTGATGTTCCTAGGGCTGATAAGCTGGATGGATCACGTCGCCACCAACAGCCGCATCCCAAAGGCCCACAAAACCCTGGCTCTCATCGTCGCCCATGTAACATTTTCGTTCGAAGCTGTGATGTATCCGCTGACCAATGAAACCGTTGCAATGCTGGGCGTAGAAGGTGCCGCACTGGCGGACGCCGGTGTTTTGGCAGTGATCGTGGGCGCCGTCTCATATTGGTTGATATCCCTTGACCGCCGCACCATGAATTACGGCGAAAGCCGTAAAATTAGGTCCGCCAAATCTGATCGTACGCTACTGGTAGGTGTGGTTTTTGCTGCCTGTTGCGCAGCAAGCGTTCCTTTCCTGGCGTCGGTAAATCAACAGATAAGCTGGCAAAAAACCGGCAACACTGCTGAAATCATTGACCTTGCTGGGCGTCAATGGTTGTTGAGCCAACGGGTCAACCGCTTTGCTCTTTCGCCTGATCAGGCAGACCGGCGCAACCTTGAACAGGCAATAGCCAGGGCCCGCGAACAAGCTATTATACTGGACCTGTTGGTCACAAGATATGCGGACAGCAATAACCTCAATGCAAGGGATCGCGCCTTTCTCCCTGGGAACCCGGTGCTCGTCGATTTGCGGAACAAATATCTAGGCCTCGCGTCATCTGTTCTAACAACGGAGGATGAGCCTACCCGATCGGACCTCGTCGCCGATTTACAGCGTGCGACTTACGCTTTCCAGCCGGCGATGGAGAGCGCCGTTGATGCGTTTCAGGCGACAGAAGATAATCTGCGTGAAGTTCAAAAGACCGGCCAATTGTACCGAATGATGTTGGGGCCGGTTGTTTTTCTCGGCTTGGCCCTTGGGCTGTTTTGGCCCTTGCTTCGACTGGTGAATGCTCAGCGTTACGGACTCGATCTGCGTCGGCGTGATGCCGAATCGGCAACGATTGCCAAGGGTCAGTTCCTGGCGACGATGAGTCATGAGCTCCGTACCCCAATGAACGGTGTGTTGGGTATGCTGCAATTGCTGAGCAATTCAGATCTCAATGAGAAACAGCGAAATCAGGCGACGACCGCCACGGAATCCGCCAAAGATCTGTTGAAAATACTGAATGAAATCCTTGATTTTTCCAAATTAGAACGTGGCCAACTCGAGCTCGAAGACGTCCCATTCAGCCCGGCACGAATAACAAAAGACGTGTTATCGTTGCTGTCCATGCAGGCTCGCGCCAAGTCCGTCGAGCTACGGTGTTCTGTACACGGAAGAGTTCCCGATTGGATCACAGGCGATGCGATGCGCATCCGCCAAATTCTGATCAATCTTGTTGGCAACGCCATCAAATTTACGGAAGAAGGCCAGGTCGAGGTGAACGTCCGATACAAGGGGACCGACGCGCTCGGCATTTTACGGGTCGAAGTCAAGGACACTGGTATCGGCATTTCCGGCGGCGCCCAGGCAAGAATATTCGAGCGCTTCGCACAAGCTGACGCAACCATCACCCGCAAGTTCGGTGGCACAGGCCTCGGCCTGTCAATCTGCCGACAACTGGTTGAATTGATGGGCGGTGAAATCGGCCTGAAGAGTACGGAAGGGTTCGGCAGTACTTTCTGGTTCACGGTGTTGACCAAACCTGCAAAAGCACCAAAGCGTCCCGTCGCGCAAGTCACCAAAGACAAGAAAACAGCAGCAGCGGGGTCTGCAACTAAATCCGAACAAACGCCGGTTGAATTGGAAAAACCACGGCCACTGAGTATCCTTGCTGCCGAAGACAACCCCGTCAACCAGCAGGTTGTCACGGCGTTCGTCACCGCAGCTGGTCACAATATCGCAATCGTTGAAAACGGCGCCGAAGCGGTTACTGCTGTGCATCAAAGCGACTTCGATCTCGTGCTTATGGATGTTCAGATGCCGGTAATGGATGGCTTACAGGCAACCAAAAAAATTCGCGCCTTTGCTGGTCCCAAGGCCAACATTCCGATCATCGCCGTTACCGCCAATTGCATGGAAGGTGACCGCGAACAATATCTAGCTGCCGGCATGACAGGCTTCATTCCAAAACCGCTCAATCCTGATAATCTGGAGAAAGCCCTGACGGAAGCGATGGCAAGCGCACGCGCGAAGAAGATTCTGCGCAAAGCGGGGTAAGCAGTTCTTGGGTGCCGGTCTCAGCCAAGAGGTTTCACACCACTGATGTTGCGCCAGTAATCATCTGCTACATCTTAGTCAATTTCGATCAGTTGGGAACTTACCGGATAAGGACGGTCTTTTCCGTCATTCCTCGGGCCTGAAATCCAGAATTCGGATTCAGTATCGAAGTAGTTGGCTTTGTATCGTCTACCCTTCAGGCGCTTAAGGCCAGAGCGGACCTAGCAACGCCGCGTCAGCCAGCCGCACGAGGGAACATACCGGCGCTTGACCAAACGAGCGGGTGTTCTACATATGTCCGATGACTGATTCCGACCCAAAATACGACGAAACGCTGCCCGAAGGCACCGGTTTTTCCGAAGCGATCCACTCGTATCATGATCGCATGGCCGCACCCGCCTGGGCGCCGCACCGGCCTGACCGGCCGGAGAAAACCCGCGGCGGCATCCGGCTGGAAGTCGTCTCGGACTATGAACCCGCTGGCGACCAGCCTGCTGCCATTGCGGAGCTGACTGCTGGTATCAACGAGGCAGAGCAGGACCAGGTGCTGCTCGGTGTCACTGGCTCGGGTAAGACCTATACCATGGCCAAGGTGATCGAAGCCTGCCAGCGCCCGGCCCTCGTGCTCGCCCACAACAAAACCCTCGCAGCCCAGCTTTATTCGGAATTCAAAAGCTTCTTCCCCAATAACGCCGTTGAATATTTTGTCTCCTATTATGACTACTATCAGCCGGAAGCCTATGTTCCGCGCACGGACACCTATATCGAGAAAGAAAGTTCGATCAACGAGCAGATAGACCGTATGCGCCACTCGGCAACGCGCTCGCTTCTGGAACGCGACGACGTAATCATTGTCGCCTCGGTCTCCTGCATTTATGGCATCGGCTCGGTTGAAACCTACACCGCCATGACCTTCGAATTGCAAGTCGGCCAGATCATTGAACGCAAGAAGCTGCTCGCCGATCTCGTCGCCCTGCAATACAAGCGCAACGACTTGGCCTTCGCCCGCGGCTCATTCCGGGCGCGCGGCGATGTCATCGAGATTTTCCCTGCCCACTACGAGGACCGGGCCTGGCGTGTCTCGCAATTCGGCGACGAGATCGAGGCAATCACCGAGTTCGACCCACTCACCGGTCAAAAGACAGACGATCTCGAAGAAATCCGCATGTTCGCCAACTCACATTACGTGACGCCGCGCCCGACGCTCAATCAGGCAATTGAAGGCATCAAGCTGGAGTTGAACCGGACCTTGCCGATCCTGCGCGAAGAAGGAAAACTGATTGAAGCCCAGCGGATCGAACAGCGCGTGCAGTTTGATCTTGAAATGATGGCCGCTACCGGCTCGTGCGCTGGTATCGAAAACTATTCGCGTTACCTAACTGGCCGCAAACCGGGCGAGCCACCGCCAACGCTGTTTGAATATCTGCCTGACAACGCTCTGATCTTTGTCGACGAAAGCCACGTCACAGTGCCGCAGATCGGCGCTATGTTCCGTGGTGACTTTGCCCGCAAAAGGACGCTCGCAGAATTTGGCTTCCGGCTGCCCTCCTGCATGGATAATCGGCCCCTCAAATTCGAAGAATGGGATGCCATGCGCCCGCAGACCCTACACGTGTCAGCTACGCCCGGGCCGTGGGAACTGGATCGCAGCAGTGGTGTATTCACCGAGCAGGTAATCCGCCCGACCGGGCTCATCGATCCACCGGTCGAGATCAGGCCGGTGTCCAAAGATGGTGCCAGCCAGGTCGATGATGTCATCGACGAGTGTAAAAAAGTCGCCAAGCTGGGGGGCCGAGTTCTCGTCACCACCTTGACCAAACGGATGGCCGAAGACCTGACGGAATACATGCATGATCAAGGCGTGCGCGTGCGTTATATGCACTCTGACATCGACACGCTGGAGCGAATCGAGATCATTCGCGACCTGCGCCTGGGCACATTTGATGTGCTGGTTGGTATCAATTTGCTCCGGGAAGGTCTCGACATTCCGGAATGTCAGCTTGTTGCCATTCTCGACGCTGACAAGGAGGGATTCCTGCGCTCCGAAACGGCCCTCGTTCAGACCATCGGCCGTGCCGCTCGTCACGTCGAAGGCCGGGTCATTCTTTATGCAGACGGTATCACCGGCTCGATGGAAAGGGCCATCGCCGAAACCAGCCGCCGCCGCGAAAAGCAGATCGCCCACAACAAGGCCAACGGCATCACGCCGACCTCCGTCAAAGCCAAAATTGCCGACGCCATGAATTCCGGCGATGATGCCAAGCGGGCAGCGGCCGGCACCTCGTTCGTCGGCCAGCATTTGACCAAGGGTCTGCAAGGCTTTGGCGAAGACGGCGAAATGTTTGAGCCTGGCGGCAATCTGAGGAAACACCTGGCCGCACTGGAAACACAAATGCGTGATGCCGCCGCTAATCTCGAATTCGAGGAAGCCGCACGCCTGCGCGATGAAATCAAGCGCCTGCAGGATATCGAGCTAACCATCGCCTCAGACCCCCTTGCCCGACAATCAGAGGTGGAACGGTCAATCTCCAAAGGGTCCGAAGGCCGCATCAGCAAATCCGAAGGCACCGTATCAACCCTCACCTCAAAACCAAAAGGCGCCTACCACCGCAAGCGCCGGGCAAGGAAAGGGCCTTGAGATGGTGGTTCAGTCCCCTTCGACACGACGCTTCGCGCCGGCTCTGGTGTAGGGTGATCATTCGCAAAAACTCCTGATCTTGCGCAGGCCCGAAGGGCCGTCTCGAATGGCGAGGATTTTGGCAGCTGCCAGATCAGCTATCTTACTCCAGCGCCTCTAGCACATCTGCAACAAATGCTGGCCCATCGAAATAATTTCCGCGCCAGTCATATCCCCGGCGTACAATTACAACATTGCGCGACGGCACGATAAACAAGAACTGCCCGCGATTGCCAAGCGCCGCAAGCGTATCATTCGGCACGCCTGGATAATTCTTGCTAAGCCAAAACTGTGCGCCATATCCCCGGCAACCTGTATCCGGCGTACGGCACGGTGGTTGCGAAGGTGCTGGAGTCGCCACATATTCAGCCCAGCCTTCGGGCAGAATGCGCTCGCCATTCCAGACACCATCATTCAGATACAACATCCCCAGCCGCGCCAGATCCCGAGCCGTCGTCCACACCTGGCTCGACATCACATAATCGCCGCCCCAATCGGTTTCGGGATTGGTTTTATACATGCCGATTTTGTGCAGCACTTCTCGAAACGGAAAAATCTGGTATTCCTTGTCGTCCCCGATCCGATGCCGCAACGCCCGCATCACCAGCATTGTGTCGTTGTTGGCATATTTCCAACGACGACCTGGAGTTGCCTCCAATGCGCCCTTGGTTGCATGTTGTTGAACCAGCCCACCGCCAAAATAGATATCGTCGGTGCGATTGCCAGCTTCACCGCTGTCGAGGCCGCTCGCCATGTGCAAGAGGTTTTCGATTGTGATCTTTTGTCGCAAGTCTCCTGGTCTCGACCACTCTTCGAGATCCGCCGAATCTTTCAGATCAAGAATGTCTTGATGCACCGCCGCACCAATTACCGTTGCGGCAACACTCTTCGCCACAGACCAGGTACGTTGAGACGTATACATATCGAACCCATCGATATACCGCTCATGGGTAATATTGCCGTCCTGCACGATAACCACCGCAGTCGTTCTGCCCTTGTAAGCTCCTGAAAAAGCACGATCGACACTCGCCTGCAACGAAGCCAACTTGTCTGCATCAACAACGCCCTGATCAGGCAATCTGTCGCCCTGCGGCCATGGCACATATTTCTTGGCCCGATGTTTGGCTCCAAAAATCAGGTAGTCCTCGGTCTCGGCAACAAGCGCGTCGTCAAGGCGGCTGCCCGGCGGCAAGGACACGCAGCCGACACTCCGCCGCCACTTGGAAATCCGCGGCGGCATGCTTTCACCATAGGCAACACTGACGGAATCCGTTTTTTTATCAATCACCGCATCGGGCAACAACGCCATCGCTAATTCATAGTCCGTATAAATATGATCGAGTTCATGGTTCTCGACCTGTTCCAGCGTCTTGCCGCCGTTAAATATCGCGGAGCACGTGAACATAGCCTTGTACCCTGCGGCGAGCATCATCTCGCGCTGCGACGGTTGCTCGCCTTGATCTTGCGCATACACCGATCCAAACGACACCGCCGCTGCAATCACTACGATTAAATACCGTTTCATTCGCCCGCCCCTTCCAAACTTAATTCAAAGAACCATAGTCAATCGGTTTGGTCCGATCCAGCTTCGCATCAGCCGCTGGCATGGGATACTTGAGACCCGAGCCACAATTGAATAGCACTACACGGTCAGATTTAGAAATTCGCCCATCGTCCAGAGACTGCCGGTACGCCGCAAATGTCGCCGCCCCTTCAGGACACAGAAGAAACCCATCGCGCCGGGCGACCTCGCGATGTGCGGCATCAATCGCTTCATCCGTCACCGCGATTGCATAGCCATCGGACTCCCGGACCGCGCGCAGAATAAGGAAATCGCCGACCGCCACTGGCACTCTTATGCCGCTGGCTATCGTGTGGGCATTCTCCCACACCGGAGCGTGTTCCTCACCATCTTCGAACGCTTTGACAATTGGCGCGCAACCAGTTGACTGCACTGCAATCATCTTCGGGCGCTTGGCGCCGATCCAGCCCAGTGCTTCCAGTTCAGCAAATGCTTTCCACATACCAATGAGGCCGGTGCCACCACCGGTTGGGTAGAAGATCGCATCCGGTACATCCCATCCGAGCTGTTCGGCAAGTTCCAGCCCCATCGTCTTCTTGCCTTCAATCCGGTACGGCTCTTTCAGGGTACTGATATCATACCAGCCCATAGGCTCCCTACCATCGCCGACGATTTTGCCGCAATCATTGATCAAGCCGTTGACACGCCAGACCTTCGCACCTTGCATGGCGATCTCGCGAACATTTACTTCAGGCGTATCATCAGGACAAAACACGAAGCTCTCAATCCCGGCTCTTGAACAATAAGCAGCCAGTGCGGCACCTGCGTTACCATTGGTCGGCATCGCCGTTTTGCTGATCCCCAGTTCCTTGGCCATCGACACGGCCAGTGCCAGTCCTCGCGCCTTGAACGAGCCGGTAGGCAAGCGCCCCTCGTCCTTGACGATGATCTCACCGGCGCCGAGATCACGCCCCATGTTGGAGAGCCGAACCAATGGCGTCATTACCTCGCCAAGCGAGACAATGTTCTTCGTACGGCGCACTGGTAACAGTTCCCGATAGCGCCAGAAATCCGCTTCCCGGCCCCCAAGGTCGTCGCGGGAAACAGCCGCTTTCACCGCATCAAGATCGTATCGGACCAGCAAAGGCCGCCCGGCTTCGGAGAGCCCGTGAAGCTGATCGGCTTCATAGGTTTTGCCTCTGATCGAACATTCGAGATTCGTGACGAAAGTCGGGCGATCCGCCCAGATATTGTTCTCTAACATGATTTGTCCCTAGTACCCGATCGCCAAACCGTCTTTGCGCATTTCCGTTGCGCCAGCATAAACACCGGTTTCCGGATTGCGCCAGATCGCCTGATAACCACCAAAAATCACGCCATTTTCAACAATCACGACATTGTGTCCCATCGCTTTTAGTTGCGCGACGGTCTCTTCCGGCACACCTGCCTCAAGATGAAGTGTACCCAGAAGATCAGCACCAGTGCCGGTCGGGTGGCTGCCGCCATCATGATTAAGTCTTGCTGCATCTCCGGCTTCCTGAAGGTTCATACCGAAATCGACAATATTGACCAGCACCTGAATATGCCCTTGGGGCTGCATCGCGCCGCCCATCAGACCGAAGCTCATTAACGGTTTGCCGTCCTTTAGCAAAAATGCCGGGATGATGGTGTGGAACGGTCGCTTACCCGGTGCGTAAACATTTGGATGATCCGGGTCGAGCGAGAACAATTCACCACGATCCTGCAGCATGAAGCCAAGTCCATCCGGCACAAGGCCGGACCCCATTCCGCGATAGTTGGACTGGATCAGCGACACCATCATGCCGTTCTTGTCGGCGACGGTGAGATAAGTGGTATCCCCGTCGCCCTCCAGCTTCGGCTCACCAGGTTTCGGCATTGTCATTGCCTTGTCCGGATCAATCAGGGCAAAGCGTTCGCGGCCATATTCGTCTGACAGGAGCCATTCGGTCGGCAGATCTGAAAACTCAGGATCGGCGTAGTATTTTGCGACATCCTCAAAAGCGAGCCGTTTCGCCTCAGTGATATAGTGAAAGACTTGCGCATCACCGCGAGACCACTGGCTCAAGTCAACATTCTTCAGAATATTCGCCATCTGAAGCGCCGCAAAGCCTTGCCCGTTCGGTGGCAATTCACACAGCCCATAACCGCGATAATCGACGCAGCCGACCTCAACCCATTCAGATTTGTGCGCTGTAAAGTCTTCATAGCGAAGATCTCCACCGATGCGTTTCATGTAAGCATCAACAGTACGCGCGATGTCACCCTCGTAAAAGGCATCACGCCCCTTGCGCGCGATCAGACCAAGTGTATTGGCGAGATCTGGATTCTTGAAAATCTCGCCTTCGCTCGGTGCACCGTTGGCAAAATAGGCCGCACGCGCATTATCGAATTCTTCCATCATGCCGAGGTTTTCTTCAAACCGCTGCAAATTGAGTTGCATATAAAATGCGATGACGGGTGATACAGGAAACCCGTCCTCTGCATAACCAATCGCCGGCTGCAATACTTTGCGCATGGAAAGATTGCCAAACTTGTTATGCAATTCGAACCAGCCATCGACGGTGCCCGGTACCGAGACCGGCAATGTCCCGAGCGGTGGCAGGGAGACTGCGCCATCAAGCTTTGCCAGCAGATCATTATAGGACCGGCCCATGGGCGAGCGACCTGAGGCGTTCAACCCATAGAGTTGTTCCGTTTCCGGATCCCAGACAATCGCAAAAAGATCGCCGCCGATCCCATTGCCGGTCGGCTCCATCAGCCCAATTGCGGCGTTGGCGGCGATCGCTGCATCCACCGCAGAGCCACCTTGCTTCAAAATGTCGATCGCAACCTGACTGGCGAGCGGGTGCGCCGTTGCTGCCATACCGTGCTCAGCATAGACCGGGCTCCTCGACCAAGCCTCACCAACTGGCCGACCGCCAGCCCCGATGCCATACCCGCCACCCGCAACAGCCTGCGTCGTTTCAAACATCAGCCCCATCCCTGTCATCAGGCATATAAATGCCAGCATTGTGCGCATCATAACCCCACCTCCTTTTTCCAGCGATTGTAAATGTTTGCGCCGGCAAGTCACTCTTCCAACGCGGGACAACTGCAATTCCTGCTAGCCGTGATGCAGTGCAGCACCGTACCTTGCCGGCAAAACAAGCGAGATAAAATGACCCAGATAAATGAAACATACGGGGGCCAGATTTGCGTCATCACTGGCGCTGCCTCAGGCATCGGACGCGCCCTTGCGATTAAACTCGGTCAGGCCGGTGCAATGCTGGCCTTGTCGGACCTGAATGAGGAAGGGCTGGCAGAAACAGCCCAGCTCGCGGGCGCTGATGCCAGCAACAAGATCATTACCGACAAGCTCGATATGGCGGACCGGGATGCCATTGCCTCCTACGCAACCCGGGTGCAGCAGGCCCTTGGATCAGCAAAACATGTTTTCAACGTTGCAGGGATCGCCCGGGTTGGCACTTTCGAAGAGACCGACCTCACAGCGATGGAGAAAGTCGTCGATATTAACTTCTGGGGTGTTGTCCGGATGTCCAAAGCATTCCTGCCGCAGCTTATAGAAACGCAGGGCCACCTGACAAATATTTCCAGCGTATTCGGGTTCATCGGTTACCCGGGCAACGCCCATTATTGCGCCTCAAAATTCGCAGTGCGGGGATTTTCAGAGACCCTTGGTATTGAACTCAAAGACAAAGGGGTGAAGATCCATTCCGTCCATCCGGGGGGCATAGATACAAATATCGTCCGCAATGCCGAGATCGACGCGCTACCTGAAGGCATTGAAGATCGCGATCAGCTTCAGGCAAGATTTGAGAGCGCCGCTAAGACCAGCCCAGAAGACGCAGCACAGGTAATTCTGTCTGGCATCAGAAGGGGCAATAAGCGCATTCTGATTGGCACGGACGCGCATCTCATTTCGATCATTCAGCGCATATTCCCGAGGAATTACTCTCCTATTTTGAAGTGGATGATGGAGAAATGGCGCGGGAACAAACTTCCTTAGGGCGCAGAAAATCAGGGCATAAGACCACTCATGACAAAAACAGCGCATTTCATTGGCATTTGCGGCGCCGGCATGTCGGCGGTCGCGTATTTGCTGCAGAAAAAAAAATATACCGTCACTGGATCGGACGAGGGGTTTTACCCACCGGTGAGCGACTACATCAATCAACTCGGCATCGTTTGCAGTAAAAGCTACGCAAAAAACAATATCCCGCCAGATGTAGGCCTCATCGTGATCGGCAAGAACGCCAAGCTGGTACCGGAAACAAATGAAGAAGTGCGGCACGCATTGGACGCGCATCATGACCGAGTAAGATCGTTCCCGGAAGTGCTGGCAGACCTGTCGAAAAAGAAATCCCGGATCGTCATCGCCGGTAGTTACGGCAAATCCACACTCACTAGCATTATCACCTGGTGTCTGATCGATGCCGGCAAAAATCCCGGATATTTCATCGGCGCAATCCCGAAGAACTTTGAAAACTCCTCCGATTTGGGCACCGGTGAGCATTTCATTTTTGAAGGCGACGAGTATCCGAGTGCTAATTGGGATAATCGCTCAAAATTTTTGCATTATGACCCGGACACCGTGATTCTGACCTCCGCCTGCCACGATCACATCAATATCTTTCCGACTCTTGATAGCTACCATGCCCCCTTCCAGGCCCTGCTTGATAAACTGAAAAAAAAGTCAGGGCAGCTTGTTGCCTGTCTTGATGAAAAAAATTCTGCAGATTTCTATGAGGCATACAAAGGGTCAAAAATCTCCTACGGGATGGAGCCGAATGCGGACTGGCACGCAGTCGATATTGCACCGGGGAACCAAACAGAGTTCGTGCTGGTCAATTCTGGTACAACCCTCGGGAAAGTCACAACCACGCTGCTTGGCAGGCACAACGTTCAGAATATTGTCGGGGCCGCTGCCTGGCTGCTCGGAAAACAAATCCTGACATTCGGTGAATTCTCGGCTGCGATTGCTAATTTTCAGGGGATCAACCGGCGCCTCGACCTCAAAAGCGAGAAAACCGCTTTGCCGATTTATGAGGGTTTCGGTTCATCCTATGAAAAAGCACGGGCCGCCATCAACGCCGTTGCAGAGCACTACAATGACAGAGAACTTATTGTCCTGTTCGAGCCACACACATTTAGCTGGCGCAACCGCGCCGGGCTCGACCAGTACCAAACGGTTTTTGACGATGTTTCACGTGTTTATTTGTATAAACCGCCAATGCTGGGTGCGCACACGCATGACCAGCTTTCCCTCGACGAAATCCTTTCGGAGACGAGCGCGCATCACGCCAATACGCGCACTTTTGACCAGAATAATTACCGGGAAATCATCCATGACAGCAATCCAGCAAAAAATGTCATCCTTATCTTATCTTCAGGGGCGTTTGACGGGTTGTTGCAAAAAGTCATAACCGAAGCTGAAAACAAATATCCAACTCCATAAAAGTGTTGAAAGGCGCGCTTGCCTGCTATGTTGGTGACCAACAAGGGAGAAACTCGATGTCAAAGTCGTTACGTTCATTAGTCCTGTTTATTATTGTTGGTTGCGCGGCGTGCGGCAAAGCTGAAACTGACCGCAGCAAAATGTCGCTAGATCAGTCGGGCGTGGCGACACATCTCATCGAAAAACCATTGTCAGAAATCGCGTCTGCCATTCGAGACGGTGAGATCACGTCGGAAGAGATGGTGATAGCCTATATCAAACGGATCGAAGCCATTGATCGCAATGGTCCAACACTCAACAGTATCATTGCACTCAATCCAGACGCTCTTGCACTTGCTCGTGAAATGGATACAGAACGTGTCGCCGGAAGAATTCGCGGTCAGTTACACGGTGTCCCTATACTGATTAAGGACAATATCGAGACCAAAGACAACATGCCGACAACTGCAGGTGCTTTGGCGTTGCGAGAAAACCAAAATGGCCGCGACGCACCTGCAATTGCCGGATTACGGAACGCCGGCGCGATCATCCTTGGCAAGGCCAGTCTTTCGCAATGGGCAAATTTCCGGTCGAATGATTCAATCAGCGGCTGGAGTGCCATTGGCGGACAGGTGCGCAACCCGCATATGTTGAGCCGGTCGCCTTGTGGTTCCAGTTCAGGCAGCGGTGCTGGAACCGCGGCAGCCCTGGCCGCCGGTTCAGTTGGCACTGAGACGAACGGTTCGATCATCTGTCCGTCAGCCATGAATGGCATTGTCGGTTTCAAACCCACCGTCGGTCTTATTTCGCGCACTCATATCATCCCGATATCGCCAACACAGGACACGGCTGGCCCGATGACCAGGACAGTTCGCGATGCCGCGATCATGCTTACCGCGATGGCCGGATCTGATCCAGCCGATCCGGCAACGGCACTGGCAGACACTGTTAAGAGGGACTACAACGAGGCTTTTTCGGAGGCCACTGTGGACAGCAAACGCATTGGCGTTATGCGCTTTGCCGAGGGTGATGTGCCCGAAATCAACACTTTATTTGAAGAAGCACTCGGCGTACTGAGAAAAGACGGAGCTGTGCTTGTTGATATCGATGACTTTACGCCACCGGACAATCTGTGGGGGTATGAATTTCTTGTTCTCAAAGCTGAATTTAAAGCATCGCTCAACGCCTACCTCGCCAGCACAACCGACAACACAACCGTGCGCTCCCTGTCTGATCTGATCGCATTCAATGAAGCCCATGCCGATATCGAACTTGCGTTGTTCGATCAGGATATTTTCGGTGATTCCAACGAATTGCCCGGTCTTAACGACGAAGAATACAAAACAGCACTGGCAACCATCCTTCAAGGGACACGAGAAAATGGTATCGACAGGTTGCTCGCGGAACATGATGTCGAGATTTTGATCGCCCCGACCGCCAGGCCTGCCTTTCTGATCGACGCCATACACGGCGACAGCTATCCAGGCGGCGTCGGTGCTGGTTGGATGGCTGCTATCGCAGGCTACCCACATCTCACCGTACCAATGGGCAAAGTGCGCGGGCTGCCGGTCGGCATTTCGTTCATGGGCGCAGCTTGGAGTGATGCAGAAATCCTGAAGGCCGGATATGTGTACGAACAGAACTCGAACAAGATCAGCTCTCCTTTGTATCTGCGCAGTGTGGAAGATATACCAGAGATCCAAAAAGCAATGTCACCACTGAACAAATAATTAGGTCAACAACTATGAGATATTTCTTCAGTCCACTAGTGTCAGCATTTACGATCGCTCTCACTGCCTGTTCCGGTGAAGCGAGCCATACAACAACCGCGACTGCTCATTACCTTGCCAATGAAGGCGTAATGGTTGTGCGCGGCGACACTAAGGTTGTTTTTGACCCATTGTTTGAAAATTCCTACGGACAGTACCAATTGCCACCCGTAGAAATGAGAGCCGCACTATTTGCCGGCTTGCCGCCATACGACGGTGTTGATGCGGTCTTTATTAGTCACTATCACGGTGATCATTTCTCTCCCTCCGAGATGCTGCAGTTTCTGAAAGCGCAGACTGCGTTCAAACTTGTAGCCCCTGCACAGGCCGTCGAAGCACTTCGTAAGATTGCCTCAGCAGATGACGCAAAACTCTTCGAGCGGGTCGTTCCTGTTGCCCTGGCATATGGCGACGCGCCGATTGTCATTGAATTCGGCGGCCTTCTCATCGAAGCGGTCCGTATTCCGCATTCCGGCTGGCCTGCAAGCCGGACCGACGTGCAGAATATTGCGTTTCGCGTAACACTCGATAATCAGGTCACAGTGTTACACATGGGTGATGCTGACACTAAAGACGTCCATTTCGACCGTGATCCCGAGCACTGGGCAAAACGTCAGACGCATATGGCGTTCCCACCTTACTGGTATTTTCTCGATCCGGTCGGGCGGGACATTCTGGACCACCGTTTGACACCGTTGCACTCAGTTGGTGTTCATGTGCCGGAGGCGATGCCGGACGACCCAGCCCAACGTCCGTCTGAGATTCAGGGTTTTGACTTGTTTACCGAACCTGGCGAGACGCGACCTATTCCGACTTCAGATCAGGAATAGAGATTACACTTCCATAGACTGCGACCTGATCGGCACAATCGTCACGCTCTCCCCGCAACCGCAGGCGTCTGTTTGATTCGGGTTGTTGAACACGAACCGGGACGAGAGTTTTTCAACCACATAGTCAACTTCTGTGCCGAGCAGGAATAATATGGCCTTCGGGTCAATCATGATGGTGATACCATTGTCTTCAACCACCTCTTCAAGCGGCTGAGCCTCCTCGGCATAATCCATCGTATATTCCATGCCGGCACAACCGCCATTCTTCACACCGATCCGCACACCAATAAATTGCTCATCAGCAGCTAACATTATATCCTGCATCCGCGCTGCAGCAACATCGGTTAGGGTGATCGCTTTGCGCTTGGGTCTTCTGGTTCTTGTGCTGGACATTTACATCCACCCCAATTCTAGTTTTGCTTCTTCCGACATACGCTCGGGCGTCCAAGCTGGATCAAATACCATATCCACTGTCACTTTTTTTACCCCTTCGACTTCGGCCACGGCGTTTTCAACCCAAATCGGCATTTCTCCGGCAACCGGACAGCCAGGCGCCGTCAATGTCATGTCGATTTTAACCAGCCCCGCACCTTCGCCTTCCTGCTCAAAGTCAACTTTATAGATGAGACCCAGTTCATAAATATCAACCGGAATCTCGGGATCATAAACCGATTTTAGCGCTTTCAGAATATCAGCTGTGATCCGGTCAAGATCAGCTTGCGAGGCCCCTTCTCCAGACGAGACAACGGTCGCCGCATCGGAGGTTTCCGCAGACGGTGTCAACTCAATGATATCATGCAGCTCAGACATCGTATCAACCCAACATGTTATGCGCTTTTTTCAGCGCCTCGACAAAAACTTCAATTTCTTCATGCGTATTATACGCGGCGAAAGATGCCCTCGCGGTCGCGGTAACGCCCAGGCGTGTCATTAGCGGCTGGCAGCAATGGTGACCTGCACGCACAGCGACACCGGATCGGTCCAAGATCGTGCTTACATCATGTGGGTGCGCACCGTCGATATTGAAAGCCACTACAGGCCCTTTTGCGGGATCTTGACCATAGAGATTGATCCAGTTCAACCCGGTCAGCGTTTCCATGACATTTTGGGTCAGGGATTGCTCATGGGCGCAAAGGTCGCTGATATTTTGTGCCATCATCCACTCGACAGCCGCACCAAGGCCGATTGCTTCGATGATGGGCGGTGTGCCCGCTTCAAACCTGTGCGGCGGATCGTTGTAAGTTACGTTTTCCATGGTCACTCGGTCGATCATCTCACCACCACCGCGATAAGGTGGCATGGAGTTGAGCAGATTAAGTTTGCCGTAAAGCGCGCCGATTCCAGTCGGACCATAAACCTTGTGGCCCGTGAAGGCGTAAAAATCGACATCCAGATCCTGCACATCAACCGGTCCGTGAACAGACTTCTGGCACCCATCAACAAAGATTAGAGCATCGTGCTCATGAGCAATCGCTGCCATTTCCTTCAAGGGCGGCGCGCAGCCGAGCACATTGGAAAGACCGGTAATAGCGACCAGTTTCGTTTTTTCGGTAAACAATGCGCGGTATGCGGCCAGATCGATCACACCGTCGTCGGTGACATCAAGCCACTTCAAAACAACACCGTTGCGCTCCCGTAATAGATGCCAAGGCACGATGTTGGAGTGGTGCTCCATAACTGAGAGAATGACTTCGTCACCTTTTTGAAGGTGTTCGACACCAAGAGAATTTGCGACGAGGTTCATCGCATCCGTGCCGCCCATCGTGAAAATGATTTCATCAGGGCTCGCTGCAGCCAGGAAACGGGCGACGCTTTCCCGTGCACGTTCGTAATCCGTGGTCGCCTTGTTGGACATATAATGAAGGCCGCGATGAACATTGGCGTACCCACTGGTCATCACCTCGTTCATGCGGTCAATAACCGCCAGCGGTTTTTGAGCGGACGCAGCATTGTCGAGGTAGATAAGTGGCTTGTCATAAACCTCTGATGCAAGGATCGGGAATTGGGCGCGAATGGCGGCAACATCTAAGCTCATGCCCCACCTCCCATGAAATCACGCACTTTGGTGACAAGCTGTTCGCGCAGCTGCTCGTGCTTGATCCCTTCCAGCACTTCACCAACAAACGCATCCACCAAGATCGCGCGCGCCTCGTTTTCCGACATACCGCGTTGGCGCATGTAGAACAGTACGTTTTCATCCAGCGAGCCGACAGTGTTGCCGTGCGCGCACTGCACATCATCAGCGTAGATTTCGAGTTCCGGTTTGGCATTTACTTCCGCGTTTTCGGATAGCAACAAAGCGTGGTGGCTCATTCTGGCATCCGTTTTCTGGGCATCGCGGGCGACGAAAAATTTTCCCTGAAAAACGCCGCGGGATTGCCCGCGCAATACACCCTTGTACAGTTCCTCCGTGAGGCCTTCGATGGCCCGGTGTTCTACGCGTGTCGTATTATCAAGATGATTTTTGTCATCCAGAAGATAAGCGCCGGATAACTTCGCTTTCGCGCCTCGCTGAACATGTACGATTTGGGTTTCATCACGCACCATCTTTCCGCCAAATCCCAGGCCTATTTGGGTGTAGGTGGCGCGGTCGCCCAGCATGACCAGTCCGGTTATGGCGCCGATAGCTCCTGGCGCGCCCTCCTGCACAACAATCCGCGTCAGGTGGCTTTTGGAATTGAGCGAAAATTCGCACAAATTATTACTAAGCCAGGCACCTTCCGTACTTTCGTGATGCTCGATAATTGTCGCTTCCGTATCCGGTGCCAGGCGCACCTGAACTCTAGTTTGATGCATACCACTGCCGTCAGAGAGGTAGCGGATCAACACCGGTGAGGGCAGTTTGCCCACAATCTCCACAATGTGCGCCCCGTCAGAAAGTTCCGACGCAATTGCTGCGAGCGGTGCCCCGGGCGTGCCCAGATGGGCTGACTGACGTGAGATGCGTATTTGCGGCGGCAGATAGGACGGGTGTCCAACAAGACGACCGTTTGCAAAAATAAGCTCGCCAGCATTTTCAAGGATCAAGGCAGTCGGCGATATTGTGCCGGCATACGGATCAGATAGAGCGATCGGCTCTTTCAATACGCTGCGCAAATCCGACCAGCGCCAGCCCTCTTTACGCCGGCCAGGTAGCCCGTGTTCGCGCAAGCGAGCAGCAACGTCGCCCTTCGGCAACTGTTGCAACAGGGTTTGTTCTGCTGTCGTGAGTTTTAAAACAGCGCCCATCTAGGCCGCCTCGCCAGCGAATTTATCATAGCCGTCGCTTTCAAGCTCGGTGGCCAATTCCGCTCCGCCGGATTTAACGATCTTGCCGTCGGCGAGCACATGAATGCGATCAGGATTGATATGATCGAGCAGCCGTTGGTAATGGGTGATGATGAGGAACCCGCGATCCGGCGTCCGCAGTGCATTGACGACGGCGCCGACCATTTTCAACGCATCGATATCAAGGCCAGAGTCCGTTTCATCCATGATCGCGAAGCGCGGTTCAAAGATCGCCATTTGCAGCATTTCCATGCGTTTTTTTTCGCCGCCGGAAAATCCAACATTGAAAGGCCTTTTCAGCTGTTCATCTGTAAGCCCAACGATTTTCGCTTTCGCCCGGACGAGCCGCAGAAAATCTGCCGCACTGACCCCTTCCTCGCCGCGCGCTTTGCGCTGCGCATTCAGGCTTGTGCGGATAAAGCTCATAGTGCCGACACCTGGAATTTCCATCGGTTGTTGGAACGACAGGAACAGGCCGCTGGCCGAGCGTTCTTCCGGCTCCATCTGCAGCAGATTTTTTTTCTCAAGCTGAATGTCGCCCTTGGTGACGTCATACCCACTGCGGCCGGCGATGGCATAAGACAGCGTCGATTTACCCGAGCCGTTCGGTCCCATGATCGCGTGTACTTCACCAGCGGGCACGTCGAGCGACAGGCCTTTGACAATTTCAGCGCCGTCAACGGAGATATGGAGGTTACTAATAGTGAGCATTTTGTTTCCTATGGGCAGAGATGGGTAGTCCAGTCAAAGATACCGGTTCGGTAGCATTTGCGTTCCTGCTTGAAGCCGGTGACATGCCACTCGCCATCATTAGCAAGCAGCAGAACATCACGGGTCGCAGCGATCGCATCATCTGCGACACCAGTTTGGATAATTGTCGCCTGCAATAAAGCGGCATTGCTGTTGATAATCGCAATTTCGAACGTTGACCGGCCCTCACCTGGAAATTCCGGGTAGAGCGCGGCCAGGAGACCAAGTACACTGTCGCTGCGAGTTTCCGGCAGAGGCATGTCACCCGATGGCGGCGTTCTTACATCTTCAAGGGACTTCGGTCGACCCTGCGCTTCGGCGCTTGCACATGCGGACAGCATCAAACAAGCCAACACGTATACAAAGAGCTGATTCATCACTCCTCCCCGTCGAAGTAGCCGGTTGTGTCTTTCGTCCGGCCGATGAAGCGCAGATGCGCGGTGCGCGGATCACCGTCTTTCATCATTGAGGACACTGCAAACTTGCCGCTGTCGGGGTATTCGACAACTGATGGATCAGATACATCGGAAATACCGAAATATTTCAGCGGTGTGTCGCCGGTGTTCCATAGCTGGTGGGCAACTTCTGGGCCGCCGGCAGGTGCGGCTATAACATCACCCTTGCCAACGGAATATTTTTTTTCGCCGAAGCGGTAGTCACCCTCTCCTTCGATGATGATAAACATCTCATCCAGATTGTGGTGATTGTGAAACGGAAAGGCCGTCTTGCCCGGCGGGACCACATGCAGCATGCAGCCGATGCGGCTCAGGCCAAGCGGTATGGCGATTTCGCCAAGCTGGGCCTTGAACTTGTCGCCATGACCGAATTCCATGAATTCGAGATCGTCAATGTTGAGCACAGGTTTGTCTGTCATCTAATCCTCCTTCGGGTCACGGAACCAGACTTCGCTAACGCGCAAATCTTGCGGCAGGTGAGCGGTTTCAAAAATCTGATCGGCGATGGCTGTCGGGCTGTAGAAGGTGCCGTCTTTTACCGGGCCGTTCACCGTGACAGTTGCGAGATAGATGTTGTCTTCGGCGAATTGCGATGCGACAGAAAGGACGAGATTGCGCATGGCACCTTTGGTGACCGGCAGCCCTGGCGCTTCCGGTGTTTCCTGCGGGCGTAGGGCTGAACCACCGCCGGTCGCGATGATCGTGCCGCCGCCGTTCTGGATCATGGTCTCACCAGCAGCACGCATCGCTGCATAGGCCGAGCCGGCACCGACTGTTACTTCGCTCATCAAATCTTCAGCCGACAGGTCCTTCCAGTTGATCTCCCGGTAGAGCGAGGCGTTATAAACCAGCACATCAACGCCGCCGAGTTTTTTTACTGCTTCGCGGATACGTTTGTCCGTGTCTTTCATATCGGCAAAGTCGGCAGCGACGGTTTTGACGTCGACATCCGAAAGCCCGCTGTCTTTGGCGTAGTTTTTCAGCTTGTCTTTCGAGCGGGCGAGCAACGCCAGATCATACCCCGCGGCAGCAAAGCGTCTGGCGATCGCCATGCCGTTGCCCGGACCGACGCCTGCGATGATTGCTTTTTTATTCGCCATTTTTCTTCCCCGGTTTTGGCTCATCAATGATGTAGACGGTTGTAGGATCGCCGATGTTCACCGCTTCAAGCCAGGTGACGCCGTCGATCCACCATGACGCAGCAGCGGGGAGCGAGAGAAAAAGCATCACCCAACACTCCCCTCTAATGATACCTGCACCAATTTCTGCGCTTCTACTGCGAATTCCATCGGCAATTCCTGCAGGACTTCGCGACAGAAGCCGTTGACGAGAAGCGCCACGGCTTCTTCTTCACCAAGCCCGCGCTGTCGGCAATAGAACAGTTGATCCTCTGACAGGCGTGAAGTTGTCGCTTCATGCTCAAGGATCGCGCCGGCGTTTTTGCATTCGACATAGGGCACAGTGTGGGCGCCGCACTGGTGCCCAATCAGCAAAGAATCACACTGAGTGAAATTGCGAACGCCCGAGGCCTTTCGGTTGACCGAGACGAGGCCGCGATATGTCTGGTCGGACTTGCCAGCGGAGATACCTTTGGAGATGATCCGGCTTTTGGTGTTCTTGCCGAGATGGATCATCTTGGTGCCTGTGTCCGCCTGCTGATGATTGTTGGTGATGGCAATTGAATAAAACTCACCGACGGAATTGTCGCCACGCAAGATGCAGGACGGGTATTTCCAGGTCACTGCAGAGCCGGTTTCGACCTGCGTCCACGAAACCTTGGAGTTATCGCCGCGGCAATCAGCACGCTTGGTGACGAAATTGAAAATGCCACCTTTGCCGTCCTTATCGCCCGGATACCAGTTCTGGACGGTGGAATATTTTATTTCGGCGTCTTCGAGCGCGACCAGTTCTACGACTGCCGCATGAAGTTGGTTTTCATCGCGCATCGGCGCGGTGCAGCCCTCAAGATACGAGACATAGGCGCCCTTATCGGCAACGATTAGGGTGCGCTCGAACTGACCGGTGTTGGCTTCGTTGATCCGAAAGTAAGTCGACAGCTCCATCGGGCAACGGACACCTTCCGGCACGTAGACGAAGGTGCCGTCAGAAAAGACGGCCGAGTTCAATGTCGCGAAGAAATTGTCGGTCACGGGCACGACCGTGCCGAGATATTTCCTGACCAGCTCTGGGTATTCGCGGATCGCTTCGGAAATCGACATGAAAATGACGCCGGATTTTGCCAGTTCTGCCTGAAAAGTTGTCGCGACGGAGACCGAGTCAAAGACCGCGTCAACCGCCACCTTGGGTGCTGCGCCCGTCCGGGCTTCAGCGGCGCTGGCGGCCGCGCCTTCAACGCCGAGCAGGACTTCTGCTTCGCGCAACGGAATGCCAAGCTTTTCAAAGTCAGCGAGGATTTCCGGCGGCACGTCATCGAGACTTTCGTATTTTGCGCCGGTCTTCGGCTGCGCATAGTAATACGCATCTTGGTAATCGATGACCGGATAGTTCACATGGGCCCATTTGGGTTCGTCCATCTGCAGCCAGCGCTTAAATGCTTCAAGGCGCCATTGAAGCATCCATTCCGGCTCTTCTTTTTTTTCTGAGATATAACGAACGATATCTTCGTTGAGGCCTTTCGGGGCTTTTTCAGATTCAATGTCAGTGACGAATCCGTGCTTATAGGTTTCGAGGGACTTTGCCGTTTCGACGGTTGCTTTGGCTATGCGTTCGTTGACAGCGGTCATTGTTGCATGACCTCGATACCTTGCGCGAGTAGTGCGGTTATATCCGCCCCTTCGTCCCGGTCAGCACTAATTTCTTTGTACGCGTCTGATGTCAACCAGGCCATAAGCGACGCCTCGTCAGGAAACGACATCAAAACAAGACGATCTTTATCCCATTCGCCAGAAAGTACCTTCGGGTCGAAATCCGCTGCGAGCATCGTGCCCTTAAACTTCGAGAAGACATCCATGAATTTCGCCGCGTAACGATCATATGCCTCGCGATTCTTGATTTTGATTTGTCCGGCAAAATAAACAGTCATGCGGCCCTCCCCCGAACAGCGCGGGCATAGGCCACGCTCCATTTTTCCAGAAACGCATCGACAGCTTCTTCTGTTGTGTCCCAGCCAAGTGAAACACGAAGTGTGCTGGCTGCTTCTTCTTCGTTTGCGCCCATCGCTGTCAAAACATGGCTGGGCTTGACTTTGCCCGATGAACAGGCCGAGCCGGACGAGACCGCAATCCCTGCGAGGTCCAGCGCCATCACCTGCGTCTCTGAGGAAAACCCCGGCGCAGAAAAACACAGCGTGTTGGGTAGGCGCTCGCTTTCACCGCCCCAGATTTTCAACCCGGCGACATTATTTTTGCTCAGGCCCGCTTCCAACCGATCACGCAGTGCGGCGAGGCCGGCCATGTGGTCAAGGTCTGTCGCTTCTGCGGCGGCGCCGAGACCGGCAATCGCCACCATATTCTCAGTGCCAGCGCGGCGACTCATTTCCTGGCCACCACCCTGCATCAACGGCTCAAGCGGTATGCCCGGTTTGGTCACAAGCGCGCCCACGCCTTTGGGGCCGTTAAATTTATGCGCGGCGATACTCATGAGGTCCGCTTGCAGATCGTTAAACGACACTTTTATTTTCCCCACTGCCTGCGCGGCATCCACAAACAAAAAGCCACCCTTGGCGAAGATTTCGTTTCTGACCGCCGCGATGTCTTGCACCACGCCGGTCTCATTGTTGGCCAGCATCAAGCAGACAAGAAAGGCGCCGTCTTTTTCGGCGTCATAATCTGCCAATTGCTGTTTCAACCAGCCCGCATCATAGCCCCCACCCGGGAGGACTTGCGTAAGTTTCAAGTTTGCACGGCCCGATTCTTCGATTGCTCGCGCGCAATTGATCGTCGCATCGTGTTCGATGCCGGAAACGAAGATGTTTTTTACTGGATTTTTTAATCGCCGCACCATGCCCCACAGCGCCATGTTGATCGCTTCTGTGCCGCCGCCTGTGAATATCACGCCAGTGGCGGGAGCGTCGACCAGCTTTGCCACGTCACTACGCGCTTCTTCAAGCAACGCTTTTGCTTTGCGCCCTTCGGTATGCACGGAAGATGGATTGCCCGCGTCCATCGCCGCGATCATCGCCGCGCGAACTTCGGGTTTAAGCGGCGTCGTCGCGTTGTGGTCGAGGTAGTATCGGGTCATGACAAAACCTCGTCGATCAGATCAACGGTGATTGGTGCGTCACCCACCATGGCTCGACCAAGCACTCTTTTTTTTATGATATCGGCGAGCGTGATCGAGTTGAGAAAGACTTCTATGTGGCGGCCGAGCTCATCCCACAGGTCATGGGTGAGGCAGCGCGCTGATGTTCCCTGACAACCGATGAGTTCGCCCGGTACACAGGCGGTGGTGCGGATGGGTTCATCAACAGCTTTGACAATATCCGAGACGCGTATTTCTGTTGCAGGTAAATTGAGGGAATAGCCACCTCCAGCGCCTCTTTGGCTTGTCACGAGATTGTGCGCTTTTAGGTGCCGGAAAACTTGCTCGAGAAAATTCAGCGAAATCATCTGACGCTCGGCGATTTCCGATAGAGCAACGGGTCCGTTCCCGTCAACGGCAGCGATATCAGCCATAGCAGTTACTGCATATCGTGCTTTAGCGGTTAACTTCATCTGAGAGGCGCTCTTGTGTGGTATTTGCCCGAAAACGTGTTATAGGCACGGTTCGACTGGCTTTTTCTAAGGCCAAAGATATGAAATCCGACCAAATTAGTCAACATTATTGGGCGCTGAAATCAATGAAAATAAACAAAAATATTGCGAACTCTGACTTGGTCACTCAGAATTTTCGCACAGCCCACCATCAAAGATAAGAGTATACATGCCAGAAGTTATTTTTGCCGGTCCGGAAGGCCGTCTCGAAGGCCGTTATCAGAAGTCACGCAAGGAAAGCGCGCCGATCGCGCTGATCCTGCATCCACATCCGCAATTTGGCGGCACGATGAACAACCGGATTTGCTATGAAATGTATCATATGTTTGCCCGGCGCGATTTTGCTGTCCTGCGATTTAACTTTCGCGGCGTTGGGCGCAGCCAAGGCGAATATGATCAAGGTCAGGGCGAACTTTCCGACGCGGCGACCGCGCTTGACTATCTGCAGTCGATGAACCCGAATGCGCCTTATGTTTGGGTCGCCGGATTCTCGTTTGGCGCCTGGATCGGCATGCAGCTTTTGATGCGCCGGCCTGAGATCGTCGGCTTCATTTCAGCGTCAGCTTCGGCCAATCTGTATGACTTTACTTTTTTGGCGCCATGTCCGTCTTCCGGTGTTGTCATTCATGGTGAGACCGACAAGATTTGTCCGTGGCAGGACACCGAAGACATGGTCAACAAAACCCGCACCCAAAAAGGCCGCAAGGTTGAGTTTGCCATGGTTCCGGAAGCGGACCACTTCTTTGATGAAAAGGTCGGCGAATATATGCAGGTCGCCGAGAGTTATCTTGATCACCGGCTAGCGCAACCGCCGGAGGGCGAATATCACAGCTAAGACAGCTGAGCTGCTTTTGTATCTTGATGTAATTGATCGCGAAAGCGCCTGCTAACGGGAACGGTCAGGCCACTGTGCATTATGGCTTGCTGATCTCCGCCACTTGAGTTTCTGATTTCGCTGATTGCTGATCGGTTTACCAGCCATGAGCGGTGCACCCGCACTATGTCTGCTCCAGCGAGAGTTAGTTGCTGCTCAAGAGCGCTCAGAGTGATGCGTGCCAGATGTGTCTTGCCATCGGTGCCAATCTCAACATAATTACCTGCTGCATTTGCCCACTCGACGTTTTGGGCATCGAGAAAGATGCTCCGCCCACCGCACTTCAATGTTACGCGGTTGTGCTGTCTGGCTTCCCGTTTTGCTGCTGCCAATTCCTGACGTAAATCAGACATGTGTTTAAAGCCATAAACGAGGGAGACAAAAAGCCAGAATGTGACAATGTCCTTGCGAAATTCATAAAAGAAATTGGTCGAGAGTGACTGGCCTGCCGCTACAAATTTATACGGAAAATCGAAAAGCAACGGCGTAAACCCCTTCCTCATCAGCACCATTAAGAGCACATGAAGAGCCGAATAGATCGTCATTGCCGTTAAGTAGAATGGCAATCGGCGCAGCCAGCTGTCCGTTGTTAAAGGCAACGCGATAACCAGCTTGATCAGGCCGGGAAAAAGCGCCAGCAACACGACCCGGCTTGAAATCTCACCTCCAAGCATTTGCCCCCAAAAAAGTTCAGCACGATCTCTTTCGACTTCGGTGATATAGGACATCACCTCGACAACCATTGTGGATGCTAAGATCACCCCCGCGAAGATCAAAGCTAGAAGACCGGCGTGCCATTCGCGTCTGCTTTCGAGTTCGATTGCAGTGCGCATCCGATCGGGCTGTGTCTGTTTTAACATGTCACTATTAAGCGGGATGTTGGCTATCAAGGCAATCAGCCGCTGTTTGCGTTTGTCCCTCAACCATAACCGTTAGTCCCAATTTTCTGCCCAACCGGCCGTGACCGGCGGAACAGCAACCGCTTATCCCGCCGATCCGAGCTTTGCCCCAAACACCGTGAAGCAATGATCGTGAGCTGCCATTAGGGGAATTCGAAACAGGGAGAGACCCAATGGCCTACGACGATCAGCATGATACGAACCCTGCCCGCAGATATGACCTTGACTGGCTACGCGTGATCGCTTTCGGGCTGCTGATCTTCTACCATATTGGCATGTTTTACGTGACCTGGAACTGGCACGTGAAAAGCCCGCATGCGGGGCCAGCAGCAGAACTTCCGATGATGCTGGTAAACCCTTGGCGGTTATCTTTGTTGTTCTTCATTTCGGGTGTGGCGATCAGGTTTGCCGCCGACAAGGCACCATTGTTGGGCTTTGCCGGATCACGCGCTTTCCGTCTCGGCTTGCCTATCCTTTTTGGCATCCTGGTGCTGGTGATGCCGCAAACCTGGTTTGAGCTGAGACAAGCAGGTCTGATCGAACCCGATTTTTTTTGATTTTTATGGTAATTATCTGAAACTCGATCAGGTATATGATGTGACTACGCCGACCTGGAACCACCTCTGGTATGTGGTGTATCTTCTTGTATATACGCTGATCCTTTGCCTTTTTGCTCCATTGTTCAGGTTACTGAACGGTCCGATTGATAGAGCAGTCTCCGGCTCCGATGGTGCTGCGTGGCGCATATTATTGCTCCCGGTAATCCCGTTCCTTGTTTACCGATTCACGCTTGCCGCGCAATTTCCGACGACACACGCGCTGGTGGATGACTGGGCCAATCATGCCAACAGTTTCACGATTTTTCTGATTGGGTTTTTTATTGCCAAGAACGAAGATTTCTGGCGTGGAATTTCTCGCATCTTCCCGGTCGTTGCTGTCGTCGTTGCGATATGTGTTCCAATTCTCGGCTATTACTGGACGCGATGGGATACGCTGACACCTGATACCGCTCTGATGAACATATTGCGTGCGGGGCGCATTTTTTATGCCTGGTGGGTGATTGTCTTGCTCCTGGGCTTCGCGCAGAAATTTATGAACCGGCCCTCGGCATTACTCACATATATGACCGGCTCAGTCTTCTCCTGGTATATCCTCCACCAGACAATCACTGTTTCGGCCGGGTATTACCTGGCGCAGATGCCGCTCAATTGGTTTGAAGAAATCTCGATCATCACAGCCATTACGATTGGAGGGTG
The DNA here is from genome assembly GCA_021776475.1 of Parvularculaceae bacterium. Lineage (GTDB taxonomy): Bacteria > Pseudomonadota > Alphaproteobacteria > Caulobacterales > Parvularculaceae > Aquisalinus. The sequence goes on along the minus strand of JAJFFV010000002.1, from coordinate 147,241 downwards.
TTTCATCGCGACAGAATTCGTCCGACGCATTCCAATCGTAAGGATATTCTTTGGCTTGAAGAACACAGCCACAATAACCGCCGCCGTCAGTGCCGTTCCCGATCGACCAGCTTCTTCCCCTGTATGAGCATCGGCATTCGCTCGCGCAGGCGTTTGCCCACTTCTTCAATTGGGTGTTCAGCATCAATCTGCCGCTTGGCGTGAAAGTTTGGTTGACCAGCCTGGCATTCGAGCATCCAGTCACGCACGAATTTTCCTTCCTGCACATCTTTCAGTACTCGTTTCATTTCAGCCCTGGTTTCATCGGTGACGAGGCGCGGTCCGGTCTTATAGCCGCCATATTCGGCTGTGTTGGAGATTGAATAATTCATATTGGAAATGCCGCCCTCATAAATGAGATCGACGATCAGCTTCACCTCGTGCAGTGTTTCGATATAGGCCATTTCCTTTGCATAGCCGGCTTCGGTCAACGTCTCGAACCCAGCTCGAATAAGGTCGACAACACCGCCGCACAAAACCGCCTGCTCCCCGAAAAGATCGGTTTCACATTCTTCTCGAAATGTTGTCTCCATGATACCGGCACGGCCACTGCCAAGTGCGGCTGCGTATGACAATGCCAAATCAGTGGCCTTGCCGGTAGCATTCTGATGCACCGCGATTAGCGACGGCAAACCTTTGCCTGCTTCATAGAGCGCGCGTAACTGGTGACCCGGTCCCTTGGGGGCGATCAGGACAACATCGACATCATCACGCGGTTCAATCAGACCAAAATGAACGGTCAGCCCATGCGCAAACGCCAGCGTTTTGCCCGCGGACAGATATGGTTCGATATGATCCTTGTAGATATCTTTTTGCACTTCGTCTGGTGCGAGAACGACAATGAAATCTGCCCATGCAGTCGCTTCAGCAACCGATCTCACCTCGATATCATCAGCAGCACATTTCTTGGCTGTCACCGAGCCTTCTTTTAACGCAACGATGAGATCTTGAACGCCTGAGTCACGCAAGTTCAAGACATGCCCGCGGCCTTGTGACCCGTAGCCGATCACGGCTACCTTCTTACCGGCGACTAACCTGATATTGGCGTCATCTTCATCGTAGATTTTCATTTTGAATTGCTCTCGATTTGCTCGGCGCCTAACACAGCGTGCACGGTTGCCGCAACTGATCTCAGGTTGACCCACTCTATGTGAAAAACGCAACTGCTTCCTGCGCATCATCAATCCGCGGCCAATCACCAGCCTGGCCTTTGAACCAGGTCATCTGACGTTTGGCGAAGCGGCGGGTGTTTCTTTTGGCGCGTTCACTGGCTGCGTCCAATGTGATCTCACCCGCCAAATATGATGCAAGTTCCGGCACACCGAGTGATTTCATCAGCGGCAGTGAGGGATCCAGTTCACTGGCCAAAAGCGTTTCTACTTCGTCAACGGCACCATTTTCCAACATGGCATCAAAGCGCTGATCACAATTCCGATAGAGATGTTCGCGCGGCGGCGCGATCAGGCATTTTTTGATTTCGCCTGATACCAGCGGTTCGCGTGGCAAGGCCTGGTATTGCGACAACGGCATGCCGGTCATTTCATAGACTTCCCAAGCACGGATCAGGCGCTGCCGGTCATTCGTGGCGAGGCGTTCCATGGCCGGGTCGAATGATATGACAAGATGCCAAAAAGCATCTGGTCCGATTTGCGCAAACAAAGCTTGCCCCTCAGCGCGGATCTCCTCCGGCACATCGGGAATTGGCGACAGCCCCTCTTCCAGTGCCTTGTAATAAAGCCCTGTGCCACCGGCAACAATAGGTATTTTACTGCGCGCTTGAACATCTATGATGATCTCGCTTGCGGCACGTGCCCAAATACCCGCCGAGCATTGCTCTTTTCCCTCCATCGTGCCGTAGAGATGATGCGGCGTCTTTAGCAGGTCGTCATCGGAGGGACGAGCCGTCAGTACACGCAAGTCCCGATAGATTTGCATGGCGTCAGCATTAATGATTTCGCCATCTAATGCCTCAGCCACCTGCAGAGCAGAAGCGGACTTGCCGCTGGCAGTGGGCCCTGCAATAAAGAGGATCGGTTTCAGGTCTCCAGGTTTCATCTTCAGGCGATTAGCATAAATGTTACATATTCTCACCCTTGTCTGTCACAAGGACAATCCGGTACTTTCAACCGAAATTCTGAAGGATGTTGGCGACCTCATTCGTGCCGAACCTGTTTTTCTGGGCGACGGCATCGCTGCCGAGTTTTCTATTGAAGACAGTCTAGCGGACCATCAAGGGGCAAAAATCCGGCAACGGTTCGACGGGAAGGCTGTCGATATTGTCTGTCAGGCGGCCGTAAACCGCGAGAAATCTTTCCTCATTGCCGATATGGATTCCACCATCATTCAGCAGGAGTGCCTTGATGAGCTGGCGGCATTTACCGGCAAGAAGGCAGAGGTCTCGGCAATTACTGAACAAGCGATGCGCGGCGACCTTGATTTTGAAGCGGCGCTTAAACGGCGCGTTGCGATGCTGGAAGGCTTGCCTCTTTCGGTACTGCAAGAGACGCTGGAGACCCGCATTACGCTCACACCGGGAGCGTACGACCTTGTTCAGACGATGAATGCGAGAGGCGCGATGACTGCTCTCGTCTCTGGCGGGTTCACTTTCTTCACTCACAGGATCGCGCAGGCCACCGGGTTTCAGGATAACCAGGGAAATACACTGGAAATTAAGGACGGGCGGCTGACCGGTGGGCTTGAAGAGCCAATACTTGGGCGGGCGGCCAAACGTGAAGCGCTGGAGACAATCTGTGACCTGCAAGGAATCGATGTTTCAGCGACAATAGCGGTTGGTGACGGTGCCAATGACCTCGACATGTTGCAAGCCGCCGGCACAGGTGTCGCATTTCATGCCAAACCTGTAGTCGCCGAGGCAGCGAAGGTCCGCATTGACCACGCCGACCTTACCGCCCTCTTATATCTTCAGGGTATTCCGCAGTCCGAATTTATTACGGCCTGATCAACTCATAGAACAGCATGTCGCCGCGCTGGACATAGATTTGCAACGGCCCTGCATTCAGGTTGCGGAGTTTTTCCATACGATCAACAAGATCAAACGGGTTTTCGATTTTCTGATACCCAAGTTCGATAATGACGTCGCCAGGACGGAGCACATTCGCTGCAGGGCTGTCGGCGTCAACCGCCGTCACAACGATGCCTTCAACGTTGCTACCAAGTCCGAACGCCTCACGAATGGCGGCTGTCGGTTTTTGCAGGATCAGGCCGGATGTAGTTGCAGCGCCGGAAGGCAGTTCGTTTTCCAGCATTTCGAAGGAGCCGAGCCCGGCATAGGCTGTTTCTCTGCGGTCGATCTTAACCCGAAGAGAGACAATTCTGCCATCGCGCAATACCTGTACCGTGACGGTTTTTCCAACTGGCGTATCGGCCACCGCACGCGTCAGGTCGCGCACTTCCTCAATTTTTTTGCCATCGTAGCGGATGATAAAGTCCTGTTGTTCAATACCGCCAAGTGATGCCGGGCTGTTGTTGCCACGAACAGTAACCACCAGTGCACCGTCGTCGTTCGGCAGGCCGAGATCGTCTGCGCGTTCACTTGTCACATCTTCCAGCGTGACACCCAACCATCCGCGCTTGGTCTCTCCGAATTGTCTCAGTTGGCTAACGATCGTCTGCGCAAGATCGGCTGGCACGGCAAAACCAACGCCGACTGATCCGCCGGTCTGTGAAAAGATTGCCGTGTTAATACCGATCACATCACCATCAGTGTTGAATAATGGGCCGCCCGAATTGCCGCGATTGATGGCCGCGTCGGTCTGGATATAGTCATCATAAAGACCACTGCGGATATCACGGTTCTGTGCAGAGACGATACCGGCAGACACGGACCCACCGAGGCCGAACGGATTGCCAATGGCCAGCACCCAGTCACCGACACGTAGGACACGGGAATTTCCAAAACTCACAAATGGCAATCCACTAACGTCACGTATTTGCAGGACGGCGAGATCGGTTTCCTGATCAGTCCCGGTCAGGAATGCTTCGTATTCTGTACCATCGCTCATTGTGACCGTAATCTGGTCGGCGTTCTCGACAACATGGTTGTTGGTGACGACAACGCCGGCCGGATCAATGATGAAACCGGACCCAAGCGAAACGGCGGGATTATTCAGTTTTTCTTCGAATTGCTGGAGTTGTTGGTTATCCGCGAAACTGGAATCCACCGATTGAGAAGACGAGATATTGACGACTGCCGGGATCAGATCTTCGACCAGATCGGCGAAACCATCAGGCGTACCACGTGCGGCAGCTGGTGATACCTGCATCGTCACAATCGCTAGGAACACAACAATAAAAGCTAAAGGTGAGCTTCGGCGCGCCATCATACACCCCTTTTCTGGTTGGCCCCCGCCCTGCGGGCCATTGATTCCGCTAGGGGCAAGGTAGACCAACCACCGCAACGGGCAAAGCTAAAACAGGCTCGTTATCGTGTATGTAACGTCATCTTGAGGCCCGCTGCAACACCACCGGCATCATCGAGAGCCGGTGGAAGACACCGTCATAGGTATAAACTGGTCCGCTTAATTGCCGTCCAAGTCTTTGAAATATCTAAAGAAATCAGAATCTGGTGACAAGATGATGGTCGATTCCCCATCCTTGAGCGCTTTTTCGTAGGCCAGCAATGAGCGATAAAAAGCGAAGAATTCTGGATCCTTATTGTAGGCAGCAGCAAAGACCGCATTACGCTCGCCGTCGGCCTGCCCTCGGGATTTCTGCGCTTGTTCCTCGGCGGTGGCAACGATGGTGATAACTTCCTTGTCTGCCTCCGACCTGATCTTGGTCGCCTCTTCGTCACCTTCAGCGCGTAACCGGTCGGCCTCGCGCACATATTCTGATTTCATCCGTTCGTAGACACGAGCCGCGTTCTCGTCTGGAAAGTCAGCTCTTCGGATCCGCAGATCTATGATTTCGACTCCGAAGCGGCCTGCTTGCTGTGCGGTACGCACCTGAATCTCTTGCATCAGTTCAGTTCTGCGAGTCGTAATGATTTCGCTAATCCGCACGCCGCCCAAAACGTTCCGCATATTGGTCGTTAGCAATTGCGACAATCGTTGATTGCTGACCCTGCGAATGCTGGCAAAATCGGCAGTCCCCTGACGAAAGCTTTGGTAATACAAAAGCGAGTCAGTAATTTTGTACCTGATAAACGCATCCACGTTGAGCCGCTCTTCATTGGACGCGATAATTGGCACCGCTTGCGGCATGTCGAATTCGAGGTTGCGCTTATCGACATACACCACACTGTTCCAGAACGGAATCTTGAACTTCAGCCCGGGATCAACTTCTGTCCGGACAGGTTCACCAAAGCGCAGGACGATCGCCTGCTCTCTTTCGTTAACAGTGAACAAGAACTGACTGGCAACAACCAAGATTACAGCCGATATAATAAGGGCAAATCCGCGAAATGCATTCATCTTTTTATTACCTCAATTGCTCGGTTGTTTTTTTGTAAGTTCGTTCAATGACAAATACGGCACTGTTCCGCCCGCATCACCATCGATGACAATCTTAGTCATACCGCCGAGAACACCTTCGATGGTCTCAAGATACATGCGCTGGCGTGTAACCTCCGGGGCTTTTGCGTATTCAGTGTAGATGTCGTCGAACCGCGATGCCGCGCCTCGCGCCTCGGACAAAACGCGATTCTGATAGGCTTCTGCCTGAAATAGGATCTGTTGTGCCTCACCCCTTGCTTGCGGCACCTGACGATTGGCATAGGCCTGCGCAACATTTATTTTTTGCGCTTTTTCAGATCTAGCATTGATCACATCAAGTTGTTTTTCGATCACCTCCGCCGGAGGTTCGGCCTTGTCAAAGTTGATCGATAATATCTGGATCCCCGCTTCGTAAGTATCCAAAGCATCCTGCATGATGACCTGCATCTGCGCCGGCACGATGGCCCGGCCATTGGTTACCAGCGGATCAAACTCACTGCTTCCAACAACTTCTCTCACCGCCGCCTCTGCTATAGCCTTGATCAAGTCCCTTGGTTGTTCAACATTGAACAGAAACTTTGCGGCGCCAGGCATTTCGCCGGGCGCCGTCGCCGTTTCCTGGACCTTCCAGTTCACCGACAATGTTACATTCGCAATGTTCAAATCACTGGTCAGCATTGCACTTTCATCACGGGTATTACTCTTCATACCAACGTCAATCGATTGGTCTTTTGAAACCGTGACAATTTCCCTGTTTTGAACAGGTGGAAAATAGACTTGCAATCCGCTCGTTTTGACGCCGGAGTACTTACCAAACGTCGTCACGACAGCTAATTCGCCGGGCTGCACTTGATAGGTAATGGTACTCCCTATCACCACAACCAATGCGGCCAACGCGACAAACAGAACGGGCCCCTTCGGCAAATTATTTAGATTCGCGCCGCCGCCGCCGCCGCCATTTCCTCGACCGCCCATAGATTTGCGAAACCTCTCGCGGCCAGACTTCAGCAGCTCTTCAAGGTCGGGCGGGTTGTTACGTCCGCCGCCATCATTGCCGCGTGGCGGTTGTCCCCAAGGGCCGCGGTCGTCGTCACCGCCACCTGAGCCGTTGCTATTTGATCCATTGCCGCCAGGCTTGTCCGTCCAAGGCATAGATATTCCTATCTTTTCGTGTTGAGAGGCTAGGCGTTAGCCCATTTCGACTCTATATGTCACTGAAATTCGGTTTCGCAATGTAAACAGCTACAGTTTGCCGAATTAAAAAAACTCTCAGCCAACTTTTCCGTTAACAGGCAATAGCACAAATGAACTGGTTCAGCAAAAACCCCGATGGTCTAGCAGTGGAGGCGGCACTCCGCGCGGCGCTCTCCGGTGTTATCGACCCGCGCACCGGCAAAGACGTGGTAACAACAAATTTTGTGACGAGTGCTTCCTTGGCTGATGGAGAAGATGGCGCTAAAGTGACTATTACAGTGGAGTTGCCGGGTGGCCCGAGCCCGCTAAACGACAAGCTTCAGGCCGAAATACAAGCGCAGGTTAAGGCGCTTGACGGGATCGGAGCCGTCTCCCTCATTGCTACGGCTCATAAGGCGAAGGTAACGCCAGACAGTCCCAGAGGGGGCCATGCAAATCCTTTGGGTCTTCCCGGTAGTAAACTGGCCGACACAATCGCCATGCCATTTGTCCGGCGGATCGTTGCGATCGCAAGTGGTAAGGGCGGTGTTGGCAAATCGACGATGGCCGCGAACTTGGCGGTGGCGTTTGCTCAAGCGGGCTATCGCACCGGGTTAATGGACGCAGATATTTATGGACCGTCCTTGCCGGTGTTGTTTGGCCTGAAGCAAAAAGCGGCGTTCGCCGACGGCCAGATCCAGCCAACCGAAGCATTTGGTGTGAAACTGATGTCGATAGGGCTTCTTGTGCCTGAAGAAAAAGCGCTCGCGTGGCGCGGTCCGATGGTTATGGGCGCTGTTCAACAGATGTTCACCGAAGTGCATTGGGGCGAACTCGACATTCTGTTGATCGATACTCCGCCCGGAACCGGAGATGCGCATTTGACCCTGTTACAAAAAGCGAGGTTATCCGGCGCCGTGATCGTTTCAACGCCCCAGGAGATGGCGTTGGCTGATGTCCGCCGCGGGGTCTCGCTGTTTCGGCAAATGGAAACACCTGTTTTGGGCCTGATTGAGAACATGGCTTATTTTGACCAGCCAGATGGCACACGTCTGCCCATCTTTGGTGAAGGCGGCGCCAGGAAAGCAGCTCTGGAACTGAAGGTTCCTTTTTTGGCCGAGGTACCGCTGATTCCCCTGCTGCAGGCAGCATCGGATGCAGGAACGCCTCTGGGTGCTTACGACCCTGAAACACCGAGCGCAGGCATTTTTAAACAGCTTGCGAGGGATATCGCAGAAAAACTCGACCTTGTGCCCATTGAAAACCCTTCGTAAGGATATTGTAACAGAAATATCGGATATATCCGCGAATGACGACCAACGACATAGAGCTGGACTATGCCTATCTGACCCAGAAGGCTCTGCGGACTGTTGTGCGGGATGTGCTCTCGATCACGCAGGAACTTGCTGACGTCCCAGGTGAACATCATTTCTATATTGAATTCCTGACCACGGCCCCCGGTGTTGACGTTTCTGAAGATTTATTAGGTGCCTACCCGGAACGCATGACAATTGTGCTTCAGCATAAATTCGAAAACCTTTTGGTGTTCGATGATCATTTCGAAGTGACGCTGCACTTCAAGGGGATGCCAGACCGGCTTGTTGTCCCCTTTTCAGCTTTAACAAATTTCGTCGACGCCTCTTGCGATTATGCGCTTCGCTTTGATACTGAAGTATCAGCGCCCACGGTGGACCAGGTTGATGACGAGGCAAAACGCGAAGAAGGCTCCATTGAGTCGGTATCGGATGATCCATCAGATACGAGCGGCGCTGACGTTGTCAGCCTCGATTCGTTCCGAAAAAAGTAATTTTCGCCGCAACTTCCCTACCTTTAGACTTACACGTCGTGCATGAAACCGCATATATGTAGTTAGCATGTTAAAGGAAAAGACCGATTATGACGGGGACACTTATTAAGCTGACAACTGTTTTGCAATTGGCCTTGGTCGCTGTCGCTTCGGCTAATGCTCAAGTCACAATTGACCCGATGTCAAACCCTGACAAAGTCATCACCGAAGAGCAATTTGCCGCGACCCGTATCAATTACCTCGCACCACCAGAGATTATTGAAGCGTACACAGAGCTTGACCAAAAAGTTATGCGGTTTCACTCCGAAATCGAACTGGCCGCGACCCTCGCTGACGTCAACCGCGCTGTCGATCGGTGCATCACCTTACGCGAAACCCTCGAACCGCAAATCGGCACAAGGGCCGGTTCCTATTCCGTTCATACGCACTGGGTGAAAGCATATCAGAACTGCCTGATGCAACGCCGGGCAGATTTGAACGTTTTCGGTGATGTCCTTCAGACCTTGTATGTATCAACCATAGAAAGCGGCGGCGGCGAGGGCGCAACAACACTTACCGCCCTGATTGACCGGCTCCGCAGCCGACATTCAACTACCGCCCGGCGACTGGATCAAGAGATGAAGCTGCAGAAGCAGTTTGTTACCTATTATAATACGGGTGTGAAGACATATTGACCTTCTAAAGATCAAACAATGTTTCGCTGAGAGCTATCGGCGCAGGCAGTTTTTCAAGTGGCCTCACCAAGATTGCGATCTGATTAGCTTCGCCCTCAAACTTTTCCGAGGTCAGTTTTACGACTTGCCGATCGTCCCGCCAGAAGACGCCGTTCAGCGCGTCGAGGCATGCTTTGGCGATGTTATCTACGTCATGATGACCGCTCTTGTCAGCCTTCACGCTTGTCCAGATATGCACTTCAAACGGGCCAAACCAGGGTCGCCTCGTTGCCACTTCTTTTTTGCAAAATTCCGCGACCATCTTTTTCAATCGGCGCGTCTGTGTCGTTGCCGCATTAATTCGCAGCAGTGCGGTGTCACCGCGAAAAGCGATCTGCACCTTGCCCGCACCTGCAAACCCGGTTGTTCTCATGCCTGAAACCTACACTGATATTGACCGCCCGGAGAAGAAAATTCGTTATTTCTGACAGTCTCGTCACCTGACAGGTGACGGATATGATGCTAGCCTCATCATTGAGTTGGCGGGAAACATGATAAGAAAAACTCTCATCCTGGTTTTGCTCACGGGGCTCTGGGCAGTCGCGGGGTGTGCGGGCACACCCACAGGTCCCAATCCAGTTGCAGTCGCTCCGGGCGCTGTAACCGTAGTACCGTACGATATCTCAGCCAGGGGCCTTTATCAGGTGCAGGTCAGCTTGAATGGCGAGGGGCCGTTTGATTTTATTGTCGACACTGGTGCAACAATATCGTGTCTGTTTGAAAGCACGGCCCGGCAGTTGTCCGTTCCAATTGACACAGGCGAGACAACGACCGTCCATGGTATTGTAGCAAGTGCTGTTCAACCCGTTTCGAGCCTTCCACGTATAGATGTGGGCGATATAACGCGCACTGATCTGAAAGTAGCCATCCTTGAGGACAGGAAGGACGGTAACGTCGCGGCTGGTATACTCGGCATGGATGTGATGCAGAACTATGCCCTCGTATTTGACAGCGAGATTAATACGATCACGTTTTATCGTCCGGACTTATTTGATGAATCTTTGTTCCGCAGCTGGCGGTTGATGCCGTTGCAGAAAAATCCATATTCGAACGATGACTTCGGTTTGTACTTTCTTAATTTGAAACTGAGCGGCTATTCTGTTCCGGCTGTCTTTGATCTTGGGTCCAGCCTCTCCATTGTCAATTGGGACGCAGCTCAAAACCCTGAACTAAGGCGGTATCGCAGGCGGTTGAGGCAAAACTGGGAGATGGAAGGTGCGGTAGGATTATTCGAACCGACTATTCTCGTCAGATTCGAAACTGTGCGCGGAACCACCTACTCCTGGGAAGGCTGGAACGTTTACGTAACTGATATGGAGACCTTGAATATTATTGGTACTGAAGGCCGACCACTGATGATCGCGGGTGCGGATATGTTTCGCGATACAAGCTTCGCCGTCGATTTTTCGACGGAAAGCCTGTTCATCAAGTCAACTCCCGCTCATAAAAAAGGCCGCGATCGGGATCGGCCAAAAACTGGTACAAGAACAGATGCCAAAACTGGCGCGATTGGTGTGTTTGATGGCATAGAGCGATAAATGCTGTTGTCATCGTTTGGAGACTTAGTGAGAAAAATATTTCTGGCCGGCAAGATCGCTGCTGTGATGCTGAGTGTTTGCGCCTGCGAAACAACGGCTGTCCCCCCTAGCGCAGATGATCTTACAGCCAGAGGTGGGTTCATCCTTCCCTACACTGTCGGACCTCAAGGACACTACCTGGTAGATATCGAGATTAACAATGAGGGACCGTTCCAGTTTCTAATTGATACTGGCGCAACGACGAGCCCGATATACCAATCATTGATGGATATTCTCGAACTTAAAGAAATTTCGGGCGAGACAATTCTGGTTCACGGGTTGATCAGCAGCAGCCCCCGCCCTGTGGCACGCCTTTCATCTGTTCGCGTCGGAAAATTTGTTTACGAAGATATTCGGGTGCCGGTGCTGGAGCGTCAGGACGATGCGTTGCAGCATCACGGCGTTTTGGGAATGAATATTTTAAAACAACACGTTCTTGTATTTGATGCTGACGAACGAACAGTCACGTTGTTGCCACAAAGTGCTTTTGAAGCCGACGCCTACAACTCTTGGGACACTATTCGACTGATTTCAGATCCGTACGATATTGTGCGCAGCGATCTTTTGTTTTTTCGCATCCGATCAAACAATGTCTCCATGATTGCTCTGCTTGACTTGGGGGCCAGCTTTTCAGCGTTGAACTGGGACGGGGCCAATTTCCCGGAGTTGGTTGTCGCCCGCCGGTTGTTAGGCCGGCAACAAGAGATTTCCGGGGCCATTGACGATTTTAAGCCCAGCCTTGAAGCTCGCTTTGGAAGACTGTCCGCCGGGGAATATAGCTGGGTTTCGCAAAAGCTCCTCATCATGGATATAGCAACGGAAGAAATGCTTGGCGTCGCTGAGGCCGGAATGTTGATTGCTGGCGTTGATATGTTTGCTGGCCGCAGTTTTGTTCTGAGCCCACGCGACAAATTACTGATCATCCGACCCAATGCGGAAGACACAAAAAGAAATGCGCGTGAACAAACCTCGACACAGCCAAACTGAACGGCTAGACCTGATATGGTAGAATCCATGAGAGAGGAGACTGCTTTTCCATGACTGATACGCGCACAGAAACCGATAGTTTCGGACCACTGGAAGTCCCGACCGATAAATATTACGGGGCCCAGTCTGCCAGATCCCTGATCAACTTCCCCATAGGAACCGAGACGATGCCTGCACCGCTGGTCAGGGCGCTGGGTGTGATCAAACGGAGCGCCGCGATCACCAACATGTCGCTTAGTGGCCTCGATGAAAAAGTCGGTAAAGCGATTGTCGCTGCCGGGACTGAAGTTGCTGAAGGCAAACTCAACGATCACTTCCCGCTGTCAGTCTGGCAAACAGGTTCCGGAACGCAGTCCAACATGAATTCCAACGAAGTGATTGCCAATCGTGCGATCGAGATTCTTGGTGGTGAAATCGGTTCCAAGATTCCCGTTCATCCGAACGACCATGTGAACCAGTCCCAATCATCCAATGATACGTTTCCGACGGCGATGCACATTTCAGCTGCTGAGGAAATCGTGCACAGATTGGTACCAGCATTGCAGATGTTGCACACTGCACTGAACGACAAGGCAAAAGCCTTCAAAGACATTATCAAGATTGGTCGTACCCATTTGCAGGATGCCACGCCATTGACGCTTGGGCAGGAATTTTCTGGCTACGTGCAAATGGTGAAGAACAGCATCGAACGCGTAGAAGGCGTTTTACCGCGACTTTATGCCCTGGCGCAGGGTGGTACGGCTGTCGGTACGGGGATCAACACGAAGCCGGGATTTGCTGAGAAATTCGCTGAAGAAGTTGCTGCCTTTACCAAACTGCCTTTTGTAACCGCGCCAAACAAATTCGAGGCTTTGGGCACACATGATGCGATGGTCGAGGCGCATGGCGCGCTTAACGAAGTCGCTGTATCATTGTTCAAGATTGCCAATGACATTCGATTGCTTGGTTCGGGCCCACGCTCTGGCCTGGCGGAGATCGCCCTGCCGGAAAACGAGCCCGGTTCCTCGATCATGCCGGGAAAGGTCAATCCGACGCAATGCGAAGCGCTGACGATGGTTTGCGCGCAAGTGATCGGTAACAACACGACGGTCTCCTTTGCTGGATCGCAGGGGCACTTTGAATTGAACGTGTTCAAACCGGTAATCGCCCTTAATACCTTGCAGTCGATTCGTATTCTGGCTGACTCTGCTAGTTCCTTTACGGATAAATGCATCGTTGGCGTCAAGGCGAATACCGAACAGATTACTGCGTTGATGGAACGCTCGCTAATGCTCGTCACAGCACTGGCGCCAACCATCGGCTACGACAACGCGACCAAAATCGCCAAGACGGCGCACAAGAACGGTACGACGTTGCGTGAAGAAGCTATCAATCTCGGTTTCGTTTCAGCGGAAGACTATGATGATATCGTCCGCCCCGAACATATGATCAAGCCACGGTAAATTTACTCTATCCAGGCGGCTGTATAGGTCAGTTCTTTTTTGCTTTCAGCCGGCAGTTTGAATTGCCATTTCGGCGTCGCCGAGGATTTGTCGAGCGGCAGGCTTGAGTTGTTGATCTTGATGGGTGTGTAGAAATCTTCACCAACCTTCAGTGCAACTTCAACTGCATCTGGTGAGGCGTTGAAAAAAGTGTGGACGACGGTTAGCCGCTGTTCGTAGCGGCCATTAGCAAGGTTGACGGCTTTGCGCGTGGCCGGTTTTGTTTCCATCTGTATATCTGGCGCAGAAGAAATGGCGAACTCTGCCGGCAGATCGACGGCAAGATTGTCGACACTATCTTGACCGAGATAAAACAACCGGCCACCATCGCTCTTTGTCATGACGCGCATGGTGCCTTCCGGCAAAGGCAGACCGAGCTTACCCTCGCGGCTGTTGTCGAGGTGATAGACCACAGTCGCCGGAACTATGGCTCCTGCATAGTCTTCTGGTTGGTACAGGTCGAACGTATGAATTTTTTCGAGCTCGACTTCAGGGTTCGCCAAAAACAGAAGTTGCTTTTCCTGATAGGCAGCGACTGTGGTGCGCTCAGGCGGGCGGTAGAGTTTATAGTCACCGAACTCCTCCAACTGCGCTTTGCCTTCCTTCCTTGCGCCAGATACCATTATTGAATCTGCCATTTCCATTTCAGGCGAGGCCATGCTGCGCATCATCATCGGAGCAGGTGGCATTTCCTTGCGGGCCCGTGAGTCAAAGTATCGGGTACCCGTCTTGCTCGAGCCGCGTGGCCAGCAGCGGGCGGAAAATCCCTTGGCGCTGCCGGTTTCAGCCCTGGTCTCATAAAGGCGTTGCAGTTCTCCGGCGATGATCGCGGTCGCAGCGTTCTCGACTGACACTTCAGTCTGGTTACTCACCGTCAGCCAGCCGATTAGGGATCCGGTTTTTTCGTCATCGTTGAGGTCGAGACGATAATCCGCTGACCAGCCGAAACCTGAAGCGAGATAGGAGAGGATAACCTCCTGCTCACCCGCCTCTTCAACTGACACCTGAATGCTCAAAGTCGGTTGCGGGTTCAGACCGTCGGGGACGCGGTCAAAAACCGTTCGCTCCGGCAGGCCGGCGCATTTCAGCGCTTCATATTTGCCGTCGATTTCGAGAATGACACCTGAGCTGCCGGACACGATCCGCGCCTGCTTCTCTTCGACACTGCCAGTTGCCGGGTTGGTGCGGAAAATGGTGACAATCTCACCGGTGGCCCCCTCAAACAAGGCGCCGGGCGTGATCAGGTCGAAGTCGAAATTGCGCTCGAGCGTGAAGCCGCTGAACTCCCGCAGGACAGCTGATTGCGGGATCATCATATCACTGACGCCCTTGAAGGCGACGACTGATTTCCCCGGCGGCAGATAGATACGCCGCCTCTCTGTGATCAGGGCGAGATTATCCGTGTAGATCGTGATCGCAATATCTTCGGTCTTGTCGGAGGTCACACTTGATGTGCCGAAAGGCCCCTGCGCCAGCGCGAAGCTGGGCCAGGCAAGACCTAAAAGAGATATGAGACACCGCCAGATCATGTTGTGCCTAGTATTTTGTTGTCTGGCGAATGGTGAACGTCAACGTTGTTTCGCCCTCCGCCGGCACTGGCACATCCCAGACATAACTGTCCGCGTCCGGTTGGCGGTGCTTTAAGCTCTCGCTTCTAATTTCTGGCGTAGTGCGCCAGCCGCCGATACCGAATTGCCGCAACACAATCGTCGCCGCTTCGGGCCGCGCATTCTTGACCAGGTATTTCATGGTAGTTTCAACGACCCGTTTGCTGATTACTTTGCGGTCGGTGACCGTTGGCTGGACTGTGACGTCGAAGGCCGAACCGATTTTAAGCGAGATGTCCGAGCCACCGGCCACGTGAGAAATCGAATCTTCCCCGATGAACTGGGCCCTGCCCTCGGCATCCTTGGCGTAAACCCGGATGATGCCCTGCGGCAATGGCTCGCCCAGGCCGGACGCTTTGCTGTTTGAAAAGGCGACCCGCACATCGACATTGGTTGGTGACCCCATCGTCTGAAATCCGCCTGCCTGATATTCATAGACCTTGGCGGCCTGGACGTCGTCGGCGTCCACAAACCCGACCTGCTTGGTCTGTTTGCTGGCGATCGTTGTGCGGCCCGGCAAGGTGTAGAGATAATTGTCACCAATGCGCTCGACCGAGCCTGCTTCGATACCGCCGCTACGGGTTGATGTGCGCTGACGCCCGCCACCGCTTGAGCCGACATTGCCGGCGACCAGCTGTGTGCGGACATTCTCGAAAGTCGTGTCTGTTGTATTGCCGAGCGTCGCCCAGCCCTGCAGATTCATCTGGCCGGCTTCTTCGTCGAACAATGCCACATAATCGGCACGCCAGGAAAGACCACCGGTGAGGTATGTCAGTGTTGCCTCTCTCGCACCGGCACGGCCTGAGTCCAGCTCCACGGAAAGCGTTGGCCGGGCGCGCAGATTTTTCGGTACGCCATTGAAAATTACCCTGGTCGGCAGGTTGTCGTCGCGCAGGATTTCGATTTTGCCGTTAGCTTCTACAACAACGCCATTGTTGACCGACAATACTTTTGCTTTTTGGCGGGTCTCTTTGCCTGTGCCGGGATTAATGCGGACGATTTCGATCGTCTGACCGACCGCCTTTTCCATCAGTTTGGATGGGGTCAGGAGGTCAAAGTCGAAATTCTGTTCGACGATAGAGATCTCATCAGCTTCGAATGTCACGGTGGGCGAGTTGATCTGCGACGAGACATTAGGGAGTTCGACCTTCTCGCGCCCCTTGGCAAAATCGATCCGCCGCTCATCTTCGACAAGCGCGATACCACTGTTATATATCGTGATCGACAAATCGTCGGCCAATGCCGGTGTCAGCGCGGTTAACACGGCAGCAAGGCTGGCTGTGCCCAAAAATCGTTTCATCATGTCCCCTTCTCCTTCAGTGAGACGTCCATATTCCAGTGTGGCCTAATTTCAGAAAAAGGCCAAACAATGAGCGCGGTTGAGCAGCTTTGTGGCTGCGGGTTACAGTTTCTCAAGAATCCATAGCGCGGTGCCAACAAGGCGAGCGTTGCTGGTTACCGGAGCATTTTCTGCTACGCTTCCTAAAAAAAAGTTTTTGCCGGCTGACCTGTTTTCCGCGGTCAGTTCGCATAGGTGTTTAAGGCCGGGCTGACGCCGGGCACCGAAATCACGCCTGACAGTTATACTGATGTACACGTCAGTAATTTTTTCGTGACTCGACAACGATTTTCTGATATCCGGATCGGCTGGCTGAAGACCAGTGTTTGCTTGAGAGAGACAAAAATGTTGTTTCGCTGGTTTGAAAATATCGTATCGCCCTTTCCCGAAGAACGGCCAGAGAAGCCACCGACAAAGCTGTTCGATTTCATCTGGTATTACACCGAGCCCTTCAAATGGTTGCTGCTTGGCTCAATGGTCATTTCTGCCTTTATGGCCGGAATTGAATTGTTGATTTTTGACTTTATCGGCTCGCTAGTGGATTGGCTCGGCGCATCTGGTCGTGATAGTTTTTTCGCTGATCACAGGCAGCAATTGCTACTGATGGCGTTGATCGTCGTGATCATCTGGCCACTTTCGGCTTTGCTTGATGACATGGTCACCCATCAAGGATTGCTGGGCAATTTCTCAATGCAGATCCGCTGGCGCGGCCATCGCTATCTGCTGCGTCAATCGACCAGTTTCTTTGCCGACGATTTCGCCGGACGGCTCGCCACCAAAGTCATGCAAACCGCACTCGGGGTGCGCGATGCTGTGACGCAGGTGACCAATCTTTTCGTTTATGTGGGTGTTTATTTTGTCGGTGCGATTTTCATGTTTGCCGCCAATGATTGGCGGTTGTGCATCCCGATTTTGATCTGGCTTTGCGGCTATGTCGCCGTGATGCGGATCTTTCTACCACGGCTGAAAGATCTGTCTCAGGAGCAATCGGATGCGCGCTCTGTTGTGACGGGACGTATTGTTGATGCTTATTCGAACATTCAGACGGTCAAAATGTTTTCCTCCGGCATGTCGGAAGACGCGTATGCACGAGATGGTATGGCCGGAATGCTCGATACGGTTTACCGGCAAATGCGGCAGGTAACCTGGTTGTCGTTCTGGCTGCACTTCCTCAACGGTGCCCTGATCACGGCGACGATCGGTCTCGGCTTCTGGCTTTGGTCACGTGGCGAAGTTGAAGTTGGGGCGCTCGCGCTCGCCGCTGCTTTGCTGATGCGCTTGCAGGGGATGAGCCATTGGTTTTTATGGGAAGTTGCCGGGTTGTTTGAATCTATCGGGTCGATTCAGGACGGTATTGAAACCATTTCACAACCGATCTCGATCAAGGACCCGGAGACACCGCAGGCCTTTGCCGTCAGCAGCGGCGAGCTCCGGTTTGAAGAAGTCTCGTTCCACTACGGCAAGGGCAAGGGGATCATTGATAATTTCAACCTGACGATCAATCCCGGTGAGAAAGTCGGGTTGATCGGGCGCTCCGGCGCTGGAAAATCGACGCTGATCAATCTGTTGCTGCGGCTTTATGATACTGAAAAAGGCCAAATCCTGATTGATGGGCAGGCAATTGATCAGGTCTCGCAGGAGGGTCTGCGCCGCAATATCGCGGTCGTCACGCAGGATACGTCTCTCCTGCATCGCTCAATCCGCGAGAACATCGCTTATGGCCGACCGGACGCTACAGAACAAGAAGTGCTAAAAGCAGCGCGCCAGGCCGAGGCTCATGATTTCATTCCCGATCTGATCGATGGCAAAAAAAGGACCGGCTACGACGCGCATGTGGGCGAGCGCGGGGTGAAACTTTCCGGTGGCCAGCGCCAGCGGATCGCCATTGCTCGCGTCATCTTGAAAGATGCGCCGCTGCTTGTTCTGGATGAGGCAACCTCAGCGCTTGATTCCGAAGCGGAAGCCGCAATCCAGAGCCAGCTCAACCGGCTGATGGATGGCAAGACGGTGATCGCTATCGCCCACCGCCTGTCCACCATTGCGGCCATGGACCGTCTGATCGTGCTCGATCTGGGCCAGATCATTGAAGAAGGGACGCATAAGTCTCTTATCGATCTCGGCGGCACCTATGCCGGCCTGTGGGCGCGCCAGTCCGGCGGGTTTCTGCTGCCAGACGAGGCAGCGCGTAGCGCGGCGGAATAGTTTTTTTTGCTCTTCGCGCAGGCAAAAATATGCTATTGTTTTCTTATGCACAGTGATTCCGGGAAAGGCTCTGCCCTTTCCACCGATGACCTTTTGAAAGCTTACACGCTCGGATATTTCCCCATGTCGGAAGGCCGGGATGACCCAGATGTGTTCTGGGTGCTGCCAGAGCATCGCGGCGCCCTGCCGCTCGAAGAATTCCACTTGCCAAAATCGGTGAAAAAAGCGGTGCGTCAGGATCTGTTCGAGGTGCGCATCAACACGGATTTTCGGCGCGTCATGCATGAGTGCGCCGCTATCGCCATGGAGCGTGAAGACACTTGGATCAACGACCGTATTATTGAGACCTATTGTGAGCTGCACGAAATGGGTTTTGCCCACTCGGTTGAAAGTTGGCAGGACGGACAAATGGTCGGCGGGCTTTACGGTGTTTCACTGGGGGGTGCTTTTTTCGGCGAGAGCATGTTTTCGCGGATCGACAATGCCAGCAAAGTGGCATTCACGCATCTGGTCGGGCGGATGATTTCAGGTGGGTACAGTCTGCTTGATACGCAGTTTTATACGAGCCATCTGGCCCAGTTCGGGGTGATGGAAGTGCCGAAAATCATGTATCAGAAATTGCTGGATCAGGCTTTGAGCGCTCGCGGCAATTTCTTTGCACTGCCCTATAAGGTTGCAGGATCGACCATTGTGCAGGCGATTACCCAGACATCATAGACCGGGTGCTGGAGCGCGTTTAACGCCGGGCTTGAGGCAAACATCCAACCACTGAACAAGTGATCCGTGGACGGTTTTTCTTCTGTCGTTTCAGCAACGTCTATACCATCATTTATTGCAACGCCGATTGTTTCTGCCGTGCCTGCGTCGGCAAGTGGAATATCTTCGGACAGCAGCTCTTCGGAGACCGCCTCATCGGCATCTTCAATTGCGTCAGACCCGAGGGCGTCCGCGGCATCGGGATCGGTTTTGTCGTCTTCAAGGTCGTCGATCTCCAGAAACACCGTCGTTTCGGGGAACTCCTCCGGCGGGCGCGTGTCACAAGTGCGTGGGGTGATTGATAAATCACCAAACGTTGAAGTCTCGTCGATTTTGATCGTCAAGTCAGTATATTTGGCCGTTATCTTATCCAGCGCGCGCAAGGTCACTGCAGTCGGGATCAGCGGATTGTCTGACTTCGGATCATAGAGGCCACTGCCATAGCGAATACCCGATGCTGATGTTGAGAGACGATCGAGTTCTGACAATGGGCCGTCTTGCCCTTCGGAATCGACGGGTGTCTCTCGAAACTGCCAGCCAAACTGCTGGCCATCCCGAATAATCGGCTCGGTATCCTGCTGGGGTTCTTCTCCGAGGTCGAGATCGGGCTGTTCAACAGTTTCTTCGTCCGGTTGAACGAGACCCCAGCCGGCTGTGGTTGGTTGGGTGGTAAAGCCATCATCGGTCTGTGCGCTCACCGAAGCGGCGGCGGACAATAGCAACACACAAGCAAAGGCGGATGACGTGAGCAACTTCATGACCCAAATACTACCCTATCAATCGCCCGGAGACCACGGTTCATAATCGAGCCCTAAGCCTTTTTCCAGCGTATCACCCGTTTTGTAGAGACTGCCCTTCGGATGATAGGCAAGAGCTGTGCCGGTCATGTTCGGGAGATGGTCTTTTTCGAACTTCTGGCGTAAGAGCGGGTCTATGGTGGGCGGCTCGGCAAACGTGTGATGGAGCCAGCCATGCCAGTCCGGCGGAACGCGGCTCGGTTCAGCAACCCCGTGATAAAGAACCCAGCGGCGCCGGCGGCCATCAGGAAAACTTGGTTTACCGCCCTCTTCAAAGTAGCGATTACCCTGTTCATCGGTGCCGATTTGCTTTGCGCCCTTGCGAAACAGCGTGAAAGAGGTTCCGTATGTTGTGGAATCCCACCAGGCAAAAATCTTTTTGATCATAGGTTTCGTGCTTTTTCCGAGCTTCGTAACGCCGCTATTGGGCCGGAATATGGCGTGGTGCGAGACACGCGTCTAGGCAGAATTTCAACGGCCTGTCTGCGGTTAACCAGAATGTTGAAATCGCTTGGAATTGATAACCGAACAGATGAATAAATTGGCTTTGCGATGAGCAATCAGGCGATTTCATGCTATATATAGTATGAACCGAACGGACCGGACACCATGAAAATAGACCGTTATTACACCACAGCTGATTCTGGCGCTTATGGCGGCACGGCCTTTTGCGACGGCTCAAGTGAGCTGCGCTCGATTGACGGCAGCGTTATGTCTGGGGTCCGCGGGCTAACGGTCCCGGAAGACTGGTCGCAAACCGCGGTCGATATTCTCGCCCAAAAATATCTGCGGAAGGCCGGCGTACCGGCGAAGCTGAAGCCGGTAAACGAAAAAGGCATCCCCTCGTTTCTTGCCCGACACGTTGCGAATGAAGCGGCGCTTGAGAAACTACCGAAAGAAGACCGGTATACCGGTGAGAAGGATGCTGCCGACGCGTTTGACCGGATGGCCGGCACCTGGACCTGGTGGGGCTGGAAGGGCGGCTATTTTACGTCGGAGGAAGACGCGCGCGCCTATTACGACGAAATGCGGGCGATGCTGGCTAGCCAGATCGCGGCGCCGAACAGCCCGCAGTGGTTCAACACCGGACTGCACTGGGCCTATGGCATCGACGGACCGGCACAGGGACATTTTTTCGCCGATCACAAAACAGGCGACGTGCAGCTGGCGACAACAGCATATGAACGCCCTCAGCCACACGCCTGTTTCATTCAGTCGGTCAATGACGACCTCGTCACGGAGGGCGGTGTTATGGACCTGTGGGCGCGCGAGGCCCGGCTGTTCAAATTCGGCTCCGGGTCCGGCACCAATTTTTCGAACATAAGAGCGGAAGGAGAGCCCCTGTCTGGCGGCGGTGTGTCTTCGGGCCTGATGAGCTTTCTCAAAATCGGCGACGTGGCAGCTGGCGCGATAAAATCCGGCGGCGTGACCCGGCGTGCCGCCAAAATGGTCATTGTCGATATTGACCATCCGGATATTGAAAAATTCATCGCCTGGAAAGCAAGTGAAGAACAAAAAGTGGCAGCGTTGGTCGTCGGCTCTCGGCAGTTGAAAAAGCATTTTGGCTGTGTACTTGCTGCAACGAAAACAACGGATACGGACGAGCCGTTTAATCCGAAAATTAATAACATTCTGGCCAAAGCAGTTAAGGACGCGCGCAGTGATGGCGTGCCCGAGACGGCCCTTAAACGCGTGATTCAATGGGCCTCGCAAGGGTACGGTGAAATTGCCGTTGATACGTTCACCACCGACTGGGACGGAGAAGGATACCGCTCTGTTTTCGGCCAGAACGCCAACAACTCTGTCCGAGTGAGCAATGATTTTGTGGATGCCATCAGAAATGACGAAGCCTGGTCGCTGACAAGGCGCACCGACGGTGGGATCCATAAAACCGTTTCCGCCCGTGATTTATGGCAAAAGCTGAGCGAAGCTGCGTGGTCAAGCGCCGACCCGGGCCTGCAGTTTCACGATACGATCAACGAATGGCACACCTGCCCGGCTGATGGTCAAATCAGAGGATCAAATCCGTGCTCGGAGTACATGTTCCTAGACGATACCGCCTGCAATCTTGCCTCTTTGAACCTCGTCAAATTTTTGAAAGAAGATGGTGAGTTCGATATCGCGAGATTTGAACATGCCTGCCGATTGTGGACCCTGACCCTAGAAATCTCGGTTGCGATGGCAGCCTATCCGTCTGCTGAGATCGCGCAGCGTTCCCACAGATACCGGACACTCGGACTCGGCTTTGCCAACCTTGGCGGTCTGTTGATGAGCTGTGGGCTTGCCTATGACAGCGAGGAAGCACGAACCATCGCCGGTGCGATCAGTGCACTGATGAGTGGGTGCGCCTATCGGGCCTCCGCTGAGATTGCCGCGACGCAGGGGCCTTTCCCTGGCTTCAAAGCCAATGCAGATGCGATGATGCGCGTTGTCCGCAATCATGCGGCGGCGGCTGGTGCAGTAAATGATTTTACGGCACTTACTCACCGACCAGCTGTCCTGGCTGAAAGCGCGACATTCAAAGGATTGTCTGGTGCCGCCGCGAATAAGTGGCACGCAGCAATAGCGCTCGGCGAGAAACACGGTTTTCGCAATGCGCAGGTCTCCGTCATCGCGCCGACCGGCACCATCGGCCTGGTGATGGATTGTGACACGACGGGGATTGAGCCAGATTTTGCTCTGGTCAAATTCAAGAAACTGGCCGGCGGCGGCCATTTGAAAATCATCAACCGTACAGTGCCCGCGGCGTTGAAAAAACTTGGCTACGCCGACCATCAAATCACTGACATAACCAACTATGCCGTTGGTAGGGGAACGCTTGACGGCGCGCCCGGGATTAATTTTGATGATCTGCGACACGAGGGATTTGGCGACACACAGATCAGTGCGTTGAATGAGGCGCTGACCTCCGCCTTCGATATGACGTATGTATTTAATGTCCACACACTTGGCGAGAGTTTTCTGCGTGGCACGCTTGAGTTTACGGACGAGCAAGTCGCACAGTCCGGCTATGGCATCTTGCGCGACCTCGGCTTCGATGACGAAGATATTCACAAGGCTAACATTTATTGCTGCGGCACCATGACCCTTGAAGGCGCACCACATTTGAAAGAACAGCACCTGCCGGTGTTTGACTGCGCGACACCGTGCGGGCGTATTGGCACGCGGGCCCTTTCCGTCAGTGCGCATATCGACATGATGGCGGCGGTTCAGCCGTTTATTTCCGGTGCGATCTCCAAGACAGTCAACCTGCCGAATGCAGCGACCGTTGATGATTGTTCGCGCGTCTATCGCAATGCCTGGGCAAAAGGACTAAAATCAATCGCACTCTATCGCGATGCGTCAAAACTCTCGCAACCTTTGGCCAGCGCCCTTATTGCTGAAGAGGGCCTCGACGAAGATCTCGCAGACGCTCCGGCTGGTGAGCGCGCACGCATATTTACTGAACGTGTTGTCGAGCGCATTATCGAGCGAGCGCCGGGCCGCAAACGACTGCCTGACCGGCGCAAGGGGTATATCCAGAAAGCGATTGTCGGTGGACACAAGGTCTATTTGCACACCGGCGAGTTCGATAATGGCGAGCTTGGTGAAATTTTCCTCGACATGCACAAGGAAGGCGCGGCGTTCCGCTCCCTGATGAATAATTTTGCAATCGCGATTTCACTTGGGCTGCAATATGGCGTGCCTCTGGAAGAATATGTCGATGCATATCTGTTCACACGGTTCGAACCGGCCGGGCCCGTTCAAGGGAATGACAAGATCAAGAACGCCAATTCGATCCTTGATTACATCTTCCGGGAACTGGCGATTTCCTATCTCGGGCGTGAAGACCTCGCACATACCGCTGGCAGGGAGAGCTTCGATGCCATCGGCAAAGGTGTTTCTGAAGAAAAAATTCAGGAAGAAGCATCGCGCCTGATCTCTAAAGGTTTCTCCCGCTCATCGACGATGGATAACCTTGTGGTTCTGCGCGGCGGTGAATTTGATCGGCTGCGCAACCAGATTGATCCAGCCAATCAGGACGCAACCGAAGAATACTACGAGGACGTCGCAGATCAGGAAGCCAAACGCGAGGCCGCTGGATCAGCAGCCATCCCGGCCGGTAAACTGGCAACACCCCGCGGTGAACGCGAAGATGCGATTGTGAAGGGCTATGAGGGCGATGCCTGTCCCGATTGTGGGCAGTTTACGCTGGTACGCTCCGGCACTTGTCTCAGATGCGAAAGTTGCGGCGCCAGCACTGGCTGTTCGTAAACAACTACTTACCTTTTGGGCGCCAATTTGCGTCGTCATTTAGGCGGGGGTTAACTCTTCTGTGGCAGATTTTAGGCTGCGCTCCTGGGCATTTTGGGGGTGCATATGTGGTGTTCAGGAGAGACGCGATGTTTCGCATAGTAGCATTGGTGCTGGCCGTGTTTCTGGTCTTGTTCACCTATCTGTTCTCCAATGCGACGCTTGAGCAGCAGCAAAGACTACCGACACCTATTCGCGCGGCAGCAAACGATATCCTGTTTGTGCTCGCCGATTTCACGACCATGGCAAATGACTCCTTTGGGTCACGCCTGCGGCAGGGAATGCGGCGCGCCGGCTCCGAGATAAAAACCGCAGCAGGTTATGGCGATGCGCCGACCGAAGGTGGTATCCTGGCGATGAACGAGGATATGACCGGGCATGACTTTTCCGCTCAATTGATTCCCAATTCGACCTTTACACGTGCCAAACTCGACCGGGCGAATTTCACCAAGGCCTATATGGACAACGCGGCTGTCGATAGTGCCAGTCTGACCGAGGGCCGGTTCAACCAAACGATCATGACAAATTCTTCTGCAAGGGGCGCAGACTTCTCCGGGGCAAACTTCAATGACGCGGACCTGACCGGCACGATGGCTCAAGGAGCGATTTTTGATGCGGCAAATATCAATGTCACACTGCTTTCTTCAACCCAGTTCAGTGGCGCCAGTTTCAAAAATGTGAACATGTCCGGCAGTTACGGCGACAAAAGCATTTTTTACGCAGCTAATTTCACCGGAGCGAATATCAGTGGTTCTGATTTCACCAAGGCGACACTCGACAAAGCAGTCTTTCACAGAGCTGTTCTGTTTGAGACCCATCTCGAGCGGGCCAGCCTTGTGCATACAGATTTCTCGGATGCCGACTTGAGTATGGCGACGGGTCTGACGCAAAAACAGCTGGATCAAGCCTGCGGCAACGAGGCAACAAAATTGCCAGAGGAGCTAACGCTGATCACATGTGCTGAAAAAGCTGCGCTTAAAGCAGCAGCTGTAGCAGCTCAGGCTGAAAAGGCTGCGCGGGTTGTAACCAAATCAGACCCTATTGTTGCAGCTGAGGAATTTACGGCGCCGGAAGAAACAACTACAGTGGATGCAGAACCAGTCTTGCAGGAAGTTGACAACCCAGCCACACCTGCACTCGAAACGCCTGAAGAGAAAACCGAACTCGATGAACCTCAATCAAGTGACGCTGACAGTGACGAATTTACAGGCCTCTATTGAGTTCTATCAAAATATTGGCCTTACACTGATCGTTAATTCTCCCGCTAACGCCTATGCCAGATTTGAATGCCCTGACGGCGAGGCAACTCTCTCGTTGCACGAGGATGACGTTATTGGCTCAACCGCAAATTTCTATTTTGAAGTGCCGGATGTTATGGCTCGATACGACGAGTTGAAAGCTATCGGGATTTCGTTTGAACATGCACCAAAGGCTCAGCGATGGCTGTGGACGGAAGCGTGGTTCCAAGATCCCGACGGCCACCGCCTATGTATCTTTTACGCTGGCGAAAACCGCAAGAACCCGCCCTGGCGGGTGGATTCTTGATCAGTCAGGGGCACCAGCGCCAGTGATCCCACGCTTCGTGGTGAGGTAGGTTGCGAAGCTGGCTAGCCAATGGCTGCCTTCATAATTTTCAGCACTGATCGCAGCGATGCCGGTCTGTTTATGGCGCGACGCGGTCGCGAGGAGGGCGGCACGGCGCAGATCATCCGTTGGCAGAGCAGCAGCGATACCTTCGAGCGCCCAGGCGCGCGAAAGGTTGACGCCATCGAGATGCACCAGCTTGCCATCGGTCGCATCCAGAACGACACCGGGCTCCAGCCAATCGGCGGACCCGTCTACCGGAATTGTCGGCATGAAGGCGCTAAGCCAGGAAGCATATGTATCGCGGTCCATGACGCGACGCATCAGATCAGCTTCCATCAGGCAGGGCGACAGGAAGTCCTCGCCCGATGGTTCATAGGCGAGCGGGCAGTCGATATCGTTTTTGTGGAAAGTCAGCACCTTGTCGGTGAGCAACTGTTCAAGCTCGGCATCACCAACGGTGCGCGCGTAGTCAAGCATCAGGCCGAAGGCAAAAGCTGACTGATTATGAGTGCCGAGGCGGATGGGATAAGCAAGTTTCGGCACCCATTGTTTAATCTGTAATACGATCTTCTCTTCGAGTGGTTTTAACGTGTCACGGAGAGGCTTCAGGTCGGGGTCATCTGTTTCTTCAAGTTCAGCGACAAGTTGGAGGAGCCAGGCGATGCCGTAGGGTCGCTCAAAGCTCGCCCTGCCCTTGGCTGTGTAATAGTCGGTTTCAACCGCGATGTTTTCAGGCGTGATGTTGGTGGTGAGGGCCGCGAGAATGGCCTCTCGAAACTCTGTTTCCAAGTCAAGCGAGAGAATGCGGGTCAGCAGCCAGTGGCCATGCACGGCGGAATGCCAGTCGAAGCAGCCGTAAAAAACCGGCGTCAGGCCGCGCGGACGTCCGACATCGCTGTCGGATTGCATGACGTGGCTGATCTTGTTGGGGTATTCGCGCTGAACACAGGAAAGTGCGAGAACTGTGAAACGGTCTTCGACAGTTTTGGCTTCTGGTAACGAGATTTCTTCCGGCACTAAGGTGCCAGGTGTTTCTTCTGAGCTGTTCATATCTTCAGAACACCCACACAATAATGCAGTGAGACCAATCAACAATCCTGAAAACCGCATTTTGTCCCTCTTCTGTTAGTTCATTTCAAAAGGGCGTACTCGCCGCCCTTTTTGATACCGCGCTGATACGCTGGCAGCGCGTGAATCCGTTTCAAAAACGCCTTGATGTTGGGATATTCATCGCCGAGCCCGGCTCTGGCGGACGCTCCTTCGAGCGGGAAGCTCATCATGAAGTCGGCGCCAGTCATCTCCGATCCCGCGAACCAGCCGGTTTTACCGAGAGCGTGTTCCCAGTGCTTCACCGCGCGGTCGACATTCGGATTGATATAGCTGCTGAGCACTGTGTCGGCGATCTTGTTGGCGATCTGCTTGACGATGATCGGCAGTTTTTGTTCCTTGATCCGTGTAAACAGCAGCTTCATCACAAGCTGCGCGGCGGCCGTCCCTTCTGCGTGATGCAGCCAGTAGTTGTAGTCGAGCTGCGCCTGCTCATCACCTGCTGGTTTGAACCTGCCCTCACCGTATTTGTTGATCAGGTATTCAACGATTGCACCGCTTTCGGCGATCACCAACTCGCCGTCGGTCACCACCGGTGACTTGCCCAGCGGATGAATCGCTTCAAGCGCTTTTGGCGCAAGAGACGTTTCTGCATCCCGCTTGTAGATTTTCAGCTCATAGTCAACGCCCAGCTCCTCGAGGAGCCAGAGGATACGTTGGGAGCGCGAATTTTCGAGGTGATGGACAGTGATCATAGAGTCTCTCCAGATTCAAATGTGTACAAGTTTATCGTATCCACGTGGCTGCCGGGCAAACTACAATGAAGGGTCCGTCTGGGCCACCTGCAAATAATGCAAAAAGCCTCGGTCCCTCAAACTCACCCACCTGCAACGGAGCAATCACACAGGCACCGACGTAAGCTGCAATCGCGCACTCCACCTTCCCCCTATCCCGTTTTTTCTTCGATCGGCTTGACCGTGCGCAGGTGCAGTTCTTTCAACTGCTGCTCGTCCGCTTCACGCGGTGAGCCGAGGAGCAAGTCTTCGCCTTGCTGGTTCAATGGGAACATGGTCACTTCACGGATGTTTTCCGTGCCCGCGAGAAGCATTATGATACGGTCAACACCGAAGGCGGCGCCGCCATGTGGTGGGGCGCCATATTTGAACGCGTTCAACATGCCGCCGAATTTTTCCTGCACCACGTCTTGACCATAACCGGCCAGAGCGAAGGCTTTGACCATGATGTCCTGTTTGTGGTTACGGATCCCACCGGAGCCAAGCTCGTAGCCATTGCAGACGAGATCATACTGATGGGCCAGGATGCCGAGTTTTTCTTCATCGCTCGCGGCCCCTTCCAATGTGGCGAGGCCGCCTTGTGGCATTGAAAAAGGGTTGTGGCCGAATTCTATTTTTTTGTTTTCCTCGTCCCATTCATACATGGGGAAATCGACAATCCAGCAGAATTCGAACGCGTCCTTGTTGAAGAGGCCCAGTTGATCGGCGACGACATCGCGGCCACGCCCGGCGACGGCTTCAAATTCTCTCGGTTTGCCGGCCAGGAAGAACGCGGCGTCACCTGCTTTCAAGCCAAGTTGTTCGCGGATCGCGTGGGTACGCTCAGGACCGATGTTTTTAGCGAGCGGGCCTTTGCCGTCGCCGTCATCGAACATGATGTAGCCCATGCCGGGCAGGCCTTCGCGCTGCGCCCAGCCATTCATCCGGTCGCAGAAGGCACGCGAGCCACCGGTTGGGGCCGGGATCGCGCGGATCTGGTTCAGTGGGTCCTCGGCAATCTGCGCAAAAATCTTGAATCCGGAGCCTTTGAAGTGCTCAGTCACCACCTGCATTTCGAGCGTGTTGCGCAGGTCGGGCTTGTCGGTGCCATATTTCAGCAACGATTCTGCATACGGAATTTCGCGGAATGGGTGGGAGGAGACCGATTTGCCGTCTGCAAACTTCTCGAAGGTCTCCTGAATGACTGGGCCGACGGCGTTGAAGACGTCTTCCTGCTCAACAAAACTCATTTCCATGTCTAGCTGATAGAAGTCACCCGCCGAACGGTCGGCGCGTGCATCTTCGTCGCGAAAGCATGGGGCGATCTGATAGTAGCGGTCGAAGCCAGAGACCATGATCAGCTGTTTAAAAATCTGTGGTGCCTGCGGCAATGCGTAGAACTTTCCCGGATGAAGGCGCGACGGCACGAGGAAGTCGCGCGCGCCTTCGGGTGATGAGGCTGTCAGGATCGGTGTCTGGTAGTCCGAAAACCCCGCCTCTTCCATCTTGGCGCGGATCGTCCCGGTGACTTTTGAGCGCATCACAATATTTTTGTGCAGGGTCTCGCGGCGTAAATCGAGATAGCGGTGCTTCATCCGGATGTCTTCTGGGTATTCCGGCTCACCGAAAACCGGCAGCGGCAATTCTTCGGCCGCGCCAAGGACGGTGAGTTCACGAACGAACACTTCAATTTCTCCGGTCGGGATATTTGTGTTCACCAGATCGGCATCTCGCGCCTTCACATTGCCCTCGATCTGGATGCACCACTCACCACGCACGGTCTCAACATCCTTGAATGCCGGCGAATCCGGGTCGGCTAGGACCTGTGTCATGCCGTAATGGTCGCGCAAATCGATGAACAGGATACCGCCATGGTCGCGCACCCGGTGGACCCAGCCCGCGAGGCGTACGGTCTCGCCCTCATTTTTTTTCGTCAGGTCGGCGCAGGTGTGGCTGCGGAATGTGTGTAGCTCGCTCATGTAATTGAAAACTCCTTCAAGCGCGGCGGTATAGGTGGTTTTCGGTTGAGGGGGAAGGCTTTGTTCGCGGGTGCGAAATCCGCGCTCGCGCGGCGCTTAACTGTGTCTTTGCATGAATGCCTTCCAGTAAAACTAGATTAGCCGTTATTTTTGCTACATCGCCGAAGCAAGGATTGGGTCCAGCTTCTTTATTGACTTTTCAAAGAACACATAGTGAACACTATTGCTGCTTCAAAGGCCGGCGGATAGCGTTTTTGCAAACTGGATCCGCGCTCATAATTTCACGAAATGAATTGATTCTATTGGTTTTTCCCGATCGTCATCTCGATCCTCGAGCGTGAAATCTCGAACGCCATTTGCAAGCGGCGTAGCGGCCGTGGCTGCGCTCGTCTTGACCTGGATTTTGCTCATCTGCCTATGCCGGATTTGTCGTCGTCAGTCAGGCTTTTGTCACCTGGATTTTCCCGCCGCTACAATCCATGAAATGCCGTGGCTCATCCAAAACTTGACATCCGGGTCCCCAAAAAACCCCTGAAAATTAGTTGGAAACTTACTCTTTAATTTTGGATGCACAGCATCAGGTACGGCGATCCTTATATATTTTGCGTGTACAAAGCCCTAAGCGATGTGTTTCTTCGATTGAAGACACCGCCGGTCTTCAATACCTGTGAGCTCTTTGGTGAATGCCGTATGCTGATCATGGTTTGCCCAGGGTGAAAAAAGAAGTTGCTCTTTTCCGGCTCTAGCGCCTCGCCAAGTTGCCCAAGCACAGAGTTCGACTTGAAGGGGCCGGCGTGATTAACAGCCGCATTGTGCTCGCCTGCGCTCCGCAACGTCAACCAGCGCGACATAGCTGCAGTAGCGGCACGCCGGGAACACCGGCCGAACACAACCGACCAAACACGGGGTTGTAGATGTCTGGGTATTCGTAGTGTCGGTCGCAAGGCTGGCCTGGTTTGAGCTTCTCCGCCAATGGACAAGTGTGGTCGGATCAGCCAGACAATCCGCTCCGATTGACTTCAGTGTCCTGCCCGTGCCTAATCCGATAACTCAGCAAAAAACAGGGGCGCAGTATGACTTATTTGACGAGAGCAATCGCCATATTGGCCCTATTGGTGCTGAACGCAGCTTGCACCTCCACACCACAAACTGCATCGACACCCTTTGTGGTCTCCCCTCTTGCCGAAGAAACAGTGACGCGAACATCTGAAGTCGCGTTCAGTGATATCGCCGGGGAACTGATGTCCGCCGATATCATTGCCCGCATGAGCCTAGCTCTTGCCGAACAGGACGATCCAAAAATTGCCAATCTCGGTGGTGATGACACGGCAGAAGAAGCGGTGTTGGCACAGGCGTATGACGCCGCAAATCTCGAGGAAATCGGGCTGGCCGGGAGCTTGATCTATCGCCAGTGCCAGGTATCAATTGAAGAGAGCGACCCTGGTTTTCCCTCCGCCCAGGTTTGCAGCTGCGCGGTTGGCTATGCCGGCGGCTCATTGCCCGCGCGCGACTTTATCCTATTCGGCTACGCATCAGCATTAGGACTGGTACAGACCGAACAGGAAGAACAAGGCATCCTGGCTCTAATATTGTCCAAAGGGTATAGTATCGCCGATCTGGAAAGGCTCGCAGCCCTTCTTGGCGATTCGCGATACGGCCAGCGCGGCGACGTTAGCTGCCAGAACTTCCAGACCTTGTCTCCCACGAACGCCGGCGTGTAGGACAGTATTTTTGAACCGGCTCGTGCAGCATGGTCGCACCTTCATGTTTGATGCCGGAATATTTCTGCAATGATCCGGCAATCATTTCCGGTTAGGCTTTGTGCATGTCTTTAACCCGTGCGCTAAATATCCATGACCTCCGGCAGCTTGCCAAAAGGCGGCTGCCGCGGATGGTCTTTGATTATATTGATGGCGGTGCCGATGACGAGATTGCGCTGGCGACCAACTCCGCACGGTTTGCCGACTACCAGCTTGTTTGGGATGCGCTGGTTGACATCTCCGAGATTGATATGTCGACGGAGATCATGGGAGTAAAAACCCGCCTGCCCTTTTTAATTTCACCGACGGCGGCGTCTCGTCTGTTTCACCCGCGTTACGGCGAGCGGGCCGTGGCAAGGGCGGCAAAAGCGGCGGGAATGGTCTATTCGGTTTCGACGCTTGGCTCGGTGTCGATTGAAGAGATCGCCGAGATCTGTCCCGGGCCGAAACTGTTTCAGGTCTATGTCTGGAAAGACCGGGCCCTGGTTGATTCTATTATCAGACGTGTACAGAAGGCAAGGTTTACCGGACTCGTTCTGACGGTTGATGCGCCGATTGCTGGCAATCGTGAGCGGGACCCACGCAATGACTTCACGATCCCGCCAAGGATTACGCATCGCACCGCTTTGCAGGCACTGGCCCGGCCCGGTTATCTTTTTGACCTGTTGACGACGCCAAAAATTCGCCCGGCGAATTTCCAGGACCCTGGCCGGGCGTTTAGCATCACCAATTATCTGAACGAGCAGTTCGATCGATCGGTTACCTGGGACTATGTGCGCTGGCTGAAGAAAACCTGGGGCGGGCCGCTGGCGATCAAGGGGATTGCCCATGCTGATGATGCCCGCCGCGCGGTTGAAGCAGGCGCGGATTGCGTTTGGATTTCCAATCATGGCGGACGGCAACTTGAAACAGCCCGGCCAACTATCGACATCCTGCCGGAAATCGTCACCGCGGTCGGCCAGAAGGCTGAAATCATTCTCGATAGCGGTGTCCGGCGGGGCACCGACATCGTCAAGGCGCTCGCTTTAGGTGCCAACGCGGTCGCGATAGGGCGGGCCTATCTGTTTGGATTGGCCGCCGCCGGCGAGCCCGGCGTTGCGCGGTCGATTGATATTCTTGAAACGGAGCTTCACCGCAATATGAGCCTGATGGGCTGCCGGCAGCTGAGTGATCTCGAACCCCGACATGTGGTGAGGCCGCGATAAACTCCGAAGCCCCGCTCTACTACCACAGCACCTTCTTGTCTCGGATCAGCTTTGCCGTCCATATTCCTCAGGTTTTGCTGGGCGGTTTCTTTTGAAAGGTTTCTGTCACCTGGCTTGACTGTTGTACGCCTTTTTTTGCCTTTTTTTGCTTCGGCTTTTTCGATTCTTTGTTGCTGCGCTGTTGACCTTTGGCCATATAATGTTCCTCAAAAATGTTAAATAATTTACATTGCATTTCATCATATATTCTATCGTTCTTAGATCGCCCTATCTAAAAGCCAAAAAATCTACTGAACGCCTGAGAATTGCAAGTCTAGCTACTGATACAGTATGACGATCCTCGTGAAGATTGCCGCATCGTAAATCCCGATAGAGCATACCGTTACGACTCGCCCCACAGTGGCAATACTACGCTTACCCTCCCATGAAGGCAAGCGCTTTCAGTACTCGGATAAACGCTCTTGAACGCGGCAACGATGCCTTAATCTATGCCAAATTCTGTCTGATGATAGCGAGTTTTCTGACCGCTTCGCGCGCACTTGAATTTTACGCACGCGGCCCCAGAAATCTTCCGTCATGGAATAACGCCAAGCTCCCGTTTACCATGCACTCTGGACCTAAATAATCTTTGCCGTGATCACCTAACACTAACGGGCCAGCGAATAAGTGACCCAGAGTATTATCCGTCGCTAGCATATTCGACCGTGGCTAAGATAAAGGCCCATTGTATCTCGGCTGCTTGTGTGAAATTTCATCACAACGACAGTGCCGTTCATTTCATCATTTATGGCGGCGTCGCCATCATTGTGTTTTGCCCAAAGCCGGGCCAGCTGTTTGATTGTCGTTGCTGTATTCATCCTTGGTATGTTGTTGATAAACGAGAAAATGGTGGGCGTACGTAGGATCGAATTACGGACCTCTTCCATGTCAAGAAATTTGAATCGACGAAAGCCCAAGAAATACAACGCGTTGGCGCTAAGAGAATTCACAAGCGATCAGCCGAAATAAAATAGCTACCTATGAACACTCGCAGCGCGTGTGAAATGGGTGTGAGTTTGGATTGAGTTATGTATGATCCTCAATCCTGGTCTCCAGTTCGGGCAGCATTATACTTCCATGACTTTTGAGGTCATTTCTGATGTTTCTTTTGCCTGCGTTTTGATACCGTGTAGAAAACTGCTGCACCGAAAAACAGCACGAAAGCCAGTCCGATCCATCCCAACATTCCGGATCCGGATCGCCCAGAGGCGCTCACCGCCCTGGTTAACTCTTCGGCGATCTCTGTTGCCTCATCCGCCGACGCCACGCGCGTACCCGCCGCCTCGCCGACGAAATCAATCTGGTTGGATGCGCCCTCAACGGCGCCCATATCAATTTTGACGAAAACATTTGCACTTTCCCGGTTGGGCTCGAATGTTTCGATCGCCAACTGGCGGAATGCGCGCGCATCATCAAGACGCCAGTCGTAGGTATCAACCACTTTCACATAGATCGGCTGACCCTCGGAGCGATAGTACCGCATACCCCGATGGCCCCACTCATCATTATTTGTAGCGTAGAGAACCTCGCCATTGCGGTCATGAAAACTGATGACCGGGCCTACGTAGGCGCTCCGTGTACGCAAGTGAACACCTATCAAGTGCCCGCGGGGTGCGCTAACCCGGAACCAGTCTTCATCGCCCGCGGAAACACGTACCAATCCCAGAAAAGGAGCATCCACGGGTACCGCTTTTGCGAGCGAATTATTAGGCTCATAAAAGTCCAATGCCGGATCGAGCAAGAGGCGGAGTTGAATATCGCCCGCAACGGCGCCATCAGACCGGACTCGCAGGATTTGACGGCCTTTTTCGACAACCTTGCTACCCACGGGTATCGCGGCCAGGCGTGTATCGCCATCCGATTCTGCTTCGGCTTCAAATTCTACATATATGCTACCTGCTTCTTCATGGGCCGAGAAAACATCCGCCCGCAGGATCCCTGTTCGCGGCGGATTTACCCGAATCAGCGCCAAACCTTGCTCATCAAGCTTGATCGTCTCAATCCTGTCGAGATCAATTGATGTCTGGGCGAGCGCACCCAGCGGCGCTGTCAAAAACATCAACGCACAGAAAAAACCCCTCATATCAATTCTCCTCAAGCTCGCGGCGAACGAGGTCAGAAATGCGCTGCCTTGCCTGTTGCAGGGTTGTCGCGTAATTTCTCTTCGAGATCGATAAATTCCGTACCCGGTCCAAATTCTCAATGCCTTTGGACGAAGTCCCAAATTCAGACGTTACTTCACTCGGCCGCGAATTGACCCCCCAACCGGAAGCCACCCGGCCGGATCCGTAATAGACCCCGTATTTGCGTGTTTCGAGACGCGCGAAGCATCTACCATCAGGCAGGGCACGCTCAAGATACCACAGTTCGACAAGCCGAAATGTATTGAACGGCTCTGTTACTTCTTCATCGACTTCATATGCGCGCCATGATTCAGGGCGGCATTCAACCTGTTCGAGCGGCTTGGGCGGTTCTGGTTCGGCTGGCGGCTGGCGCTCCAATGCACCTTTATGGTCACGAATTTTCGCGTTCAGAGCCTGTGCGGCACCGGCAACATTGCCGCCGCAGCTCTCCTCTCCGTCCGTGAAAGTTGAAAAACGCCATTCGGGCGACGCTGGATCGGCTGACCCGTCGAACAGGCTTCCTGCGACATGGTGGGCGTTTGCGAGCGGTGTCGCGGAGGTTGGAGATGCGCTGAGCAGGAATGACTTAACCACCTCAATGTCCCTGGTGAAGGGCCGCGTGCGGATATCACTACAACCGTAGAACACAACGGCGCCGGCTTCGATTATTTTATCTTCCGGCAACCGATCGAGCGTTTGCGCGATGCCGTCTTTGGCGTTTTCCATGCGGCCGGTGCCGTCACCCATACTGCCTGACGCATCGAGTATCAAAACCAGCGATAGGTCTACCGGCGCAGACAGAAAATGCCAGTCATCCGCGCCACCCGAAGAGCTTTCATCGCTGCCACGGCCAGCTTCATACCGAACCCAGTGATTTCCTTCCTGGCCCGGCGGATTGATTTGCGTCACCGTGCGCGGATCACCATCAAGATTCTTGTTTGCATCATCCTTGATTGAAATGATGATCGGTATGCGGCCATCCTGAATGCCTTCAGTGGCGGCGGCAAAATCAAACGTGCCGCGCCAGCTTTCTTCAGCCCCCTGAAGCTCAACAGCGGTTCCGCCGACTGTAAGAGTGGGCGGTTCAACGGCAGCGCCGCTCAACTCAAGTCTGATCTGGCCCTCGCCGTCGGCGGGGGGTGATTCTTTGACTGATACGTTCAGGCTGCGTTGTGGATCATTAAGGACTGGGATCGTCAGATTTGTTTCTTCATCGAGGTCCGGGCCGCCAATCCACTCCGCCTTGTATATCCGTTTGTTACCTGCACGAACTTCAACCTCTTCGACGATAACCGGGATCGTGTCGACCAACACCTGAAGTTCTTCATAAGGTTGATCGCCAAACTGTGTCGCATCCGCATCAATCCACCCACCCGCGTCAGCCTTGGCGTTGATCGAGATGGTTTGAAAACCAACACGCCGGTGAAAGAAATCTCCGCCCAGTACCTCGAGCGTACCACGCCAGCGCTTGTCATTCGTCCATTCACCAGTCAGCCGGTCTGACCCGACGCGAAAAACTGTTTCCTCCGCTTCCCGGTCCATATTGCGGTCAAATTCAATTTCCACCGTAACCGTACCGGGGTCAATCGGACGGAAAGGCCTTGGCGCATCTTCCACCGGCAGATCTTCCGCGAAGGCGCCAGGATCCTCAGCTTCTTCAACCGGTGCGGCATATTCGAGATACATTTTATTCCGGCGCGACACTCTCACCGATTTCACCTGTGGCCGCGGGATGTCATCGAGCAGTACAAAACGCCCGACGCTTGCAGCACCCGGATCGATGTCGCCATTCTCGATCACACGGTCGATGAACAGAAATGTCTGGCGCTCACCGTCGAAAGAGATTTCATCGAATTGGTCTTCTAGGCGAAGCGTGATGCGGTTGTCACGCCAGCTGCGAATATTGTTCTCTTCGAGAGCAATCGAACTCTCCCGGCTCGAGCCGATCAGGATTACACCTTTCTGGCGTCCAAAATTGAGACCGTTCAGGGTGACCTCTTCTTTCGGATCTTCTACTCTGGCGACAATGTCACGGTTGCGATCTTCCTCTTCATCCAGCGCGTCAATCACCGGTACCGCGTCACACCACGCCGCGATGGACTTGGTGGAAAGCTGCCATTCGTCTGCCTCAAAGGCCCGGGTCTGATTGTAAATAGCTCCCCACGGGACATATCCCGGATGCAGATGATAAGGGGTCGCATCATCGGTTTGCGATGATGGCGGTTGCCAGCTGCCCGGTGCTACCTCGCATAACGGACGCACCTTCGTGCGGTTGTTATTAAAATCAACCGATTGAGTCTCTTTCTGGGGTCCTTCATAGCCTTGCCGCGTTGAGGCATACATCCGGTGGGCAAGCAACCGACAAACCGCGCGGTGCTTGTCGCTTTTGCCGCGGCGATAATCCTGCAAAAGTTCTTCGCTTCGTTCACAGAAATATCCGGCGCCAGCACGATTGAAGAGCCCATATATACTCTCCTTATCGCGTCCGCGCGGATCGCTATCGGGCAGGCCGGCGATTGATGCTGGCTCAAGATAGCTGGCGACGGCGTAATTGTTGGCCGTTTGCGCCGCGCCATAAGAACCGATGCCCCCTTGTGCCAGGTCGACACCTTCCGGATCCCAATACGCCCGCCAGGCAATCTTTGCACTTGTCTTTACGAGGGATATCCGGTCCAAGGCGCCGAACCAGCCAGCCGAAAATATTGATCCGCCCGATAAATCATCGGCGTCCACATCAGTCTTAGCCAAGGGAGCATATCGCGCCAAAGCGGCAGCGTTTGTGGAAGACAACAATGTGCCTTCAACACCCCAGCCGACTTTCATGGCAAAATTAGTGGCCCAGGGATCGAGGCATTCTCCGTCAATACTGCGTTGTCCAGCATCAGTCAGAGATACGTTATCGATACCGAACCCACCGTCCGGGTGCCTGCCGAAAGCGCGAATAACTTCGCCAAAACTGGCGGAAAGACAGCGCATCATCCATCGTTCCTGGGTCGTTACGCTAAGAGGATAGTCGGAATATCCGCGCACAGCATATTCCTTGCCAAACGATCCATCATCCATATCGTCCAGGCGGTAATCGCCCACACCGTCATAGGTGTTTGTTCCACTACTGAAACGCCACTGTGCCGAATAAAGGCTTGGTGTACTGAAAATGCCATTCGACAAATATTCCGGGGACGACAGCCCATCGGGAATATTCTCCCCAGCAACCGATTCGTAGCCATGCAGAATACCGGTAAAAATGCCGGTCGCAGCGGCGGTACCGAGATCGTTGCCATAGGCACCCGCGTTATACTCCGGTGCACCCCAACGATCGAACATATGACCGACGGCCCATCGGTCAGACAGAAAATGTTGTGCGTATGCCTCATAGGCGAGTGCAAGCAGTTCGGCCTCGCGGATGGCCAACCGGTGCGCATCACGTTCCGGGTCAGATTTGGCTGCATTCATCATACCAGCGGCATCATTCGCCAGAGCCATGGCCGTTCCATGCAGGTGCACGTAACTGCGCGAAGCCTGACTGCCAAAGTGCGACGCATTGAAAGCTGCCCCGTGCCATAATGCGTATACATGGCAGTAATCCAGTTGTGGATCATTTGCCGGGCGCGCCGGGCAAAGCTCGTTCTTATTTATCCAATCATAAATCGTGTAGCTGAAATCGGGGATCCCGGCGAAATGCGGCGGCGGCGGCAAATGACGTTCTTCAAGCGGCATGCCGTTTGATGACGTTTCCGGCTGGGCATTCAACTCGTCCAGCCTGGGTCTAAAAAGGCTCGCATTGAGGTCAACTGCCCGAAAGTCGGTGCGTTCACCTATGCTCCACTCGTGCCGGTTCGTTGCCAAGTTGAGGGCGCGGTTGGCCAGTTGTTCGTGTTCGTTGCGTCGGCAAGCCTCTCCGCCGCCGCCGCTGAAACAGGTGTAAATGGATAACCATTTGTGCCGCTCGCCCGGACCTTTTGAACTGGATTCCTTCGTATCCCAAGCAGCTGCACCGACAATCGTAAGTACAGCAACAAAGCAACATGATACTAGGAATCTCATCATTACAATGCCTCGCTCGGCAGGCACCACGCACCCTCGCCAATGAAAACCTCGTCAAATGCCTGTTCAGCTGCCGTCGCTGAACCCGCGGCTTTTTTTGCATAGCGGTCCTTGCATGGCGCCGGACAGGAACTAGCATTCACACAAGTTCGAGCCACAGTTGCTTTTTGCTCAGCCGATGCAGGTGCCCCTACATTTTCAGCCAAACAAACAAAGACTGTCTGCAAACAGTCACCCCATTGCGCGATTGGATCATCGACGGCGGCGTTTTGGCGAAACTCAACACTGGCGGACCCATGCAGTCCGCCGATCTCTCCTGCGGTGGTGCAGTTCTCGGAGCAGGTCGGATCGAAGGGAACGGTTGTCTTGGACCATACTTCAGGGCGTTCACTTCCGCGCATTAGGAAAAACAGAATGACGGCAACCATGACAAAGGCAAGTGCCCCAAGAGCCACTCGGTGCACTTGCCTTTTAGGTAATGAACCCGCGTTCGATCCCTCATCTAGCATATGATCTCTCCTCCCGTTCGTTTCTTTAGCCCCATTCGCCGATATGTATCAACTGACAGCGCTGGATGCATGCTCTCTCCGAGACTGTGACCGCCATTGATAGCCGACTTCAAAAACTAAACTCAGCTCTCATTGCTCCGTGTGAGATAGATTCTGCGTGTGAGGTGCGTGGAGTAGTGATCTTACTCAACAGCCTCACTCTCAGAAACCCTTGATACAAAAGGATAAAATGGTGGGCGTACGTAGGATCGAACTACGGACCTCTTCCATGTCAAGGAAGCGCTCTACCACTGAGCTATACGCCCTCTGCCGGGCCGCGGCCAAGAGACGGGTTACCTAGCGAATGAAAAACGGGAATGCAAGCGGGAAAGGTTTGTCCGGTTCAAGCGGCGATCATGCGATCCACTTCCGAGACCAGATCTTTCAGGTGGAACGGTTTCGACAGAACCTTCGCATCTTCCGGCGCTTTGTTAGCGGGGTTGAGGGCCACAGCCGCAAATCCAGTGATGAACATGATCTTCATTTCGGGATCAATTTCGGAAGCTCTTCGGGCAAGCTCGATCCCGTCCATGACCGGCATCACGATGTCAGTCAGCAACAGGTCAAATTCCCGCAACTGCAATTCGGTGAGGGCTTCATCGCCCTGCGAGGTATCGACAACCACGTGACCGGCTTTTTCCAGCGCCTTTTTCAGGAAGCCACGCATGCTGTCATCATCTTCAGCCAACAGAATTGCCGCCATGTACTCAACCCTCTCTTCGTCTCTCTCAGGCCTGTCCACTCGTAACTTTAAGTGGTTAGCCTGGTCAGCCTTAACGTCCCCTTAACCGAAAACGTTATCCTCTGATGAGGTTGATGCAATATGCACGCCAAAGACGAGTTTTTGTGCCCGAACCCGAGATTTTACGTTTATAGTATGATTTCAGCGAGGGCGAAGAGAGAAAGGTACTTTTTTGACCGTGGTTAGGAAAAAAAATGCCGAGGGCGATCAAGGCATGTCACCGGTAGAGCTGATCCGCCCGGCCCGACAAACGGCGCCGTTCATATTCGCTTCTCCGCATTCAGGGCGGCGCTATCCGGCAGCGTTTCTGGAGCAAAGTGCGCTCGAACTCATGGAGTTGCGGCGTTCAGAAGACAGCTATGTCGATTTGCTGGTCGATATGGTGCCGGAACTGGGCGCACCATTGCTGAAGGCTCGTTTTCCTCGGGCCTTTGTGGACGTGAACCGCAGCGAAAAAGAGCTGGATCCGCTGGTTTTTTCAGGCCCCCTACCTGACGACAGCGACACCCGATCAAACCGGGTTTTGGCTGGCTTTGGCGTGGTCCCCCGTTTGGCGGCTGATGGTCATGAGATTTATGCCAACAAATTGTCGATCAGCGAGGCTAAGCAGCGTCTCCAGCACTATTATCGGCCCTATCATGAGCAGCTGAAACAGATCGCCGATGAGACACTGGCGGCGTTTGGCTGCGCGATTATTATCGACTGTCATTCGATGCCGTCGCAGGGTTTATGGAAAAGACCAGGCCGCCAAGAGCAGGATGTGGATTTTGTACTTGGCGATCGCTATGGTGCTTCTTGTGCGCCTGGTGTGCTCAGTCTGGCCGAAAATCTGTTGACTGAGGCAGGCTACAGGGTGGCCCGAAATGCGCCTTATGCCGGTGGCTATGTGACCCAAACATACGGCCGCCCGATCGAGGGCGTTCATGCGCTGCAAATCGAGATAAATCGCCGGTTATACCTCGATGAAACAAGGATCACACGCAATCCGGGTTTTGAATCGTTACGCGCCACGCTGCGGCAAATCCTCGGCGAATTAGTCCTGATTGATCCCGGCGCCTTGCAAACCCGGCAAGCAGCGGAATAAATAAATATATCTCAGGCTCGATCCATAAAAAAGCCGCGGCACAAGGCCGCGGCAGTTCAATAGGGAGGAAACGCCCAGATAAGGGCATAGACGTCAAGGACGTCTGCGCATTATCTAGACCTCTTCAACTTCGCTTACCAGTAATTTTTGCAGTGCAGCACTAAAAAAGGGTATATGCCCCTGGTCTAGGATCATTTTACCACAAACTGCTCGTGGTTGAGCTTGAATAGGCCAATAACTGCAAGTCCTAAATACAGATTTAAAACTCAAATACTGATTCGCGATTCTGCTTTCAAAACACTGCAGCCCCCCATACATAGTCAAAAAATCCAACCGACGGTGACAAAGAATGTCAGGAAATACGGCGCCGGAAAACGGCAAGCCGGCTAAACGCAGAAGCACGCTGAAGAAAATCGGTTCTGGCGTCGCGCGTCTGGCCAAAGCCAAACAGAAATTCCCGATGCCCAGCCTCGATGCGGGCTTGAAAATCGTGATCGCGACGGACGCCTGGAAGCCGCAACTCAACGGCGTCGTAACAACCCTTGATACACTTGGCCAAATCCTCGTTCGGAACGGTAACGAGGTGATGTATGTGACGCCGCAGGACTTTAAATCCATCCCGCTGCCGACCTATTCCGAAATCGAGCTGTCGCTGTTCCCGAACCGCAAGGCAGCAAAAATGATTAACGACTTCAAACCGGACGCAATTCACATTGCAACAGAAGGGCCGATTGGGCGCGCCGCAAGGCGCTTCTGCCGGCGGCGGGGTTATCCGTATACGACATCATTTCATACACGGTTTGCTGAATATACACATGAACGGTTCAAGTTCCCAATCAAATGGGGATACGCCTTCCTCAAGGATTTCCATAAATACGGTGAGACCATGATGGTCGCGACACCGGGTCTGATGCAGGAGCTGGAGGAGCGCGGTTTCGAGAATATGAAACTGTGGAGCCGCGGGGTCGATACCGAGATATTCAAACCAACCGCTTCTGATGTGATGAAAGATCTGCCGAAGCCGATCTTTCTATATGTCGGGCGGATCGCAGTTGAAAAAACACTTGAAGATTTTCTAGACCTCGATCTACCGGGCACCAAAGTGATTGTGGGTGCTGGTCCGCAGGAGGACGAGCTGAAGCACAAATATCCAGCGGTGAAATTTGCTGGCAAACATTTCGGCGAGGACCTGGTCAAATATTACTCCGCCTCCGATGTTTTTGTTTTTCCTTCTCGCACTGATACGTTTGGTCTTGTCAACGTCGAAGCACTTGCCTGCGGTGTGCCGGTTGCAGCGTTCCCTGTCCGGGGGCCGCTGGAGATACTGGAGACGGCGCCGGCGGGTGCCGGCTGTATGGATGAAGACCTGAAGGTCGCCTGTATGACGGCGTTGGAGACCCGGAACGTGGAAGAGTGTCGTGCGCATTCAATGAATTTCTCGTGGGAAGCCGGCGCAAGGCAATTCATTGCCAATCTTGAAATTCCAGGCTTCGATGAAGAGTTCTGGCTGCGCTCAGCCAAGATGTTCGAAGATCCGTTCCTGCCGTAGGTTATTTGGACCGGCTGAAATGAACGCCCTCGTCCGCCTCGCTTTCGATAACCGCCACTACTGCATCTCCTGCCTGAGGGGCGCTGGCGATCAATTCCAGCCCTACTTTTGCGGTTGGTACGGATAATTTATCGATGACCTTGTAGCTCCAGACTATTTCCGCAAGCACGGGCTCAGTGTTGATGATCCGTTGTGCGTCATCAATCTCGACTGCGCTGGTCATCAGGACCCGGCCGTTTGATACGTCCGACCAGGTGGCGTCTGACTCTTTCAGCATCTGCTCGGCTTCGGCCAATTCCTGCTGCAACTGGCCTTCGAGTGTTGGCGACATCTTGCCGGAAGTAGTGCCAATCGTTCGGTAGACAACCAAATCAGGCGATTTGCGGAGCAGCACTTCTTGATGTCCGGCGTCGATCCAAGACCAGATGGCCGCTTCGCCGTGGTTCGCGCCGCTGGAGGCACAGGCCTGGAGCGTTATTGCGGCGAGCAGCGCAAAAATTGCATTTTGCATGAAATCCGACCCCTCTCTGGGTGAAAGGCAATTTTGGATGCCAAATGTTAACCGGGTGTAAACGCGGGTGGCCGATCAACGGGCCAGCACCTGTTTCACCGCCTCGACCAACTTGTCGCGGGGGACAGCGAACTGGGCTGGCTGGTCCTCACGCCATTCCTTATTGTCAGTGATTTCGGCTGAGAGTGTTTCGCCGAGTACCAAATCCTTGATCGTAACCTCGCCTTTTGCCCGTTCGTCTTCACCCTGTATGATCGCGACCGGGGCGCGGCGCTTGTCCGCGTATTTAATCTGCTTACCGAAATTCGCTCCGCCAATATAGGCCTCCGCGCGAATACCAGCAGCGCGTAATTCGGCAGCCATTTTCTGGTATTCCGGCGTCTGATCTTTATCCAGTGCCAGCACAACAACAGGGCCTCGCTCAATTAGCGTTGCGCCGGTGCGCGTCTGCAACGCCGCGATCAACCGCGAGACACCAATCGAGACGCCGACCGCCGGGACTTCCACACCTTTAAATCGTTTGACCAAATCATCGTAGCGGCCACCGCCACCGATCGATCCAAACTGGATCGGGCGGCCTTTGTCGTCCTCAACTTCAAAGGTGAAGTCCGCTTCGAAAACGGGCCCGGTGTAGTATTCAAGGCCGCGAACAATCGACAGATCTATCTGCACACGCGACGCATCATAGGAGAGGGCCGCCAGTGT
The DNA here is from genome assembly GCA_021776475.1 of Parvularculaceae bacterium. Classification (GTDB taxonomy): domain Bacteria; phylum Pseudomonadota; class Alphaproteobacteria; order Caulobacterales; family Parvularculaceae; genus Aquisalinus. Next base: position 103,321 of record JAJFFV010000002.1, on the reverse strand, counting down.
CTCCGCCATCCGCTCCAGCGTCGTGACGCCTTCGAGACCTGTGTTGCTTTTGCCGACAATATTGCGCAGGGCGGCGCAAGTGGCGGCGTTGCTGTCTTTAGTCGCGGCCATGAAAGCCATCACAACATCGGCCTGGCCGTCGGAGAGATTGACACCGTCCGTGTAGTCACCGCTGTCATCTTTGCGGCCTTTGCCGAGGAGCTGGCGAACGCCCGCCTCCCCTAGCCGGTCGAGCTTGTCCATCGCGCGCAAGACGCCAAGGCGCTGGTCCGCCGCGTCATCGCCGGCAAGGCCGGCAACTTCCAGCATGCCGTTGACGGTTTTTCGGTCGGACACGCGGACCACATAGTCGCCGCGCGGAACACCGGCAGCTTCCACCGCGTCAGCGAACATCATGCAGATCTCGGCGTCCGCGAACGGTGCCGGCGCGCCGACGATATCGGCGTCAACTTGCGTAAATTCGCGAAAGCGGCCTGGCCCCGGCTTTTCGTTGCGCCAGACCCTGCCAACTTGATAGCGCCGAAACGGCTTCGGCAACGCGTCGTAATTCTCGGCGACAAATCGGGCGAGCGGCGCCGTTAAGTCATAGCGCAAGCTCATCCATTGCTCGTCATCATCTTGCAGTGAAAAGACGCCCTGGCCTGGCCGGTCTACATCCGGCAGGAATTTGCCGAGTGCGTCGGTGAATTCGAAGGCCGGCGTTTCCAGTGGGTCAAAGCCATACATGGCGTAGACTTTCTGGATCTTCGCGAACATCACTTGCTCGGCGAGAATTTCTGTGCCGAAGCGATCGGTAAAGCCGCGCGGCTTGCGCGCCTTGGGGCGGAAGGATTTCTGTTTCTTGGCCATCGTTTTTCTTATTCCTATTCGAACCGGCGTGGTAGCCAAAGCCGGGAGCTGGCGCAATGCCGGAGGCCTCAGCCGGCGGGCCGGCAGATTGCCGCCGCCTTTTGCAATCGCCATTTGCACGCCCAGGCAGCTAGTGCATCGTAAATTGAATTATTTCTTGTACCAACCGCGATTTGTGACACAGTTTGGCGGACACTAGCGGCGACATTGGGGAGTTACATGACCGCATACACCCTCACGATCAACGGCCAATCCACCACTGTAGAGCTGGCAGATCCGTCAACACCCCTTTTATGGGTCTTGCGAGACACCCTTGGCTTGGTCGGTACCAAATTTGGCTGCGGTATTGCACAATGCGGTGCCTGCACTGTGCATCTCGATGGCCAGCCAATTCGCTCCTGTGTTTATCCGGTCTCGGCAGTAGAAAGGCGGCCGGTGACAACCATCGAGGGCCTTGCCGATGGTGAGGAGCTAAGCCCCTTGCAAAAGGTCTGGATTGATCTCGATGTCCCGCAATGCGGGTATTGTCAGGCGGGACAACTGATGTCCGCCGCCGCGCTGCTCGCCGGCAATCCTTCCCCATCGGATGAAGACATCGATGACGCCATGTCCGGCAACATCTGCCGCTGCGGTACCTATAACCGGATCAAAGCCGCCATCAAGCTGGCCGCTGGAAAGAGGGGAGCGGAATAATGGCAACACGGATCAATCAGGAAACAGGCATTTCGCGTCGTGCCATGCTCGCGGGCAGCGGCGGTCTGGTTCTCTGCGTCACTCTTCTGGGGTGCAGTCGCGAGAGCAAACTGGAAAGCCCGGGTGACGCAGCAATCAGCGAGACGGAATTCAACATCTATCTGCGAATCGGTACGGACGGCATTGCCACGATCCAGTCAGCGCAGCCCGAAATCGGCCAGGGCGTCAAGACGGCTCTGCCGATGATGGTTGCTGAGGAACTGGATATCCCCTGGGAACAAGTCCGTGTCGAGCAGTCCGTGGTCAACCCGACATTTTCGCCGCAATTTGCAGGCGGCTCCCTTGCCGTGCCGATGAACTGGGAGCGCTTGCGCAAAGCAGGTGCCAAGGCACGGCAAATGCTGGTCGCGGCGGCGGCGGTTGAGTGGGGTGTTGATGCGGCGAGCCTCAAGACGGATGCTGGGAGCGTCCTCGACCCGGCGACAGGCAATTCATTGTCCTACGGATCACTGGCGGGTGTGGCAGGCAAACTGCCCGAGCCAGATGATGAAAGCGTGCAGCTGAAAGAAACGAAGAACTTTAAACTGTTGGGTTCACGGGTCAGCGGTGTCGACAACCTGTCGATCGTCACCGGTCAGCCACTTTTCGGGATTGATCAGAATGTGCCCGGTATGCGCTATGCAAGTTATGCCCGCTGCCCGTCCGTGGGCGGCACCGTCACGTCTGCTAACCTCGACGCGATCATGGTGCTGCCGGGCGTTGAGAACGCGTTCGTTGTTCGCGCCGCAAGCTTCGATACCCCGCGCCAACCAGCCAATGCGCAGTTGCGCGAAGGCGTCGCGATCATTGCTGATAGTACCTACGCAGCGATCGCCGCAAAACGCGATCTTGAAATCGAATGGAATCTTGCGAGCGCTTCGGCAGACAACTGGTCAGAATTCCGGGCCTCGGCTCTTGCGATGGCAACGCCGCCTGAAACGGCAACCCGCGCCACCGACAAGGGCGACGTTGCTACCGCTTTTGCTGCCGCCAGCGCGACCATCAGCGGCGCCTATGTCCACCCGTTCGTGAACCACGCACCAATGGAACCGCAAAACTGTACTGCCTGGTACAAGGAAGACGGCACGTTTGAATTCTGGGCACCGACCCAATTGCCAGCGGAAGGCGCAAAGATGATCGCTGCGATCATGGAGATGCCGGTGGAGAACATCACCGTTCATCTCACCCGTATGGGCGGCGGCTTTGGCCGGCGGCTCTACAACGACTTCATGCTCGAGGCGGCAATGATCTCGAAAATGGCCGGCGTTCCGGTGAAACTTCAGTGGACCCGCGAAGACGACATGGAGAATGACTGCTTCCGCCCGGGCGGTATTCAACATATCGAGGCGGCAATCGATAACGCCGGTAAAGTATCCGGCTGGAAAACACATTACATAGGGCCGTCGATGGATGGGGAAAGCCTTGTCCCCATGGGTGTTTATCCCGCCGGGTTTGTTCCGGAACCGATGATCGAGAATGTCCGTGCTGATACGTCGGTTATCAAATGTAATATTCCGACCGGAGCCTGGCGCGCGCCAGTCTCCAATTCCTATGCTTTTGCGATCAATTCATTCCTGCACGAAGCATCAGAGGCCGCAGATCGGGATTTCGTCGAATTTTATGTCGATCTGCTAGGGGAAGACCGGGAAATCGTGAATGATGCGTTCGCCGGATTCCGCCCGGTCGATACAGCGCGGGCCAAAGGCGTTATCCGGAAAGTCGCCGGAATGGCTGAATGGGGCCGTGAGATGCCGGCAAACCGTGCGCTCGGCCTGTCCTATTTTTATTGCCACAGCACTTATGTGGCGGAAATCGCCGATGTTGAGGTGACGCCTGACAAGCAAGTCCTTGTTCATAATGTCTGGGTCGCCGCCGATTGTGGCCCGGTTGTCAATATGAGCATGGCCGAAAGCCTATGTCAGGGCGGTGTCATCGACGGGATTAGCACCATGGGCCTCGAATGCACGTTTGAGGACGGTGAGATTCAGGAGAAGAATTTTCATGCCTACCCGATCCTGCGGATGCGCAGTGCGCCTCAGGTCAAGGTGGAATTCATCCAAACAGAAACGACCCCGAGCGGCCTTGGCGAGCCGGGCATGCCGCCGATCGCAGCCGCTGTCACCAATGCGATCTATACGGCTACGGGTGAACGCTTGCGCGAACTCCCGATTTCAAAAGCCGGGTACCGCATTTAACAGTCTCTGTACTCGGAAACAATGCATTAACGGTTCGAGACCAATTGGTGAAGTACCGCCTCCTCCGTACGCCAAAGCGGACACTGAACTTACAAAAAGACTGATGTTACTGGACGGATTTCAGAGATGGGTCCCGGGTAGCTACCCGGGATGACGGGTGGTGGAGTTTGCGCTCGTGCTGCTTGGTTTCATGATTCATGAAGCTGCTCACTTCTTTGTCGGTGAAATTCTTGGCTATGATATGTTTGTGAGTATCAACAAGGCCGGGCTGGCGGACGGCGGTGCGTATACGACCGAATTTCAAGCACAATTTGTAGCCATGGCCGGTCCCATCACCACATACTTCGAGGCCATTGTTGGACTGTTGTTGATTTATGCCTTCAAGGCAAAGTGGGTATTTCCATTTGTTTTCTTCGCCCTGATGATGCGGATCATGGCCACAGTCGTCAGCTTGTCCAACCCCAATGATGAAGCCCGCGTGAGCGAATGGCTGGGGATCGGCATGTGGGCCCTGCCGCTCATCGCGATCGCAGGATTGTTCATCATCACATTGCTCGCATCGCGGCACCTCAACCTTGACTGGAAGCGCTGGGTTTTCAGCTGGCTTGTGATCAGCGCCGGAATAACGGCGATCATCTTTACAGAACAGTATTACGCTCTAGCCTGAAGGGCAACCTACATTTCACCGCTGGAGACCTTGCGCATCCAGCGTTCGATAGTCGAGACGAGCAAGGCGCGGTCGCGCGTGTGCAGCTCGGCAATCAACTTGCCGGTGAAGTCCCCCTCATGCATCACCATGCCATATTCACCCTCTTCAAGATCGCCTTCAGGGTAAAACCCGATATCAATGATCCTGTTCTTTCCTGCGTGCGACATCTGAAGCATGTCTTCCTTAAAAACGCGCCAGCTGCTGTTATCAGCAACGACACCTGGTGCAACGTCCAGTTCGTAGAGACCATTGTTGTAGTCCATGGTCCACCCCTCGCTAACGCGCAGTGGCTGGAGCGGCGGATCTTCTTCGGGGATGTTATTACGCATGCGATTCTCCGGCAGCTCAGTACACCATACCTTATACAACATTCATTGATTTGGAGAACGCATCGAGGCCTTTAATGTGCGAGGCGGTCACGCAGCCTTTGCGGCAAAGATCCTTTGGGCCTGATCTTCGGTTTGTGTCTGTGCCAAAGCCGCGACCCGCTACCCAGATGGTCACGGCGCCGATGACTGATTTAGTGAACATGTCCCGCTTCTGCCACTTTCTATCCGAGGGTATCAGAATAGGAGATGCCGAGAAACGGCGCACTGTCCCTAGAAAATCATCACTTCTATCCTCGCGGTTTAGCGGCTATGGTGCGCGCTGATTCATTTTCGCCTGCGCGAAACGCGCGTTTTCCGGAGTAATTCAATGAATATCAAAATCACCCTCACCGCGGTTTGCGCCCTAAGCGCCCTAACGGCGTGCAGCCAGAAGGAAGCAGCGACACCCGAAGCGCCGGCCGAGACTGTTGCACCTATTGCGCAAAAGACCGCAACCCCTGCCGCCAGCCGCGAAGTGCTTGACACGATGCGTGCGCAGATTGCCGTGATTGACATGGCAACCGACACGTCGTTCCTGAGTGACGAAGAACGCGAAGTTGTCAATCTTTTGAACCAGACAGCCAATTTGATGAGCGAGATATATATAAGGCAGGTGAGCGAGCAAAACCCGGCATGGCGCACGGTGATCGCCGAAGCTGGATCACCGGATACGGAGCTTTTGCTGAACCTGTTCGATCTGCATTTCGGTCCGTGGGATACGCTTGGTGAAAACCAGCCTTTCTTTGGTGACGCGGTGCGGCCGGTGGGTGCGGCGTTTTATCCGGCTGATATGACGCAGGAAGAATTCGAGGCCTGGGTCGCCGCGCACCCGGAAGACGAGGCTGCATTCAAAAGCGGTTACACCATCATCCGCCGAACAGATGATGGCGGGCTTGAGGCAATCCCCTATTCGGTTCATTACCGCGAATGGCTGGAGCCTGCCGCTGCCTTGTTGCGCCAGGCATCGCAGGTGACGACAAATGCGAGCCTCAAAAATTTCCTGGCTTTGCGCGCAGATTCATTTCTTTCGGACGACTATTTTGACTCTGAAATGGCGTGGATGGATCTGGACGGGGCGATAGAAGTCGCGATTGGTCCGTATGAGGTTTATACAGACGGTTTATTCGGTTACAAGACCGCATATGAGGCGTTCGTGACAATCAAGAACCCAGACGAGAGCGCCGCGCTCGACAAATACAAAGGTATGTTGCGGGACATGGAGGCGAACCTGCCGGTGCCTGAAGCCTACAAGAATTTCAAGCGTGGGTTTGAATCACCCATTGCCGTGGTCGATCAAGTGCATGGCGGCGGCGACAATGTGCCCGGCGTGCAGACTGTTGCGTTCAACCTGCCAAACGATGAGCGGGTGCGGGAAGCCAAAGGCGCCAAGAAGGTGCTGCTCAACAATGTACTTGGTGCTAAATTCGACCGCATTCTGGAGCCGATGGCCGAGAAAGTGCTGGTTGCCGATCAAGCGTCCCTTCTGATGCGGAAATATATGGTCAATGAGGTGTTGTTCCACGAGCTATCGCACTCGCTCGGGCCTGGCACGATCACGAAAGATGGCACGGAGACCACCGTCAACGCCGAGCTAAAAGAGCTTTATTCAGCCATGGAAGAAGGCAAAGCGGACGTGATGGGCGCTTATAACATCCTCTACATGATGCAACTGGACGAGTTGCCCGCCGCCGAGAAAGAGAATTTTCTCGCGACCTATTTCGTCGGCCTGTTCCGGGCCATGAGGTTCGGCATTGGGGCCGCACATGGCAAGGGCGGCGCTTATCAGTACAGTTTCCTTAGGGAGCAAGGCGCGTTTTCGGTTGACGAAGAGACGCGGAAATATGTGCTAAATTTTGACAAGCTGGAGCAAGCGATCAGTACCCTGACGGCAAAAGTTGTAGTGATCCAAGGCGATGGCGACTACAATAAAGCTGCCGCGTTCCTGAGCGGCTATGGCGTGCTTGATGACGACGCCAACCGGATCATCGGGTCAATGGCGGATATCCCGGTTGATATTCAGCCGGTATATCCGGACGAAATTTAGTAGCTGGCACAAATGCATCCCATCTGACGTCATCCCAACGCGCGCGCAGCGCGTGTGATTTGGGCCAGGGATCCTGTATCTGCGCTCGCCCTCCCCAGGATAAGTCCGCGCGGCGTGATTTGTCCAGGATGACGAGGATTGAAGTTGAGCGATCGGAAGGCATCACGTATGTGAGATAACTGCCATCACCCCGTGCAAAGCGATCTCCAATCGACTAATGCTGACTGTCAATGCTGAACAAAACGGAGCCTGAAGCATGACCGATCTGCCTGAATACATTCCTCCGAAAGTTTGGACTTGGGACAAGGAGAGCGGCGGCGCCTTTGCCAGCATCAACCGACCCATCGCTGGCGCAACACACGATAAGGACCGGCCGGTCGGGAAGCACCCATTGCAACTTTATTCACTAGCAACGCCAAACGGTGTCAAAGTCACAGTGATGCTGGAAGAGCTTTTGGCGGCGGGACACACGGGCGCCGAGTACGACGCTTGGCTGATCAATATTGGCGACGGTGACCAATTCAGTTCCGGTTTTGTCGGCGCCAATCCAAACTCCAAGATTCCGGCCTTGATGGACCATTCTACCAAGACACCGACGCGGGTGTTCGAATCAGGATCGATCTTGTTGTATCTGGCGGAGAAGTTCGGGGCCTTTTTGCCGGCCGACCCGGCCGGTCGGACAGAGTGTCTCAACTGGCTGTTCTGGCAAATGGGCAGTGCACCTTACCTTGGCGGCGGCTTCGGGCATTTCTACACCTACGCACCGTTCAAGATCGAATATTGCATCGACCGGTTCGCCATGGAAGTAAAACGACAGCTTGATGTACTTAACCGTCAGCTAGCGGAGCATCAATATATCGCCGGGAATGATTATACGATTGCCGATATGGCAATCTGGCCTTGGTATGGCGGGGTTGTAATGAACAAAGTCTATGAAGCGGCTGAGTTTCTCGATACGGCGTCCTATGAGCATGTGGTTCGCTGGACGACCGAAATCGCCGCGCGGCCGGCCGCAAAACGTGGGCGCATTGTCAACCGCACGATGGGTGACCCGGAAACACAGCTGCATGAGCGTCATGACGCCAGCGATTTTGAATTGCGGACGCAGGACAAAGTTGAAGCAGTGGCGGAGTAAGGCACGCCTATACCCCCGCCCTGATTAGCGCCGCAGTTTACCCGCGGCAGCGGCAAGTAGAATTCGGGAATAAAGCTGATGGAAACCGAGCATCAGGGTGAATGCAACGCCAAGTGACGGTTTATCCGGGTTTGAACTTTTGCCCGGGACCACAGCGGAGCCGAAGAAAATTTTTGTCTTCCTTTCTCCGTCATTCTCTGTTGACACAACCATCAGCCATGATCGTGTTCGGCCGGCAAAATCGCACATCAGAATTTGGTCATCCGTTCGTTGCTCTACCGTCCACGCGGCAAACTGTTCGGCCCTGGCACCGGCCAGTTGCGCCGCATCGCGGTCGCTGGAGCCGCGCCCAATGACGCTCAAGACCAGGCGCTCAAGTTTGAAGACAGGCGTCGTGTAGAATGCCTCGATGAACTCCTCCAACCGCACACAACGGTCCACATCGGCTGCGTAACAGTCAGTATAGGCCCCTTGCATCTGTTCATACTTCGCAAGAAACGCATTTTCCGGCATTGGCAGTTTGGTGATCATCGGAGCTGTGCCTTTTCGCTGGTCGATTTGGCATTTGCCCCCTCAGTCGCACAATTTGGCGCATCGGCATAGCCTCCGGCCCAACCAAAGGGAGACACTTAAAGAAAGATCTCGTCGCAACTATCAGCAGGCGTTCATGGCTCTCGTTGTCTTGTCCCTGATTGTCCTGTTGCAATCCGTTCTTGGCGCCTTTTTTTTGGGTTTGGTAAGGGCAGCAAGGTGCCGGGCATTCCCCACCGTCGATCACGCCAAGTTCAATTTCCGGGCGCTGCGATGTTATCAAAACTGGTCATTGATCTACAGAGCATCAACCTGCCTTTCGGATGCCCGTTCCATTTGTGTTTTCATGCGGCCGAGCAGGTGCACCGCTTCGCTTGCATAGGCACCTATCCAGCGATCATGGATGCGCTTGATTGGGATAGCGTTCAAATAGTTCCAGCGCTGACGACCGGTCCGTTTGGTGACCACGAGCCCCGCCGCCTCCAACACGCTTAGATGCTGCATCACGGTGCAGCGGTTAAGGCTGGCAAAGCGTGCGCACAATTCTCCTGTCAGTTGCGGATTATTACGCAAAGCGTCGAGCAAACCCCGCCGGATTGGCGAAGAAAGTGCTTTAAAGACCTTGTCGTCTGTCTCTTTTTCTGACATGTTATGTTTTTATAACATTTTTGAAGGAAACGCAAGGAGGAAAATCGTGGAACTGAAATTTGAAGTCAGTGGCCGGATTAACAAGTCGGTCGAGGACGTATTTGAAGCGGTGGTGAACCCTGAAAAGCTGTCCGGTTATTTCACAACCGGTGGCGCCAGCGGGTGCATAGAGACCGGCGCGACGGTAAATTGGAATTTTGCCGACCATCCGGGCGCGTTCCCGGTGAAGGTGATCGAAGTTGTAGCCAACCGGCGGATCGTCCTCGAATGGGAAGCGGATGATTCAGGCGAAGACAGTGCCTACAACACCACCGTCACGATGCGATTTGAAGCGCTCGAAGGTGGCCGCACATTGATCTCCATCGCGGAGGAAGGGTGGAGCAAAACTGAGACGGGGCTAAAAGGGTCCTATGGAAACTGCATGGGCTGGTCACAGATGCTCTGCGCCTTGAAGGCATATGTGGAACACGGCATAAATTTGCGCGAGGGCATGTATAAATAGATGCGGGTTATTGTCTCTGGTTTGGGCAGGAAAGGACCGCAAGCCTTGTCAGTACCTTGTCAATTCTTGCGTCAAGATTCGAGGACGAACAAGCAAGCTCATAAGCACGTCCCGACGCATCATAAGCCGCCGCAAGCCCAACCTGATATTCTTTATAACGTCAAGCGGCGATGTCTCTTCCTGAGCTGATAAAGTATTCACAGCGATCGATAAAACAACGACCGCCATTGTTATAAGGCATTTTTCGATGATATTGCCCCAACACCGCTGTTTACAAATGCTCGTGCGAAGCAGAATTCGCTGCAAGTAAATCTTTGCCGGTGCGACTCCTGGTGATGGTATTTTTGTGTCATGACGTCTGCATCTGTTGCTGAAAGGTGATTTCGATGAATTCCGCCGGGCGAACGGCGGCGACGAGAACGCTTACGCGCAAGATACCTTCGAGAATATCCTGCGGTGTCATCGTCTCACCAAGACCAACGCTGACGTGAAATGCGTCTTCCGGCACCGCGCCGGCAAGGCCGCCCTGTTTCCAGAGGCCGGTAAGGTAGTTGGTGATCATGGATTTGATCGTCACCCAGGTGTTTGCGTCGTTGGCCTCGAAGGCATACGCTTTGGTGGCCAGCGTGATCGATTCTTCAATCATGCTCATTGTACGTCGTACATTAATGTAACGCCAATCTAGCGAGTTTCCGTCAAGTGTCCGGGCACCCCAGACAAGGGTGCCTTGGCCGATGAACGAACGGATCGCGTTGATCGACTTACCGTTTGGTGTGACATTGAGATCTTCCTGATCGGTCGGGCTTATGCTCACCGAAGGCTGGAGAGCAGAGTACACACTCACATTGGCCGGCGCTTTCCAGACACCTTGCGTATTGTCTACCATCGTGTAGATGCCGGCCATGGCAGCAGCGGGCGGCAGGCAATTAACGACTTCGGTCATTTTCTCCGTAACCTCTTTGTAAAGAGGTGAGGCTGTCCGCAGTGCTCTGTTGATCGCTGAGGCAGGCTCCTTCAGCGAGACCAGGCCGCTTTCCGGTGGCGGCGCGATTGCTTTAATAGCCTTGTATTCCGCGTTTTCCTTACCTGCTGCCCTTCTGACCAGATCGATCAGAATTTCCCGTGCATCATTGCTCAGATTTTCAAAGGTCATGTCTGTGTCCGAGAAGACCGATGTATTGAGCCACGGATAATAGGTCGCGCCGTAGCTTAGATTGCTGGTACCGATTTGGTTGCGGAAGGCTGAAATCGGATCGCTGTTGCGTTCCGGATCGCGATCAAGGTAGCCGCCCGGGATATCCAGAATGGCGAAGCGGTTTTGCATTCTTTCGCCGCAATGGCGCAGCATCTCCTGTTGCACAACACCGGACTGTCCTCGTGCCAGCCGCGTTGTCTCCGGAATGACGAGAAGAGTGATCTCGCGCTCTTTTTCCAGCAGTGTGATAGCGTCCGTTAACGTGCCGCCGTTGATCTCATCCTTGTACGATCCGACTGAAACGATGTAACAGTCGCCGCCGCCATTTAGAAAAAACCAGCGCATCGCTGCATATAGGGTGTACGGCGTGCTGGATTGGACAATGTCATAATTCTCGGGTCGCTTGTCCACGGTGACCGAAAGCCGCGCAGATGGCAGTGATGCTTTTTCACCGGCCCCTTCATCTGTGAGGAATGCGCGGCCGGGCCGCGCGAGTGTTCCGTCTTCTTCTGCTTCTGATTTTTTCAGTTCAAATTTAGGCGATGGTGCGCCGCCGAAATATGTTTCGAATTCGGAAAAAGAGGTAATTCGCCATGGAGAACCGAGAAGCGATTTGTCATCGTCGTTCACTTCTTGAACGGCCTTTTCGGTATAGCCAATGAAGGCCGGGATCGCTGTTGCAACCTCAACAACGGAATTGGGAAAGGCATCCTTCTCGACGATGTAAACGCCCGGCGTCTGCAACTGCTGCATTGCCACGGCCGGCGTCACCATGATGGCGCCACACCCCGCTGTCATCATCAGCGCCCTGCGTCTGGTCACGTGAGATTCGGTTTCGTCGCGCATAAATAATCTCCTGTCAGCTGTGATAGGCCAAGCTTGAACGCCGGCGGCATCAACTTCAAGCGCTGCTCGGGAATATTGCCATCTCTTGTGACGGCGCCTATATGCCTATCTTGACAATGAACTTTCGGGGCGGGGTGAAAGTCCCCACCGGCGGTAATGCGGAAAGGTTTCGGCCTTGTCTGACAAGCCCGCGAGCAGAAAGCTGGTACAGCTGGAAGCAGATTTCGGTGAGAGTCCGAAGCCGACGGTGATAGTCCGGATGGTAGAAAGTTCGAGGCAAATGACGCCCGCATGGCGCGCGTCAGATGGTGTGCGGCGATGCCCCTGAATGGCATTTCTTTGTGCACCTGCCTTTCGCCCTGAAAGCTTGAAAAGTGTTGAGGCTTTTATGGGTGAGGATACCCACTACATGATGCGGGCGATTGAATTGGCGCGGCGGGCTGAAGGGTTTACTTCGCCGAACCCGATGGTCGGCTGTGTGCTCGTTAAAGACGGCCGGATTATCGGTGAAGGCTATCATGCACGGCCCGGTGCGGCCCATGCTGAAGCGGCTGCCCTACGCGTAGCTGGTAACAAGGCGCGCGGCGCCACTGCCTACGCGACGTTGGAGCCGTGCAATCATTTCGGCAGCAATCCCCCCTGCACCGAAGGATTGATCTCAGCCGGTGTTGCGGAAGTTGTTTATGCCGTCGCCGACCCGAACCCGGTTGCCGCTGGCGGTGCGGCGCGCCTGCTCGAAGCTGGCATATCGGTACGCGAAGGTGTGTGCGGCGTGGAAGCAGAGAACCTAATCCGCTTCTGGCTGCACCGGATACGAACAAAATCGCCTTATGTGGTTGCGAAATTTGCCGCAAGCATCGATGGAAAAATTGCTACGCGTACTGGTGATTCGAAATGGATCACATCTGATGAGGCACGGCTGCGCGGGCATGATTTACGACAGGCATGTGATGCGATCATTGTTGGTGTGGACACAATCATCGCGGATGATCCGGCCCTGACAGCACGGCCTGACTTGCCAGCCGGACGCCGCGACGCAGCCCATCCTGTGCGGGTCATCCTTGACAGCGGTGGCCGTATCCCAATGGGTGCGGCCGTTCTGCACTCAACGACGCCGGGTCAGACGCTGATCGCAACAACCGAAGCGATGCCGGCAATGACGGAGCAGGCTTTGAAAGACGGTGGCGCTGAGGTCTTGCGGTTGCCGGGAGACGACCAGGACTATCCGAGCCTCGCTGCCTTGCTCGAAGCGCTGGCCGAGCGCGGCTTTATCTCGTGTATGATCGAAGGAGGCAGCAAAGTCCTCGGCAGTTTTTTCGATCAGAACCTAGTCAACGAAGTGTGGGCGTTTCTGGCACCAATGGTGATTGGCGGCAGCGGCCCTGGACCGGTTGGCGGGCTAGGCCCTGACAACCTGGCGGCGGCGTTCCGTTTGCAAAACCCAGCGCTTGAACAACTCGGCGACAGCATCCTCGTGCATGGCCAGATCGGAATCACATCATGAGTTCGGCGACAACAACGAAGCAATCGACGGCCCTGCTTGGTGCCCTGTTCATGGTGCTCGCCGGCGTCACCTTTGCGCTGGTGAATGTCTCGATCCAGACAGTGACCATGCGCCATGGCATGAGCTCTACCAATGCTGCATTCTGGCAGTATTTCGTAGCGACCTTATTCAGTGTACCAGTGATTATTCGGTTCGGATTTCAGCGCTTGCGAACAGTGCATCTCCGCCAGCATTTGCTGCGCATATTCTTTGCGGTACTCGGCATCCAGTTCTGGACAGCCGGGCTCGCTCATGTGCCGATCTGGCAGGCGATTGCGCTTGTCATGACATCGCCGTTCTTTGTTACCTTCGGGGCAAAATTTATGCTCGGTGAGCAGGTCAGTCTTGCCCGCTGGCTCGCCACGCTAACCGGATTTGTCGGTGGACTGATCATACTGGCACCCTGGTCAGAGGCGTTTTCATCATACACGTTGCTGCCGGTTGTCGCCGCAATGCTGTGGGCCGGTGCCTCGGTGATGACCAAAAGGCTGACCCGGCACGAAGACGCCGAAAAAGTAACCATCTATCTGTTGGCGATGCTGACCCCGGTCAATGCGGCACTCGCGGTTGGCAGCGGTGACTTCGCGCTGCCTGGTGAGACGTCACTCGGCATCATCCTGGCGGCCGGGTTACTGACCGCGCTTGCGCAGTGGCTTCTTGCGCGGGCATACGCGACTGCCGATGCTTCCTACGTTCAGCCATTCGATCATTTGAAATTGCCGTTTAATGTTTTGGCCGGATTTATAGTCTTTGGTTTCGTGCCCGAGGGCAATCTCTGGCTGGGCGCTGCACTTATTATCGGCGCTTCGCTGTTCATCATCCGTTACGAGTCAAAGGAATAACAAAGCATGTTTACCGGAATAGTAGAGGAAATTGGCGAGGTCAGCGCGATCTGCGATGATGATGTTGAGTTCACCCTAACCATTACCGCCAACAAGGTTTTGCGGGATGTGACGATTGGCGATTCAATTGCGGTCAATGGGGTCTGCCTCACCGTCACCAGTCACACCTTCGATGAGTTCACCGCCAACGCGGTGCCGGAGACACTGGAGCGCACAAATCTCGGGCGCCTCGCTGCTGGTGACTTTGTCAATTTGGAACGCTCGGCGACGCCAGAGACCCGGCTGGGCGGGCATTACATGCAAGGCCATGTGGACGCCACCGGCGTGATCGAAAGTTTGCAGGCCGACAACGAGGCTGTCTGGGTGAAGACCAAAGCACCGCATGATCTGATGCGCTATATCGTCAGCAAGGGATATATCACGATTGATGGCACCAGCCTGACGGTTGTGGACGTCGGTCCTGACTGGTTCACGGTCACTCTGGTGCCGCATACACAGGACCATATTACCCTGCCCCGTAAAGCACCCGGTGATCTGGTCAACCTCGAAGCTGACATTATCGCCAAGTATGTGGAGAAAATCGTCGCCGCAAACTTAACAGGTGCAGAACAAGGAGTATCCCATGCCATTGGTTAGTCTCGAAGACGCAATCGAGGATTTTCGGGTCGGTAAGTTCGTGATCATCGTGGATGACGAGGCTCGCGAAAATGAGGGTGATCTGGTGATGGCCGCGGAGCTGGTCTCACCGGAGGCGATCAACTTCATGGCGCGGGAAGGACGCGGTCTGATTTGTTGTGCATTAAGCGGCGAAGTGATTGATCATTTCTCCCTGCCTTTGATGGTACCAACCGAAGAAAACCGCTCCGGTTTTGGCACGCCCTTCACTGTCTCGGTTGAGGCCGCGAACGGCGTCACCACCGGGATCTCAGCCCGCGACCGGGCCCATACAGTGCGGGTGCTGATGGACCCCGCAAGCACCGGGGACGATATCGTGATGCCCGGGCACACTTTTCCGCTGCGCGCCCGCGATGGTGGGGTTCTGGAACGTGATGGTCAGACAGAAGCCGGCGTTGACATGGCGAAGCTTGCAGGACTGCGCCCCGGCGCTGTCTTGTGTGAAGTGATGAATGATGACGGCACGATGGCCCGCCTGCCGGATCTGGAAAAATTTGCCGCAACACACGGCCTCAAGATCATCTCAGTCGAACAAATACAGATATGGCGCAGGGAGACGGAAACTTGCTTCCGGGCAGCCGAATGAGGCACGCACCTGCATTCGCTGCACTCGAAGAAGTTCATGCTGGGGTTGGTCGCCGCGTTGCCATTGTGTTCACACGATGGAATGACGAGATCGTATCCGAGATGCGTACAGCCTGCATTGAGACACTGTTGGCACAGGGTGTTGGTGGGGATGATATTAAGGAAGTGACTATCCCCGGCGCCTTTGAATTCCCGCTCACATGCAAACTGGCAGCACAAAGCCACAAGTTCGATGCAGTGATTGCCCTTGGCTGCGTCATCCGCGGCGACACGCCGCATTTCGATTATGTAGCGAGAGAAGCCGCACGCGGGATCACCGACGCTTCCGTGACTAGCGGTGTCCCGGTCATTTTTGGCGTATTGACGGTCAACAATGAAGGCCAGGCGTGGCAACGCGCTGCTCGCGATCAGGACAACAAAGGCGCCGAGTTCGCGCTTTGTGCGCTGGAAATGGCAACAGTAACAGAAAATTTGAAGAGAGTGAAAAATGGCTGACGGTTCAATTATGAGAGAAACACTGGCGCGGCGGCCTGACCGCAAGGAAGCAGAAGCGGCTGTTCGCACGCTCCTCTCCTATATCGGTGAAGATCCCACCCGCGAGGGTCTTGTCGACACGCCAAAGCGGTTCGTCAAAGCTTATGACGACTGGTTTCAAGGTTACAACGAAGACCCGGAAGCCATCCTTTCGCGGACTTTTGAAGAAGTTGAAGGCTATGACGATATTGTTCTGATGAAAAACATCCGAGTGGAAAGCCATTGTGAACACCATGTCGCTCCCATCATCGGAATAGCCCATGTGGCCTATCTGCCGGACACGAGGGTCGTCGGTATTTCAAAACTTGCGCGGCTCGTGGACATCTATTCAAAGCGCCTGCAAAGCCAGGAGATTCTGACCAACCAGATCGCCGGGACACTGGAACGCGTTTTGAAACCACGCGGTGTCGCGGTACTGATCGAAGCCGAACATCAGTGCATCTCGACGCGGGGCATTCACAAGACTGGCGTTGAATGCGTGACACAATGTTTTACCGGCGTCTTCAAAGATGCCACACTGGAAGACAGGTTTTTCAGATTGGTGAAATAGGAGTGCTGACAGCATATGGGCAAAATCCACGATAGTATTGATGACAGATTGGCGGCATTCATAACCGCCCAGAAAATGTTTTTTGTTGCGACGGCTCCGCTTTCAGGCGATGGCCATGTGAATGTATCGCCGAAAGGCTATGACAGTTTTGCCATCATTGACCCCTTGACCGTCGCCTATCTTGACCTTGGTGGCTCTGGCATTGAAACACTTGCGCATGTAAACGAGAACAAGCGGATTACTCTGATGTTCTGCGCATTCGAGGGTCCAGCCAATATTTTACGGCTTTATGGTCAGGGCGAGGCTGTCAGTTTTAACCAACCGGACTTTGAGGAACTGCTGGACCTGTTCCCCGGATTTGACCGGGCCCGGAACATTATCAAGGTAAATCTCACGCGCATTCAGGATTCCTGCGGCTGGGGCGTGCCATTTTACGACTACAAGACGGACCGCGATCAGTTGAGGCGCCATGGTGATCACAAGGCGGACAACGAGATGGAAGCTAAATTTTATACCAACAACGCGATGAGTATCGACCGGTTGCCCGGTATAGTGAAATCCTGACAGGCTTTTTGGTCTGTAAGCCGGATAATCCGTTTTTCTGGATAAACGCAACAGATGGGTCGCTCCGGAAAATTAGGGCGAACATTCTAATTTTTATCCTTATCTCTCGCTTATCGACGAATTTAACGCCCCATCTCACCCCTTTAGAAAGGATTTCTACAATGGCAAAATCTGATGAAAAACAAACAGTTAAAGTAACTGAAACCCTCCGTGCCGGGTGGCTCGCCTATCTTGGCATCTACGGCGCCGCGTTTGAGCGCATTCAGCCGCGTTTCGAAAAGTTGAACGCTTCTACAGGCGACATTTTCAGCGAGCTGGTTGCCAAAGGCGAAGCTCTGGAAGCGACCGCTCAAGAAACAATCGAAGATGTTCGCGTCCGCGCTGAAGAAACATATGGCACACGCATGACCAAAATCCGCAGTCTGTTCCCGGTTGCCGGCAACGACAATACCGATGTTGCTGAACTGCAAGCCGAAATCGAAGCGCTGAACAAGCAAGTCACTTCTCTGAAAAGAAAAGTCACTTCAATCGATAAAGCTGTAAAAGCTGCTTAACCAACCACATAAATGAGCGCCTTCGGGCGCTCATTTTGTTTGTGCGCCACCCTATTGCTAAGGCGTGCCTGAAAATACCATAATCCACGC
Source organism: Parvularculaceae bacterium (assembly GCA_021776475.1). Taxonomy (GTDB): domain Bacteria; phylum Pseudomonadota; class Alphaproteobacteria; order Caulobacterales; family Parvularculaceae; genus Aquisalinus. The sequence goes on along the minus strand of JAJFFV010000002.1, from coordinate 85,630 downwards.
TAAATAAAAGTGGAGGAAATGATGGCCGATAAACGCGACGAAATAGGAAAAGCCGCCGCCGATACACCGACCGCCCTCAACGCGATGGTAGGCGTGCCGCGATCGGAACTGGTGAAGTCGCTCGGCGTCCTGCTCGGCCAAGCTGCGAAGCAACCGGTCCCTTTTGCCAAACATCTGACGAACTATGGTAAGGACGTGGTCGATATTCTGCGCGGTAACTCCGAAATCGCGCCAAGTCCGAGGGACCGGCGATTCCAGGACAAAACCTGGGTTGAAAATCCTATATACAAATATTCCCTGCAGTCCTGGCTTGCCATGCACAAAGGACTGACCAACTGGATCGATGATTCCGGTATTGATGACGCAGATCAGGCCCGCGCCCATTTTATTCTCGATATTGTGGTTGATGCACTCGCTCCAACCAACACGTTGATCGGCAATCCGGCCGCTATCAAGAAACTTTACGAGACAGGTGGTCAGTCCGTCATCCGTGGCCTGAACAATGCCTACAATGACCTCATCAAAAATGGTGGCATGCCCTCGCAGGTTGATGGGAGGCCCTTCAAAGTCGGTAAAAATCTCGCCACGACAGAGGGTGCTGTTGTCTTCAAGAACGAGATGATGGAACTAATCCAGTACGCACCATCGACGGATGAAGTCTATCAGATGCCGCTGATGATTATTCCGCCGCAGATCAACAAATTCTATGCAAATGATCTGACACCAGACAAAAGTGTTGTCCGCTACTTTACTGCGCAGGGTTATCAGATTTTTGCCGTCAGCTGGCGCAACCCGCAAAAGGAACATGCCCATTGGGGACTCGAGGCCTATGTGGACTCGCTGGTTGAAGCCTCTGATGTGATTATGAAAATCACAAGACAGAAGCGGATCAATGTTTCCGGCGCCTGTTCTGGCGGGATTACAGCATCGTCTTTCCTGAGTGAACTCGCAGCCAGAGGGGACGATCGGGTCAACTGTTTCACCCTTCAGGTTTGTGTGCTCGACGGGCGGCAGGACGATAGCGATGTTGGTCTTTTTGTCAGCGACAGAGCGATCGAGCTTGCCCGCAAACAGTCGGCGAAAAAAGGTGTTCTCACTGGCGATGATCTCTCCAAAACTTTCGCCTGGCTGCGGCCCAATGATCTGATCTGGAACTACGTTGTGAACAATTACCTGCTCGGTCAGGATCCACCACCTTTTGACATACTGTTTTGGAATAATGATTCAACCAATCTGCCGGCTCAGTTGCATTCGGATTATCTCGACATTTACTACGACAAACGGTTCGCGAATCCGGGCACGACTGATTTCATGGGACACAAGATCGACCTCACGGAAATCTCACAAGATGGGTTCATCCTGGCTGCGGTGACGGACCATATCACGCCGTGGCGCGCCAGTTATCGCAATACTGGCCTGTTTAGCGGAGAACTCGAATTTGTTCTCGCCAATAGCGGCCACATTCAGGCTTTGTTGAATCCGCCGGGCAATCCGAAGGCGAAGTTCTTCACCAACACGCAATTGCCTGAAAACGCCGATGAATGGCTAGAAAGCGCGACCCCCAATGAAGGATCGTGGTGGCCGTATTGGGCAGAATGGCTGGGCGAGCGTTCGGGCAACATGAAGAAAGCACCAAAGTCTCTCGGGAACAAAGCCTATCCCCCACTGACCAAGGCACCTGGCGAATACGTCTTTACATGATCGCGTCGCCCGCGTTTTGAAAGGAAAGTTATGAGTACAGAATATCCTGATGCCCCGGTGATTGATTTCGCAACTTTTGGCGGACAAAAACTGCGCACGGCGATCTGGCATGGCACGGGTGAGAAAAAGCCGCTGCTGTTTTTTAACGGTATCGGTGCAAATCTTGAAATTGCGCACCCGCTTGGCACCGCCCTGCCAGACCGGGACGTCATTACCTTTGACCTGCCGGGCGTTGGCGGATCACCGGATCCGGTCGTCCCTTATCGTCCGTGGTGGATCGCACGCGCGGCGAAATCAATTCTGCTCAAAAATGGCTATCACGACAAAGTTGATGTGCTCGGTGTTTCATGGGGCGGCGGCGTGGCCCAACAATTTGCCTTTCAGTACAAAAAACGTGTCGACCAACTTGTCCTTGCAGCAACTTCACCAGGCTCAATCATGGTGCCCGGTGATATGGGAGCGCTGACAAAAATGTCGAGCCCGAAACGGTATACGGATCGTGCCTTTTTGAAAAAGCATTTTGAAACTTTGTACGGCGACGAGCGAGATGGCGCGGCGGCGTTTTCACAAAACATGACCGCCCCGTCGATCCGCGGATACATGTACCAGCTTTCAGCCATGATTGGCTGGACAAGCCTGCCGTTCCTGCCCTTCCTGCCGCATAACACATTAGTGCTTGCTGGTGATCGCGACCGGATTGTACCGCTCGCGAACGCACGCATTCTAAAGGCAATGATTCCGAAAGCCCGGCTTCATGTTTTTGAGGATGCCGGACACCTGTTTATTCTGTCGCGTGCCGATGACGTAATCACCATCATGCGCGATTTTCTCGATGCCCCTTCAGGAGAAGCGGCAACAGAACAAACAGACGCTATGAAAGTCGCTATTTGACTGGATACGGAAGGAAACGATATGGCCAAGAAACCTACTTCCAAAGCAACACCCAGCGACGTCGCGCGGCGCATCTGGCTTGCTGGCATTGGAGCTTACGGCAAGGCGTTCACGGATGCACAGGAGTCTCTGGCAAAAGTTGGGGACGACACCTCCCGCAAGTTTGACGAGCTTGTCGCCCGAGGTGAAGAAATCGAAGATACGATCGAGACCAAACGCCAGGAAGTGATGGAGAAAATCCCGGCGCAACCATTTGCCCTTGATGATCGTATACAGGAAATGCGGGCCCGGCTTGGCCTCGTCATTCCGGCGACGGAAACACCGGTAGCAGACACATCGCCAATCGAGGAACGGTTGAACCGGCTGGAAGAGAAGGTTGATCTCCTTATTAAACAGGTGCAGGCAATGCCGAAGCGATCTGCCAGGAATGCCACCACAAAGAAACGGTCTGCCAAAAAGACCAACTGACACGCTCAGGCAAAACCCGACAATGGCGACAAAGATCAAAACGCGTGACCGCATCCTGAAAACGGCACTAGATCTGTTCAATGCCGAGGGTGAGGCAGAGGTCTCCACCGTTGATATTGCCGCAGTGCTCGATATCAGTCCCGGCAATCTCTACTACCATTTCAAGGGTAAGGATGCGATTATCGAAGGGCTGTTCGATAATTTTGAAGAAGAAATTCATCAAGTGCTCAGTGCACCAATTGCGCAACCACTGGCTATCGAAGACAATTGGATATACGTGTATATCATTTTTGAAGAAATCCACGATTTCCGATTTTTCTACAATGCCATTCCCTCAATCCTGGACCGTTGCCCGGCGCTGCGCTCGCGTTTTCGCCGGGTCATCTCCCTCAAACAAAAAATGGTAGAAGCAACGCTCGGCAACCTTGCCGGTGAGGGTATTCTGCACTTCAACGATGGCGACCTTGCTCCTCTCACGGAGCGACTCGCGCTTCAGATGACCTACTGGGTCCAATTTTGCGCATTAAAAACCCGTGACCAGGTTCAGGCCGATCTGATCCATGAAGGCGTCTATGCGGTTCTTTCCCAGATCACGCCCTACCTTGGGCCGAACCGCCGCGCTTATCACGCTCTGCTGCACGAGTTTTTTCTGAGCCGAACGACGTAGACCCTATTTTGCGTTTGTTCCAAGAAAACGCTACTCTTGCTAGATATTTTTGCGAGGATAAAAAATATGGCCCAAAAGAGAAAGAAACCAGAACCAGTCGGACAGCGCGGCATTCTCGGTTTGATTGAACGCGCCGGCAACAAGTTGCCAGATCCAGTTTTTATCTTTTTCTATTTGATTGCTGTTCTCACGGTAATTTCAATCGTCTGCTCACTCTTCGGCGTCAGCGCCACCTTGAAAGATGAAGTGCTGGCAGGCATGGGTCAGGCGAGCCTCGACCGGTTCGCAATCAAGGATGACGGCGTGATCTCAGCGATCAGCCTCTTGTCGGCACAGAATATACAGCGTTTGTGGGTCGAAATGCCTCAAACCTTCACGCATTTTCATCCGCTCGGTTATGTCCTGGTAGTCATGCTTGGCGCTGGCGTTGCTGAGCGTTCTGGTTTGTTTTCTGCGGCCATGCGGGCCGCTGTTCGCGGTGCACCGAAATTTCTACTGACACCTGTTGTCGCACTGGTTGCAATGATAGGTAATCATGCTGCGGACGCGGCTTATGTTGTACTGATCCCGCTTGCCGGTGTGCTCTATGCTTCTGCTGGGCGGCACCCGCTGGCTGGCATCGCTGCAGCATTTGCTGGCGTCTCTGGCGGCTTTTCCGCAAACATTTTGCCGGGGCAACTGGATGCCCTTTTGTTCGGCATCACCGAACAGGCAGCAGAGGTTTTGGTCCCGGCTTTTGATGCCAATATCGCGGGTAATGCGTACTTCATCTTTATGATGACGATCGTTTTTACACCGTTGATCTGGTTCGTGACAGATGTGATTATCGAACCACGGCTCGGAAAATACGTGCCGGAAGGTCACGCTGTTAATTCTGTACCGGACGATGATGGACCGCTGACACCGGAGCAGAACAAAGGCCTTGGGCGAGCAGGGATCGCATGCCTGGTTGTTGTTGCGTTGTGGCTGCTGATGTTATTTGGACCGGGAACGCCGCTTTTAGCGAATGAAGGCGCCGCACCGGAGACCCCGCTGGTCCAACAATTGTCCCCTTTCTTCCGATCGCTTGTTGCAGCCTTTTTCATCCTGTTCCTGGCTGCTGGCTGGGCCTATGGCGTTGCCGCTGGCACGATTAAGGACAAACAGGATGTGGTCGATATGATGACCGATGCAATGAAGGATCTTGGCTATTATCTTGTCCTCGCATTCGCGGCAGCGCATTTCGTCGCCCTGTTCCAATGGTCCAATCTTGGTCTGATCTCCGCGGTACACGGTGCAGACGCGATCGAACGGTCCGGCCTGCCGTTGCCGATCCTGTTAGGATTAATTGTACTCTTCTCGGGCATGATCAATCTGTTTGTCGGTTCCGCCAGCGCCAAATGGGCCTTGCTCGCACCCGTTCTCGTACCAATGCTGATGCTGCTCGGTGTTTCACCGGAAGGGGCAACCGCCGCTTACCGCGTCGGCGACAGTGCCACCAACATCATCACACCATTGATGGTTTACTTCCCATTGATCCTGATTTTCTGCCGGCGCTGGCAAGCCGATTTCGGCATCGGCAGCTTGACCGCGATGATGATCCCCTATTCGATCTGGATCATGATTTCTGGCCTTGGTCTGATGGTCACATGGGTATACATGGGTTGGCCGCTTGGGCCGGGAGCGGAGGTCAGTTACCTCCTGCCAGGCGCCGGAGGCTGAGCGGTGGCCGCCGTTGACGAGAAAAAACCCATCCCGCTCAAGGGTTCTCTGAAAAAAGCTCAGGCAGCATTGCGCGCCTACGCTCTGACGCTTCCTGAAGCAGTTGAAGAACTGCCTTGGGGGCACCCGGCAATTAAAGTCCGCAAGAAGACGTTTGTCTTCATCTCTGGCACAAAGACGGACAAGGGCTATCTCGGCCTATCAATGAAACTACCAATCTCCGCCGAAATGGCATTGGAGCTCCCTTTCACCAAACCGACCGGGTATGGCCTTGGCAAATCAGGCTGGGTCTCATCGACTTTCACACTCGAGGAAGATGTACCAGTCGACATGCTGAAAGAATGGATTGTCCAAAGCTATCGCGCGGTTGCGCCGAAGAAACTCGGGAAGTTGTTGGTTTAATTTCGCGCACGCCCTCTATTGCAGTGTCTCTCGTTCATCGAGGAATTTAATTGCCTCTTCGAACTCGGGTGCCCGCGGCAGGTCGTGGGTCAGGTAGGACAGGTCCACCAATTTGATGTTCTTTGCACCGGCATTTTTGTAATCGTTGAACCGTCGCTTCGTTTCCTGGCGGTTAAAATCCTGATGTCCTGTGATGAACACATAACGATTGTTTCTTACTTCAACCAGCATCGCTTCGTCTTCCATCTGCCAGAAGTTGGCACCGCAGATATAAACAGCACCGCTGAACAGCGTCGGATAGGTCGTTGAGACTATACTGGCGGCCCGGCCACCGCCGGAATAACCCCCAAGGTAAAACCGATCTTTATCAAGAATGTACTCTTCCTGCAGTGCCGTAAGTCCGAGAATGGTGTACATGGCGCGCCGCGCAAAAGCGGCTGAATTGCCGGATTTGCGGGCGCTTATCCAGATCAGATTGTGATCGTCGATTACTCTTTTCCAAAGTTCGGGAATTTCTCCTGACGGTGTCGGGCTGATATAAACAAAGACCCCGGCCGGTGATGCCGCATCATTACTCGCCGGCACATAGACATCCCATTCAATCGGCAGATCAGCCGCCAGAACGGACGCATAAGATGCCGCATCAACTGCGCCCATTAAGTCTCTGGAAGTGCGCTCGATCCTGAATTCGCCGGTACGCGGCGCCTCTGTCGCGTGGACGAAAGTCGGTAAAAGGTGAAAGATGAACCCGGCAAGAACGCTTATTGTCCATGGGTGGGCCATATTATGACCTCACCGAAAACGGCGTGAAATTGGTGTCGCGGTCATACACATCTACGCCCTCGATCCGTTTCAAAATGCCAACGATGCCATAAGTCACCGGTGTCAGGATTGCTTCCCATAGGACTTTCAGAAAATAGTTGGTGATAAGAACGGTCACGACGGCGCCTGTTGTCCAGACACCAAGAAATGCGATCGGGTAAAACAGAAGCGAGTCCACGCCCTGCCCGACCACCGTTGAGCCAATTGTCCGCGTCCAAAGGTGTTTGCCCTGTGTCCACACTTTCATCCTCGCCATGACGAAAGCGTTGGCGAGTTCTCCAGCCCAAAACGCCACAATCGAGGCAAAAACGATGCGCGGCGTCAGACCGAATACTTCCACATAAGCGGCCTGCCCGGTCCAGATATCAGCAGGCGGCAAAGCAACGACAACCCAACTCATAACTGCCATGAAGATGACGGCAGCAAAGCCGGCCCAAATCACTCGCCTTGCCCGCGCATAACCATATACTTCGGTCAGCACGTCTCCCAGAACATACGATAATGGAAAAAACAGAATACCGGCACCGAAAATCTGGGTGCCGATGAACGGTAGGTCCACCTGCGATAATTTGGCCGCGCCGATAAGGTTGGAGCAAATTAGAATAGCGACAAATGCGGACATACAGAGATCATAATAACGAAAGCGATGATCGTGCAGATCGGCTGCCTGGTCCAGTTTCTCAACATTGCTCAGGTTTGCCATAGCTCGTTCCCTTGTTGACGGCGCGCTCAGCTTGCCGTCTGCAGAAGAATGAGGCAACCGGCAAGTAGGGCGGCGAGCACAATCCGCCGGGCGCCGAACTGTTCCTTCAGAACTACAGTGGCGAGGACCGCACCAAAGATCACGCTCGTCTCTCGCATCGAAACCATTGTGGCAACTGAGGCAAGAGAAAAAGCGTAGAGGGCAAGAACATAACTGCCAAAACCGGTCAGCGAGGCGAAGAATGCCGTACGAATGAGTTTTGGCACTTCGGCTCTAATGACATCCCGGCGTAGCCAGAAACAGAAAAGCGCAATCGGCAAACTGACCGAAATAAAAAACCAGGCGATATAGACAAACGGATTGCCCATTGCCCGGACGCCGGCGGCATCATTGACGCTGTAACAGGCGATCATCATCGCACTGAGCAGGGCATATGTGACGGCTGGCCGGTTGATCACACCGCCTCTTGCCGGCCAGGCAAAAGCAATGAGTGTGAGACTGGCACCAACAAGGGCAACGACAGCCAGGATACTGACCTTTTCACCAAGAAAGATCAGGGCGACCATAGCCGCCAGCACAGGCGCTAGCCCCCGCATGATCGGATAAACCAGCCCCATATCCCCGCGCTTGAGCGCGCTCAGGAAAAACCATGTATAGGCGCCGTGCAGAACCAGAGAGATGTTCAGATGGCGCCAGACCTCTGGCGAAGGTTGTGGAAGAAAAAATACGACGGGTAGAGAACACGTTGCACCGATCGCCAGAAAAACGCCCCGAAACAGGACCTTGTCATCTGCACCTTTGTTAAAGGTGTTCATGACCGCATGTCCAAACGCAGACACCAACATACAAAGGACGGCGAGAAGACTGGTGCTCATTTACCGCGCCGCTTTTCTGACAGCGCCTTGACGACACCGCGCAACAAGTGGATTTCATTTTGTGCAAATTCAACGCGGGTCAGCACAGTCCTTATGTTGCGCTCCATCACTTCGCGCTTTTCCGGTGGGTAAAAATAACCTGTATCTTTTAGCGCCGAAACGAGATGCCCAACAAGGCCGTCCACATCGCCTTGTGTTGCAGCTGTTGCGGTATCTATTCGACTACCAAAGCTTTGGGTTCGCCCGGCGGCGCAGCCCCATTCATACGCCGCCAGCAAAACTGACGCGCCCAGGTTAATGGACGAGAAAGCAGGGTTAACCGGGATCGTAAATATTCCATGCGCCAAAGCCACATGCTCTGTTGCAAGCCCCGCCCGCTCGGGGCCGAACAATATGGCGCAGGTCTGATCAGCGTCGATCCGATGATGAAGTTGCTCGGCTGCTGCTGGCGGCTCAAAAACCGGCAGGTGCAACTCGCGCTTTCGGGCCGTGGTTGCCAACACATACTGGCAATCGGCGATCGCCTCTTCGAGGTTGCCGAAGACTCGCGCATTGTCGATGACGGCGGCGGCACCTGCCGCCATGGCACCAGCTTTGGCGTTGGGCCAGCCGTCACGTGGTTTTACCAAGCGCAGGCCCGTCAGGCCGAAATTGAGCATGGCCCGGGCGGCAGCGCCAATGTTCTCGCCCATTTGTGGTTCGACGAGAATGATCAGCGGCCCTGGCCCGAGGCCACTTTTCTGCATCACAGACATATTATGACGCGCCCCTTTATCCCCGGCGAGCCGGGTGCTATAGCCCGCTCATCCGATTCCAATAATTCTAAAGCTTACCAACGGGGTAGATATTTCCATGGCAAAAATCAAAGTTAAAAATCCTATCATTGAGATGGACGGTGACGAGATGACACGGATCATCTGGCAGATGATCAAGGACAAATACATCCACCCCTATCTCGATGTCGATCTACACTATTACGATCTCGGCATGGAGCATCGCGATGCGACAGACGATCAGGTGACCATTGATGCTGCAATGGCGATCAAGGAACATAATGTCGGCGTCAAATGCGCAACTATCACACCGGACGAAGCGCGGGTTGAGGAATTCGGTCTGAAAAAAATGTGGAAGTCGCCCAACGGCACAATCCGGAACATTCTTGGCGGCGTGGTTTTCCGTGAGCCCATTATCATGAAAAACGTGCCGCGGCTTGTCCCTGGCTGGACGAAGCCGATCATTATTGGCCGTCATGCGTTTGGCGACCAGTACAGGGCAACCGACTTTCTATTCCCTGGTAAAGGAAAACTGACCCTGAAATGGGAAGGCGAAAACGGCGACGTGATTGAAGAGCCGGTGTTTGAAGCACCGAGTGCCGGTATTACAATGGCGATGTATAACCTCGACGATTCGATCCGGGATTTCGCTCGTGCCTGTTTTAACTACGGTTTGCAGCGCAAATATCCGGTCTATTTGTCGACCAAGAACACCATCATGAAAAAATACGATGGCCGGTTTAAAGATCTGTTTGAGGAAATCTTTGAGAAAGAATTCGCAGAGCAGTTCAAGGCAATCGGCCAAACCTACGAGCACCGCCTGATCGACGACATGGTCGCCTCCTGCCTGAAATGGTCGGGCGGTTATGTTTGGGCCTGCAAAAACTACGACGGAGACGTACAATCCGACACCGTCGCACAAGGGTATGGGTCGCTTGGTCTGATGACATCGGTCCTGCTGACCCCGGATGGCAATACTGCAGAAGCTGAGGCGGCGCACGGCACAGTCACCCGTCACTACCGTGCCCATCAGCGCGGCGAGGAAACCTCGACCAACTCCATCGCGTCGATTTTTGCCTGGACCCGTGCGCTCAAAAAACGCGGCGAGCTAGACGGCACACCGGAGGTCAGCAAGTTCGGCGAGAAGCTCGAAGACACGGTCATTAAAACGGTCGAAGGCGGCCATATGACAAAAGACCTCGCCCTCCTGATTGGGGCCGAGCAAAGCTGGCTCACGACAACGGGATTCCTCGACCAGGTGGATAAAAACTTTCAGAAAAGCATGGGCTAAAGCATCTGCAAAATATTGAAAACCGGGCCTGGTGCCCGGTTTTTTTGTATCGAAAAATGCTGAATAAGAAGCAAGGCCACTGGCGGCGGTGCAGGCCTGAAAGGGGGAGAGAAGGCAGCAACACCGCCGCTGTTCCCAAGAATACTCTTGGGAGCTCGGCCCTCGTGCGGACAAAATGCGGCAGGAATGCGACAATCCACGCCGCCGAGTTGAGTGGTCGATCACAACAACGCGAGCAAAAAACCCTCCTCACCATTCCCCGACTCAGCGCATACAGCGTCGTAGTGCCTAAAGCCCAATGCCTGTTTAGACGGTTTTAAGATTGAGCCTTTATTTTACGGCTTAAAAACCGCCTTTGGCTAATGAGAGACGGCAAATAGGCAGGAGAAATGAGTTTATGGGCGCGCAGGCTGTTCGGCTGACAAATATCGACATCGATAACGCCTTGAATAACAACCATTTCGAGGTGATCTTCCAGCCTATTTTCAGCTTGTCTGATGGGGCGCTGCTGCGCATGGAAGCATTTGTGCGCTGGGTGCATCCGGGACTTGGCGTTTTGCCGCCCGGCGCGTTTATCTCATTTTTCGAAAATCAGGGTCGAATGAATGAACTGACCCGCTACGTGATCAAAAGAGCGCTCCGTGAGTACAAGGCATGGCGCGGCAGCAATGGTCCCGGTTTCTCAGTCAATCTCGCTTTTTCGGACCTGACCGACGATACTTTCCCAACTTGGCTGTCCGGTCTGTTGACGCACGAAGAATTCGACCCAAAACTGATGACTCTGGAATGCCCTAACGCACCGGCCAATGTTTCGATCGAAAACGCGGCCGTCTGTTTTGCGAACCTGAAAAAAGTTGGCACCAGACTAGCGGTGGAAGTACGCGGTCGCGCCAATGACGTGCTGCGTGAAATCAAGCCATTTCCGTTTGACGAAGTAAAAACCGGCGGCTCTGCGATCTTGCGATTTGCCCGGACTGTGCGCGGCGGACCGGGCCTGACCGCCATTTCAGAACTTCTGGAATTGGCGCATGCCAACAATGCCTGCACGGTCGCAGTCGGCGTCGAGGACCAGGCCTCTCTGCAGGCGCTTGCCAGTCTTGGATTTATGGCGGCGCAGGGCAACTATCTTGCTGGCGTTGGCGAGGCAAACACTTTTCAGATCGGTTGTATCAACGAAGTGCGATCAGCGCTTTCTCTCGATGCGCTTACTGATGCCCAATTGAACACGATGATGGGCAAGCCTGAAGGAGCTCCTACCCCCGGACCTGTCGTTCTAGAAGACGATGAAAGCGACGAAGAACCTGAGAGCCTATTGCTGGACAAACCTGCGGATGAAGCAAAAGCCGCGCAGGCGCGCCTGGACGCAGCCAAAGCCGCCCGCCTAAAAAAACGTAAGGCGCAAATGGTCGCGAAACAGCGTGCCATGAAGAAGGCTACTGCTCTCAGAGCTGCAGCGGAAAAAGCACAAATTGAGCTGGAACAAAAACAGCGGCGGCTGACAGAAGCGGCAGCTAAGCGCGACGCGGAAGAAAATGCCCGCAAGCTGCAGGAGCGGCTTACCCAAACCTACGAAGATCCGCTCACGGAAGAAATACCTGTTGTGGATGAAACCCCAACCTCGTCCGAGGGCGACGATACGGCGCCGGAAGCCGGACTTCTGTTGGGCGGCCCTCTTGCCAATTCAGCATTGGGACGCAACACGGTCGAGGCAGTTGCGATAACAACGGCTGACGTCCTCAGTGAGGAGCCGAATCCCGGCGACATCGAACTGGAAGCCATAAGCGATGACGTCGACAACGAAATTTCGCAGACCGAACCAGCTGAGCCGACGGTAGCAGAAACCAATAGCGACGAGGCGCCCAGCGAGGCCTCTAAATCCAGCTTGATGACGATGCCAGTCTCGTCAGACCTCAATCTGGCCGGTATCGAGACGGAAACAACGGAAGTATCGTTGTCCGAAGTGGCGCTCCGCGATATTACGCCCGAAGATGAGTTTACCGTGAAATTTGCCGAAGCTGGCGCTTTTCCGGCGGACGCTGTCGATACGCCGAGGCCAGAGAAAATATTCACCAAAAATTTTGTGTTCCAACCGGTTCACGAATGGTCTGTTGCTCCGGAAGAAGTTGAACTCAGATCTGAAGACGAAATCCTCGACGAAGCGTTTCAGGATACAGAAGAACTCGACCCAACCGGACTCCACGACGAACATATAGATGATCTGCTCGAACTGGACAGCACTGAGCGCCACATCGCGGAAAAACTTCTGCGGCCAGCGGTCACAGTAAAGCGCAAAAATTTCTTCCAGCGAAAATTTCGGATCACGCATTTCTGGCCAAGAACATGGAAACGCAAATGGCAAACGACCAAAGCGGCACAGGACGCAGAAGAGTGGCTTGACACGGGCGCAGAGCTGGACCTGCCCGAAAGCCTGCGCGCGTCGCGACCGTAGTTTCTCACATTTTAAAGATATCGGTGAATTTAATCGGTCACCTGACCTTGTCCTGCCGGCAGAAAAAAGCGTTTGCGTAAAACCTCGCATCACCTCAGGCTCCCCCAAAGTTTGTAATTCTGTTGTATGCCTTCCGAATGGATCCTCTTTGTGTCGATAGTACTGCTGAGCATCAGCCTCCTGGCACTTGCGCGACTTGGCATCCTGAAATCGCTGATTAAACGCCCGGCAATTATTGTCTGCGTGTCTGTTACCATTGGCATTGCTTACCGGTTCGCAGGCTTACCGATGTCAGATCCCGAATATGTCAGCACGCTTGCAGATGCTTTTCTGGCGATGTTGGTGTTTGCCGCAGCTCTGCAATTTCGTCTGAGCACCTTGCACAAACACTGCGTCGCAGCGTTGCGTCTTGCGATTATTGCCGGTCCTGTATTCCTTGTCGCTGCCTCCATGTCGGCGTTTGTTTTGTTGCCATCATTGACGATCTGGTCAGCGCTCATTATCGGCGCGGCGCTGATGCTGAACGGTGCCACGATTGATCGGCGCATAATTATCGACTCGTCTGTTTCAACCGAAGTCAAGTCTACGGTCGCAATCGAAAGCGCTGCCTGCCTTGCGATTGGTCTGCCGCTGGTCATGATGATCGAGACGGCGGCACTAACGCCATTCGGCGCTCAGGGAAACGCATTTGAAGCCGGCATATTTGATGCAGCAATTGGTTTTACGATCGGCGGCACTCTTGGATTGCTGGGTGGACGAGCGTTTAACTGGTTGCGCCGCCGCAACCCAAGATCACGCGCCCTTTATTTCTCGGTTGGGGTCGGTATTGCAGCATTTCTGTTTGCGCCCATGCTCGGTGGCAGTGCGATTATCGCCGCCGGTGCGGCGGGCCTCATTTGGTCGGAAGAAGCCCATATGAAATCTGCTGAACGGCTTTTCATCTTCCGGCACCTGGAACAATTGGCAAAACCTGCAGCATACGCAATGTTTGGTGTGATCCTAGGGCCGCGCCTGTTGTTTGCAGATACATTGATTGTTTTTTTCGCACTGAGTGCTGTCACACTGCTGCGCGTTGTTCCACGGCTGGTCGCATTGCAACCTCTCGCTCTGCCTACGGAAGAGCGCAGTTTTCTAGCCTGGTTTGGCGGCGCACCCGGTGCAGCCTCGGCTTTGTATCTGCTTGGCCTGATCGACAGTCCGGCAATTGCCGATCAGGAGATGGTGATGACGATTGGTGCAACCAGCATCGTCATTGGCATCCTCGGCACAAGGCTATCGTCACGCCCGCTGGCAAAATATTTCATCCGCCGGGCCGCCCTGGCGCGGAAGCGCCGGTTTTACGCCTGACATACTTGTCCTTTGCAGGCGGCCAGGCAGCCGTTAGGGTGTTCATCTAACAACCACTGGATGCAAGTTTGCCATGACCGACAAAACAGTACTTCTGGAGATCGACGACAAAGGGGTCGCAAACCTGACCCTCAACCGCCCGGATGTCTGTAACGCACTCAACGACGAGCTTATCAACGAAATGACAAGCACTATCGCTTCTTTCAACAGCACTGTGGGTTTACGTGTTGTTGTCATCCGCGGTGCCAATCAATGTTTCTGTGCCGGTCTCGACATCGCCTGGATGGAGAAAATGGCCAAGGCCGGACCGAGTGTTGATGGGCGGCGACTAGCGCACCTGCTGCTGACCGTCAAAACCCTCAATCTGCCAACAATTGCGGTTGTTGACGGGCCCTGTATTGGCGGCGGCGTTGCTCTTGCCTCATGCTGCGATATTTCGGTCGCCAGCGAAGAAGCTTACTTCTCCCTGCCCGCCGTGCATCTTGGCGCCGCGCCAGCTATCGTGGCCCCGTTCATCATCAAAGCGATAGGACCGCATTTGGCGAAAAGATACCTGATGACCGGAGAGCGTTTGTCACCTGCACGTGCGCGCGAAATAAACCTGATCCATGCTGTCTCGATGCGCGCTCAACTGGAACAAACCATTCAGGGGTTTATCGATCAGCTGTTGCTCGGCGGTCCAGGTGCCTTGTCCACATGCAAAGATATGATCGCTTATTGTGAAGACCGGCCGCTGGACAAATACCTTATTGAAGAAGCCGCGCGCCGGACAGCCAAGAGCCGGCGTAGCGAGGAAGCAAAAGAAGGCTTCAACGCGTTTATGGAGAAGCGTCGACCCGGCTGGGTGCAGGAGAATTAAGTGAGCAAACTAATCTCTGGCTTTCCGGGTCTCTACCGTCAAGTCACTTAGGGCCGTGTTCATTTCCCGCTGCATCCCTGAGATCATCTCCTGAAGTTGTACGACATCACGGTGCACATCGTGAATTTCGTCACGCAAATCTGCATTCTCTCGTACCAGCGCGCCCTCAAGATCATTTGAATCTTCCTCAACCACCCGCACAACGATCGCAACGAGCAGATTAAGCATGGTGAATGTTGCGATCATCACGAACGCCACAAAGTATATCCAAGAATACCGGTCAGTCGTCGCGACCTGACTGGCCACATCAGGCCACCCTTCCAGGGTCATGACCTGAAACAGGGTGTACATGGATGTAAATATATTGCCAAAAAGGTCTGTGTGATCGTCGCCGAACATGTTTGAGCCGATCACCGCAAACACATATAGGATGAGAACGAGCACAACGCCCACGGACATTATCCCCGGAATGGAATCAATAAGGGCGCTCACAACCACGCGCATCCGCGGTAACACCGTGACCAGATGCAGGACCCGCAGGACCCGGAACGCCCTGAAGACTGAAAACGCCCCAAATACCGAGATGGTAATGATTACGAAGTCAAAAATACTCCAGCCGTTACGAAAAAACTGACCGCGATAGGCATATATGCGTAAAGCAAGTTCAATCAGGAACACTGTCAGAAAAAAAGTATCCAGACGAAGCAGCGGTATCGCATATTCAGTACCGATGCCGGGCATTGTCTCCACACCCAGAGAAACGGCATTCATGACGATGAGGATAAGAATCGAATTCTGAAATAGCCTCGCTTGTAGAAATTTGCGTAATTTGAGGACATGGGGTGGCACGCCCTGTCCTTCTGCCAATTGCAGTGTTGCCTGCTTTTCGTCAGCCTTTTTGCTGCGCGCCATCAAGTTTCTCCCGATCGTTTGGTGCCAGCGGCCCTCTCTATAAGGTTAACGGATGGTGCGCAAATATTAATGGAATATGTCAGATTTTCAGCTCTTTGATACCTGTCGTTAACCAAGTTCCTAAAAAAGGCTGATATGTTTGGCGTAAGTTAATTACAGCGGCCATCAATCAACACTGGTAGTATTAATTTCAGTTTGGGTCTTGGCGCGCGGTGCTGGTAGTTATGACGGTCAATGATGACACAACCTATGATGCAGAAACAGAGGATCCTCTCAATCCTCCACAAAGTGCTGCCTCCGATAATCTGCAGATATTTCAGGATGACGACCTGGCTGAAACCCTCGAAGATGATCTTGCAGTAAAACTCGCACAGCTTGACGCACCGGACGATGTTTCTCCATCACGCTGGGCCACCCGGGCAAAAGACATCCGGTTCTGGTTTCAAATTGCCGCTCTGTTGTTCCTTGGATGTTTTCTGATCGGCTGGCCGCTCGGCACAAGCTGGGCGGAATTTGAACAGAGCGGCATGTTCCGATTCCGCCTCGGTTTTACACTGCCGGTCTTCCTTTACATGATAACAATTCCAATACTGATCTTTACCATCGGGTACATGCTGGCTCTCGGCTGCCGGATGGCGGCCAAAGCAGAGGAACTCGAGTTATCTGCAAGCAAGCTGATGCACCCTGAGGTCGCCGCGGCCGCTGGTATGGAAACGGTCGGTTCAACCGTGCGCAGCCACATTAATACCCTCAATGTTCATCTGGATGAGGCGCTGAATAAACTCGCCTCCGTCGAGAGTATGATCCGGCAGCAGATCAAGGCAATTGATACAGCAGCTATCGCGATGGAAGATAAATCCGGCGAAAGTGTTCAGCGTGTCGCAGAAGAGCGCCAGCATCTGATCGAAATCACAGAAAGCCTTAATCGCGAAGCAGACGGATTTGCCGAAGCCATTGCTGAAAAAGCAAAACTCGGCCTTGAGAAGTCGGATGCGGCGAACGCCCGCATTGCCGGCGCTGAAAAAGAACTGGAAAACCGGTTGGCCAGGCTTGAGGGCACATCGCAAAAAGCGCTGGTCGCCTTTGAAACACTTGCTGAGGCCATTGCAAAGAAGGAAGCTATCGTTTCAGAGAGCAGCGCCCGCCTTGACCTCATCAAAACTGAGGCCCACCGCAAAACAAGCGACCTCTCACATCTGATGGAAGAAAATGCCAACGCCATAACCGGTGCCCAGAAACGGTTAGAAGAAGAGAGCGCGCGCCTTGAGACTTTGATCAAGGATCAACGCGAACGCGCGGACCGATTGGCTGGTGCCATTGCAAAACAGGCAGATCGGCTTGGCAAAATCACTATCCAGGCCGAACCTCTTTTGTCACAAGCAGCGGATTCGCATCCAGGCGTGAAGAGAAAGCCGCTGTCGTTTAGTAGCATCGAAACGGAAACAAGCGGTGCGGGCGATGCAGACACCCCGGTGTTGTCGTCCACAACCCCACTTCAGCATCTGAAAATCGAGGAAGCACCAACGCAACAGGAAACTGTGCGCCAGACCCGGTTCGCAAAATCCTGGAGTGATATCCTAGCCTCGGCTGATCAGCCGGATGAACCGCTTACATTGGGAGATGAAAGCTCACCCACAGTACCTCCCGAGCCATCAGCACGAGATGAAAACGGACAGCAAGGCAATACCAATGTGATCCATCTCGTGCGTCAAATGCAGCAATTCATGCTGGATGTTGAAAAGCATCTCTATGGGCCACCGCAACCTGCCCTCACCTCACGGTTTGAAGAGGGTGAACGGAATATCTTCGCCAATATTATTCTGCGCCGCGATGAGCAGGACGTTAAGAACAGGATCCGCCTCGAAACTGCGAGAAATGACCAGTTTAGAAAGTCTGTCTATGCGTTTCTGACGAATTTCGATCAGCTTCTGGAACCAGCGACGGGTGAGCAAGAAAGCGATACACTGATTGATGACTATCTCGGGTCGCCGATCGGCCAGGTCTATCTGATCATTGGCAGCGCAATGGATTACTTTTCCTGAGCCTGGTCAGTCCCGGTCGCCGCCCTGCATTTCGCCGACAATTTGATCAAGCGTCCAGGTTACAGTGGCATCGCCAGCCCGATTTGCGGCTCGATTGAACGCCTCGACAGCGCCAAGCAAAGAGCCATTTGAAACCGGTTCACTCGCGGTGAACAGCTGCGAGGCAATGGTTTTGCTTCTGCGATCAGAGAGGCGGGCGTGATATGATATCAGCGCTACATTTTGTCCATCGCGCATTTCGATGTGAAAGCTCCTTATATCCGTATCAAGAATATAATCGCCGATCGGCAGCGTTGCTCGATCTCCGACAGCTTCTATCTTACCGGTGTTTTCAAAACTCCGCTCGAGAAAAATGCCGAATAGGCGCGGGGCACGGTCAGTCCACTCACCATCGGCGTAATAGTCATAGCGCAATGGTTCGGGAGAGCGCGTGATCTTGGAGGTAGAAAAGGCCGCTTCAGAATCCGGGTCAGCGATGATCAACCGGACTTTCAACTGGTCCGGCGCCGCGGAAGTATAGTTGACCGGCGCAATTGTGTAGCGCGATGGTGTCCCGCCGCCAGCGACTATTGAAGCGCAACCGCTAAGGCCACCTGTCATGACGGCGCAAAGCAACACGGCTTTGAGCATATTTTTTCGAGGATTCATGATGATACTTCTCATTGTCATGCTTCGCATTGTTGTCAGTTGCCGTTGGTTTCGGGCCGCGTATCACCGAACAACGATTTGGCCGGATTGCGCTCGAACTCAAGCAAAATGCCATCCAGTGTCCGAATTAATCTACGAGTATCTGCGATCGCGCCGGATGCTTCACCGAGCCCCTGTTGGGCGAAGGCTTCGATAGCTTCACTGTTGTTTTCAAGAAGGCCGTTGAGCTGGGTCATCAACAACTGTGCATCGGCAACGGCAATATCAAATTCCGTGATCGACTTGGGAACGTCTTTATTGAACACTTGATCCATCGACAAAATGACCGATTCCAGATCGCTCGAGGTCTTGCTCAGGCTCTCAGCAAACACAACGATGTCTTCGCTGATCAAAGCGGCGTTGTCGACAAGCCTGCCAATTTCATCTTCTTTACCAGCGAGACTACCGGTGAGCACCTCGATATCTTCGAGAATGCGGGCAAGCGTGTCAGTGTTCTTTTGATCCAGAAGCCGTTGTGCTCCCGCGATGATATCCGTACCGCCCGAAAGGATATCAGCGACGATAGATGGTTTGGCGGGTATCCGCGGCACCCGCTGCCGGGTTACGTCTCGCAAGAGTAGGCTTTCAGGCGAACCGCCTGTAAACTGAATAATTGCCAGGCCGGTGACACCAACTAACTCCAGTTCAGCCTGAGTATCTTCCTTAATTGGTGTATTGCGCAGCACGCGCACCCGCGCGATCACCTGTTCTGGATTATTTGGGGCGAGCTTTAGGGAGCGGACGTCACCCACTTTGATCCCGTTGAAACGCACATCGCTGCCTTCCGACAAGCCTGAAACGCGCTCATTAAAAACCACGTCATATTCATCAGAAAACTCCCCCTCTGAGCCGCCAAGCCACAAGGCGAACACGATCGCCAGCACGGCGGCCGAGAGCATAAAAGCTCCAATCAAGATGTAATGGGCTCTGGTTTCCATATTAGTTAACTCGGTTCACTCATGCCATTAACGGTCTTTCCCCGGACTGTTGCACAGTCGAGGCCAGTGCGGCCCGCCCGCGCACACCGGAGAAATATTCATGTATCCAAGGATGTGAAGCATTCCGCACCGCTTCCAGAGGCCCGATTGCTGAAACTTTTTTGTCCGCCAGGACCGCAACGCGATCAGTGATCCGGTTCAGGCTATCAAGGTCGTGGGTGACCATAAAAACGGTTAAGCCGAGAGAATCCTTTAGGCTCAGGATCAAATCGTCAAATCTTGCGGCTCCAATCGGATCAAGGCCTGCGGTAGGTTCGTCCAGAAACACTATTTCCGGATCCATCGCGAGTGCTCTTGCCAAGCCCGCACGCTTGCGCATTCCACCTGAAAGCTCAGACGGATATTTTGTTCCTGCATCGAGCGATAGTCCGGACATGGTTATCTTCATCGCCGCAATCTCACTTGCAAGCGCATCGGAAATATCCAGATGCTCGCGAAGCGGCGCCATGATGTTCTGGGCCACAGTCATCGAAGAAAACAGCGCCCCATCCTGAAACAACACGCCGTAACGCCGGTCCAGCAGGCGCTGTTCTGTCTCATTCAGGGACAGGGCATTTTGCCCAAAAATTTTGATCGATCCGGCGCGTGGTCTGATTAGGCCGATAATGGTTTTGAGCAGGACCGACTTGCCGGTCCCCGATCCGCCGACAACACCGAGCACTTCTCCGCGCTTCACCGATAAATCAAGATCGTCATGGATTAACACATCGCCAAAGCCTGTAACCAGGCCGCGGATTTCGATGACGTCTTCGTCTATCTGGGTGACCGCACTCATATGCCAAGCTCTAAGAAAAAGATTGCGAACAGGGCGTCCAGGAAAATGACAACAAACAACGATTGAACAACGGACATAGTCGTGCGGCGGCCCAGTTCCTCAGCGCTCGCCTCAACGCTCATACCCTGGTAACAGCCGATGATGGAAATGAAGAACGCAAAGAACGGCGCTTTGACAATTCCGACAAAGAAATTCTGCAGGACAATCACGTCCTGGGTCCGGGCCATGAAAAGATTCGGCGAAATACCTGCCGCGGTCCATGCCACTAACGCGCCACCAATCAGTCCGAGCATTGCCGCGATAAAAGCCAGAACGGGCATCATTGTGACCATGGCGATCGTTCGCGGAATAACCAAAGCCTCCAGCGGATCAATACCCATCGCCTTCATAGCATCGATCTCTTCACGCAGCTTCATTGATCCAATTGATGCGGTGAACGCGCTGCCGGAGCGACCCGCAATGAGGATCGCTGTGAGAAGAACGCCAAATTCCCGCAACACCGTAATACCGATCATCTCCACGGTGAAAATTTCAGCGCCAAACTGGCGCAAAACTTTGATGCCCATGAAGGCAACGACGGCGCCGATTAGGAACGACATTAGCCCGACAATCATCGTCGAGTTGAGACCGGCTTCCTCCATGTGATGAATAGTCGGAGTAACTCGAAAGCGCTTTGGATCCCGGACAATCCGCCACATTCCCGCCATTACCTCGCCGACAAAGGCGAGGATGCTCAGCGTATCATGAAGGATTGCCCCTGCTCCGCGACCGAGACGTTCGAGCATCTGTATGAACGCGCCTTGCTCAGCAATTTCAATATCGCAGGGCAAAAGGTGATTGCGCGCTTCTGCGAGCAATTTCGCGTGGCGATCACTGACGCCAGCGAAGCCAAAAAGCGGCTCTGCCGCGATTTCGTCGCGTATCGAACAAGACCTCATGGTCCGCTGCAGCGCCATCGCGCCTGCTGTATCAAGGCTTTCAAGCCCAGACAGGTCGATTTCCAGCTTCTGACCCATGATCTTGTCGGCAAAATGACGCAGCTCCATATCAACCCGGTTTAGGCCCGCCTCAAGAGTCCAGGCCCCTGAGACGGCTATCCGCCAGAGGTTGCTGTCCTGTTCAGTGGTGAAGGCTGCTGATACCATCTTTTCGCTATTTCCGACGCAGGCTAATACTCTTACTATGTCCCTGCCCTTTGATTTCACCTTTTATGCCATGAGAACCTGAACCAGCCCTAAATAGATGGTTATTAATCGGTTAATCGGCATGTTTCTTGGTAACAGATAATCGGGCATTGAGCGGTTCGACACAAGTCGGCGCGTTTTTTGAGTTTTGAAAGTGATGACAGTTCGTGTTTGAGAAAAGACTGACCCCTGAAAATAACTGGCTGACCATTCTGCCAATTATCATCACGTTGCTTATCGTCGTATGGACCTTAAGCACCGCAATGACACCCGGAGAGCAACCTCGTGAGGCTGTTTTCGACCTGTTTATGCGAATGAAGGCGCGCGATGCTGGTCCTGTTGTCAAGGATCGATTTGTTATTGTCGATATCGACCAGGAAAGCGTTGAGCGAGTTGGCCCCTGGCCATGGCCGAGGACGCAGCTGGCGGAACTCGTTTCAGCGGCGAGCAAAGCTGGTGCCACAAACGTTGTTCTTACGGTCCCGGTAGAAGGCCCAGATCCGTTATCACCAGAGATCGTTGGCCGCTATTGGTTTAATCGAGGGGTCGATGCCAGCAGTGAAATTGCGTCGGCGGTCGCCAACCTGCCAAGTCATGATGTCGCGCTTGCCCAGTCTCTCACTGGATTGCCCGCCGCGGTCGTCATTGCTGAGAGCCCCTTTGCCGATCTTCACACCGGTCAGGGCTGGGCCCGGACAAGTTTCGAAAACGCCGACTGGGCTTCGGTGTTGGCCGGCCGCGGCAACGAAGCAGACAGCTTCGCACTTCCAGTCAGCGCGCCCAAAGGTGCGTTGGCGCAGGATATATCTGCAGTTGCAAGAGTGACTGTCAGCGCGATACCAGCGGACCCCGACGGTATCGTACGACGTGCACGTCTGGTCTGGAATGCCTATGACCAACCGGTTCCTGCAACTTCCCTTGGCGCACTTTTGATCAACGACAGTAAAGTTGTGGTTCAACCGCATGCGACTTTGCTGCAGCCGGCAGGGCATCCGGTTTCAGTCGTAACGATTGACGGCACCGATATCACGCTCGATCGACAAAGCAGCGCCATCATTTATATGCCGCAAAATGTTTCTGTACCAACAATTCCAGCGTGGCGCGCTATTTCGGGCAATGAAAGCTGGCGCCTTGCTATGCGTGGCAGAACTGTTTTTATCGGCGAGAGCATCACTGGCGGATCAAAAGTGATGACCGCCCGGGGGGAAATGACAAAAACGCAGGTCCATGCGCTGATGGCGGATCAAATCGCTGATGGCGTTAGTATTTCACGGCCGAAATGGGCCGGCTTGGCCGAGGCTTCTCTAGCGCTGATCCTTGGGGTCGGGGCCATCATCTCGATTCTCGTTTTTTCCGGTATTATCTCGGCCACAGGCGCATTTGTGACCAGTGTTTTGTTATTGGTCATCGCATGGATCGTTTTTGCCAATGGCGGGATTCTGCTCGATCCTGTTCCAGCTATTCTGGCGATTGTTGGCAGCCAGTTCGGCTTTGCGGTCAGTTCTCTTGGCGCTTCTGTTCTCCGGGATGACGCAGTGCGCGGCGCCTTCCACGGCGCCCTCCCGCCAACTGCGATGGCAACACTGCAAAAAAACAAGAATAGTGGCCTGCTTGACGGCGTGCGACGGCAGGTGACAGTCCTTTCCTGTTCGATCCGCCTGCCGGATGATCTGGTCGCGGAGTTTGTTAACAAGCCTAATGAATATGTGGCGTTCCGGGCACAGACGAACGATAAACTGCGCCAGACCATCCTCGCCCTCGGCGGCACAGTTGACCATGGCGAAGATGGTCGCCAGCTTGGCTACTGGAATGTACCTGAGCAGAATACCGGACATATCGAGCAGGCCTGCAGTTGCGCGCTGCAAATGATAGAAGACATGAACGTGCTCGCGCAGGACCTCGAAAGCTCCCAATCTGCCAGACCCATGGCCCGCATTGCCGACGAAAACGAAGGCTCTGCTTTTGAACGCGGTCACCTTGAAATCGGTATCTCAAGCGATGTCTGTTTTTCAGGGCCCGTTGGACGTGGAGCACGAAACCGCTATTCAGTGATCGGACCATCGGTTACTCTTGCTGGACGACTGAGAGATCGCTCCCGTCTCTACGGACCTGCGATCATTTGCGACGATACCGTCTTTACGGCTCTGCGCCATCATTTTGCGTTTCTTGATCTTGATACATTGCGGATCAACAATGCCCCGCAGCCTCGGCAGGTCTACGGCCTCGTTGGCAACCCCTTTCTCAAGGCCAGCAAAACCTTTCGCCGCATGGCGGATACGCAGCGTGAACTAGTCAATGCTTGGCGCGATGGCAATCTGCCGGAAACCAAAGCCTATCTGCAGCAACTCGAAGATCTGCCCGGCACCCATGACGCTTTCCTGCGGCTGTACAAGGATCGCCTGCATCACGCCGAACTTGAAAAACAAAGCTCCGGCAATATCGGCGATAACTGGGACGGCAGTCAGCAGATATATATCTAACCCTTAGCCGCTTTCGGGGACCTGCCGCTCTGACCTGATAATCCCGCCATCCCAATGACGTCCAAGCAGAATGCTGGCAGCAAGTCCTACTGCGCCCATGGCCCCCATCATTGCGTATCCTGCAAAAGGTGCTTCAGGAGAGAATATCATCCCGACAAAAATCGCCCCAAGGCCGGTCAGCGCACCAACGCCCAGCGTCGACACGATTGTCATACCGGTGTTGGTCAGATTTGTCGGAATGGCGCGAGAAATAAATTCAATCGACCCAAGATACGTTGCGGCAAATGTCAGGGCGTGAAGCGCCTGCAGGAACACCAGCAAATAGAGTGGCGGTGACAGGCCGGTTAGGGGCCAGCGGATCATCGCACCGAGCGCCCCAAACGTGATTAATGTCACTGGACCAAACCGGGCGATCATTTTCCGCCCTGTATATAATATCCCGATTTCTGCCAGAACACCCAGGGTCCACAGAACGCCGATCAGATCGCTGTTATAACCAAGTGCTGACCAGTGCAGTTCGGAGAAATAGTAATAGGTGGCGTGCGCTGCTTGCGTCATGCCCGCGGCGACCAACAATAACACAAATGATTTAGAGCGAAAAAGCCGTGCCGCCTGTTTCAGATCTGGCCGAGGAAACGCGTGAGCAGCGAGCGTTTTGTCGGCACCGTTATGACCCGCTATGCGCGGCAGATTAAGTGCGATCAGGACTGTCAGAACTGATGCGCATGCCAACCAGACAACGCCCGCATCGTCACCATAGCGGGTGATCAACACACCGCCAGCAAGGTTGGCGACGACAAAAGCAAACGACCCGGTGCCACGAGCCTGTCCGTAGTTGATCTGACCCGCCTTGTCTGCTCGCATCACAGCGGTATCGGTAATCGGCACGAGACACCCGAATGACCACATGGCAATCATTGTTAGAAGGGCAATAGACCAGCCGGGCTTGTCTATTAACAACAGGAGCGAACTGGCCGCCATCAGCCCGGTAATGATACCGAAAACGAGGCGCTGGTCTGTCTGACTTTCAGCCCAATAGGCGACCACCGGTCCGAGCAACAAACGCAGGATCAAGGAGCCACCCATAACCCAGCCGATCGCCGCTTCTGTAAAGCCTTGCGCGTTCAGCCAGCCCGGAAAGAATGGCAGCTGCACACCCAGAAACAGGAAGTGCCCGATATAAAAGGATGTATAAAGAACAGCCGGCTTGCGCAGCATAATTCAGAAACCAGACCCTAAACTTTCGAAATACCAACTGCCGCCATAAAGCTGGTTATGACGAAAGAAAAGCCGTTCTTGGGTAATTAATTGCGGGGTGTGGTCAGCGACTGCCCGGCAAACTGGGAAATGGACCGACGCGCTGCAAAGCGTTCAGCGACCAGGTCAGCGGTTGCGCCAATATCCTGAATGGTTTGAGAAAACGCTTCTTTCAGTTCAGTCTGATCTTGCTTCGCCACTGTATGCCCGTCTTTTTTCAGCTCTTTCATCGCCGCCAGATACATCTCGCGACACTCACGAACGTTGGAAATGGCGGTCTCAAGAACAGCGATATCGCTGGAGCTTGGTTTGATGGCGGCGGCGGCGAGCCGGCCAGATTCAGCTACTTTGCGGGCCTGGCGAAGAGTGACGTTGGCATCGCGCATCAATGCACCGGTCGGATAGTTCTGCCGGGCGAGCCGCATCGCGTAGACATCAAGCGCTTCATCACGGCTCATACCGTCAGCTGTTGCCTTGACCCCAAACATTGCGTTGACCATGCGCGAGGAAAGCGATGTTTCCGCAACTGCCGGCCACGGCGTGCGTTCCAGTTCCCGCGTGGCCGCCAACAAGGCGACCCTTTCACGGGCGCCGGCGTTCGCTTCCAGTGAATCTTTTTCCTGACCTGGCATCGAAAGCTTGACGGAAGCGCAACCACTTGCCAGCAAGCTCATACCTATCGTGAGGAATAAAATTTTGAAAATATTAATGATTGTTACCCGCCCTGACTCGATACACATAAAACGCCCGATCACTTGCTTTAATGCCTGACGACGCTTTGAACGGCAGCAGCGCAGACAATGCAGCTTGTTCTTTCACCCACCCTTGGTAAATACCTAGCATCAATTTTTCCTAAACGACAGTCTTTATGACCAAAAAATATGGCCTTTTTCCGGCAATAGAGCCGCATCATTCGGGCAAACTGAAAGTTTCGGCTTTGCACGAGATTTATTACGAAGTCTCAGGCGCGCCAGACGGAAAGGCCGTGGTTGTCTGCCATGGCGGGCCCGGCGGCGGCACCTCTCCGTCGATGCGGCGCTATTTTGATCCAGCTGCCTACCGGATCATTCTTTTTGATCAGCGCGGTTGCGGCAGATCGACCCCTCATGCGGAGCTGCGCGAAAACACTACCTGGCGGCTTATCGAAGATATGGAAGTCTTGCGCGACCATCTTGGTATTGACCGCTGGCAGGTCTTTGGCGGCTCCTGGGGCTCGACCTTGTCGCTCGCCTATGCCCAGTCCCATCCGGATCGGGTAACCGAACTGGTCCTGCGCGGTATTTTCACCCTGCAACAGGAAGAGATTCTGTGGTTCTATCAGGAAGGGGCGAACTGGATGTTCCCGGACGCATGGGAAAAATTTATTGCGCCGATTCCGGAAGCCGAACGCAGTGACTTGATGGCTGCCTACCACCGGCGCCTCACTGGCAATGATCCCGCAGCACAACTGCAAGCGGCAAAGGCGTGGAGTGTCTGGGAAGGGTCCACCGTCTCTCTGC
This sequence comes from Parvularculaceae bacterium, assembly GCA_021776475.1. GTDB lineage: Bacteria > Pseudomonadota > Alphaproteobacteria > Caulobacterales > Parvularculaceae > Aquisalinus. The sequence continues at coordinate 58,847 of JAJFFV010000002.1, read as the reverse complement.
ATCCCTCAATGGAGCGCATGAAAAGCTTTGCGACTGACCATTTCGCCGTTGCGTTTGCCCGGATCGAAAATCACTATTTCATGAACAAAGGCTTCTTTGACACTGACGACCAGATCATCCGCCACGCCGACATCCTCGCTAACATTCCCGGTGTGATTGTGCAGGGGCGCTATGATGTCGTAACGCCAATGCGGACTGCATGGGCTCTTCACAAAGCCTGGCCGAGTTCCGATCTTGTGATTGTTAAAGATGGTGGCCATGCCGCGAGCGAGCCGGGCATCATCTCTGCGCTGGTTGAGGCGACCAACAAATTCAGAAATTGACACGACAACGAAAAAGGGAGCCTGTGAAGGCTCCCTTTGACAACGGAATATTTTTTCAGGCTCAAAACAGACCAAGGCTTTTCAGCAGAATCAACCCCACCGCAGCTGGACATAGGAAGCGTACCAGGAACAACCAAGCTTTGTATCGGGACTCCCGCTTGAACCCAAGCTCCTCGCGTGAGGCCGTTTTGGAGATCACCCAACCGGCAAAGATCGACGTCAGAAAACCGACAATCGGCAACATATATTGTGCCGTCAGGGTATCGACGAAATCGAAAAATGTCTGACCTGAAAACTGCCCGAAATCCAGTGGGACCCATTGGTTGAAAAAGTTCGGCTGATCAACAGGCACTTGCGAATAAATATGCATGACACCAATACCAAAAAGAAGAACACCGAGTCCGATCGACCCTCTGAGGCGCCGCTTTTTCTTTTCTTCGACGGGTATGTCGATATCACCGTCACGCCATGCAACTGCAGGTTCGAGAAGTGAAATAGATGAAGTCAGGGCAGCAAAAAGTGCCATCATAAAAAAGACGGCCCCAAAAACGGCACCGAATGGCATTTGCTGGAAGGCAAGCGGCAAAGTCCCGAACATCAGACCCGGACCGGCAGAAGGTGCAAGGCCGTACTGGAAAACGATCGGAAAAATCGCCAACCCAGCGATAATCGCGACAGCGGTATCGGCAGTTGCGACCATCGCTGCTGCACCCGGAATATCCGTGTCCTTGTTCATATACATGCCGTAGGTGATCATCAGCGCAGAGCCGAGACCGATCGAGAAAAACGCCTGCCCGAGCGCGCTGCCTAAAAGTGATCCATCGGAGAGGCTGGCACCGAGTTTTGCAAAATCCGGCCGGAATAGATAGTCGACCGCCCGCCCAGCATCGCCTTGCACCAGAGACACACATACAAGGATAAGCAACATCACAAAGAATGCGGGCATAAGAAGTGTGACGGCTTTTTCGATCCCGCCGCTGATCCCGCGCGAGACAATCCCGACTGTCAGGACCACGAAAATACCCTGGTAGAAAACTGCCTGCATTGGGCTGGCGAGAAGCCCGCTAAGTCGCGCTTCAATTTCAGCCGGCGATGAATTGGCGAAAGCGCCACCAGAGATCGCTCCAAGCCCCTCACTCCCGATCGCTGCGAACAGATCGCCAAAAATCGCGACGACATAATAGAGCACCCAGCCTGCGATCATACAGTAAAAAGACAGGATCAAAAACGACGCCATGATGCCGATTGCTGAAAAAGCCGACCAGAGGGCGGGGCTGCCCTCTGTTTTGGCGAGCCTCGCAACGGCTGCGATGGCGGACCCACCACCCCTGCGCCCTATCATCAATTCTGCCGTAAGCACCGGCAGGCCGATCAGGACGATGCACAAAATGTAGGCCAACACGAAAGCACCGCCGCCGCTTTCACCGGCAACATAAGGAAACCGCCATAAATTACCCAAACCAACGGCTGATCCGATCGCCGCCAAAATAAATGCCGCCCGGGAGGACCAGTGATCCTGGCCCGATGTCTGTGTTACGCCCGCCATAGTTGTTTCCCTTTTTTGTGCACACTATTTTTACCGTGATTTTAAACAAATGTTCAGGCTTCTTAGCAAAATTGCAACAAGAGAGACAGGGGGTTTTCTGTCAATCTGATAACGGCTTCTTAAGGCGTATGCGCGACTATACGGCTTGTCATCATAGGTGCTTGGGTAATGACTCAGAACAAGACACAGGATGTAATTGATGCCGGGCAGTTGACAGCACTGGCCGCTGCGGCTGGCGTAGATGCTGCCAACAACATCCTCGAGGCATTCTGGAAATCCAATGACGACCTTCTGACGTTGCTCCGGGATGCGCTGCGCGGCGAAAATTTTGAAGACGTCGCCAAGGCGGCACACGCACTCAAAGGTTCGGCCATTAATCTCGGCGCAGTCCAGCTTGCTGAGCGTGCCCGGTGCATCGAATCTGCTTCTCGCGACCATGACGTTAGCGCGATCGGCGCCGCGTTTGACTATCTGGCCGGCGATATCGCGGCGGCTCGTCAGGCATTTCGGTGCTTGTTAATGTCAATTGCCGCTTGAGAAATCTCTAAAAAATCTATTGAACTGTGGGCGGCAGCCCGGGACGACCTGCTACTGGTCGATCTTACCATAATACGATGTACTGGTCCGCAGCGTGTCCTGATTACGGCAGACCCAGGTACTCATCACCAATCCAAAACCGCCCATAATTGTCAGCATCACCGTGCCGCCATACGAGACAAGTGGTAGCGGCACACCAACCACCGGCGCCAATCCCATAACCATGCCAGTGTTGACCAGCACATACATTACGAAACCAACCGAAACGCCCATGCTCATCAACCGACCAAAATGCGATTTGGCCCGCATGGCGATATTCGCACCGATCAAAAATACCGTGAGATAAAGACCGAGCAGGCCAAATGCACCGATCAGGCCAAATTCTTCTCCGAAAATCGTAAAAATAAAATCCGTTTGCATTTCTGGCAGAAAATCAAGCTGGCTTTGCGTTCCTCCCATAAACCCCTTGCCGGAAACGCCGCCCGAGCCAATCGCAATCTTCGATTGTGCCAGGTGATAGCCTTGCCCAAGCGGATCGCTCGAGGGATCAAGAAACGCCGTTATCCTTTTGATCTGATAGGCTTTCAGAATATCCAGCCGGATCGCTGCGACGGCGCCAAAGGCCGCCAGAATGGCGCCAAGCGTCGTCACGCGCCAGCTGAGGCCAGATAACAAGATGACCGCGAGCCCGGTCGCTGCGATCAGTAAGGCCGTACCGAGATCCGGTTGCAGGAAAACCAGACCGACAGGCACCGCGATCATCGCCAGTGGCGGAAACAGATAAAGCGGGTTCGACACATTTTTGAATTCGAGTCCGTGATAATACCGTGCAAGCGCCATGATCAACGCGATCTTCATCATCTCGGACGGTTGTAGCTGAAACCCGCCAAGATCGATCCACCGCCGTGCGCCGCCGCTCATTTCACCAATCACCGGTACTGCCAGCAATAAAACCAGCGTGCCAAAATAGGCCGGATAAGATAAAGAGAGCCAGAAACGCAACGGCGTCAACCCCACCCCGATCAGGATTGTCAGTGCCAGCGCATAACGAAATGCATGGGTTTTTGCCCAAGGCTCCCAGTTCCCGTCGGCAACAGAATAGAGGGTCGCAACACCGATGGCAGCGATCACGCTCAGTACGAAGATAAGCCACCAGTTGAGGGACGCAAATCGCGCTCTGACACCATAACGGCCACCGGGCATCAAGAGTGTGTTCATTTCATGCCTCCACCAGTCTTGCCGAGATCAGCGAGTTTCACCGGCTTGTCGCGGCTCGGATCAAAAGCCCGTTGACGGGCAGGATCTTTTGTCAGCACCGCGCGCATGATGTCGCGTGATTTTGGTCCCGCCGTGCGCGAACCACCAATACCGTGCTCAACGACGACGGCACACGCGTACCGCGGGTTGGCAAACGGGGCGAAGGAGACGAACAGCGCGTGATCCCGTTGTTCCCAGGGCAGCTCTTCATTCTTGATCCGTTTGCCTGTTTCGGGATCCATCTGAAGTCTCATCACCTGACTGGTGCCGGTTTTGCCGGCCAACCGCCACTCGGGATTCTCCAGCCGTGATCTTGACGCGGTCCCCCATTCGTTCACCACCGCATCCATCCCGGAGCGCACCAGCGCCAGATGCTCCTGCTCAATCAAGAGACCGTCTGCCCTTCTTGTCGGGACAATTCCGCCATTATTTATGCGGACAATCCGAGGCGTAACCTGTCGACCGCTGGCGATCCGTGACGCCATGACCGCAAGCTGCAACGGTGTTGAGGTGACATATCCTTGTCCGATCGCGGCGGACAGGGTGTCACCCGGAAACCATGATTGTTGTGCAGGGTTGGAGCGGAAGTAACGTTGTTTCCATTCCCGGCTTGGCACAATGCCATTTTGCTGACTGCCGATGCCAAGATCGTAGGTCTGGCCAAGACCCAGACGGTTGGCAACGTCCGCAATCAGATCAATATCGAGCTGTTGGGCTAGTGTCCAGTAATAGACATCGCAGGAATGCTTGATCGACCCTTTCATATCGACGCTCCCGTGACCTTTTTCTTTCCAGCAATTGAAAAACCGGTTGCCAAACCAGATCTTGCCGGTACAGCTCACGCGAAAGTTTTGGCTGATGCCGGCTTCCTGTGCGGCAATAGCTGTAACCAGCTTAAAAGTCGAACCAGGTGGGTATACACCGCTCAATGACTTGTTGATCAGCGGCTTGTACGGACTTTCGTTGAATTCTTTCCAGCGCGACTGGGTCACACCAACGTTGAACTCGTTCGGATCAAATGCTGGCACTGATGCCATTACGATGATGTCGCCAGTCTCAACGTCCATAACGATAGCAGACCCGCTGACAGTTTCGGGCAATTCCTCGCCCGCCGGATCAAGCAATGGCTCCGCAAGAATGCGCATTGCCTCGGTCTGCAGTTCGGCGTCAATAGTCAACCCGAGCGCTTCACCTTGTGCCGGCTTGTCAGCTTCGTGTGGATATTCTTCGATCACGCGGCCGTGGGCGTTTACCTGAACGGTTGTTGAGCCTGCCTTGCCACGTAATTTCGTGTCATGGGTCCGCTCCAGACCGGCCCGTCCAAGCCGAAATCCCGGCTGCCGGAAAAGACGTTTGTTTTCTTCGTCTGCCTCACTTTGGAGGTCACGTTCGGAGGGTGCCCCGACATAACCGACGACAAATGCCGTTGCCTCATTCCAGGGATAACTTCTGGTGTCCCCGACCTCAGAATGCAAGCCGGGGAAATTGGGCAGTTCAAAGTTGATCCGGGCAAATTGATCCCAGGTCAGATTGTTGGCAATCTCGAGCGGCGTGAAAGCGCGCTTGCGTTTTGCTTCTGTCAGTGCGCGCTCTTTTTGGGCATCTGTCAGCGGTAAAAATTGCTCAAGCTGCTTTAGAGACTGCGCAACACTGTCCGTTTCTTCAGGTATCAACAGCACACGAAAATTCTGACGGTTGGTCGCCAGTGGCACACCAAAACGGTCATAAATCTCACCGCGCAGCGGAACAATGACCCGCTGATTGAAGCGGTTGTCGTCCGCGAGCGCCCGGTATTGTTCATGGTCGGCGACCTGGAGCTGATAAAGCCGAAACCCGACCCCCGAAAACAGCAGCACAGTCCCCCCGCTGAACAATGCTGCCCGGCGGGAAAATATCATGTGACGTTGAGTATCAAAGGGTTCTACGCGCATACTTTAATCCATTATAACCCGTTCGTGCAGGCTCGAAAAGCCCACGGCCAATACAGGGTAAAAGGCAAATGTAACCAGCACCTGCCCGAGCATCGGCCATATCGACAGCCATTGTCCAGAGAACATACTCATGGCACCCCACACCATCAGTCCCGCCGTCAGCGCGGCGATCAAGAACCCGAGCCAGACGACATGCTGTTCGCGCCCTTGAAAGTAGCTGCGCTGGTTGATGATCATATACTGGGTCACCAGATAGGCCGTGGTCCAAACCCCGAGTGGTCCTCCCAGCATAAAGTCCTGCAACAGACCAATCAAGAACGTTGAGACGGATGGCACATAATCGGGTCCGTACAACGACCAGAAAAAGATAACAATCAGCGGAATTAGCGGCGTTGGAATGGTGCCTTCAAACAATCTGATCGGCAAGGAGAGAGCAAGGACGCCAGCTAGTCCGATCAGCGTCGGGGTCAACGCCTTTGCAATACCTGACATACCTTGATCAGTGTAAAACATCAGTTTTCCGGGTCGCTTGACCCGACCTCGGATTCCGCCGCGATGATCGCCGTGTCCGCGCCGATGTCTTCATCGACGCTGATCTCAATAAAGTCATAATCCAGCACGCGGACAAAGTCGGTGTCATTATATTTCGAAAAGAGCCTAACCTTGATCGTCCGCTCGTCAATACTGTCGACACTGCCAACTGGAATACCGCGCGGCAGGTTTCCCCCAGCCCCCGAAGTGACAATACGCATACCGGGCTGCAACGTTTCAATGTCGCGGGTCTCAAGGAACATCAGCTCCGGCGCATCCAAATATTTTCCGGCAACAATCGCTTCAATCCCAGCATCTTCTATGAACACTGGCACCCGGCTTGAAAAATCGGTCAGCATCAGGACCCGTGAAGCGGAATTACCGGTTGTTACCACATGGCCAATGAGGCCTTCGGTATCAATTACGGCGTCACCGGTTTCGATCCCCTGACTGCGACCGGCATTTATAATCAAGGAGCGTTGATAAGGACCGCCGGTTTCACCGACCACTCTTGTATCGATCGCTTCTGCCGCCTCATCAAACTGGACGTCCAAAAGTTCCTGATAATAGGTGACCTGACGGCGCAGGGTGATCGCCTCGTTCATCCAGGTCCGCAGCTCGGCATTTTCCTCCCGCAAGCGTTCGTTTTGTTCAAGATAGTTGAAATAATCGGTGATGTTGCCGATCCGGTTGTCAACAAACCGTAATGGCCGGTTGAAAACAGACAACACCGGTTCAACAATATCGAGAAGTGTTTCGCGGGCTTTTTCAAAAACCGATGCCTGCGCCCCGTAAAGCGAGAAAACAAACATCATCACTGACACCGCCAGCAGAAAAATCAGGCTGAGGCGTCTGTTGCTCTTTTTACCTAAGCCTTCCCGGCGAAACTGGCCGAGTTCTTCCATTACCAAACTCCGAAACGCTGTTGCCCGGACAGCAAGGGACTACTTACATCGCGGTCGAAAGAACGCTCCGCATGGACCTGTCATTCTCAAGCGCCGCACCGGTACCAATTGCAACACAAGACAAAGGGTCGTCGGCCACAGAAACCGGCAATCCCGTCTCATCGCGCAAAACTCGATCAAGTTGTTTGAGCAGTGCCCCGCCGCCTGTCAACATGATGCCGGTGTCCACGATATCTGCCGCCAGTTCGGGCGGTGTCGCTTCAAGTGCCACTTTTACCGCTTCGATGATCTGGGCCACCGGTTCGCGCAGCGCATCAATGATGTTTTCTTCGTTGATTTTTACTTCTTTCGGCACACCGTGCATCAGGTCGCGGCCCTTAATATAAATGGTCCGAGTTTTCTCCGATTCGTCTATTGCCGCTGCACCGACTTCTTTCTTGATCCGTTCGGCGGATGCCTCCCCGATCAGGAGATTATGTTCGCGACGGATATAGCTAATAATCGCTTCGTCCATCTTGTCACCGCCAACTCTGACGGACCGGGAATAGACAATCCCGCCCAATGACAGCACCGCAACTTCGGTTGTACCGCCGCCAATATCGACGACCATGGAACCGGTTGGCTCGGTTACCGGCAGATTGGCACCAATCGCTGCCGCCATGGGCTCTTCAATCAGATCGACTTTACGGGCACCAGCCGAAAGAGCCGATTCCTGAATAGCTCGGCGCTCCACAGCAGTCGCCCCGGATGGGACGCAGACAACAATCCGCGGGCTGGCAAAGGATCGGCGGTTATGAACTTTGCGGATAAAGTGCTTGATCATAGCTTCTGCCACTTCAAAATCGGCGATTACGCCGTCGCGCATCGGGCGAATAGCTTGAATATCGCCTGGGGTGCGGCCGAGCATCTCTTTTGCTTCGTTGCCGACGGCCCGGACCATTTTGCGTCCTCCACGGTTCTCGATTGCGACCACTGAGGGCTCATTGAGGACAACACCGCGGCCTTTGACGTACACAAGCGTATTGGCCGTACCAAGATCAATGGCCATATCCGCAGACAACATTCCAAACAGGGTAGACAGCATTGGTTTTCCTTCACGCCAGGTTACAGGTTTACCCGCAAATCATCCCCGAACCATACCACTAACAATATGCTATACCGGTTTGCCTTATTTATAGTTAAAAAAGTGTCTCTTACCGCACAAAAACCTTGGTATTGCTCACCTTTAGCGACGATTGTCCGACCTCTAGGCTTCATTTTGTGAATCGTGCGCGCGCATTCTTCTGAACAGCCAGCGCACTAGAAGAAGAAAGGCCAACCAGGCAATGACGATGCCGCCGACGACCACGAGGCCCTGAGGATCGCGATTGGTAAAGAAATTCATAATCTGATCGACCTGACCGCCAAGCGCGGCAATGAAGATAATCTTCGGAATAAAGCCCACACCAGAACCAAACCAGAATTTGACAATTGAGATCCGGGCCGCACCGGCAATCGCGTTGACCACAATAAATGGTGCTGACGGGATCCAGCGGATCATCATCGTCGTCATAACGCCGTGCTGCTGAACCGATTCAATCAGCCGGCTCGCCCGGCCGGCAGAGATGTTGCTGACAAACCTGCCGCCGAAGGCGTTGCCCATGGCGAATGTCAGGGTCGCTGAACACATTGTTGCAATCCAAGAATTGATCGCGCCGTCCATCGGGCCAAAAACTGCAACAGCACCTGCGATCAACAAGGTTTGCGGAAAACCGGTCAGCGCGAGCAGACAGAAAACCGAAATCACGCCCAAAAGCGCGAACGGAGATTCAGCAATCTCGACCATCATTTCTTGCAGCCGGCCCTGATCGAGACCAAGCCACTCCCGGCCATAGATGAGCATGACGAAAACAAAGACCAACAGCGCCAAGGACACCAGCAAGGATGTCCACGCTTTGGTATCCATATTGTTCAGAAACCGGCCAAAAAGCTGGAATAGTGTAATCATCCTGTTGCGCGCTGCCTTTACAACTCAATAACCTAACCCAACGCAAGATGCAGGAAAGATGCGTCCGCGAGCAATCCCTAGCAGAAAGTGATAGTATAACGCAACGACGGTAACCCACCTCTGTCCATATTTTCATGGAAACACCGCATTTTGTGGTCGAGATATCTATTTAAGGACGGTGCCAGGAGCGATGTGGGCTGCCATTTTTTTGTATTCTGGCAGACAATCCGCTGATTGGCCGCTCACGCAGCAACGCTGGCACAAAGCGTGATCGAATAAGCGGAGCACGCCTCATGGATCGCTGATGTTCACTAACTTCGTATACGATCCATAACTACCGGCTACGAGACTGATACAAACGGCATCGCGGTGGTCCCCAAAGGAAAGCCCTCACATGCCAGATCCCTGGCGGATAGCGCCAGAACAATCCGAAATGTGATCGTTGATCGGCCTTGCAGACATCTTTCTCGGCGGTGTTACTGAGGCTGTTCACCTGGGGAAATCCGGCACCTGCTCGCAGAGGAATGATCCCGTGGATTTTTCTGCTGCCGAGCGTTCCATCAACTGCATGTGATTGGCGCAACCCAGCGAATACCCTAAACTGGCCGACAACCCGGAGGTTCCATGAACATCAAGACCATTACCGCTACTGTCGCGCTTAGCGTGGTCAGTCTCATTCCCGCTAATGCGCTGGCAGCAGATGCTACAGCCATGGTGTTTTGGGCGGAATGGTGCGGCGGCTGCAAAATACTCGATCCGGTCCTTGAGCGCGCGGCCCGATCCTATGACCATGGGGATATAGACATTGTACGGATTGACTACACGAGCCTCGACTACGAAATGGTTGTCCGCGAATCAAAAAAAGCTGAGCGGCTCGGGGTTGCTGATCAGGTGCCGATCGCGAATGTCAAAACCGGCTACGCGGTGATGGTTGTCAACGGTAATATCCGAGGGCGCATAAGTGCCGGCATGACTGTTGAGATGATTCATAGTGTCTTCGACACGGCGCTACAATACTAACGCGACATGGCTCAATGGTCTGATTTTTTTGTCTCACCGGTCTGGCTGAACGATCATCTGGCCGACGCGCGTCTATCAATTGTCGATGGCTCATGGTATCTTGATCCATCACGTGACGCAGAGCAGGAATACAAAAAATGTCATATTCCGGGTGCGGTCTTTTTTGACCTTGATGCAATCGCCGATCAAACCACTGATTTACCACACATGCTGCCGACGCCGGAAGAATTTGCCAAAGCCGCCGGCGCTCTTGGAATCCTTCACCAGGATTCAGTTGTTATCTATGATGGCGCCGGTCTTTTCTCCGCCGCGAGGGTCTGGTGGACGTTTCGGGTCATGGGCGTGAAGGATGTCCGCATCCTTGAAGGCGGCCTGCCCGCTTGGCGGGCTGCAAGATACCCACTGACAGATGAAAAATCAGACCTGCCTGGCAAAGCGTTTGAAGCACGGTTCGACAAAGCAGCTGTCGTCACTCTCAATGAAATGTACGAGGTCAGCGGCACCGGGAACACAGTAATTCTCGATGCCAGACCGGGCGACCGCTTCAGCGGCAAAGCGCCCGAACCACGCGCCGGTCTCAAATCCGGCCACATGCCCGGGTCCACGAACCTGCCTGCGACGGACCTCATTGACAATGGTTGCCTTAAAGATCCCGAAATACTGGCCGAAAAATTTGATCAACTGGGTATCAACAATAGTGAACCCGTTATCACCACCTGCGGCTCCGGTGTCACAGCTGCGATTCTCAGCCTCGCCCTTGCCGTCACCGGCCACGAAAAGACCCGCCTCTACGACGGGTCATGGGCTGAATGGGGCGCCCTGCCGGACACGGATGTTCTTGCGAGCGACTAACGCGCGGTCAGTCCGCCATCGGCAACAAGTTCAGTGCCTGTCACAAATTTTGCTTCATCCGACGCGAGATAGACAGCCATATGGCCAATATCTTCCGGTTCTCCGATCCGTTTCATCGGTATCTGCCGCGCGAGTTTGGCCTCACCCGCTTCCCGATCGCCGCTTGCCATGGTCATCGCTTCGATGATCGCGGTTCGGGTAAAAACGGGATGAATGGAATTGCACGTGATCTGATACCCAGCCTTGGCACAATGCAGAGCAATCGACTTGGATATCATGCAGACGCCCGCTTTGGCCACGTTATAAGAGAGAAAATTGCCATCCGCGCGCAACCCTGCCACCGAGGAAATATTGATAATCGACGCCGGTTGACTGTCTTTCAGATGCGGCATCGCCAGCTGTGTGCCGACAAAAATAGCATCAAGGTCAATATCCATAACCTTACGATAGGTCTCAAAGGTTTCGCTCTCGACCGACCCAAAGGAGCCAATGCCCGCATTGTTGACCAGCACGGAAATCCCCCCCATCGCATCAGCTGCACCGGCAAGCGCGGTCTCCCAGTCAGCCCGAGAGGTAACGTCATGGGTAAAAGCAAATGCCTTGCCCGCATATCGCCCGTTGATTTCTTCGGCTGTCTGCCGGACCGCATCAGCTTGCACATCCGTTATGGTGACATGAGCGCCTTCAGCGGCAAACATTTCAGCAAAGCATTTGCCCAGTCCCTGGGCACCGCCAGTGATGAAAGCCTTTTTCCCTGCAAGTCGTCCCATTCACCTTTTCCCTGTTTATTTGCCGTCGCGCACCTGGTCCATTGCAACTGACATCAGCTGTTTCATTTTGTCTCTGATCTCGTCATCAGAAACAGCTTTATGCGCCTGATCAAGGTCGCCGCGCAGTTTACGGAAGACATCCTCTTCCCCCGCCTCTTCAAGGTCGGAAATAACGACCGATTTGGCGTAGTCGTCTGCCGCGCTGCCTTCATGGCCGAGGATTTCAGCCGCCCACAGTCCCAGCAGCTTGTTTCGTCGGGCCGCTACCTTGAATTTCATCTCTTCGTTATGGGCAAATTCTTTTTCAAATCGATCTTCGCGATCATCGAATGTGGTCATGGCAGGTCTCCTCCGCAACAAGTGGTTCAATTCCAAGCTCTACATATGGTGTTCATGTCCGGGTTACAAACCGGAAAAAGCATTTACAGGGGGGAAAGACTTCCTTTGCACCCTGGCCGCGAGCATGCTAGCGAGGGCATCCGGCTGGCACGCCGATTCCCAATATTTTTGAAGGAGCCACGCCATGGCGCGTCGCAAACAGATTTATGAAGGCAAGGCCAAAATATTGTATGAAGGGCCTGAACCTGGCACCGTCATCCAATACTTCAAGGATGACGCGACGGCCTTCAACAATCAGAAACATGCTGTGCTGGAGGGTAAAGGCGTCCTTAACAACCGCATTTCAGAGTTCGTCATGGTCGCGCTCGAGCGAATTTGCATTCCGACCCACTTTATTAAACGCCTCAATATGCGCGAACAGCTGATTTATCATGTCGAAATCATCCCACTTGAAGTAGTCGTGCGCAATGTTGCGGCCGGCTCCATTTGCAAACGGCTCGGGCTCAAAGAGGGTGACCCCCTGCCGCGCCCGGTCATTGAATTCTATTACAAAAAAGATGAGCTGGGTGATCCGCTGGTCACCGAAGATCAGATTACGGCGTTCAATTGGGCAAACCCCCAGGAAATCGACGACATGGTCGCGTACACATTGCGGATCAACGATTTTCTGTCTGGCATGTTCGCAGGCGTTGGTATCCAGTTGATCGATTTCAAAGTTGAGTTTGGTCGTCAATATGACGGTGATCTGATGCGCATCATTCTTGCCGACGAAATCTCGCCCGACAGTTGCCGGTTATGGGATATTGCCACCGGCGAGATCCTGGACAAGGACAGGTTTCGCAAAGACCTCGGCGGGTTGACTGATGCCTATACAGAAGTCGCGCGCCGGCTTGGTATTCTGCGCAATCAGGAAGAAACATCGGACACGAAAGGTCCGGTACTTGTCAGCAGCAACGACGTCAACAAGGACTAAATGCATGAAGGCCAAAATTCATGTTACTTTAAGAAAATCCATCCTCGACCCGCAAGGCAACGCGATCATGGGTGCATTGTCGGGCCTCGGGTTCGACAGTGTTTCTGGCGTTCGTCAAGGCAAGGTGATCGAACTGGAGATAGCTGAGGCTGACGAGGCGAAGGCCCGCGAACAAATTGAAGAGATGTGCAAGAAGCTCCTCGCGAATCCTGTGATGGAGAATTACGAAATCGAGCTGGTGAGCTAGGAGATGAAATCCTGTGTCATCGTTTTTCCCGCTTCCAACTGTGACCGAGATGCTGCTGTCGCACTTGAACAGGCAACTGGCACCGCACCAGATATGCTTTGGCATGGGGAGACCGACGTGCCGGATGCGGACTTAATCGTCCTACCTGGTGGATTTTCCTACGGCGACTATCTAAGATCTGGAGCGATGGCCGGGCACTCCCCTATCATGCAGGACGTGGTGAAGAAGGCGGAAGCAGGCGTGCCGGTCCTTGGTATCTGCAACGGTTTTCAGATCCTGACCGAAACCGGTCTCCTCCCTGGTGCGCTGATGCGCAATGCCGGTCTCGAATTCGTCTGCGGCATGCAGATGTTACAGGTCGCAAATCCGGAAAGTCTTTTTACCCGCGGCATCAGCAACCGTCCTTATGTTGAATTCCCGATCGCCCATCATGATGGCAACTACACTGCCGATGAGGAAACTCTTAATCGCCTCGAGGGTGAAGGGCATGTCGCATTCCGTTATGTCGCCAACCCGAACGGCAGTGCCCGGAATATAGCGGGCATCACCAACAACAAGAGCAACGTACTTGGTTTGATGCCTCATCCCGAGAGAGTCGTCTCGCCGGTTCTGGGCGGCGAAGATGGGGCTACATTCTTTAAAGGTCTTGTGGAGGCCTTGGGCTAATGGTGCCGATCACACCTGATATCATCCAAGACCACGGTCTCTCGCCCGACGAGTACGAACGCATCAAAGGCCATATGGGCCGCGAACCGAACCTGCTGGAGCTCGGCATCTTCTCGGTGATGTGGTCCGAGCATTGTTCTTACAAATCCTCGCGGCGACATCTGGCAAAACTGCCGACAAAGGCGGATCATGTGATTTGCGGTCCCGGGGAAAACGCCGGCGTAATCGATATCGGCGATGGCCAGGCGGCGATTTTCAAAATGGAAAGCCACAACCATCCGTCCTTCATCGAGCCGTATCAAGGCGCCGCAACGGGCGTTGGTGGCATCATGCGCGATGTTTTTACGATGGGTGCGCGGCCTGTTGCAAACATGAATGCGCTGCGATTTGGTGACATCAATCATCCCAAAACGAAGCATCTTGTGTCCGGGGTGGTTGCGGGTATTGGCGGCTATGGCAACTGCATGGGCGTACCAACTGTTGGCGGTGAGACCAATTTTGACGCCGGCTACAATAGCAACATTCTGGTCAACGCGATGTGCGTTGGCCTGGCCGAGCAGGATAAGATCTTTTATTCAGCGGCCAAGGGCGCGGGCAATCCTGTCGTTTATGTGGGTGCCAAAACAGGCCGCGACGGTATACACGGCGCGACCATGGCGTCGGCCGAGTTTGACGAAGCTTCGGGCGATAAGCGCCCGACGGTGCAGGTTGGCGATCCGTTCACGGAGAAACTTCTGCTGGAGGCCTGCCTCGAGTTAATGGCAGAAGATGCAATCATCGCGATTCAGGATATGGGCGCGGCCGGTCTCACATCCTCTTCCGTTGAAATGGCTGCCAAAGGTGGCGGCGGGTTTGAACTGGACCTCGACAAGGTGCCGCAGCGAGAGACTGGCATGACGGCCTATGAGATGATGCTGTCGGAAAGCCAGGAGCGTATGTTGATGGTGTTGAAGCCAGAAGCTGAAGCTAAAGCTAAAGGCATCTTCGATAAATGGGGTCTCGATTTCTCGGTCATCGGTGTGACGACAGATACCGGCCAGCTAGTGATCCGCCATCTGGGCGAAGTCCAAGCTGATCTGCCGGTCTCTGCACTCGCCGATGATGCTCCGAATTACGACCGTCCTTATTCGCCGGCAGAAAAACCGGCTTTGCTTCAGGACCCGGTGGTGAAGATTCAAGAAGCCTTGATTACCCTGACCGCTCAAAAGAACGCCGCAGATATGAGTGTGATCGCAGAAGCACTCATCGAGGAAAAACTTGCTTCGATCGACGCTGTGCAGGCGGCGGGTTGGTCGGCAAGTGTTGGCAGAGCAGAAATCTATGCGCGTCTCACACCGGATGCAGCGGCTGACCGTTTTACTGCGCTTACCGATGCCGCCAACAACCTCGCAGAAACCGGGATCGTTGCCGGCGCTGCCTACGATCTGAACGAGGAGACCGTCTCACTGGCGGATCAGTCAGGTGCTGACACGCTTTTGACTACGCTCGCGGCGCTAATGGCGACACCTGGTTTGTGTTCACGCAACTGGATCTGGTCCCAATACGATCACACTGTCATGGGCGACACGTTGGTTGCGCCGGGCGGTAATGCGGCTGTTGTTCGGGTACACGGTACCAACAAGGCGCTCGCTATCTCGACAGATGTGACGCCGCGCTACTGCAAGGCGCATCCGTTTGAAGGCGGCAAGCAGGCTGTCGCCGAAACCTATCGCAACATCTCCGCTACCGGTGCAACACCGCTCGCGATCACCAACTGCCTCAATTTTGGCAACCCTGAGCGCCCTGAAATTATGGCGCAGTTTGTCGGGTGTATCGGCGGCATGGCGGAAGCTTGTGAGAAACTCTCCTACCCGGTCATTTCCGGCAATGTCTCGCTTTACAACGAGACCAATGGACAGGCCATTCCGCCGACCCCGGCTATCGGCGGCGTAGGATTGCTCGATCATGTTCAGCATACAGCACGAGCAGATACCGCGACCAACGGTGATACGCTGATCGCCCTTGGCATCACCCGCGGCTGGCTTGGGCAGTCGCTCTATATGCATGATCTCTTTGACAACAAAGATGGCGCGCCGCCACCGGTCGATCTTGATGCTGAGCGTATAGCTGGTGAATTCATCCGCAAAACGATCCATGATGGCATCCCGTCTGCCGTCACGGATGTGTCCGATGGCGGCCTGCTTGTCGCCGCCGCCGAAATGGCTCTCGGGGCAGGACTTGGCTTAACGCTCAAAACACCCGTCAAAAACCGCAGGGCCGCTTACTGGTACGGCGAAGATCAGGGCAGATATCTTGTTGCGGTACCGACAGACGGCGCTGACAACTTCGTCCTGAAAGCATCGATGACTGGTATTCAGGCGACTAAGCTTGGTATGTTCGGCGGCGATGATATCATTCTCGATGAAGAGGACATGATCGGGCTGATTGATCTGGCCAACATTCACGCCAGCACTTTGCCCGATCTGATGGAACAAACGAAGGAGACTGACTCCATGCCGATGGCCGCTGACGATATCAAATCCATGATCCTCGAAGCCCTGCCGGATGCCGAGGTTGAAATCGAAGACCTGGCCGGTGACGGCGATCACTACAAGGCCCGGATCATTTCTGCCGCCTTCAACGGCAAGTCGCGGGTTGCGCAGCATCAGCTGGTTTACAAAGCACTGAAAGGCAAGATGGGCGGTGAGCTTCATGCCCTTGCGCTGGAGACTGTCGAAAAACAATGACGTCTACGGATAGAGCCGCTTCTGGCTCCAGCCTTCGGCGCTTTCTTCAAAGACGAGCCGGTCATGCAGTCGATAGGGCCGGTTGACCCAGAACTCGATTGTCTGCGGGTGGACGTTCCAGCCATGCCAGTTTTCTGGTCGTGGCACTTTCCTGTTCTTGTAAATCTCCTCATAGTCCTCGACCCGCCGCTGCAGGATTTCACGGTTCTCTAACGGGCGTGACTGGAACGAGGCCCAAGCACCGATCTGCGAGCCGCGGGCGCGTTCAGCGAAATAGGCATCACTTTCTTCTGGACCAAGCACCGACACCGGACCGCGTATCCGGACTTGCCGCCGGATCGACTTCCAGAAAAAGCACATCGCCGCCTGAGGGTGTGAGGACAATTCCTGACCTTTTGCGCTCTCTGCGTTGGAGTAAAACGAGAACCCGCGCGCGCTCACATCTTTCAACAAGACGATTCGCACATTAGGGACCCCGGTCGTATCGACCGTTGCCAACGACATGGCGTTGGCGTCATTCGGCTCGTGTTGGCGGGCGAGCATGAACCATGAAATGAACAGCTCAATCGGGTCGTCCGACACAAAAACGTCACCCTGATCGTCCGCGACACCGAATACTTCACTGACCGTGCCATATTCTTCAGCCGCAGGGCTTTTAGGGATTAGACCGTCATCAGCCATTGGAAAACTCTCCAGAACAGGGCTATCACTCATACATAACGACAGGTATAGCGCAAAATTATGTCCGACAACACTTTTGGCAAGATGTTTCGAGTGACGACATGGGGTGAATCTCATGGTCCCGCAATTGGCTGCGTCATTGACGGCTGCCCACCGGGCATCCGGCTGACCCCGGAAATGATTCAAGAAGCGCTGGATACACGTAAACCGGGCACGTCGAAATTCGTTACACAACGCAAGGAGCCTGATAAAGTCCAGATTCTGTCTGGTGTTTTTGAAGATGACCGTACTGACGGACCGAGGACGACCGGCACGCCGATTTCCCTGATGATCGAAAACGTTGATCAACGATCCAGGGATTATGCCGACATTCGCGATAAATACCGTCCGGGGCACGCGGATTACACTTATGACGCGAAATACGGGGTACGCGACTACCGCGGAGGTGGCAGATCGTCGGCGCGCGAAACCGCTTCCCGCGTTGCGGCAGGGGGTGTTGCCAGTCAGGTGCTGAAATCGCTTTACGGTGAGACCCTGACGATCCGTGCCGGGATGGTGCAGATGGGTCCACACACCATTGACCGACAACGGATGGACTGGGCTACAGTCAACGATAATCCGTTTTGGTGCCCGGACCCGTTGGCTGTCAAAGACTGGGAAGCCATTCTCGATTCCGCACGCAAGAACGGGTCGTCGCTGGGCGCTATGATAGAAGTTGCGGCGAGCGGCGTCCCGGCCGGGCTCGGCGCGCCGGTTTATGGCAAGATCGACACTGAGCTTGGCGCCGCGCTTCTCTCGATCAACGCCGTTAAAGGCGTCGAGATCGGCGCCGGGATGGCTGCCGCAGCGCTGACCGGCGGTGACAATGTTGACGAACTGCGCGCGGGCACAGGTGGTCCGAAATTCCTCTCAAATAACGCCGGTGGGGTGCTTGGCGGAATTTCTTCGGGTCAGGAAATTGTCGCCCGGTTCGCTGTGAAACCCACCTCCTCCATCCTGACGCCGCGCAAGACGGTGACGGCGAGCGGTCAGAATACGGAGATCGTTACCAAGGGTCGCCATGACCCATGCGTCGGGATCAGGGCCGTGCCGGTGGCGATCGCGATGATGGCTTGCGTCCTTGCTGATCATGCGTTGCGCCACCGCGGCCAATGCGGCTGATTGAATTACTCTCAACAAAGACCAAATGGAATGACAACAATGCAAGAAAATACCGGACCGTCGATAAATCTACCGACCAATACAGAAGAAGCCCGTGTGATAGCCAATCTTCTGATCGAGAAGGGTGCAGAATGGGGCATCAGCGCCTTAACCGCGCTGATCATTCTGGTCATCGGGCTTTTTGTCGCTGGCTGGATCAAGGGCGCCGTGCGCCGCGCTTTGACACGCGCAAACCGGATCGACTCGCTGCTGATAAGTTTTTTGTCGAGCTTTGCGCGGTATGTCGTGCTCGCAGTTGTTATAATTACGGTGCTCAGTACCTTCGGGGTGCAGACAACGAGCCTCGCTGCCCTGCTGGGCGCAGCTGGCATAGCGCTCGGCCTTGCCCTGCAAGGCACGCTCGGTCATGTGGCGTCCGGGATCATGTTGCTTGCTTTCAGACCATTCAAGATCGGCGACTATGTCGGTGCCGGCGGCGAAGAGGGCACGGTCAAAGACATCACTATTTTTATGACCGAGATGGCGACCGTCGATAACAAGAAGATCATCATCCCAAACGGCATGATTTGGGCCGGTACGATCACGAATTATTCCGCCAATCCAACCCGCCGGCTCGATATGGTTTTTGGCATCTCGTATGACGATGACATCGGTATGGCGCGTGATGTTCTTGCCGGACTTATCGACGCCGATACACGAGTGCACAAGGACCCGGCGCCGGTGATCGAGGTCAACGAATTGAACGAGTTCTCCGTCGATTTCACTGCCAGGCTATGGCTCGCAGGCACCGATTATTTTGCCGTAAAATGGGAGCTGAACCGTAAAGTAAAGGAAGCCTTTGATAAACAAGGCATTTCCATCCCTTTTCCTACTGCGACCCATATTCAAAAACAGGCCTGATGGTATTTTTTTTCACTGGTTGCCGATCTCGCGCTGAATGATTAATCTCCTTCTTATGGCTAATGAAAACACATCCGGCCTTGAGAAAGGCCAGGCACCGGAACCCGCGCGCGGCGGTATTGGTGTCACGATACGAACAGTTTTTTTACTGCTCACCGCCAGTTTTCTGGTTGGCGCAGTTTTGACCCTTGCCGGTATTTCTCCTCTTGAATTGTGGGAGGGGCTCGCCCGGGGCGTTTACCAGCTGGCTGAACGGTTCCTCGAGACCGGCTGGAGCACCGTGCGCACGGCGCTGATCTATATTGCAGTCGGCGCCATCGTCGTGGTGCCTGTGTGGCTGGTGATCAAACTGTTCAGCATGCGGCGCTAGATTTCTGGTCACCGATTCAGCCCAGATTGTTCATTTCACGGTGATACACTGCGTCTCTGCTTTTTGTTTAGAGGCAGCAGGCTGCTAGCAGTTGGAGCGATCTTGCCTTTGTTTAAGTGATTGTTTTTGTTGTACAATTGATTTTCTCATGGGAGTCTTCGACAAGACCGGCGCCGTCAGCGTGGCTCAGAGTGAGAGCCACGACAGATTATTCGGTTTAGCTGTCTGTGAAGAATTGCCAAGCGAGATCTGCGCCGTCAGTATCTTTGCACAGAGTACCTGTCAGCCGTTCAATAAAGGCACTACGCTTTCGGCCGCCAGCCCGCGATGGTATCGTGTGGCCGCCACCTTCCATGACGACAAACCGGATCCTGGCACCGTTTTCTTCTGCCGGATAATCGTTCACAACAATATGACAGCCATCTTGTGGGGCGCTATCGGGAAGTTGGCGCGGCGTATCCGGTGTTCCGGAGGCACGGTTACGGGCAATCCAAAAATCCCGGGTCGCCGGGGCGGACAATACCACATCTTGCTGACCACGCGCACCAACCAGACCACCTTCCCATTTCATCAGCGGATCGTCCGTGCCATTGGCTATCATCAAGGGGACCGGCTGGCCTTCACTCGCTTCCGCCGGTGTGGCTTTCGGCAGATTTGCGATAAAGGCAGCACCGCCGGCGAATGCCTCTGGCGCCTCAATCAACAATCTGTAAGTCATCATGCCACCATTCGAGGCGCCGGTGACGAATACCCTCGATCTATCGATGCCGTGTGTCTCGGCGGCCCATTCGATCAGTGTAAGTATGAATTTTACATCATCGACGGGCGCGGCGGATTGTCCGGACGGGTTTCGATGATCATTCCAGTGTTGACGTTTGCCGCGTGGATTGCCGGAGTTCGCGTTCGTGCCGTTGGGTATCAGAAGCAGGAAGCCGTTCTGATCCGATAGCTGCGCCAGGCCCTGCCCGAACACATCCCTGAAAGCCTGGTTCATATTACCAGTGCCACCGTGGAGCAAAATAACAACTGGTGCACCTGGTGATAGTGGTGCAGGTCGGTGCACGAGGAACCAGCGTTTTCCTGCACCAACTTGAATAGATTGCTCTTTCGATGTCAAAATGTCGGGTTGCCCGGCGCCGGCCCTTGCTGTGTTGCCCGCGCTACGCGCCGGATCAAAAGCATAATATATCAGGCTGAGAAAACTGACGACGGCGACGATAGACACACGAGTTCGCTTCATCAGATGTTCCATACTATAGCCCTCATTCACGCTGTACTGTCTATCCTAACGGTTTGGCCAACAAAAACCGTCGTAACCATCATTCGCTAAAGTCTAATTCCCGTTGTGCGTCAAAAATTCAGGCACTGGCCGGTTCTGCCGAATGAGGCAGGCAATCAACAGTTTTGTAGCTTCCCGGACTGACGGCCTCACGGTGATCCGATTTCGCCATGACATCAGGTTTTTGGTATCGGCCGTCATGGGAGCGCCCATCCGCTCAGCAAAGACTTGCGCCATATAAAAAGCGATGTCGGCATAGGTGAATGCCCCCGCGAGGAACGGTTGGTCAATCAGTAGCCGGTCCATTTCTTCATAATAAACCGAAATCGCCGCTATGGCCGTGACTGCGACGGGGTCTTTCAAATTACCCTGCAACCCCATCAGCTTGATCACATGCGGAAAAAACACTTCATCCGATTTGTGTTCCAACAACCTTGCACGGGCGCGATTTTCAGCACCGGACGACCACAGCGCAGGTTTGGGCGCCAGATCTTCGAGATACTCAAAAATCTGGGTGGAATCGAAAATCTCCACTTCCCCGTGGATCAACACAGGTACTTGTCGTTTTGGATTAACCCGGAGAACTTCCGGATTTTTGGGGTGGTAGAGATGATCCGTAGTGAAAGGCACCAGCTCAAGTTTTATATCGAGGTTTTTTTCAAGTGCCGCGATATGCGCTTTCATGCCAAACATGCTGAGCGGGCCCGAATATAAGTGTAGTTGGTTCATTTTGCTCTCTCGCTTTGGTTGTCCGCCCGCTGGGCACGATCACGACATGCAGCTACCGATGTTGGGTAACGCCAATTTCTTGTAAGGTACACCTCGGTATCCGTCTTCGCAGGCAAGATATGTCACCTGGAAACCAGGAAATGAACCGTTGCAGGAGCTCCGAATGAATGACTTTATCGACGACGCGATCACGGCTGCTGATGTGAAAATGGATGTTTCCGCAAAAGGGGCGCTGCTCTACGCCTGCACGCTTGTCAGCACCCACGGCAAAATGAGTCGTGACATTGCGATGAAACCTGACAGTCCCGCACCAACTCTCGGCAACATTGTCTACCACTATGCATTGGTTGCACAGGAGGTTAGTCAATATGATGACATTCTTGAATGGGCAAAAGACACCGGGCGTGACCTTAATGACCCGTCAACAATCCCTTATTTCAATCAGATGGTTGCCGATAAAACGGATCTGCGATTGCTGTTAAGCGAACGCGTTTATGTGGACATGATGGCGGCACTGGAAATCAATCAGGCAATTGCAAATGCGAGGCCCCGCTGAGCCCGGCACCCGGCTCGCTGATGATGCACCAAATTGCGCCGCGAATTTTGATGAAAAAGATGTCGAGGGCCCCACCCTTGCGGCTGGACTTTTAGCAGTCGCGTTCAGTGTGATCGTTATGCCGCCTTTGCTTGCAAGCGGTGATATCACTGGCACCTTTGCCGCGGGGTTCGTTAATCCTTATGCGACCGGTTATTCGCTCGACGGCATTTTCTGCGGCATTGTTCTGCTTATCTGGGTGCTTATGAGCGCAACGCGCTGGGCGTGCGCCGCGGCTGGGTTGAAATCCCGCTCAGCATTTTGCCAGGCGTCGCCACGGCTTTTGCTGTTTATCTGATTATCCGGTCCCGAAAGCAGTGATCAGAACGATGTGCCTCATGTTGCAAACTACTGGAGTTCGTTGCCATAAATATCCAGCTCCGTAACATCACCGCCGGCAAATTCAGTGACAGGTGCTAGTTGGGTCGCTTTGTCACCAACGATAACGTAAACCATTTCCGGTTCCCGCAGATATTTATCAGCAGTGGCCTTGAAGTCATCCAGCTGCATGGCCAGCAGTTCTTGTTGTTCCTCTTCAACGTATTTCCTGCTTTTTCCATATTTGCTGATATTACGCAGTATACCTAGCTTCGCACGAAGGCTCTCAAAGGCACGCGTGTTCTCCTTGACCAGTTTCTGCTGCGTGGTTGCAACGTCCGCTTCGGAGAAATTCACACCGTAGTTTGCGATCATCTCCCGCATGATCTCCAATGACGGTTTTGTTGCATTGGCGCGCACACTCGTGGTCGCTCTGAATGGCTGTTCCACCTTCCCGTTAGAGATGAATGAGATCGCTCCATAGGTATACCCCTTCTCGATCCGAAGGGTTTGCGCTAGATCACCACTGATACCGCCGCCGAGTTTCTCGTTGGTGAAGTAGAGCCGATTGGCATCTGCATTTGTTGTCGCCAGTGCGAGCTTTCCGATTGTGATGACGCTCTGTTTGCTTCCCGGTACATCGATGAAAAACACCTTGCCGGCATTTGCTTGGGCCGGGATCTGATACTTCGGCAACGATGCACCTGCAGGCTGGAAAGTTTCCGCGAGGGATACGAGCGCTTTTGCCGCGCGCGCTTGTGACACGTCGCCGGCGATATGGATACGCACATTCGAGGCGAGCAGTTTTTTATGCAGATCCTGCAAATCTTCGAGGGTGATCCCCGTGACTGTTTCAATGTCGCCGTTTTGAGCGAGGCCGAACGGGTGTTGCTCGCTATATATCAGCTTTAGGAAACCAAGCGCTGCGATCGAGTTTGGGTTTGCCTCGCGGCCTTTGATAGCGGTAAGTGTTGCTGATTTTACGCGGTCAAAATCCGCCGCCTGCCAGCGCGGCGTTGCCAGCATTTCCTGGACCAGCGCAATTGTGGCTTCGAAATTCTTTGACAGTGACGTCACGTTGATGGTTATTTCTTCCGCACCCGCACTTACGTTGATCCCGGAGCCGAGAAGGCCGATCGCCTGCTCAAGTTCTGCGCTAGTTTTAGTTGCCGTCCCCTCGCCCATCAAACGCGCCAACATATTGACCAGACCTTTCTTCTGAAGAGGGTCAAGCCAGCTGCCACCATCAATCGTTACATCGAAACTGACCAGCGGCGTTTCGGCATTTTCAATACCGAGAACCTGAATATCACCTGGCAATTTGGCGTCCCAGATCGTTGGCATCTTAACGAGCGGCAGCTCTCCGAATGGCGGCTCCGACCGGTCTACCGTGCTTGGCGTTTTGATAAAGTCGGCTTCTGCACCCTGACTAACCTCTTCATTGGCCACACCGGTTTTAACCTCTTCGATCCAGACCGTCGCCAGGGTTGACCCCGCGACAGCGAGCGTGGAGTTTCCCTTGGGCACGAAGCTTGTGACGATCGACGGCTTGTCTTTGATGTATTTTCGGTACGCGGCCATAACATCTTCGGCGGTCACCTCCGTGATTAGCCGAGCGGATTTGATCGCGTATGCGGGATCACCAGCGAACTCATTGTCACTGGCGATTTGATTGGCCTTTCCAAGAACCGTCGACAGGCCCTGATAGAGGATCGTTTCCTGTTCGGCCTTGATGCGCTGGAGATCCTTCCGGTCGACGCCATCCTGCTCAAACTGGGCGAGCGCTGTTTCGATAGCAGCCTTGACGTCGTCAAGATCAACGCCAGGATTTGCGCGGACACGAAAGACGAATTCGCCGGCAATTTCCATGGAGTTGTTGAAACTTGCGACACCGGGTGCCAGTTTTTCCTTGTCGACTATTTGTCTGTACAGCGCCGAGTTTTTGCTGCCGCCAACCAGTTGTGCCAGAACCTCCAATGCCTTCTCGTCTTGGTGGTAGGCCTCAACGCTGGGGAACGTAAGGCGAAGCTCCGGTAGCTTTGCGAAGTTGTCTTCAAAGAAGAGCGCTTTGGTTTCGCTAAGGCTGACCGGCATTGGCGGCAACGGTGTAACCTTCGGTCCACGACGAATTTCGCCGAACCATTGCCGCACTTTTTGCTTCGTCTCGGCGATATCAATATCGCCAACAATCGCCAGCGTCGCGTTGCTGGCGCCGTAAAATTCCGTATAGAACTCTTTCAAATCATCCAAGGTTGCCGCCTGCAAATCTGGCAATGAGCCAATGACAGTCCAGCTATAGGGATGCCCATCGGGATAGAGATTGGTACGAATAACCTCTTGGGTGTATCCGTATGCAGCGTTGTCAACGCGCTGTCTTTTCTCGTTCTTAACAACCTGCTTTTCGCGATCGAGCGCCGCCTTGGTGACCGTGTTGATCATATAACCGAGACGATCACTGTCGATCCACATGATTTTGTCAAAGGCGTCTTTTGGCACAATTTCAAAATAAATCGTGCCATCGCTCCATGTCCCGCCGTTGCGCTGACCTCCCCATTCCGGGATGGCCTTGCGGTTCCAGCCACGCGGCACATTTTCTGAGTCATTAAATGCCATGTGCTCGAAGAAGTGCGCGAAGCCGGTGCGCCCGGTTTTTTCCCTGTTGCTGCCAGCGTGCACAACGGTCGTCACCGCGACAATCGGATCAGACGTGTCAACATGGAGAATCACTTCCAGGCCGTTGTCCAACGTGAATTTTTCATAGTCGAGTGTGAACTCGGCGTTCTCGGTCGGAGGTTCACTGGTTTTCCCGGTTCCGCCATCGTTGTTACAGGCTGTTAGCGCCAAAAATGCACCCAGAACCAAACAAGACTTCAATTTCATGGATTTTATCCCCAGGTCGCTGCGCTTGACGTAAGCTGATCACTTTCAGCGCTGTAGGCTACCATTTCTGTCGGCTTTGTCACATTAATACGGGTCAATTGAGCCAACCCACACCGCACGAAGCGTTGGTGCAGCAATTCACCAAATAGGGCGCAAAACAAGTCGGGTGGCTGGCTAGTCCACCATCGCTCCGTAAATAAAAGCGGCGGAAATTGAACGAAAATCAACGACGGGACCGTTCGCCGGGAACCGTTGGATCATGCCGACGAAGAACAAATCATTGGCCGGATCTATCCAGAACCACGTACCGGCCGCCCCACCCCAGAAATACGTACCCTGACCATAAGGAGTAGGAGATAGTTGGGCATCAAAGATGACACCAAAATCGAGCCCAAAACCAAGACCTGTCATCTGTTCCTCGGTGAAATTGCCGGTCAGGTTAGGCTTTATGTTTTCGTCCAAAACATTCGTCCGCATTAACTTCACCGTCTCCGGTTTCAGAAGGCGGTTCCCACTCAGTGCGCCGCCATTTGCAAGCATCTGACAGAACCTTGCGTAGTCCCGCATGGTCGAGACGAGGCCGCCACCGCCAGATTCCATGGCGATAGTTTCTTTCTTGAAAGCCATCGCAGGCACACGATAGGGGCCAAATTCCTTTGTTCTCGGATGATATCCATAAACATCCGACAATCGATCATAATCTTCCTCGGGTACGTAAAACCCCGTGTCATTCATCCCCAGTGGCGAGAATATTTTTGTCTCAAAAAAATCACCCAGTGACATACCCGACAAACGTTCAATGATCGCGCCTTGAATATCCACGGCCGCACTATAATACCAGTTCTCACCTGGTTGAAACAGCAGCGGCACGTCCGCGACCCTGTCAATAAAGGCGTTGAGATCTGGAGAGGCAAGGATCTTCTTTTCACGAAATGCTGTGTTGGCTGGATCGCTCCCACCCAATCCATAAGCGAAGCCAGCAGTGTGGCTCATCAATTCCCTCATGATTGGAGGGCGCCGGGCGGAGATAGTCTGGTAACTGCCAGCTTCATCGCCAGGGGCAAGCACTTTTAAATTTTCAAATTCGGGAATGTATTTTGTTATCGGATCGTCGAGAGAGAACTTGCCTTGCTCATACAGCATCATCATCGCAACACCGGTGATTGGTTTGGTCATCGAATAGATGCGATAGATCGTGTCATCCATAATCGGTGCACCGGTTTCCGCATTGCGGATCCCGTGCTTCATGTAGTGAATAACCTCGCCGTCGCGCACCAGAAGCGTGGCAATCCCGGCCGCGTCGCCATCAGAGATGAACTGCGTCATGCGCGCCTCCAGTTTAGCGAGCCCTTCTTTGGAGAATTCCGCGCTCGATGTCATCGAATTTAGAGCAGGCCAATCAGCGCTTCTTTGAGTCGCGGTCACAGGAAGTCTTGCTGCGCTTTGTGCGTCAGTAACTTCACAAGCCGTGAGCGCGAAGCAGATGATCAACGAAGCCAAGAAAGCGCGGGCATAGAAAAATAGTGTAGACAACATGAATGTTTCCCCTGTTTTGCGGATAGAATGACGTTCATTATTCTTTGCGACAAGCGCAATTTAGTAGGTCTTAAACGCTATCGGCAGCGCTGGTTCATCACTCCACCCTCATAGCCGAAGCTGATCAGCTGTTCATTTCTCTCGCAGGGCCCGGTTTGTCGGTGTCTAGCCCGATGACCAAGGCCGCACCGGGCATTCATATCGCCAGGAGACCCCCAGAACACTTTAAGCTGGCAAAAGCTGACCGGGAGAGACCAGCGATGATTAATCTGATTACAGTCACACCCAATCGGTCAAACCACGTCGTGTTTGATCAAGGATGCAGCGCTGGCGAGAATAGACGCTTTCGGTTTACGCGGCGCCCAGCCCAAAAGATTTTTGGCTTTTTCATTAGATGCAAACCGGCGTTTGCCAAGGTCAGGTGTGATCTGGTTGAGAGCAGGATTGATGCGCGTTAGCAGTCTGACAACAAAATCTGGCAGCGTCCCTTTTGGCAGCTTCCGGTCCGGGTATGCTTCCCGCAGCACGGTGGCGACCTCCGTGAACCACAAAAAATCCTCGGTGATTGCGAAGCGTTGTCCAGCCGCTGCCGGATTGGTCATCGCACGAACATGCGCATCGGCGACATCCCGGACATCAACGATCTGAAAACCAACATTAGGCATCGCCGGTAGTCTGCCCTCCATCAACTGGCTGACAACTTGAACTGACGCGGAGAAGTCTCCACTCATCACCGGACCGAGGACGACACTCGGGTTAATGGTGGCAAGCTCAAGACCGCTGCCTTCACCTGTTACATAGTCCCACGCAGCACGCTCAGCAATCGCTTTCGATCTGGTATAGGCCGTGTTGTCTTTCAGATTATCCGGATCGGTCCAGTCGTCTTCGGTGAGGGTTTCCGGCAATTTGTCCGCCCAGCCATACGAGATCGCGGCTACCGATGATGTCATCACAACGCGCCGAACGCCGCCATCGGCCCTGGCGACCTTCAATACCCGCAACACGCCATCGCGCGCGGGAATGATAAGCTTGTTGTGATCTTTCGGTAGAATGGCCGGAACTGGCGAGGCAACATGTAAGACATACTCGCATCCGGCGACCGCTTCAGCCCATCCATTGTCACTTGTTAGTTCCGCTTCCTTAAACTCGACCGAGATTTTCTCACCAGCGAACGCCGAGAGAGTTTTTAAGAGCGCTTCACCTTTTGCAATCGAGCGAAGCGTGCCGCGAACCTCATGGCCGTCAGCTAATAGCGCCAGAATTGTATGACTGCCGATGAACCCAGATGCCCCGGTAACCAGTACTTTTGCCATAATTTGTCTTTCTCGTTATTGACGCGGGATGAGATGTAGTTCGGTTTGACGCCCGTCGATATAGGCGACTTCCGCGCCGTTGAAGAAAGCGTCTTCTTCGGTTTTGAACAAAACGTCCTGGCCGCCCCATTCAGGTACCGAGTGCGTTGTGTTCAGCTCGATTGACCATGCGGTGTTAGCCTGTAGCTTGCGGTATCCTTTCGGGTGATCTGTTCCCTGATTATCCCACCAACCAATTGGCGATCCGGCAGCATGACCGTGAAAACCAATTGGGTGCGAATAGATGCTTGGCCGCAGTCCTTCGTTTGTAGCCTGCTGCCTCGTCACGCCCAAAATCTGATTGCTGCTCATTCCTTCCACGAAAGCACTCGTGAGGATGTCCTGCACGCGATTGGTAGCGGCAAGGCCGTCTTTTAGTCCTTGAGGCGCATCAGTTTCTGCCGGTTTCAGGACATAGGCATGATGCTGCGTATCGGTGTTGAGGCCGAGATAGGTGATGCCGAAATCAACATGCAGGAAATCGCCAGGTCGGATGACATCGTCCTCTTGTTTTGTTGCGGCCCATCGCGGGTCATCTTCCACATCAGCCCGCGCGATTGAAACGCTCGGATGGAACCAGGTGGCGAGATGCAATTCCCGCACCCGCTCTCGCATCCACCAAGCAACGTCGTCAGTTGTTGTTTTATCGGGTGTAATAACTTTTTCTGACAATGCTTCTGCGATGATTGAATGGGCAATACGAACAATCGTCGGATAGACATCCATTTCTTCCGGGATACGGGATTCAAGCCAGCCGATTGCGAGACCTTCGGATCCTTCAACTCGGCGCGCGTATTTTTCCGGGAGGGTGGCCAAGAACTCCTCATATTGCTGGTGGCTGGTGCCATCTGCGAGCCCAAATTCCTGCGAGATATTAAGGGCAATTCGTTTTGGCGCCCGCTCTGCGATGATCTCAGCCAGACGCCCCCATTGATCAGGTTGTTGTTCCGGGGACCAAGCCGCCGGAAACGCCTCGCCAACAGGATAACGCGACACGGCCAGACGCTCCACCGGCCCTTCTCTTGAATCGAAGAACACCAGCACGGTCCGGCGGCGGGCATTCAACCAGGTCGCTGGCAGCATGCTTCGGACGACGGGGTCTTCGTTATACTCCCGGGCGATTATAACCCACATATCAACACCTTCACGGCGCATTACCTGCGGGATCACGGTGTCCAACCGTTTTATAAGCCAGGCATCACGAATTGCTGCCCGCTCACGCATCGTAAGTATTTCTGGTGAGTCGGGGTCAGAGACTTCCTGCGCTGCAACCGGTGATAACAACGTCCACGCGATCAGCGTGATCAAACCTAATAAATCGAACCGCACGGGATCCCTCCTGTTACACATCATTCAGGGCATCAAATATGCACAGCATGGATAGGAATGCCAACGGCCGCATTGCGTCACACCACCACATAGATCAGCATGCCGCCGGCGACCAGTGAGAACGGCGCGGCAAACCTGATAAATACCGGTGGGAGGTTGCGCGACCACCAAACGGCATAGGCGGCATGCCATCTGCGCGGCACAAGATAAAGCATCAGCGATGAGAAAATGATGAACAGCCCTACGATCCGGAAGGTCTCAGGAAATTTTGAGAACTCTGCATACGTTGCAAGGGCCGCGCCGGCGATCAGTCTGAGCGTGATTTCGGTGTAGTTTATCAGGTTGGTGCTGGCCATTTTGCTCAAGCCCTGCAAGGCACGTTGTGGACTCGCGATCATAACAAGGCTCACAACGATGAGCCACAGAGCAAACAAAATTATCAACCATTGTGATATTATCGAGGCCATCGTGCGAAATCCTCGCCATCTTGTCCACTGACATATTTATCAAGGCTCCGCAGGAGTTCGGCTCGACGTATTCGATCGACAAAGGCACCGGTGAAACTGTTGCGGGCGAGTTCTGCCAGTTCACCTTGTGTCAGATCGAGCGCCTCTGCGGTCTGGATATAGTTGTCGTTGATGTAACCACCGAAATAGGATGGATCATCTGAATTGACGGTGGCTTTGAGACCGGCCTGCAGCATTTTCCGCAATGGATGTTCTTTGAGATCATCCACCAGGCACAGTTTGAGATTGGACAATGGGCAGACCGTTAACGTCATCCTTTCCGCAGCAAGTCGCTTTACGAGCTCCTCATCTTCCATCGACCGGTTACCATGATCGAGGCGGTCGATTTTGAGAAGATCGAGCGCCTCCCAGACATATTCAGGTGGGCCTTCCTCGCCTGCATGGGCGACGATTTTGAGGCCTTTGGCGCGGCTTTGGGCGAAGACCTTTCTGAACTTAGACGGTGGATGACCGACTTCAGATGAATCCAGCCCGACCCCATGGATTTTGTCCAGAAATGGTTCGGCTTGCTCCAGCGTGGTGAACGCGTCTTCTTCACTCAGATGTCTGAGGAAACACATGATGAGCCGAGACGACATATCAAATTCTTTTTCTGCATCGGCGAGCGCCACGGAAATGCCTTCAACCACATCAGCAAATTCGACACCACGCCCGGTGTGGCCTTGAGGGTCGAAAAATATTTCGACATGGCAGCAATTGTCGGCATGGGCACGCTGCAGATACGCAAATGTCAGATCGTAAAAATCCTGACGCTTGAGCAGGACACTCATCCCTAGATAATAGATATCGAGGAATTCCTGGAGATTGCTGAATTCATAGGCGGCACGTATTTCATCGGCACTCTTGTATGGCAGCTCGATGCTGTTGCGCTCTGCGAACATCATCATCTGTTCTGGCTCCAGGCTGCCCTCGATGTGCAGATGCAATTCGGCTTTTGGCAGGCCTTTTATGAAGTTGTTTCTTGTGCCCATGATAATTCTCTCTCGCTCAGGTTTTTGGCTTTCGCTAGAGCGTTATACATGGTTGGACACAGAATCAAATATGCCGAAGGACGGGAAACAGGCTCGTTTGAACCGGTTGATCCGGTAAGCTGTGGTCTGATTAGTCTTGGTTATTATCGCTGCTAGTTGAGGAACCTGACGCCGACCCGGCCCTCTTCACGCCACATGACTTCGAAGTTTTTGGTCTCACGCGTATCCGGCAAATTCAATGTGGCCGAGGACGGTACACCGCCGGTGCCATCACCGACAAGCATGGCGCCTTCAGCGCTGATATTGCGAATGACGCATTTTAGCGTGCCACCATCGATCGTTTTGATTTCGCAAATTTTATAAGTCGAAGAGCGGCCCTTGGTTCTACTCTCTTCTCGAGCAGGTTCAGCCAAAACCGGTGGCGCCGGTTTCGGCGTTGTCAGTTTCGGCTTGGGTGATGACAGAATTGTCTCCATCCGCTGTGTCAGTTTGTCTGTTGCCTTGGCCATGCCGCACCTTGAATCAGTGGAATTCACAGGTCTTCTACGCCTCTTTAACCCTCAAAGGTGACATCACATGATGAACAAACTGTTACACCAGAGTGCCGAATGCATCAACGCGCGCTTACCTGAGAATTCTGTGGTATTCTGATTGCGTGTGCAACGATCATCCCAAAACCACAAATTGAATTTAATACTTCGTTAACCAACTTTTTTAAGACGGCGTTCAGTATGGAGCTGCTATTCTTGCTACATGACTCTTGTTGGCCGTACCGTAGCAGCCCTGTGCTTCTTGATGCTCTCACTGCCGTTGGCGACGACGGCGAGCGCGGGTACAGCCGTTTTTAATTCATCCGTCAACGGCCCAAATGCACTCACTACTGCTGAAGTGAATGCAGCAGATGGCATTGGGTACGGCTTTGTCCGGCGGGAGGTGGTGACGATCGTCACGGCTGATCTGTTTGCGACGAGTCCGACGGACAGCTTGACGATTTTTCAGTTCAGGGGGCAGCGGGGGAGCGGTCGGGCCCAGATCACATTCGGTTTTATGGATACGGCCGGAAACATATTGTTCCAGTCTGCAACGATCCTGACCCGGGCGACGACAGGTGGCAATTCGGTGACGATCAACAACGCCTTTCAACAGGGCTGCGCGGCATTTGGCGGCTGTAACTTTTTTCAGATTACCGGCGCCCGCGGATATACGCTTGATGCAGTGGCAGTGAACGGTACGGTCTTGCAGGTCGGCGCCACAGTGGCGGCAACGCCGGAGCCCGGCTCCTGGGCTTTTTTGCTGCTGGGATTTGCGTTTCTGGCGTGGCGGCTGAAGCTGCGCAAACAACGGCTCCGTCTTCCAGGGGCAGCGCCGGCACGGGCGTAACTACCGGTTAGTCGCCGATCAACTCCAGCCACTCTTCTTCCGTCAACGTTACTACGCCGAGGTCTTTTGCTTTGGTCAGTTTTGAACCGGCGCCGGGGCCGGCGATGAGTATGTCGGTTTTTGCGGAGACGGAACCCGAGACTTTGGCGCCAAGAGCGCTCGCCCGCACTTTTGCTTCATCGCGGGTCATCAATTCGAGCTTGCCGGTGAATACTACTGTCTTGCCGGAGACGGGACTGTCTGATTTTATCCTGACGGCTTCAGCTGGGTTAATCTCGGCCATAAGGCGCTTCACCGCCTCAATATTGTGTTGCTCATTGAAAAATTCACCGAGCGCGTCAACGACTGTGCCACCTATACCATCGATGGCAAGGAGTTCTTCGCGCGCGCTCTGATCAGCCTTCCCGGCCCTTTCGGCGATTTCCTGAAACGCTTTAAATGACCCGAAGGTCTGCGCGAGAAGTCGCGCGGTTGTCTCGCCTGTATGGCGGATGCCGAGCGCAAAAATAAGCCGGGCCAGATCCGGAGTACGACGCGCGTTAATGCCGGCGAAAAGATTGCGCACAGATGTCGCGCCGTAGCCATCACGGTTTTTGAGCGGTGTCAGGCTTTCCCTTTCGCGTTCTTCAAGCGTGAAGATGTCGGCGGGCTCCTTGATCAGACCATCAGCGAAGAACATCTCGATCTGCTTGGCGCCTAGCCCATCGATGTCGAGAGCCTGGCGCGAGACAAAATGTTTGAGACGCTCCACCGCTTGCGCCGCACAGATAAGGCCGCCGGTGCAACGGCGTACGGCGTCTTCCTTGCCTGTGTTCGGATTAATATCGCGCACGGCGTGGCTATCGCAGACGGGGCAGGTTTGTGGGAACTTGTATTTCCGCGCACCCTTGTTGCGCTTCTGCTTGATGGCCCTCACCACCTGCGGGATCACGTCCCCCGCTCTTTGCACGACGACCCTGTCGCCAATGCGCACATCTTTTCGAATGATTTCATCTTCATTGTGCAAGGTGGCATTCGAGACAACGACACCGCCGACTGTCACTGGTTGGAGCTTTGCAACCGGCGTCAGCGCGCCCGTGCGACCGACCTGAATGTCAATATCTTCGAGGATCGTTGTTGCCTGCTCTGCTGGAAATTTATGTGCAGTTGCCCAGCGCGGCGTGCGCGAGCGAAAGCCAAGTCTATCCTGATAATCGAGGCGGTTTACCTTGTAGACAACACCGTCAATGTCATAGTCGAGGCTCGCCCGTGTCCGTTCGATTTTGCGATAGGCGGCGATGATTTCTGCGACGGACGTGCACAGCGCTGTGCCGGGATTGGTGGAGAACCCCCATTTTGCGTAGCACTTGATCGCGTCCCATTGTGTTTCAGCAATTGGCTCAGAGATCTCTCCCCAGGCATAGGCAAAGAACCGGAGCGGCCTTGCAGCTGTGATCGAGGGGTCGAGCTGGCGCAGGGAGCCGGCGGCGGCGTTACGGGGATTGGCAAAAATCTGACCGCCTTCTTTTTCCTGTTTTTTGTTGAGTGCCGCAAAATCTGCTTTCGACATATATACTTCGCCGCGCACTTCGAGAACAAGCGGGGCGTTTTTGATCTCGCGCGGTATGTCTTCAACGGTCAGCAGGTTGAGAGTGATGTTCTCGCCTTCCTGGCCGTCACCTCTGGTTGCTCCGAGCACGAATTTACCGTTTTCATAGCGGAGGCTGGCGGAGAGGCCATCGATCTTTGGCTCTGCCACATAGCCGAGTGGTTCGTCCACTGAAAGATTGAGGAATTTCTTGACGCTCTCGTCGAATTTGCTGACTTCTTCATCACTAAAGACGTTGCCGAGGGACAGCATGGCAACGGCGTGCTGCACTTTTTCAAAACGGCTTGACGGTTTGGCGCCAACTTTTTTTGAAGGGCTATCTTCACGGGCGAGCTTTGGGAAGCGTTCCTCGATCAGCTCGTTGCGGCGGCGCAGGAGATCGTATTCGGCGTCTGATATTTTTGGCGCATCTTTTTGATGGTAGGCGACGTCATGGGCGGCAATTTCACTAGCGAGCGCTGCCAGTTCTGTGACTGCTTCTTCTTTGGAGAGTTTTTCGACCGCTTTGCCCGACAGATTGCTCATTGTGCTGCCGCCTTTTTCTTTTTGGTTTTTGCTTTTGGCGTAACCAGGCTGGCTGCGAGCAGTTTTGCGGCGGCGGCTCTTGCTTCGCTGGTCACTTTTGCGCCGGAGAGCATGCGGGCAATTTCTTCGGTGCGCTCATCAGGCGACAACGGCATAATACTTGTTATTACTTTTTTGCGGCCGGTTTTGCTGACCAGAAAATGGATCTGGGCGCGCGCGGCAACCTGCGGCGAATGGGTGACGACCATCACTTGCGCGCCCGCAGCGAGTTTTGCCAGGCGTTCACCGACAGCATCGGCGACGGCGCCGCCGATCCCTGCGTCCACTTCATCAAAAATAATCACCGTGCGGTTTTCTTTAGCAACCAGCGCGGCTTTCAGGGCAAGTACGAAACGCGAAAGCTCTCCGCCCGATGCGATCTGTTTCAACGGCCCGAGCGGAGCACCTGGGTTGGTGGAGATCAGGAATTCGATCCGGTCGATGCCGTACGCGTTTGCCTTGGCCGCGTCGGCTTCGACGCTGGCGGTGAACGTCGCTTTGCCGAGTTTCAAAGGTCCGAGTTCTTTTGCGACAGCCTTGTCGAGCAAGCCGGCGGCTTTTCGCCGGGCCGCGGAGAGCCTCGTAGCTTGTTTAAAGAACTGGGTTTTGGCGAGCGTGACGCGTTTAGCAAGGCTGGCGAAATCGGCTTCACTACCTTCCAGAATCTCCAGCGATGAGACCGCCTTGTCGAGAAAGCTGTGAAGTTGATCCGGCAGCGTATTATATTTTCGCGCCGCTGCGCGCAGCGCAAACAGGCGCTCCTCGGTGCGGTTCAGTTCATCTTCGTCGTAACGAAAGAGTTCGGCGGCCTTGCTGACGGCGCTGCGCGCTTCATGCAGTTCTGTCAGGGCCGTATCGACACGGGCGATTACGGCGGCCAATTCCGCGCCCTCCTCCTTGCCGATCTGGCTCTGGGTTTTCTCGATCCGCCCAAGGACTGAAGAAAGTTTCGATTCCATGCTCTCATCGTCAAGAATACTGGCGGCATCGGCAATTTCAGCGGCGATTTTTTCGGCGGCCATCAGCATCGTGCGCCGCGCAGCCAATGTTGCTTCTTCTGCCGGCTCCGGTGCGAGCGTGCCCAGCTCCGCGACCACGTGGCGCAGATAATCAACTTCGCGCACCGCCACTTCGCGGTCATGGATACGCGTTTCAAGTTCGTTCTCAACATCGCGCCAGGCAGTCCA
The DNA here is from genome assembly GCA_021776475.1 of Parvularculaceae bacterium. Taxonomy (GTDB): domain Bacteria; phylum Pseudomonadota; class Alphaproteobacteria; order Caulobacterales; family Parvularculaceae; genus Aquisalinus. The sequence goes on along the minus strand of JAJFFV010000002.1, from coordinate 22,890 downwards.
GGCTTTCGCGCTTGTCTGAACAAGTTTTTCGTGGCCACCAAAATCATCGAGCAATTCGCGATGCGCGGCATTTTGCAAGAAACCCTGGCCCTGATGCTGACCGTGGACCTCGATCAGGCTCTCACCGATCGTACGCAGCAAAGTGATACCGACCGGTTGGTCGTTGACGAAAGCGCGCGAGCGACCATCCGCCTCTTGTACACGGCGCAGGATGATGTCGGTTGCGCCTTCGTCGTGGGCCGACAAGCCGTTCTCTTCCAGCAGTGACCAGACCTCGTGCTTCGGCGTTGCATCAAATGTTGCTGTGATCGTGCCGGACTTAGCCCCCTGCCGGACCAGCGCTTTTTCAGCCCGCCCGCCCGTCGCGAGACCAAGGGCGTCAAGCAAGATCGATTTGCCGGCGCCCGTTTCACCAGTCAGCGCGGTCAGTCCGTCGCCGATATTTATCGAGAGCCGATCAATGAGAACGATATCCTGAATGTAGAGTTCGCGCAGCATGATTTTGAGATAACCGACTCTCGGCGCGGCGTACAGGGACTGTGCGGTTTTCGGCTGCTACAGGCCGGCGGCGTCTGACCGATTGAGGCTCGCACGCGTTTTCTTCCGAATGGAGCTTGCCATCGATCTCCACCTCCGAAATTGCTGGTGCAGCGCTATTTACATGCAACACAATTGTTGCATAATGCAGCATGGGCGTTCCGTTCGATATGAACCTCAGCAAGCTGTTTCGCGCACTTGGCGACGATACGCGCTTGCTGATTCTCTATCAGCTGAAGAAGCAGAATGATCAGAGCCTGTTTGAGCTGTGCGCTCGCCTTATAGAGGCACATTCTGTGACCCTAACAAGACAAGCCATCAGCCGCCATTTGAATACGCTTGAACAGGCAGGATTGATCAGCACCGCATGGCGAGGGCGGACAAAAGTTCATTCGCTGACGGCTGCTTCGTTCAAGGATACTATCAACCCTTGGATACAACCATTTTTTAACAGAGGTGCGAAATGAAATGCACCTAAAGAGCGAGGTCGTCGAGGACCAGGAGAAAGCCCTCGATTTCTACACGAAGAAGCTGGGTTTCGTCGTCAAGCACGATATTCCGCTCGGAGAGCATCGCTGGCTGAGCGTTGTTTCGCCAGAAGAACCAGACGGCGTTGAATTGGGGCTTGAGCCCAATCAACACCCCGCAGCTCGCGCCATTCAGGCAGCGCTCGTGGATCCCGTTCACTCTTAGCGCATCAGATCATGCCGGCGCCTTGAAATATTCAGTTCATAGGTCCGGCCATAACGTCAGGCGACGTGAACCTTCTCTTTTGACAAATTTCAAACAGATGCCATATTTAAACTCAACCGAGGCTCAAATGACCAAATTTGAAACAGATATATCGGCGCCATGGCATATGTGGATCGTAGGCGGACTGTTGCTATTAAACAATGGGATAGGCGCTTTGGACTATGTCTTGACCGTCATTCGCTTCGAGCCGTATCTTGCCAATGTTCCAGAAGAAACTCTTTCCTATTATTACAACGTGCCGTTAGGGGTGTACGCTATGTGGGGCATTGCGATTAGCGCTGGCCTGATTAGCGCAGTTTTTTTGTTAATGCGCCGAAGCGCAGCTATTCCTATTTTTGCGATCGGCTGGGTCTGTACGGTGATCGCCGCGGTCTATACGGTTATGAATCCTGCGCCGGGCAGCGGCGGCAACCTAATCCTGGCCGCCGTCATTATTATCGCATTGCTAATTTTTATCTACATGCGCTGGCTGCAAAGACGGGGTGTCTTGCGGTAGCCAAGCGAGCTTTGGGATTCCTCGGAACGGCGCCTCTGTTGCGGCGGTCCAAATGCTTGTATGCTGGGTCTCAACCGGAGAATCATATGCCTGACCTGTTTATTCACCCGGACCGGAAATTGCCCAAACTCAAGCCCTTTGAGGCAATGCGGCGCATGAAACGCCTGATCGATGATAAGGAAGATACTGAGCAAGTGTTTCATATTATCGAGGCACTGAACGGTCCGAATGCCTATCGGCTGCTGAAGAAATTTGCGGCGACACAAAAGGGCCGTGCGCAATTGCGGGAGCGCACTTCCCTGCCCCCGATGCTGGACGATCATGACACGATCTTGAAACTGCCGGAGGGAACGGTTGGGCGGGCTTATGTGGATTTCATGCGCCGCGAAGGCCTGAGCGCTGCCGGTCTAGTGGCCGAAAGTGAGAAGTTTGCGCGTGGCATGGCCCAGTATGATGATGATCTGCGCTGGTTCATGTATCGCCTGCGCGATAGCCATGATTTGTTCCATGTGCTGACCGGATATGGACGTGACGCGCTAGGCGAAGCCTCATTGCTCGCCTTCAGCTACGGCCAGAATGGCGGGCGTGGTGTCATCTTTATCGCTTATGTGGGATCGCGTCATCTGACCAGCCGGTTGCCACGCGAAATCAAGGTGATGGAGGCTTTTCATGAAGGCCGCCGCCACGGCAAGCTGGCTGGCAAGATCATCGAGGAAGATATCAGTACACTGTTGCATGAACCGCTTGACAAGGCGCGTGCGAGGCTGAACATCCAGCGGCCAGCGCAATATCGCCGGGCCCTCGTAAAGATCAGCGAAATGGGTGATGCGCACGCGCTTCTCGCAGCGGTGTGAAGCTCCGCGTTACTGTTTTATCCACTCTGCAGGCTCGATTTTTGACGATTTCTGTTCTCGGGGCGGATTTCGTAATACGCCGTCAGTTCCCTGCCATAGGCAGCACATTTCGGACGTGATGGTAGTATTTGAACCGGGTCATTGTGCCGCCTGCGTCAGTGACGAAGACTTCGCCAGGCAAGTCACTTTCGGTCTGGGCATCAGCGCCACTCAAAGTGCCCCTGAGGGTTTGCCAGTCGTGGAGCGACACGACCCTTTTGGGTTTTGTGCCTATCAAGTGGTGGATAAGGCTTTGCCATGCCCACCCTACGATCACTGGGTATGAATGCCCTCAGGACTTCTCTTTGGCGACATCCAGTTGTTTCGACGCGTTGAAAGCATCGACAAGATTGCGCTCACGGAACAATTTGTAGGTGTCTTCATACCACTCGGTGCCCGGGTAGTTGTAGCCGAGGATGGCAGCGTTGCGTTGTGCTTCCGGAAGCACACCAAGTTCGAGGTAGGCTTCGACTAGCCGGTGCAGTGCTTCCGGTGTGTGGCTGGTTGTCTGGTATTCTATGATGACCTTGTTGAAGCGATTGACCGCTGCGATGTGCTGGCCATTGCGCAAGTAATAACGACCAACGTCCATTTCCTTACCGGCAAGGTGGTCATAGGTCAGGTCGAGTTTCAATCGCGCGTCACGGGCATACTCGGTATCCGGATAACGACGCACGACGTCATTTAGTGAATCGAGCGCGTTGCGGGTGATGTCCTGGTCGCGGCCAACATCCCGGATACGTTCATAGTGGCACATGGCGCGCAAGTAATAGGCATACGGCGCATCCTTGTTGCCCGGATGGATCGAAAGGAAACGATCAATATCGGTGAGCGCATCTTCATACTGGTTCTGCTCGTATTTCACGAAGGCTGACATCAGCATGGCGCGCCGGGCCCAAGAGGAGTACGGATGCTGACGCTCGACTTCGTCAAAAAACAAAATTGCCTCATCGAAGCGGCGGCCTGCGAGCTTGTCGACGGCTTCGCTGTAGAGAATTTCCACAGGCCGCTCGACATAGGCGAATTCTTCATTCTTCGCAGAATTTGAAGTACAGGCACTCAGTCCGAGTGCCAGCAGGGTGGTGCCGAGGGCTGCTTTTCCAAGGAAGATCAACTCAAAACGCATTCTCATTCTCTCCTGCGATACTGCCATTATTGTCGGCTCAGCCAGACCGGTTAGTAATATGGGGAAACCCTGCCCCGGTCAAACAGGAGAATCGCTTTCGGCGCGATTTCCGGCTTAAAATTCAGACAGTTATTGGGGTTTTTGCTTAGGCAAGCTCGCGCGCGTCGGCCGCTTCGGTGTCGATGACGCTGACCAGCTCTACTTTATCTGGATTGTCGAGGATCGCCCGGGCAAGACGGGTATTCATATCATGGCCCGGCTTGAACGCTGTAACCTTGCCCTGTATCGGGCGGCCGAGGAGATAGAGATCGCCCAGCAAATCGAGGGCTTTGTGTAGGGCGAATTCGTTTTCGAGGCGCAGACCCCCCTTGTTTTCGATCTGGCCGTTATTCACCACAATCGCATTTTCATAGGAGCCACCAAGGGCCAGCCCGCGGGCGTGCATGGCTTCAACATCGCTCAGATAGCAGAAAGTGCGCGCCGGGGCGACGTGTTCTCGGTATGCCTGAGGCGAGACATGCAGAGAGGCTCGCTGCTTGCCAATTGCCGGATCAACGTAGTCAACAAGCACATCAATTGCCTGCGTCGTATCTTCTTCGTCGTTATGCGGCAGGGCATAGGCCCAGCGATCCCCGTCATGGACGCTGATTTTTTCTTTAATCCGCCAGGCGAACCGCGGCCTATTCAGAATGCGCAGACCTGCTTTCTCAATGAGCGCGAGAAAAGGCTCGGCGCTGCCATCCATGATCGGCAGTTCAGCATTATCGACCTCGACAATGGCATTATCAACACCGCAGCCGGCGAAGGCCGACATCAGGTGTTCGACCGTTGAAATCTCAATTCCGAACTCATTAGTCAGCGTTGTACCCAACTGTGTGCTCGTGACAGCAGCCGGCGATGCGTGGATGGAAATCTGGTTGAGCGAGTCAGCCTGTGCATCAAGGCTGTTACAGGTCAGAAGATCAATACGGCGGAAAATGATGCCCGTGCCAGCGGGCGCTGGAAGCAGCTTCATCCTTACTTTTTCGCCACAATGGAGCCCGATGCCTTCACATGCTATCGAAGATTTAAAGGTCACTTCTTTGGTGACGGATGAAGAAATGTCTAATTGATCGAACACAAGTACGCCCTTGAAACACTACAGCCACAACCGGAATTATTTTTCCCCACCGGCCTACGCGACTATGCTGAAAGCAGCAGGCACACTCAAATAAAGGTTTGTTACGTTATACTACAAAAGGAGATTGATGCCTGATCTGCGGCATGCCCGCGCCTGACGACGCGGGATTGTTCGTTTATTGGCGAAACGAGAAGCGCTCGAAATCGCCTTGCCCCGAAGCGTGTTCGTTAACGCTGGTTTTTCCGGCGCAGAAAGGCCGGTATTTCGAGATCCGCGTCTTTTTCGTCCTGGAACAGTTCGTTCGGTCGGCCGGCCCGTTTTATCGGCTTTTGGCCAGTTGGCTTTGGTGTAGTCTGGCCGTGTCCTGGCTGCACTCCGAACGTTTCCTTGATCAATCCCATCGCCGCGTTTAACGGCGAGCGCTGCGTCGCTTTTTGATCCTCCCGGAATGGATTGCGCTTCGCCCGATCCGATAGGCCATCTGTTACATTTGGCTGGGAAGAATCGTTGTCGTTGTCGTCGTCTTCGGTCAACAGTTTGCGGATCCGGGCGTGGACATCGCCGACCGGATTATCCGCTGCCGCCGATACTGTTGCCCGTATGGCGGACTTGACCGGACTAGTTTCGGATGCGGATTTTGGCTCGCTGAACAACTCGTCCGTGGTGGCGGCACTAATCGTTTCAGCCGTCGTAATCTCCGGCATGTCAATACTGGCCGAAGGCGCGATGGCTCCAAGCCACGGCTTTGCTTCAGGCGTAGCGGCTGGTACGGTCTGGACGATATCGAGCGGCCGCGCTCCGTGCTCGGCGTCGATGCCAGTTGCGACAACCGAGACCCGCATTTTACCTTCGAGATCATGCGAGAAAGTGGATCCGACGATGATGTTGGCATCCGGGTCAACTTCCGAACGAATACGATTTGCCGCTTCGTCAACTTCAAAAAGCTTCATATCCATGCCGCCGGTGATGTTTATCAGAACGCCGCGCGCGCCCTTCATCGACACTTCATCGAGCAATGGATTGGAAATAGCCGCCTCGGCAGCTTCGGACGCGCGTTTGTCGCCTTCGGCTTCGCCGGTGCCCATCATCGCCTTGCCCATCTCTGACATCACGGAACGAACATCAGCGAAGTCGAGATTGATCAAGCCGGGCACGATCATCAGATCAGTAATCCCACGCACACCAGAATGTAGGACTTCATCGGCCATCGCGAACGCGTCGGCGAAGGTGGTGTTATCATCCGCGATCCGGAACAGATTCTGGTTCGGGATAATCAGCAGCGTATCGACATATTTCTGTAACTCGACGATGCCGCGTTCGGCAATGCGCATCCGCCTTGCGCCCTCAAAATGGAACGGCTTGGTGATCACGCCGACAGTCAGAATGTTGCGCTCACGGGCCGCTTTGGCAATGACCGGCGCGGCGCCAGTGCCGGTACCGCCGCCCATGCCGGCGGTAATGAACAGCATGTTCGAGCCGGAAATGATATCCATGACCTCAGCGAGGCTTTCTTCCGCCGCTGCTTGGCCGACCTCCGGCTGCGAGCCAGCGCCCAGACCTTGCGTCAGGGTCGTGCCAAGCTGCACTTTGTGATCGGCGAGCGAGAGGCCGACGGCCTGCGCGTCCGTATTGGCGACAACAAACTCGACGCCTTCGAGCTGGCTTTCGATCATATTGTTGACGGCGTTACCGCCGGCGCCACCGACGCCAATAACGCTGATCCGCGGTTTCAATTCGGTGACAGTCGGCACACTGAGATTCAAGGGCATAGCGAGATTACTCCAAAATCCCCTTTGATTATGAGGATTCATAATCTGGTGATTTGCTTTCGTTAAAGAATCAGTGAGACCCGTTACCAAATGGTTAACGCGGTCTTAACTGGCACCATTTGTGGAGAATTTTATTGCTCGATGCTGCCTGAGCGCTTTTTGAGGGTCCATAACGCCCAGACTGCCCCCCAGGCGGGAAGCTGGATTGCGAGAACGTTCGTTGCAAACACCAAATCCAGCGCAAAGTCCCTGCCCGCCCAGATCCATAAATGAAAGACCGCGTGGAGCGCTGGCCAAATGGACCCAAACCAAAGCGACCGGCGGTCGCTTGACGCGGCGATAAGGGCATAGCCCGAGAGGCCATAAATCAAGCCGATATCACGAACAAAATGCGCGTTGTACGGTCCCATCATACTGACACCGGGAACGCCATTGTACCAGTATTCTGGCGAGAGCCACATGACGGCGGCATTGAGAACGTATGTAAGGCCGATAAAGATCAGCGCGTACCTTGCGAGATTCATTGGTCGATCCTTTTTTATCGGTTGTAGCTCGGCCTACCGCGATCGCGCAAACCTGAGATCGCCCCTCAGGTTGAATTAACTGACGCGGCACAATCCAGCCTCCCAAGATGGGCTGAATAACTGAGATACCTGTAATTGCCCGAATGGACCTGAACATAGCTGTATGCTATGATTCGTAGATTATTTTCTTCAACATTTTTCAGCGCGCGGTGCTGACGAGACTCATTTTTTCACTTAAATATGGTCAGTTTCTGCCAAAATCGCCGGGACTAACGCAGCCTGGAGCTGGCGCCCAGCCATGAACCGTTCGACTGACATACAATCCAACAAGGATCGTGCTGTGAATCAAGTTTCTAGTTTTGGTTTTCAGCGCGAAACAATGACACGCCCCCGATCACTGTCGCGAGCACTCTGGCTTCTTGAATGGCCACGGGTTTAACCGTGTGCGGATCAACGGGTAATACGACGAAATCAGCGCGCAGGCCTGCGTCGAGTTAAACCGCCTTGTTTCACTTATAGGCCGAAAGTGCCTCTTCGATGCTAATCTTCCGTGCCGGAATGCAGCGGGTGGCAGTTTAGTCCGGCGCGTCGCTGACACTCGTCGCGATGACACCGTTGATATACAGAGTATCGACAGATGGTTTGATGCCCGCGCTTGAGCGACCATCACCCTCGCGCTGTGATGCGCTAAACATATGGCGCTACTCTGCCTTCACCTTGTAGACATCAACCATTTTCGATTGCATAGACGCGTTGTAGTCAAGCAGCGTGTCGAAATTGCCGACTACTCCACGATGGCTGACCACCTCTTCACCGTCCCAGAAATGGAGCGTGAATGCCGGCGGCTCGTTGACAACCAATGGGCGGCCGTCATGGTGTTGCGGGTCCATCGGCGACAGGTCGAGATTAAGCTGGGCTGCCGTTGCACCTGAAACCACAAGACTTGCGCCAGCGAATGGGCGCTCCATCTGCCGATGGATGTGACCGGCGATGATCTTCTTGACGTGGCTGTGTTTGGATACGACGTCGCGAAACCGTGTGACCCACGGATCATCCGCATGCGCCGTCATCCATGCGATTCCCGTATAAGCCGGCGGGTGATGCTGGGCGATGATGGTAGGCCGATCTGACTGAGCGAGCAGATCATCAAGCCATTCAGCCTGCTCTGAGGAAAAACTGCCGCCATGGGCGCCCTCGCTTAATGTATCGACAACGACGATTCGCATGTCTCCGGCATCGACAGCATACCGAACATGATCACCGTCAAACAAATGTGAGGAAAATATCTTACGGAACGGATAGCGGCGGTCGTGATTGCCAAGGCAAGGCCAGATTTCAAATGGCGTTGCCTCGAACATGCGTTTCAACAGGCGATACGCATCGATCGAGCCCGTTTCAGTCAGGTCACCGGTTGCCAGAACGAGATCGGGTCTTGGATGTAGGTTTTCCAGTGTCTCGAGGGTTTTCTGCAGACGCTTGTAGTTGTCCTTCGCGCCGATGTCGCCATCGACGCCGATATGCAGGTCCGTAATCTGAGCGATCAGCATGTCTGTCTTCCCTTACTCCAACAAGCACCCTGCAATCAGCCCGATCGCAACACTTTGTTCCTTTTACTTATTTAGATGTCGCTGCGTAGACTCCATCCCAATCATCCCCTGGTGGATTTTCACGATAGTTGTCGATGCGTGCCTGCATCACATCGTAATATCCGGCGATATGGTAGGCCTCTGCGTAGAACCTTGCTTCATTGGCGATCGCTTCGGCGTCATCCCATTGCTGCCCGCGGTAGGCCTTGAGGTACTCTAGTTGAAGCTGTTCCAGTTTCTTGAAGTTGTCGGTCTGCTTAACCTGCTCATCACCGACGAGTACGAAAATCCGCTCCGGCGCTTCGCGGCCAACCACACGCAGCTGATCCATTTCCATGTGGGCGAAATCCGGTGCCGCTTCAGCGGTGGAGCTGCCGATGATTATGTGAACCTTGTATTGCTTGGTCAGTCCTTCGAGGCGCGACGACAGGTTCACGGCGTCGCCGAGTACAGAATAAGCAAAGCGCTGTGTCGATCCCATGTTGCCGACACTGCAGGGGCCGGAATTAAGGCCGATCCCGATTGCGGTTTCAACCGGCAATGGTGCGGTCTCTGGATCGTCACTGAATTGCTTATTCATTTCACGAAGCGTCGCGATCATTTGAATGGACCCGCGACAAGCATTGGCCGCGTGATCCGGATCATCAAGAGGCGCGTTCCAGAAACTCATGATCGCATCGCCGATATACTTATCGATGGTCGATTGGCTTTCCATCAGAATTTCGGTCATCGGCGTCAGGAAATTGTTCAGGAAGGTAATCAATTCCTGTGGTGTCAGCTTCTCTGATATTTTGGAGAAGCTGCGGACGTCAGCAAACAGGATCGTGATATCTTTCTCGACCCCTCCGAGCTGCAACAGGCTTGGGTCATCCGTGATCTTGTCGACCATATCGGGCGACAGATAGTGGTCGAAAGCACCACGGATCTCCGCTTTTTCTGATTCCGTCAAATAGAAGCTAGACAGGATCGTAACACCGGAAATGAAAATCAGGGACGCAGCAGCAAATGTCGGGTCGAAGAGAATCTGGTTTTCTGAATACTGCCACCAGGAAAAATAAAACAAACCAGCAAGGGACAAAACCATAATCAGCCCCCCTCTGATGGCGCCCAGGAATGACAACATCACGGTCAGTAAGATACCGCCCACGAGGATGATCGAACCAACAACAGTTTGCTGCCAATACGGATTAACCAGAAACTGGCCGGAGATCATCTGTTCTAGCATCTGGGCGTGAATCACCACTCCGGCTTCGAATGGATTCATAGGCGTGGACCGCAAATCCTGCAGACCAGGGGCACTCGGACCCACAAGTATGATGTGCCCGGCAAATAATTCCTGCATCTCGGCGAAACTAAGCGCCCCAGGCGTACCAGTTCCCGCCTTGATAACTTTCCAGGCTGGCACACGACGTTCAGGTACTTCTTCTGTATAGTGAACAAGAAATTCCCCTTGCCCATTGGTGGGAATTCGGAAATCGGCACCCAAGTCCGGATTAGCGATGCGGATCATTGAAACGAGCGTCGCGCCACCGCCACTACCGAGTTCTCCGCTGCCAGAAGAGCTTTTAATCTGAACCGTTTGGGCCTGCATGGCGACACGCAACGCTTCCAAAGAAAGGGACGGGAAAATATCGTCGCCGATCCGTCCCAGCAGAGGTGCCTTGCGAATGACGCCGCCATCAATACTCGAAACGCTCACAAACCCCGAACCCTGAGCACCTGCATCAATAACGGGTAATGTCCTGGACGATGACACGTATGAATCGACCTGATCGATCGGGCTGAGGCCGGCAAAGACAAAGCTTGAATAAGACGGTGGTATCACCGCTTCATCGCCTTCTTTTAAAAACTTGCTCAGAAAATATCCGGTGACAACGTTGGTTTGTGTTTCGGCAAATTTTTGTCCCAGAATCTCATCATGGTCCGGCAACCCTGCGACGAGATCATATGACTCGAACGGCAGGCCGCTCTTAAGCAGAAGAGGTGCGATATTTCCCGGCGACGTTCGATCAGGTTCCGCGAAAACAACGTCGTATACAACCGCTGCCGCGCCGACCTGCCCAAGTTTCATCGTCATGTCAGCAAAATCAGTACGCGGCCAGGGGAACTGGCCAAGCACTTCTACGGAATCCTCATCGATATCAATGACACGGACCGGGACACCCTCAACGTATTCTCTCGGCTTAAACCGTTGATATTCATCAAAAAGGATGTTGCCATAGTCTTTTGAAGCATTTGGAAAGTTCATGAAGGCTACCAGCGCAATAACGACACTGACGAGGCCAAGCGCCAGGGGAATGAGCTTTTTGCTGCGTCCCACAAGCAGTTTTATGCGTTGTACATTGTCGGCCAAGATAACCCCCAATTTACTCGCTAACGCGTTCCGGAATGACCGCGCCAACCAATAAGCTTAACCCGCCGCTATTATCCTAATGATTCAGGCGGTTGTGTCCAGAACCCAGTGAGTACATCTGGTGTTTTTAATTAACCACAAACCGCTCTGGCACGACATTTGAGGGCTTGCTCTTGTGATGTCTAATATCATACACTTGGTAACAGGTATGATGCAATTTTGTAACAGGAGGGGGATTCATCCTGTGATTTCCAATAGAAACAACAAACCCGTCAAACAAATCTCCAGCACAAAACTGGTTGCTGGCCTGTTGGCAGCAACAGCTATGTTTGGCCTGCAGGTTGTGTCGGCTGCGGCACAGGACGGGCGTGTAATCACGTTTGAAGACGTTTTTGCCGATCCGAGCGACAAACAGCTGAATATTGATTACGCCCGGCAGGAAGCCAATGCTGGTAATTTGCTGGGCTCAGCGGCGACCCTTGAGAGACTACTGATTATGGATCCGGCATGGGATGATGCCCGATTGTTTTACGCGGCTGTTTTGTATCGACTAGGCGATTTCCAGGGTGCAGAACGGGAAATAAGGCTTCTCGAGCAGCGTCCATTATCACCCGACCTCAACGAGCAACTCGACAAATTTAAACAACGGGTCCGTGGAAAACTCAAGAAAAGCAGCCTGACCGGTAACGTGGCGATCGGCGTTTCGTATGATGATAACGTCGCGGTAAACGCTGATGACCCAACCCTTGCCGTGACCGATAACCCCGACACATCTTTAACTGGCCGGTTGAGAGCCAAATACAGTTACGATATCGGCGGTGCCCAGGACATGAAGTTCATTGCTCTTGGGAGTACTTACAGCAAATTGTACGAGGACTTTGGCCGGGTTGATTTCAATTTTTTGGCTGGCAAAGTCGGCTTTGAAGGTGCTGACGGTCCCTACGACTGGATGGTCACGCTCGACGTCAAGAACCTTGACGTCGCGGGCGACCAATATCTGACCGAAGTTGGAATTGACGCCAGGATAAAGCGCGAGCTTACCTCCAAGACAACTCTCCAGTTCGATGGTGACTACGGCGATCAGCATTACGACAACATCGTCATCGGTGCACAACCAACGGTAATCGAAAATTTGCGTTCCGGTGTAAAATATTCAGGTGTAGTTTCGCTTAACCGTAAATTCGGTACTGGGATACGTGGCAGCGTCGGTGTTGGCCTGCAAACCAAGAAGGCCGAGTTTAATGCGTACGCTTATGACGCAAAACTGGTAACTGCATCTGCCAGCAAGAGCTTCCGGAATGGCTCGTATGCGATAGGCAGCTACTTCTACCGTGATGTGGAATATCGGGAAACAGATCCGACGATTGCTGGTGTTGGGCCTGCACCGAGAAGTGAAGATCGCCATTATGGCCGCGCTGCTCTCGGCGTTCCGGTCGGTGCAATTATTAACACCGACAACGCAAATTTACAGAAAACTTTAGATTCTGTTATTGTCGAGGCGTCAGTATTCCATGACGAGCGGCAGGCTAATTTTGATGTCTACGACTACGATAATACCGGCGCCGAAGTTCAGATTATCTGGCGCTTCAACAGGTAAGAGGGAGCGAAAACCATGCCTATTATGCCCAAAAATACCCTGAAGGGAATAGCTGCAGCAATGATGCTCAGTGCCTCCGTGATGGTTGCCTCACAAGCGGCAGCGCAGCCAGCCGAAATCGGTGTAAATGCGGCTGTCCGCAACGAAGTGACTCTGCAGAGCACTGACGGAGATGCCCGTGCAGCCGTTGTCAAAGGTGATGTCTACCTTGGCGATCAGGTTACAAGTGGTCCTGCCGCAGCATTGCAAATTCTGTTGAAAGACCAGACCGTTTTTACCGTAGGTCCAAACTGCTCGATGACCATTGACGAATTTGTTTATGATCCGGCAACTGCGAGCGGCACGCTGTCAGCCAATATTGCCAAAGGAACATTCAGATTTATGTCAGGCAAGATCGCGTCCAACCCAAATAATGTGAAGCTGAACTCACCGGTTGCTACCATGGGTGTCCGCGGCACAATGATTGAGGGCGTTATTGGCCAGGGCGCTGTAGACCTCGCGAGGTCCGAAGGGCTGATTGATGATTCGACGGGCGTCGATCCTGACAATGCGTTGCTGGTGGTCCTGCGCGGTCCTGGCCGTGACAATCAGGGTACCAACAAAAGAGGCGAGCTGGATGTCATTACATCAGTCGGCACGAAACGCCTCGACGAACCCGGACAGGCGGCCTTCGTTCCGTCAGCCGGCAGCAGCGTTTATGGCCCGTTCACTTTGTCAGTAGAGGCGATGGACGTATTTGCATCACAACTCAGGACAGCACCAACGGCGGGTGATTCCAGTACAGGCGGTAGCATTGGCAATGTAGACGAATCAGCAGGCGGCAATTCAACGATTGAAGATGACGTAACATTCGATGCCAAAGAGACCGAGCTTCTGGAAGACCTGACCGACGTTACAGAAGCGGCAGAAACAGGCAACGATCCTGACTTCCCAGGCGGACCTGAGTGTCAGCTTGACCCAACAGGCACAGGTTGCGGCGGTTAATTTAGCCGGACCTAGTCTAGATCAGAAAAGCTGCCGTCTTGATCGACGGCAGCTTTTTCCTTGAATACCGCAAGTAAATTTCGAATCTTGGACCGCCCTATTGCCAACCGGCGCGATCAAAGACCTTGACCGCGGTTGCCTGATGCACCCCAAGCTCTCCAGCATTCAGCGTATCCTCTTTGAAACTGCCAAGGCTGGCCGCTGCTGACGGCGTCGGTGCCCCGGTAACGACAGGGTACTCGTTGTTGCCTTCGGAGAAATAACTCTGGGCCTGTTGCTCCGTCAGATATTCCAGGAACTGAATAGCATTTTCCCTATTAGGTGCATTCTTGACAACGCCAACACCGCTGATGTTGACATGCGTGCCCCTGCCTGCTTGGCCGGGAAAGATGACACCGATCGCATTTGCAACTTCATTGTCTGCCGGATTGTCGGACGCAATCAGACGGGCAACATAATAAGTATTGGCAAGCGCCAGGCCGCATTCGCCGCTGGCGACCGCTTTGATTTGCGCCGTGTCATTGCCTTGTGGGTCGCGCGCAAAATTTCTGACAACACCGCGTGCCCAATTCTCCGCTGCCGCCTCCCCGTAGTTGCTGACGATGGAAGCCATGAGAGAAATATTGTAGATGTTGGAAGAAGACCGGATACAGACTTTTCCGGCATAGGCGGGATCGGCAAGATCGAGATAATCTCTCAGCCCTTGCGGCGCGCCGTCTTCTTTATTGTAGATGACCACCCGGGCTCGTTTCGAGATACCGAACCACAAACCATCTGGGTGACGTAAATGAGCGGGAATACGTTCTTCGAGAACCGCCGATTGTACAGACTGGAAAATCTCGCGCTGCTCGGCTCGCCAGAGCCGGCCAGCATCAACCGTTATCAGAAGATCCGCGGGGCTTAAGTCACCCTCGTTGACGATGCGTTCAATCAGCGAGTCGCTGTCTGCTTCGATCAGGTTGACCTTGATCCCGGTCGCTTCGGTGAAGTCTGTGTACAAGGCAAGGTCGGTATCATAATGCCGGGCTGAATATAGATTTACCTCACCAGCGGGCTTTTCGGTTTCACCTAAGGTCGCGACCGGCCCGCTCTCGACCTGACCGTCGCAGGCGACCAAAAAGGCGAACAAACCGAAGGCCAAAAATTTTTTTGTCGGCAAAAACATCAAACAGCTCCTGAATGTAATTAATAACCATTCTCATTTACAGACGATCCACAGGGTCGTCCAGCCTAGATTTCATGTCTTGGGAAGATAAAAAAGTCAGTTTGTTTCGGCGCAATATTTACCCTGTCCCCGATGGAAAACGCCTGCCCATCAGATATCTCTGCCCGCAGTGGCGGCAGCGCCGGTTTCGCTGCATGACCGACAAAGAGCAACCACCCGGTCGGGGTGTATCTTTTATCGACAACGACAAGATCATTTTCAGGATCCTCGCTGACGACAAGGCCCGCCGGGCGGGTGACGACGTCTACTTTTTGATCAGTCTTTCCTTCTGCTGGCGGTAAGACGGGCACCTTCAAAGGCCCATATTCCGTTTCAACATAAGCCCCTTTGAAAAGGCCCGGCATAATCTGCGCACCGCCGAAGAGAGCAGCGACGGTTTTTGTTGCTGACTGCTCGTAGACTTCCTGCGGACTACCGGTTTGAACGATCCGGCCCTGATCAAGAACAGCAATGCAATCTGCCATTTCCATCGCCTCTTCAGGGTCATGGGTGACCATGACGACGACTGATCCAGACGTCTTCAGTACACGCCTCGTACTTTCCCGCAATGAACGGCGCAACGTTGAGTCAATGCTGGCGAACGGTTCATCCATCAGCAGCACGCGCGGCTCTGGCGCCATAGCACGCGCCAGGGCCACCCGCTGTTGCTGCCCGCCGGAAAGCGTATGCGGGAAACGTTTTTCGAAACCCGTAAGACCAACGGTGGCCAAGAGGCTGGTAATATGTGCGCCGCCGCTATCCCGATCAGGCTTGCCGAGCCCGAATACGATATTAGCGGCAACAGAGAGATGTGGGAAAAGAGCATACTCCTGAAAAATCAGCCCGGTGGGCCTTTTTTCCGGCGCGAGGTCGCGTCCGCGTGCCGCCAAAAGCTCTCCATCGAGATGGATTTCGCCGGACTGGACTTTTTCAAGACCTGCCGCGAGGCGCAGAAGTGTACTCTTGCCACCGCCTGACGGGCCTAGGAGACAGGTGATCTCACCTTCTTTTGCTTCGAGGTTCAGGTCTCGCAAAACCCCGGTTTTATCAAACGCGTGGTTGATATTTCTGAACGTCAAACTCATCGATTACCCTCAAGTCCGGTCACTGCTAGTAGTTGTAAATGAGAATTAATATGATAATGCTCATAAAACCAAGGATTCAAAGCAACCGGCAGCGCCGTGCCTCAGGAGTAATGTTTGACCGCCCTGTTCACGAATAGCAACGGCAGCACCCA
This sequence comes from Parvularculaceae bacterium, assembly GCA_021776475.1. Taxonomy (GTDB): domain Bacteria; phylum Pseudomonadota; class Alphaproteobacteria; order Caulobacterales; family Parvularculaceae; genus Aquisalinus. The sequence goes on along the minus strand of JAJFFV010000002.1, from coordinate 6,711 downwards.
TCGGGGGCTTGTTCTCGCCACTTGGCTGACATCGGTACTGGTTGCTGTTCCCATTTTGTTTGTCATGCTCAGTCTTTTCACGCCGGACAATGGGTCCTGGCAACACCTGATCAACACGACCCTGCCCGGCTATATCGGCAATACTTTTTTATTGATGCTACTGGTTTTCAGTTTTTCGATTACCCTGGGTGTAACGACGGCCTGGCTGGTCGCTACAACAAATTTTCCAGGCCGGTCCTTTATGTCTTGGGCGCTCGTACTCCCGCTTGCCGCACCAGCCTATATAGTAGCTTATGTGTATACAGATCTTCTCGAATACGCAGGGCCGTTACAGTCAGTTTTACGTGACCTGACCGGCTGGACAGCGCGGGACTACTGGTTCCCGGCAATTCGATCTTTGCCCGGTGCTGCGCTGATGATAAGCCTGGTCCTGTACCCTTATATCTATCTCTTTGCCCGCGCGGCGTTTGTGCAACGCTCGGCCACGTTGTTTGAAGCAGCGCGCACGCTTGGCAAGTCACCTCTGGCGGCGTTCTGGCAGGTCGCGCTCCCTGCAGCCCGCCCGGCGATCGCCGGCGGTGCCGCCCTCGTCCTGATGGAAACAGTGGCGGACTACGGCGTGGTCGATTATTTTGGTGTGCCGACCTTCAGCACCGGCATTTTCAGAACCTGGTTTGCTATGGGCGAACAGATTGCGGCTCTGAAACTCGCTGCCGTCATGTTCATCGTTGTTGCTACACTCGTGGTCATTGAACGGGCAAGCAGGCGGGGTGAGGTCAGTACTAGCAGCGTCAGAGACGGCTCCAGTCAACGGGGCCGGTTAAAACCGTTCCCCGCTGCACTCGCCTTTTTTGCCTGCGCCCTGCCTGTTACCCTCGGTGCGGTAATCCCCGTGCTGGTACTGGTGAGTCATGCGGTGAAAACTGGTGACCCACAACTTGGCCAGAGTTTCTGGCCTTATGTGAACAACTCCCTGACCGCCGCCACTGTCGCGGCTGGTGTCGCAACATTGATTGCTCTTCTTCTGTCATACACACAACGGCTAAACCGTGGCCGCTTCACTCAGTATGCTACGCAACTTTCAACGCTCGGATATGCCCTGCCCGGTACGATGATTGCCATCGGTTTACTGGCGCCGCTGTCTTCCCTTGACCGACAGGTGGCTGGATTCCTGAACACGTCCTTCGATATTTCCACCGGCCTTATTTTGACCGGCACAATTGCCGCCCTCGTTTATGCGTATGTGATCCGGTTTCTGACCGTCGCCTTCAATGCTTGCAACAGTGGGCTTGAGACGATTCACGGCAGTCTCGATGACGCTGCCCGCAGCCTCGGTGCAGCGCCCCGAGAATTGTTTACCCGGATCCACTTGCCCTTGCTGCGCAATTCCGTTTTTGCAGCTGTGTTGTTAGTGTTTGTCGATGTTATGCGCGAATTGCCAGCGACACTGATCCTGCGCCCGTTCAACTTTGAAACTTTAGCAACACGGGTCTACCGGCTGGCTTCAGATGAGAGGCTGCCAGAAGCGTCCACCGCCGCCCTTGCGATCGTGGTCATTGGCCTCGTCCCTGTTCTCCTGCTGAGTTTTCTGACAAGACAAAACCGGGCGGATTCAAAGTAGCGACTTTTCCACATCGCGAAAATTCCACTTGCAGGTATCGAATCAAAATCATATTCTTAAATCGTCCCTACACGGGGCATTAAGAAAGGAAGCCCGCAAGGGTGGAATGGAAGAGTGTCTCGGATCTGACACCCTTGTCTGGCGCAAGGGTACGGGGTGATCAGGGGCAAAAAGGAGCATTTGGCGCCAAGGCTTGCATGCCAGTGCAGGTAAGGTAGCAGTTTGATCCGGCTGAGCAGAGATAATATCGAAGCGAAAGCAAAACGGATGAGATTGATATCTGCAACGCTACCCGTCCCCGCTCCGTGGTAACCGGGGTTAAGTGAGCCGCAAGGTGAAGCGTGACAACGGCGAAAGCATTAGATGGACGGGATTGTTCCCTCACTATGCCTTTCCCAAGGCAACGTGGGCAATGGGCGCGCGAAAGCGCGCCTTTCTGCGTTTCGGGTAGCCATTGTTGCCCACTCCGTCGCTACTCTTTTCCGGTGTCGCTAGAAAAATGCGTACCCAAATAGTCTTGTACTAATTTTCGTTGATCCGGATCGAGCGGCGCCATACCCTGTTTTTCGACCATCCAGACTAACAACTCGCGCCAGCGCGCAGGCGTTGCACGTTGCTGCATGACAATGCGCAGGCTATGGCAGGCACTGCAATAAGCCGCAACTTCTTCGTATCCCGGATCACGGGGCAGCCCCCAATAGTCATCAGCCGGATTAAAAAGGCTGTCTTGCAAGGCGGCACTCTGAAATGTTGGATCCAGCGCGTTGTAGGTGAACGACAGGTCAGGTGTAGTTGAGCTGCTCTCAAGCATCATTGCGATGCGCGCTGCACGTGTCGTAGACGAGGATTCCGCATCGTGTTCTGCGAATTTTGGAGCGTCGTTTGGGGAATGCGAACTTCGACCAGCCCAAATCGGAAAGGCTATCGCAACAAGGAAAAACAGGAGTGAGACACGCGGCATGTCCTGCATTTCTACTACACCGCAAAAACAGCAATGCGGTGCTGCATGTTGTTAAGGTAGCCTTTGGGATTCCATCCAGGTGGTAAGGGCGGCTGCATCTGTCCATCCGTATCGCGGGCGCGTGCCCAAATCTCAAAATATCCGGCCTCTGGCAACGTCATCTCCGCCTGCCAGTGTTGCCATGCGAACTTATTGACAGGTGCTGACAACTCCGCGAGTTTCCAGGACGCACCAAAATCCATGGACACATCAACCGCCGCGACATCGAGATCACCGGCCCAGGCATGACCGCGAACTTCAAAGGAAACACCGGGTCTGACTTTTGTGCCAGTTCGCGGCAGCGTGATCAGTGATTTTACCGGCAATGAATGGATAATTTCCATGTCTTCGTCGGGCACCGATGTGCCGGGCGCAACCGGGTATGCCGGTACGCGGTAGGATTTACCGGTCATTTTCGCGCCATCGTGAATCTGATCACGAACGGTTATCCGGGTCAGCCATTTTTGCGAACACGAGCCGGGCCAGCCCGGCACAACAAGGCGCAGCGGATGACCGTTCAGGACCGGCATCGGCGCCCCATTCACCGCCCAGGCAATTAGGTTGTGTGACTCAAGTGCTTTTTCAACCGGCACACCGCGCGACAGCGGCATCTTTTCGGGATCGCCGGACAGATGTGTATCCGCACCGAAATGGGCGGTGTACACAGCACCCGGTTTGATACCGGCGGCCTCAAGGACATCACGCAACCGCACGCCGGTCCATGCCGGGCAACCGATCGCACCAAACGTCCACTGATTGCCAGTTGCGCCAGGCTGATAGAACTTCCGGCCATTGCCGCCGCATTCAAGCTGCAACTGCAGCGTTACGGTCTCGAAATTCGTCTTCAGTTCAGCGATAGAGAAATCGAGCGAGCGTTCCACCTTCCCATCGACGACCAGCCGCCAGTTGTCTTCGGTTACACCTGACAGATCTGGCAACAGTCCATTATTCCGTACAAAGAGGCGATTTGCCGGTGTTACTCTGTCATCCAGCAGATGTGGTGGTGTTTCCATATTGATCGGCCGGTCATTGAGGAGGGTCAGGCCGTCCTTGCCCATATCCTTTGGCGATGTCCCTTGCGCCAGGGCGACCGGCAGCAATCCGGGGGCAAGGTTGGCGAGAAACGGTATCGGGGTGCTAAGCAGGGTCGCAAAGCCGACCTTGCCAGCACGTTTTAACAATGTGCGTCGTGAAGGGTTTTCGGTGAAACTGACGTCAAATGGAGGTTTATCGATCGACATCTAACCCCTCTCCATGGTGCGGCAGGAAAATCTGGAGCGGGTAGCGGTAATGAACCCACATATTCAGCTTGGAAGACTTTAATACGTGATTTTCGCAAGCTTGTAAATGCCTCTATTTATCCTATTTTACTCATTAATACCAGTAGTTTAATGACATTTTTATAATTGATCTAAATTGATAAAAGTTGCTCAAAATTGACCTATTTCCTCTCCATTTGCTAGCTATGTGCTAGCTGGAATTTCGCTGAAAAAGCATGTAAAACAATCATATAGCATTTTTTTTACCCTTTTTTGGGGCCGTTTTACCCATTTTTTGAGTGTTTTGAGCGTTTTTGGGGGTGTTTTGTGGGAACCAGATTGAATCAGAAGATAACCAAAAGAACCGTCGATTTACTCGAACCTGACGGCGCAAAAGAGCTGCGTTTATGGGACACAGAAATCAAAGGGTTCTGTGTACGGATAAAACCAAGTGGTCGAAAGGTATACTCCGTTACTTATCGACATCGAGGGCGCTTTCGCTGGTACACGATTGGCAAGCACGGCGACCCGTGGACGCCAGAACAGGCGCGACAGCGAGCGCAAGAGGTGCTTGGAGATGTTGCACGCGGTATCGACACCGCAACGGCCGAAAAAGAGGAAACCACAAAAGGCATGACCGTTGCGAGTTTAATTGATCTTTATCTGTCGCAAGGCCCTATCGACCGTCCCAATAAAAGAGCTTCAAGCTGGGCAAACGACAAAAGCTATCTCAACAACCATGCGCGGCGGCTCCTGGGTAACCGCCTGATTGACGAATTAAAGCCGGCTGATCTCGCAAGGTTTCAATATGACGTCGTATCGGGAAAGTCCGCACGACCCAAAAAAAATGGTCGCGGTCGCCCAACGACCGGTGGTGTCGGCGCCGCCTCTCATGCCATCCGTTCGCTGTCGGCGGCCCTCGGCTGGGCGGCAGAGCGAGATTTCATTCAAGCAAATCCTTGTGATCGCGTCCGAAAAATGGCGGACGGATTCCGCGAGCGCTATTTGAGTAAGGAGGAAGCAAGACGTCTGTTTAAGGCGATTGATGAGTTGCACAAAGAAGATGAAATTGTTCAATCGCATGTGGACTGTATCGAGTTACTTTCCTACACCGGTGCGCGTCGCGGCGAGATCTGCGCGCTAAAATGGACGGAAGTCGATTTTGAACAGGCAATTCTCATCCTGCCCCCGCTCAGACACAAAACCGGCGGCCAGAACCAACCCAAGGTCATTCCCCTGTCAGCGGGCAGTGTTGAAATCCTTAAACGCCGAAGAGAACAGGCAAAGAATAAGTCTTTATTCGTGTTTGAGTCGCCCAATAGCCGTGCCGGTCACGTCACAAACTTGCGCCACACTTGGGAGAAAATCACCAGGAAAGCTGAACTGGATGATTTCCGTATCCATGATTTTCGTCACGCTTACGCGTCATTTGCCATCAACTCGGGCCAATCACTTAAGATGATTGGCGCCAATCTTGGTCACAAGAAGATGTCGACGACGGAGCGCTATGCCCATCTGCTTGTCGATGCACGGCGTTCTGTCGCTGAAGGCATTCAGGATATCTACGATGAGTTGCGGAAATAGAAACGCACGCGGTATTTATTCCAACAATAATTATGCGCCTTTAAACTGCACGCCAGTCATAACAACCGAAAACCCATGCCCTTGAACTAACTGTCCTGTGCCCGATACTCATCTGCCAACTCAAAGTGTTCAACTGTTGCTGAATCGTAAATTGTGCGAACTTCGTCGTCCATGGTTTTCATGGGCTGGTCCCAAAACTCCCCACGAGCTGCCTTAAGTGCATCAAGACTTTCCCAGATTTGAACCATGCACCTGGTTCGGTCATCGCTATCTAGTAGTGGCTTACCGGCATAAAACGCTAGTAAACCCGGTTCGCGGCTGAGCGAAGGATGCCTCGACTTAAACGCATATTCCCTGTGCTCGGCTTCCTTACCTGCCACGACTGTACAACGGTAAACACGGACAATCATTTTTTAACCTCCGACTCCATGAATTGCGCAAAAAAGAGAGCGCCACTTAACTTACCATTTCACCCTTCTGACCAGGTTTCAATGTTCGCTTTTCCGCATTGCGAATGGGGTGGATGGCTCCTGCTCCGGCGATTTTGCGACATATTGCAGTATTTGACGAACGACCGCTTTGAGGTGAATATAAGCCACCGAGCTAATATTAGATTCCCTAGTCAGGGGAGACACAGCTTAAGATGCGTAGCGAAATTGCTTGTTGGGTTTAATCGGTGTCTTCAATGAAATCATTCAGCTCCTGTGACGTATTCAGGAATAAGCGCGATATGCTGATTTTCAAATACATGTCAGAGAGAGCCAAATTGAGATCGGGTTTAAGATTCGCAGCAGACAATTCCGCCACGGCTCTCTCTATCTGGTCTGCTGCTAGATCTGGTTGGCAGATCTCCGTCCGCGAAACAGAATTCTCAATGATGTTTACCTGTACCGGGCATTTGGTGCGTATACGGTTTTCAACATCATGAGGCATGACACTCCGCAGGAGGCTGCGATAAGCAGGCACTTGTAACAGATTTAATTCCTGGCTCTCCAGAAAAAAGTAATATCTGGCCAGACTTTGCCGGATCCCCTCATCAATGAGCGCTTTCGACGGTCCCAGCGCCAAGAGATCATCATAGGCGTCGCGAGGAAGTGTGATTGGCACGTAACCACTGGCCTGATATGCATCGACCAAAAACTGTTCGCCCCGTTCCTCCACTGGGCGCTCCAGCCCGTCAAGTGTGGCCAATGCGTGTGCTCTGTACGTCCCATAAGCGTCAATCCAGATACGTAACATCTCTTGAT
>JAJFFV010000001.1 GCA_021776475.1 Parvularculaceae bacterium | reverse complement strand
TTCAGTTCGGCTGGATCTATGACAGGTGTTGCATGGTTGTCGTCAGCTCGTGTCGTGAGATGTTGGGTTAAGTCCCGCAACGAGCGCAACCCTCGCTGTTAGTTGCCAGCATTTAGTTGGGCACTCTAGCGGTACCGCCGGTGATAAGCCGGAGGAAGGTGGGGATGACGTCAAATCATCATGGCCCTTACGGGCTGGGCTACACACGTGCTACAATGGCGCTCATAATGGGTTAATCCCTAAAAGGCGTCTCAGTTCGGATTGTCGTCTGCAACTCGACGGCATGAAGTTGGAATCGCTAGTAATCGTGGATCAGCATGCCACGGTGAATACGTTCCCGGGCCTTGTACACACCGCCCGTCACACCATGGGAGTTGGTTCTACCCGAAGGTGGTGCGCTAACCCGCAAGGGATGCAGCCAACCACGGTAGGATCAGCGACTGGGGTGAAGTCGTAACAAGGTAGCCGTAGGGGAACCTGCGGCTGGATCACCTCCTTTCTAAGGATAATTGCTTCAGGAGACTGGCTTTATTGCCTACTCTTCTATTGCGATATCTTGGAATACGCCGTCTCTCTTTTGAGATGAACGGCAAACAAAGCGGGATACCGCCCCCTTCGTTTCTCTTTCTCATCATGTTTGTCGCGGACGCATTAGCGTTTTCTTAGTGGCAGGTATGGCAGTCTTGACAGGTCACTTGCTCTGCCTGCCTTGCAGAGTTTGCTGGTTTTAGGGCCGGTAGCTCAGGTGGTTAGAGCGCACGCCTGATAAGCGTGAGGTCGGAGGTTCAAGTCCTCCTCGGCCCACCATTCATTTCGTATCGGAATGAATGCCCCGGAAGGGGCTTTACCAGCGTGTGAACGAGGAGAAGTTTAGTGTTGGATACGCCGCGGCCAGATTATCATGGATTGATACGATCGGAAATTTTTCAGGTTTTGCCTGAACAAGCTTCGGCAATTCTAGATGTTGGCGGTGGATACGGCGCTACGGCTTCAGCGGTGAGAGATCATTTTGACGCTGATAAATGTGTCGTTGTTGATATTGCGCCATGTCGTGAAGGTCTTGCTGAAGGTGTAGATGCTTTCGTTGAGGGCGATATTCAGGATACAGCGTTAGGTCAAAGTATACGAGAGCAGCATGGATCGTTTGATCTCATTTTGTGTCTTGATATTCTTGAGCACCTGGTTGATCCCTGGCGGGCCGTAAAGGAGATGCACTCTCTTTTGGCACCTGATGGGGTGATTGTTGCCAGTGTACCGAATGTCAATCATTTCAGCTGTTCCCTGCCGCTTTTCTTTGGCGGTAAATGGCAATTGAAAGATAAAGGTATTCTCGACCGAACCCATTTGCGGTTTTTCGTCAAGGATACAGCGGTGTCACTGATGACATCTTCCGGACTAAACTGCGAAAAGGTTGGGCCGGCACTACCGGAACGAGGTCGCAAAGCCTGGCTTGCCCATAAGGCAAGCTTGGGCGGTCTGGAGCGCTTTTTTGCTCTTCAGTATCTGATCCGGGTACGGAAAAGTGACAGCAAGGTCGGATAAAGAATTGGGGCTATAGCTCAGCTGGGAGAGCACCTGCTTTGCAAGCAGGGGGTCGTCGGTTCGATCCCGACTAGCTCCACCATTTCCAATGTGACCTGATAAGAACAAGACTGCATGATGAGAAGAACACATTTTTTTAAAAGTGAATATGGGTTGTTCTGTTCGGTTTGATCGCTTCGTTGGTACTTAGCCGTACTGTGAGAGAAGTGAGACCCTTAAGTGGGAGGGCTGGCAGGCAATGCGAGAGTTTAATGTCTAACGTTCATGCGTTTAGATTTGTTCCACCGGAAAGCCTTCCCTGGCAGTCCGGATAAAATAAACCCCTTTGCCGAGGGGCCTTCATTTCAGAAGTTTGGAGCGGATCGTTCGACGCGCATGAGCTAAGCTGAATAATCAAGTGTCAAAAGGGCGTTCGAGGAATGCCTTGGCAGATACAGGCGATGAAGGACGCGCCATGCTGCGAAAAGCCACGGGGAGCTGCAAGGAAGCTTTGATCCGTGGGTATCCGAATGGGGAAACCCACCTTTAGATTCTGAAAATTCAGAGGTCGCACTTTCGGGTGCGGGTTCCGATTTTCAGAATCTTATAAAAGGTATCTTTTACCTGAATACATAGGGTTTAAGAAGCGAACCCGGAGAACTGAAACATCTCAGTACCCGGAGGAAAGGAAATCAACCGAGACTCCCTTAGTAGTGGCGAGCGAAAGGGGACCAGGCCGTGCTCAGAAATAACGGGAACCATCTGGAAAGGTGGGCCATAGCGGGTGATAGCCCCGTACCGGTAGAATGAAGAGCCGTTAGAGTAGGGCGGGACACGTGAAATCCTGTCTGAACATGGGGAGACCACTCTCCAAGCCTAAGTACTCGTATCTGACCGATAGTGAACTAGTACCGTGAGGGAAAGGTGAAAAGAACCCCTATGAGGGGAGTGAAACAGATCCTGAAATCGGACGCCTACAAGCAGTCGGAGGGACTTCATGTCCTGACGGCGTACCTTTTGTATAATGGGTCAGCGACTTAGTCTCTCTAGCAAGCTTAAACCGTTAGGTGTAGGCACAGCGAAAGCGAGTCTTAATAGGGCGATTTAGTTAGAGGGATTAGACCCGAAACCCGGTGATCTAGTTATGAGCAGGCTGAAGGTGCAGTAACATGCACTGGAGGGCCGAACCCACTGATGTTGAAAAATCACGGGATGACTTGTGACTAGGGGTGAAAGGCCAATCAAACCGGGAGATAGCTGGTTCTCCGCGAAATCTATTTAGGTAGAGCGTCATTTGAATACCCTCGGGGGTAGAGCACTGGATGGGCTATGGGGGCTTACCGCCTTACTGATCCTAACCAAACTCCGAATACCGAGGAGTACTGAATGGCAGACACACTGCGAATGCTAACGTCCGTAGTGGAGAGGGAAACAACCCTGACCGACAGCTAAGGTCCCAAAATCGTCGTTAAGTGGGAAAGGATGTAGGAATCCCAAAACAACCAGGAGGTTGGCTTAGAAGCAGCCATCCTTTAAAGAAAGCGTAACAGCTCACTGGTCTAAATAAGGGTTCCCGCGCCGAAAATGTAACGGGGCTAAAACGACGTACCGAAGCTTCTGGCTCGAAAGAGCGGTAGCGGAGCGTTCCGTAAGCGAGTGAAGGGTGATCGTGAGATTGCCTGGACGTATCGGAAGCGAGAATGCTGACACGAGTAGCGATAAAGAGTGTGAGAGACACTCTCGCCGAAAGTCCAAGGGTTCCTGCGTAAAGCTAATCTGCGCAGGGTTAGCCGACCCCTAAGGCGAGGCCGAAAGGCGTAGTCGATGGGAATCTGGTCAATATTCCAGAGCCAGAGGAGATGTGACGGATGCTGTGTGTTGTGTGGACTTATTGGATTGTCCATGCAGCGAAGGTGTCCCTGGAAATAGCCTCCTCATAGATCGTACCCTAAACCGACACAGGTGGACTGGTAGAGCATACCAAGGCGCTTGAGAGAACTCTGCTGAAGGAACTCGGCAAAATACTCCCGTAAGTTCGCGAGAAGGGAGCCCCATGCTTGGGCAACCAGGTGTGGGGGGCACAGAAATGGGGGTGGCGACTGTTTACTAAAAACATAGGGCTCTGCGAAGTCGCAAGACGACGTATAGGGTCTGACGCCTGCCCGGTGCCGGAAGGTTAAAAGGAGTGGTGAGAGCTGCGAATTGAAGCCCCGGTAAACGGCGGCCGTAACTATAACGGTCCTAAGGTAGCGAAATTCCTTGTCGGGTAAGTTCCGACCTGCACGAAGGGCGTAACGACTTCCCCACTGTCTCCAGCAGAGACTCAGCGAAACTGAATTCCCCGTGAAGATGCGGGGTACCCGCGGTTAGACGGAAAGACCCCGTGCACCTTTACTACAGCTTTGCAGTGGTATTAGTGACAACATGTGTAGGATAGGCGGGAGGCTTTGAACTTCGATCGCTAGTTCGGAGGGAGCCATTGGTGAAATACCGCCCTTGTTGTTATTGATATCTAACCGCGGTCCGTTATCCGGATCCGGGACCCTGCATGGTGGGTAGTTTGACTGGGGCGGTCGCCTCCTAAAGAGTAACGGAGGCGCGCGAAGGTAGGCTCAGAACGGTCGGAAATCGTTCGTGGAGTGCAATGGCATAAGCCTGCCTGACTGCGAGACTGACAGGTCGAGCAGAGTCGAAAGACGGCCATAGTGATCCGGTGGTCCCGTGTGGAAGGGCCATCGCTCAACGGATAAAAGGTACGCCGGGGATAACAGGCTGATGACGCCCAAGAGTCCATATCGACGGCGTTGTTTGGCACCTCGATGTCGGCTCATCGCATCCTGGGGCTGGAGCAGGTCCCAAGGGTATGGCTGTTCGCCATTTAAAGCGGTACGTGAGCTGGGTTTAGAACGTCGTGAGACAGTTCGGTCCCTATCTGCCGTGGGTGTAGGAATATTGAGAGGAGCTGCCCTTAGTACGAGAGGACCGGGGTGGACGTATCTCTGGTGGACCAGTTGTCGCGCCAGCGGCATTGCTGGGTAGCTATATACGGACGGGATAACCGCTGAAGGCATCTAAGCGGGAAGCCCCCCTCAAAACTAGTATTCCCTTGAGAACCGTGGAAGACCACCACGTTGATAGGCCAGGTGTGGAAGTGCGGCAACGCATGGAGCTTACTGGTACTAATTGTTCGATAGTCTTGATTGTTCCTCATGCCAGTCATTGATTGGCATAAGAAAAGTGAAGCTCATGCGTGACGAACGCTCCGTTCCCGGACGTTTAAGCGTTAGATATTAATAAAACTCTCGCAAATTTTGAAAACCGTTTTCGCCGGTCCGGTGGTTATGGCGCGGAGCCTCCACCCGATCCCATCTCGAACTCGGCCGTTAAAGTCCGCAGCGCTAATGGTACTACGTCTTAAGGCGTGGGAGAGTAGGTCGCCGCCGGGCCTGCCAAGATGGTTTTCAAAAGACCCATACTCGATTTCAAAAACCGCCCTCAGGGGCGGTTTTTTTTGCCCGGAATTGATTCCCGGTTGACAAAAAAAACACCTTCATTGTTACAACCATCAAGTTGGGTTAAGAATACCCGCTTTATGAAAATGATCCTTCATATCGGGTTCCCCAAAACCGGCAGCTCATCACTGCAAGCCTTTTTGTGCCGAAATACAACGCTTGTCGGAATTAATGCAACGTACAGATACTATGTTGCAAAGAAACACGGTGTGTTGGCAGCTCCACTCCTCTGGATTGGTGCCAGGGCTCAACCCTGGAAACATCTGTCGACAATGCTTGGCCCAAGAGAGGCGATCAGCGCTGTGATCAGATACTTGAACGAAACGCCGGATACGCAAACAATTCCGATCTTGTCGCATGAGAGCTGGGTCAACAAGAGCGCCGATCTGGCTAGTCTACCAAAAAGTATCGCCGACCTTCTGGACCTCGAAATCGTAGCCTATGTCAGACCCCAGATATCCTGGCTGCAATCGGCCTGGTGGCAATGGTTCGCATGGGCAGATCCACTGTGTTCACTTGAACAACTTTGGCCCGGTTATAAACCGAATATTGCTTGGAGCGCTGCTCTGGAGCGGTTTGACGAACTTCCTTTCGTATCAAAAGTGACAGCCAGACTTTGTGACCAAAGCGGTGACATTGTTTCGGATTTCATGGACTATTTGGAAGTTGAGAACGCGCCGGCAGCGTATCGTGTCAATATGTCGGTTTCACAGACCCACATCGCATTGTACCGTCGGTTCCAATGGCTGCGCCGTCATAATGACGGGCGCATCGATGCGGTTCTGAAGTCTATTCTTCCCTCAGGCGATCCGGCGCCATGGTGCGTCAGTCGGCAATTGGCGCAAACGGTTGTTGACGACATGCGTGATGACAATCTGAAACTGGCGGCGCGTTTTGGCCCCGCCACTCGAGAAAAGATGCTGGCTGATCAGCGATGGTGGGATGCGAGCGCGTATTCTGCGCACTGGACAGACACCTAAACTTGCAAATAAGCTACTGGCAAACAGACTAAACTCCCTTACCATGAGTATATTTGAAACATGAGCGGTTCAGAAATCTTCTTGCTTCGACAAAATGGATCAGCGCCGTATTTTGTCTTCTGTGACCACGCCAGCAATTACATCCCCGAAGAGTTTGGCGGGCTAGGTGTTTCAACAGACGTTTTGCAAACTCATATTGCCTGGGATCCCGGTGCAAATGAACTCACTCTGGCTATTGCTGAGCGTCTACAGGCAACCGCCTATCTATCAGGATTCTCGCGCCTCCTGATAGATCCCAACCGCTCATCCGACCGGGAGGACCTGGTTTTGGATTGCAGCGACAAAATCCCTATCCCCGGTAACCAGGACCTTTCCTATGATGAGCGTTGCACCCGGATTACCAGGTTTTTCGATCCCTACCATAAACATCTGGACAAGGAACTATCACGTGTGGAAGCGCTGGGCGTTCCCCCGCTAGTTTTGTCAGTTCACAGCTTCACGCCGCGCCTGATGGGCACATTCGAGGAGCGGCCCTGGCATATTGCCGTGTTGTGGCGTCACGACGAACCAACTGCCAAAAAGATGATCTCAGAATTGCGCGCTGAAACGGACTATCTTATCGGTGATAACGAGCCATACGACGCACGAGAATTTAATTATTCTGTCGATCGCCACATCGCGCCGCGCAGGCTGCGGCATGTTACACTTGAAATTCGCCAGGATCTTCTTGGCTCAGATGACCAGATCGCAACCATGGCCGATTGTCTCGTTTCAGTTGTCCAGCGTTTGTAAGGGAGAAGATCATGTTGCCAGTACTGACCTTGGGAATGGAGGAAGAATATCTGTTGGTCGATCCGGAGACGCGAGATCTTGTACGCGACCCGCCACAGGAATTCATGAAAAACTGCCACGAAGCACTGGGTGACAGGGTCACCCCCGAGTTTCTACGCTGCCAAGTTGAAATCGGCACGCCAGTTTGCAACAATATTAAAGAAGCGCGGCGCTATCTCGTGGCTTCCAGACGGGCGATCATTCAAAACGCCGAGAAATGCGGCATGCGGTTGATCGCCGCTTCAACTCATCCTTTTGCCAATTGGGGAGAGCAACAACATACGCAAGCTCCCCGTTATGATCATCTTGATGCAGATATGCGCGGCGCTATTCGCCGCATGTTGATTTGTGGCATGCACGTACATGCTGGCATAGAAGATCCGGATATGCGCATCGATCTGATGAACCAGGTCTCATACTTCCTACCGCATCTGTTGGCCCTGTCGACATCCTCTCCGTTCTGGGGCGGCTACGATATGGGCATGAAATGTACGCGTCTTGGCATTTTTGACGCGATGCCACGCACCGGTATTCCGGACCACTTTGACAGTTATGCCGAATACGAACGGATGGTGAAGATGCTGGTTGATGCGGGATCCATCGAAGATGCCACGAAAATCTGGTGGGACCTGCGCCCGAGCGTCCGGTTTCCGACCCTTGAAATGCGGATCACCGATGTTTGCACATTTGTTGAAGATGCCCTTTCGATTGCCGCGCTTTATCAGTCGATCCTGCGCATGCTGTCACGTCTGCGCGACAAAAACATGCGCTGGCGGATCTATCCACGGTTGATGCTCAACGAAAATCGCTGGCAGGCGCAGCGCTATGGCATGACCCGCCACATGATTGATATGAGCCGCGGTAAGTGCATTGATTTTGGCTCACTCACGGAAGAGCTGATCGAGATTGTTGAAGAGGATGCCCGTGCGCTCGATTGTTGGGAGGAAGTCAGAAACAGCCGCAAGATCCTGAATCGTGGCACCAGCGCCTGCCGTCAGTTGCAAGCCTATGAGGACGCGACAACCAATGGTGCTGATACCCACGAAGCGCTTGTCAAAGTGGTCGATTTGCTGGTTGAGGAAACCGGCGAGGGCATCGTCAATTGAGCCAGAAAGAAGCCGGGTTCGACCGCGAAAACATCTTGCTTTGTTTGAAGTATCAAGCCATATGATCGGCTCTTTGTTGATGCGGGATGGAGCAGTCCGGTAGCTCGTCAGGCTCATAACCTGAAGGTCGTAGGTTCAAATCCTACTCCCGCACCCAAAACTATCAACAAGATCAATTGATTAACTGCCTGCCTAAAAACGGATCGCGGAAAAACGTAAGCGTGGGTAACATATGGGTAAGTAAGTGGACACGCGTCGGTACAGTCAATGGTTTTGGAAAACAGTTGATACAGTCGCCGACGCCCCGACCAAACTTATAACCTTGCGAAGCTAGGGTCGGAAGATCGATCCCTTCGGTGTATCAGTAAAATCAATGACTTAAGGCTAATGCTAACCCTCAGCTCACTGAGCAATCTAAGAAAATGATCTTGCTGTATTGATTCGCCGCATGAACCGCGGCTCGCGAACCTACCAGGCTCGCTTTGTGTCATCTCACCGGTTCAGCTTTTAATCACGTCCTGTACGATTTTTCCAGTAGCCCACTTCTTCTCCATATTTGCCAACTACTTCGTCCATCGCTTTGCTCAACTCGAGGTTTTTGAAACCCATCCATTTATTTTCGTCGAGTTCGCGTGGAATCACTTTTTTGTTATAAAAATATCCAAAAACAAAAGTAATCGTGGACAGAAGCATCAATAAGATGCCCCAGGTCAACAGGTCACCCGGCCTGGCGGCTGGAACGCTCCAAAAAATAAATACAGATACTACTGCTACAATTATGAGTGCGGTTTTAGGCGCTAGGTCGTAATAAGTCCGGTTTCGATCAATCTGAAAGCGGATATTTCGATAGAACGACTCGACGAAGAATGCACGAAAAGCCATCCACATCATTATCTTGTTCCACTTTTTTGCCTCCTCTGCTACTTTCTTTGAATCTTTTTCTTCTCCGACAGTAACGCCCATCGCGTGAGCTGTCGCATCTCGATAACGGTTGTTGATTCTGTCAAGCCACTGAGAAAGAAACCAACCTAATTCGCGCGCGGAATGCTCTTGGTGCTTTTCATAACCATTCGATTGCAAATACCATATTGCGAGCGCACCGAAAACAACGGCTACAATGGAGACAACTAGCCTAAAAAGTAACCACGGTTCATCTAAAAGGCTTCGATCAAAACTCTCCCCCCAAAAACATAACATGGTCGTTGCCACGACTGCGAACCATATCGCCGAAAAGGACCACGCCATACGCCAAATATTTCCATTGATTGTTTTCCGCATTTCGTTGAGTGCATAGAAACAGCGCCTATCACTATCTCGGAAAAAGGAGATAATTACCGCACCCTCCGCGTCATCATAGAGACTTTGCTCGTTAGCATGTAACGACACGTTGTGATTGAAAAAGTTTGTCGCTTCTCTGACATACTCATTGGTTATTTCATCACTCATCTTCTTCGTCAGGCTGTCAGGTATATAGCCGCCTTCGGGAGGAATCTTTATATGTTGAAAAAAAGGACCCTTTCTTATTAGGAGGCTTTCTTCGAGGCTAAAATCATACTCTGATGTTGGCTCGTCGGACGTACTGTCTTTGACTCTCAAAGCTGTGTCGATGTCGGTTTGGTATACAAGACCACGCGACTTTGCAGTTGCGGCTGCGCTTCGTGCAGCGCGTGTCTCTATGCCTACTACGCGTCTCACAAAACGGAAACTCCGGCTTATTCGTTTCATTATAATATCGAACGCACGAATGGCGACCCGACTGGTTGCCGCACCAATTATATAAGCCATTGCTATGGCAACGCCTAATAAAGTGAATTGCTCTAAAGTGAATAGTTGTCCGTCCATAATTCTTTCCACTGGGTAATACTTACTGTACGGACAACACCACACTGCCGCTCAGTATTCATTTAATGAGTATTTTGGTGTGAAGAACGCATCTTTGCAAGGTTGAATCATGCAACGTAATATTATAACAAGTATTGCCGGTACTAAACTGCAAACAATGCTGCTCAGGTCTGACTGAACGCTCCGCTAGGGCTGCGGTTTGGCCGATTCTGCAGTATCAAAGTTATCACAGATTGTGACTTTTAGATTTTGCGCCTTGGCAATATTGTTTTGTTCTTGCTCTATTGTATCAATGTTACTTTTCACATTAGCGAATATATCGCTCAAATTTTTCTCTTCATCCGCATATTGAACGACGCCGGTAGAGTCTAAACTTAGCAAAAGAGAATGAATCTCTTCAAATTTTTCTCTCGCGTAATGTTCCGCATTTTCTGTCACGTTTTGTGCGTATGATACAAGTTTCTGGGCAATGAGGCTAACAAGTTTGCCGTTTTCACTACGATTGAGTAAGTTTTCGTCAGCAGCTTTTAGTTTCTCGATAAATTTCAATGCAAAATCCAGCGATTGCGGAGCATTTTCTTCAACCACGGCAGTGCCGGAACTACCATTTGGGGCGATCTTAGCTGTGAGCAAATGCATCAAACGCTCTTCACGATCCGGAATATCCCTGCCACAGGCATGAGGAACGATTTCTTTTAAAATGTGATCTTCAGAAGATTTTTGAACGACAGGTTCTATATTGTTGTAGCGACAAGAGGGTTGCTCAAATAGGTAGTGAATAATGTTTATGTTATCATTTGCCGATTCATCCTGATCAACTTTAGCAACTACAAGATTTGTCAATAAAGAACTGACAAGTTTTTGCATCTTTTCTTTGGACTTGTCTCCAGTATTTTCAATTGCGGTGTTGATCGCTTTAATCGTTTCGAGTGTTTCTAACTGATATTTTGTAAGGCTTTTGCCGTGTAGTCCTTTTCTCTCAACAAGGTTTTTATTTTCATTAGCGATAATCGCGGCAAGGCTTTCAAGCATTGCATTCAGAATATAAGGAGCATTCTTTGGTATATCTTTGTTTTCTGAAAAAGTTTTGAAAATTTCGTAATTTTCACGCCGAAAATCAGGGGCTTCTGACGCAACCTTCGTTAGTTTTTCTATGATTCCAATATTCTGTTGTTTTGCTGTATCGAAGTTTTCATTATCTGGCGCGGTGTCTTCGATTGATTTTAAGATTATCTGTTGGCTGTCAACGAGCAGCGTTTCAATGCTAAGCTTTAATGCCGTATACTTAGCTACCTGCTGCCCAACATCATCCGTACTTTTATCTAGTGAACTGCTTCCAAACATTCTCAGGTTCTCCTCAAGCGACGCAGTTGATTGATCTGCTTACCCCAGCTGTGAAACGCCAATTTTGAATGATATTGTTCATGTCGCCAGCTGTAAATGTTCATCAAGAGACCCTTGCTTGTGTGCGGTAGTGACATCACGCCATATCGTCCAATCCAAATGTGGGCAGCCGCCGTTCTCACACCATAAGTGTGCCGCTGCCGCAGCGTTCTTGGCGTGCAGTGCTAGGGTTTGGTCGTTTGCGTAAGCCAATTAGGCACCCCTCAAATGTTACCCGACAGGTCTCATGTAATGCATACTTGGTGCCAGATCGCCCCCCTAACAGCTGTGTACGGGAATGTTCGAGCAAGCCCAAATTCCCCAAGACTGATACACTCGTTCACTCCCCCAGGCTCGAAGGAGAAAATGGCAATAATATCAAATGGTTAAGAAATGGATCAGCAGCTCATGATCTGAACGTCGCAGGTTTAAATCCTGCTCCTGCACCCAACAAAAAAAGCACTGCCAAGTCAACAATTTGCAGGTTTCTCCTCAAATCAAGACATTTCTGCTCTCAAAGTTAGTCAGGTTAGATAAGGGACGGCGTCAAGGCGTATTTCGAAAATTGACTGGATGCTGCGGTTTGTCAATGCTGATACAAAGCTCAACGATGCCTGCGCCTTCTTTGAAAATGAAAAAAAGGAAAATCCTGAGTGACCGGCAATCATGACCCGCGGGAGCTTCTTCAGACTATCCTCAACGCAGTCCAGCGATCAATTGACCCGATCAAACTGCTGCAACCGCACCTTAAAACACTTGATCCCCACAGACACTATAAAATTTTTGGCGCCGGAAAGGCGGTGGCTAGAATGGCATTAGCCTGTGAGCAGGTTTTGCCTGATATTTCGGGTGTGGTCATCACGCCGTATGGTTATGGCTGCGAACCACGCAAAATCGATGTTATTCAGGCTGCCCACCCCGTTCCCGACGAGAAGGGGGAGCAAACAACACGCCTCATATTGGAAGCATGCCGGCGCGCTCAACCTGACGATTTCGTCTTGATGTTATTGTCTGGTGGTGCGTCTTCCTTACTGGTGCAACCAGTTGATCGCGTGACGTTGGAAGACAAAAAACAAATTACAGAATTGCTGCTGCGATGCGGCGCGTCGATCAATGAGATTAATATTGTCAGAAAACATCTGTCAAAGATCAAAGGCGGACGTCTGGCTGCCGTTACCAAAGCGACAATGCTCACATTTGCCATTTCCGATGTGCCTCATGATGATCCGGCGGTGATCGGATCCGGCCCAACCGTTCCTGATTATTCAACCCTTGAAGAGGCGAGAGGCATTCTCGGAAAATATGCAATCGATCCCGCGCCAGCAATTCTGGCAGCACTGGCCGACCCGGCAAATGAAACACCCAGGAAAAGGTCAAAGGATCGTCACTCCTATGAAATGATCGGTGGACCCCAAACAGCGATTATGGCGGCCCGGGGAGCCGCTGAAGTGGAAGGCTACGCACCGGTCATGCTTGGAATTGAGGAAGGTGAAGCTGCAGAAGTTGCTAGAAGACATTTTCGGATCGCCAAAAATTACGCGAAGCGCGGACAGCGAACTGCGCTCATCTCCGGGGGTGAACTTTCAGTTACGCTTAAAAGATCAGCGATTGAAACCGGGGGCCGTTGTCGGGAGTATATGCTGGCGCTTGCCGCAGAAGCGATGAACAAGGCGCCGTGGCTAAGTGGCGCGGCGTGGGACACGGACGGTATCGATGGCAAGGGGGGTGAGACCGGAGCGTTCATTTTTAGCGACACATATGAGCGCGCGCATGCACAAGGCATTGATCTTGAAGAGTCACTGGAGAACCATGCGTCTGGTAGAGTTTTTATTGCCCTCAACGACTCAATTGCTATAGGCCCGACACTGACCAATGTTGGTGACATGCGCGTGCTGCTGATAGATCCGAGATAGATTCTGAATTGTCCCTCAGCTAATAGCTCACCTGTACTAATTGAGTCGCTCCAGAAACAGTCTACCCTTCAATTAGTCGCCAACAATAGGAGATGGCGAGGAATCATCAAATGGAGGTCTAAATGAGGATCAAATCAGTATGCACAGCAATCGCATCACTCGGCGTTCTCGCCTTGTCTGCGAGCCCCGCTCATGCAGGATATGTCTGTAAGGGGGCAAAAGCTGGCACCCTCACGGATGTGTCAGGCTATATGCAACAGCAAACAGCGACCAGCTATGTGCTGCCGCAGCCAGACGGCACTTACCTGATTCAGGTTACGGGGTATTCCGAAGGGGAAGAAGTAGATTCTTATCTTCGCATTAACGAAGCAACACGGGTAAAACTTCAGCGTTGCTCTGTATCGTCACAGGAACTGTCCTTCCGCGTGAAATGCTTAGCCAAAGGTGAGCCAGAAGTAATAACCGTCGTCTGTTAAAAAAACGATGATCATACAAATCCTCGTGCTTCACAAAAAGCGCGAGGCTGTACCTGATGTCCTTTTGTTTGCGCAGATAGATTAGACAGGCGGCGTCTGCATCACACTATTAAGCGCAATATCTTTCAAGGGTAAAAGCGGATTTGCCAAATCATCTGCATCCGGTTTTATCCCTTTATTTATCAATAAGCGCCCCTGCGCGTAATCGATCGTGCGGTTGATTGCATCAATAGCTACAACCTCGTTATTCTTCATATAAATCAAGCTGAAGCTGCGGTCTAAAGGGTCGCCGCGCAGGACCGTCTCGTCATACCCGATATTCAGACCGATGGTCTGCAATTTCAAATCATACTGGTCTGACCAGAACCAAGGAAGAGCAGTATAAGGTGCGGGTTTTTCGATAATATGGCGGGCAACCACTTTCCCCTGGTCGATTGCATTTTGGACCGATTCAAGTCTGACGCGTGCACCGCCGGCATAGACATTTTCATGATATGCGCAGTCGCCGATGGCGTAAACACAGGCTAGGGAGGTCTGACAGAACTGGTCAACCAGAACGCCGTCGTTGACGGCCGCGCCGGCCTCTTGCAACACTGCAACACACGGATCAATCCCTATACCAACAATGACAAGATCACAGTCAATTGTTTCGTCGCTCTCGTGTAATTTCAGCAAAGCACCGATTTGATCTTTGCTAACAATTTCCTCGACCCGAGTGTTAAGGCGAATACTCAAGCCATTTTCGGTATGAGCCTGGTGATAGAATGTAGATACCGGTTCGGCACAAACCCGGCCCAGCAATCGGTCAGCGACTTCAATCAAAATGACATCCTTGCCGAGTTTACGAAGCACCGCTGCCGCCTCAAGTCCGATATAGCCACCACCAATGATCGCAACATGCTGTATTTGGTCGAGGTTTGCCCTGATATTTTTAATATCATTCAAAGTGCGAATGTACCGGACACAGTCCGCGTCCGCGCCCGGTATTGGCAACGGGCGCGGATCGCCACCGGCAGCCCAGACAAGTTTTTGATAGCCAATTGTCCGACCCGAGAAAGTAGCAATCTGTTTTTCATTTGTACGAACGTCAGTTACGGTCTGACCAGTGAGTACAGTGATGTCATTTTGTGACCAAAAAATATCCGGACGCAGAAACAACCGCTCTTCGTCTTTCTCCCCCATCAGGAATTCCTTTGACAGGGGTGGGCGCTCATACGGGAAATAATCTTCGCGTCCGATAATGCCGATTGAACCGGTAAACTTTCCCTGTCTGAGAGAAATTGCTGTCTGTGCGCCCGCTTGTCCGGCGCCGACAATTATAACGTCAAATTGATCGCTCACGTGCTATCCTGTGCTCTGAACCTGCATTACCGTACTCTTGTACGGCTAGCTGTCTTGAACAATCAAGAAGCAGCGGAGATTGAATTTGATTACCGAACCGCTCATTGTGATCGCCCTGTGTATCGTTTTTTACGGCGTGTTTTCCAGCCTCCTTTCAAAAAGCATTGTCTCGGGACCGATGATATTCACCTTGGCCGGGCTTGGCGCTGGGTCAGCAGGCCTTGGGTATGTCGAGATCGATATTTCTAATGAGGTTCTAGAAGGCTTTGGTGAATTGACCCTTGGCTTCATTCTTTTTGCTGATGCCGCGGCCACAAACAGCCGAAATCTTCTTCGGGAAAGCCACATCCCGCGTCGTTTGTTGTTGCTCTCATTGCCGCTAACCTTGGCATTCGGTACCTTGGTTGCCATCGGCATTTTCCCAGATCTATCCTGGCAGGAGGCCGCTCTGATCGCCGCGATTCTGGCACCAACGGATGCCGCACTTGGTTATGCTGTCGTCACCAGCAAGGACGTACCCGAGCGGATCAGGCAGGGTATCCTGGTTGAATCAGGATTGAATGATGGGTTGGCGTTGCCCGCAGTGTTACTGTTTGCGGCTTTGGCTTTCAACACAATGCAGAGCGGTGAAGCGCAAGGTATCGGGTATTGGCTGGGGTTTACTGGCAAGCAAATCATCATCGGGGCAGTGGTTGGAATCGTGGCGGGTGGTGTCCTTGGTAAATTCATTCACCATGCGGATGGTAAGGGCTGGATAAGTCACGAATTCCGCAACCTAACCTGTATAGGTGTTGCAATCCTGGTATTGCTGAGCGCCAATGCCGTTGGTGGAAACGGCTTTATCGCTGCCTTCGTCGGTGGTCTTGTTTTCGGGAGTTTTTGCAAAAAAAGGTCTGGCTCGCTCACCAGCTTTGTCGAAGAAGAAGGGCAACTTTTCAGCCTCATCATTTTTTTCTTTTTTGGCGCCGTGCTTCTGCCTTAGGCGATTGAGCATTTTACCATCTTCTGCGTGACCTACGCGCTTTTAAGCCTGACGATCATTCGTGTGGTGCCAACCGCAATCTCGCTGTTGGATCTCAAGCTTAAATGGCCATCGGTTTTATTCATCGGTTGGTTCGGGCCGCGCGGCCTTGCGTCAATTTTGTTTCTGTTGATCGCCGTGGAACACGAAGAGATGGGCCGCCTGACGGCGATCGAAGCCGTGGTCTATATCACCGTATTTCTAAGCATCATCCTGCACGGTGCAACAGCGGCGCCCTTATCACGGCTCTATGGAAAATCAGCGGCTGCGAAGACTGACGGAGTAGCAGATCAAAAACGCAAACTTAGTCTTTTGTCCTCATAAACATCGGCCCGCCCCGCCAGCGCGGGAAGCCATAGCCGTTCACCATTACAACATCAATTGCTTCCGGGCTTGCGGCGATGCCTTGTTCAAGAATCACTTCGCCCTCGCGCTGCATGGCCTCGAGGATGCGCCGCATGATTTCATCCAAACTGAACGACTTGCGCGCGATCTCCTTTTTCGCGGCTTCTTCAAGAATAATCTCCTCGACCAATGGGTCAATTTCGCTTTTTGTTGATCCCTCCGCATAAAGATACCATCCGGCCCCGGTTTTGCGGCCAAAACGTCCAAGTTCGCACAGGCGATCCGCTATCGATACATAGCGCTCATTAGGATCGCGCGTTGCTGCCAGGCGTTTGCGGGTCGCCCAGCCAATATCCAGCCCGGCGAGATCCTGCATAGCAAAAATGCCCATGGGAAAACCAAATCCAGTCATCGCGGCATCAATCTCCTGGGGGAGGGCGCCATCTTCCAGCATATAGTCGCATTGCTTGCGATAAGCTGACAGGATCCGATTGCCAATGAACCCGTCGCAGACGCCAGCGGGCACCGCTATCTTCTTCAGGAGCTTTGCGAAAGAAAAGACGGTCGTCAAAGTTTCAGATGAGACCGTATCAGTACGGATGACCTCCAGGAGCTTCATCACATGTGCTGGTGAAAAAAAGTGCAAGCCAACAACGCGGGAGGGATCCGTCACTGTGCCAGCGATCTCATTGACATCAAGGTATGAAGTGTTGGTCGCCAAAATCGCGTCGTCACGTGTGGCCGCATCCAGCTTAGCGAAGATCTTCTTTTTGAGAGCCATATCTTCGAACACTGCTTCGATCACCAGGTCAGCGTCCGCAAACGCCTCGAATGTAGCGGCCCCTGTCAGGTTTTTGAGCATTTTGTTATACGTAACCTGATCAACAATGCCGCGTTTGAGGCTGCTGTCGAGATGTGATCGAACACTCTTGAGGCCTTTTTGAAGCGCGGCATCGTCCTGCTCAACCATCGTGACAATCCTTGTCGCTAATAAACAGGCAGTTGCGATACCAGTGCCCATGGTGCCACCCCCAACGATGCCAACGTGGACAATATTTCTCGGTGCAATGCCTTTGAGTTCTGGCAGTTTGGATGCCGAATTTTCTGCAAAAAACATATGCCGCAAGGCTTTCGATTGATCACCATCCCGTAAGGTCACAAATCGCGCCCGTTCCTTCGCCAAAGCGTCATTAACAGGCAGGATCAAAGCATCGCGAATTGCCTTTGCCGCCTCTAAAGGTGCCAGGGCGCCTTTTGCGCGCTTGCGCACCTGTGAAAAGATCTCCTCCCATTCAGCATCACCGGGGAAACTTTTTGGTGGTCGCTGCGAAATCGGATCGGGTAGGGGCTTACCCGCTACGGTTTTGAAAAAGGCCAGGCCACCGCTTCTTGGATCGCCTTCGAATATCTGATCAGTGATACCCCACGCCTTCGCCTGCGCGGCGCCAATCTTCTTGCCGCCTGTTACCAGAGTGACCGCGTGATCCAGTGCAATCAGCCGAGGCGTACGAATCGTGCCGCCGGCGCCGGGAATAAGCCCCAGATTAACTTCCGGGAATCCGAGAGTGGCTTCGCTTTCGGTGATCCGATAGTGACACCCAAGCGCGACTTCCAGCCCACCACCTAGAGCCGTTCCGTGAATCGCCGTGACCCATGGTTTGTCTGATCGTTCAATGCGGTCGATAACATCCGGTAAGCTCGGCTCCTTCGGCGGTTGGCCAAATTCTCGAATGTCAGCACCGGCGATAAAGGTGCTCCCGGCACAGAGGAGAATCGCACCGTGGATAGTATCATCTGTGTCAATTTTCTGCACCGCTGCCAGCAGCCCAACGCGTACACTATGAGAAAGTGCATTCACTGGTGGGTTGTCGATGGTGACAATCGCGATATTGTTATCAGTATCAATACTAACGGGATTCATTAAGCAGACCTCGATTCGTGGGTTTTCCGTTGATACGACAAATCGATGCGACTGTCTTGGTCCCCAATCTGCAAAAAAAATGGGCTCAGAATTAAGTTCAACTGAAAAATATTCAAGCTTGAAATATCACTTGAGGAAGGTTAAAACCTCGGCAGAAACAGTGTCACATGAGCATCAACGTGCTGTGGGTCACGAATGGTGGGAGGGTAGGGCATTGAGAATTGCCTGTCTTGGTGGCGGACCAGCCGGTCTTTACTTCGCGATTTCACTAAAATTGCGCGACCCGTCTCACGAAATAAAGGTCATAGAGCGCAACAAGCCGGATGATACATTCGGTTGGGGGGTCGTTCTTTCTGATGAAACCCTGGACAATCTCGCGCAAAACGACCCGACAAGTGCTGCCGCCATAAGAGCGTCCTTCGCTTATTGGGACGACATTGCGGTGCATCATGCGGGTGTCAGAACCTTGTCTACAGGTCATGGTTTTTGCGGCATTGGCCGCAAGCAGTTGTTGGTCCTGCTTCAACAACGAGCGCGTGAACTCGATGTCGATCTCAATTTTGAAACAGAAACAGAAAGTGTCGCGGACCTCGCGCGCGCGTACGATCTCGTGGTCGCTGCAGACGGGTTAAATTCCATAGCGCGTGCAGAATTCGCAGATCATTTCAAGCCCGACATTGATACTCGCAAATGCAAGTTTGTCTGGCTCGGCACCCGTCAGAAATTTGATGACGCCTTTACCTTTATTTTTGAACAGACAGACAAGGGCTGGGTCTGGGCTCATGCTTACCAGTTTGACGATGATACGGCGACGTTCATCGTCGAATGCACTGAAGAAACCTGGAACAATTACGGTTTTGCTGAGATGAGCCAACAAGATTCGATCACAGCATGTGAACAGATCTTCAAAAACTACCTCGGTGGCCACGCTCTGATGTCAAATGCGACCCATATCAGAGGCTCGGCCTGGCTGAATTTCCCCCGTGTTCTTTGCGAACACTGGTCGCATGAGAATATCGTCCTGATGGGCGATGCTGCGGCAACAGCACATTTTTCGATTGGCTCTGGTACCAAACTCGCACTGGAAAGTGCGATTGCGTTAGCGGAGTATCTGCATACAGAAAAGTCCCTATCTGAAGCGTTCGCAAAATATGAAGACGAGCGCCGTCTGGAAGTCTTGCGCTTGCAATCTGCCGCCCGCAACTCTGTCGAATGGTTTGAGGATGTCGAGCGCTACTTCACACTCGACCCGGTCCAGTTTAATTATTCACTGCTGACCCGCTCACAGCGGATCAGTCACGAAAACCTGCGCCTGCGCGACGCCCAATGGCTTGAAGCTGCTGAGCGCTGGTTTCAGGAACAAGCTGGGGCAAGCAACAGCGCAACGAAGCGCGCGCCGATGTTTGCGCCTTTTCGGCTGCGCGATATGGCGTTGAAAAACCGCGTCGTTGTCTCGCCCATGGCGCAATATAAAGCGATTGATGGCTGTCCGACCGACTGGCATTTTGTGCACTATGGCGAGCGCGCCAAGGGTGGTGCAGGCCTTGTCTATACAGAAATGACATGTGTTTCGCCGGAAGGCCGTATCACGCCTGGCTGCACAGGCCTATACGCGCCAGAGCATGAGGAAGCTTGGAAGCGCCTCACAAGTTTCGTACACGATGAAACAGAGGCGAAAATATGCTGCCAGATCGGTCATTCGGGACGCAAAGGCTCAACCCAACTTGGCTGGGAAGAGATGGATGCGCCGCTCAGCAAAGGCAATTGGCCTCTGCTCTCGGCATCTGCTCGTTCATGGTCACCTCAAAATGCGGTACCAAAAGAGATGGACCGGGACGATATGGATCGGATCCGGGAAGAATTTGTGGCGGCTGTACACATGGCGGACCGTGCCGGTTTCGACATGATCGAGCTGCACGCCGCCCACGGTTATCTCATTTCCTCCTTCATCTCACCTAAGTCGAATGTCCGCCAGGATAAATATGGCGGTCGCCTTGAAAACAGGATGTGCTTTCCGCTTGAAGTGTTTGCTGCCATGCGCGCTGCCTGGCCAGTAGCCAAACCGATGGCTGTCAGAATTTCCGCGAATGACTGGTTGGGTGAGGAGGGTGTCACACCCGACGAGGCCGTCAGCATTGCCTGCATGTTCCATGAGGCTGGGGTGGATATTATCGATGTGTCCGCGGGCCAGACTTCTGTGGACGCGGCACCGGTTTACGGCCGTATGTTTCAAACACCATTCTCCGACCGTATACGGAACGAGACCGGCATTTGTACAATGGCCGTCGGCAACATCTACGAGCCGGATCATATCAACTCTATCTTGATGGCGGGTCGGGCTGATCTTGTCTGCCTTGCGAGGCCACATCTTGCCGATCCATACTGGACCCTGCATGCGGCCAGTGCACTCGGGGACCGTCACGAGAGATGGCCCGACCCATACCTGGCAGGTCGCGATCAATTGTGGCGGCTCGCAGAGCGCGAAGATGCCATGACAGGGAAGGTGTAAGTGATGGCTGATCTTTGCGGTAAACATGCGCTGGTAACGGGCGGAGGTACCGGGGTCGGTGCCGCGATTGCCGTTGGTCTTGTGAACGCTGGTGCAGTAGTCACCATTACGGGACGCCGCGAGGCGCCGTTACAAGAAATGGCAACGGCACATCCTGCTATCAACTATGTAGTTTGCGATGTGACGGATAGCGACGCGGTAAAAACCAGTTGTGGTAAAGCAGCCGAAACAACCGGCCCAATTCACATTGTCGTTGCCAATGCAGGTGCTGCCGAGAGCAAGCCCTTTGCGAAAATAACCGGAGACGATTTCCGCGCCATGCTGGAGGTAAATCTCCTCGGCGTTTTCAATATCTGGCAGGCAGTGCAAGCACAAATGGTGCAAGCAGACTGGGGGCGGCTGATTGCAGTTGCCTCAACTGCAGGGCTCAAAGGCTATGGCTATGTCAGTGCATATTGTGCAGCAAAACATGGTGTTGTCGGCATGACCCGGTCCCTGGCGCTGGAACTCGCTCGTACTGGCGTCACCGTCAACGCCGTTTGTCCCGGGTATACCGAAACCGCTTTGCTAGAGCGGACGCTCAAAAATATCGAAAAAAAAACCGGCATGTCTCGCGAAGAGGCGAAGAAAACATTACGACGAGACAACCCACAAGGACGATTTATTCTGCCTGCAGAGATTGCAGAAACAGTGCTTTGGCTGTGCGGAGAAGGTGCAAAATCCGTAACCGGGCAAGCTATATCAATATCGGGAGGAGAAGTATGAGTACCGGTTCGCGTTTGAAGCAAAAGAAAGTCGCGCCAGCGAACACTGATGAGCTAGCGTCAAAAGCGCGGTTACGGGTGTGGCTGGGGCTGCTTAAAACCTCAAGGATGATCGAAAGCGAGATCCGCGACAAGTTGCGCGTTAGTCACCGATCAACGTTGCCGCGATTTGACGTAATGGCGGCACTTTATAGAGAAAAAAATGGATTGCGGATGAGTCAGCTTTCAGATGCTCTGAAAGTCTCCAACGGCAACGTCACAGGGATCGTTGACCGGCTTGTCGCTGGCGGGCAAATCATGCGGGTGCCCGTCGAAGGCGACCGCCGGGCAAAAGTCGTTCGACTTACCCAAAGAGGCAGAGAGGAGTTTTCTGATCTCGCTTCGGATCATGAAGAATGGGTCGATAAATTGTTAGCCGATGTGCCAGCTGACTACGCTGCACAAATGATCGCGCAGTTGAAAAAAATCAGGATGCGTCTCGAAAAGATGAAGGAGACCGGTAAATGACCTTGATGGCCGACAAAAAGCCGAAACATTTCAAGTGCCAAATTGATGATGGTATCGCGACCGTATCGCTCGACAGACCGGAACGCAAAAATCCATTGACGTTCGACAGTTATGCGGAGTTGCGCGACTGGTTCCGCGAGCTTCCTTATGCGGAGGACGTTGATGTGGTCGTGTTTGCATCAAACGGTGGTAACTTCTC
Organism: Parvularculaceae bacterium; assembly: GCA_021776475.1. Lineage (GTDB taxonomy): Bacteria > Pseudomonadota > Alphaproteobacteria > Caulobacterales > Parvularculaceae > Aquisalinus. The sequence goes on along the minus strand of JAJFFV010000001.1, from coordinate 198,005 downwards.
ATCCGGCGGTGATGTTCACGATATCATCGGTCCACTGGTCAAAAAGGATATGAAGGGCCTACTTGAATTCACGCGTATGACCGGGGATCTCGTCAAGGCAATGATCAATTGCAGCAAACCAGTCATTGCAGCTATTGATGGTGTCTGTGTCGGGGCCGGAGCGATTATCGCGATGGTCGCCGATCTGCGGATCGCGACGCCGGAATCAAAAACCGCGTTCCTGTTCACCCGTGTTGGGCTAGCCGGCTGCGACATGGGGGCGTGTGCGATCCTGCCACGGATTATCGGGCAAGGGCGCACCGCCGAACTTCTCTATACGGGTCGCTCAATGAGCGCGGAAGAAGGAGAGCGATGGGGTTTCTTCAACAAGCTCGTCGCTGCCACCGACCTTGAAGGTGAGGCTATGGCGCTGGCGCGCCGTATCACCGCCGGTCCCAACTTTGCGCATATGATGACCAAAACCATGCTCGCCCAAGAATGGTCAATGAGCATCGAACAGGCAATTGAAGCAGAGGCGCAAGCGCAGGCGATCTGTATGCAGACACAAGACTTTGAGCGGGCCTACAACGCTTTTGTTGTCAAAGAAAAACCGGTTTTTGAGGGAAATTGATGGCTGACACTACCTACCGCAACTGGCCGTTCTTTGAAGACCGTCACCGCCTGCTGGCGATAGAGATTGAATCTTGGTGTTCGGCTAATTTGCCAGTCGCGCACAACGATGTGGATGCCGCATGCCGTGAGCTTGTGGCCAAACTAGGTGAAGCGGGAATCCTGCAGCACTCAGGTGCCAGGGTTAGCGAGACGCTTGACGTTCGCTCGCTTTGTCTTATCCGGGAAACCTTGGCGCGCCATGATGGTCTCGCCGACTTCGCTTTCGCCATGCAGGGGCTGGGAATGGGGGCGGTGTCGCTTTATGGTGCACCGGATCAGCAAAAATGGCTGGCGAAAACCAGAAGCGGTACCGCGATTTCCGCCTTTGCGCTGACCGAGCCCGCCTCCGGTTCTGACGTTGCCAATATCGCCACCAGCGCCCGCCTCGAGGGTGACAGCTACGTTCTGAACGGCGAAAAAACATGGATATCCAACGGCGGCATTGCTGATCTGTATACGGTTTTTGCGCGCACTGGCGAGGGGAAAGGCGCAAAGGGCATCTCCGCATTTCTGGTACCAGCAGAAACGCCAGGCTTCACGGTTGCCGAACGGCTTGAAGCTGTTGCCCCGCACCCATTGGCGCGCCTTGTGTTCGATAATTGCCGCATACCAGCAGCGGCGATGATCGGTAAATCCGGCGCCGGTTTCAAAATCTGCATGTCCGTTCTCGATGTGTTCCGCTCAACCGTGGCAGCCGCAGCGCTCGGCTTTGCACGCCGGGCACTCGACGAGACCATTAGCCGTGTGCAGGCGCGGAAACTCTTCGGCGCACCATTGTTCGACCTGCAAATGGTGCAGGGGCATGTTGCTGACATGGCGCTCGATGTCGACGCGGCTGCGCTCCTCGTTTATCGCGCCGCCTGGTTGAAAGATTCAGGCGCCCCACGGATCAGCCGCGAAGCGGCGATGGCCAAGCTCTTCTCAACAGAGCAGGCACAACAAGTGATCGACAAGGCCGTACAGATCCACGGTGCTGAAGGTGTCCGCAAGGGCCACATCGTGGAATCCCTGTACCGGGAAATTCGTGCGCTCAGAATTTACGAGGGTGCATCGGACGTGCAGAAAGTCATCATCGCGCGGCAGACGCTGGCGAATTCGATAGGAGGAAGCTGATATGCTGGGACCATCAGCACACACAGACACATTCGCGCGTGATAATTTGCCGCCTGGCGATCAGCAGCCTGATTATCTCCTGAAGAAATTTGATTATCCGGAGTATCTGAATGCCGCAGTGGAACTCACAGATGTCATGGTGGAAAAGGGTTTCGGTGATTACACAGCTCTAATCGGCAATGGTCGCCAGCGCACATATAAGGAGCTTGCCGACTGGACCAACCGGATCGCGCATGTGCTGGTCGAAGATCTCGGCATCAGCCCCGGCAACCGTATCTTGGTCCGTTCGGCCAATAATCCGGCGATGGTGGCCTGCTGGCTGGCGGCCACGAAAGCCGGCGCGGTGGTTGTTAATACCATGCCGATGCTGCGCGCCGGCGAGCTTGCCAAAATCGTTGATAAGGCCAAGATCAATATTGCCCTGTGTGACACCAGGTTAATGGATGACATTGTCGCTTGCGCAAAAGACAGCAAGTTCTTGACCAAAGTTGTCGGTTTCGATGGCACCGCAAATCACGATGCCGAGCTTGATCGCATGGCGCTTACCAAATCTGTGATGTTCGATGCGGTCGAAACAGGGCGTGATGATGTGGCGTTGCTGGGCTTTACATCGGGCACTACGGGCTTGCCGAAAGCGACGATGCATTTCCATCGTGATTTGATGATTATCGCCGATGGTTACGCAAAGGAAGTGCTTGGGGTGACGCCTGATGATGTATTCGTCGGCTCTCCACCGCTTGCCTTCACCTTTGGCCTTGGCGGTCTTGCCGTCTTCCCGTTGCGATTCGGTGCTGCAGCAGCGCTCCTCGAAAATGCCTCACCGCCCAATCTTGTCGAGATCATCGAGACCTACAAAGCGACTGTTTGTTTCACCGCGCCAACGGCCTACCGGGCCATGCTAGCAGCGATGGATGAAGGTGCTGATCTTTCCTCTCTTCGCGCCGCTGTCTCCGCCGGCGAAACGCTGCCAGCGCCGGTCTATGAAGACTGGATGAGAAAAACCGGTAAACCCATGCTGGACGGCATTGGCGCGACCGAACTTCTGCACATCTTTATCTCTAACCGGTTCGGAGATTCTCATCCCGCCTGCACCGGTAAACCGGTCTTCGGGTATGAAGCAAAAGTTGTCGATGAGGACTTCAAGGAAGTAGCGCCGGGCATAGTCGGACGCCTCGCTGTGCGCGGGCCCACCGGTTGTCGCTATCTCGCGGATGATCGCCAGGAAGCATACGTCGAGGACGGATGGAACATCACCGGTGACGCCTTTCATCAGGACGAAGACGGATATTTCCATTTTGCCGCCCGCAATGATGATATGATCGTGTCTTCAGGATACAATATCGCCGGGCCGGAAGTGGAAGCTGCATTGCTCGCTCACCCGCATGTGGAAGAATGCGCTGTTGTCGGCGCCCCTGATGAGGAGCGCGGACAGATTGTTGAGGCGCATATCGTTCTTGCAAATAACGTTTCTGCCTCTGATGAAACTATCAAACGCTTGCAAGATCATGTGAAGGAAGTAATTGCGCCTTACAAATATCCACGGTCCGTTGTTTTCACGGACGCCTTGCCAAAAACCCAAACCGGTAAGATCCAGCGCTTCCGGCTGCGGGACGACACTTGACATGACCACATTTTCTTACGCCCAAAAAGTGCGCTTTCGCCACTGCGACCCGGCGGGCATCGTCTTTTATCCGCGCTATTTTGAAATGATCAACGAAACTGTCGAGGAGTGGTTCGCTGCGAGGCTGCAGGTGTCGTTTGAAGAATTGCATGGGCCGATGGAAGCAGCGGTGCCGACCGCCGTGATCGATATTGTTTTTACAGCGCCAAGTCGGCTGGGTGAAGACCTCGAATTCCGGCTTGAGCCAACAAAAATCGGCGGCTCCAGTGTCACGTTGATGATCACCGCCATATGCGGCGCTCAACAGCGTTTGAAGATGAACTCAACGCTTGTCTTTATAGATCAGCATACGGGCCGACCACAGCGATGGCCTGATAACATCCGCACACGACTTGAACATGAGATCAACAAACCGGTGAATGATAATGCATAAAACAATTCAACCAGAAGGATGGAAACCGGCTAAAGGGTACGCAAACGGCGTATTGGCCTGCGGGAGAGAAATTTATGTCGGAGGGCAGATTGGCTGGAACAAGGATCAGGTTTTTGAGGCGCGTGATTTTGTCGGTCAGATGGAACAATCCCTGCGCAATATTGTCGAGATCGTTGAGGCCAGCGGCGGCGCACCGAGCGACATTGTGCGCCTTACCTGGTATGTGACCGACAAGAAAGAGTACCTCGCAAAACAGCGGCAAGTAGGCGAAGCTTATCGCCGTGTCATTGGTCGCCATTTTCCCGCGATGAGCGTTGTCGTCGTCAGCGCTCTTATTGAAGATGAAGCTTTAGTTGAAATTGAGGCAACCGCTGTAATCAGTGTCAATGACGGGAGCTGACGATGGCCGAAGCATTCATTTGCGCCTTTCTCCGCACACCGATTGGCCGATTTGGAGGTGCGCTTTCTTCAGTGCGCGCAGATGACCTCGCCGCAATCCCGATCAAGGCCTTGATGGAACAACACCCGTCTCTTGATCCGGCGGCGATTGATGAAGTGATCCTTGGTTGTGCCAATCAGGCGGGCGAAGATAACCGAAACGTCGCCCGCATGGCGGTCCTTCTTGCCGGGCTGCCAGTAAGTGTTCCGGGCGTTACGATTAACCGTCTGTGCGGCTCCGGCATGGACGCGATCATTGCAGCCGCACGCGCGATCAGGGCAGGCGAGGCGGATTTGATGATCGCTGGCGGCGCCGAATCCATGTCACGCGCGCCGTTTGTCATGCCCAAAGCGACAGCGCCATTTTCACGCAACGCCGAGATCCATGATACGACGCTCGGTTGGCGTTTCATCAATCCGTTGCTGCAAGAGCAATACGGTATCGAATCGATGCCTGAGACAGGCGAGAATGTTGCCGAGGAATATTGTATTTCCCGTGCGGATCAGGATGCTTTTGCGTTGCGCTCGCAGGAAAAAACGGCGGTCGCACAATCGAACGGACGTTTCGCGGAAGAGATCACACCAGTGACAATTCGGCCACGCAGGGGCGATCCGGTAACTATAACCCAAGACGAGCATCCGCGTGAAACGACGCTTGCAAAACTTGCCGGTCTGGCAACGCCGTTTCGTGCCGGCGGCACGATCACCGCCGGCAACGCTTCAGGTGTCAATGATGGAGCCGCGGCGCTGATCATCGCATCAGAAGAAGCCGCGAAAAAACACGGACTGACGCCGATCGCCCGCATTATCGGTGGCGCAACTGCCGGTGTGCCGCCGCGGATTATGGGCATCGGGCCGGTAGCAGCCGTGAATAATCTCTGTGTACGGCTTGATCTGACCACAACCGACTTTGACATTGTTGAGCTGAACGAGGCATTCGCCAGTCAGAGCATTGCCGTTTTGCGAGGGCTTGTTATTCGGGAAGATGCACCGCATGTGAATCCTAACGGCGGGGCGATAGCGCTCGGCCATCCGCTCGGTATGTCTGGTGCCCGGATCACCGGCACCGCCGCTTTGCAGCTTGCCAGATCAGATGGAAAATACGCCCTTGCCACAATGTGTGTCGGCGTCGGTCAGGGTATCGCCATAGCGCTCAAGACGTGTGATTGAGTAGAAAAAACAAATAAACTTTGAACCGATTTGCCAGTCTGAACGACTTACTATCTGAACCACCAACAATGCTAGCCATTTTTGGCTCGGCAATAAGGCAGGAAAGGGGCCGCCTATGCGCCGGAGCGCGTCACGTGTTCTCGACGAATACCTTGCCTGTTCGGCGCGCGCGGGTGACCGGTCGGCTCTTGAGCTACTGGCCGAGCGCTGGTCACCAAGACTATTGGGGCACGCCTATCGGTTGATGGGCGACACCGAAAACGCGCGTGATGCTGCTCAAGATGCGTGGGCCGACATTGTTCGAGGCTTGCCGCGATTAAAGGATGCCGCGCTATTTCCAAGTTGGGCGTTCCGGATTGTTACGCGTCGTTGCGCGGATTCTATCCGGCAGAAACAAAGGATGCGTCAAACGCTGGCGGAGTTTGCAGTAGAGCCGCGTACGACCCAGTCGATCGAGGCGCCATTTGAGGTGAGTGCGGATGTTGCACGCATCCGTAAAGCGCTTCCAGGCTTACCGAAGGAGCAGCATGTGGTTATCGCGCTTTTTTATCTTGAAGAATTGAGTGTGGCTGAAGTTGCAGCCGCGCTCTCGGTGCCAGCGGGCACCGTCAAAACCCGCCTGATGCATGCGCGAAAAAAACTTCGCGCTGAGCTTGAATTGAAAGGAGCGGAATAAAATGAAGGAACTTGATGATCTAATTGAAAAAGCGCTGGACGCGGAAGATCGTGATATCTTGCGCAAATTCGACGAGCAAGGTCTTTTTAGACAGGCAGCAGGCGTCTTTCAGGGCAAACTGGCCTGGGCAAGCGTCATGGTTACATTGGCAGCGCTGGGCTGGTTTGTTTTGGCTGGTTTTTCTTTGTGGAAATTCTTCACGGTCGAAGAACCATTGCTGATGGTTCGCTGGGGTGCGGGTGCAATGTTTAGCATCACAGCCGTTGCTATGTTGAAGCTGTGGTTTTTTATGCAAATGCAGACGAACCAGGTGCTTCGAGAGGTAAAGCGCGTAGAACTCCAAATCGCGCGCGTTCAGTCGCAAGTCGGCGGTTGACGAAATACGATGTTACGACCAGCCGGGGAACACCAAAGTTCTCCGGATTTCAATGCATGTTCAGCAATAGTTACTGTCCTCTCGGATTCTAAGAACCCAATGAAGACAATCACATAGGTATGCCTTCAGAAGGGTGTTTCTGGCGGATTTATTGTGCCGGTAGACTCACATATGGTGATCTTGCTCGGCGGCAACAAACAAAGTCCCGAAACTCGAGTGGTGATCGGAGAGATGAAAAAAATCATGGTGAGCCCGCCGGGTTTCGAACCCAGGACCTACTGATTAAAAGTCAGAGTGCAAAACTTTACCACAATGTGATTGAGCATGATTTACATGGAAAACCGATGGGTTTATCTATGATTTAGAATACCCAAGGTTACCAGAATTGAATTACGGCTGGTAGCAATGTGGTAGCGCAAAAAATTTGTTCAAAACGGTAAGCAGGCCACATGGCAAAACGGATAAATAAGACGGCAGTTGATGCCCTGTCTCCAGGTCAAACGATGTGGGATAGTCTGTCGGGGTTTGGCTGTCGGTGCAGCAAGGGAGGAACTAAGGCCTTTGTCTTGAAATATCGTGTTGCTGGCCGGCAGAGATGGTTAACCATCGGGCGATATGGCGGCGGGATGACAGTTGAGGATGCGCGAAAAAAGGCCGTCAATTACATTGCCGATATATACAATGGTGGTGATCCCGCGGCACTAAAAGTGCGGGCGCGCAAAGACCCAACCCTTGCCGAATACACGCAGCGTTACATCGCCGCAAAGGTTCAAAAAAGGAAGCCCCGCACTATTGAAGCGGACAGGGCCAATCTGAAAAATTACATTCTTCCAAAAATCGGCAATCTTAAGCTAAGGGCGGTGATCGAAAAAGACATTGCGAGGCTTCATGATGGCATGAGCGCCACGCCATACGCTGCAAATCGTGTGCTGTCTTTGCTCAATCATATTTTTGAAGATGCCGAAAGAAAGGGAGAACGCCCCCGGAAAACAAATCCCTGTTTTGGTATAGAGCGCTACACGGAAACGCCGCGTGAGAGGTTTTTATCCAGGGAAGAAATGAAAGCACTTGCAGCCGCGCTACACCAAGAAATTAAAGAAGGTAACAATGCATATGCAGTAGCAGCCATTTTGCTTTTGCTTTTTACAGGCAGCCGAGTTTCAGAGATTTTGACGCTGGAGTGGCGGTTCATTAACTTTGAACGGGGCATGGCGCGATTGCCAGATACCAAGACTGGTGAGCACACAATCTATTTGCCGTCCCCGGCAATTCAAATTCTCAAGCAATTACCAAAGATCGATGACAATCCCTACTGCATTGTTGGCCGGCGTCGTGGCCGTCATATGATCAACTTACAGCGACCTTGGCAGCGCATCCGTGCGCGAGCCGGACTGCATAATGTTCGGTTGCATGATTTGAGGCACAGTTTCGCTTCAACAGCGGTTACTGACGGCAAAAGCCTGCACATGACTGGTAAAATGCTCGGCCATAGGAATGCAATGACAACACAGCGCTACGCTCACATTAGCGACGACCCGCTACATCAAGCAACCGAAGAAACGGCGCAGACAATCAACTCAGCGATAAATGCGAGTTCGTTCGACTCGCTGCAGTTTGGGGGCGGAAAATGACTTTCGATGGCGAGGATCTGACGATTTTTCCCGAAGGCACTTCAAGCAAATCATCAATTTGGTATAGGCTGGAGAGCCTCTTTAGAGAATATGACATTATTTTTGATGGTTACGTTCCTGAGCTTTGCGAAAAACATGAACGGTACGATCCCAACATAAAAACGGCAATTCAGAAGCGGCAGATTCGATTATCTAAGGCCGTCTCAATGAGATTTCGCGAAGCTTTGGTTGAGGGAGAGATTGCCTTATCCAGATTTAGTTCCGATTCACTACGGAACGAGGAAATCAGTGTTTATGTGTGGGGCTGCATAGAATTATCAGACGTTCCGACAGCGGACTTTGATGGTTCGCGCATTTCGATTGACCCGCCAGCCAATGCGGGCTCTGAATATCTTTTCGCCGATGACGACGTTGTAGACCGCTGGCTTGCCGATTTGGAAAATTCAATTCTGCGCGCGCGAAGTGCTTATGAAGTTGAGATTTCAAACCTAGAACGGGATTCATATTCGATCCCCGACATAAAACTTATGGTCCGTGATGCGTTTGCACGTTGTGGCCTGCGTTCCCGAGACTGCCCGCTCACGGTGCCTGACTTGAATCGCCGGACTCCTGATGGCGCACCATACTACAAGAATAAAGGTTATCGAGCTGTGCTGGATTATGAGGATGGTCCGCACCACAAATACGAGTATCGTGAAGTGTTTCTTTTGGATCATGCGGTTCGTCAGTACATCGGGCGGGCATTGGCTGTTGGCCATTTAGGTTTTGTCAGTGACGGGGGCATTGTCGATAGTCGCCTGGTAGATCGCGACACCCTTAAGGTCTGGATTAACAACAAAGTCATTCCTGACATTTTGGTCATGGTTTCGAGGGTGGCTTTGTTGGATAGAAAAAATGACCCTGATCGCGTTCTAGTTAAAAACCCAGCTCCTGTTCGGATTGTGATCGGGGACCAATCAATTGATTGCGCCAGTGAATCCACAGAGTCACGTTTGCCATTACCAAAAGGCCGATCAAACAAAGAGTGTATTGAGTGGGGCTTTCGCGAAACCTACAAGGGCCAATCGTTTCCGACTAAAGCCTCGCTAGAAGTAAAGAAGTTGGTTGCAGAAAAGATCAGTCAGCACATGCGGGATAGCAAGATTAATATCACGGATCTCGGTGACCGGACTGCATGGTCAGCCATCCTAAGTAACCTGAGGCATGAACAGGGCGGCTAGCGCGAGCTGACCTGCAAAAGTCAACAAATATCTGCAAAAGTCAACATTCAGCCAACAAAAATCTCATTACACTGACGCCCGCAAGTCGTCATCATTGCACCACTCAATCAATGAGAGGTAGCCTGATGACCACAGACAATTCCCCCACAGCGCATTCGCCGCAACTTCTAAATCTCAGTGATGCGGACCGTTATGTCGAAACGCCAAAAGCGGCTAAAATAACGAAATACACACAGGGTACGCTCAATAAGTTGCGAGTAACCGGTGGCGGGCCACCCTTCATTCGTCTCGGCGGAAAGAAGCGTGGCAAAGTCATATATGACACTCTCGACTTGCACGCATGGATGCAATCGCGAAAACGAACCTCAACAAGCGAAATAGCGGCCTGAACGAAAAAACCCGGCACACCGCCAAGGCGCAACCGGGTCAATTCAATACGGACAGGCCGCAGGGTAGTCAGACACCCTTTAGATAATCGCATTTCCAAGAATTATCAAGTTGCCTGTCCCTCGACCGAGAGACAGAAATGATATACCCCCAACACACCACACGGCTAAGCAAAGAAGCGCTTGCGCGCAGGCTTCGGGCAATTTTCCCAAATGGAAATGACGCAAAATATTTTTTGGGTACGACCCTGAAGATCAGTCGGCGCACAATTTCCCACAACATTCGGGAGGCGTTGCCAAATGCCAGCTGATAATTGCCTTCCCCGACTTCGAGACCTGCATGAGATTCAGGAACTCCGAACCGCACTGATTGAGATGTGGTGCATTTTCCCCCGGCTTGATGACGCCGAGATGGCCGCGAATGAGCTGCTACAGGAGCGGTGGCGGAACGCACGACAGGCACCCCTGAGGCGACATTCTCTGCGCAGATTCGGGATGTGTGCTGAGTGAGCGTTTCTCTGTCATATCAGAACGGCCCCACGGTTCAGGAGATCGCCCGCGCACTCGATCCGCTCATAGAGCAGATTGCAGACAATGCATTCCAGGGCATGAAAAAATCCGGAACCAGCAAAGAAATCCGATATGGAACCGGTAACGACAATCCGGGCGTCTCTGTAGATTTATCCCGGAACAGATGGTTCGACCATTATTCCGCCACCGGCGGCGACGCCCTGAAGTTGATAAGCCATCGGCTGACCGGTGGTAACATGGCCGAGGCCGTCAAATATTCAAAACATCTTTTGGGAATTGAGACCGGCAAGCCGTTCAAGCTGAATATGCCGGACCCAGCAGAACTAGCGGCAAAACGCGCCAAGCAAAAAGCCGACCACCAGGCCGACCGTGAGCGAGTCAGAAATCGAGCATGGAATATCTGGCTGGCGTGCAAGCCTCTAACCGGAACATTGGCAGAAACCTATTTCCCGTCCCGTTGTATTGCGATTGATTTTGTCCCGCGCAAGGTTTTCAGATTTCATCAGAATTGCCCAAGAATGAACGCGCCCGCTGGACCGGCAATCGTTGCCGCGATGGTTGATCCTCATACGGGTGAGTTTTCAGGAATACACAGAACGTTTTTGGCGGCTGACGGCTCGCACAATATCGACAAGCAAATGTATGGCCCGGCGGGAATTGTGTGTCTGAGTGATTTTGATTGCGTCACTGACGGATTGAATCTTGTCGAGGGAATCGAAACTGGTCTCTCCATCCTCGCCGCTGGCATATCGCCTGTGTGGGCGGCGCTCTCAAAGGGCGGCATTGGCCGGTTTCCGGTACTTGCGGGCGTCGAAAGCCTGACGATCTGGTGCGATCACGATGTCAAAAAACGCCCTCATGACAAAACTTGTCAGGAACTTTCAGAAAACTGTTGTGAGCGATGGCAGGCAGGTGGCGCTGAAACAACAATGAGAATCCCGAAATTTCAAAAACAAGACTTCAACGACCTATGGATGAAAAGGCAGGCCGCATAATGACAGAAACACCTGAAAACGTCTTTGAGGGGCAATATACGGAGCACAAGGTTGATCCCGGTGATGACCCCTCAGGCCATTCTGAAGGTGGCACTGTGTCCGTGCACCCGCTGCACCCAGAGGCCAGTGCGCCGCCGGTATTGAATATCTTCAGACCTTCAGATTTGAAACTTGATTTAACCTGCACAAACTACTTGCTCAAGGGGCTTATCGATGCGGGTGACTTGGGTGTTGTATACGGCCCGCCAGGCGCCGGAAAATCGTTCTGCGCCAAAACACTCAGTCGTCATATAACAGCCGGCCTCCCGTTCGTTGACCGACGAACACGAAAGTGTGGTGCCCTTTATGTGACACTTGAGGGCGAAAGCGGATTCAAAAAGAGATTGGTTGGTCTTGAGCAGGAAGATGGCTTTGAACCTGACGATCAGTTTCTTGCCGCATGCCAGAGGGGATCAGACTTTAAGGACCCTAGGTTTTTACAGTCTGTTATAGACACTATGAAATCAGAAAACATCGAGCTGGTGATAATTGACACGCTGGCTCGCTTTCTTGGCGACTCTGACGAAAACACCAACGCCGGAATGTCACGAGCGATTGACTTCGCCGATACGATTAAGTCTGCGACTGGCGCCGCCTGTTTATTTATTCACCATTCCGGCAAAGACACGAAGCAGGGTGCTCGCGGTCATTCCAGTTTGAGAGGTGCTGTTGACCTTGAGATCAGTGTTACGCGCCCGGACGATGGCACGCGCATAATGAAATTTGTCAAAGTCAAAGACGGTGAAGACGGCCAGGAATATTCATTCGATTTGACGGTAAAAGAGTTGGGCAATGATGACGAAGGTGAGCCCGTCACCACCTGCATTGCTGAGAACTTTCGTCTCAAAACAAATGTCCGATTAATAAACAATACAGCCATCAAGGGAGTCAATAAGCAGCTCTACGAAATCGTTGTTGATTATTTCGCCGAGGGCGGGGGAATCCTCAAGAATCCGAATGGAGACGGCTTCCAAACACGTGTTGGTACGACCCGCGATTTATACTCTGTTTCCGAGGCCAAAGGCTTCATAGAACCCGCCCCTGTTTCCCTTGTTGGCGGTGTTTCCGAACCCGATCTGGAAACAGACACACTAGAAAAATCACGTGTGCGGAGAAATCAAGCAAGGATCGCCAAAGCCTTAGGGCAGCTCAGAACTTTGGGGCTTATTGGATACAAAAACCCCGAGTTTTGGCTCCCCGAACGAGCTGAAAAATGAAAGTGTTTCCGTTGTTTCCAAAACAAAATGGCAAACAAACCCATAATTTGTTTCCTTGTTTCCGTGTTTCCCTCCCCCCTTTAGGGGAGGAAACAGGCAAACAGAAACAAAAGGCGATCTGCGTTGGAGAAAAACAGGATCAACTGGAAGCAACTCATGAGGCGAAAAAACAGAGATCATGGAGAGAGGATTAGGTGACCACAAAAACCGAGATTTTGAAACTCATCCGGCTGAAGTGCCTGGATTGCTGTGTTGATCAGGTGAGGGAGGTAAAGCTCTGTGCATCGATAGACTGTGAGTTGCACAAGTTTCGGTTTGGCAAAGACCCTGATCCTTCAAGAAAGGGAAGTCTTACAAATCTCACACCGCAGAAGACAGGTGAGGTTAGCTCTTAAAATGCCCGGTATTCGAAAAATCGTCCGCACAGAGGGTGTGTTGAGCACCGGACGCAAAAAATATGAACAGGAGCCCACCGGCGTCTATTAGTCGTTAATCGAGTGCTGGTGGATTTGATTGAGCAGCCCCTCTGTGCGACTGATATGAGGCGGAGCCGCCGGTAGATTTCTGAGTGCATAGTTGGAAATGCCTCAACTGTTCAACACACATTCAACAATAGGAACGGCATAAAAATCCTAATGCTTTTCTTCCTCATGCAGACGCCTCGACGCGGCAGAGCTGTCGCATCTTGGTGTTCACTAACTTTGCGCGCGCGATCATGAACGACTCATAGTCACCAGCAACCATTTCGTCGTAAGGGACCAGGTGTTTAGACAGCCTTTGCCGAACTTCCTGTTCGTCGATGCCGGTCCCGTCCAGGCGTTCGGCGAGGTATCGTTCGGGATCCTTGGCGGAGATGTTGCGGTTGGTTCGCCATGTAATCAGTGCACAGTTCAGCGACCGATAAATGTCGCGTTGACTGAGACCCAGCTTGGTCAGGTGTGCGTCCGGAAAGAGGTGATGATACTCCCTCTTCTTTATGTTGTTGCGATTAACCGTGCTGCCGTCGGCCAGATCGTGCCCGCCTTCGCGCAGCGCCAGAGCGAGGATCGCGCGTGCGAGACGCTCTTTCTTCGTTGGCCAGCCCGCGAGTTGCAGCTCACTTTCTTCTGGAAGAGGGTGCAGGTTCAGATTGAAGATCGTGGGTGTCATGTCAGGCTTGCCTACAAGATGATCCCGTATCTCTAGATAGTCTGTGAGCGCACGTGTGCTCGTGGATTTCTCGTATCTGTTCGAGAATGCCGCCCGCCAGACATAGGTTCTCAGGGTCGACCGCCATTTTCCTTCCGCGTCCAGCCCATCAGGCGCGATCGCCCAGAGGGCTGTCAGTACAGGCACGATGAGGTCCGTCGGCAGGCGCGCAGCATCGAAGATGCGTTCTTCCTCAAGGAAGGCTTCAGCCCTTTCAATGCCGCTGGTCAGCTCATCCCAATGTCGTAGCAGATGCTCTCCGAATGCGGGGTCCAGATAAGTTTTGTTCGTGGGCGGTTTTTCCTGGAGCAAGGCGCTGGCATACAACGTTAGCTCCGCCGGATCATAGTATGAAGCAATGTTGGGGCATGTCGTCTTCACGTCAGCGACAAGGTCATGGAGTGATTGCCCAAGTGCGCCTTCGACCTGCGCGACAACAATATCATATGTTTTCAAAGGGGCTGCCGAGGTGTTCATTTTGAGAAATACGTCGAGGGCAGTTTCCTTGGATGTGGTCACCGGCAACGATAGATAAGGCAGGTTGAACGTCGCTATCTTTTGCCTAATTGTGGACCGTATATCAGCGATTTCCTCGCGTTCATCGAAGCCGCTGATCGCCAGCTTCGCCCAGAGCTTGTAAGCTTCACTAGCCGCATCACCAGGCGCAAAAAGATCCAAAGGAATCATTCTGCGCTGCCATTGACCGATTGGTGTGTTCGCCCAGAACGGCCGGAATGTCTCGTCCTTGTCCTTTTTCCAGCGCCCAATCGAGTCAATGTAATAGGGCGTGCCCGTTTCTTCGTCAGGACTAAAAAATACGAAGTATGTGCGATCCTCGTAATTGTTGTGAAGCGCACGCCATATTCCGGTCAGCCTTTGCTGTCCGTCCAAGAGATGCTCGGTGATTCGCTCACCCTCTTGAGGCGCGCCAATGATGGGCCGCGAGATGAACGGCTCCTCATTACCGATCTCAAGTGTCAAAAGCGCTCCCACAGGCAACCCCTGCAGGATCGTGTTGAGTAGCAGGGCAACGTTCGAATGGCTCCACGCCTCAAAGCGTTGAAACCGTGGGAGGACGGTCTGCCGAGTTCGGATACGTGTAAGCCAATCTGGCAGGAGTCGGTTTTGGGCATTTATCGTCATTGGGGGGCCTCTGCTCGCTCAAGTAACCTGTTTAGGTTAAATTGAATCCCTGTGTGCTCGCAAGATGGTTGGTGATCAGAGCGCGCACCGCCATGTAGCGGGGTTCATATTGATACAATTCAAAATAGATTGCTAGTTTGGTTTTCTCGGACAGTGAAAGACCGCAGCGGTGGCCGCCCAAATCTCTCAAGTCGAGGCGTACAAGAAAGGCCTGTTGCCAAAGAAGTTTGTTTGATAAGCAGAGCGAAAGTGTCATGGGGATAATCGTCATGGGGAATGTAAGAGAAGTTCTGAACATGTTTGACGGGCTGCCCGCTGAGCAACTTGTTTTTCTGTTGGCTGTTGGCGCTCTCGGCGGACTTTTGTTGCCGTGGATAGCGCAGTTGATGCATTACCCCTTTCGACGGGATACGATGTCTCTGGATAGCGAGCATGTACATGAGTTGGAAATTCACGCGAGCGAACGTTATAGAGATGTGCGAATTCCCAACTCTTTGTTTCAGAACAGACCGTTCAAGCGCGGTGAATTATTGAAAATTTTTAGTTTGCAGCCAGACAACAAAGGAAAGTATAAAAGACTGGGTACAGATATTGAGATTGTATGGTCTTTTACTGCAGAAGGTAACAAGAACAAAATTGAACTACCGCTGGAAGTCTTTCACACGCTTTTCCCTCAAGATGACGTCACCGAGAAGAAAACGGGGATCTTCCATTTCAATATAGGCAAACAGAACTGGTTCGAAAAATTCTGGGACAATACTTCAGATGCGGAGCGTATTGCCAACCGCATGGGTGTATTCATCGCGCTGACTCTCCTTATATTTGAACTGGGATTTGATTTTATTCCACTTGAGATTAGGCCATTCCTGATCATTTTTATTGGGCTTGTCATCTTATTGCTGATGGCCAGAAGCAATAAGAAATGACCACCCAGTCCGAAGCGCAGCTTGAAGAGAACCTGTATCGCATTGGCAGGCAGATGCGCCGTCTACGGCAGAACCGATCCCGGCGATGGTTGAGTATGCGCATGAATACGGATTTGCAGTAGGGCTTGCCTGCGCAAAAAGACTATGGCGATGGTGTACTGATCGCCAGCCGATTCATCAATGAACTTGGACCAGCCGCACCAGCTCCGATCGCTGGCTAGGTAATAGTTCCCTAAGAATGAATGGCGAACCAAAGAACGGTCGGAGTGATCTCCAAGCCAATGTTAGAGCCCAAGCCGGGTTGAGCCGTACGCAAGAGCAAAGTAAACGCTAGACGAAAGCAATAGAGAAACAAAACACCATATCGATTCTTTGGCTATAAACCCAATGATCGTTGCACGTTGTAATATAGCATAACTGCGACGATTACGCTGACGCTGCAGTAGTTCCCGCTACGCCTGTCTGACACCGTTTCGAATTGAAATTATAGATAGAGAAATAACAGTTAGCACATCTTGGACGATTGGTCCGATTTCAAACCAAGGTGCCGGTGGGAACCAGGTTAGCGCCCGTGCGACAACGTTCACAATTCCATTGAACTGAATGCTAACAGCATGAAATGTAGCAGACCGAAGGTTTCGGTATCTTTCGATGAGTTCTCCAAAGAGATTCTGCAAATATGGACTAAGAGCTTCGGTGAAAGCGCCCTCCACCAGCGAAACAGCCGACATCACTGAGACAGCTAGGGAAATCCACCCGACTACTCGCCAAATGTTCATAACTCAGTCCTGTTTCACAAACTATAACCGGACGCTACATCCCTTGAGCTATTAACCGGGTAATGAATTTGAAGAGGCAACGCAACCCAAAAAGCGAGTGATTCTAGGTATTGCGTGCCATTGACTCACGTCAACTCGGCGCGTCAAAATGATCCAATACTGTTGAGTGCCTCTATCCTTGGGAAGGTCCGTTTTATGGACGTAATTGGCACGGTCTCTAATGACGTTCTCATTGGAACGCCTGATGATGATACCTTCACAGGCTTGCAAGGCGATGACACGATAAACGGTGGTGACGGGATCGATACCGCGGTTTTTGCGAGTTCATCGTCAAATTACTCGCTCACTTTCAACGTTGGTGGCGGTTTATCTCTATCCGGTCCGGATGGATTTGATGTCTTAACCAGCATAGAACAGCTACAATTTGATCTGATGAATGGTCAGGTGGAACTGATTTATTCAGTCGGTATACAAACAGCCATCACAGCGGATCTTGGGACCAATTTTCGGGTTGCTTCTTTCGCCGGGGACGTCAACGGCGATGGCTTCGGTGATTTCATCATCGGAAGCCGATTCTCTGGTCCGATTGTACCGCCCGGCAATCACACTGGCGAGGCGTGGCTGGTGTTCGGTACGGGCGCCATACCAACAAGCACAGGGCTTGACTCATTGAACGGTAATGATGGGTTTAATATTGTTGGTGGTACAAACCAGATAAATGGGAATGACCAAATTGGCGCTTCGGTTACCGGTCTGGGCGATTTTAATGGTGATGGGATAGATGATTTTGCCGTCAGCGGCCCCGGCGTTGGAACAGCAGGAGACGTTTATATAGTCTTTGGCCAAGGGAATGGATTTCAACCGTTAATAGATTTGACCACATTGACAACCGAAACAGGCTTGCTGATCAGGGGTATCGGGAACAGTCAAAATTTTGGGAGCTCTATTTCAGGTGTCGGAGACATCAACGGAGATGGTTTTGACGACCTCCTCATCGGTGAGGATAAGACCGACAATGCCTTCCTTGTTCTTGGAAATAATCAAGGCAGCAACAGCGTCGCGACTGTGTTCTCGTCCGGTTCATTCTCAGGTCGAAAAGTTGCTCACGCCGGGGATTTCAACGGTGATGGTCTTGATGATCTGTTGATCGGCACCGCCGATTTTCCGAATGGTAGTGTGCACGTCATATTCGGGGATGAAAACGGTTTTGGGGCAAATTTCGATTTTAGTGGATTGAATGGAAGCAACGGATTCACAATTGTTGGGAATGACGATGATCGGGCGAACAATACAGGCTTCTCATTCAGCGGGCTGGGCGACGTCAATGCTGATGGATTGGATGACATCGGTGTGTTTGTCGAGAATGTTGGCTATTTTGTGATTTATGGATCTTCTGGCGAATTGGCGGCTGATTTCTTCGTATCAAGTGATCCTGGCCAATCGTCATTGAGCCAGGAGACGGGATTCCTAGTTACTGTCCCTGGGGCTGGCGTGTTACCGCGAAAAATTGGCCAAGCCGGTGATTTTAACGGTGACGGGATAGATGATTTTTTCGTTACAGATGGTGGCGCAACAACAGGACAAGTTTTCATCATCTTTGGATCAACCAGCATTGGAAATGAACCCATCGACGTAACTAATTTAACAATTGATCTTGGCGTAACCATCGATGGCGTATTTATGTTGAGCAATGCGCCAGACTTCTCGACGGCCGGAATCGGCGATGTTAACGGCGATGGATTTGATGACCTGTTTGTTGGCGGCATAGTTCAAAACCAACAGAACCAATCATTTGGATCTGGAGCGATCTATTATGGTTTCAGCACCGACCCCATTTTTTTCAATGTTATCACGGGCACTGAGGTTGATGATGTTCTGACCGGAACTGAGGGTGATGACGAGATAAACGGACTTGGTGGTGATGACACTATAGAGGGGCTCGGTGGAGCAGATCTTTTAATTGGGGGAGCTGGTGGTGACGTTATTTCCGGAGGCGACGGAAATGATACTCTGTTCGGGGGAGCTGGTGGTGACCAACTCATCGGCAATGCTGGGTTTAACATTTTAAACGGGGGAGCAGGCAATGATACTTTGTATATCGGTGATCGCGATGAAACTTCGGGCATTGGCGAAGGAGAAGTATTTGGCGGGGATGGTAATGATTTAATAAGAACCTTCAACGGGGTCTATAATATCACAGTGTACGCAGGAAATGACGATGACTTTTTGGTTGGTCGTCAAGCACGCTTTATTGATATGGGATCCGGAGATGATCAGGTACAAATAAATAGGTTCTTCACTCAGCAGCCTGAACTAATTGATGGAGGTGCTGGATTTGATCGCATTAACATACTTGGCGGTGGCGCCGGCGATATTGCCATAGATTTTTCTTTGATACGAAACTTCGAGTTTATAGAGGTTGACCGCAATTCTTCAGAAGATGAGCTGTTTGTGTTTTCTGATGCAAACATTGGCTCAAGCGGAGCCTTAGAAGTACGAACATCAAACTCAACAACACCCAATGCTTACACCCTAGACGGCTCACAAGTTACAATCGGTAACCTTACTCTTGTGGGGGCGCATGGCGATGACACTCTTCTAGGTGGAGATCAGGCAGATACCCTGGTCGGCAGCTTTGGTAACGACACTCTAGTCGGCGGGGGCGGTAATGACGTCCTATTTGGTGACAACGGAACTGATATTGCCGTTTTCTCAGGGAGTAGCGATCAGTACACAGTTACCGTAAACGCAGATGGCTCTCTCACTGTCGAGGGTATAGACGGCACCGATACCCTGTTCGGCATCAATCAACTGCAGTTCGATGACCAGTCCGTGGTTACCTCGGACTTGCCACCGTTCGAAAATTCCGAACCGACTGTAGATGCGGTAACGTCCGAGGGACTTGAGAATGACCTATTGACAGGTATCTTCAGTGGCTTCGACGTAGATGAGAACGATGAACTCACCTTCACAATTACATCCTTACCTCCTCTCGGAACGGTGATCAATAACGGTGATAGCACATTCACATTCGATCCCGGTGCAGATTTTGATGATCTGTCTGCAGGAGAAACCCGACTGGTCACGTTTAGTTATGTTGCTAATGATGACAGCGGCGCTGACAACGACACCTCGGAAGAGGCAATTGTTTCGATAACCGTGACCGGTTCAAACGATGCGCCGATTGCTGGCTTTGTTTCAACAGAAGCAATAGAAGATGCATCGGTTACCGGCAGTTTTGACGGTTCAGATGTTGACCGGAACGATGAACTGACCTTTGCCATCACCAGTGCACCTGTTCTAGGCTCTGCTATCAGCAACAATGACGGCACGTTTACTTTCGATCCCGGTACCGACTTTGACACATTGTCTGACGGCGAGACCCAGCTAGTGACATTCACATATGTCGCCAGCGATGACAGCGGTGCGGACAACGACACCTCGGAGGAGGCGACTGTTTCGATAACAGTAACCGGCATCAATGATGTTCCCGAGGCGGTTTCCGATGAATTAACTGTCAACGAAGATGATCGAATTGTCCGCCCGGGTAATCTCCTTAGTAATGATCAAGACCCTGATACGAATGATATTTTGCGCGTTGCCTCTGTAAACGGAAGTGAATCCAACGTCGGTGGCCAGGTCATATTGGCGTCAGGCGCGATCCTGAATGTTCAGGCAGATGGCACTTGGTCCTACGATCCTAATGGTGTTTTTGCCGACCTGAATGACGGGGAGACTGCACTCGACAGCTTCTCCTATACAATTTCCGATGGAATTAGTAGCGCAACTACAGATGTGTCCATCTCTATCAATGGATCGACCGACCAGGTTGAATATGACAACATACAACTTACTTTTGAAGGCATAAACATCCTTAGGGGAACCGACGGTAACGACTTGTTTGCCGACTTTCGAGGCGATAACGACGCGATGATCGGTTCAGCGGGAAGTGATACGTTAATCGGGGGAGAGGGTTCAGACTTGCTGCTTGGCAATGCGCTAGTCTCGATGGGGGTTCGCCTTCAGGTGCCCTTAGGCGATAGTGCATTGCATTCTTTCATGGATACGTTTGACCCTCGGCTTGTCACGGGCGTTTTTGATTTTTTCTTTGCCGATGAGATCGTGGATCTTGGCAACACCCTGGATGGGGGTGCCGGTGATGATTTCTTGCTCGGAGGCCGAGGTGACGACACACTGATCGGTGGCTCCGGAGCGGATGTCTTTGTATTCAGCGGAGGCCAAGATGTCATCGAAGATTTCAACTCAGCAGAGGGCGACATTATCAGGCTTGGCTGGCTCGATGGCCGATCTGAGACGCAATTTGCAAAATTACAAGGACTGATGACAGAATCAGGTGGTGACACCATCATCGATTTTGGCAACGGCACGAAGCTTATACTTGAGGGGGTCGTAGCAGACTCACTCCAAGCGAGTGATTTTCTTTTCTAGAGGATTACCAGAGGAGCAGGAAAGAAGGAATCCGCAATGGCTGATAATACAATCAGAAAACACCCGGCGTCGCACTTAGTTGAACACGCATTCAAACCCGGACAGTCAGGTAATCCAAAAGGCCGACCGAAAGGCGCACGCAACAAGCTTGGAGAAGAGTTTCTCACCGACTTGTATGAAAGCTGGCAAGAGCGTGGACGTGATATTCTAAGCCGTGTGGCGAAAGAGAATCCGGTCGCCTATCTAAAGACCGTTGCTCACCTGATCCCACGCGAGATGATGCTGACGATGCACAATCAATCCCAACAGATTACGGAAGTGCGGCACGTAATTGTTGAGGCTGGTAGCCGATCTGGATTAAAGGCCGACCTAGAGAACACTCAAGAAGGTACTGCAGAAGACAGGTGAGGGTAGCTCCTAACATGCCCGCTATGCGAAAAATCGTCCCTACAGAGGGTGTCTTGAGCACAGACAGCAACAAAAACAACCTATGGCTAAGCGCGGCTATCTTATTGAGGCCGTAACAAGTTTGGGCTCATTGGCAGGACTCCTTCGATTCATGACTATGGTACAGATCGACCAGGATTTGGCCGGTTTCTTGTCCAACTTGCAAAATAGCCTCCCGCCTGTACATTATTGTGCAGGGACAGTTCAGAGGGGGCACTGGTGCGGGTTTTACTGCTTTTCTTGGTGATTGTTGCGGCGTTAGCCTTTGCCGCTGTCAAGTTTGACGTTCTCGGCACTAGCGATGTCGCACCTGTCGACACCGTTGACGATTTCGTTGTTGAGCAGGCGCAATTGTCGATGCCTCTTGTCCTGCTGCGTGACCCGCGCAAGCAAAGTCGCCGCGTTTCCATCCTGTCCGATGACTGGCTCTATTGTTACCCACCGACCGGCAAGGTCTATCGTGTGCCGCGTGGTTATCTGACAGATTTTGCCTCGATCCCGGAGGCGGTTCAGGGGCTCATCAATCCCTTCGGCGATCATGCAGAAGCAGCCGTGATCCATGACTGGCTTTATGCTGTCGGGGAAGAGGGCAAGCGCCTTGAAGCCGACCAGATTTTCCGTTTCGCGATGCAGGAACAGGGTGTCGGATTTCTACCCCGCCGCACGATGTACCAGTCCGTCAGGATGGGCGGCAATGAAGCCTATGGCGCGGATCAGGAATGGACGTTTTTCGACCCACTGACGCTAAAGCCCGTGGAGCCGCCATTCGAAAAACCGGCTGACGCCCATGTCGCTGAAATTCCGTGTGATGAGTTTGAGACGCAGTATTTTGAATTGCGGCAGACATATATATCATATGGGACCTTCAGTGATGATTAGATTGTCCGTATTCTGTTTTTCGATGATCGCAGCATTGGTGTTGTCCGCCGAGGCAAATGCGCAAAACCTGCTTTTTGATGCTGACCAGTTTGGCAACATAAACCTTGAGTTCCGGCAATCGAGTTCCGGTGATCAATATGAAGCTATTCTCGGAAACACTGCCAAGTTCGAGCCTCTCATAACCTATTCAGCTGATTCCGCTCTCAGACGACTAAGCGAAGCCATTGGCCGGTTGGATGTGCGACATGGTTCACGTGGAATGGAAACCTGCACAGCCTCGGTTGTTTCATCGAGCCTCATACTGACCAATTATCACTGCGTGCCGGGCCTTGGAAATCTTGGCCCGGTAACAGCTGCGCAGCTGGTCATGGGTTATTATGATCAGGCCGATACCAGCACCGTGCGCCGCTACACAGTAAGCCCAGTGCCGGTTGAAGCAAACCGCACCCTTGACTATGCGCTGCTGCGCGTTTCTGAAAATCCTGCGGCCCGGTTTGGTACAATCAAAATCCTCAATGAGGACCCGAAACCTGGGGCATCATTGCTCATGTTTCATCATCCGGCGGGCTATCCAAAACACGTGACCCGTTCGGGCTGCCGGGTGGCAGGAAATTACAAGGCGAACACAGACAAAATACTCCATTCCTGCGATACATTGCCTGGCTCTTCCGGCGCACCGGTTTTTGCCGAATTTGGCCGCGGCGTTCTCGGTCTTCACTACGCCGGACCTGGCAGCCTCGGCCCTGGTCAATATAACTCAGCCAAACGAATGGTGCGCCTGTTGGCCGCTAGTCCGGGATTGCGGATCAACCAAAACTTCAGTCAGCCGTTGGTGCCAGAGAGCAGCCAGGCCGAGCTTTCGGAAAGCGCCAAACTTCGCAACGCCTGTGATGGAGGAAGCGCCTATGATTGCGCTGTGTTGGGATACAAGTACGCAACGGGAGAGGGTGTATCGCAAAGCTATGTTCAGGCCGTGCCGTATTTTCGCAGGGGATGCGATGGCGGCGAAGCATGGAGCTGTACCAATCTTGGTTTTCGCTATGAGAATGGCCAGGGTGTCACGAGAAACTACGCTGAGGCAGCGCGTTATTATCGCAAGGCGTGCGACGGTGGCAGTGCCATCGGCTGTGCAAATCTAGGGATTCTGTATGACAATGGTCGGGGTGTTTCACAAAACTACGCTGAGGCAGCGCGTTATTATCGCAAGGCGTGCGATAGTGGCGATGCAAAAGGGTGTGCCAATCTTGGCTCTCTATATGCAGAAGGAACTGGCGTAACCAAAAATTATGCTGAGGCTGTGCGCCTGTTCCGCAACGCCTGCGATGCCGGGTATGTGGAGGGATGCGCCGATCTTGGTGTTCGTTATGACAATGGCCAGGGCGTCACAAGAAACTACGCTGAGGCAGCGCGTTATTATCGAATGGCGTGCGATGGTGGCAGTGCCATCGGCTGCTATAATCTAGGTAGGTTGTACGAGTATGGTAAGGGTGTCACCCGAAACAAGACCCAAGCTCTACGCTATTATCGCAAGGCCTGTAACGGCGGCGATCAAATCAGTTGTGATACGGTGCGCGAACTGCAGTAAATCGTCATTGTAATTAAAAGTGTCACTTAAGTTGCCCCTGGGGTTGGAAAATTGGAGAGTATGAAAATTTTCATTTGTATAGTGAGCATATTTCTTGGTGTAGCGTCCGCTGCCGCTCAGGATCTCATGTTCGATGCCGACCAGTTCGGCAATAATGACCTTGAGTTTAAACAGGGCACGCAGACGAGCGAACAATATGAAGCAATTCTCGGTAACCGTGCCAAATTCGAACCATTGCTTATCTATAACGCTCAATCTGCTCTTAGGAAGCTAAGCGAACCCATTGGCCGGCTTGATATTCTCTACAGGAACTTAATTGGCATCCGTGGAATGGGCACCTGCACGGCCTCGATTATTTCGTCAGACCTGATCCTTACAAACTATCATTGCGTACCGGGCACCGGCGATGCGGGAAAGGCCAGGGACGTCGAGCTAGTCATGGGCTACTACGACGAAGCCAACCAGAACACGGTACGCCGGTACAGTGTCAAGAGTGATCCTGTGGAAGCAAACAAGGATCTGGATTACGCCATTTTGAGGGTTCTCGGTAATCCATCAGAACAGTACGGCACGATCAAGATACTTGATGAAGACCCGTCGGCAGGAACCTCGCTGACGATGTTTCATCATCCGGCAGGGTATCCAAAATATGTTTCGAGAACGGGATGCCGTGTTGCAGGAAATTTCCAACCTTCAAGTGACAAAATCTTTCACTCGTGCGATACATTGCCGGGCAGTTCCGGCGCGCCGATTTTTACTGAGTTTGGTCGCGGCGTCGTCGGGCTACATTATGCTGGCCCGGGCAGCACTGGCCCCGGCAAGTATAACTCCGCCAAGCGCATGGTGAAGCTTCTGGAAGCAAGTCCACTATTAAGGCTGAACAAAGCCTTTGAAACACCTTTGGTGGAAAATTCTGTAGGCGGTGGCGGAGCTACTCGAATTGATGAAGTTCTGAATAAGATCATGTACGCACAAGACGTGCGGGAAATTGCGGTCTACAGATCAGATAGTGCCAGCTCAGGTGTTCTTGGTACGCTGGAAGCGGGGGAAAAGGTCATCGTCACCGGCCGTATCAAAAGGGGACAGGATGGCCGTGAATGGTATCAGATCGTCGGGCCGGGAGGCGAAATCGGCTACGTCTTTGCGAGCTTACTGACGGATGAAGCACCGGGCGGAAACGATCCGGTCGTAAGCCAGCCGGCATTTGAAGTGCTTGAACAAACTGGTACGCGGTATACCACTGGACCTGCAAATGTTCGTCTAGGACCGAGCACTGAGTATGAAATTATCATTCAATTGGGTGGCGGAGATGAAGTCACGCTGACTGGTGAGGTTGTTGGCAGGGACTGGTATCGTATCGCAATGGCCGACGGCAGTGTTGGCTTTGTATCGGGACGATTGTTGCGAACTGAAAAGCAACCTGCACAACCATCTTATGTGGATGCCCGCTCGACGCCGCCGTCTACCCGGGCGCCAATCATCTCGGTCGATCCTGCAACTTTGCCTGACTTCGCCTTGTTCAGGGAATGTGCAAAATGTCCTGACATGGTGGTGATCCCCAACGGCAACTTCACCATGGGAAGCCCGAGCTCAGAACCGACGCGACAGACAGACGAAGGTCCTCAGCAAAGGGTCTCTATTCGTCGCTTCGCGATCGCTCGATTTGAAACCACCTGGGATGAATGGGATGCCTGTGTCAGTGCAGGCTATTGCAATCAGGGTCCGGTCACAGCTGCAGGCGGGGATAACAGCTACGGGAAGGGGCGTCGCCCAGTGATCGAAGTTGACTGGGCAGACGCGGGTGTATTCGCTTCCTACGTCAATACCAATTCGCGCAGTGGCTATCGTCGGCCAACCGAAGCCGAGTGGGAATATGCTGCGAGGGGTGGCACGACATCGGCGTATCCCTGGGGCTCATCTGCCAGCCACGGGTTTGCCAACTACGGTAAGGATGAATGTTGTACCGGCTTGGCGAGCGGTCGTGACCAGTGGGTGAATACGGCCCCTGTTGGTCAGTTCCTGGACAACCCCTTTGGACTCTATGACATGCACGGCAATGTCTATGAATGGGTAGAGGATTGCTATCGTAGTTCCTTAAGCGGACAAAATGCAAATGGCGCGGCCTATCTTGGCGGCAAATGTACGGGCCGCGTGATCCGCGGCGGCTCATGGCTCAACACGCCAGAGGGCCTCCGTTCCGCCAACCGCAACCGGGTTCTCGCCGACGAACCGGGTTACACGGTTGGGTTCCGTCTCGCCAGGACACTTTAACCTGTTATCCTATTTACATGTTTACCTGTTTCAACTCCTGCTCTGTTGCAATCGTAAATAACGAATCAATACTTAATCTTTATACAACATAAAGAAGCATTTGTGAATCGTTCTGCGCCAAATACCATCAAAAATCCAGGAAAGCCGATTGCCGAATTGTGCTTTCAGTTTTTGGTTTGGGTAACGGCCAAGGTCGAAAAATTTCCAAGGGCTCACAAATTTACTGTCGGTGACCGACTTCATGCGACGATTATTGATGTCTTGATGATCGTCGTTGAGGCGACATACAAGAAGGACCGAGGCTCCCTCTTGTATCAAGCTCAAATCAAATTGGAAAAGAGCAGATTTTTGTTTCGGCTTGCAGTCGAAACGCGACTCATCAATGGTGATTCGTATCAGTATGCAGCTCGACAAATTGACGAGATTGGACGCAGCATCGGGGGGTGGCAAAAAGCACAACATGCCAAAACGTCACGACAAGCTGTTTCAACAGGTGGCAACGTTTGATGCTCTGTACCGAGCTTCAAAGCGTGCCATTCGAGGCAAGCGTAACAAAGCGGGAGCTGCTGCGTTTCAGTTTTCTTTGGAAAGAGAACTGCTCAAACTGGAAATAGAACTCGAAAGCGGCACATATCGGACGGGCCGGTATCTGGAAATTGAGTTGAAGCGTCCGAAGAAAAGAATAGTTTCGGCGGCCCCTTTTCGGGATCGCGTCGTGCAAAATGCGCTAGTGGAAGTTATCGGGCCGCTGTTTGAAGCTGGGTTTATCGATAATTCTTTCGCCAATCGAATTGGTAAAGGCACACATAGGGCAATAAAGACCTATGAGCGCTACCGGAATAGGTATCGTTATGTTTTGCGGTGCGATGTTTTTCGATATTTTCCCGCCATCGATCATGAAGTATTGAAGTGTGACTTTCGCCGACGCATTTCCTGCCAGAGAACGCTAGAGTTAATGGATGTCATAGTTGACGGCTCGAACCCGCAAGAACCAGTTGATAGGCATTTTCAAGGTGATGATTTATTAACTCCGTTGGAGAGAACGAGAGGCTTGCCGATAGGTAACTTAATGAGTCAGTTCAGCGCAAATTTATACCTCGATCCGTTAGATCATTACGCGAGTGAAGTTTTAGCTGCACCTTATCTTCGGTATGTAGACGACTTCGCTCTGTTTCATGATAACCCGAAAGTGCTCTCGATTTGGCGCGATAATATCGCGAGCTTCATCGGTCAGCGCCGATTGCAATTGCACCAGCGAAAAACGAAAATATCACCTACTGAGGAAGCATCAGAATTTCTGGGTATTGTTCTGCATAGAAATGGAAAACGATCTTTGCCTGAAAAAAATGTGAAAGCGTTCAAAGGCCGCCTGAAAGGAATGGTTGCTGCTGTTAGAGCTGGCACGCTCTCGACCGAAGAAGCACTTGTCAAAATCAACGCCTGGGCAGCTCATGCTCGGCATACTAATTCGCGTGCGCTAAGGCACGCGATCCTTGCCCGTTCAATGAAGAGCATTAGGGCAGGGCCTGATCGATCTTTTGCACGAACCGCGTGATCCGCGGTGGCTCATGGAACAACACGCCAGAGAACCTCCGCTCCGCCAACCGCAACAGGAACACGCCGACGAACCGGAACAACAATATTGGGTTTCGTCTAGCCAGTATGCTCTGAAGTGAGGATTTTCAAAATCAGGGTTTTGAAGAGAGTGCATTAGAGCGTCCAAGGTCGATCTTGAAGAGTGGCAGGGTGTCTGTCTCCGTCCTTGCTTTGCCGGATAATTGAGCCGGAGCAGAGGGCGGGCAACCGGAGCAGACCGCAATCCACTACAATTCAAACTTTCTCGATATTGTGTTTGCGCAGCACGTGGGCCTTGTTCGACAGCACGTATCGTCGGTGCGGCATCAGCCGGACCGCTTCTTCAAAAACTGCGATGCCGTAAGTGGGAAGGGCAGTGCGGGCGGAGTTTGCCGTGAGTATCGTACTCAACCAATTGAACGGGCAAATTTTCAGACATGAGGTAACCTCTCACTTCTTAAAAAAGCCTGCCCGCTGAGAGAAGAGATGCTAGCGGCCAGATCTTTTCCTGACAACCATTCGGGAATAATCGGATTAGAAATGCGATTGTGCGATTTGGTGTACGGAACCGGTGCGTGACAGGTGAATTGACTCACATTGGTTGCAATGTGGTAGCAAACAACACGATCCAGGTGAGATGAAGGGCTAGATTTTTGTATAACTAATTGTTTTTTAAACATAAATCATGGTGAGCCCGCCGGGTTTCGAACCCAGGACCTACTGATTAAAAGTCAGTTGCTCTACCAGCTGAGCTACGGGCCCACATGAAGGGCGGACTAATAAGCAAGTCGTATTGCAAGGTCAACCGGATATTGGGACTTGTTTCGGCAAGAATCATGGGGATATCGATGGGAACGCGAACAGCTGGCTTGGCCTTTTTCCTGCAGACCGGAAAGGGCCAACATAACTTGTCGATTATCCAAGGCGAACAAGAGTTAAACCATTGAAGATACTACACGTTTTTAATTCTTTTGCGACCGGCGGCCAGCAACGCCGGCTGGCCCTATTGGCAAATCGGCTGCCGGCACTTGAGCATAAAATTGTCGCGCTGGATGGTGACTACGGTGCCACGGCG
This sequence comes from Parvularculaceae bacterium, assembly GCA_021776475.1. Classification (GTDB taxonomy): domain Bacteria; phylum Pseudomonadota; class Alphaproteobacteria; order Caulobacterales; family Parvularculaceae; genus Aquisalinus. Next base: position 169,191 of record JAJFFV010000001.1, on the reverse strand, counting down.
CTCTTTGGTTCCGATGTTCTGTGGTCGCGGCGTGACGTTGTTGTCACGAAACGACATCTTTTTGTTCTTAACAATATCCGGTACCTTCAAAGTCTGATCCGCAGCGCAAATCCTGACCTGCTATGTACCTATAACTGGGGCACCATCGAAGTTGCCCTGGCCAATCGTCTTTTTCCTTCTGGCAAAAAAATCGTACCGCAGATTCACTTTGAAGACGGGTTTGGTCCAGATGAAACCACCGACAGCCAGAAATGGCAGCGTGTTCTGGCACGGCGTTGGTTGTTGAGGGACAGACATGTGGTCGTGCCATCTCGTGGACTGCAGGCTGTAACAGAAAAAAAATGGAGGCTTTCGAAAGGTGATGTCAGCTTCATCCCGAACGGTGTTGATATTGCGGCCTTCAAACGCTCAGAACGAGATCCTGGCAGGCGAGTTGTCATCGGCTCCGTCGGTGCGCTGCGCCAAGAAAAAAACATTAGCCGTCTGATCCGTCTTTTTTTTGATTGCGCTTTGAAAGATCAAGCGCGACTTATCATTGCTGGCGATGGGCCGGATCGACAAAGCCTCGAAGCGCAGGTCGCTAACCTGGATCTGCAGGCTGACATCACATTCACCGGGCACACCGACAACCCTGCTGAAATTTATCATCAACTGGACATTTTTGCCCTCACATCATCAACCGAACAGATGCCGTTTGGTGTTCTTGAGGCGATGGCCTGCGGCCTGCCCATTATCGCGACCGATGTCGGTGATGTCGCCTCAATGGTGTCCGATAAAAATCGACCGTTCGTCGTCCCTGTGGCCGATGAAACCGGCTTGCGATCTGAGCTTATCAGACTGGTGCATAATAAAGTGATGCGGGAGCACACAGGTGCAGCGAATCGGGAAAAAGCAGAGCGTGACTACAGCCTCGATCATATGGTTGACTCTTATGACACGCTGTTCAACAAGATCGCCGGGATTACGTCGTCGCCAGAAAAGCGTTGAACATGATGATACTCCACAACTCCTGACCGTAGTCTTTCTTGCCTGAACGATGTTTCGACATCATGGCGTCAATAACTGTTTCATTCAGTATACCACATGATTTCCAGTGAATTGTGTCCCGCAGAAGGTCAAGAGGATTGTTGTCGGGCTGCCTCAGCCAGGCAGAGACAGGCATGTCGAAGCCCTGTTTCTTGCGGTACAGAATATCGCGCGGGACGCGCGAGTGCATCGCTTCTTTAAAGACGCGCTTGCCACTATGGCCCTGCAATTTGAAATTCGGCGGCAATGTCGCGGCCCATTCAACCAGTTTATGATCCAGAAGAGGAGGACGCACTTCAAGAGAGTTTGCCATCGACGCCCGGTCAACCTTGACCAGCATCCGGCCGGGAAGCCATGTATGCAAATCCGCATACTGTGCCTTTAACAGCGGATCGTTTGTGCCGGCTTCATCAAATAGGTCTGCGATAATTTGTTGTGGTTGATAACTACCAAGGGCCTGTCTGAATTCTGGTGAAAGCATTGCCTGTTGGGCATCAGGCCGGTTGATACTGACTGAACGAAAATAACCAGCTGCTGCTGTTTGTCCGAGCGATAGTAGTGTTGACTTGAGGCGGACAGGGCGCGGTGCGCGGTCAAGTGCTGGATAGATCGAGCCAAGACCTGTGAACAACGGTCGCCGGATGGTGCCAGGCAAGAGCGACCTGATCCGTTGTTCCTGGCGAAAAAACGGATACCGCCTGTAACCAGCAAAGATTTCGTCTCCACCGTCTCCCGAGAGGGCGACGCTGACCTGTTCTCTGGTTTTTTGGCAGACAAGGTATGTCGGCAGGGCCGAAGTGTCGGCGAAAGGTTCGCCATAAATATCGGCGATCTTGGGAATAAGGTGGTTGACGTCAAAATCAACCAGCTGTTCAGTGTGCTGCGTATCATAAAGGGTCGCAATCTGCTGCGCATACTCTCGCTCATCATGGGAGACCGTATTAAACCCAATGGTCGTTGTGTGAACTCTCTCCGGCGTTTGAAGAGACATTGAGGCGACAATGGCGCTGGAATCAACGCCGCCGGACAAAAACGCCCCAAGTGGGACATCGGCGACCATCTGGGCCTGCACTGCGTGATCAACAAGACCCGGCAATTGTTCGATAGCGTCCTGATAGGTCCGCTCGATATTCGGCTGCATCGAGAGCTGCCAGTATCTCTCGGGTTTCGCTGGGTTGCCACAACCTTGTCTGAGTATCATCAAACTGCCAGGTGGCAACTTCAAAACGCTGCGAAAGATCGTCTTCGGGTCAGGTATATAACCGAACGCGAAATAATCTGAGATGGCAGGGTATGACAAGGCTTTCGCCACCAGACCCGACGCGAGCAGGGCAGGAAGTTCTGAGGCAAAGACAAAAAAACCGTCATCGGTCACAGCGTAGTAGAGCGGCTTTTCACCAAGCCGGTCTCGTGCAAGTGTTAGAGTTCTGGTGTTTTTGTCCCAGATCGACAAGGCGAACATGCCGCCGAGATCGCTAAGTGTCGCTGGTCCCTTCTGGTCCCATAACTCGGCCAGCACCTCTGTATCGCTCTCCGTGCGGAAACTCAGTCCAGCGGCCTTCATAGTACTTTTCAGGGTCTGGAAATTATAAATCTCGCCATTGAAGTTCAGAACTGTCGTGCTGGAACTCGAAATAAAAGGCTGGTGACCACCCTTCGGATCAATAATCGCTAGACGGCGATGGCCCAATCCCAGTCCGTCTTCGTAAAAGTAACCTTCACCGTCAGGCCCACGATGGGCGAGGGCATCAGTCATGCGTTTCAGGGCATCACGGTCGATTTCCCGTGCCGCATTCAAGTCCATTATACCGGCGATACCACACATCAGCCTTGCCACTCCGGAGATTCAATTAGTCACGGCACATATTAACCAGTGCAATATTTCATCCATGCAGATTATCATGTCCATGGTTAACTGTTTCGATACTTCAACGGCATCCATCACAACTTGGTCTTGTATTATTTGATCGTGTACGATCGCGATTATCTGCATCTTAGGTAGCGTCAAAGCCTATCTATTCAATGAGGAACCTGCCCGACGCAATTTGCATCAAATTGTCACAAGGAAGTTACTGATTTTGACATAGGCTGTCAGGGAAGGCTCCTAACGGTCCTTTAAGCCTGCCCGTATCCTTTGAACGAGATCGTTAACCTGTTATCTTGCAGTCATGACCTAAGCTGTTATGCGTAAATATATCCTTCACAATGGAAATTCTGCCCTTATCAAGCATAATAGGAAGAGGCGCTGTTAATGATTTGAGCGAAAATTCGTCAAAACTCAGGCGTGACAATCTTAAGGTGATTTCTTAAGACTACGCTGACTTGTTTACAGTTTAAGCTGCGGGAGTCATCAGGGAAAAATGAGTACTGAAGACATTTTTGACGCCCGGATTCTGGAGTCTATCGAGGGTCTGCTCGACGACTTACTGTCACCAGAAAATCCGATTTCAGCTTCTGGTCTCGTGAGAATTTACGATGCGATGCGCTATAGTGCGCTGGCTGGTGGCAAAAGACTGCGCCCATATTTGACCGTGGCCAGTGCTGACCTGTTTGGCGTATCGCGGACCTATTCGGTTCGCGCAGGGTGCGCTATCGAACTGGTTCACTGCTACAGCCTGATCCACGATGACTTGCCGGCCATGGATAACAGCGATCTTCGGCGCGGGCATCCGACATCGCATATCGCCTATGATGACGCCACGGCAATTCTCGCCGGCGATGGATTACTTACGGAAGCTTTTGCTGTCCTCGCCAGCGCTGAGACGCATCCTGATGCGGGGGTCAGAACGACACTGGTCAGTCAGTTGGCGGCAGCTGCCGGTGCAAGCGGAATGGTCGGAGGTCAGATGATGGATATTCTGGCGGAGACTGGTGTGGCCGAGGCGGAAGACGTTGAACTGTTGCAGTCATTGAAGACCGGCGCGCTAATTCGCGTCTCATGCCGCTTTGGCGGATATCTCGCCGAGGCCAACGAGGATCATATTATGGCGGTGGATACTTTTGCAGCGCGGCTTGGCCTTGCCTTTCAAATTACCGATGACCTTCTGGATGTATCGGGGTCTGAAGCCTCTACGGGCAAGCCGGTCGGGCGCGATGCGGCAAATCAAAAGCCAACATTTGTTGATCTGTTAGGGGAAGCTGGTGCGCACAAGAAGGCGGCTCAACTTATCTGTGAAGCGAAGGATCAGCTTGCTTGTTTTTCAACCGACATTCAACCTTTGACGAGAATTGCGGAGTTTATCTTGCGACGTCAGGCTTAGGCTTTTGGTAACGGAAGTACATTTTTCTTGGTGACTTCTCGTAACGTGAAACTCGATTCCACCGACGCGACATTGTTCATGCGCAACAAAGTTTCTGACAGAAAAGTCTCGTAAGCTGCGAGCGTCGGGATAATCACACGCAGGAAATAATCGAACTTACCGGTCACAAGATAGCATTCCATGACTTCGGGGCGCTCCCTTATGTCCGCTTCAAAAGAGCGCAAAGACGCCTCATCTTCACGTTCAAGCTTAATCATGATAACAACCGTCACACCAATACCAAGCGCTTCGCGGTTTACTTCAGTGTGATAGCCTTTGATAATCCCCTCAGTCTCAAGGCGGCGCAACCGTCGCAAACAGGGCGTCGGGGAGAGACCAACCTTTTCAGCCAGATCCGCGTTCGTGATTCTGGCGTTTTCCTGCAGGTGGTGAAGGATTTTTCGGTCGATCTGATCAAGTTTCATTTGGCGCACTCATTTTTTTCTAGCCATATGACATATAATGCTAATCATCAACACATATCGGCATGAACACTACAGATTCGTAGCCGATTCTAATGTTGTATCGTTATTTTGGGCACTGCCCGTTTGTCTACTGGTGCAGCGTCTCGTGAAGTTCTAATCCATCGCCATTACAAAACTTCAAATCAGGAGATGGCCCGCATGGAAAGCCGCATATTGGAAGTGGATGGGTGGGAAAAAGTTGTCCAGTTTACCGACCAGGAAACCAGGCTCAACGCAATCGTTTCGGTTCACAACTCCAACCTCGGTTCCGGGCTCGGCGGATGTCGGATTCGCAAATATGCTTCATTCGACGACGGACTGGCTGACGTAAAAAATCTTTCTCGCGGTATGACGTACAAGAACGCGTTAGGTGGTATCCCGTTTGGTGGCGGCAAGGCGGTGGTATTTGCTGATCCTTATACAGAAAAAACTCCCGAAATGATGCGTGCCTTTGGCAAGGCCGTGGATTCGCTCAACGGTTTCTACGTCAGCGCCCCCGATTCAGGCGTGACTACCGACGATATTCATGAAATGCGCAAGAGCACAAAATATGCCGCTGGTGTTGTGGACGAACAAGGCCGAGGCGGCAATCCATCACCGGTGACGGCTTATGGCGTATGGAAGGGTATGCAAGCGGCTGCCGCGCATGCTCTTGGAAGCGGCGATCTCAAAAACATGAGGGTTTCAATTTTAGGCCTTGGCGCCGTGGGTATGGCGTTGGCCGAACATCTTCACGAAGAGGGCGCAAAGCTTATTGTTGCAGATGTGAATGAGCAAGTGTTGGCAATCGCAAAAGATAAGTTCGGTGCGGTTGTCGTCGGTCCTAACGATGCGTGCGCACAGGAAGTCGAAATCTACGCGCCCTGTGCATTGGGCGGTGCTATCAACGAAACTACGATCAAAAGAATCAAAGCCAAAGTGATTGCCGGCGCGGCGAACAACCAGCTTCAAAGACCAGGGTATGATGGTGTGCTGAAAGAGATGGGTATAACATATGCGCCGGACTATGTGATTAATGCAGGCGGCGTCATTAGCATTGGCCATGAAGTCATGGGTGATTGGGATCGCGGCAAACTATATCAGGCGCTCGACAATATAGCCGTCGTATTGACCAGGATTTTTGATCGAGCTGTGAGTGAAGATACTTCAACAGGCATAGTTGCTGATACGTTAGCGGAAGAAATATTCCGGAACTGATGTGCTGTTTCCTTAATGTAGATAGCTATTGCGGCACCGCTTGCCCGCGGGGTACTGTTTGACAAAACGGGTGCAAACCTGATGGTCGAGCGAGGACGCAGTTGTGACCGAGGAGAACATTGTCCCCAATAGTGGGGCCGACACTGAATCCCCTACCGATGTCGAGAAGAATCGGCGGGGCAAAAACAAACGGCATATCAGTGCGCGCCGCCTGAAGAAACTGCGCGAAAAAAAAGCTAAACCCCCTGCCTTGAACGGTGAAATCAAAGGTGAAAAACGCCTCGAAAAAGACTGGCGACCAACACCGATCTTTTCTCCCAAATATGCTGCGATTGATCTCGGCACCAATAACTGCCGGCTTTTGATCGCCAGTCCACACAAAAAGGGCTTCCGGGTGGTTGATGCTTTCTCCCGGATCGTTCGGCTCGGTGAAGGCTTGAGCCGGACCGGACGCCTGTCTGAAGATGCGATGGATCGAACTGTCGAGGCGTTAAAAATTTGCGCCGATAAAGTCAAGCAACGCCGGGTTACATCGTTGCGGAGTATAGCGACACAAGCGTGCCGGTCAGCCGAGAATGGTGCCGAATTTCTGGTACGTATCAAACAAGAGACAGGGCTAAACTTCGACTTGATATCACCCGAGGAAGAAGCAGGTCTCTCGGTTCGTGGCTGTATGGATTTAACGGACCCAACCTCAGAAGCTGTGCTGGTTTTTGATATTGGCGGTGGGTCGACCGAGATATCCTGGGTTCGCCGCGTCAAACCGGCGACTGAAACCCAACCCCCGCGGCACAAAATAATCACCTGGACATCCATACCTATGGGGGTGGTGACAATCTCGGAGCGCTTTGACGGCAGCGATCTAACTCGTGAAACTTATGACGAAATTGTTAATCTAGTAGCTGACAACGTCAGCAACTTTAAAGATGCAGACGGATTGAAACCGGTTTTTGAAGATGGCAAGGCCCATGTCCTGGGGACATCCGGTACGGTGACCAGTATCGCAGGATTTCATCTCGGCCTGAAACGATACGTCCGCCGTGAAGTGGACGGGATATGGCTCGCGTCTGATCGGGCGTTGGCATTGTCTGAAAAACTGCGATCTATGGGAAATGAAAACCGCAAGAAGGAGCCGTGCATTGGGGCGGAACGAGCCGATCTAGTCGTACCCGGCTGCGCCATCCTCGAAGGTATTCTCAAAGCGTGGCCGGCGACCCGGATACGTGTAGCGGACAGGGGACTACGTGAGGGTATGCTCGCGGAGCTGATTGCTAAAGACCGACGGAGCAGGCGCAAAGGCAAGCGAAGACGGCGCTAGATTTAGAACGACTCTTCCGTTATACAGCGACATGGAGCACTCGAAATATTCTAAAACCGGTAAACCTGCGCGGCGGAAGACATCTGTTGACCGTCCGAAAACCACGCAGAAAACCGATATTACCAAAACTGCTCTTGGTAAAGAACCTGAAAAACGTGTCCTGAAACGCTCCACGAAGAGTGACGCCGATCAACGGGCCAAACGTGAACTCACCACTAACGTCAAAACGGCCAAAGGTCGAAAAATATCTTCCACACTGTGGCTGCAACGGCAGCTGAACGATCCGTTTGTGGCGCAGGCGCGCGCAGAAGGGTATCGCTCACGCGCCGCCTACAAGTTGAAAGAAATTAACGAGAAGTTCGGTCTTCTGAGCAAGAACGCCCGCGTCGTCGATCTTGGCGCGGCGCCGGGGGGCTGGTGTCAGGTTGCGGTGCGGGCGGTAGGCCCGAAGGGGCGGGTCATCGGGATTGATTACCTCCATATGCCACCAGTCGAGGGAGCTGATGTTCTTGAAATGGATTTTCTTGACGCTGGGGCGCCGGAACAATTGAAAGCGTTACTGGGGGGAGATGCCGACGTTGTCTTGTCAGACATGGCGGCGCCGACCACCGGCCATCAGGCGACGGATCACATGCGTATCATTGCCCTTGCCGAAACAGCCCTTGATTTTGCAGAAGAAGTATTGACTGAAGGTGGGCATTTTGTCGCCAAGGTATTCCAAGGTGGTGCTGACAACGACCTCCTCATTCGATTAAAAAAGAACTTCAAAAAGGTTGCTCACGCAAAACCAAAAGCGAGCAGGCAGGATTCAGCGGAGATGTATGTTATTGCGATTGGGTACAAGGGGGCCGCGTCATGAAAATCTGGATCTCTAGCCTGGCAAAACTCCACGACACGGCAGAAATTGCGCAACCGACAAGAGTTGTCAGCCTACTCGGTCCTGGTACCCCATTTCCCGATTTGGATGGTTTCGGCTCAGACAGTCATCACCGGGTAGAAGTTGATGACGATCGCAAACCAATCGAGGGTCGATTGACCCCGGCTGAAGAGCACGTGACAGGCGTGATCCGTTTTCTTGAAAAATGGGATCCGACAACGCCTCTGCTGATCCATTGTTGGGCCGGGATCAGTCGGTCAACCGCGACTGCTTTTATCGCTGCCTGCCTGCACAACCCAAATGCAAGTGAAGCAACGATCGCCGCAGTTCTTGCAGGCGCTTCGCCAACGGCGTTCCCAAACACCCGGATCGTTGAGATTGCAGATGAGCTGATGGCGCGCAATGGGAGAATGAGAGACGCAGCTAACAGCGTATGTTCCGATCCCGATCGCTTGGCACATGTTTACGCCGTGAACGAAGCTGAGCCGTTTTTTATAGATGCCAGACACTAAGAGGAGCCCGCATGCAGATACGTGAAGCACTGACCTTTGATGATGTATTGCTGGAGCCATGTGCATCGGAAGTGATGCCATCTCAGGTTGATGTCAAAGCCCGGCTAACAAGAGACATTACTTTGAACATTCCGATCATTGCATCGGCAATGGACACCGTCACAGAAGCCGACATGGCCATTGCTATGGCTCAAAACGGTGGATTGGGCGTGCTGCATCGTAACCTCTCGATTGAAGAACAGGCCGAGCATGTTCGGCGGGTAAAGCGCTATGAAAGTGGCATGGTTGTTAACCCGTTGACCCTGACGCCAGATGACACATTGCGCACCGCGCAAGACATCATGCTGGAGCGCAAAATCTCCGGTTTTCCGGTGGTGGAAAATCCGAATGCCAACGGCGTCGGAAAACTCGTTGGCGTATTGACGAACAGGGACATGCGTTTTGCCACCAATTTCGATCAGCCAGTCAAAGAGCTGATGACATCGGTGGACCTTGTTACGGTCAAGCCTGGAGCGACGCAAGATGAGGTAAAGGAACTTTGCCACAAACGGCGGATAGAGCGCGTAATAGTCGTCGATGAAGAGTATCGCTGCGTTGGATTGATGACGGTCAACGACATCGAGAAGTCCGAAAAGTATCCCCTTGCCTGCAAGGATTCCGAGGGCAGATTACGTGTTGCGGCGGCATCGACGGTCGGTGATTCAGGATTTGAACGAGTTGAAGCATTGCTTGATGCCGGGGTCGATGTGGTCGTGATAGATACCGCGCATGGTCATTCATCTCATGTCGTTGCGCAAGTTGAGCGGATAAAACGTCTTTCCAATCATACGCAAGTTATTGCTGGCAATGTTGCAACCTATGATGCAACCAAAGCGCTGGCGGGCGCTGGTGCCGATGCGATCAAGGTCGGGATTGGTCCTGGTTCGATTTGTACAACGCGGATCGTTGCGGGTGTCGGCGTGCCGCAATTGACGGCTGTCGCTGACGCTGCGCGTGCCGGACGCGAAGAAGGTGTGCCGGTGATTGCCGATGGCGGAATCAAATATTCAGGTGATATGGCGAAGGCATTGGCGGCAGGTGCCGATTGCTGTATGATCGGCTCGCTTCTGGCGGGCGCGGATGAAGCACCGGGAGAAGTTTTTCTTTATCAGGGGCGGTCGTACAAATCCTATCGCGGTATGGGATCGATCACGGCGATGGCGCGGGGGTCTGCCGATCGGTATTTTCAAGCCGATGTTAAAGAAATAATGAAAATGGTCCCGGAGGGTGTCGAGGGCCGGGTAGCCTATAAGGGACCGGTTGCACCGATCCTGCACCAACTTATTGGGGGCATTCGCGCTAGCATGGGTTATGTCGGCGCGCCAACAATACTGGAAATGCAACGGCTCGCACGCTTTGTACGGATCACTAATGCAGGGCTTCGTGAAAGCCATGTGCACGATGTGTCGATCACGCGAGAGGCACCCAATTATCCAACATCCAGATAGAACCACGCATGTTGTTCAACGGGGCGGTGCCCGCGTTTGGAAAGTTGGCAGGAAAGTATTTGCAATTGGCGACTGCTGGGAGGGAGACTGCAATTACCTTCAAGGTCTCTGAAATTGCCTATGTGATATTTGACAAATCGGGACTAGCAGATGACGACCTCAGGGCGTACCAAAAGGGGCCACATCGAAATGTTTCGGTGAGACATTCCAAGAAAAAACAAAGCGAACTTGGACTTAACCAGGAGACACAATGAAAGACTCTGGAAAACTTTCCGGTGCCATCGAGGTGCTGACAGAGTTTGAAGCGCGCCCCGCGCCGTTTAAGGCCTGCATGACAGATTGGGGCCGGGCTCATCGGTTTGCCGGCTCGGGTGATCGTGCGTGGATATCCGATCTGTGTCATGACGTTTTAAGGCGCAATCAGTCTCTAGCGTTTCTGATGCAGGATGGCACTGCGCGCGCATTGTGTCTTGCAGCACTAAAACATATATGGGGATGGGAGGACACCCGCATCGCGCAGGTGACGGAAGAAGAACCATATGGACCAGGGGCGCTCACAAAAAATGAAACGCTGATCCTCAAAGAACCGCCCGTACTTGCTGATGCACCCGACCATATTGCCGGAGATTATCCTGAATGGCTATCGGGAACCTTGTTTGCGCAAACTTTTGATACCGTTCGGGAAGGACAGGCGTTGGCTTTACGTGCGCCGGTTGATCTGCGCACGAATAAACTGAAAGCGGATCAGGAAAAAGCTTTGAAGGCGCTCGCGAAGAGCGGCGGCGCGCAGGCGAAATATTGCAATTCGGCTATCCGGATCGCGGCACCGAAACAGAACCAACGGGCCGCGCCGCTCGATGCGCTCCCCGCTTATCAAAAGGGCTGGGTCGAGGTGCAGGATCTCGGCTCGCAACTCGTCAGCCTTGCAGCCGGCAATATCACCGGAAAACAAGTGCTTGATTATTGCGCTGGCGCAGGAGGCAAGACACTCGCGATGGCGTCGATGGCCGGGAACAGCGGGCAGATTTTCGCCTGGGATGCAGACGGGCGGCGCCTGGCGCCGATTTTTGACCGGTTGCGCCGGGCCGGCACACGCAATGTTCAGGTAAGAAGTCCGGTCGATGGCGGTATGCTCAATGACCTTAAAGGCAAGATGAATGTTGTCTTTGTGGACGCCCCTTGCAGCGGCTCGGGCACCTGGCGACGAAAGCCGGACACCAAATGGCGAGTGACAAAGAAACAATTGTACCAGCGCCTTGAGCAACAAGACGCTGTCCTGCTCGAAGCTGCAGAATTTGTGAAGCCAGGCGGGCGCCTTATTTATGTGACCTGCTCGCTGTTGCCGGAAGAAAATGGCGAGCGGATCAAAAAGTTCATCCAGACGCGATCTGATTTTGTGGTCACAAACCCGGTTGATCAGATGGAAGAAACCGGTTCCCTGCGGGAGGGGGCAGCGGAAGAACTGCGCAATCTTATTCAGTCAGATGGTGGCTTGCAGCTGACCCCAAGAGCGAGCGAAACAGACGGGTTTTTTGTGGCAACGTTGGTGAAGAAAGGCTAACACCGCGCCATGTCGGACACCCAAATTACACAACACCACGAGCGGGCGCTCGTCATCGATTTTGGCAGCCAGGTGACACAGCTTATTGCCCGGCGCTTACGCGAGGATGGCATCTATTGCGAAATTCATCCGTTCAATAAAGTCGATGCAGATTTTCTCCAAGATTATGGTCCAAAGGCGATCATTCTGTCTGGTGGGCCAGCCAGTGTCTCGAAAACGACAAGTCCGCGCGCAGCAGATGAGGTCTTCTCTCTCGGCGTACCAGTGCTTGGAATTTGTTATGGCGAACAGACGATGGTGGCGCAGCTTGGTGGGCAAGTTGAAAATGCAGAGCATCGGGAATTTGGCCGCGCCGAAGTTGAGGTGGTCGAGTCCAATCTGCTTTTTGACGGGGTCTGGGAGCCGGGTGGCACCTATCCAGTCTGGATGAGTCACGGCGATACGGTGGTTGGATTGCCTGATGGTTTTCGCGCCATTGCGGCAACACCCTCAGCCCCATTTGCAGCAATAGTGAATGAAGAAAGATCATTGTATGCAACACAATTCCACATGGAAGTTGTGCATACGCCAGATGGCGCGAAATTGCTGAGCAATTTTACGCGGAATATCAGTGGTATGCGGGGTGACTGGACCATGGCGGCGTTCCGTGACGAGATGATTGCCAAAATCCGGGCGCAGGTGGGCGAAGGCAAAGTGATTTGTGGGCTTTCCGGCGGTGTTGATTCTTCGGTGGCCGCGGTTCTGATCCATGAGGCGATTGGCGAGCAGCTCACCTGTGTTTTTGTTGACACCGGATTGATGAGAGCAGGAGAGGCTGATCAAGTCGTTCAATTGTTCCGCGATTCTTACAATATCCCACTGATCCATGTCGAAGCAGAGGATTTGTTTCTCGGCGAGCTCGCAGGTATCGAAGACCCCGAGCGCAAACGCAAAATCATCGGTAAGCTGTTCATTGATGTATTCGATGAAGAAGCAAAGAAGGTTGGGGACGCGAAGTACCTTGCCCAAGGCACGCTCTATCCTGACGTTATCGAAAGTGTATCGTTTGATGGCGGACCGTCGGTCACCATAAAATCACACCACAATGTCGGCGGCCTGCCGGAGCGGATGAACCTTAAGCTCGTCGAACCTTTGCGTGAGCTATTCAAGGACGAAGTGCGGGCACTGGGGCGTGAGCTCGGCTTGCCGGAGCATTTTGTCGGTCGGCACCCGTTCCCGGGACCAGGTCTGGCGATCCGCATTCCAGGTGAGGTGACGAAGGAGAAAGCTGATCTGCTGCGCAAAGCAGATGCGATCTATCTCGATGAAATCATTAAGGCCGGACTTTATAACGATATCTGGCAGGCGTTTTCTGTTTTGCTGCCGGTGCGCACTGTGGGCGTCATGGGCGATGAGCGGACCTATGACCATGTACTGGCGTTGCGGGCCGTCACATCGACGGACGGCATGACAGCTGACTATTACCCGTTCAACCATGAATTCCTCGGTCAGACCGCGACGCGGATTATCAATCAGGTGCGCGGGGTCAACCGTGTTGTTTATGATGTTACCTCGAAGCCACCAGGAACAATCGAGTGGGAATAAATCATGCCCTACACTGACATCCTTACCGCAAATGGACTGACAGGCGACAACTTCTCCAACGGTACGCTCGAAGTACGCACACCGATTGACGGATCGGTTATCGCCAACATTATTGAGACTTCTTCCGACGATGTGAACAGGCTTGTGGATTGCGCGCAGGAGGCGTTTTTGCAGTGGCGCGACGTGCCGGCCCCTCGGCGCGGCGAGCTTGTGCGTTTGCTCGGCGAAGAGTTGCGCGGGGCAAAGGACGATCTTGGTCGGCTGGTCACGCTCGATTGTGGCAAAATCCTCTCCGAGGGGTTGGGCGAAGTACAAGAAATGATTGATATCTGTGACTTCGCGGTCGGCCTGTCGCGTCAGCTTTATGGGTTAACGATCGCGTCTGAGCGACCCGGGCACAGAATGATGGAGACATGGCATCCGCTGGGAGTGACTGCCGTTATTTCCGCGTTCAATTTTCCGGTTGCAGTTTGGTCGTGGAACACAGCGCTGGCACTTGTCTGCGGTAATCCTGTGATCTGGAAGCCGTCTGAGAAAACGCCGCTGACGGCAATTGCCTGTCATGCGGCGCTGGAGCGGGCGATTGAGCGCTTCGGCGTCGATGCGCCAACCGGCCTGAACCAGGTTGTCATCGGCGGTCTCGACGCGGGCAACGCATTGGTCGAAAACGAGAAAGTCGCGCTGGTATCTGCGACCGGGTCGACCCGCATGGGCCGGGTGGTGGGGCCGAAAGTCGCGGCACGGTTTGGCCGCAGCCTGCTGGAACTTGGCGGCAATGCCGCCATGATCGTCGCGCCGTCGGCCGATCTTGATCTGGCGACACGCGCGATTCTTTTCTCCGCAGTGGGAACATGTGGTCAACGCTGCACATCGCTGCGCCGGGTAATTGTGCATGACAGCATCAAAGAGGATTTGCTGGCCCGGCTAAGCCAGGCTTATGGATCGGTCCGGATCGGCGATCCGCTTGAGCCAGGCACGCTGGTCGGGCCGATGATTGATGAGGCGGCTTTTAAGGCGATGCAGGATGCTTTGGCGCAAGCAAAAGAGCAGGGCGGCACGGTGATTGGCGGTGAAAGAGCCGACGGTGTCGGCGATGGCACTTATGTTCAGCCGGCAATTGCCGCAATGCCCGGCCAGACCGATATTGTCCGCCAGGAAACTTTTGCGCCAATTCTATTTGTGATGACCTATCAAGCGTTCGACGAAGCGGTCGAGATGCAAAATGATGTGCCACAGGGCCTTTCCTCTTGTATTTTTACGACCGACATTCGTGAAGCGGAACGGTTTGTTTCTGCCTCCGGTTCTGATTGCGGGATTGCCAATGTCAATATTGGCTCGTCCGGCGCGGAAATTGGCGGCGCCTTCGGTGGGGAAAAGGAAACTGGGGGTGGACGCGAATCCGGCTCTGATGCATGGCGCGCCTATATGCGCCGGCAGACCAATACCGTGAATTATTCAACCGATCTGCCATTAGCGCAGGGTGTCGAGTTTGATCTATAGATGTAGCGTCGCCACCGCCAGGCGCGCCAGCCCTCCGACTTCGTCCCCCGTTCTGCCAGCGGCGCGGAGCGCGTCCAGAGCGCCCGTCATTGACAAAGGCTGGCGCTTATTTGATGCCGGATTTTTGTCGATGGAGAAATGGGCTAGGGCAATTTTGGAGTTGTAGACAAATGGTAAGCCAAAAAGACAAAGCTGACATGTTTCATGGGCTGCATCACAACGATGTGCCGTTTATCATGCCCAATCCGTGGGATGCCGGATCGGCTCGGATGCTGACGGATATGGGATTCAAGGCTCTGGCGACAACCAGTGCCGGTTTTGCTTTCACGCTCGGGCGGCAGGAGGGATCGCTCACTCGGGACGAAGTGATGGCCCACTCGCGGATGCTAACGGCTGCGGTCGATGTTCCGGTAAGTGCGGACCTTGAGGATTGTTATGCGGTGGACCTCGATGGTATTCAGGCAACAATTCAGTGTGCTGCGGATGCGGGTCTTGTCGGTGGATCGATTGAAGACGCGAACCGGTCAGATATTGATCCAATCTATGCGTTCGATGAGGCCGTTGATCGAGTACAGGCCGCAGCAGAGGCCGCGCAGGCTTTGCCGTTCAACTTCACGCTGACAGCACGGGCGGAAAACTATCTTTTTGGGCGGCCGGATCTTGATAGCACGATAAAGCGGCTACAAGCCTTCCAGGACGCGGGTGCCGATGTTCTCTTCGCACCAGGTTTGCCCGGTGAAGAGGAGATCAGAGCGATCATCAGCTCTGTGGATCGACCCGTGAATGTACTGGTCCGCAGTGGCAAGACCACTCTTGCGGATCTGACCGAGTGGGGGGCGAGCCGGATCAGCATCGGCTCCGCTCTGTACCGGCGCGCCTTCAGGGCTGCCGTGATCGGGGCTGAGGAAATGCGTTCATCAGGCACTTTTACTTTTACTCAGGATACGATGGATTTTGATTCCCTTAACGATCTGTTCGGGAATAAAGGCTAGGCGCTCTCGATCCTGCGGGTGATTTCGAATGCCTGCCGATGTCGGTGGCGGCGCTGATAAACGTAAGCGCATAAACGTGCGATGAAGGGCGTACGCCAACCAGCGCCGACCTCGATAGTATCTGTCCATAGCACTCCTTCGCCTTCGGGCTGAACGGAGAGGTTATGGTCCCAGCGCCTGATAGCTGGATTGTGCTCGCGGCTCTGCAAGAACGCGGTTTTTGATATCTAGTTTCTCTATGTGCATGACATGGCCTTTTGTCTTCAGGAAACCCCACATAGTAACGTCGACTGCGTAGGTTTCGCCTTCTTTTACTGGTCCGGTCGGGAGGCCGTCATAGCTGGCAAGACCCTTCATCGCGTCAGTCATTTCCTCAAAAGTGAGGGCTTCACGGAAGATGTCATCG
Organism: Parvularculaceae bacterium; assembly: GCA_021776475.1. Lineage (GTDB taxonomy): Bacteria > Pseudomonadota > Alphaproteobacteria > Caulobacterales > Parvularculaceae > Aquisalinus. The sequence goes on along the minus strand of JAJFFV010000001.1, from coordinate 152,968 downwards.
GCATTGCCGTGGTAGCGGGCGGTGATCGTGGCGAGGGCCTGCATGTCTTATGGCTATCTCAAGTTCTATATTTCTCGTCAAATTGGGGATCGTCTCCAAAGAAGGTGATATAATCGAATATTATTTGTGGTCCCGCCTTCCTTCTTTTGCCTTCAAAATGCTTTCAAATTTTTATGAAGATCGGGAAAATAACGCCAGATTTATTAAGCAATCTCGAAAATACCATCCACTTCCACAGCCGCTCCCAACGGCAGGGATGGCGAGCCAACCGCCGCCCTTGCGTGTCGTCCGGCTGAACCCATCGCTGTGACCATCAAGTCGGAGGCGCCGTTGATGACTTTCGGGTGGTCGTTGAATGCAGGCCCGCAATTGACGAAACCGCCGAGACGAATACAGCGCACAGCGCGGTCGAGTTCGCCGTCACAGGCAGCTTTCAGTTGGGCGAGGAGATTAACAGCGCAGGCTTCGGCAGCTTTGATGCCGTCTTCAATCGAGAGATCACCGCCTACCTTGCCAGTGATTAGACCTTCCGGACCGATTGAGACCTGCCCCGAAATCATTACTAGATTACCGGTGATGACAAATGGCACGTAGTTGGCAACCGGCGCGACCGGTTCTGGTAGTTTAACTCCGTATTCAGATAAATTATTCTCGATCAGTGACATCGGTGGTCCTTTCTTTGGTTCTCTTGCGCAAGGAGCGGCCCGTACGCACCGCGTCAGCGCCAAATTTTTCGCGGAGAGCATCAACCGCCTGTTCACGGGCCGAGAGACGATTGAGGTCGTCCATAAAGAGATAGGACTGGCCGGTCTCACCGGCCTCGTCAAGACCCGAGAGGCCGATCCCGATCAGGCGGTAGGCTTCACGGGACATCTCACCGGGGATGACGTCGCGCAACAGAGCTTTGCCGGTATCAAAAATGACATTGGTCAGGTTAGTCGACATATCAAGCGTGCGCCGACGGGTGAAGCTGCGGAAGCTGGCCGTCTTGAGCTTCAAAGTCACGATGCGGCCGGCATAGTGCTTGTCTTTCATCCGGGCCGAGACTTTTTCTGCAAGGCGCCAGAGGATGTCCTCGAGCTCCTTGTAGTTGCGCAAATCCTCAAAGAAAGTTGTTTCAGATGAGATACTTTTGGTAGCCCGAGTCGCGTTCACTGACCTGTAATCTTCTCCCATGGAGAGGCGCGCCAGCCGAAGACCGTGCTCACCGTAGCGCTCGGCCAATTCCTTGATATCAGTGTTTTGTAAGTCGCTGATCGTGTGAAAACCATCGCGTGCCAGTTTTGCAGTGAATGATTTGCCAACGCCCCAGATCAGGTTAATCGGGTGTTTGGCGAGAAACCGGACGGTCTCTTCTTTGCCGATAATGGCAAAACCTCGCGGTTTGTCGAGGTCGGATGCAATCTTGGCGAGAAACTTGTTGTGGCTGAGGCCGACGGAAACAGTGATCCCGACTTTCTCTTCGATCCGTGTCATGAGTTTTGCGAGGGTCAAAGCGGGCGGCGTGCCATGGAGCTTTTCCGTGCCGGAGAGGTCCATGAACGCTTCATCGCTGGAAAGCGGCTGGACCAATGGTGTCAGCGCTTGCATCTCGCGGCGGACGGCAAGGGACGCTTCGCGGATCTTCGGGCCGTTTGGTTTCAAAACCACAGCGTGGGGGCAGGCTTTCAGGGCCTGAAACATCGGCATGGCCGAATGGATGCCATAGGTGCGGGCGATATAGCAGCAGGTGGAGACAACGCCGCGCCTGCCGCCGCCGATGAGCAACGGCTTGTCAGCGAGGCTCGGATCGTCGCGTTTCTCGATCGCGGCGTAGAAAGCATCGCAATCAAGGTGTGCAATCGATAATTGACCGAGTTCAGGGTGCCGAAGAAGGCGCCCGCCCGAGCAATGCGGGCATCTGGCACCTGGCGTCGGCAACCATGTCAGGCAGTCCCGGCACAGGCCCGCAGCCGATTTCCGGCCCCGTGTTAGCTCTTTGTTAAGGGCTTCCGGCATTTCGTTAATCAATCCTTAATGCGGTGTGTTAAATTCTTGTCTGTCATGAAGGGTTTGCATGGGTATAAACCCTCAATTAACTCATTATGATGCATAACGCTGGTGACTGTCAGGGGCTAAAAATGGCCGTTTATCAGAAAGTGTATCATGGCAAGTGTGGAGATTTTGGATCTGTCGGAGGTGCCTAAAACGGTCCTGATAGTTGAGGACAACGAGCTGAACATGAAATTGTTCAATGATCTGCTCGAGGCGCACGGCTATGACACTTTGCAGAGTTTCAACGGACATGACGCGCTCGAATTGGCGCGAGAACACCATCCAGATTTGATCCTGATGGATATCCAGCTGCCTGAGCGTTCGGGCCTTGATGTAACCCGCGATCTGAAAGCCGATCCGGAGCTGAGCAATATACCGGTTGTCGCAATCACGGCTTTTGCAATGAAAAGCGATGAACAGAGAATCAGGGATGGCGGCTGCGAGGATTATCTCGCCAAGCCGATCTCGATTCCGGTCTTCATCGAAACAGTAAAGCGTTATCTTGGCTAGGACGCCTGGAAATGGGCCGTGGGAGCCCGGGAAAGTAGGGGACTTATGACGGCGCATGTTTTAGTCGTCGACGATCTGGAGCCAAATGTAAAACTGCTCGAAGCGAAACTTCGGGCGGAGTACTTTGAGGTGACCGGGGCAAATTCAGGCGCTGCAGCGCTGGAACTTGCCAAAGAAGTTCAGCCAGATATTATTTTACTCGATGTGATGATGCCCGGCATGGACGGGTTTGAAACGTGTAGCCGATTGAAAGCAGATCATGAGACCTGCCATATTCCAGTGGTAATGGTGACAGCGCTTGATCAGCAGGAAGATCGGATCGCCGGCCTCGATGCCGGGGCCGACGATTTTCTGACCAAACCTGTGGAAGATGTTGCGCTGTTTGCACGCGTGCGCAGCCTGACGCGGCTCAAAATGATGACTGATGAACTGCGTCTCAGCCATGCAACCGGCGCAGAGCTTGGCATTTTGACCAACGCCAAGCTTGCTGAGTTTGATACAACACCGAGTGTCATTCTCATTGTCGACGATGACCCGGACCGCGATGAAGAACTGTTCAGTATACGGCCGGATAATTACACAATCATTTATGAAGCTGATACAAAGAATGCATTCTCGCTTCTGCGCGAGCAGAAGGTTGACCTGATCATCGTCAATATGAGTCTTGAGACCTATGATCCTCTCCGGTTCTGCTCGACGATCCGGACCTTAAGCGAGACGCGGCTGACACCAGTGCTAGCGATGGTGCGGCAAGGCGACACACGAAAACTCGTGCGCTCGCTTGATGTTGGTGTGAACGACTACCTGACGCGGCCGATCGACAAGAGCGAGATGGGCGCGCGTATTCGCACGCAATTGCGGCGCAAGCATTACATTGATCAATTGCGGGCCTCATTCCAGGTTGGGCTCGAACTTGCAGTGACTGATCAACTCACCGGTCTTTATAACCGTCGCTATCTTGCGACCCATATGGCTAATCTTTTTGATCCGGCGGAGGTAGAAAAACTGCCGATATCCGTGCTGGTGATGGATGTGGACCATTTCAAAGCCGTCAATGATACGCACGGCCATGATGTTGGTGACAGTGTCTTGCGTGAACTGGGCAGCCGGTTGGAGCAGAATGTGCGCGGTATGGATATCGCCTGTCGGTATGGCGGCGAAGAGTTTGTTCTGTTAATGCCGAAAACGGATGCGGCGCTTGCCTCTATGATTGCTGAGCGGTTGCGGGAAGATATCGAGAACCACAAGATTACCTATGGGGATGATAGCAACAACACTATCCAAGTGACCGTCAGTATCGGGATTGCGACCACATCGCCCGGAGAGACGACCTCACCACAGGACATTCTCAAAAAAGCCGATGATGCGCTTTACCAGGCCAAAAATCAGGGACGAAATAAGGTGGTCTTCGCTGCCGCCTGACGTCCTGGCCCGTAGGGGACAAGAAAAAAGCCGCTCTTAAACGGGCGGCTTTATTTTTTCGAAAACGGTTGGGCAAATTATTTGATTTTGCCTTCTTTGAAATCAACATGCTTTTTGATCACCGGATCGTATTTCTTTTTGACCATTTTCTCGGTCATGTTGCGGGTATTCTTTTTGGTCACGTAGAAATAGCCGGTGTCTGCCGTGCTGTTCAGACGGATCTTGATGGTGGTTGGCTTGGCCATCTCTCAAAAACTCCTGTTGCGCATACGCGTGAGCGGCGGAAAATACCCTTCGTCGTCCGCATGTCAAGGTGTTTCGTGACCGGCTCTGGCCAGAAGTAACAGGAAATACCCGAACAGAATAACCGCCAGAACGCCGGGCAACGCCATGTTGCCAATGAGATCCCGGGCAACGCCGACAATTGCTGGGCCGGTAAGCGCGCCGAGCCCATACATGAAGACGTAGCCTGTATTGGCGCTCGCCAGATCCGCGTCCTTGTAAATATCACCCAGGGTCGCAAGGCCGATCGTGCTCAGGCCGACCACTGATGCCCCCCAGACAAACAGCATACCATAAAGCAGCATCAGATTCTGGCCGAGAAAGGTGAACAGGACTGTGCACAAAAGAGCGATGCTGGTGCAGGTGAGGAGCAGCCTTACCCGGCCAAATCGGTCGGAATATTTGCCGATCAGGAACTGCAGTCCAATGGCGCCCAGGGCGTACGCGGTGACCACCTGGGCCGAGATCTGATCGGCAAATCCCCAATCCAGGATGATGATCGGTAAGAAAGCGAAGATTGAGGCTTCGGTGCCGCCAAAAAAGGCGGATGCGAGAAAGGTTGCCGGTGCCTGGCGGATCTGCGGAAAGAACGAGAACTTGCCGGTCTGCGCTTCTATAACCGGCCCCTTGACGAGGCTGACCGGGATGAAGGCGAGGGAGAAGACAGCGATACCGGCAAGAAACGGCAAAACCGAATAATAGCCTGTCAGTTGAATGAGGAACGGGCCAAGGGCAAAGCCAAGTGCGAGGCAAGTACCATATACGCCGATGACGGCGCCGCGCTTGTCGTCTCTGGCAAGGGTCGATATCCAGAACTCACTCGCCGCAAAAAGGCAGGCCGCGCCAAAAGAGAAAATAAACCGCAAAGGAAACCAAAGCCACAGGGCATCCTTGGTCAGGTACAAACCCGCATAAGCACTGACCATCAAGAACAGACCAGCGAAGATGAACCGTTTGATGCCCATCCGTTTGATCAAGGCCGGCATAAAGGGCGTACCAAGAATGATCGAGATTGCCCCGATCGCAGAATTGAATCCGATAAATGTACTGGAGGCGCCAGCCTGTTCCAGAAGCACGGCGAGGAGCGGTATGGAATGACCAAAGCCTGCAGCGGCAACCGAAATTGTGACAATCGCCGCGATCAGGCCAGTGCGTCTTTCGCGGTCCGTAAACTCTTGTGATTGGCCGGCCGTCATGCTCACGGATCGGATGGGTCGGCGCCGGTTTGATCTTCTCCGGTGTCAGAAAAACCATGCATCCGGTTCGCCCATTGAATACCGATGAGGCCGCCTTTTGTGATTGGCAGCAGGAGCCAGATGAGGAGAGCAAGTACACAACTCCAGATCAGGAATTGTAGGGCCAGTGGTGGATCGAGCTGACGTTTGGTCTCCAGCGCCAATGGGATCACGAGGTGGCCAGCGATCAGCATGGTGAAATAAGGCGGCGCGTCATCGGCGCGCTGGCCTGAATAATCGAGGTCGCAGGTATCGCATGCCTCCCGAACCGCCGTGTAGTTACCGAAAAGGTCCCCCGCGCCACATCGCGGACAAGTCTTTTTCATGCCACGCCAGAGCGCCTGCTTGGTACTGCGGTTGGGTTTTGCGTTGCCGCCATAGATGACTGGTGCATCAGTTTTGCTGTCCATCAGCGGAACATGGTCACGGCTGCAAGACAGGGCAAGTAAAATAAGCCTCACGTCGAAAGCGAAATGTACCGCGAGGCCAGGCACCGGCTTGCTTTAGAACAGATTTAGGTCGGCTCTGTCACTGAAGAACTCAAGGGCGAGTGTGCCCGCGTGAGAATTTCCGGCTTGATTTAAAGCTGGCGACCAGACCGCTATTACTCCTTTGCCTGGAGCAACAGCGAGGATGCCGCCGCCGACACCGGATTTGCCGGGCAAGCCAACGCGGCAGGCAAAATCGCCGCTCATATCATAGTGGCCGCAGGTGAGCATCAGAGCATTGATCCGATTAACCTGCTCGTGCGTTGCAAATCGGGAGCCGCTGATGGGGTCGATACCGTCGTTCGCAAGAAACAGGCCTGCATGTGCCATAGAGGCTGTCGTCATTTCAATCGCACACTGATGGAAGTATGTGTTCAGGACGTCCGTTGGCAGGTTCTTCAAAGTCCCGAAACTCTTCATGAAGTAAGCAAGGCTGCGATTCCTGTCACCCCATGTTTCTTCAGAGGCCGCGACGGTTTTATTCACCGAGACGCCGGCACTGCCAGCGGCCTTATCGATGAACGCCAATATTTCCTGCAACGCACGGTCTCGTCCGTATTGACTGATAATGGAATCGGTGACCACCAGGGCGCCTGCATTGATAAACGGATTTCGCGGCCGACCGTTTTCCCGCTCCAGCTGGACTATCGAATTAAATGTTGTGCCTGAGGGTTCGTGTCCAACATCGTCCCATAATGTATCGCCGGCGTTTCGCAGCGCCAGGGCGAGCGAAAAAACCTTTGAAATTGACTGAATTGAAAATCGGGTGTCCGAGGCACCGACACTAAAACAATCCCCGTTGAGCATAACCGCGGACATCCCAAAAGCGCCTGGGTCCGCGGTTGCCAGCGCTGGAATGTAGTCAGCAACCCGGCCTTCGCCGAGGACAGGTTTTACGTCAGCGTAGACGCTCTCAAGAATAAACTGCCAGTTCATGCAATCACCTCACACTTTTTTTCGTATCGGGACGTCCAACTTAAGATCCATCGGAATCATCTGTCGTCGTTCAGGACCAGACGATCTTATAAATTTAGATCAGCGGGCTTGTCTGGCGCGCGATGTGATGCTGATGCCACAACGCATAGTAGAACACCGACCAGCGCAGCTTTAACTGCGGATGATCATCGTCCGTAAACAGCAGGCGGATCTTGTTTATATCGAACAATTCACAGACGCCCGGCTGCTCGCAGACGAAGCCCGCAAACTCGCTGGCTCGTTTTGCGATCCATTGGCCGACGGGAACCGAGAAGCCTCGTTTTCTGCTAAACGGTTCGGCCTCTGGCAACTTTTCGCGCAGCCAGTTGCGCATGATCCATTTGCCTCTGAAGTTCTTCAATTTGTGCCTGTCCGGCAAATTAAATCCGAAGGGAGACAGCGTCTGATCGAGGAACGGCGTTCTGCCTTCAATACCATGTGCCATCAGGCAACGATCCAGTTTCATCAGATTGAAATGTGGTAGGAAATCAGCCGCGTCAGTCGCTTGCATACTCTGTAAAAAAGTCTGCGTGTTCTCGCGGGCCTGGTGGGCGCTGGCGGCAAAGCCTTCACGCCAGTTTTGTGCGGAAAACAACGTCAGGTCCGTGCCATCAAACTGGCCTTTTGTGCGTGCTTCCTTACGGCCCAAAAAGGACGGCAATATTGCCCGCTCATACCTTCGGTAACCGGCAAACACTTCATCACCACCATCACCGCATAAAACGACTTTGACGTCCTTTGTTGCTCGTTCAGCCAGCAGATAGTTCGCGACCATTGCCGGGTCGAGCGATGGATCATCAACGCAGGCAATGACTTTTGGAAGGGTCGCCCAGAAATCTGCTTCGACAACTGGCACTTCGATATGCTCTGCACCAACCTTGGTTGTGACGGCTCGGGCAACCATAATTTCTGGATGCAGCGAGCTGTCCGGGAAAAAGGCCGTGTAACATGGAAAATCCTGCAACCCACATTCAGCCATTGCCGCCACAATGCTGCATGAGTCCACGCCGCCGGACAAAAACACACCATAGGGTACATCCGAGCGCACATGTGCTTTAACACTGTTCTGGAATTCGGCGTCGAGTGTGCGCTTAACGTTCTTGAGTCTGTCTTTATTTAGATGTTTACTGACGAACGATTTTTTCCGGTTACGCCGTATGATTTTTCCTTGCTGGATGACCAACATTTCGCCAGGGAGAACCCGCTCGACATTTTTGAAAATCGTTTGCTGCGCCGTTGTAAATTTGAGTTGCAGAAGTTCAACGGCCTTTGAGGGCTCAACCTCTGGATCGAGCAGATCCGCCTGAAACAACGCCTGCGGCTCGCTAGAAAACAGTACCTGATCGTCGGTGACCGAATAATAAAGCGGTTTTATACCGTAGGGATCGCGGGCGAGAATAAGCATATGCTGGCTTTTGTCATAGAGCGCCAGCGCATACATGCCACGCAGATGGTCAACGAAGGCCTCGCCATATTTTTCGTAAAGAACAAGAGGTGTTTCGCTATCAGAGCCAGTTAGGTACTTGGCATCGCAGTGCTGCTTCCTGATCTCAATGTCGTTATAAATCTCGCCATTGACGGCAATGACATTACCTGCCGTTGAGGTGATCGGCTGCGCACCGCCTTCTAGGTCAACAATAGATAGCCGGCGGTGGATGATCGCTACATGATCGTCGATGAACGTGCCAGATCCGTCAGGCCCGCGGTGAAACAGCGCGTCTGAGAGGCGCGCTAATTTTTCGGCAGCACCGGTCAGTTGATTTTTAGATATGATGCCTGCCAATCCGCACATGCCTAATCTCTTCAGTTTCTAACGCATGTAGCGCGCATTGACCCGCCTTGGGGAACCAGCTTCTTTAGGGCCCGGATGCGTCTTAATGCAATACCAAGTTGGACGCGGTTCGCTAATAACGGCGGCGCTTGACCTTTTTACTTTTTGTCGGGGCGTTGCCACGCTTCGGTTTAGGCGCTCCAGTGTGACGTTTGGGTAGTACGACGCCCGCCATCGGCTCTGACAGCATTTCGAACAGGAGGCCACCTTGCAAGGGGGTGACTTCCTTTAGACGAACCTCAACGGGCTGTCCGATACGGTAAACGCCGCCTGTTGCTTCGCTAACCATCGCATTGGCAATATCATCGAAGCGGAAATATTCTGTGCCGAGTGATCGGACCGGGATAAAGCCATCGGCGCCGGTGTCATTTAATGTAACAAACAGGCCAGCGCCGATAACCCCATTGATGCGCGCAAAAAAGTCCGCACCGACGCGTCCTTCAAGCCAGCTTGCCAGAAATCGGTCGGTACTCTCACGCTCCGCAGCCATTGATTTACGCTCGAGATCGGAAATGCTCTGCGCAATTTTTTGTAGTTCGTTTGCTTCCTTGTCTGACTGCGCGCCCTTGCCAAGACCAAGAGACATGATCAGGCCACGGTGCACAGTAACATCGGCATAGCGTCTGATGGGTGAGGTAAAGTGAACGTATCGGTGGAGGTTGAGCCCGAAATGTCCGACATTGTCTGTGTCATAGATCGCCTGACGCTGCGCGCGTAATATTGTCTGGCTGACCAGCGGTCCTTCTTCTCGTTCTTCGGCAAGATGCAGGATTTGATTAAGGTTTTTGGGTTTCAAGACCTGCCCCTTGGGCAGGGAATACCCAAGGCTTTCGAGGAATGTTCGAACCCCTTCAAGTTTTTCGGGATCGGGCTCTCCGTGTACGCGGTAGATAGATGGCAGCTTTGTTTCTTCCAGCGTTTCTGCCGCCGCGACATTGGCCTGTATCATGAACTCTTCGATTAACTTATTTGCATCAAAGCGCTCCTTGAGTTTGACACCTTTGACGGCGCCCTTGTCATCAAACAGGATCCGTCGCTCTGGTAGGTCAAGATCCAACGGTGCTCGCTGTTCACGGGCCGCCTTGAGGGCCTCATAAGCGCCCCATAAAGGTCTGATGGCGCTGGCCATCAACGGGGCCGCACGGTTGTTAGGTGAGCCGTCAATTGCCTCTTGCACTTCCCGGTAGGACAGACGCGCATGAGATTTCATCATGACACGCATGAACTTGTGAGACCGTTTTCGGCCGCCGGCATCGAAGACCATTTCAACAGCGAGGGCAGGGCGATCGACGCCCTCCTTCAGCGAACACAGATCATTCGACAGGCGTTCAGGTAGCATCGGCACAACCATATCCGGCAGATAAGTTGAGTTGCCGCGCTTCAACGCCTCGCGGTCCAACGCTGAACCAGGGGTCACGAAATAAGCAACGTCCGCAATCGCAACGATAACCCGCCAGCCGCCTTTGTTTTTCGGGTCGCTGTCAGGCTCTGCGAAAACCGCATCGTCGTGATCACGCGCATCGGCGGGGTCGATCGTGATAAGCGCCTTGTTACGGATGTCTGCGCGAGTCTTGAGGCCGGGTAGTGTGGCCCCCTCCGCTTCTGTTGTAACGTCGAGCGGAAACTCCGTGCGGATTTCATGATTGGCGATGGCGATCAGCGAGTAGGAGGCCGGGCCGTCGATCGGGCCGATAACTTCGCGGATGCGGGCGCGCCGGGCGCCATAGCCTTTCTCGTTTCTGCTTTCGGCCCAGACGAGATCACCCTCTTTGGCTGCTCCTTCGTCACCGCGCTCGACCAGTAACGCACGTCCGGCCTTGCGACTGACGGGTTCAACGCTGCCGCCGACTTTGCGGCTGCGATAAATACCCAGCAGGCGATCTGCGCCCTGACCAATGTGTTTGATGGGTTTTGCCAGGTAGGAGCCATCTTCTTCGCGTGACAAACGACCGAGAAACCGGTCCCCCTTGCCAAGCGCGGGCCGGGTTTTAGATGCCGCCTTTGACAGAAGCAGGATGGCGGGCGGTGCAAAGTCTTCCTTCCAGTTCGGTGGGAAGCAGGTGAGGTCGCCATCGTCATCTAAGGCAATGACATCGAGAACGGCAACGGGTGGCAGCTGCCCCCGGGCGGTGGCGCTTTTACCTTTCTGATCAATCAACCCCTCTGAGGCCATCTCTTTCAAAAGTCGGCGTAAATCGGTTCTTGTATCGCCTTTTATGTTAAAAGCTCGGGCAATCTCGCGGCGGGTGACACGGCCTTCTTTTTTTTGCGCATCTTCAATGAAATCGCGCAGTTGTTTTTTTGAAGGCAAGGGTGTGGACATAAAAGTTGGTGCAATCGAATAAGATTTGGATTCAGAAAAATAAGCGGAACTGATTAAGTTCGATCCCGGGAAATAGTGCAGACTGATATATCAGGCGTCAGCCTTTTTTGTCGCTTTTTTCTTTGTGGCTTTTTTAGTTGTTTTTTTCGTCGCTTTCTTCTTGGCCGGTCTCTTTTTTGCTGCCTTTTTCTTTGTGGCTTTCTTCTTCTTTTTGGCCGGACCCTTGGCGTCACGCGCGGCGATCAGTTCGACTGCATGATCCAAGGTCAGTTGCTCGGGATCGACACCGCCGGGGATCGTTGCGTTGGTCTTCATGTGTTTGACGTAGGGTCCATAGCGCCCGTCAAAAATAGCAACCGCTTCGCCTGTTTCAGGATGCTCACCTAACTCCTTTAGCGGTTTTGCGGCTTGGCCGCGGCCACGGCGCGGATTGGCGATCTTGTCAGCGATGACGACAACCGCGCGGTTGAGACCGATTTCAAAGACTTCATCGGTCGTTTCAACATTAGCGTAAGTCGATCCGTGTTTGACATAAGGACCATAGCGGCCAATCGCCGCCTCAATCGGTTTACCGTTCTCTGGATGGCTGCCGACCAGGCGCGGCAGAGAGAGCAGCATCAACGCTTTTTCAAAATCAATATTGCTGACGCCCCAGTCTTTTGGAACGCTGGCGCGTTTCGGTTTGGCCTTGGTCTCCGGATCTTCTTCGCCGAGCTGAATATAAGGGCCGAACCTGCCGCCACGCAGGGACACTTCCAGCGACGTGTTCGGATCAATGCCGAGAACCTTGTCGCCACCTTCCAGACCTTCATTGGCATTGTTTTTTGAGAGTTGTTTGGTGTGTTTGCATTCTGGATAACGCTCACATCCAATAAAGGCGCCGAAGCGACCGATCTTCAGCGACAGGCGGCCCTCCTCACATGTGGGGCATTGTCGGGGATCTGACCCATCTTCTTTTGCTGGAAATATATGCGGGCCGAGGGATTCATTCAGGGCATCAAGTACAGCAGTAATGCGCAAATCACTCATGCCTTCAACGGTGGCAAAGAACTCATCCCAGAATTTTTTCAGGAAGTCTTTCCAGTTTGCCCGGCCACCGGAAATTTCGTCGAGGGTTTGTTCAAGATTAGCGGTGAAATCATATTCCACATAGCGCTGAAAGAAGTTCTCCAGAAATGCCGTGACAATGCGACCCTTGTCGTCCGGGATGAAACGGTTTTTGTCCATCCGCACATAAGAGCGGTCTTGCAAGACAGAGATGATTGACGCGTAAGTTGAAGGTCGTCCGATGCCGAGCTCTTCGAGCCGTTTGACGAGGCTCGCCTCGCTGAATCGGGGCGGGGGCTGCGTGAAGTGCTGGTCGGTTTGCAGATCGCGGGCTTCGGCCTGTTTGCCGGCAGTTACCCTCGGCAGGCGGTTGTCCTCACCGTCTTCATCCTGGTCATCCCGCCCTTCAGTATAGAGTTTCAAAAACCCGTCAAAAACTAAAACGGAACCACTGGCGCGCAGTGCGGTTTTATCGTTGCTTGACAGGATGTCGATTGTAGTGCTCTCGAGGCGCGCTGCTTCCATCTGGCTTGCGAGCGTTCGTTTCCAGATCAGATTGTAGAGCTTGTATTGATCCGGATCGAGATTTTTCAAAGAGTCAGGTGGACGCTCAAAGCTGGTCGGGCGGATACATTCATGTGCCTCCTGTGCGTTTTTCGCCTTGCTCTTATAAATGCGCGGACCCGCTGGCAGGTAATCACCGCCGTAAGTGGCCTTGATCGCCTCACGGGCCGCCAAAACCGCTTCCGGCGCCATGTCGATCCCGTCGGTCCGCATATAAGTAATGAGCCCGGTTGTCTCGCCGCCGATATTGATACCTTCGTAGAGCCGCTGGGCCGTTTGCATGGTTCGGCGCGCGTTGAAGCCAAGCTTGCGCGAGGCTTCCTGCTGCAATGTCGATGTCGTGAACGGCGCAGACGGATTACGTTTGGTTGGTTTTGATTCAACAGCAGCAATACGGAAGTTGGCTGTCTCAACGACGGCTTTGGCGCGCGCCGCATCGTCCGCATTTGCAAGGGAGAATTTTGTCAGTTTTTCGCCGCCAAGCGCGACCAGTCGGGCGGCAAACGCCGGGCAGCCGGCTGAGCTGACTTGCGCTTCCAGGGTCCAATATTCTTCTGGCACGAACTTTTCGATTTCAAGCTCGCGTTCACAGATCAGCCGCAACGCGACGGACTGGACGCGGCCAGCAGATCGCGAGCCCGGGAGTTTGCGCCACAGAACAGGCGACAACGTGAATCCGACAAGATAGTCAAGCGCCCGCCGTGCCAGATAGGCATCGACCAATGCCTGATCGACATCGCGCGGGTTCTCCATCGCTTCTTGGATGGCTTTTTTTGTAATGGCGTTGAACGCCACGCGTTTGACTTTTTTATCTTTCAGCGCCTTTTTTTTGTTCAGCACTTCGAGCAGGTGCCACGAAATCGCCTCGCCCTCGCGATCCGGGTCAGTGGCGAGGATCAAGCCGTCAGCGGTTTTCAGAGCCTCGACGATCTCGTTTATTCGCTGACGTGATTTTGAATCCATCTCCCAAAGCATCTCGAAGTCCTGGTCAGGTTTCACAGAACCGTCTTTTGAAGGCAGGTCGCGGATGTGACCATAGGACGCAAGTACCGTGAAATCGCTGCCGAGATATTTATTGATGGTCTTGGCTTTTGAAGGCGACTCTACAATGACTACCTGCATCTACCTGATTTTCCTTGCCTTTTAGAAGAATGACGAGCCTGGGCATAGTCTCGCTTTCCGCGCGAACGTGATGTTCTCCTCAATTTCTGTCAACGGGGAAAGTCGATATTCAACCAAAGATTGGTAATAAAAATAATTAACAACCTATGAGTGAGTTAATTTTAGTCCGCATTTTGGGGATCGGAGGATCCCCGCGGTGCCAGTGCGCACGGCATATTCGTTAAAACGTAGAGGTTGTTTTTTTGGTCCCCTTGTTTGTTGTTTTTTCTCGATAACGCGACAGCGGTCGAACCTTGCCTTCAAGGTGTTCGATGATAAGAGACGCAATATCCTTACCCGTCGCTTTTTCAATTCCCTCAAGGCCAGGGGAAGAATTGACCTCCAAGACCATTGGACCATCAGATGTTTGCAGGATATCTACCCCGGCGACCGACAACCCGAGGGTACGGGCGGCTTTGCGCGCGGTCTCACGTTCCTGGCGCGTCAATTTGACCTTCACTGCCGACCCACCACGGTGGAGGTTGGAGCGGAAGTCACCGTCAGCTGCCTGGCGCTGTACTGCACTGACAACTTTGCTGCCGATAACAAAACAGCGGGCGTCTGTTCCCGCCGCTTCCTTAATAAATTCCTGGACCAAAAAGTTAGCGTTCAACTGCCGAAAGGCATCAACCAGGCTTTCCGCTGCTTTTTGAGTCTCAGCCAAGACCACACCGCGACCTTGTGACGATTCCAGTAGCTTGACCACGATACCGGAGCGACCGACCAAGTTCACAAGTTCCTTCGAGTCCTTTGGAGAGTTGGCGAAGGCGGTAACAGGCATGGCAATTTGAACACGTGCCAGCCGCTGATGCGCTAATAGCTTGTCGCGCGATGCACCAATTGCGTCAGCTGAATTGAGACAATAGGCCCCGGTGTTGGAAAACTGACGTAAGACCGCCATGCCATAGGCGGTGATTGAAGGCCCGATCCGTGGGATGACCGCATCATACCGCGGCAAAATGCGACCGTCATAATGTACTTCTGGGTTTACCGTGCCGATACGCATGTAACAGCGGCGGGTGTTGATTGGTTCAATGATGTGACCCCTCGCTTCGGCTGCTTCGATTAACCGCGAGGAAGAGTAGTTTTCGGCGTTCTGGGTCAATAGCGCGATCCGCAGAGGGCGTTTAACCGGCTTTCGCCGGGGCACGTTTTTATAGGCGTCGAATGTCAGTATTGGCTGGGCGAATGATCGGTTGGGATCGACAATCATTTGTTCAGTAATAGCCGAGCGACCAAGCAACATCCGGTACGACATGGTTTCGCGGTTTGTCAAAGAGATGTCGATTGGCCAGCGATGGCCATCGATCTCAAACTCGGTGGTGATTACGTAGCGGAGTTCGGGTTCACCATTCGAGCTGGTGACATTGCGGCGATCGACCACGGGAGACGAACACGTGACCTCGAGGCCCGGGTCGTTCGGATCAGGATGGATCAGAAATCGTACCCGCGGGTTGTGGCTTGGGCCAAATGGTTCAATCACGACTGCGTGCAGTGCTGAAGTGCGGGCACCAGTGTCAATTTTCGCCTTGATGGCCGGCAGGCTCAGGCCAGGTAATCCCAGCCATTCTTCCCAACCAAGCATGAAGCTAGTCGTCATGAGCCTCGACCTTTTTTTCAATTCTCTTCTCTCATTCGAGAAGGAATTCATAGAAAAAAGCGCCCGATGTTCAACCTATCGTGCGCTGCAATCACTAACCTCGGAGATTTTTGTCGTAAACCAGTTCGCCATGCGAATGGTGAAGCAATTGTCCTTGCATCCGGGGTGCTCTCTACCATGATATGTGAATAATTTCTGCGCGAATGATCGCGCCTATTGCCGCAGGCCTGGGGAGGGTAACCGGCAGGCAGGATAACACCCTGCCGTTATTTTTTTGGACCGATTTTCGGTTCGGTCCCGGCAAGTAAACGGCTGATGTTAGCCTGATGCCTGTAGAAAATAAGCAGTGTCATGACCAAAGCGGCGGCCGCAGAAACGGTCTGGCCCATCGCGAGCAGAATAATTGGGGTCAAGGCGGCGGCGACCAACGCAGCCAGTGACGATATTCGGCTGACAAAAGCGCTGATCAACCAGATACCACAGGCCGCAAGACCGGCCCAAATATTGAGCGCCAGCAATGTGCCGAGGAATGTCGCGACGCCTTTTCCGCCCTTAAACCGTAACCAAACAGGAAAGCAGTGACCGAGGAATGATGAGGCTGCTGCCAACGCCATCGGCAGCTCCTGCCAACCACTCATCCAGCCAATGAGAATGACCGCGATAGCACCCTTGCCGGAATCTAAGAGTAGGGTTGCAAGGGCGAGGTCCTTGCGTCCGGTGCGCAGAACATTGGTGGCGCCAATATTGCCGGAACCGAATTCACGGATGTCACCCAGACCGGCGGCTTTAGTGATTGCCAAACCAAACGGGATTGACCCAAGCAGATACCCTAAAACTGCGGCAACCAAGATCATGGCTTAGTCCTGTTCGGTGAGTAGCGCATCAAGCACGGCCATTCGGGTGGTAACACCGTTGGCAACCTGATTGAGGATCAGGGAATGAGCCCGGTCATCAGCCAAGCCGCCGTCGATCTCGACACCGCGATTCATCGGCCCAGGGTGCAGCACTTTTGCACCGGGTGCGGCATATTTCAGAGTTTCGTGGGTGATACCGAAGTGCTCAAAAAAATCTTGCCCTGACAATGATGGGCCATCGTTCATGCGCTCGATTTGCATCCGCAACGCCATCACAAAGTTGGCTCCCTCAAGCCCGCTGCGCAGTTCTGAAAAACGCTCTATTTGTAAATGCGCCGATGCCGCGGGCATTAGCTCCGCCGGGCCAACAAAGCGCAGCCTTGCCCCAAGGCGCGGGAGCAATTCGATATTCGACCCGGCAACGCGTGAATGGCGGATATCGCCGCAGATCGCTAGTGTGACGCCCTCAAGGCCGTCTTTGACAGTTCGGCCAAGGGCGTTGAGGATTGTGACAGCGTCCAAAAGGGCCTGTGTCGGATGGGAGTGTATGCCTTCGCCGGCGTTGACCACGGCGCTTGGAATATTCGACTGCCCAAGCGCATCTGCAACGAACTGCGCTGTGCCGTGGTCTTTATTCCGAACGATCATAACATCAGCGCCCATTGCCGCCAGAGTCTGGCTTGTGTCCCGTAACTTTTCTCCCTTGTGTACAGACGATGCGGCAACTGGCAGCACGAGCACGTCGGCGCCGAGTTTTTTGCCCGCAAGTTCAAACGAGACATTGGTGCGGGTCGAGTTCTCCAGAAAAAGATTGACCTGGGTGCGGCCTTTCAGGCGTTGCGGGATATCTGCATCCTGCCCGACCAATGCGCTGTAATACTGGCTCAGGTTGAGGAGAAAATGGAGATCGGCATCGGTCAGGTCGGCAATGCCGGTGAGATGCATTCTGGATAAGCCGCCAACAGGCGAGGCGGGTCTTTCGGGCAAATTGCTCATCGGCGTTGCATGTACGTGATACTGGTCCACATAGGCAAGCGGGTTTCGTCACACGGCAAAGTATGTTGAAATGTGGTCGCTATTAGGCAGGAGGAACCAATGGCAACAACAAAAATAAAAAGATCCATCAAGGCCTCGACAGCAACAGTGTTTGATACTGTTGCGCATATCGAGAATTTCTCAAAAGCAATGCCGCACATCACCAAAATCGAAATTTTGTCTGATGTCCAAAAAGGACAGGGAACAAGATTTCGGGAAACACGCTTGATCAATGGCCGCGAGGCGAGCACCGAACTTGAGGTTACTGAGTACGCAGAAAATGAACGTGTCCGGATAGTGTCAGATGCCGGGGGTACGATCTGGGATACCGTGTTCACGGTAGCAGAGGCGGACGGCGCGACGGATTTGACGATGGTAATGGAGGCAAAGCCGTACAAAGTTATGTCGAAACTGATCAACCCGATGATCAAGGGCATGGTTTATAAGGCGATTGAAAAAGACATGGATGCGGTGAAGGTTTATTGTGAAGCCAATGGTTCACCGACTGAGCCAGCCTAAATCGATTTGAGCCGGTCCAACGCGCCTTGCAGGATATAACTGGCGGCCATTTCATCGATTATTTCAGCTCTCCGGGCCCGTTTTGTGTCGAGCGCGATTAGCTCTCGTTCAGCTGCCGCAGTCGACAGGCGTTCATCCCAGAAGGCGACCGGCAGGTCAGTTTTGCCGGCCAAATTACGAGCGAACGCCCTTGTTGCCTGCACCCGGGGCCCTTCACTGCCATCCATGTTGAGTGGCAGGCCGAGAACGATGCCGGTGACGTTTCGGCTGTTTGCCAGAACCAGTAATGCCTCGACGTCCGTCGTAAATTTTTTTCGCTGGATCGTTGTTACAGGAGTTGCAAGCGTTCGTTCAGGGTTTGACACCGCGATGCCGATTGTCTTTGTTCCTAAGTCAAGGCCGAAAAGTGGCCCGGAAGATGGAAAAGTAGCAATGGCGTCCAAGAAAGCATCTGACATCCAGGCGGTATCCGGTATTTGGTCCGGTTCCGCAAGATTGGCGATTATTGCCGCTGGGGCAGCTGTGCTCCTGCTGATTATTAGTTTGGTGCTGCGCCCGGCCCCACAAGGTATCGCGGAGGTGCCAAGCTACGATATTAGAGTGGCAACCCTGCCGACCGAAAACGGCGCCGAAATTCTCTACCGCGCATACACACCGATTAGCGAAATGACCTTGTTATTCCCTTCGGATCAAATAGACCGTCTGGAAATTGTTGAAGGCAAGGACAAGATATCATTGAAGCAGCGCGGCGAAGGTGTCGCACTGACAGGCTCTGAAGCATTCGGTCTTGCTGCCATAGAGCTTGATTATGATGCCGCTGTTGAACGCGATCAGCCGGTTGCTCAGGTTGGCACTTCAGCTGCTGTGCTCAATATGAGTTATTTCAATCCTGTCCAGGTAAACGGACAGGCAGTTCGCGACAACAATTCGCAGCAGCTGTTACGCTGGGTCGGCGCAGGAGAGCCATTTACAAACGACCGTATACAGATATTCTCTGATATTGGTCTACCGACACCTGTTTCAAGCCTGCTCGCCCCTGCAGCAGATCAGTTGGCCGGCCATTATGCCAACGGATTTGGACGAGAGTTGTCGACGCTGCCGCAGCTGATGTTTTTGTTCGCCGATGGCAATGCCGGCCAGCTCGCGGTCACAGGCGAGGCCGTGGCAAGCCAGGCGGTGATTAAATATACCGGCGGCGGCTACTTGAATGATACACCTGAAATGCGCCGGTTAGTCCTGTTCAATCTGGCGCATGAGCTGGTCCATCTCTGGCAGCTTGAGCATGCACGCGTTGCCACGACGACGGATTGGCTGCATGAAGGTGTTGCAAACGCATTGGCAGCTGAAGCACTTTATATATCTGGCCTGTGGGAAGACGATGAATACCTGCTTGCCCTGGAGACGGCCAAAAATGAATGCGCAGCGTATCTTGGGACCGGGACTTTGAAAGGAGCGGCAGGCCGGGGACACTATCAGGCCGGTTACGCCTGTGGCCATATGGCCGCAACCGCGCTTGCCAGCCAAAGGGAAGGCGGCACCGTGATGTCCATGTGGCGCGCCTTTTCGGAATCGGCGACGCAGATGCAAGGTCTGACCGATGAAGCCTTCTACCAGTTTGCACGAGACTGGTCCGGCAGCGATAAATTCACCAGTTCATTGAGGTCGTTTGTGATCTCCAACTACAAATCCGCTGATCGGGATGAGGTGATCGATCGACTGTTTGCGGGAACCCTGTGACGAAGGGCCCTTGCCGGGACTGACGGCGCTTGATAAGGCAGCGCGAGATTTTCAAGTAACAGGATGAACCTATGTCTATCGACAAGGAAACCGTGCGAAAAGTTGCAAAATTAGCGCGACTTGCAGTTCCAGAAGAACGCCTCGAGCCCCTTGCGGCTGAGCTTTCCGGCATTCTTGGCTGGATCGAGCAGCTGAATGAAGTGGACGTTGAGGGCGTTGAAGCAATGACCAGTACAGTCGATGTGACCTTGCCGATGCGTGAAGATAATCTGGCGACGGATTATACAGGCGGCAAGCGGGCGCGTGATATCGTCGCCAATGCACCGAAAACCGAAGATCACTTTTTTGTTGTTCCGAAAGTTGTTGAATAAATGAGTGATATCACCGATTTGACCCTCGCAGGCCTGCGGCAAGGGCTTAAAACCCGAGAGATTTCTTCAAAAGAAGCAACCGAGGCTTATCTTGGCCGTGCTGAAGCGGCGGAAAAGCTGAATGCATTCATTACGCCGACACCTGACAAAGCGTTGGAGATGGCTGCGCTGTCAGATGCCAAACTGGCGACGGGTGAGGGCGGCGATCTTGAGGGCGTGCCCCTTGGCATCAAGGACCTGTTTTGTACCGAGGGTACGCTGACAACTGCCGGCAGTCATATTCTCGATGGGTTCAGGCCGAAATATGAAAGCTCGGTCACGGCCAACCTGTTCGGTGACGGGGCAGTGATGATCGGCAAATTGAACATGGACGAATTCGCCATGGGGTCGTCGAACGAGACGAGTTTCTATGGCAATGTGATCAATCCCTGGCGCCGAAAAGGCCAGCAGACACCGTTGACGCCGGGGGGCTCTTCGGGCGGATCCGCCGCGTCCGTCGCGGCCCGACTTTGTGCAGGCGCGACCGCGACTGATACCGGAGGCTCAATTCGTCAGCCTGCGGCATTTACCGGTACGGTTGGTCTGAAGCCGACCTATGGACGATGTTCACGCTGGGGCATTGTCGCTTTTGCGTCATCGCTTGATCAGGCAGGCCCGCTCACACAGGATGTGCGAGACGCCGCGATCATGCTAAAAAGCATGGCCGGACATGATCCGAAGGATTCGACCTGCATCGACCAGCCGGTGCCAGACTACGAAGCGAGCCTCGGTCAGGGCATCAAGGGGTTGAAAATCGGGGTGCCGAAAGAATACCGCCTGGATGGCATGCCGGCCGAAATCGAGGCCCTGTGGCAGCAGGGTATTGAGTGGATGAAAGACGCGGGCGCGGAGATTGTTGATGTCTCGCTGCCCCTGACAAAATACGCGTTGCCGGTCTACTACATCGTCGCGCCAGCTGAGGCGTCTTCCAATCTCGCGCGTTATGATGGTGTTAAATATGGCTTGCGTATCGAAGGCTCGGATATCACCAGACAATATGAAAAGACCAGAGCGGCTGGTTTCGGCGACGAAGTAAAGCGCAGGGTGCTGATCGGCACCTACGTTTTGTCAGCCGGGTATTACGACGCGTATTATCTACGGGCACAAAAAGTCCGTAAGAAGATTTTTGATGAATTTCTTGAAACCTTCAAACAGGTTGACCTACTGCTGACCCCATCGACGCCGTCGGCAGCCTTCGGTTTGGGCGAGAAATCCCATGATCCGGTGCAGATGTATCTGAACGACATCTTCACAGTGACCGCCAACCTCGCTGGCCTGCCAGGGATTTCTGTTCCAGCTGGTCTCGACCGGCAGGGACTGCCGCTTGGTTTGCAGCTAATCGGTAAACCGTTCGATGAAGAAACCATGTTGCGGGGTGCCTTCAGTCTTGAAC
Organism: Parvularculaceae bacterium; assembly: GCA_021776475.1. Classification (GTDB taxonomy): domain Bacteria; phylum Pseudomonadota; class Alphaproteobacteria; order Caulobacterales; family Parvularculaceae; genus Aquisalinus. The sequence goes on along the minus strand of JAJFFV010000001.1, from coordinate 131,548 downwards.
AAGCCGCTGGGTTCAATCAGCGGCCGGATGAGTGGTGGGTTGGGTAGAATTGACCTTTTAGCGCGGCACTGAGTTGTTCTTCGATAGGTGCGCGACAAATCCCCAAGGCAGGGTTTCACCTTCTCAGGTTACCCATTATTGCTTGTAGACCACGCCTTCTTTCATCACGAAATCAACCTCTTCCAGGGCAGAAACATCGTCGAACGGATTACCGTCGACCGCGATGATATCAGCTGATGCGCCCACTTTAAGTGACCCAACAAGGTCCGCTTGACCCAGCGCTTCAGCGGCAAGACTTGTCGCTGCGCGCACGGCCTGAACCGGGGTCATGCCGAACTGTACCATGCGTGAGAACTGCTTGCCATTGTCCCCATGCGGATAAACTGCGGCATCAGAACCGAACACGACCTTGGCCCCGGCCGCAACCGCTTTTGTAAAACTCTCTCGCTGGATGGTGCCCACGGCACGCTCTTTGTCTAATGCCTCCTGTCGTACGCCGAGCTTTTCGCCTTCACCAAGGGTGAATTCGGTATTGTAGATATCCATCGACAAGAAAACACCGGCCCGCTTCGCCAGCCGAATGGCCTCGTCGTCAAGGAAGCTCGCATGCTCCACTGTATCGACACCGGCGCGAATGGCGTTCTTGATCCCGACAGCGCCGTGCGCGTGTGATGCGACCTTCAGCCCGCGCGCATGGGCCTCGTCAACTATGGCTGTTAGTTCCTCGAGCGTACCCTGCGCTGCCCCTAGCGAGGTGCCCTTGGAAAAGACCCCGCCGGTCGAGCAGGTTTTGATCAGATCCACACCGTATTTAATGTTTTGCCGGACCTTCGAGCGCATTTCCCACGGGCCGGTGGCAACGCCCTCGCCGGTTGCATCGAACTCCGCCGGCAGAAGATTATTGTCAGAGCAATGCCCTCCGACAATGCCAACTGGCGGCCCGGCAACATACAATCGAGGCCCCGGGATCTCACCTTCAGTGATCGCGTCTCTTAGGGCCACTGTCTCGTAGCCATCAGTGCCGACATTCCGGACCGTGGTAAAACCGGCCATTAATGTTTTCTCGGCGTTGATGACGCCCCAGATCGTCCGGCGCTGTTCAGATAAGCCAAGCCCGCTGTAGCCACGGCCCTTGGTCGCCGATCCTGTCAGGTGCACATGCATGTCGATGAGACCCGGCAAAATGGTCATGTCGCCCAGATCAATACGTGTTGCGCCAGCAGGCGCAGCCAACGCAGCTTGCGTCCCCATAGCTGTTATTTTGCCATCTTCAACGATGATCGCGGGCGTCGCGATTATTTGACCGCTGAGCGGATCAGCCAGTCTGTCAGCGGTCACATAGGTCGACCCAAAGGCTGGTGCAAACAGCAGTGTAGAGATGGTTATCAGTATAAGAATTAATATTTTCATCTTTTTATTCCGATATCGACGGGCTGTCAGCTTTGTTGCGAGAATGGCGACGCTGTTTAATCAGGGCAAATCAAACCAGCCCTGCAGGATGAACGGGCTGAGAGTATGGGATTTGTATTGCGTCACATTCTGATTATTCCAGTGCTTTTCGAGAAAGTTGGGACAGCCCGGCCCAAGGTTGTCGATTACCGGATTGCCTGGTTTATCTTGCGTGTAAGGGGCGCCTGTTGCTGGATCGCGCAACCTCATTTCGACCTGGTCGCCAAATGTTTTACCGCCAAAACGGGAGACCGCCTGATACATGATGTTTCGTTTGAAGGCATTCACACCAGCTTCCCTCAATTCGTAGCGGAAAATATTGTCGGCCCTGGCCTTCGCATCAGCGGCCGGGTCACCGCCGAGTGCGTAGAGCCAGTCGTGGATAATAGCGGCACCGATTATCTTCTCATCCGATGGATTGATATAAAATTGTGCGAAAGAGGGAATTGAGGCGAAATCCGTTTCAAAGAATTGCGGCACCAGGAAAACATCGCCGTTTTCGTCATCGCAGTAAGGCCATTTGTCCGCCAAAATCGCAACCTGACGGCCTTCGCGTGCGGCAAGGCTTTTGGCAACGAACAGGACGTTTACACCCGGCACAATGGCGTAAGCCACTGGCGCTGGGCAATTGCTCTCATCGATCCTGCACATCGCATCTTCATAGGCTTTGCCATAGGCTTCTTGCGGGTCGTCAAAAACCGCATACGATGCGAGGGCCACAATGCCCGCTAGAATCACGATGCGTGTCAGAAATTTCACCATGTCAGGATCCCCGATTGCCCAGCTGAAAAGTATAAAACAAGAGAGGTCCCAAGTCGAACTTTTGCAAGACCTGGGGCGCGGGGAGAAATAAGCTTTCTCAACAGCGGTGATTCAGCTAGGTTTGGCGTTAACCATATTGCCGACAGGCAAATTTCGGCTGAAGGGGATACTATGTTGCGCAAAGGAACTGTGGCTGGTCTTGGAGCGGCGCTGACGGGGCTTTTCACCAACCTGGCCTGGGCAGAAGATGCCACTTATACGCTGGTCATTGAAAACGATTATGTCTTCAACATGGACCGCGATTATTCCAGCGGGTTTCAGTTGGATTATGTCTCACCGGCCAAGACCCAACGCGATGGCTTGACCGGGTATCTGGCGTTCAATGTCTTGCGGGCTGACAATGATGATCCGGTACGCAAGCGCATCGCGCTCGGTCAATACATCTTCATTCCTGAAGACACCAGCGGACCGGGGACACCGGTTGGCCAGCATCCATACGCTGGATTTTTGTATGGCACTTACGGCGTTCTGGCGGAAAAAGGTGATGATCGGCTCGATAGTTTCCACGTGCAAGTCGGTGTTACGGGTGACCCCTCGCAGGGACAGGAAGTTCAGAATGTCTTCCACAACGCGTTTGGCGATGATGAAGCGCAAGGCTGGGATACTCAGCTTGATACTGAAATCGCCTTCGCCGCGACCTATGACACAGCCCGCAAGGTGAAACTGTTTGAATGGGGCAATCTCGAAAGCGAGATTATCGGGAACGCAGGCGCGTCCGTCGGCACTTTGCTGACCCAAGGCCATGTCGGCGCGAATTGGCGGCTGGGATTTGATCTTGCTGATGATTGGGGCCCAACGAAGCTCTACCCCTACTCCAGCGCCGGGCAGTGGAACAACGTCAATTGGGCAAGTGGCTATGTTTATCTTGGTGCAACAGGGCGGGTCGTTGCCCGCGATCTGTTTCTCGACGGGAATACGTTTGCCAGCAGTAGCAGCGTCGATAAAGAGGCGCTTGTCGCTGACTGGTTCGCCGGTTGGGCGGTTCAGGTCGGCGTCGCGCAGGTTAGTTTTACCTATCAAGAGCGCGGCAAATCCTTTGAAACTCAGGACTCGCCGCACAAAACAGCGTCGGTAAATCTCTCATTCGCTCTCTAAAGAGTTGGTCAGCATATTTCCCTTGAAGCGCGACCGGTTTGCGCATAACCGGGTGACGTTGCTGTCGTGCTACCGGCTTTCGGGCCATGGCCACAGCCAATTTCTTGAGGAAATACAAAAGCATACGGAAGATGGCTATGATCGAGATTGAACCACGAAAACTTCTGAAAGGTGAAACCGGCGACTGGGAGGTGGTCATCGGGCTGGAAGTCCATGCGCAGGTTTCGTCACGGTCCAAGCTGTTTTCGGGTGCGTCCGCTGAATATGGTGCCGGGCCGAACGAAAATGTGTCGCTGGTTGATGCGGCGATGCCGGGTATGTTGCCTGTGATCAACAAATTCTGCGTTGAGCAGGCGATCAAAACCGGCCTCGGCCTCAATGCAAAAATCAATTTATGGTCGCGCTTTGACCGAAAAAATTATTTCTATCCGGACCTGCCGCAGGGCTATCAGATTTCGCAATATCTCGACCCGATTGTTGGTGAGGGAGAAATTGAGGTCGAACTTGGGCCCGAGGAAACAATTACCGTCGGCATTGAACGCCTGCATCTCGAGCAGGATGCCGGCAAGTCCATCCACGATCTGTCACCGAATGATTCCTATGTCGATCTGAACCGATCAGGCGTTGCGTTGATGGAGATCGTCTCTAAACCTGAGATGCGGTCCGGAGAGGAAGCGTCTGCCTATTTCGGCAAGCTGCGAACCATCGTGCGCTATCTTGGCACGTGTGACGGCAATATGGATCAGGGCTCAATGCGCGCGGATGTCAATGTGTCTGTGCGACGCCCCGGCGCTGAACTCGGTACCCGCACTGAAACCAAGAACGTAAATTCACTTAAGTTTGTCAGACAGGTCATCGACTACGAGGCGAGACGCCAGATTGAAGTGCTGGAATCCGGTGGATCGATCAATCAGGAAACGCGGCTGTTTAATGTCAAGACAGGCGAGACGCGGACCATGCGCTCCAAAGAAGATGCGCATGACTATCGCTATTTCCCTGATCCAGATTTGCTGCCGCTTGAATTTGCGCAAACTTGGGTCGATGAAATCAAACGATCCTTGCCCGAGTTACCGGACGCCAAGAAACGTCGTTTTGTAGACGCGTACGGACTGTCTCTTTACGATGCTTCTGTTTTGGCAGCTGACACCGCATCGGCAGATTTTTTTGAGGCCGTGGCGAGCGGCAACGACGGCAAGATGGCTTGTAACTGGGTGATGGGCGATCTGTTCGGCGCGCTCAACAAGGAAAACAAAGATATTACCGAAAGTCCGGTAACGGCGGAGCAGCTTGGCGCGCTCATCGGACTGATCAAAGATAAAACGATTTCTGGCAAGATCGCAAAAAATGTATTTGAGATTATTTGGACCGAAGGCGGCAATCCAGCGGATATCGTCGAACAGCGTGGATTGAAACAGGTGACCGATACCGGCGCCATTGAAACCGTCATCGACAAGATCATCGCCGATAACCCTGCGCAAGTTGCGCAAGTCAAAGATAAGCCAAAAACAATGGGCTGGTTTGTCGGGCAGGTGATGAAAGAAATGGCTGGAAAAGCCAATCCGCAAGCCGTCAACCAGATTCTGAAAAAGAAGCTTGGGATTGAATAAGGCGCTTCAATCTGCCTGAACTGACGGGTAAGGGAAACAATGCAGGCAGCTACGCCCAAAATCGCTATTGATCCATTTTCGTTCAAAGGCGTTGTGATCGTCTCGCTGATTTTTGGCTTGGCAAACGCGCTTGTTCGGCTGACGGCGGGGAGCAATCTTGCGCTTGATGACACGAAGGAAAATATCTTCACCCAATCGCTTGAATGGGGATATTTGCCAGACAATCCGCCGCTCTATGAATGGACGCTGATACTTGTTCAGCAATTCGCCGGACCAACATTGTTCAGTTTCTTGATCCTGAAATATGCCCTGCTGACTGTCACCGCCGCGTTTTTATTTTTGACCGGTCGCCGTCTTTTTGAGAGCGAAAAGTGGGCGGCCGTGACGGTATTCTCGACGATCCTGCTTTACCAGTTTGGCTATAATTATCACCAAGCGTTTACGCACTCCTTGATGCTTATTGCTGTCGTTGCATTTTCGCTCTGGGCATTTGTCCGGTTGGCTCAAGAACGGCGCCTAAAAGACTATCTCCTATTCGGCTTGTCTATCGGACTAGGGATGATCTCCAAATACAATTTCGCCGGCTATCTGGCAGTTCTTTTGATACCCGCGTTGATGGATCGCGACTTGCGAGGCCTGTTGGTGTCGCCCCGTATTCTGGTCAGTCTGGCTGCCGCCGTTACAATCAGCCTGCCGCATTTTTTGTGGTTATACGGTAAACAGGATTTGTTCATCGCCTATGTTGCAACCAAATTGGGCAATCCTGATGATAGTCATATATCGCGTGTGGGCGAGGGCATCGGCAACATGGTCGTTGCAGCGGTTTCGTTCTACCTGCCGTTTATGATTGCCGGGTTTGTGGTTTTCAGGGAGGCTTTCAAAACAGCACACCTTAGCATGCCGCCAAAGGAAAATCTGATGCGGGCTTTGTATCGCAGCACCTTTGTCGCGCTTGCATTGATCACAATGGGCATTGTTCTGTTCGGGATTGCAAATGTGACCGAACGGTACGTCATTCCGTTCTTTTTGCCGGGGTTCTTTTGGGTGATGTGGCTGATGCAGCAGTCTTCAACGCCAAAGCAAACCGCAAGATGGCTGCACGTGTTAGCGGTCTCGGCTGGTGTGATACTCCTTATACGGTTTGTGGGCGTATTTTATGCCGGCGCACCAGTCTGTGATGATTGCCAGCGCTGGCGGCCTTACGATGCTTTGAAAGATCAAATCAGAGAATCCGGTATCGATGAATCAGCCATTTTTATTGGGTATGAAGAAGACACAGCGGGTAACTTACGTAGATTGTTGCCCAAAGCGGATGTGCGTTCTTTCAACCTGTTGTTTTATCAGCCGATCAAAGAGCCGAATGAAAAAAGTTGTTACTTCGTCTGGTCAGAAGAATTGCTTGGGCAACCTGTAGAGGAAAAAGTCAAACACATAACCGGTGGCGAAAGTACGGTTCAGGTAACTGGACAATGGCAGCATCCGCTCAAAAAAACAGGGTGGCGGGAAACCGAATGGGGTATTTCCCAGGTGGGATCTTCAAGTGTATTGTACAATACTCTCTGCACGCCATAAAATATGGTTAGCAATTCGTTACCCTTAACAACTGCTGAACAATCAGTAAACCAATCATAAATGTCCCTTTAACGTGATCTTCACTTTGGACCGCTCATACTTGGATGGTTAACAGCGCAATAAGGCGCCCAGTTGACCTAAAAAAACAAATTTGGGGGGCGTAATGTCCGTAACCGTTTCACCTGTACAACTCGAAGGCGCTGAGCGCATTTTGACAAGTGAAGATATGTACCGCATGGGGCTTGAAGCATCGACTCCCGGAGCTGAGGACTATGATATCGTCAAAGCGCACAAGTGGTTTAATCTTTCTGCCATGAAGGGTAACGCCGAGGCCCGTGTTTATCGCAAGGAGCTATTGCTTGAAATGACCGCAAATCAGGTTGCTGAAGCACAGCGGATGGCACGTGAGTGGTTATCATCCAACCAAGCCGTTCTGATCGGTTAATTCGCCTCTAACCGGCGCTCTCAGCTCACACTATTGGTTGCGGCAAAGGTAGAAGTAATTTCTCGCCCAGATCGACCGTTTCGGCCCATTCCAGCGTCGCGCCGATATCACTTGCATATATATCCCGGATTTTTTCTGCCTCAACAATTTTCTGTGTTGAGTCAAAACCAGACGCGTCAAACTTTGAATTCCGTTTGAAAACCGGACCGCTGAGAGCAGCAGCTATTTCTCCCTCAGACAAACCGAGACCAAGATGCTGACTGGCGCTGCGCAGCGCGGCGCCTTTGTCGGCGAGGAAACTGCTGTCCTTGAGGCTGCGCATCTTTGATGGATGGTGGGATAAATAGCGGCCAAACAACCCCAGCTGATGTTTCCAGACCAGGGCGGCGACCTGCAGATCAGTGAATGTCATCGCCTGGCGCTGTGGTATCTGTGCGATCGATTCTTCATCCAGGGAAAAGATATTGTACTGGACGCGCACGAAGTTTCGACCTGGCTCGCCTTTTTTTAAGACGGAAACAAGAAATCCCTCCAAATCCGAATACATTAGTATCAGCGGTGACGCTGCGGCCAAAAAATCCGGAAGTAAATTGTTCGCGGCGTTGGTCGGTTTCAAGAGAATTTTTTCTGTCGGATGACGTCGCCGCGATAATAGCTTCAAGATCAGCTTGAATAGGTCTGCAAATTCACTTTCACGATTCTGACGGGGCAACATGCGCTTGGCGTTGGCCAGCGACATCAGGATATCAGGCTCTTTCAAGCTCAGGCACTTGCCCGGTGTGTCACAGGCCCGTGCCATCAAGGTGGAACAGCAAAAGGCGCTGTGCAAAATCACTGCAGCGCTGTGCGGGCCGGCTTCGGCGTCGCAGGCCAATACTTCGGACAGCTGAAAACTTGCCCGCTCCTTAATCGCGCCGGAAAACCCAGCATACAAAAAAGCGGCTGAGCGCAATGCTTCGTCAGCCACCCGAGCGAATTCCAATTGCCGCCAATTGGCATCCATCTGAAACGGAAGCCAGGAGGGGTCTTTCAGTACTTCGGTCAAATTGGTCACCGGGCAACCTCATGTTCGAGATTTCAGGCAAAAGACCGTACGGCCAATGCTTGTGTTCTTGACCGTTAGCATGACCCGGTATTTTTTCAATAAACAGGCCGTCCCGGAGAGCCTGGCAAATATCGATATCACAGGCGCCTTTCAGCGCAACCAGCGTTGAATATCAAGGACGCAGCAATGGTCCAAAAAGCACGAAAATCGGCTCTCAAAAGATCCCTCTAAAACGCCTATCGGCCGAACGGCCAAGCACGAAAAGCAGGGGAATCCGATGCTTTTTGACCTGAAAATCCCCGGTCTCAAACGGCTGGAATTGCCGCATTGATCTGGACGCTTCCCCGCGGTCTGCTGCGGCCCACTTTAACTTGTGTTAATTTTGTCACATTGTGGAAAAGACCGCCCCGGGACCAGACACGTTTCTTGACGCCAACCCGCAACTGATCATACTCCAAACCACGGCAAAAAAGCTTTTGTTGCGTGCGGGTAGGGTAATGTCCGCAAACAGCGTTAGGGGCAAGAGCCGAATTCACTTCCCTCTCCTGAGGGGGTATTTAGTAACCAAGCTGGAGGGCTTACATGTCTACCAAAAAAATTACGAAGCGTTTGCTTCAAACCTCTATCCTGGCGGGGGCGCTCACCGCAGTTGCGATGCCTGCTGTCGCCCAGGATGATGAGATCGTCATAACGGGTTCGCGCATTGCGAAAAAAGACTTCACGTCTAACTCACCTGTGGCGACTGTTGGTTCTGCGCAGATCGATATCACTGGTACGGTCAACACTGAATCACTCCTCAACACACTGCCGCAAACTGTTCCTGGCCTTGATAGAACATCAAATAACCCAGGTAACGGTACAGCGACTGTTGACCTTCGTGGTCTCGGTACAGCGCGGACACTGGTTCTGATTGACGGCCTGCGTGCGGTTCCAACCACACAAGGCGGTACAGTCGACATCAACAACATCCCAACATCCCTGATCGAGAGCATTGAAGTTCTGACCGGTGGTGGTGGTGCCGCTTACGGTTCTGATGCTGTTGCTGGTGTTGTCAACTTCATTCTGAAAGACGATTTTGAAGGCATGCAGTTGAACGCTGGCTATGAGCAAACTCAGGACAGCGATGCTAAAATTTGGTCAACAGACCTGACAATCGGTGCCAACACTGGCGACGGTCGCGGTAATGTTGTGCTGAACATGGCATGGAATGATCGTGACGAGCTCTTCCAGGGCGACCGCGATTTCTCATTCTTCGCTCAGTTTGACGATGGCGCTGGTGGTCTGATCAACGGTGGTTCATCAGGCGTACCGGGGACGTCTATCTTCGCAGGCGCTGTTGGCACAAGCCCGCCAACGACCTTGAACTGCCCTAGTTTTGGTATTGTCTTTGATCCAGATGGCTCTGCACGTTGTTTCGACACAGCTAGTGTAACAGGCAACGATTTTTATAACTACGCGCCTGTCAACTACATCCAGTTGCCGCAGGAACGCTTCCAGGCAACTTCACTGGCCAGTTATGAAATCAATGACCACGCTGAAGTCTACGGCCGTGCGACTTACACCTACAGCCGGGTGCCACAACAATTGGCGGCAACTCCAATCTTCCAAACCACCACATTTACGATTGATGGAAGTCCCTTCCTGCCGTCTACTACTCAGGCGAATTTGTCTGAAGCATTTGGTGACGGTGTAGACTCGGACAGTGATGGCATTGATGACACCGGTACGGCCTTTGTGCGCCGTCGTCTTCTCGAAGTTGGTCCGCGGATCGCTGACTCTCTCTTCAACACCTTCCAGTTTGTTGCGGGTGTGAAAGGCGACATCAACGATAACTGGGACTATGATGTCTATATGTCTGAAGGTACGGTTACCGGTACAAATACCCAGAATGGTAATGTTAACCGTGACCGCTTCAATCAGGCATTGCTTCTTGACCTGGCTGCTGATCCAAGTGGTGGCACCTGTGTTGACCCAAGCGCGAACGGAGCAACAACCAACTGTGCGCCGATCAATATCTTTGGTCAGGGCAATATCTCTGATGCTGGAGCGGCTTTCTTGAACACAGCGGTTGCTGCTGGTCAGGAATATAACCAGTTCTTCATCGGTGCTGGCATGACCGGTACACTAGAAGGTCTGTCCTTCCAGGGCGGTCCAGTACAGGTCGCCTTCGGTGCTGAGTATCGTGATGAAGATGCAGACTTCCGTCCATCACAGGATCTTGCCGCTGGCACAATCGCCGGCTTCAACGGTTCTCCTGCACAGGGCGGTGCCTTTGATGTCTACGAGATCTACGGTGAAATGTACGTTCCGCTCGTTGCGGGTAAGGAATGGGCTGAACTGCTGGAACTCGAACTACAGTATCGCTACTCCGACTATTCGACAGTCGGCGGCGTGAACTCATACAAAATTGGTGGCACATGGGCACCAACTGACCAGTTCCGCTTCCGTGGCGCCTACAACACCTCTGTACGGGCACCGAGCATCGGCGAACTCTTCTCTCCGCAAGGTGAGAACTTCCCTGGTGCGACCGACCCTTGTGCTGCAGAAGGCCCGAATGCTGGTGATCCAGCTGTCCAGGCAATTTGTATCGCAACAGGTGTTCCAGCTGCGGCTGTAAACACTCCAGGCATCAACCTGCCTGCGGGTCAGGTACGTGCACTGGCTGGTGGTAATCCAAACCTGACCGAAGAGTCAGCGGATACTTACACCATCGGTGTTGTTGTTGAACCTGCGTCGATCCCGGGTCTGACGTTCTCAGTCGATTACTTCGACATTGAGATCCAAGACGTGATCACTCAGTTCGGTGGTTCGGCAACGAACGTATTGCAGACTTGTTACGATCCAGCCAACGCGCTTGGCGGGGTAGGGTCCAACTTCTGTAATGTTGTCAACAGACGGGCAGACGGTACGATCAACTTTGTGGCGCTGACGCTGCAAAACTCGGCCTCTCAAACCCTCAAAGGTGTTGATATCATTGGTGAGTGGGACTTCGACCTCGGTTCAGGTAACGCATCGATCAATTATGTTGGTACGTTTACCCAGGAAAGCGAGTTCATCTCGTTTACTGGTGCCACTCCGATCGAATGTGCTGGCAACTTTGGTCTGACCTGTGATGATCCGCTGCCTGACTACAAGCACCGGGCAACATTCAGCTATGCGAAGGACCGGTTCAATGGTCAGATTCTGTGGCGCTACATTGGCGGTACGGATGATGATGATCCATCAACATTGTTCACTGTTGAAAGCCTTGACGCTGAGAACTACTTCGATGCATCTGCATCTTATGAGTTCAACGACAGCTTCAAAGCGACCTTTGGTATCGACAACCTGTTTGATGTTGATCCCCCAATCATCGGTGACAACCAGGAGCAGGCAAACACATATCCTGCTACTTACGACGTGTTTGGCCGTACATTCTTTGTACGCGGTACACTCACCAAGTAATCTGGTTAACAGATACACTGCAGGAACGGCGGCCTTCGGGTCGCCGTTTCTTTTTTTGCCACGACCATATTTGAGTAACGCTGCACCAAGTGATATGAAGTGATCCTGGAACAATTAAACGCTGAGCGATTTATATTATGAACCAGTCAGCGCAGGCGGATCTGCAACGAGCAGGCCTTGCATTCCGGCAGGGAGACTTTTCACAGGCGATTGACTGCGCAAAAAGAGTTGTTCTGCAGGATCAAGATAATACCGATGCCCACTATATTCTGGCGCTTAGTCACAGTCGCCTAGGCAATGTAGAAGAAGCGGAAGCCGCCTTTGTCAGGGCAGCTTCTACCCACGCTAAGCCAGAAGAGGTTTTGCACCATCAAGCGGCAATGTACCGCGCCGTTGAACAGCAAGAAAAAGCCGAACAATGTTATCTCGCAGCGTTGGCACGCAACCCAGACTATGTGCCGTCCATGCTAAGCCGAGCGGCATTGTTGTCCGAACAGAAAAGATATGACGAGGCAGTTAATCAGTATCAGGAAATACTGACGCTCGATCCGCAAAATGTCAAAGCGATGTCGGGGCTGGGGGCTGCCTATAACGCATTGAACAAACCTGTTCTGGCACGGGAAGCCCTGACAAAATCACTGCATATCGCTCCTGATAACCCGGTCGCGCTCAACAACATCGCAACAACAAGCCTGAAGCTTGGTGAGCTGGATACCTACGTTGACTATGCAGAGCGGGCCTATCAGGTGGCCCCAAAAAATCAGGATATTGCTGCAAACTTGGCCAGAGCCTATGAGCGCGTCGGCGAGGCCGATAAATCTGCTCGGCTTTATCAGCAGGCCATCGATCTTAATCCCTACAACACCGAGACGCATCGTGACTATAGCCGCTTCCTTTGGTCTCTCGACAAAAAGGGAGCCTATCTGGATGCCGTGGATCACTCCTTAGATAAGGCGAGCGAAGATGAGCGCGTGCTCGGGTTACTGTTGTTGAAAGGAGAGCTGGCATATCGAGCGGGCGACTTGAACAGGGCATTCGATGCCTACAGCCGGTCTCTTTCTATTGACCAATCGGTTGAAGCAATGATGGGCAGGGCGGGTATTCATGCTGCCAGAAAGCAACTGTCTGATGCGTATAGTGACTATAAAGACGCGCTGAGGTTGGCGCCGGCGAACGGCGAAATTCGGCATGAATTTGCAACTTTTCTTTTGGGACAACATGATTTTGTGAGAGCCCGAGAAACCCTTGCCTGGGAAGCCCCCCGGGAACACCTGCAAAGACAAATTGCCCTTGAAGCAACACTCGACAGAGCAGAAGGAGGCGAGAGATATCGTACAATCTATAACTACGATGCCTTCACAACCAAAATGACGATTGACCCGCCCGTTGGGTACGGCACTCTGGATAATTTTCTGACAGCGGTCGAAGAAGAACTGTCTGATCTGTTCAATACAACGCAGCAACCCATCGATCAGACACTATATGGGGGGACACAAACAAAAGGCGATCTCTGGGAGACGCAAAATCAGGTCTTACTCGATCTAAAAAATGCCTTGTTTAAAACAGCCTGCCGGTTTGTTGATACGCTGTCGGTTGATAGCGATCACCCGTTTTTAAAACACGTCCCGGATATGAGAACATCGTTTCTCGAATACGCCGGATCGTGGGCCGTCAAACTGCAATCAGGCGGTGGTCATGTGGACCACATACACCCGGAAGGCTGGCTGAGCTCAGCTCACTATGTCGTTGTCCCTGACGCAATCCGGCAAGGAGAAGGCAACGGCAGGGGCGGCTGGCTAAGACTGGGGGCTGTACCAATCGACGGGTTAGATTTGCCGGCTGAGCATTACATCAGGCCTGAACCAGGAGCGTTGATCCTCTTCCCGTCATACTTCTGGCATGGTGTCGAGCCGTTTGAGAGTGACCAATTCCGGATTACAACACCTTTCGATCTGATCTCAACGGCAAGCTGATCAGAGACCCCGATAGTATGGCGAGCAGTATGAAAAAGCTTTAGAAGCAACCGTGCATCATGCTTATAGTGAGCATACGACAAACAAAGCGTTGATATATTAAGGTGATATAAGTGAGCGGATCCCCGCCGGAACAACTCTCTTTGAACGATGCTATCGGTGTTGCCTTACGCCATCACGGCGCTGGAGATCTTGGCCGCGCAGAGCAAATATATCGTCAGATTCTGGCGACTGATCCAAACCAGCCCGACGCCCTTCATCTTTTGGGGGTGATCGCCCATCAGATGGATCAAAATGATGCCGCGATTGAAATGATCGGCAAAGCCCTGACAATCCAACCAAACAACCCGCAGGCGCTGTCCAATCTTGGGAATGCGCAGCAGGCGTTGGGCAAGCTTGAAGAAGCAATCACAAGCTATGAGCGAGCGTTGACGGCGCAACCAGAGATGGCGCAGGTTCGGGTAAATCTTGCCAACGCGCGGGCAAAGCATGGGCAGGTGGCGCAGGCTGTCGAGGACTACAAAGTGGCCCTGAAACAAGCGCCAAAGCTCGCCGATGCACACCGTAGTCTAGGTGTTGCTCTGCAGGCGCTTGGCAGAAAACTGGAAGCATTGGAGTGCCTCTTACAGGCCCATGAACTGAGTTCTGATTCAGTTGAAACCCAAATTGCTCTTGGCAATGTCCTTCAGGATTTGGCGCGACCGGAAGACGCGGTTTATTGGTATCGGCTAGTCCTGGCGAAGCTACCGGACTTTGCCAGTGCGCACGTAAATCTTGGCAACGCGCTTTACAGCCTGGGCCGACTGGAAGAGGGCCTCAGTCACTACAATCGGGCGCTTGGTCTCGAGCCAGACAATGCATTGGCGCATTACAATAAGGCGGTCTCGCTCCAAGGGAAGGGTGATATGGAAGGAGCAGCAGTGCATTTTCGAAAAGCCATTGAGCTTATGCCGGATTACGCAGAGGCCCACCGGATGCTGGCTGCGCTGGTCAAGCACACGGAATATGATGCCGACATGCGGTCTATGGAGCAGGCTTACGAAACAGCTGATTTGAGTACTGAGAAAAAAATGCACTATGCTCTGGGACTGGGCAAGTCCTATGCGGATTTAGGAGAGTATGAAAAGTCGTTTCGATATTATCTGGAAGGTAACACCATCAGACGGACAATGTTCGACTTTTCCCTTGAGAGCGATATCGAGCTTTTTGAAAATCTGAAACATACCTTTACGCCTGAGTATTTTGCCGCCAACACAGGCGCCGGCGTTGAGGACGAAACGCCAATCTTCATTGTCGGTATGCCCCGCTCCGGCACAACTTTGGTCGAGCAGATTTTGGCAAGTCATCCGGAAGTTCACGGTGGCGGCGAGCTCAGAACGCTCCACAGATGTATTGCGCTGGCGTTCAAATTGCGTGACGAAGTTGACTACACAGAAAGCCTGGCCGGTGCTAAAGCAGGTGTGTTTTCTGAATTAGCCAGCCAATATATGGAAAGCTTGCGGAAGCTTTCGCCTGACGCTCGTTTTGTCACCGACAAAATGCCGATGAATTTCCTGAACATCGGGATGATCAAAATGATGCTCCCCAAAGCGCGCGTCATCCATTGCCGCCGCAGTGCGGAAGATACCTGTCTGTCAAATTACAAGAACTTCTTTCCCTCGAACGGCCACCAACACACATATGATCTTGTTGAACTTGGTCGCTACTACAATATGTACCTTGATCTGATGGCGCATTGGCAAGCGGTCTTGCCAGAGTTTATTTACAACATTCAGTATGAAGATCTTGTTGCAGATCAAGAGGTGCAGACAAGGGCGCTGCTTGATGCGTGTGACCTTGAATGGGACCCGGCATGCCTCGAGTTCCACAAAACCAAACGCAGTGTCTCGACGATCAGCGCCACACAAGTGCGTCAACCCCTGTACAAGAGCTCGGTCCAGCTCTGGCGCCGCTACGGAGAGCAACTAAACCCGCTGCTGGATGTTTTGCATAAAAATTCTTGAAAAATTGCGTTGTTTTGATCTTTGGGCTACCCTTTCAAAACAGCAGATACCAGGATTTTAACTAGGTTGGGAATTCTGTATCAAGGGAGAAGGCGGGGCGTGAAAAAAGGATTTCTTATTCAACGCGTAGGGCTGATTGTATCTTTAGCACTTTTGTCTGCGTGCACATCCGCGCGGACAATGCAGACCACGAACGAGTTTAAGGCGGTCGAGAATAAAGCCCGAATTCTGCTCATCGAGCCGGACGTTGAACTTTCTTTTTTGAAAGCAGCAGGCGTGCGCGAAGTCAGGGCTGATTGGACCAGGCAGGGCAAGGAGAACATCCTCGCCAGCATCCGCGATGCTCTGGCTGGCAACGAGCATGAACTTGTCAACCACCCACTTGATACAAACAACGCTCGCGAAGTTCAGCTTGTCAAACTGCATGAGGCGGTTGGAGCAACCATCCTGTCGCATCGCTTCATCGGTGTGCCGTTGCCATCGAAGGAAGACAAATTTGACTGGTCTCTTGGCCCTGGTGTTCGGGATATGGCGCCTGAGGCAAATGCGGACTACGCATTGTTTTTGTTTGCCCGCGGTCAATATGCAAGTTCCGGCCGTCAGGCTATGGCCGTCGGGCTCGCGGTTGTTGGTCTTGGTACTGTATCGACCGGCGGACAGGCGGCGTATGCGTCGCTGGTTGACATGGTGTCCGGCGATATAGTCTGGTTCAATCTTGCGTCAACCGGCAGTGGTACTGATATGCGCAAACCAGAAGGGGCGGCCGAACTCGTCAAAGTGATACTGAAGGATGTGCCGCTGACAGACGCGAAAGAGGGTGCTTGAACAATGCGCACACGTTTTTCTTACCTGTTTAGTGCGCTGGCGCTCTTTGGTCTTGCTGCTTGCGAGACAACGGATGTCGACCCAATCAAGGCAAGTGAGCGACCGGAAGAAACCTCTGATGAGGCGGGATTGTGGCTGCAAATGGACGGCGCCGAGCGCTTGCTCAAGGCGTCAGCCATTGTCGAACGCGATCCGGCCCTCAATGACTATGTTCGAGGGGTGACCTGCCAGGTGATTGGCGAGGACTACTGCAATGATGTGCGTGTTTATGTGGTCAAGCAGCCGTATTTCAACGCCAATATGGCACCCAACGGCCAGATGCAAATCTGGACCGGATTGTTGCTCCGTGCAGAGAATGAAGCGCAGCTCGCCTTTGTCATCGGCCATGAGTTTGCGCACTATAAGCAACGACATTCCCTGCAGCAGTGGCGGGAAATAAAAAATGCAGCAAACGCGTCATTGGTGTTTTCAGCCGGTATTATTGCAGCTGGCGTGCCGGACGCAGCAGTACTTGGTGATATTACATTGGCCGCTCGCCTATATGGCTTTGGCCGAGGCAAGGAGCGGGAAGCAGATCAACTTGGGTTCCAATTCGCAACTGATGCAGGATATGATGGCCACGAAGCAGCTGCAATCTGGAAGTATCTTGTTTCCGAAGTAGAGAATTCAGACCTCGAGCGAAATCGCCGACAGATTGCACGATCAAGTATTTTTAGTACCCACCCTGTAACCTCAGAGCGCATTGAAACACTGACCGCCTTTGCAGAAGATGGTGAAGCAGGTACTGTCCGCCAGCGCGAATACATAGCCACAACATCGCCGTTTCTTGCAAAATGGTTGGAGGCTGACCTCGTTCGCCGCGACTTTGGTGAAAATATCTTCTTGATCAATCATTTGATCAAAAGAGGTGAAGGTTTGGGCTTGCTTTTCTACCGGCGCGGCGAAGCCCATCGTATACGCCGGGGCGAGGGCGACGCCATAAGAGCGCTGGCAGATTACCGCAAAGCATCGTCTTTTGAAGATGTACCAGCCACCGTCTGGCGCCAGATTGGTGATGCCGAGCGAACAAAAGGCGACGGCGCAGCAGCGATGGCCGCTTATCAGACCTATCTTGAAAAAGCGCCCGAAGCGCCAGACCGACAACTCGTTAAATCATATTTGAACAAGCTGGATGAGTGAGGTCTGTTAATGTTCTCGACAGTCAAAAAAATATCTACGATGGTGATTTTTTTATCCGTGCAGGCATGCGTCGGGATTCAAACCGTCGGGCCGGGACCGTTCGATGTCCAAAAAACCATGCAGGTTACTGTCGGAAAAGAATGGACCAAATATCCGTTTGAACCCAAGACCGGGCTCCAGGGATTAACCATCGATGGTGTTTCTCTCAATTCGCTAACGTTTGGGGTTAATATCAAAGACGGCAAAGCATTAATCTACTCATCTGATCCTAAAACGCTGGTGCCACGTTTCCGCTCGGATATGACCGATAGTGAAGCTGTTGAGTATATCAAAGACAGTCTGATCTATAGTGGGATGAAGAATGTTAGCCTCGCTAATCTGCGTCCGGAAACGTTCGGTATAGCCACTGGGGTACGATTTGATATCGCGGCTGATACAGAGCGCGGCCTCAACATGTCAGGTACCGGTAAGACCGTAATCCACAATGGTGTGCTCCAGTTGATCCTCTATATAGCGCCGACAGAATATTACTATGATCTGCACATTGAGGAAGTAAACGAGATTCTCAAGAGCGCCACCTTGCTCTAATCTGCGTCTGGCTGGTTGTCAGGGTAGGCACGCTCGAACGCCTCCAGTTTGAGGCAAGCTTGTTCAATTTTGGTCAGAATCTTGAATGTTGACATATCGACATTAAATCTTTGTGCGCTGTATATCTGAGGCAGTAAATAGCATTCTGCCAAACCAGGCTTGCCGCCGTGGCAGAAATCACCACGGCTGTTATCTTGTTTCAAGATGGCCTCCAGGGCCTGAAATCCGTCGACAATCCAGCGCTTAATCCACGCATCTACTTTTGCTTGAGGTTGCTCTAGATCGTTCTTCAGATATTTCATGATGCGCAAATTGTTCAATGGATGAATATCGCAACCGACGATTGAAGCCAGCGCCCGTACTTTGGCCCGCTCAACCCCGCCATTCGGTAACAACGGATTTTCGAGATAAGTTTCCTCAAGAAATTCAATAATCGCCGGCGATTGAGAAATGATGTTGCCATCTGCGAGATCCAAGGCAGGCACCAATCCTTGCGGGTTTAGCGCAAGGTAGTTAGCCCTTTTGTGTGCGCCTTCGCGCAGATCAACCGGCACATACTCGTAGGACAGGCCCTTTAGTTCGAATGCTATCCGCACTCTGTAGGATGTGCCGCTGCGCCAGTAATTATAGAGTTTCATCTGTTGTTCCGTTTTGAGGTTGATTTTCCGGCTAGTTGTATTTAGTTACAAATGATACTAAATCTGATATGGCTCGGCAATAGTCTCAAGGGAGAAGGCGCATGGCAACAAAATGGATCACCCCGTCACATGTTGAAGGAACCGCCTCGCGTCAAGCGCATGCCGATTTGCCGGAGGGTACATATGAGAGGGAGATTTCCAAGGAAGGGTTTTTTGGGCCCGCCGCTTTTATGTATCACACCCACCCACCGACCGGCTGGACCAGCTTTGAAGGCCCATTGCGACCGCGCGCCTTCGATCTTGCTTCACAGAACGAGGCGACAGGGACCCCGTGGCAGGCGCCGCGTATCCTGTCAAATAAAGCCACTGAGCTGCGCTACTGGAAGCTCGCAGCAGCGATGCCAGCATTAGCACGCAACGCCGACGGCGATCAGTTGCTGTTCGTTCATGCGGGTACGGGCGATCTGTTTTGTGATTATGGTCATCTTGCTTATGAGGCCGGCGACTACATCGTTTTGCCACGCGGTACGATGTGGCGGCTCGAACCTGACGGCCAAAACGACATACTGATGATCGAAGCCACAAACAGCCACTATAAGCTGCCGGATAAAGGCTTGCTTGGGCCACATGCGATTTTTGATCCAGCGATGCTGGATGCGCCGGAAATCAACGATAAATTCAAGGCACAACAAGGTGAGGGCGAAACCCGGGTAGAGATCAAAAAACGTGGACAGGTGAGCGTTGCGACCTATCCACACAACCCGCTTGATGCAATTGGCTGGCATGGGGAACTTGCGCCAGTGCGGATCAATGTGCGCCATTTCAGGCCTTTGATGTCGCACCGCTATCATGTCCCTCCATCCGCCCACACGACCTTTGTGTCTGACCGCTTCGTCGTTTGCACTTTTGCGCCGCGACCGTTCGAGACAGATCCCGGTGCGCTGAAAATCCCGTTTTTTCATAATAATGACGACTACGATGAAATCCTGTTTTACCACGCCGGTGATTTTTTCAGCCGAGACAATATTCATCCGGGTATGATGACCGTACATCCAACCGGCTTTACGCATGGGCCGCACCCCAAGGCTCTGAAGAACATGCTGGTGCAACCGAAGCCGGCAACCGATGAATATGCGGTAATGATCGATACACGCGATCCGATCGAGTTTCACGAAGCGGCTGAATCGGTTGAATGGGCCGGGTACGTTGATAGCTGGAAAACAGCAGCGGAATAGTTAAAGGACAAAAAGATGAAACTTGCTTCCCTAAAACAAGGCCGTGACGGCAGGCTTGTTGTTGTATCGAGAGATCTCTCCCGCTGCACTGACGCAACCCACATAGCACCGACACTGCAGGCAGCGCTTGATGACTGGACCACTTTGGCCCCGCAGTTGGAGGATCTTTCAGGGCAGCTGGAAGCTGGTTCCGTGAACTCTGAAAGTTTCGACGAGGGCGAGTGTGCCTCGCCTCTTCCGCGCGCTTATCAGTGGGCGGATGGATCAGCTTATGTCAATCATGTGGAACTCGTCCGCAAGGCACGCAATGCAGAAATGCCGGACAGTTTCTGGACGGAACCCTTGATGTATCAGGGCGGCTCGGACGCATTCCTTGCGCCGCGCGATCCTATCCGGATGGCTGATGAGGCCTGGGGGATTGATATGGAGGGCGAGGTTGGCGTCATCACCGGTGATGTACCGATGGGCGTGAGTGAGGAAGAGGCGGCAAAGCATATCCGGCTCGTCATGATCATCAACGACGTCTCCCTTCGGGGCCTGATTCCGGGTGAACTTGGGAAAGGGTTCGGCTTTTTCCAATCGAAACCATCATCGGCCTTTTCACCTGTCGCGGTTACGCCGGACGAACTGGGAGACGCCTGGCAGGGTGGTAAAGTCCATCTGCCGCTCAACGTTGATTACAACGGCGAGCCGTTCGGCCGGGCCGAAGCCGGAACCGATATGACATTCAACTTTCAAGAACTGATAGCCCATGCCGCAAAAACGCGGCCATTGTGCGCTGGCGCAATTATCGGCTCAGGTACAGTCTCGAACAAACTGGATGATGGCCCAGGCAAACCGGTTGTCGATGGTGGTGTCGGCTATTCCTGTATCGCCGAAATCCGGATGATTGAAACGATTGAGCACGGAGCGCCGAAAACATCTTTCATGAAATTTGGCGATCGAGTGAAAATCTGGATGGATGACCAGGAAGGGAATTCCATTTTCGGGTCCATCGATCAAGTGGTGGAAAAATATGAGCCAGCCAAAGCCTGATCCCATATCATTGGCGCAGGAGGATCAGCAGAGTTTTGTGCTGCGTCACTTTATGCCGTTCAAAGTCACCGTTTTGAGCAACAAGCTTAGCCGTATCATCGCTAAAACCTATTCAGAGAAGTTTGGCGTCACTATTCCGGAATGGCGTGTGCTGGCGTTACTGAGCCAGCATCAGGAAATCAGCGCTCAAATGGTTGTTGATGAGACCCCCCTGGACAAGGTTGCCGTAAGTCGCGCCGTGGCTGGCCTAGTCGAGAAAGGGCAGGTGGTAAAATCGGTCAGTGAAGTAGACAAGCGAGTGACTGTGTTAAGTCTTACGATTAGTGGTCGGACTATTACGCAAGAAATCCAGAAGTTGGCGCTTTCGTACGAACGCGATGCGATGAGCGTGCTTTCCGCAAAAGAAGCTAAAACCTTTCACGAGTATCTGGACCGGTTAATCACCCGTGCGGATGATATTGTTAAGCCCTAACCAGAGAAGTCGCTTGGGTTAGCTGATATAAGCAAGCTCGATCCGGGTGATCTGATTTCCGTAATGCTCGACCGGGTTGCCATAAATCTGCGCAAGATGTTCTTTAAGGCTCTCGACGTTGTGTACGTCAGATGAACTGCCACTGAAATGCTCGTTTGTGAGTTCATCGACAAAAAGCGTAACAATCGACGCGATCTGCACCTTGACTTTGTGGTCATTGAATTGTGGTGGAATCTCTCTTTCGTCACAACCACACTTTTCAATGATCCGCGCTGTGACAACCTCGCCCGGCTTGTAGCCACGCCAGTTAGGAAAAATCCTGTTGCCGGGCCGAAAGACTGTTGTCAATTGGTTCAGAAGAACTTGGTCCTCGTACTCTTTGCGAAACGCTATCTCGTTACGGGGTAGTTCCATCCGGACATCCTCGCATTAGTTTTTTCGTTTTGTGTTTACGCTGGTACTGAACTGGCACTGATCCTAAGGCTAGTCTAAAGCTCCCGTCATCAACGTTTGCAGATTTTCGTCCTGCAATTTGTTCATGATTTTGAACGCCGGTACCGCCTGAAACAGGTTCATGAACCGACCACTATGGGTCCGATTGCCATTGTCCTGTGCAAGCCGCATTGTCGTCGTCAAAGGCTCCAGCAGGATATCTGCAACAATCGCTTCTTTCGGCAGGCGTGCTATATTTGCCATCGTCACAGCCATGTCTCCTTCGACGTCACCCGTCATTGGCGCAAAAGCCGAGAATTTTTCGTTGGGTTGGGCACCCTTGTTTGATGTGTTGACAACAACACCCACGCCATCGAGTTCTTCACCGATCCCGTCTTCGCCGATTGCACGCGCATTGGTAAACGGCGCAATCAGTTTTGCGATACCTTCAGCTTTGGAGACAGTCCGGTTACTAATGACGATTTCGCTCGGGTTGCGTTGTGACATTTCATAGGCGATCGGCAGAGCCGTGCCGCCAGCGCCCAAAATCAGAATTTTTTGACCTTCAATGCAGTTTGGATACTCATGAAGCAGGCCAAGCACAAAGCCGATACCATCCGTATTGTAACCGACAAGCTTGCCGCTCTCGCGCGAAATCACGTTGACGCTGCCAATCGCTTCTGCGGACTGGTCAAGCCGGTCCAGATGCGGCCCAATCTTGTCTTTGAAGCCGGAGCCGGCGCCGCCCCCATCGTAAAGCGGGTCTTCTTTCAAAACATCGACAATTGTGCCGACATTCGCTGGATCACCAATCACGAACGCAGCCTGTTTTGGCATGCCATATGCCTTGAAAACGGCATTGTGCATTGCAGCAGAACCACCTGGATAATCATGATCGATCGGGAAGAAATAAAGCTTTTTGTTGCCAATTGACTTTGGATCAAGCGCATTGTCTTTCGGCTGCGCTGCGACGTGCAGGAACTCTTTTTCGAACAATTTCTTGATCGTTTTTGGGCCCTTCCAGCGCTCGTTGTCGCCACCAAATAGTTTTTTGAAAACCATGACCCCCTCCAGGATACTGTTTCCGCTAAGCCAACAATTTAGGGGATTACGGCAGAACTGGCTTTTGCCTGCTCCCAATCTTCCCCTATTGTACCTTCGCTAGCCCAACGGTTAAATGCTCTTGCCCGTGTGTTAACGCGGTTGACCTGTTCCCGCAACCGTCATTCACGGTCACAAACAGGCTTTCTTTGTGTACCATATGTGCTGATCGGCGGGAAGGCTGTATTTGATTAACCTTCGGGAAGGGACCACTCAAACAAGTGGTCAGATTCTTATTATTGCCAGCACTAGGCTTGTTTCAAATCAGCGATATCGCGGCTGGTTAATATGCGTTCAACCGAAAACCCGCCGAAAGATAGTATCTACATGCTTCGTGTGGTAACCAAGGTCGAACAAGGCACACAGCTCGTTGTGAGACAATCTATTTGTGACGTCTGCGTCAGCCTTGAGGTTGTCAAGAAACTGGCTTTCGCCGCGCCACGCTGGCATGGCGTTACGCTGGACCAGACTGTATGCTTCTTCACGGGAGACACCGGCCTGTGTCAGCGCTAGCAACACACGTTGCGAATGGATAAGACCACCAAGACAGTCCATGTTTTCGCGCATCCGTTCTGGATAAACGACCAGCTTTTCGATAACGCCAGCAAGGCGGTTGAGCGCAAAGTCGAGATGAGCGGTGGCGTCGGGACCGATGCCGCGCTCGACCGACGAGTGAGAAATATCCCGCTCATGCCATAAGGCGACATTCTCAAGTGCCGGGATGACAGACATCCGCACCAGCCGGGCAAGACCGGTAAGATTCTCTGTGAGTATCGGGTTGCGTTTATGGGGCATCGCCGAAGAACCTTTTTGGCCTGCGGAGAAATATTCTTCAACTTCCAGCACTTCTGTGCGCTGAAGATGGCGGATTTCTGTCGCCACGTTTTCAATCGAAGAGGCGATGATACCAAGTGCTGCGAAAAAAGCTGCATGTCGGTCGCGCGGAATGACCTGTGTTGAAACCGGCTCCGGCGTCAGGCCCATTTTTGCCGCTACATATTCTTCGACGGATGGGTCGATATTGGCGAAAGTCCCGACTGCCCCTGAAATCGCGCAGGTTGCGATTTCCTCGCGCGCGGCCTCAAGCCGTTTTTTGCCACGAGCGAATTCGGCGTAAAAGCCGGCAAGCTTTAACCCGAAGGTCGTTGGCTCGGCATGTATACCGTGGCTGCGACCGACGCATACGCTGTTCTTGTGTTCTTCTGCGCGTTTTTTGAGGGCGGCCAGAACCCGGTCCATGCCGGCAAGCAGGAGGTCTGCGGCGCGGGCAAGCTGCACCGACAAGCATGTGTCGAGCACGTCGGAAGAGGTCATGCCCTGGTGAACAAAACGTGCTTCCGGCCCAACGAATTCTGCCAGATGGGTCAGAAAGGCAATCACATCGTGCTTCACTTCGCGCTCGATCTCGTCGATCCTGTCGACATCAAAAGTGGCGCTGCCGCCTTTGTCCCAGATGGTTCGGGCTGCTTTTTCCGGGATGATGCCAAGCTCAGCCATACGGCTCGCTGCGTGGGCTTCGATCTCGAACCAGATACGGAATTTTGTCTGTGGCGCCCAAATGGCGGCCAATTCCGGGCGGGTGTAACGCGGGATCATGCGAAGGTCTTTCTTCAGGGCTATTTTGCGATGTTGGTAAGCGCACTAGCGATTCTGTGCAAGAGTGTCGCTTGACGAAGAACCATAGCGCATCAAAGATGTAGCGACACGAGGAGAAAAGAGTGATTGTCCGCCGTCTCATTGCAGCTATTGCCCTGTTACTGGCGTCCGCCTGCACCAGCACCCCTGTTGGCACGCCGAGTGACGCGCCATTCGATATTGTCGCTTATTTCGATGGCCGAATTTACGGCTATGGCGTCATCGAGAGGGGGGACCGGATCGTCAGCCGCTTTGATATGATTGTTGAAGGTGGTTTTGAAGACAAGGTTCTGACCCTTGACGAGACATTTTTGTTTGACAATGGCTCGGATTTTCGGCGGGCCTGGCGCTTGACGCGCGAGGCGCCGGGAGTTTGGGTCGGTGGTGCAGATAACGTCGAGGGAGTAACCCGCGTAGAGGTGATAGACGGCGTTGTGCGTATGCACTATGTCGCGGAATTTCCGAATGCTGATGAAATGATCAGCTTGCGGTTTGATCAGCGATTATTTCCGATGGCAGGCGGGGTCGTGATGAACCGTTCCAGATTAACCAAATTTGGCGTTCCTGTCGGCACTGTAACAGTGGTGTTCACACCGGAAAACTACAAGGATGCGCCGCAGCTTCCCTCCAACTGAGCGATCCATTTCCGGATCAGAGCTGCACCTTCTGTGTGAACCAGCGCCCGCCCTAGTTCTGGCATCATTTCAGCCGGATTATCGGACTCAACGCGATAGGAGAAAATCGACTGGTCCGGATCACCTGGGACAATGCCGAATTGCCGTCCGCCAGTGCCGGTGCCGGCAGCGATCGGCAGTTTGCAGATACCGAAATTTGGGCCAATAGGATCTGAAGGCTCCAGATGTAAGCCTGATGTGTCCGCTGGGCCGACCTTGTTATGGCAATGAGAACAGTTGGCATCGAGATACGCACGCGTTCGTGCCTCCAGCGATTCACGTTCATCCGTCCACACTGCATTTTTTCCTGCCAGGAGGGGTGCGGGCGCATCTTTCAAAATGCTTACATTTTGCCAGCGCACAAGCTGGTTTTCTGAGCCGTTGCTGTAAGCGAAATCGCGGTTCAGATGACGCGCTTTTGGGCCAATCGGCTGAATTTTCCGTGTTGTGTTATTTGTCGCGTGGCAGCCGGCGCACTGATTTGTATCGGGCACTAAATAAGCAAATTCGGTCTCGCTGTCTGCCGCGACAAGCGTCAATCGTTTGATATCACCGGCACGCTTGAGTATTGCCTCCGTCTGGTCCTGGTTCCAAACATAGGGAAGGGCAACCCAGCCATCTTTTCGCCGGGCCAGAATTCGGGTTTCGATCAACCGGACATTTTGAAGGGGTAGGGCGTTATCGGGCAATCCTTCCAAAGCAAGTGTCTTCAGAACCTGCTTGGAATTCTGTTGCCCATCAACATTGTAATAAAACGTTTTGGTGATGACGGTACCGACGGGAAACTCAAACACCTCGTCTTCGCGATATTCAGCGCTAGTGCCGGCGGGCAACCAGACAGTCCTCAGCTTATGTGCGTAGTCTGAAAACAACGGCGTGTTGAGGTCATAGGGCGTTACGTCGCGGGCCAGAACCAGTTGCTCATTCGTGCTGACGACCTGGCCCCAGTCGCTCAATTTTTCAGGGTTGGTATCCGCATGAAAGACGGGTTCTTGTAATTCGTTCTCAGAACAGGCCAAGACACCTGCCAGCAGCAGAACGAACAGCCATTTTTTCACAGGCCAGCCAACTCAACCGCCGGCAGTTTCGCCAATGTGCACTCATGCGCCGACATATCAGTTGACGGATTCTTGTTGTCATTGGGTCCATCGACATTGACGATCCCGGCCGTGCCATTATCGATGCAGATCCGATCCTCGCCGACAAGCTGGCCATCAACCAGTTTTTCTTCATTGACGAAACCGTCCCAGAGAACATCAGGTAGACTGCCATTCAGTCCAAACATCAACGTCTTTAGGGCCTTCAAGTCCAGCCCATCTGGTGCGTTGCCGCCGCCCGAAAACTCATTACCATAAATGAAAATGCCTTCCGGATAGGGATCAAAATCCCCCTGTGTTTGCAGTCCTTCAAACCCGGCCGAATAAACACTTGCGATAATCACATTGGCGGTCTTGTTGTCCATGATGCGGTTCTGGAAAATTTCCACCTGGTCGTTTGAGTTGACAACTATACCTGAGCCAGCCGGGACACTCGCAACCGGTGTTCCTGGATGACCAAAATTCTTTGTGTTATTTTCAAAAACATCGTTGTTGTAGACCCGCGTACCATAACCGGGCTGTGGCAGGTTCGGCATGTTAAAAACCAGGATGCCACCGGTGTTATTGGTTGCGAAGTTTTCGTAAACGTCTGCTCCAATCGTATTCTCAATCTCGATGCCGGCAACATTGTACTCAGCCCGGTTGCGCCGTACGATCACATTCTTGGACTGCCCTACATAAATACCCGCATCTGACGCCGCGATCGCAACACTGTCCTCGATCAGCACATTGGTACACTGAACCGGATACATCCCATAAGCGCCGTTGGAAGTTTTGGGACCACCGGTCCATTCGGTGCGCACGCCGCGGATCGTGATATTGCTCCCTTCGTTGATTTTGAGAGCGTCACCTTTAGTATCTTCAATTGCCAGATTCTCAATTGTGAAATCACTTGCAGTGACGAGCATACCTTCAGCCCCAGCAACCTGATTCTTGAACGACAGGATCGTTTCGTTCATCCCGGCACCGCGGATCGTCACATTGTCGACAGTCAGTGACAGACTGCGCTCAAAAAAATACGTTCCTTCCGGAATATCGATGATGTCACCCGGCTTGGCATCGAGGAATTTTGTTCGAATGGTATCAGCAACGGATGTTTCGGCCTCGCTGAGCGTTGCCTCCGTTTCGGCTTGTTTGCCGCATGCAGTTACCAATAGCATCCCTGCCACTGCGATTACGCTCATCCTGAAAATCATCGGCTCCATCCCTCTTTTTTCTCGTTGCAGAGATTTTCGCTTGTCCGGGCGAGGGATGCAAGGGGCAGATGCTGTTACGCTGGCGCTTGGTTAGCGATGGTGCTCCACGTGGCTGTCCACAAGTGCCCGGTTGTACACGGCGAGCGCCTTGATCTGAGTGATGTAGCCGATGACCTTGTTGTGGTCGTCCAGATCTGCCACTGGCATGCCATCGAGCTCATGGTCCCGCATCAGGGCCAGCGCTTCGCCCAATGAATGGGTCGGTCGTAGCCGGGGGGCACCGTCGTCAAGAGGTGCCGCATCGTCGGGCATCTGACGCATCACATCGCGAACACGAATTGTCTGCAAAATGACCCCTTGAGGCCCTTCTGAAAGATCGTACCCGCGCTGGCCGAGTTGCCAGTGAAACCATGAGCTGCCGAAGGTGGATTGTGCGATCAACGTCGCGATACCGACCGCAAACATCAGCGCTATCGTCATCTCATAGTCGCCGGTTAGTTCAAAAACGATCAGGGTTGTAGAAATGGGGGCACCGAGAATAGCGCCCGACACCGCGCCCATACCGACCATCGCATAAAAGGTTGCATCTGCGGAAAGTTCTGGAATGACCAAGGCGAGCGTTGCGCCATAGGCAGCACCAGAAATCGCGCCGAAAAATACACCACCGGAAAAAACACCGGTGCCGAAGCGGCAGGACAAACACACCGCCGTGGTCATAATTTTCAACACCAACAGGATCGTCAAGAGTGGTATTGAGTAGCTGCCGTAAAGCGCCTCAGTTGTTGCCTCATAGCCGACACCCAAAACTTCCGGATATGACAAGGCGACGCACCCCATGAAAACCCCAGCAATAGGAGGCAGCAGCGCCGGCTCTATCTTCCATTTGGCAACCTTGCGGGCCACCCATTTTTGACAGACGGCAGTCAGTTGCAGAAAAGAAAAGGCAACGCAGCCACATATAATACCAAGAAATCCGGCAAAAATAAAATCGTAGAAACTGGAGTCGCCATAAATTGGCACAAGAAATCCGTGTACGTCGAGACCAATTCCCTCCTGATAAAACCTCACCACGATAGTTGCAGTGATACTGGAGAGCGCGACAGGTCCGAATATCGATAGCGCATAATTGCCGAGAATGACTTCCAGAGCAAACAACACGCCGGCGATTGGTGCGTCAAAACTTGCCGCGACAGCCGCCGCCGCCCCACAACCGAGCAACGTGCGTGCGTCCTTACCGGAAAGGCCCCAGCGATCTGACAAAGCTGTCGAGATAGCGCCGCCAAGCAGCACGGCAGGCCCCTCCCGACCGGCACTGGCGCCGGAACCAAGAGCCAGAGAAGCAATTGCCGTATTGGCCATACCTGCACGGAACGAAACGTGCCCGGTCGGTCCGGCGCGGGCCTCGATGACGTCTGCTACGCCCTGACATCTGGTGTCTGGAAGCCAGTTCAACCGCCTGGCCACGTACAAAAGCAAGCCGACGATTATCCCCCCGATAACCGGCGCCAGCCAGATACGACCGGCATCCAGATCGCGCGCGCCGCTGGCCAGCATGCGTGTTCCCTCGCCATAGGCAAACCTGGTTATATAC
Source organism: Parvularculaceae bacterium (assembly GCA_021776475.1). Lineage (GTDB taxonomy): Bacteria > Pseudomonadota > Alphaproteobacteria > Caulobacterales > Parvularculaceae > Aquisalinus. The sequence continues at coordinate 102,395 of JAJFFV010000001.1, read as the reverse complement.
TCAATCGCTCCCGTAAATACGATCATCCCATGGGCTGTGATCAGGCCAATCAGGGCGGCGAGTATCCAGACCTTGTAGTTGGCAATGTCGGAGGCACGCTTTTGAGCATGCCGTAGCCACAGGCGTAGGCGCGACGAACTGGAATGTGGCTTGAAGTACTTAGTGGGCATGATCTTCACTAGCATGCTTTGCCTGCACTGCCAGCCGGCCGATCATGGAATTTAGGCCTATAAGAAGGGTTTATCGGCCTTGATCCGCTCCAACACATAGAGCCGTAAAGCTGATGACAGATTGCGCGGCGCCTGCTGCTCAACACGCGCCCGGTCCACCTCAGCGATTAGACTTGCAACCGAGCGCTCATCCACGGCGGCAAACCGTCCGAGTTCTTCCCAAAACGCTTCCTCAAGTGAAATGCTGGTTCTGTGGCCGGCGATCGAGACCGATCGTTTTTCCATCACAATTCAGACCCAAAACTTTCTTCAGTTTTTTGCCCAGTCGTCGAGGCCGTGCTGGCGAATGCGGGTGCTGGCGACATTCATGCCATCAACCACACCAGCGATATGCGACAGGGAATCCTGGTTGCATTCTGCCGGATCAATACCGAGCGCCTGATAAAGGTCTTCCAGCCCGATCTCGTTTGCAAAAAGAAACTGTGCCATCGCGATACGGACGCGGCTATAGGAAGGTTTTTCTGCCATTTTTCTACACCTCGTTAGTTGTCAGCGGTGGCACCAAAGACCGTCTTACGCGAAATGTCCCACCATTACACCAGAAATAAGTCTGGTTTTTGAACAGGTTACACGCAAGAGTTGGGCCGTTTTACAAAAGCCCCTTGCGCTGGAAAGATAGTGCTTGCCCCTGCCGATCATCAAAATCCCGCAGATCAGCAAGCGGGTGGTTGAGGGTCGCCCCGCTTTTTTCCCATATTCGCCAGCGGCTTCGTTTCAAAAAGCCATATGGAATGAAGGACCCGCTTCCCCTCGGCATCAGCGATCGTCAGGCAGCTGAATAGGGTGGATGGTCCAGCCCTTTAGGGGAAGCTGTAAAGACATCACAGCCTTCCGCGGTAACACCAATCGAATGCTCGAACTGTGCCGTCAACGATCGGTCGCGCGTGACTGCGGTCCAGCCGTCTTTTAGGAGTTTGACGTCAGGTTTTCCGACATTGATCATTGGTTCAACGGTAAAAAACATGCCTTCTTGCAACGGGATCGCCGGCGCACGATGCACCTGCATGAAACTGTCGCGGTATTCAGCATAATGAACAACATTCGGTGCGTCGTGGAATACCTGGCCAAGGCCATGCCCGCAAAAATCGCGCACAACAGAAAAGCCAGCCGCTTCCGCATGATCTTGTATAGCCCGACCGACGTCACGCAGTGTTGCGCCTGGTTTTACCGCCTTGATACCCATCCACATGGCCTCGAAAGTGATATCGGTCAGCCGCTTGGCCAGGACTTTCGGCTCACCAGCATAGAACATCCGGCTGGTATCGCCGTGCCAGCCATCGACAATCACTGTCACGTCTATATTGGCGATGTCACCATTCTTCAACGCCTTGGGTCCCGGGATACCATGACAAACAACATGGTTGAGCGAGATACAGCTCGCGTGCTTGTACCCGCGATAACCAATGGTCGCAGGCACAGCACCGTGATCCATGATAAATTCAAAGGCTCTCTTATCGAGCGCCTCTGTCGACACACCGGGCTTGATATACTCGGTCAGCATATCAAGGCAGGCGGCGGCGAGATGGCCGGCCTTGCGCATCCCGGCGAATTCTTTGGCGCTGTGCAGCCGGATTTCGCCGGTGCGGCGCGGCGCTTCTGTCATAACTTCTATCATGGCCGAGAATGTACTGCGCTTGTCGAAGAATGCCAAGGCTGGAGCATTTGCTTATCCATGCCCATGCCGTCCAGCTTGGTTATAGTTGTAGCGGCAACGCCCGGCGCAGCACGATTTCAGTGGTGGTCACTTCGCAATCCCAGACCAAAACCTCGACCCCGGCCTCAACCGCCTTTGTCAGACCCTTTGCGTAAGCAGGGTCAAGATCATGAGCGGGTGCAAGCGCCGTGCAATCCGATCGCTGGATGACAAACAGCATCACCGCCCGCTTGTCGTCCTCGACAACGCGGGCCAGCTCGCGCAAATGCTTCAATCCCCGGGCCGTCACCGAATCTGGAAATTCTGCCAGCCCATCTGCGCGCCGCCGCAAACTGACGTTTTTTATCTCGACATAGCAGTCAGGCTTACTCGCATCTTCGAGCAGAATATCGATGCGGGAATTCTCGCCATATCTGATTTCCCGGCGCAGCGTACCATAGCCGGTCAGTTCCGGGATGACGCCTTTCTCAACCGCCTCGAAAGCGATCTTGTTTGGGTTATTGGTATTGATCCCGACCAGGGCCGGGCGATCAAATTCTGTGATTTCAACCAGCTCCCAACTGAACGGTAGTTTGCGCGTTTTGGAGGCGCTTCTTGAGACCCACACACGCCCACCCTCCGGTGCCACATTCATCATTGATCCCGGATTGGCGCAATGAGCGGTGATTTTTTCACCGGTCTCGAGCGTGATGTCCGCGAGAAAACGTTTGTACCGTTTGATCAGTGTGCCAGGGATCAAAGGACAGGGTAGTCGCATCCGGGCCTTCTACAGACTGAGCCATGAACGGCAAAGAGAAATCTGATTACAGCTCTGCCGCCGTCCAGAATTTTGAAAATGCCCGGCAGTAAATAATCAATGATTTTTGCTTGCTGACCTCAATTTCTTCCGGGATGCGGTAACTCTGAGCGCCCGAGGACAAGATTGATCAACTCATCAACAAACACAGAAACTCGTAGGTTGGTCAGGACATCGTCTTCTCCTCGTTTAATCAATACCGCATATCGAGCCTGGTGGGTCACGGGCCAGAAACCCTTGCGTGAGATGGGTGTGCCCATGATCACATTTAGGCCCGAAGTGCGCGATGAACCACTCCCGGCGATTTCGGTTGCGGAGCCGTTCTGAAAACGGCTAGCTTCCGGCCATGAGAACAGGGCGCAAAACAGCTGCAATGGTCGCTATCGGTGATGAGCTTCTCTCGGGCCGGACCCGTGATGCCAACATCTACTATCTCGCCAACTGGCTGACAGCGCGTGGGATCGAACTCAATGAAGTCCGCGTCGTCTCGGACACGACAGAAGCGATTGCGAAAGCGGTCAATGATTTGCGAACTGAGGTCGAATACGTTTTTACGAGTGGCGGCATCGGCCCTACGCATGACGATATTACCGCTGAGTCTATTGCGACAGCGTTCCGTGTACCTATCGATGTAAACGAAGACGCGCTGGCCGCGATGAGAACGTTTTACGACAAGCTAAGTGAGGAAATTACACCTGGCCGTCTTCGCATGGCACGTGTGCCGGAAGGGGCAACGCTTATTCACAACACCGTCTCTGGCCCGCCCGGGTTCCAGATAGAAAACGTATTCGTTATGGCGGGCGTACCGGCGATTTTTCAAGGCATGCTCATTGATGTTGACGCGCGGCTCGAGCATGGACCGGTCTCAATCGCTTGGACGGTACGCGGCCCGGCTATTGAGAGTATCTTGTCGGAAGGGCTCGAGAACCTCCAAAACCAGAACAAAGAAATCTCCATCGGCAGTTATCCCGGTAAGAGTGGTCAACGTGGCTCTGTTTCTGTTGTGGTGCGCGGGCTTGATGGGGACAAAGTAAAACTTGTTGCCGAGGACGTTTTGGCACTGATGACCAGCAAAGGGTTCGACGCGGTCTTGCTCGAGGGAGACGGCTCGACCGATTAATCAATGCTCAGTGTCTTCGATATTTTCAAAATAGGAATTGGCCCCTCAAGCTCTCACACTGTCGGGCCGATGATCATCGCGCGGTCGTTTCTCACGTCGGTCAAGGAAGCTGGAATGCTCGACAAAGTGACCCGTATTCAAACGGACCTGCAAGGCTCCCTGGCGCTAACAGGCATCGGGCACGGCACCGATCGGGCGCTCTATCTCGGTTTGATGGGCGAGACGCCACGTACCATCGATACATCAAGCGTTGACGAAAAACTCGCTCGGATCCGTGAGGACAAAATGATCACTTTGTTAGGTGAGAGGGAAATTGCATTTGATCCGGCAAGGGACGTGGATTTTCGTGGAGATATCATGCCTGTACTGCACCCGAATGGTATGAAACTTACCGCTTTCGATCAAGTCGGCGTCGTCCTCCTTTGCGAAACCTGGTACTCGATCGGTGGCGGCTTTGTCCGCCGTGAAGACAGGATGGGGGCGGAGCGGGCAAAAGAAGTTCTGGATGTCGCGTACCCCTTTTCATCGGGCGACGAGCTGGTCGATATCTGCAATCGCGAGAATCTTTTTATTCACCAATTGATTGCGCGCAATGAAGATTCGTATCGCCCGCGTGAAGATACCTTCCGTATGCTGGATGAGATATGGTCGGTGATGTCAAATTGTATCGGCCGTGGGCTCATCACCAAGGGGATATTGCCTGGTGGTCTTGAAGTGGCGCGGCGCGCACCTTCAATGTATGCTAAGCTCACCAGTCACGGTCCAGCAAATGAGCGCGAAGCGCTGCTCGACTGGCTCAATGTATACGCGATGGCTGTCAATGAGGAAAATGCCGCAGGCGGGCAAGTGGTCACAGCACCGACAAATGGCGCTGCTGGCATTATTCCCTCGGTGATCATGTTCTATTGTGCATCTGACGGCCTTGCGGAGATGGAAAAAATTCGCACCTTCCTGATGACGGCCGCCGGGATCGGTATGCTTTACAAGCAAAAAGCGTCGATCTCCGGCGCAGAAATGGGCTGCCAGGGCGAGGTTGGCGTTGCCTGTTCGATGGCAGCGGGCGGCCTTGCCGCGGCCTGGGGAGGCACGCCCGATCAGGTGGAGCATGCGGCGGAAATTGGTATGGAACACAATCTCGGTCTCACCTGTGATCCCGTTGGCGGCCTCGTGCAAATTCCGTGTATTGAACGAAATGCCATAGGCGCTGTCAAAGCCGTCAACGCTGCTCGTCTAGCAGTACAGTCCGACGGCCAGCACAAGGTCTCCCTCGATCAAGTGATTGAAACCATGCGCCAAACCGGCCTCGACATGAACAGCAAATACAAAGAAACCAGCGAAGGCGGACTAGCCGTGAATGTAGTGGCGTGTTGAATTCTGGAAATATTGCGCATGGTCCGGTTGGATGATTGACCCGGTGACATCAAATGAATCCGTTGAAGAAACGTTCGAAATGCTCGTGGCGCTGGGTCGTAGGGGTGAGTTCTTTCAACAAGCAGATCTCGCAAGAGCAGCCGTGGAGCGGTTTGCCGATGACTGGCGGCTGAAGCACCTTCATGTGCTTTCCATCGCGAATGCAGGCGGGCTCACACACGCCGTTGAGCTGTTTGGTCATCACAAATTAGACGACGTTGTTGCGCTTGACGTACTAACCCTTAAGGCGCGCCTTTTGAAGGATCAGGCCCTGGCAGCGCCCGATGCGACAACAAAGCGCGTGTTGCTGCGCAAGGCTGCTGCTGCCTATGAACAAGCGATAAGCTTTCCCGGTGCTGAAAATGCTTACTATCCGGAAGATAATGCGGCGCAGTTGTTTCTTCTAGCCGGTGAGGCCGGGCGGGCCGTCTTGCATGCGAACAATGTATTGAAACAACTGCGAAATTTGCCATCAGGCGGAGATGATGAACGCTGGCAATTGGCGTCACAGTTGAATGCCTTGATTATATGCGGCCGGCACGGCGAAGTATCAGGGCTTGTTAATGAACTTGCTTGCGCGTTCTCGACCGATTGGGCCGGTGCGGCAACAACCATCGAACACCTTGACCGCCTTGCAAAATATCAGGGCGTTGACACCGCCTGGCTGGATCAGCTGCGACCGCCGCCGATCGTCATGTATGCCGGGCACATAATCATGCCAGCGGGGCAGGCCGGTAGGTTTCAAAGTGACGCCGAGGAGCTGGTTACCTCCAAGATAAAGCACCAGTTAGGCAATAAACAATTCGGCCACGCTTATGGATCGTTGGCCGCTGGGGCGGATATTATCTTCGCAGAAACAATGCTATCACAAGGAAGAAATATAACAGCCGTACTTCCTTGCGCCGAAGACGACTTTATTAAAACATCGGTTGCCCCAAGTGGTGATAGCTGGGTCAATCGGTACACTGAGATTATCAGGAACAAAAACACTGAAATTATCGCGGCGACCGATGAACCTTTGCTCGCCGACGACGGTTTATTCGCGTATTGCGCACGGATATGCATGGGCCTGACGGTTCTTCGTGCCCAGCATCTGAAAACAACGGCGGAGCAAGTGGCTGTGTGGGACGGCGAGCCCGCAAGAGGGCCGGCCGGTACAGCCAATGATGTTGCGCTGTGGCATCGAAAAATGTCCCCGGATCTGCGCCGGCAACAAACCATCATCCCGCTCGATGGTGAAGCAGCAGCCCTGCCTGGTGCGGCGGTGGTCAAAGAAGAAGAACAACTACAAAAAGAGACACACCGGCGTGCTGCCCGGGCAGTTCTGTTTGGTGATTTTGCCGGCTTCAGCAAGTTGCGGGACTCGCAAATTCCAGGATTTGCGACACACGTTCTTGGTACAGCGTCGAAAGTCCTCAATCAATATACGGATGAAGTTTTGTTTAGAAATACCTGGGGTGATGGCCTTTATATCGTTACCAAGCGGGCGCGTGAAGCGGCAATTATTGCAGTTGAGATGCAGGACGCTTTGGCCGCTTTCCCATACGCCGAACATGGGTTGCCGGACACACTCAAATTTAGAATCGGGGGCCATTTGGGACCGGTGTTTCAGATGCAAGATCCAGTATTGGAGCGAAGCAATTTCTTTGGCTCGCAGGTGAGTCATGCAGCACGCATAGAGCCGGTCGCACCGCCAGGGGCGACGTACGTGTCTGGATATTTTGCAGCCGCCCTGGCGCTCGATCACCCGGAAGAATTCAAGTGTGATTTGGTCGGTACGATCAACCTGGCCAAGAAATACGGTGCGACAAGGGTTTTTGCGCTTCGCAACCGGTGAGCACGCGGTTGTGGGCGTGATCGTAATCATTGTATGATGCTTTCGACTGGATTTCGGGGAGTGGATATGTCTTGTCAAATTGGACGATTGCTCAGTTGCGCGACCTGGATCGTGTCGCTCACCCTGATCGGGTGCGCGCAGCAAGAAGACGCAATGATGGAGCCAGAACCGGTTGAAGAAGAGGTGATCGAGGTCGAACTCTACGAGGCGCCCCCGGTAGACCAGACTGCACCGCAGGTGTCGTCAAGTTCTGGATACCAATACCAGGAAGAGCTGCGGGAAATTGAAGCGCGTGCACAAGCAGAAGCGGAGGCTTTGGCGCGCAGGCGCGAACAAGAGCGCGTGCGCAGTGCCGTCAATGCAGAAGCTGCACGTGAAGATCAAGAAGATCGTTTGCTGGCGGAGAGGGAGCGCAGGCGCCTTCAAGAAGAGCAGATGCGGCTTGCCCAACAAACCGCAACCGTCGATCTCACGCCAGCGGAGAGTACATCCGCCGAAATGTCAGGCGGATCTCCGGTCGCAGTCGTCGATGCGGATGGTAATATCGTAGCCGATGAAACGACCTCACAATCTTATTCTACGTCTTACGGCGGGTCTGCTGGTTACGGCGGGTCTGCTGGTGTTGCCCCGATAATAATGATGCCAACAACCGATGGACCATTGGTGATCGAAACGGAACTTCCGTCGGTGGCACCCGTCATCGAACCGATGTCGCCAGCCTCGCCAGATGCGGAGGAAGCCGATGGCGACCCGGCACCGGATCGAGAGTATGAATTGGTGGCCGAAGAGAAGATCGCTAAACCTGAAGTTATCTATGCCGATGAAGACGGCTTTGCCCTGCCGAAATTTCCGTGGCCGCCCGAGCAACCCTCGTCGCGCATGCGCCTTGAACGCACATGGTTGGTTGCCAAGAATGAAGAGATTTCACTGGATGTGCTTGAAGAGCGTCTCACATTAGCTCTGACGAGTGCCGGCTATTATGAGCAAAGTTTTTATGCCGTGCCTGGTGGGTTCGCACTCGTGACGAGATTGGAAGGCATTGACAGTGAAGGCAAGCCGCTGAGCGAAGAATTGCGCTACGTTTTGCCGGATGATGAGCGGCCCTTTTCTTTGACTGATTTCATCGCTGGTCTGTTTTTTGCGCCGGAAGGAAACTATCGATTTGTAACCTTCATAATTAGCGACAAACCCTTTATGACCTCGCAGGAGCCGTTGCCGGAATCTGCGGCAATCAGCCGGTTGATGGGCGGTGCCTCTGATCTGCCTGCGAGCTTTGCTGGCATCCCTGTTACGGACGATATCAAAGTTGAAGCCCTGATTTATGAATATCGGAAAGCAACCAACGAGGCATCACCGGAGCTTTTGCGGCCGGGACGCCTCACGCCAAAAATGCATATGGTCAATTCAGGCATCACATCCGCGCTAAACGAATTGCGCGCATACCAGAACTGAATGCGATGAAAGTATTTGTCAGCTACCGAAGGTCAGACAGCCAGGACATAGCTGCACGTATTGTCGACCGGCTTGGCCAGACCGCTGGGATAACCAAAGTATTTTTCGATGTTGATAGTATCGCACCAGGTACTGATTTTACTGTGGCTATTAACACCGCCCTTGAGCAGTGTGATGTTTGTTTGATTCTTGTCGGAGCGAATTGGCGCGGCATTTCAGATTCAAACGTTGCGCGCCTGGATGACGAAAATGACTATGTTCGCCAGGAAACAGCGATAGCGCTTGCCAGCGGTAAACGTGTCATTCCCGTTTTGCTGAATAATATCGAAATGCCAGCACTTTCTGTGTTGCCTGCAGACAATAAACCGCTTGCGACTTTAAACGCCGCATTTTTGCGTCATCAATCCTTTAATCAGGACCTTGAGTTGCTTGAAGATGCGATCTTCGCTCGGCGAGCGCGCGGCAGGCTTTCAAGTTTCTTTCGCCGTCACCCGGCGCTTTTTGGTGTCTTGAAATCAGCAACTGGCATCGGCGCTGCATTGGTTTTTCTTGTTATTATTGCGATCATCCACAAATCTGCGACCGGTAATGCGCTCAACCAAACTGTTGGGGATGGCGGCGCACTGCTGCTGATTCTTGTTGCCATCATTTTCGGTGCCGCGCTGCCATTGCTGAGGCGGGGTTAGTCACCCCGGTAAAGGGTAGATAAGCAAGATGTAGCTACCATCGCAAAGGCCGAAGTGATATACACCAGAAACCTCCGCCCTCTGATCAGGTTGCGCTTAACGATATCATGGATGATCGCGCCATTGAAATCCGGTTTCGACAGCACACTATGCAATCGGCCGCGCATATAATTGGCGCCGTTCAGTGATTGTCACGCTTTTGCGGTCCATGGCAGGACCCATCGCGCTAAGAGCCAGCCACATTTTGCGATGCCCGGGCGCGCTCACGCGTTCTTCCCAAGCCATGAACCCGCGCGTGCGGAGAGTTTCACCGATCTCGCGATAGACTTTCAGCGCCGCCGTAATGGCCCAGGCGCACCGGAACGGAAGTTCCTTGATGCCCGAGCGAGCCGAGATATAGTAGTCCTCGGCCAAATCAAGCAGCGCCAGAGCCGCATTGTGGGCAGCTGGCCAATTCGCCTGATCTTTGAGAGCACTGGCCGATGTCGGCGCCCGCGCCTCGATCAGAACATCCGTGGGTAAGTAGATCCGATCTGCTTTTGCATCGTCGATGACGTCACGGGCAATGTTGGTCAGCTGGAAGGCCAGGCCAAGATCACTCGCCCGGTCGAGAGTTGCCCCGTCACGCACGCCCATAATATGAGCCATCATCACACCAACAACGCCTGCAACATGGTAGCAGTATTCGAGAATTTCCTCGCGGGTCAAATAGATCCGTTCTTCTGCATCCATCCGGAAACCATCGAGCAGCTCAAAAGCGTGCCGATGTGGAATTTCATGCGTCTCAAACACGCGCGCTAGCCCCGCAAAAACCGGATCATCGCTCGCAGCTCCGTTCAAGGCAGCCCGGGTTTTTTCAACCAACCCGTTCAGCCGTTCGACTTGGCCGTCACGATAATTATCGATCTGGCCATGGCCCATAATCTGCCCGTCGACAACGTCATCACAGTGACGGCACCAGGCATAAAGCATTGAAGCATCAGCTCGCATTGCGGTGTCAAAAATTCGCGACGCAAGTGCGAAGCTTTTCGAACCTTTCTTGATGGAGGCATGGCCGTGACTGACAACCGCATCGTTCATTTATTCGGCTGCCCTCGCACCAAGCGCGCCCGAAAAATCTTCAATACACAACCCGGCTGTTGCCTTTGCCGATCCGACAACTCCCGGAATCCCGGCACCCGGATGTGTGCCCGCGCCAACGATGTACATATTGCTGATCTGGTCGTCGCGGTTGTGGGGCCGGAACCAGGCGCTCTGTGTCAGGATCGGTTCGATCGAAAATGCTGATCCATGATGCGCGTTCATTTGATCGCGGAAGCCAAACGGCGTCAGCGAATGGACGACATCGAGATCGCGGCGCAAATTGGGGATATGATGCTCTTCCAAATAGGTCAGGATTTTCTCGCGGTATTTCGGGCCGATTTCATCCCAATCGAGATCGGCTTGGCCAAGGTGCGGTACAGGCGAGAGCACATAATATGCGCTGCACCCTTCAGGCGCCAGACTATCATCGGTAACTGATGGCGCGTGCAGATAAAGAGAAAAATCTTCTGGCAGCTCGTGACCGTGAAATATTTCCTTGATCAGTTCCCGGTAGCGCTCGCTGAACAATACTGAGTGGTGTTTCAATTCCGGATGTTTCACCCGCAGCCCAAAATACGTCACGAAGAGCGACATGGAATGACGTTTATTGCCCAGGGATTTTCCGTATCTCCGCCCACGTGGATGCTTGCCCAGCAGTTTTGCGTAAGTGTGCACAACATCGGCGTTGCTCGCGACCAGATCTGCTTCAAGTTCTGATCCACCGTTAAGCACCAAGCCGGTCACGCGGTTGTCGTTTGTCTTGATCTCTTCGACTTCCGTCGACAAGATCAGCTGGCCGCCAATGTCCTGAAACAGTCGAACCAGTCCCTGCACGAGCGCGCCGGTTCCACCCTTGGCGAACCAGACCCCGCCGGAGCGCTCCAGAGCGTGAATGAGAGCATAAATTGAAGATGTTTCAAACGGGCTGCCGCCGACCAGAAGTGTGTGGAACGAAAAGGCGCGGCGAAGTTTTTCGTCCTTGATGAAGTCGCTAACCCGAGTGTAAACATCTTTATAGCTCTGTAGGCGCATCAAATTCGGTGCCGCCTGCAGCATGTCCTTGAAGTTCAGGAATGGAACGGTACCGAGCTTAACATACCCTTCCTTGTAGACCTCTTCACTGTAGGCGTGGTAGCGCCGATAGCCATCCAGATCGTCAGCGTTGAGCTCAATAATTTGCCTTTCGAGCTCCGCGTCATCATTGACATAATCAAAGTGCGTACCGTCCTCCCAGCACAAGCGATAAAAGGGTGAAACGGGGAGGAGCGTAACATAATCTTCGATCTGTCGCCCAGCAGTGGCGAACAGCTCCTTCAGACAATCGGGGTCGGTAATAACCGTCGGTCCGCCATCAAATGTGTACCCGTTTTCCTCGTAAACATAAGCCCGACCGCCGGGCTTATCGCGGTTGTCGATGAGCGTCGTCTTGAATCCCGCAGATTGTAAACGGATCGCCAAGGCAATCCCGCCAAAACCGGCACCGATCACTGAAGCGCTCGGTCCTGAATCGGATGATTTATCGAAACGGCTCAATGTTCACTCCTCATACGCTTAAGAAATTTCCTCTCGGACAGATTATGGATCGCAGCGCCGATTGGTACAGGTGGTTTGCCGGAAAGGATACGTGCTTTTTGGCGAAATGTGATGTCACCGCGATAAAATCCGGCAACGAGTTCTTCATCCAGTCTGTAAAACCGCTGCAGCACTTTGTAGCGCTCTTGCGGCGTACCCGCTTTGAACAGCATCCGGTTTAACAGGCGGAAGAATTTCTCCCGCTCCCAGTGCTCCTTCCGGTAGTCCAAAACGGCAGTGTACACACTGTCGGGTGTGAGTGTTTTAAGGCTGCCAATCCGCTCGGCGGTGCGTACCGCATCGGGCAAGCTATAGCCGGTAACCGCGTGATACAGGCCACCGGCAAGGCCAATCCTCGACACCCCGGGATTTTCGGTTTTCATCTGTCGGTCAAGGTCACTGGCGAGAGTTATCGGTAAAATCCCACTTTCTGTCCGGGTAATCTCGGCAACCTGCCAGCCCTTACCCACGGCGTATGCTGCAATCCGTTGGATCACATCTGCCTTGTCGAGCGCTGGACCATCTTCATAATAAGTATCTTCAATCAAAACCTCTTGCTCAGAAAAGGGCAGGCAGTAAACGAAGCGGTAGCCGTCATTTTGCTCAACAGTTGCGTCCATAATGATCGGTGCGCTCAGCCCGTGCGGTGCGGCAGTGCGCACAACCTGACCGACAAATTTCTGATACCCAAGGACCCGGTTGGCGCTTGGTTTGAAACCCATTGCATTTAGAACAGTTTTGCCCTCGACGGCCTCACCGCCGTCCAGCAAGATCGAAGTCGGACGCATGCCCTTGACCTTGCGCCCGGTGACAACGTGCAGTCGACCCTGTGTGATCAAAGGCGCAACAGCAGCACGCAGGGAGGCAGAATTCATCGACAGGTATGGGTGAGGGAGCTGGCGCGAAAAAGCGGGGAAATGGACATCATAAGATGGCCATTCATGTGCGACCGCGGGGCGTATCCATTGCAATCCTTCGGGACTAAGATCTGATTGGTGAAAAGACCAGGTATGATCACCAGCAATGTTGTCGCCTGCGTCCAGAATTGTGACAGTATCAGCGTTTCCGGTCCCGAGGCAGCGCCAGGCGGCCAAAATCCCCGCCAAACCACCGCCGGCGATCACAAGATCAGACACATTTTGCTGATTAGAAGGCACCGAAAGCTCCACAATCGACCAAATATGGATATATCAGACGCTTGCATTAAGCTATCAGCTGCTTTTTGGGAAGACACCGCTGTGAGATCCGCAATAGATGGCACAAAATAGGAAATAAGATGTTTGACAGTTTTTGGACAACATATCTGTTGCTGGTGGCGATCATCATCGCCCGGTATTTTGCGATTGCCGGGTTCTTTCACTATTTCCTATGGATGCGACCGGAAGAAAAAGTTCAGGCGAGCCGCCTGACCCGGCATGAGCCCACAAAAGAGACAATCCGCCACGAAATCGTCATGTCGTGCATTTCCTCGTTTATTTACGCCGCACCGGCTGCGGCCGTTATGTTCATGTGGGAGCAAGGTGGCACGGCCCTCTATAGCGACCTCAGCCTGCTCGATCTGGCCTACATCCCGGCCAGTATCGTCATCTTCCTTCTCGCCAATGATGCGTTCTTCTATTGGACCCACCGGGCCATGCATCATCCGAAACTCTATCCGATCATGCACCGGACGCATCACAAATCGCTTCAGCCAACCCCATGGGCGGCATTTTCCTTTCATCCGACGGAGGCCTTACTGGAATCATGGCTCCTCCCGGCAATGGCGATCTTTATCCCGATCCACGTTGGAGCGGCCCTGTTCGTCCTGATGGCGATGACCGTTACTAGCGTTACCAATCATGCGGGCTGGGAAATTCTGCCGCGCAGCTGGCTGAAGGGCTGGGTCGGCGAAAACATTATCTCAGCAACACACCACAATATGCACCACACAAAATTCAAAGGGAATTATGGGCTGCACTTTCGTTTGTGGGATAAGCTGATGGGAACTGACATTATGGAGCCGGTCGAATAAACGGCGCCAAATCCGCCGGACAGGAAAAAATGGGCACTCATACAGAAAGTTTACGCATGTCATTTTTTGCAGACACAATAAAAATCCCAGCTGACGGACTTCTCTCTCTCATCGGTGAGTTTAAAGCTGATCCGTCGCCCGACAAGATAGACCTCGGGGTTGGCGTCTATCAGAACGAGGACGGCAAAACGCCGATCTTCAACGCTGTCCGGCAGGCGCATGCGAAACTAACAGAAACCGAGGACAGCAAGTCCTATGTCGGACCGATGGGCTGGCCAGGTTTTGCTGCTGAGGTCAAACGATTGATCCTTGGTCAAGAACTGGAAAGAAAAATCGGTAAACGCGTCGCTGTTATGCCGACACCCGGCAGTGGTGGGGCGCTGAAAGTAGCCGGTGTGCTGGTGCGCCGATTGCGCCCGAACAGCAAAGTGTGGCTCGGTCGCCCAACCTGGGTAAATCACAAACCGATATTTAATTCCTGCGAACTCCAGATAGCTGAGTTTGCCTATTATGATCACGATGGGGCGAGCATTGATCGACAAAGGATGCACACGGATCTTTCGCAGGCGAGCGCAGGCGAAATTGTCGTCGCGCACGGGTGTTGTCACAACCCAACCGGTGAGGATTTTAACCAGGACGACTGGTCTCTATTAGGATCACTGGCGATCGACAAAGGTGTCATACCGCTGATCGATGTTGCCTATCACGGTCTTGGCACAGGGTTCGACAGTGACATGGCAGAAACGCGGACGCTACTATCTAAAATACCGGAAGCAATTTTGACCTATTCTTTTTCCAAACATATGGGGCTTTATCGCGAGCGCGTTGGAGCAATCGCGGTACTCACGGAAAACGCTGAAACAGCAGAGCGTGTTCAATCAAACCTTACCGAAATCGCGCGCCAGAGTTACTCGATGCCGCCATCCTACGGAGAGGCGCTGGCCCATTTTGTGCTGACTGACCGGGATATGCGGTCGTCCTGGCTGGCCGAGCTTGAAGCGATGCGTGTTCGCGTTCAGAGCATCCGAAATGACGTTTCGGCGGCGCTCGCAGACAGCTTCGGGGACAACCGTTTCAATTACATAAGAACACAGTCCGGCATGTTTTCGATGCTGCCGTTGTCGTCCGAACAGATTGTCAGCATGAAAGCTGACGCATCAATCTACATGGCGCCGGATGGCCGGATAAACTTGTGCGGATTTACCGCGCCAAAAATCGAGAGATTTACAGAAGTGATGCAAAATATCATGCGCGACTAGTTGCGGCTGGAGATTGCTATGATCGCAACAGTCAAAGCAAGCTGAGCAAAGCGGGGAGTGTTGCGTTGGTACAGGCTGCCATATGAAATTGTAAGTATGTCAGTATGCAAAGTGAGTAGATAGGACCTGTTCAGGAAAGAAACAATGTCCACTCTCAGTCCTTCGTCTTGAAGCGCTCACCTGCCGCTGGCGGTGTTTCCGCTGCGCCTGCGAAACACTGAGCAATCTCCATCCATTTCCTAGCGGCATCGCCGACGGTCGTCAGATTCGTATCACCAACATTGCGGGTCTGTGTCACAATCTGACAAAACTCTTCCGCTGATCCGCTTACCTGATTATCCTTTTGCGGATCATTCCACTCCCACACAGCTCCCGATGGAGCCGTAAGCCGAACATATGGTTTCGGCAAAACAGGGTCGAGCCCATTCACTTTGTACGACCAGCTATAGGTTGTCACCCCGATATGAGCGACGTTTTTGAGCCGATCACTGTTCTTGCGGGTCAACCCAAGAAGGTCGAAAACCGCCTGTGCATGAGCCCAGGTCTCCATCTGGCGGGCAATGATGCACGAACGAACGGACATGTCCGGGCCGGCCCATTTGACCCGGTGTTCCGGATCGGCGTTTTGATACCTGTCCGCAAGTCGAGGATACGCCGCACACCATTCATCATACAACACTCGCCCCGATTTCCCCCCGAACCACTCAGTTTGGATATCCCGGTGGCTGATCCCGGCCATCAGTTTTTGGACAGCAGAGGTTATGAAACTGGTAAACTTGTCTGGGTCGGCCAGTGTCAGGTCAGCGGCATGGTTCCACAAATGCAGGTGTCCGATCACATCGTTTATTGTCCAGGCTTTGAACAAGGTGACTTTGTCAAATTGGGCGTCTTCTAAATCGGCCAGGATGGCAGCCAGATTATCGCTTTCGGCCTTAAAATCGTGTGCTTCTGAGATCATCTCAATCCGTTTCAATTTCTATCAAGAGGCTGCCGGCGGCGACTTGTACACCGGCGTCAAAGTGTACATCGGTTACGACTCCATCGACATCAGCCAGTATTTCGTGCTGCATCTTCATCGCTTCGAGCACCGCCAGTCGATCACCTTTTGTCACGGGTTGTCCTTTTTCAACAAACACTTCCAGCAGCGCACCGTGCATTGGCGCAACAACCGCGCCGGCGCCGGCTGTCTCATTAACCGCGGCGATCACGGCATTGAGGTTGGTCAAGGTGAGGTCCCGCCCGTCGACCGAAATCTGGATTGTTCCGTCTGAGGCGCTTGTTGGGATATTGTGAATGACGTTTATCCGCTCTCCCTCAATTTCGAATACCGCCACATGGCTGGATATGGAGAGAACGGTTACGTCAAGCATTTCATCCGCAGTTGCCACTTTATAAGAGTCTGCGCTCTCCGGGGTGACCGTTAAGTCGAGTTGATTATCACTCACATATGAGTACGGCGTGCAAATGTCGCTAGCGCTCGCCCAATTCAACAGCGCCGGCACCATCGCGACGCTGTCACTCAGGGATGCAGCGCGAGCCTTTGCATATTGCAGGATTGCCGCGATACCCGCATCTTTCAGCGAAACGGGAGGGGCAACCAAATCATTTTCCGAGAAGTTGTCGGTGATAAAGGCCGTCGTTGCTGCACCATCGACGAAGGCTTGGCGTTCCAGCGCCTTGATCAGGAAGTTTTTATTAGACCGTACACCAAATAATGCGGTTTCTTTCAGTGCCCCAACAAGACGCAGACGCGCTTCTTCTCGTGTTGAACCATGCGCAATAATTTTGGCGACCATCGGATCGTAAAACGGCGAGACCTCGGCGCCGGAGACAATGCCACTGTCAATTCGAATCCCACGGCCCTGTGCGGGGTGCCAAAGATCGACCGGACCGGTCGCCGGCAGGAAATCTGCGGCGGTATCTTCTGCATAAAGCCTGGCTTCAATCGCGTGGCCCTTAAGCTCGACATCATCCTGCGTCAAACCAAGCTCGCCACCTTGCGCGACCCGGATCTGCATCTCAACAAGGTCAAGCCCCGTCACCATTTCCGTGACCGGATGTTCGACTTGCAGGCGCGTATTCATTTCAAGAAAGAAGAACTCGCCGCTGCTATCGAGCAGAAACTCAACCGTCCCAGCACCAACATATTTGATGTCACGTGCAGCTTTCACCGCCGCCGCACCCATCGCCTCGCGCAAGCTCGGCGTCATGACCGGGCACGGCGCTTCTTCCAGCACCTTCTGGTGCCGGCGCTGGACCGAACAATCCCGCTCACCCAGATGGATCACATTGCCATGACGGTCTGCAAATACCTGGATTTCCACATGGCGTGCCTCCCGGATCGCCCGCTCAAGAATAAGCTCGCTGGACCCAAACGCGTTTTCGGCTTCCGACCGGGCAGCCGCAATCGCGTTTGGTAAAGCGCGATCTTCGGTTACCAGCCGCATCCCGCGACCACCGCCACCAGCCGCGGCCTTAACCATAATGGGGAAACCGATTTTCTGCCCTTCGGCGATCAAGGTGTCGTTGCTTTGATCGGCCCCCTGATAACCGGGTACGCAAGGGACATCAGCTTCAATCATACGCTGCTTCGCCTGCGCCTTGTCACCCATCAGTTCGATGGCATGCGGGTCGGGTCCGATAAAAACGATACCCTGTTCATTGCACGCGCGGGCAAAGTCAGCGTTCTCCGACAAGAACCCGTATCCGGGATGGATCGCTTCAGCACCGGTAGCAGCGATCGCCGCCTTGATCCTGTCGACCCGCAGATAACTCTCGCTAACCGGCGAGGGGCCAAGCAGGAACGCCTGATCCGCCATTTTGACGTGTGGCGCTGCCGCGTCAGCTTCGGCGTAGACAGCGATGGTCTCAAGACCCATTGCCTTTGCTGTCCGCATGATGCGGCAGGCTATTTCGCCGCGGTTCGCAACCAGCACAGATGAGAACGGCGTCGCTTTCACCATCTTGCTTACTCCTTCGGCGCCCAGCCAGGTTTCTTTTTAGCAAAAAAAGACATAATGCCTTCCCGCCCTTCATTGCTCAGCATACAGCGGGCAAAACCATCAGCGGCAAAATCCATCATGCTCTCGCGACCAAGATAGGGCGATGCCAGAACGATTTCCTTGGTCACCGCAACGGCGCCCGGCGCGCACTGCAACACACCTTGTTTGATATCCGCTTCAACCGCGTCCAGTCCGGCAGCATCTTCAACTACATAATCTGTCAGCCCTATTTGCAAAGCCTCAGCGCCGGTGAACCGCGCGGCGGTCAACATCAATCGTCTGGCCGTCGGCAACCCGACACGTTGCACAACAATCGGTGCAATCTGGGCCGGCGCTATGCCCAGCATGGTTTCGGTAAGGGAAAACTTTGCGTCTTTTGTAACGGCGATGACGTCGGCGCAGCACATCATGCCCAGCCCTCCGGCAATGGCTGCGCCCTCAACAAGTGCAATCATCACCTGCGGCATCGTGTTGACGAGGTCGAACATCTCACCGCCGCCGCGGTTCATTTTCGCAACCTTCTCATGCGTCGCGCCGTTGGCAAGGGCCGCTCCAAAGCTTTTCAAATCACCACCGGCGCAGAAGATCCCGCCTTTGCCGCGCAGCGTGATACCGCGCACGGACCGATCTTCGCGGACTGACTTGAGCGTTGTAGTTAACTCAGACGCCAGGTCAGCACTTAACGCGTTACGGTTTTCCGGCGTATTGAACCACACCGTCAGCCATCCATTTTCGAGGTCTAGGATGAGTGTTTTTGTGTCGGGCAGGGTCGTCATTTTATCTCTCCTACATCCGCGCGATGCCAAAGCTGTTAGGCTTCACGTCGCGATGGCGCGCCTCCCAGACTGTCGCCAACAAGAAGCCCAGCGCTTTTCGTGTATCCCGCGGATCAATCATGCCATCATCAAGACAATGTCCGGACGTATAAAACGCACTGGATTGCCGATCAAAATGATGCGCCAGCATCGCCGCCTGCATTTTAGCCTTGTCCTGATCAATCTCGATACCAGAGCGGGCAGCCTGGGCCTCCGCAACAATATTCATAACACTGGCTGCCTGTTCACCGCCCATCACACCGGCTGAGGCATTTGGCCAGGTGAGCACAAAATCCGGGTCATAACCGCGCCCGCACATACCATAATTGCCCGCACCATAACTGGCGCCAATCATAACCGTCAGTCTTGGTACGGAAAGATTGGTGACCGCCTGGATCATTTTTGAGCCATGCTTGATCATGCCGGCCTGCTCATATTCCTTGCCGACCATGTAACCGGTGGTGTTCTGCAGAAAAACAACAGGTGTTTCTGACTGGTCGCACAACTGCAGGAACTGTGCGGCTTTTGTCGCCCCGTCAGGATCGATGGGGCCGTTGTTACCCAGTATGCCGCAGCGCTGGCCATAGATTTCCGCGTGCAGGCAGACAGTGGAGGCGCCATAGCCGGGTTTGAAATCGCTGAAGTCAGAGCCATCCACGATCCGGGCGATGACTTCCCGGACATCATACGGTTTGCGATAATTGGTCGGCACAATCCCGGCGATTTCATCCGCGTCATACAAGGGATCGCGAAAAGTCCTTTGCAGTGGCTCGGGACAGCGCGTATTCCAGCCCAGCCGGTCAACCACCTCGCGCATTATCAAGACGCCTTCGCCATCATTTTCCGCCAGATATTCGACCAGGCCCGAAATTGTGGCGTGCATTTCAGCACCACCGAGCTCCTCCTCGGTCGCAATCTCACCGGTCGCCGCTTTGAGGAGGGGCGGGCCGGCGAGGAACGCTTTGCCGCCACCTTTGACCGCAACAACGTAGTCGGACAATCCCGGCATATAGGCGCCGCCAGCGGTAGACGAGCCATGCAGGATCGCTAAAACAGGAATGCCGGCTTTTGATAGCCGCGCCAGATTGGCAAACAACGCCCCGCCTTCCATGAAGCCTTCCACCGTATAGTTCATCAAATCGCCACCGGCGCTTTCAACCAGATGAATAAATGGCAGGTTTTGTTCCAGGGCAATCCGTTGGGTGCGCATCAACCGGTACCCGCCGGCAGTCGTCAGTGAGCCGGCCTTGATTCCGCTGTCATCAACAACGATCGCCGAGCGAACGCCTTTGATGAATCCGATCCCGGCAATGATCGTGCTGCCCGGAATGGATTTTTCTTCTTTATCCGTGTCGAGAAGGTATCCGGCGATATTAGCAATTTCAAGAAAGGGCATGCCCGGATCAAGCAGACGTGCCAGGCGTTCTCGCGGCAACAGCTGACCACGTTTGTCGAATTTAGATTTCTTAGAGGCGGACAGGGCCGGCGCGCGAGCGTTCAATTCAGTCAGCTTGTCGATCAGCTCCAGCATATCGGCACGGTTTTGCTGATATGTTTCCGAGTTGGCATTCACCCTTGACTTGAAGACAGGCATGACGTGATCTCCGCGGTCGGCTTGACATATATGTCGATAATGAGCAATCTTCATTATAAATGAATAAATTTCATTTATCAAATGCCAAGCTGCACAGAAGGGATTATGCGCAAAGCTCAAACAGCTGTTTCTGCCAGTAAAACGCGCCGTGAGCGGGTTGAGCTGAAAGAAGAAGCGATCGTCGATGTCGCCTATGAGATGTTTCTGGAGCGGGGTTACGCCAAAACGACGATTGCCGAAATTGCCCGGCGCAGCGGTGTCGCGGACGGGACGGTTTATCTCTATTTTCAAAACAAAGAGGCGGTGGCGCGCGCAGTTGTCGCCAGCTTTTATATCCGGCTCACCAGACAGGCGCAGGAGGGTGTCGATGAGCTGACGTCAATCGCCGACAGGCTGCGCTTCCTCGCCCGGCACCACCTCGAAAATGTCATGAACGAGAGACGCATTCTCGAAATGCTGCCCTTTTTCGAGTTTGCGGTGGAGTCCTATGATGGCAGCGAACTGTTTCAGATGAACAAGGCCTATGTGACGGTCTTTGACAGGGTAGCAAAAGATGGCATCAGCGCCGGCGACATTCGCAAGGATCTGTCGCTGTGGGCACTGCGCGATGTATTTTTCGGGGCGATGGAATATGGTGCACGGACGATGTTGATCAAAAATCGCCCCGGCGATCTCGATCATTTTATCGATAATTTGATGCGCCTGGTTGTTATCAAAAACGCAGCAGCAGCTGGGTCAGATGCCGCAGCTCAGCTTGCCTCCATCACTCAACGCCTCGAAGCTGCTGCAAGCCGGATAGAAAAGGCTGCTGGCAAAATCAGATAGGGAAAGCGGCTCGTCCACCGTCCGGTGAGGAGGGCGCTAGTATTTAAGAATTTGCCGATCAACAAAAAGCAAGCACTGCTGCTCCTGCTTGCGGCAGAAATAATGACGAGAACAAAAGCTATGGGAAATTGGCCATAAACAAAAAGGTGATCCAGAGGAATGATACTGGGCTGCCGGGATGCGCCGGTCCGTCTAACATCACGCATTAGCCATCCAGCGGGAACATCCGGCACGCCAGGACACATCACAAAAACTTTTTTGTAGACCTGGCAGATTCTGCTAAGCCTATCCGGCATGATGGCCTGACCGTGCCTTTGTGGCGGGCGCACAACGAGTTGAAAGAATCCGATGCAGGTGAAGCGCAATAATCAGACAACGGAAATAGCCTCTCGTTTTGCCGTTGCGCCGATGATCGACTGGACGGACCGTCACTGCCGGTTCTTTCACCGGCAGCTGTCGACGCAGGCGCGTCTATATACCGAAATGATAGTCGCGGACGCAATTTTGAAAGGTGACCGGGAATATCTGATCGGGTTCAATGAGACAGAGCATCCACTGACGTTACAATTGGGTGGCAATGATCCGGCAAAGCTTGCCGAAGCGGCAAAGATCGCTGCTCAGTTCGGCTACGCTGAGGTCAACCTCAACGTCGGCTGTCCCTCAGACCGGGTGCAGTCCGGCACCTTCGGCGCCTGCCTGATGCGTACGCCTGACCTCGTCGCCGACTGCATCGCAGCGATGCAGCACGCGGTCCAAATACCGGTTACCGTCAAGTGCCGCCTCGGCGTTGATGACCAGGACCCGAATGAAAGCCTGTTCAGCCTTGTCGAGAAAGTGTCAGCAACCGGCTGCGAGACATTTATTGTGCACGCCCGCAAGGCCTGGCTCCAGGGACTAAGCCCGAAACAAAACCGCGCCATCCCGCCAC
Organism: Parvularculaceae bacterium; assembly: GCA_021776475.1. GTDB lineage: Bacteria > Pseudomonadota > Alphaproteobacteria > Caulobacterales > Parvularculaceae > Aquisalinus. Next base: position 80,121 of record JAJFFV010000001.1, on the reverse strand, counting down.
TCGACTACGATGTTGTCCGCAGACTGAAAAAAGTCCACCCACAACTAACAATTGTGCTCAACGGTGGCGTCAGAACCATCACTGAAGCTCGACAACACCTGACGACCTTCGATGGCGTCATGATGGGGCGTGCCGCCTACGAGACGCCCTATATCCTCGCAACAATTGACCGAGATATCTTTAACAGCAACGCGCCGGTTATCAGCCGCCGCGATGTGGCGGAGAACATGATCCGCTATCTTGAGAGATATATTGGCAGGGGCGGCAAGCCCCATGCGGTGACACGGCATATGCTCGGTCTGTTTCATGGTCAGCCCGGCGCGAGACGGTGGCGCCAGCATCTGAGTGTAGAAGCAACAAAACCTGGCAGCGCTGCTGAGGTGCTGCGCAATGCCCTGGAAGCCCTGCCAGACGCGGCTTTTGAAGAAGCCGCATGATGGAAAGCGTTCTCTCTTCGGAGTTACTTGTCTTGTTACTGATGCTGTTCGGCGTCGGTCTGTTTGCCGGGTTCATAGCTGGCCTGTTTGGTATCGGCGGCGGCATCGTCATTGTACCGGCCCTCTACGCGGTGTTTGGGTTCCTTGGTGTACCAGATGAAGTGCGCATTAAGATCGCGGTCGGCACATCGCTTGCGACGATCATCGTGACCTCCTGGCGATCAGTCACGGCGCATTACAAACACGGCGCGGTCGATGTCGATCTTCTGAAAACATGGGCGCCGTGGATCGCCGGCGGCGCGATATTCGGCGCCGTTCTGGCGCGGTATCTTGAGGCAGATATCCTGACCTTGATCTTTGCGATCGGGGCCCTGCTGGTCGCGCTCAGAAAAGGCCTTTCGGGCGCGGACAAACCTCAAGGTGATGATCTGGCCCCAGTACCGGGCGGCCCGATTCGCGCCGGCTTCGGCTTGTTCGTCGGCACAGTCTCCAGTCTGATGGGGATCGGCGGCGGCGTCATCGGCGTCATCATTTTGACTTCGTTCGGCCGAACGATCCACCAGGCGATCGCAACTGCTGCCGGCTTTGGCCTGGCAATCGCGCTACCGGGCACTGTTGGCTTCATTGTTGCCGGGCTGGATCAACCGGGCCTGCTCCCGATGTCGCTCGGGTTCGTGTCACTGCCGGCCTTCGCGGCGATCGCGGCAATGACAATATTTACCGCGCCGATCGGCGCTAACGTCGCGCACAGTCTCGATCAAAAACTGCTGAACCGAGTATTTGCGGCCTACCTGGCCCTGACAGCTCTGTTGATGATCCGCGATGTGTTGATCTAATTTGCGCGCCGGTCTGGTTCGACATATGTTTTGAGCCATGGAACTGACGATCGACTACAAGCCCATCATCATCGGTATATTGCTCGCCTTTGTCGTGCTCGAACTGCTGATCGGGCGCTTTCACAATAAAGATAAGATGAAGCGCGGCGATATTTGGATCGAAGTTGTCGGCACAATCTCACTCTTTCTAATCGTCTCACCGTTCGCGCTCTATGCGACACCGGTCGTGCTCGAGGCTGTGTTCCCGGGGTCGGAAAACGCCTGGGTCGCTTTTCCCTGGTGGGCGATGGTGCTGATCCTTCTGCTGGCAGATGATATGACGCAATACTGGTGGCACCGGGCCTGCCACAATATACCGTGGCTCTACAACTGGCACCGGGCACATCATTCCTGCAACTATATGGGTGTCAGGCTGACCTACAGAAACAATTTCTTTTATTTCCTGTTCATCCCGTCGCTTTGGACTGGCGCGGCGCTCCTTCATTTAGGCTTCGGCCCGGTCTACGCGGTGTATATCATTGTCAAGCAATCGGTAATTTTCGGCGCTCACTCGACCATAAAGTGGGATCAGAAATTATATGCGATTTCCTGGCTCAAACCCTTCACCTGGGTCATGCAGCGCACGATCTCAACACCAGCGACGCATTTTGCTCATCATGGCCTTCATAAAGAAGACGGTGTGACAAACTACAAGGGGAACTATGGTAACCTTTTGTTCTTCTGGGATGTGCTGTTTGGCAGCGCCAAAATCAGCCAGACTTATCCGCCAGAATTTGGCATCGAAAACGTACCGCAAAAAAACTGGCAACACGAAATGTTCTGGCCGTTGGTCAGGGATCCAAACGAAACTGTCGAAGTTGACCCCGCGGCGTCAATCGGCTCAAAGCCAGCAGAGTGACCAATTGGTAAATTCGCCAACTGCGTTTTCTGCAAACGGCTTGGGCACGTGGGCGCTAAGACGCTGATCAATACAAAAGAGGAGAGACTTCTGTGAACAACAAGGAATTTGACGTTGTCGTTTATGGCGCAAGCGGGTTTACCGGTCGCCTGGTCGCGGAATACCTGACAAAACAATATGGCGCCGGTGCCGATGTTTCATGGGCGATGGCTGGACGCAGCCAGGATAAGCTGGTGCAGGTGAGAGACGAAATTGGTGCTCCCGCAGATACGCCGTTGCTGACAGCGGATGCCAGTAATGAAGCTTCTCTCACTAAGATGGTTGCGCGAGCACAAGTGGTCTGCACGACCGTCGGACCATACCAGCTATATGGCTCCGACCTGGTAGCGGCATGCGCAGCGGCGGGCACCGATTATGTTGATTTGTGCGGTGAACCGGCGTGGATGCGGCAGATGATTGATGCACATGAAGCGACCGCAAAAAAATCCGGCGCGCGGATCGTTTTTTCCTGCGGTTTTGATTCCATCCCGTTTGATCTTGGTGTCTGGTTCTTGCAGGAACTGGCCAAAAAAGATCTAGGCGGTGAGGTCTCCCGCGCGAAAGGCCGCGTGCGGAAGATGCAGGGGACGTTCTCCGGCGGGACCGCCGCTAGTTTTAAAGCAACGATGGCTGCAGCGTTCAAAGATCCTGAAGTGTTGGAGTGGCTAAAAAGCCCTTTTTCCCTCACGCCGGGGTTTACCGGACCTGATCAGCCAAAGGGCAATAAACCCGAGTTTGACGAAAACCTCGACAGTTGGGCGGCGCCGTTCATCATGGCGGCGATCAACACCAAGAACATCCACCGCTCAAACATGCTGTTGGGTCACTCTTACGGTAAAGACTTTGTTTACGACGAAATGTTGCTGACCGGTCCGGGCGAAAAAGGTGAAGAGACAGCAAAAGCTGTCGCCGGCGATAATTCAATGATGGGCGAAGATGCGCCAAAACCGGGCGAGGGACCGGGCAAGGAAGAACGAGAGAACGGGCACTATGACCTGCTCTTCATCGGCGAGGCGACGGACGGATCATCCGTGCGGGCAGGGGTCACCGGTGATATGGACCCGGGCTACGGCTCAACCTCAAAGATGATCGCCGAAAGTGCTATTTGTCTCACGCGGGAAGCCAGAGATACTGCCGGCGGCATCTGGACACCTGCACCGGCAATGGGACGACACCTGATTGAGCGGCTTAAAGCAAACGCTGGTCTGACATTTGAACAGGAGTAGCCCTAGTGTTCGATGGCAGAGACTTTTTGCCATGCCGGGCGCATTTTTAGTCTGTCGAAATATGCTTTGAGATTGCCCGGCGCGTCGTCGAACTGTCGCATAAGTTTCAACAAGAAGAGCATGTAAAAGACCGAAATATCAGCAGCGGTGAAACCAGTCGGACACAGATGTTCTTTTTCGCCAAGGCCCTGTGAGAGAAAATCCAGGCACTTGTAACTCTCAGCTCTACCCCAAGCGGCAACCGTTTGAACCCGATGCTCCTCTGGTAGCAAAAAAGAATGGCCAAGCAGCATAACGACATAAGTCCCCATGCCGGATTCGCCGAAATGTAACCACTGCAAGAACGCTGCGTAAGCGTCGGAGCCGGGATCCGGCTGCAGTGACCCTGCTTCATATTTGGCCATCAGATATTGCATGATGGCAACAGATTCGACGATGGTCTGATCGCCATCAACAAGCGTTGGAAATTTTCCTAACGGATTAATGGCCCTGTATTCTTCGGTTTTTGCGTATTGCCGGGCTTCGTCGCGTGGAATGGTTTTTAAGTTGTGATCAAGACCCATTTCTTCAAGTAGCCAGGCAACGCGAAGGGATCGGCTTTGGGGAAAGTGGTAGAGTGTAATGGACATTTGAGTTCTCAGATTTTCTGATTGAATTCGCCAATTTCGGGATGCCGTGACAACACTTTTTCGATTTCGCGGAACATCGCGGTTCGGTTTTCTTCAGAGACCGGACTTTCGACAACGACCACCAGTTCAGGCTTGTTGGACGAGGCCCGAACAAGCCCCCAGGTACCATCCTCCACGGTGATCCGGACACCGTTCACTGTGTTGACATCGCGGATAGACTGGCCAATCAGGTTGCCACCCGCTGCGGTGTGATCTGCAAAGTGTTTCACAATCTTGTCGATGACATCATATTTGATCTCGTCCGCGCAATGTGGGGACATGGTCGGCGACTGGTAGGTTATCGGCAAATCGCGGCGCAGATCCGCAAGTGATTTATCTGGATTGCGATCAAGCATGTTCAAGATTGCAATGGCTGCAACCAGACCATCATCGTAACCGCGACCATATGGCGCGTTGAAAAAGAAATGTCCCGATTTCTCAAAACCTGCCAAAGCACCGATTTCATGCGAATAACGTTTGATGTAGGAATGTCCGGTTTTCCAGTATTTTGTTGTGGCACCGTTTTCGAGCAGTACAGGGTCAGTCATGAACAGCCCCGTGGATTTCACGTCGGCGACAAAGATTGCCCCACTATGTTGAGCAGATAAATCGCGGGCCAGCATGACGCCAATCTTGTCGGCAAAAATTTCCTCGCCCTCATTGTCGACAACACCGCACCGGTCACCGTCACCGTCAAATCCGAGCGCCACATCCGCGCCATGCTCTTTCACCGCTATGTGCATGGCGTGTAACATCTCCATATCTTCCGGGTTAGGGTTGTATCTTGGAAATGTGTGATCGAGCTCAGCATCCATAGGGACGACCTCAAGGCCTATTCGGGCAAGCGCCTCGGGAGCAAAAGCGCCAGCCGTTCCGTTGCCGCAGGCTGCGATCACTTTCATTTTGCGGGTAAAGGAGACAGCTTCGCAAATGTCCTCGATATACCGCTGGCGCAGGCCGTCAACATATTTGTAGCGACCTCCATCTCTGGATTTTGACTGGCCGTTGAGGACGATCTGTTTGAGGCGACCCATTTCTTCCGGACCAAAGGTAAGCGGCGCATTCACCCCCATTTTCACACCGGTCCAGCCGTTTTCATTGTGGCTCGCGGTTACCATCGCGACGCAAGGTATATCTAGTTCAAATTGGGCAAAATAAGCGACCGGTGATAAGGCTAAGCCGATATCGTGAACTTCTATCCCAGCACCCATCAATCCGACCATCAGTGCCTGTTTGATCGACGCTGAGTAGCTGCGGTAGTCGTGCCCCACAACAATCTGCGGTTTTTTCCCAAGTTCATGGATCAAGGTGCCGAGCCCCGCGCCAAGGGCCTGAATCCCCATGAGGTTGATCTCTTGTTCAAAGACCCACCGCGCGTCATACTCACGGAAACCGGTTGGCTTGACCTTTGGCAGGGTTTCATATTCCAAGGTGTTTGGCGTAAGGTCGCTTCGCGGGGTCGGTAGCATTTGGGTTCTCCTATAGCACCAGCTCGTTCGTGATGCTTAGCGGTGCCGGTTTGCCGGAGCAAGAACCGCCGCGTTACAAAAACAAGATGTCTCTTTCGGGCGGCACGGTGGCAAAGGAGTTGGGTGGTGGATATTGCTGATCTGGGGCTGCGCGGGCAGAGCTTTATCGGACTTTTTGCCTTCATGGGCATTGCGTGGTTATTATCAGAACGCAAGAACCAGTTTCCAGTGATGAACGCTGTCTGGGCAATCGCCGCCCAGTTTGGAATTGCGCTCTTTTTTCTAAGATTTGAGCCCGCAACAGACGCGCTTGCAGCTTTGAACAGTGTTGTTCTTGCGCTTCAGCAAGCGACCGGGGCAGGCAGCGAGTTTCTCTTCGGTTATCTCGGTCGCAGCACCAATATGCCTTTTGAGTTGGTAGACCCCGAAAATCCGGGCGCCTTCATCTTTATATTTCAGGCTTTGCCGCTCGTTGTCTTTATTTCTGCCCTGTCCGCGTTCCTTTGGCATATCGGGATTTTGAAAGTGATCGTGAAAGGGTTTGCATTTGCTCTGTCCAAGGTGTTCGGCGTTGGCGGGGCGGTTGCGCTCGCTGCCGCCGCAAATGTTTTCCTAGGGCAAACAGAGGCACCTCTGCTCATTCGGGCATATCTCGAACGGGTCACGCGCTCCGAGTTATTCGTTGTGATCACATCAGGTTACGCAACGGTCGCTGGTTCGGTCATCGTCGTTTATGCGACCGTCCTCAAAAATATTGATCCTTCAATACTGGGCCACATTATTGTTGCCTCGATCATCTCAGTGCCCGCCGCGCTTCTTCTCGGCCGGATTATGGTCCCGCCAGAAAAGGGTGAAATACCGACAGCTTCTGATGCTGGTGACGGCCTCAAATATGAAGGGGCGATGGATGCCTTTATGACCGGCGTTACGGAAGGTGGCAAACTTTGGGCGAACATCGTGATTTCCATTCTCGCCTTCGTTGCATTGGCCGCGCTGATCAACATCATTTTGGACGCTTTTCCGGACTTCTTGGGATCACCGTTGACACTTGAGCGGATGCTTGGCTGGATCTTTGCACCGTTAATGTGGTTGGCCGGGGTGCCGTGGTCAGAAGCTTTTGATGCGGGACAGATCATGGGGATCAAAACGGCATTGAATGAACTGATCGCCTATTTCCAACTTGCGTCGGTTGCGGACGGCACATTCAGCGAGCGCACGGAGCTGATATTAATTTATTCCCTGTGCGGATTTGCCAATATAGGCAGCCTTGGAATAGTGATCGGTGGTCTCTCGGGCCTTGTACCCAACCGCCGGGGAGATGTGATCGCCCTCGCCCCTAAGGCAATGATTGCGGGGACATTGACAACCCTTATGACCGGCACGGTCATCGGCGTAATTTACGCAGGATGAGCCTGCGCTGGAAGACAGGCGGATGCCACTGCGGCGCGGTGGAGTGGCAGGCGCTCACTAATGACGACATCATCGTCCATGAGTGCAACTGCTCGATTTGCGACATGGTCGGATATCTCCACTTGATTGTTCCGGCCGCGCATTTCAAATTGATCAAGGGTGAAGACCGACTGACGTCCTACAAATTTAAAACGGGCATCGCACAGCATAAGTTCTGCAAAAACTGCGGCGTAAAATCCTTCTATGTGCCGCGCTCGAACCCAGACGGGTTTTCGCTCAATCTGCGATGCATGGATCGAGATCAGTTTTCAAAAATCACCATTGCCCCTCTGGACGGGCAAAACTGGGAATTGAACGCGGGCAACCTTGCCCATCTGTCAAAACAGGATCAATGACGGCATATATGTTGGCTGAAGAATGAGTAGTTTGAACGATTTGAAAAAACAAATCGTGAGCTGCACTTTGTGTCAGGAGCGCCGGTTGATACCGGAAGCAAATCCAATCCTTCAGATATCTACTACCGCGAAAGTGGCTGTTTTTGGCCAGGCACCAGGCAACCTTGCCCATCAGTCCGGCAGACCATTTTTCGATCCGTCCGGTGTCAGGTTACGAGAGTGGATGGGGGTTACCGAAGAACAGTTTTATGATGCATCGAAAGTGGCCATCGTTCCAATGGCGTTCTGCTTCCCCGGATATGACGGCAAGGGTGCAACGGGAAAGGCTGGGGATTTGCCACCGCCGGCTCTTTGCGCAGAGACCTGGCGCCAAAAAGTAATGGATCAAATCACACCGCAGCTCGAGCTTGTATTATTGGTTGGAAATTACGCACAGCGATGGCATCTAGGTGACAAAATGCAGCGCACTCTGACGGATACCGTCAGGATGTGGCGTAGCTTCGTCACAGAGGCAGCAGACGAGGCTGGGCCGGTATATGTTCCCTTGCCGCATCCCTCATGGCGTAACATTGGCTGGTTCAAAAAAAATCCATGGTTCGGCGCTGAGGTGCTTCCGTTCATTCAAAGTCAAATTCGCCGTCAACTGGATATGCACTTTTAGCCTGTATCCTGTATGGATGTTTTGTAACTTACACCGCCATACAAAGAATACTATTTAATTAGTAGATAACTGGTAGTTTTGAGAGGGGAGCTATGTCTTTGGTTACTAAATTCCTTACAGGCATAGCGTTTTGTGTTTGCGTGTCGACGCCGGCGGTTTTAGCGCAAGATCTACTGCCTACGGACAGCCAGTCTTCTGCGGCCACTGACGCTGAAAAAGAAGTCTACCTACCGGAATTCTTCGATCGGTTTTCACCAAGAACCGCGCGCGACATGCTGAGGGAAATACCCGGGTTTTCTCTCAGACGTGACAATGGCAAGCGAGGTCTGGGGCAAGGCGGAACAAATGTCATTATCAACGGCGCGCGGGTGTCCGGAAAGCAGACCGATCCGGTTGACATTCTTGGCCGCACGCCTGCCAGCAACGTCACCCGTATTGAAATAGTTGACGCAGCATCTCTTGGTATTCCCGGTCTCAACGGCCAGGTGGCAAATTTCATCATTGACAATTCCAAGATCAGTGGCAGTTGGGAGTGGAATCCAAGATTCAGAACAGGTGTCATACCGGACATCTACAACGGCAAGGTATCCGTCAGTGGACAGAGCGATAATTTAGCGTACACATTTGCGTTCGACAATACGGATTCCTTCAAAGGGGGTGGAACGGGTCCAGAATTCGTCTTCAACGACGCTGGTGATCTGGTTGAAATCCGTCAAGAAGATGGCCAGTTCTATGGTGAGAATCCAACGCTCAGTACAAACATGACATGGAGCCGGGAGAACGGTCATGTGGGAAATTTAAATGCCCAGTATCAACTCTTTCAATTCGAAGGAGCAGAGCGTTCCGACAGATTTCCAGAAAACCCCTTGTTAAATGACAGTGTCAGAGATTTTGTAGATTCTGAGGATGAATGGAACGCGGAGCTGAGCGGTGACTATTCATTTGATTTTCTAGACGGTACACTGAAGCTTGTTGGATTGCAGTATTTCGAAAGCAGCCCTTTCATTTCCACTGTTGTAACTCGCGTTCAGGGTATACCTGACACCGGTAGTCGATTTCAGCGAAGCGCAGATGAAGGAGAAAGTATCGCGCGCGCGGAATATAGCTGGCAACCTCAAGAAGGACGATCATGGGAAGTTGCAGCCGAAGGCGTGTTTAACTCCTTGGAGATCGATGACTTCGTCGAAATTCTCAATCCGCAAGGTAGTTTTGATATTTTGCCCGACTCGCTAAGTTCTTCACGCGTCGAAGAGCGACGAGTCGAATCCACGCTTTCGTACAACCGCTCCTTGGGAGAGAAAGTTGATCTGCAGGCATCAGTTGGCCTCGAGTATTCGGAGATTTCGCAAAAAAGTGACTTCAGTCGATTTGTCACGGACCCTGGGACCGGCGCATCGGTCCTTACGCCCTTTACGGCAGAGCAGGACCGGAAATTTACGCGACCGAAGGGGTTTGTGTCTGCTGTTTACAAAAAATCAGACACAATGGATATTCGTGTAAAGATAGAGCGTCAGGTTGGGCAACTTAATTTCTTTGATTTTATAGGTTCTGTGGACCTTAGTTCGGGTATTGATCAGTCTGGGAATCCCGACTTGGTGCCACCAGAGTCTTTGAATGCTGAAATCGAAGTTGAAAAAACATTTCCGAACGACAGCAAAATGACATTGCGGTTGTTCTCACGGCAAATAGAAAATCTTGTTGATACCATTCCCCTTGAACTACCGGGCGCCGACTTAACCGACCCGAACAGAGCACGCGGCGAGGGGCCGGGAAATATTGAATCGGCGGAGAGATATGGTGCTGACTTCAACTCAACCTTCAAGCTTGATGAGATGGGCATAAAAGGTGGGCAGCTTGAGCTAAGAGGATTTGTCCAGGAAACCAAAGTACAAGACCCACTGACCGGTGAAGATCGAAAAATCAGCAATGAAACGGAATGGTCATGGTTTGTAGAATTCAAACATGATGTGCCGGAAACGGACTATGCGTATGGTTTCTTTGCAGACCATTTTAGAGACTCACCGTCGTTCGGATTGCGCCAAATCAGCGAATTTCAACTGACTGAACCGTTCATCGGTGTGTTTGTGGAAGACAAGGATTTTTTTGGGATGAAGCTGCGCGTTAACGTCAATAATCTCGCTAACACCGCTGACCGATTCGATCGAACATTTTTTGATGATTTTAGAGATGCACCGGGGGCGATGGCAACGCAGGAACTCCGCGAGAGACGGTTCGATCAAATATTGCGGTTCAGTCTGAGTGACACGTTCTAGGCCGCGTCAGAGATATATATCACCTGCGGAAATTGAGCCAGTCATCGATCCGGGCCCAGATTATATACAACACAGCGACGACGACAATAACACCAGCGACAATCTGAATGGATTCCTTGTATTCTTCGCGGGAAATTGTGGCCTCCTCCGGAGCCGGCGTCCCAACTTGTGTTGTTGTTGCTTCTGAATTTTCTGCAGGAGGCAAGGTCTCGGGTCTCGCCTCAGTTTCAGGGACGGGTGCCGGAATTATTTCCGGTTCAGCCTCGGTGCTGGTGGCCTCTTCCGGAGGAGGCGTGGCGACTTCTGTCGTTGTTGCTTCTGGATTTTCTGCAGGAGGCGACGTCTCGGATCCTGTGTCGGTTTCAGGGGTGGGTGCTGGAACTGTTTCCGGTTCAACCTCGGCGCTGGTGGTGTCCGCTGGCGGCGTGTCTGAAGGCTGGACTGGCGTTTCCGTGGCCTCGCTGTCGTCACCGTCAATCATCGTTGCACCAGCGCCAGCAGCACCGGCAGCCCCGGCGATGACGGATCCCTCAACTGTTCTCGAGCCCGCAAGATTGCCACGTCGCGGCATATTCTCTTCGGGCGTGACCCGGGTAGAATCGTCGTCCGCAGGGCCCGCTTCACCCGCGCCAACATCCTGCAGGAACAGAGCTGCCTCGGCGGCGCGCCGACGGGTCAGACCAAGGACTTCTCTCTTCACCCCGTTCACCGTCGCCTTATTCCACCAGGTGATTGCTTCCGCAGCACCAAGATAATCTCCACTGTTGAGCAGGCGTAGTGCCGTTGATCCCTTAAAGGCAGCAAGTCCAATATTGTAAGAAAGCGAGACGAGTGCATCGAACTGGTTCTGGTCGATGTCGACCTTCACCGATCGGCTAACCCCGTCTTCAAACCGAGACAGGTCCTGGCGCAGTAGGTCCTCAGCTTCGCTTTCAGATATGACCTGTCCGGCTTGAACTTCTGGACCGGTGTGGCCGTAACCGATCGTCCAGATACCTGCGATATCCTGATAAGACTCAAGCCGTAGCCCCTCAAAATGCTTGATCAGGTCAATCCCGGTTTGTGATGCCCTCATATCAAATCCCCAAATCGATCTTTCTTAAAACCAGCCCACCGCTGCAGAGTATGTCACATAATTAATATGGACGACACCACAAGCGTGAACAAGCTTCAAACTTGGATGCGAGATCGCGCTGTTTAAATTTTCTGAGGCAAACGCGCGCTATGTTGCGCTGCAACACACGATAAGTTGACCTGCTCCAGCGGGTTGGCCCAGTTTTTGTCATGTAGAATTTCACAATCTCGAATTTGCACGCTTGTTGAATCAGACCGGCTTGGGTAATAGACGCGTGAGGTTTGGGGCAAGACATCGATTTAGGGAGTGACTGATGTCGTTATCAAAAGTGAAAGAGTACCGCCCATCAGAAGACGAAACTTTTATGAATGAACGGCAGCTTGAGTATTTTCGCAAAAAGTTGCTGGACTGGAGAGAAGACATCCTGCGTGAAAGCAAGGACACATTGGGACAGCTGCAGGAAGACAGTCTGCATTTGCCCGATGCGGCTGATCGGGCGTCAAGCGAGACTGACAAGGCGTTGGAACTACGCACGCGTGACAGGCAACGTAAACTCATCGCGAAAATTGATTCTGCGATCCGCCGGATAGAAGACGGCGAATATGGCTATTGCGAAGAAACTGGAGAGCCGATCAGTTTGCGCCGGCTCGAAGCCCGACCGATCGCGACACTGTCTCTCGAAGCGCAGGAACGCCATGAGCGTCAGGAAAAAGTGCATCGCGCCGATTGAGCTTATGCGTCCAGGTCACTGACCTGCACGTGATAGGTGTGAACAATATCATTGAGGCTCGTTGGTGCACCAATTTCCTCAGTGAACCAACTTAAATACGCCTCCGTTTTCTGTAATAGCTGATCAATATCGGTGGCAGTTTGTGAGTACGGCGTAGCTCCAAGTGTCAGAGAACTCGAATGAAGGCTGTAGGTCAGTAGCGCCGTGCCGTCCTTAACAACCGAATTCGTGAGCGCTTGCAAATCCTTCAGGTCAAACGCCTCGGGTGTTAGCCGAAGGGGGGCTGTCACTTTCTTTAGTAGGCTGGGGAGGGGCGAAAACCGCCCGGTGTTTTTTTTGTTTTGTGCGAGGATTTGCCTGGTGCCGGTGTAGCTGCGTGCCCCGGTCACAGGCACGCAGATCAAGGATGTGCCTGCATCAATGACTGACCGCCGCCAAGGCATGTTTGTGACACCGGAAAAATCAGGCCCACCATCAGCGCTGTGATCATACCCGGCGCTGGGCGAGAAATCGATGATTATCCCGTTTTCCGAAAGTTGTTGATGGACGAATGGGGCGACGCCGTAACGCCCTGCACGATGCGAAACAGGTTCGAACCCGAAGGCTCCCTGAAATGCTTCAATCAGGTTTGAAAGCTTTTGCCTGTGGAGCTTTGGTGATAAGTTTCCCTGGTAGGAAGTGTAGGGCGTATTTTCTGCGCCATGCGGCGGCGTAACCCATTGATGCAAATGGAGCCCTAAATCTGCTTTACCGTCTTCGTGCAGTTTTTTGAAATACGCACAGGTTTTCTGGTCCTTCAATAGTGGCCAGGTGATGAAATACAGAGGTTTAAATCTTCGTCTTTCACAAACCGCTTGAAATTTCGCGATATCCGATATCGGCGCAATAACATGGCACTCGAAATCCGGCTTCCCCCAATCGAATATTTCCTCCGTGTCCACCGTCACCAGCAGCTGCGGCTTTGTTCCAGAGATATGAAACGGGCGCTCGAAATGCCAGCTGTCAGCAGACCGCGCTGCAGGGCCAGGCTTTTTCTTCACGATACCCGTAAACAGGGTCATTAAACCGTCAGATGTCTCGTCCCACGAAAAATTTTCTGCGAACACCCTTGTTTCCACTCTCGCCGGCGGGGTCGCCCGGACGGCCTTGATTGCTGAAACAATCGCCTCAACCCTCCGACCGATGCAAACGCGCCCGGCTTCAGGCCTGGTTATAATTTCCGTTACCCCCCACACCGGTGCTGCGACACAGGCGGTGCCACATGCCATTGCTTCCAGCAACACATTGGGCCAGCCTTCGCGAGATGAAGCCAGAACAAGAATGTCTGCCGCGTTATAAATCTTCGGCAGATCCTCATGCGGCACAGCACCAAGAAAATGAACTCTCTCAGCGATACCGTCCTCTTGCGCCAGGGCTTTCAAAACTTTTTCCTCCGGTCCAGTACCCGCAATGAGCAGAGTTGCACCCTCGATTTCCCTGAAGGCCTGAAGAACCAGGTCATGCCCTTTGCGATCAATCAGATGGCCAACAGATAACAACACCGTACCCGTCAAATTCATTTCCCGGCGGATCTCGTCGCGCTGCAGGGGGCAAAACAGATCCAGGTCAACGCCATTGCGTAGGACGTTGATTTTTTCACCGGTTGCCCCTAATCGAACCATCTCATCCTTGAGCGCCTTGCAAACGGTAACACTTGCATCTGCGATCGCTGATGCTTCGAGAATCATCTCGTGCTGTTTCGGATAGGACGGGATCAGATTAATATCTGTTCCTCGAGCGGTGACCACAACTGGTTTGCCTAGTTTTTCAGCTATTTTGGCTGCGGCGACACCGTCAGGATAGTAATAATGGGCATCGATAACATCGAAATCCCAACCCTCCTCGAGAAGCCGGTTGATTTCTCGCTCAAAACAAAAAGCCAGTGACCGGGCCGAGAATGTCATCCCGATTTTGGGCGGCAGGAGATAGCGGGGATGCCGTACTTCGATGCCATGCCGCGTTTCAAACCGGGGTGCTTTGGCGAAAGTAGCGTATTTGCCAAGCAAATCTGACTTGAACGGGAAATAAGGTACCGGTGCAATAATCCGCAGATCGACGTCATGCCGTCTTACAAAATGACGCAACCGGTTCTCTACGAAAACACCGTGAGTTGGGTTAGCAGCATTCGGATACAACGTCGTCAGGGTCAAAACACGTAATTGGGTCATTAGTCTGGCATCCGCAACCTATAGTGCTTTGTAGATGGAGCAATGATCTTGCCACAAAACACCCAGTCGGTCTGTAAACAGAAATCGGGGACGCCGATCACTATTAGTGATGACAAGCACACAACGTCTCCTTCAATAATGGCATATTTCATGCGTTAACGAGATACTGTGACGCTACCGCACTGGGCGTAACAAAATCTTATCAGACGGGGATTCTGTGGTGTTTGTTGAGTTATTTGGTGGGATTGACCTGACGGTTGCTGTTTTCGCTGCCAACGGCGTTCTATTGTTGTCAGGTCTGTTGTACTATTTCTCTCTCGGGCGATCTGCCCAGGACGCAGCGTTTTTTGCGTTGCCACGCCGAAGGTTTCTTTCTCACACCGAATTTGGGCGGCGCGCGCTGAATTTTTTGCGGCCTAAAGAAGTTGCTCAGGAACATCTTGATGGGCAGATTGATCTGGGCACATTTGGCATTGAACAAATCGCGCCAAATCCTGTTGCACAAGGGAATGTACTGGCCCGCGGCGCGAAACGGGCGGTCGATATTGTTGCCAGCATCGGTCTGTTGGTGTTCATGCTGCCTATCTTAGCTATTACCGCCATGGCCATAAAACTCGAAACGCCGGGGCCGGTTTTGTACAAACAGACCCGGATAGGCAGGCATGGCCGGGCTTTTTGTATCTACAAATTCAGGTCGATGACGCTCAATGCAGAGCAAAACGGTGTTCAATGGGCGCAAAAAGATGACGCCCGCGTCACAACTGTCGGGCGCTTCATCCGCAAAAGCCGAATTGATGAAATCCCGCAAACGATTAACATCCTTAAGGGGGAAATGAGCTTTGTCGGGCCGCGTCCGGAGAGGCCAGAGTTCACGGAACTACTGATCCACGAGATCCAACATTACGATAAAAGGCATACAGTAAAACCTGGCCTGACCGGATGGGCTCAGATCAACTATCATTATGGCGGGTCGGTCGAAGACGCGCGCGAGAAACTTGCCTACGATCTTTATTATATTAAGCATTTCAGCTTTCTGCTGGACCTGTTTATTATGCTGCGGACGGTAAAAGTGGCGGTTTTTGGTATCGGGAGCCGATAAGATTGTTGCATCAAATTTATCACGATCGCAGCTCAACAAAAAATGTTAACAAAATTCTCCGGTTTTTCTATCTTAAGACTACAGTAAGGATCTCTGTCTAATTCAGGGACATGTATCAAAAGGGTACGCCAGCACCACAATACCGCTTTTGCCCAATCGTTGGAACAGATAAAG
Organism: Parvularculaceae bacterium; assembly: GCA_021776475.1. Taxonomy (GTDB): domain Bacteria; phylum Pseudomonadota; class Alphaproteobacteria; order Caulobacterales; family Parvularculaceae; genus Aquisalinus. Next base: position 64,524 of record JAJFFV010000001.1, on the reverse strand, counting down.
AACATATGAAAAATGAGGCGGAAACAAAGTGCTGACCGTCAGAAATTGCGCCCATTCTTGCATTGGTTGAGTTTTATTCGGCCGGAAAAAAGCGCGTCAGACAAACGAGCAAATTATGACAAGAATAACCAGTTCTCTGCATAGGCCAATCGCCATTCTCCTGCTGGCACTTTTTACACTGAGTGCCTGTGAAAGCGTCGGCAATCGGGCTGCGCCAATTAGCTATACCGAACAAAGCACCAGCGACTTGTTGGAGTCGACGCCCGAATATTTGGTCGGCCCACTGGATCAGCTGCAGGTCTTTGTTTGGCGCGCACCCGAACTATCTTCGGACGTCATTGTCAGGCCTGATGGACGAATCTCAACGCCACTCGTTGAAGACATGTTGGCTGCAGGCAAAAGCCCCACCCAATTGGCGCGCGATCTGGAGGTCGTCCTTGCTGAATATGTCAAGTCGCCTGAGGTAACCGTTATTGTCAGCCAGTTTTCATCCACATTTGATCAACAGGTCAGAGTGCTGGGTGAGGCCCAACGACCCGTAGCGCTTCCATATCAGGCAGGCATGACCGTACTTGATGTCATGGTAGCTGTTGGTGGGCTGACGGAATTTGCTGCTGGCAACAAGGCTGTTCTTATCCGAGGGCGTGGCGGTGACCGCAAGTCTTACCGGTTAAAGTTGGATGATTTAATGCGTAAGGCCGATGTGCGTGCAAATGTACCCGTCGCGCCGGGGGATGTAATCTTGATCCCGGAGAGTATTTTCTAGCCAGCAGGCGGAAATGATTGTGAGTAAAAAGTGATTGCCTTGTCTGATCTGCCGAGATCGCTGACGCATTATATAATCGGCCTTTGGCGCCGCCGCTGGTTGATCGTCACGTTCGCCTGGGTATTTGCGCTTGCCGGTTGGTTTGCGTTGTCATTTCTACCAGACCGATACTCATCTACAGCTCAGATTTATCTTAATACAGATACATTCCTGCGAAGTTTCATTGATAATAATGCGACCACCGCAGATTTTGAAAAGCGTGTACGGATCATGCGCCTCCAATTGCTCTCACGAGAAAACATGGAGCTGCTTATTCAGGACACCGGCATGGATGCTGAAATTAGCACCGACACTGAGATCGCCCGGATCGTTCAATCCTTGCAAGAAAATATCAAAGTCGAAAATGATGAAGGGCAATACTTCGTCATCAGCTACGCGGACAAGGATCCTGTGGCAGCTCAAAAAATCGTTGCGCGGGTCGTGAATCTGTTCATCGAACAAGATATTGGTGCCGGGATAATTCAAAGCCAGGAAGCGGTGGTAAAAGTCGAGCGTGAAATCTCCAAACTTGAACAACAGCTTTCCGACAAAGATATCGCAATCGCCGCTTTTCGGCGCAAGCACGCCAAAGAGCTGTCTGGCAATGAGCGCACGGTTCGTGAATTGGACCTGCTCGATGCAGAATTGTCACGTATCGAAGATGCGCGTTATAGAGCAATCCGTAGTCGTGATGAATTTCGATTGTTGCTGGCGTCCACTCCAGCAACGACATCAGGCACTGAACTTGATGCGCTAAAAATTCAACTTGCGCAGTTGCAAAGTCAGTTTAATGAGAACTATCCCGACATAATTGCCTTGAAAGCCAAGATCGCCGAGTTGGAGGCGGGCGGGGCAGGCTTGCTGGAGAACCCCGAATTTCGACGGCTTGAGGTTAGTCTTCGGTCCGTCGAAAGCGAGATCGCTGATTTGAGGCAACGAGGCGTTCGGGTGCGCAGCGAAATTGATGACCTGGCGTTGGTTAGCGCTCAGCAACCTGCCATTCAGGCCGAATTGCAGGAGATGACGCGTAGCTACACTCAGGTGGAAGAAGCGTATAAAAACTTGCTTGGCCAACAGAGCAGCCTCGCTATCACGGCAAGCCTGAGTGAAGGCGGCGGCACTATTGAGTATAACATTTTTGAAGAGCCAGTTGTCGCGGCCGAGCCGAGTTATCCGAACCGGGGACTGCTGACAGTTTTGGTCGCGTTTCTCGCGCTCGGCGGATCGGCTGGATTGGTCTTTATTGTAGCGCTTCTAGACAGGACTTATACACAATGTGCCGACCTGGAAGAGGCCCTTGGGCTAGCCGTGTTGGGTTCTGTTTCACCCGCGCTCACTCCAGCATTTCGGCGCAAAACTTTTGCCGATCGCTTTTGTCTCGTCTGTACTGGGATTGCTTTTTGTCTGGCGACCGTCGGGCTATTCTGGTTTGCAGAAATCCGTGTACCCGAAGCAGCTGATGAGCGCATGGCGCACACCGTGGCTGCCTCCACCGACGGAGGTCAGTTATGAGTCTCGTCGAACGTGCGGTCGAGGAACTGATTGAAACCCGGGTTGCGCGGCAACAGCGTGAAAACGGTCAGATTCCCTCTGTTTCAGCAAATGACAGCTCCCAGACATTTGAACTCGAGACAAAGAAATTGGTCGAACAGGGTTTCTTCATACCGTCGGATAAGCCACAGCGTCTTTCTCAGGAGATGCGCGCGGTTAAGCGGCGTTTGTTGCGCCGTCTCAAATTCTACAAACCAGGTAGCCGAACAAGCAGACCCAAATCGCCGAAGCATTCTGGTCGTAACACCGTCCTGGTGACGTCAACCTCGCCGGCAGAGGGAAAGACATTCACGTCGATCAATTTGGCGCTCAGTCTTGCGATGGAAGACGATATAAAAGTTCTGCTCGTTGATGCCGATGTGCCAAGGCCGCGTGTGCTTCATCATTTGGGACTGAAATCAACAAAAGGTCTCGCTGATAAAGTTGACAACCCGGGCCTGGCCCTGCCGGAACTCATCTTGCGCGACAAGAACTCGTCATTGTCGATTCTTTCCGAAGGCCAGAAAACCGCCAAAGCAAGTGAATTCTTTGCCCGTCCCGAACTTGGCGATACGATTAGGGAAATTTCAAAAAAATATGCAGATCACCTCGTCATCATCGATGCCCCTCCCATTCTGGCGGCCCCTGGAACGAGCTTGCTCGCGCAATACACCGATGAAGTCGTTTTCGTCGTCAAGGCGAGCCAAACGCCGGAGCCGGCTGTTGTGGCAGCGCTTGATGAAGTGCTTGAGTATAATGAACAGGTCTCACTCATCCTTAACTATGCACTGGTGCCTGGTAAGTTCAGCCACTACGGATCTTATGGCGAATACTACTACCAGGCCAGAGGGGAGACTGAGTAGCGGGAATGATACAGATGCGTGTACAGATTACATCTGCAAAGCCGGCCTCGGCGATAGTCAAGGATTGTTCGCGCGATTTGCGCTGTCTGCTTCTCGTTGGTTCGGGTTTTGCCGCAGCGTTCGCATGGATGCCGACATTTGCGGTCGCGCAACAGTCACAAAACAGTCAACGATCTTCAGCAATCGATGAAGAGCAACAAATTGATCCGTTCAGTCCGCGCAATCGGGCAGGGTTTCTGGGCTATTCGCTCAGCCTTAGCCCAAGGTTTACATACTCAGACAATGTGAACCTCGATCCCTCGGGTCAGGAAGTCTCTGACGGGCTGGCATCTGCAGAGTTACGGGGTGGGCTTTTGGTCGACCGGGTGAATTTCACCGGTATAGTCAACGGCCGCATCGAGGTTGGCAGTTACTTTGATCCACCGAATGTTGGCGGGCAAGATCTTTATGACCAGGTTGTGGTTGATCACAACGTTCGGGCGGCTGGTACCGCCGAGTTCGTGGACAACTTGCTTTACTTGGATCTGGCTGGTGCGACCGAGCGCCGCGCTCTGGACGAACGCAGCCGCTTTTCTTCCCAGTCGATCGCAGCAAATGATCAGCTGGCAGATTCTTATTCGTTCAGCGCCAGCCCCTATGTTCTGACCAAGTTTTCTAATGATAGTTCGCTGGAGGCAAGATACCGCTACGTGAATGTGCAGATTGACGACAAGGATGGGATTCAGGGGATCGACAACTTCCTCAACGACTCAGAAACCCATGAGGTTGTCGCAGAGTATTCAAGCGGTAAACTTCTGGACAGGTTGTCTTTTTCTCTGAGAGCCTATGCAAACCAGACAGACGAAACAGGAAGCGATATCCTGCCGGTTGTGGACTACGACCAGGCGACAGTTTCCGGCAGTGTACGGTATCCTTTAAGCCGAAAAGTATCTGTAATCGGTACAGTCGGCTATGACGATATCGACACTAACAATAATCCGTTGTTCGACGATGACAAACTCTCGGGCATCTTTTGGAAAGCGGGTCTGTTAGCGACACCGGGCCGGCGTACCGAAGCGCAGCTTGAAATAGGTGAGCGATTTGGCGGTACCCTTGTCGAAGGTCTCGCGGAGTATAAATACTCGAGCCGCCTCCGGTTTCAGGCAGACATCAACCGCACCTTCAACACGTCAAGCCAGCTCCAAAGCAACAATGCGAGCGTCCTACAATCAGAAACGCTTGCTTTCGCCGAGGAACTCCGGCTCCTGCAAAACACCACGGCAAGTGACGTTTTGAACAGAACGCTGCAATTCAACGATGATTTGCGTGACCTTAGCGAGCGGCGCTCCGGTCTTGCCACCTCCAACAATGCGAGTTTTGCGGCGATCGCAAAAACCAAGCGAGATGATTTTGTGCTGCGGGCTGGCTACGATGATGCTGATTTTGGATTTCAGCAAACAGACACAATCAGCCTTAGCGGTGCCTGGAACCGACGTCTCTCGCGTAACCTGAATTTATATGCGCGCGGGACCTACCAAGACTCGTCAACCAACATAAATGGCACGATGCTGGATTGCATCACCGCATTGTCTACCGACCCAGCAACAGCTGGCTTAACAAACGCTGCCATCACGCAACTTTGTCAGGACCCGGCTAATTTCAATGCCGATACACAAACGGCCTCGGTTCTAGGCGGCATTGGTTACACGATTTTCAAAGACGTTTCTGCATTCATTCAATATGCCAGAACGCAACGGTTTGCAGAGGTCGATAGCCTTGAGTTTGAAGAAAACGCTTTAACAGTAGGTCTTACACTTGACTTTTAAGTGCTACTATCAACGGCATCGTCCGATGAGAACAACATGATCGAAGACTATTTCAATCTCACAAAAGCACCGTTCCGGTTGAGCACGGACGCGGAGTTTTACTATGACAGCGCCCGACATCGCAAAGCGCTGTCCTACCTGCAATATGGCCTTCAACAAGCAGAAGGCGTCGTCGTCGTTGCTGGTGAAGCCGGTGTCGGTAAATCCATGCTGATAGAGCGTTTATTACTTGAATTAGAAGGTGCCGATGCCCTTGCCGCGACGATCAGCCCCGGCCCAGCAAGCCAGGACGAGATATTTGCGCATATTCTGGCCGGGTTTCGGATTGAAGCGAACAGTCAGGGAAAAGTCGCGCAAATCGAAGCGCTGCGTGAATTTTTGGTTGATCAACTCGAAGCTGGCCGGCAGGTCTTGCTGATCGTAGATGAGGCGCAAAACCTTTCTGCGGACGCGATTGAAGAAATTCGCCAGTTGACGAATTACACTTCAAACGGGTCGCCCTTGGTGCAGGTATTCTTGGTTGGCCAACCGGCGCTCACCACAATGCTTGCGTTGCCGGAGATGGAACAGTTGCGACAACGCGTGATTGCGTCATGCGATCTGCAGCCACTCAACGCAGACGAAACAGCAAATTATATTGAGCATAGAATGACTGTATCCGGCTGGGGCGGGTCGGAATCTGTTTTCACCGATGTCGCTCACAAGGAAATACACAAGCTGACGGGGGGCGTGCCGAGAAAAGTCAATACGCTCTGCACCCGGTTTTTGCTTCAAGTTGCGTTGGACAAGAAAGATTTTGTCAACTTGGAAGTTGTCACCAAAGTCGTCGCAGATCTTGAACAGGAAACTATTGGTCAACTGAACCATAAGGCGCGGGTTGATGGTGATGTGAATGACGCCATCCCGGATAATGCCGAAATCCCGGCACCAGATGCTGCCGAGACAGATGATCTGATTGTCGTCCTGGAGCCAGATAACGGCAGCACGCTGGATGTTGAAGATGCTGCCGATAATATTGTACCTTTTCAACAAACAGGGGAGGCTGCACGCATGCCGACTTCGATTGAGGATCAACCGCCTGAGGACGCGGATAATGAAACGAACGTCTCAAAGAAAGAGGCGACTACCGGCGCCCACACATTCCCGGCGCACGCCGCTAATGCCTCGCTGACGCCTGTCATCAGAGATACGACCAGCGTGCTCGATCGACTGGGTGGAAGCCAACCCGCTGAGGCATTGAAAGTAGAGCCGGATCAAGGTTCCGTTGATTCGTTAAAAGATCAGTCTACGGATAATGATGCAGAACCCGTTTCTCTGGAACAACTTGCAGAACAAATTGCCGCTGAGGTTGAGGTGATATCAGACAGCAGAGATTTGCCTGAAGCCAACCCACCGAACGAGAGGCTCGAAGGGATGAAAGTTGAAATGCAGAATCTCGTCAACGAGGTACAAGAAGGCCTGCTTTCCGTTGAGAATAACATGACGGTCTTGCGTGATCGTCTTAGTGACCTTGAGCAACACCGTTCCGACCGAAATACGCTGATCGTCGATCATTTGCAGCAGATCGACGACGCGCTGAAAGCCATGGCCGGCGAAAAGTGATTTGTCATGGCAAAAATTGTGCGTCCTCCTAAGCAGCAAAAGGATCGAGTAACACACCATGCCATATCAGTTGACGTGGAGGATTACTTTCAGGTTTGGGCCCTGAGTGAGGTTATTGACCGAAGTGAGTGGGATGACTTTGCACTGCGGGTTGAGCATACGACGCGGCGGACCCTTGATCTTTTTGACAAGCACGAGACCAAAGCAACATTTTTTACACTGGGTTGGGTGGCAGAACGCTGCCCAGTGCTGTTGAGAGAGATTGCTGCGGCAGGACATGAGATAGCCAGCCACGGGTATGAGCATGTGAAAGTATTTGATCAGACACCAGATCAATTCAGACAGGATGCCGCTCGAACGAAGACCCTGCTGGAAGATATCACGGGCACCCCTGTAAATGGGTACCGGGCTGCCGGATTTTCAATTGATCAACGCACGCCATGGGCCGCACAAATACTTGCTGACATTGGTTATCAGTACAGTTCAAGCCTGCATCCGATTGCGCATGACCATTACGGTATGCCGGATGCGCCGCGATTTGCCCACCAGCCTTTAGTCGGGGAGCCATTTCTGGAAATACCTGTCTCAACGGTAGACCTGTACGGGCGCCGCATCAGTTGTGCGGGCGGCGGCTGGTTCCGCGCGATGCCATACCAACTTTCGTCCTGGCTGATTAAGAAAATGATCCGAGATGACCATCAGCCAGCGGTCTTTTACTTTCATCCATGGGAGATTGACCCTCAACAACCACGTGTGGAAGGCCTGAGCATGGGGTCAAAGTTTCGCCATTACCTTAATCTTACTACTATGGAAGACAAACTCGACAAATTACTTGGTGCTTTCACCTGGGATCGAATTGATCAGGTCTTCGGACTCGAGCAATTGGAACAGGCTGCATGACTGTGGCACTTTCTGCTCGCCTGGACGAGATCAGCAATGACAAATCTTTGTCGGTACACACGGCGGGTGAGGCTGACAAAGCGCGCTGGGATGCTTTTGTCATCAATCATCCGGACTCGACGTTCTTTCATCGCTTCGGTTGGCAACAAGTAATTCAAAATACGTATAATCATCAGCCCTATTACCTTCTGGCAGAAAATGCAGCTGGTGAGGTGTGCGGTATTCTCCCGCTCATCTTCATCAACAGCCCGTTTTTTGGCCGATCGCTGATTTCAACCGCGTTTACGGTTGGCGGAGGTTTGTTGTCAGATGACGAGCGCACACGAGCGCACCTGTTGGCAATGGCCCAAGAGATCGCGACAAGCCAAGATGTTCAATATATCGAACTAAGAGGCGGTGCTGAGATTCGCGGTTGGCACAGCAAAACCGAAACCTATTCCGGTTTTGCAAAACAAATACTATCCGATGAAGAAGACGCAATCATACAGATCCCTCGCAAGAAACGGGCAGATTTACGCAAAGCGCTGAGGGCCGAGGCGGCGGGCGATTTGAAATGTAGTGTCACCTCAGAGATAGATTCATTTTACAACCTTTATGCCGAGAGTGTTCGTAATCTTGGTACCCCGGTTTTAGCAAAAAAATGGATCAGAAATCTTGTTCAGGAATTTGAGGATGAGATCGAGATTTCTGTCGTAACATCTCGCCACATCGCCGTGGCCGGATTACTCAGTTTTTACCACCGGGATCGCGTACTACCATATTATGCAGGCTCAAGCCATGCCGCTCGTGCGCTCCATGCCTATGATTATCTCTACTGGGCCCAAATGAGGCGGGCTGTTGATCGGGGATGTTGCTGGTTTGATTTCGGTCGATCAAAAACCGGAACGGGCGCATATGCCTACAAAACCTATTGGGGCTTTGCGCCCGCGCCGCTCGCCTATCACTACCACCTCGTGACAGCGAAGAGCGTCCCGGATGTTAATCCGAACAACCCGAAATTCCGACTGATGACGAAGGTCTGGCAGAGACTGCCCTTGCCGGTTGCGAATTTGATTGGTCCAATCCTTGCCGGGAATTTGGCGTGACAACAGGTCAAAAAAAAGCGCTTTTACTAGTCCATAGGATTCCGTATCCGCCCGATAAAGGCGACAAAATACGCTCGTGGCAACTTTTTCAGTTTCTGGCTAAAAACTTCAGGCTCAGCGCCGGCTTCTTCGTGGACGATCCAGAAGATATGCAGCATGTCTCCTATCTCGCCGGCCTCTGTGATGACATAAAAGCCGTTTCTCTTAGTCCTTTACCGGCTCGTTTGAAAAGCATCAGCGGTCTTTTAACCGGTGAACCCCTGACATTTCCCTATTATCGATCCAATGATATGAAAAAATGGGTGGAGCAAAAGCGCGCATTAGGTGTTGATTTGGAGGTCGCTTTTTCCTCTTCGATGGCGCCGTATATCAAAAATGCAATAACACCTGCATTTGTCGATCTCGTTGATGCTGACAGCGCTAAATGGCGAGACTACGCGCAAGGGAAAAGTTTTCCTATGTCGGTGATTTATAGGCGGGAGGCCGAAAAACTGGCTGCTGCGGAAGCGCAAATCACGCGCGATGCATCTGCCACTTTTTTGATCACGAAAGCTGAAGCGGCCGTTGTCGAAGCCCACCCTCTATCGGACAACGACAAGATAGACTGGTACATGAATGGTGTTGATACGGAGCACTTCAATCCCTCTATAGATTTTGAACGACAATTGAATGGACAGTACATCGTCTTTACTGGTGCGATGGATTACGAGGCTAACATCGATGCGGCCACATGGTTCGCGAACACTGTTTGGCCAGCAATACATAAAGCGTATCCCGATCTCACATTTGCCATTGTTGGTGCAAGACCCGCCCCCGACATCGTCAAGCTCGCCGCCAGGTCAGGGATCATTGTAACCGGCCGCGTACCGGACATTCGGCCCTGGCTAAAAGGAGCGCGATTGGCTGTCGCGCCGTTGCGAATTGCCCGCGGTGTCCAAAACAAAGTGTTGGAAGCAATGGCAATGGCGATCCCAGTTGTCGCCAGCGAAGCCGCCGCCCAAGGCATAGAAGCAAGACCTGATGAGCATCTTCTGGTGTCAAATGGCGCACTACAAATGTCGGCACATATTCGCAAGTTGCTGGATTGTGAGGAAAAATGTCGCCAATTAGGTAAGAGTGCCCGGGAATTGGTCAGCGATATCTATGGATGGGATAGGCAACTTGCGAGGTTTTCCCAGAAACTTCAAACTTTCAAGCTTTTGTAGATTGTCAAGAACATAGCCTAAAGTTCTGTAATTAAACATAAAACGATAAAATGAAGCTTCTTATCGCTGAATTAATTGGTCCTTGGCGAATTCCTTAATTCACGTTAACGTCTCGGCCAGTGGGGAACTGATAACTTATGGGGTTTGAATATGTTTAGAATTGCACTTCCATTACTGCTGGCCGCTGCGCTGGTATTTGGACCATTATACACAACGACAACCGAAGATAGCTATGCTGGGGAGATGACCGCGTCCAAAACCGCGTCAGAATTGTATTTTTCAGGTGCTGTTGATTGCGCCAAAAATATGAAGTTTGATCCGCGTGCAGAAGGTTGTGGACATACTGAGGGTACTGGTGCGCTTGGTATGGCGTTCTACGCAACGGCCGCCTCAAGCGTCCTTGCAGGGGTGCTTGGGATTGTGGGTCTTTTGCCATTTATCGGTCGGCTTACAAGTATCGTCGCAACTGGTGCAGGCGGCATAGGCACCGGCACACTGGGGTATTTTCTGCTTGATATTATGAACAATCAGGCAGCGTCATTTGCCAATATTGGCTGGGGCGGTTGGGCCGCAGGTGCTTTCGCGGTGCTAACGCTGATTGCCGGATTTACAGGCATGAGCGGTAACAACGATTAATCCCGATTACGATAATAAGTTTAAAAACGCGCTTCTTCGGAAGCGCGTTTTTTTATGGCCACTTGGCTTCCGGAGGCAGGGATGACAAAATCGCCTCTACGTTGCCGCCGGTCTTAAGGCCGAACTGGGTGCCCCGGTCATAAAGCAGGTTGAACTCTGCATAGCGCCCGCGGCGAACAAGTTGTTCTTCCCGGTCTTGATCAGTCCATGTCTGGTTCATTCGTTTTTCGACCAGATCACCATAAGCTGACAAAAAGGATTTTCCGACATCCTGCGTAAAGCCAAGATCGGCATCCCAATCCCCAGTCGTGTGACGATCATAGAATATGCCGCCAACCCCGCGAGGTTCATTTCGGTGTGGCAGAAAAAAATAATCGTCGCACCATTTTTTGAAATCCGGATAATACTGATCGTCGTGCCGGTCACAGGCCTGTTTGAGAACCCGGTGGAACTCTACCGTATCTTCATGATCATCACTGCGATACCGGTCGAGCATCGGATTTAAATCACCACCACCGCCAAACCAGGTCCTCGTGGTCACAATCATTCGGGTATTCATATGCGCGGATGGTGCATGGGGATTGCGGGTGTGAGCGATCAAGGAGATGCCGGCCGCCCAAAAACGCGGGTCCTCCTCAGCCCCTGGAATTTGTCCGCGGAACTGCTCGGAAAACTCACCATAGACCGTTGAGATGTGAACACCCACTTTTTCAAATACCCGTCCGTTCATAAGCGCCATGACGCCGCCGCCCTCGTCACCACTGTCCGCTCCCCGTAGCCATGGGGTTTTCTTAAACCTACCCGCTGGCAACCCGTCATAGGGGGTTGGCTCAGCCATTTCCTCAAGCGCCTCGAAGCGCGCGCAAAACTGATCTTGTAGAGATTTGAACCAACCGGTAGCCATTGATTTACGGGCTTCGAGCAAGGTGTCGTCGCTATGGATAGAGCTGGAATCGGTCATAAACGGCACATTAGTCAGGTGTTGCCCATCCGCAACCAGAAAAAAACTCGTGCGGCGATTGCATTGCAAGTTTGTCCGATGCAGCCTAAATTAACTATAGTTTAGGTCGGGGTGGACCGGATATGGATTGGGGTAGCATTTTACTCTCAGGCATTTGCGGCGTCATAGGCGCCGTCACCGGCTTGCTTGTTGCAAAACTTCTCGGACCCTTGTTTTCCCTTGCTGGTGAAAGTTTCAAAGGCGTCGTCTCAGCGCTGCTGGTGATGATCGGTCTGGCCACGGGGATCGCAATGCTGCCGCCTTATGTCGGTCCTTATGCTGAGCCGTTGATCGCAAAAATAATTCCGGAAAAAAATACTGACGACGATCAGATCCAAATTGTGGAAAAAGATGTCATCTCTGAAAGCGTCGTGGCGGCAGCGATTGACGATGCACTGGTTGATTTGCAGGACCCGTTTTTCGAAGCTGTCTTGCAAAAGGAACCAAGCCGGGCCGAGTCGGTAAAAGGGCGGCTTGTTAGTGCATATAAAAGAGGCGGGCAGGCGGAGCTGGTTGAAGAGCTGCTCCAGGCTGATCAAGAAATTATTCGTACTGCATTTCCGTATTATATGGCCCGGGGTCGCGAAGAAGACCTCCTCGCAGCGGTGAACCAGATTAGTACGACAATTCGATTGCTCAGTGAGCAAGATCCCGGAACCTGTCATTTATGGTTATATGGATCGATCATTGGCCAGAATTTTGACTTCGATAAATATATCCAGGCCGTCGGTGAGGAGGGCCACCTCGCGCTGCAGGCCAGGCTGGCGGCAGTTGTTCAAGGCGCCTTGGATTTTCCGCCAGACTATGATGAAGCCTACGCTGAGCAAGTCCTTGCTGATATCGGTGACCGGTTGATGGACCAACTTGGTGTCGAAAAAATTGGCTTGCTGACCTCCGGCCAGCGACCAGAGGATGACGCCGATGCAAAACTTGCATGTGATGCATCGGCCGAATTTTACGACTTGATCTTGTCCGACGAAAAAGCGGTGGATGTATTGCGCCATCGATACATAACATCAGCGTTTTAAAGCCGTGGGCCGTACCCGGTTTGACGCCGCGCTTCAGCAAGTGTGATGGCCGCGGCAACCGACATATTTAGCGACCGTGCCCCAATGGACAAAGGGATGCATGTTATTGCATCACATTCGGACCTTACCTCATCAGGCACCCCCGCACTTTCTTGTCCGATCAAACAAATATCTGAGGGAAGGAATGAAAAATCGTGAATACTGGTCTCTGCCTTTGTGGACAAGAGAATCAGTCGACCGCTGTGTCGGCTTTCAGATGCCAAAAACGCCTGCCAGGAAGCATGGTATCGAGGCGTCACCAGGGCACCGTAGTCGAGGGCAACTTTTCTGATCTCCTTATCTTTTAATGGAAATCCGCAAGGCTCAATGATATCGAGAGCGGTGTCAAAGCAGGCCGTGATTCGTATAGACGCGCCGACATTAGGCGCAATCTCAGGTTGATAAAGAGCAAGTCGCATGGGTCCTTTGTGCCAGAATCAGGGTTTGAGTAACAGGTAAGTTTTTCGTTCGCTATGGAGCACTAGCTATGCCCGAAGGCCTAGACTTTAAAGGGAACTCATGCCAAACCGCACGCAATTTCCAAAGGGATTCACAGGTTTATTATGAATTCAGTTTCTGACACTCAACCGAGCGTGGGTGACCACGGTGAGGAAACCACACGCCGGGATTTTATTCATTTGATGGCGATAGGCGCAACTGGCGCAGCGGTCCTCGCTGTCGGCGTTCCGGCGATACATCAGCTCAATCCGGATGCCTCAGTAAGGGCGCTGGCGACCAAAGAAGTCGATATCAGTGCCATCGATATTGGGCAGGCGATAAAAGTCATGTGGCAAGGCAAGCCGGTCTTTATCCGGCGCCGGACCGAAGAAGAAATCAACGCTGCTGGTGAAACTCCCATTTCAGCGCTCAAGGACTCAAAGAGCCGAAACGAAAACCTCACGGGGTCTGAGGAGGCAACGGATACCAACCGGGTCGTCAAGCCCGAATGGATGATTGTTGTGGGTGTCTGCACCCATCTTGGCTGTGTACCCCTTGGTACTGATGAGGGCGACAGCAGGGGCGAGTACAATGGCTGGTTCTGCCCGTGCCATGGATCGCATTACGATATCGCCGGAAGGATCCGTAAAGGACCTGCACCGGAAAACCTGATTATCCCGCCCTATGAGTTTGTATCCGATACCGTCGTGAAAATCGGATAGGAGACAAAAATCAATGAGTCATGAATCTACTTATGTCCCTGGTTCTGCAATCGAGCGCTGGCTCGACAAGCGGTTGCCTATTATCCGTCTGGGGTATGATTCCTTTGGCGATTTTCCGACGCCGAAAAATCTCAACTACTGGTATACCTTCGGCGGGATTCTTTCAGTATGCCTGGTGATACAGATTGTTACCGGTATCATCCTCGCGATGCACTATACACCGCATGTCGACTACGCCTTCGAGAGTGTCGAACACATCATGCGAGATGTGAACTACGGCGACATTATGCGCTACGCTCATGCGAATGGTGCATCGATGTTCTTCATCGCTGTTTATCTCCACATGTTTCGCGGTCTTTACTACGGTTCTTACAAGGACCCACGCGAAATGCTGTGGATCATTGGCGTCGTGATCTTTATCCTGATGATGGCAACAGCATTCATGGGTTATGTACTGCCATGGGGACAAATGTCTTATTGGGGCGCGACGGTGATCACGTCTTTGTTCAGTGCCATTCCGTTGATTGGTGACTCTCTGAAAACTCTCCTGTGGGGAGGCTATTCTGTAGATAATCCAACATTGAACCGTTTCTACGCGCTGCATTATTTGCTGCCGTTCCTGATCGCCGGTGCCGTTATCCTTCACATCTGGGCCTTGCATATTCCAGGCAACGCCAATCCAACCGGCGTTGAAGTAAAATCGAAGAAAGACACATTACCTTTCCATCCGTATTATACGGTCAAAGACGGGTTCGCGATTGTGGTCTTCTTCATTCTGTTCGCGGCATTCCTGTTTTACATGCCCAATTCACTAGGGCATCCCGACAACTATATTCCGGCAAATCCGTTGGTGACCCCGGAGCACATCGTGCCGGAATGGTACTTCCTGCCATTTTATGCAATGTTGCGGGCGATCGATTTCAACTTCCTGTTTATCTCGTCGAAGCTCGGCGGTGTAATAGTTATGTTCTCGTCGCTCATCATCCTGTTTTTCCTGCCTTGGCTGGATCGATCCAAAGTACGATCACATAGATACCGCTCAACAGCAGCCAAACTTTGGTTCGTACTATTCGTCGCTGACTGCGTGTTTCTTGGTTGGCTTGGTGGGCAAGTGGCTGAACAGCCTTTCATTTTGTTCTCACAACTCGCAACGGCCTTCTATTTTATCTACCTGCTCGTGATCTTACCGCTGCTTGGCCTTATGGAGACGCCCAAAGAGTTGCCAAAGTCTATCTCGGAGGATGTGCTCAGTAACACGAAGAAAAAAGCAGCGATCAGTGCCACGCCCGAGCCTGTCGCTCAGCCAGCTGAATGAGAGTGAGAAGATGAACACAATAATCAAGACACTGATCACAGCGACTGCGTTTTTTGGGTTATCTGTCGGGATAGCTAATGCAGCTGGCGGCGAGACCAAAGAGCTGAAACATCATCACTGGACGTTCGCCGGCATAACGGGCGCTTACGACAAAGAGTCTGTCCAACGCGGATTTCAGGTTTATCGTGAGGTGTGTTCTGCTTGTCACTCGCTCGACTATGTTGCGTTTCGGCATCTGGGCCAAAAGGGCGGTCCATTCTACATGGAAAAATGCCCGGAGGGTTTTCCGTCAACACAGGATTGCCGGCAACCAATCGCAAACCCGATCATCAAAGCGTTAGCTGCAGAATACGAAATTGAGGACGGCCCCGATGATGGCGGCGATATGTTCATGCGCCCCGGATTGCCGGCTGATTATATGCCAGGACCCTATGCCAATGTTCAACAGGCCGCCGCTGCCAATGGCGGGGCTATACCACCTGATTTTTCTCTGATTGCCAAAGCGCGTCACCACGGACCGGATTACATCTACAGTCTTCTGACCGGATACGAAGATCCGCCGGAGACGATCACAATCGCAGAAGGTACCTACTACAATCCGTATTTTCCGGGCGATTCGACATCCCTCTTGAAGCCTGAGTATGTCGATGACGAAGGGCATGTGCTGGAAGGTGTGAAGGTGCCGTATGGCGGGGTCCTGAAAATGAAAGCGCCGCTGTCAGATGAGATAGTTGACTATGCAGATGAAGAAACGCCAGAAACTGTCGAGCAGTATTCAGAGGATGTGACGAACTTCCTGATGTGGGCAGCTGAGCCGAAACTCGAGTCACGCAAACGGATGGGCATGATCTCCATGATCTATTTGTTTATCTTTGCTGGCATTGTATACTGGTCTTACAAACAGATTTGGTCTGACGTTGATCACTAGGACTTGATTTGAATAAGGAAAAACAGGCCGCTTCGTGAAAAGATGCGGCCTTTTTTGCGCTGGGAACGGACAGGAGAGGTGAAATGGTTGATCAGACCGTGTTGGGCATTATCGGTGGCAGCGGCGTCTATGTAATCGACGATATGGCAGATGTCGAAAAACATGACATCATGACAGCCTGGGGCAAACCGTCGGACGATGTTGTTTCTGGCACACTGAACGGCGTCAAAGTACTGTTCTTGTCCCGGCACGGACAAGGTCATCGCCTGACACCAACCGACGTAAACTATCGGGCCAACATTGCCGCAATGAAAATTGCCGGTGCGACCGATATTATCTCCGTGTCAGCTTGTGGCTCGTTCAAAGAAGAGCTGGCACCGGGTCATTTTGTGCTTGTTGATCAGTTTATCGACCGCACGCAGTTGCGTGCCAATAGCTTTTTCGAGGCGGGCATGGTCGGACACGTCTCGATGGCACAACCTGTTTGTCCAAAATTGCAGGACGCCCTGGCTAAGACGTGTAAAGAGCTTTCGATCCCGCATACAAAAGGTGGAACCTATCTCACGATGGAAGGGCCGCAGTTCTCTTCAAAGGCCGAATCTCACTTATACCGCAGCTGGGGGTGCGACGTGATCGGCATGACCAATATGCCGGAAGCAAAACTCGCACGGGAAGCTGAGCTGCCATATGCGACGGTTGCAATGGTGACGGATTATGATTGCTGGCGCGAGGGTGAGGCCGATGTTGAGGTCGCCAATGTTTTAGAAATCATGCACCAAAACACCATGAAAGCACGTGATCTTGTTAAGGCCGTTGCGCCTAAACTTGGACCTAATAGGAAACTGTCGCCACTCGGTATTGAAACATGCCTGGATTTTGCGCTGATCACCGCACCTGAAGCGCGTGATCCTGAAGTGGTTCAGAAGCTGAAAACGATTGCCGGCAGAGTGCTATAAGTTTGATTGGCGTCGCAAAGTTTGTGCGCGATCGCGTTATGCCGCAAGCTCGCGAGCATTGTGTTTTGCGCGCAAACTTTGGTCTGGTTTGTGCGCTCGTCGCATTGTACCATCTGGTTGAGCTATTGAGCTTGTTTCAACATCTAGCAATTCGAGACCATAACCCGTCGGAGTCTGCCGGACAACGCGTGCATTGATCTTGCCGACACGGACAATCTCACCAATCTTAAGGACAGGATCAATCTCAATCGACAGCCCTGTCAGAGAAACGTCGAGCACCGAACATTTGACGCTGTTTCCATCGCTCAAAATACAGGCGCTTTGCCCACCAGCACACCTGCGCCTCAGCGCACCTCGCCGTTCGCGGACAATTTCATTTTGTCCGATGATGCCGTCACGGCGAGCAAGCTCGGTGGTCAGCATTTCAACGATACGGAATTGTTTTGCCTTAGGCAGTTTCATCTTTACAGAAAATACATTACCCATATGACGCGATACGATGCCTTTGAAACGATCTGTCCCATTGATGTAGGCGATTATTTCGTCGTCCGTTTTTACAGGATGCCGGCTCGCAATAGCCATCTCCCCGGCCGACATGTTGATGATAATGCCTTTGACTTCAACGACGCTTCCTATCAGTAGCTTTACCGGCATCCGACAGGTGACGCGTTTGAAATGCGAGGTTTCTATAGTTGTTCCATCAATCATGAAGCAACTGTAACACGAAACCGGTTAATACGGTATAAACTATAAAACCGGTGTCACCGCGCGGCCTAACGCTTGATTTCTGATAGATATCCTTTGAGGTACCAGGCGGGCACACGTACAATGACATCTTCACCTCGTTTGGCATTCATCCGCAGAACAATGCCCTGTTCCTTTGAGGCTTGTCTCAACATATCATTGTCGAGCCAAACGCCGATATCCTCATATAGCGGACAATCGATACCGGATTGGCCGTCGGCACATTCGCGACCGCTATCAATACGTTTGAGGTCCATCAGTTTGCCGCCTGGCTGGCTGGCTGAAAGAAACACTTTTTCGCGGCCATCGTGGATGACATGAACATAAAGCTGATGTTCGGACTTGGTGCTGTATGGATCCTGCCAGGATCTGATCAATGTGTAGCCCTCAAAATTCTCGATTTTGTGTTCGGGACCCTGGTACTTTTTGTAAACGTCGAAAGAAGTCTTTTCTTTCGTAACACCGGCTGCAACTTCGGCAATCCGGGGATCAACCGGTCCCTTTGACGCGCAACCAGCTACCAGAACCATCAGTGCTGCAAAACCAAACCACCGCATACGCTAACCTCCTATCCGACAGAAACAGTCTACCGTTATTGCGATAACAGTGCCACTTTTGATGCTTAACAGCAAATTAAGCGCCAACTGGTAGTTTTGGGGCATGTTTGCATCCCTATCTTGCGCACTTACCGCGTTATTTCTTGTCTTGGCGATGCAGAAGCCGAGCCTGCCTTCTTATCAAGCGCCAAGTAACCTTGAAGCGCATGATGCCTATAATGTGCGCATAGAACAATATGCGCTGGAGACTTCCGGTAGCATATTTGAAGCAGCACCCGCTGATACATCAGCTGACTGGGCTATAGACTTTCAGCTGGATGAGTGTGTTTGGGGGCGTGAGACGACGATGACCCGAACGGCGATAGGCCTGCGCGATAATTCCGGCTATTTTTGTCGCTTCCGGGTTCAACCTTTGGAGAGCGTAGATTATTCGACCATTGGCTTTTTTACCCATGATGGATCCCGCTGGCGGTTTTTCGGTAGAACCAAATTTTCTGACGCGGGTCTTGCCGCTCAACTTTCGCGGGACCGAGCTGTAAGGTCACAGCCCTTCGTCAACTCACCCTACCTTGATGGCGAAATCTACAATTACGATTACAGCGATGGGATACTCATCGACAACACGCCTTACACAGGGGCAAGCGAAGGGTTCTATCGCCTCGACCCCGACAGCACAAAATATGGCGGCTCTTCTGATCGGGTTATCACGACCTATGAACGTGACGATTATCGCCGGCGCCGGGATATGGAAGATTATGTAAAATATCCCAAGGGGACAAAAGAGCGCAACGCGACCGGATACTAACCAAAGTTGAGCAACCCTGAGCTTAGCAGCAGCGTAATTAATGCGCCACCCAGTGCACCGCCAAGATGCGCTTCATGCGCTATCTTTCCATCACGCCGCATCAATACCATTGAATAAATGATATAGCCGATGGCGACCACAATGGCGGGCAGTGGGATCACACCGAAAAAATATAGAAGCGAAAACGGTGCAAAAGTGCAATATGACAAGACGATCCCGGATACCGACCCAGAAGCGCCGATAGACGAGTAATTCATGTCGTGGCGTTTCGCCAGATAGCTCGCGGCAATAGCCGTCAGTTGAGAGCCAAAATAAACAAAGAAAAAATTCAGCGTACCGAGCGTATTTTCAACTGCTGGTCCCAGAAAGAACAAGGTCAGCATATTAAAAGCGAGGTGCATCGGGCTGCCGTGCAGGAAGCCTGATGTAATAATACGATAGTATTGCTTCTTCTTTACAACAGCACCGATATTGAACAGCGATTGTTGAAGAAAATTCTGATCAACGTAGAGTGCATAGCAGGAGATCAGAACGTTTGCCGCTATCAACGCGTAGACTAGCGGTGTGTCGCTCATGAACGGATCCATCTGGTTTCCGCCCTAGTTCGCAAACCGGAAATGCATAACATCACCGTCTTTGACAATGTAGTCTTTGCCTTCAAGACGCATTTTACCGGCATCTTTTGCTCCATTCTCACCATTGTAGTGGACATAGGCATCGTAGCTGATGGTTTCTGCCCTGATGAAACCTTTCTCAAAATCTGTATGAATGACGCCCGCTGCCCTCGGCGCTGTGATGCCAACTGGTACTGTCCATGCGCGGGATTCCTTCGGGCCCGCAGTGAAATATGTCTGCAAGCCGAGTAGATTGTAACCGGTGCGGATCAAGCGATTGAGACCAGGCTCCTCCAGTCCGAGTTCGGTTAGATATTCTGCTTGTTCGTCGTCATCAAGCTGTGCCAACTCTGACTCAATCTTTGCAGAAATAATAACCGCAGCGGCATTTTCTGTTGAGGCGCGTTTCTCAACAGCCGTCGAATAGGTATTGCCGCTGGTAGCGGAGGCTTCATCAACATTTGCAACAAACAAAACCGGCTTTGTCGTCAGAAGGTTCAACCCCTTCCACGCTTTTTGATCTTCCTGATCTATATCAGCGGTACGTGCCGGATTGCCCTGGCGCAGGGCGACGAGCGCTTTTTCGACAAGCACAAGGAGGGCCTTGGCTTCCTTATCCTGGCCCTTGGCTTTCTTCTCAAGAGCCGGCAATCTTTTTTCAAGGCTCTCAAGGTCGGCCAGCATCAGTTCTGTCTCGACTGTCTCGAAATCCTCGATCGGGTCTATCTTGCCATCAACATGGGTGACATCATCGTCATCGAAACAGCGCATCACATAGGCAACAGCATCTACCTCACGAATAGTTGCCAGAAACTGATTACCGAGACCTTCGCCTTGCGCGGCGCCCTTGACGAGACCGGCAATGTCAACAAACTGGATCCGGGAAGGGATGACTTCTTGTGAGCCGGCAATCTCGGCCAGTATTTGCAGCCGCGGCTCCGGGACGGCAACGTCACCGATATTAGGCTCGATCGTGCAAAATGGGTAGTTTTCAGCCTGTGCCGCAGCAGTTTTTGTCAATGCATTAAACAGCGTTGATTTGCCGACATTCGGCAATCCGACAATACCGCATTTGAACCCCATGACCTCTAATCCTTACTAAACAGCCCTTTGAGCTTGGCAAACGGACTGCTCTTTTGTTCCTGTTTTTTCGGGGCTTTAACATTTTGTTGCCCGTCCGGCAGGTTTGTGTGATCGATTTTGCCCGAACTTGCCGTTGCTGGTTCTGTGTCGGGCTGGCGTGCCAGTGCAACTGCCGACATGAACCGGTCTACGCCGTTTTCCGGCTGGGCGAGCAGGGGTGCATTGCGAGCACATGCCTGTTTGAGTTCAGTTACCCAGTCATTGATCTCGGATTTTGAAAAATCGCTGAGTACATGCGACGTGACCTTCGCCTTGTCGCCCGGATGGCCGATCCCAACGCGTATACGGATAAATTCGGCGCCCATGTGAGCCGTGATCGATTTCAGCCCGTTGTTGCCAGCCGTACTGCCGCCTTTTTTCGCTTTGATTTTTCCAGGTGCCAGATCAAGCTCATCGTGGAAAACAACAATCTGATCGACTGGGATTTTGTAGAATTGCGCGACCTCACGGACGCTATTGCCGCTTTCATTATAATATGTGGTGGGTTTCAAGAGCAGCGCCTTTCGTCGGACACCACGCCCGTCAATCACGCCCTCGCGGATAAGTCCCTGAAATTTTTTCCGCTCTGGCTCAAAACCATAATGGTCAGCGATAGCATCAATAATCTGGTAACCGACATTATGCCGGTTACGCTGATATTTCTCTTCGGGATTTCCTAAGCCGACCAGCAACAGCATGCCAACTCCATATTGATGTGCTAAAACAAAAAGCAGACCTGCCGGTCTGCTTTTCTGATAGCTCTTTTTGTCTCGTCACGCGAGCCCGTGAAACGTTACTCTTCTGATCCTTCGGCTGCATCGCCTTCAGCCGCATCGGTCTCTTCTACTGCAACATCTTCATCGTCGCCTTCATTATCAGACGAGCGCAGACCGGATGGAGCCGAGATTGTTGCAATGGTGAAATCCCGATCAGTAATGGTCGGCTCAACACCAGCAGGCATTTTCACTGAAGAAATGTGTATCCCATCGCCGATGTCCAATCCTGTGAGGTCAGCTTCCAAAGCTTCAGGGATGTTGGTCGCCGGCGCCATAACTTCGACCGTATGGCGAACGATGTTTAACACGCCACCACGCTTAAGGCCGGGGGACTCTTCTTCATTCAGGAAGGCCATTGGCACGTCGACATTGATGCGCGTTTTAGCGCTGACCCGCATCAGGTCCACATGGATCGGGAAGTCTTTGACGGGATCAACTTGAACGTCCCGACCAATGACAGTCTGCTCCTTGCCATCAACATTAATCTTGGACAAAACAGAGATGATCCTGCCCGTGTTGTAGGCTTTGAGTACTTCATTGTAGCGAAGTTTGATATTGGCCGGTTGCTCGTCACCACCATAGAGGATGGCTGGTACCCAGCCGTCCCGCCGGACTGCCCGCGAGCCGCCTGTACCGCTGCGCTGGCGTGGTTCACAAGTAAAAACTGTTACATCTGACATTGGTCAAGTCCTTCAAATGCAGCCTGCGAAGCTGCTGGATCGCAGCCTCTACAATAGTTTTAAAAGGCCTGAGTTGAACGCGAGGGCGGTCTATACACGCGCTCCAAATGAAGTGCAATATCTAAATCGGCGCCCCCCGAACCGCAGATTATTCCTCTGGCGTATCCACTGTTGTTGGCGCCCGAGCAGCCTCCTGCTCATTTTCACCAGGCTCTGATTGTTCGGGTTCGCTTGAGACCTCCGCAGCGCCGCTAGCGGCTTTTGGGTCGGGCGCGGGCAGTGGCGTATCTTGCACAACGCCAGCCACTGCGGGCTCGACATCTCCGGCGGGCTCGTCGCCCTGCAGATATGCCATAATGCCTGAACGCATCTTCTCGGCTTCTTCATCACGACCAAGCTTCTTTAGTGATACAATGTATTCTGCATACGAATTGGTAAAAACCATATAGATTGATGGATCCGTCTCCGGGACAACGGGCGCAAGCCGATCGCTGAAATATTCAGCAGCGGTTTCATAATCATCCCGGTAGAACGACACTCTGGCAAACAGTAACCCGACAGCTATCTTGTCCGCCTTGTTGGCGTTTTCACCCTGCGCCTCGTAGACAGCCAGCACATGGCTCAGCAGTGAGCCCGCCTCGTTCAGCGCGGAGATATCCTCTTTGGTGCCTTTTGCCTGCCATTCGAGAAACAATTGGTCTGCCAAGTTTACTTCATTTGCCAGCCGTTCGGGGTGATCGTCAGGCAATATCTTGCTACGAATTTCAAATGCTTCCCGCAGGTATCCGATAGCTTCTTCGGAGTATGCCTGGTTCAATGCGTCGGTATTGAGATTGGCCAAATCGTTTAGATTAAGGGCGGTTTCACGGTGATCCGTACCGTACACCTCGCGACTGACTTCCACGGCCTTGGCCATGTATTCTTCCGCAAGGTCGCCGCGTGCGTTCGCGTTCAACATCAAAGCGGTCTCGATGAGCGCCTGATTATGTTCAGGGGACGCCTCGCCGTACTCTTCAGTGATTGCTTTAAGGCTCTGCTCGATCTGCGGCAGTACATTGCTGCTCATATCAGTTCTGAGAGCCTCGCGGTGAGCGACCATCACAGCTTCAATTTCAGGACTTTTTTCGGCGAGCTGGTCTGTCGGCACCGGAGGGGTGTATTCGTTAATTTTAAGGTCCCAAATCGCATACAGCGACAGACCCACCATAAAAATTAGCGGTAATGAACTAAGAAAGCGCATCGAATTCCCCAAATGTTACACGACAACCAAACCGAGCAGCAGGCTAGCCTAACTATTTGCAAAAAGCGAGCCTGAATGAACCGGCGATTTGGCCCTCAAAACAGGCTGCTGACGCTCTCTTCATTGGAAATTCGCCGAATGGCTTCGGCCAAAAGCTCGTCGATTGTGAGGACTTCAATTTTACCCGCGCCCTTAACGGCGTCGGTCGCTTCGATTGAGTCCGTCACGACCAGTTTTTTCAAGCCTTTTGCTTGGGTAATGCGCTCAACTGCCCCACCGGAAAGCACGCCGTGTGACACATACGCGGAGACCGATTTGGCCCCATTTTCAATCAATGCGTCGGCGGCGTTGCAGAGGGTACCGCCAGAATCAACGATATCATCAAAAAGAATGCAATCCAGGCCCTCAACGTCTCCGATAATGTTCATCACCTCGGAAACCCCTGCTTTCGGACGCCTTTTGTCGACGATAGCCAAAGGAACATTTCCCAGGCGTTTAGCAAGCGCCCTTGCCCGGACCACACCACCCACATCAGGCGAAACGACGCAGATATTGTCCGTTGATCCACCGCTGATCTCACGGATTCTTTGCTGAATTACTTTTACCGCGTATAGATTGTCGGTTGGAATGTCGAAAAAGCCCTGGATCTGTCCAGCGTGCAAATCCACTGTCAAAACACGGTCGGCACCAGCAGTCGTGATCAGATTTGCCACCAGTTTGGCCGAGATCGGCGTCCTTGGGCCTGCCTTCCTGTCCTGCCGTGCATATCCGAAATACGGAATAACCGCGGTGATCCTGCTGGCAGATGCCCGTGACAAAGCATCTATCAATATCAGAAGTTCCATCAGATTGTCGTTGGCTGGCCGGGAAGTTGACTGAATGACAAAAACATCCTCACCGCGCACATTTTCCTGAATTTCAACAAAGACTTCACCATCGGCAAACCGTTTAATGACGGCTTCCGTTAGGGATTCATCCAATACTTTCGCAATAGCCTTGGCCAGAGTGCCGTTGCTGTTTCCTGCAAGAAGTTTCATTGCGCCATCCTGGATCTTAGAAAGTTGACGTGACCACGATTGGAGATGCTGTCCTGTGGCGTTTTTTTGCCCTTCTTTCAATACCAGCGGAGACAATTTTGAAAAGTATTGTGCCTACCAGAAGCCGAAACTATTAGTCGCCCAGGCAAATCGCCGACAAGTTGCGCCCATAGTCCGCGAGTCCTGAATTTTTTGCGAACCTGTAGCTGTAATAGTCATTCGGCGCACCCAAGGTGCAGACCTGCACGTCATCAATATTTTGAAGCAGCAGTCCGGATTGGGAGAGGCGCCATTTGGCGAAGGCGACCAGATCGAATTGTCGCTTTTCAGGCGAAAGCCCGGGTTTGAAAAAAATATCACACTCGGCCTGATTGCATACAAAGGCTTCAACCAGGTCAAGGCCAACCTCAAAGTTATCTTGCCGCAGGCATGGCCCAAAGCTTGCCCGGATATCCGTCGGCCGCGCGCCATGGTCGGACATGAGCGCGATACAGTTTTCCAGGACACCGGCAAGGGCGCCGCGCCATCCAGCATGCGCTGCTCCGACGATGTCCGTTACCGGATCGTGGAACAAAACCGGGATACAATCTGCTGTCAGTATACCGATCGCCAACCCTGGCTGGTCTGTAACAAGTGCGTCCGCCTTTGGGCGCTCTGTAAACGGGGTAGTGGTATAAACAGCCTCAGCCGAATGTACCTGGTAAAGGGTGGCCAGATGCTGGGTACTAAGCGCTTTTTGGCAGAGTTCCCGATTGGATGCGACCGCCACCGGGTCATCCTTCGATCCTTGTCCACAATTAAGGCTTTCATAGGGACCCGTGGAAACGCCGCCAGCGCGTCCAAAAAAACCATGTGACACGAGGTCATTGTCAAAAATTTCTGATGTCAGTTTGAGCGGCAGCTTCATTTGTCAAAGCCTGGCGGTGTGCCAAGGCCAGCAGAAGACATGCAAAGTACCTTAAACAGAGTACCCATCTCGTCTGGATGCACTAAACGCCGCGCTCCACTTCTTAGCTGTTCACTCACTTGCTCGTCTGCAGTCTTGATCAGCGTCGCTAGCCGTTGTTCAAGTCCGAGCCTGGTCAAAAATCGCGATTGCAGCTCGGGTCCATATACCATCAGTTCAGCGTCACGTCCGGCACGGGCCAACGCCCCGAAATCTACATGGGCCGTGACGTCAGCAAGCCCAGGTTTGGCAAGAAGCGGCCAGTATTGGTGGTCCCGCACAGCCTGCAGCGTGTCCCCGAAGCCGCTGCGCCCATGTCCGTAGTCGATAATCAGGGCACGCCCCTTATAATCCTGCAGGCGTCGACCGATCTCGTGAACGATGCCCGTGGCAGCCTCGCAAACTTCAAAAATATCTTTAGGTTTTGCGGTTGCAGGCGCGCCAGCTGGTATTTCATGAAGTTCTTCAGAAAGCAAAAACCGCAGACCACCGTCTTTTGAACTCTTGTTCACCCCCACCAGCCGCTCCTGCCAGCAGGCCTTGTCTTTATCGCCGGTGTGAACAAATTGCCGAACAGGTAAACAATCAAAAAACTCATTCGCAATAATCAGCGTTGGTGCGAGCGGAATATCATGCATTTCGGTTGCCCAGGTCACCGGCACTTTCGCATCCTGTAATTTTTTTTGCTGCTCATAACGCTGCCGGCCAGATGTCTCGATCATGTAGACCCTGACAGCTTTCAGAAACTTCGGCCGGACGCGTGCCGTGCGCAGGATATCGTCCATCAAGGTGCCGCGTCCGGGGCCAAGTTCAATCAGATTAAAAAGAGAGGGCGCGCCGATTTCCTCCCAGGCCGTGATCAGCCAAGCGCCAATCAGTTCGCCAAACACCTGACTGATCTCCGGCGCTGTTGTGAAGTCGCCTTTTTCCCCGAACGGAGAATTAGTCATATAGTAGCCGTATTGAGGATGGCCGAGCGCATCCGCCATGAAATCTGCAACCCGGATTGGACCATGACTTTCAATCAATGATGTCAGAATTTCTTCCAGAGGCGTAGGATTGTCAGGCTTCGGCACCGGGTCTGTCATGACGTCTCAGGAGAGGGGCGGGGGTCTGGTTCTAGTTCGACATTTTCAGCTTCTTCTGGTTCGACATTTTCAGCTTCGCTGGCCGTTTGGGTGCCGACTTTGCTGTCGGCGTTCAGACTCGCTTTTACCTTGGGAGCATTAGAAGCAGTTATTTTGGGATACCCGCCGCCGCTGGCGCGCCACATTAGATACGCACCCAACAGAACCATCGGCAAAGAGAGGATAATCCCCATGGTTAGTCCGAGCGGGAAATCAGGCATGTGGTTATCAGGTTGACGAAAGTTCTCTACAAAGGCTCGGGCGAAGCCGTACCCGGCAAGGAATAACCCGATGGTAAAGCCGGGTTTGCGTAGGGTTGCGAAGCTGTGCGTTGCAATTCTGATTATAACAAACAGAACGAGCCCCTCGAGCAACGCTTCATAGAGCTGGCTTGGATGGCGCGCCACTTGATCGGGATCTGTCGGAAACACCATTGCCCACGGAACATCTGTCTGACGGCCGTAAAGTTCGGCATTGATAAAATTGGCGATGCGCCCAAAAAACAAACCAATCGGTGCTGCGCAGGCAAAAAGGTCGCCTACGGCAAGCGCATTCAAGCCGTTCCGTCGCGAAAAGAAATACCCAGCAATCGCCACGCCAATAAGCCCGCCGTGAAAAGACATCCCACCAGTCCAGATCATCAAGGCAGGCGGAATATGGATCCAACCGATCAACGTCTGGATCAGGCCGTCACCACCCATCATGGATTTTACCGAGACCCAGGATTGAAAAAGCATGTCCGGTTCGTAAAACAGGACATATCCCAACCTGCCGCCAAGGATCACCCCGAGCGTTACCCAGAACAAGAGATCATCAAACTTCTCGCGGGAAATTGGCGGACCCGCCGGTGCAGTCCCAGATAAACCACCTTGCCAAAGCTCAGTTTTGCGCATCAGCCTAGTTACGTAAAACCAGCCGACAGTAATTCCTGCGATATAGGCAAGCGCATACCAACGGATCGGCAGCGGGCCGATGCTAAAAAAGACAGGATCGATATCAGGGTAGGGAATTTGGGCCAGGAACATATTTTATCTCAACTTTCACGGGTTTTTTTACCCTGAGCCGGTCCCCACGTCACCCCGTTCCTTGCACCAGACAATAAAGCTTTCGCAAGCTCAGCCATTGCGAAAGCTTACGATTTTTCTAGGCAAAATCGGGATGTTGCTTTTGCTAGAGGTCCATACTGATGCCAACAAACACTTCGCGCGGTTTACCGGGCCGCAGACCATAAGGGCGGCGAGCCACGCGATAGACTTCATCGAATACATTGTCCGCTTTGATTTTGAGGCGGACCCCTTCCTTCACGTCATAATAGGCAGCGAGATCAATAATTGTGCGGCCATCTATCAACTCAGCCGCCGCGATTGAGCCCTGTCCGGGCACATCGCGTGTTTCGTCGACATAATTCACGACAGTATCGATACCCCAGTTGCTGCCAATCAATCCGGCTGAAATGGTGAGCTGGTTATTCGGCACATACGGAATTTCATCGCCGGCTGTAATATTGCCAAGGATATCGCTGCTAACTGAATTCAGCAGTTCCGTGTCGGTGTAGGTATAGGCAAGAGAAACCGGAATTGCGACTTCAGAGCGCGGGGCAAGTTGTTCGCCAAGATCCGCGCCTGCCGTCAGTTCGAGCCCCCAGACATTGGCTTCACCTGCATTTTCCCCGTCTCCGATCACGCATTCACTGCCACCAGAAGAATTGGTGCATTCAGCAAGTAAGTTTGAATAGTCATTAAAGAAACCGATTGCCTCGATATCGATCTGACTATTCGAAAACCTACCACCCAACTCGTAGGCGATGGATTCTTCCGGGTTGGTGCCGCCACGTGAGCTGACAGGGGCAGGGGAGAACCCTTTATGGGCACCGGCAAGAAGAGAAAGATTGTCACTCACCTCAAAAAGAACGCTTAGTGCGGGAAGAACCTCATCATAAGAATTTGATCTCTCGCTGCTCAGATTGGCCTCAATTCGCGCCGGTGCCTGCCATCTTTGTTGCATCGAATCGACGCTCTCAAGCCGCAAGCCGGCGGTGATCCTAAGAGGCCCTTGGCTTAACGTATCAGCCACGTAGACAGAAATCGCTTCTGAGCGAGACAGGCGGTTTGCTTGTGTGCCCGGCGCATTGTCGGTGGTTTTCACAACTATTGTATTGTCTATTTTGTACTGATCTTGTTCCTGAAACCGGTCCACTTCGTCTTTATGCAAACGGATACTGGTAGTGAAACTGTGGTCCCAGCTGCCGGCTGTGAATTCGTAGGCAATGGCACTTTGTATCCCTTGACCATAATATGAACGTTTGTTCTGCCTGATCCCCAAAACATCGTCAGGGCTGACATATCCGGGCGCCCCAACCAGCACTTCCAGCTCGAGCGAACAAGTCACCGGATCAGACAAGATCCCGTTCAACGAATTGCAAGCACTGAGGCCAGACAACAATGAGTTATCAAACCGGTCCAATTTCTCCCAGTTGCGCGCGAACTCGGTCCGGTATGCGATTGTTGTGAGTTGCAGATTATCCGACAGCTTAATGTTGTGTGTCGCCTGATACGTGTCGTGATCGGTGTTAATCACATCCAGCTGGCTGGCATTCAGTCGCTGATACGGATTTTGATCAAACTGCGCTTGGGTCAGGCCGACATAGGTCTCATCAGCTTCTTCTTCACTATGCTGATATTTAAAGACCAGGCTTTGTTCATATGCAGCGTCTTTGTTCGAATAAAACCCAAGTTTTGCGACATAGTCACCGATTGAAAACCCAGTGTCGCCCGTGTTGAGGTCTTTAAACCCATCGGCGTTATCCTGAAGGGTCTCAAGCAAGAAGCCGACGTCAAACGGCAGATTTTCGATTTCGTATGTATTACCCGCCCATGCGTGAACTGAGGATCGGTCAAGATCGCTGACCAATGCCGTTATCCGGGCGGATTTTTCTTCCGGGATTGGTGTCGAGAAAAAGTGGATGACACCGCCAGTAGTCTGCGGTCCATATTTGATTGTGCCAGGCCCCTTGGTTACTTCGACGGCACTGGTTCTGCCCACGAATGGAAAGTAGTAAGCAGATGGTGCCGAGTAGGGGGCCGGCGACAGCAGAACACCATCTTCCATAATCAGAACTTTAGAAGATCGGTCGCTGCCGGTGCCGCGGATCCCGATATTGGGACGCAGGCCATATCCGTCTTCTTCCTGCAGGTTCACACCGGTGACCTTGCGCAGGATACGGTTCACATCTGTGTATTTCTGAAGTTCCAATTCTGCCGATGGAATGAAAGTCACCGAGCCGGCAATATCACCGACATCTTGAGCTTTGCCGACAACCGTAATGATATCGACATTGTTGAGCTCAGAATCTCGCTTACTGGCGGCCTGCGCCGGGTGAACACCGAGAAAAAATACGCTGGCTGTGGCAGCCAGAATACCAATGGAGAGGTTCATTTTTGTCTTGGCCTAAATTGAGAATGACTATTAACTACAGCAATTGGTATCGCTTGTGTTTCTGATAGTCAATCTCAATTAGGGATTTTTGTGGCAAAATCGCTGCGTATTTGCAGATGGCAAAAAACCCCTTACATGACCCTAACAGCACAAGGAACAGATGACATGCAAACCCAGAATCCAATCCTGGATCAGCTCGCAAAAGCGATGACCGAAGCTGCCGGTGCTGCTGATGGTGTGCGCAAAGAGGCCGAAACAATGATGAAAAGTCAACTCCAGAGATTATTAGCTGACAGCGATTTGGTTCAGCGGGAAGAATTTGAGGCTGTTCAGGAAATGGCGGCAAAAGCCCGGACTGAAAACGACCAGCTGAAAGCACGCATTGAAGCTCTCGAAGCAAAACTGTCAGGTTGACCGATGACTTTGTCGCAAAACGCCCGGGGCGGTTTTCAACTCCAGAAGATGAATCATTGAAGCTGCCCGCGACTCGGCCCGCAATGATGCTGCGCCAATCGGGCTAAGCCGGCTGTCTGCAACACGGGAAAATTGCATGCCCCTTCAAGTTACCTCAAACGATTTGCACCTGAACGATCCGCTTGACGTCATCGAGAGTGTCGCTTCTCAATCGAAGATGAACGTTGAGCGTGTCGATGCAACAGAGCTGCATGTGAATGTCGACGGCATCTGGCGCGATATTGCGGTCTGGTTTGCCTGGCGAGAAGACATGCGTGTTTTGCAAATGGGCGCCCCTCTGGAATTGAAGGTGCCCGGTGAAAAAACCGATGAAGTCTGTAAACTACTGGCGCTCGTCAATGAACGGGTTTGGCTTGGACATTTTGATCTGTGGTCAGATGATAATGGCATCGTTTACCGCAACGGGGCAGTTTTGTCCGAAATGGCTGATTTCGACGAGATTCAGGCAGAAATTCTGATCCGCGGCGCCTCCGATGCTTTTGAGCGTTTCTATCCGGCGTTCAACTATGTGCTCTGGGGCGGTAAAGATGCCAAAGAAGCGCTTGAGGCGTCGCTGTTTGAAGTGCAGGGGTCTGCTTAGAAACAACCTTCCCATTACAGTGCAGTGATAAAATCGGCAGGTCTTTGCAGGTTGTGCAAATGCCAAAGCTTGAACACACGTTCCGTTCGTAATAGTTTCACACACATGCTTGGAAAACACTCAGTTCTTCTTCTTGGTGCAGGGTCAATGGGTGGTAGCATTCTAAGCTGCTGGCTTGATCAGAAGATCCTTGATCCGAGACGCTCTGCGGTCGTTGACCCATCACCGCGCGATAGTGTAGTTCGCGAAATTGACGCGTATGGTCTGCCGCTTAATCCGGAGGAGGACCAGCCTTATGACGTTTGTGTTCTCGCGGTAAAACCACAACTTCTTCCCTCCATCATCCCGGCGTTGCAGTGGCCGAACATGCAAAAGACAATCTTTTTGTCAGTTGCCGCCGGCAAATCTGTCGGATCGATACGTAACCATTTGAAGGAAGCAGGCGCCGGTGATGCGCCCATCATCCGGGCTATGCCCAATCTGCCTGTAGCGGTGAAGCACGGGGTCACCCTTCTTTATGCAGAAAGTCGTGTGCAGCCGCGAGAGAGGGAAATAGCGACCAGATTGATGTCGGCAACCGGTAGTGTTTTGTGGGTAGATAAAGAAGAACAGATTGACAGCGGCATGAGTATTTCATCTTGCGGCCCGGCGTATGTTTTCCTTCTAACCGAAGCAATGGCTGAGGCTGGAGAGGCGGCAGGTTTACCGGCTGATATCGCAGAAAAGCTGGCGCGGGAAACAGTTACTGGCGCCGGCGCCTTGATGGCGCATGACAGACGCAGTGCAAAACAGTTGCGGCAGGCCGTGACTTCTAAAGGCGGTACCACCGCTGAAGCGCTAAAGGTTCTCGATGACCCAAAAGCCTTGCGTCCCCTAGTAACGGAAGCGGTGGCCGCCGCAACGAAACGTGCCAGAGAGTTAAGCGATTGATTTCGACTGCCTAGAGATATTCCTCAGCCCGGTGAATTATGCTTCTCTCAGCCAAAACAAGGGCTGGGACGCAAATGGAAACGAGTTTTGACTATATCGTTGTCGGTGCGGGGTCAGCGGGCTGCGTGATGGCCAGCCGCCTGTCAGAAGATCCGGGTGTGACGGTTTGCCTCCTCGAAGCCGGCAAAAAAGATAATGATATAAGAATTCATATTCCTGCAATGCTACCGGAGCTGGTCGGCTCCAGAACGATCGACTGGAACTACCACACCGAACCACAGAAAAACCTCGCTGACAGACGCCTATTCTGGCCGCGCGGAAAGACCCTTGGTGGATCTTCGAGTCTCAACGGCATGTGTTATCAGCGCGGAGACCTCGGCGATTATGACGATTGGGCGGCACAAGGCGCTGAAGGCTGGTCCGCGATGGACGCGCTTCACTATTTCAAAAAATCTGAAGATTACTCAGGCGGCGAAAGCCAGTGGCATGGGTCTGGTGGTCCGTTGGGCGTGCGTCAGGCAAACTGGGTGCACCCAGCAACAAAACGCTACGTTGAAGCCGGAAAACAGGCCGGGCACCGACTGGTGACGGATTTCCACGCTGAAGCGCGCGAGGGCGTTGGGGTATTTGATACGACCATACGCGGGGGACAACGGTGTTCCACAGCCAAAGCGTTTCTAAGTGATGACGTCCGTAAGCGGCCTAACCTCACAGTCTTAACCACAGCGTTTGTTAAAAAAGTACAATTTGATGGGACCACGGCAAGTTCTGTTCGCCTCAACCACAACGGAACGAATGCTGAAT
This sequence comes from Parvularculaceae bacterium, assembly GCA_021776475.1. Classification (GTDB taxonomy): domain Bacteria; phylum Pseudomonadota; class Alphaproteobacteria; order Caulobacterales; family Parvularculaceae; genus Aquisalinus. The sequence continues at coordinate 31,796 of JAJFFV010000001.1, read as the reverse complement.
TTGCTGCATCCAAGGAGATCATCCTCTGCGGCGGTGCAGTTAATTCACCGCAGCTTCTTATGTTGTCCGGCGTCGGCCCCGCTGCACATCTGCGCGAAAACGACATTGAGGTAGTCGCGGATCGGCCCGGTGTGGGGGGAGGTCTGCAAGATCACCTTGATACATCCATATTGGTGAAATCAAAGCCCGGCTCTACCTTCGGCTACAGCATAGGCAGTGTTCCGGATATCCTGAAAGCTGCGGGCGAATATGCAACGCGTCGAACCGGATTCTTCGCTTCTAACATTGTGGAAGGGAACGGTTTTTCGCGATCATCACCGGATGTTCCAAAAGTCGATATCCAGTTTCATTTCTTTCCCGCGTTTGGTCAGGGTCACGGCACGAACAAAATGTTTTTTCAGCAAGGCTTCATGATCCATGCCTGCCAGTTGTACCCGCGCTCGCGTGGCACCATCCGCCTTGCGTCATCTGATCCCCGCCAACATCCGCTGATTGATCCAAATTATCTCGATGCGGAAGAAGATTTGGAGATCATGGTCGAGGGAGCCAAACAGGCCTATAATATTAGCACGCAGCCGGCATTGGCCGAGATCACAACGGCGCATTTGAGCCCTGAGGAGGCGCCAGAAACAAATGCTGATTGGGCGGCCTTCATCCGCGACAGAGCAGAGACGATCTACCACCCGGTCGGTACTTGTAAGATGGGTCAGATGGAAGATGAGGGCGCGGTTACCGATGGCCAAGGGCGTGTTTATGATGTTGAAAATTTGCGCGTCGTTGATGCATCTTTGATGCCGCTGCTGGTAGGTGGTAATACCAATGCACCTGTCATCATGATGGCGGAGAAAATTTCTGACCTTATGCGAAATGCCTGAGCGCGTTCACGCGTCTACAGCCCAGTATCCGTTGCCAGGCTGCCGACGACACCGCGCTGGACATAGGGCTGGCTCGCCCGGGGTCTTGCCTGGCTGACTAGAGGCTCTGCACCGGCAGCTGAACGCCCGACAACAACTGAGGTGTTTTGCAATCTGTACTGGTCCTGCAATTGCTGCACGCGGCGCGCCTCTGCGGCCCGCTGTCGTTCAAGCTTCCGGCGTTGCTGCCACGTCAGTCCGCCGAGATCATAAAAGTCATATCTTGGATTCACGTATCGATACTTATCAGCCCATAGGCCTTTGCGTGCGTCTCTTGCGCGCTGTTCTGCCTGTAGCAAATACCGGGGTGCCCTGTAGGTAGTTCTGGCCCAACCATTTTCAACAACATATTCGGCAACATCATCCGTAGCATCGTGACACGATGCATATATCCTATTCAGTTCACAGACCAGCTCACGGCCCTCAAGATAAGTCTCAATTTCAACATACAGATCGTGATGAGCGCCATAAGCGGATACCATTCGGATTCCGTCAAAAAATATTGCTATGCCGCCTACATTCAAGCTGCCATCATATTGCAATGTTAAAGGGCCAAGGACGCGCTGCATGCGCGGCGTTTGCCAGTCAAATACCGTACTGTCGTCTTGCCCATCAAGCGCGATTTCGAGAAGAGGACGCTCAGTAAACCGCGATGGTGTTTCCTCCATTGCCAGCTCCTTACGCGCGTCTTTCAGGAAACTCTTCCAGATTGTTGCCGGCAATGTACCACCGGTAACTTTTTTCATTGGTTTATTATCGTCATTCCCAACCCAGACCCCGACAACAAGATGGTCCGTAAACCCGACAAACCAGGCATCGCGATGATACTGCGTTGTGCCGGTTTTGCCAAACGAAGGTATGTCGAGACGCGCGGCGTAGCCGGTACCCGCCTGGATATTGTTATATAAAAGCTGCAAGAGTTCCGGCGACGGCTCTCCCTGGTAGCTCGCTTGCAATGGCTGATCGTGCCGCAGGACAAAAGGTTCGACCACGTGATTTGAGGCTAAGGCCGCATAGGCAGCGGTAATATCAATCAACGTCGTCTCCGTGACACCGAGCCCAAGGCTCGCATAGGGGAGCAGTTTTGCGTTTAAGCCAGCTCGTTTTGCTGCGTTGATCACATTCTCGCGGCCCGCCCATTCCTGCAAACGCAGGGCAGATGAGTTTGCCGACTTGGCAAATGCCTGTCTCGTGTTGGTCAAGCCATAATAGTGATCGTTATAGTTCGCAGGCGTATAAAGATCATCGTTCTTGCCCGAAATCTCCATGGAAAGCGGGCTATCGACTATCAAATCATCCATCCGCCAGCCCCTTCGGATAGCGGCGTCATAAACAAAAGCCTTGAACAGCGACCCCGGTTGCCGCTTCGCTTGCGTCACCCGATTAAACTGGCTTGCCGCGTAATCAGTGCCGCCAACCATGGCGATCACTTCCCCGGTCGGGCGCATGGCAACCAGAGCTGCCTGCGTCACTCCCATTTTGGCGATGGCTTTGTCTGTCATCGCAGCAGCGAGCGCCTTCTCAGCGATCGTCTGATACTGGGGATGCAGCGTTGTATGAACCTGCACGATGTCTTGTGTGGTGTCGTCGGCAGGAAATTCAGCCACTGCGTAGTCGAGAAAATACCCGTACGGTTCTGGCTCACGTGGATGGACTGTCAGCGCGTCAAGTTCAAACGCCGCCATCTCTGCATCAAGCAGCGAGAGACTGCCCGTTTCTGTCATGGCCCCCAGCACAAGGCGTCCCCTGGTTTTGGCATAAGCTGGGTTAAGGTGCGGTGCATAACGCCCGGGCGCTTTTATGCTGCCTGCTAACAAGGCACTTTCTGCAACGCTCAGCTCAGAGGCGCTTTTCCTGAAATAGCTTTCAGCGGCAGCTTCAATGCCATAGGCGTTGTTACCGAAATAGACCGTATAAAGATATTCTTCAAGGATCTCTTCTTTACTGAGCCTGTTCTCCAGCCGTACCGCCAAAACCGCTTCTTCTATTTTTCTTCGCAACGTTTGCTCTGAATCGAGATAGATGTTTTTGACCAATTGCTGGGTGATTGTGCTGCCGCCCTCGACGATATATTTGGCCCGGAAATTAGCCCGCAGCGCCCGGGCAACACCGATCAAATCAACGCCGTCATGCTCATAAAAACGCCTGTCTTCAACTGCCAGGAATGCTGCAATCGTGTGATCGGGAATTTGTTCAAGCTCGACAAGCCGACGATGCCGCCCGCGAATACCGATCTCTTCGCCGAACGCATCATAAAGAACCATGCTGACATTGTTGGCATCTGTGACCCGCGCCGGCAGCGGGCCCTTGGCAAGGACGAATAAATAAGCCAGTGCAAAAACAATGGGTAGGCCAACGACAAGGCCAGCCGCCGCAAATGCGACCAGCACCTGGCGGCCAACCCGGTGCAAACGAATTTTGCCAACGCCGATCTGATCGAAACGTAACGCCTGCAGTATGGCATGCTTGTTGATGCGGACCATATCTCTTTCTGCCCTTGCACCCTGACAGGCTACCAGACGACGCGTCTGGCGCTTACTTACTAATGGGCAAACTGCTCTCGAATGATGCGCTCTTCCAGAGAATGTTCGGCATCGTAGAGAAGCGTCATATCCTTGTCTTGCCGCGCATATATCTCGACCGACCGCACTTGCCGTACTTCATAATTGTCGGCCACAGCTGAAACCGGGCGAAATTCGGGCTGCAATGCGTCAATCTTCACAATTGCGTCATGGGGCAGAAGCGCGCCGCGCCAACGCCGCGGGCGAAAAGCGCTGATAGGGGTGAGGGCGAGAAGTTGTGAGCGCACCGGCAAAATCGGCCCATACGCAGAGAGGTTATAGGCAGTAGAGCCCGCCGCGGTCGCCAGCAAAATCCCGTCACAAATGAGGTTCTCCATCCGGACTTTATCGTTCACGGTAATCGACACATGCGCGGTCTGGTGGATTTCGCGAAACAACGACACTTCGTTGATCGCCATCGCCTTGTCGGTTTTGCCGTCCATGTTCGTCGTGACCATTTCCAGGGGATGGATGATCGCCTTTTCGGCTTTTGCAATTTTCTCCCTCAGGTCGGTTTCCGGCATAGCATTCATCAAGAACCCGATAGTTCCACGGTTGATGCCATAAATCGGTTTGCCGAGATCCATGTATTTTTTCAGGGTCTCGAGCATAAAGCCGTCGCCACCAATCGGCGCGATGACGTCAGCTTGGTCAGCCGGGCAGTTGCCATAGGTGCTGGTCAATCGCTCCAATGCTGCTTTTGCATCCGGTTTAAGACTGGCAAAAAAGGCTATTTTCATGAAGTCGCGGTCCTCTCTCGAGGCCATGCCTTACCAGTCAACCGCTGGCGCGGTCCAGTACCCATCTCTGCACCGTAAGCTGGTAGAACTTGCACCTGTCATATACGATGAAGCCACCTATTGCGGAGAATTTATATGGCTGACAACGGCAAATCTGACACAGAAGTTCTTGGGAGCGGTGTCTCGATGGGATTCGATATTCCTGATCCCACCAAGGTGAACCGGCTCGAGGGCAAGGTCGGTAACGTCGAATGGGCCCTACGGGTTGAACTTGCCGCGCTCTATCGCCTGACGGCAATGTTTGGCTGGTCGGATCTTGTGTTCACACATATCTCGTCGCGCCTGCCAGATGAGGACGGTGCGCCGAGGTTTCTGATCAATCCTTACGGCGTCATGTTTGATGAGATGACCGCATCAAGCCTGATCAAAATTGATGTGGAAGGTAATGTTGTTCAGGAGACGCCCTATTTTGTGAATCCAGCCGGTTTCACCATTCACAGTGCCGTCCATATGCACCGCCAGGATGCGCATTGCGTCATGCACGTGCACACGCCTTACGGCATAGCGGTATCTGTGCAAAAAGATGGTCTCCGAAAATACACGCAATTTTCAATGCAGGTGCACGATGATCTGGCCTATCACGATTATGAGGGTATCGCGCTGGATCTTGATGAGCGCGAACGGCTGGTGCGCGATATCGGTGAAAAAAATCTTCTGATCCTGCGTAATCATGGCACCCTGACGATGGGAGCGAATTGCGCGATTACATTCTTGCGCATGTATTTTCTGGAACAGGCTTGCAAGACCCAGATATTTGCGCAGTCTCTTGGCAATGAAGCAGGGCTGCATGAAGAAAGCAGCGACATGGCGGCCCGCGTTTTCGAACAGGGCTCCCCGGCCTTTGTGCCAGGGTTGGGAGACAATCTCGTCTGGCCCGGCCTGCTGCGCAAACTTGCTCGTGCCAATCCAGGACATGATCACTGATTGTGTCAGCTTGATCGGCAGCCACGTGGCAACAAGCTATTTGAGTGATTTTAGATATTCAACTAAGTCACGCCGGTTTGCCGGATCTTTCTCGCCCGCATAAGCCATGCGACCGCGCGGTACGAGGGCAAGAGGGTTTTCAATATAAGCGTCGAGGGATTGGTCGTCCCAGATGATGCCAGCCTCACGTAGCCCCTTGGAATAGGCAAAATCCCCGTGGCGCGCAGCCGGGCTCTCATAGATTTCCCAGAGATTTGGCCCGATCCGGTGGCCGACATCCGCGCGCGCGTCGTGGCACACCGCGCAAGCAAGAAATAGTCGTTCGCCATTTGCCACATTCGCCGGCAGGGCAAGGCGCTCGTCGCTTGTCATATCGCGGACAGAAACGTTGGAAGCTGCTGCGTCGCTATTATCGGCTTTTTCCCCACACCCGGCGACAGCCAGCAGGAGCAACGCGGAAAGAGTAAGGGCAGGGCGAATCTCATTTTTCATGCCCGACTCTATAAGCAACCTGCACCTGACTGTCATGCCGAATAATATGTTGACGCCAAGGCAAATTGATCTAAAACCCGCCGCTCCTGCCCCTATAGCTCAGCTGGTAGAGCAACTGATTTGTAATCAGTAGGTCCGCGGTTCGAGTCCGTGTGGGGGCACCATCGCTCAAACAGCTTGTAAACAGCGTAGCACGCTGGCTGCGGCACAGACACGAGTGTGCCGTGCCGGGTCAGTGCTGCGGCATGAACGGGGTCGCGTAAAACGAAATCGAGGTGGCGCAATGGCGTTGCGTCTGTTTTCAGACTTGGTGGTTCGCTTGCCGCTACCGATTCTTCAGTTTGCAGCATTGGTTAAAAAGACCGGTTGTCACGCACGGATCGAAAATACGTAGACGCATTTCGTGGATCGCGAGATTCGATTGACTTGGTTTAGGGTGAGAATTATACTGACTGATTAGTTAGTAAGTTGAACCAGGAGAGCCCACAAAAGGCCTCTGAAGGGGTATATCAGGGGAAGCGCGCGGGCTTCGGGTCGACTTGGCATACTCAAAATTGTGACTGGAGCAAGCTTGGTGGCAGGTCAGCGAATTTCGAAGCAAATGGCGAATAGCACGTCGCAATCCATCATTGACGGCACGCTTTTGGTTATGGCGGAGGACGGGATTTCCAATCTGACAACGAAATTGGTCAGTCAACGAGCCGATGTTTCCACCGCCGCAATCCACTACTTTTTCGACACAAAAGACAAGCTGATTTATTCTGCATTTGTCTATATGATTAAGAGTCTTCGAGCAGAAATTCTTTCGGCTAGGAAGACCGAAGAAGACCCGTTTATGCGTCTTCGGCATACGATTGAAGTGAACTTCAACTCCACACACCTTTCGAAAGACGCCGCCTTGATATGGCCGCAGCTCTGGGTTTATTCAGGTTACGATCAGAAAGCCAACCGCCTGTTAAAAGCATACAGCGCCCGGCGAAAGTCAAACTTCACATATGATTTGTGTGCGGCCGGGCTTGATCGAGCAAAAGCCCGCACCGCGGCAACCAAGATTAGTGCCTTGATACAAGGACTGTGGGTCGAATCACTGTTCGGACAGAGCGCGACATCAGAAGAATGCTGGTCAATTTTTGATGCCGTGTTGGCAGACCTCGCTCAGGAAACAAGCAAATCAACTAAGAAAAATAGCAGCAAGGAAAAGCCATGAGCATTACAGCCGATTCTCAATCGCTCACGGCGCATGCCCGCGTTGTCGTCATAGGTGGGGGCGCAGTCGGCGTATCGACACTCTATCATTTGGTCAAAAAGGGGTGGACTGATGTTATACTTGTTGAGCGGAAGGAATTAACGTCGGGATCGACCTGGCATGCAGCGGGCCTATTGCCACTGTTTAATATGAGCTATTCTGTCGGTCAGTTGCACAAATATTCTGTCGAGCTTTACGGTCGTTTGCAGCAGGAAACGGGGCAGGACGTCGGTCTGCGTACGGTGTCAAACATCCGTTTAGCAACCAATCAAGACCGAATGGACGAGTATCATCAGTATGCCGGCGTTGCCCAGACGATCGGTGTTGATGTTGAATTTCTGACGCCAAAGGAAGTGGTCGATATCTGGCCATTTGCCGTACCGGACGGGTTGGTGGGTGCCATGCGCCACTCAAATGATGGATATATTCAACCAGCGGACTTGACGCAGGCATTGGCTGTCGGCGCGCGGGCCGGCGGCGGCAAGATCTACCGCAACACCTCTGTTATCGGTATTACCCAGCTGCCAAGTGGTGAATGGAAAGTTACAACGGATCGAGGCGATGTTGTATGCGAACACGTCGTGTCGGCAACAGGTAATTTCGCGCGACAAACAGGTGCAATGGTTGGACTCAACATCCCAGTCATCCCTGTTGAACATCAATATATCGTAACCGAGCCGCATCCGGAAATTCAAGCACGACGGACACAAGGATTGCCTGAGCTTGGGGTTCTGCGTGAGTCTGATGGCTCGTGGTATATGCGGGAGGAGGCCGGCGGTCTCATTCTTGGCCCTTACGAACGGGGTGCACCTGCCTGCTATGTTGATGGCCCCGTGAAAGAATCCGAATACGAACTGTTCCAGGAAGATATCGATCGCTTAATGCCGCATATCGAATCGGCCATCCGGCGTGTACCGATGTTCGAAGAATTGGGAATCAAGAAGGTCTACAATGGAGCGATCGCGTATACCCCGGATGGAAACCCGATTGTGGGACCGGCCTGGGATAGGAAGAATTTCTGGCTCAGCGAAGGTCACAGTTTCGGTATCACCGCAGCCGGTGGCGCTGGCTGGCAGTTGGCCAATTGGATTGTTGAAGGTGAACCTACCGTTGATATGTTGGGCGTCGAGCCGCGCCGCTTCGGAGAATACGCTACGAAGAGCTACCTGATTGAGAAAAATGAGGAAGCATATGCCAACGTCTTCGTTATTCATTATCCAGATGAAGAGCGTGAAGCAGCACGCCCTTTGAGAACCTCTCCTTGTTATGACCGCATGAAAGAGCGCGGCGCTGTGTTTGGTCAGTTGTTTGGCTGGGAGAGGCCAAATTGGTTTGCGCCGAAAGCATCTGGCCAAGAGGATGACTGGTCATTCCGCCGCTCAAAATGGTTCGAGCATGTCGGCAATGAGTGTCGCAATGTTCAGAAAAATGTTGGCCTGCTCGATATGACCGCATTTGCAAAAGCCAGGATCAGCGGACCGGGTGCCGAGAAATTTCTCAATTATGTGCTGGCTAACAAATTGCCCAAAAAACTCGGTCGTGTTGGGTTGCTCCACGGGCTTACATCACAAGGTGGTGTGCATTCGGAATTCACTATCCAGCGCGAATCTGTAGATCAGTTTTATCTCGTCTCCGCCGGCGCATGGCAACGGCTGGATCATGACTGGCTAAAGAAACACATGCCGATAGATGGCTCGGTGCAGTTTGAAAACCTTACAAATGCCATGGGTGTTTTGGTCGTCGCTGGCCCGAAAGCGCGAGACCTCTTGCAGCCCTTGTGCGGGAGCGATCTTGCGCATAAAGAATTCCCTTGGTTGTCGGGTCAAGAAACCACGATCGGGCATGCGCCGGTTAAACTTCTGAGGGTAAACTTCGTCGGTGAACTTGGCTGGGAGATTCATCATCCAATCGAGTATCAGAACCATATTTTCGACGCGTTGTTCAAGAACGAAGATGACTTTGGCCTGAAACCTTTCGGTATTCGGGCGATGGATAGTCTACGCGTTGAAAAGTCCTACCGCCTGGTAGGTACAGAAATGTCGATCGAATACTCCGCCTATGAGTCCGCACTGGATCGCTTTGTGGCTCAGGACAAAGGCAATTTCATCGGCCGGGAAGCGCTTTTGGCCAGAAAAGAAAGAGGCGAGAGTAACACGTTCGTCACGTTGGAAGTCACTGGTTGTGAAGACGCGGACCCTCTCGGTAACAACCCAATTTACCACGATGGAAAAGTGGTAGGCCGCGCAACAAGTGGCAATTACGGGTTCAGGCTTGGCAAATCTTTGGCATTGGCGATGGTGAGCCCTGATCGCGCCGCTCTCGGCAGCGAACTTGAAATCGACATTCTTGGTCAGCGTTATCCGGCGATTGTGTTGGGGGAAAGTCCGTATGACCCTCAAAACAACCGGCTCAGATCTTAAAGCAGGTTGCAAGGAAGATCATGCGATATTCGGTTAAGACCCTTTTCTTCAACGCGCTGAGTGGTCACAAAAACTGGCCAGAGCAATGGCCCGACGCATCTCCAAAGAAATCCTATGCTGCCGTGATCATCGGTGCCGGCGGACATGGCCTCGCTGCAGCGTATTATCTCGCCAGCAAATTTGGCATCACTAACGTAGCCGTGGTCGAAAAAGGCTGGCTTGGTGGGCACCGGTCGCAACACCACGATCATCAGATCCAACTATTTGTATGATGAGAGTGCCAGAATTTATGATCACGCACTCGATCTTTGGGATGGGCTGAGCCAGGAGCTAAACTACAATGTCATGTACTCCAAGCGTGGTGTCATGATGCTCGCCCACAATGTTCACGATATGCAGAGCTTCCACAGGCACATACATGCAAATCGTTTGAACGGTGTGGACAACCAATGGCTCACCCCGGAAGAAGCCAAAGCTTATTGCCCACCGTTGAGTATTTCCAAAAATGCCCGGTATCCGGTGATGGGAGCGGCGTTGCAAAAAAAAGGCGGTGTTGCGCGGCACGACTCGGTAGCGTGGGGGTATGCGCGTGCCGCGGCGGCGCTCGGCGTGGATATTATCCAAAACTGTGCGGTCACTGGTATTAAGCGTGCTGCGGATGGCGCCGTGGAAGGTATCGAAACTGAGCGTGGTTTTATCGCCACCCCAAAAGTTGGTGTCTCGGCCGCAGGCAACAGCTCTGTACTGATGGAAATGGCTGGCCTTAGATTCCCGCTTGAAAGTTATCCGCTTCAAGCGCTTGTGTCAGAACCCGTAAAGCCCGTTTTTCCTTGCGTGGTTATGTCGAATACGGTGCACGCTTATATCAGTCAATCTGACAAAGGAGAATTAGTCATTGGGGCGGGAACGGATCAATATGTTTCTTATAGCCAGCACGGCGCCCTTCATATCATCGAACACACACTGGCGTCGATTTGTGAAATATTTCCCCTTTTTAAACGTATGCGCATGCTCAGATCGTGGGGCGGTGTTGTTGATGTGACACCAGATCGTTCACCTATTCTCGGCAAGACACCGGTGCCCGGACTGTATGTGAATTGTGGTTGGGGAACTGGCGGCTTCAAGGCAACACCGGGCGCGGGTCATTTGCTCGCCCATACGATTGCAAAGGATGAACCGCACAAAATTAACGCACCGTTCACGCTTGACCGATTCCGCACCGGTCGCCTTATTGATGAAGCCGCTGCCGCTGCTGTTGCCCATTAGGAGGTTGAGATGTTGTTGATCAGATGCCCCTATTGCGAAGAGGAACGCCCCGAAGTTGAGTTTTCCTACGCTGGTGAGGCACATATCGCACGGCCAGCTGATCCATCGCAGCTCAACGATGAACAGTGGGCAGAATACCTCTTTATCCGAACCAATGCCCGAGGCATTCATTACGAGCGATGGTGTCATAGGCATGGATGTGCCCGATACTTCAATGCGGTGCGCGACACTGTAACGGATAAATTACAGATGACATACAAAGCCGGAGAGCCAAAACCAGACGCCATCGGTCCATCTGGAGGGGACAAATGAATACGTTCCGCAGACCAGGAAGGGGCCGTACGCACCCTGAAAAAGAGCTCAGGTTCTCTTTTGATAGTAAGGTTTATACCGGCTATGAGGGCGATACGTTGGCCTCAGCGCTGATCGCCAATGGCGTACATCTTGTGGGCCGCTCGTTCAAATATCATCGCCCAAGAGGGTTTATCGGTGCAGGATCGGAAGAAGCAAATGCGCTTGTTGCTTTTGATCGAGGACCAGGGCGTAAAACGCCAAACGTCCGCGCAACAACCATCGAGCTGTTCGAAGGGCTCGTCGCTCACAGCCAAAATAATTGGCCTGACGTAAAATTTGATGTGGCCGCGATGAACGACATGTTCTCGGTGTTTTTTCCGGCGGGTTTCTACAACAAGACATTCATGTGGCCGAAGTCGTTTTGGGACAAAGTATATGAACCCGCGATACGTCGGCTGGCTGGTCTTGGCCCTGCGCCAACGCAGCCAGACAAAGATCACTATGCCAGCACCTATGGGCATTGTGAGATTCTGATAGCTGGAGCGGGCCCGGCCGGCATCGCCGCTGCATTGGCCGCCTCGGACGCCGGCGGTCGGGTCATACTAGCAGATGAGCAGGTCGAACTGGGCGGCAGTTTGTTGTCTGTTCCGCAGGCAGTTATCGAGGGTATGCCGGCATGGCAATGGCTTGAAAATAGTCTTGAGATATTGCGAGCGCGTGAAAATGTTCGCCTGATGCCAAGGACGACCGTCATTGGTTACTACCATGATAATTTCCTCGGACTTGTGGAGCGCCTGACGGATCATGAACGATCGCCAGCAGCGGAGCTGCCCCGGGAATGCCTCCATCGCATTAGAGCAGGTAGGGCGGTTCTGGCAACCGGGGCGATTGAACGCCCGCTCGTCTTTGCGGACAATGACCGGCCGGGTATTATGCTGGCATCCGCCGCACAAACTTATCTCAATAGATACGGGGTTGTCGTTGGCGACAACGTTGCCGTTTTCACATCGCACGACAGTGCCTATGAAGCAGCGTTTGACCTGTCCGATGCGAATGTGCGGATCGCCGCAATCATCGATCTGAGGGAGGGGGTTCCCGAGGCATTGCTTGAAGAGGCAAACAATCGAGGCATTGATGTAACAACGAGCGCCGTGGTGACCGGCACATCCGGGCGCCATCGGGTCAGACAAATCTGCGTAAACACTATGAAAAATGGCGTCGTGGAAGGAGGCGCAAAAACCATCATCTGTGATGCTGTTCTTGTTTCTGGTGGCTGGACACCTAGCGTACATTTGTTTTCTCATTCCAAAGGTCAGCTTAAGTGGTGCCAGAGAGTTGGTGCCTATCTGCCCGATGCGCCGAATGAAAATACCCTTTGTGTGGGTGCCTGCAACGGCACTTTTGGTCTTAGCAATGTGCTGGAAGAAGGAGCGAAGGCAGGCGGCGATGGCAGGACGTACAAAACGAGCGAACCGCTGTCGGGAACAGGTGAAATATTTCAGTCCGTTCCGACGGACCGTGATCAAACGAGGATCAAAGCTTTTGTCGATTTCCAGAATGATGTGACTGACAAAGACATTAAGCTCGCCGTTCGCGAAGGCTTTCGGTCCATCGAGCATGTCAAGCGCTATACGACGAATGGGATGGCAACGGACCAGGGGAAAACATCTAACCTGAACGCTCTTCAGATAGCCTCGAAGGCGATTAACCGTCCGATAGAACAGGTGGGACTAACGACATTCCGGCCGCCTTATACCCCGACGACCTTTGGCGCTGTACTTGGGTACCGTGATGGCGATTCGTTTGAGGTAACGAGAAAGACATCGGTTGATATGTGGGCAGAGGAAAATGCCGCTGTCTTTGAACCTGTAGGCCTATGGCGGCGGGCTCGGTATTTTCCCCGGAACGGGGAAGATATGCAAACCGCTGTCAATCGCGAATCTGCTGCAACGAGACACTCGCTCGGTATTTTTGATGCGTCCACCCTTGGCAAAATCGAAATCGTCGGACCGGATGCTGCGGAATTTCTGAACCGCATGTATACCAACCCATGGACCAAACTGGCAGCCGGGCGCTGTCGGTACGGTCTCTTGTTGGGTGAAGATGGATATATCACTGACGACGGTGTGATCGGGCGACTTGCCGATGATCGCTTCCATGTTACCACGACAACTGGTGGTGCGCCGCGGGTTTTGGCGATGATGGAGGATTTTCTCCAGACAGAATGGCCCAGCCTCGATGTTTGGCTGACCTCTGTTACCGAGCAATGGGCGGTTATCGCCCTCAACGGACCGAATGCCCGCAAACTGATTGAACCATTTGTTGATGGCATAGACTTGTCGCTGAAGGCGTTCCCCCACATGGCCGTCAAAGAAGGTAAGATCTGCGGCATTGAGACCAGATTGTTCCGGGTCAGTTTTTCCGGTGAACTTGGGTTTGAAATAAACGTCCCGGCGCATTTCGGACGAGCATTGTGGGAAACACTTTATAAAGCCGGTGAACAGTTTGACATTACACCTTACGGCACGGAGACCATGCATGTGCTGCGGGCTGAAAAAGGATTTATTATCGTTGGTCAGGATACAGATGGCACGGTAACACCAGATGATGCCGGGATGTCGTGGGCGATTGGCAAAAAGAAACCTGATTTTGTTGGTAAGCGCTCCCTGGCTCGGCCCGATCTTGTTGCGTCAGGGCGTAAGCAGCTGGTCGGACTGTTTACGGAAGATCCTGAAATTGTTTTGCAGGAGGGGGCACAAATTGTCGCTGATCGCGATCAGCCAATCCCGATGCATATGATCGGTCACGTCACTTCGTCATATTGGAGCAGTACGCTGGGGCGTTCGATTGCGATGGCGCTCGTGAAAGATGGTCGGACGCTTAATGGCACCAATGTGTTTGTGCCGATGCCGGAGCAAACGCATGTCGCAAAGATCGGCGGTACCGTGTCTTACGACCCGGAAGGAGCGCGCCTCGATGTCGTCTGAACCGATCACGGATCTTCTGTCTATTGACCAGGGAATCTCGATCCCGGACGTGTTGACACGCCACCCTGAGAAAATTGATGTACGCCTGGTTGGTGAGCGATGCAGATATAATATTCGTGTCCAAAGAGAAGACCTTGACGCTGTACGAGCAGCGAGCGCACTGGACCTGCCGGACAAGATCGGTGCGTCCTCCGCAACACAAGACCGCAAAATCCTGTGCCTTGGTCCTGATGAATGGATCATTGTCGCGCACATGTCTGAAGCAGCGCGCCTGCGGCGAACCTGCCGCGATATATCGCAAGAGTTTACGCTCAGTACTGTTGATATTTCTCATCGAAATGTTGCTTTTTCCCTTACTGGTTCACTCGTTGCCAACCTGATCAATATTGGTTGTCCGTTGGACCTAGCAGTTGACAGATTTCCAATCGGCAAATCTACCAGGACGGTGTTTGAGAACGCGGAAATCATGCTGTTGCGTGAAAGTAAAACCGGGTTCTACCTGGAGACCTGGCGCTCCTTTGCGCCTTATGTCTGCAGTTTTTTTGAGAAGTTCGCGACCGCCACTCAATATGATACAAATACATAATGTTATCTGCTGTCGGGGAGTGACGGCCTGATCAAAGGAAGCGAAGCGCAGTGCAGTTACCGAATAATTTCGATTTGAGATCCCTGCAGGTTTTTGTTGTTACCGCTGAGCAAGGAGGCATGACGCAAAGCGCTAGGTTTCTCGGCATGACCCAGTCAGCCGTTTCCCAAATCATCGCCAGTCTGGAAGAGGCAATCGGAACGCGGCTGTTCGATCGCTCAGTACGGCCGATCGTGCTGACGGCGACGGGCGGCATTCTGCTCCGCAAGGGCAGGCAAATTCTGAACGATTCATTGGACGCTTACCGGGAAGCCAGCACCCTGGACCAGCGCAAATTCGCTGTCGTCACGATCGCCATGCCCGATAGTCTTGCCGGGCTAGTTAGCTCGCCGCTGCTCAGAAATATGAATGATGTCTCGACTTATTGGCGCATCTGGTCTGGTATGTCGCCTTATCATCGTGATGAATTCCTGTCGCATGCGATCGACCTGTTGTTCACATCAAGTGATGCATTTGATGACGTCGCGGGGCTCCGGCGGGATCCGATTATCAGCGAGCCGTTTGTGATGATTTTTCCGAAAGACTATGTGGGACCTACTGCATTAACCAGCGAGTTAAACAATCTCGGTTTGATGCGCTTTTCAATGCGCTCAGCGATGGGGCGAAGAATTGAGACGCAGTTCAACCGACTGCGGCTGAGCTTTCCGGAGAGAGCCGAATTCGACAGCGCATCGGGTCACGTCATGGCGGTGGCCAATGGACTTGGCTGGGGAATTACGTCGCCGTTGTGTTTGTTGCAGCGCCCAAGCCTCATCGATCAAGTCAAGATCGTGCCAATTACGCCGGGCCAGTTTCACCGTGAATTTGTACTCGTGTCACGGGAAGGCAGTATGGGCGAGTTACCCAAAAGAATTGCACGTGAGACACAAGATATTCTGCGTAGCGAATATCTTCCCATCTTGTATGCCAATTTTCCATGGCTCGAAAAATTGATCTCGTGGGGCGACCGGGACCAAGAGTGACACAAACTGAGCGTTGAGAAGGGACGGGTAGATGTTGAAGTTGACTAACAAGGAACAAGAACAGATTGACGCGGCTGTCATGCGGCGATTGATCGCGCATCTCGATGGGCACAAGGAAGTGCAGAATATCGATCTGATGATCCTCGCCGATTTTTGCCGAAACTGCCTCGGTAAATGGTATAAACAAGCAGCTGACGAACGCGGTGTTGAGGTGACAGACGATCAAGCCCGCCAGCGCATTTACGGGATGCCTTATGCCGAGTGGAAAGAAAAGTACCAGTCGCCTGCAACGCCTGAGCAATTGGCCGCAATCAATGATCGCGGTAAAGATCGCGGCGACAAGGACACCTGAAGCGGTCCAGTGCACGTGCCGAATTGCGTAAGTTGACCTCTGGGGCGTTTTTTTGTCGTTCGTGAGCGCCCAATGGCGACCGAGAATATTTTCGGAAATGTTGACATGAACAGCCTCGCTGAGGATTTAATCTGGCATTATATCGATATCGCGCAGCAGGTTGGTCAATTTGTTTTCAATTGACACTATTTAGGGGCAAGAATAGTCTGACTGACTAGTCAGTCAGTGATCCGGTGCTACCAGCGGCGGTATGTTGGTGATAAAGGTCTGAGTATGTGACCCAAAGATCCCTGAAAGAGCGAATGCGATGGTCGTTATACTAAACAATCTGGATGATGAGCCTATTCATCGCATCTGTGGTGAGCATGGGAGGCGACCGGATGAACTGATCGAAATCCTCCACACCGTTCAAAAAGAACACGGGTATCTAACCGATGCTGCGTTAAGGACGATTGCTGAGGCGTTAAACATATCCCGGGCTGAAATTCACGGTGTGGTTAGTTTTTATCACGATTTCTATCGCGCACAGCCAGCGCGGCATATTCTCAAAATTTGCAGAGCCGAAGCCTGTCAGGCGGTCGGGAGTGATGACTTGGCGGCCTATGCCGAACGCAAGTTTGCAACAACGATGGGGGACAAAGGTGCCGGTGGTCAGATCGGGATAGAAGCGGTCTATTGTCTTGGCAACTGCGCCCTTGGTCCGGCAATGTTGATTGATGGTAAATTGCATGGCCGTGTGACCCCTGAGCGGCTCGATATACTCGCCGAAACTGACCTCTCTTCAGGGGAGGCCCGCAATGGCTGATGTCAGAATTTATGTGCCGGGTGACGCTGCGGCTGTTTCTGTCGGTGCTGACACGGTCGCAAAGCGCATCCAGCAAGAAGTGGCGCGGCAAAAAATTGATATACAGATCATTCGCAATGGATCGCGCGGCATGTTTTGGTTAGAGCCGCTGGTAGAGGTCGAGACACCCGAAGGCCGTGTTGCTTATGGCCCGATTACGGAAAATGACGTGGCAGGGTTGTTCGACGCAAAATTTTGGTCCGGTGGTGATCATCCTCTGTTTCATGGGCCGACGGAAGAAATTCCCTACTTTGCCAAACAGGAACGACTAACATTCGCACGCTGTGGGGTGATTGATCCACTGAGTCTCGACGATTATGAAGCGAACGGAGGCCTCATAGGCTTGAGGCGGGCGCTCAAAATGTCGCCGGCGGCAATCGTTGACGATGTAACGCAATCAGGGTTACGCGGCCGCGGCGGTGCGGGCTTTCCAACTGGGATAAAGTGGAAAACGGCCCTCAATACACCGGGTGATGAAAAGTATATCTGCTGCAATGCCGATGAGGGCGACAGTGGTACATTCGCTGACCGCATGCTGATGGAAGGCGACCCATTCAGCCTGATTGAAGGTATGATCATCGCTGGTCGGGCAGTCGGTGCCGAAATTGGCTACATTTATCTGCGATCTGAATATCCCCATGCGATCGATGTGATGCGCAGTGCAATCGACGTTTGTAAAGCCACAGGGTTGCTCGGTGATAGTGTCGATGGGTCCGGCGACGCGTTTCATGTTTATGTCCGAGTAGGCGCAGGGGCATATATTTGCGGCGAAGAATCTTCGATGCTGGAGAGCCTTGAGGGTAAACGTGGCCAGGTTAAAGTAAAACCGCCCATCCCGGCAATCAGCGGACTGTTCGGAAAGCCGACGATCGTCAATAATGTCCTGTCACTAGCGACTGTTCCAGTCATCCTCGCCGAGGGGGCCGATCATTATAAAGATTTTGGCATGGGCCGTTCGCGCGGCACACAGCCGTTTCAACTTGCAGGCGACATTGCTCGCGGTGGATTGGTCGAAAAAGCGTTTGGAATAACCTTGCGGGAGCTCGTCGAGGAGTTCGGCGGCGGCACCCATAGTGGCAAGCCCATTCGGGCAGTACAGGCAGGGGGGCCGCTGGGTGCCTATATCCCTCAAACGGAGTTTGATGTCGCGATGGACTATGAAGCGCTCGCGGACGCTGGTGCGATGCTTGGGCATGGCGGTATCGTGGTGTTCAACGATACTGTCGATATGGCGCGTCAAGCGCGCTTTGCGATGGAATTCTGCGAGATTGAATCTTGCGGCAAGTGTACGCCGTGCCGCATTGGCGCTGTTCGCGGCAAGGAGACACTCGACAAGATAATTGCGGGCGAAGACCGCACGGAAAATTTGGCAATTCTCGAAGATTTATGCGATCTTATGGTTGATGGCTCTTTGTGCGCGATGGGCGGTTTGACGCCGATGCCTGTGCGCAGTGCAGTGAAGTATTTTCCGGAGGATTTTGGCGGATAATTCTGCTGGAGAGGTAAGAAAGACTGGTCATGGCACTATTGCTGGAGAAAGATTTCGGAACACCTGAACGGCAAGCTGATAAGCTGGTCAGGCTCGAGATCGACGGACATCGGGTGACAGTCCCTGAGGGAACGTCCGTAATGCGGGCGGCAGCGAAAGCCGATTTACCGATTCCCAAACTGTGTGCCACGGATAGCGTTGAAGCGTTTGGTTCGTGCCGGCTCTGCCTCGTAGAAGTTGATGGCCGTCGGGGAACACCGGCATCGTGTACGACGCCGGTAGAAGAAGGAATGGTTGTCCGGACACAGACAACACGCCTAGCAAAATTGCGCCGCGGCGTGATGGAACTCTACATATCAGACCATCCCCTTGATTGCCTTACTTGCTCAGACAATGGCGATTGTGAACTCCAGGATATGGCGGGCATCGTTGGATTGCGCGATGTGCGGTATGGATACGAAGGTGCTAATCATTTTGACGCGGAAAAAGACGAGAGCAATCCGTATTTCGCATTTGATCCGTCAAAGTGTATTGTCTGTTCGAGATGCGTCCGTGCCTGTGATGAAGTGCAGGGCACTCTGGCACTGACGGTTGAAGGTCGCGGGTTTGATTCAAAGATCACTGCCAGCATGAATGAGAATTTCTTTGACTCTGAATGCGTGTCGTGCGGAGCCTGTGTACAGGCGTGTCCGACTGCGACGCTTCAGGAAAAATCCGTCATTGATCACGGCGTACCCGATCGTACTGTTTTGACAACATGTGCTTATTGTGGTGTGGGGTGTTCTTTCAAGGCGGAATTGAAAGCCGATCAAGTTATCCGTATGGTTCCGCATAAGGACGGTAAAGCAAATCACGGACACTCCTGCGTCAAAGGACGTTTTGCTTGGGGTTATGCAACGCACAAGGAGCGTATTACCGCGCCGATGATCCGCGATAACATCAAGGATCCATGGCGCGAAGTGAGCTGGGAAGACGCCATCTCTTTTGCTGCCGATAAACTGAAAGGCGCGCAGAAGAAATATGGGGTGAAAGCCATTGGTGGGATCACGTCATCGCGCTGCACCGCCGAAGAGGTATGGGTTGTTCAGAAAATGATCCGCACAGCGTTTGGTAACAACAATGTGGATACCTGCGCACGGGTCTGTCATTCGCCGACCGGCTACGGCCTGAAACAGACCTTTGGTACATCAGCTGGCACACAGAATTTTGACTCTGTCGAGCATGCGGACGTCATGATCGTGATCGGGGCAAACCCGACCGACGCTCACCCGGTGTTTGCATCTCAGATGAAGCGACGCTTGCGACAGGGAGCGAAATTGATCGTCGCCGATCCGCGTAAGATCGATCTGGTACGCACCCCGCATATCGAAGCTGCGCATCACTTGCCCCTCCTTCCCGGCACCAACGTCGCATTGATCAATGCTTTTGCTCACGTGGCCGTTGTTGAGGGCCTGACGGACGAGGCATTTATTCAGGAGCGGTGCGACATCCAATCGTTCCGCGAGTGGAACGCTTTCGTGGCCGAGCCGGTTAATTCGCCTGAGGAGGTCTCAAAGATCACGGGCGTGCCCGCTGATGATATTAGAGCAGCTGCCAGATTGTATGCGACCGGCGGCAACGCTGCGATCTATTACGGTTTGGGGGTAACTGAGCACTCGCAAGGATCAACGATGGTCATGGGTATGGCCAATCTTGCCATGGCAACCGGCAATATTGGCCGGGTTGGCGTCGGCGTGAACCCGCTTCGCGGTCAAAATAACGTTCAAGGCTCTTGCGACATGGGATCCTTCCCACACGAGTTTTCCGGCTACCGGCCGGTTACCGATCTTAAAGTGCGCGGGACTTTCGAGAAAGCCTGGGGGGTCACCCTTGACGGCGAGCCGGGATACCGGATCCCGAACATGTTCGATGAAGCCTGCGCCGGGACATACAAAGGCATGTTTATTCAAGGAGAAGATGTCGCCCAGTCAGATCCCAACACCCACCACGTCGAAGCAGCATTGAAAGCTCTCGATATCCTGATCGTGCAGGATTTATTTCTCAATGAAACCGCAAGGTTTGCCCATGTCTTCCTGCCAGGGACGTCGTTCCTCGAAAAGGACGGCACATTCATTAACGCCGAGCGCCGTATCAACCGTGTAAGACCGGTGATGAAGTCGAAAATTGGCAAGGAAGAATGGGAGGTTGGCCAGGATCTGGCCCGGGCCATGGGTTATAATATGAATTTCACCAGTGCGGCGGAAATCATGGATGAAATCGCGGCCTTAACCCCAACATTCAAGAATGTATCATTCGACATGCTCGATAAATGCGGCAGCGTCCAATGGCCGTGTACGGACGAAGCGCCGGAAGGTACACCGATCATGCATGAAGAGGGTTTCGTGCGGGGGAAGGGCCAGTTCGTTCTGACCGAGTTCATCCCGACGGAAGAAAAGACATCGCGTAAATTCCCGCTGATCCTGACGACCGGTCGCATCCTCAGTCAATACAATGTCGGTGCGCAGACCCGCAAAACGGCCAATGTTGAATGGTGGGAAGAAGACTTGCTGGAAATCCATCCGGCGGACGCCGAAGCGCACGGCATCCGAGAGGGCCAATGGGCATCGATCAAAAGCCGGAAAGGCGAGACGACCCTGCGGGCCAAAATTTCTGAGCGAATGACCCCAGGTGTGGTCTACACAACCTTCCACCATCCCGGCACCGGTGTTAACGTCGTGACGACGGAGCTGTCTGACTGGGCAACCGAATGCCCAGAGTACAAAGTCACCGCCGTTCAGGTTGCGCCTGCCAATCACAAGTCTGATTGGCAGAACGCCTATCAGGAAGAACTGGCATCATACCGGAAGGTCATGAAAGTGCCGGCGGAATAAGCTGGCACTGCCCAAGTCACTTTATTTGTTAATGTTGATTTTGACCTATGGTCGGTGAAATCATTCCGTGATACAGCGCCCCGCACGGTACGCATATTTCTCCGCAAACTTTATTCCTATAGTAAATGTCGATGCAGAAAATACTTGGATCTGTTGGTGCACTGCTTATTTCTGCAGCGATTTTGCTGGCAGGTGGTGGGTTGCTGGGCACGCTCATTTCAATTCGCGCGCAAGCCGAAGGGTTCGCGCTCCCCGTTATCGGCCTGTTGCTGTCGGGGTACTATATCGGGTTTGTTGCCGGGTGTTTTGCAACACCATTTGTTGTCGCCCGAGTTGGACACATAAGGGCATTTGGGGCGCTGGCCGCAATCACGGCTGCTGCGGTCCTGATACACGCCCTTTCACTGGAAATCCCGGTCTGGTTCGGTCTGCGGATCGTCACTGGCTTCTGTTTTGCAGGCCTTTACATGATTATCGAGAGCTGGATTAACGAAAAATCCAGCAACGAGATGAGGGGGCAGGTTCTGTCCGTATACAGGATTGTAGATCTTGTAGCTGTGACTGCTGGACAGTTCATGCTAACATTGGCAAGCCCAGCAGGATTTGCGCTATTTTCGCTGGTGGCGATTTTGATCAGTATTTCAATTGTGCCGGTCGCTTTGACAAAAGCGATCGCCCCCGAGCCATTGACAAAGACCTCTCTGAATTTGCCGAAATTGTTCAGCGTTTCTCCGTTGGCCTTGTTTGGAGCGGTGTCCGTTGGATTAGCCAACGGTGCGTTTTGGGGCATTGCGCCAGTTTTTGTTCAACAGCTTGGCTACGGCGTGTCGATGGTCGCGTTGTTTATGAGTACAGCCATCGTCAGTGGTGCGGTGGCCCAGTGGCCGGTTGGGTTGGCATCCGACTTAATCGACCGGCGCCTGGTGCTGATCATGGTCGCCGGCGCCAGTGCTGCCAGCGGGGTTTTTTTGTGGCTGTTCGGCTCGATCTCGGTGCCGTTTTTGCTCGCCGGCAGTTTTCTTTATGGCCTTTTCGCGATGCCAATCTTTGGCTTATGCGCGGCCCATGCCAATGACTACGCTGAGCCAGACGAGTTTGTCGCGGTGAGTGGCGGGTTGTTGCTGCTATACGGAATTGGATCAATTTTTGGTCCGGTACTGGCACCGCTGGTCATGGAAATAACGTCGCCATCTTGGATGTTTGCCTACACCGGCGCTGTGCATTTTCTGCTATTTGTATTCGGTCTTTATCGGCTGACCCGCCGTAGATCAGTGCCGCTTGACGATCAGGAGGACTACGTTGCCGTACCGCGGACATCACCAACGATATTTGAAATAGATCCCCGCAATGTCTCAGAGGATGACTTGGAAGACGAAACCACCGGGTAAGTGCTTGTCTGGCTTCGTGCCGTATGGCCGGTTCGTACGAATACTCAAATAACAAGAAGCCGGCGTAACCTTATTTCGGCTTCGACAATTCGACTGAATTGGCACCGGCATCTCGTGCTCGGCCAGTGGGGAGCGATCGGGGGCGCCATGCGCCGACCGCGCGCCTGGCAGGACCCGTTTTGCCACCGTCATCGTCATCTGTCGGGCTTAAGTTGTATTGCAGTCCGGCCAAATTTTTGAGTTTGCTGTAAGAGGTTGAATTCAATTCGGCGCTCCAGAAGATCACGACCTTTACGATACCAGAATTCCTGGTCGAGTGGCGGTGATGCCTCAAAGGATTAGAAATCTTGTATTTAGGCCATTGGATTTATTAATGATTGTATTTCACTGGCGTGAAGAAGCAGATTATATGGCATGCTTCGGTGATTCTGGTGACGCTTGACGGACCGACAAAAATTGACGTTGCGTTGAGAGAAATTTGGACGCTGCAAGCCATTGTATTCTATAAATAACGACAATCTTGATCGAGCAGCAGCTCGAGAAAAAGAGCAACATTTCGGTCCCTGGATGTGGGGCAAAACCGAATGCAAGGGAGGGCCGTTCCGGTCACGAGAATTATGACGCAAGACAACCTGCCACCGCCAGGTGCCCCGGACATTGAGATCGCCCGCGCAGCGACAATGAAATCTATTCTGCCTCTGGCTGAAGAGCGCCTTGGTATTCCGCCGGAAGCGCTTGTTCCGTACGGGCATCATAAAGCCAAACTCTCGCTGGACTATATTTCTTCGCTAAAAGGCAAACCTAAAGGAAAACTGGTTCTCGTCACGGCCGTGACACCGACACCGGCCGGCGAAGGCAAAACCACGACGAGTGTTGGTCTTAATGACGGTCTTAACAAAATCGGTGTGAATTCAATGGTTTGCTTGCGCGAGCCGTCGCTTGGCCCGTGTTTCGGTATGAAGGGCGGTGCCGCTGGCGGTGGCAGGGCGCAGGTAATCCCGATGGAAGACATTAATCTCCATTTTAATGGCGATTTTCATGCCATCACGTCCGCGCATGCACTGCTCTCCGCGATGCTTGATAACCACCTGCAGTGGGGCAACGAGCTTGATATTGATCCTCGCCGTATTAGCTGGCGGCGGGTCGTTGATATGAATGACCGAGCCTTGCGCAATATCAATGTTGGGCTCGGTGGACCAACACATGGCGTGCCGCGAGAAACCGGTTTTGACATTACGGTCGCCTCAGAGATCATGGCAATCTTTTGTCTGGCGACCGATATTGCCGATTTGCAGAAGAGAATTGGTGATATTATCGTCGGCCGCAAGCGCGACAAGACACCGGTCACGGCACGCGACCTCGGTGCGGATGGCGCAATGGCCGTTCTCCTGAAAGATGCGCTGCAGCCTAATCTCGTTCAGAGTATCGAACATAACCCAGCGTTCATTCACGGTGGGCCGTTTGCCAATATAGCCCATGGCTGCAACAGCGTCATGGCAACGCAGACAGCGCTCGCGTTATCGGATGTTGTGGTCACGGAGGCCGGTTTTGGTGCTGATCTCGGCGCCGAGAAGTTTCTCGATATCAAATGCCGACAGTCGGGGCTGCGCCCTGATGCTGTGGTGCTGGTTTGTACTGTCAGGGCAATGAAGATGCAGGGTGGGATTCCCAAAAACGACCTTGCTGCACCCAACGCCAGCGCAGTTGAAAGCGGCTGCGTCAACTTAAAACGCCATATCAGCAATTTGAAGAAATTCGGTATTACACCGGTTGTTGCTCTTAATCATTTTGTCAAAGACACGGACGAAGAGGTCGCGGTTGTCGGGCGTATCTGTGAAGAACAAGGCGTGCGAATGGCGGTCTCTAAGCATTGGGAAAAAGGCGGCGAAGGGGCGACCGATCTTGCCTCAAGCGTGATGGCGCAACTCGATAAAGGATCGCCTGAGGTTGAGCTGCTGTATCCGGATGATATGCCGCTCGTTACGAAGATCGAGACCGTGGCAAAAGAGCTTTACGGGGCAGCGGATATTTCGATCAGTGCCACCGCGGGCCGCAATCTTAAAGAGTTTGAACAGCTTGGATTTGGCCACGTGCCTGTATGTATTGCCAAGACGCAATACAGCTTTTCGTCGGATCCGACACTTAGCGGCGCGCCCGAAGGTCATACGCTGGAGGTGCGCGAGGCACGGCTGTCAGCGGGCGCCGGTTTTGTCGTCGCTGTTTGTGGTGACCTAATGACGATGCCGGGCCTGCCAAGAAAGCCTTCTGCCTTGAATATCGGACTTGATGAAGAAGGCCAGATCGTTGGTTTGGCGTAGATGCAGAGTGTTCGTTTACAGATTTATCGAACCATCAAGGATGATACAGGAGCGTCCAAATGAGTGACGAGGAAGATATCATCCTGCGGGATCTGAATGATGATGATCTCGTCGCGCAGATGAAGGACGATCTGTATGACGGTCTGGCGGATGAAGTGCATGAGGGGACGCAAATTCTTCTGGAACGCGGCTGGGATGCTAACCTGGTTCTCCATCCGTCTGATTACCAATAAGCCGGAAATTGGCGTATATGAAGCCAACGCAAATTTCGGGACTTCCTTTATGGAAGAAGGTGAAAATAACGTGCCTTGTGGGCCAGACAGAACCTCAACTCGTTCGAGATCAACGGCGTAAACTGCCCGCTTTGGTGTTTTTCAGGATGCAGATTTTCTGCTTGAGAGCGCCGTTGAACTCGCGCCGGAAAACATCCAGGTCCGTCTGGATTACATTCAGATCCTCAGAAAACGGCAAAAGTTTAAAGCGGCCCTAGAGCAGGCTAAGTATCTCTATGACAAGGAACCGGTCAATCCACTATTTCAGTCGCACTACGCTATTGAATCGATGCAGGTCGGCGATCATGAGACTGCATTTGAGATGTTCGACAAGGTCCTTGAGACTCTCCCAAACGACCCTGCAACACTGACATCCCGTGGGCATGCGCTCAAAACGTTCGGGCGGCACGACGATGCCGTGGAGAGTTATCGCGCGGCCTATCGCGCACGACCCGATCATGGAGACGCCTACTACAGCCTTGCCAATCTTAAAACCTATCAGTTTACTGACGAAGAGATTAATCAAATGAAGACAACAGCCAAAGACACTGGCATAAGCTATATGGCACGGGTGCATTTTTGTTTTGCATTAGGCAAAGCACTCGAAGACAAAGAGGACTACGAACGCTCGTTTGAATTCTATGAACGTGGCAACGATCTGAAGCGCACTCAGGCAAGGTACAAATCCGACCAAATGACAATGGAATTGCGCGCGCAGATCGATGTTTGCACAAAAGAATTGTTCAAGGACAAAGGCAACAAGGGCCATCCAGCGCCGGATCCAATTTTTGTTGTAGGCTTGCCGCGGGCTGGTTCGACGCTTTTGGAACAAATCCTGGCATCCCACAGCCGGGTGGATGGCACGCTCGAGCTTCCCAATATTTTGGCGCTTTCCCATCGCTTGCGAGGACGGGACCGGACTACCCCTCAAGGCGACTATCCAAGAATCCTGAATGAATTATCGGAAGCCAATCTGAGTGAATTTGGCAAAGCTTATATTGACGACACCCGGATTCATCGGCAGGGGGCACCATATTTTATCGATAAAATGCCAAATAATTTTCGCCATATCGGCCTCATTCACCTGATTTTACCAAATGCCAGGATTATTGACGCACGGCGTAACCCAATGGACTGTTGTTTCAGTGGATTCAAACAGCTTTTTGCAGAAGGTCAGGAATTTACCTACGGATTGGAACAGATCGGTCGATACTACCGCGATTACGCCGAACTAATGACTCACTGGGATACAGTGCTCCCTGATAAAATACTGCGTGTTCAGTATGAGGATGTAGTCTCCGACCTTGAAACCCAAGTTCGCAGGGTTCTGGATTTTTGCGAGCTGCCATTTGAGCAATCGTGCATCGACTTCCATAATACAAAACGGTCAATTCGAACAGCAAGTTCTGAGCAAGTGCGCCAGCCGATCAACACCAAAGGAATCGAGCAATGGCGACACTATGAGCCGTGGCTGGATCCGCTCAAAAAAGCTCTGGGACCGGTATTGGAACGCTATCCGATTTCCGCATGAACTATCATCTTGATGGCTTTACCACGCCTTGATCGCCAAAACATCGCAGGGTGGATTGCTAATAAAGACTTTGGACACACTACCTAGTATTTTTCCTACAAGACCGGTGCGGCCGTGAGTACCCATGACAATTAAGTCGGGATTAACTTCTTCAATAGACTGCTGGATAATGTCCGTTGCAGAACCGGCATGAAGTTCCGCAACCACAGTCGTACCGCGCATACGCGCTTGTTCAGATAATTGTGCCATTTGCTCTTCTATCATTTGCTTGAATTTCTGATTTCTTCCTTCAAGCGTTTCGGCATTTTCTTTGGTACGGAACCAACCGGCAGCGGGTGGGTCATAGGCATGAACCAAATGTAATTCGGCATTCGGCGCTAATCGTATCGCCTGTTCAATTGCTATTGATGAGAAAGCGGAGAAGTCGATCGCGACCACGGCTGTCCGGTAATCTCTAGGAGGATCATTGACAGCAATGAGGATCGGGCAGCCATAATCCCTCAATAATCGCTCAGTTACCGTACCCATGATGGACCCGGTTGCATTGTCAGGATCATGAGCACCGACAACAATGAGATCAGCGCTTACGGCATTGGCAGACTTCAGGATTTCTGCAGCATGCCCGACCTCCTCACTCTCAAAATGATCAGCCATCGGCTTGACCGAGACGGTTGTTGCGACATCCGCTGAGCCAGCAACAGACTTAACTCTCGTCTCGAGGGCATTCAGCATTGAGTGAATTGATCTCGAATGTGTTTCCTGACCTGCAACTTGCTCAACACGCAACGTACTTTTTAAACGGCAGGCAAGATTTGCAGCCACTAAAATTGCATGCTCCGCGCGAGGAGTGCCATTTGTCGCTACTAAGATTGATCTGATTAACTGACTGCCTTTTTGCACTTTTTTCAATCCTCGATAGTACTGCTTTTAACGGTTCTGTTTTGAACTGCGCTGATGGTAGTAAAAAAATTTTGAACGCAAGTTGACTTGGATCAAACGGGGCGCCCGATGATTGGGCAAACTACGCATCAGTCTAGGAGAACCGATTGTCTCACGCAAACCGATTCGGACCGAATCTCATGATAATAAAACAGGAGGAAGCATGTCTCACGTACCGCATGAACTCGCCGAGGAATTTCCGGACAATACCGATAGATTACATAATTTAAAGCTCAACAACGCTCACTTTGCCAAGCTTGCGGACACCTATCATGAGATAAATCGGGAAGTTCATCGTATCGAAACCGGGGTGGAACCGGCTTCAGACACGCGTGAAACAGAGCTGCGCAAGAAGCGTATGATGCTCAAAGACGAGATTTCCGCAATCCTAAATGGTGGGTGAATTGCAATTAGTCATCACCGCAATTAGGAGGTTTCGACGTACGCAAATTGTCGGGGCAGGGACGCGGAAAAGTAGTTACCGGCATTGTCAGTCCTTGCCCTTGCAGTGAATACGGTAGATCTCTTATATCAGGCCTGGACGCTTAAGTGAATTCGGTGATCAGGACCTTGATCCCAAACTTGGTGATGAAATGCGGCCATGATTCCGGTGCTCACTTGCAATCCCGACCTGGCGTTACCAAACTGTTTTATAGAGTCTTAGCTGTCTGCAGACGTTTATATCTCCAATTTACCACTATTCCAGTGTCTCCAGCTGCCTCCAGACGTCTCCACAAAGCTCCGGCGCTTGTGACCCAAAAGTGACCCATTAGAGTAATAGCGCTTCTTGAGGTCCGGTGAGAGGTTTGCTGCGAGGATGAACTTTCGAAATCGCGCGGATCACCTCTGCACCGCTTTCCCTGTCCACACATGCCGCCATGCAGCCGCCAAAGCCGCCTCCAGTAAGCGCAGTCGCTACAATGGCATCTATCTCTGGCAGGGAGACTTCAAAATTATCTCGCAATGATATAACTCTACAGGGCTAGATTGCGCCAGTTTCGTCGGGACAACACGGCCTAAAACAACGACCCCTTTCAGGCGGCGACTGGCTGAACACAACTATCCGGCGTAGTCTTCGTTAAAATCCTGGCCTCAAAGCCGCAACCAACTTGGGAGCTAAGGGTCAATTCCCCCCCATGCAGGCTTGCAATTTCACTCACCAGGTAAAGTCCAAGCCCGCATCCCTCGTAACTGCGGGTTGTCGCGCCATCACCTTGTGTGAACATTTTTGTTAGCCCGGGCAAAGTGTCTTCGCTGCATCCAGGACCGTTGTCTTTTACGGACAAGTCAAATCCGTATGGCGAGTTTTCAACCTTGACTTGAATCCAGGCGTGCTCTCCAGCGAATTTTGCAGCATTGTCGAGCAAATGAACAAGGGCCAGCTTCATCATTGATTGATCCGCATTTATATTTGAGCAGCCTTGATCAACAATGATCTCGACTTGTTGGTTACGCCAGTTTTTCTTCCGCTTCGCCTCTAGAACTGCCGACTCAACGAGGTCCTTCGCGTTCATAGTGGATCGATTGGCCGATTTATCTCCAGCCTGTATTTGTGCGGCGTGAAGCATATCGTTCAGAATATCCAGTAAATCGTGTCCACTCGAACTGATGTAATCAACATACTCGAGAGATGTTTCTTCAACTTGGTTTTTTAAGAGGTCTGAAAATCCAATGATGTGATTGAGAGGAGTGCGCAGTTCATGGTTCATGGTGTTGATGAGCTGAGATTTCGCAGCGTTGAGTTGCGCATAAGTCTCTTTTGCCTTACGTTGCTCTTCCGCGGCTAGCTTTTGCGTCGAGATATCGTGCAGAGCAAATACAACAAAAATGCGATCATCCGTACGCCGTTCAAGACGGTGTTGGGCGAGTGGAACAGATGCCCGGCTAACTGTAACATCTAGCGCAATAGCGCTTGCTGCGTCTTGTTCAACAACCAACTCAAATCGGTCAATTAGTCCATTGCCCTCTCTGGCGTCTTTTAGGTGACAGTACAATGTCGACTCCACGTCTTCTAAACTCGTCCCTGCAGGAATGGATTTCTTGATTCCAAGAAGTTTAGCCGCCCGTTCATTTATCAACTCAACGTTGCCGCGCCGATTGACCACGATGAACCCTTCATGATTTTCAGAGATGAGTGTTTTCAGTAGCGAGTGGCTATCACGTGCCTTCATTTGTGCGTAGAACGAATTCTTTGCCCGTTTTTCTAGTTCTGTGCCCAATACAAATATGACACCAAGGAATTGTACGATATGCCAGGAGGTTGTCGGTATCATAATATGAAATGACGCCTGGATAATGACCGGTACAACAATGAGCATTGTCAAGATAAAAAAGTTGGCCCACATGAATGTGACAAACCTTGCGTGCACACCAACAATGCCGATCAGCAACCATAGTCCTGCGGCGGCAACTAAAACCCACATCAGGTTAGGTACAAATAATTGATGATTGGTACGGATAGTTTCATAACCCATCGCATTGATCACAACACCAGGAAGCACTCCGTACACTGGGACCGAAAACTCATCGCCCAATTCCAGAGCGACGGCGCCCACGATAACCTTCTTGCCGCGAAAAAAACCTTTTTCAAAATTACCGTTCAACACATCGATGACTGATACAGTATCAAAGCTCGACGGCTTGATGGAAAAATCAATATGGAACTCTTCGCCATCCGCGGGGCGGTTTAAAAGTGCGTGTGAAGGTGAGGGCACAAGACCCATTCTGAACCCGATACTGTCGACCCCACGACGAATCGTTCCATCATTATCAACGGGATAGTTCACCGCCATCAGGTCTACTGCTGCAGATAACTCCGGATGTGGGAATATCTCAACAACGAAATCGGGTAGATCTTCTGACAGACTTTGTCTTTGAGCGGCAAGAATGACCGGGACCCCGGACCTTTCGATCGCTTCTGCAAAAACCTTGTTGCCTGAAGCATCACCGGGAGCACTAAAGTCGATATCAAATGCGATCGCTGTTGCCCCTGACTGTGTGATAATTTCTGTCAACTCGCCATACTTGGAGCGATCCCAGGGCCATTCGGGTATTGCTTGGAGAGCCTTTGTATCAATACCGACAACAATAATATCAGACGGTACCTCTTCGGATAAGAATCTAAACCTTTGCTCCGTGATTAGTCTGTCAAATTTGTCGGTAGCACCGGTGAAAACAGCCACGCCTACTAAGAAATAACAGGCGATTGCCTTCAACAGCACGCCACTTTTGGCCGGCAGCGATTTCATGATAGCGTGCCTGGCCATTCGAAGTCTCAGTTCAGAATTGTGACACCACTGTCGCGAACCACAGCGCCGTCTGTATTGATCAGGTTGGAATTACCATCAATGTCGTTTGATGATCCATCGACATCATTCTGATCGCCCGTGACGACATTGTCATCGCCAACTACATTATTGGTATCGCCAATGATTGTGTTGGCATCGCCTTCAATAAAGTTGTTTGACCCAAGAATTGAATTATCATCTCCGATGACGTTGTTCCAGTCACCCTCAACGGAATTATTCGCCCCAACGATGTTATTCCAAACACCGCGAATATAATTGCCACTGCCTTCAATCGTCAGGAAATCACCGCTAAGATCATTTTGGTTGCCGACGATACTCATGTCGTCCCCGAAGGCATCATTTTTCGTTCCGGTGACCGAGTTATTGAATCCGTCGACGGTGTTTTGATTTCCATCAATATTGTTTGAATCGCCGGTGACCAGATTTTTGGTTCCGTCAATCAAATTTTCGTTTCCAAAAACGGTGTTATGATTCTTAATTATGACATTTTGTAAACCAAATACGCCGTTGCGGGTGCCGGCTACATCATTGTCATTGCCATCCACTGTGTTGCCGTCACCAACTATGCTGTTGACGTCACCGGTTACATTGTTTTCATCACCGTCAACAAAATTTGCACCGCCGTTGATTACATTGTCAGTACCGAGGTCTGTATTAGGAAGACTGGATGAGCCATTGCCAGTTGCTTCTTCACCGCCAGTTGCTTCTTCGCCGCCAGTGGCTTCTTCGCCGCCGGTCGCTTCTTCACCGCCAGTGGCTTCTTCGCCGCCGGTCGCTTCTTCGCCGCCAGTGGCTTGTTCGCCGCCGGTCGCTTCTTCGCCGCCGGTCGCTTCTTCGCCGCCGGTCGCTTCTTCGCCGCCGGTCGCTTCTTCGCCGCCAGTGGCTTCTTCGCCGCCGGTCGCTTCTTCGCCGCCGGTCGCTTCTTCGCCGCCGGTCGCTTCTTCGCCGCCGGTCGCTTCTTCGCCGCCAGTGG